>NZ_CP084028.1:2043730-2179092 GCF_020181595.1 [Mycobacterium] vasticus | reverse complement strand
GGCCAAATCAAACCGTCACAACGACACCCCGCCGCCACGCCGGAGGGGCCACATCAAGCCGCCCCCCTGGGGCCAAATCAGGCTGTCATAGCCACCCCTGCCTGCCCAGATCTCGTTGTACGTGATCAGTTGAAATAGCGCCTTTCGCAATCTATCTGGCGATCCACGAAGCGCGCGGGGATTCTCAATCGAACTGGCGGCCCCGCTTCCCACGTCCCCAGTGGCTGCTTTGCACGCGTCGACCAAGATGAGTCGGGTTAGCAGCGAACAACCTGCCACTGACTCGGTCCACCAGAACCGCCCACCCCACCGGCGGGCATATGGCAGGCAGTTGAGGCCACTCCCGAGCCGCGTCTCGACTGCTTTGATGGCCGTAGCGGAGAGGAATACGGCGGAATCGAATACCGCGGGTCACCAGTAAAACCACTACGCTTTCATCAAATGAATCCGCTGTGCCCCAATTGATTCCGAGTGTGTTGGCTCTCATGTCCGCGTAGTCGCGGCGCGAGAGTGACTGAATGCCGGGGTGCATCGAGGTGGTTGCGTCGCTCTGCCGCCCTCCTATGACGAGGTAACGTCGCCCGACCGACCGATGTTGATCCTCACACGGCCGATCACCCGCTATGCGCCGCGGCCGGCAAACCTTTGTAACCGCGTCCCGCCCCTCGAGCGCGACCGCGGCCGCACCGCCGGTGGTCAATGAGCGGTTATCTGCCACAACGTTGCGTTGCCGTGCGATGTCCGGCGAGTCGACTATCCTGGGAAGACGCGATGGAAGGTGGTGACCAGATGACCGAGATGCAGAAATCCGAGCGTCGGATCAAGACTGTCAGGGCGATCCGCCGCAGCACAGAACTCGAAGGTTCACGCAGCACCAATGCTACCCGCGCCGATCAGGACGACTACGCCCGCGGAGCTATTACCGCCACTGAGCTGGTGGACCGCGTCCGCCGCCGTTACAACGTCCAGTAACCGGACGACCGAGTGCCACGCCCCTGGGACACCGGCGACCTCGAACGGAACTGGCAGGGTTACTTCATCCCCGGAACTCGTGTCCTTCGGAACCGAATCGGTGCCCGGACTGTCGACGCGTTGCGAGATGCCGAGAACGACTTCGTCGAAGCACGTGTCATCGAACTCCGAGAGAATCCCGCACTTCTCGGTGACCGCACTTACGATCTCGGGTACCTCACCGCAATTCACCGACATATGTTCCAAGACGTGTACGAATGGGCTGGCGACCTGCGGACAGTGGGGATTGCAAAGGGCGACGAGTCCTTCTGTCCACCCGGCAGCATCAGTCAACCGATGGACCATGTCGCCACCGAGATTCACCGTCTCAAACGGCTAACGACCGTTCCCGAGGCCAGTCTCCCGCGCACCATCGCCTATCTCTACGACTACACCAACTTCGCCCACCCTTTCCGTGAGGGCAACGGCCGGTCCACTCGCGAGTTCTTCGACCTCCTCCTCGCTGAACGCCGCGCCGGACTCGACTGGGAGAAGACCGATCAGACGGAGTTGTACCGTGCATGCCATGCGGCGCGGGCCGAATCCGACCTCTCCGGCCTGATCGCGATGTTCACCGCAATCCTCGATGCGCAGCCCGCATACGATCTCTGATCGCTAGGCGGCCCAGTAAACAATGTCCTCTGCCAATACGACGCCGCAACGGATACTGGGGCGAGAGCCTTTTAGGGATCACTCTTGAGCCCTCCAGCGCTACCCATGGCTACTGGACCTCCTCCGCCTCGAAGCACGAATACGGCGGAATCGAATACGGCGGGCTACCGGTAAACATCGCCGTGTTCATCTGATGAAACCCCCGCCGAACCGGACACGTATTACACTGCGCCCCAATTGCTTTCGTCCGACGATGCGATCCCGATAGCTGAGCATCACAGATCGAGGACACAGCGTAGAGCTTGGTCGATGGCCTGCATTTGATCTGGGCCGATCATTCCCTGGCGAGATGACAGCCGTTCGACCGAGACGATTCGCAGTTGGTCGCAGCGCGCGTACGAGGTGTGATTCAGCCCGCTGGCCTCCGGCACAAGTTCGACATGGCTTCGCAGGCCGTAACCAGCGGTCGTGATCGGGACGACGACCACCAGACCACCCGGTCCGTTGTTGAGAATGTCGACCGACACCACCACCGCCGCGCGACGGAAGGCCGGCTCGCGTCCGACCGGCTGGCCGAGGTCGACGTAGTGGACCTCCCCTCGCCAAATCACGCCAACGCGTCCCACTCGCGACGCTCGGCCAGGTAGCGCTCCCACAGTTCGGGGTCATTACGCAAGCGCTGGTAATCCCCGTTGAGCCCCCGCAGGAATTCCTGCCGTTCCAAGGCGTTGATCGCTGCGTGCACGACGTCGATGACGGCGGATTGACGAGCCTTGGCTAGAGACTGCAGTCGCTCAGAATCGGGACGGCGGACTCGGACAGTTGTGGTTTCTGCTGCCATGGAGCAAGTGTAGACGAAATGTAGACACAGGGCATTGCGGATCGTCCCGTGTGTTCACGAACGCCAGGCAAGGTTCGGGTGCTACCAGCCCCTTGCTCTTCTGCCCCGCCTATCGAGCAAGGCCGAGAAATGCCATCATCGCTCGCTCGACCTCGACGACTTGCTCCGCAGTCAACCGACCTAGTCGGGAGTGGACATTCGACCTTCTGACGGTTGTGACCTTATCGATCATCACATCACTGTCGTGGTCCAGTCCGGATAGCCGGTCGTCGCCGCCGGCTATCCGAATGCGCATCAGCGGCGCATCCAACAGCATGCTGGTCATCGGAGCGACAGTCACTGAACTCGTACCATCAAACAGGTCGTCTTGGATGATCACCGCAGGACGCGGCTTCGCGGCATTAACGCCACCCGCCACGGTCCAGATCTCCCCTCGGTTCACTCCTCGTCCCATGGCGTCGAGATGGCCTCGATGAAATCTTGGTCGTCGCCGGTGTCGTCCGCCCGTGCGACCAACGAAGCCTGACGATGCGCCTCGGCCGCAAACGTCTCGGTTCGAACATCAGGCACCCAGACCTGCAGCGGCCGCAGGCCCCGCTCCCGCATTCGCCGTCGGTACGCACCGACCCTGTCCCTCACGGTCATGCCACCGATGTTACATGTAACGTTGGATCTGGGCGGCAGGATGAGCGGGCGCTGAAGGCCGGCAGACAAATTCCCCGCCACGGCTGTCGCGCGACGACGTGCTTGGCCAACTTGAAGACGGCCATCGTCACGATGCTCTAGAGGCGGCCCGACTGCTCGACCTACACCACCTGGGTGGACACTAGGACGTGGCTCTTTCTGCAACAGTGTTCAAGGTCGAACTTGGCATCTCCGATGTCGATCACGGTTACTACGCCGATCACATGCTGACCGTGGCACGTCACCCCAGTGAAACCGATGAGCGGATGGTGGTGCGGTTGTTGGCGTTCGGGCTGCGCGCACATCGACTCAGCGACGTCGACGGCGAGTTGACGTTCGGGGCGGGCCTGTCCACCCCTGGCGTACCGGACTTGCGGCTCGCCGACTACACCGGCCGGATCCTGGAGTGGATCAACGTCGGCCAGCCCGACGAACGCGCCTTGAGCAAGGCGGCCAGCCAGGCCGACCAGGTGCTGCTGTTCCCGTTCGCCGCCGGCGTGACCACCTGGTGGCGCACCGTGGGCCCCAAAGTGGCTGGGCTGTCGAACCTGTCGGTGATGCAGATACCGCACGCACCGGTGCGGCAACTGGCCCAGACTGTCGATCGACGGGTCTCGGCACAGGTGATGGTGCTCGAAGGTCAGGTGACGATGACCGTAGGCGGCGTCAACGTCACCTTCACGCCCGAGCCATTGGAGTGAACGCCTGAGCTCGAGGATGGATCATGGCCACTGCGAGTGAGTCTCGCCCGTCGCCTCGCGCTACTTCATCACTGCGACACGCCTTTTCCCGTTCGCGCCGTAAGCTGACGACGTGGACAACGCGACCCTGGCCAGCGCCTCCTCAGCGGCGGCGCTAACGGCGGGGCTGACAGCCTATCCAGCGTTGATGTTCGCCTGCATCGCGGTGACGATCTACTACGCACGCCGGCACCACCGAGGCCGGGCGATCGCCGCCGCGGTGATGGTCGGGGTACTGACCCTGGTCGGGTTGTTTATCGCGATCGTCAGCAGTGTCACGTGAACATTCACGACACGGCGGGCATGAACGCCAGATGGTTGGCGGCATCCGGCAACTCCCGGATGTAGATCCCCCCTTCCCCACTACTGTCTTTTATAGATGCCCCAACGCCTTTCACGACGGGTTGCGGGAATTGTCGCGACAACCACGACGGCATGCACGGGAGTGTGCGCATACCGGGTGGTCGTCACGCACACTGGAACACGCATCCGAGGCCATGGAGGAACGATGCTCGAATGAGCCCCATCCCCGAATTCGACTTCATCATCGTGGGAGCAGGCAGCGCGGGCTGCCTGCTCGCCAATCGGCTCAGCGCCAACCCAGACCACCGTGTGCTGTTGATCGAGGCCGGCGGAAGAGACAACCAGTTCTGGATCAAGGTGCCGGTGGGCTATCTGTACACCATCGCCAACCCCCGCACCGACTGGTGCTTCACGACCGAGGCCGATCCAGGTCTGGCCGGACGCAGCATTCACTACGCGCGGGGCCGCGTGATCGGCGGCTGCTCGTCGATCAACGCCATGATCCACATGCGTGGACAGTCAAGCGATTACGACCTGTGGGCGCACGCCACCGGTGACGACCGATGGCTCTGGGGTGGCCCAGACGGTCCCGGCGAGACGCTGGCGATCTACAAGCGGCTGGAGGACTACTTCGGCGGAGCCGATGCCTGGCACGGCGCCGGTGGTGAGATCCGGGTCGAGCGGCCACGGGTCCGCTGGAAGATCTTGGACGCCTGGCAGGCCGCCGCCGCCCATGTGGGCATCGCTCCGATCGAGGAGTTCAACCGGGGCGACAACGCCGGCAGCGCGTACTTTCACGTCAACCAACGACGCGGCCGCCGTTGGTCGATGGCGGATGCTTTCCTGCATCCTGTCGCCCACCGGCCGAATCTCAGCGTCTACACCCAGACGCAGGCGTTGCGACTGCTGATGGATGACCAGGTCCGCCAGGACCAGCGTCGCGGTGCCTGGACCACGGCTGCGCACCGCGCCACCGGCGTTCGGTTGCTCAAGGACGGCCGTATCGTCGACGTTCGTGCTCGCCGCGAGGTCATCCTGAGCGCTGGGTCGATTGGTTCGCCTCATCTCCTGCAGGTCTCGGGTCTGGGCCCCGCCAAGCTGCTTGCACAACATCAGGTGCCGCTGGCCGTCGACCTGCCGGGAGTGGGTGAGAACCTCCAGGACCATCTGCAACTGCGGACGGTCTACCGCGTCCGGGGCGCCTCGACCGTCAACACGCTGTACCGGAATTGGATCACCCGTGGCGGCATGGGACTTCAGTACCTGATGCTGCGATCAGGACCGATGACGATGCCGCCTTCCACCCTGGGGGCATTCGCGAAAAGCGACCCCGCTCTGGCCAGTCCCGATCTGGAGTGGCATGTGCAGCCCCTGTCGTTGCCCAAGTTCGGAGAACCGCTGCACCGTTTCGCGGCGATCACTCCCTCGATCTGCAATCTGCGGCCCAGCTCGCGTGGCCATGTGCGCATCGCCGGTCCGGATCCGCTGACCAATCCCAAGATTGCCTGCAATTACCTGTCCACTGACGCCGATCTTGAAATTGCCATGCGCGGCCTCCGGATGACCCGGAAGATCATGTCGGCGCAAGCCCTGTCCCGGTACAACCCGCAAGAGTTGCTGCCCGGCCCACAACTGGTGAGCGACGAGGACCTGCAGATGGCGGCCCGTGAACTGGGTACCACGATCTTCCACCCCGTGGGAACGTGCACGATGGGAGCCTTTGACGCGCAAGGTCTTCCGAGGTCTGCGACCACGGTGCTCGACACCGACTGCCGCGTGTACCGCGTCGCCGGTCTTCGAGTGGTCGATGCTTCGGCGATGCCCGCCATCACTTCCGGCAACACCAACGCGCCGGTCATGTTGATCGCAGAGCGTGCTGCGCGGGCAATCCTGAGCTAGGAAGGTTACGGTTGCCCCAGGTCGAGATCACCGGCCGCGACAAGGGAGGGTCACCATGCTCAAGCACGAGATCCACGGCACCGGTGAGCCCTTGGTGCTCGTCCACGGGATCACGCACCGCAGGCAGGCCTGGTATCCGGTGTTGGAGCACCTGACCGATCACCGCACCGTGGTGCTCTTCGATCTGCCCGGCCACGGCGAATCGCATGACCTGGTGGTCCGCGACGGCGACGTACAGGGGACCCTGCGCGTCGAGCTCGTCGAATTCCTGGACCAGCTGGGGCTTGAGCGCCCACACATCGCCGGGAACTCTCTCGGCGGCCGGGTGGCGCTGGAAGCCGCCGCCGACGACCTGGTCGCCAGCGCGACCGTGCTATCCCCCGCCGCGTACTGGCACAACGCCATCGACTTCGCCTACGTTCGTCTGATCTTCCGGTTGCTGACCACCAGCGCCCGACTGCTGGCACCCGTGGTGCCGACGCTCGCGCGTTCGCCACGGGCTCGCCGGATGATGGGCGGGGTGGTCTCAGCCCACCCCGAGAGGATTCCGGCCGAGGCGTTTGTGGGCGATCTCAATGGCATGCGGCGAGCCATCCCCGCCATGAAGAAGATCTTCCCGGCCGCAGAAGTGTTCGACCGTGAGATCGCCGCCGACGTTCCGGTGACCGTCGCGTGGGCAGCACGTGACCGAATTCTGCTGCCCTACCAAGCGCGCATCGCCGAGCAGCGACTCCCCCAGGCCCGCCACATCCGACTGCCCGGGTGCGGCCACGTGCCAATGGCCGACGACCCCGCGCTCGTCGCACGCGTTCTGCTGGAGGGCAGCGCACCCGGCGCGCAAGCCGAGGCGTCCTAGCCAGCCACTTCAAGAACGAACGCTACTGGTTCACCACCACCGGAACCGCCGACCGGCTGCTCAGCACATGCCCGGGCCAGTCGACGGTATCGACGTCCAACACAGCCAAGAATCTGCACGGTCTGACGCACTGACCCGCGCGCCCGGAATGTTTGAATGAGCCGTGGCCAACCGCATCCAATCCCTGCTCGAGGTCCAGTACCCCGTCGTCCAGGCCCCGATGACCTATATCGCGCGCGCCGAACTCGCCGCCGCGGTCTCCGAGGCCGGCGGGCTCGGAATGATCGAAACCCTCACTCCCGAGGGGCGTGCCGACCTGAAGCGGGTGCGTAAGCTCACCGCGAAGCCGGTGGCGGCGAACCTGATGATCCAGGGCTGGAAGAAGGACCCGTCGATCGTCGAGATCTTGGCGGGGGCCGGCGTACGCCACGTCTTCACCTCGGCCGGTGATCCGGCACTGTTCACCGCGCGGCTGCACGACGCCGGTATGACGGTGGTGCATGTTGTGGGGTCGCTCAAGGGCGCGCACAAGGCGGCCGACGCCGGCGTCGACGCGCTGGTGGTCGAGGGGGTCGAGGGCGGTGGGTTCAAATCCCTGCTCGGCGCCTCGACGATGGTGCTACTCCCCCTGGTTGCCGAGAACGTGCACCTGCCGATCATTGCTGCGGGCGGCATGTGCGACACCCGGTCGGCGGCGGCGGCACTGGTGTTGGGCGCCGAGGGCGTGCAGATGGGCACCCGGATGCTGGCCAGCCAGGAGTCGGCGGTGCACGCGAACTTCAAGGATGCGATCGTGACGGCAAACGATTCCGGCACAGTACTTCTCGACATTCCCGGCAATCCGACCATGCGGGTCTTGCGGACCGGGCTGGCGGCGCGTGTCGCGGACGACGACCCGGATGCCCAACTTCTGGGCAGAATCACCGAGCTGTACTTCGACGGCGACATGGAGGCCAGCGTCGCCAATACCGGTCAAGTGTCATCACGGATCGTTGATCTGCTGCCGGTGGCGGAGATCATTCGCCGGACGTGGGGCGACATCGAAGCGGTGCTCGACGACGCTCGATCACGCAGCGGAAGGTGCTGAACCAGGAGGCCGCGTCAAGTAGTGACCAGCCGTTGGCCCGCAGGCGCTAACTGCAGCGATACTGCCGGTTGAGCACGCAGTTCACCGGCGGCGAGTAGAGGCCGCTCACCACGCCGCGCATCCCGCCGGTCGCCGAACCACCGGGCGCGATGATGCGGTTCCAGTTCGCGGGTCCAAGAACATAATGTGTCCCCGATCGCGCGATGGTGCTGCTCCAGGTGTGCGACACCGATTCCCCCACCGGCAGGTCGAATTCAAGCCGCCAGTCGGCCATCGGCGCCGCACTCAAGTTGGTGACGGTGAACCGGGCAATGAAACCCGTCTGCCACGTGGAGTCCACCGACAACCTCGCCGTCGCCGCGGCCGCATCAGCCACCGGCATGGCGGGAAGCCCGACGACGGCGACCAGCCATACCGACGCGACCAGCCGAAGCGATGCGCGCCAGTGCTTCACAAAGGTGCTGAGGACGGCCACGGCCGCCAACCCTAGGCCTGACCCAGCACCATCGCCGCGTACCCGGCCGGCGGGCTGCCGAACCTTTGCCCAACCGAGACCGGCGTGAGATTTTTGGGCGACCTCACCGCGACCGCGACGACCGTATCTGTTGCGCGATCTCACCGTAACGCTCGAAGCGTTCGGGGTCGCCGATCGCGTTGTACAAGACCACGCGCGATGCCACTCCGCCGTACTTGTCGATCAGCTTGTCCGCCAATTGATCCCACGTTGACTCGGTCGCAAACGCAGCCAGGTGCTCGTCGGTGATCTGTGCGGCCATACCCGCGAAGTCACCGGCCTTCTGCCTCTCCCGGATCCGGGCCGTGGTGCCCTCGAAGCCGGCCTCATCCCAGATGAACGCGTAGTTCGGCGTGCTGCCGTAGAAGCTCATGCTGGCGCGGACGAAATCCCGTTCCCTGCTGCGCTCTTCGTCGCTGTCGCCGACGATCGTCATGGCGGGAACGATGATCGCGATATCCGACGGCGAGCGACCGGCCTTCTTCGCTCCTTCGGCGACCCGCGGCACGACGTGGCGTGTCAGATACCCGGGCTCGCCGAGTGGATGAACGTGTACGCCGTCGGCCACTTCGCCGGCCATCCGCAGCATCCACGGATTCACCGCCGCGACATCGACTTTGGGGTCGGGAGCGTCGATGGGCCCGGCGCTCCACTGCGGAGTGATGAAATCCAGGTCGTAGAACTCGCCGTGGTGATCGAGCTTCCCCGTGCGGAACGCGGCGAAGCACGCCTTCACCGCCAGTACGTAGTCGCGCAGCCGCGGCCCGGGGTGATCGAACGCAGCCCCGTAGCGTCGCACCACGTGGGTGCGGACCTGCGTGCCCAGGCCGAGCCGGAAGTTACCTGCGCTGGCCTCCTGCAACTCCCACGCCGTCGCCGCGGTGACGAACGGGCTGCGCGGGAAGGCGACCGCGACTCCGGTGGACAGCTCCAGGCCGGGTGCGGCCTGGGACGCGATGGCGGCGTTGAGATACGCGGTACGCCCGGCCTCGGTGAACAACAGACCGGAGAATCCCGCGGCCTGGGTGCGCCGGGCCAAGTCGCCGACCTTCCCCAGTGGCTGCGGGAGGATCATGACGTCGATTTGCACGCGGCGAGCCTACGCGCAACCTGTAGCGTCACGGGGGTGAAACTCACCCGAATGCAGTCGTTCGTTGCCGCCGCGGCCGGTGTCGCCGCCATCGTCCTGCCGTTCGCGGCGGGCCCGGCGACGGCGGCCGAGTCCTGCCCCACCGCCGCGCCGGCCGGCGGCACACCGGAGTGGACGCTGAGCGGGGCCACCGGCAGCGTCGCGGTCACCGGCTCCACCGCCACGACGGCACCGCGGGTGGACGTCTCCACACCGTTCAGTGTCACCGAGACCCAGGTGCACACCCTGCAGGCCGGCGATGGCCCGGTGGTTCCGGGTTCGGCGAAGGTGTCGGTCTGCTACATGGGCGTCAACGGCCGTGACGGATCGGTGTTCGACAGCAGCTATCAGCGCGGTGCACCGGTCGACTTCCCGCTCAACGGCGTGATCCCCGGTTTCCAGAAGGCGATCGCCGGGCAGACCGTGGGCTCCACCGTCGCCGTCGCGATGACGTCGGCGGACGGCTACCCCGACGGCCAGCCCAGCGCAGGCATCCGACCCGGCGACACCCTGGTGTTCGCCATCAAGATCCTGGGTGCTTCCGGCTGAGGTCGCGGGCCCACCGCACGATTTCCGGGTCGGCCAGCGTCGTCGTGACAAAGTCGCCGTCCAGTTGCTTGCCCGGCTGGGACGGCACCGTGATCAGGTAGGCGCCAGCGGCACGAGCAGCCGCCACACCGGTCGATGAATCCTCCAGGGCCACACCCGCATTCGGCGACACCCCAAGCAGTTCGAATGCGGTGAGATACAGCTCCGGATGGGGCTTAGGAGTGCGGACCTCGTCGGCCGCGACCGACACCGCGAGGTACGGGGCCAGTCCGGCGGAACCCAACGCCACGTCCAACATCGTCCGGGGACTGTTGGTGGCCACCGCCAGCGGAACACTGCCGGCCAAGGCCTGTACCAGATCGACGGCGCCGGGCATCGGCTGGACACCTTGGACCAGCTCCGCTTCGACCAACGGAACAAGCTCTACCTGGAGTTGCGCGCCATGACCAGGCCGGCCGAAATAGTCCGCCATGTTCGAGCAGGCTGCTTCCAGAGTGCGCCCGATCAACAGATCCTTCTGTTCGGGACCGAACGGAAAGCCATAGCCGGCAAACAACTTCGCCTCAGCACGCGACCAGCAGGCCTCGGTGTCGAGCAGCAGGCCGTCGCAGTCGAACACCACCGCACCAACCCGACTCGGAAGTGGCTTCACAGCCGCGACGATAACAAGGCTTCAGAATGGTGGGCATGACGCTCACCGGCGACATCGAAGCCGAACGGGCCGCGCTCGCAGAGTCCTTGAGCGCCGCCGGCGCATCGGCGCACGCCGGCTGTGGGACCTGGACGGCGCGGGACCTGGCGGCTCATCTGGTGGCAGAAGAACGCACCGCCGCTGTATCGACGTTCATCGCCCGGTCGCTGGTGGTGAGGGGCATCGCGGTTCCCGCCCCACCGAGGTTGGTGGACTTCGCGATTCGCCGTGAGCACCGCTGCAGCTTCACCGAGCTGATCGCACGGCTGCGTCGCCCGGTGCCGCGACTGTTGTTGCGGCCGCGGGTGGCACCGCTGACGCTGTTCGAGTACTGGACCCACCACGACGACCTGATCGGTGCCGGTGCCCATGCGGTGCCGCCGACGCTGGCGCAGGCCATTCCCCCGCTGCTGCGCTATCAGCTCACGAAGCTGCCCGCCGGCGTCCGGGTCATGGTCGACACCGGTGACGGCGGCCCGAAATCATCCGTCGGGCCCGAATCGGGCCCGACGGTGACCGTCCGTGGCACGCCGGCAAACATGGTGCGGTGGTTGGCCGGCCGCCGGGCCGACGTCGCCTTCACCGGTTCGGACGGCCACGTACAGGCGCTGCGCAGCTTCGCGGGTCGCGTGTGAGCCGATCAGCTCAGCGCTGCGATGGCCGCGTCGTAGTCGGGCTCGGAGGCGATCTCGGGCACCAGCTCGGTGTAGGCCACCTTGCCGTCGGCGCCGATCACCACGACGGCCCGTGCCAGCAGCCCGGCCATCGGACCGTCGGCGATGGTCACGCCGTAGTCGCCGCCGAAGCTCGACCGGAACGCCGACGCCGAGGTCACGTTCTCGATGCCCTCGGCACCGCAGAAACGCTTCTGCGCGAACGGCAGGTCGTTCGACACGCACACCACGGCCACACCGCCGGCCGCAGCGCGCTCGTTGAAGGTCCGCACGCTGGTCGCGCACACCGGGGTGTCAATGGACGGGAAGATGTTCAGCAACAGCGGCTTACCGCCGAACTGACCACTGTCGACCGCACCGAGATCGGTTCCGGTCAGCGAGAATGCGGGCGCCGCACTCCCCACCGCAGGCAGGTCGCCGGACGTGTTGACTGCGTTTCCGCGCAAGGTTATCTGTGCCATGCCGCCAGTCTGCCAGTCGTGACTACGGCAGGTGCCTCCGGTACCGTTCGATCATGACCGATCGAAACCGCCAGTTCCTGCTCCGTGAGCGTCCCACCGGCCGGATCGGCCCGGACACCTTCGAACTCACCGAGCAGGCGGTGCCGGCGATCGGCGACGGCGAGGCACTGGTGCGCGTCGACTGGATCTCACTGGATCCGACCAACCGGATGTGGATCAACGAAACACCGTCGTACCTGCCGCCGGTCGGCATCGGCGAGGTCATGCGCGCCGCCGGGCTCGGCGAGGTCATCGCGTCGAACAATCCGAACTTTCCGGTCGGCCAGATCGTGCAGGGACTGACCGGCTGGCAGGAGTATGCGGTCGTCTCCGATTCGATGCCGCTGTTCCCGGTCGAGGTCGCCGACGGCGTCTCACCCAGCGCGTACCTGGGCGCGCTGGGCATGACCGGGCTCACCGCGTGGATCGGGATCCGCGACATCGGCAAACCCAAGCCCGGCGAGACCGTCGTCGTCTCAGCTGCGGCCGGCGCGGTCGGCTCGGTCGCCGGTCAGCTCGCCAAGGCCTCCGGGGCCCGGGTGGTCGGGATCGCCGGCGGGCCGGACAAGTGCGCGCTGCTGACCGACCGGCTCGGCTTCGACGCGGCCGTGGACTACCGCGCCGAGGACTGGGCCCGCCAGCTCGCCGCCGCAACCCCCAACGGGATCGACGTCGACTTCGAGAACGTCGGCGGCGACATCATGGATGCCATCTTCGCCCGCATCAACGTCGGCGCTCGAATCGCGTTGTGCGGGATGATCTCCGGCTACAACGAGACCAACCCACCGCCGGGACCGCGCGCGTTCGGCAACCTACTGATCCAGCGCGCGAACCTGCAGGGCTTCATCGTGCTCGATCACTTCCTGCGCTCCCCGGAGGCCAACGCCGAGATCGGCGAGCTGATCGCCGCCGGGAAGCTCACCCCGCTCGAGACCGTCGTCGAGGGGTTCGAGCAGCTGCCGACGGCCATCAACATGCTGTTCGACGGCAAGAACGTCGGCAAGCTGGTGGTGAAGGTCTCCGGCTAGACCCAGCGTCGGGTCAGGGCCTCAGGCGTCCAGGCGGGCCAGGCCAGCTCCCCGATCTCCGCACCTCCGGCGAACTGCGCCACAATCTTTGGCCCGGTCGCACGTGAATTGTCGTAAACCGTAGCGACATCGGCCATTGCGATCGCTTCGGCGACGAGTGGCCACAGCCGGTGGTATCGCCCTCGGATCTTCTCCTCAGGAACCGCGTGCCCGCCCGCGACCACGCGATACCGCACCCGCTGCACCGCCAACACTTCGGGGATCAACAGTGCATGCAGCATCACCGTGTAGCCCTGGGAGTGCGCATGGCGGAGCAAGTCAAGTTTGGACTCGTGCGAAAACACCGTCTCAGTGATGAACGAATGGCCCTCCGCGATGAGCTTCACCCGGGTCAGCGCAGCCACCTTTGCAGCGTCGTACGCGCGCGCAGCGGTGTCGTCGGGCCAGCGGCTCTTGGCGATCTCATCTGCGTTGACGAACGGCGCACCCGGCAGCAACTGCCCCAACGTCAGGGCAACGAAGGTGGATTTCCCCGCCCCGTTCGGGCCGACGACGAGGTCGAGTCGTCGCATCAGCGCCCGTCCGCCGTCAGTAGGACGTCTCGACGATCACCGAGGTGCCGTCGGGCCGATATTCGACGATTCGACCCTCGTCATCAAGCGCGACTGTGGTGATGCCGCGCTCGGCGAGCAGGTTCCCGTAATTGGTCTGCGCCAGGTTCTCCTCGATCGCCGCGGAGATTTCAGCGTTGTAGACCACGCCTTCGTCGGCAGTCAACGCAGCGGTGTCCAGATGACCGGCCAAGGCTGCTTCGACCCGCCTGCGCGCCGCGGTCTGCTGCGCCGATACCGCGCGACCTACCCGCGCCCAGTGATCGAGCTGTTGTTTGGCCGACCGGCTCTGCCGAGCACCTTCGGCCGCAGCGCTGTCCACCAAGTCCGCCGCAAACCTGGTTACCCGATCGGCGGCCTCGGCCATAGGCGACCTCCCAGCTGCGTAGCAATATGAAACAAGCTATAGCGGAATGCTACACCGTCCAGTCGGCTCACCCCGGGCTGTAGCGTGGCGCAGGTGACTTCCTTTCGCACCCCGCTCATCGCACTCGCCACCGGTGCCCTGGGCCTGGGCCTGACCCTGACCGCCTGCGGCGGCTCGGAGAACAGCGCTTCCTCGGAGCGCACCTCCACAGTGACGGATCTGTTCATGCCCCCCGGCGGCCAGACGCCGTCGGTCTGCCCCTCGTCGGCGCCGACGGAGGGCGGCGAGCCCGAGTGGACGCTGCCCGGATCCAGCGGCAGCCTGGCGGTGATCGGCTCCACCGACACCGCCGCGCCGAGTGTCACGGTGAAGCAACCGTTCAAGGTGGCGCAGACCCAGGTGCACACGCTCAAGGCCGGCGACGGCCCGGTGGTCGCGGACAGTGCCACCGTGACGGTCTGCTACATGGGTGTCAACGGCCGCGACGGGTCGGTGTTCGACAGCAGCTACCAGCGTGGCGAGCCGGTAGAATTCGGGCTGGGCCGCGTCGTGCCGGGATTCCAGAAGGCCATCGCGGGCCAGAAGGTCGGCTCGACGGTGGCCGTCGCGATGATCCCCGCCGACGGCTACCCCGAGGGCCAGCCCGCCGCCGGCATCCTGCCCGGCGACACCCTGGTGTTCGCGATCAAGATCCTCAAGGCCCGCTGAGCCGCGGTCGGTCATGGAATCGTCCCGGGTGGATCGGTGGCTGTGGGCGGTGCGGATCACCAAAACCCGGCCGGACGCGGCGGCCGCCTGCCGCGGTGGGCATGTGCGGGTCAACAATCGCCCGGCCAAGCCGGCGACCACGGTCTGTCCCGGTGACGTGGTGAGCGCCCATATCGGTGATCGCAGCCGAATCGTGGAAGTGCTGCGGGTGATCCAGAAACGAGTCGGGGCGCCCGACGCGGTGACCTGTTACCTGGATCGGACGCCGCCACCGCCACCGAGCGCCGCGATGCCGGTGGCCGCCCGCGACCGCGGTGCCGGGCGACCGACGAAACGAGAGCGGCGGGTGCTCGACAAGTGGCGGGCCCAGCAGGGCTGACGCCTCACTGCGGGTGCGACGCCAGGTACTGCTCGACCGGAATCCGCGTCGCCGAGAAGTACCCGATCGGCAGCAGCAGATCACCGGCGGTGGTGCGGTAGTAGGTGTCCCACCGGTAGTAGCCGGCGAATCCGGCCGGGTCGCCGCCGATGACCGCGGCATAGTCTTTGACGGCCCGCACGTAGTAGTCGGAGTGGTTGTAGCCCCAGATCGCCTTATCCGGGTTGGTGGCGAATCCGTTGGCGGCCAACAGCCGTCCCGCCGCCATGATGGAATCCCGGGGCGAGTGGATGTCTCCCCCGTTGCCGTAGGCCGCGAACGTCGACGGCAGGAACTGCATCGGGCCCGCCGCGGCGTCGTCGCTGATGCCGTTGATGCGGCCGAAGCCGGTCTCGACGAAGTTGATGGCCGCCAGGTAGTTCCACGGCACCCCGGATGCGGCCTCGGCGGCACGGTAAGCGGCGATCAGTTCGTTGGCCGGCACCGGCGGCACCACCCGCCATGGCGGCATGCTGGATTTCGGATCGGTGAGCGCCATGAGCGCACGGCGGGCATCGATGTTGCGGTCATAGACGTCGAGCAGGGACGCCGGGATCTGCGGGCGAGCCACCGCATCCCACTCCGGGTGTGCCCCCAGGGTGCGATAGGCGACCTGCTGGCGGCGAGCAGCGGCCGCGAGCACCTGTTCCGGGGCCGACGGGTTGCGCAGCGCCTGGTCGGCGGCGACCAGATCGGCGGCCAGCGCCGCCGGATCGGCTCCCGGCTCGGCACCGGCCGGCGTCACCGTTGCGGCGAGGGCGAAAACCAGGGTCGCGACAATGCGCCATACTCGTGCAGCCATGCCGTCCATCTTGACCGGTGAGCAGGCGTAAAGCGCGCAAGGTGGCCCTCGGGAGCGTTCCCGAGAAAGTAGAACATGTTTCGGTTATAGCCGTTTGTTCATTTATCATCGCTGGTTATCTGAGTAGAAGCAGAACTAGAACCTGTTACATTGAGCCGCGTGACCACCAGTTTGACAACTGACATCGTCGTCGTCGGGTTCGGCGCGGCAGGAACGAGCGCGGCGATCACCGCACGAGAACTCGGCGCCGAGGTCATCGCCGTCGACCGCGCCAACGGCGGTGGAGCCACCGCGATCTCCGGCGGCATCATCTACGCCGGGGCCGGCACCTCGGTCCAGAAGGAAGCCGGCGTACACGACACGGCCGAGCAGATGCTGGACTACCTGCGCCTGGAGGTCGGCGACGCGGTCAGCCCGGAGACGTTGCAGCGCTTCGTCGATTCCAGTCCGGAGATGATCGACTGGCTGAGCGGCCACGGTGTTCCGTTCAACGCCGGACTGTGCCCCTACAAGACGTCGTTTCCCAACAACCGCTACTACCTGTATCACTCCGGCAGCGAGAATGCCGGGGCATTCCGCGCCCACACCCCGCCGGTGCAACGCGGCCACCGCGCCTACGGCAAAGGCACCTCGGGCACGAAGATCTATGCGCCACTGGCGGATTCGGCCCGCAGGCTTGGCGTGGACTTCCGGCCGCACACCAGCGTCACCGAGCTGCTGCGCGATGCCACCGGCCGGGTGATCGGCGTACGCGCGATGACCATGGGCGAGGCGCCACGGCGCATCCAGCGCCGCTATGCACGCCTGGCGGCGATCTCCTCCAAGCCGGGCGTCTACTACCCGCCGCTGCGCGCGGCGATGGAGCGCCGGCTGGCCAAGCTTGCCGACCGTTACGCCCGTCCGATCGAGATCACCGCGCGGCGAGGCGTGATCATCTGCGCGGGTGGCTTCATCGCGAACACCGAATGGCGCAAGCGCTACGCCCCTCAATTCAACGGGGGCCTGCCGTTGGGCACCAGCGGTGACGACGGCAGCGGTATCGCGTTGGCGCAGAGCGTCGGTGCGGTGACCGACCGGATGGATAACGTCTCGGTGTGGAAGTTCATCACCCCGCCGAGCGCATTCATCTCCTCGATCGTGGTCGACGACAAGGGTTCTCGAGTCATCGACGAGACCCGCTACGGCGCCGCGCTCGGCCAGGCCCTGGTAAAGCAGCACGGCAGCAACGGCTGGATCCTGGCCGACGCCGCCCTGATGTCGGAGGCGCGGCGCCAACTGCTCACCCAGACGTTGTGGTTCCAGCGCGCCCAGTCCGCCGCCCTGATGCTCACCGGCGCCAAACGCGGCAAGACCCTGACGGAGGTGGCCCGGGCGGCCGGCATCGACCCGGAGGGCCTGCAGGCGACCGTCGCCGCCCACAACGACGCGATCGACGCCGGCCAGCCCGACCCGGTCGGGAAGCCCGACGAATTCCGCCGCCGCATCGATCGAGCCCCCTACACACTTCTGGATATCTCGGTGCGCCCCAACCCCTTGCTGCCCACGCCGATGCTCACCCTCGGCGGGGTGCGGGTCTGCGAGGACACCGGCTCCGTCGTCGACGCCGACGGAGCGCCGATCCCGGGGCTCTACAGCGCCGGCCGCACCGCGATCGGTATCGCGTCCCGGTCCTACGTCAGCGGGCTGTCGATCGCCGACTGCGTGTTCGCCGGCCGGCGCGCCGGGGCGAGCGCCGCCCGTCGGGCCGACTAGGGCGCGGACCGCTCGATCAGCTCACGAAATCCCCTGGCCGGGTCGGTGTTCGCTCCGGCCTGGCGGACCCGGTCCACCAGCGTGATATCCGATGTCACGACGGTGATCTCCCCGGGCCGCTCGTCGGCCAGCACCAGCCGCACGATCTCGTCGTCAGCGGAGTTGGCGCCCGGCCGCGGGGCCGCGGCGATAGTGACGATCTCCGAGCCGATGGGCGGCGACGGCGGCTTTTCGAAGACCACGGTGACGTCCCCGCCTCGCGCCGCCGCCCAGACTTCGAGCTGTCGGGTCAACCGGACCATCGCGGCGTGGCGGTCCTTCCACCAGCCGTCCGGGCGCGCACCGATCACATTCATCGCGTCCACGATCCACCTCACGACTCCGACGGTACGGTGCAGCCATGAGTCTGGTCACCTATGAATTGGACAACCACGTGGCGACCATCACCTTGAACCGGCCCGAAGCCCGCAACGCCATCAACGGGGCGCTGCGCGAGGACCTCAACGCCGCCTGGAATCGGTTCCGCTCCGAGGAGGACGCCTGGGTAGGCATCCTGACCGCCAACGGGGACGTGTTCTGCGCCGGGGCCGACCTCACCGATTCCGCCGGCGCCGTAGGCACCTTCGCCGGGACGTTCTGGGAGAAGCCCACCATCAACTCGTTCGAGAGCGGCATGGAGCTGTTCAAACCGACGATCGCCGCCGTGCACGGCCCGTGCGTGGGCTACGGGCTGACCGGATTGTTGTTCTGCGACTTCATCATCGCCAGCACCGAGGCGGTGTTCCGCTTCCCCGAGGTGTCGATCGGGGTGCCCACCATCGTCGGGGCGATCCGGCTGCCGCAGCGGGTGGGGTGGGCCAACGCGATGGAACTGCTGCTCACCGGCGAACCGGTCAGCGCGCAGCGGGCCAAGGAGATCGGCCTGGTGTGGAAGCTGGTCGAGCCGGACGAACTGCAGAACACCGCCCGGGACTGGGCGAAGACCCTCACCAAAGCCGCCCCGCTGGCCCAGCGGGCCACCAAGGAGGTGGCGTGGCGCAGCGCGGACATGAGCTGGATCGACGCGGTCCGGTTCGGGGAGACCATGCGCAAGGTCGCCGGTGCCACCGAGGACGTCGCCGAGGGGCTGCTGGCCTGGCAGGAGAAGCGTCCGCCGCACTGGCGAGGGCGCTGATCATTGATACTACCGTCGGTAGCAATCGGGTAGCATGACGGTGTGAAGCTGAGCGTGAGCCTGTCGGACGCCGACGTCGCCGCATTGGATGCCTACGTGGCGCACACCGGGCTGCCATCACGGTCGGCGGGTCTGCAGCGCGCTATTCGGATGCTGCGCTACCCCACTCTGGGCGACGACTATCGCAACGCATGGGCGGATTGGTCGGATGACAACGAAGAACACGTCTGGGACACCGCGGTCGCGGACGGGATCAGCGATGCAGCGCGGTGAGATATGGCTGGTCGACCTGGATCCGGCTCAGGGAAGTGAAGCGAACAAGCAGCGTCCCGCCGTCATCGTCAGCAACGACCGCGCGAACAGCTCCGCCACCGCCTTGGGTCGCGGTGTCGTCACCGTTGTACCGGTCACGAGTAACGTCGCCTCGATCTATCCGTTCCAAGTTCTGTTGCCGGCCGAACGGACCGGCCTGACTGTCGACTCCAAAGCGCAGGCCGAACAGATCAGGCCGATTTCAGTCGGCAGACTGCGTCATCGTCTCGGCCGGCTACCCGCCGAAGAACTCACGCAACTCGATGACGCGCTGCGCCTGCACCTTGAATTGTGGTCCGGCTGAACCGAAGTCAGCTCACAGCGACGGGCTCGTCGGCATCGGCCAGGATCGGCGGGACGGTCGCCGCTGCCGTGACGCACAGGTAGGCCACGGTGAAGCACGCGATGGTGTACCAGAGGCAGCCGATGGGGTCGCCGTTGGCGGTCAGGCCGCCCTGCGCTCCCAAGTAGGCCGGTAGGGCCGTCAACCACAGTACCGCCATGACCGACAGATACACCGCCGCGTAGCGCACGATCAGCGGGTTGTCGTGGCGCCCGCCGACGATCAGGTTCAACCGCATTCGCCGCCACTGCATGACCAGCACCGGCACGGCGATCGCGACCATGACCAGAAGCTCTGCGGCATAGGCGATCCCGGTGAGTTTGCCGTCACTGACGGCGCCCAGAAGGGTCGCAGGAAGGGGCAGGATGCCCGTTCCCAGCGAGGCCAGCAGCCCGATGGCCACGGTACGCAGGAACACCTGGAATCCGCCGAACCGCCGGCCGTGGTCGACCTGCCGGCCGACCAGTAGTTGCACGAACAACGCCAGCGATGCCGGCCACAGCGCGGCGAACACCACCACGCTGCCCATCGGCACCGAGGTGAACATCGGCTGGTTGAGCGGGTTGTCCACCGACCACTCCCACCAACGCAGCTGTGGGCCGAGGTGATCGAAGATCTCATAGAAGGCGTGGTGGACGAAGCCCACGCAGATCGCCCCGACGATGCCGCCGAAGTGACGGAACACCCCCAGGATCCGGACGATCTCGAAGGCGACGGTCGCCATCATCGGATAGATGGCGACGATGTAGAGCGGCAGCCGTCCCCACAGGAAGTCGACGGTGAACACGTTGTGCGCGAACATCGTATCGACGTGATCGGCGATCCCGAACGCTGCCGGGAAGTACAGCGGCGGCTCGATGATCAGCAGGTAGGCGATCGCACCGAACCACAGCGCAAGGTTGGTGGCGTCCCCGCTGCGGTAGCGTTTGATGGCGTAGATCAGCGCCAGCACCGCCCCGGCGATCACGGTGATCTCCAGCACCGGCAGCGTCCAGTTCTCCAGGTGCAGCGGGTTGCGGAACTCCACCAACCCCCCGGCCTCCCCGCAGGAGAACCCCAGCGACTCGGCGAGACGCTCGAAAGTCGGGGCACACAGATCGGTCATCAGGCACTCTTCTCGTCAGCGGTGTACCACTTGGTCACGTCATAGCCGTCGTCGTAGCGGGCGAACCATTCGGTGGCTAGCACCGGGATCTCCTCGTGTGCCGGTTTGTGATTCGGCATCTGACTGCGCACGATGCCCTTCACCGCGGTGAGCATCTCGTCTTTGGGCAGATGCTTGAACGCATCCAGCACCGGTCCTTGATCGGCCGGCCAGCCGAACGGAATCCGCTGCCGCCAAGCCTGTTTGGCCCGGTAGGTCTGGAACAACGACAGTGCGTCGACCTTGCGGTCCGCTAACGGGACGTGCTTGTTGAAACCCAGGCATGCCACCTTGATCACGCTCATCACGTGTTTGAAGATCGACGGCGCCATCCGCATCCGGTACCACGGGTCGTTGATGACGTGGTCATAGATGATCAGCGCGGAACTGCGGTGCTCGACCTCTTCGACGAAGTGCCACAGGAACAGCGAGGCGACCCGGTCATCGCCCGGCGCGAACAGGGTGTTGTCGTGATCGAGCATCAGCTTGAAGACGGGAGTGAAGGTCGCCTCGAGGTCGGCGGTGTAGGCCAGCCGGTAGTCCAGCGACTTCTCGGCGGTCATCTTGTCGAACATCGCGTTGCACTCGTCGACCGTCTCCTTGAGTCCCGGGTAGGTCCGGATCAGCGCCTTCGCGTGGCCGCGATGGGCCATCGAGTGCTGGCCCTCCTGGCGGACGAAGGCGTCGGCCTCCTCGGCTACCGCGGGGTCGGTGATCCGCGGCATCGCCTCGGTGATCATGCTGCCGATCATCTTCTCGAAGCCGATC
The DNA here is from genome assembly GCF_020181595.1 of [Mycobacterium] vasticus. Classification (GTDB taxonomy): domain Bacteria; phylum Actinomycetota; class Actinomycetes; order Mycobacteriales; family Mycobacteriaceae; genus Mycobacterium; species Mycobacterium vasticus. The sequence continues at coordinate 2,157,575 of NZ_CP084028.1, read as the reverse complement.
GCCAGCAGCGAGACGGCGTTGGCCATCGACGAGAACGCCGGGTTGGCCTCGTTCCACAGAAATGGGACCGGGTATTCGGCGAATGCGAACCTCAACTTGCGCACGATCAGATCCGTCATCGCCAACCTCGACCCTAAACATACATATAGACGTTTAAGCGTATGATTGTTTGGTGACCCTCGATTGTCAAGCAGTGCACTGATGGCCCGGCGACGCGGATGGGGCGGCAACCCGCCCCGCAGCGACGAAGAGGCCGGCGAGCGGATCATCGCCGCGGCCGTCGACCTGGTCGCCCAGACGGGCTCGGCAGTGTCGCTGGCCGACGTCGCCGGTTCCCTGGGCGTGATCCGCCAGACCGTGTACCGCTACTTCCCCACCGCCGATGCGCTGATGCACGCGGTGGCCATCGCCTCGGTCGACGGCTTCCTGGACCGGCTGACCGAGCACGTGCGCGGTATCCACGACCCGGCCGATGCGCTCTCCGAAGGCGTGCTCTACACACTGGACGCGGTGGCCCGCTCCCCGCAGCTGGGCGCGATGCTGTCGTCGACGTCCCCGCACAACCGGGAGATGGCGTCCGAGGAGTCCCAGGCCATCGGGATGCGCATGATCGACCGATTCGACGTCGACTGGGAGCGGCACGGCTACGACGAGGCGAGCCTGCGCGAACTGGTCGAATTCACCCTGCGGATCATGCTGTCGTTCTTTGTCGCGCCCAATGAACCGGCGCGCTCCCCCGATGAACTGCGCCGCTTCCTGCGGCGCTGGCTAGGCGGCGCGGTGGCCGCCCAGCGGGCCCTGCCCGGGCCTTAACGGAGATCACATACCCCCACGGGCATTTTTGGGCGTGAATCAATACCCCATTGGGTATCGTATCGAGCAGTGGTTCAAATCAGAGGAAGTGCCGGAAGGTGGCCACCATGTTCAGAATTGCGAAGCGGGCCTGGGTCCCGGTCGTCGTCGTCATGGCGGCGGTCGCCGGCACCTTGGCGGTGGTCAACCTGCGCGGCGCGTTCGGATCCGACGAGATCTTCCACTGGGATGGCAGCGGTTCGGCGCCGATCGCGTCGACCAATGAAAAGCGGGTTGTCTATGAGGTCTTCGGACCCGACGGCGCCACCGGCGGGGTCAGCTACCTCGATGAGCAGACCCAACCCGCGCGGTCGAAATTCACCGCCCTGCCCTGGTCGCACACCATGACCACGACGAGCCCCGCCGTGATCGCCAACGTGGTGGCCCAGGGTGACGCCGATGCGATCAGCTGCCGCATCACGGTCAACGGCGACATCAAAGATGAGCAGTTCGCCACCGGTCACCACGCCCAGGTCTTCTGTCTGGTCAAAGCGGCATGAGCGCCCACGGTAACCCCCGCCCGGCCTACATGCGCTGGGTGCGCAGGCTGGCCTGGCCGCTGATCATCGTCTGGCTGCTGCTGACCGTCGGCCTCAACGTGCTGGTGCCGCCGATCGAATCTGTTGCACGGGACCACGCGGTGACGATGTCCCCGCAGGACGCGCCATCGCTGATCGCCGCCAAGCACATCGGCAAGACGTTCGAAGAATTCGACTCCGACTCAATGGTCATGCTGGTGCTCGAGGGCCAGAACGAGCTCGGCCCGGAGGCCCACGCCTACTACGACAGGCTGGTCGAGAAGCTGTCCGCCGATCACGAGCACGTCCAGCACATCGCGAACCTGTGGGGCGACCCGATCACCGCGGCAGGCGTGCAGAGCGCCGACGGAAAGGCCGCCTACGCGCAGATCAACACCGCCGGCGACCAGGGCAGCACGCAGGGCAACAAGTCCATCGACGCGGTGCGCCACATCGTCGCCTCGGTGCCGGCCCCGGACGGGGTGAAGGCCTACGTCACCGGGCAGGCCGCGCTGACCACCGACATGACCGAGGCCGCCGACAAGTCCATGTTCAAGATGATGGCGGTCACCGGCGTGGTCATCATCATCATGCTGGCGATCGTGTACCGCTCGGCTGCCACCGTGGCCTTGGCGCTGGTGATGGTCGGGTTCGAGATGGGCACCGCCCGCGGGCTGGTCGCACTGTTGGGTGATCTTGGGCTGCTGGGGTTCTCGACATTCGTCGTCGCGATGCTGTCGTCACTGGCGATCGCGGCCGGCACCGACTACGCCATCTTCCTGGTCGGCCGCTACCACGAAGCCCGACGTGCCGGCGAGGACCGCGAAACCGCCTGGTATTCGATGTTCCGTGGCACCTGGCATGTCATCTTGGGATCCGGGCTGACCATCGCCGGCGCCTCCCTGTGTCTGCACTTCGCCCGGCTGTCCTACTTCAAGGCACTCGGCATCCCGTCGGCCGTGGGGCTGCTGGTGGTGATCGCCGGCGCGCTGACCGTCGCCCCGGCCATCGTCGCCGTCGGCGCCCCGCTGCTCGACCCCAAGCGGGCGGAGCAGCAGCGCGGATGGCGGCGCATCGGCACCGCCAACGTCCGCTGGCCCGGTGCGGTGTTCGTGAGTGCACTGCTGGTCACCCTGGTCGGGATGCTCGTGGTGCCGGGCATGCAGGTCAGCTACAACGACCGCTACTACATCCCGTCTGACCTGCCGGCGAACGTCGGTTACGACGCCGCCGAACGGCACTTCAGCGCCGCCCGGATGAACCCCGATGTGTTGATGGTCGAGGCCGACCACGACTTGCGCAATTCGGCCGACATGATCATCTTGGACCGGATCGCCAAGAACATCTTCCGCACCCGCGGGGTGGAACGCGTGCAGAGCATCACCCGGCCGTTGGGCAGCCCCATCGAGCACACCTCGATCCCGTTCCAGGTCAGCATGGGCGCCGTGCCGATCCAGCAGAATCTGCAGTTCATGGACGACCGACTGGCGGACATGCTCAGGATGAGTGACGACCTGGGCGCCACCGTCGCGTCCATGGAGCGGCTGCGGGAACTGGTCGCCCGGATGGACACCACCACCGGGAAGATGACCGCCGACATGGTCACGATCAATGCGACCGTCGACGAGATCCGGGACCACATCGCCGATTTCGACGATGTCGCCCGCCCGGTCCGCAACTACTTCTACTGGGAGCAGCACTGCGTGAACATCCCGGTCTGTCATGCGGTCCGGTCGGTGTTCGACGCCTATGACGGTATGGACAAGTTCAGCGAGAACATGGCGCCGCTGCTGGCCGACATGGCCGACATGAATGCGGTGATTCCGCAGATGGTCGGGCAGTTCGAGCCGATGATCGCTGTCGCGAAATCCATGCAGGCCAGCCTGCTTTCGATGCACTCGACGTTCTCCGGACTGGTGACCCAGATGTCGCGGATGACCGACACCGCCACCGAGATGGGCCGGGCCTTCGACGCCTCCCAGGCCGACGACTACTTCTATCTGCCACCGGAGGCCTTCGACAACCCGGACTTCCAGAGGGGCTTGGAGCTGTTCCTGTCCCCCGATGGCAAAGCGGCACGGTTCATCGTCACCTACGACGCGGATCCGGCTACCCCTAAAGGCATTTCGTTCGTGGAGCCGATGCTGGCCGCCGCCCACGACGCGGTCAAGGGTACGCCGTTGACCAACGCCAAGTTCTATCTCACCGGAACCGCGGCGGTCTACAACGACATCCAGTCCGGTTCCACCTACGACATCCTGATCGTCGGGGTGGCCGCGGTGACGCTGATCTTCATCGTGATGCTGTTGCTGACCCGGGCATTGGTGGCATCCGCGGTGATCGTCGGCACGGTGCTGTTGTCACTGAGTGCGGCGTTCGGGCTGAGTGTGCTTGTGTGGCAGCATATCTTCGGGCTGCCGTTGAACTGGATCGCGCCGGTGTTCGGTGTCATCATCCTGCTTGCGGTGGGCTCGGACTACAACCTGCTGCTGGTCTCCCGCTTCCAGGAGGAGATCGGTGACGGCACCAAGACCGGGATCAAGACCGGGATCATCCGCTCGATCGGCGGAACCGGCTCGGTGGTCACCGCGGCGGGCCTGGTGTTCGCGTTCACGATGATGTCGATGGCGGTCAGCGACCTGTACTCGATCGGCCAGGCCGGCAGCACCATCGGGATCGGCCTGCTGTTCGACACCCTGATCGTGCGGTCGTTCCTGACACCGTCGATCGCTGCGATGCTCGGCCGCTGGTTCTGGTGGCCCAGAAGGATTCACAAGGTCCAGCGGCCCGCGACTACCCAGCTGCCGGTGACCGTGGAATCACCGTAGGGCGGAAGTCGTACTGGGTGGCCGTGGCACCGAAGCCGCCACGGCTGCCCAGATTCCCGAACGGAACCATCGGCGGAATCGGTGATGCGGGACCCATCCCCGCCGGGGCAGCAGCTCCGGTCACCGGCAGTGCTGTGGCCGCCGGCGTGGTGGCCACACCCATGCCCGTCCAGGCCGGTGGCACCGACAGTGCACCGATCGCGGCCCCCCGGCCAAGACCGGCCGTCGCCGCCGTCCCGCCCGTGAAACCCGTCAGTGTCACCGATCCGGCAGTACCGGCCACCGCGGCCGGGGCCGCCGCGGCCCCGGCAGCAGCCAGACCGGCGGTGGCTCCCTTGGCGCCGTTGGCCCCGGTCATGAACATGCGCATGAGCATGCTCATGGGCATCATCGCCATGCGCAGTGGCATGCTCAGCGAACTCAGGCTCGACAACGATGACGCCGACGCACCCGTCGACGGATCCGGCGTCGGCGTGGCCAGCGCCTGCAACGCCGACGGCGTGGTGGAGATGAGCTGCGGGCCCTGCGACATCAGCGTCTCGGTGTCGGTACCGGTGGTGGAGGCAGCCGAGTGGGCGGCCGAGAACGCCTGGCTGACCTGGCCGGACGGATCGGTGGTCTGCGGTGGCGAGCTGAATGGAGTGACCTGGGTGGCCGCCGCCGAGGCGGCCGCGTAGCCGTACATGGCCGCCGCGTCCTGGGCCCACATCTCCAGGTACTCCGCCTCGGTGGCCGCGATCACCGCGGTGTTCTGCCCCAGGATGTTCGTCGCGACCAGTGTTGCCTGCAGGCTGCGGTTCGCCGCGATCAACGACGGCGGAACGGTTGCCGCATAAGCGGTCTCATATGCCCCGACCGCGGCGGTGAGCTGAGCGGCCGCCTGTTGGGCCTGGGCGCCGGTTGCGCCCAGCCAGGTCGCGTAGGGACCCGCCGCAGCCGCCATCGCCAGCGCCGACGGGCCCATCCATGCTCCACTGGTCAGGCCCTCGACGACCGAACGGTATGACGTAGCAGCCGAATTGAGCTCGCCGGCCAGCTCCTGCCAGGCGGTTGCGGAACTCAGCAGTGACCCCGGGCCGGTACCGGCGTACATTCGCGCCGAATTGATCTCCGGCGGTAAGGCTCCGAAATCCATTGCCTCCCCTTGTCCGCGCGCCGGCCACCATGCCGGCCAGATTTAGGAAGGCTAACTAGCTGATTTTGGTGCACGGCATGCCTGCGCTGTGTGCGCGCTGTGTGCGACGGGAGCGCGGTGGGCTCAGCGTGAATCCAGCGCGCCCGCAAGGTATTGCTGGCGGCACGCCGTCCGCCCGAGCTTGCCGCTGGTAGTGCGCGGAAGGCCACCCGCCGGAACGAGCCGGACGTCCGCGGCGATCAGTCCGTGTACACGCTTCACCGCAGAGCGGATCGCGGTGACCGCCGGGGCCGGGTCTTTTCGCCCGGTGCCGGTAGCCCGTTCAGCGATGATCACCAGCTCATCGACCGGCTCGGCGGCCACGGTGAACGCCACCGCGTAACCGCTGCGCACCATCGGCGAGGACTGCGCCACGGTGTTCTCAAGGTCGTGGGGATAGTGGCTGCGGCCCTCGATGACGATCAAATCGGCGGTCCGACCGGTGATGTAGAGCTCGCCGTCCAGGTAACACCCGAGGTCACCGGTGCGCAGCCAGTCGGCCCCGATGGGAACCCGCTCGGCGTGACTCCCCTGCGTCAACGGGGTCTGCAACCGGGCGCCGAACACCCGGCGCGTCTCCTCGGGGCGGCCCCAATAGCCGGCGGTCACGTTGTCACCGTGCAGCCAGATCTCACCGATGTGTCCGTCGGGCAACTCGGCGTCGGCGTCGACGATCACCGCCGACAGGCTGCGGGCGACGCGACCGCACGACACCTGGGCCACCGCATCCGGGGAGCCGGAGGCCACCGGAACAGCACATCCCACACCGAGCTGCTCGCGGCTCATGTGCAGCACACTCGCCTCGGCGTCGGGTTCGATGGTCGCCACGAACAACGTGGCTTCGGCGATCCCATAGGACGGTTTGATGGCGCTGCGCGGCAAGCCGTATGGCGCGAACGCCTCGTTGAACGCCGTGATGGCAGTCATGTTCACCGGCTCGGAACCGATGATCATCACCACGTTCGACAGATCGATGTCAGCATCAGGCGCGGGCACACCGCGCTGGGCGGTCAGCTCGTAGGCAAAGTTCGGTGCCGCGGTGACGACCCGGCCGCGCCGCGAGGCATCGGACAGGGCCTGAATCCAGCGGTGCGGGCGGCGGATGAACGCCGTCGGCGAGATCAGGGTGGAGTGGCCGCCGTAGACCGCCGGAAACCCGATCATCGACAGGCCCATGTCGTGATACAGCGGTAACCAGCTGAGGCCGTGGGTGTTTCGATCCAGCATGTCGATCGACAGGATCATCTGCAACAGGTTGGTGGCAACTGCCCGGTGCGTCACCTGTACGCCTACCGGTGCCCGGGTGGTACCGGAGGTGTACTGCAGGTGCGATACCTCGTCGACATCGATGTCGACGGGCACGAACGCCGCCGCTGCCGAATCCGGTACCTCGTCGATGACGATGACCTGCGGCCGCAACGAAGCCGGCAGCCTGCTCAGAAAGTCATCGACGGTGTGCCGCACCGCCGCGGTGGTCAGCACCGCCGCCGGGGTGCAGTCGCGCAGGGCGGTGTCGAGGCGTTCGGCGTGACCGGGAAGCTCGGGGGCGAACAGTGGCACCGCGACGGTGCCGCACCTGAGCGACGCGTAGAACGCGGTGACGTAGTCCAGTCCCTGCGGTGCCAGGATCGCCACTCGATCGCCCCGGGCGGTGGCCTGTTGCAGTCGGCCGGCGATGGCCCGCGTCCGCACCCCGACCTGTACCCAGGTCAGTTCCATCGCGCGGCCCTCGACCGGCCCGGCGTAGTCGAGGTAGCGGAATGCCACCGCGTTCCCGACGTGGGCGATGTTGCGGTCGATCAGCGAGATCAGGGTGGCGCCGGGCGGCAGCACGATGCCGCCGTCCGCGTCGAGACACTCTTCGATCTGCACCAGGCCCTGCGCCGGTGCCGACTGCCCCAGTGCCGGGTGATCCATGCCCGTAGTCTAAGCGCCCCCGATATTGTCCCGGCGGAGCCGGAAGCATCTGTACGGCCGCATGGTTGCACCTACTTGATGGACCGGACCGTCCGCGTCCCGTCTGTTTGCCATCATCCGCTTTGACAGCAAAGGACAGTCACGACAATGCAATTGGGCATTCATTTCGTCGATTTTCAGCCCGGTGACCCGGCTCGGCTCGGACCGGTGCTGGCCGGAGCCGCCACAGCCGCCGAAGACGCCGGCGCGGCGATGTTCACCATGCAGGACCACTTCTTTCAGATGGAGCAACTCGGCCGCGCCCAGGACCCCTTTTTGGAGTGCTACACCGCCCTGGCCTTCGTCGCCGCCTCGACCCGCACCATCCCGCTCGGTGTGCTCGTCACCGGGGTCACCTACCGTCATCCCGGTGTGCTGGCCAAAACCGCCGCCACGCTGGACGTTCTGTCGGGAGGCCGGTTCATCTTCGGAATCGGGACGGGCTGGTACGAGCGCGAACACGCCGGTCTGGGTGTGCCGCTGCCACCGCTGGGTGATCGCTTCGAAATGATGGAGGAGGCGCTGCAGATCTGCCGGCAGATGTGGAGTGACGACGACGGATCCTACGTCGGCAAGCACTACCGGCTGGCCGAGACCATCTGCGAGCCCCGGCCGACCCGGCAGCCACCGGTGTTGATCGGCGGTGGTGGCGAGAAGAAGACACTGCGACTGGCTGCCCGCTACGCCGACGTGTGGAACCGCAACGGTACCGTGCTGCGGCCCGATGATCTGGCTCGCAAAATCGATGTGCTGCGGCGGCATTGCGACGAGATCGGCCGCGATCCGGGTGAGATCCGCAAAACCGTCGGCCTGTTCGCGGACCCGTTCGCCGACCTCGACGGCTACCTGCGGACCGTGGAATACTGCGCCGGCCTGGGATTCGACCTGGTCCACACCGGGCCGCTGCCCGGTAATCCCGACCCCGTCGGGTTCATCCGCCGACTCGGCGACGAATTGGTGCCCCGGCTGGCCCGAATCGGTTGACGCCGTCGGCTGCACGAACGCTCAGATCGCGCTCTGGCCACCGTGTTTGGCGTTCGCCGCGCTGACCGCGGGCAGGATGATCGTGTCGATGACGGCCCGGATGAATGTCGCGTCGAACCTCTGACCGGTGACGGTCCGCATCAGTCCCATCCCGGTCAGGGCGTCGGCGATCAGCGACCAGTCCTGGCCGGGTGCGACCTCACCGCGCGCCACGGCCTGCTCGAGGATGGCCGTCACCAAACGCCCACCCTTGAGCAGCAGCAGATCATCAAGGGCTGAGGCGAGCTGCTGGTCCTGCATCGCCTCCAGGGCCACGCGCAGCACCAGATCATTGGGGATCACCCCGCTGTCGTGACGCGCCACCCGCTCGACCAGTGCGTCGAAGTCGCCGGCCAGGCTGCCGGTGTCCGGCACGTCGTCATCGACCAGGTCGGGCCGCCAGTACACCAGCGCGTCGGTGATCAAGGCGGCTTTGGACGACCAGCGGCGGTAGATCGCGGCCTTGCCGACACCCGCGCGCGCGGCGATGTCGTTCATATTGGTGTCGCGGTAGCCGTTCTCGGTCAATGCTGCCAGTGCCGCATCGAGAATGACCGGATCACGCGAACGGTCAAGGCGACCTTCGGTGCGTTGGCGCAGTCTCGAATTCATCGATGACCTACTGCGCCGGCCTCGGCTCGTGCCCGCCACGGCCACGCCGGGTGATCTCAAAGGTGTTGAGCGGCCACCAGAACCAGCGGCCCAGCGCCGCGGCGATCGACGGCGTCATGAACGCCCGCACGATCAGCGTGTCGATGATCAGGCCGATACCGATAGTCGTGCCGAGTTGGCCGACCACGCGCAGGTCGCTGACGATCATCGCCATCATGGTGAAGGCGAACACCAGGCCGGCCGCGGTGACGACGCGCCCGGTGGCCCCCACGCCTCGGATGATGCCGGTGTTAAGGCCGGCGTGGATCTCTTCTCGAAGGCGGGATACCAGCAGCAGGTTGTAGTCCGAACCCACCGCCAGCAGGATCACCATCGACAGCGGGATCACGATCCACTGCACGCCCAGGCCCAGGATGTCCTGCCAGAGCAGGACCGACAGCCCACACGCGATACCCAGGGATGCGGCCACGGTGCCGACGATCACCAGGGCGGCCATCACGCTGCGGGTGATGATCAGCATGATCGCGAAGATCAGGATCAGCGATGCGATGAGCACGATCATCAGGTCGATGACAACACCGTCCTGCATGTCGGCGTACAACGATGCGGTGCCGGCCAACGAGACCTTCGCACTGGCCAGCGGGGTGCCCTTGAGGGCCTCGGCGACAACGTCTTTGAGGTCCCGAACATGTGCGATGCCCTGCACCGAGGCCGGGTCGCCCTGGTGGGTGATGATCATCCGGACCGATTTGTGGTCCGGCGACATGAACATCTTGATGCCACGTTGGAAGTCGGGATTGTCGAACACATCCGGCGGCAGATAGAAGAAATCGTCGTTCTTGGCCTGATCGAAGTACAGGCCGATCTCGGTGGCGCCTTTGGCCAATTCCTGCTGCTGGGCCTGCGTGCCGGCCATGGTGCTGTGGGTGGCGATCATGAAGTCGCGCATCTTGGTCATCGACTCGAGGTTCTGCTGCAACGCAGGCAACATCTGCTTGGTCAACTCGGCCATATGGTCGATGTCGACGTTGAGGCCGACCATCTGTTCGGCGAGCTGATCGATGCCGTCCATCATGTCGAAGATCGACCGCAGCGAGTGACAGATCGGGATGTCGTAGCAGTGCGGCTCCCAGTAGAAGTAGCTGCGCATAGGTCGCCAGAAGTCGTCGAAATCGGCGATGTCGTCGCGTAGCTGCTCGGTGGTCTCCACCAACTCATGGGTTCTGCCGGCCATGCTCTGCGTGGTTTCGCTCATCTCCTTGGTGACGTCGTACATGCGTTCCATGGCCGCGATGGTGACGCTCATCTCGTCGGCCTGTTCGAGCATCTGCGCCGTGTTGTCGTTGTTGAACTTCGCGGCTTGCAACGTGCCGGCGTTCTGCGCGCCGAGCAGGAACGGGATCGAGCTGTGTTCGATCGGTGCGCCCAGGGGGCGGGTGATGGTCTGCACCCGATCGATTCCCCGCATCCGAAAGACGGACTTGGCGACCTTCTCGATCACCAGCATGTCCGCGGGGGTGCGCAGGTCGTGATCGGTTTCGAGCATCAACAGTTCGGGGTTCATCCGGGCCTGGGAGAAGTGCCGGTCCGCGACGGCCATGGCCAGGTTGGCGGGCATGTCGGCGGGGGTGAACTTCTGGTCGTTGTACTGCGGCACATACGTCAGCAGACTGATGAAACCGATGACGGCGAGCGCGCTGGTCATCAAGATGATCGGAATGGGCCAGCGCACCGTGCTGGTGCCGACCTTGCGCCAGTTCCGCGTCGACAGTCTCTGTCGGGGGTCGAGCAACCCGAACTTCGATGCCACGGTCAGGATCGCCGGTGTCAGGGTCAGCGACGCGACGATCACGACCAGAATCGCGATCGCGCAGGGCGGACCCATCGTCTGGAAATAGGGCAGCGTCGTCATGCTCAGACACATCAGGGCGCCGACGATGGTCAGCCCGGAACCCAGGATGACGTGCGAGACACCGCTGTAGGAGACGTAGAACGCATCTTCGCGATCGAGGCCGTTCGCTCGCTCCTCGTGATATCTGCCGAGGAGAAAGATCAGATAATCCGTGATCGCGGCGATGGACAACATCGTCACCATGCTCACCGCGTAGGGCGTCAAGCCGATGATGTTCATGTTGCCGACCGCGGCCGTCACACTCATCGCGGCGAACAGTCCCAGGCCGATGGCGACCATCGATATCAGCATCGTCACCACCGAGCGGTAGACGGCGAGCAGCATCACGATGATGATGACGATCGACACCAACTCCAGCCGGTGCATGCTTTGATGGCCGGCCACGCTGGTGTCGGCATTGAGAACGGTGTTGCCCGCGACGTGGGCTTTGATACCCGGTGGCGCGGGGACCGAGGCGACGATGTCACGCACCGCCGCCACCGACTCGTGGCTGGCGGTCGTACCCTGCGAACCGTTGAGGAAGATCTGCACATAGGCGGATTTGCCGTCCACGCTCTGCGAGCCCGCCGCGGTCAGCGGATCACTCCAGAAGTCCTGGACGTTCTGCACGTGCTCGTGATCGGCCAGCAGCTCGGCGACGATCTCGTCGTAGTACTTGTGCGCCGCCTCGCCGACCGGTTCCTCACTCTCCAGCACGACCATCGCCGTGGAGTCCGAGTCGTACTGCTGGAACACCTTTCCGATATTGAGCATCGCCTTGTACGACGGTGCATCGATAGGACTGATCGGCACCGACCGGGTGGCCGCGACCTCGCCGAGCGAGGGCACCACCGCGCCCAGGACGACCACGAGCAGCACCCAGAACAAGATGATCGGCACCGAGAAGATCCGGACCAGGTGGCCGATGAAGGGGCGACGGGCGCTCGTGTGTGCGGTGGGGCTCATACGCTTTTCACCAAGCAGTAGATGAACGGTTTGATGGTGTCGGCACTGGCCCGGTCATCACGCACCACGTCGTCAACGGTCACCCGGCACCGAAGGTTACGGGTGTTGCGGTCGCCCTGGGCCAGGATGTTGGCCGACATCGACGGCAGGGTGGTGATGATCGTGAACGACCATGGCAGGGCGGCGTTTTCGATCAGATTCGGCTGACCGTTCTCGTCGAGGTAGTTCAGGTTCGCGGTCCCGCCTGTCCCGCTGACCTCATAGGTAATGCGCTTCGGATTGAAGTTCTCGGTGATGGCGGAGCCCTCCGCAAGATTCGGGCCGTGATGTCCCAGGGATCCGCGAATCCGGGTAATCGCATACCCGCCCAGGGCTATGACAACCACGAGTAGCAGCGGAATCCAGAACCGCTTGAACAAGCCATACACCGGGTGCCCGCCTCCCCTGCCTTCGTCGCGTCAAGTCGACCGCAGGACAGTCCGCGGAACCCGGGTTCCGTCACAGCGGCGGGGTTGACGCTACCGCACTTGCCGGCGGCGTACGCGTAACAGGGGCAGCCTCGCGGGCTCAGATGACCGGTTCGTGCAGCGCCAAGCTGATGAACAGGTAGCCCATGCAGATCAGCAGGTTCAGCGCCGCCACCATCAACCCGGCCACGATCAGCGCATGCACCAGCCGGCGCCGGTTGCGCTGCGCCCGGGCCAATCGCTGCTCGCGCATGATCTCGGTCGCGGCGAGCGCGAACGTGTAGTCGACCGATTCTGCCGAGGCCGGTGGCGCGCCGGCGGCCAGCTGTCGCAGCCGGGCCGCCGGAATCCGAACACCGACCCCGGCGAAGCGGCGGCTCATCTGCCGCGCCTCCCAGCGGCTGTGCCACCGGTTTGACCGGGTCGTCATGGCGTCTCAGCTTAGCCACGTCAGCCGCCAAATCCACGGGATTCAACCGACGGCCCCGGCATCGGCGACAGTGCGCGAAAGTTGTATGGCAAAACCGCGATGTCGCTCAGCCACCGACGGCACAATACGTGGGAGACGAAGGCTGAATCGGGGCGAACAGGAGCGTAATTCCATGACGACCATCGAGACGAACACCGCAGCGAGTGCACCGACGCAACCGGATCTCGCTGCCGATGTCGCCGCCATCCAGAAGTACTTCGACAGCCCCCGTTTCGAGGGCATCACCCGCCTCTACTCCGCCCGCCAGATCGTCGAGCAACGCGGCACCATCCCCGCCGACTATCCGGTCGCGCGGGAAGCGGCCACCGCGTTCTACGCGCGGTTGCGGGAACTGTTCGCCGCCAAGAAGAGCATCACCACCTTCGGCCCATATTCGCCCGGCCAGGCGGTGGTGATGAAGCGGGTCGGCATCGAGGGCATCTACCTGGGCGGGTGGGCGACCTCGGCGAAGGGCTCGATCAACGAAGACCCCGGCCCCGACCTGGCCAGCTACCCCCTGAGTCAGGTGCCCGACGAGGCCGCCGGCCTGGTCCGCGCCCTGCTCACCGCCGACCGCAACCAGCAGTACCTGCGCCTGCAGATGACGCCCGAACAGCGCGCCGCCATTCCCGCTGTCGACTACCGCCCGTTCATCATCGCCGACGCCGACACCGGCCACGGGGGTGATCCGCACGTGCGCAACCTGATTCGGCGCTTCGTCGAATCCGGTGTCCCCGGCTACCACATCGAGGACCAGCGCCCGGGCACCAAGAAGTGCGGACACCAGGGCGGCAAGGTGTTGGTACCGTCCGATGAACAGATCAAGCGGCTGAACACCGCCCGCTTCCAGCTGGACATGATGGGCGTGCCGGGCATCATCGTGGCGCGTACCGACGCCGAGGCGGCCAACCTCGTCGAGAGCCGCTCCGACGAGCGCGACCAGCCGTTCATCCTGGGCACCACCAACCTGAAGATCCCGTCGTACAAGGCGTGTTTCCTGGCGATGACCCGGCGCTTCTACAACTCGGGAATCAAGGAGATCAACGGCCACCTGCTCTACGCCCTGCCCGAAGGCGAGTACGCCGAGGCCGACACCTGGCTGGAACGCCAGGGCATCACCGCGCTGATCACCGCGGCCGCGCAGGGCTGGAACAGCGACGGGACGCAGTCGGTGGACGCCCTCTTCGACGACATCGAATCGAAATTCGTGGAGGCCTGGCAGAACGACGCCGGGCTGATGACGTTCGCCGACGCGGTCGCCGAGATGCTGGCCTTCGCCGAACGGGAGGGCGAGCCCAAGGAGATGACCGCCGCGCAATGGCGCGAATTCGCTTTCCGCGCATCGCTGTACACCGCACGGGCGAAAGCCGCGGAGCTCAACGCCGACCCGGGCTGGGACTGCGATCGAGCGAAGACCCCCGAGGGGTACTTCCAGGTGCGCGGCGGCATTCCCTATGCAATCGCCAAGTCGCTGGCCGCGGCCCCGTTCGCCGACATTCTGTGGATGGAGACCAAGACCGCTGACCTCGCCGAGGCCCGTGAGTTCGCCGAGGCGATCCACGCGGTGTACCCCGACCAGATGCTGGCCTACAACCTGTCGCCGTCGTTCAACTGGGACACCACCGGAATGACCGACGACCAGATGCGGGCCTTCCCGGCCGAGATCGGCAAGCTGGGTTTCGTCTTCAACTTCATCACCTACGGCGGGCATCAGGTCGACGGTGTGGCCTCCGAAGAGTTCGCGGCCACTCTGCTGCAGGACGGGATGCTGGCGCTGGCCCGCCTGCAGCGCAAGATGCGGCTGGTCGAATCCCCTTACCGCACACCGCAGACGCTGGTCGGCGGGCCGCGCAGCGACGCCGCGCTGGCCGCCTCGTCCGGGCGCACCGCCACCACCAAGGCGATGGGTGCCGGATCCACCCAGCATCAGCACCTGGTGCAGACCGAGGTGCCCAAGAAGCTGCTGGAGGACTGGCTGGCACTGTGGGCCGCGCACTATCAGGTCGGCGAGAAGCTGCGGGTCCAACTGCGGCCGACCCGGCCCGGATCCGATGTGCTCGAACTCGGGATCTACGGCGACGGTGACGAAAAGCTGGCCAACGTGATCGTCGACCCGATCAAGGACCGGCACGGCCGCAGCATTCTGACCGTGCGCGACCAGAACACCTTCTCCGAGAAGCTCCGGCAGAAGCGACTGATGGACCTGACCCACGTGTGGCTGATCCATCGGTTCAAAGCCGCTGCGGTGCACTACGTCACGCCCACCCAGGACAACCTGTACCAGACCGAGAAGATGAAGGAACACGGCATCTTCAGCAGCGTCAACCAGGAGGTCGGCGAGATCATCGTCGCCGATGTGAACCAGCCGCGTATCGACGAGCTGCTGGCATCCGACCGCGAAGCCCTGGGCAAGCTGATCGGCAAAGAAGACTGACCCTCCGCTCGCCCCAGTGGTGAGCGGCCCCGGCTACTCGGGCCAGCTGTTGCCCAGGATGGTCTCGACGAAATCGCCGCGGACGAACGACGGATCGCAGTGCGCGAGCACGTCGGCGTTCACGGTGCCGAAGGTGGTGTCCGGGCGGTACCGAACGCCTTCGGTGAAGGCTCGCAGGATGCGACGTTTGAAATCGGGTCGCGGATGCGCGGCGGTCACGGCGGCCAGCGAGTCGGTGGCCAGGTCGTCGCGGCCGATGCCGAGGACGTCGGTCTCCACCCCGGCGGTGACCAAGGCCACCTCGGGGTCGAGGAATTCCGGCACCCCCGGGGTGGTGTGCAGCGCGATGCCGAGCCAGACCTTGCGGGCGTCGGATTCGTCGGCTCCGCGCTGCAGCAGGAAGTCGCGGGCCGCATTGGCACCGTCGACCTCGAATCGCAGCGCGGAGTCGCGGTAGCGCTCGGTCAGACCCAGATCGTGAAACATCGCGCCCACGTAGAGCAGTTCCAAGTCCGGGGTCAATCCGCGCCGGAGGCCCTGCAGCGCACCGAAGAAGAACACCCGGCGGGAATGGTGGTAGAGCAGGTCGTCTTCGATATCGCGGATGTACTCGGTCACCTCGCGCGCCAGCGGCGTGTCGGGAACCGAGACTCCGGCGATGGTGTCAACAAGATCGGTCATATCTGCGCTCTCCTTTCGAATCGGTGGGTATTCGTCAATCACCTCGGCATCGCACCGAAGGCCTATCGAGACAGGTTCCGAACCAGCGGGTGATCAACCGCGGATCGCCGCCACCGTATCGGCCAGCGTCTCCCGCGGATCGCGCAGGACGACACCGAAGTCACGTTCGGCCGGTGAGTCGTCAGAGGCCGGCATTTGGGTGTAGTACTGCATGCCGGCCTCGGTGAAAGGCGTGGAGATCGGCAGGACGCGTTCGGCCTGATCCAAGATTCGTCCAGCCCAGCGCAACGCGACATCGGGCACCGGCAGGGCGACCATCGGCGAACCGGACACCGCGCCGAGCAGGCCCGCAAGCCGGCCGGCCGGTACCCGGTGGCCGCCGGCCATGTAACGCCGCGGGCCCCGGCCGGGTTCGAGCAGCGCGACGTGTAACGCTGCCAGGTCACGCACGTCGACGATCAGCCACGCCGCGCCCCGACCGGGGATGACGTGCATGCCCAGTGCGGCCCGCACCCCCTCGCCTGCCTCGCCGTATCGATCGCCGACCGGCGGGCCGAGCACCATGCCCGGATAGGTGATGTTCACCGGGGCGCCGGCCTCCTGCAGGCCGCGCACATAGCTTTCCTCGCGGGCCTTGGACTGGCCGTAGCCGTCGGATCCGCCCGCCACCGGCAGGTCCGCCCGCAGAGTGCGCAGGCCGGGGTGGAACAGCGCGGTGAAGCTCGAGACGTGGATGATCGGGTCCAGTCCGAATTCGACCGCGCCGCCCAGCACGTTGTGTGCGCCATCGGAGTTGGTGGTCATCATCTGCTCGTTCTGGCGCGGGTCGGTGGCCACCAGTGCCGCGGCGTGTACGACGGCGTCGCAGCCGTCCAGCGCGCGTCGCACCGCGTCGGCGTCGGTGATATCGCCGACCACATGATCGGATACGTCGACGCCGAGCTGTTCGACGCTGGTGGTCAGACCGGCGGGATTGCGAACCAGGAACCGCACCCGGTGCCCAGCGTCGGCGATCGCCTTGGCCGTCCAGCCGCCGACGAATCCGGTTCCACCGGTGACCAGCACCCGCATCGTGTTCATCCGTCAATCTTCCTGGGCTAGAGCGAGATCCGGACGGTATTGGGTCAGGTCCGCTTGGGCAGTTGGCTGGCGATCAACGGCGCGATCTTGTCGGCCATGTAGGCATGCCCGGCGTCGGTGGGATGCACGCCGTCCGGGCCGATCAGCTCGGGCCGGCCCGCGAACCAGCCTTCGGCGAGCGGGTCCACGAAGTCCGCCCCGACGAAGTGAGCCTCGCTGTTGAGGATGTCGCGGATCCGCCACACGTTGACCGGAATGTCGGGGGTGGGCCACGCGGGCCCGATTACGAGCATCCGAGCTGTCGGTACGGTCCTGTGGGCCAGGCCGAGGGTGTCGGCGACCAATCGGGTCAGCTGGCCCGGGTCGACGTCCTGGTCGTTGCGTGAGCCGAAGAACACCACCAGCGCGTCGTCGGGTTGCACCGCACGCGCGGTCAGGTCTCCGTAGAGGCTGCCGTGGTTGCCGGGCACGCCGTACCCGGCACCGCCTTCGGCGGCCACGTCGGCGGCGACGTACACCCCGCGGCCCGCCAAGGTCTTCCAGGCACGTGAAGTCCAGTTCGCCGCACCGCGGCCGCTGTTCTCATACCCAGCCGTGTAGGAGTCACCGATCACCGCGATCCGGGTGGGCGACGCGCTCAACGGCACCGTCTCGTAGTGGCGGGCCGGCTCGCGATCCCGGGCCAGGCAGCCGGTCCCCACCACAGTCGCGATGACCACGGCCATCAGGCAGACACCGAATGTCCGCACCCCATTCACAGCTGTCCTCCCCGAGCCTCAGCGCACACTGACCGGTACTGCGACGGTGCGTTCGTCGAGGACTTTTTTGACGGCCAGCGGGTCCTCGGTGGGCATCACCTGGGCCGTCGCGGGCCGGGCACCGATCATCTTGCGCATCCAGCGGCGCGCCGGCTCCTCAACACCGTGGAACAGCAGCATCGACAGCACCGTCGCCACCACCAGCAGTCCGGCGACCATCCACTTGGCCGCGGTGTCCCCTTCGTTCAGCACGACCTCGAATTGTATTGCGGCCCAATTCCACGACGTGTGCACCAGCTCGTGAACCATATACAGCGCAAACGAGATCTGCCCGCCGTAGACCATCAGCCGGGTGGACAACAACGCCGGCAGGCTGCCGGTACCGATCGCCAGCGCCATGACCAACGGAACGAACAGCACGTCGACCAGTCCGCTGCTGTCATAGATCCCCGAGATCGGATGCGCGTCGAAGTAGTTCAGAACACCGACCATCGCTGCGATCAGCAGTGCCGAACCGAATCCGGCGACGGAGCGGGATCGCTGTGACGGCACCATCTTCCGGACCGCGGCACAGGCCAGCGCACCCGCGGTGAATTGCATGACGATGCGCGGCAGCCAGCTCCACGGCGTGTAGAACTGGCCGGTCACCAGAAGTAGCAACAGCGGCGGCAGCGAGGCGCCGACCGCCAGCGCCGCCAGCGAGCGCGCCGACGTCACTCGCATCATCCGGTAGACCACCAGGATCAGCACACCGAACAACAGATAGGCCAGCCACTCGGCACTGATGGACCAGGCGGGCCCGTCCCAGCTGGATCCGTCGAAGAACGGCTCGAACCACAACTGCACCAACAGGACCTGGCGCACGTAGCTGATGGCTGTCAGCCGGCTGAGGTCCTCGGTCGGCACATGCCCGACGTGCAGCGTGAAGATCACCCACACCAGTGCCAGGTGCAGCGTGACCAGATAGATCGGCCAGACCCGCGCCAGCCGCAGCCACAGGAAGTGCACGGTGGCACGCGCCGAGAACGACTCCCCCATCCGTTCAAGGTAGTTCCAGGTCAGCACGAACCCGCTGAGGATGAAGAACAGATCGACGCCCTGGGCCCCGCGGTCGAGGATCGGGGCCATCGCGTCGGCGAAGGCCGGCGAGGCCAGTCGCAGCAACGGGCGGAAGTGAAACAGCACCACCCACACCGCGGCGATGATGCGCAGCCCGGTGAGGGCCTTGATCTCTCCGCTACGCACAACACTCTTTCGCCGGGGGCTTCACTGTCAGGGACTGCCTTGGGAGACTAGCAGCGGCCCTGGTCTCGACACAGTCATCGACGAGTGGGCGGCCTTCCGTGTTGGTGGCCCGTTGACCATACTTGCGGGATGTCAGACGAGTATCGGGTGGGACGCGGGATCGCCGACATCACCGGCGAGGCGGCCGAATGCGGAATGCTCGGCTATGGCGTGGCCGCGCAGCAGACCACCGGCCTGCACAACCGGTTGCGCGCGCGGGCGTTCGTGATCGCCGACAACGCGACCGACAACCGGATCCTGCTGGTGGTCTGCGAGGTGCCGCTGCTGCTGGAAAGCATCCATCGCGAGGTGCTCGGGCGTCTCGGGGCCGACTACGGCAAGCTCTACACGTACCGCAACGTGATGCTCACCGCGACGCATACTCATTGCGGCCCAGGCGGTTACGCCGACCACAGGATCTACAACTCCAACACCGGAGGCTTTCGGCCGCAGACGTTCGGCGCGATCGTCGACGGCATCTGCGAGGCGGTGACCCGTGCGCACGCCGACCTCGCGCCGGCCTCCTTGAGCCTGGCGTTCGGGCGGCTGCACGACGCCAGCAGCAACCGCTCACCGTCGGCGTTCGCCCGCAACCCCGAGGCCGATCGTGCCCACTTCCCCGACCAGATCGACCCGCAGACCACACTGCTGCGCATCGAACGCGATGGCCGCCTGGTCGGCGCGGTGAACTGGTTCGCTACCCACGGCACGTCCATGACCAACCGCAACACCCTGATCAGTGGCGACAACAAGGGCTATGCCGCCTACCAGTGGGAGCGCCTCGACCATCAGGTCGACTACCTGGCGACCGAACCTCCCGAGTTCATCGCGGCGTTCGCCCAGACCAATAGCGGGGACATGTCGCCGAACCTCAATCACCGCCCGGGCAGCGGGCCCACCGAGGACGAATTCGCCAACACCCGGATCATCGGCGCCCGCCAGGCCACCGCGGCCGTCGACCTGACCGTCGGCCACGGCACCGAGGTCAGCGGCGGCGTCGACGCACTTGCCACCTACGTCGACCTGTCCGATTTCGAGGTCCGGCCCGAGTTCACCGGCGACGGCCGCCCTCACCGCACCGGGCCGGTGCTCGCAGGTGCGGCAGCGCTGGCCGGTACCGACGAAGGCCCCGGCCCGCTGCACCCGCTGGTCAAGCAGGGCCGCAGCCGCATCGTCGACTGGCTGGCCGCCACCACGGTGTATCGGCTCTCGCCGCGGTTGCGCGACGCACACGCCCCGAAGTTGCCGGCGGCGCCGGGCAATCGGCTGAACAAGGCACTGTCGTTGATGCCCACCGGCGGGCCGATTCAGTTGTTGCGCGTCGGGCAGCTCTATCTGATCGGAGTTCCCGCCGAGGTGACCATCGTGGCCGGACTGCGGTTGCGCCGCACCGTCGCCGAGATCGTAGGTGCCCAACTGCAGCAGGTGCTCGTAGCCGGGTACAGCAACGGCTATCTGCACTATGTCACCACGCCGCAGGAGTACGAGGACCAGCGTTACGAGGGCGGCAGCACCATGTTCGGCCGATGGGGGCTGGCAGCCCTGCAGCAGGTTGCGGCCGACCTCGCCACCGCGATGCGCGACGGCCGCCCCGCCCCGGCGGGGCAGGTCCCCATAGAGCCGTCACGCAAGCGCAGATCCCGCCGCCGCGCGGCGGTCCCGGACGAACCGGCCACCGGCCACCGGTTCGGCGACGTCCTACAGGCGCCGAGGGCCCGCTACCAGCCCGGGGACACCGTGCGGGCGGTGTTCGCCGGCGCCCACCCCAACAACGACCTACGTCGCGGCAGCACCTACCTGCGGGTGGAGCGCGAAACCGGCGACGAGTGGAGCACCGTTGCCGACGACGGCGACTGGTCGACGACCTTTCGGTGGGATCGGACCGCCCGCCGCCGTTCGTCGATCACCGTGACGTGGAGGGTGCCCTCCGACGTGGCCGCGGGCCGCTATCGGCTGCGTTACCAGGGCGACTCGCGGGCCACCAACGGCCGGATCAGCGCGTTCACCGGGACCACTGAGGCGTTCGATATCTCACCAAAGCGTTAATCGGCCGCCCATATGGCCTTAACTTCGCCGCCTAACCTCGGGAAACATCGAGGCCGGCCCGACCGCCGACCGCGATCACACATCGGAAGCGGGGGCTGGGCATGGCTACCACCATCACCACTCGGGGCACGTCGCACATCGGTTCGCAGCGCAATTCCGTCATCGAATGCGGAGGCGCGCAGATCCGGGCGCACTATCGGCACCTCGCGACCGTCGTCACCATCCGCGGCCGGATCGATTCGGCCAATGTGGACCAGGTCAGCGAACAGGCCCGGCGCTACGTCCTGGCCAAGGAGCCGGTGGTGCTCGATCTGAGCGGGGTCACCGCGTTCACCTCCGCGGGCATCTGGCTGCTGTGCGTGATCGACGGTGACTGCCGGGCCGCCGGCGTGGAGTGGACGCTGATCGAGGGCACCACCGTCGGTGAGCTGCTCAGCGACTTCGACCACGACGCCAAGTTCCCCACCGCACCCTCGGTGGACCAGGCGCTGCACGCGCTGGCCGACGGCAACGACCAGCGCCGTCAGGCACTTCTGCCGTTGTTCCAGAAGTCGGCCTGATAGGACGCGCCGCCACGGCCACCCTGCGGTGGTGGCCTGCGATCGGACTACTGGCGATGCTGGCCCTGGGCTGGGCGGTGGGCCACGACGCGACGGCATTGGACACCTGGTTCGGCCACGGCACCCACAAGATCCTCGGTGAGCAGCCACGGTGGCTGTTGATCTTCACCAGCGGCTGGCTGGTGCTGGCGGTGACGGCGGTGTCCCTGGCGGTCGCGCTGTACCGCCGGCAGTGGCCGCTGGCGGTCGCCGTGGTGATCGTCCCGTTCGTGGCCACCGCAGCAGGTCAGTGGCTCAAGCAGTTGTTCGACCGGCACAACGGCCCCTACCTGGAATACCCCAGCGGCCACACCGCTCTGCTGGTCTCGGCGCTGGGCATGCTGGTGGTGGCAGCCGGTGTCGGGATGGCCCGGCGGTGGGCGCTGGGCCTGGCGGTCCTGCTCAGCGCGCTGGGCATGCTCGGCCTGGTGGCCTGCGGCTATCACTACCTCACCGGCACCGTCGGGGCGGCGATGCTCGCCACCGCGCTGGTGAGCGCCGCCGCTCGGTTAACGTCTGCGCTGTGATCGTGTTGCTGCCCCCGTCGGAGACTAAACGCACCGGCGGCGACGGCCGCCCGCTGGAACTGGACGGCCTGGGCTGCCCGGAACTCACCGAACTGCGGGCCGCGCTGATCGGAGAGCTGGTGGAGCTGGCCGCCGATCGTGATGCCAGCCGGCGCGCCCTGGCGTTGTCGGCCGGTCAGGACGGCGAGATCGAGCGCAACGCGCAGCTGCGCACGTCTGCCACCGCGCCGGCGATCCAGCGTTACACCGGCGTGCTCTACGAGGCGCTCGACGTCGAGTCGCTGCGCGGTGCGGCAGCTGCCCGCGCCACCGCCCGGCTGGCCGTCGGCTCAGCGTTGTTCGGACTGCTGCGGGCGACCGATCAGGTACCGGCCTACCGGCTTTCGGCGGGTTCGAAGCTGCCCGGGCAGCCGGGCCTGGCCCGGCGTTGGCGGCCGGTGCTGGAACCGGTGCTGGCCAAGATCGCCGCCGCGGAATTGGTCGTCGACCTGAGGTCGGGTTCCTATGCGTCCCTGGCGAAGATCCCCGGCGCGGTGCGCGTCGATGTGCTGGCCGAGCACGCCGACGGCCGTCGGGTCAATGTCAGCCATTTCAACAAGGCGCACAAGGGCCGACTGGCGCGGGCGCTGGCCACCACCCGATCCGAACCCGACGATGCCGCGGCGGTGGCCACCGTGGCGCGCCGGGCCGGGATGCGGGTGGAGCGCGACGGCCAGAAACTGACCCTGGTGGTCTCGGCATGAGGATGATCAGCGCCGTGCTGCTTTTGGGGTTGGTCACCGGCTGCGGTGTCGCGGCCGCCGACGTCCCGCCGGTGTCGGCGCAGGCCCGCGCGGCCGGTTTCGTCGACGTCCGCAGCGCGGTGCCGGACGCGATCATCGACCTGCGCTATGCCACCGCGAATAACTTCACCGGTGTACAGCTGTATCCGTCCGACGCCCGGTGCCTGGTGCACGAGTCGCTGGCCCCGGGTTTGACGGCGGCCGCCGGCGCGCTGCGCGCCCGGGGCCGGAGGTTGGTGTTCTGGGACTGCTACCGACCGCACGACGTGCAGGTGCGGATGTTTCAGGTGGTGCCGAATCCGAACTGGGTGGCCCGGCCCGGCCCGCTGGCCCGCAGCCACGAGACCGGGCGATCCGTCGACGTGACGACCGCCGATCAACAGGGGCGCCTGGCTGAGATGGGCACCGGCTTCGACGACTTCACCCCGACCGCAACGGCATACGCCGACGGAATCAGCGCCCGCGCCACGGCCGAACGTGCCGCCTTGCGTGAGGCGATGGGCGCCGGCGGGTTGTCTGTCTACTCCGGCGAGTGGTGGCATTTCGACGGCCCCGGCGCCGGGGTGGGACGCCCCATTCTCGACGTTCCGGTCACCTAGAAGGCGCGGCCAGGTGTCGCTCCACCGACGCGACCTTGGCGTTCATCGCGTCGACCGCTCCCGCCCGAAGGTCGGCCTTGATCACGGTGCTCACCCTCGGGGACCGGGCGGCCACGGCTTCCACCGCCCGCTGCACCACGGCCATCACCTGCGCCCAGTCGTCGCCTTCGATGACGGTGAACATGGCATCGGTGTGATTGGGCAGCCCGGACTCGCGGACCACCCGGACCGCCTCGGCGACGATCTCCCCGACTCCCTCGCCGACACCGAGTGGGGTGACCGAGAACGCAACCAGCACCGACATCTGCCTCACCCCCTCGTTCGCACCACCAGTGAGCCTACCTAGCATCGGGCCATGCGGGTTCTGGTGCAACGTGTCTCGTCAGCGCGGGTTTCCGTCGACGGCGAGACGGTGGGCGCGATAACGCCGGACGGCCAGGGGTTGGTGGCGCTGGTCGGGGTCACGCACGACGACGACACCGACAAGGCTCGGCGGCTCGCCGAAAAGCTCTGGCAATTACGAATTCTCGACGGCGAGCGATCGGCCGCCGATACCGGTGCGCCGATCCTGGTCGTCAGCCAGTTCACCCTCTACGCCGACACCGCCAAGGGCCGGCGCCCATCGTGGAACGCCGCGGCACCCGGAGCGGTCGCCGAGCCGCTGGTGGCCGCGTTCGCCGACGCACTTCGCGAGTTGGGAGCCCACGTGCAGACCGGGGTGTTCGGCGCGCACATGGCGGTGGAATTGGTCAACGACGGCCCGGTGACGGTGCTGCTGGAACTCTGAGACTGATCAGCCCCGAATGGCCGTGGGCGGCGCGTACACACCCACCAGGTCGCGGTGCCACCACGCTTTATCCCGCCGGCGCTCGGCCCGGGTGGTGAACCGGTACTCATACAGCAGTGCCCGCACATACCGCGGCGGTTCGCCGGGAAAAGGGTTGCCGCGCAACAGCCGCAGCGTGTCACGATCGTTGCGCAGCAGGCGCTGCAGCAGTGCGTCGCGCCACGGCTGCGCATAGCGCGGCGACAGCGCGGCGAACCACATCAGCCAGTCCAGCCGCAGGTGGTAGGGCGCCCACTGCCTCGGAGGCCGTTTCAGCGCACCGGGTTTGCCCTTGAACTCGTACTCCCGCCACACCGTATCCGCACTGATCCGAGCCTCCGTGGTGCCCTCGATCACCACTTCCCGGCGGGTGCGGCCGACGGTGCCGAACGCACCGTAGCTGTTGACCAGATGCAGCGGGTTGAAGGAGGCGTTCATCCGTTGGCTCCGACTGGCCATATTGCGGATCGGCCAGTAGCTGAGCACCAGCACCATCGCGACGAATGCCAGCACCAGCGCCGTGAACCATGGTGGGGCTTCGGCCAGACCCGGTGATGCCGAACCGAAACCCATTCCTGTAAGCCAGGATTGGTCGATCACGCTGGCGGCCAGGACAATTGTCAGCCAGTTCAGCCAGGCGAAGTTGCCCGACGCCACCAGCCACAGTTGGGTGGCGACGATGATCACCGCTGCAACGCCGGCGACCGGCTGCGGCGCGAACAGCCCGAACGGCACGACCAGCTGGGCGAAGTGATTGCCGGCGGCCTCGATCCGGTGCAGCGGCTTGGGCAGGTGATGGAAGTACCAGCTCAGTGGGCCCGGCATCGGCTGGGTCTCGTGGTGGTAGTACAGGCAGGTCAGGTTGCGCCAGCAGGGGTCGCCGCGCAGCTTGATCAGGCCGGCGCCGAACTCGATGCGAAACAGCAGCCACCGCGCCAGCCACATCACCAGCACCGGCGGCGCCACCCGGTCATTGCCCAGAAACACCGCCAGGAAGCCGCTTTCCAGCAGAATCGACTCCCAGCCGAATCCGTACCAGACCTGCCCGACGTTGACGATCGACAGGTACAGCACCCACAGCAGCAGCCAGAGGGCCATCACCGCCCACAGCGGGGCCAGATCACCGACGCCGACCACCATCGCCGCGGCCAATATGGCGCCCAGCCAGCACAAGCCGGCGAACCATCTATCCGAATAATGCAGGTGAAAAATACTGGGAGCCAACCGGAACGACCGCCGGCGCACAAACGATGGCACCGGAAGCATGCCGTGCTCGCCGATCAGAGCTCGAAACTGCCGCCCGGCCGCGACGAAGGCGATGACGTAGACCGCCGCGATGCCGCGTTCCAGCACCAGCCGGCCCAGCCGATATCCGGACCCGTCCAGCCACACCCATTGCGTGTTCACGCCGGCGCGTCATTCGGCTGACAGAGCCCGGCGCAGCAGATGCATGGCCACCGTCGTCGAGCGCTCCCGGATATCGGCACGCTCCCCCGGCAACCGGGTGGTGCGGGTCAGCAGCGTGCCGTCGCCGAGCGCCACACAGAAGCACACCGTGCCCACGGGCTTGTCCGGCGTTCCCCCGCCCGGGCCGGCTATCCCGGTGATGGCCACCGCAGTGTCTGCCCCGAACCGGCGCAGCGCACCGGCGGCCATCGCCTCGGCCACCGGCTCGGACACCGCGCCGTGCTCGGCGATCAATGCCGCGTCCACCGCGAGCAGCTCGGATTTCGCATTGTTGGAGTACGACACCACGCCGCCGGCCAGATACTGCGAGGCGCCGGGCTGGTCGGCCAGCCGCGCCGCCAGCATTCCCGCCGTACAGGATTCCGCCGTCGCGATCCACCGACCCGCCAACATCCCCGCCACCAGATCGTCGATCAGCGAACCGTCCTCGGAGAAGACCTTGCCGCCGTGGCGTTGGCGCAGCAGCGCGATCAGTTGCGCGTAGGCGGTGGCGGCATCGGGTTCATAGCGGGTGACGATCTCCAACTCCCCGCGACGCAGACAGGTGGTGATCTCCAGCCGGTTGTAGTCGGCGATGGTCTGCTGCGCGTGCCGCAGTGTGTCGGCCAGACCGGATTCGGGCAGCCCGAACATCCGCACCGTCTGCTGTTCATAGCGGGTGCGGCCGGCGATCGCGTCCTGCACCGCTGCGGTGCCGATCGCCTTGTGCCACATCGGTTGCAGCTCGCGCGGCGGCCCGGGCAGCACCACCACCGTCGGCGTGCCCGCCACCACCACGCCCGGCGCGGTGCCCACCGGGTCCAGGATGGTGGCCCCAGCAGGCACCATCGCCTGCTTGCGGTTGGCCGCGCGCACCGTCGCAAAATCCGGTGCGCCCGGACCGGTGTAACGCGCCATCATCGGTTTGAGGATTTCGGCGATCCGGTCCTCCAACTCAGCATCGAGCACCAGGTCCCGGCCGCAGAACCGGGAGACGGTCTCGACGGTCAGGTCATCGGCCGTCGGCCCCAGGCCACCGCTGGTGACGATCAGGTCGACACCGGCACCGGCCAGGAACCGCAGCTGTGCCTCGATGTCAGCAGGCCGGTCACCGCAGATCGTGATGTGCGCCAACTCGACTCCCAGTTCCAGGAGCTGGTCGGCGAGCCACGGTCCGTTGCGGTCGGCGATGCGCCCGGTGAGTACCTCGGTACCGGTGACCACTATTCCTGCGCGTGCGCTCACCGGTCCGAGGTTACCCACTCACGGGTCAGGGCAGACCGGGGATGAGCACCACTTCCATCGGGGACGCCGCGGGAATCGGGGCCGCCGCGGCCGCCGGCATGAAGGCGCCCGGAACCATCGACGTCGGTGCCATGGCTGTCGGTGCCATCGCCGCCGGCGCGGCCCCGCCGAAGTTCGGCATCGGGAACGGCAGCATCGAACCCAGGCTGGCCGGCAACCCCGACAGGCCACTGGTACCGGCGGGAGCCGCGGTGCTCTGCGTCGGCGGAACGTTGAAGGTCGCGGTCGCGATCGGCGACTGGGCCGGCGCAGCCGCGGGAGCCAGCGTGGAGCCACTGAGTGCCGACGCGGTGGTCTGCAGCAACTGCTGCGGAATGGTCGCCGAGGACGCGACGACCTGCTCCAACACGCTGGGCAGGCCGGGGTTGATCGGCGCGACGTCCGCGCTGGCGACCGCGCTGGATGCCAGCGCCCCCAGGAACAGGCCGGCAGCGGCGCCGGCGGCAACAGTGAGGCAATTTCGGATTCGTGACATGGCTTCTCCCCAATCCCGTGAACGACAAGGTCGGGACCGAAGTTAGCCGTGTGAAAATTGAGACTGGTGTGACACGACGGGCGGTATATGAAACCGATGCGAACCGGAGTCGCGGCAGTTACCCCGCCCGTCTCACTTGGCCAGCCAGCTCTGAATCTTCCCGACCTCGGTGGTGTAGGCCAGCAAGACGGTGTCCTCGTAATGTGCACCGCCGTTGAGGACGGTGTCATCGCGCCACATCGCGTGGACGTGGTAGATGCCGCGGCTGTAGATGTCGACACGCTCCCGGCGGGTGCGCCGCCAGCCGAGCTGCTCGGCTTGATCGGACAGTGCCTGGCGCAGATCGGTCGTGGTGGACTCACTGGTCATGGACCTGGTCTCCTCATCCATAGGCTGATCACGCTATCAGCTGCCACCCACCCGCCTCGGACGTAACATCGACGCCGATGACCTCGTCAGCATCACCGCGCGACCTGATCGCCGAGATCGCCAGCACCGAAACCGGAGCCCGGATCGGGGCCTTCTTCGATCTGGACGGCACGCTGGTCTCCGGGTTCACCGCCACCGCTCACGCCGGTGACCGCATTCGGCGGCGCCAGGCCCGGGCCGGCGAGGTGCTCGGTGTCGTCGAGGCCGCGGTGCGATATCGGCTGGGCCGCATGCAGTTCGAGCGGCTGTTGATGCGCGCGGCCGGCTACCTCCGTGGCGAGTCCATCGGCGAACTCGACGGCGTCGGCGCGAGACTGTTCGCCGACCACATCGCCGAGCGGGTCTACCCGCACATGCGGGAGATCGTGCGGGCGCATCAGCAGGCGGGCCACACCGTGGTGTTGAGTTCCTCCGCCCTGACCATCCACGCCGAGCCCGTCGCCCGCTTCCTGGGGATCGGGCGGGTGTTGTGCAACCGCTTCGAACTCGACGACCACGGTGTGCTGACCGGCGGCGTCGTCAAACCCGTGGTGTGGGGCGCACAGAAGGCCGCCGCTGTCCAGCAGTTCTGCGCGAAGAACGGGATCGAGCTGGCCGACAGCTTCTTCTATGCCGACGGCGACGAGGACGCCGCGCTGATGTCGGTGGTGGGACACCCCCGGCCGGTCAATCCACGCCCGGGGCTGGCCGCGCTGGCGGCGCGGCACGGCTGGCCGGTGCTGCGGGTCAGCGGGGCCGGCCGTGCCCGCGCAAGGTCGCTGAGCCGAGCCGCCGGCTTCGGAGTGGCCGTGCTGCGGGCTGTCGCAACCCGTTGAGTCGGCTCTGGCGACACGATTGGCGGTAGTGTGGGGATTCCAGTCGCCCACCTGTGGCCTATTGGCTTCAGCCCGCCGAGTCTGGTACTAAATTAGAACACGTTTCACTCAAGTCCCGTCGCCCCCGCGAAGGAGCAGGTAATGCACACTCCCCTCTGCGATGAGCTCGGTATCGAGTTCCCCATTTTCGCCTTTACGCACTGTCGTGACGTGGTCGTCGCGGTGAGCAAGGCCGGTGGGTTCGGGGTGCTCGGCGCGGTGGGCTTCACCCCCGAGCAGCTTGAGATCGAACTGAACTGGATCGACGAGAACATCGGCGACCACCCCTACGGCGTCGACATCGTCATCCCGAACAAGTACGAGGGCATGGACTCCGGACAGTCGGCCGAGGACCTGGCGGCCTCGCTGCGCAAGATGGTGCCCCAGGCGCACCTCGACTTCGGCAAGAAGCTGCTGGCCGACCACGGCGTTCCCGTCGAGAACGCCGACGACGACAGCCTGCAGCTGCTGGGCTGGACCGAGGCCACCGCCACCCCGCAGGTCGAGGTCGCGCTGCAGCACCCGAAGGTGACGATGATCGCCAATGCGCTCGGGACTCCCCCGGCCGACATGATCGCCCACATCCACGAAGCGGGCCGCAAGGTCGCCGCGCTGTGCGGCTCTGCGTCGCAGGCCAAGAAGCACGCGGCAGCCGGGGTGGACATCATCATCGCCCAGGGCGGCGAGGCCGGCGGCCACTGCGGCGAGGTGGGCTCGATCGTGCTGTGGCCCGAGGTGGTCAAGGCGGTGGCGCCGGTTCCGGTGCTGGCCGCCGGCGGTATCGGCAGTGGCCAGCAGATCGCTGCGGCCCTGGCACTGGGCGCTCAGGGTGCGTGGACCGGTTCGCAGTGGCTGATGGTCGAGGAGTCCTCGAACACCGAGGCCCAGCACGCCGCCTACATCAAGGCGGGCAGTCGCGACACCGTCCGCAGCCGCTCGTTCACCGGCAAACCGGCCCGGATGCTGCGCAACGACTGGACCGAGGCGTGGGAGGCCCCGGAGAACCCCAAGCCGCTGGGCATGCCGTTGCAGTACATGGTCTCCGGCATGGCGGTTCGGGCCACGAACAAGTTCCCCAACGAGAGCGTCGACGTGGCGTTCAACCCGGTCGGTCAGGTCGTCGGCCAGTTCACCAAGGTCGAGAAGACCTCGACGGTCATGCAGCGCTGGGTGCAGGAGTACCTCGAGGCCACCGGCACCCTCGAAGCGCTCAACGAAGCCTCTGGCGCCTGACTGCCTACCGCTCTGCACCCAGAAACGGTTGCGCGGCAACAGCATAGAGACCGAACGCCGCGAACGGCGCCGCCAGCGGCAGCCATGGCAGGCTGAACGGGAAGACTGTCACGGCCAACGCGGCACCGGTGAACCCGAGGGCGAAGATCACCGTCGGAGCCGTCACCGTGCCGGCGTGCCGCAACAGCAGGTAGCCGACCGCGGCCAGCCCGGCTACCGCCGCCGAAACCGCCGGTGGATCGGCGAATCCGATCGCCACCACGACGAGCAATACCGCGACCGTCGCCGCCGCACGCCACCAGAACCCGACCAGCACCGCGACCGCCGCCAGCAACGCCGCGGTGGCGGCCGTCCCCTCCGCCGCGGAACCGGCAGCCGCCGCCATGGCCAGCCCGCACGCGCCGGACAGCGCCGACAGCACTGTCCCGGGGGCATCGGCACACCGCGTCATGGCCCCGTCGCCGTCGGTCGTTGCCGCTGTGTCACCAGGCGCATCGACTGATCCAGCGCCTCCTGAGACACCCAGGACGCGACGTCGACGCCGAAGCTGGCCATATCCCGATACATGGCAGCGCGCTGCAGCATCCAGATCCGCGACACCAACGGCTCGGGTTGGTCCTCGAACGGTGAGCCGGCCAGGACGTCGACGACCAGCACCACGTGCCCGCGTTTGCGCAAGTCTGTCAGTGCCAGCGCAAATTCGGTGTCCAGAAGCGTAGAGAACGCGATGATCAGGGCGCCGGCCGGAACAGCGGCCCGCGGCGCCAGCGTGCCGACGGTGGTCTCGAATCCGTCGCCGGCGCCGAGGACGGCGTCGACGATGCGATAGAACTGGCGCTGCCCGATATCCGCGCCCACCCAGCGCGGCCGGCCGCCACCGAGCGTCACCACCCCGGCGCGGTCGCCATTGCGTAATGCGTTCTGCACCACCTGCGCTGCGCCGAGCACCGACCGCTCGGCTGCCGCGGTCGCCGGACCGTGCGGCTGCGGGTAGGCGTCGATGAGCACCACGACGTCGGCGGCCCGATCGGTCAGCCGTTGGGTGACGTGCAGACTCCTTCGCCGCGCACTGACCGGCCAGTTCACCGAGCGCAGCGGGTCGCCGGGCACGTAGGGACGGACGTCGGCGTACTCCACACCGCGACCCGGATGCCGGGTCAGGTGGGTGCCCACCCGGTCGAGCAGTTCGCTGCGCGGAATCGGCGTGCCCTGCGGCGGCGCCAGCGGGAACACTGTGACCTCAGCGACGTCGACGGTGGCCGTCCCGGCCAGCAGCCCGCCCCTGCCGACGGTGCCCACGATGGCTCGAATCGGGTAACGGCCCCAGCGTTCGGTGCGGGCGGTCAACGACTTCGCGGGGGCCGGCCCGGCCAAGCTGTCAAGGGTGTCGAGTCGCATCGCGGGGTGCGTCGACACCGCCAGGTCCACCGCAGTCACTTCAGCGGCCGATGTGGTCGCCCGGACAGTCAATTCGACCGTTTCGGATTCGAAACAGCGCTGCTTGCACGGGCTTGCGCGCACGTGCAGCACCGGCACCGGCGACTGCCGGCCCAGTGAGCACAGCACGCCCAGCAACGGTGCGGCGAACACGATCAACTGGCAGCGCGAGGCGCCCACCGCCACCACCAGGGCCAGCCCCGCGCCGGTGATCAGCGCCCGCGTCAAAGATGAGGCCCGCCAGTGCAATTCGACGTCGCGGCCCGCGCCGGACTCCGGGTCCACGATCACGTCGCGTCCGGGGGCGGCCCGCCCGTCTCCGGGTTTCGCGGCACCGGAAGCCGCCGCAGCAGCTCCTCGACCACGTCCGAACCCTGGATGCGCCGCACCCACATCTCGGGCCGCAGTGTGATCCGGTGCGCCACCGCCGAGGTGGCGAGCGCCTTGACGTCCTCGGGGATCACGTAGTCGCGACCGAGCAGCAACGCCCGCGCTCGCGCGAGCTGAATCAGGTCCAGCTCCGAGCGCGGACTGGCACCCACCGCGACCTGCGGGTGGTGCCGGGTGGCGGTGGCCAGCGATACCACGTAGCGCAGCACGTCGTCATGCACGCTGACCTGCTCCACCGATTCCCGCATCGCGATCACGTCGTCGGCGTCGACCACCTTGTGCACTGTCGGCATTGTGGCGCCCCGGTCCAGGCGCCGGCGCAACATCGCAGCCTCGCCGCGCTCCGACAGATAGCCCAACTGCAGCCTGATCGCGAATCGGTCGAGCTGCGCCTCCGGCAGCGGGTAGGTGCCTTCGTACTCGATCGGGTTGTCGGTGGCCAGCACGATGAACGGCT
Source organism: [Mycobacterium] vasticus (assembly GCF_020181595.1). Classification (GTDB taxonomy): domain Bacteria; phylum Actinomycetota; class Actinomycetes; order Mycobacteriales; family Mycobacteriaceae; genus Mycobacterium; species Mycobacterium vasticus. Next base: position 2,125,177 of record NZ_CP084028.1, on the reverse strand, counting down.
CGGGTAGCCGGTGGGTTGCGCCGTCGATGCTGACCTGACCTTCGGCCATCGCCTCCAGCAGGGCGGCCTGGGTCTTGGGCGGGGTCCGGTTGATCTCGTCGGCCAGCACCAGGTTGGTGAAGATCGGCCCCTGCCGGAACTCGAATCTCCCCGAGGCCATGTCGTAGATGGTGGTGCCGAGCAGGTCCGCCGGCAGCAGGTCCGGGGTGAACTGCACCCGGGTGAAGTCCAATCCGAGCGCCGCGGCGAACGATCGGGCGATCAGGGTCTTGCCCAGTCCGGGGAGATCCTCGACGAGCACGTGGCCACCGGCGAGCACCGTGGTCAGGATCAGCGTGAGCGCAGCCCGCTTGCCCACCACCGCCCGCTCGATCTCGTCGAGCACGGCGGTGCAGCGCGCGGCGGTGGTCGCCGCCGTGCCGGACCGCCCGGTGCTCATCGCTCCTCCAGCCGGTGCAGGATCTCCTCCAACACAGCGCGTCCCGGTCCCGGCCCGCGTTCTCCCGCGGGAGCGACATTGCCCGGATCCACCCACGGCCACAGCTCGTCGCCGAACAGCATCGCCCCGTTGGCGCTGAACGTCGCGGGGTCCTTCGCCCGCCTCTGACCGGTGGAGACCTCGAAACGGCTGGCCAGGATCGGGCGCCAGCGTCGATCCCAGTCCGCCCGCGTCGACTCCGCCCAACGGATCCTGGCTTCCGTGCCAGACAGCCACCGCCGCAATGATTCTCCGAGTTCGTCAACGACCATCGGCTCCGTGGGCGAACCCGCGTTCGCCGCCAGCATGCGCCGGATTCCGGCCAGCGGCACCGCAATCGCAGCGCCTGCCGCCCACGCCAGCCACTGCGGCCGGTGTAGCACCAATGCCACCAGCTCCACCGCGATTACCAGCAGGACCGCTTGCATCGCAAATATTTTCATGTCGCAGCCCGCAATTCGTCGAGCACCAGCCGCAGTATCGCGACAGCATCGGCGCGGTCTTGCTCGGTCATCTGGTGGGGACTGAACCGCGCCTCGGTGAACAGCTCCACCAGCCGGGAGGCGTTGTCCGACGCCAGCGCATGATGGTCGACGGCGCGGGCCAGCACCTCGGTGGGAGTGTCACACTGCCGTGGTGCGACATCGGGGACGTCGGCCAGGTGGCGCTCCATCGCCGCGTAGCAGGCGATGATCGCCTCCCGCGGTCCACGACTGCGGTCGGCGATCCGGGTCAATCCCAGCTCAGCTACCCGGACCAGGGTTTCATCCGCGGCGGGTCCGGGCACAACGACCGGCGCGCCGTCGGTAGCCGATGGCCGAACGCGGCCGCGGCGAGGGCGCGCGGTGACCAGGGCGGCCAGCAGCACCGTCGCCACGGCGCTGAACAGCAACAGGCCGGCCACTGAACCGTCCGGGCCAGGAGCCGAGGGCGGTGCCGGTGGGACCGGTGTCCCCGGGGCGGATGGCGACGCGGGCACACCGCTTCGCGAGTCGGGCAGTTCGACCGGGATCGAGAAACGGTGCATGCCACCCAGCTCCGCGAACACGACGATCGCCACCAGCGCCAGCGCCACTGCCGCCAATGCGATCAGCAGCACCCGCCAGGACAGCCGTCCCCGACCGCCCAGGGGTGACTCGGCCAGCTGCCCCATGCTGCCGGCTGCCGCGCGCGGGTGACGCAGCCGACTCACCGTAGCGATGGCTACGGCGCCCACCGATACCGCCAACAGCACAGCCAAAATGATGGTCTCGGCCGGACTTGCGGCGGTCGGCTGTCGTGGCTCGCCGACGACACCGGGCAGATACCCCTGCGTCGCGGCCCCGGCCACCACCAGCAACGCGATCAGGTTGATCACCCGCGGCATCCCCAATACTGGCACGCCGGGCCGGTGGGCGGCCAGGATCTTCGCTAAGCGTCGGGCTTCTCGTCGTGCCCGCCGAACTGCTTGCGCATCGCCGAGAGCACCTTGGCGCCGAATTCGAACAGGTGACGTGACGCGAAACGCGCGTACAGCGCGGTGGTCAGCACCGGCGCCGGCACGCCCTCGTCGATCGCGGCGATGACGGTCCAGCGGCCCTCACCGGAGTCGGAGACCCGGCCGGCGAACTCCTCAAGTGCCGGCGACTTCTGCAAGGCGCCGGCGGTGAGGTCCAGCAGCCAGGAGCCGATCACGCTGCCGCGTCGCCAGACCTCGGTGACCGCCTCGATGTCGATGTCGTACTGGTAGTACTCGGGATGGCTCAACGGCGCCGTCTCGGCATCGCCCTGCTGAGCCACCTTGCCGATGTTTGCGTGGTGCAAGATGTTGAGACCCTCGGCGATCGAGGCCATCATCCCGTACTCGATTCCGTTGTGCACCATCTTCACGAAGTGCCCCGCCCCGGACGGGCCGCAGTACAGATAGCCGTTCTCGGCCTGGCTGACGTCACCCTCGCGGCCCGGCGTGCGCGGCGCCGCCTCCACACCCGGTGCCACCGTGGCGAAAATCGGCTCGGCGGTGTCGAACGCATCGCGGTCGCCGCCGACCATCAGGCAGTAACCGCGCTCGCGGCCCCAGACCCCGCCGCTGGTGCCGCAGTCCAGCAGGTGAATGCCTTTGTCGGACAGCAGTTTCGCATGTGCCAGGTCGTCGCGGTAGTACGAATTGCCGCCGTCGATCACGATGTCGCCGGGCGCCAGGATTCCGGCCAGCTCCTCGATGACGCCCGCGGTGATGTCGCCGGCCGGCACCATCACCCACACCACCCGCGGGGCGGACAGGTTCATCGCCAGCTCGGACGTCGAGGACACCCCCGTGACACCGGGTTCGCCGGTCAATGCTGCCACGGCATCGGGATTGTGGTCATAGACCACGCATTCATGGCCACCGTCTGTCAGCCGCCGGACGAGATTGGCTCCCATCCGGCCGAGGCCGATCATGCCCAATCGCATGACGTCGAGGTTAGTCGAAGTCAGCCGACCTGAGCGATCCCGGGCGGGAAGTACGGTCCGATGCCGCCGGTGTAGATGCCCGGCTGCCAACCCCGTGCACCCATGCACAGCAGCGGCAACCCGTCGGGTGACTGTGCGGCCGACTGCGGATTCGGACAGGGCGAACCGATGTCCTGCACTCCGTAGAGCGGGTTCGAGATCTGCCAGAACCCGGTGTCCTTCGGCGGCCATTGGTTGGCGATGAAGTGACACGCCAGCGCCTGGCCGTTGGGGCCGTGGCCGTAGATGTAGCGCTCCCAGCTGTAGCAAGCGTCGCCCTGTCGCTGCCCCTCGGCCATCCCCGGTACGTCACCCGGGTAGGCGCCGGCGGCCGGTGCCCCGAGCGCCGCTGTCACACCTGCGGCGCCGGCGATGAGAGCTGCTGCGGCCAGTTCACGAATCATTAGTCGCCCTTAATCCTGTCGATCCGGGCCACGAGGCCCCGACAGGGAAGCCTAACCGGTACCCGCCGGGCGTCTTCGGTGAATCCACCGATTGTCGGCCCACTAAAGTCCCGCAGATGGCCGACACGCAGACGCAGTTCGACGAATCGCAGGGCCGTCTGCAGATCGGCACCGACGTGGCCGGCCGAGCCGCCAAGATGGGCCACCGCCTCACGATCTCCATGTCGCGCTGGCAAGCAAGGGTGCGGTGGTCGTCGGGTCGGCCCACCTCGGTCAGCCTGTCCATCGAGGTTGACGCATTGCAGGTACTGCGAGGTGACGGTGGGCTGACACCGCTGACCACCCCGGAGAAGGCGTTGATCCGCGGCAACGCGCTCAAGTGCCTCGGCAGCGGCAAATACCCGCGAATCCTGTTCGAGTGCAACGATATCGAGCCGGCCGAGAGTGGCTATCGGTTGGCCGGGACGCTGCAGATCCGGGGCCGGACCCAGCGGCATGTCGTCCAGGTGCGGGTGAACGAGGCGGGCCGGGTCGACGCGGAGAGCCGGGTGCGCCACAGCGACTTCGGCGTGCGGCGCTATTCGATGCTGATGGGCGCGATGCAGGTCGCCGATGAGGTGACGGTGTCGATGACGGCGACCGTGCCGGCGGTGCCCGGGTCCTGAATCAGCGGGCCGGCAGGCGCGGAATGTGCTGCCGAAACCGATCCAGCAGCGTCGGCGAGCCCTGAGGCGGCGGGCCGGGCTCCATGGCCGGTGCATCCCACAGCGTTTGGAGCTCCACCAGCGCGCCCTCGGGCGTGTCGGTCGGGGGCGGCGGGGCTTCGACCTTGGGCGCGGGGGCCTCCACCGTCTCGGGCACCTTCTCGCTTGCCTTCTCGGGAACCTTTGCCGGTGCCGCGACGTGCGCCATCGTCACGCGTTCGGGCGGCGTGGAGTTCGGGACGTCCTTGCTCGGGGAAAGCTGCATGCTCACGGCCGCCGACACCGAGGCCACGAACGTGACCGCTCCGCCGGTCAGCATCGTCAACGCCCCGGCGTAGGACAACGACATCCGGCGTGCCGACCGATCAGCCGACCCGCCCGGGTGCCCCGCGAACGACGCGCCGGCCAGGTCGGCGTGCGGCGCCAGCGCCAGCGCCGCACCCCGCGCCAACGCCTGTTGAGCACCACCTTGGACGAACACCGGCACCTTCAGCTTGGATTCCAGGCGGCGGCCGAGCCGGTCCATTCCCCTCATCGAGCCGGCCACCAGCAACACCTCGGGCCGGTCAGCGGCCGCCGCGAAGGCGTCGGCCAGCCAACCGGTCACCTCATCGGTACCGCCGATCGCGCAGGAGGTGATGTCGCCGGCGTCCGCGCCGCCCAGCGGCACCAGGGTGGCCATTCCGGGTTCGATGACACACACCGCCGTGCGGCCGCTGCGCCGGCCGACTCCGGTAGCGAGCGAGCCCGCCGCATCACCGAAGCGCACCGGCACCACGTTGTCGAACCCGGCATCGGCGAGCGACTCCAGCAGCAATGCAGCGGCCACCGTGGCGTCGTCACTCCAGGTGACGCCCACTCCGTGCAGCCGGTCTCCACGCGCTGCGGTCATGGTGCGCGCGCGAACCGCGACGGCAGATGCCGCCGCAGCCATGCTCACAGCGTCCAGTCCCGGGCCATTGCGGTCAACGCCGAACTCATCGCCGGCCACCGTCGAGGCGTCCTCCACGGGTCCCTCGGCTATCACCCATCCGAGCGTCGTCGGTGTCAGTGCCAGCCCTAGTACCGTATCCAAAATTGCTTGCCCCAATCGTCCTGATCCGCGATATCGCTCACCGGCGACAGTCAGGACTGTGCGGTCTTGTCGGCTTACCGCAGGCGAGCCTACGCGTGTCGTCTGGCCCTGCCTAGCCCGGTCCAGGACCGAAAATCGGGTATGCTAGCTCGCGGGTCAAATCCTACTGACGGCAGCGGGGTCGCGGACAGCGGCGGTTGCTGCAGGTGAGGGCCGATACAAAGGTTGTGGCGGCCGGTTCATCGCAATCAGCACGTTAGCAAGTTCGAGGCATTTCAAGAGCGTTCCGCAGCAAGACGATAAGGGGCTGGAATGACAGACGTGACCAAAGGGATGCGCTGGGCGCGCCGACTTCTCGTCGGTGCGGTGGCCGCAGCAGCACTGCCGGGACTGATCGGTCTGACGGGCAGCGAAGCGACCGCATCGGCGTTCTCGCGGCCGGGTCTGCCGGTCGAATACCTGCAGGTTCCCTCTGCCGGTATGGGCCGCGACATCAAGGTGCAGTTCCAGTCGGGCGGCTCCGGCTCCCCCGGCCTCTACCTGCTCGACGGCATGCGCGCCCAGGACGACTACAACGGCTGGGACATCAACACCCCGGCTTTCGAGTGGTACTACCAGTCGGGTATCTCGGTCATCATGCCGGTCGGCGGCCAGTCCAGCTTCTACAGCGACTGGTACAAGCCGGCCTGCGGCAAGGCCGGCTGCTCCACCTACAAGTGGGAGACCTTCCTCACCAGCGAACTGCCGTCCTACCTGGCCTCGGAGTACGGCGTCAGCCAGAGCCGCAACGCCGCGGTCGGCCTGTCGATGGCGGGCGCGTCCGCGCTGAACCTGGCGATCTACCACCCGAACCAGTTCACCTACGCCGGTTCGCTCTCCGGCTACATCAACCCGTCGGAGGGCAAGAGCTGGATCGGCCTGGCCATGGGTGACGCGGGCGGCTACAAGAAGGAAGACATGTGGGGTCCCGACAGCGACCCGGCGTGGCTGCGCAACGACCCGACGGTCAACGTCGACAAGTTGGTGGCCAACAACACCCGCCTGTGGGTCTACTGCGGTAACGGTCGGCCGAACGAGCTGGGCGGCGACAACATCCCCGCCACATTCCTCGAGGGCAACTTCATGATCGGCCAGAACAAGAAGTTCCAGGAGCTCTACACCGCGGCCGGCGGTAACAACGCCGTGTTCGACTTCCCGGACTACGGCACCCACAGCTGGGAGTATTGGGGCGCTCAACTGCAGGCTATGAAGCCTGACCTGCAGAGCCACCTGGGCGCCAGCGCCGGCTGAGTCTCACCAGCACCGAGATCTGACCTCTGCGCCCCACCCGATTCCGGGTGGGGCGCAGAGCTTTTTTCACCGGGTGGGGTTACCACGCAAGGCCGGGAATGCTTTGATTGCGAGCATGCAGGGTTCAGCGACAGTCCACATGGCGGCTCCAGCCGAACGGATCTGGGATCTGGTGGCCGACGTCCGCAAGATCGGGCAGTTCTCCCCGGAGACCTTCGAAGCCGAATGGCTCGACGGTGCAACCGGTCCGGCGGCCGGGGCCCGTTTCCGCGGCCACGTCAAGCGCAACGGCATCGGGCCGGTGTACTGGACGGTCTGCCGCGTCACCGAATGCGAGCCGGGGCGGGTGTTCGAGTTCGCGGTGCTCGCCGGCGATCGGGCCCTGAACAAGTGGCGCTATGAGCTGTCCCCCACCGCGGACGGCACCGACGTCACCGAGTCCTTCCGGCTGGCAGACTCCTTCCTGACCAACGTCTACTACTACGCGTTCGGCGGTTTTCTCCGGCAGCGCAACAACATCCGTGACATGCGGCGCACCCTCGAGCGCATCCGCGACGTCGTCGAACAGGGCTAGTCAATCCAGGCGGTCCGGATCGGCCAGCGGCAGCAACAAGCACGACGGAGTCGCCCCACCCTGGTGTACCTGATAGAGACCGCCGGCCAAGGCCCGGCATGCCGGCTCGTTCGGCACCAGGTGCGGGAAATCGTAGGTGGTCACGGTCAGTCGCAGCCGATGCCCCGGTGCGATCAGCGCCGCGGTCGGGAAGATCTCGATGTCGTAGCGGGTCGGCTCGCCCGGCACCACCGGCCGCACCGCAGCCCGGGTGCTGATGTGATGCGGGCGCAGCACGGTGCCGTCCGGCAGGTACCAGGTGCGGTCCGGGTCGAGTTGGCGGTGGGAGCCGAGCAGCGCTCCCATGGTCAGCGGGCGATTGACGCCCTCCGGCGCGACGTCGTCGAGGTGGGCCACCCACAACGTCTCGGTGGTGTCGGCCGTCGCCTGGATGCTCAGCGTGATCGGCCCGGCGATCAGGGTCGGCGAGTCAAACCGCTCGCTGGTGTAGGTCAGGGCACCGCGTTGCACCCGGCGGTTGTCCTGATCGTGGCGAGTACGGCCGCCCGCCGACGAGGTGACGAAACTGTTGAGCCCCAACGACCATTGTTCGAGGCTGCGTCCGGACATCGGGCCGCGCGAGCGGTACGGCAGGGCGACAAGGGTCTGCTCGGCCGGGGCGTCGGCGCTCAACCGCCCGGCGTGTGCGAGGTACAGCTTCGCCGGTGTCGCTTCGGGGATCGGGTATTCCCGGGTGTGGTACCAGCGCCGGCCGCCGATGGCGGTGAAAGTGAACGGCGCACCCGACATCGCCGCGGCCGCATCGTCTTTGAGCCAGTAGTCGAACCAGCGCAGCTGCAGATCCACGATGTTGAGGCCGTCGTAGTCCGACACGTGGTACCACGGCCCCATCATCAGCCTGATCCGGTCGCTCAGCGGTTGTCCGGGCTGCATCGGTGCAGTCACCGGCCGACCGGTGCAGGCGTTCTGCAACGCCGCGTAGTTCAGCGGCGCTCCGCGTTGGAAAGCATCGTGCCAGCCGCCGGTCAACAGGACTGCGACATTGTTGGCGGCAATGTCGGGCAGGATCAGGTCCGGTCGCATGGTGTCCCAGAACGGCCCGTCGAAGGCGGCGTCACCGCCGGTGCGCGCCTCGTCGACCAGCGGCTCGAAGTAGCCCCGCTGATCTTTGCCGCGTTGCCGCACTGCGGCGAACCCGCCGGCGCGCGGGCGCGGGTGCCCGCCGGGGGTGAAGAACTCCAGGGTCGGGTTGAGAACGTTGAGCAGCCGGTACACCGAGCCGTACGCACGCACGGTGCGCAGGTGCGACACCCCGCCCATGGTGGCGGCGTCCCGGTAGAAGTCGTTGGCGGCCATCACCGGAAAGATGGCCTTCAGGGGTGAGTCCGGCCCGACCGCGGACGCGGTGAACAACTGGTTGATGGCCAGGTAGGAGATGCCGAACATGCCGACCCGGCCGTTGGCGTTGGGCAGAGTCGAGGCCCAGGTGACCAGTTCGACGCCGTCGCGGGTCTGGTCCGCGCCGAACATCTCGAACGACCCGCCTGATGCCCCGGTGCCACGGACGTCGACCATCACCTCGATATAGCCGCGCCGGATCAGGTGCGGTGCCGGACCGCCGCCGATCTGCGCCGCCGGCGGCGGCGCCAGTTTGCCGTAGGGGGTCACCGACAGCAGCACCGGAAACGGCCCGGCCGCCGGCGCCCCGGTCTCGGGCACGGTCGGGTAGTGAATATCGGCGCGCAGCACGATCCCGTCGCTCATCGGCACCGCCACGTTGCGGTGTATTCCGATACCGAACTGCGCCGGCGGGGCGCTCCAGGGCGGATCGAACGGCGCGGGGTTGTGCTTACGGGCCTTGGCGCCACCGGCGTTTCGCAGCGCCAGACCAGCCGCCCCGGCCGCCCCGGCCATGGCCAGCGCCCAGCCGGCCCGGCGCCCCCACACTCCGGCCACCAACGCCCCGCGCCGGGTCAGACCCGGCTGGGCAGGGTGAATGCGCAGGCCTGCCCGATGTCCAGGGTGCGCAGCAGCCGTCCCATGCCGACCCACAGCGCACACGACAGCGCGAGGTCGGTGAGCAGCTCGTCACTGAGGTGCTCCGAGCAGCGCGACCAGAAGTCCTCGTCGTCGCGCAGGCCGGTGTGGTCCGTGGCGAATCGGTGGGCGAACTCTGCTGCGATGCGTTCCTGGGGGCTGTAGCCCGCCCAGGTGCGCCACTGTGCCGCGTGGTCGTAGAGGTCCTCGCTGACCCCGGCGGCGGGGCCGTCGGCGTCGCGGGTGTTCATGCATACCGTGCACTCGTTGGCCTGGGCGATCACCATCCGGGCCAGCTCACGGGTGCGCATCGGCAGTCTGCCCTTGTTGTAGACCGCGGTGCTGAATCCCCCGATGCCGGCGGCGAGTTCAGGCGATTTGGCCATCCAGCCGATCATGTCGTGGGCTTCGAAGTCTCCGATGCGGCTCATACCCAGCGATGCTAGCGGGCTGCGGTGCCGTCATGGGCGGAGCCGGCCAACTCCGGTGACTGGACCGCCCAATCACGGTCGGCGAGGCTGCGATAGGCGATCCGCTGCAGCGCCGCCTCCACCTCGCCACGATCCGGCCGGCCCTCGAAGCCGGGCGAGCGGGCCAGTTTGTCCACCACCCACTCCTGAACCAGCGACGATACGAAGCCGACCTGACGCAGGCCGGCTCGGGTCAGGCCCAGGTGATCGCCGTCGCGCAGTACATAACCCTCCGCCACCAGACGATCGACGGTGGGTTCGAGGATTTCGTAGGGCACCCGCAGCGTCCTGCCGATGTCGCTGAGCCGCGCGGTCCGGAATACCTGCGTGTAGCGATGAATGCGCAGCACCGTCCACAACCCGGCCACATCCAGCGGGGAATCGGACCGCATAGCGATACTGCGCAGCCGCACCCCCGGCTCGTTGCGCAGCAGCCGTCCGACCGCAGTCTCGAGCAGCTCGTCCGACGTCTCGTCGGTGGGCATGCCGAAGCCGTCACCGAGGTTGGCCGAATTGTCGGGCAACTCCTTGAGCGGAACCTCACGCAGGAACAGCGCCAGAACGAATCCCAGCAGTGCGACCGGCGCGGCCCACAAGAACACCTGGCCGAGTGATTCCGCGTAGGCCGCCACGATCGGCGCCGCCTGCTGCGGCGCCAACCGGTGCACCGCCTCCGGAGAATCGGTGGCCTCCGCGGGCAACCCGGCGGCCCCCAGCGCCGCGACGAGCCGGCTCCCCAGGAAATTCACGAACAGCGAGCCGAATACCGCGGCGCCGAACGAGCTGCCGATGGTCCGGAAGAACGTGACGCCTGAGGTGGCCACACCGAGGTCGGCAAAACTCGACGTGTTCTGCACGACGAGCACTAGGACCTGCATCGACAGCCCGATACCGGCCCCCAGCAGCAACAGGTAAAGCGATTGCACCAAGGCCGGTGTGGCCGCGTCCATCTGCGACATCAGTGCGAACGCGAGTGTCATCAGCGCGGTGCCGACCACCGGAAAGATCTTGTACCGGCCGGTTCGGCCGACCAGGGCGCCGCTGCCCGTGGACGTCACGAGCATGCCCACCACCATGGGCAGGGTGCGCAGCCCCGACGTGGTCGCCGAGACGCCGTCGACGTACTGCATGAAGGTGGGTAGGAAGGTCAGTGCGCCCAGCATCGCGAAACCGACCACGAACGCCAGCACACAGCAGACCGCGAACACCGGGTCGGCGAAGAGCCGGGTCGGCAGGATGGGTGCGGCGACCCGGCTCTCCACCCACACGAACAGCGCCAGCGCCACGACGGCCCCGGCGAATAACCCGATGATCGCCGGTGACCCCCAGGCGTACCGGTTGCCGCCCCAGCTGGTGGCCAGCGTCAACCCGGTGGCGCCCAACCCGACCAGCACGATCCCGGCGTAGTCGATGGTCGGCTTGGCTCGGCCGACCAGCGCCGGGATCGCCACACCGGCCACGATCAACACGACTACCGAGATCGGCAGGTTGATCCAGAACGCCCACCGCCAGGTCAGGTAGTCGGTGACATACCCGCCCAGCAACGGGCCGATCACCGTGGTGACCCCGAAGACCGCGCCCAGCATGCCCTGATAGCGGCCCCGGTCACGCAGCGGAATGACCTCGCCGATCAGCGCGGCGGCGGTGACGGTGATCGCGCCGCCGCCGATACCCTGCAGCGCGCGGGCACCGACCAGCATCCCCATCGAGGTGGACAAGCCGCACAGCACCGACCCGGCCACGAAGAAGAGAACGGCGGTCTGGAAAACCCGCTTGCGGCCGAACAGGTCGCCGAGCTTGCCTGCCAGGATCGTCGCGATGGTCGAGGTCAGCAGATAGCTGGTGACGACCCACGACTGGTGGCCGGCGTTGCCCAGATCCGACACGATCGTGGGGAGTGCCGTAGCCACGATGGTCTGATCGAGGGCGGCCATCAGCAGACCGAACACGATCGCCGAGAAGATCAGGTTGCGGCGCTGCGGGCTGACTGTCGGCCGCATGTCGTCGGCGAGCGGCGGTGCATTGGGCGTCGTGGTGATGGTGGTCCCTCCCGTCGGCGTCACGCGCTAACGGGTACCCACTTTGGTGATCAGGACGGTGGGCGGGAGACGCACTGCGCCGAATACAGCGCATCGCCCAGCTTGTCCATCAACTCCAGTTGAGTCTGCAGATAGTCGATGTGGGATTCCTCTTCGACGAGGATGCCCTCGAGCAGCTTGGCGGTGGTGCTGTCCTGTTTGTCGCGGCACATCACGATGCCCGGTCGCAGCCGGTTGAGGACGTCCATTTCGAGCGCGAGATCGCTTTCGAACTGCTCGCGCAGGGTCTGTCCGATGCGCAGGGATCCGATGCGCTGATAGTTCGGCAGACCGTCGAGCAGCAGGATGCGGTCGGTGACCGCCTCGGCGTGCCGCATCTCCTCGAACGATTCGTCGCGGGTGTGGCCGGCCAACTCGGTGAACCCCCAGTTGTCCTGCATCTTGGAATGCAGGAAGTACTGGTTGATCGCGGTGAGTTCGCTGGTCAACTGCTCGTTGAGCAGTTTGAGAACCTCTGGGTCGCCTTGCATGATCACTCCTCTGATGTGAAGAACCTCGCATGCCGGCCGCGACGGACGGGGGTTGGATCGTCGCCGTAACGCGCCGAATTCAATCTAGTGCAGGTGCCCGGTCAGGATGCGGTGTTTACCCGGGTCTCGGCGCGTCGAATCGGCACATCGGCTACCGGATCCGGCGAGAACGGATCGCCGGGGGCACTGCCCGATGCGCTGAACTTAGGTTAGACTCTACTAACATGAGACTCGATTCGCCTAGCCGCAATATCGGCGTTTCGGGCAGCTGTGTCTCCCACCGTGCGGATCCACATTCACTGGTGCTGGCGCTGGATTATCAAGTCGACGACGTTGAGCGGACCTGGTCACTCATCCGCGATGACCAATCCCCGCTGGCGGCCCTCGGTGCCCGCCACGCGGTGCTCTACACCTCGGCGTTCGAACCGAAGCGGGTACTGGTGACGATCGGGCTGCGGCACCGGATCTCGGTCAAGGAACTGCTGCGCTCCCCCGCTGTCTTCGAATGGTTTGACCGCAGCGGGGTCAACGACCTGCCGGCGATCTTCGCCGGCGAGGTCCGCGAGAAGATCAACCTCACCCGGCCCGATTCCGAACAGCCCGGTTCCGAGGTGATCGTCGGAGTGGTCTCCACGGTCGCCGACCCCGAAGAGCTGATGGCCAAGGTGCACAACGGCCTGGGCCGGTTCGCCGACGCCGGCGTGCGCAAGGTGTGGGTGTATCAGGCTGTCGACGACGGCCGCGAGGTGTTGACACTGCTCGAAATCGACAGCGCGGCAAGCGCTCAGCGCTGGATGGACCACCCAGACACCGCCGCCGAGTGGATGACCGGTGTCGGAATCGGCAGCTATCCCCAGCCGTTCGTAGGGGAATTCGCCGCCGCAATCGATCTGATGACGCCCGAGAACGACAGTCAGTAGGGGTAGCGGATGTACGTATGCCTGTGTGCCGGAGCCACCAATCAGATGGTGTCCGATGCCGTCGCCGCCGGTGCGTCGACGTCGAAAGAGGTCGCCGCGATGTGCGGGGCAGGCGGCGACTGCGGCCGGTGCCGGTGCACGGTTCGCGGCATCATCGAGGCAACACTGGCCGCTGTACCGACGGAGCCGAGCGACGGCTCACTTCGCCACCTCGCCCTGGAGATCACCGCAGTCGGATCACGCTGATCCGCTGCGCGGCCTCCCGGTGAACTCGGCCAGCGCTTCGGCGTTGGCCGCAGCACCCATCAGTTCGGCGAACAGCGCATTCTCCCGTGCGGTTGCGGCGGAGACCTGATCGCGATGTGGCGCAACCATGGTCGACTTCACCGCAATCAAACTCGCAATAGGCCGGGAGGCAAGAACTTCAGCGTGCCGGCGGGCATCATCGAGTAGCGCCGCAGGTTCGCACACCTTCCAGACCAAACCCATCCGCAGCGCTTCGTCGGCATCGATCCACTCCGAGGACATCAACATCCACGCGGCGTTCTGACGACCGATCAACTGCGGCAGCAGATACGACGATGCGGCCTCCGGTGCCACACCCAAGCTGGTGAACGGACACTTGAGCCGGGCCGTGGTGGACATGAACGCCAGGTCGGCGTAGCCGAGGATGGTGGCGCCGATGCCCAGGCCGATGCCGTTGACCGCGCAGATCAGCGGCTTGGGGAAGCGCGCCAGGGCATCGACCAGGCCGCGGAACCCGTGCTTACCGGGGGTGAACTGCGGGTCGGTGATCATGGCCTGCATCTCCGCGAGATCGGTACCGGCACTGAAGGATCGCCCGTTTCCGGTGATCAGCACCACGGCGACGTCCGAGTCCTCGGCAGCAGCCAGCAGTGCCTCGGTGGTGGCGTCATAGAGCGCCTCGTTGAATGCATTGAGTGCGTCCGGGCGATTCAGCGTGCATGTCCGAACCCGGTTCTGGTCCTCAATTGTCAGGATCATCTGTGCAGCCTAAACAAGGTCCTCGCGAACCAACTCGACCTGGTGGCCGGCCGCCACCACCTCGCCGATGACGCCCGCCAGCCTCCGGTAGGGCTCGTCGCGCCCGCTGGAGGCGCGAAACACCAACCCGATCCGCCGGCCCGGACGCGGGGCGGCGAAGTAGGCCAGCGCCAGCCGGCTGCGCTCGGCCTCCACCGGTACCGCGGTCTGCGGAATCAGCGTCACGCCCAGTCCACCGGTCACACACTGCACCGCGGTGGCCAGCGACGCCGCTCGGGTGTTGGCCAGCTTGGCCCGCACGCCGGCGTTGCGGCAGATCTCCAGGGCCTGGTCGCGCAGGCAGTGACCTTCGTCGAGCAGCAGCAGCGGCAGGTCGGCCAGCTCAGCGGGTGGCACCTTGCGTTTGCCGGCCAGTGGATGGCCCGGCGGCAACGCCAACACGAAATCCTCGTCGTAAACCGGGATTTCGGTCATTCCCGCCGAGTCGGCCGGCAACGCGAGCAGGGCGGCGTCCACCGCGCCTTCGCGCAGGCCGGTGAGCAACCGCTCGGTCTGGTCCTCGATCACCCGCAGGTTCAGCTCGGGCAGCTGCTCGGACAGCCCCGCCAGCACGGCGGGCAGCACATAGGGCGCCACCGTCGGGATCAGGCCGAGCCGCAGGGTGCCCTGCAGCGGATCGGCCACCCCGGCGGCCGCGGCGGAGAATTGCGCCGCCGCATCGAGGACAGCATGGGCGTACGGCAACAACTGCTGACCCTCCGCAGTCAGGAACACCCGCCGGGTGGACCGCTCGATCAACTGGACTCCAAGCCCGGCCTCCAGAGACGACAGCGCCTGCGACAGGGTCGACTGGCTCAGCCCCAGCCCCGACGCCGCCAGACTGAAATGGTGCTTCTCGGCCACCGCGGCGAACGCCCGCAGTCCCGCCAGTGTCGGTTGATAGCTTGTATCGGGCATACCGATTAGTATAGTGCAAAGAATCACCTTTCGTTTTTAATCTAGATCAGGCAGGATGGAGCCTGCGGGCGATGAACACGCCCCGAACACCGTTAAGACTCAAAACCACTGAGGAGTGACATGGCACTGCTGACCATCGGCGACCAGTTTCCGGCCTACAGTCTGACCGCACTGGTCCCGGGCGATCTGGCGAAGATCGACGCGAAGGGGCCCGAGGACTTCTTCACCACCATCACCAGCGACGACCACAAGGGCAAGTGGCGGATCATCTTCTTCTGGCCCAAGGACTTCACCTTCGTGTGCCCCACCGAGATCGCCGCATTCGGCAAGCTGAACGACGAGTTCGCCGACCGCGACGCGCAGGTTCTCGGGGCGTCGACCGACAACGAGTTCGTGCACTACAACTGGCGGCTCGACCACGCTGACCTCAAGACGCTGCCGTTCCCGATGCTCTCGGACCTCAAGCGCGATCTGGTCGAGGCGACCGGTGTGCTCAACGCCGACGGCGTCGCCGACCGGGCCACCTTCATCGTCGACCCCAACAACGAGATCCAGTTCGTCTCGGTGACCGCGGGCTCGGTGGGCCGCAACGTCGACGAGGTGCTGCGGGTGCTCGACGCACTGCAGTCCGACGAGCTGTGCGCCTGCAACTGGAAGAAGGGCGAGGCCACCCTGAACGTCGGCGAGCTGCTCAAAGAATCCATCTGATCGGAGACGTCCAATGAGCATCGAGAACCTCAAGAACGCGATTCCCGAGTTCGCCAAGGACCTCAAGCTCAACCTGGGGTCGATCGCCCGCACCACCGAGCTGAACGAGGAGCAGCTCTGGGGTGCCCTGCTCGCCAGTGCCGCGGCAACTCGCAACGCCACGGTGCTGGCCGAGATCAGTGCCGAAGCCGCAGATAATCTCTCGGCCGAGGCGTACCAGGCCGCCCTGGGCGCGGCGTCGATCATGGGGATGAACAACGTGTTCTACCGTGGCCGGCACTTCCTGGAGGGCGCCTACGACGATCTGCGTGCCGGTCTGCGGATGAACATCATCGGCAACCCGGGGGTCGACAAGGCGAACTTCGAGCTCTGGAGCTTCGCGGTGTCGGCGATCAACGGCTGCCAGGCCTGCGTCGCGTCCCACGAGCATGTGGTGCGCGAGGCGGGCGTCGGCCGCGAGGCGGTGTTGGAGGCCCTCAAGGTCGCCTCGATCGTGGCCGGGGTGGCCCAGGCGCTCTTCGCTGCACAAGCGCTGCCGGAGGGTTCCGCCTAGGGAACCGGTGCTGGCGCGGCTCAGTCGGATTCGGCGAGCCGCGCCAGCCGGTCCAGGGTCACCGGATCGTCCTCGCCGCCGTAATAGCGGTCGAGCACCTCACAGAAGTCGCGGTTGTCGGCGGGACAGGCGCGGACGAACAACGTCATACACGAGCGCAACTTGACGTCGTCCGGCCAGCCGAAGATCTCCTGGATCGACCGGTCGCGCACGGCGGTGACCAACTGTGCGCGCTCGCGCAGCCGCGACCCGAGCCGCCTGCGTCGACGAAACGCTGCGGCCGGTACGGAGCCGCTAGGGAGGCAATCACTCCTACGCTGGGATAACCAAGGCCTGCAGCAAAGGAGTCAGCAGTGGCGGCGATAGAGCGACGGTTTCCCCGGTTCCGTGATCTCGCACCGCTGATCCGATTCCGCCGGCCCCGGCTGAATCGCACCGCGCAGCGCCTGGATGCCGCGCTTACCGTCGAGGACCTGCGCCACCTCGCAAAGCGGCGCACCCCCAAAGCGGCATTCGACTACACCGACGGTGCCGCCGAGGACGAGATCTCACTAGCGCGGGCCCGACAAGCGTTCCGCGACATCGAATTTCACCCCGCAATCCTGCGCGACGTCTCAAGCGTGGACACCAGCCGCGAGGTGCTCGGTGCACCTGTGGCGTTGCCGTTCGCCATCGCGCCCACCGGATTCACCCGGTTGATGCACACCGCGGGCGAACTGGCCGGCGTGCGCGCCGCGCAGTGCGCCGGCATCCCGTTCTCGCTGTCGACGCTGGGAACGGCGTCCATCGAAGACGTCGCCGAGGCCGCGCCGGATGCCCGCCGCTGGTTTCAGCTCTACATGTGGCGCGACCGCGACCAGTCGATGGCACTGCTCAAGCGCGCCGCCGATGCCGGCTATGACACCGTGCTGGCCACCGTCGACTGTCCGGTCGCCGGGGCGCGGCGGCGCGACTCCCGCAACGGCATGGCCATCCCGCCGGCACTGACCCTGCGCACGATCGCCGACGCCGCCGTGCATCCGCGATGGTGGTTCGATCTGCTGACCACCGAACCGCTGGCGTTCGCCTCCCTGGACCGGTGGTCGGGCACGGTGGCCCATTACATGGACACCATGTTCGATCCGAGTCTGACCTTCGATGACCTGGCCTGGGTCAAGTCGCAGTGGCCGGGACGCTTCGTGGTAAAGGGCATTCAGACCGTGGCCGATGCCCGCGCCGTGGTCGATCTCGGCGTCGACGGGATCGTGTTGTCCAACCACGGCGGCCGCCAGCTCGACCGTGCGCCGGTACCGTTCGCGCTGTTGCCCGAGGTGGCGCGCGAGGTCGGCCGCGACACCGAGATCCTGCTCGACACCGGGATCATGTCCGGCGCCGACATCGTCGCGGCGATCGCCCTGGGTGCCCGGTGCACCCTGATCGGACGGGCCTACCTGTACGGGCTGATGGCCGGCGGGCAGGCCGGGGTGCATCGCGTCATCGACATCCTCGGCGAGCAGATCCGGCGCACCATGCGGCTTCTGGGAGTCAGCGAGCTCGCGGAGCTGTCACCGCAGCACATCAGCCGGCTAGGGCCCCACCGGTAACGGGCTCAGTACGAGGGAGCGTGGGCCACCAGCGCCGAGATCATGTTCGTGATGACGCCCGCCTCATCGGTGATGTGGCCACCGCAGGCCTTGACGTCGATCGCCGTGTCGGCCACCGCGTTCAGCACCCGCTGGCAGGTGTAGCCGTCCGGGCCCAGGGTGAACGTCTGCGAGATCCGCGGCGAATCACCGACCACCGGTCCGATCACCCAGCTGTAGCTGGCGTTGTCGGGATAGTTCACGGTCACCGTCTGGCCCTCGCAGCCCCGCCACTGTGGCAGCGAACGCTCCACGAAGGCAGCCGCCGCACCGGACTTCGACGGGAACGTGGCTACGTCCTGATCGACGAAGGGCTTGCCGTTGACCCCGGCTCGTTCCAACCCGCCGGGCTCTTCCAGCACCGCCCACGTCGCCCGGGTGGCCTGACTGTCCGCGTAGATGAGATCCATACCCGGATAGAGCACGCCGACGCAGTCCGGCCGCGATGCGTCGATCGAAGCGCCCTGTTTGAAGTTCTCCCCGTCGGACTCCACGGTCGCCATCCCCGGGGCGTGCATGACAGCCGAGACGTCCGCGTCGGCGGCCAGCAGGGGCCCCGACTCCGGCGACGAGGTCCGCTGATGCATGACGCCCACCGTGCCCGCACCGGCCAGTACCACCACCGCGGCGCCGGCGGCCAGCAGCTTCGTTCTCCTGGACCACCAACCGGATTCGGAAGCGTCGGCCTCGTGATCGCGATCATCGGCCCCGGCCGGGGGCACGATCACCGGCCGAGGACCGGTGGTCGAGGCGACCGGCATTCCGATGGTCGGGTTGGTCAGCGTCGGGTTGTAGGTCTGCAGGATGGCGTCGATCTCCGGGATGACCACCGCCGCGACTTCGGACCGATCGCGCAGCCGATTCAGCAGTTGGACGATGTCGGCGCAGACGGTCGGGTCGCGGCGGTCCTGATCGAACCGGTACCGCAATTCGCGGACGATCTCCAGTTGCTTCTGATACCCCAATTCCGGCCGGGAGATGTCCACGGCGAGCCGGGTCAGATATTCGAACGGCACCGCCGGTTCCGGCGGCAGCGGCACCGGCAGCGGTACATGACGGCGCGAGAGCGCGTGCAGGGCATCGGCCAGCCTGCGGTCGCCACTCTCACGGTCCGGAAACGGAATGTGTTGCGTCGCAGCAAAACGCGTGACCCGCACGTGGTCCAACGGGCCGATCTGAACGGGAAGCACGGGCCGCTGCAGCGCTTGGGCGTATTCCAATTCGATTTGGCACGGCTTGGATTGCACCGAGTTGTTCGACAGCGCGACGACGAACACCGAGCAGTTGCGGATGCGGTCCAGGATGGTCTGCCACCACACGTCGCCGCCGTCGAGTTCCCGGTCGAACCACACCTGCCGGTCGACCGTGCGCAGAAAGGCAACCAAGGGGTCAACCAACGCCCGATCGTGGCTGGCGTAACTGACAAACAACATGGTTTCCTCCGCGCGCGCATGTGTCCGCCGTAGCGTACCGAGTACCCTCCGGAATACCAGACTGCTGGTTGATAACAGTCGTCCTGATTCCGGGTTAGTGTACGAGGGCATATCTGCCCCGCTGCGCCGAACGGCGCAGTCCGCGCTGCGGCGAAGCGTGCCCTACTGCGAAGGAGAAACATCGATGACCGGTCCTTCGGCCGAGCCCAGCGCCCCGGGTGAGGTGGGGCGTGACGCACCGCCATCGGAGACCTTTCAGCACAGGTTGCTGACCGGGCTGACCGATCCGCACTGGTATTGGTTGCTCATTCCGGCCGGGATCACGGCCTTCCTGCTGGGACTGTGGGGCTACGGGACCTACGAGGGCGGCGACCACTCCCTCTCCGACGCCGTCTATGGCGCGTCGAAACTGTTCTTCCTGCACGCCGCTCCGCAACCGGAGAACCACGTCGGCCTTGCGCTCGACATCGCCCGATTCCTCGCGCCCGTCGTCGCGGGGTGGGCGGCGCTGATCGCGTTGGTCTCGGTGTTCCGCGATCGGGTGCAGCAACTGCTGATCCCCTTCAAGCACGAGCACGTGGTGGTGTGCGGACTGGGCTACGCCGGGTTCGAGTTCGTCCGCAAGCTGCGCGCCGCGGGCTACCAGGCGGTGGTGATCGAGTCCGATGAGGGCAACCCGCGAATCAGGACCTGCCGCAACTGGGGCTACCCCGTCGTCATCGGGGATGCGCAACTGGCCGCCACGCTGGAGTCCGCCGGTATCCGCCGGGCCGCCCGGCTGCTCGCGGTGACCTCGGACAGTGTGGCCAACACCGAGATCGTCACGCTGGCGCGGAGATTGACCGATCGTTCCGCCGGAAGGTCGAGGTGGGCCCGCGGCCGCGCCGGCCAGCGCGTCCTGCGCTGCCTGGCCCGTATCGACGATCCCGGACTGTGCGTGGCGCTGCGCATCGGGGAGTTCAACCGCGGTGACGACCAATCCGTCGTCGACTTCTTCAACATCGACTCCATCGGGGCCCGCCTGCTGCTGACCAAGCATCCCGTGCGGACCCAGCAGCGACCCCACCTCGCGGTGGCCCACCTCGACGGGGTCGGCGCAGGCGTCGTCTTCCAGGCCGCCCGGCAGTGGCACGACGCTCGTCAGGACGACCAGCCGCTGCTGATCACGGTGATCGACGACCACGCCGCCGACAAGGTGGCCGCGCTGGTAGCCCGGCACCCGGCACTTGACGAGATCTGCCGGTTCGCCTGCTCGTCGGCTTCGATCCGGGATATCGATCTGCTGGCGCAGCGCACCGACGCGCCGGTCACCCAGGCCTACGTGACCGGCTACAGCGATACCCGCAACGTCGAGACCGCATTGAACCTGCAGCGGTCCCTGGCCGACTCGGTGCCGGTGGTCACGACGATCTCCCGGGCCTACGGTGTGGCCGAACTGCTCGAGGAGAAGGCCGCGCTGGGTGGGACCGGTGTCGCGGTGTTCCGGACCTTTCAGGAGACCTGCAGCGTGGAGCTCATCGAGGGTGGGTCGCTGGAGGCCGTCGCCCACGAAATCCACCGGCGGTACTGCCTGATGCAGCCCGAGGGGGCGCCCGCTCCACCGGCGTGGCCGGATCTGGAGGACGCGCTGAAGCGTTCCAGCCGGGCCCAGGCCCGTCACATCGGGGTGAAGCTGCGCAGCATCGGGTGTGTGATCGCGCCGCTGCGCAACTGGCAGGCCAAGGACTTTCAGTTCACCGACGCCGAGATGGACAAGCTCGGCACCATGGAGCACGACCGGTGGATGCAGGAGAAGCTCGCGGCCGGCTGGACCTACGGCGAGACCGAGGACCGGGCGCTGAAGAAGGATCCGCACCTGGTGCCGATGGACCAGTTGGAACCCGAAGTAGCCGAGGTGGACCGAATCTTCGTGCGAGCGATCCCGGCGATGCTGGCCGCCGTCGGCCTGGAGATCATCGACGTCGGCCGGACCGCGCCGCGGTATCCGGGCTGCGCGCTGTCGCACTGACGGACCACACGCTGTTTGAGCCGTCGGCGATGCGGGTACACCGGGGCAGTGCACAACCACAAAGACCTGGTGCGGCGACTGCTTCGACGCGCCGGCAGCACCTACGCGCAAGAGGCCGGGATCCGGTTGCGCAACCAGCCGATGCCCCTGTTCCAGCTGCTGGTGCTGTGCCTGCTGGCCGGCCAGCCCACCGACGCGGCCGTAGCGGCCCGCGCCGCCCGAGAGTTGTTCCGCAGCGGATTGCGCACCCCGCACAAGATTCTCGCGGCTGATCGCAGTGCCGTGCTTCGGGCGCTGACGCGAGCCCAGTACCGCCGATACGACGAGAGTTCGGCGACCGCTCTGGTCGAGATCGCCGCGACCGTTCAGGAGGATTACCGCGGGGACCTGCGCCTGCTGGCCGAACGCAGCGGGCGCGACACCCGATCGGCCACCGCGTTGCTCAAGGGATTCAGCGGAATCGGCGACGCCGGTGCGGAGATATTTCTCCGCGAAGTCCAAGACGTCTGGCCGTGGGCCCGCTCCACCTTCGACGACCGTGCGCTGGAGGCCGCCCGCGATCTCGGGTTACCCGGTGACGCAACCGAACTCGGAGCCCTGTCGCTGGGACGCAATGCCGAGCTGGCCGCAGCCCTGGTGCGTTACTCCGCCGACGCCGACGTCCGCGCCCGACTGGCCGACTGACCGGACGCACCAAACCGATCCCCGCTAGGCTGGCCGGTGACGTCGGCGTAGAGCGGAGAACCTCATGTCAGCATCCACTACATTCGTGATCGTCGGAGGCGGCCTGGCCGGAGCCAAGGCAGCAGAAGCGATGCGCGCCAAGGGTTTCGACGGGAAAATCGTATTAGTCGGTGAAGAGCAACATCTCCCCTACGAACGCCCGCCGCTGTCCAAGGAGTTCTTGGCGGGCAAGAAGAAACTCCCCGACTTCACGGTGCACGACCAGGAGTGGTACCGCGAGCACGATGTCGACCTGCGGGTCGGCACTGCCGCGGTGGGGCTGGATTTGGCCGCACACACCGTCAGCCTGTCCGACGGCACCGGTGTCGGCTACGACAAGCTGCTGCTGGCCACGGGGTCACGGTCGCGACGGGTGCCGATCCCGGGCGCCGATGCCAAGGGCGTGCATTACCTGCGTACGGTTGACGACGCGGAGGCATTGGATTCCGCGTTCAGCGCAGGCAGCCCGTTGGCAGTGATAGGTGCCGGCTGGATCGGGATGGAGGTGGCGGCCAGTGCCCGCCAACGCGGCATTGACGTCACGGTGGTGGAATCGGCTGCGCTACCGCTACTGTCCAGCCTCGGCGCAGAGAACGGTGAGGTCTTCGCCGACCTGCATCGTCAACACGGCGTCGACCTGCGCTTGGGGTCGGCGGTCGCGGAGATCACCTCGGCCGGCGGTACGGCCAGTGGTCTGCGACTGGGTGACGGTACCCAGGTCAATGCCGGCGCGGTGCTGGTCGCCGTCGGCGCCCAGGCCAACATCGAACTGGCGGAGCAGGCCGGTCTTGCCATTGCTGACAGAGGTGTGTCGGTCGATGCCGGGCTGCGCAGCAGCGACCCCGACGTCTATGCGGTCGGTGATATCGCCGCCGCACAGCATCCGGTGCTGGGCGCCCGAATCCGCATCGAACACTGGGCGAACGCGCTCAACCAGCCAGAGGTCGCGGTGGCGGGAATGCTCGGCGAATCCGCCGAATACGATGCGCTGCCATATTTCTTCACCGACCAGTACGACCTTGGGATGGAATACGTCGGCCACGCGTCCGGAACCTCCCGGGTGGTGTTCCGCGGCAATGTGAGCGGGCGCGAATACACCAGTTTCTGGCTGGCCGACGACAACCGTGTCCTGGCCGGGATGAACGTCAACATCTGGGAGGGCCTCGACGACATCAAGGCCCTGATCCGGTCACAGGCACCAGTCGACCCCGATCGACTGGCCGATCCGAAGACACCGTTGCCAGGGACCACGGCGGGATAGGGTGACCGCCATGACTGTTCACCTGTCACCGGGCCGGATGTCCCGCAGGGCAATGTCGCTGCTGGCCGGCGTCCTCATGGCCTCGGCCACCATTGCCAGTATCCCGACGGCCGGCGCGACCCCGGACCACACCAAGGTGCCGGTCCGCTACGACCTGACCGGCACGGGCGTCGCCAGCTACGTCACCTACCAGGTGCAGAACGGTCAGGCGCACGCCACCGATGTCGCGCTGCCGTGGTCGATCCAGCTGACCGGCTCGATGACGAATGCCGTCAGCCCGGCGTCCTATTCGCTGAGCGCGCAAACAGCCGGACCCGGTGCCCTGACCTGCACCGTCACCGTGAACGGGAAGGTCATAAGCCAGAACACCTCCACCGGTGACCCGGCCCGGGTGCTCTGTGAGACGCACGGCCCAAGTAAAGATCGCGAGTAGACTCGCGGCCAATGCCTGGCCCCGACCTCGCAGTGCCCGCAGTTCATCACCCATTGGTGCCCCAGCTGTCGGCGCTGCATCAGTTCCGCGCCCACGTCGACGTCGCCGTCGTGGTGGTGGTGCTTGCGCTGGCCAACCTGATCGCCCACTTCACCACCCCCTGGGCTGCGGTTGCCACTGTGCCGGCCACCGCGGTCGGCCTAGTGTTCCTGGTCCGCTACAACGGCCTGAGCTGGGCTGAGCTGGGCCTGGGCCGCGCGCACTGGAAGAGCGGGGTCGGTTATGCCGCCGCCGCGGTGCTGATCGTGGTCTGCGCCATCGCGCTCGGCGCGCTGTTGCCCTGGACCCGGCCGATGTTTCTGAACAACCACTACGCCACGCTGTCCGGCGCACTGGTCGCGTCGCTGCTGATCATCCCGTTGCAGACCGTGATCCCCGAGGAGCTGGCCTTCCGCGGAGCACTCCACGGCGCACTGCACCGGGCGTGGGGATTCCGCGGAGTGGCCGCCGCCGGCTCGCTGTTGTTCGGGCTGTGGCATGTCGCCACCTCACTGGGACTGACCAGCAGCAACGTCGGCTTCACCCGCTTGTTGGGCGGCGGGTTCTTCGGCATGGTGGCAGGCGTGACGCTGGCGGTGCTGGCCACCGGCGCCGCCGGTTTCGTGTTCAGCTGGCTGCGCCGGCGCAGCGGCAGCATCATCGCGCCGATCGCCCTGCACTGGTCGCTCAACGGGGTCGGCGCCCTGGCGGCCGCCCTGGTGTGGCAGCTGTCGGCCTGAGCCGCCTTTACCTGCGGCGCACCAGGCCGACGATCCACAGCAGAACGATGGCCCCGCCCAGTGCCACGAAGAAGGTGAACCACCTGCGGCCGGCGTCGACATCGACGCCGAACCACTCAAGCAGCATCCCGCCGAGATAGCCGCCGATCACACCGATGGCGATGTTGAGCAGGATGCCCGACGGCCCACCGCTGATGATGCGGTTTGCGAACCAGCCGGCGATACCGCCGATCAGGATGTAGCCCAGCCAGCTGACCGACGTGGGAGTGGACAGCACGACAGCGAGATGGCTTAGGGCCATATCCGCCCTCAATCCGCGATCAGGCCGCCGGGGCCGCCGCGGGTGCAGCACCGGCGTCCGGTACCGGACCGCCGGGTGCCGGCGCGGCCGGTGCCACATCACCGGGCGCTGGGGCGGCCGGTGCCGGACCGCCGGGAGCCGGGCCCGTACCCGGGGCAGGCTCTGCCGCGGGGGCGGCGAGCGGGCGGATGGACTCGGCCAGCGCGATTGCAGCACCGGCGTCCACCGGGTTGTTGGCGGTTCCCAGCCACACCACGAACCACCGCTCGCTCTGCGGGCCGGTGCCGCTGGCCGGCGGCACGCCGATCACGCCACTCCAGATCTGGCCGACCGGCTTGGCCGGGTCGGTGAACTTGACCTCGTAGTAGGTGGCGCTCCCGGTCAACCCGCCGCCGGTGAGCGGCGCGCTGGCCTGGTTGGCACGGGTGCCCGGGAATGGCATGAAGAATTCGCCCATGTCCGAACCGAGCCGGGTGGCGGCCTTGGCGTTGTCGGTTTCAGCGCTGGCGTAGAGCCGCTGGTCCAGCTTGCCGAGCACGATCCTGGTGTCGTTGGCCACCGGCGCGGGCTGGCCGGGCAGCATCGACTCACCGGTCTTCTTGCTCAGCAGCGACGAGCCGTACTCGAGGTGGCTGGTGTCGGACTGCACCCAGCCAGCGGGCAGGACGTAGCTGAATCCCCCGGCGGTGTCGTCAACCCGGCCCACCTCGGGCGCGACCGCCTCGGGCGGCAGCGGGATCAGGCCCGCCGGTGGGGTGATCGGCTCTTCCGCCGGAGCCTCACCAGCCGGCGACGGCTGGGTCGGCGGGGCCGGGTCGGCATACACCGGGGCCGCTCCGACCAGCGCCAGAACGCCGGCGATCGCGGCGGCTGACGCCGCCGCCCGAAAGCCCCTGTGGGCCGCTGAGGTCAGGTCCACCTGTGTCATGGCAGAAAAATCTACCGTCTGGCCCGCAAGGCGCAAGCTACCGCGCCTCGGGGTGTGTCGCGCGCAGGGTCACTTCCTGCGCTTTGACCCCGAACCAGACTGTCTGCCCGGGTGTCAGCCGCAGCTCAGCCGCGGCGTCCGCAGTGATGTCGGCGAGCAGGCCCGGTGACCCGTCCGGCTGTTCGGTCCCGCGTATCTGAATCACCCGGCCGCGGGCGTCCACTTCGGCCACCGTGACCCGGACCAGGTTGCGCGGACTGCCCGACGACGGCGGTTCCGGGTACACCGCCACCGCTTTGGGCAGGAAGATCGCGACCGCGCGACAACCTGCGGCCAGCTCGGCATCGGCGCTGCCCTGCCAACTGTCCCCCCAGTCGGTGCGCAGAACGCCGGCGTCATCAAGCACCCCGGACACCAGATTGAGGCCGGCCAGCAACGCCCCGAACCCGCTGCGCGGTGCGGCCAAAACCTCGGCGGTGCTGCCGATCTCGGCGACCCGGCCGGCCTCGATCACCACGACCTGGTCGGCCAGCGCAAACACATCCAGCAGGTCGTGGGTGACCAGCACCGTCGTGCGGCGCGTGGTGGCGACGACGTCGCGCAGCACCGTGCGTACCGTGGCCGCCGATCCGACGTCGAGCCCGGCCAGCGGTTCGTCGAGCAGCAACACGTCCGGCTCGGCGGCCAATGCCCGGGCTATGGCGACCCGCTGCGCCTGGCCGCCGGAGAGCCGGCGCGGCTTGCGGTCGGCCAGTTCCTCGGCGGCCACCGCACGCAACCAGGGCTGCGCGATCGCACGGGCCGGCGGCCGCCGCAGCTCGCCGAGACGACGGCGCCGCCGGCTGTGCGGCCCGAACGCCACGTTGGCCGCCACGCTCAGGTGCGGGAACAGCAGGGGCTCCTGCAACAGCAGCCCCACCCGACGATCCCGGGTGGCCACCTGCACGCCGGCACCGGTGTCGGTCAGCACCCGGTCACCGACCCGCACGCTGCCCTCGTCGGGCAGCAGCAGACCGGCGATCACATGCAGCAGGGTGGATTTGCCGGCGCCGTTGGGGCCCAGCACGGCCAGCACTTCTCCCGGTTCGACGGTAAGCCGGATGTCCAGGCCGCGCTCGGCCACCACGGCGTGCAATGTCAGTCGCTGCGCCATGGTGTTCACCGCACGCCGGCCAGCCGTCGGGCGCCCAGACCCAACACCACGATTGCGGCCACGGCCACCAGCAGCAGGGACATCGCAGCCGCGGCGTCGGCATCGGTCACCCGCTGCAGGTAGATGGCCAGCGGCAACGTCCGGGTGACTCCCTCCCGGGAGCCGGCGAAGGTGAGCGTCGCCCCGAACTCCCCCAGCGACCGCGCGAACGCCAGTACCGCACCCGAGATCAGCCCGGGCCACAGCAGCGGCAGGCTGACCCGCCACCACACCGTGCTCGGCCGCGCGCCCAGGGTTGCGGCCACCACCTCGTAGTCGGCGCCGGCGGTACGGGCCGCACCTTCCAGTGCGATCACCAGAAACGGCAACGACACGAATGTCTGAGCCAGCACCACCGCGGTGGTGGTGAAGGCGATGTGGACCCCGGCCGCATCCAGGTAACGACCCAGCAGGCCCATCCTGCCGAAGGCGTACAGCAGCGCGATGCCGCCCACCACCGGCGGTAGCACCAGCGGCAGCAGCACCAGGGGACGCAGCACCTGCACCACCTTCGCGTGACTTCGCGCCAGCACCATCGCCATCGGCACCCCGAGCAGCACACACAGCGCGGTGCTGGCCGCGGCGGTCCGCAGACTCAACCCCAGAGCGGTCGTCGCCGACGGGCTGCTGATCAGCGACCAGAAGTGCGGCCAGTCAACCTTGACCGCTATGCCCACCAGCGGCAGGACCACGAAGGCGGCGCCGATCGAGGCGGGCACATAGACCCAGCCCGGCAGGTCGGTGGGCCGGTGCGCCACTGGCGATCAGGGCTTACCGAAGCCGGCCGCGTCCAGCACCTTCTGGCCCGCTTCGCCGGTGACCAGGTCGACGAAGTCGCGGGCCGGTCCGGCCTGCGGTGCGTCTTTGATCAGCGCTATCGGGTAGGTGTTGACGGCCTCGGCGGATTGGGGGAACTCGACGGTGGTGACCTTGTCGCCGGCGTTGATCGCGTCGGTGCGATAGACCACGCCGGCATCGGCCTGGCCGGTGATGACCTTGTTGAGCACGTCGGTGACGTCGGATTCCTCACTGAGCGGCTCCAGCGTGACTCCGAGGCTGTCGGCCACCTTGCGGGTGGCGGCTCCGCACGGCACCGGCGGCTGGCAGACCACCACGACGAGTCCGGGCCGGGTCAGATCGGCGAAAGAGTGCACCGCGTCCGGGTTTCCGGGCCGGGTGACGATCACCAGCGTGTTGGTGGCGAACGGCACCGCGGGACCGTCGAGCAGGCCGGCCTGGGCGACCTTGTCCATCTGGGTGGTGTTGGCCGAGGCGAACACGTCCGCGCCCGCGCCCTGGGTCAGCTGGGTGGCCAGGTCCGAGGAGCCGGCGAAATTGAAATCCACGGACATGCCCGGGTGGTCGGTGCTGAATCGCTGGGCGATCTCGGTGAACGCCGGTTTCAACGACGCGGCCGCGAACACCGTGATGGTCGGCGTCTGGGGTGCCGAACTACAGCCCACCAGGCCGGCCGCCGCAACGCTCACCACCGCACCGATTACCGCCCGGGTCCGCCACATGGGTCGCACACTATCGAAGTGAGCTGCGCTGTCCGGCGCGCCTGGTGCCCACATATCGGCTACTGTCCAGTAACATAGCTGCGAACACGAGGAGGTTCGACCGATGGATGTGCTGGTCACAGGTGGTGACACCGAACTGGGTCGTGCGGTCGCAGAAGGCTTCACCGAGGCCGGACATACCGTGACTCTGGCGGGTATGCGCGGCCCGGAACTCGAGATCGCCGCCAAGGAACTCGACGCCAACGCAGTCGTGTGCGACAACTCCGACCCGGCGAGCCTGCAACAGGCCCGCAGCCTCTTCCCGCAGCACCTGGACACCATCGTCAACGTCCCGGCGCCGCGCTGGCACGGCGGAGACCCGCGCGCCTACACGCTGGCCGACCAGGCCTCCGCGTGGCGCAGCGCGCTGGACTCCACGGTGCTCTCGGCGGTGCTCACGCTCGCGACCGTCGGCGACCACCTGCGGTCCGGTGGATCGGTCATCTCGGTGGTGCCGGAGTGCCCGGACGAGGGTGGACCCGACGCGGCCATCAAGGCCGCCCTGTCGAACTGGACCGCCGGGCAGGCAACCGCGTTCGGGACCCGCGGGATCACCGTCAACGTGGTCGCGGCCGGCGCCGGCATCCGCCCGGGTTACGACGGTCTTGTCAGCACCCGGCCGACGGTTGCCGCCGAGATCGCGCGCCTGGCAGTGTTTTTGACCACACCGTCGGCCCGGCACATCACCGGCCAGACCCTGCATGTCAGCCACGGCGCACTGGCTCAATTCGCCTGACCGCCACCTCAACAGGCAGGGAGTGGTTAATCCCACAACCAACGAATGCGGTGACCGCCGAGCGGGTCGACTAGCGTATCTGTGAACGCAGTCGCCGTTGAGGAGCAACCCGATTCCCATGAGTGCCCAGCCTGAAATCACTGCGCAACCGAACCGACGCCACCAGGTCGTCATTATCGGCTCTGGATTCGGTGGTCTGACCGCGGCCAAAAAGCTCAAGCGGGCTGATGTGGATGTCAAGCTGATCGCCCGCACCACCCACCACCTGTTCCAGCCCCTGCTTTATCAGGTGGCGACCGGGATTCTCTCCGAAGGCGAGATCGCACCGTCCACCCGCGTGGTGCTGCGCAATCAGCGCAACGCGCAGGTCCTCCTGGGCGACGTCACCGGCATCGACCTGGCCGGACAATTCGTCACCTCCGAGGTGCTCGGCCACACCTACAACACCCCGTACGACAGCCTGATCATCGCCGCCGGCGCGGGCCAGTCCTACTTCGGCAACGACCAGTTCGCCGAGTTCGCGCCCGGCATGAAGACCATCGACGACGCCCTCGAACTGCGCGGCCGCATTCTGAGCGCGTTCGAGCAGGCCGAACGTTCCAGCGACGCCGCGCGCCGCGAGAAGCTGCTGACGTTCACGGTGGTCGGCGCGGGCCCCACCGGCGTCGAGATGGCCGGGCAGATCGCCGAGTTGGCCAACTACACGCTCAAGGGCGCGTTCCGCAACATCGATTCGACCAAGGCGCGGGTCATCCTGCTCGACGCCGCCCCGGCCGTCCTGCCGCCGATGGGCGAGAAACTGGGCATCAAAGCTTCCGAGCGGCTGCAGAAGATGGGCGTGGAGATCCAGCTGGGCGCCATGGTCACCGATGTCGACCGCAACGGCCTGACTGTCAAGGACGCCGACGGCACCACCCGGCGCATCGAATCCCAGTGCAAGGTGTGGTCCGCAGGCGTCTCGGCCAGCCCGCTGGGCCGCGACCTCGCCGAGCAGTCCGCCGTCGAACTCGACCGGGCCGGGCGGGTCAAGGTTCTGCCCGACCTGTCCGTCCCGGGCCACCCGAACGTCTTCGTAGTGGGCGACATGGCGGCCGTTGACGGAGTCCCGGGTATGGCCCAGGGCGCCATCCAGGGCGCCAAGCACGCGGCCAGCACTATCAAGGCCGAACTCGGCGGCGCCGACCCGGTCGACCGCGAACCGTTCCAGTACCTGGACAAGGGCTCGATGGCCACGGTGTCGCGATTCTCCGCGGTCACCAAGATCGGCCCGCTGGAGTTCAGCGGCTTCCTGGCCTGGCTGGCATGGCTGGTGCTGCACTTGGTGTACCTGGTCGGATTCAAGAACAAGATCAGCACCCTGCTGTCCTGGAACGTGACGTTCCTGAGCACCCGGCGCGGGCAGCTCACGATCACCGAGCAGCAGGCCTTCGCCCGGACCCGCCTCGAACAGCTCGAGGTGCTGGCCGCCGAGGCCCAGCGCGGCGTCGAACGCGCGATCAGCTAGCGGCGGTCGCAAGCGCGGCGGAGCCGCTCAGCCCGACAGGTTCTGCAACCGGACCTGGCCGCGGGCGATCATCCGCTGGTCGGCGTCGGTGATGGTCACCAGCCACAGCTGCTGACGGCGGCCTCGGTGAATCGGGGTGGCCGCGGCGAACACCGTTCCCGATGAGACCGCCCGCAGGAAATCGGTGTTGTTGTTGACCCCCACCACCGTGGCGCCCGGGTCGCCGTTCTGGGTAAGCCAGGTGTGCGCGGAGACGCTCGCCACGCTCTCGACGATGGTGCAGTACACACCGCCGTGCACGATGCCCGCGGGCTGGTGCAGCTTGGGTGTCAGCTCCAGGCTTGCGCGCGCACCGTCCGGGCTGATCTCGGTGAAGGCCAGGCCAATGCCGTGGTCGAACGGTGCGATGGGTATCGGTGTCGAGTCGGAGGCGGGCATCTCATGGTTCTACACGACGGCTCACCGGCGCCGCAGCAGACCCACAGCCGGCGATACGACAGTCCGTAGTAATTGGGAGTAGGCTTGCGGCATTGCCCAGGGGAGTTGATCAGGACATGTCCAAGCAGACCCACCTAGGGGATTTGGAGCGGGCGGTGATGGACCATCTGTGGTCCGCCCCGGAATCCCAGACCGTGCGTCAGGTCCACGAAGCGCTGTCGGCGCGGCGCGACCTGGCCTACACCACGGTGATGACTGTCCTGCAGCGGCTGGCCAAGAAGAACCTGGTATCGCAGATCCGGGATGACCGTGCGCACCGCTACGCACCGGTCCGCGGCCGCGACGAGCTGGTCGCCGGGCTGATGGTCGAGGCCTTGGATCAGGCCGCCGACTCCGGTGACCGCAGGGCCGCTCTGGTGCACTTCGTCGAACGTGTCGGCCTGGATGAGGCCGAGGCACTGCGCCGCGCGCTCGACGAACTGGAAGCCAAACACCGCGTCGATGTCTCGATTGGCAGTCGACGCACGTCCTGAGGGAGACTTGCCGCGTGTCCGCGCTGGCCTTCACCATCCTCGCTCTGCTGCTCGTAGGGCCGGTGCCGGCCCTGCTGGCGCGCGCAGACTGGCCGTTGCGTGCTCCGCGGGCCGCGGTGGTGCTCTGGCAGGCCATTGCGATAGCCGCCGTGCTGTCGGCATTCAGCGCCGGAGTCGCGACCGCCAGCCGCCTGCTGGTGCCGGGCCCGGACGGGCGGCCCACCACCACCATCCTCGGCTCCATCGACCGCCTGGGCTGGCCGCTGTGGAGCTTCTACACCGCGGTCTCGGCGCTGACCCTGCTGCTCGGTCTGCGTCTCACGGTGGCGGTGCTGCAGGTCGCCGTGGGCACCCGACAGCGGAGGGCCCGCCACCGGATGCTCGTCGACCTGGTCAGCATCGCCGACGCGGTCTCGACGGTGCGGACCGGCGGCCTACGGGTTCTGCAGGTGATGGAGCCGCTGGCCTACTGCCTGCCCGGCGTGCGCAGCCGGGTGGTGTTGAGTTCGGGGGCTCTGCAGGCACTGGGCGACGCCGAGCTGGCGGCGCTGCTCGGCCATGAGCGGGCCCACCTGCGTGCCCGCCACGATCTGGTGCTCGAGGCGTTCACCGCGGTGCACACCGCGTTTCCGCGGTTCGTGCGCAGCCGCAACGCCCTGGATGCGGTTCGGCTGCTGGTCGAGCTGCTGGCCGATGACGCCGCCGTGCGGATCGCTGGCGCTCCTCCCCTGGCCCGTGCCCTGGTGACGTGCGCATCGGCCACCACCCCCGTCGGTGCGTTGGCCGCCGGCGGCCCCAACACGGTGCTGCGGGTGCAGCGTCTGTCCGGCGGGGGCAACAGTCGCGCGGTGGCCGCCGCCGCCTACGCCGCCGCCGCCGGGGTGCTCACGGTCCCCACTATCGCGCTGGCGGTACCGTGGCTGACCGAACTACATCGACTTTTCGCGGGGTAACCCACGCCGCCCGGCGTGCCGCGCAACCGATCTACCTACTGAAAGGCGAATGTATGAGCGCGTCGGAAGTTGTCGGCACCGCCCAGATCGGCGTGACCGGTCTGGCCGTGATGGGGTCCAACATCGCGCGCAACTTCGCCCGGCACGGCTACACCGTGGCACTGCACAACCGCTCGATCGCCAAAACCGACGCACTGCTGAGCGCGTACGGCTCCGAAGGGTCGTTCGTACGCACCGAGTCGATCCCGGAATTCCTTGCCGCACTTGAGAAGCCACGCCGAGTGCTGATCATGGTGCAGGCCGGCGCGGCCACCGACGCCGTCATCAACGACCTGGCCGACGCGATGGAGCCCGGCGACATCATCATCGACGGCGGCAACGCGCTCTACACCGATACCATCCGTCGAGAGAAGGCGATGGCCGCCCGCGGGCTGCATTTCGTAGGCGCCGGCATCTCCGGTGGCGAGGAGGGCGCGCTCAACGGGCCGTCGATCATGCCGGGTGGCCCGAAGAAGTCCTACGAGTCGCTGGGCCCGCTGCTCGAAGAGATCTCCGCCCACGTCGACGGGGTGCCGTGCTGCACCCACATCGGCCCAGACGGCGCCGGGCACTTCGTGAAGATGGTGCACAACGGCATCGAATACTCCGACATGCAGCTGATCGGCGAGGCCTACCAGCTGCTGCGCGACGCGGTCGGGCTCGCCGCCCCGCAGATCGCCGAGGTGTTCACCCAGTGGAACACCGGTGAGCTGGACTCCTACCTGGTCGAGATCACCGCCGAGGTGCTGCGCCAGGTCGACGCCAAGACCGGCAAGCCGCTGGTGGATGTGATCGTCGACGAGGCGGAACAGAAGGGCACGGGACGCTGGACGGTCAAATCCGCACTGGACCTTGGTGTTCCGGTCACCGGCATCGCCGAGGCGGTGTTCGCCCGCGCACTGTCGGGCTCGGTGCCCCAGCGCCGCGCCGCGGCCGGTCTGGCCGCCGGAGTTCTGGGCGCGCGGCCCGACGACGCGGCCCGGTTCACCGAGGATGTCCGTCAGGCGCTGTATGCCTCCAAGATCGTCGCCTACGCACAGGGTTTCAACCAGATCCAGGCCGGCAGTGCCGAATACGGCTGGAACGTCACCCCCGGTGACCTGGCGACCATCTGGCGTGGTGGCTGCATCATCCGTGCGAAGTTCCTCAACCGCATCAAAGAGGCCTTCGACACCTCCCCCGATCTGGTCAGTCTGCTGGCCGCGCCGTATTTCCGCAGCGCGGTGGAGGCGGCCATCGACTCCTGGCGGCGAGTGGTGATGACCGCGGTCGGCCTGGGCATCCCCGCTCCTGGCTTCTCCTCGGCGCTGGCCTACTACGACGGTCTGCGCACCGAACGACTCCCGGCGGCCCTGACCCAGGCCCAGCGCGACTTCTTCGGCGCCCACAGCTACGGGCGGGTGGACACACCCGGCAAGTTCCACACGCTGTGGAGCGCGGACCGCAGCGAAGTCCCCGTCTAGACCAACAGGCTGCGCACCGCCTCGGTGAAGGCCTGTGGATCCTCCACCTGCGGATAGTGCCCTAGCCCGGGCAGTTCGACGACGTCGGCGGCCGGGCGCAGCTCCCGCAGACCGTCGAGCACGTTGGTGGTGGCCACCGGATCGCCCAGGCCCCATACGAAGCCCAGCGGTTTGGGCCAGTCGCGCACCGCGCCATGCCAGCGGCCGGCGTAGCGCACCCGCTCGTCGAGGTAGGCCGAGAGCAGATGCGCGATCCGATGGCCGCCGTTGTTGGTCAGCAACGCCCATTGGGCGGCCGCCTCCTCCCGCGACAGCGGATGCTGCGGACTGAACAACCGGCCGAAGCTGCGCTCGAAACTGCTCCGGTTCGTCAACCGGGCCGCCACCGGGCCGAGCGGACTGCGCAGCACCTTCTGAATGGGCCGCAGGCTGGCCCGCTCCAGGATCACACTGCCGTTGGACAGCACGGCGCTGCGCAGATCGAACGGCAGCGTGCCGTCGATGTCGCGGGCCAGCAGCTCGGTGGTCACCGAGGTGCCCATGTCGTGGGCGGCCAGCACCACCGGGCCCGCGCCTGTCGAGGCCACCACTTCCTGCACCAGATCCGCCTGCTCCAACAGGCTGTAGCGATGCGGCCGCGGCTTGTCGGACAGGCCGAAGCCGAGAAAGTCCATCGTCAGCCAGGACCGACCGGCCAGCCGCGACACCACCGACCGGAAGTCGTAGGAACACGACGGAAACCCGTGCAGTAGAACGATCCTCGGCCCGTCGCCGGCACTCGACCGAACGAACACCCGGCCCGCGGTGGTTGAAATCCACCGGCCACGGTCGCGCCAGTCACGCACACTGGGCGGCAGGTCTACCGTCATATCCAGGCCAGCAGATCACCCAGGGCCGAGCCGGTCTCGTCGCCGGCACCGAGGTTGGACAATGCGTCGGTGATGTCGGTGAACACCGCCTGCGGGAAGCCCAGGAACGTCGAGGCGATGTCTTGCAGGCCGGTCTGCAGCGCATCGTCGATCGCGGTCGGATCGCCGCCGAGCAGCGCCTGGTAGAGGTTCCAGCCGGCGACCTGCGGCGTGGTGATCAGGTCACGCACGTCCATGATCAGCTTCGTCAGCAGTCCGGGATCTTCCGGGACGGCGACGCCGTTCCAACTGACCAGGGTCCAGCCGTCGGTGGGGTTGCCCTCGATCTGCACGACGCCGGTGTTGGGCAACAGCGGAGATCCGTCGTCGTTGGCGAACATCGTCTGCAGCGTCAGCGGCAGCAGCAGTGAGATGTCGGGATTCTTGACGTTCAGCGCCACCCAGGCCGCGATGTCGGCTTCGTTGTTGAACGCCACGGCGGTGATGTCGCCGTTGTCGCTGACGACCGGGTTGGCCATCGCGGCGGTGTACATCGTGTTGACCGCTTCGGTGAAGTTCTGGTTCATCACCACGCCGTTGGGATCCTCGACCGAGCCCGGGATCGGCACCAGCACCAATCCGAACAGGGTCCACAGCATCGGCGTGAACTGGTAGAGAAAGCCCGACAGACTGGCGATCGGCTGCCCGGCGTAGATGCCGCTGTCGATCTCGTTGAGGCCGGACAGGATCTGCGGCGTCATGTTCTCCAGCTCGGCGAACGGCGTGGCGGTGTCGATGTCACGGATCGCCTCGCCGGAGAAGATCCCCGAGACCGGACCGAGCTCGTCGAACAGCTTCTGCCCGATGTCGTGCGCCTGTTGCAC
The DNA here is from genome assembly GCF_020181595.1 of [Mycobacterium] vasticus. Taxonomy (GTDB): domain Bacteria; phylum Actinomycetota; class Actinomycetes; order Mycobacteriales; family Mycobacteriaceae; genus Mycobacterium; species Mycobacterium vasticus. The sequence goes on along the minus strand of NZ_CP084028.1, from coordinate 2,089,324 downwards.
GCCCAGGTCACTCAGCGGCGGCCCCGGATGGTCCGGCGACGGGGTGATCACGTCGTTGAACGGCGGCATCCGCTGGCCGTGCCGCACGATGTCGATCACGATGTCTTGAGCTTCGCCGCTGGTCAGGATCGCATCGCGAACCGCCACGTCGGCGTGCGCGGGCGCCGGGGTGCCGATGACACCGGCGCCGACGAGGACGATGCCTGCGGCCACCGGCCAGGTCGAGTTCGTCTTCATGGCGACCAGCTCCTATCCGAGATTTCCGAGGGCGTCGGCGATGTCACTGAAGACCGCGCCGGGGAACGCGGCCAGCGACGAGCTGAACTGTTCGAAGCCGGCCTGAATCACGTTCATGATGTTCGTCTGATCGCCGTCGAGGACGGCCTCCCAGGTGTTCCAGAGCGCCGCTTGCGCCGGCAGCATCACGTCCCGCACGTCGACGAACAGCGCGGTCAGCAGATCCGGATCGGCGGGGATCTCGTGCCCGTCCCAACTGACCAGCGTCCACCCGTCGGTGGGGTTGCCCTTGACTTCGACGACGGCGGTGTTGGGCAGGAAAATGCTCGTCTCCCCGTTCGGGACACTGCGCGCTTCGGTGATGAGGTTCAGGAAGAAGGGCAGATCGGGGTTTTTGACGTTCTGCATCACCCAGGCGAAAATTGACGCCGTGCTGCTGAACGCCACATCGGTGAGCTGACCGTTGTCGCTGACCACCCCGCTGTCCAGCGCGTGGTCGTACATCGTCTGAACACCGTCGGTGAACCGTTCGTCGAGAACCACCCCGTTGATGTCGTGCGAGCCCGGACCCTGCACCAGCGCCAATCCCAGTGGTGCCCCCAGCGCCCACGCGGCGACGGTCATGAAGGCCATGCGGCCGCCGAGACTTTCGATCGGGTCGAGCGCGTAGATGCCACTGTCGACCTCGTTGAGCTGGGGCAATATCTGCGGCGTCATGCCCTCCAGGCCGGCGAACGGCGCGGCGGTCTCGGTAACCCGCACACCCTCCCCGGAGAAGAGGCCGGCAACCGGGCCGAGTGCGTCGAAGAGTTGGTTGCCGACGGTGTGCGCCTGTTGCTGGCCGAGGTCACTGAGCGGAGCCCCGGGATGATCCGGGGAGGGGGTGAGCATGTTTTCGTACGGCGAGATCATTTCTGCGTGCCGGACGAAGTCGATGACGACGTCCTGCGCCGTGAGCGCGATATCGCCGACGTGGGTGGCCGATGTGGCCGAAGCGGTCGGAACGGGGACGGCGGCGATACCGCCGGCCAGCGCGGCGCCGACGGTGACCGACATGATCTGGCGTAACTGCATGGTGCAAACCTCTCTGGCGGAGCGTTCGTCACTCAGTGATCTGTAAGTTTTTGGTTGCGCCGACGAAGCGTGGTCAGTTAACCGGCTGGCTGCGACGCAACAGCGGGCCGCATCGATCCCGCGAGGGATGAGACGCCACCCGCCGACGCGCCGGACCCCGTCCGCTGCCGACGATCCGGTCGGGACTCCCGAGGTGGCGCAAATCCGGACGACAGTCCCATAACCATCCGAATTCCGTTAAGGGAAAAGGCAATTCATGCAGGTTGACTACGAGCCGCGCTGACGCCAGGGTCGGTGCAACTTACGCTGCAGATAACCTTCGAGTTCGTAGCATCGCCATCCGGCGATCAGCTCGGTTCGCGCGATACCGGGAGCCGTGACGCGGGCCTGGAGGATCTCACTCGATCGGCCGCAGCTAACCATCATCTGTGCTCCCCTGAACGACGGTATGAGCTTACCGGACGATATGGCTGTGAGGAAGATCAATTTTCAACGTGTCGCGGCCACCCGCGCGGCAGGTGGTGTTCACCGGCGCGCTGGCGGTACCGTGGCGCGGGATGAGATTCTCCGGCGGTTACGAGCAGAACTACGATCTGACCTACGACGACGTCTTCATCATTCCCGGCCGTTCGGCGGTCTCGTCGCGGCTCGACGTCGACCTGTCGACCCGTGACGGCTCGGGAACCACGATTCCGGTGGTGGTCGCCAACATGACCGCCGTTGCCGGCCGGCGCATGGCCGAGACGGTGGCCCGGCGCGGGGGCATCGTGGTGCTCCCCCAGGACCTGCCGCTCGATGTCGCCCGGCGAACAGTGGCCTTCGTCAAGAACCGTGACCTGGTTGCCGACACCCCGGTGGTGCTGTCCGGCGAGGACTCGGTGGCCGATGCGATGGCGCTGATCCCCAAACGCGCGCACGGCGCGGCCGTCGTCGCCGTGGACGGCCGCCCGACCGGCCTGGTCACCAGGGCCTGCTGCGAGGGTGTGGACCGATTCACCCGGGTCCGCGACGTTGCGGTGGCCGACCTGCTCAGCGTCCCGATCGGCACCGAGGCCCGCAAGGTGTTCGACCTGCTCGAGCACGCTCCGGTGGACCTGGCGGTGCTGACCAACCCCGACGGGACGCTGGCCGGGGTGTTGACCCGCAAAGGCGCGATCCGCACCGGGATCTACACCCCGGCCACCGATGCAGACGGCCGGTTGCGCATCGCCGCCGCGGTCGGCATCACCGGCGAGGCGACGACCCGGGCGGTCGCGCTGCTGGAGGCCGGGGTGGACGTGCTGGTGATCGACACCGCCCACGGCCACCAGGAGAAGGCGCTGGAGACCATTCGCGCGGTCGCCGCCCTGCGGCCCGGCGTGCCGCTGGTGGCCGGCAACGTCGTATCGGCCGAGGGGACCCGGGACCTGATCGCCGCCGGGGCCGACATCGTCAAGGTCGGTGTGGGACCCGGTGCCATGTGCACCACCCGGATGATGACCGGCGTAGGCCGGCCGCAGTTCTCCGCTGTGCTGGAATGCGCCGCGGCGGCGCGTGAGAACGGTGCCCACGTGTGGGCCGACGGCGGGGTACGCCACCCCCGCGACGTCGCGCTGGCCCTGGCTGCGGGGGCCTCGAACGTCATGGTCGGCTCCTGGTTCGCCGGCACCTACGAATCCCCGGGCGAGTTGATGGTCGACCACGACGGACGGCCCTACAAGGAGAGCTTCGGCATGGCCTCCAAGAGGGCGGTGGCGGCGCGGACCTTCGCCGACAGTGCATTCGACCGCGCCCGCAAATCACTGTTCGAGGAAGGCATCTCGACGTCACGGATGGCGCTGGACCCCGACCGCGGCGGAGTCGAGGACCTGCTGGACCACATCACCTCCGGTATCCGCAGCACCTGCACATACGTCGGCGCCGCCGATCTGGTCGACCTGCACGAGCGCGCCGTTTTGGGGGTCCAGTCCGCGGCCGGTTTCGCCGAGGGCCATCCCCTGCCTTTCGGCTGGTAAGACACGCGCGGCTATGAGCATCCGATGAGCCTGACCCTCACTGTCGCCACCCTGCTGGCGTTCGTGGTGCTCACACTGGGCACCGCGGTGTTCGTCGCCGCCGAGTTCTCGCTGACCACCCTGGAGCGCAGCGCGGTCGAGGCCAACGCCCGCCGCGGTGGGCGCCGCGACGTCTACATCCAACGGGCGCACCGGACCCTGTCGTTTCAGTTGTCCGGCGCGCAGTTGGGCATCTCCATCACCACGCTGGCCACGGGCTATCTGGCCGAGCCGGTGCTGGCCCGGTGGCTGCGTCCCGCCCTGGAGGCGGTCGGGCTCGGCGAGCGAACCGCCGCCGGCGTGGCGTTGTTGCTGGCGCTGGTGATCGCCACCTCGCTGTCCATGGTCTTCGGCGAGCTGGTGCCTAAGAACCTGGCCGTGGCGCGCCCGCTGCCAACCGCTCGGGCGGCGGCCGGGCCGCAGCTGATGTTCTCCCGGCTGTTCACGGTCGCGATCAGGCTGACCAACGGGACCGCGAACCTGATCCTGAAGCGTCTGGGCATCGAGCCCGCCGACCGGCTGGCCTCGGCTCGCTCCCCGCGGGAGCTGGCGTCGCTGGTACGCAATTCGGCGCGCAGCGGCGCGCTCGATCCGAGCACCGCCGCGGTGGTCGAAGGGTCGCTGCGGTTCGGCGCCCTGACCGCCGAGGAGCTGATGACGCCGCGCTCCAAGATCGTCAGCCTGCAGGCCGGCGACACGGTCGCCGACCTGGCCGCAGCAGCCATCGACACCGGGTTCTCCCGGTTCCCGGTGGTCGACGGCGACCTCGACGCCACCGTCGGCATCGCCCACGTCAAGCAGGTTTTCACCGTGGCGGTCGCGGATCGGGCGACCACCCCGGTCACCACCGTCGCCGAACCGGTGGCGGTGGTGCCGTCGACGCTGGACGGCGACGCGGTGATGGAAGAGATTCGGACCAATGGCCTTCAGGCGGCCCTGGTCGTCGACGAGTACGGCGGCACCGCCGGCATGGTCACGATGGAGGATCTGATCGAGGAGATCGTCGGCGACGTCCGCGACGAGCACGACGACGCCGCGCCGGACGTGGTCGCCGCCGGCGGCGGCTGGCAGGTGTCGGGTCTGCTGCGCATCGACGAGGTGGCCAAGGCCACCGGCTACCGCGCTCCGGAAGGCTCTTACGAGACCATCGGCGGGCTGCTCCTCCAGGAGCTCGGCCACATTCCGGAAGCTGGGGAAACCGTCGAACTGACCGCCTTCGAGCCCGACGAGCGCTCCGCGCACCCGCCGCGCTGGCTGGCCCGGGTGGTGCGGATGGACGGCCGGCGCATCGACATGCTGGTGCTCACCCAACTGGGTGCGGGCGATGGCTGACCTGTTCAACCTCGCGTTGACCCTGCTGCTGATCGCGGCGAATGCCTTCTTCGTCGGCGCCGAGTTCGCCCTGATCTCCGCGCGACGGGACCGGCTGGAGATTCTGGCCGAGCAGGGCAGGCAAAGCGCGGTCACGGTGATCCGGGCCGGCGAGCAGCTGTCGCGAATGTTGGCCGGGGCGCAACTGGGCGTCACAGTGTGCTCGATTCTGCTCGGCCGCATCGGTGAGCCGGCCGTCGCCGACCTGCTCGAGCCGGTGTTCCGGCTGGTGGGCATCCCGGACGCGCTGCTGCACACCGTGGCGTTCATCGTCGCGTTGACGATCGTGGTGACATTGCATGTGCTGTTCGGCGAGATGGTGCCCAAGAACATCGCCCTGGCGGGCCCGGAGACCGCGGCGATGCTGCTGATTCCGCCGTACCTGGTCTACATGGCGGCTGCCCGGCCGTTCATCGTCTTCTACAACTGGTGCGCCGGTGTCACGCTGCGCGCGGTACGGGTGCAGCCCAAAGACGAGCTGGAGATCACCGTGTCCACCGTCGAGCTCAGCGAGATGATCGCCGAGTCGGTGTCGGCGGGGCTCTTGGATCTCGAGGAATACACCCGCTTGACCCGCGCCCTGCAGATCCGCACCCGGGTGGTGGCCGACGTGGCGGTACCGGTCGCCGACATCCAGTCGGTGCCGGCGGCCGCAGTAGGCCGCGGGCCGACGGTGGCCGCCGTCGAACAGGCCTTCGCGCAAACCGGTTACTCGCGGTTCCCGGTCGTCGACCGGGGCGCCTACGTGGGCTATCTGCACATCAAGGACGTCCTGGCGCTGGGAGACGGCCCCGACTCCGTGGTCGACATCGCCGCGGTCCGTCCGCTGCCCCGGATGCCCGCGTCGCTGCCGCTGGCCGACGCCTTGTCGACGTTGCGGCGCAGCAACAGCCATCTGGCCCTGGCGCTCGGTGACGACGGCGCGGTGGTGGCCATGGTGGCCCTCGAAGATCTGGTCGAGGACGTCGTCGGCACCGTCCGCGACGGGACACACCGTGTCTGACCTGGCAGAACCGCCGCTGAAGCCACGGGAGTGGCAGGCCCGGGCCGACGCCTACCGGCTGCGCCTGGAGACCTTCCTCGCCCCGCATCTGCAGCGCATCGCCGCCGGGGACCCGGTGCCGAAGTTCCTGTTCAGCTACTACAGCCTGCGACCACGGCAGCTGCGGAATTGGAATCCGGGGTTCGGCGTGGCCTTGTCGGGGGCGACGGCAGTGCGAGACTTTGTCGGCCGTCGCGGCTACGAGGCGGCCGATGGGCAGGTCAGGGTCACCGAGGACTTTCTGCGTGAGCGGACCGACACCGTGAGCTTCATCGCAGGACTGTTGCGGGCCACCGCCGGCCGGCCGGCCCAGCTGAACTGCTTCGGTCTGCACGAGTGGGCGATGCTGTATCGCGGTGACGAGGTCCGCCACGGCCACGTCCCGCTGCGGATGTCCGCGACCGAACTCGATGCGGTGGTGGAGGCGACACCGTTGCGCTGCACGCACTTCGACGCCTTCCGGTTCTTCACCCCCGCGGCGACGCCACGCAACGCCGGAACACCGAGCCGGGAAACCCAAATCGCTTGGGAACAGCCAGGTTGCCTGCACGCGAACATGGATCTGTACAAGTGGTGCTACAAGCTGGGTCCGCTGATCGACTCCGAGCTGCTGTTGGACTGCCTGGAGTTGGCGGCGGCCGCCCGCGAAGTCGACATGCGGGCCAGTCCGTATGACCTGAGCGGCTGCGGCTATTCGCCCATCACCGTTGAAAACGCCACCGGCCGCGCCGAATACGTTCGCTGTCAAACGGCGATCATGCGCCGCGCCGAGCCGCTGCGAGCCGCCCTGCTGAAACGGTGTGACCTGCTGCTGACGTTCGCCGAATGCGAGTAGAGCGGCCGTCGGCCGGTAAGGTGGTAGGTCGGCTACAAGGGAGGAAAACATGGCGGACCGGGTGGCGGTGGGCAATCTGCGGGTGGCCCGCGTGCTCTACGACTTCATCACCGACGAAGCGTTGCCGGGAACCGGCGTGGACCCGGACACCTTCTGGGCCGGCGTGGACAAGGTCGTCACCGATCTGGCTCCCAAGAACGCCGAACTGTTGGCCCGTCGTGACGAGCTACAGGCGCAGATCGACAAGTGGCACCGGCACCGGGTGATCGAGCCCCTGGACACCGAGGCCTACCACGCCTTTCTCACCGAGATCGGCTACCTGGTGCCCGAGCCGGCGGAATTCGCCGTGACCACCTCCGGTGTCGACGACGAGATCGCGGTGCAGGCCGGGCCGCAACTGGTGGTGCCGGTGCTCAACGCCCGGTTCGCACTCAACGCCGCCAATGCCCGGTGGGGGTCGCTCTACGACGCGCTGTACGGCACCGACGTGATCAGCGAGGACGACGGCGCCGAGAAGGGTTCCGGTTACAACCCGGTGCGCGGCGATCTGGTGATCGCCTATGCCCGCCGGTTCCTCGACGACTCCGTGCCGCTGGCCAACGGCGCCTGGACCGAGGTCAAGAGCCTGACCATCGAAGACGGCGCGCTGGTGGTCACCCTGGGCGACGGCCTGACGACCACGGTCGCCGCACCGGCGGAGTTCGTCGGCTACACCGGCGACGCCGGGTCGCCGTCGGCGGTCCTGCTGGCCCACCACGGCCTGCACCTGGAGATCGTGATCGACCCGAGCTCACCGATCGGGTCCACCGACGCCGCCGGCATCAAGGACGTGGTGCTCGAGTCGGCGGTCACCACGATCATGGACTTCGAGGACTCGGTGGCCGCGGTCGACGCCGACGACAAGGTGCTCGGTTACCGCAACTGGCTCGGTCTGAACCGCGGTGATCTGTCCGAAGAGGTTCGCAAGGGCGACAAGACGTTCACCCGCACCCTGGCCGCCGACCGTGAGTTCACCGCTCCTGACGGGGGCACGCTCACCCTGCCGGGCCGCAGTCTGATGTTCGTCCGCAATGTGGGCCACCTGATGACCAATGACGCGATCCTGGACTCCGAGGATCGCGAAGTGCCCGAAGGAATTCAGGACGCCCTGTTCACCGGGCTGATCGGCATGCACGGGCTGCGCGCCTCCGACGACACCGGGCCACTGGTCAACAGTCGCACCGGATCGATCTACATCGTCAAGCCCAAGATGCACGGTCCCGACGAGGTCGCCTTCACCGGCGAGCTGTTCGGCCGGGTCGAAGAGGTCCTGGGCCTGCCCCCGGCCACCCTCAAGGTCGGCATCATGGACGAGGAGCGCCGCACCACCGTCAACCTGCGGTCGTGCATCAAGGCCGCCTCCGACCGGGTTGCGTTCATCAACACCGGCTTCCTGGACCGCACCGGCGATGAGATCCACACCTCGATGGAGGCCGGGCCGATGGTCCGCAAGGCCACCATGAAGTCCCAGCCGTGGATCCTGGCCTACGAGGACAACAACGTCGATGCGGGCCTGGCGACCGGGCTTCCCGGTCACGCCCAGATCGGCAAGGGCATGTGGGCGATGACCGATCTGATGGCCGACATGGTCACCCAGAAGATCGGCCACCCGCGGGCCGGTGCCAGCACCGCGTGGGTTCCCTCGCCCACCGCCGCCACGCTGCACGCGATGCACTACCACCAGGTCGATGTGTCGAAGGTGCAGCAGGAGCTGGCCGGAAAGCGCCGCGCGACAATCGATGCGCTGTTGACCATCCCGCTGTCGGAGGGCCTGGCCTGGGCGCCCGACGAGATCCGCGAGGAGGTCGACAACAACTGTCAGTCGATTCTCGGCTACGTGGTGCGCTGGATCGATCAGGGCGTGGGCTGCTCCAAGGTCCCCGATATTCACGATGTCGCACTGATGGAAGACCGTGCCACGCTGCGGATCTCGTCGCAGCTGCTGGCGAACTGGCTGCGGCACGGGGTGATCACCTCCGACGACGTGCAGTCCAGCCTGGAGCGGATGGCCCCGGCGGTGGACCGGCAGAACGCCGGTGACCCCGAATACCTGCCGATGGCACCGGATTTCGATTCCAGCATCGCGTTCGCCGCGGCACGCGAGTTGATCCTGTCGGGTACCACCCAGCCCAACGGCTACACCGAGCCGATCCTGCACCGGCGCCGTCGTGAGTTCAAGGCCCGAGCGGGTATCTGAGTCCGACCGTGGGTAGACACAGTTTCCCCGGCCCGGACGATTCCGACGACGAGCTGCCGCAGCGTGAACTCTTCGGTGACGGCGACCCGGACGACGACGACTACGTCGACGACTATCAGGACGCGTTCTACGACGATTCGCAGTATGACGATGCGCGCTATGACGAGGCACGTTATGACGATTCGCTGTATGACGACGATGCCGGGTTCGACGACGCCGATCCCGCCCAGTACATGCGTCGTAGCACTGAACCCGATGAAGAGTCGCGTTACCGCACCGGGCCTTTCGCGGCAGTAGGCGGTGCCGAGGCCGCGCTGCCCGAACGGGAGGAGTCGCGCGGCGGCCACCGCGACCTCGAACTGTGGCGCCGTCATCGCAACAACAACGGACGCCGTGGCGTCAGCGTCGGCGTGGTCGCCGCACTGGTCACGGTGATCGTCCTGGTGGGCACGGTGATCCTGTGGCGCTTCTTCGGCAACTCGTTGTCGCATCGCTCCGCCGACGCGGCCGGAAACTGCGCTCATGGCGATGTGACGGTCGCGGTCGTCGCCGACCCGTCGATCGCAGATCACCTGCAGGGCTTCGCCGACCGCTTCAACAAGACTGCGAAACCGGTGGGAGACCGCTGCGTCTCGGTTCAGGTCAAGCCGGTGGATTCCGATGCCGTGGTGGCCGGGTTCATCGGCGACTGGCCGGCGCAGCTGGGCCAGCGCCCTGCGCTGTGGGTGCCGGGCAGCTCGGTTTCGGCGGCCCGGTTGCAGGCCTCGGCCGGCGCGGAGACCGTCAGCGACAGTCGTTCCCTGGTGACGTCGCCGGTGCTGCTGGCGATCCGGCCCGAACTGAACACCGCACTGCAGCGGCAGAACTGGGCTGGCCTGCCCGATCTGCAGGCCGATCCGGACGGATTGGGCCGGCTCGGTCTCGCCGGCTGGGGGTCGCTGCGGTTGGCGCTGCCGATCGGCGGCAACGGGGATGCCGCTTTCCTGGCCGGGGAGGCTGTGGCCGCTGCCACCGCCCCCAAGGGCGCCCCCGTCACCGAGGGGGCCGGGGCGGTGCGCAATCTGGTCGCAGCGCAGCCGAAGCTGGCCGACAACTCACTGGCCGAGGCACTCAACGTCCTTCTGCGTCAAGGAGATCCGGCCGGGGCACCGGTACACGCGGTGGTGAGCACCGAGCAGCAGTTGTTCACTCGGGGCCAGTCGCTGTCGGATGCGTCGAGCATGCTCACCTCCTGGTTGCCACCCGGGCCCGCGGCTGTCGCCGACTACCCCACCGTCTTGCTCGCCGGCTCGTGGCTGTCCCAGGAGCAGGTCAGTGCCGCCAGCGAGTTCGCCCGGTTCGCCCGCAAACCCGACCAGTTGGCCGACCTGGCCAAAGCCGGATTCCGTGTCGAAGGCGTCACACCGCCGACCAGCGACGTCACCGGATTCCCTGCGATTTCGGACATCTTGGCAGTGGGCGACGACGAGACGCGGGCCACGCTGGCCAATGCACTGTCCACGCTGCCGGGCCGTTCGGCGGTGAACCTGATGCTCGATCAGTCCATGACCACCGACGAGGGCGGCAAGACCCGGTTGGCGCACGTCATCGCGGCCCTGGATCAGCGGATCAAGGCGCTGCCGCCGAACGCCACCGTGGGTCTGTGGACCTTCGACGGCACGGAGGGTCGCAACGTGGTCACCGCCGGCCCGCTGGACGACCAGGTGAACGGCACCGCACGGGTGGAGACGCTGACCAGTGAACTCGACGCGCTGAGCTCGACCTCCGGCGGCGCGGTTTCGTTCACCACGCTGCGCCTGGTCTACAACCAGGCGCTGTCCGGATATGTTGCCGGGCAGGCTAATTCGGTGCTGGTTATCACTGCCGGGCCGCACACCGACCGCACCCTGGACGGCGCCGGGCTGCAGGAGTTCATCCGGTCGAACACCGACCCGCAGCGCCCGGTCGCCGTCAACGTCATCGACTTCGGCGCCGACACCGACCGGGCCACCTGGCAGGCGGTGGCTCAACTGTCCGGCGGCACCTACCAGAACCTGCGGGGGGCGAACTCCCCCGAGCTGGCCGGTGCGCTGAACAAGCTGCTGAGCTGAGCCGGCTCAGCTGCCGAGCGCGTCCAGGATCTGCTGCGGGATCACCTCGAACAGCTCGCTGATCATGCCGCCGAACGAGCCGACGCCGATGTTCGCCAGGTCGAGGTTGCCCAGGCCCAGGTCGTTGAGCAGGTCACCGAGGTTCAGGTTCGACAGGTCACCGACCAGGTCGCCGAGGTTCAGCGGCAGGTTGTCCAGCCCCAGACCGTTGATCAGGCCACCCAGATCCAGGCCGTTGAGCAGGCCGGTGATGTCGATACCGCCCAGGCCCAGCCCGCTCAGCAGACCGCTCAGCGAGAGGTCACCGGTCGAGGCCGGGAAGCCCAGCGCCTCCAGCACTCCACCGACCGTCAGGTCCTGACCCGGCACGATGCCCAGGTCGCCGAGCAGACCACCGAGGGTGAGGCTGTCCGGCGACAGACCCAGGTCGGTCAACAGGCCGCCGATCGTCACGCCGCTGCCGTCCAGGCCCAGATCACTGAGCAGGCCATCGACGGTCAGCCCATTCGATCCCAGATGCAGCGCGCTGAGCAGATCGCCAACTGTCAAGGCGTTCCCCGACAAGCCCAGGGCGTTGAGCAGCGCACCGACCGTCGTGCCGGACGAACCCAGATCGCCCAACAATGCGCCGAGGGACAAATTGTTGCCCGACAGGCCCAGGTCACCCAGCAGGGCACCGAGGGACAAGCTGTTACCCGACAAGCCCAGATCACTGAGCAGGCTGCCGAGCGACAACCCGGTCGGCGTAATGCCCAGCGAGCCGAACAGGCTGCTCAGCAGGCCGCCGACGGTCGGAGTGACGAGGTTCAGGCCAGGGATTAGAGCAAGAGCCGTCGTCACGGCGCCGATCACACTGGTTATCCCGCCGGCCGGCACGCCGAACGCCGCCAGCACCGCGCCCAACGCATCGGTCAACAAGGTGAGCGGTGTACCCGGTATCGCCGTCGAGCCGAGACCGATCGCGCTGAGCAGGGCATTCGGATCCAACAGGGTCGACGTATCGATACCCGCCGCACCCAGTAGCTGCGTCGGCGTCAACGTCGCGGTCGTGTCGATGCCCAATAGCCCCATCAACTGGGTCGGCGTCAACACAGTGCTCGAGTCAAGGCCTATCGCACTGAGCAGCGTGCTGGGCGTCACCGCGCCACCGGTGTCCAGACCCAGCACGCCCAGCAGCTGATCCGGTGTCAGTGAAGTCGTGTTGATGTTCGCCGCGTCCAGCAGTTGCTCCAGCGACACCGAATCACCGGCGGTAAGGCCCAACGTGCTCAGCAGGCCGTCCAGCATGCCCGATGACAACGGGTCGCCGGAGTTCAGTCCGACAAGTCCCAGCAGGTTGGCGGGCGACAGCAGCGTCGTCGGGTCGATACCGAACGCACTCAGCACACTGGCAAGCGACAGGCTGTTCAGGTCGACCCCGGTGTCCAGGCCCAGTCCGTTCAGGACGTCGGTCAGCCCGAAGCTGCCCAACCCGAGGTTGCCCAGACCCAGGAAACCCAACAGCCCGCCCAGGCTGGAAATGCCGAGGCCGTCCTTGAGCAGATCGCCCAGCCCGTCACCGCTGATCCCCAGCTCGTCGAGCAGCCCACCCAGGGTCAGCGTGCCCAGCCCCAGCTGGTCCAGCAGTGCGTTCACGTCGAGGTTGCTCAGATCCAGGTTGCCCAGACCGAGGGCGTCCAGCAGCTGGGTCAGGTTGAGGTTGACCTCGAGGTTCTGCACCGGGGCGAGCACGCCGTTGAGCACCGGGATGTTGATGATGCCACCGAGCAGGCTGACATTCTGCGCCCCGTTGAGGTAGGCGTCGGCGATCGTAGCCGGGGCGCTGAACAGCCCGGTCCAGTTTCCGCTGGCCATGTCCGCCGCGGCGTTGCTGATCGCTTGGGAGGTCAGCGCCTGCGCGCCCATGCTGGCGATCGCCATTTCGAGCCCCGGCGGCAGCTGCACCGTGACCGTCGCCGGCAGGTCGGTGACATCGGTGGTGATGGTCGGGGTGATGGAGGTGAACGCACTGATCACCCCGAACGGGTCGGTGAACAGTTTGCCGAAGACCTGCGAGATCGCCGTCCAGTCGGTGTTGGAGTTGATGCTGTTCACGTTGGCCATGGTGTGGGTGAACAGATCTGACCAGGCATCGGTCAGCTGGACCGCATGGAACTGGGCGGCGGCGACGGCCGGCGGCGGAGTCACCGGCGCGACCGGGGTGACGGCGATGATGCTGGCGCCCGCTACGGCGATTCCGGCAGTCAGGTAGGGACGAAGCGTGAGTTGCAGCATGACCACTCCTTTGTGAACTGCGCCATATTATGGATAAGGTCACCATAAGCCGAAATCCCGTTTTAAATGAGATTTAGCTGATCTTCGAGCGTTCCCGCTCGGCGCCGCTTAGGCGAAGGCCTCCACCGGTGGGCATGAGCACACCAGATTGCGGTCGCCGAACGCGCCGTCGATCCGGCGCACCGGCGGCCACACCTTCGGCCGGAAGCCCAGGCCCAGCGGATAGGCGGCCTGCTCGCGGGTGTAGGGGTGCTCCCACTTGTCCACCATCAGGCACTCCGCGGTGTGCGGGGCCCCGCGCAGCGGATTGTCCTCAACGGTCCACTCCCCGGCGGCGACCCGATCGATCTCACCGCGGATCGCGATCATCGCCTCGCAGAACGCGTCCACCTCGGACAGGCTCTCACTCTCGGTCGGCTCCACCATCAGGGTCCCGGCCACCGGGAAGCTCATCGTCGGCGCATGGAAACCGTAGTCGGCCAACCTCTTTGCCACATCGTCGACGGTCACACCGGTGGCCTTGGTGATCTCCCGCAAGTCCAGGATGCACTCGTGGGCGACCATCCCGTTCTCGCCGGTGTAGAGCACCGGGTAGTACTCGTCGAGTCGGCGGGCAATGTAGTTCGCCGAGGCGATTGCGGTCAGCGATGCCGATCGCAGACCATCGGCGCCCATCATCCTGATGTAGGCCCAGGTGATCGGCAGGATCGACGCCGACCCGTAAGGGGCCGCCGAAACCGGACGCCCGCCAGGCAGTTCGGCGGCCAACGGGTGCCCGGGCAGAAATTCGGCCAGGTGCGCTCGCACCGCCACCGGACCGACCCCCGGACCACCTCCACCGTGCGGAATGCAGAAGGTCTTGTGCAGGTTCAGATGGCTGACGTCGCCACCGAACTTGCCCGGCCGGGCCAGGCCGACCAGTGCGTTGAGGTTGGCACCGTCGACGTAGACCTGACCGCCGGCATCGTGGACGGCGGCGCAGATCTCGGCGATGTCGTGTTCGTACACCCCGTGGGTGGACGGGTAGGTGATCATCAACGCCGACAGGTTCGCGGCGTGTTCGGCGATCTTGGCGCGCAGGTCATCCAGATCCACGTCGCCGTTCTCGCGGCAGCCGATCACCACCACCCGCATCCCGGCAAGCGCGGCCGAGGCGGCGTTGGTGCCGTGCGCGCTGGACGGAATCAGACAGATATCGCGGTGCGTCTCACCGCGTTTGGCGTGATAGGCGTGGATCGCCAGCAGACCGGCATATTCGCCCTGCGACCCGGCATTCGGTTGCAGCGACACCGCGTCATAGCCGGTGATCCCGGCCAGCCAGGACTCCAGTTGGGCGATCAGCCGGCGCAACCCGGCGGCATCGTCAGCCGGGGCGAAGGGATGCTGCTGCGCGAATTCCGGCCAGGTGATGGACTCCATCTCGGCTGCGGCGTTGAGCTTCATCGTGCAGGAGCCCAGCGGAATCATGCTGCGGTCCAAGGCGATGTCCTTGTCCGACAACGTGCGCAGATATCGCATCATCTCGGTCTCGGTGCGATACCGGGTGAACGCCGGGTGCGTGAGGAACTCCGAGGTGCGGGTGAGGATGCGCGCATCCGCCGGCTCGCGCCCCGAGATCTCCGGGTCAGCCACCCCGAAGGCCTCGATCACCGCGGCCACGTGGCCGTCGGTGGTGGCCTCGTCGCAGGCCACCGAGACGTGGTCTGCGTCGACGCGCCACAGATTGATGCCGGCTGCCTTGGCCGCCGCGACGACCTCGTCGGCGCGTCCGGGGACCCGGGCCAGCACCGTGTCGAAGTACGTGTCGTGCACCAGCGCATCGCCCAGCGCCGCGGCGATCTTCGCAGCCTGACGGTGCACCCTCCGAGCGATCGCGGTCAGGCCGTCGGCACCGTGGTAGCTCGCGTACATCGCGGCCATCACCGCCAGCAGCACCTGCGCGGTGCAGATGTTCGACGTCGCCTTGTCGCGGCGGATGTGCTGTTCGCGGGTCTGCAGCGCCAGCCGGAACGCCGGCGAACCGTCGGCGTCCACCGACATCCCGACCAGCCGGCCCGGCAACTGGCGGGCCTGCTTGGCCTGCACCGCAAGGTAACCGGCGTGCGGACCGCCGAAGCCCATCGGCACCCCGAAGCGCTGGGCGCTGCCGAATGCGACGTCGGCGCCGATCTCCCCGGGCGGGGTGATCACGGTCAGCGCCAACAGGTCGGCGCCGACGGCCACCATTGCGCCGCGCTCATGGGCCGCTGCGATAAGCCCGGACCAGTCGGTGACGCGGCCGGAGGCCCCGGGCAGCTGGGTGATCACGCCGAAGAAGTCGCCGTCGGGCAGGCCGTCGCGCAGGTCGGCGGTGACGATCTCGATCCCCAGCGGTTCGGCCCGGGTCGCCAGCACCGCGGCGGTCTGGGTGAACAGGTCGGTGTCCACCACCAGCCGGTTCGGCTTGCCGCGCACCGCACGATGCATCAACGTCATGGCCTCGGCGGCGGCAGTGCCCTCGTCGAGCATGGACGCATTGGCGATCTCGCACCCGGTCAGGTCGGCGACCATGGTCTGGAAGTTCAGCAGCGCCTCCAGCCGGCCCTGACTGATCTCGGGCTGATACGGCGTGTAGGCGGTGTACCAGGCCGGGTTCTGCATGATGTTGCGCAGCAACACCGGCGGGGTGAGCGTGTCGTAGTAGCCCTGGCCGATCATCGACACCGCGACGGTGCTGGCATCGGCGAGTTCACGCAGTTCGGCCAGCGCCTCGTGTTCGGTCGCCGCCGGGGGCAGCCCCGCCAGTCCCGGGGCGGTGCCGTCGGAACTCAACGCGTCGAGGATGGTCGCCGGCACGGCGCGCGCCGCCAGCTCATCGAGCGATTCGACTCCGATCACGCCGAGCATCGTGCTGATCGCCGAGCGGTCCGGGCCGATGTGGCGTTCGGTGAAGGGGCGGGGGCCAAAAGCGGTGGTGTCGGGCACGGGAGACTCCTGCGGGGTAACGGGCACCTACGGTCGGCCCTCCCCCTCTGTCTTCACCCGCGCCGGGCGCCTGAGAGTTTCGGCCCGCAGGCCTTTCCCCATCGGCGGGTGCTCTTGGCACCACTTTCCAGAGGCATCAATGCCCCGGGCGGTCCTTGGGCCTGAGAGGTTGACGGAGAGGTATTGCTCCTTCGGCGCCCGTGGCTGGCTGCCACGAGACTCTCCCGCTGCGGGTGCGATGCGTCGCTCAGTCTACCGAGGCACCCGGCCCCGGCGCGAACGTGCAGAGTTGTACGCCGACGCGCAGCGTGAACCATACATTTGCGCACGCTCGCGGTCGGGGCGGGAGCTAACCGGTCTTGCGGTCGCGGAACTTGCGGCGACTGGCCAGCTCGTCCTCCGGCGCCGCGATCGACTCGCCGCCGTCGGCACGCTCCCCGGGGAAGTCGGCAATGACGCCGGTCAGCTCGCGCATCGCACCGGACACCGCGATGCCGAACACGCCCTGGCCGCCCTGGAGCAGGTCGACGACCTCTTCGGCCGAGGTGCACTCATAGACGGTGGTGCCGTCGGAGAACAGGGTGATGTTGGCCAGGTCCTGCACGCCACGCTCCCGCAGGTGGTCGACGGCGATCCGGATGTTGTGCAGCGAGATGCCGGTGTCGAGCAGGCGCTTGACGATCTTGAGCACCAGGATGTCTTTGAACGAGTACAGCCGCTGACTGCCGGATCCGGCCGCGCCCCGAATCGACGGCACCACCAGGGAGGTGCGGGCCCAGTAGTCGAGCTGGCGGTAGGTGATACCGGCGATCTGGCAGGCACTGGGTCCGCGGTAGCCGATGAGTTCGTCGGGGACCGAGTCGTCGGGGAACAGTCCGGCCTGCACCGGTTCACCGCCGGCGGGAGTCTGCACCGGGGTCTCGACATCGCTCGGCTGACCGGCTTTGCCAGGACCGAAGTCCAGCTGTCCCTGTCCCGGTTGCTCACCCACGGTGCTTCCTCTCGCCGATCGCGCTCGTTGCCACTGACTGGCCGGTGGCCGCGTTTGCTCTTGCCCGAGTTGGTCGTGAGCATACGCCGCGGCGGACCGCCCTGCAGTTGTTCCCGTCGTGGTCTCAAGTATGGGCCCGGATTTTGTGCGTCCGGCCTCCCAGTGGGCGTGTCGTGGTGACCACTCTTCAGATGAGACTCATCCGTGACGGGGCTGAGGCCGCCGCGCCGGGTCAGGTTGCTTTGAAATCGTCCGGCGACACGCTATCGAGGAACTCCTTGAACTTCTCCACCTCGTCCTCGCGCACCGCGCCGGAACTCTCGTCATCGTTCTCATCGGGGATCAGCAGCCCGGCCTCGGCCAGCACCGATTCTTCGACGTAGATCGGGACCCCGACCCGCAGCGCGATCGCCACCGAATCCGACGGCCGGGCCGACACCGTGATGTCGCGGTCGAAGATCAGGTCGGCGTAGAACGTACCTTCCTGCAGGTCGACGATACGAACTTCCTTCAGCGAATGCCCGAGTGCCGCAATGAGATCACGAATCAGGTCGTGCGTCAGAGGACGGGCCGGCTCCACACCCTGCTGCTCGAGTGCGATAGCGGCGGCCTCGGCCTGCCCGATCCAGATCGGGAGGTAACGGTCGCCATCGGATTCACGCAACAGCAGTACCGGCTGGTTCTGCGGCTGCTCGACGCGAATGCCGACCACGCGAACTTCACCCATCTCCAGCCAGCCCTCCGCATGTGCTTGATGTACCACGCCCCGCCGAGCCGAAGTCTAGTCCTCAGCCGTGCAGAACGTCGTGTACCGCCGACTTGAGCAAGGCGGTGTGCAGGGCGATCGCCAGTGCTGCGACCTCACGGGCCAGGTCGTCGGCCCGGTCGCGCGCACCGGCCTTGCCGCCCTTGACCATCGGCCCGGCGATCTGAGCGATCAGATCGGCCTGCCGGTCGGCCGCCGATCGGAACGCCCGAAGGTGGCGCGGCTCCACGCCGTAGTCGGCCAGCCCCCGCGCGCACTGAACGATGACCACCGCGTGCTCGTCGAAGAAGCCACCCGGTCCTGCCACGATCACCCCGGATCGGGTCAGCGATACCAGCAGAGCCTCGTCGGCACCGGAACGTTCCAGCAGATCCTCACGACTCAGGCGCACCTGCCGCGGCGGCATCGGCCCCGGCCGCTCATCTCCGGCGGACTGGCCGGCCGCTGTCACCAGGCGTGGCGCCGGATACGGTGAGGCGGGCGCCGGTAGCGTCCCGTCCTCTTCGGCGTCCAGTCGCGCCTTGATCACCTTCAGCGGCAGGTACTGGTCGCGCTGCGCAGTCAGCACGAAGCGCAACCGCGCACAGTCATAGGCACTGAACCGGCGATAGCCCGACGCCGCGCGCTGCGGCGTGACCAGCCCCTCGGTCTCCAGGAATCGGATCTTGGAGATCGTGACATCGGGAAAATCCGGCCGAAGCAGATCCAGCACCGCTCCGATCGACATCCCGGTCAGTTCAGGGCTGTCAGGCGCGGTCACTAGCTTCCCGGCCCGGCCTCAGCATCACCGGACGTCGGGCCGGTCAGGAACACCAGGCGGAACTT
Organism: [Mycobacterium] vasticus; assembly: GCF_020181595.1. Classification (GTDB taxonomy): domain Bacteria; phylum Actinomycetota; class Actinomycetes; order Mycobacteriales; family Mycobacteriaceae; genus Mycobacterium; species Mycobacterium vasticus. The sequence continues at coordinate 2,070,586 of NZ_CP084028.1, read as the reverse complement.
GCCGACCTGAACTTCGTCGCCGTTGACCAGAACCGCAGAATCGACCGGCTCCCGGTTGACGTAGGTGCCGTTGAGGCTGCCGACGTCGACGACCTGAAACTCGTTGCCCTCCAACCGGAACTCGGCATGGCGACGGCTGACGGTGACGTCGTCGAGGAAAATGTCACTGTCAGGGTGCCGGCCAGCCGCGGTCACCGACCGGTCGAGCAGAAAACGCGACCCGGCGTTGGGACCCCGCTTGACGACCAGCAGTGCCGACCCAGCGGGCAGCCCCTCGACTCCCGAGGACAACCCTTCGCCACCGGCCTGCGCGGGGGCGTCAAGTTCACTCAGGAAGTCGGCGCGAAACACCGAGGTGGTCTCCACCGTTACCTCGTCGCCGAGCTGGTCCTGCCCCTTGTCCGAGTCCTTCTCCGTCACCCGCTACTCCTCACTGGCCGCTGTCGTGCTGGCTGGTCACATATCCGCCGGGGATCCGCCGCGGGACAGCCCGCGATCGTTGAGTCGACCGTACCGTGCAGCGGTCGATAATGTCCCCGCACGGTGGGATCGTGTCCGGTGAATCCCGGCGCATCCCGGCAGGCACGGTAGCAATCGTCACTCGGCCAGCGTCGCGCGGTAGGCGTCGGGGGTCAGCAGCCCGGAAAGGCTCTCGTCCAACGCGTCGCTCGTCGCCGCAAGCTCCACCAGCCAGCCGGCGCCGTAGGGGTCGGAGTTGACCAGCTGAGGGCCGCCGTCCAGATCGGCGTTGACCGCGGTCACCTTCGCCGAGATCGGTGCATACAGGTCGGAGACCGACTTGGTCGACTCCACCTCGCCGAAAGCATCCCCCGCGGTCACCTCGGTACCCACGTCGGGCAGTTGCACGAAAACCACGTCGCCCAGCGCCGACTGGGCGAAATCGGTGATGCCGACGCGGACGGTGTCCTCACCGGTGCGCCGAACCCACTCGTGCTCGGCGGTGTAGTAGAGGTCGGACGGAACGTCACTCACGGTGATCGTGCTCCTTGCGCTGTCGGGTTCACTTGACGGGTTGAGCGTATTGGCGCGGTTTCGGTTGCCGCAACACGGTCACCTCCACATGGTCGGTCTGCTGCACCGCCATCACCCCACCGAGGCGCCGCACGCTGTCGACGGCGCCGCCGGGAATGTTCATCGCGGCGGCAAGGGTGGGGGGATCCCCAATCGCCAGAACCGAATACGGCGGGGTCAGCGCCGTCCCGTCGAACTCCAACGCGCCGGGGCTGCCGGCCACCCATGAGTCCACTCCGATCCGCACCGCCTGGGTGCCGTCGCGGACCTCCATCGCCTCGGCTCCCGCCGCCCGGAGCTCGTTGATCACGTCGAGCATGGTCTCGGCGGCGACGCCACGGGCCGCATCCTCGACGGTGACCACCACCCCCGGCCCGACGGCACCGACGGTGCCGATCATGATCGCCAAAGCGGCCAGCCGGGCCTGGGCGTTCTCGATGGCAGCCTGATCGCTGCTGCCGGACTCCTGCAATGCGTTGAGGGTCTGCTGCAGATCGGCCACCTCGGTGTTGAGCACGGCTTCGCGTTGGCGCAGCGAGTCCAGCAGCACCAGCAGGTCGGCGGGCCGGGCGGTCTCCAGCGCGTCGCCCGAATCGGTCTGGCGCACCTGGGTGGCGATCGCCACCCCCAGCAGCAGGCACAGCAGCATCCCCAACACACCGAACAGCGGTCCGGAACGGGTGTCGGAATCCTTGGGGTCCTTGGCGTCAGGCACCGAACAGTTTCCTCCGCAACGCCGCGGCGTTGCCGAAGATGCGGATCCCGAGGACCACGATGATCGCGGTGGACAGCTGGGTCCCCACCCCCAACTGGTCGCCGACGAAGACGATCAGCGCGGCGACCAGGACGTTGAACGTGAACGACACCACGAACACCTTCGCGTCGAAGATCCGCTCCAGGTAGGCGCGCAGGCCGCCGAACACCGCGTCCAGGGCGGCCACCACGGCGATCGGCAGATAGGGCGCGATCACCTCGGGAACGCTGGGATGCAACACCAGGCCCAGCACGATGCCGGCGACCAGCGCGGCGATCCCGATCATCGACCACTCATTCCGTGCTCCCCCATCTGTTGGGCATAGCGGACATCACGCACCGCGCCGGCGGGCAGGGTCAGGTCTGCCGCACTGCGACCGTCGACCCGCACCTCCACGCGATAGGACATCTCCAGCAGGCGCAGCCGATACAGCCCGGGGCTGCGGTCGAACGCGTCGCGCAGGTGTTGCGGTGCTCCGATGGCACGCACCGAGTAGGGGCTGCTGATCGGCTTGTTGTCGACCAGTATGGCCCCGCCGGCCTGCCGGATCGTCACGTTGGGACCGATGCGGATGTCGCCGACCGAGATCGCCTCGGCGCCACTGGCCCACAGTGAGTTGACCACCAGCTGCAGATCCCGGTCCAAGATGATCTGCCGGCTGCCCGACACCCGCTGCTTGGAGGCATCCGAGAGATTGCGCCCCACCCCGGGTTCGGTCACGGTGACCAGCAGGCCCGGCCCGGTGACCGAGGTGCTGGCCCCCTCCAGGCTCAGTTGGTCGAGGCCGGCCAGCAACCGTCGTCCCTCGGCGTCGTCGGCCAGCCGGTGGCGGCGCAAGTCGTCGACGTGATCGGTCAGTTCGTCGCGTTTGTCGGTCAGACGGCTGGTGGTGCTTTCGGCCGACCGCACGTTGCTGGCCAGTACCTGCCGGGCGTCTCGCACCCCGGGCTCGGTGGATCGGGCCTGGGTGACCGCAACCGCGAACACCGCGGCCACCAACAACGCCGCCAGCGCCTCCCACATCCATCTCGCCGCCCGGCCGGAGGGCGGGCCGACCGCTGCGGCATAGCCGGGATCAAGGTGTTCGGACAGCAGTGAGCGCAGCAGCGACGGCACCGCGAAGGTCTCGGGCCGGCCGCTCTCATCCGGACTCCTGCCTCGGCCGGATTCATAGCCGCTCAGCGCGAAGAACGGCTCAGACACCGGCGGCCTTGGGCATCGTGCGGACCACCAGCGCCGCCTGAACCACGTACAGCACGAACGCCCACAGGTACATGGCCAGGCCCCAGATCAGGAAGGCCCAGCCGACCGACCCCACCACCCGGCTCCACAATTGCGGCCACTGCCCCAGCAGGATCAACGGAAACGCCGACATCAGCGCGAATGTGCCCGCCTTACCGATGTAGGTAACCGGCAGCGCGGTCAGTCCCCGGCTGCGCAGCGCCGGCAACACCGCGACCAGCAACAGATCGCGGGCCAGCAACACGCCGATGATCCACCACGGCACCAGACCGCGCAGCGCGAAGGAGACCGGGACGGCCACCATGTAGAGCCGGTCGATCGCCGGGTCCAGCAGGGCGCCCAGCGTCGAGGACTGGTCCAACAGCCGGGCCAGTTTGCCGTCGACCCAGTCCGACGCGCCGCTGAGCATCAGGGTCGCCACCGCCGGACCGTCCGCACGCGCGACCAGCAGCAGATAGAGGAAAACCCCGATCAGCCCGAGGCGCGCCAGGCTGATGACATTGGGCACGGTGAGCACCCGGTCATGGTTTCGATCGGACCCGGACCCGGCAGCCATGCCGCCGCCTTAGCGGAAGATCCCGGGAAGACTCAGCGCGTCCATCGTGTCGTCGCTGAGCGGGTTGTCGCGGACCATGTAGGTCCACGTCGAAGTGGGCCGCGCCAGCTTGGACAGGTCGATCCCCGGCTCCGACTCGATCGAGTCCGAGGTCTCCAGGGTCTGCTGAGCCGCCTCGATCGCGTCGGCGGCAAGCGAGGCGAACGCGTCCAACGCCATTCGGTGGAACTCGTCGAGGGGGTTCTGCCGGCCCAGGGCCCTCAGGTGGATGCTCTCCCGGATGTCGGCCAGGAACGCCAGGTGATCGGCCCAGCCCCGGTCGAGGTGGTAGAGCATGATCAGCCGGCAGATCTTCTCCAACTTGGCCTCGGCTCCCTCACCGAGCTGCTCGACCAGTTCGGCGTAGCGCTGCGGGGCCAGCTCGGCGAGTTCGTCGCGGGCCGCCTGGGTCGACAGCAGCGTGTTGCGTCGCTCCACGATGATCGCCCGCTGCTGCGCGATCAGCTGGTTGTACCGCCAGGTGTTGGCGTGGATGTCGAGCAGCTTGCCCTCGGCGATGCGCTGCGCGTGGTCGAGCATCCCGGAGGCCTTCGGGCTCAGGATCCGACCGTCTTCATCGGTCTCCAGCGGCAGCTTGTTGGCTTCCAGGTTGGTCGCCACGACTTCGTCCTCCCAGCTGGAGAAGAACACCGACGACCCCGGGTCGCCCTGGCGGCCGGCGCGTCCACGCAGCTGGTTGTCCAGGCGCTCGGTGTGCTGACGCCCGGTGCCGATCACGTGCAGCCCGCCGAGTTCGACGATCCGGTCGTGGTCCGCCTCTTCCGAGCCGCCCAGCCGGATGTCGGTGCCGCGGCCGGCCATCTGGGTGGACACCGTGACCACGCCGAGCTTGCCCGCCTCGGCGATCACCGTGGCCTCCTCGGCGTCGTTCTTGGCGTTGAGCACCACCGCGGGCACCCCGCGCTTACGCAACCGCTCGTAGAGTTCCTCGGACTCGGCGACATCGTGGGTACCGACCAGCACCGGCTGGCCCGTCTCGTGCACCGCCACAATGTGTTCGAGGATGGCGTCGTTCTTGGCCGCGGCGGTGATGTAGACCCGATCGGTCTCGTCCTCGCGGACGTTGGGCATGTTCGGCGCGATCGGCGAGACCCCGAGCTGGTAGAACTGGCGCAGCTGCTCACCGGCCGCCAGTGCCGTGCCGGTCATGCCACACACGGTGGGATACCGGTTGACCAGGGCCTGGACCGTGATGGTGTCGAGCACCTCACCGGTCTCGGTGGTCTCGATGCCCTCCTTGGCCTCCACCGCGGCCTGCAGACCGTCCGGCCAGCGCTGCAGGGCGGCGATCCGGCCCCGCGAGGCGTTGATCAACTGCACTTTGCCGTCGCGGACGATGTAGTGCACGTCGCGCTGCAGCATCACGTGGGCGTGCAGCGCGACGTTGACCTCGGTCAGCGTGGACACCACGTGCTCCTCGGAGTACAGGTCGATCCCGCCGAGGGCCTTCTCCACCTTGCGCGCACCGACCTCGGTGAGATGGATGTTGCGCCGGTCCTCGTCGGAGTCGTAGTCCACTCCGGGAGTGAGCCGCCCGACCAGCTCGACGATCTCCATCCGGGGAGTCTCCCGGTGGGTGGTGCCGGCCAGCACCAACGGCACCAGGGCCTCGTCGACGAGCACCGAGTCGGCTTCGTCGATGAGCGCCACGTCCGGATTGGGCGAGACCAGGTCCTCGACATCGGTGACCAGCTGGTCACGCAGGACGTCGAAGCCGATCTCGTTGACCGACGCGTAGGTGACGTCGCACTTGTAGGCCGCCCGGCGGTCGGCGGAACTGGAGTCGGCGGTGATCCAGCCGACCGTCACGCCCATCGCGGCCAGCAGCGGCCCCATCCATTCGGCGTCGCGGCGGGCCAGGTAGTCGTTGATCGTGACGACGTGTACGTGACGCCCGCCGATGGCGTAGCCGGCGGCGGCGATCGCACCGGACAACGTCTTGCCCTCACCGGTGGCCATCTCGACGACGTCGCCGGCCAGCATCCGCAGCGCGCCCTGCAACTGAACATCGAAGGGGCGCATCCCGATGCTGCGTTCGGCGGCCTCGCGGGCGATCGCCAGGAACTGCGGGATGTCGGAGGCTTCCGCCAGCTCCTTGAGCTTGAGCAGCTGCGCGGCCTTGCGCAGCTGCTCGTCGTCGAGGCCGGCAGCCTTCTTCGCGAAGTCGCCCGCGGCGGTGACCTCTGCCAGTGAGCGACTCTGGTTCTTCTCGGTGCTGGCGCCCAGCAGTTTCCAGAACTTGCCGCTCAGCCGGCCCGACTTGGCACGCGTGGTTCCAGAGACGATTTTGGAGGTGTTAGCCACAGCACAACCGTACGCGGTGACTGCGGTAGGTTTCGCACGGGGATTTCGGCGATCGCATAGGAGACATGGCAGTGGACTCAAAGCTGTTCAAGCCCTCCGTCGAGTGGGCGCACGCACTGCCCGATTCGCTGTTGTGGATCGCGATGGCCTGGACCATCAGCGCGGTGTGCGTGGTGGGTGTGGTAGCGCTGCTGCGGGTGAGCACCCGCTGGGGGCGGCAGTTCTGGGAGATCACGGGCGCCTACTTCACCGGCCGCGACAGCCTGCGGGTCTGGCTGATGCTGGGCGTGTTGCTGCTCTCGGTCATCACCGCGGTTCGGCTCAACGTCCTGTTCAGTTACCAGGGCAATGACATGTACTCGTCTCTGCAGACCGCCTTCCAGGGCGCGGCCAGCGGTGACGAGGCAGTGAAATCCTCAGGCGTGCATGGGTTCTGGATGTCGATCGGGATCTTCAGCCTGATGGCGGTAATGCATGTGATACGCGTCATGCTTGATATCTACCTGACTCAGCACTTCATGGTGAACTGGCGTATCTGGCTGACCGAGCGGCTCACCGGCGACTGGCTGGACGGTCGGGCCTACTACCGCGCCCACTTCGTGCGGACACCGCTGGACCCGATCATCGGCGAGGCCGTCGAAGGCGCGATCGACAACCCCGACCAGCGCATCCAGCAGGACATCGACATCTTCACCGCCGGCAACGGCGCCAACCCGAATGCGCCGGCCAACGGAACAGGCAGCACCCTGCTGTTCGGCGCCGTCCAGTCGATGGTGACGGTGGTCTCGTTCACCGCCATCCTGTGGAACCTGTCCGGCACGCTCACCGTGCTCGGAGTCGACATCCCCCGGGCGATGTTCCTGATCGTTCTGGTCTACGTCACGATCGCCACCGTCGTCGCGTTCTGGATCGGCCGGCCGCTGATCCGGCTGAGCTTCCGCAACGAGCTGACCAACGCGGCCTTCCGGTATGCGTTGGTGCGGGTGCGCGACGCCGCCGAGTCCGTGGCCTTCTACCGGGGCGAGGTCGCCGAACGAATGCAGTTGCGCGCCCGCTTCACCGGGATCATCGACAACTATCTGAAGTTCGTGAACCGGACCATCGGGTTCGCCGGCTGGAACCTGTCGGTGAGCCAGGCGATCGTGCCGCTGCCCTGGGTGATTCAGGCACCCCGACTGTTCTCCGGCCAGATCATGTTCGGCGGGGTGGCGCAGACGGCCTCCGCCTTCGGCAACATCTCGGACTCACTGTCGTTCTTCCGCAACGCCTACGACAACTTCGCCGGCTACCGCGCCTCGATCATCCGTCTGCACGGGCTGATCGAGGTCGACCGCCAGGCCCGCGAACTGCCGGAGCTGCTGGTCAAGCCCAGCCCGGCGGGCACCGTCGAGATCGAAGGCGTCGAGGTGCGTACCCCGGCGGGTGACCCGCTGATCGAGGCGCTCGACGTCCATCTGGCCGTCGGCGACGCGCTGATGATCTCCGGTCCGTCGGGCTGCGGAAAAACGACGCTGCTGCGCAGCCTGGCGCAGCTGTGGCCCTACGCATCCGGGACGCTGCGCCGCCCGGATGATGAGCACGCAACGATGTTCATCTCGCAGCTGCCCTACATCCCGCTCGGGGACCTGCGCACCGTCGTGGCGTATCCTCTTGCCCCCGAGGAGATTTCCGATATCGCGTTCGCTGACGCGCTGAACAAGGTGGCACTGCCGAACCTGCTTGAGCGGCTCGACGAGGTCGAGGACTGGGCCAAGGTGCTCTCCCCGGGCGAGCAGCAGCGGGTCGCGTTCGCCCGGCTGCTGTTGACCCGGCCCAAGGCCGCGTTCCTCGACGAGTCGACCTCAGCGCTCGACGAGGGTCTGGAGCTGGCCCTGTATCGACTGCTGCGCAGCGAACTTCCCGACACCATCCTGGTCAGCGTCAGCCACCGCCACACCGTGCGGCAGCACCACAAGCAGGTGCTGGAGCTGCAGGGCCAGGGCCGCTGGGAGCTGACCCCGGTTTAACCTCCGCGACCGTGCAGGCCGGTCCGCCTCCACCAGGGACTTTGGCGGACCGGCCCGCACGCTCGCGCTAGCGGGTTGCCGCATGGGTCCCGGCGCGGCGGCCGAAGAACGAGCCCTCCCCCAGCTGGGTGCCGCTGGCATAGCCCTTGCCGTCCTGGGCGATGTTGGCTGCGCAGGCCCCGGCGGCGTACAGGCCCGGTACCGCGCTGCCGTCGGCGCGCAGCACTTCACCGTCCACCGACGTCGCCAGCCCGCCGACGGTGAAGCCGGCGTACATCGCCTTGCCCAGCGACAGGTCGAATGCGCCCCACGGCCCGGTGTCCTGCGGCGCCAAGAACGGCGGTTGCTTGTGGAAGTCCGGGTCCTCGCCGCGTGCCGCGTGAGTGTTGTAGCGCTCCAGGGTCTCAACCAGGTTCCCGGTCGGAATACCCAGTGCGGCTTCCATTTCCGACACCGATTCCCAGCCGTCGATCAGCGGGACCAGCGGCACCTGGGGCTTGCGCATGTGGGCCTCGTCGACGATCAGGAACGCCGCGCTGTCCGGCTGATCCATCACGAAACCCGAAGTGCGCGAGTGATATGAGTCCTCGGCAACAAATCGCTTGCCGTCTTTGTTGACGATGATCCCGGTCAGCAGGATCGACGGCGGGTACACCGGCGCGGTGATGAACACCTGGTCCATGTGCTTGGTCGCGCCACCGGCCGACATGCCCAGCCGGATGCCCAAACCGTCGTCGTAGGTGTTGCCCAGCACGAAGGGCTTCTCGGCCAGCTTCGGCGTGTGGCGGGCCACCATGTCCGGGTTCATCACGAAACCCCCGGCGGCGATCACCACCGACTTCGCTTTGATCGCACCGGATTCGGTGAAGCGCTTCCACGTCACCCCGGTTACCGCGCCCGCGTCGTCGGGCCTCGCCGAACCGCCGGTGATCAGCCCGGTGGCGCCGGTCTCATAGCGGATTTCGACCCCCAGCTCCTCGGCGCGCTTGAGCAGCAGGTCGATCACCATCTTGGCGCCCTGGGTGTCGCCGGGCACCGGCACCTTATGTCCACGCGGCGCGGGCACGGCCTCATTCAGGAACGGCCACACCTTCTCGTTGCCGGTGTACATCAGCCCCTCGGTGTTGGGCTGGATCACCGCCTTCTCCGGGTAGTAGCTGCGCTCGAACTGAAATCCCAGGGCTTCCAGCCAGTTGAAGTGCTCGACGCTGCCGTCGCAGTACGCCCGGATCTTGTCGTGCTCGGGCTCGCGCGACACCGCGACCAGGTACTTGTACATCTCGTCCGGGGAATCGGCATGCCCGGTGGCCTGCTGCACCGCCGTGCCGCCGCCCAGGTAGAAGTGCCCGCCGGCCATCACGGTGGTGCCGCCGGCCTCAGCGGCCCGCTCGAGGACCAACACCCGCGCCCCGGCCGCCGCCGCGCTGACCGCAGCACACCCGCCGCCGATGCCGAAGCCGATCACCACCACGTCGACGTCGTCGGACCACGACGAAACCGTCTCGGCGTCAGTAATTTCCGGGATGTCTGTGCTCACTGCTGCTGCTCCTGTTTGATGTAGTCGAAAACGGCACGGATCTCGGCCGGGAAGACAGCGATCTCCACGAATGGGACGCCGGACTGCGGCGCCGACACATAGGCGAAGCGCATGCCGCCGGGCAAGACTCCCTCGGTGACCACCTCGGCGCCCTGCGCGGCGGCGTCATCGAGCAGCACGGCGAAGTCGTCGGCGTCGGCCGCCTCGATGCAGATGTGGTGCAAGCCCGGCCCACGCTCGGCCAGGAAGTCCTGATAGATGCTGGGCCCACTCACCGGCGCGATCAGCTCCAGCTGCATGTCGCCGGCATAGCTCAGCGCGATGTCGGCGATGAAGTCGGCGGGTTCACCCCGGTAGGTGCAGGCGTCGGGCGCGAAGTGCACCCCGGGCATCCGAACCCATTTGCGCACACCCAGCAGCGCGGTCAGCATTGCTTCGATGGCCGCCAGATCATCTGTGACCCAAGCGATCTGGACGGGCGGCCGGGATACCGCGGTCATGGATGCGCAGCCGGCACGCCGACGTCCTCACGGACCTGTTGAGACAACGCAGACCACGACACCGCGGCGGGATTGTCTCCCCACACGCTGTTGAACAGACCGACGATCCGGGCTTGGCCGCCCCGGATCACATAGACCGGGCCGCCCGAGTCGCCCTGCTGACTGCGCACGCCGTTGCTCATGGTGAACCAGCCGTTGTTGACCCGCTCGACGGTGCCGCAGGTCTGCCCGGTGACGATGCCGAAGTGGCAGACCGGATCGCCCGGCGCCACAACGTCGTCCGCACCAGACTCCAGACGCAGGCCGCCGGGCAGGATGTCGTTGGCCTCGACACCGTCGGCCAGCACGATCGACTCGTAGTCGGCGATCACCTGGTCGGTGTTGACGGTCGAGCCGTTCGGGGTGTTGTCGCGGAAGGTGGCCAATGTGCCGATCACGTTGCCGGCCCGGTCGACGACCGGACCGCTGCCCCGGCAGTGACCGGCGGTGAATGCGACGCGCATGACCGGATCCACGTAGCCCAGCGTGCAGACATGGGTGTCCTGATGCACCTCCATGCCCGGGTACACCAGCACCGGATCCGCATGGGCCGAACCGGCGGCCGGGCTCACCAGGGTTGCAAGGGTGGCTGCTGCCATCACCGACACCTGTGTCGCCAACCCCCGCAAAGTCGACTCCGATCGTCGTTGAGGACCGAGTTTCGGTCCTGCTGAACTTAACCCACCGTAGTCAACGACACAGCACAGCGGCCCGGCCCCATCGGGGTCCGGGCCGCCGCGGCTGCGTCCGGCGACGATCAGGGGATCGTCAGCTCCTGACCCGGGTGAATCAGGTCCGGGTTCGAAACACCGCTGGCCTTGGCGATCTCGGGGTACTTGTTGCCGTCGCCGTAGAACTTCTCGGCGATGGCGAACAGGGTGTCCCCCGCGACCACGGTGTACTTCTGAGCACCGGCGGCCGGGGCCTCCTGGGCCGGGGCCTCTTCGGCCTTGGCCTCTTCCGGCGGCGGCGCGTCGGTCTCGGTCTTGGTGGACCAGGCCGCCCCGTCAGCGGAGTACAGCACCAGGTTGCGGTCGTCCTGCAGGACCAGCTTGACGTCCTTCTTGCCCTTGGTGTCGGTGTGCCACACCGGCTTGTCGGCCGTGTAGAGCACGAAGTTGCCGTCGGGCTGCACCTCGGCGCGGACCACGTCCTGGCCGTTGGTGCCCGAGGACCAGACCGCCTTGCCACGTGCTTCCAGCACCAGGTTGCCGTCGTCCTGAAGTGTCAGGGTGTACGCCCCGTTCTTCGAGGTCAGCGATTCCCCCTTGACGAGCTTCTTGCCCGCGGTGAGCGTGTCTCCCAAGCTCTGCGCCACGATGTTCCCTTCCCATTTCCACGGCCTGCCGAGACGGCAGGGCGATGTCGCGCTGATGCGACATCCGCCACCTTATGCGAACACCGACCGAGGCGCTGCTCAAAGTTCCCGCGGCATGGAAAACGCCGCCAGTCACTCCGCGGACAACGCCCCCGGATTCTCCGCGTGCCAGTGCACCGCATAGACACCGGGCTGCAGCGACAGCTCACCTACCAGCCGCTCCAGCCGGTCCGGTGCCCTGTTGTCCGACAGCATCAATGCCGTGAGCGCGATGTTGTCGTCGGCCGCCGGGCTGGTGTGGATGCCCCGCAGGACCAGATCGTTTCCGGCGGTGTGCTGGACGATCTGGGCACGCAGATACTTCTCCGTCTTCGGCCGGCAGATGACCTCCACCTGATACGGCGCCAGCGGCACGTCCTCCTCGATGTGCTGATCGCTGTCGATCAACCGGCCCAGTGGCCGCAGCAATAGATGGGTACCGACGATGGCACCGGTCCCGATCAGTGCGAACACCAGGTTCCCGGCCGCCGCCAGCACTCCGACGGCGGCCGAGCACCACAGTGTCGCCGCGGTGTTGAGGCCGCGGACGTTGAACCCCTCCCGCAGGATCACCCCACCGCCGAGGAACCCCACCCCGGACACCACGTAGGACGCGACCCGGGTAGAGCTGTCGTCACCCGCGGAGATCGAGTACAGCACGAACAGCGTCGCGCCGGCCGCCACCAGCGCATTCGTCCGCAGCCCGGCCATCCGAGCCCGCCACTGCCGTTCCAGGCCGATCAAGGCCCCACAGCCCAGTCCGACGGCCAGCCTCAGCGTGAACTCGGTGACGGTCAGCGTCTGCATGCCGACCACGATGTCACAGCTATCCGGCCACCACCGGGCGAGCCATCACCGTCGGCTTGAACCCGTACCGCGGTGCCGCGAAACCGTAGTTGCGGCCCTGGCCGGCTCCCGCCAGCGGCACACCCGGCATACCTGCCGCCCCAGCCTCCGGCGCGTGCGCGGCCACGGTCCAGCCGGTGGCCGCCACCGAAGCGCCCGGGGTTCCGGTGGCCGGCACCGCCGCCGCCCAGGTGTGCGGCACCGACAGCCCACCCACCGACGCCGCCTGACCCAGGCTGGCCGACGCCGTACCGACGCCGCCCAGGCCCCCGCCCAGGTTGCCCAGCCCGCCGAGTCCGTGCAGGCCCAGGCTCGGCATCAGCATGTCCAGCGGGTCGATGGCACCCAGACCCAGCGGGTCAGCGGCGGCCAGGGCCGCACCGCGGATGACGGCGATGTCGGCGCCGGCCTGGGTGATCCCGGCCATCCCCATCGGGCTGAAGGTGCTGCTCGCCAGGTTGGTCATGGCGTTACTCAGATCCCCGGGCGCGATACCGAAGATGTCCGGAATCACCGGTCCGATCTCACCGGACACCGGCGAGGCAAGCGCCTGCAGGGTCGATGGGGTGTTCGTCAGCGCTTGCGACACTGCGGATTGCGCCTGCGTCGCGGCAGCGGTACCGGCGGCCTGTGCCGTCGCGGCCTGCTGGGTGCCCTGCGCCGACGGGTCGGCCACTTCACGCGGTGAGCTGAACGGGGTGACCTTGGTGGCCGCCGCCGAACCGGCCGCGTAGCCGTACATCGCACCGGCGTCCTGGGCCCACATCTGGCTGTAGTGCGCCTCGGTGGCCGCGATCGCCGCGGCGTTCTGGCCGAGGAAGTTGGTGGCCACCAGCATTGCCAGCTGCGAACGGTTGGCCACGATCACCGGCGGCGGAACCGTCATGGCGTAGGCGGCCTCGAACGCCGCGGCGGCCGCACGGGCCTGAACGGCGGTCTGCTCGGCCTGGGCGGCGGTGGCGCCCATCCAGGCCGCATACGGTGCGGCGGCGGCGGCCATCGCGTTGGACGCGGGCCCCATCCAGCCCTCGCTGACCAGGCCGTTGATGACGGACTGGTAGGCGGCTTCGGCCGAGCTGAGCTCGGCGGCCATCTTGTCCCAGGCCCCGGCAGCGGCCATCATCGGGCTCGAACCGGGACCGGTGTAGATGCGGGCTGAGTTGATTTCCGGCGGGAATGCTCCGAAGTCCATGGCATTGCTCCTTTTTGGTTGACGGTGGTGAAGATGAATCGATGGCTTGTGGCAGTCAGAACAAGACGGGCAATGAGCAGCCTTGGGCGGCAACGGGTTTGCAGGGCCGCTCAGTGCGACATCCCGGAGCTGGGCATGCGAAGGCAAGTGTCGCCGGACGAAACGAGCTATGCGCCAGGCGAAGTCAGGGCACACCAAAGGCAGGCGTGTTCCGCATGCGGAGTCACGCCGGCCGACGAGTCAAGCGCCGGTGAGAATCAGAGGGTGAAAGCGGTACCGAGATCGAGCGAGTCGACGGTCGAACTCGGATAGGAACTATCACTCGGACTCAAAGTCGCTCGCACCTCCTCTCGGCCTGGGCACACGGGGGTGCCGTCATGTACGCACGAAGAGGTGAATGTGCCCGACCACGGCCGGACAACGCACCCCTCTCATCAGAGTTTCGGCACTACACGGCGTGTCCTGCCTGCATAAACACTGCAGACCGGAAGCCACTTGGGCTCAACCCTTAATCCGGGAGGAGCTGTCCTGACCCGGGGCGTCTCTCGACGTTCGGGGTCAGTGGCCTGTATCCGTGCAGACGCCTCACCTAACGAGGTGCTTGCCTCACCATAGTGCACCAGGGGAGTTTCCTGGTCAATCGGCCGTGGCGCGTCGCTGACAGTCCGCTGACAATCTGCTGGAACAGCTCCGAAACAGCTTGCGATCAGCCAGAAGTCGCGCCGCTGTCAGCCGGGCTGCGGGGCCGGCCCGGAGGGCTGCTGTCCGTCCGGATTGACGTGTACGGCGTGGACGCCGGGCTGCTCGGCCAGCTCTTCGAGCAGACTGTCCAACCGGCTCGGGTCCACATGCCAGTGCTGCACCTCCGTGGTGCCGGCCAGTTCGGTCACCAACCGCTCCAGCCGGCCCTGGGCATGGCCGTTCATCGCCGCGGCCGGGTGACTGCGCGGGGCGGCGCCGGTCAGCGCCCGTCCCGCCAGGCCCGCAACTGCGAGGTCCCCGAAGACACCGGTGGGAATCTGGGCCCCCGCGGCGGCCGCCGCCGCAGCCCCGGCCTCCGGCAACACGGCGGCCGCCATCTTGGCCACCGGCGCGGTCGCCGTCCAGTTCGACGGGACACTGAGCCGGCCTATCGCGGCCGCATTGCCCACACCCGCCGACATCGGCCGGGCCCCGAGCAGCGCCGTGTCGTCGGCGGCCACCAACGCCGCTGCCCCAGAACCGAATCCGGCCCTGCCCCCGGTGGCCGCGGCAATGTCCAAGTCGGTGTTGAGGTTTCGGGCGTACTGGATCATGCCGTAGAGGACCGACTTGAGGGCGTCGTTGAACGGCACGATGCTCTTCGGCAGGATCAGCAGGTAGGAGACGAGCTGCGTCAGTGTCAGCGGGGCCGCCGGCGCCGCAGCCGACGGTGCCACCGAAGCGGCCGCCGAGCCAAGCCCCTGCAATGCCTGCGGGATCGCGCTGATCAACTGCGACAGCTCGGAATGCCCGCCGGCCTGCGCAACGGCAGCGGCCTGGCCGGCGGTTCCCGACGGATTGGTGGTGGCCGGAGGCTCGGTGAACGTCGTCAGCGCGGTCGCCGCCGCGGATCGGGCCGCGTAACCGTACATCGCCACCGCGTCTTGGACCCACAGCTGCGCGTATCCGGCGTCCAGCGCCGCGATCTCGGCGCTGTTCTGGCCGAGCAGATTCGTGGCGACCAGGGCGGCCTGCGCACTGCGATTCGCCGCGATCACCGGTGGCGGCGCCACCGCCGAGTAGGCCTCGTCGAAGGCGGCCGCGGCCGCGGTGGCGCGTGCTGCGGCCTGCTCGGCGAGCCCCGCCGTGCCTTGCAGCCACGCCACGTAGGGGCTCACCGCGGCCGCCATCGACTCCGAGGTCGGTCCCAGCCAACCTTCGTCGGTCAGGCCCGTCAGCACCGACTGGTAGGCCTTTGCGGCCGAACCGGTCTCGGCGGCCAACCTCGCCCATGCCGTTGCGGCGGCCAGCATCGGCCCGGAGCCGGGACCGGCATACATCCGCCCGGAGTTCACCTCGGGCGGCAGCGCCGCGAAATCCATGCCGATCACCCCCGCGGCCCGCGTGAACCCGGTTGTTCTTCAGTGTCGAAGTACACCTCGTGGATGCCGGGTTGTACGGCCACCTCCCCCAGAAGGCTCTTGAGCTCGCCCGGTTCGACATGCCAGTGCTGCACCTCGTCGGTGCCGAGGAGTTCGCCGGCGGTCCGCTCGCTGCGATACTCGGCCCTCCCCTGCCGGTGGCCGGTGCGCCCGGCGAGGCCGGCCACGGCCGCCCCGGCGCCGTGGTCCGCAGGTGACGTCGCGGATGCGGGGCTCACGGTGGTCGTGACCTCGGGCAGCGAGTCAACCCAAGCCTGCGGAACGGCGAGCTTGCCTACGGCGCTGGCGCTTCCGGCGCTCGCGAACACGGCCGGTCGGGCGGCACCGCCCAGAACCGTCGATTCCTCGACATTCAGCACCCTTGCGCCCGAGCCGAATCCGGCTCTACCACCGGTGGCCTGGGAGATGTCCAAGTCGGTGTTGAGGTTGCGTGCGTACTGGCCCATGCCGTAAAGCGCCGTGATGTTCGTGTCATTGGCGGGCAGGATCGAGCGTGTCATCATCTCGATGTACGACGCGGCCTGGGACACCGGGTCGGCGGGCACGGACTGCGCGCTCCCGGCAGCCGAAAGGCCCTGCAGTTGGCGCGGTATCGCGCTGACCAGCTGCGACAGCTGGGTATGGGCGCTGCCCGCCGCGGCCTGCCCTGCCGCGGCACCCTGTCCGGCAGATCCGGCCGGGCTGGTGACCGTTGGCGGCGCGGTGAACGGTGCCATCGCGGTCGCCGCCGCCGAACGGGCCGCGTAGCCGTACATGGCCATCGCGTCCTGCAGCCACATCTGGCCGTACTCGGCCTCGGTCGCCGCGATCTCAGCAGCATGCTGCCCGAATACGTTGGCGGCCGACAGCGCCGCCAGCCGGGTACGGTTCACCGCGATCGCCGGTGGTGGCACCGTCGCAGCGAACGCCTGCTCGAAATCATTGACTGACAGCATCAATCGACTCGCCGTCTGTTCGGCGAGCGTCGCGATGTTGCCGAGCCAGTCCGCGTAGGGCGTGGCGGCGGCGGCCATGGCTGTCGACGCCGGGCCGAACCAGGCCTGGCCGGTAAGGTCGGCGATCACCGCCTGGTAGGCCGACGCGACCACGCCCAGTTCCCCGGCCAACCCACGCCAGGCCCCGGCCGCCGCCAGCAGTGACCCTGCTCCGGGCCCGGAATACATCCGCGCAGAGTTCACCTCCGGCGGTAGCGCTCCGAAGTCCACGCCCGGCACCGGTCAGTCCTCCGCTGAGGGAGGTATCACGATGATGGTCGCCTTGCTGGGCTTGCTGGGCTTGCTTGCCGCCGCCAGGCCGGTGGCCCCACCGACGTCTCGTCCGGCCGCGCCGGTGTTGGCGGTCATGGCGCGTCCGATCAGACCGGCCAGCGCCATGTCGTTGAGCACCCCGGCCTCGCCCTCCGCTGCCACCGCCGCAACGGCTCCCGGTCCGGCCTCGGGATAGATGGCGGCCAC
Source organism: [Mycobacterium] vasticus (assembly GCF_020181595.1). Classification (GTDB taxonomy): domain Bacteria; phylum Actinomycetota; class Actinomycetes; order Mycobacteriales; family Mycobacteriaceae; genus Mycobacterium; species Mycobacterium vasticus. The sequence goes on along the minus strand of NZ_CP084028.1, from coordinate 2,053,584 downwards.
TGCCTTCGCGGTCGGGGTCTGAGCTAGCCAGCTCTGCGGCACCGACATTCGACCGATCGAGCCAGCGTTGCCCAAACCCGCCGCCACCGCGGGGCCGGGCGCCCCGACCAGCCGTGTTCCGGTGAGGGTTTGGGCGGGTAACACCGGCTCGTCCAGCCAGGGCTTGGGTCCCATCGCCCGGTTGACCGCGGAGACCACGTTCGCCCCGTTCATCGGCAGCAGCACGCACTGGATCGCCAACAGGTAGGGAATGCCGCCGATCCCGAACAACGAGATCGGTGACAGCGGGCCGGCCAGAAAGTCCAGAACGCCCGTGATCGACGTCGGGTCGGCTGCGGCGGTCCCCGCTGTAGCCATGGTCTGCAGCGTCTGGGGCACCATCGAGATCAGTTGGCTCACCGATGATTGGGCTTGGGCGCCAACTCCCGACGCCGCCTGACTGGCCGCCGCGGATTGGGCCTGCAGCCCCGCCGGGTTGGTGGTCTGGGGCGGTGTGGTGAACGGAGGCAGTGCGGTAGCACTGGCCGATGCGCCGGCGTAGCCGTACATGGCACCTGCATCCTGTGCCCACATCTGGGTGTATTCCAGCTCGGTGGCGGCGATAGCCGCGGTGTTCTGGCCCAGGATGTTGGTGGCGATCAACGACAGCAGCAGACTGCGGTTCGCGGCGATCGCCGGCGGTGGCACCGTCGCGCCGAACGCCGCGTCGTAGGCGGCGGCGGCGGCCCGAGCCTGGGCTGCGGCCAGCTGGGCCTGCGTGGCGGTGCTGCCCATCCAGCCCGCGTAGGGGCGAGCCGCCGCCCACATCGATGCCGCCGTCGGACCGGACCAGGCGTCAGCGGTAAGACCCGAGAGCACCGAGTCGTAGGACGACGCAGTCGAACTCAATTCGGCGGCCAGCGAGTCCCACGCGGCAGCCGCCGCCAGCAGCGGGCCTGACCCCGGACCGGAGTACATTCGGCCGGAGTTGATCTCCGGCGGCAACGCTCCGAAGTCCATGGCTCTCCATGCCTGTTCGGTCGACCGGATACCCGCTCAGCTGGTGAAGGCGAAAAGGCGCTCTGCGCGGACCGGTCAGGCCCAGCTGGAGCCCACCGAGGCGTCGGTGTTGGCCATGTTGTTGCCGGCGGTCTGCACCTTCTGACCATGAGCATTGGCCTGCTCGTAGATCACCGCGAAGTTGCGACCCAACTGGGACACGAACTCCTGGCACGCCACCGAACCCGAACCACCCCAGAAATCACCCGCGGCCAGCACATCGTGCACGATCGCCTGGTGCTCAGCCTCCAACGAAGCAGCCTGGGCACGGATCAACGCGCCGTGAGCGTTGACATCACCGAACTGGTAGTTGATCGACATCTTCCTAATCCTCCCTAGCTGCCCAGGATCTGCTGCGACGCAGCTTCCTGGCTCTCGTAGTGGTTGGCATCGCGGATCAGACCATCGCGCACACCATGCAGCATCGTCACGATGTTGCGAAACGCAGTCTGCATCTGACCCATGGTGTCCATCGAGGTCCGCTCCGCCAGACCACCCCAACCCGCACCCGAGATATTGGTCGACGACGCCCACATCCGACGCGCCTCATCCTCAACGGTCTGCGCATGCACATCGAACCGACCCGCCATCGCCCGCATCGCGTCCGGGTCCGTCATAAAACGTGTAGCCATGATGTTCTCCCTGCTCCAAAGTTGTTGTGCTGTAAGTTATCCGGCCGAGGCCGCGTTGGCTGCCTCAGTCGCCGCGTACGAGTTGGCGCTGGTGTTCAAGGTGGCGACGAACGCCTGGTGGATGGCTTCGGCCTGGGCGCTGATCGCCTGGTACATGCTGGCGTGCGCGGCGAACTGCGCCGCGGTCAGCGCCGAAACCTCATCTGCGGCAGCCGGAACGACGCCCGTGGTGGGAGTGGCTGCGGCCGCGTTCTGAGCACTGAGCGCAGAGCCGATCGCCGCCAGGTTTCCGGCAGCGGAGGTCAGCGCCTCCGGTTGCGCATTCACAAAGCTCATGGGACCTCCTCAGCGCCCGACCAACACAACACGATTGAAGAAAACAGCAGCGGGTGCCACGGACGAATCGGCCTCGCTGTCTGCGCCATGGTGGCACTGGCGTCGGCAGGCGTCAACTTGAATGAACCTGCCCGATGCTGTGAATACGCTGCGGGCTAGCTGTCGGTGATCAGCCCGGCTTTTTCTCGGCCACCGCCGCGCTGAGCCCTTCGGCGAGGTCTTCACGGGTCAGTTCCTTGAACTTGTGCAGCCACTCCTCGCTGAACTCGGTGACATCGCCGGCCAGCACGGCATCCAGTTCGGAGTCATCCAGACGGAAGCTGCGGTGATCCCGCGCCTTTTCCACCACGTTGCGCACAAAGCCCGCGTTGCCCAGGACATCGATGCCGCGAATCAGATCGCCGTCCTCAGAGTAGTTCTCATCGGCGTAGAACTTCTGATACGACGGCAGCAATCCCTCGACCGCTTGGTCGCTGACCACGTCCTCGTTCTCCGCCCCCATCATCTTGGTCAGTTCCAGCAGTTCGGGCGGGGTGTAGCTGTAGAACTCGATCACGGTCGAAAAACGTCGCCGCAGACCCTGGTTCACCTCGAGCATCTTGTCCATGGCGTTGGCGTAGCCGGCGCCGAACACCACCAGCTCGTCGCGATGGTTCTCCATGTAGAGCAGCAGCGTGTTGATGATCGCGTTGCCGTAGGCGTCGCCCTGGCTGTAGCCGCTTTCATGCAGGGTGTGCATCTCGTCGAAGAACACCGCACCGCCGAGCGCCCCTTCGAGCAACTCCTCGGTGTTCTTCTCCGCATCCGCCATGTAGCGGCCCAGCAACTTGGACCGGTTGGTCTCCACGACGAGCGGCTTGCGCAGCACCGTGAGGCCGCACAACTGCTTGGTGAAGGCGCGGGCCACCGACGTCTTGCCGGTGCCGGGCGGACCGAGCAGCAGGGTATGACGGGAGGTCACCGGGACCGGCAGGTTCATCTTGGCGCGCGCCAGATTCACCTTGGTGGTCGCCTTGATCAGCTTGATCTCCCGCTTGGCCTGCTCCATGCCGAGCATGGCGGCCAGTTCCGCGTCGCCCTCGGCCAGGTAGCGGGCGGCCTCGGCAGCGTGCCGATCGGCCTCCGCCTGTTCGCGGGTCGGGGCGCTGTCGGGATCCCACGGGTCGGTGCGGGCCTCGATGGTCTCCGGATCGGTCAGGATCAGCCGATAGTCCGGATTGTCGAGTGCCTCGCGGGCCGGTGCGAACTTCGAGTCCCGCGAGTAGACGCGACGCAGCAGTTCGGTGGCCTCGTCTTCGCGGCCCAGGTGCCGCAGGCACATGCCCTGGGTGTAGAGCGCAACGTTGGCGGCGCCGGGAACCCGGTCGCCCTCGATGGCCTCCTGGGCGCGGCGGGTCGCCTCCTCGAACACCCCCAGCGAGGCCAGCGCCGTGGTTGCCATCGCAGCGGCCGCCGCCTTCAGTTCGGGTTGACGCCATGGGGCAGCCGCCGGGAACTGGTTGAGCACGTCGGGCCAGCGACCGGTCCGGAAGTACAGCAGGCCGCGCACATAGTCGACCAGCTCTTTCTCAAAGGGGTTCCGCGGCTCGACCCCGTCGAGCAGCTTCGCGGCCTCCGCGTACCGCTTGGCTTCGGCCAGCGCGGCGGCGTAGGCGGCCGCCAGCGACTCCACGCTGGTGACCATCAGCCGCAGGAACATCCCGTCGGAGACTTCCGGCCGGAACTCCAGGTCCGACAGGCCCAGCCGCCGGGTCTCCCATCCGAAGGTCCGCACCGTCGCCCAGGCGTTGGACAGCGTCTCGATGTCGGAATCACCGGCCAGCACCCGCGCCAGCCAGGCATCGCACATGCCCGGGTCGATCGAGCTGGCGGTGGTGAACATCTGCAGAGCGACCTGTGGGTTATTGCTTGGCTGCAGCCCATTGACCGAGATGCCGGAGGCAAGCATGCCCGCGACCATCGCGTTGCGGGCGTCCGATGTCGCCGACGGTCCTGTCACGAACGCGCCCCGGACGCGGGGCTCGCGTACTCGACCACCTCGTCCACCGAAATCGGCAGGTGTTCACCGTCTTCCAGATCCCGGCCCGGCACCACCATCCGCCGGTGCGCGGTGGGTGCCGGGAGACTGGCACAGACCGCGTCCAGTTGACGCCGGCCCACGAACCGGTTCAGTGCGGCCCGCACGCCCTTGCTCAGCTTCTCGGCGCTGTCGTAGCGCACCAACACCGAAATCTCGGTCGTGCGGCCACGGCCGGGCGCCAGTCGCACCGTCACCACAGTCGCGTCGGTCTCGGGGTACCACAGGTGCTCGATGTTGTCCGCGGAGATGTCTCCCGGCGACATCCACAGGGCCGTGACAAATCCGGCCGGCCGTGCACGGAACAGCCGGTGCCGCAGCTGGGAGGCCTCCACACCGGCCAGCACGGCCTCGTCGATCGCCTCGAACTCGTCGGCCCGAACCACCTGCGCGCTGAGCTGACGTCCGTCGAGCTCCTCCGCCAGTCGCTCGGTCGCCGCCGCCAGGGTCGAGGCCAACGAGTCACGCGCGGCCACTGCATTGACGTTGTGCTGCGGGTCCATCCGCAGCACCACCCAGGTGGACCGGTGATCGGGCATCGAACCGGAGTCCTCGGCGTCGGCGTCTTCGGTGCTCCGCGGAGCACTGCGCGTGCCCACCGAGACGATGTCGACGCTGTCCAGCCGCACGTCGAACTGGCGCAGCCCGGCGGCGAGGCGCTCCGCCGGCAGCGTCATCGGTTCGGTGGAGCGGCGGTGCCGTCCGGTGGCGGGCGCCGGTCGCCCGCCGACCGCGATCGCGGTCACCAGTTGGCCCTGGTGTTCGCGCATGCCGACCGCCTCGCGGCCGAACTTACGGTGATGATCGACCGCGGGGGTTCGGCCCCGCTGCAGGGCCTCCTCCGGGTCGGCGAACTGATCGGCGAACCAGGCCGCCCAGATCGTGCTGACCGGCATCCGCCGATAGGTGAGCAATGCGATGAGTGCGACCAACACCGCGACCCCGACGCCCGCCCACCACGCGTAGACGGCGTCCTGCGCGTTGCCGGGCCAGCGACCGGCCAGGACCAGGATCCCCATGTCGATCAGAAAGACAATGGTCACCCGTGCCCAGGAGAGGTTCAGACCTAATGCGTGCTGTGCCTTCATCGGTTCCGCTGTACCTTCATCGATTTCTACGGGATCGTCGCAATGCTGCCACTCCCAATGCCACACCGGCCGCCGCCACCGCGGCCAGCAACCCTGCCCCGGCGACCCACGCCGGGGTCATGTCACGTTCCGGCGGCATCGGCGGAACCGCCAGCGGCGCCGACAACCGTTCGACCGGCTGTGCCGGAACATCGGGAACGTCCCATGTCAGAGCGGCCACCGGGTCGATGATTCCGTACCCGACGACGTTGTCGACACCGCGGGCCGGCTGCCGGGCGGTGCGGATCAGCCGGTTGATCACCTGATGGGACGACAGTTCCGGATACTTGGCGCGCACCAGCGCCGCCACTCCCGCGACTATGGCCGTCGAGAAGCTGGTACCTGAGGGCACCAGCAGGGAGTTCTCCGGGCCGTCGACCGCGTTCATCAGGCCGTCGTCGCGAGCGGACAGGCCTTCGATGTCGGTGCCGGGCGCGGCGATCGACACCCACGGGCCGGCGACACTGGTCTTGCTCAGCGGCGCGCCACCGGAGTCCACCGCGCCGACGGTCAGCACGTACTCGTCGTACCAAGCCGGCGTCACCACCGTGTTGACGCCGTTCCAGTCCCGAGGGTCGTCGGGGCGCATCGCGTTGTAGACGGGATTCTGCTTGCAGTCCCGCCAACTGGCGTCACCGGCGGCAGCGACGATCACCACGTTCTTCTCGACGGCGGCGTAGCGCACGGCCGCGCCCAGGTCCGCCTGATCGATCATCGTCCGCACGTTCATGCATACCGCGTTGGAGATGTTGATGACCTGGGCACCCATGTTGGCGGCGTGCACGATCGCGCGCGCCATGGTCCGCAGACCGTCGTTCTTCTCGCGCAGTTGCGGGTCCTGACCGTCGCCGAACGGCTCCTTGGGGCCGAAGGCCTGGCTGTTCTGCCGGATGGAGATCAGGTGCACGTCGGGCGCCACGCCGCTGAACGCATCGGGCCCTCCCACGGGCGGCGGCGCGGCTGGCGCGCGGAAGTCGACCGGCGCCGTGCGGCCGCGGCCCTTGCCTTCTGCCGAACGCACCGTACCGGTGCCACCGCCGGTGTAGCCCGACGATGCCGCAGCATTCGGACCCGGTGCGGGGCCCGGTGCGGGACCCGGAGCCTGCGCGGGAGGCGGAGCCTGCGCGGGAGGCGGAGCCTGCGGAGGAGGCGGTGCCGGAGCCGCGCCGCCGGGCGGTGGCTCCTCGCCTTCAGCCGGTGGCGGTGGCGGTGGCGCCTGGGGGGGCGGCATCACCAGGATGGTCGTCTGCGGCGTCACCGGTGTGGGCGTGGGTTCGTTGGTGGGAACCGACGGGGGCCGGCGGGTCTGGCGCGGCGGCGGCAGCGGCGTCACCCCGTTGTCCGGCATACCGGCGATCAACGATGCCACCAGCGTGCCGTGCGCATCACAGTCCGACAGTCCGTCACCGCCGGCCATCACGTAGTCGCCGCCGCCGGTCAGGTTCGGCAACCGCGGATGCGGGGTCACGCCGGTGTCGATGACGGCGACGGTCACACCGCCGCCGCGGCCGAACTTCCACGCCTCCGGGAGATTGAGCATGTCCAGATAGGCGGGCTGCACCCGGAAGTCGGTGCCGGGCAGCACGCCGACCTCGGTGCAGTACGAGGTCTGCCGCATCGCCTGCGGCGGACCCGGCGGGCTGTCCGGAGGCAGCGCCGCGGGGTCGATCACCGGCCGTTCGACCGCGCCCGCGACGGGCATCCCCGCCAGCGAACCACAGGCCAGCATTACCGAAGCCGCGCCGACAGCGGCGGTGCGCTGCAGCCGACCTGCGCCCCTACCGGTATCGGATGGCTTCATAGGTATTCATCAACCACAGCGCGAGCGGGAACAGTGGCATCAGGCACAGGTATTCGATCCACTCGACGAACTTGCGGAACAGCGGGCTGTAGATGGTGTTCGGCACGATGACCGCGGACAGCAGCCCGAACATCGGCACCAGCACCAGCACCGAGACGCCGACCGACAGGGCCGTGGGCGACCACAGCACCACCACGAAGCGCACCACGACGGCCGCGACGATCACCAGACCGCTCAGTGTCACCGTGACCGCCTGCCAGCGGTCCCGGAAGGAACGTCCCCGCAGCACCAGGAAGCCGGCCGTCAGCGAGGCCAGCAGAACGGCCAGCCAGGCCTTGTCGGAGTGTGGGTCGGCCAGGCCGGTGATGCAGACGATCACCAGAACACCCAGCCCCGTCAGCAGACCGGTCAGGAACGACCTGGCCCGCTCGGCACGCAGCACCACCTCGCGAACCGACTCCGGGCCCTCCAGAACCGGCGGACCGCCTTCGCGGGTCACCACCGTGGTCGGCAGGTCGGGGCGCGCCTCGAAGACCCAGCGGCTGGTGGCCGAAGGGAAGACCGGCAACCGCAGACCGGCCAGCCAGCGCGACGCCGACGGCGCCCATTGATAGGCCAGCACGCAGACCAGATACACCGTGGCCATCAGGGTCACCGCGCCGGTCATGACCAGCATCCGCAGCACACCGGCGAACGTCACCGCCGCGCTGATAACCGCAACGGCGGTGTAGCCGGCCAACTGACGGCCGGTGAGCCGGATGACGGCCAGCGCGGCGATTCCGGCGACGCCGAACCCCAGCGCGGCGTGGGCGGCGCCGACCGGGCCGGGCACCGCGGCCGCAGCCGCCACCACCAACGGCGCCAGCCCGCTGGCCAGCAGCGTGTCGCCGACGCCGCGATCGGACGCATTGCGCGCCTGCAGCAGGATCAGCGCGGCGGCGATCAGCACCAGAAACGCCAGACCCGCGCTGAACGCCGACGTCAGCCAGGTGTCATGCCCGTAGCGCCACGCGGCCAGCAGCCCGGTGGCCAGCAGCACGCCGGTCGCCAGCGTGGCCACCCCGACCCGGACGGCGGTCACCGAGTTCACCGGGGCGAAACGTTTGGCCAGGTTGACCGACACCGCGGTCGAGATGTGCTCGATGACCGGCGAGCGGCGCTCCCGGTCCTCGATGAATCGCAGCCACAGCCGGTCGCCGTCGTACACGTCTTGTTCGGTCAGTGATTGGTTCGGCCGCAACGCGGTGCCGTCTACCAGACACAGCACCCAGCGGCCGCGTCCCTGGGATTCCAGCCCGGGCTCTTCGAGTTCCTGCAGCCGGCCGTTGATCACCTTGAGCAGCGGGTCCAGCATCACCGAGACCGGAGCGTCGGCGTCCAGCAGCGTCCCGATCTGGACACCGTCGCCGGCCATGACTCCGACCACCACCGACCGGGGCGCCGACGGCGAGAGTTCACCGCCCTGTTGGCCGGATTCGATCGCCGCCGTCACTGGCCCACCCCTTGGCCGACTAATACGGATCCCACGGAACCCATCAGTGTCCCCTCGCAATTCGTCATAATTTAAAAGTCCGTCCAATTCTAAAGGCATTGCCTGTTATTCGCACGAACCCTGGTTTATCCGCAATCCTGCTGCGTTACCCGGTTTTCGGCGGACGGCGCCAATACCCAGCTCTAGACTCTGCGGTGCGTTTTCCACGCGCCGTAGGGCAACGTGTCCAGAACGGTCTTCACACCCACCTGGACCAGCTGCGGGGTTGCCGGGCAGATCGCCAGCCAGGCTTCGCCCGACCCGGCGGTACGCGCCTGTTGATACAGCGCGATCCGGCCGCCGGATCCGTCTTTGAGCGACAGCACCGACGCACTGGGGCCTTTGGCGTCGTCGCGGTATTGCCGCGCATACACGGCGGCCTCCGCGGCGGGCTCGGACAGCGCCTGGCCCAGGGCCGCGACAGTGGCGGCGCTGATGCCCATTCTGCGCAGGTCTCCCCCGGTGAAGATGTTGAAGCCCGAGTCCTGCCAGCTCTGGGTCGCCTCGAGCATCTCTTCCATCGGAACGTTGACCGCGGTGATCTGGGCCGGATCGGCGTGGTGGATGGATTCCATGCCGTCGATCACCAGCGCCGCAATGGAGGCGGCATCGGTCACCGCGACGTCGTCGACGGTGATGTCGGTGCCGACCCGCACGGCCGAGACCCAGTGCTCGCCCCGGCGTGCGAGTAGCACCCGGAATTCGTTGTCGGGAATGTCGCGGGTTCCAGGTTCGGGTTCCTCACCGTCGTCGGCTTCAATGACGCCGTAGCGCAGCTTGCCCAGCGCCAGCAGTGCCACCACCTCGAGGTCTGGTGCGGCCAGCACGCGCATCCGCGCGGCGACGGTCTCGTTGACCTGGTCGTCGACGACGATCCCCTGTTCGCGCATCACGGCCATACCGGGATGCTCGGACAGCCAGTCGCTCGAGTCGGTGGAAACGTAAGGCCGACAACGCAACTCGGGGGCCACGTGGCGAATGTCAAGCAACGCCTGCAGCATCCAGAAGCCTTCGACGTTGACGGTGATGTCGGTACGGGTACTCGGGTCCATTACTACCCTCCTCTACCGGGTGGTCCGCTGTGGTTGGCGCGCGGAGTACTTGGCTATTGGATCACGCAGCCGCGTGGGGCGCTCGGCACCACCCCACAAATTGCAGCACGCGGCAGCACACCGATGGTGTCGGTGTGCTGCCGCGTTGCGTTTTGCTGGTTTTGGTCAGGCCCAGCTGGAGCCCACCGAGGCGTCGGTGTTGGCCATGTTGTTGCCGGCGGTCTGCACCTTCTGACCATGAGCATTGGCCTGCTCGTAGA
>NZ_CP084028.1:1933555-2043630 GCF_020181595.1 [Mycobacterium] vasticus | reverse complement strand
CACCTAAGCCGAGGTCGTCGACACGCCCATCTCCCGCGCCGTTCGGATCAGTGGCGCGCCCTGACATACACGGTCGAACAACTCCCGCCGCGTCGCTTGCGGATGCGGATAACCACTCGGCATGACAACCCCCAGATCAATGGATGTTGCCTTGACCGTATGAATCCACCGACCGAACGTGAAGCTGGCTTCACCTTGGGCGTTGGGGAGGGAGCGCGCTCAGCCGTTCACCCATCGCCGCTGGTGCGCGGCGCGTTCGGCAAGACCGGCCAACTGGTCTGCGACCCGCACCGGCGCGGTGCCGCCCCGGGCGTCGCGCGATGCCACCGAACCCTCGACGGTGAGCACCTCGCGTACCTGCGGGGTGAGTTCGGGGCTGATGGCGGCCAGTTCGGTGTCGGTGAGCTCATCGAGGCCGACGCCGCGCTGCTCGGCGACCTTGACCGCCGCACCGGCGGCCTCGTGCGCGACCCGGAACGGAACTCCTTGGCGCACCAGCCATTCGGCGATGTCGGTGGCCAGGGTGTAGCCGGCGGGAGCCAGCGCGGCCATCCGCTGCGTGTCGAACCGCAGCGTGCCGACCAGACCGGCGGTGGCCGGCAGCAGCAGCTCCAGCTGGGCGGCCGAGTCGAACACCGGCTCCTTGTCCTCCTGTAGGTCCCGGTTGTAGGCCAGCGGCTGAGCCTTCAGGGTCGCCAGCAGGCCGGTCAGGTTGCCGATCAGCCGGCCGGACTTGCCGCGGGCCAGCTCGGCGATGTCGGGGTTCTTCTTCTGCGGCATGATCGAGCTGCCCGTCGACCACGAGTCATGCAGGACGGCATACCCGAATTCCGTTGAGCTCCACAAGATGATGTCTTCGGCGAGCCGGGACAGGTCGACACCGATCATCGCGAACACGAACGCGGCCTCGGCGGCGAAGTCACGTGCGGCGGTGGCGTCGATCGAGTTGTCGGCCGCGGCGGCGAAGCCGAGTTCGGCGGCGATGGCGTCGGGGTTGAGGCCCAGCGATGAGCCGGCCAGTGCGCCGGACCCGTACGGGGAGATCGCGGCGCGGGCGTCGAAGTCGATGATGCGGTCCACGTCGCGCAGCAGCGGGTGGGCGTGGGCCAGCAGGTGGTGTGCCAGCAGCACCGGCTGGGCGGACTGCAGGTGGGTCTTGCCGGGCATGATCGCGCTCGGGTGGGCGGCGGCCTGGTGGGCCAGCGCGTCGACCACGTCGAGCACCCCGGCGGCCACGCGGCGCACCGCGTCACGCAGCCACATCCGAAACAGGGTGGCCACCTGGTCGTTTCGCGACCGCCCGGCACGCAGCCGGCCGCCCAGGTCCGCGCCGACCCGGTCGATCAGCCCGCGCTCGAGGGCGCCGTGGACGTCCTCGTCGGTGACCAGCGGGCCGAAGCTGCCGTCGGCGACGTCTTCGCCGAGGCTGTCCAGCCCGGCCAGCAGCCCGTCACGCTGGTCGTCGGTGAGCAGCCCGGCGCCGTGCAGCACCTTGGCGTGTGCCTTGGATGCGGCGACGTCGTAGGGGGCCAGCACCCAGTCGAAGTGGGTGGACTTGCTCAGCGCGGCCAGCGCGTCGGACGGGCCCTCGGCGAACCGCCCGCCCCACAGTGATCCCTCGTTGGTGCTCACACCGCACCTCCCCCGAGCGTGAATCTCACGACGCCGCACCGGCGTGTTGCGTCGTGAGATTCACACTCGCCGCGAAGTGGCAACATCAGCCCAGATCCCGGCGGGCGGAGATCTTCGAACTCAGCCCGTGGATCTGGACGAAGCCACGCGCCGCGGTCTGGTCGAAGGTGTCGCCCTCGTCGTAGGTGGCCAGGTTGAAGTCGTAGAGCGACTCCGCGCTGCGCCGGCCGTTGACGATGATGCTGCCGCCGTGCAGCACCAGCCGGATGTCACCGGAGACGTGCTGCTGTGTGTCCTCGACGAATACCTCCAGGGACCGCTTGAGGGGGCTGAACCACAGGCCGTCGTAGGTGAGCTCGCCCCACTTGCGGTCCACGCCGCGCTTGTAGCGGCCCAGTTCGCGTTCCAGGGTGACGTGCTCGAGCTCGGTGTGTGCGGTGATCAGGACCATGGCACCGGGCGCCTCGTAGATCTCGCGGCTCTTGATGCCCACCAGCCGGTCCTCGACCACGTCGAGGCGTCCCACGCCTTGGGCGCCGGCGCGGGTGTTGAGCTCCTGGATGATCGCCAGCACGCTGAGCGGGCGACCGTCGATGGCCACCGGGCGGCCCTTGTCGAAGCTGATGATCAGCTCGTCGGAGGCGTTGAAGTTGACCGTCGGGTCCTCGGTGTAGTCGTAGACGTCCTTGGTGGGCGCGTTCCACAGGTCTTCGAGGAAGCCGGTCTCCACCGCCCGGCCCCACACGTTCTGGTCGATGGAGAACGGTGAGCGCTTGGTGACGTTGATCGGGATGTCGTTCTGCTCGGCGAACGCGATGGCCTTCTCCCGGGTCCAGGCGTAGTCGCGGACCGGGGCGATGACGTCGAGTTCCGGTGCCAGCGAGGCGAATCCGACCTCGAAGCGCACTTGGTCGTTGCCCTTGCCGGTGCAGCCGTGCGCGACGATGGTGCCGCCGTGGCTGCGCGCGGCCTCGACCAGATGCTTGACGATCAGCGGACGGCTGATGGCAGAGACCAGCGGGTAGCGGTCCATGTAGAGCGCGTTGGCTTTGATGGTCGGCAGGCAGTAGTCGTCGGCGAACTCATCGCGGGCGTCGACGACGACGGCCTCCACGGCACCGCAGTCGATCGCGCGCTGGCGCACCACTTCCATGTCCTCGCCGCCCTGGCCGAGGTCGATGGCGACGGCAACCACTTCGCGGCCGGTCTCCTTGCCGATCCAGCTGATCGCCACCGAGGTGTCCAGGCCACCGGAATACGCCAGGATGACGCGTTCGGACATCGAGTTCTCCTTGTTTCGTGCGGGTGTTACTGCAGGTCTTTGAGGGTGGCGGCCAGTTCGCTGCCGGTCATCGGCTCGCGTGCCGCCACAAAGATGGTGTCATCCCCGGCGATGGTGCCGACCACGTACGGTAGCGCGGCCCGATCGATGGCGCTGGCCAGGTAGTCCGCGGCGCCGGGCGGGGTGCGCAGCACGGCCAGGTTTCCGGTGGCGTCGGTGGAGACCAGCAGCTCTCCCAGCAGCCGGCACAGCCGCTCGGTGCCACCGGTGACCGCGCGCACCGGGCTGCCGTCTTCGGGCACCACGTACACCCCGGCGCCCCCGTCGACGCCGCGCAGTTTCACCGCGCCCAGCTCTTCGAGGTCCCGCGACAGGGTGGCCTGGGTGACGCCGATGCCGTCGGCAGCCAGTAGCGCGGCCAGTTCGGTCTGACTGTGCACCGGAGCCGACGACAGCACCTCCACGATGCGGGCCTGGCGGCCCACTCGGGTGATGTTGCTGTCGGGCTTGGTCATCGTGATCGTTCCAACAACCACACCAGCAGTGCCTTCTGCGCGTGCAGCCGGTTCTCGGCCTCGTCCCACACCGCGCTGCGCGGGCCGTCGATCACCGAGTCGGTGATCTCGTCGCCGCGGTGCGCCGGAAGGCAGTGCAGCACAGTGACTTCCGAGTCGGCGAGCGCGACGAGTTCGTCGTTGATCTGGTAGGGCCGAAACGGTGCGACCCGGTCCAGGCCGTCGTCCTCCTGGCCCATCGAGGTCCAGGTGTCGGTGACGAGTACGTCGGCGCCGGCTGCGGCCTTGGCCGCGTCGGTGGTGAGGGTGACCGAGGCGCCGGTGTCGGCGGCGCGTTTCTGGGCGGCGGCGACGACGGCCGGGTCGGGGGTGAAGCCGTCCGGAGCGGCGACGGTGACGTGCACCCCGGCGGTGACGCCGCCGAGCATCAGCGAGTGCGCCATGTTGTTGGCGCCGTCACCGAGGTAGGTCAGCTTCAGTCCCTTGAGGGCGCCTTTGCGTTCGGCGATGGTCTGCAGATCCGCCAGCACCTGGCAGGGGTGGAACTCATCGGAGAGCGCGTTGACGATCGGAACCGTTGCGGTCGACGCCATCGCGGTCAGCCGGTCCTGGGCGAAGGTGCGCCAGACGATCGCGTCGACGTAGCGCGACAGCACCCGCCCGGTGTCCTCCAGGGTTTCGTCGCGGCCCAGTTGGGTGGACCGGCCGTCGACGACGACGGCGTGCCCGCCCAACTGCGCAATACCCATCTCGAAGGAGAACCGGGTGCGGGTGGAGTTCTTGTCGAAGATCACCGCGACACCGTGTGGACCCTGCAGCGGCCGGCGGGAGAACGGGTTGGACTTGAGTTCTGCTGCCAGCGTCAGGATTTCGGCCTGCTCCGCGGGGGTGACGTCGTCGTCACGCAGGAAGTGACGGGTCATTGTGCGGCCTCCTGGGCGCTGTCGAGGATGCCCGGCAGGGCGGTGAGCAAGCCGTCGATCTGGTCTTCGGTGATGATCAGCGGCGGGGCGAGTCGGATCACGTCGGGTGCGGCGGCATTGACCAGGAACCCGGCGCCCCGGGCCGCCAACTCGACGGCCTTGGCCTGCGGTGCGGTCAGAACCACACCCTGCAGCAGGCCCTTGCCGCGCACGTGGTCGACCAGCGGGTGGCGCATTTCCTCGATGCCGTGGCTTAGGGTCTTGCCCAGCACCCCGGCCCGGGCGATCAGGTCGCCATCGGCCAATGCCCGCAGCACGGCCAGGGCGGCCGCGGTGCAGACCGGGTTACCGCCGAACGTGCTGCCGTGACTGCCCGGTTGCAGCAGATCCCCCGCCGCGCCGACGGCCACGCACGCCCCGATCGGCAGACCGCCGCCCAGGCCCTTGGCCAGCGTGATGATGTCGGGGGTGATGCCGTCGTGCTGGTGGGCGTAGAACGCGCCGGTGCGCCCGATGCCGGTCTGCACCTCGTCGAGAACCAGCAGGGAGCCGTGTGCCGCGGTGATCCCGCGGGCCTCGGCCAGGTAGCCGGCCGGTGGGACGACGACGCCGCCCTCCCCCATGATCGGCTCCAGGAAGACCGCCGCGGTGTCCGAATCCACTGCAGCGGCAAGAGCTTTGGTGTCGCCGTAGGGCACGTGGGTGACGTAGCCGGGCAGCGGCTCGAACGGTGCCTGCTTGTCGGGCTGGCCGGTCAGTGCCAGTGATCCCATGGTCCGACCATGAAAGGCGCCTTGGGCCGCAACGACCTTCGTCTTGCCGGTGAGCCGGGTCATCTTGAAGGCCACCTCGTTGGCCTCGGTGCCGGAGTTGCAGAAGAACACCCGCGCCGGTGAGCCGAGATGGCCGGTGAGCGCTTCGGCCAGTGCGATACCGGGTTCGGTGGCATACAGATTCGAGGTGTGACCCAACGTGTTCAGCTGGGTGGTGACGGCTTCGATCACCGCCGGGTGCCGGTGGCCGAGCACGTTGACCGCGATGCCGCCGAGAAAGTCGACGTAGCTGTTGCCCGACTCGTCGGTGACCACCGCGCCGTCGCCGCTGACCAGTGCCAGGGGCGGGGTGCCGTAGTTGTTCATCATCACCGCTTGCCAGCGGTCTTGCAGGCTCATGCGTTCACCACCTTGGTTCCGGTGCCGGCGTTGGTGAACAACTCGACCAGCACGCAGTGTTGCACCCGACCATCGATGATGTGGGCGCTGGGCACCCCACCGCGTACGGCACGCAGGCAGGCTTCGACTTTGGGGATCATGCCCGATTCCAGCTTCGGCAACAGTTCCGCCAGTGCGGCGGTGTCGATCTCGCTGACCAGCGACTCGCGGTCGGGCCAGTCGGTGTAGAGGCCGTCGACGTCGGTGAGCATCAGCAGTTTCTCGGCTTGCAGGGCTTCGGCCAGTGCGGCCGCGGCGGTGTCGGCGTTGATGTTGTGCACCACCCCGTCGGGGTCGGGGGCCAGCGTGGAGACCACCGGAATCCGGCCCGCGGCAATCAGATCCAGCACCGCGGCGGTGTTGACCTGATCGACGTCGCCCACCAGGCCGATGTCGGTGGCGACCCCGTCGACGGTGACGCTGCGCCGCACCGCGGTGAACAGTGCGGCGTCCTCACCGGTGATGCCCACGGCGTAGGGCCCGTGGGCGTTGATCAGGTTCACCAGTTCGCGGCCCACCTGGCCGAACAGCACCATGCGGGCCACGTCCAGGACTTCTGGTGTGGTGACCCGGAATCCGCCCTTAAAGTCACCTTCGATACCGAGTTTTTTGAGCATGGCGCTGATCTGCGGGCCGCCGCCGTGCACCACGACCGGGTGGATGCCGCAGTTGCGCAGGAAGGCCATATCGGCGGCGAACGCGTGCTTGAGGGTGTCGTCGGTCATGGCGTTGCCGCCGTATTTGACGACGACGATCTTGCCGTGCAGCTGTTTGAGCCACGGCAGGGCTTCCGCCAGCACCTGGGCTTTGACGGTGGTGGTGAGTTGCTCGGTCATGACGAATAAGCCGAGTTCTCTTCGACGTAGGCGTGGGACAGGTCGGTGGTGCGCACCATGGCCTGGCCGCTGCCCTGGTTGAGTTCCACGACGACGTTGATGTCGGCCCCGGACAGGTCGACCTCCCGGGCGCCCGGCATCGGCGCGCCGTCACTGAACACCGCAGAGCCGTTGAACGACACCGTGATCGCATCCGGGTCAATGGTGAACGGCACCATGCCGACGGCGGCCAGTACCCGGCCCCAGTTCGGGTCGGAGCCGAACAGCGCGGTCTTGACCAGGCTGTCGCGGGCGATGCAGCGCGCGGCGACCAACGCGTCGTCGTCGCACCCCGCACCAGCCACGGTGATCGTGACCCGCTTGGTGACGCCCTCGGCGTCGGCCTGCAGCTGCGCGCACAGGTCGTCGCAGGCGGCCAGCACCGCGGCCTCGAGTTCCTCCGGACTGGGTGTGATCTCGCTGGCACCCGAGGACAGCAGCAGCACCGTGTCGTTGGTGGAGCAGCTGCCGTCGATGTCGAGCCGGTCGAAGGTCAGCTTGGTGGCCGCCCGCAGCGCCTGGTCCAGCGTGGCGGCGTCGGCTTTGGCGTCGGTGGTCAGCACCACCAGCATGGTCGCCAGCGACGGCGCGAGCATGCCGGCACCCTTGGCCATACCGCCCAGCGTCCAGTTGTCCTTGTGATGCAGCGCAACCTGTTTGGGCACGGTGTCGGTGGTCATGATGGCCCGGGCGGCTTCGTCGCCGCCGACCAGACCGCCGGCCATCTCGTGGACGATCTCGGTGACTCCGGCGAGCACCTTGTCCATCGGCAGCCGGTCACCGATCAGGCCGGTGGAGCAGACCGCCACCTCTACCGCGCCGGTCTCGGTGCCCCACTGCGACAGTGCGGCGGCCACCGCCTCGGCGGTGGTGTGGGTGTCTTGGAAGCCGCCGGGTCCGGTACAGGCGTTAGCACCGCCGGAGTTGAGGATCACCGCCCGCAGCCTGCCGCCCTTCAGCACCTGTTGGCTCCACCGAACCGGTGCGGCCTTGACCTGGTTGCTGGTAAATACCCCAGCGCCCGCATAATCGGGCCCCTCGTTGAACACCAGCGCCAGGTCCGGATTTCCGGACGCCTTGATACCGGCGGCGATTCCGGCCGCCCGGAAGCCCGCCGGCGCGGTGACACCCTGCTCGCGCAGCAGTCTGGTCTCGGTCACGGCGCCACTCCCACGGTTGAAAGTCCTTCGGTCTCCGGCCAGCCCAGCGCCAGGTTCATCGCCTGTACCGCCGCGCCGCCGGTCCCCTTGACCAAGTTGTCGATCGCGGCGATCGCGATGAACGTCGAGGCGTCCTCGTCGACGGCGATCGCCAGGTGCGCGGCGTTGCTGCCGATCACCGATCCGGTCTTGGGCAGCTGACCTTCGGGCAGCAGGTGGACGAACGGCTCTGCCTGGTAAGCCTTTTCGTAGGCGGCCCGCAGCTCCGACAGGGATGCCGTGGTCTTGGCGGTGCAGGTGGCCAGGATGCCGCGAGAGGTGGGGATCAGTACCGGAATGAAGGCCACCGCGACGTCGCGTTCGGTGACCGCGCGTAGACCCTGGCCGATCTCGGGGGTGTGCCGGTGCGCGCCGCCGATGTTGTAGGCCCGCGCCGAGCCGATCACCTCCGAGCCGAGCAGGTCGACCTTGGCGGCCTTGCCCGCACCCGAGGTGCCGCTGACGGCGACCACGGTGACGTCGGGTTCGATCAGGCCGGCGGCCACCGCCGGGAACAGGGCCAGCAGCGCTGCGGTCGGGTAGCAGCCGGGCACCGCGACCCGCCGGGCGTTCTTGAGTTTGTCGCGACCGCCGGGCAGCTCGGGCAGGCCGTAGGGCCAGGTGCCGGCGTGCGCCGAGCCGTAGAACCGCTCCCAATCGGTCGGGTCGTCCAGCCGGAAGTCCGCGCCGCAGTCGACCACCAGGGTGTCCTCGCCGAGCTGCTCGGCCAGCACCGCCGAATGTCCGTGCGGCAGGCCGAGAAACACCACGTCGTGCCCGGCCAGGATGTCGACATCGGTGGATTCGAGCACCCGATCGGCCAGCGGCACCAGATGCGGATGCTGTTCACCCAAAGTGCTGCCGGCGTTGCCGGCGGCTGTCAGCGCACCGATGGTCAGCCGGCCGTCCGCGTAGGCTGGGTGCCCGAGCAGCAACCGTAGAATCTCACCGCCGGCGTATCCGCTGGCACCGGCCACCGCCACTTTGATCGCTTTGGTCACTCGGCAATTTTGCATGATTATGCGTATATACGCAAATCAATTAGGTCTGTTCTCCGCGAGCGTGCAGAAATGTCCGGCTCCACCTGCGATTTGGCGTACAACTCTGCACGGTCGCGGACAGATGGGGCCCGCTACTCCGTATCGCGGTAGGCCTCCAGCAACCGCAACCACAGCTCGCTGATCGTCGGGAAGCACGGCACGGCGTGCCAGAGCCGGTTGATGGGCACCTGACCGGCGACGGCGACGGTGGCCGAGTGCAACAGCTCGGCGACACCGGGTCCGACGAACGCGACCCCGACCAGGTGCTCCCGGTCGGCGTCGACCACCATCCGCGCCCGCCCGCGGTAGCCGTCGGCGTGCAGCTTGGCGCCCATCACCGCCTCGCCGATCTCCACGTCCACCACCCGCACCCGCAAGCCGGCCTTCTGTGCCTGTTCGGCGGTGAGCCCCACCGCGGCGGCTTCGGGGTCGGTGAAGAAGACCTGCGGCACCGCGTGGTGGTCGGCGGTGGCGGCATGCGTTCCCCACGGGGCGGTGTCCAGCGGCTTCCCGGACGCCCTGGCGCCGATCGCGTCGCCGGCGATGCGCGCCTGGTACTTGCCTTCGTGGGTCAACAGCGCCCGATGGTTGGCGTCGCCGCACGCGTACAGCCAGCCGTCGTCGACGGCCCGAACCCGGCAGGTGTCATCCACGTCGAGCCAGTCACCGGGACTCAGGCCGACGGTCTCCAGGCCGATGTCATCGGTCAACGGCGCACGGCCCGTCGCGAACAGGATCTCGTCGACTTCGAGCTCAGTGCCGTCGGTCAGTTCGAGCCGCACCGGGCCGGCGGGGTCGGGGCGCTGCAGCCGAGCGACCGAAACACCGGTACGCACATCCACACCCGCCTCGGCGAGCCCGTGAGCAACGTAGTCGCCGACGAACGGTTCCATCCGCGGCAGCAGCCCCGAGCCGCGCACCAGCAGCGTCACCGCCGCACCCAGCCCCTGCCAGGCGGTGGCCATCTCGACGCCCACCCCGCCGGCGCCGACGACCGCGAGGCGGCCCGGCACCGAATCCGCTTCGGTGGCTTGGCGATTGGTCCACACCCGGGCGTCGGCGATACCGGGCAGATCCGGCACCACGGCGCGGGTTCCGGTGCAGATCACCACCGCATGCCGGGCCGACAACCCCACCACAGCACCGTTCGGGGTGGTCACCGCCACCCGGCGCGGGCCGTCCAGCCGTCCGTGGCCGCGCACCAACGTCGCGCCGATCCCGGTCACCCAATCCGCCTGTCCGGCGTCGTCCCAGTGGCCCACGTAACGGTCGCGCCGACCCAGGACGGCGCCGGCGTCGATGGGCGCCTCGGCTGCCTGCCGTGCCCCGTCGACGCGGCGGACATCATCGAGTGCGAGCACCGGACGCAGCAGGGCTTTGCTGGGCACACAGGCCCAGTAAGAACATTCGCCGCCGATGAGTTCGCGTTCCACGATCGCCACGGTCAGCCCGGCGGCGCGGGCGCGGTCGGCGACGTTCTCACCGACCGGCCCGGCACCGAGCACGACGACGTCGTAGGACTCGCTGCGCTGGGTCATCGGCGAGCGTCCTCTCGAAGTTCCTTGTCCGTGATGGAGCGGAAGCCGATCCACGGCTGTGCCACCCAGCATGCACCCGGACCCGGATTCGCAACAGGTGCCGAGGGCCGGCCGCTATGAGGTGCAGCTGCCCCGCTGCGCCCCGCACTCCGCGGACGTGCGCACACCGAGGCGGTACAGCACCAGGCTCGCCGGACACCAGCCCGCGAACGCATCAAGCAGCAGGCTGAGGCCCACGAAGGCGGTGAGGATCAGCCACAGGGGGCCGAAGAGATACACCAGCACCGCGCTGGTCAGCACCACCGTCCCGGCCATGAGATGCAGAACACGCTCCAGGGGCCACCCCGGCGGGCGCGGCGGTTTGAAACTCGCCTGTTCGGTTCCGGCAGCACTTCCCATCGCGTTCTCCTCTGTCTCCGGCTCGGCGTCGGCACTGGACCGCACCGCACATACCCGCTAGGGTATCACTCATACCCCGGTGGGTATTGTCGGACTGATCGACTCACGGAACAAGCCATCGAAGGAACCCCCATGCCCAAGGCCCCCGCCGCAAAGAAACTGCTCATCCTCGGCGCCGGTATCGGCGGCTTGAGCGTGATCAAGGAGATCGCCGAATTCGACTCTGCGGCAGCAGTACTAGACAAGATCGATATGACCATCGTCGACGAGGATTTCTCCCACTTCCTCGGATTCACCCTGCCGTGGGTCATGCGAGGCTGGCGAGCACCGGACAGTGTGCCGATCCGGCCCACCGAGGCCGCACTGAACCGGGTCAACCGGGTCACCGGCCGCGTCGGCGCCATCGACCCTCAGCGGCAACAGGTCACCCTCGATGACGGCACCACGCTGGAGTTCGACGCCCTGATCCTGGCCACCGGTGCACGCAACGCCGTGGATCAGGTGCCCGGGCTGGCCGACGCGGTGGCCAAGGGGGTTGCGGTTCACTACTACGACCGGGACGCCGCGGCCGAGGCGCATCGGGTCCTGAGCGGTTTCACCGGCGGGCGACTGATGTTCCTGGTGACCTCGCCGGTCTATCGCTGCCCGGTGGCTCCTTACGAGGGCGCGATGCTGGCGGCCGACCTGCTGGAGACCACGGGCGCACGGGCCGCCACCGAGATCACCGCCTACACGCCCGAAGTGCAGCCCATGCCGTCGGCCGGCCCCTACGCCGGGGGCGAACTGGTCGAGTTCCTGCGGCAGCGTGGCATCGCATTCCATGCCGAACATCAGGTCGCCGCCGTTGACGCCGAACGCCGGCTCGTCACCTTCGACAACGGCGCGGAGGCGGGCTTTGACCTGTTGATGTTCATCCCGCCGCACCGCCCGGCGGTCACGATCGGGGACGAGGACTGGATCAGCATCGATACGGCCACCATGGCGACCCGACACCCGGGCATCTACGCGATCGGCGACACCACGACCGTCATCACCCCCTGGGGTCGATCGCTGCCCAAGGCGGCGGCGTTCGCCCGCAACGGCGCGGTGTCGGCGGCCCGCAGTGCCCTGCACTATCTGGGGATCCTCGACCGCACCGAGGAACTCTCCGGCCAGGGCTACTGCTATTTGGACACCGGGGCAGGCGCGTCATCGCGGGGCGCGGGCGACTTCTTCGCCGAGCCCCCGGAGATTCACCTCAGCAGCCCATCGGCGGAACTCAACCGGCAGAAGAGCGACGAAGAGCACCAGTGGCGTGCGCTCTGGGAGACCGAACGCCCGGTCCTGCTGTAGTCACGAAGGCCTAACCCCCGTGGCGGAGTGCCTCAGCGATCTGCGCGACGGTGGGCAAGTCGAGTCGACAGCAGGCGCCGGACGCCGGCGCTGCACCGGTGACCACATCACGGCCGTCGATCACCACCGTCGGTGACGGATAGTCGCCGATGAGTTCCTCGACGACGGCGGTGATCGCCACGTCGGCCAATGCCTGGCGCAGCGTCGCCCGGGCCTGCTCGACATGCGGGCAGTCAGGCACTGAGAGCAGTTGCACGCGGTGATTGATCCGAGTTACCCCCGCAGGACGGCGCCGACGGCCTCGGCGGCACGGGCGACCGCGGCATCCCGGGCGGCGCTGGCCTCGTCCTCGGTCAGGGTCCGGTCGGGCGCCCGGAAGCGCAGAGCGAACGCCAGCGACTTGCGGCCCTCTCCGACCTGCGGCCCGGTGTAGACGTCGAATAACGCGACGTCCTCGAGCAGCTCGCCGGCGCCCTCGCGCACGGCATCTGCCACCGACTGGGCGGTAACCGCCTCATCGACCACCAGCGCAACGTCCTGGAACACCGCCGGGAACGGCGACACCCGCGGCGCGGGCAGCGTCTGCGCGACGGGGATGGCGTCCAGGTTCAGCTCGACAGCGCAGGTGCCCTTGGGCAGCCCGGCGCGTTCGATGACGGCCGGGTGCAGTTGCCCGGCGTGGCCGATCACGGTCTCACCGATCAGCACCTCGGCGCAGCGGCCCGGATGCCACGGCAGGTACGCCCCGGCCCGCAGCGTGACCTCGACACCGGCGGCGCGAGCGATCACCCGGGCGGCCTCGATGGCGTCGGCGGCCTCCACCGGCCGGCCCGGGCCCCACGGGCCGCGGGGTTCGGCCAGGCCGGTCAGCGCCACCGCGATGTGTTGGGGCTGGCGCGGCAGGGCGGCATCGATGGCCGCGATCTCGGCGTCGGTGGGACGCCGGGCGGGCGTGACGGCCGGGAACTCGGCCGGGCCCACCGACTGCACCACCTGGGCGATCGCGAACAGCGCGACGTCATTCATGCCGCGGGACACGTTGCGCCCCAAGGCTTCCAGCAGTCCGGGAAGCAGGGTGCTGGCCAGCTGCGGCCGGTCGGCTTCCAGCGGGTTGAGCACCGACACCGTCGCGCGACGCGGGTCGTCGGAAGCCAGGCCCCAGGTGTCGAACACCCCGGCCGGCAAGAACGGGGTGCCCAGTACCTCGACGTAGCCGGCCAGTGCCAGCGACTTGCCGATCGCGCGGCGGCGACGCTGGGCGGCGGTCAGGCCGCGTCCGGCCGGTGCGGCCGGCAGCACCGACGGGATGGACTCCAGCCCCTCCAGGCGCAGCACGTCCTCGACCAGGTCGGCGGGCTGACGCAGGTCGGGACGCCAGCTCGGCGGGGTGACGGTCAGTACGTCGGTACCCGTTACTGCACAACCGATCTGGGTCAGCCGCCGCACGGCGGTTCCCTCGGGATAGCTCACCCCGGCGAAGCGGTCCGGCAGGTCGGCGGCGATCTCGATGGGCGCCTGGCTCCAGTCCTGAACAGCCGGCTCACCGCGCCAGTCCGTCAAGGTCGGTTCGACTACTCCCCCGGCGATCTCGGCGAGCAGTGTCGCGCAACGGTCCAGCACGGCCACCGAGATGGCCGGGTCCACGGAACGTTCGTAGCGCCGAGCCGCCTCGCTGGGCAGGTGCAGCCGCCGCGCGGTGCGCGACACCGCCGCGGGGTCCCAGATCGCGGCCTCCAGCAGCACATCGGTTGAGTCGTCGCGCATCTCGGTACTGCCTGAGCCCATCACGCCGCCGATGGCGGCGGTGGCGACGTCGTCGACGATGAGCACGTCGGCCGCATCCAGCTTGCGCTCGATGTCATCAAGCGTGGTGACGAGCTCGCCGGCGGCGGCGAAGCGCACGCCGAACCCGCCGGTGATCCGACCCCGATCGTGGGCGTGCATCGGGTGGCCGAGTTCGACCATGACGTAGTTGGTGGCGTCGACGGCCGGGGAGATCGCTCGAATGCCGCACAGGGCCAGGCGGCGCTGCAGCCACCACGGCGACACCGCCGCCGGGTCGATCCCGGTGACCGGACGCAGCGCGAAACGGCGCACCCCGGTGCCCGGTTGCACGCTCAGCGGCCACGCCTCGCCGTCGGCCGGCAGCGCCGGAACAGCAGCGGGATCGGCGAAGTCGATGTCCAGGGCGCAGGCCAGGTCGCGGGCCAGGCCGCGCACCGACATGCAGTAACCCCGGTCGGGGGTGATGGCCAGCTCGTAGACCACGTCGTCGAGGCCCAGCACCTCCGCGGCCTCGGCGCCTGGCTCGGCGGTGCCCTCGGGCAGCACCAGGATGCCGGAATGGTCTGTGCTCAAACGTATTTCGGATGCCGAGCAGATCATCCCATCGGAGGTACGGCCGTAGGTCTTGCGGGTGGCGATGGCGAAGTCGCCGGGCAGCACCGCTCCCGGCAGTGCCACGGCCACCAGATCACCGACCATGAAGTTGGTTGCGCCGCAAACGATGTCACGCGGCTCGGCTTCTCCGACGTCGACGCGGCAGGCCCGGATGGGTTTCTTGAACTCGGTGAGTTCCTCGATCTCGACGACCCGGCCCACCTTGAACGGACCGGTGACCGGTCCCAGGGTGTGTACGTCCTCGACCTCGTGGCCGACCCGCAGCAGCGCCTGTTCCATCTCGTCGGCGGTGATGTCGAAACCCGGTGCGCCCGCGGTCAGCACCTCACGCAACCAGCTGTAGGGAATCCGCATCAGGCACCCACCCCGAACGGCAGGGAGAACCGGACGTCACCCTCGACCATGTCGCGCATGTCGGGAATCCCGTTGCGGAACTGCAGGGTTCGCTCCAATCCCATCCCGAACGCGAAGCCGGAATATTCGTCCGGGTCGATGCCCACCGCCCGCAGCACGTTGGGGTGCACCATCCCGCAGCCGCCCCACTCGACCCAGCCGGGGCCGCCCTTCTTGCCCTCGAACCAGATGTCGACCTCGGCCGAGGGTTCGGTGAACGGGAAGAAATGCGGCCGGATGCGGGTCCGCGCGGCCGGCCCGAATTCCGACTGCGCGAACGCATCCAGGGTGCCGCGCAGGTGCGCCATGGTCAGGCCGCGGTCCACCGCCAGGCCCTCGACCTGGTGGAACACCGGGGTGTGGGTGGCGTCGAGCTCGTCGGTGCGGAAGGTGCGCCCGATCGAGACGACATAGACCGGCAGTTCGCGGTCCAACAGGGCACGGATCTGCACCGGGGAGGTGTGGGTGCGCAGCAGTTGCCGCGACCCGGCCGGGGCGATGTGGAAGGTGTCCTGGTCGCTGCGCGCCGGGTGGTCGACCGGGAAGTTCAGTGCGTCGAAGTTGAAGTGCTCGGCCTCGACCTCGGGGCCTTCGACCAGCTCCCAGCCCATCGCGACGAAGGTGTCGGCGACGTGCTCGGCCAGCATGGTGATGGGGTGCCGCGCGCCGACCCGGGTACGCGCCGAGGGCAGCGTGACATCGATGCGCTCGGCGACCAGCACGGCGGCGTCACGTTCGGCACGCAGCGCGGCGAGCCGCTCGTCATAGCCCTGCTGGGCGGCACCGCGGGCGGCGTTGATTCGCTGGCCGGCGTCCGCACGGTCCTCCTTGGGCAGGCCACCCAAAGCCCGACGCGCCAGCGCCAGTGCCGCCTGGTCACCCAGGTGCTCGGTCTTGGCCCGCGCCAGGGCGTCCAGGTCCACGGCGGCGGTGAAGGCGTCTCGGGCCGCACTGACCGCAACGGCCAGGGCTTCCTCGGACAGATCGACGGGCTGATCGGCCACGCGGCGACGTTCTCCTCAAGTGCGCAGGTCGGACTGCGACACGGGCGTGACGCAAGTGCCGATCTTATCGACATGACGACGAAAGCCCCGCCCTAGGGCGGGGCTTTCGGTCGAGGTCTGGCTAGCTGCTGGCCTTGGGCTGGGCGCCGTCCGTGCCGGCGGTGCCTTCGCCGCCGGTGGTAGTGGTGGGCGCGGTGGGCTTGTCGGGGGTGCCGGCCTTCTCCGAGCCGGAGCTGCCACCGGTGCCACCGGTGCCACCGATGCCGCCGTTGATCTTCCCGACACCATTGCCGCCGGTACCGCCCTGACCGCCGTTGCCGCCGGAGCCCTCGGTGTCGGTGCCGGTGCTGCTGCCACCGTTGCCACCCGCTCCGCCGGCACCGACGATGACGCCCTGCCCGTTGGTCGGCGCGGTGCCACCTGTCGTCAGGCTGCCACCGTCGCCACCTTCGCCGCCGGTGCCACCGTTGCCGCTGGTGCTGTTGCCACCCGCGCCGCCGGCGCCGCCGTCGTGGGCCCGCCAGGTCGCGTCGCCGCTGCTGCCGCCGTTGCCGCCGCTGCCGCCGTTGCCGGTGGTGCCGGTGCCACCGGCCCCGCCGTTGCCGCCGGTTCCGCCGGAGCTGAACTTGTTGCCGGTCAGGCCGTTGGCTCCCTTACCGCCGTCAGTGCCGTCGCCGCCGGTGGCGCCGTTGCCGCCGGCACCACCGTTGCCGCCGCTGCCGCCGAAGCCCAGGATCTGGCCTTTACCGGCCAGGCTGCCGTTGGCGTCGTTCCAGCCCAAGGCCCCGGCACCATCGCCCGCGACACCGCCGTTACCGCCGGTGCCGCTGGTGCTGGCGCCGCCGGCGCCGGCGTTGCCGCCGCTGCCACCGGTGATGGTGCCTACGCCGCCTTCACCGCCGTTGCCGCCGGTACCACCGTTACCGCTGTCGCCAGCGTCCTTCGCACTGTCGGTCGCGGCTCCACCAGCACCGCCGTTACCGCCCGCGCCGCCCCAGATGACCTGGGTGCCCGCAGCAGCGGTAGTGCTGCCTCCGGTGCCACCAATACCGCCAGTCCCACCACCGCCGGTGGTCCCAGCGCCGCCGGCGCCACCGTTGCCGCCGGCGCCCGAGACGCCGAGGATGGTGCCCGAGCCGAACTTGTTGCTGAAGCCGTCGATGCCCCAGGTGCCGTCGGACTTCCAGCCGGTCGCGGTCGCACCGGCGCCGCCGGCGCCACCGTCGCCGCCCTTGCCCTCACCGGTGACTGCACCGCCCGCACCACCAGCCCCACCGGCGCCGCCGTACTGGGTGCCTGTGCCCGCGTTACCGCCCGTGCCGCCGTCACCGCCGTCACCCTTGGTCGCGGCGCCGCCCTTGCCGCCGGCACCACCGCTACCGCCCTTGGTTGCGGTGGCGTTGTCCGTGTCGGTGTTCGGGGACGCATGGCCGCCGTCACCGCCCGTGCCACCATTGCCGGTTTCCGTGCCGCCGGCACCACCGTTACCGCCCGCGCCGCCATTGCCGCCGGTGGTCGCGTTTCCGGTGGTCAGGGTTGGGTCGTCGTAGCCGACACCGTTAGCGCCCGTACCACCGTTGCCGCCGTTCCCGTTGGTTCCGCCGTTCCCGCCGTCGCCGCCCGCTCCGCCGTTCAGGTGGAGTTCATCGCCGCTGACACCGTTGCCGCCGTTTCCGCCAACCGCGCCAGAGGCGACCCCCGTACCGTCCGCGCCCGCGGTGCCCGCTGTGCCACCGGTTCCGCCGGTGCCTGCTTCGCCCGCAGCACCGCCCTTACCGACCGCTCCGCCGTTGCCGGCATTGCCGCCCTGGCCGCCCGAGCCAAAGCCGTACTGGCCCTTGCGATCCCAGTCGCCATTGGCGCCGTTGCCACCGTTGCCGCCTGCACCGCCCTGGCCGCCTGCGCCGCCATCGCCACCGTCGCCGTTGGCACCCTTGGTGCCGGACGTTGAAGCTCCGCCGGCCCCACCGTTGCCACCCTGGCCGCCGTCGAAGCCGGCGCCGCCGTTACCGCCGTTGCCACCGGCGCCACTGTTGACACCGAGGTCACCGTTGTCGCCCTGTGAGCCGGTCAGGCCGTGGTCGCCGGCACCGCCCTTCCCGCCTGCGCCGCCCTTACCGCCATTACCGCTGTCCGATGCGCCACCGGCACCGCCGGCGCCGCCGTTGCCACCGTCGCTCTTGGAACCCTCGCTACCGGCACCGCCGTTACCACCATTACCGCCGTTACCGGTCGTTCCGGTGCCGCCGGCGCCACCAGCACCGCCATTGCCGCCGTCGGTGCCAGCGGCACCGTTGCCGCCGTTTCCGCCGAAGTCGTGGTTGTTGTCCGCGTTGGCACCGGCACCGCCCGCGCCGCCACTGCTGCCTTCGTCGGGCCTCAGACTGCCATCGGCTCCGCCCGCCCCGACTTCCGCGTCTGCACCTCCGGCCGCTCCACCTTCGCCGCCATTGCCGGCCTGAGTCCCGTTAGCACCGGCCTGTCCGCCGTCACCGCCAGCTCCGTCCAGGCCACCCGAACCGTTGTTGCCCCAAACGCCCGCGGCACCGTTACCGCCGTCGCCGCCGGCGCCCACGGCCCCGCCGGCCCCACCAGCACCGCCGTTACCGCTGAACCCGTCCTTACCCACGTCGTTCTTGAGTTCACCGGCCACGCCACCAGCGCCGCCCTTGCCGCCGTCAAAGCCGTGGCCACCCGCGCCGCCGTTGTTGCCAGCGCCGTTATTGACACCACTCGTCCCGCCCGTGCCATCGTCACCCTTGATCCCGGCGTGCCCGGCGCCGCCGACACCACCGACACCGCCGTTGCCGGCGTTGCCACCCTCGGTACCGCTCGCTCCACCGTTGCCGCCGACGCCGCCCTGGCCACCATGGTCGCCGTCGTGAATGCCGCTGACACCACCGGCGCCACCCGTACCGCCAGTACCACCATTGCCGTCCAGGCCGCCGTCACCACCGGTGCCACCGTTGCCGCCCGTACCCGGGCCGTAGGAGCCGTCCTCGGCCGCGGCGACACCTGCGCCGCCGGTTCCGCCCTTGCCACCGTCACCGTGGATCGTGCTGTCCTCGCCAGCGGCGCCCTTGCTGCCGAGCGCGCCACCGGAACCACCGGCGCCGGCCTGGCCGCCCGCGCCCCCGGCACCACCGACGCCACCGGTGCCGCCGTTCGCGTGGCCGGCGTCGCCTTCGGCGCCCGTACCGCCCTGGCCGCCCGCACCGCCCGCACCGCCGTTACCACCCGCACCGCCGCCACCGAACAGGGAACTGGCACTGCCGCCCTTGCCGCCGGTGCCGCCCGCGTTACCGGCATCACCGACGCCACCGAGGCCGGCGATGCCACCAGCGGCGGGTGCCCAGGTGCCGGTCTCACCGATCGCGCCGACGGTGCCGGCACCGCCGTCACCGCCCGCACCGCCGATGCCGAACAGCCAGCCGTTGGCGGCACCGCCGGCGCCGCCGTTGGCACCCTCGCCGCCGTCACCGCCCGCACCGCCGATGCCCATCATCGAGCCGCCCGCACCGCCGGTACCGCCGGTCTGACCGTCCCAACCGGCGCCACCGGCGCCGCCGTTGCCGAACAGTCCGGCGGCTCCGCCGTCACCGGCATCATTAGTGTCGCTACCGGCGTAACCGGCACCGCCGTCGCCGAACCACAGCCCGCCGGCATAGCCGTCCGGGTGGTCTGAAGTACCGGCAGCGCCGTCACCGAGGTAGATCGAGCCAGACGGCGCCCAGCCGTTGATCATCGACACAATCGGCGAATTGAGCGGGTTGGACACCCAGGCATCCATCGCGTTGTACATCGGGGTGTAGACCAGCGCGTTCCAGATCGCGGTCATATCGAACGCGGAAGACGTGTCGGCGGCGCTACCCGGGTCGGTGGGACCGAACCACGAGCTGATGTCCCAGGTGCTGGAGTCCACGCCGCTGTTGTCCCACCACGCGGTCGCGTCCGGCGCCGGGGCGAACAGGTCGGTCAGCCAGTCGAAGTCGAAGTCGGCGTGCGCCGCCGGGGCCACCGTCAGCGGGGCCATGCCGAACGCCAGGAACGCCGCCGCGGTGCCACCGGCGCCTACCAGCCGATTAGCGCCCTTGCGACCGTTGGCCCGACGCTGCTCCCGACGCGACATGATTCCCCGCTTCTGCACTGAAGATGACCTGAGTGGACGACCCAGAAAGTTATGTTGCTCACGCAGCCTATTCCAAGGAACCGGGTTCCTCCACTCGTGCGCGGGATTCGCAGTCAGCCCTCGGCGGGCGTCTCGCGGTCAACCACCTTGAGCCGATACATCATCAGGTCGGCCGGCACACCGGTGGTCTTGGGCGCCAGCACCTGACGACGCGCCCGTTTGGCCACCACACCCAGCTCCGCGAGGTCCTCGGGCGCGATGCGCTCCAGGGTCGGTCCGGACACCACGATGCCGCCCTTGATGGCCCGTTCCATAACCCGGGCGGCGATGTTGACGTCCACGCCCAGCCAGTCGTCGGCCAGCCGTTGCGGTCGGCCGGTGTGGATACCGACCCGCATCCGCGGCGTATGACCATTGACCTCGACCGTTGCGATGGCTTCCTGCGCCTGCAGCACCGCGGCCACCGCCACCAGCGGGTTGCGGAACACCGCCATCAACCCGTCGCCCATCCGCTTGACGATCCGGCCGCCGGCGTCGAGCAGCGGCGGCTCCACCGCCTGCGACACCCGTCGCAGCAGGGTGAGGGTGGCGTCGTCACCGGACTGCAGCGACCAGGTGGAGAAACCGACCAGGTCGGTGAAGACCAGCGTCGCCTCGGCGGTGCCCGGAGCCCGCGACACCCGCTGGGTCAGGGCCTGCCAGACCTGCAACGCACCCAGGCTGACCTCACGAGACGCCGCGGATCGATCCCCCATCAGCCGGTCGGCCGCCCGTGCCGCGGCCTGCGGGCCGCCTTCGCCCGCGGTGGACAGCGGGTCCCCGAAGTCCGGGTCGCCGGGAAGCGAGCGGCGCACCCGGCGCACCAGTTCGACCACGCGGTCGTCATTGGTGGTGCGGTTCAGCCAGGCAGCGGCGTCATCGAGGAAGAACGAACGGCGGCGGACGTGCTCGGCCAGCTCTTCCGCTTCCTCGAGCTCGCCGGCGTGTTCGCCGACCGACTCAAGGTCCATGCGCCTCAGAGTAGGTGGCTGTAACGGCTAGCGGCAACGACGCAGCGACGTGGCGCGCGACACTCTTGATTTTCCAGCCGCGACGCGCCCGGATAATGTAGACAACAAGCGTTGTCACAATTATCGTGGTTTCAGTTTCGCCCGATTGAGGAGACGTGATGACCATGACAACGACCACGTCCACCGAGCAGCTGCCCCAGCACGCCGACCCGGTTGCCCCCAAGCCCGTCCCGGCCGTCGAACCGTTGACCTCGGAGTCGCTGACTTGGAAGTACTTCGGCGACATCCGCACCGGCGTGATGGGCATGTGGATCGGTGCCATCGAGAACATGTATCCCGGCCTGGGAGCCGGCGTGGAGCAGCACTCCAGCCTGTTCAACGAGCCACTGCAGCGCGTGACACGGTCGGTGTACCCGATCATGGGCGTGGTCTACGACGGGGCCCGCTCCCAGCACACCGGCGCCGCTGTCCGCGACTACCACCGCGACATCAAGGGCATCGACTCCCAGGGCCGGCGCTATCACGCCCTGGACCCCGAGACCTTCTACTGGGCGCACGCCACGTTCTTCATGCTGATCATCAAGCTGGGCGAGTACTTCTGCGGCGGGCTCACCGAAGCCGAGAAGCACCAGCTGTTCGACGAACACGTGCAGTGGTACCGGATGTACGGAATGAGCATGCGGCCGGTACCCAAGAGCTGGGAAGACTTCTGCGAGTACTGGGACCGGGTCTGCGAGGACGACCTGGAGCTCACCAAAGCCGCGCAGGACATCCTCTACATGCGAATCCCCAAGCCCTGGTTCGTCATGATGCCCACCGGGATGTGGGACCAGCTGTTCAAGCCGATGCTGGGTGTGCAGCGCTGGATCGCCGCCGGGCTGTTCGAGCCGGTGGTGCGGGAGAAGGCCGGCCTGCGCTGGTCCGAGGGAGACGAGGTGCTGTTCCGGCTGATCGGCAAGTTCAGCCACCTCGCGTTCAACTTCGTGCCCGAGGAGATCCGGCTGCATCCGCGTGCACTGGCCGGCTACAAGCGCGAGCAGGGCAAGCTCGGCGCCGACGCGCCCCTGGAGGAGGCGCCGTGGTTCATGGCGCCTCCGAAGAGCCGGCGCGACAACGGAATGCACTACGTTCCGCGGGTGTCGCGGCGGATGAGCCTGATCGAGCGAGCGGGATCGCTAGTGCACAGCACCTTCTCGCTGGCCGGAGTGCGACCACCCCGTCCGAGGCCGAAGGCCGCCTAGAACGATTTAGGCCCTGCGCTGCGCCCGCGCGCTCTGATACAGGCAGATCGCCGCGGCCGCAGCCACATTCAGGCTTTCGGCGCCACCGGACATCGGGATGACCACTCGGTGATCAGCGGCCGCGGCGGCGGCGGCCGGCAACCCCTGGGCTTCCGGACCGAACAGCCATGCCGTCGGCGCGGCCAACACCGGATCGGCGTCGTCCAAGCTCAATTCACCGTCCAGGGCTGTCGCCAGCACCTGCAGCCCGGCCCGTGCCAGCGCCGCGAGCACCGCGTCGGTGTCGGCGTCCACCACGACCGGAACGTTGAAGATGCTGCCCGCCGAGGAACGCAGGCATTTTCCGTTGTAGGGATCGACGCTGCTGCCGGTCAGCACCACTGCGTCAGCGCCGGTGGCATCGGCGATACGGATCAGCGTGCCGGCATTTCCCGGTTCACCGACTCCCACTGCGACTGCCACCAATTTCGGTGCGCCGGAAAGCAATTCGCTCAGATCCGGTTCGGGCAGCGCGCACACCGCGATCAGTCCCGCCGGTGTGACGGTGTCCGACAGTGCTTTCGCCGCGCGCTCGGTGACGAGCTGGACCGGTGTGGCCGCCAGGAGTTCCTCGTGACGCGCGGCGGCCGCCTCGGTGGCGAAGACCTCGACGGCCAGGCCGCGACGGATGGCGGCCTCGACCAGATTGGGCCCCTCGGCCAGGAAGCGCTGTTCGCGCTTCCTGGCCACGTGCCGGTGCAGCTTGACCGCCGCGACCACGCGGGCCGAACGTTCGGTCAGCATCGGCGCAGAGGTCAGGCAGCCTCGCCGGACGGCGCGTTGACGTCCTCAGGCAGCGCAGCCCGGGCGACCTCGACCAGCGCGGTGAACGCGGCCGCGTCGCTGACGGCGATCTCGGCGAGGTTCTTGCGGTCCACCTCGACACCAGCGGCCTTGAGGCCCTGGATCAGGCGGTTGTAGGTGATGTCGTTGGCGCGGGCCGCCGCGTTGATGCGGGTGATCCACAGCTTGCGGAACTCGCCCTTGCGGGCACGACGGTCCCGGTAGGCGTAGGTCATTGAGTGCAGCTGCTGCTCTTTGGCCTTGCGGTACAGCCGCGAACGCTGGCCACGGTAACCCTTCGAAGCCTTCAGGACTGTACGGCGCTTCTTCTGGGCGTTGACTGCGCGTTTCACGCGTGCCATGGGGTGTTCCTACTCTCGTTGGGGCGTAAAGGGGTTTGCGTCAGGTGAAGCGGCTGTCAGCCGTTCAGCATCGCGTTGACACGCTTGGTGTCGCTGGCAGCCACCTCGGTGCGGCCGGCGAGCCGGCGCATGCGCTTGCTCGACTTGTGCTCGAGCAGGTGGCGGGCGTTGGCCTTCTGCCGGACGATCTTGCCGGTTCCGGTGCGACGGAACCGCTTCGAAGCGCCGCTGTGGGATTTCGCCTTGGGCATGTTTCCTCAGTTCTGGTGTCGGTGTTGCGTTCTACTGCTGCTCGGCCGCATCGGCCGCGGGTGCGGCGTCAGCGGCAGGTGCTGCGTCAGCAGCGGGTGCGGCATCCGGTGCGGGTGCCGGAGCAGCCGTGCCTGCGCTGGCCTGCTCGGCCGCCTTGGCCCGGGTCTTCGCGCCGCGGTGCGGTGCCAGCACCATCGTCATGTTGCGGCCGTCCTGCTTGGCGGAGGTCTCGACGAAGCCGTACTCGGCGACGTCGGCCCCCAACCGTTGCAGCAGTCGGTAGCCGAGCTCCGGCCGGGACTGCTCGCGGCCACGGAACATGATGGTCACCTTGACCTTCGCCCCGGCTTCGAGGAAGCGGACCACGTGGCCCTTCTTCGTCGCATAGTCGTGGTCGTCGATCTTGGGACGCAGCTTCTGTTCCTTGACGACGGTCTGCTGCTGGTTCTTGCGAGACTCGCGCTCCTTCTGAGCCGCCTCGTACTTGTACTTGCCGTAGTCCATGATCTTGCAGACCGGCGGTTTGGCGGTCGGAGCAACTTCGACAAGGTCAAGATCGGCATCCGCGGCGACGCGAAGCGCATCTTCGATGCGCACAATGCCTACCTGCTCCCCGCCCGGGCCGATCAAACGGACCTCAGGTACACGAATGCGCTCGTTGACGCGGATCTCAGTGCTGATGGGACCTCCCTGGGTAGTCTTTCCGGTCGCGGCCGCCGCAGTGCTCGTCCGGACGCAGCGGCGCTGACCCCACCCACCAGCAAAAAAGCCCTGCACGAAGCAGGGCCCAATACCGACCGATCGCAACCCGAATAGCATCGGGCCACCTGCGCACCGCGCAGAGCAGGCGATTCGCACCGCCTGCGACCGGACCACTGGGCCTGCGGATTGCTCCGTGGCCAGTGGTGGGAGGGAACTCCACTTGCTGTCCTGGCGTACGCCGGGACGGTCGCGAAAGGAAGTCTAGCAGCAACAATGCGTTCAGCCGGAATCCCGCCAGTAAGGCTGCGCATTCCCGGCGCGCGGCTCACACCGATTTTCCAGGTTCAACTGCTTATTCTCGCGGACTATGACGCTGACTCAGCCGCGCTCGCGCAGCCGCACGACCTCCCGGTTGCACTGGGTGCCCGCAGCGGCCGCCTGGGCGGTCGGCATCGCCGCGACGCTGACGCTTTTGGGCAGCATGTCGCCGGTGATCCGCTGGATCATCCGGGTGCCGCGAGAGTTCATCGACAAGTACTTGTTCAACTTCCCCGACACCAGCCTGGCCTGGGCGTTCGTGCTGGTGCTGCTGGCCGCCGCACTCAGTGCCCGCAAACGCATCGCCTGGTGGCTGCTGCTGGCCAACGTGCTGGTGGGCGCCGCCTGGAACATCAAACGCCTGCTCATCGGCACCACCGACACCGCACAGGGCGTCAGCACGTATGTGGGCCTGGCGCTGCACAGCGCCGCACTGGTGCTGCTGGTGGTGTCCTACGGGCAGTTCTGGGCCAAGGTCCGCCGCGGGGCGCTGCTGAGATCGGCGGCCACACTGCTGGCCGGCTGGGCGGTGGCGATCGGGCTGTGCTGGGCGCTCATCGAGATGTTCCCCGGATCCGTGGAGCCGCCGATGCGGCTGCCCTATGTGGTGAACCGGGTCGTCGGCTTCGCGCTGCTGGAACCGGACTTTTTCTCCGGCAAACCCGACTTCGGCCTCAAAGCGCTGTGCGGGCTGCTCGGTGCGCTGGCCCTGATCGTCGCGGCGATCGTGCTGTTCTTGTCCCAGCGCTCCGACAACGCGCTCACCGGCCAGGACGAGTCGGCCATCCGGGGGCTGCTGGAGCAGTACG
Organism: [Mycobacterium] vasticus; assembly: GCF_020181595.1. Taxonomy (GTDB): domain Bacteria; phylum Actinomycetota; class Actinomycetes; order Mycobacteriales; family Mycobacteriaceae; genus Mycobacterium; species Mycobacterium vasticus. The sequence goes on along the minus strand of NZ_CP084028.1, from coordinate 2,018,242 downwards.
GGCGCAACGACTCGCTGGGCTACTTCGCCACCCGCCGGGACAAGTCGGTGGTGTTCGCCCCCAACGGGCGCGCCGCGATCACCTACCGGGTCGAGGTGGGCGTCTGCCTGGCCAGCGGCGACCCGGTCGGCGACCCGCGAGCCTGGCCGCAGGCCATCCACGCCTGGCTGCGCGAATGCGAGGACTACGGCTGGGCGCCGGGCGTCATGGGCGCCAGTTCCGCGGGTGCACACGCCTTCCAGGAGGCCGGGCTGAGCGCACTGGAACTCGGCGACGAGGCGATTCTGCGGCCCTCGGAGTTCAAGCTGTCCGGCCCGGACATGCGCGGGGTGCGTCAGGCGGTGACGCGGGCCCGGCGCTCCGGGCTGACCGTGCGGATGCGCCGGCACAGTGAGATCGGCGCCGACGAGATGGCGCTGGTGCTGCAACGCGCCGACGCCTGGCGCGACACCGAATCCGAGCGCGGCTTCTCGATGGCGCTGGGCCGGCTCGGGGACCCGGCCGACGCCGACTGCCTGCTGGTCGAGGCGATGCGCGGTGATCCCAAGACCGGCGAAGTGGTGGCGATGCTGTCGCTGGTGCCGTGGGGGAACAGCGGCGTCTCGCTGGATCTGATGCGCCGCTCGCCGCAGTCGCCCAACGGCACCATCGAATTGATGGTCAGCGAACTGGCGCTGCAGGCCGGCACCGTCGGCGTAAACCGGATCTCGTTGAACTTCGCGATGTTTCGGGCCGCCTTCGAACAGGGTGCCCAGATCGGCGCCGGGCCGGTGCTGCGGCTGTGGCGGCGGCTGCTGATGTTCTTCTCCCGCTGGTGGCAGTTGGAGACGCTCTACCGGTCGAACATGAAATACCAGCCGCAGTGGGTACCGCGGTACGCCTGCTACGAGGACGCCCGGCTGATCCCCCGGGTGGGTGTCGCCTCGGTGATCGCCGAAGGCTTTCTGGTGCTGCCGTTTTCACGGCGCCAGGAACAGCACACCGGCCACCATTCGGCGGTGCCCGCCGCGGTGGCCGCCACCGGGATGCTGCACAGCGACGGCACCGCGCCCGACTACCCCACCGGGCCGGCCGAGTTCGCCGAGCCCGCCGAGGCAGCGCCCCGGCTTCCCGAGCAGGTCCGGGTCCGGCTGAACAAGCTGAAGTCGTTGCAGGACGGCGGTGTCGACGCCTACCCGGTGGGCTCACCTCCGTCGCACACCGTGGCCCAGGCCCTGGACAGCGACCCCAGCCAGAGCGTGTCGGTGACGGGCCGGGTGCTGCGGGTCCGCGACTTCGGCGGCGTGCTCTTCGCCCAGCTGCGCGACTGGTCGGGTGAAGTGCAACTGCTGCTGGACAATTCGGTGCTCAAGGGCGTGGACGACGGGCATGCCGCGCACTTCAGCTCGATGGTGGATCTGGGCGACCTGATCGAGGCGACCGGCCGCATGGGCCACAGCCGCAACGGCACACCCTCGCTGCTGGTGCAGCAGTGGCGGTTGGTCGGCAAGTGCCTGCGTCCCCTGCCCGACAAGTGGAAGGGCCTGACCGACCCGGAGGCACGGGTGCGGTCGCGCTACGTCGACCTGGCCATCAACACCGAGGCCCGCGAGTTGATCGCCGCGCGCAGCAGGGTGCTGCGCTCCATCCGGGACACGTTGTTCGCCAAGGGATTCCTGGAGGTCGAGACCCCGATCTTGCAGCAACTGCACGGCGGGGCCAACGCCCGGCCGTTCGTCACCCACATCAACGCCTACGACCTCGACCTGTACCTGCGGATCGCGCCGGAGCTCTACCTCAAGCGGCTGTGCGTGGGCGGGGTGGAGCGGGTCTTCGAGCTGGGCCGGGCGTTTCGCAACGAGGGCGTCGACTACAGCCACAACCCGGAGTTCACCCTGCTGGAGGCCTATCAGGCCCACGGCGACTACCTCGCCTGGATCGACGGTGCCCGCGAGCTGATCCAGAACGCGGCGGTGGCCGCCAACGGCGCCCCGGTGGTGATGCGGCCCGGCGCCGACGGCGAGCTGGAACCGGTGGACATCTCCGGGGACTGGCCGGTGCGCACCGTGCACGACGCGGTGTCGCACGCCCTCGGCGAGCACATCGACACCGACACCGACCTGGGCACCCTGCGCCGGTTGTGCAACGACGTCGGCGTGCACTTCCTGCGGCAGTGGGACGCCGGCCAGGTGGTGCTCGAACTCTACGAGCACCTCGTCGAGTCGCGCACCGAGCGGCCCACCTTCTACACCGACTTCCCCACCTCGGTCTCGCCGCTGACCCGGCCGCACCGCAGCCGGCCCGGCGTGGCCGAGCGGTGGGATCTGGTGGCGTGGGGCGTCGAATTGGGCACCGCCTACAGCGAACTCACCGACCCGGTGGAGCAGCGCCGCAGGCTGCATCAGCAGTCGGTGCTGGCCGCCGGCGGCGACACCGAGGCCATGGAGCTCGACGAGGACTTCCTGCAGGCCCTGGAGTACGCGATGGCCCCGACCGGCGGCCTGGGCATGGGGGTGGACCGGGTGGTCATGCTCATCACCGGTCACAGCATTCGGGACACGCTGCCGTTCCCGCTGGCCAAGCCGCGTTGACCCCAATTGTGGATCATCATGGAGAGGTGATCCTGTCCAGCGGCCAACACACCTCGCTGATGCACGGCTGGATCCCGCTGACGGTCCAGTTGGTGGCGGTGTTGGCGCTGGCCCTGGCCCTGGGCTGGCCTCCGCGCCGCTGGCTGACGGCGCTCCCGCCGATGGGCCTGCTGGGGCTGGCTGCGGCCGGCGGCGCGTACTGGTTCGTCGCCGACGACGGCCTGTCCGGTGAGCCGGCGCCGCCGATGTTGTGGGGGTGGATCGCCCTGGTTGGGGCGGCGGTGGCGATCGCGGCAGTGGGCTGGCGTACCGCGGCGCGGTGGCGGCGCGCGGTGGCCCTGTTGGCGGTGCCGCTGTGCCTGCTCAGCGCGGCGCTGACGCTCAACGGCTGGGTGGGCTACTACCCCACCGTGCAGAGCGCCTGGGGCCAGTGGACGTCGGGCCCGTTACCGGATCAGAGCGATCTGACGACGCCCGGGCAGGGACGCGTGCTGAACGTGACGATCCCCTCGGACGCTTCACATTTCAAGCATCGGGGTGAGCTGGTGTACCTGCCTCCGTCCTGGTTCGCCCAGAGCCCGCCGCCCGAACTGCCGGCGGTGATGATGATCGGCGGCGAGTTCAACACGCCGTCGGATTGGCTGCGCTCCGGTGGCGCGATCAAGGTGATCGACGACTTCGCGGCCGCACACCACGACAACGCCCCGGTGCTGGTGTTCGTCGACTCGGGCGGTTCGTTCAACAACGACACCGAATGTGTCAACGGCACGCGCGGCAACGCCGCCGATCACCTGACCGAAGATGTGGTGCCGTATGTGATCTCGCACTTCGGGGTCAGCACGAAACCCTCGCAGTGGGGCGTCGTCGGCTGGTCCATGGGCGGCACCTGCGCGGTCGACCTGACCGTCATGCACCCGGAGAAGTTCCGCACCTTCGTCGACATCGCCGGCGATCTCAGCCCGAACACCGGAACCCGCGCCCAGACCATCAGCCGGCTGTTCGGCGGTAGCGCCGACGCCTGGGCGGCTTTCGACCCTTCGACGGTGATCGCCAAACATGGCCGCTACTCCGGGGTTTCCGGGTGGTTCGGCGTCAACGGCGCCACCCCACGGTCGGACAACGACGGACAACTGGCCGCCGCCAAGACCCTGTGTGCACTCGGTCAGGCCAACGGCATCGACTGCGCGGTCATCACCGAGCCGGGCCGCCACGACTGGCCGTTCGCCGGGAAGGTGTTCGCGGACTCGCTGCCCTGGCTGGCCGGGCGCCTGGGCACACCGGGTGTGCCATCGATCGGGTTCCCGAGCACGTGATGAGCCGGCCTCCTGGCTCCGGTGTGGCGACGGCGGCCGCCTCGGTGAGCGCCCGCCGCCGGTAACGTGTCGAGCATGGGTGACGATCCGATCGAACCGCAGCCCGACACCGGTTACGACGACGCCGGCGTGCCGACGTTCGAGTCGGTGCGCGAGAAGATCGAAGACCGCATTGCGACCTCGATCGGCGCCCAGGAGCTGGATTCGGAGACGCCGGAGGGCCGCGCCGTCGAGCAGCAGTTCGAGGACCGCCAGCGCGCCGCCGCCGACCGGGTGGAGCAGATCCGCAAGTCGATGCGCGAGGGTGAGCACTGATCGGTGCGCAGCTTCAGCGTCGCCGAGCGGCGAAACCGTCTGGCGCGCAGGCATTTCCTGACCCCTGATACCACCGGTGAGTCGGTCACTCGGATCGCGGCGACGCTGATCGGTCTGCACGGCACCGATCCGGCCACGCCGTACCTGTCGCTGTGGGCGCGCTCGTCACCGTTCGCCGTGGCCGACCTGAACGACGCCCTCTATGAGAAGCGGTCGCTGGTCAAGCATCTGGCGATGCGCCGCACGCTGTGGGTGATCGACCCCGCCGACCTACCGGCCGTGCAGGCTGCCGCCAGCGATCGGGTGGCCGGCGCCGAACGGCGCAAGCTGATCGCCGACGTCGGCAAGGCCGGAGTCGCCGACGACGGCGAAGAGTGGCTGGCCCGGGCCGGCGACGCCGTGCTGCGCCACCTCGACGAGCACGGGCCGACCAGCAGCACCGCGCTGCGCACCGCCCTGCCCGAGCTGGCCGGCACCTACGATCCGGCGCCCGGCAAGTCCTACGGCGGCCAAACGCACCTGGCGCCGCGGGCGCTGACCGTGCTCGGCACGCAGGGCGACATCGTGCGCGGGCCCAATGACGGCGGCTGGACCTCGTCGCGGCCGCGGTGGGTGAGCGCGGTGGACTGGCTCGGCGAGCCTGGCGCGCCGATGAGTGCCGAGGCCGCCCAAGCGCAGCTAGTCGGCACCTGGCTACGCGGGTTCGGCCCGGCCACCGCCGAGGACATCACCTGGTGGTTCGGCGCCACCAAGACCGCGATCCGAAAAGCGTTGCGCGACATCGGCGCCGTCGACGTCGACCTGCACGGCACCCCGGGGTACGCGCTGCCCGACGATCTGGAGCCCGAACCCGACGCCGAGCCGTGGGGCGCCCTGCTACCGGGCCTGGACGTCACCACCATGGGCTGGTATCACCGCGACTGGTACCTCGGCGAGCATCGCGGGCAGCTGTTCGACAACTACGGCAACGCCGGCCCGACGCTGTGGTGGGACGGCCGGATCGTGGGCGGCTGGTATCAGGACGCCGCCGCGCAGGTCCAGGTGCAGTTCCTGGAGGACCCGGGCCGGGCGGCGCGAGACGTGCTGACTCGGCGGGCGCGGGAGCTCACCGACTGGCTCAACGGGGTGCGGGTGCCGCCGCGGTTCCCGTCGCCGCTGGTCAGGGGCTCAGCACCTTCGGTCCGACCAAATGGGCGATCTCCAGGGCGGTCATGACGGCGAGCCTGCGATCACCCGGCGGGTAGCCGAGTCGTTGGGTGGCCTTGTCGACGCGTTGCAGGACCGTGTTGCGGTGCGTGTGCAGCCGCGCGGCGGCCAGCGACGCGTTGTCCGCCTCGGCGAGGTACAGCCGCAGGGTGCTCCGCAGTCGCTCGCCGCGTTCGTCGGCAACAGCGAGACCGCCGAGGGTCTCGGCGACGAACCGCGCGGCCGCCGATTCATCGCGGGCCAGGGCCAGGATCGGTTGGATGTCTGCGAAGGTGACCAGACGCTCACCACCCGGGTTGTCGCCGACGATCTGCGCGGCGACGAGCGCCGCGGTGTGCGAGGCACGGAACCCCGCCGTCCCGGCGAGAGTGGGTCCGACCGCAGCCCGCATCCCAGCGGGAGCACTGCCCATCGCGTCCTCGAGCGCGTCTCGCCGCAGCACACCGTCTGCCCCGATCCATGCCCACAGGCTTCGTACGCCCGCTGCGACAGTCAACGGCTGCCGGGCACGCACCGACCGCGCGAGGGCCATTGCCACCGACTCCAACTCACCGTTGTCACTACTCGGCCCGTCCAGCCACAACACCAGCGCGGTGTGCTGTCGCGCCAGTTCGTAGCCGAGGCGGCCGGTGGCCACCCGCTCATCGAGCGGCGCGCCGTCAAGGATGAGCCGGACCGTCTCCAGCCGCCGGGCGAGTGCGCCACCGGCCATCTCCTCGTGGAGACGCTGCGCCTCGGCCACGAGTTCCAGCAGAACCGCATCCACATAGGCGAACAGCACCGCGGCGAATCGGTCGATCATCTCCACGAGTTGCGGACCCGACGGGGCAATCACGGGGGCCAGCTGCATGAAGCGCTGCCAGACCACGGTCTGTCCACGCCGGTACGCCTGAAAAAGCATGTCCAGGCCCAGACCGCGACGTACGACGGTCCGCATGACGTCGTACGCCTGGTCCGGCGGACCCGGTAGCGTCAGGTTCTCCGCGTCCGCGAGCACCGAATGCAGCACCTGTTCGACGTTGGCCCGGTTGCTCGCGGCAACTTCCTCGGCAATGGCGCGGTCGGCGGCCAGCCCCGGAGCGACCTCGATTTCGGCGGCGTTCATGGTGGCGACCAGGTCGTCCAGCTCGGCCAGCATGCGGCCGGCGAGCTGGACCAGGAGCGCAGAAGCGTCGTCGGCCATCCCTCCAGAGTATGGCTATTCCTACATTTTCAGACGAAAACTATGTAATCCATGCCATATCTATGTCACTGCCCGCTCCATATCGTGATGACCATCACAAACTCGATCGTTAGGAGTCCCGATGGCCACCAAGCTCGCTTCGACGGAAACCGACTTCGATGTCGTCATCATCGGCGCCGGCATCTCGGGAATCGGCGCCGCCCACTACCTGGCGACCCAACGACCGACGACGTCGTACGCGATCCTGGAGGGGCGTGCAGACATCGGCGGAACCTGGAACCTGTTCAAGTACCCGGGAATTCGATCCGACTCGGACATGCCGTCGTTCTGCTTCGGGTTCCGGCCGTGGACCCACAAGAAGTCGATCGCCGACGCCGACATCATCCTCGACTACCTGAACGCCACCATCGACCAGAACGGCATCGCCGGGCACATCCGCTTCGACACCAAGGTGAGCTCGGCCGAATTCGACTCCGAGACCGGTCGATGGAGCATCCACGCGGTGAACAGCAGCACCGGCGAATCCACGGTGTACACGGCGCGATTCATCTACTCGGGTACCGGCTACTACAACTACGAGGCGGGCTACACGCCAGAGTTCGCCGGGCTCGACACGTTTGGCGGGCAGGTGGTTCATCCGCAGCACTGGCCGGAGGACCTCGACTACAGCGGTAAGAAGGTCGTGGTGATCGGCAGCGGGGCCACCGCGGTGACGGTGGTCCCGGCGATGGCAAGCACAGCCGCGCATGTCACGATGCTGCAGCGTTCACCGAGTTACGTGCTGGCCCTGCCCGCTGAGGACGCGATCGCCAACACCTTGAACAAGCTGGTAGGTCCGCAACGCGCACACGCGATCATCCGGCGCAAGAACATCGCCATCAACCGGGGGCTGTTCAAGGCATGCGAGCGGATGCCGTCGGTCATGCGGCGACTGCTGATCGCGGGCGTGCGGCGGCGGCTCCCGAAGGGCTTCGACGTGGACACCCACTTCACCCCGAACTACGCCCCGTGGGATCAGCGCCTGTGCATGGTGCCCAACGGCGATCTGTTCACCGCGATCTCCAGCGGCCGGGCCTCGGTGGTCACCGACCACATTGAGGCCTTCACCGAGACCGGCATCGCCCTGAAGTCGGGCCAGCACCTCGACGCCGACATCGTGGTCACCGCCACCGGGCTCAATCTGCTGCCTCTTGGCGGCATCGACCTGCGCGTCGACGGCAGCCCTGTCGACATCGCCGACACCGTCGCCTACAAGGCGATGATGCTCAGCGGCGTACCGAACTTCGTCTTCGCGTTCGGCTACACCAACCTCGCCTGGACACTGAAGGTCGAACTGGTCTGCGCGCACCTGATCCGCCTGCTCGACCACATGGACGCCCACGGTCACGCGGTCGTCACCCCGATGCTGCCCGCATCCGGCGTGGAACGCACGCCCATGATCGAGATGAGCTCCGGCTACGTGCAGCGCAAGATCGCCACATTCCCCAAGGCCGGCAGCACCGGCCCCTGGACCGTCAAGATGGCCTATGAGGACGACATCGCGCGCCTCAAGCACGGCCCGGTCGCCGATCCAGCGCTGCGGTTCACGTCGCGTTCGGCCTCCTATGTGACGGCGTCATGACCTCCCGCACCGTCGAGGAGATCTCATTCCGGAGCCACGGCGCGCAATGCGCAGCCTGGCACGTGCACGCCACATCGGATGATATGAACCGCAACGGATTACGACCTGTCGTCGTGATCGGACACGGCTTCGGCGGCACTCGCGACACCGGCCTGATGGACTTCGCGGCCGGTTTCGCCGACGCAGGCGTGGACTCCCTGGTTTTCGACTACCGAGGCTTCGGCGCCTCCGAAGGCAGCCCCCGTCAGGTCGTCGCCTACCGCAAGCAACGCCAGGACTGGCGGGCGGCAGTCGAGGCCGCCCGACGGTTACGCGGTGTCGACCCCGACCGGGTCGCGCTGTGGGGCACGTCCTACTCGGGCGGGCACGTACTGACCGTGGCGGCCGCCGACCCGCGGATCGCTGCCGTGATCGCCCTGGCGCCCGCGACCGACGGGCTGGCCGCGGTGCTGCAGATCGCCCGTACCGCCGGACCGCTCGCGGTGCTGCGCCTGGTCGGCCACGGACTGCGGGACGCGCTGACGGTGATCACCGGCGGCCCGCCACACCGGATTCCGCTGGCGGCGGAACCGGGTTCGGTGGCGATCATCAGTACCCCGGGTGCCCTGTCCGGTTATCTGGCGGTCGCCGGACCGACCTGGCGCAACGAGGTATGCGCGCGAACCGCGCTTGAGGTCGCCCTCAACCGCCCCACCACGGTGGCCCCGAAGATCAAGTGCCCGATGCTCATTCAGATCGGCACCAACGATCAGGTGGCTCCCCCCGCCGCGGCACGCAAGACCGCGGATCGCGCCGGGGGGCCGACGACGGTGCTGGAATACCCGGTCGACCACTTCGACGCCTACACCGGCCCGTGGCAGGAGACGGTGCTGGCCGATGAGGTGTCATTCCTGGTGCGCGCGCTCGCGGATACCCGCTAAGCGCTGGCCTTCTTACGCCCGCGCTTGGGCGCCCTAGCGGGCTTGGCCGGTGCGCCGAGGATTTCGGCGAGGAACTTGCCGGTGTAGCTCTCCGGGACGGCGACCACGTCCTCGGGCGTACCGGCGGCCACCACGGTGCCGCCACCGGCCCCGCCTTCGGGCCCCATGTCGATGATCCAGTCCGCGGTCTTGATCACATCCAGGTTGTGCTCGATGACGATCACCGAATTACCTTTGTCGACAAGGCCGTTGATGACGCCCAGCAGCTTGGCGATGTCCTCGAAGTGCAGCCCGGTGGTGGGCTCGTCGAGGATGTAGATGGTGCGCCCGGTGGAACGCTTCTGCAGCTCGGAGGCCAGCTTGACCCGCTGCGCCTCACCGCCGGACAGCGTCGGCGCCGGCTGGCCCAGCCGCACATAGCCCAGCCCGACGTCGACCAGGGTGCGCAGGTAGCGGTGGATCGCGGTGATCGGCTCGAAGAACTCGGTGGCCTCCTCGATCGACATGTCGAGCACCTCGGCGATGGTCTTGCCCTTGTAGTGCACCTCCAGGGTCTCCCGGTTGTAGCGGGCGCCGTGGCAGACCTCGCAGGGCACGTAGACGTCCGGCAGGAAGTTCATCTCGATCTTGATGGTGCCGTCGCCGGTGCACGCCTCGCAGCGACCGCCCTTGACGTTGAACGAGAACCGGCCCGGCTGGTACCCGCGGACCTTGGCCTCGGTGGTGGCCGCGAACAGGGTGCGGATCTTGTCGAACACCCCGGTGTAGGTGGCCGGGTTGGACCGCGGGGTGCGCCCGATCGGTGACTGGTCGACCCGCACCAGCTTGTCCAGGTAGTCCAGCCCGGTGATCCGGGTGTGCCGGCCCGGCACCTGACGCGCACCGTTGAGCTTGTTGGCCAGCACCGCCGCCAGGATGTCGTTGACCAGTGTGGACTTACCCGAGCCGGACACCCCGGTGACCGCGGTGAGCACACCAAGCGGGAACGCCACGTCCACCCCGGCCAGGTTGTGCTCGCGGGCGCCCACCACCCCGAGCTGGCGTCTGGTATCCACCTTGCGCCGAACATCAGGCACCGCAATGGCTTTCGCACCGGACAGATAGGCCCCGGTGATCGACTCGGAATTGGCCAGCAGCTCGGAGTATGTCCCGCTGTGCACGATCTTCCCGCCGTGCTCGCCGGCCGCCGGACCGATGTCGACGATCCAGTCGGCGTGCGCGATGGTGTCCAGGTCGTGTTCGACGACGATCAGGGTGTTGCCCAGATCCCGCAGCCGCACCAGCGTCTCGATCAGCCGGCGATTGTCGCGCTGGTGCAGCCCGATCGACGGCTCGTCGAGCACGTAGAGCACCCCGACCAGACCGGAGCCGATCTGGGTGGCCAGTCGAATGCGTTGCGCCTCACCGCCGGACAGGGTCCCGGCCGCCCGCGACAGGGTCAGGTACTCCAGGCCCACGTCGAGCAGGAAGCTCAGCCGCGACTGGATCTCTTTGAGCACCTGGCCGGCGATGGCCTGCTCGCGGGGGCCCAGGGTGAGTGCGCTCAGGAAGTCCGCGCAGTCCGCGATCGACAGGTCACAGACCTGCGCGATGGACCGGCTGCCGTAGTCGCCGGCGGACAGCGTGACCGCCAGGATCTCCGGCTTGAGCCGGGTGCCGGCACATTCCGGGCAGGGCACGTCACGCATGAAGCCCGCGTAGCGGTCCTTCATCTGCTCGGATTCGGTCTGCTCCATCTTGCGCTGCAAAAACGCCATCACGCCTTCGAATTCGGCGTAGTAGGAGCGGGTCCGGCCGTAGCGGTTGCGGTAGCGGACGTGCACCTGCTCGTCGGAGCCCTCGAGAATCGCCTTGCGGGCCTTGGCCGGCAGCTTGCGCCACGGGGTGTCCACGTCGAAGCCCAGGGACTCCCCCAGGCTCGCCATCATCCGGGTGAAGTACTCACTGGTGGGGCCCATCGACCACGGCACCACCGCACCCTCGGCCAGGGTGCGGTCCGGATCGGGCACCACCAGCTCGGCGTCAACCTCCTTGCGGATGCCCAGCCCGGCACAGTCCGGGCAGGCCCCGTACGGCGAGTTGAACGAGAACGACCGCGGCTCCAGATCGTCGACCGCCAGCGCGTGCCCGTTGGGGCACGCCAGCTTCTCGGAGAACCGCTGCTCGCGATGCGCGTCGGCGTCGTCGCGATCGACGAACTCCAGCACCACGATGCCATCGGCGAGGCCCAGTGCCGTCTCCACCGAGTCGGTGAGCCGCTGCTTGGCCGACTCCTTGACCGTGAGGCGGTCGACGACCACCTCGATGTCGTGCTTCTCCTGCTTCTTCAGCTTGGGCGGATCGGTGAGCGAGTGCACCACCCCGTCGACCCGAACCCTGCTGTAGCCCTGGGTGTTCAGCTTCTCGAACAGGTCGACGAACTCGCCCTTGCGGGTGCGCACCACCGGAGCCAGCACCTGAAAGCGCAGCCCCTCGTCCATGGCCAGCACCTGGTCGACGATCTGCTGCGGGGTCTGCCGGGCGATCCGCTCGCCACAGACCGGACAGTGCGGTGTGCCGGCGCGGGCATACAGCAGCCGCAGGTAGTCATAGACCTCGGTGATGGTGCCGACCGTGGAGCGCGGGTTGCGGTTGGTCGATTTCTGGTCGATGGACACCGCCGGGGACAGACCCTCGATGAAGTCGACGTCGGGCTTGTCCATCTGACCGAGGAACTGCCGGGCGTACGCCGACAGCGATTCGACGTAGCGGCGCTGCCCCTCAGCGAAGATCGTGTCGAAGGCCAGCGAGGATTTGCCCGACCCGGACAGCCCCGTGAAGACGATCAGCGCATCCCGGGGAAGGTCGAGGTCCACGCTGCGCAGGTTGTGTTCACGGGCACCCTTGACGATCAGCCGGTCAGACACGGCTCCCATGCTATGTGCCGGTACCGACAGGCGTCGCGGGGCCAGTACCGTGGCGGACATGACGCGCAAGATCTCGGTCGACGACCACTACACCGGGCACGTCGAACCCGGAACCGCGGCCCGGCGGGTGCTACCCGGAGCCTCCATCATCAAGACCTCGGTGGGCCCGATGGACAACAACGCCTACCTGGTGACGTGCGCCAACACCGGTCAGACGCTGTTGATCGACGCCGCCAACGACGCCGAGGATCTGGTGGCCCTGGTGGCCGACCAGGCGCCCACGGTGTCGCTGATCCTGACCACCCACCAGCACTTCGACCACTGGCAGGCGCTGGCCGCCGTCGCCGAGGCGACCGGGGCGCCGACGGCCGCGCACGCCCTGGACGCCGAGCCGCTGCCGGTGAAACCGGACCGGATCCTGGCCGACGGCGACACCGTGACCGTCGGGGATCTGAGCTTCGACGTGATCCATCTGCAGGGCCACACCGAGGGTTCGGTCGCGCTGGCGTTGGGCGGCGCAGCCGCCGGCGGCGTGACGCAGCTGTTCACCGGCGACTGCCTGTTTCCCGGTGGAGTCGGAAAGACTTGGCAGGAAGGCGATTTCGAGCGACTACTCGGTGATGTGGAGACCAAGGTGTTCGGCCGCTTCGGCGACGACACCGTCGTCTACCCCGGCCACGGTGATGACACGACGCTGGGCGCCGAGCGCCCGCACCTGCAGGAGTGGCGCCAGCGGGGCTGGTGAACTACCGCGGTTTAGCCCGTGGTGTGAACGATCAGCACGTCGATCTTGGAGCGACGTGACACGTTGGCCGGCACCGAGCCGAGCAGCCGGCCGGCGATGGTGCTCAGGCCGACGTTGCCGACCACCAACAGGTCGGCCTTGACCGACTCGGCCAACTCCACCAGCGCGTCGACCGGAGCGCCGACGACCGCCTTCTCCTCGACCTCGTAGGCACCGGCCTTGACGGCCCGCTCCTTGGCTTCCTTGAGGATCGCGTAGATCGGGGCGTTGCCGGAGGCCTGGTAGCCCTCGTCCTTGAGGGCGTCGGTCGCCCGCGGGTCATCGGCATGCGGCAGGTACGCCGTGGTGATGACGAGCTTGGAGCCTTCCCCGGAGGCCAGGTAAGCCGCCCGGTCCACGGCACGCAGCGAAGAATCCGAGCCGTCCGTACCTACCACGACGGTCTTGTAGCCGCTCATCCGTAAACCCTCTCGGTGATGTGTCGCCAAATTCGCCTAACAAACCATGGCGACATTAACGCGTCAGCGGCCCCGATGGGGGTAATTGAGCATCACGTGTCCACCACACCAGGGCGCATCGAGCGACGTGAACCCCGCCTTGGAGCCCTGGTGACGTAGCCGACACGGTGCGCCCGGCGGTAGTAGCGTGAATTCTCATCACCCTCATCCGAACCGACAGCGCACACCGTTGAGCCTGGTCGCGACCCGGGAATCGGTGCGCACGATGCCGGGCCCACCGCCGCGCCCGCGTCGCCGGCCCGACGCGACCCTGGTCGCGGTCGTGGCTACCGGCATCAGCGCCGTGGGGGTGAGTCGGCCGTCACTGTGGTTCGACGAGGCGGCCACCATCTCGGCCTCGACGCAGCGCTCACTGCCCGAACTGTGGCACATGTTGGGCCACATCGACGCAGTCCACGGCCTGTACTACCTGCTCATGCACGGCCGGTTCGCGATCTTCCCGGCCACCGAGTTCTGGACGCGGCTGCCCAGTTGCCTGGCGGTCGGTATCGGCGCCGCCGGGGTGGTGGTGTTGTGCCGCCAGTACGCCGGGCGGCAGCTGTCGGTGTGCGCCGGCGTGCTGTACGCGGTGCTGCCCCGGGTGACCTGGGCCGGGGCCGAAGCCCGCCCGTATGCGTTCGCGGCCGCCGCCGCGGTCTGGCTGACCGTGCTGTGTGTCGCGGCGGCACGCCGCAACACCGGGCCGCTGTGGGCGGCCTACGGCGCGGCGGTGGTGGCGGCTGGACTGCTCAACATCTTCACGGTGCTCACGGTGGCGGCGCACCCGGTGATCCTGTCCGGCCGCGACCCCGCGGCGCGGCGACGGTGGGCCTGCGCGGTCGGTGCCGCGCTGACGCTACTGGCCCCGTTCGTGGTGCTCAGCCAGAGCCAGATCCGCCAGGTCGCCTGGATTCACCCGCTGAACCTGTCCACCGTCGTCGAAGTCGTGCAGCAGCAGTACTTCGACAACAGCATCGTGTTCGCGGTCCTGGCCGCGCTGATGCTCGTCGGGGCCGCGGTCACGGTTCGGGTGGGCACCCGCCCGGCACCGGACCCGGACACCCGCCGGCTGGTGGTGCTGTGTGCCGCGTGGATGCTGATTCCGACACTGGTCACGCTGACCTATTCGGTGCTGGGGAGACCGATCTACTACCCGCGGTATCTGATCGGCACCGCCCCGGCGATGGCTATCGCCCTGGCGGTCGCGGTCACCACCCTCGCCGGATCCCGCCGGGCCGTGATCGCCGTTGTGGTGACGTTGGCGGTGGCCGCAGCACCCAATTACGTTGTGAGTCAACGTGATCGGTACACCAAGGAGAAGGGCTGGGATTACAGCGCGGTCGCCGACGTGATCGACGCGCACGCCCACCCCGGGGACTGCCTGCTGATCGACAACACCACCCGGTGGATGCCCGGCCCGATCCGGGCGCTGACGGCCGCACGCCCCGCGTCGTATGCGAAGCTGATCGATCCCGGCCGCGGACCGGACCGGCAGAGCCACGGCCGGCTGTGGGACGGGCACCTTTCGGTGTCGGCGCTGGCCGATCAGCTCGCCCACTGCCCGGTCATCTGGACGATCACCAACCACGACCACACCCTGCCGGCACACCAGGCCGCGGTGATGCTGCCGCCCGGAACCCGCTTCGCCCGCACCCCCGACGGACGGATGCTGCGTCAGTTGGGCTTCCACGTCGTCGAGCGCTGGCAGTTCACCTTCAGTCAGGTGATCAAGGCGATCCGGTGAGCACCCCGGCGTCGTCGTCGCGACTGGCCCGATAGGACAGCAGGCACCCGGCGGCGGCCAGCACGGCGAAGATCGCGAACAGCCAGCGGGCGGCCGGTTCACCGGTGCTCATCGCGGTGTTGACCACCAGGCCGGCGATACCGGCACCGAACGCCCCGCCGATCAGCGTGACGGTGTTGATGGCCGCGGCGGCCGTACCGCCTTCGGCGGGGTCGTCGACGCAGCTCATGGCCCACGCCGACAGGTGCGGCCAGCCGGCGCCGACGCCCATCCCGACGACCAGCAGTGCCATCGCCCAGATCGCGCCGACCGCCGTCGGGTTGTAGTGGCTCATCCGGGCGAATGCGACCACCGCCAAACCCGCCGCCATCACCAGCGGCCCGCTGATCACCAGCCCGACGACCACCCGCGCTTTGCTCACCGAGGCGCTGGCGATCTCGCTGATGGTCCAGCCGGTGGACAGCGCGGCACCCAGGAATCCGGCCATGACCGGCGCCAGGTGGGCCAGCCGCTGACCGAGCAGCGGGATGTAGAGGTTGGCTTTCGTGGTGGCCATCAGCAGGCCCAATGTCAGGTAGATCCACTTCTCCCGGCCCGGCCGGAAGGCACTGGGCGGCAGCACCGCCGATGACGAGCGCCGGTCCACGACCAGGAACACCGCCAGCAGGCCGGCGCCGGCGACCAGCAGACCGGCCGCACCGAGCATGTTGCGCGGCAGCTGGGCGGTGCTCACCACCAGCGCCGCGCCGCCGAGCAGCAGCAGCGACCGCACCGGGATGGCCATCGTTTCGTGGTGTTGACTCGGGCGGCTGGCCCGCAGCACCACACTGACGGCCACGCACATCACCCCGGACAGCACGACCATCAGGCCGAACGCCCATCGCCAGACGCCGAACTGGGCGAACAGGCCGCCCGCGGCCGGCCCGATCAGGGTGCCGACGCCCCACATGGCCGACACCAGCCCCGAGGCCCGAGTCCACAGCCAACTGGGCAGCACCGCATTGATCAGCGCATACCCCAGCCCCGCCAACAGTCCGCCGCCCATGCCCTGCAGGGTTCGGCCGATCAGCAGGATCTCCATGTGCGGGGCCACCGCGCAGACCGCGGCGCCCGCGCCGAAGGACAGCACGCCGGCCAGATAGGCCAGCCGGGAGCCGATGCGCACCAGCACCGCGTTGGCCGCCGCGGCGGCGACCACCGAGCCGACCAGATACAGCGTGGTGGCCCAGGCGTAATACCGTTCGCCGCCGATGTCCTTGATGGTGCTGGGCAGCAGGCTGATCGTGAGGAATTCGTTGGTGGCGTACAGGGCCACGCCCCCGGCCAGCACGACCGAGGTGCCCAGATATCGCCGGCCGAGCAGCTCACGCCAGCTGCCTGTGCTCACGGCGGCGTCAGCCGCCACCGATTCAGTCAGATCCACCACCGCTTGAAGTCAATCACGGATCGCCGGACGCGCTGACGACGGGACTCACTTGAGCCCCGCCGCATCCATGCCCCGCAACTCCTTCTTCAGATCGCTGATCTCGTCACGGATCCGGGCCGCCAGCTCGAACTGCAGGTCGCGGGCGGCGTTCATCATCTGCTCGGTGAGATCCTTGATCAGGTCGGCCAGTTCGGCGCGGGGCATGCCCGCGGTGTCGCGGCCCTCGAACACACCGGCGCTGACCGCGCGGCCGGGCTCGCCCTGCGCCCGCCGCCCGCGTGAGGAGTTGCGGCCCGACCCGGCGACCGCCACCTCACCGGCCTCGGTGTCGGCGGCTTCGCTGTACACCTGGTCGAGGATGTCGGCGATCTTCTTGCGCAGCGGCTGCGGGTCGATGCCCTTCTCCGCGTTGTAGGCGACCTGCTTGGCCCGGCGCCGGTCGGTCTCGTCGATGGCCTCGCGCATCGAGTCGGTGATCTTGTCGGCGTACATGTGCACCTCGCCGGAGACGTTGCGCGCCGCCCGGCCGATGGTCTGGATCAGGCTGCGGGTGGAGCGCAGGAAGCCCTCCTTGTCGGCGTCGAGAATCGACACCAGCGACACCTCCGGCAGGTCCAGGCCCTCCCGCAGCAGGTTGATACCGATCAGGACGTCGTAGTCGCCGAGCCGCAACTGCCGCAGCAGCTCCACCCGGCGCAGCGTGTCGACCTCAGAGTGCAGGTAGCGCACCCGAATCCCCATCTCCAGCAGGTAGTCGGTGAGGTCTTCGGCCATCTTCTTGGTCAGGGTGGTCACCAGTACCCGCTCGTCGGCCGCGGCGCGCTGGCGAATCTCGGCGATCAGGTCGTCGATCTGGCCCTTGGTCGGCTTCACCACCACCTTCGGATCCACCAGGCCGGTGGGGCGGATCACCTGCTCGACGAACTCACCGCCGGCCTGGCTGAGCTCGTAGGGCCCCGGGGTGGCCGACATGTAGACCGTCTGCCCGATGCGGTCGGCGAACTCTTCCCAGGTCAGCGGCCGGTTGTCGCACGCCGAGGGCAGCCGGAAGCCGAACTCCACCAGGTTGCGCTTGCGCGACATGTCGCCCTCGTACATGGCGCCGATCTGCGGCACGGTGACGTGCGACTCGTCGACGATGAGCAGGAAATCCTCCGGGAAGTAGTCGATCAGAGTGGCTGGCGCCGTGCCGGCGCCGCGACCGTCGATGTGGCGTGAATAGTTCTCGATGCCCGAGCAGAAGCCGACCTGACGCATCATCTCGATGTCGTAGTTGGTGCGCATCCGCAGCCGTTGGGCCTCCAGCAGCCTGCCCTGGCCCTCCAGCTCCGCGAGCCGTTCGGTGAGTTCCTCTTCGATGGTGGAGATGGCCTGGCCCATGCGCTCGGGGCCGGCGACATAGTGCGTGGCCGGGAAGATCCGCAGCGAGTCGACCTTGCGGACCACGTCGCCGGTGAGCGGATGCAGGTAGTAGAGCGCCTCGATCTCGTCACCGAAGTATTCGATGCGGACCGCCAGCTCCTCGTAGGACGGGATGATCTCGACGGTGTCGCCACGCACCCGGAACGAGCCGCGGGTGAACGACATGTCGTTGCGGGTGTACTGGACGTCGACCAGCAACCTCAGCAGCGCATCACGAGGGACCTCGGCGCCGACCTGCAGTTCGACGGAACGGTCCAGATAGGACTGCGGGGTGCCCAGACCGTAGATGCAGGACACCGACGCCACCACCACCACGTCGCGCCGGGACAGCAGACTGGACGTCGCCGAGTGACGCAACCGCTCCACGTCGTCGTTGATCGAGCTGTCCTTCTCGATGTAAGTGTCGGTCTGGGCGATATAGGCTTCCGGCTGGTAGTAGTCGTAGTACGAGACGAAGTATTCAACAGCGTTGTGCGGCAACATCTCTCGTAACTCATTGGCGAGCTGCGCGGCCAGCGTCTTGTTCGGCGCCATCACCAGGGTGGGGCGCTGCAACCGTTCGATGAGCCAGGCCGCGGTGGCCGACTTGCCGGTGCCGGTGGCCCCGAGCAGCACCACGTCCTTCTCCCCCGCGGCGATCCGGCGCTCCAGGTCGGCGATGGCGGTGGGCTGGTCGCCGGCCGGCTGATATTCGCTGACCACGTCGAAACGGCCGCCGGCGCGCACCAGGCCGTCGACCGCGTCACCGGCCGGGCGGTACTCCGAATGCGCGATCACGGGGTGTTCCGTTGCGAAAGCCACGCACCCAGGGTAAGCCGGGTATCTGACAGTGAAAGGAAGCCAGCGGTGCACGCCCCCAAGCAGGAGACCTTCGACCTGGTCGCCTACACCAACACCGACCCGAAGGGTGTGGTGCGCGACGTCGACGTCTTCACGGTGCAGCCGTGGGGTCTCTACGTCGCCCGGCCCACCCCGGGCCGGGCCCAGTTCCGGTATCTGGAGTCGTGGCTGCTGCCCGCGCTGGGACTGCGCGCGACGGTGTTCCACTTCAATCCGGGCCACGAACGCGACCAGGACTTCTACCTCGACGTCGGCGACTACACCGCGGGCCCGGAGCGTTGGCACTCCCAGGACCACTATCTGGACCTGGTGGTGCGCACCGGGGCCGGCGTCGAGCTCGCCGACACCGACGAGCTACTGACCGCCGTACGGGCCGGGTTGCTCAGCGAGGAAGCCGCCGAGCGGGCGGTGCTGCGGGCGGTGACCGCCGTCGACGGCCTGGCACGACACGGCTACGACCTTCACGAGTGGTTGAGCGCCGACTACGGGATGCAACTGTCCTGGGCCGGGTAGCCTCGTGACCATGAACGTCAACCTGAGACTGAGTGCCGCGATCGCGACCGCCGTGGCCGTGCTGGGCTGCGGTCAGTTGATCCCGGCGCCGGCGTCCGCCGCCGAGGAGCTGCACAACGTCACCTACATCGCCAGGGTCGACGCCTGGACCACCGGCAGCGTGGTCACGTTCATGCGCAACGACACCGAGACCGCCAGCGCGGATCTCGACGGGTTCGGCGCACCGTTCGAGGCCAACACCGTGATGGCCGACCCGAGCAAGGCCGGCATGGTGATCCGGTTGAAGTTCCCGACCACGGCGAACGTGCACTGCGAGATCAAGGTCGACGACGTCACCACCGTCAAGAGCGACCGGTTCGTCAACACCTGGGGCAACACCAACGACCCGCACGTCGGCGCGATGCTGTGCGGCGCGCTGATCAGCAGCATGGCCTGATCAGGCCCCTGCAGACACCACCCGAACCGTGGTGGGCCGCCCCGGGTCCGCCGAGCCGTAGACATCAGCGCCGACGCGCGGATAGCCGGCCGCCAGCAGTGGCTCGACGAGCTCGTCGGCAACCTTGCCGGACTCCACGGTGACCTCGATGTCGATGACGTCCGGAGCGTCCTGCCCGGCCACCGCGGTGGGGCCGACATGCTCGATGCGTTGGGCCCGGTGCCCGCAATGGGTCCGCAGCCGGGCCAGGATGCGCTGCGCCTGATCCGCCCAGGTCGGGTCGGCCGGCACCGGCGTCGTCGGCAACGGCACCGCTCGGCCGGCCTTGATGTTGTCGGCGAACGGCAGGATGCGCTGCTCCCACAGTTGCAGTGCCTGCGCCGCCAGGTCGTCGGGCGAACCGGAGTTGTCCAGCCACACGTCGGCGACGTCGCGCCGCTGCGGCTCGGTGGCCTGCGCGGCGATGCGGGCCCGTGCGTCGTCCTCGGACATGCCGCGGTGGGTGAGCAGTCGGGCCACCCGCACCTCGATGTCCGCGTGCACGACGACCACCAGGGGGAACATCGGCGCCATCTGCGACTCGACCAGCAGCGGGATGTCCTCGATGATCACCGCATCGTCACCGGCGGCGGCGATCAACTCCTGACGGCGACGTGCCACCAATGGATGCACGATGCCGTTGAGGGTGGCCCGCTTGTCTTCGTCGCTGAAGGCGATGGCCGCCAGCGCCGGACGGTCCAAAGCCCCGTCGGAAAGCAGGATGCCCGGCCCGAAGGCCTCGACCAGTGCGGTCAGGCCTTCGGTACCGGGCTCCACTACTTCACGAGCGATGACGTCGCCATCGACGATGACGCCGCCGTGACGACTGAAGGTGGCCGACACCGTCGACTTACCGGCGCCGATACCGCCGGTCAGACCGATACGCAGCACCCGCGCCCCTTCAAATCGCCCAGGCGCTACTACGCGCTGTTGCCGGCGAGCTTCTCGCGCAGTGCGGCGAGCTGCTCGTCGCTGGCCAGCGAACCACCAGCCGGCGCGTCGTCACGATGCGAACCGTTCGAGCTGGAGTGCGACGACTCGGCCTGAGCGACCTCGGCGAACTTCTCCATCTGCGTGGTGTGCATCTTGTGCCGACGCTCGGCCTCGGCGTAACGGGCCTCCCACTCGGTGCGCTGCTTGTCGAAGCCCTCGATCCACTCGTTGGTCTCGGCGTCGAAGCCCTCGGGGAAGATGTAGTTGCCCTGCTCGTCGTAGCTGTCGGCCATGCCGTACTTCGACGGGTCGAACTCCTCGGTGTAGTCCTCGTTGGCCTGCTTGAGGCTCAGCGAGATCCGACGACGGTCCAGGTCGATGTCGATGACCTTGACCATGGCGTCGTCGCCGACCGCGACCACCTGGTCCGGCACCTCGACGTGCTGCTCAGCCAGCTCGGAGATGTGCACCAGGCCCTCGATGCCCTCCTCGACGCGGACGAACGCACCGAACGGCACCAGCTTGGTGACCTTGCCCGGCACGATCTGGCCGATCGCGTGGGTGCGGGCGAAGTGCCGCCACGGGTCTTCCTGAGTGGCCTTCAGCGACAGCGAGACGCGCTCGCGGTCCATGTCGACGTCGAGCACCTCGACGGTGACCTCGTCGCCCACCTGAACCACCTCGGACGGGTGGTCGATGTGCTTCCAGGACAGCTCGGAGACGTGCACCAGGCCGTCCACGCCGCCCAAGTCGACGAACGCGCCGAAGTTGACGATCGAGGACACGACGCCCTTGCGGACGGCGCCCTTCTGCAGCTGGTTGAGGAACTCGCTGCGCACCTCGGACTGGGTCTGCTCCAGCCAGGCGCGACGGGACAGCACCACGTTGTTACGGTTCTTGTCCAGCTCGATGATCTTGGCTTCGATCTCTTTGCCGATGTAGGGCTGCAGGTCGCGAACCCGGCGCATCTCCACCAGGGAGGCGGGCAGGAAGCCGCGCAGACCGATGTCGAGGATCAGGCCGCCCTTGACGACCTCGATGACGGTGCCCTTGACGGCCTCGTCCTTCTCCTTGAGCTCTTCGATGGTGCCCCAGGCGCGCTCGTACTGGGCGCGCTTCTTGGACAGGATCAGACGACCCTCTTTGTCCTCTTTGGTCAGGACCAGAGCCTCGACCTCGTCACCGACGGACACCACCTCGTGGGGGTCGACGTCGTGCTTGATGGACAGCTCGCGAGAGGGAATGACGCCTTCGGTCTTGTAACCGATGTCGAGCAGGACCTCGTCCCGGTCAACCTTGACGATCGTCCCTTCCACGATGTCGCCATCGTTGAAGTACTTGATCGTTTTGTCGATGGCGGCGAGAAAGTCCTCGGCCGAGCCAATGTCGTTGATGGCTACTTGCGGCGAGGTGACGGTGGGACTTGGCATGTGTTGGGTTGCTCCGGACAAGTTGAGGTAGTAGGGACTGGGTGTTGTCACGCATGCCTGAGCATGCGGTGGCCCTCGATTTAGGTCTGGGGACCGGTCGCGGACTACCTGTTGAGGCTACTCGACACGTTGCACGCTGGACAAACCGGTGGTCTACGCTGCCTCGCTATGCCCCAGATGCGGAACCGCAAGGTCGGAGCGTCGCGCCTCGTCATCATCCTGCTGGCCATCCTCACGACGCTGCTGGTGTTGCTGTTCACGGCGTCAAATCCGGGCGGCACCCTGACCGCTTTGGTGCTGTCGAGCATGGCGATGCTGGTGGTGCTGCTGTGTTATCGCTGGCTGGACCGCTGGGAGCCCGAACCCCGCCGTCTGCTGCAGCTGGCGTTCCTGTGGGGCGCCTCGGTGGCGGTGCTGCTGGCGGTGGGCCTGGAGACCTTCGGGTCCACAGTGGCC
The DNA here is from genome assembly GCF_020181595.1 of [Mycobacterium] vasticus. Lineage (GTDB taxonomy): Bacteria > Actinomycetota > Actinomycetes > Mycobacteriales > Mycobacteriaceae > Mycobacterium > Mycobacterium vasticus. Next base: position 1,995,727 of record NZ_CP084028.1, on the reverse strand, counting down.
GAGATCAAACCGCTGGTGTCGAAGTCGTTCGACCAGGCCGCGATCCAGGCGCCGTTCATCGAAGAGGCCGCCAAGGGCCTGTTCCTGCTGATCATGCTGACCGGCCGGCGACGCCACCACCTGAACTCACTGACCGACTGCATGGTCTACGCCGGCGTGACCGCGGTGGGCTTCGCCTGGATGGAAGACATCGTCTACATCGCGCCGGCCGAGTCGCCGGCCCAGATGGCCACCGTCGCGATCATGCGGCTGATCTTCGGGCCGTTCGCGCACCCGCTGTTCACCACGATGACGGGTATCGGGGTGTTCTTCGCGCTGCGCCGCCACGGGTTCTGGGCCAAGGCCCTGATGATTCTGCTCGGCTACCTGGCGGCGGTGGGCATGCACGCGCTGTGGAACGCCTCGCTGGCGATGGGCGGCGGCGAAGCGTTCGTGGTGACCTATGTCTTCTGGATGGTCCCGATCTTCGTGCTGATGGTGACGCTGGCGATGGTGAGCCGCCGCCACGAGCAGCACCTGGTCGCCGTGACGTTGCCGACGATGGTGGCGGACCGGCTGATCAGCCCTAACGAGGAGACCTGGCTGGGCTCGATCCGCAGCCGCAAGCTGGCGATCCGCGAGGCGCGGCGCATCGGCGGCCGGCCCGCCGGCAGGTCGGTGAAGAGTTTCGCCGCCCAGGTGGTCAAGCTGGCCTTCGTGCGCGACCGCATCGATCGCGGCTTCGGCGACCCGGAGGTGTACGCGCTGCAGCACGAGGACGCCTACGGGGTGGTGGCCGCACGTGCCGCGGCGCCGGTGCTGCACACCATGGCGGGGTATCGGTCGCCGCTGCCTAGGCGGCGCTGACCTTCTCGCCCCCCCATTCGCCGCCTCTCGCCGAGTGTGCGGTTTTGTCGCTGATCTGCGATCGCGGCCAACCATTCCGCACACTCGACAACCACCTAGTGCGCGGCGGCGTCCCAACTGCGCCCGTACCCCACCGCGACCTCCAGCGGGACGCTCAGCTCGTACGCGCCACCCATCTTGTCGCGCACCAGCTCTGCCAGCAGCTCGCGCTCACCGTCGGCGACCTCGAACAGCAGCTCGTCGTGCACCTGCAGCAGCATCCGTGACCGCAGGCCGGACGCCTTGAGCGCGGTGTCGACGTCGATCATCGCCACCTTGATGATGTCCGCGGCGCTGCCCTGGATCGGCGCGTTGAGCGCGGCCCGCTCGGCGGACTCCCGGACCTGACGGTTACTGCTGTCCAGCTCCGGCAGGTAGCGCCGCCGGCCCAGCACGGTCGAGGTGTAGCCGTCCTTGCGGGCCTGCTCGACCACCTCGTGCAGATAGTCGCGCACCCGCCCGAACCGCTCGAAGTAGGCGTCCATCTGCTCTTTGGCCTCTTCGGTGGAGATCTTGAGCTGCGACGCCAATCCGTAGGCGCTCAGCCCGTAGGCCAGGCCGTAGGACATCGCCTTGACGCGGCGACGCAGCTCAGGCGTCACCTCTTCCATCGGTACGCCGAACGCCCGCGACCCCACGAACGAGTGCAGGTCCTCGCCGGTGTTGAACGCCTCGATCAGGCCTTCGTCGGCGGACAGGTGCGCCATGATGCGCATCTCGATCTGGCTGTAGTCGACCGTCATCAGCTCCGAATAACCCGCACCCACCACGAAACCGTCGCGGATCTCCCGTCCGGCGTCGGTGCGAACCGGGATGTTCTGCAGGTTGGGTTCCGTCGAAGAAAGCCGGCCAGTGGCGGCGATGGTCTGATTCAGCGTGGTGTGGATACGGCCATCGGAGGCAACGGATTTCAGCAGCCCGTCGACGGTCACCTTCAACCGGGTCACGTCGCGGTGCGCCAACAGGTGTTCCAGGAACGGGTGTCCTGTCTTGTCGAACAGGGTCTGCAGCGCGTCGGCGTCGGTGGTGTAGCCGGTCTTGGTCTTCTTAGTCTTGGGCATGCCCAGCTCATCGAAGAGCACCACCTGCAACTGCTTGGGCGAGCCGAGGTTGATCTGCTTGCCGATCACCGCGTAGGCGGCTTCGGCGGCGTCGCGGATCTCATCACCGAACCGGCTCTGCAGCTGATTCAGGTGATCGAGGTCGACGGCGATCCCCGCGTCCTCCAACTCCGCGAGCACACGTTGGACGGGCAGTTCGATGTCGTCGAGCAGCGCGGCCGAATCGATGCGGGCCAGTTCGGCATCGAGTGCGTCGGCCAGGTCGGTGACCGCCCGGGCCCGCAGGATCGCGGTCTGCACCGCCTGGTCGTCGACGCCGTCAGTGTCATCGAGCAGCGAAAGCTGTTGCTGCTCATCGGATTCAGCCCGCAGTTCGCGCCGCAAGTAGCGCACCGACAGGTCATCGAGGCTGAAGCTGCGCTGCCCCGGCCGCACCAGGTAGGCGGCCAGGGCGGTGTCGCAGGTGATGCCCGCCAGAGTCCAGCCACGCCCGGCCAGATCGTGGATGGCCAGCTTCGCCTCGTGCAGCGCCTTGGGTTGGGCCGGGTCGGCCAGCCAGGCGCCCAGCGCCGCCTCGTCGTCGGCGGTCAGGGTTGTGGTGTCGATGTAACCGCCGTCGCCGTCCGCCGACGCCAGGGCCAGCGCGGTGGTGTCGCTGTCGTAGCTGCGGTGGCTGCCGATGACCGTCAGCCCGACACGCCTGCCGTCGGAGGCGTGTCCGGCCAACCAGCCGGCGACCGTTCCGGGTTCCAGCGCCCCGCCGCGCACCTCGAAGCCCTCTTCGACCTCGGGGGCCGCGCCGCCGCCGGTGGACAGCGTCTCGAACAGCCGGTCGCGCAGCACCCGGAATTCGAGGTCGTCGAAGAGCTGGTGGATCTGCTCGCGATCCCACGGCACCAGCCGCAGCGTGTCGGGCGTCTGCGCCAGCGGCACGTTGCGCACCAGATCGGTCAGCTCACGGTTGAGGATCACCGTGGACAGGTTGGCGCGCAACGACTCTCCGACCTTGCCCTTGACGGTGTCGACGCGATCGACCAGGCCTTGAAGCGAGCCGTACTCGGTGATCCACTTCGACGCGGTCTTCTCCCCCACCCCCGGGATGCCTGGCAGGTTGTCGCTGGGGTCGCCGCGCAGCGCAGCGAAGTCCGGGTACTGCGCCGGGGTCAGGCCGTACTTCTCCACGACGGCGTCCGGGGTGAAGCGGGTCAGGTCACTGACGCCCTTGCGGGGGTAGAGCACGGTCACGTTGTCGTTGACCAGCTGCAGCGCGTCGCGGTCGCCGGTGACCACCAGCACCCGGTAGCCCTCTGCGTCGGCCTGGGTGGCCAGGGTGGCGATCAGGTCGTCGGCCTCGTAACCGGCCTCGGACAGCGTGGTGATGCCCAGGGCGGCCAGGACCTCCTTGGTGATGTCGATCTGGCCGCGGAACTCGTCGGGGGTGGCCGAGCGGGTGGCCTTGTACTCGGGGAACCGCTCGGAACGGAACGTCTGCCGGGAGACGTCGAACGCAGCGGCGACGTGGGTCGGGGCCTCGTCGCGCAGCAGGTTGATCAGCATCGCGGTGAACCCGTAGACAGCGTTGGTGGTCAGGCCGCTGCGGGTCTTGAAGTTCTCCGCGGGCAGGGCGTAGAAGGCCCGGTACGCCAGCGAGTTTCCATCCAGGAGCAGGAGCGTGGCCTTGTCGCCGGCCTTTGCGTTCGGGGAGGCGTTGGGCGCTGCGGTCTCGGCGGGGCTCACGTCCCCACTCTATGCACCACCTACGGCACGGTGTTGGCCCGGATTCATGCCTGAATCCCGGCCACTTCCAATCCCCGCTCGCGGGCCGCCTTGGCTAGTCGAGCGTCAAACGTGGCCACCGTTTCGGCGCCGGCTGTTTCGGCTGCAAGCAGTACACAGCAGTCGGGCATTTTCAGCCCCGAGTCAGCCCGCAACCGGACCAGGCGGACGGCCGCGTCCTCGGGAAAGGGCTCGTCGCCAATCTCAAGGCGGGTGAAGGCTTCTTGTGCCATGCGCAGCGCATCGTCACCGACACGTGCCGGGACGACGAGAAGTTCGGCGATCGTCATGGCACTCGCGACGAGGTCGTCCCGCACTGCCTCGGCGAGAACATTTACGGCGGCATCGTGATGCGTGTCGTTCGCGTCGAAGTACGCGATCAAGACAGACGCGTCGACGGCTGTAGTCACGACGGCCACTCGTCGCGCAGATCTTGAAGATATCCGGGTCCGTACATCCCGGTCAGGCTCCCGCTCAGTTCGCGGACAGCTGCGAGTCGCCGTGCCTCCCGCGCACTCTGTGCGCTGACCGTCGCGCCACTGACTGTCGCGATCGCGTCGTCCTGCTCCCCCGGAACGAGCCAGATGGCGCGGGCCGATAAATAGATCGCCACCTCGTCATCGGGCGACGCCGCGGCCTCAACGCTCTTTCTGAGCCAGCTCGGAATCAGGAACTCCCCGCCCGACGACACCCCTAAGTCGACTCGCCGTTCATCACGTCCGGTCTGCACCACCACCGGAGTGTCATGGCCATCCCGGAACAGCGACTTGTTTGCGGCCGGAATCGCCAGAGTCTCTTTGAAATCACGCACCTTGACACGGCGGATGAGCCGTCCCCGCACTGCCTTGGCCATCGCTTAACCCTCATTGACATATACTTCCAGATTACTTTAACTAGAAACTAATTGCTGCTACGCCGTCCGTCAAGCCATTTTTGCCCGCCTCTGGCGGTCGCGGCCGAGCAAACTGCAACACGTTTCAGTTCCAGCGTGCTCGTTGGGTACGCTGAACCGGTGCCAGACGTAGCCTCACAGCCCGCGATCGACGGGTGGTTCACCACCGACGACGCCGGCCTCGCCCACCTGATCGGCGCCAAGTGTCCGCAGTGCGGCACCTATGTGTTCCCGCCTCGGGAGAACAACTGCCCCAACCCGGCCTGCGATGGTGACGTGCTCGAGCCCGTCGCGCTGTCGCGGCGCGGCAAGATCTGGAGCTACACCGAGAATCGATACCTGCCTCCGGTGCCGTATCCGCCATCTGACCCGTTCGAGCCGTTCGCGATCGCCGCGGTCGAGTTGGCCGACGAGGGCCTGATCGTGCTGGGCAAGGTGGTCGAGGGCACCCTGGCGGCGGATCTGAAGGTCGGCATGGAGATGGAGTTGACGACCATGCCGCTCTACACCGACGACGACGGCGTGACGCGCACCGTCTACGCGTGGAAGAAGGTGGGCGCATGACTCCCCAACCGCTGTACATCCTGGGTGCGGGCATGCACCCGTGGGGCAAGTGGGGCCGTGACTTCACCGAGTACGGGGTGATCGCCGCGCGTGCCGCTCTGGCCGACGCCGGCCTGGACGCCACCGCGATCCAGTTCATCGCCGGCGCGGACACCATCCGCAACGGCTACCCGGGCTTCATCGCCGGTTCGACGTTCGCCCAGAAGCTGGGCTGGAACGGGGTTCCGGTGTCGTCCTCCTATGCCGCGTGCGCATCGGGTTCGCAGGCGCTGCAGAGCGCCCGGGCCCAGATCCTGGCCGGGTTCTGCGACGTCGCGCTGGTGATCGGCGCCGACACCACCCCCAAGGGCGCGTTCGCCCCGGTCGGCGGCGAGCGTAGAGGCGACCCGGACTGGCAGCGGTTCCACCTGATCGGCGCGATGAACCCGGTGTACTTCGCGCTGCTGGCCCGCCGGCGGATGGACCTCTACGGCGCCACCTCCGAGGACTTCGCTCAGGTCAAGGTGAAGAACTCCCGGCACGGGTTGAGCAACCCGAATGCCCGCTACCGCAAGGAATCCGCGGTTGCCGACGTGCTGGCCAGCCCGGTGGTCTCCGACCCGCTGCGCCAGCTCGACATCTGCGCCACCTCCGACGGCGCAGCGGCGCTGATCGTAGCCAGCGCCGAGTTCGCGAAGAAGCACCTGGGGTCTTTGGACGGGGTGCCGTCGGTGCGCGCGGTGTCCACCGTGACCCCGCAGTACCCGCAGCACCTGCCCGAATTGCCGGACATCGCAACCGATTCCACCGCGGTGGTGCCGGGATCAGACCGGGTGTTCAAGGACCAGATCCTGGACGCGGCCTACGCCGAGGCCGGCATCGGCCCGGATGACGTCAGCCTGGCCGAGGTCTACGACCTGTCGACCGCACTCGAGATCGACTGGTATGAGCACCTGGGTCTGTGCGCCAAGGGCGAGGGCGAGCAGCTGCTGCGCAGCGGTGCCACCACCATCGGCGGCCGGGTGCCGGTGAACCCGTCGGGCGGGCTGGCATGCTTCGGCGAGGCGATCCCCGCGCAGGCCATTGCCCAGGTGTGCGAGTTGACCTGGCAGCTGCGCGGTCAGGCCACCGGCCGGCAGGTCGAGGGCGCCACCGTCGGCGTCACCGCCAACCAGGGCCTGTTCGGGCACGGCTCTTCGGTGATCGTCGCCCGCTAGCTCAAAGCAACTCCTCGGGCCGGTTCCAACCGACCCCGAATCGTTCGAAATCGGTGTCGTAGGAGACGATTTCGCCCCGATGTTCGACAGCGAGCGCTGCCAAGTGGCCATCGTTGACGAGGTTCCCGCCGGAGCCTGTCCTGCTCAACATGTCGGTGAGGACATCGACATGCCGGGCGGTGGGGTTGACCACTACCGCAGTGGATGCCGTAGTCCAGTCCGCAACCCGGCTCATCGCATCCTCGGCACGCAGCGGATTGGGAAATAGGCCCTCCTTGGTGGAGAGCCGGACGAACGCGAGAAGCGGTACCCAGGCGAACCCGACCGTGTCGGCACCGGACAGCGCACGGTCGAGCCAACGCGCCGAGGCATCGTGGTGCTCAGCTGAGGTGTTCACCGCGTACAGCAAGACATTGGCGTCGACGATCTTCATAGGCTGTTACGCACCACGACGCTGACGACGGATCAACTCCTCGTCCTCCAGATCCGCGACGATCTGCAGGGCTCGGTCCAGATTGACCGAAGGAACACCGAGATCGGCGGTCCGCGTGGTGAATTGCCGTATCGGTCGGCCTGCGACACCGTCTCTGATGGCCTCGTTGAGCGCCTGCTTGAACGACACCTGCCGTTCGGCCATTCGCCGACGTATCAACTGCAGGGTGTCGTCATCCAATGTCACGGTCGTACGCATATTGACAGCATGCTATCAAATTTACTTGATAGCATGCTGTCAATATGAGCGCCAGCCAGACTGTCGTCGTGAAGGTCAAACCCGGCAGCCGCAAGGGCCCGCTGGTGGAGACCGACGACGACGGCCAGCTCACCGTCTACGTGCGGGAGCAGGCCGTGGACGGCAAGGCCAACGCCGCGGTCATCAAGGTTCTGGCCGAGCATTTCGGGGTGCCGCGCAGCCGGGTCGAACTGGCGTCGGGCGCAGGGGCGCGGGTCAAGCGCTTCCGGATCGATCGCTAAGTCGGCAGCTCGAGGATTCGGACGGTCCCCTGTGATCCGTCGATCTCGACCAGCGCGCCGTCGGGGATGACCTGGGTGCCGTTGCCGGTCCCGATCACGCAGGGGATTCCCAGTTCTCGCGCGATGATCGCGGCGTGCGACATGGTGGCACCCACATCGAGCACCATTCCGGCCACCGTCATGAACGTCGTCACCCACGACGGGTCGGTGGTGCGAGCGATCAGCACATCGCCGCCGCCGAGGACGGTATTGGCGGCGGGACTCGTCACGACCCGCGCCCGGCCACGCGCACGGCCCGGGCTGGCCGCGATACCGGCGATCGTCGACTCCGATCGTTGATCACCAACCGATTCCGGCACTCCCCGGCCTTCGATTATGGACAGCGGTGGCTCTTGGGCGGCGAACTGTGACCGGACTCGTTGGCGTGCAACGACATCAGTCGCGGTGAGTGCCACCTTCGACTTGAGTTCGTCGAGTGTGTGCCAGACCGCGTCATCGCCCAGGAACGCGATCGCATGGCGGATGACGTCGAGGTCTTGCAGGAATGCCACTTTGCCGGTCTCGCGCCCGACGACCGCTCGGCGGGCCATGGCGATCAGATGTACGGCGATCCGTCGACGCGAACGCGGCAAGGAGGCGCCCAGTCGCATCTCCGCCTCGCGCCGTTGCGCGCGCCGCTTGTCCAGTGCCGCAAGCGGATCGCGTGCAGCACCGCGACCAGCCATTCCTCTCGCGGCGTGCAGCACCGGCTCGGGGTTCTGCCGCCATGACGGCGCGGCGAGTTCCCCTTCGTCGGGTCCGTGGAAGCCGTGTCGGTGAAGGAAAAGCTCCAGCGAGATCTGGCCGTGGGCCAGCAGCCAGAGATCGGTGGCCAGGTGCGCTTCGGGAAGGTCTCCATCTGCGGAGACGAGGTCTATCGCCCGGCCGCCGGCGATGCGTTCGACGGCCTGGTAGAGGTTTTGGCAGACGTTGGTCTGCATCGAGTGCACGACCATGGTCTCGCCGAACCGCTGCGCCGCCTCGGCCACCAGGGCCACCGGATCGACGACAGGGGCCCAGGCGTCGCGCTGCCACGCCTGCCGCGAAGTCTCGCTCACCGCGCGGAGACGCCATTGCAGCAGAGCAAGATTGATGGGCGCCCGGCCTACCATCCGCAGCGCGGTCGCGGTACGGACCCGCGCCGGCGCGGGCTCCACAAGTTCTGCCTCCCCGAAGAACTGCTCACTGAACGCACTCGGGTCCATCCCGGGGATCTGGGCGACCTGACTCACCAGCAGGTCAACCGAGAGCGCCGGCCAGCCCCGGACCAGATTGACCACCGGTACGCGCCGGTGATCGCCCTTGGCCACCACACCGAGCTGGATCTGGGATTGCCGGTGTCCATCGTTGAGTCCGGCGCTCCACACCGACCAGGTGAGCGGCGTCGGCACACCGGGCACCGCCTCAGCGATATTCGCACGGGTCCAACGACTTCCGTTCGAACGCAACGGATCGTAGAAGCCGAACGCGGTTGCGCGGGCGGCCAACATGTCGAAGGCGGTGATCGGACGGGTTTGCAGAATCCACGATCGTGTCTGGCCGTCGAAAGCCCACTCGATGTCCTGCGGACTGCCGTACCACTGCTCGATCCGCAACGCGTGCCGGGCGATCTCGCGGATCTGGCTCTCGGACAACGACGGGCACACCGCTTCGCGTGCCGTCAGCGACCTGCTCACCAGACCCGTTGCGGTGCAGTCGCCCTCAAGGGTCGATTCTTGATTTCCGCGCTCCACGGCCACGATGTCCAGTGATTGCTTGTCGACCACGATGCGATCCGGCGTGACCTGTCCGGCCACAACGGCCTCCCCCAACCCCCGTACGCATTCAAGGACCAACCGGTCCGAGCTCCCGGTCAGCGGGTCCGCGGTGAAGACGACTCCCGAACAGGCCGAGGCGATCTGACGCTGGACAACGACCGCGATGCCGGCGCCATCTGATTCCAGTCCCCGGACACCGGTGTATCGGCGTGCCCGCGGCGAAGTCGCCGACGCCCAGCAGCGTCGAACCGCGTCCAACAGGTCTGCGACGCCTTTGACGTTGAGGACCGTCTCGAAGATGCCCGCGTGGGAAGCAGTGGCACCATCCTCGGCCACCGCTGAGGAACGGACCGCCACGGCCACGTCGTGACCCATGGCCCGGTAGTGCGCGACGATCGCGTCACGGAGGTCGCCGGATGGGGCCGCGACCGGTCCGTCGGCCGCCGCGGTCACATATGCCGGGACACCGATGACAAACGCATCGGGCACCGCGAGCCCGGCAGCGGCCAGCTCACCCAGGTTGGCGGCCTTGCCACCGCCGAATGCGACGTCTGCCGCGCGAATATCCGCCAAGGGCCTGACGAACGTTGTGCTCATGCGCCTGGCTGGAAGATGCGATCCGCCCGAGACATCGCCCCTCCTTCCGCCTCGGCTCTCGATCACGCTAGACGGTATGGGGGCGACTTGAGGCCGAAGGCCTCGGGCTGCAATCGGACGTGGGTTGCCGGTGACGAGTGAACACTCGCACTGGTAGAGCCACAGTTGCAGATCAGGAGGCCTCCGGTGAGTTTCAACGGTACGAGTGTCGGGTTGGACGTGCACGCGCTTTCAGTGGTTGCGCATGCATTCGATGAGGAAACGGGTCAGGTCGAGCGGGCACGGTTGTGTCCCGATCACGGCGAGATCCTGGATTGGTTGCACCGGTTACGCGCTCCGGTGCGGGTGGCTTATGAGGCCGGGCCGACGGGGTTCGGGCTGGCCCGGGCGTTGACTGATGCCCAGATCGACTGCGTGGTCGCTGCGCCGTCGAAGTTGATCCGTCCGGCTGGGGATCGGATCAAGACTGATGCTCGCGATGCCGCGCATCTGACCCGGCTGCTGCGGTTGGGCGAGATCACCGCGGTCACGGTTCCCGAGGCAGAGGTCGAGGCGGTGCGCGATTTGGTGCGTGCCCGAGAGGACGCCCGCGGGGATTTGATGCGGGTCCGACACCGGCTATCGAAGCTGCTGCTGCGCCAGGGGCGGGTGTACTCCGGTGGGAAGGCTTGGAACGGTGTCCACGAAACCTGGCTGCGCCGCCAACGATTCGACGATTCCCACACCAGAACGGCCTTCGACCATCACTTCGATGCGGTTCTATCAGCGACTGCGGCCAGGGACCGTCTCGACGAACAGATCGTCACGGTGGCGGCCTCGCCGCGATGGTCTGATCCGGTCGACCGGCTGGGGTGCCTGCGCGGGATCTCGGCGTTAACTGGCCTGGCATTGTCGGTGGAGATCGGCGACTGGACCCGGTTCAGCGGTGCCTCGATCGGCGCCTACGTCGGCTTGGTGCCCACCGAGTACTCATCGGGGGCGTCTCGGGTGCAAGGGTCGATCACCAAGGCCGGCAACGCGCACGTCCGGCGATTGTTGATCGAATCGGCCTGGCACCACCGGGCGGCCTACCGCAATCCCGGTCCTGCGATGCGAGCCCGCTGGGCCAAGGTCGATCCCGCGCTCAAGGACCGCGGCCACGCCGGCAACCGGCGTCTGCACCAGCAATGGTGCCGATTCAACGAACGCAACAAGCCCCACGTCGTAGCCAACGTCGCAGTCGCACGTCAACTGGCCGGTTGGTGCTGGTCGCTGGCCACGCTGAGCTAAGCGTAGCCAACCGAGCTTGATCGGAGTCAGCCGACCGACGGCGAGGTAGGCGAACTGGATCTGCGTTACAGCTATGAGCAACAACAGTATTCGATGAATGCTGATGCGACGCCCGTCCCTAGAGAGCAGCCACCGTTCGCGCCGAACCATCGTCTTGCGGTAACCAACCCGCGTATATCAGTCTGACACCACCGTCGTTGATCAACGACCGCCGCGGCACCGGACCGACCCCGATCAAACGAAAGCCGCCCCGGCCAAACCGGGGCGGCTTTCACCTGCCTATTGACAAAGGATGGCTACATATCAGCTGTTCACTCCCCCAGGCGAAACAGGTTTGCGGTACCGACCCGGGCCTGCCGGCAAGCCTCGCCCGGACCCATTCTCTAACTGTTTAAGTACTGAGAATCTTGACGTACAGGTAGGGCTGATTCGAGCTCAAGCACCTCGTTTCCACCGCTCTAGATTGTATCTAATGCATCTTGTTACCTCGGCGTCGCCGGTCACTACTCCACTCCGCCCGATCGCGGCGCTATTGGTTATTACCGGGTAGTAGCTGGGATTTCGCACCTATCAGTAGCGATAGACCCCACAGCCACGATGCGCCCACACGGCAGCACCGCAACGGCAACTTCGACTGTCTTGAAACAAGTTCTAGTTTTTTGTATACAAACAAGCTAGTTCTCAGTTACTCTCACCTTCGTTCGTCACGGTGCTGCGCATCACATACCCGAAGGAGTCCCCTTGCACGCCATGCTTCGCCCCTATGCCACCGCCGGAGTGGCACTCGTCGGGGCCGGTCTTGTCGCGGTCACCCCGCTCGACACACCGCTTCCCGCCCTGCCCGAGGTCCAATCCCCCGCGGTCTCGCTGACCGGGGCGGTCCAGGACGTCATCAACGCCGCCTCGGCGAACCTGACCACGATGCTCAACAACTGGTACCTGGCGCCCGGGGTGGGCATGCAGCAGTTCTCGGCCAACCAGATGGACTACGCCGATCGGCTGCTCAACGACCCGGCCGGCTCCACCAATGAGATCAACGAGCAGATCCAGCTGCACCTGAACGCGGTGCTCTCCGGCTACGCGCTGCAGGACGCCACCGCCGAAACCCGTGCCACCATCCTCAACCACACCATGGACAGCACCCACCAGCTGATGTTCGGCCAGGTCGCCGGCTACATCCCACCGGATGTCGACAAGGACATGATCATGCCGATCATCGACTACCTGGGCTCACCGGCCAGTGCACTGCTCATGGCGTCGATCGGGCCGATGATCAGCCCGTGGATCGCGTTGCTCAACGGCATCACCGACGGTGACAACCCCTTCGACATCCTGACCAACATGAGCGGCGCGTTTCTCAACGGCGCCACCCTGAACCTCGATGCCCTGCTGCCGATGATCAACTCATCCGGCTACTTCCCCGCCGGCATGAACATGGACCACCTCGACTTCGCCTTCGCGGGCCTGCTGTCCCCGGGCGCCAACGGGATGATCTACCAGGTCCTCGGCCCCGGCGGCGAAGTCGCGGCCGAGGTGCCCGCCGTCGGCGGCTCGATCTTCCAAAGCGTGGGTATCGAATTCAGCGGGGTCCCGGTCATGGGCACCCTCGACCTCAACAGCGCCGCCATCGGACCCATCGCCGCCTGGCAGGCCTGGGGCCAAACCGTCGGGGCCCTGCTCGGCTCAGGCTGGGACGGCAAGGGCAACGTTGTGGTCACCCCGCCGCTGGCCGGTACCGACCTTCCCCAGCTGCCCGACGCCCTCGACGACGGCGGCCTTGGTGCGGCCGCCACGGATGCGTTCGGCTGGCTGGACAACCTGTTCGGACTCTGATCCACCTAAACCTGTTATCTCCCAATACTTTCAAGAGAGGCATCTCTGCACATGAGTCACCACACCAACACCCACCGGCAACGCGCGGTCGGTGCTGCCAGCGCCATCGGTGCCTTCCTGGCCTTCGGAATGGCACCCGTAACCACCGCGCCGCCGGCCCAGGCCGATGAATTCGACTGGATCGTCGACATGTTCGACCCCTCAGCATGGGCGGCCCTCGAGCCGGCCGATGCGGGCACCTTCGACATGGTGTCGATGATCGACCAATGGCTCTACGAACCGATTCACACCTCGATGGAGCTGTGGATCAACAGTGACTTCGGCGAACTGGTCAACGGCTGGATCAACACCGCCGCCGGCCAATACCTGATCGGCGACGGCGCCGACGGCACCGCACTCAACCCCGATGGCGGCAATGGCGGCCTCTGGTTCGGTGACGGCGGAAACGGCTGGAACTCCGACCAAACCGGCATCGCCGGCGGAAACGGCGGCAACGCCGCCGGCTGGCTCGGCGACGGCGGAACCGGCGGAAATGGCGGCGACGGTGCCAACGGCGGCGACGGTGGAGCCGGCGGTATCTGGATGGGCAACGGCGGAAACGGCGGCAACGGCGGAGCGACTACCGATGCGGCTTTCAGCGGCGGCAACGGCGGCAACGCCTCGGCCTGGTTCTTCGGCAACGGCGGCAACGGCGGGATCGGCGCGGCCGGGGTAGACGGTGCCGCCGGAACCTTCGCCAACGGCGGAACCGGCAACGGAGGTGACGGCGGTCTCGGCGGCAACGGCGGCAACGGCGGGCGCAGCAGCTTCATGTTCGGCAACGGCGGAAACGGCGGGGCCGGCGGCAACAACGGGGCCGGCGGCAACGGTGCCACGGGAACTGTTGACCACGTCAACGGCGGCAACGGCGGCAACGGCGTCGGGCAGGCCTACAGCGGGTACGGCGGCCTCGCCGGTGGTCGTGGCTCCACCATCTACACCAGTCCGGCTTACGGCAACGCCGGCCAAGTCGGGATCGGCGGCACTGGCGGACTGGGCGGGAACGGCGGCAACGCCTACCAGGACGCCAACGGCGATTACCTCGGCGACGGGGGCAACGGCGGTGCCGGCGGGTACGGCGGTGGACACAACGTGCAGCCCGAAGGAGACGGCGGCCGCGGCGGCGACGGCGGCAACGGCGGCACGGGCCTCAATGGCGGAAACGGAGGTGCCGGCGGCAACGGCGGCCGCGCCGTCTTGGCCCTACCCGGTAGCGGCGGCGACGGCGGCAACGGCGGCAACGCCACCGCCGGACACGCGGGTAACGGCGGTAACGGCGGACGCGCCTATACCGGTGCACTCGCCAGCGGCAACGGCGGCAACGGCGGCAACGGCGCCACCGATGACGCAGGCGTCCAAACCTTCGGCGGCAATGGTGGTGCCGGCGGCTCGGCCTTTGGGAGCGGCGGCAGCGGCGACGGCGGCAACGGCGGCAACGGCACCTACGCCGGTGGCAACGGCGGGGCCGGTGGCAATGCCGGCACCGCCGGTGGTGACGGTGGTGCAGGCGGCGACGGCGGCACCAGCACGGGTTGGGACAACGGGGCCGGCACCACCTACAGCCACAGTGGCAACGGCGGCAACGGCGGCGCCGGCAACGCCACCGCTGCCGCCGGGCAGGGCGGCGCCGGCGGTAGCGGCGGCAACGGGGCCACCGGCAGCGGCGTGGTCAGCATTGGCGGAAACGGAGGCTCTGGCGGTAGAGGTGGCGGTGCCTCCGGTGGGATTGCCGCCGGCGACGGCGGTGCCGGTGGCAACGGCGGCTCCGGCACCGCAACCGGCGGCAACGGCGGCAACGGCGGCCTAGGCGGAACCGCGTCTGTCCCGATCACCGGCGGCGCGGGTGGCACCGCCGGCAACGGCGGGGCCGGCGGCTCCGGTGGGAACAGCGGCGGTGTCGCCATGCCCGCCGACAACCCGTACGGCCAGGGCGCCGGCCACGCCGGCAACGGCGGCAACGGCGGCGCCGCAGGCATGGGCACTATCGGCGCCGGTGGGATTGGCGGGGACGGCGGCAGCGGCGGCAACGCGCAGGGCACCGTCAACGGCGGAAACGGAGGGGCCGGCGGCAACGGTGGCGCAGGCTATGCCGGTGGGCCTGCCGCCAACCCCCCGCACGCTGCCGGCGGCAACGGCGGCAACGGCGGCGACGCCGGAAACGGCGGCAAGGGCGGCGCAGGCGGTAGCGCGGTCTCCGGTGACGGCGGCAACGGCGGCGCAGGCGGCGCCGGCGGCGCAGGCGGCGCAGGCCACAACGGCGGCAACGGCGGCACCGACTCCGACGGCAACACCTTGGCCGGCGGTAACGGTGGCAACGGCGGCACCGGCGGCAACGGAGCAGCCGGCGGCACAGGCGGCACCAGCACCGGCGGCACCAACGGGACCTCCGGAACAGCCGGCGCCGCGGGCGCGGGTGGCACCGGTGGCACCGGTGGCACCGGTGGCACCGGCATACCCGACGGGCAGTCCGGCACCGACGGAGGCACCGGCCAGCCCGGCTGACAACTCAGCAAGATCGGCGACGGTCGTCGGGACCCCGCAGGGCCCGGCGACCGTCGCTACAGCACGCCCCGCCGAGTCAACTCGGCGACAACCACCTTCGCCCGCAGATCCGCACGCTCCAGATTCGCTGCCCGTGCGGCATCTGGATCATGTCCGCGGATCGCAGCTGTCTCCGCGTCGTAGGTGTGGCCGAACTCCTCGTTGCCCCTTGGGTAACTCCCCCAGAATCCACGTGGCGCGAAGACCCGTGCCGCGACGATCGCCGCCTGCAGCTGGGGGCCCGCGTACTCCTCGACAATAATCCGTCGGTATGCGTAGGCCGCCTCCTGAAACGCCTCAGGCTCGTTGCTGGCTCGCAGAGTCCGCAAAGCCGAGTCGAGTTCGGCCAGCACCCGGGGAGTCGGGTTGGTAGCCGCCCGCGCCGACGCAATGCCGTTCAACACCCCGTGCAGCTCGTGCTGCTCCAACACCGCCGCCTCGTCGAACCGCTCGACAAAAACACCGCGGTGATACCGGCTCACCAACAGGCCGTCGTGCTCGAGTTGATCCACTCCCTGCTGGACCGGCAGCCGGCTGACACCCAGGGCCGCCGCGATCGCGTCGCGGTTGATGCGGTCGCCGGTGCGCAACTCCCCGGCCAGAATCAGATCGACGATGTGATTGACGACCAGGTCTTTTTCTTTGACTCCGTACTTCTTCGGCATGGAGCGCCTAGTCGGAATCCTCGCCAGAATCCTGCTGCGGCAGAAGCTCTTCCAGCGTCGATCGGGCGATCCGACGAAACGCCCGCCGCGGCCGGTTGGCGTCCAGGATGGCCACCTCCAGAGTGCCCGGCCCCAACTTGCGGGGCTCGGCGCCATTGGCGGCATCAGGCTGCTGCAGGGCGTCCACCGCCAACCGCAGGGCGTCGGCCAGCGGAGCGTTCTCGGCGTAGGACTCCTTGAGTGCCGCGATCACCGGCTCGGTGGTGCCGCCCATGACCACGAAATGCGGCTCATCGTAGATCGAGCCGTCGTAGGTGATCCGGTACAGCTCAGGGGCTTTCGTCTGCCCCTGGTAGGCCACCCCGGCCACACACAGCTCCACCTCGTAAGGCTTGGCCTGCTCGGTGAAGATGGTGCCCAACGTCTGTGCGTACACATTGGCCAACTGCCGCGCGGTGACGTCCTTACGGTCATAGGCGTACCCGCGGGTGTCGGCGAACTGAATACCGCCGCGCCGCAGGTTCTCGAATTCGTTGATGCGGCCGGCACCCGCGAAGCCGACCCGGTCATAAAGTTCGCTGATCTTCTGCAGTGAGCGCGAAGGGTTTTCGGCGACGAACAACACACCGTCGGCGTAGGCCAGCGCAACCACGCTGCGCCCCCGGGCAATCCCCTTGCGTGCGAGCTCGCCACGCTCACGCATCGCCTGCTCGGGCGAGATGAAGTACGGAAAGCTCATTTCTTACCCCCGCCCCGCTTGTCGTTGCCGACCTTGGGCGCGGGCGCTGCTCCGCGAGTACGACTTTCGATGACCTCGCGTGCCAGTTCGGCGATGCGTTCCTCCGGGATGTCGACGGCGCCGTCGACGTCGATCGTCACCGCTGTCGGGAAGATTCCACGCACCAAATCCGGTCCGCCGGTGGCGGAGTCGTCGTCGGCGGCGTCATAGAGCGCCTCGACGGCCACCCGCAGCGCCGAATCCGCGTCGGCGACCTGCGCGTAGAGCTTCTTCATCGACGACTTGGCGAAGATCGAGCCCGAGCCGACTGACTGGTAGCCCTCCTCCTCGATGTTCCAGCCGCCGGCGGCGTCGAACGACACGATGCGCCCGGCATGCTGCCCGTCGACCTCGTCGATGTCGTAGGCCACCAGCAGCGGCAGCGCCAACAACCCCTGCATGGCCGCACCGAGGTTGCCGCGCACCATGATCGCCAGCCGGTTGACCTTTCCGGCGAACGTCAGCGGCACCCCTTCGAGCTTTTCGTAGTGCTCCAGTTCGACGGCGTAGAGCCGGGCGAACTCGACCGCCACCGCCGCGGTACCCGCGATCCCGGTGGCCGTGTAGTCGTCGGTGACGTAGACCTTGCGGACGTCACGCCCGGCGATCATGTTGCCCTGGGTGGAGCGCCGGTCGCCGGCCATCAGCACGCCGCCGGGGTATTTCAGCGCAACGATCGTGGTGCCGTGCGGCAGGTCGGCGCCGGACAACCCCTGCAGGCCGTTACCGCCCGCCGGCAACAGATCCGGTGCCTGCCGGCGCAGAAAATCCGAGAACGACGACAGGTCTACCGAGCTCGACGGCAACCCGGGAAGCGCGGCAGTGGCAGGAAGGCGGTCATGGAAGGGCCAGCTCACTGGCCGCCCTTTTGGACGTATGCGCGCACGAAGTCCTCGGCGTTCTCCTCCAGCACGTCGTCGATCTCGTCGAGCAGATCGTCGGTCTCGCCGGTCAGCTTCTCGCGACGCTCCTGGCCGGCGGCCGCGGGACCGGTGGGGTCGTCGTCATCGCCGCCGCCACCGCCACGCTTGGTCTGCTCCTGAGCCATCGCTGCCTCCTGCGTCTCCATCGGCCTGCGCATCACGCGCACGCCGGTTTCTCCACCCTACCGTCGGCACCGACACCGAGGCTGGCTAAGACGCGCGGTGGCTACGTGGTGAGTTGTTCGACCAGTTCAGCCGCGCTGTCCACCGAGTCCAACAACGCCCCGACGTGCGCCTTGCTGCCGCGCAGCGGCTCCAGCGTCGGAATGCGCACCAGCGACTCCCCGCCCAGGTCGAAGATCACCGAGTCCCAGCTGGCGGCGGCGATATCGGCCCCGAACCGACGCAGGCACTCACCGCGGAAGTAGGCACGGGTGTCGGTGGGCGGGTTGTCCACCGCGTCGAGCACCTGCTGCTCGGTGATCAGCCGCTGCATGGAGCCGCGGGCCACCAGCCGGTTGTAGAGGCCCTTGTCAAGGCGCACGTCGGAGTACTGCAGGTCGATCAGGTGCAGTCGCGGCGCCGACCAGGTCAGGTTCTCCCGCTGCCGGAAGCCCTCCAGCAGCCGCAGCTTGGCCGGCCAGTCCAGCAGGTCTGCGCACTCCATCGGGTCGCGTTCCAGCTGATCGAGAACCCGCGCCCAGGTTTCAAGGATGTGAGTGGCTCGCGGGTCGGGGTCGCGGGCATCCACCAGCTTGGCCACCCGGTCGAGGTAAATCCGTTGCAGCGCAAGGCCGGTCATCTCACGACCGTCGGCCAGTGCGACCGTCGCCCGCAAGGTGGGGTCGCGGCTGATGACGTGCACGGCACGCACCGGCCGGGCCAGGACCAGATCGCTCAAGTCGATCCCATGCTCGTGGCCCTCCTCGATCAGGTCCAGGACCAGGGCGGTGGTGCCGACCTTCAGATACGTCGACGTCTCGGCAAGATTGGCGTCGCCGATGATGACGTGCAGCCGGCGGTACTTGTCGGCGTCGGCGTGCGGCTCGTCGCGGGTGTTGATGATGCCGCGCTTGAGGGTGGTCTCCAGGCCCACCTCGACCTCGATGTAGTCGGCGCGCTGGGAGAGCTGGAAACCCGGTTCGTCACCGGCGGCGCCCAGCCCGACCCGGCCGGAGCCGGTGACGACCTGGCGGGACACCAGGAACGGGGTGAGCCCGGAGATGATCGACGAGAACGGGGTCTGCCGGCTCATCAGGTAGTTCTCGTGGGTGCCGTAGGAGGCGCCCTTGTTGTCGATGTTGTTCTTGTACAGCTGCAGCTTGGCCGCACCCGGAACGCTGGCCACATGGCGGGCGGCGGCCTCCATCACCCGCTCACCGGCCTTGTCCCAGATCACCGCGTCCAGCGGGTCGGTGACCTCCGGCGCGGAGTACTCGGGGTGGGCGTGGTCGACATAGAGCCGGGCCCCGTTGGTCAGGATCATGTTAGCCGCCCCGACCTCGTCGGCGTCGATGATCGGCGGCGGGCCGGACGAGCGGCTCAGGTCGAAACCGCGGGCGTCGCGCAGCGGGGACTCCACCTCGTAGTCCCAGCGGGTGCGCTTGGCACGCGGGATGCCGGCGGCGGCGGCGTAGGCCAGCACCGCCTGGGTGGAGGTCAGGATCGGGTTCGCGGTCGGATCCGAAGGTGAAGCGATGCCGTATTCGACTTCGGTCCCGATGATCCGTTGCATGACGTCCACCCTAGGCGAGGGCCTCGCATGGCTACGCGGGTGCCGCGAGCGTGCGGAGTTGTTCGGGTTTCACGGCGTGTCGGCGTACAAACGCGCACCCTCGCGCTGGGGTTGGTCCCGCACCCTCGCGCTGGGGGTGATCCCTACAGGTACTGGCCCAGGTTGGATTCGGTATCGATAGCGCGGCTGGCCGACGAGCTCTTGCCGGTGACCAGGGTGCGGATGTAGACGATCCGCTCGCCCTTCTTGCCCGAGATCCGTGCCCAGTCATCCGGGTTGGTGGTGTTGGGCAGGTCCTCGTTCTCGGCGAACTCGTCGACGATCGAATCCAGCAGATGCTGGATCCGCAGGCCCGGCTGGCCGGTCTCCAGCACCGACTTGATGGCGTTCTTCTTCGCCCGGTCGACGACGTTCTGGATCATCGCCCCGGAGTTGAAGTCCTTGAAGTACATGACCTCTTTGTCACCGTTGGCGTAGGTGACCTCCAGGAACCGGTTGTCGTCGATCTCGGCGTACATCCGGTCGACGACCTTCTCGATCATCGCCTTGATGCAGGCCGCACGGTCCCCGCCGAACTCGGCGAGGTCGTCGGCGTGCACGGGCAGCGTCTCGACCAGGTACTTGGAGAAGATGTCCTGTGCCGCTTCGGCATCCGGGCGCTCGATCTTGATCTTGACGTCGAGGCGGCCGGGCCGCAGGATCGCCGGGTCGATCATGTCCTCGCGGTTGGAGGCGCCGATCACGATGACGTTCTCCAGCCCCTCCACGCCGTCGATCTCACTGAGCAGCTGAGGCACGACCGTGGTCTCGACGTCCGAGGAGACGCCGGTGCCACGGGTGCGGAAGATCGAGTCCATCTCATCGAAGAACACGATGACCGGGGTGCCCTCGGAGGCCTTCTCGCGGGCACGCTGGAAGATCAGCCGGATGTGGCGTTCGGTCTCGCCGACGAACTTGTTCAGCAGCTCGGGGCCCTTGATGTTGAGGAAGTAGGACTTGGCCTCGTGGGCGTCGTCGCCGCGGACCTCGGCCATCTTCTTGGCCAGCGAATTGGCCACCGCCTTGGCGATCAGCGTCTTGCCGCAGCCGGGCGGGCCGTAGAGCAGCACGCCTTTGGGCGGACGCAGCGCGTATTCGCGGTAGAGGTCCTTGTGCAGGAACGGCAGCTCCACGGCGTCGCGGATCTGCTCGATCTGGCGAGTCAGGCCGCCGATGTCGCCGTAGCTGACGTCGGGCACCTCCTCGAGCACCAGGTCTTCGACCTCGGCCTTCGGGATGCGCTCGAAGGCGTAGCCGGCCTTGGTGTCGACCAGCAGCGAGTCGCCGGGGCGCAGCTTGCGGGGGCGCCGATCGTCGGCCTGGGCGTCCGGGATGCTCTCGGGCAGATCCTCGGCGACCAGCGGCTCGGCCAGCCAGACGATGCGTTCCTCATCGGCGTGGCCCACCACCAGCGCACGGTGGCCGTCGGCCAGAATCTCGCGCAGCGTGGATATCTCGCCGACCGATTCGAACCTGCCGGCCTCGACCACCGTCAGCGCCTCATTGAGCCGGACGGTCTGGCCCTTCTTGAGGGTCTCGACCTCGATGTTGGGCGAGATGTTGACCCGCATCCGGCGGCCGGAGGTGAACACGTCGACGGTGTCGTCGTCGTGGGTGCCCAGCAGGACTCCGTAGCCGCTCGGCGGCTGTCCCAGCCGGTCGACCTCCTCACGCAGCGCCAGCAACTGCTGACGCGCGTCTTTGAGGGTGTCCATCAACTTGGCGTTGCGGGTGGTCAGCGAGTCGATCTGCGATTCCAGCGCGCGGATGTCGCGGCCGACCCGCGACGTGTCCTGCGGGCCAGTTCTGCTGCCCAACTGCTCGCGCAGCACCGCGGCCTCGCGACGCAAGTCCTCAAGCTCGGCGGCATCGTCGGACTCGGGACGCCCGGGCTCTTCCACAGTGGCCATGTTGCGCTCCTTTCCCCAACTGGAAGTTGAAGCGACGGATACCTCAACGCTACCGGCCATTGTGCATTCGCGGGCGCAGTGGCAGGCCGACACACCGGTTCACGCTGTTAGCCTGGGTTGCGATTCAGCCGATCGAAAGGAACCCCGTGAGCGTGAAATCCCTAGCCACACGTGTAGCGACCGTCGCCGCCATCGGTGCGGCGGCATCGGCTGTGAGCTGCCTGGCAACCGTCGCTCCGGCTGCCACCGCGGCACCGGTGACGGTGTTTTTCGCTCCGCTGCCGATGGACCCGGCTATCGCCGACGTGCCCGCGCCCGAACAGCTGACCGGCGTCCTGAACACCCTGGCCGACCCCAACGTGCCCGCCGTGGGCAAGTCCTACCTGATCGAGGGCGGCCTGGGCGGGGCCGAGGCCGCGATCATGGACCACAAGATGCGCAAGGGCGTCCAGAAGGGCAAGTTCCCGCTGGCGATCAACGTGGCCAACATCGCACCGGCCGGTCCCGGTGTGGCGACCGCGGACGTCACCGCCTCCGGGCCGACGATGGAGCCGCGCACGGTCAACCTGTCGTTCGTCGACCAGGACGGCTGGAAGCTCTCCCGCAACTCGCTGATGACCCTGTCGCAGATGACGTCCGGCTGATCGGACGTTCCTCGATGTCCCGGCTTCGCCGCGCGTTGACCGCCGTTGTGGCGGCCTTGACGTTGTCGGGTTGCGGGGACGGCGGCTCGGCCGAGTCGGTGGCACCGCCGCCCTGGACTTCGACCGCGACGACGACCGCCTCGCCGGCCTCCCCCCTACCGGCGCCCGAGGCGCTGGCCGACGTGCTCTACCGGCTGTCCGACGCTGCGGTTCCCGGTGCCGACAAGCTGACCCTCGTTGAAGGCGCCAAACCCGCCGACGCCGCCACCATCGACAAGTTCGCCAACGCCCTGCGCGACGGCGGATACCTACCGCTGAACCTGGAGGTCACCGGCCTGGGCTGGTCGGACCGCCACCCGGGTTACGTGACGGCCGATGTCGCGGTCAAGACCGCAAACCCCGACACCGCCGGATTCAGCTTCCCGATGGAGTTCAAGCCGACCGGCGAGACCTGGCAGCTGTCGCAGGACACCGCCAAGACCCTGTTGGCGTTCGGAAACGCCCACACCGAGAGCACTCCCACGCCGTAGCCATGTGGATCGGTTGGCTGGAATTCGACCTGCTGCTCGGCGACGTGCACTCGCTCAAGCAGAAGCGCTCGGTGGTGCGCCCCATTGTGGCGGAGTTGCAACGCAAGTTCAATGTGTCTGCTGCAGAGACGGATTCGACCGGACTGCACCGGCGTGCCGGCATCGGGATATCAGTGGTTTCCGGAGAACACGGCCATCTGGTCGACGTGCTGGACGCCGCCGAGCGACTGGTGGCCGCACGACCGGAGGTCGAGCTGCTGTCGGTGCGGCGCGGGTTGAGCCGCAGCGACGACTGAGGTTGCGGCGCAAGCCGTTTCACACCGGGCGTTTGCGGCCCAGCCGGGTCGGGGTGACGGTGCCCGGCGCCAGCCGGCGGGCGCAGACCAAGAACGCGGTGTGCCCGCGCATCGCGTGCTGGGGCCGCACCGCCAGCCCGACGACATTCCAGCCGCGCTGCATGGTCTCCCAGGACCGCGGCTCGGTCCAGCACTGCTGTTCGCGCAGAGCCTCATTCACCTGGGAGAGCTGGGTGACGGTGGCGACGTAGATCACCAGCACCCCGCCCGGGATCAGCAAGCGCGACACGGTGTTGAGCACCTCCCAGGGCGCCAGCATGTCCAGGACCACCCGGTCTATCGAACCGTCGGGCAGATCGCTGTCGGCGACGTCGCCCATCACCAGCTGCCAGTTGTCCGGCAACTCACCGTGGAACGTCTCGACGTTGGCGCGGGCGTGCACGGCGTGGTCGTCACGCAGCTCGTAGGAGATCACCCGGCCCTGCGGCCCGACGGCCCGCAGCAGCGAGCACGTGAGCGCCCCGGACCCGGCACCGGCTTCGAGCACGCGGGCCCCGGGGAAGATGTCGCCCTCGTGGATGATCTGGGCGGAGTCCTTGGGGTAGATGACCTGCGCCCCGCGCGGCATCGACATCACGTAGTCGACCAGCAGCGGCCGCAGCACCAGAAACGCATCCCCCTGGGCGGACTTGACGACGCTGCCGTCGGGCAGCCCGATCACCTCATCGTGCGGGATGGCCCCGCGATGGGTGTGGAAGTCGCCGCCGGGCACCAGCACCGTGGTGTAGCGGCGGCCCTTGGCGTCGGTGAACTGGGCCCGATCGCCCGCCTGGAAGATCCCCGAATCGGACACAGCCGTCAACCCTACGCAAGGGTGCCCCGGGCCGGGGCCCGTAGGGTTCGGCTAATGAACGCCGGCTACTACCGACTGGTCCACCGCAACGACGCCGGCGAGGCGGTGTTCGAGTCCAGTGAACTGACCGCCAGCGTCTGGGGCCCCGACCTGCAGCACGGCTCGCCCCCGCTGGCACTGCTCACCCGAGAGATCGAGGAGCTGCTCGCCGACTCCGGCCAGCGGATCGGCCGGCTGAGCCTGGACATTCTGGGTGCGATCCCGGTGGCCCCGGTCAAGGTGCGGGCCTGGGTGCAGCGTCCGGGCCGGCGAATCCGCCTGCTGGAGGCCGAGATGCGGGCCGGCGACGACGACCGGCCGGTGGCCCGGCTCAGCGCCTGGGCGTTGGCGACCACCGACAGCACCGCGGTGAGCACCGACCGGCATTCACCGCTGATCGAGGGGCCCTCGCTGCCGCCGCCGGCCTGGTTCGACCAGAGCACCGGCTACGCCAAGTCCGTGCGGTGGCGGGCCCAGCCGGACTCCCCCGACGGCGCCGCGGTGGCCTGGCTGCGCCCCCAGGTACCGCTGAGCGACGACCGGCCGACCACCGCCCTGCAACGGCTGGCGATGGTGGTGGACTCGGCGAACGGGATCGGCGCGGCCCTGCCGGTGGATGAGTACATCTTCATGAACACCGACACCGTGGTGCACCTGCACCGGCTGCCCACCGGAGACGATTTCGGTATGCGAGCCCGGGCGTCGATCGGGCCGGACGGCATCGGTGCGACCACCGCCGAACTGTTCGACCACACCGGGTTCATCGGAACCTCGGCGCAGACCCTGCTGGTGCAGAAGCGCTAAAGGCTCACAGCACCGCGGTGAACGCCGCGACGGCAAACCCGCCCAACACCGCGACGCTGTCCTCCAACAGTGCGATCGGCAGGTCGCGGCCGCCGGTGGCTGCGACCAGACGCTGACGCAGTCCGAGGCCGACCAGTGCGCCGATCACCGCGCCGATCATCGCGGCCCCCAGTGCGGTCCAGGTGTAGTTCCACGCGGTCCCGAGTACCGCACCGGCGAAGGCGCCCAACACGATCCGCGCGATGAACTGCACGGCCACGGTGCGCTGCGGGGTGCCCGGCAGCAGGTCGGTGATGAGCTCGATGACCGCCAGCACGGTCAAGACGGTGACCGTCGCCGGGTGGCTCAGCCACTGCGCCCAGGTGCCGTCGAGGTTGATCCAATGCAACGCTGCTGCCCATGCCATCACGGTCGGCGCGGTCAGGGCACGCAGTCCGGCGACCGCCCCGATCAGCAGCGCAAGCACCAGCACGAGGAAATGCGTCACTTTTCAGCCTCCTAGGGTCTTCCGGACGCTAACACGCCGACACTGCTCAGAAACGGCAGAACCGGATGTCGGACGCCAGAATCGCCTTGGCCCCGATCGCGGCCAGCGAATCCATGATCGCGTTGACGTCGCGGCGCGGCACCAGCGCCCGCACCGCCACCCAGTCCGGCTCGGCGAGCGGGGCGATGGTCGGCGACTCCAGACCCGGGGTGATCGCGGCAGCCTGGTCGAGCACCGCACGCGGACAGTTGTAGTCCAGCATCAGGTACTGCTGGCCGAAAACGACGCCGCGCACCCGGCCGGCCAACTGGTCGCGGGCCGCAGCCGTCTGTTCGCTGCGGCCGTTCGGCTCGGCCGCCTCGATGAGCACCGCCTCCGAATCACACAGTGTCTCACCGAAAGCCACCAGGTCGTGCTGACGCAGGGTGCGCCCCGAACCGACGACGTCGGCGATCGCATCGGCCACCCCGAGCTGTATCGAGATCTCCACCGCGCCGTCCAGTCGGATGACGTTCGCCTCGATTCCCTTGGCCGCCAGGTCCTTACGAACCAGATTGGGGTAGGCCGTGGCGATACGCTTGCCGGCAAGGTCGCCGACCGTCCAGTCCCGTCCGGCCGGGGCGGCGTAGCGGAACCGCGACGACCCGAATCCCAACGCCAACCGTTCGCGCACCGGCGCGGTGGATTCCAGTGCCAGATCGCGGCCGGTGACACCGAGGTCCAACTCCCCCGAACCGACGTAGATCGCGATGTCCTTGGGCCGCAGGAAGAAGAACTCGACCCTGTTGACCGGGTCGATGACGGTCAGGTCCTTGGCGTCGGTGCGGCTGCGGTAGCCGGCCTCGGACAGTATCTCGGCGGCGGATTCACTGAGCGCCCCCTTGTTGGGGACCGCGACACGCAACATGGTCACAGCTTCCGGTACACGTCGGACAAGGTGAGCCCGCGCGAGAGCATCAGCACCTGGGCCCAATACAGCAGCTGGCTGATCTCCTCGGCCAGCGCGTCGTCGGATTCGTGTTCGGCGGCCAGCCACACCTCGCCGGCTTCCTCCAGGATCTTCTTGCCGATGGTGTGCACCCCGGCGTCCAGCGCAGCCACGGTGGCACTGCCGGCCGGCCGGGCGGCGGCACGCTCACCGAGCTCGGCGAACAGATCCTCGAAGGTCTTCACGGGTAGCGATTGTTTCATATGGCCAGGTCGGCATGGACGTCACGCAGGTCGGCGACATCGAGGCCGGTCAGCGCACCGACGTGGCGGCGCCGCGGCCCAACCGGGACCGGCACCGCGTTGGGCACCACCAGCACCGGGCATCCCGCAGCGTCGGCCGAGGCAGCCCCGGTCACCGAGTCCTCCACCGCCAGACAGTCGGCCGGCGCATAACCGAGCAGTTCCGCGGCCCGCAGGTAGGGATCCGGCGCGGGTTTGCCGTGCGCCACCTCGTCACCGCAGACCGACACCGAGAAGTAGTGCCGGCCGATGGTGTTCAGTGCCCGCTCGGCCAACCCTCGCGGGGTGTTGGTCACCAGCGCCATCGGCATCGCAGCGGCGGCCAGCGCGTCGAGCAGCTCCAGGGCGCCGTCGCACCAGGGCAGCCCGGCGTCGAACAACCCACCGGTGTAGTCGTTGAGCCAGTCCGCCGAGACCGCCATGGCCGCCGGGTCGGGCTCCAGACCCAGGTCGTCGTAGACGATGCGCATGTTGTTCGCCGCGCTGCCACCCACGGTGGCCGACCGGACCTGCGGCGTCAGCACTCCCCCGAGGTGGTCATAGAGCGCCTCCATCGCGACGTCCCACAGCTTTTCGGAGTCGACCAGGGTGCCGTCCATGTCCCACAGCACCGCACGCAACGCGCCCATCAGGGCAGCATCTCAGCTCAGTCCTCCGGGTTGTAGCCGAGGTTGGCGCCCAGCCAGCGCTCGGCTTCGGCAAGGGTCCAGCCCTTGCGCTTCGCGTAATCGGCGACCTGGTCCTGGGCCAACCGGCCGATCACGAAGTACTGCGACTGCGGGTGCGAGAAGTACAGGCCGCTCACGGCTGCGCCCGGCCACATCGCCATCGAGTCGGTCAGCTCGATGCGGGTCCGCTCGTGGACGTCCATCAACTTCCAGATGGTCGCCTTCTCGGTGTGCTCCGGGCAGGCCGGGTAGCCCGGGGCGGGACGGATGCCCTGGTACTTCTCGGCGATCAGCTCGTCGTTGTCCCAGGTCTCATCGGGCTGGAATCCCCAGAACTCCTTGCGAACCCGCTGGTGCATCCGCTCGGCGAAGGCCTCCGCCAGCCGGTCGGCGACCGACTCCAGCAGGATCGCGCTGTAGTCGTCGAGAGCTTCCTTGAACTCCGCGATCTTCTCGCCACTGCCGAGCCCCGCGGTGACGGCGAAGGCACCGATGTAGTCGGCCAGGCCGGTCTCCTTGGGGGCGATGAAGTCACCCAGCGACCGGTTCGGGATACCCGCCCGGTGCGCGCCCTGCTGACGCAGGTTGTGGAACATGGTCAGCACCTCGGTACGGGTGTCGTCGGTGTAGACCTCGACGTCGTCGCCGACCGCGTTGGCGGGGAAGAACCCGATCACCGCGTTGGCCGTCAGCCACTTCTCGCCGATCGCGGCGTCGAGCATCGCCTGGGCGTCGTCGTACAGCTTGCGGGCGGCCTCACCCGACGCCGGGTTGTTGAGGATGTCGGGGAAGCGGCCCTTCATCTCCCAGGCGTTGAAGAACGGCTGCCAGTCGATGTACTCGCGCAACTCGGCGAGGTCGTAGTCGAGGAATTCTCGAACGCCCAAGCCCTGCACCGGAACCGGCGGTGTGTAGTCGTCCCACTCGATCGGCGTCCGGTTCGCGCGGGCCTTCTCCAGCGGCACCATCGGCCGCTCGTTCTTCTGGGCGTGCCGTTCCCGCAGCGACTGGTAGTCGGCTGCGGTCTGCTCCAGCAGCGCCGGCCGCTTCGTGTCGTCGAGCAGCGCGGCGACGACGGGAACCGAACGCGAGGCGTCTTTGACCCAGATCACCGGACCGTTGCGACGCGGCGAGATCTTCACGGCCGTGTGAGCGCTCGAGGTGGTCGCACCGCCGATCAGCAGCGGGATCTCCAGACCTTCGCGTTCCATCTCCGCGGCGAAGCCGGCCATCTCCTCCAGCGACGGGGTGATCAGGCCGGAGAGTCCGACCATGTCGGCGTCGTACTCCTTGGCCGCGGCCAGGATCTTCTCGGCCGGCACCATCACACCGAGGTCGACGACGGTGTAGTTATTGCACTGCAACACGACCCCGACGATGTTCTTGCCGATGTCGTGGACGTCGCCCTTCACCGTCGCCATGACGATGGTGCCGTTGGTGTGGTCGGCGTCGCCGGGCTTCTTCTCCGCCTCGATATACGGCAGCAGGTAGGCCACGGCCTTCTTCATCACCCGGGCCGACTTCACCACCTGGGGCAGGAACATCTTGCCCGCACCGAAGAGGTCGCCGACGACGTTCATGCCGTCCATCAGCGGGCCCTCGATCACCTCGATCGGCCGACCGCCCGCGGCTGCGATCTCCGCGCGCAACTCCTCGGTGTCCTCATCGACGTGGGCGTCGATACCTTTGACCAGGGCGTGGGTGATCCGCTCCCGGGCCGGGAGACTGCGCCACTCGGCGGCCGCGGGATCTTCGGCCTTGCCGGCGGCATTGAACCGTTCGGCGATCTCCAGCAGCCGCTCGGCGGCATCCGCGCGACGGTTGAGCACCACGTCCTCGATGCGTTCCCGCAGCTCGGGGTCGATCGAGTCGTAAGGCACCAGCGCGCCGGCGTTGACGATGCCCATGTCCAGGCCGGCCTTGATGGCGTGGAACAGGAACACCGCGTGAATCGCCTCGCGGACCGGGTTGTTACCCCGGAACGAGAACGACACGTTCGAGATGCCACCGGAGATGTGCACCCCGGGCAGGTTCTCCTTGATCCAGGCGCAGGCCTCGATGAAGTCGATCCCGTAGGTCGCGTGCTCCTCGATGCCGGTGGCCAGCGCGAAGCAGTTCGGGTCGAAGATGATGTCCTCGGCCGGGAATCCGACCTCCTCGGTCAAGATCCGGTAGGCCCGCCCGCAGATCTCCTTGCGGCGCGCAAGGTTGTCGGCCTGCCCCTGCTCGTCGAAGGCCATCACGACGACGGCGGCGCCGTACTTGCGGCACAGCCGTGCCTCGGTGATGAACTTCTCCTCGCCCTCCTTCATCGAGATCGAGTTGACGATCGGCTTGCCCTGCACGTTCTTCAGGCCCGCCTCGATGACCTCCCACTTGGAGGAGTCGATCATCACCGGGATGCGGCTGATATCCGGCTCGGCCGCAACCAGTTTGGTGAACCGGTCCATCGCGGCGACGCCGTCGATCATGCCCTCGTCCATGTTGATGTCGATGACCTGCGCACCGACCTCGACCTGCTGCAGCGCGACCGACAGCGCGGTGTCGTAGTCCTCGGCTTTGATCAGGTTGCGGAACCGGGCGGAACCGGTGATGTTGGTGCGCTCACCGATGTTGACGAACAGTGAGTCGTCGGTGATGTTGAGGGGCTCCAGGCCGGCCAGGCGGGTGGCCATCTTGATCTCCGGCAGCGCGCGAGGAGCCTTGCCCTCGACCACCTCGGCGATCGCGGCGATGTGCCCCGGCGCCGTTCCGCAGCAGCCCCCGACCAGGTTGACCAGACCGGCGTCGGCGAAGTCGGCGATGTAGGAGGCCTGACGTTCCGGTGTCTCGTCGTACTCACCGAATGCGTTGGGCAGACCGGCGTTCGGGTAGCAGGAGATGTAGGTGTCGGCGATCCGCGCCATCTCGGCGATGTAGGGCCGCATCTCCGGTGCACCCAGGGCACAGTTGAGGCCCACCGCGATCGGCTTGGCGTGCCGGATCGAGTTCCAGAACGCCTCGGTGACCTGACCGGACAAGGTGCGCCCGGAAGCGTCGGTGATGGTGCCGGAGATGATGACCGGCCAGCGGCGTCCGCGCTGCTCGAACAGCGTCTCGACGGCGAACACCGCCGCCTTGGCGTTCAGCGAGTCGAATATCGTCTCGATCATGAGGATGTCGGCGCCACCGTCGACCAGGCCGTTGGCGGATTCCAGGTAGGCGGCGACCAGCTGGTCGTAGGAGACGTTGCGGGCACCGGGGTCGTTGACGTCCGGCGAGATCGACGCGGTCCGCGTCGTCGGCCCGATGGCGCCCGCCACGTAGCGGGGCTTCTCAGGGGTGCTGAACTCGTCGGCGGCCTTGCGCGCCAGTGCGGCGCCGGCGTAGTTGAGCTCGTAGCTCAACTCCTGCATCTCGTAGTCGCCGAGCGAGACCGAGTTGGAGTTGAAGGTGTTGGTCTCCAGGATGTCCGCGCCCGCCTCGAGGTACTCGCGGTGGATCCCCTCGATGATCTGCGGCTGCGTCACGGTGAGTAGGTCGTTGTTGCCCTGCAGAGCGGTCGGCCACTCGGTGAACCGGTCCCCGCGGTAACCGGCCTCGTCGGGGCGGTCCCGCTGAATCGCCGTGCCCATCGCACCGTCGATCACCATGATCCGGCGGCCCAGAGCAGCCGTCAGTTCGTCGGTGCAGTCGGGCCGGATGTTGGGCTCAAAGTTATTCACGCGGGCTCCTTCCGTGGCGGAAGGCGTCCTTAACTCTGTCGAGCGTGGCGGCCACCGGCAGAGACCGGTTAACCGTTGCAACGCCTCTCGACCCGAAAGAGTCTACGTCGTCATCCGACATAAGTACGAATGCCCCGATTACGATGCCGACTCGGCCGGTCCGGTGAGGCCCGCGACCATGGCGCACGCCGTAGGCTGATGCCGTGACCCGACCGGATGACGGCACTGCGCTGCCCGACCTGCACGACACCATCGTGGTGGCGGCGTTCGAGGGCTGGAACGACGCCGGCGATGCCGCCAGCGACGCGCTGGCGCACCTCAACCGCATCTGGGAGGCCAAGCTGATCGTCGACATCGACGACGAAGCCTTCTACGACTACCAGGTGAACCGGCCGGTGATCCGCCAGCTCGACGGCGTGACCCGCGAACTGGTGTGGCCGTCGATGCGGATCTCGCACTGCCGCCCGCCCGGCAGTGACCGCGACATCGTGCTGATGCACGGTGTTGAGCCCAACATGCGCTGGCGGTCGTTCTGCGCCGAGCTGCTGGCCGTCATCGAACACCTCGACGTCGACACTGTGGTGATCCTGGGTGCGCTGCTGGCCGACACCCCGCACACCCGGCCGGTGCCGGTGTCGGGTGCGGCCTACTCCGCGGAGTCGGCGACCCGATTCGGGCTGACCGAGACCCGTTATGAGGGGCCGACCGGGATCACCGGGGTGTTCCAGGACGCCTGTGTGGCCGCGGGCATTCCGGCGGTGACGTTCTGGGCGGCGGTACCGCACTACGTCTCCCAGCCCCCGAACCCCAAGGCCACCGTCGCGCTGCTGCAGCGCGTCGAGGACGTGCTCGACGTCGAGGTGCCCCTCGATGACCTGCCCGCCCAGGCCGAGGAGTGGGAGCTGGCGGTCTCGGAGATGGCCAGCGAGGACGACGAGATCGCCGAATACGTGGCCTCACTGGAGGAACGCGGCGACGCCGAGGTCGACATGACCGAGGCCCTGAACAAGATCGACGGCGACGCGCTGGCCGCGGAGTTCGAACGCTACCTGCGGCGGCGCCGGCGCTGAGTCGGGCTAACTCTCCAGGGTCTCGTTGTAGGCGCTGGTGGAGCGGCCCAGGGCGGCGACTTCGGCGTCCATCCGCGGCACGATGGTGGCGGCCCCCTTGATGAACGGGCCTTCCACCGCCTTCAACGTCAGCACCGGCTTGAGCCAGCGGAACAGCCCCACCCAGCGCGGGCAGTACACCCGGCGGCTGCGGCCCTCGATGCCCTTGACGAAGGCGTCCACGCACTTGTCGACCGAGGTGGTCTGGTTCAGCGGCCACGGCAGCTTGGCCAGCATCTCGCCGAACGCCCCCAGGTCGGCCTTGCTGTCGCGAACCAGCGGGGTGTCGATCCAGCCCATGTGCGCCGAACCGACCTCCACACCCAGGTAGGCGACCTCCTGGCGCAGCGCACTGGCGAAGTGCTCGACCCCGGCCTTGGCCACGTCGTAGGACGCCATCCCGGCCAGCGGGGTGAACGCCGCCAGCGAGGACACCACCAGCACGTAGCCGCGGCGCTCGATGACCGACGGCAACGCGGCGCGCACCGTGTTGAACACCCCGACCACGTCGACGTCGATGACCCGCTTGAACGTCTCGGGATCCACGTTGAGCACCGAGCCGTAGCTGGCGATGCCGGCGTTGGCCACCACGGTGTCGATGCCGCCGAAACGCTCGGTGGCCTGCGCGGTCACCTTCTGCATGGCGCCCAGATCGCGCACGTCGGCGACGGCGGTCAGCACCCGGTCACCAAGGTCGGCGGCCAGTTTGTCGAGGCCGGCCTGGTCCAGGTCGGTCAGGACCAGCGAGGCGCCCTGGGAGTGCAGGCGACGGGCCAGCTGCTCGCCGATACCGTGTGCACCGCCGGTGATGAAGACCACCTGGGAATTGATCGAAGTCATGGGAGCGAACCTACCAGCGGCTCCTACAGGACCACGCCCAGCAGCGCATCGACCGCGGTGGCCACCAGCGCGGGTGCGGCGGCGTCGTGGCCGCCGTACTCCAGTGCGTCGGTGGTCCAGCCGTCCAGGGCGGCCAGCGCCTTGACGGTGTCGAGGTCATCGGCGAGGTAGCGGCGCAGCCGTGCGATCACGTCCTCGGCGTCGGGGCCGGCCGAAAGCTTCGTGGCGGCACGCCAGCGGTCCAGCCGGGCGACTGCCTCATCCAGGGTGGCGTCGTCCCAGAACCGGTCACTGCGGTAGTGCCCGGCCAGCAGACCCAGCCGGATGGCGGCCGGCTCCACGCCCTGGGCGCGCAGCTTGGAGACCAGCACCAGGTTCCCGCGACTCTTGGACATCTTGTGCCCGTCCCAGCCGATCATCCCGGCGTGCACATAGTGCCGGGCGAAACGCCTTTCGCCGGTGAGGGATTCGGCGTGCGCCGCAGAGAACTCGTGATGCGGGAAGACCAGGTCGGACCCGCCGCCCTGGATGTCGAGCCCGGTGCCGATGCGGCTCAGCGCGATCGCGGCGCACTCGACATGCCAGCCCGGCCGTCCGTCGCCGAACGGTGACGGCCAGCTCGGTTCGCCCGGCCGGGCGGCCCGCCACAGCAGCGCGTCGAGCGGGTCGGTCTTGCCGGCCCGGTCCGGGTCACCGCCGCGCTCGGCGAACAGCTCCAGCATGGTGGCGCGGTCGAAGCCGGACTCGTAACCGAACTGCTCGGTGGCATCGGCGCGGTAGTAGACGTCGGCGTACTCGCCGTCGACCACGTAGGCGGTGCCGGCGGCGAGCAGCTTCTCGACCACCTCGATCACCTCGGCGATGGCCTCGGTGGCCGCCACATAGTGCTGCGGCGGCAGGACCCGCAGCGCGGTCATGTCCGCGCCGAACAGCTCGACCTGGTCGGCGGCCAGGCGCTGCCACGCAACGCCGTCCCGGGCGGCGCGCTCCAGCAGCGGGTCGTCGACGTCGGTGACGTTCTGCACGTAGTTCACCTGATGTCCGGCGTCGAGCCAGAGCCGATGGATCAGGTCGAACACCAGGTAGGTGGCGGCGTGGCCGAGATGGGTGGCGTCGTAGGGCGTGATGCCGCAGACGTACATGGTGGCCGTCGGGCCCGGGGACACCGGGCGCACCTGACGGTCGGCGGTGTCGTACAGACGCAACGCCGGGCCGCGCCCGGGCAGGGTCGGAACGGCCGGCGCGGACCACGATTGCATGCCCACGACTGTAAGGCCCTCCCTTAGAACAGGGTCCGCCGCACCGCGTCCAGCAGCGTCGGCGCCACCTCGGGCCGGCACATCAGCAGGTCGGGCAGATAGGGATCGGGCCGGTTGTAGCGCAGCGGCGAGCCGTCCAGTCGGGTGGCATGCATGCCCGCTGCCCGCACCACCCCGCCCGGAGCGGCCGAATCCCATTCCCACTGGCCGCCGGCGTGCAGGTAGGCGTCCACGTCGCCGCGCACCACGGCCATCGCCTTGGCGCCCGCCGAACCCATCAGCACCGGCTCGACGTCCACCACCTCGCGGATGAGCCGCACCACCGCGGGCATCCGGTTGGCGCTGACCGCGACCCGGATGGGACGCCCGTCATCGTCGGGCACGGTGGGGGCGGTGACGGTGTCGCTGCGGAAGACGACGTTGCTCCGGTTGTTGTAGGCCGGCAACGACACCGCGGCGTCGGTGATGGCGCCAGCATCGCCGCTGTCGCGCTGCCACAACGCGATGTGCACCGCCCAGTCGTCACGTCCCCGGGTGGTGAACTCGCGGGTGCCGTCCAGCGGGTCGACGATCCACACCCGGTCGGCGTGCAGTCGGGCCAGGTCGTCGGGTGACTCCTCGCTGAGCACCGCGTCGCCGGGGCGGGCGTCGCGCAGGCCGTCGAGGATCAGGCGGTTGGCACGGCCGTCGCCGGCGTCACCGAGGTGCCACGGCTGGGAGAAACCCACCTCGTCACGGACCGCCAGCAACAGCTTGCCCGCCTCGACGGCGAGTTCGGCGGCCAGCGCCGCGTCGGTCAACGTCACGTCTGGCAGTATCCCCACCCCGCTCAGAGTTGCTGCGCGCCGGGCTCCAACAGTCGTTTGGGGTGCATTCCGTCGACCTGGCCGATGAACGGCGGGTGGATGCTGTAGCCCAGCATCCGGCGAATGTCCTCGGAGACGACGCGCACGGTGTCGCGCGTCGCGGACAGGGTGAACGCCTCCTGCGGACGCAGCCACGGTTCACAGTATTGAGCGGTGACCGCCAGCCGGGCCCGCTGCGAGCGGTTCGCGCCACCGCCGTGCCACAGGGTGCCGGGGAAGAAGACGCAGGACCCGGCGCTCATCACCACCGGTTCTCGTTCGGCGTCGGTGGGCTCACGATCTCCCCACCGGTGGCTGCCGACCAGGATGTCGGTGGCGCCGTTGTCGCCGGTGAATTCGTCGATGGCCCAGATCGTGGCCGCTCCCAGAGCTTTTCGCGGCCTGGGCAACGGATAGAAACCGTCGTCGGTGTGCAGCATCTGTGCCTGCTCACCAGGCTCGATGTTGATCACCTGCAGCATCGACAGCAGGTAGTTGGGCATGAAGAGGCGGTCCAGCAGCGCCAGCACCCGGGGGTGGTCCACGATGCGGTCACACGCGCGGGTCTTGTTGAGCACGCTGTAGACCCGTTGCGTCGCACGCCCTTCGAACCCGTTGCGTCCGGTCTTGTCCAACAGCGGGGTGACGCTCGCGCGAATCTCGTCCAGTTGGGCTGCGCTGAGCAGATCGGGCAGGATGACGAATCCGTCGCGCTCCACAGCGGCCAGATCCGCGGCGACGACGTCGGGATCAACGCTTGCGCCGGCGCTGACGGTGCGCCGGTAGGTGCCGGCCAGATCCTTGTCCTGCAGGTCAAATCGGTCGGTCACTTCCACGCCCACCGGAGCACCTCGATCCAGATAACATAACCGATTTCTGTTATCGTCGGATTGTGGCACGCGCACCGATCGGGCGTCAACAGTTACTCGATGCCGCCCGCGACGAATTGGTCGCCGGGTCAGGGGTGTTGGAGCTCGGCGCCCTCACCCGCCGGGCCGGGCTCAGCACAGGCGCGCTGTATCACCACTTCGGCTCCAAGGCCGGCCTGCTCGCCGCGGTCTACGACGGCTTCTACACCGGGCTGCGCACCGCGACCGGCGACGCGCGTCTGCCCGACGGCGACTGGGGCACCCGGGAACGTGAGCGCACCCGATGTTTCGTCGCCTACCACTTCCAGAATCCGCTGGCAGACGTTCTGCTCGCCCGGATCGCACTGGACCCCCAGCTCAGTGAGCTCGACGCCGTCTACATCCAGAACATGAGCGACGACGCGGCCGCCAACATCCGACACGGCCAGCACCTCGGCCAGCTGCCGGCCGACATCGACCCCGACAGTGCCGGCGCCTTCGTGATCGGCGGCCTGCGGCTCGGGGTCGCCCAACAGCTGCGCGCCACGCCGCGTCCCCACCCGGACCGGGTCGCCGAACGGCTGTGGCGCCTGACGGCCGGCACCCTCGGCATCGCCTGAGTCGGGCTAGAACGCCGGCCACGGTATCGGGCGATGACGCTGCGGGCCGGGCATCACCGGATGTTCCAGCAGGTCGGTGGCGCGCTGACGCAAAGCGGTGATCTCATCGGCGGTCAGGTGCGGCTCCAGCGCGGCGGCCAGCGCACCGTCCAGGGCGCCGAGCAGGCCGGACACCGCCGACACCGCGTCGTCGGCCATCTCGGCCAACGGCCTGCCCGCCCAGCCCCACAGAACCGTGCGCAGCTTGTCCTGGGTGTGCAGGCTTACGCCGTGGTCGACGCCGTAGACCCCGCCGTCAACGCCGGCCAGGATGTGGCCGCCCTTGCGGTCGGCGTTGTTGATCACCGCGTCGAACACCGCCATGCGGCGCAGCGCGACGTCGTCGGCGTGCACCAGGGTGACCGGGCCGCCGTCGTAGTCGTAGGCCTGCAGCACCGGCAGGTAGCCGTCGGGAATCTTGTTCGGGGGTACGACGTCGACCAGGCCGGGACTGGGCTCCGGATCGGGCTGATCGATCCACCGCTGAACCATGCCGGAGCCGGCGGGACCGTCCCGAATAATGGTGTGGGGAACAAGATTCCAGCCCATCTGGACCGAGATCAGATACGCGGCCACTTCACGGCCGGCCAGGGTTCCGTCCGGGAAATCCCATAACGGCTGTTCCCCGGCGACCGGCTTGTACACGCAGTGCAGGCGGCGCTCCCCCAGCGTCGCCTCACACAGGAAGGTGGCGTTGCTGGCCGAGCGGATCCGGCCGAGGATCTCCAGCTGCCCGCAGCGCAGCACCTCCCGATCGTCAGAGATCGGACTCCTCCGGCTCGTCGTCAGGCCCGAAGGCACCCCGCCGATAGCCGTTGGTGCGCACGCAGATGTGACCGGCCGGGTCCAGCGGCTCGTCGCACAGCGGGCACGGCGGACGGCCCGCCGAGATGACCCGGTTCGACCGGGTGGCGAACTGGCGTGCCGACTCCGGCGTCAGGAACACCCGCACCGCGTCCGGGCCGTCCTCGGTGTCGTCGAGCACCACCGAGGCGTCGAACTCGGTGTCACTGACGGCGAGCAGCTCCACCACCACGGTCTGCGCCTCAGAGTCCCAGCCCAGGCCCATGGTCCCGACCCGGAACTCGGCGTCCACCGGTGTCACCAGCGGGTTCAGGTCGTCGACCTCGGCCGGCTCGGGCGGAACCGGGGTCCCGAACCGGCGGTTGATCTCCAGCAGCAGCGCACCGATCCGCTCGGCAAGCACTGCGACCTGCTGCTTCTCCAGCACCACCGACACCACCCGCTCGGCATGCACGGCCTGCAGGTAGAAGGTGCGGTTTCCGGGTTGGCCGACGGTCCCGGCCACGAAGCGGTCGGGGGTGCGAAAGACGTGGATAGCTCGGGACATGGCATCTCCAAAATACCGGCAGTCGACGCTGCGACCGGCATCTCCGGCAACTACGTGGTGGACCCGCCGACCACGGCGTCGCCGCCCCGATCGTCGCTCGGTGGCGGAATCTTCACCGCCGCAGCCAAAGACGGCCCGGTGTGGTTGACGTGGATGACGAACGGACGCAGTGCTGTGTATCGGATCACGCTGGCCGATGCCGGGTCGGCGACGATCCGCTGGAACCCGTCCAGATGGATGCCGAGCGCGTCGGCCAGGACGGCCTTGATGACATCGCCGTGGGTGCACGCCACCCACAGCACGTCGGCGCCGTGCTGTTCGGCCAGCTGCCGGTCATGCTCGCGCACCGCGGTCACCGCACGGGCCTGCACCTGAGCCAATCCCTCGCCGTCGGGGAAGACCGCCGCACTGGGCTGGGCCTGCACCACCCGCCACAGCGCTTCACCGGTCAGCTCGCTCATCTTGCGGCCAGTCCACGATCCGTAGTCCACCTCGGCGAGGCGCTCGTCGACAAGCGGCTCCAGCTCCAATGCCGCAGCCAGCGGTTCGACGGTGCCGCGGCAGCGCAGCAGCGGCGAGCGCACCACGGCCTTGATCGGCAGGCCGGCGAAGCGGTCCACCAGCTGCGCGGCCTGCTCGCGGCCCATGGCGTCGAGTTCGACGCCTTGCGAACGCCCGGCCAGGACGCCCGCGGTGTTCGCGGTGGAGCGGCCGTGGCGAAGCAGGATGACGGTCATGGCTAGGCCGCCACCACGCCCGCGGCCAGCAACCCGAGTATCGCGGTGCCCACGATGATCCGGTAGCCGACGAACCAGTACATGGTGTGGCTGCTGACGAACCGCAGCAGCCAGCTGATCGCCGCGTAGCCGACCACGAAGGTGATCACCACCGAGACCGCCAGCTGCAGCCCGGTGGCGCTCATCCCCTCGGTGACCGGCTGGAACGCATTCGGCAGCTCGTGCAGGCCGGAGCCGAACACCGCCGGGATGCCCAGCAGAAAACCGAAGCGGGCGGCCAACTCCCGGTCCAATCCCAGGAACAGGCCGGCGCTGATCGTCGACCCGGAGCGCGAGACCCCGGGAACCAGGGCCAGGCACTGGGCGACACCGACCAGGAAGCCGTCTTTGGCGGTCAGTTGGTCGGCGTGGCGGAGCTGGCGGCCGAAGTACTCGGCGGCGGCGATCACCAGCGAGAACCCGACCATGGCCGAGGCGATCACCCACAGGTTGCGCACGTCGCCACGGATGAAGTGCTGGAATGCCACCCCGATAACCACGATCGGGACGCTGCCGATGATGACGTACCAGCCCATCCGGTAGTCCAGATCGTGGCGCCGCAGCGGGTTGCGCAGCCCGGCGAACCAGGCCCGCAGGATACGCACGATGTCCTTGGCGAAATAGACCAGCACGGCCACTTCGGTGCCGAGCTGGGTGACCGCGGTGAAGGAGGCTCCGGCGTCGCCGGCGAAGAACAGTCGCGACACCAGGGCCAGGTGACCCGAAGATGAGATCGGCAGAAACTCGGTGAGTCCCTGCACAATCGCCAAGACCACGACCTGGGGCCACGACATCGCGGACTCGAGTACCGACATGAGCTCAGACCGTACCGGGCGGGGCTCAGCGGGTCAGATCGGCCACCACGTCCCGAACGGCCGCGGCGAGGCTGCGCTCGTCGGCGACGTCGATGTCGAACAGGCTTCGTCCGGCGCTGGCCACCACGTCCTCGGCGTGCGGCACCGGCCCGGCCAGCCGGGGCCGATACACCTCGATCACCAACTGCTGACGCTCGACGTGGAAAGAGAAGCTGCGTCCGTCACCGACTTCCCCGAAGCCGCTCGCGAACGCGCCGGTCCAGATCTCCTCGATGAGGAAATCCGAACATGTCAGCTGCCAGTCATCAGTGACCGTCATGGACGGGAGATTACACGTAAGCGAACTTATTGTTACCCGGGACATGCCGCCCCGGCGTCGATACCTTCCTTAGAATGCTGGCCGTGATGCCATCCGTTCGCCGACTCCGTTGCGGCCTGCTGTTGCCGCTGCTGCTGGTCGCGGCGTGTTCGGCGCGTCCCTCCCTCGCGCCGCCGACGATCCCGGCGGCCGAACCCGCCGTCTCCCCCGCCGGCACCCAGCACCCGGCCGGTACGGTCCGGCCGCTGACCGGTACGGCGACCGGCGCGGTGTTCGACGCCGGAACCCTGGTGGCGCTGCGGGCTGACGCCACCGTGAGCCTGTTCGGGGCGACCACCGGCAGCTTGGCGCTGCCCGGTCCGGCGACCGCGCTGACCGGCGATGGCCACGGCGTGGTGTACCTGTCCAGCCGCGGCGGCTACTTCCGGGTGGAGCCGGCCACTCGCCAGGTCAGCCGGGTCGATGTCACCGACGCCGCCGACGTCGACTTCACCGCGATCACCCGGCGCTCCGACGGCACGCTGGTGCTGGGCAGCGCCGACGGGGCTGTGCACACCCTGACCGCCGACGGTCTGCGGACCGCCGCCGTCGCGAAGATTTTCGCGAGGGTGGATCAGCTTGTGGCGCAAGGCGATATCGTTGCCGTCCTGGACCGCGGGCAGACCTCGGTGACCACCATCGGCGCCGACGGCAAGCCGCAGTACGCCCTGCGCGCCGGGCAGGGCGCCACAACGTTGTCGGCCTCGGCGGACGGACCTCTGCTGGCAGCGGACACCCGCGGCGGCCAGCTGATGGTCTACGGCATGGATCCGCTGATCCTGCGGCAGGCCTACCCGGTGCCGCAGTCCCCCTACGGGGTGGCCGGATCGGGCGGGTTGGCCTGGGTGTCGCAGACCGCCGACAACACCGTGATCGGCTACGATCTGGCCACCGGAATCCCTGTGGAAAGGGTTCGATACCCCACCGTGCAGCAGCCCAACACCCTTGCCTACGACGACAAGTCGGACACCCTGTACGTGGTGTCGGGCTCGGGGGCCGGGGTGCAGGTGATCGAGCACGCCGCGGGGCGACATTGACGGGCCTGCGGCGAGGCCGGCTGCCGGCGGGTTGGGACACCGACCTGTCCGACGACTATGAGTGGATACCGCTGCGACTGCCGCCGGAGGTCACCCGGATCGGGGCGTCCACCCGGTTGTCCATCGAGGCCGAATACCGAGGTTGGGAGCTGACCCGCGTGCGCTTGTACACCGACGGAAGCCGGCGGGTGCTGCTGCGCCGCAAGAAATCCCGATTGAGCGCCGTCGGCGCCGTCGATCAGCCGGGACTGTAGGCCGATGGGCCTCTACGGCGCCATGCGCCGAGCGTTCTTCATGGTGCCGGCCGAGCGCATCCACACCGTGGTGTTCGCCGGGCTGCGCGGGACCACCGGCGTGCGTCCGGCCCGCCGGGCGATGAAACGCCTTCTGGCGCCACACGATCCGATACTGGCCAGCACGGTGTTCGGTGTGCGGTTTCCCGGCCCGCTCGGGTTGGCCGCCGGATTCGACAAGGACGGCCTGGGCGTCAACGCCTGGGGTGCATTGGGATTCGGCTACGCCGAGGTGGGCACCGTGACCGCCGCCCCGCAGCCGGGAAACCCGGCGCCACGACTGTTCCGGCTACCGGCCGACCGCGCCCTGCTCAACCGGATGGGGTTCAACAACCATGGCGCCGGGGCGCTGGCCACGCGGCTGGCCCGGCACAGCGCCGACGTGCCGATCGGGGTCAACATCGGCAAGACCAAGACCACCCCGCCCGAGGATGCGGTCGAGGACTATCGCGCCAGCGCCCGGCTGCTGGGGCCGCTGGCGTCGTATCTGGTGGTCAACGTCAGCTCACCGAACACCCCGGGCCTGCGTGACCTGCAGGCCGTCGAGCAGCTGCGGCCCATCCTGGCCGCGGTGCGCGCCGAGACCACCGTGCCGGTGCTGGTCAAGATCGCACCCGATCTGGCCGATGACGACCTGGACGCCATCGCCGACCTGTCGGTGGAGTTGGGCCTGGCCGGCATCGTGGCCACCAACACCACCGTGTCGCGCGACGGGCTGCTCACCCTGGGAGTCGCCGAACTGGGGGCCGGCGGTATCTCCGGGCCACCGGTGGCGCGCCGCGCGCTGGAGGTGCTGCGCCGGTTGTATGCCCGCGTCGGTGACCGGCTGGTGCTGATCAGTGTCGGCGGTATCGAGACCGCCGATGACGCGTGGGAGCGCATCACCGCCGGCGCGACCCTGCTGCAGGGCTACACCGGGTTCATCTATGGCGGCGGCCTGTGGGCCAAAGACATCCATGACGGCCTGGCCCAGCGGTTGCGCGACGGCGGGTTCGCCTCACTGTCCGAGGCGATCGGGAGCGCGGCCACCACCACTTAGCGCGAGCGTGCAGAGTTGTCCGGTAAAAGCCCAGGTGAGGCCGGACAAATCTGCACGCCCGGCGATCAGTGCTGCTCGTAGGTGCCGACGATCACCGCACGCGCGATGGCGTGCATGAACAGGTTGAAGCCCAGGTAGGCCGGGCTGGCGTCCTCGCCCAGGTCCAGCTTCTCGACGTCGACGGCGTGCACCGCGATGTAGTACCGGTGCGCCCCGTGGCCGGCCGGCGGCGCGGCGCCGACGTAACGGCGCAGCCCGGCGTCGTTGGCCAGGGTCAGGGCGTCACCGGGCAGCAGGCTGCCGTCGCCGACGCCTTCGGGCAGTTCGGTGCAGGTGGCCGGCAGGTTGGCCACCGCCCAGTGCCAGAAGCCGGAGGCGGTGGGGGCGTCGGGGTCGTAGACGGTGACCGCGAAGCTGCGGGTCTGCTCGGGGAATCCCGACCAGCTCAGCTGCGGGCTGGCGTCCTGTCCCCCCGCGCCCATGATTCCGCTGACCTGCGCGGCCGCCAGGGGCTGCCCGTCGGTGACCGACGACGAGGTCAGGGTGAAGGTGGGCAGCTTGGGCAACGCGGCGTAGGGGTCGGGGGCAGAACTCATGGAGGGTCCTCTCGTCGGGGGGGATGTCAACAGTGTGTCAGGAAGTGATGCAGCACCCGGGTACCGAACTTCAGCGCGTCCACCGGCACCCGCTCGTCGACGCCGTGGAACAACGCGGCGAAGTCGAGGTCCGGCGGCAGCCGCAGCGGGGTGAACCCGAAGCAGCGAATACCCAAGCGGGCGAACGCTTTCGCATCGGTTCCACCGGAGAGCATGTAGGGCACGATCCGGGCGTCGGGGTCGGCGGCCAGCAGCGCGGCGTTCATCGCGTCGACCAGATCACCGTCGAAGGAGGTCTCATACGGCGGCTGCTCGGTGACCCACTCGCGGGTCACGTCCGGGCCCAGCAGCGCGTCGATCTCGGCCTCGAACGCGGCCTCCCGGCCGGGCAGCACCCGGCAGTCCAGCACCGCCTCGGCACTGGCCGGGATCACGTTGGCCTTGTAGCCGGCTTTGAGCATGGTCGGGTTGATCGTGTCGCGCAGGGTGGCTTTGACGATGCGCGCCACCGAGCCGAGTTTGTCGATGGCGCCCTCCAGATCCGGTGACTCCGGGTCGAAGGTGTAGCCGGTCTCCTCGGAGACCGCGGCCAGGAACTGCAGCACCGACTCGCGCAGCACCAGCGGGAACCGGTGGCGCCCAAGCCGCGCCACCGTTTCAGCGAGCAGGGTGACGGCATTGTCGTCGTGCGCCATGGACCCGTGCCCGGCGGTGCCGCGGGCGGTCACCCGCATCCACCGGATGCCCTTCTCGGCGGTCTCGATCGCATACAGCCGGCGTTCCCCGCCGTCGCGGCCCGGCAGCGTCAACGAGAAACCACCCACCTCACCGATCGCCTCAGTGATGCCGTCGAACAGATCCGGGCGATGCTCCACCAGCCACTGCGACCCGTACTTGCCACCGGCCTCCTCGTCGGCGACGAACGCGAACACCAGATCGCGCGGCGGCACGATGCCGGCCTGCTTGAGGTGGCGGGCCACCGCGATCATCATGCCGACCATGTCCTTCATGTCGACCGCGCCGCGGCCCCACACATAGCCGTCCTCGACCGCCCCGGAGAACGGGTGCACGCTCCAGTCGGCGGCCTCGGCCGGCACCACATCGAGGTGGCCGTGGATCAGCAGGGCGCCGCGGCTGGGGTCGCTGCCTGGCAGGCGCGCGAAGACGTTGCCGCGGCCGGGCGCACCGGATTCGAGGTATTCGGTCTGGTAGCCGGCGGCTTCCAGCTGGGCGGCGACCCAGCGCGCGCAGTCGGCCTCGCCCTGGGTGGTCTCGGGCTCACCGGTATTGCTGGTGTCGAAACGGATGAGGGCGCTGACGAGTTCGACCACCTCGTCGACAGGATCGGGGCACACCGTCACAGCTACCTTTCCTACCATCTGGGCTGGGTTTGGGTCGGCGAGTGGCATCCGTTAGCCTTAGCTGCCCGGCCGAGCCGGGTAGGTCCGAGTGGCGGAATGGCAGACGCGCTAGCTTGAGGTGCTAGTGCCCTATTAACGGGCGTGGGGGTTCAAGTCCCCCCTCGGACACATCCGGCGACACGACTTAAGTCGGCCGTCGCCTTCACTTGTCGCAGGTGGGGATCGTAATCAAGACGCAGGCCCAGGCTTGCGTACACCTGAGCACGCTCCGCTCCTGTTGCCTCACCGAGCACCGTTAACATCCCGCCCAACTCGTCGACCAACTCGCTGATCTGTGCAGCAGACATGGCGCGAGGCCTTTCGGCTCGTTCAAGAAGGGCCTTCAGCTCATCGCGCTCGGCGGTGCGACGACGCAATGCATCGGCGAGGTCCTCAACGGCCACACCGGACTCCACCGCGGTAACCAAAGCAGCAACCTTGCCATTCGCCTCGCCAAGCTGGCGCAGCAACGCGGCATAGCCAGCTCCCGCCACCGGGTCCACCTCCTGCCCACGCGCCAGGTCCTCCGGATCGGCCAAGCTGGCGATCCATTCATCGAGTCGGGCCGTTACCGCGTCCTCACGCAAGTAGACCGTGCGCGGGTGATCGGTCAGTTCCACAGGCACAGAACGTGACTTACCCAGCTCACACCGGTAGAGGATGCGGGTGTTTCGCTTCCCGCCGCGGGCGGCGCCCTGCATCCGCCGTCCGCACACGGCGCAGTACAGCAGCCCGCGAAGGGCGTAGGGAACCGTCGATTCCCGGCTGCACACCAGGCCGGGACCACGCCGAGTCTGGGTGCGAAGACGCACAGCCTGCGCC
The DNA here is from genome assembly GCF_020181595.1 of [Mycobacterium] vasticus. Taxonomy (GTDB): domain Bacteria; phylum Actinomycetota; class Actinomycetes; order Mycobacteriales; family Mycobacteriaceae; genus Mycobacterium; species Mycobacterium vasticus. The sequence goes on along the minus strand of NZ_CP084028.1, from coordinate 1,950,954 downwards.
AGTTCGTCAGTGATCAGCGCTTCGTGCGTGCGGCGGTCCGGCACGACCCAGGCAGCCTGATCACGCCGCCGCATACGTGTCTCATAACCGGCAGCGACATCGTCAGGATTGACCAGGACTTCGTATTTCTCCTGCTTGCCCCAGACGCGCACACCGAGATAGGTCGGGTTGTCGAGGATGGCGCGGATCGCCGAATGGGACCAGCCGCGCGGGTCGCGGTGACGATTCCGGGCCGGGTCATATTGGCTCGGTGACGGCACACCATCGTCGGTAAGCCGCTGCGCGATGTAGCGCAGACCCGCTCCATCGGCGTACATGCGGTAGATCCGCTCAACGACCGGCGCCGTCGCGGGGTCAGGTTCAAGACGGTGAAGCCGCTGCCCAAGATTCGCCTTGGCGAGGTTCGGATGCGGACCGGCATCGACGAGCCGATAACCGTACGGGGGTCGACCACCGAGATATCTGGACGTGTCCTGCGCCAGTGCCGACATCGCCGCACGGACACGCATCTGGATTCGAGCGCGCTCCCCCTTGCTCATGCCGCCGAACAGAGTCATCACCAGGTCGTGCGCCTCCGAGCCAGGATCGACCGCGCCACCGACCTCGGGCACCCACAGGCCGACTCCGTAGTGCGTGAGCACCGGGAAAGTGAGCGCAAACTGCGGACCGTAGAACGCGCGAGCGGGTTCCCCGATCACGACGGCATCGAAGCTACGATCCCGAGCGGCGACATCGACAAGCAGACGCGATGCTTCTGGCCTGCGCTTCCACGGCAGCGAACGGCTCTGTCCCACATCGAAATAGTCAGTGACAAGAACTCCACCGTGCGGGGTGATCAGATCCATGGCACGGCGCTTCTGCCAGCTGCGGCTCGCCTCCGGATCTTGAGCATCCTCCGTGCTCACTCGGCCGTAGAAGGCGAACCTCAGGCTCACGCGACTCCCCTGTCTGATCCGAGCATCCGGTCCCGCACGGCCATTATGACGCTTACCAGCGCGCGATTGGCCTCATGCGGAAGTCGATGGCTCTCTGGTACGACAATTTCAACACCCCCCTCTGACATCGCCGGCGCATCGCTGCGAGCGTCCCACTGAGAGCGAGGATGTGCTGTTTGGGAACGATTAGCCATCGTGTCCCCCTGGCGGATCTCCGTGCTGGTCGCGGACTTGGCAACGGGCTTCCACCAGTCCGATGCGACGGGTGTGGATGCGTTGGAGGGCCGCGGAGTAGACGAGGGTGCGCTCCCCCGCGCTGGTATGTCCGGCGTGATCAAACTTCCAGAGCACGTCATCAGCATCGAGGTCGGCCGGCACGTCGGTTACCGGTGGATACCGCCCGTCTGCTCGCGTATCTCCTTGGCGTTCAGGGTGTTTGGCGCTCTGTCGTCGCGTCCAGGCCGCACGCGCGGCGCGCAGGGCACCCATGGTGGTCGAATAGCGCCGGGACTTGGTGGTGATGTGCCCGCGATAGCCCAGCGTGTGCAGCCATCGCCCAATTCCGGCCATCGGCTCAACACGTTCGGCAAGCTCGGCGATGGTGGTCAAGACCGCCCGTACGTGTTCGGTGACGTCGAGTGTGGTGATCGCTTCGATCGAGAGACGCCGGGCGGTGATGCCGAAGTCCTGCAGAGATTTGGTGACGTATTTGGCCAGGTATGCCGCAACCCGCCGCGGCGACAAGCGAGCTGTCGGCGCTGTATCGACCGGTTCTGCCTTTGCGTCACCGCTGAGCGGTTGGGCGTCAATCTGGGTGCCGAACCGCAGCTCGCGTACCTCACCACCATCCGCGAGAACATCGACGCGGATCTGACGCGCAGCACCCTGAATCAATGCAGACAGCTCGCCCGCGGTGATCGGCGACACCCAGCCGCTGCCTCCGGTACCCGAACGGGACTCCCCACCGCCACGGGTGGCGGCGGGGCCGTGATAGCTCTGGTCACCTTGGGTGGTGGGTGCTGTCAGTGGGTCGAGGCGGATCAAGGCGTGGATGTGCGGGATGGCACGCGCTTGTAGCTCGACGACCTTGACGAAACTCACTCGCACCGAACCCCGGTCCATCCCAAGTGCTCGCAACTGCGCGGCGACGGCGCGCCGCAATGCGATGGTGAAACGCCGCCACAGCTCGGGCAGATGCCAGGTGAACAGGACATGCCCGAGGTAGTCGTAGCACTGACTGCATAACGGCTGTCCCACTATTGGATCGCCGATGGAATGGGTTACGTTGCACTGCAACGTGTTCCCATGGACACAGCGACCTACTGAACGCTTCGAACTCGGGTGGCAACGCGCGCCGCTGGCGTTGTGTACCGCGCCATAGCCGGGCGCGGTCAAAGTGGCGAACACCTGTGGGCGAGCAGCCACCTCGTTCGGCACATTGTGGTGGCCACCAGCTGCCCCGGCATGCACCAGTTGCCAGGTGTCGCGGGCGTACAGGTCCGAGCATGACGGGCAGACCGTTGCCCGCCTGTTGTTGCAGCGCGTCCACGCCACCTGCCGGCGCCCTACGGAGCCGGCGCCGACCAGCTGGATCGGATGAGCGCAGCATCCCACGGATTCGACACGCCGCCACCATGTCTCAAACCCTGGCGAGGATGCGCGCCGAACGATCTGGGCGATCACCAGTGCGGGGTCAATAGTGGTGGGCAGGCCCGGCAACGCTACCACCGGGCCACTCACCCCGCGAGCAGTGCCGGTCACCGCCGTCCCTGATCCCGCGAATGATCACCGCCGGTAGGCGGCGGGCGACGAAACATTCGGGCCAACGCGGTGATGTCGGCATCGGTGACATGAAAGGCCCGCACCCGTACCGGCTCAGCGGTGCCGTCGATCATCACGTAGCCGACCCCGGGGGTGGCATCAGCGATCAAATCGCATTCGGCTCCGGCATCACGGGCACCCTGGCCGAGCACCATCGCGGTCTGGGTGGCCTCGGTCATGCGCAACCCGATCCGCACGGTGAACAACTGCCGCACCGGCAGAGTGTCTTTGGCGGGGTCTTGCACCGCGGCCACTACCGAAATCCCGACAGCACGGCCCTGGGACAGCAATAGCCCCAGGAGGTTTTCGATCTCGGTGCGCAGTTTGCGGTCTGTGACATAGGCGGTCAGCGCGGCGATCTCATCAACGATCAACACGATCAGCGGGTCAGCCGGTGTCGGGGTGTGGAGACGAGTGTGCCCACGTAGCCGGTTGGCGCGAGTGTGCATCAGCTCCACCAGCTCACCGAGCAGCTGTGCGGTGGATTGGCCGGTGTCGTGGCAGAACCGGGTGAACAACGGCGCGCCAGCACCGAGTTCCATGCCACCTTTGGGGTCGATCACCCACAGCCGCACCCGCCCGGACCTGATCTGCGGTGCCAACCCGGCGATCAGCGACCACAACACCGAACCTTTGCCCGCTCCGGTAGCACCGGCGACCAGCAGGTGCTGCCCCAGCACGGGCAGCTGCCACCAGGTGCGCGATTCGGTGATCCCGACTCGCACCGCGCCCAGATCGACCGGGGCCGCAGGTTTCGGTAGGGGCAACGCAATCGGTTGGCCGAGCACATCACCGCGACCGATGATGATCCGCACCTGCCCCGGCGTGGTGGCGCGGATCGTCAATCGCTCGGCCCGCCACGCCGCCGCCAACGCCGGACCGCGTTTCTGCCAGTCGGTGAGGCACTGGCCGGTCACCACCTGCACAGTCAGGATGTCGGCGTGGTGCCCGATGCGCACCGAGATCACGGCTGGCACCAAGGTGCGCTCGCCGTGTTGGACGGTCAAACCGTGCAGGGCGCACACCGATTCCCAGGTGCGGTGATAGCGCCACCACGCCAGCCAGCGGTGCCGCAACGGGTCGCTGACCCACGCGGTGAACGAGGACGGCTCCAGCATGGCCCAACAGGCATAGGCCGCGAACACCACCACGACGATCGCCAGCCCGGAGCGGGGACCGTGATTGAGGCCGATCCAGATCGCCGCGGCGGAGGGAATGCTGATAACCGGAAACAGCATCGCCCACCACAACAACTGCCCGGTGGCTTTAACTCCTGCCCAGATCAGCTCGCCGATCCAGTCGTCATCGGCTGATTGATTAGTGTTGTGGTTCTTACGGTTTGGGGTGTTTGACATGACGTGCCTACTTTCACTTCGGCGGGAAGATGATCGGAGGGTGCTGGCCCGGCAAACCAGGAAGCGCTGTCGCGGGAGCTTGCCGGGCCAGACCTCGGTTACCGGGCCTGCTGGCTCGTCTTAGCGGTCGCGGCAGGATCGGCGCCGGTGATGGCGTCGGCGCGGAACGCCACACCGCTGCGATCGCCCTGAGTCCAGGGAATAGCCACCAGCCCCGACACCGATACCGGCTGTGTAACCGCAACTTTCGGATCACCTGCGACGGTTATATTGAGCACTTCACCCCCGGTGTCATCGAGGGCCAATACCTGTACCGCGTACAGCAGTAGCCCGGTGACGGTGTCGGTTTTCGGGCTGCCGGTGTCGAAATTCAGCCGCTGCTCTGCGGCCTTGGTGACAATGAACCGGCTGGTTGACGTATCAATCTTCAAACGCATTGTGCTGTCATCCTTTTCGTGAGTAGTGGACAAGCACCCGTGCGGGTTGCCCATGTCCACGAAACCGGGCCGGGACGGCAGCTGACTAGGTGACACCAGGGGACAGCTCCGGTGTCCCCTGGTGTCCCCAGAACGACTTCACGCAGGCAAGGTGCGCAGCTCAGGACACCCGCGACGGTTCGAAACGCGGGCCAGAAGCCGAGAGATAATGTTCTGGGTTTCACCGCAGAGCGGGCATGATCAATGCCATGGCCAGCGAATCGGCTGCAAGTGCCCGCTCATCGCGGCGTGGCACTGGTGTGCAGCGAGCGCGCTTGGACAAAAATATGACCCAGGTCGCGGCCATGAGCGCGTTTGCACGCCTGGCCGAACAGCATGGCACGGCGGTGCCCTCGAAGGCCTCGCTTAAGCGCATGTTCTCTCGATGGGAGAACGATCCCGTCGTTCCTGACCCGGTCTACCGCAAGCTGCTGCGTGAACTGTACGGACGCACCGACGACGAACTCGGATTCCCCGCCGGCAGCACCGACGATAGCGACAGCCACGCCGAAGCACTCATCGAGATCGAGGCACGTTTGGCCCGCTCGCAGGGCGTGGACGGGCCGTTGATCGAGCAACTCGATCAGAACACCCACCGGCTGCGGCTACTGGACCGCCGGATTGGGGCGGCCAGTGTGCTCGACCAGATCAGCGCTCACATCGACCTGGTGCGCCAGCTCATGGCGCACACCGTACTCGGTCGCGATCGCCAAGCATTGGCCGGCATCGTCGCCGATGCCTCGGCGTTAGCCGGATGGCAAGCACTCGACACCGCCGCCATCACACGGGCCTGGCAGCATTTCGACCTCGCCCGCAGCGCTGGCCACGAAGCGGACAACACCGCTGTCTATGCCCACGCACTGGGCGAGCAGTCCTATGCGCTGGCCGACATCGGCAAGGCTGCCGACGCCCTGGCTCTGCTCGATGAAGCCGCCTGCACACCGTCGTTGCCGCCGCTCATGCGGTGCTGGCTGACCGCGGCCCAGGCGGAGATGCACGCCCATCTCGGTGATCGCGACGCAGCCCGGCGCGGCTTCGACAACGCCGAGCATCTTCTACCAGCCGACAGCGACGACCCCACCATGCCCTACCTGTCGCTGAGCATCACGCACCTGCTTCGGTGGCGAGGCCATGGCCTGGCTCTGCTGGGCGAAGCCGAAGCCATCGACTACCTCACCAAAGCCCTCGATGACCACAATCCCGAGTTCGTTCGCGCCAAATGCGCTCTGCATACCGACCTGGCTCACGCTCTGCACGCCGCCGGGGAACGCACCCAAGCCCGCCACCACGCGCTGCTTGCCAAACGGCTCGCCACCCAGATCGGTTCGCAGCGAAACCGCCGCCGCTTGACCGTACTGGCCCGACCGTCCTAACCGAGCCTGCCTGCGGCACATAATAATCCGACCAGTGCTCCCGAGCCCGCAATTTCACCGCGCTCAATCAATGCGGGAACTTCCGACATCGGAATCCAGTCCACCACGGCGGCCTCGGTCTCATCCGACGGTTCGCCGACCTTGACCGCGTGGCGCGACAGATAGACCTCATGCGGAGTGTCAACCAGCCCCGGCATCGGCTGAAACTTCACTAACCGCCGCAAGCTCTGAGGTTGCCAGCCGGTTTCCTCCACCGTCTCACGCACGGCTGCCTGTTCGCCGGATTCCCCGTCATCGACAATGCCGCCCGGCGTTTCCCACCCCCACGAGTTCGTGATGAACCGGTGACGCCACACCAACAACACCCGCTCCTGGCTGTCTATAACCACCGCACTTGCCACCGTTTGGAGCCGCACTGCGTGATGCTCAAACCGCTGCCCATCCGGCGGAGTCACGTCAACCTTCGTCACCCGCACCCACGGACTGTCATAAACGATGCGTTCACCATGCTGACGCCACCGCAGACGGTCCGGCTCGCCCACATCCATCACCACCGCACCGACACTAGTCTCCGGCACCCACACCGGCCGCCAACGACCAATCGGTCGCCTGCGGCTACCTGCGGGCTTCGCTTCGCTCCCTATGCTTCCGTCCGCTGGCGCTCCCGTCCGCGGCGGTCGCTACGCTTCGCCCTCCGTCCGCCGCCAACCCGCTACAGAAGCACCCCTGACCAGCGCTGTGAGGACTTTCTTTACTGGTATCGAGACGGCACTCCGGCGCCGTTCGGCCGTCGCGGAAAAGTCGGTCGCACTCGGTCATAGGTTTAACGTTCCCGACCCTCTGAAGGTTTCAGGGCATCTCCCATCTGGCGGCAGGTGACTGCCATGGCTGCGATCTGGGGGCTGGTCAGTGGTCCGAGAAAGTGAGTCCGGACAGCGTTGGCGTAGGTGATCATGGTTTGTTCCACCAACGTTCTCCCCATGTCGGTGATAGTGGCTACCACGCAGCGGCGGTCGTGCGGACTGGCTTCCCGTAGCACCAGCCCGCGATTTTCGAGGCGCTTGATTTGTCTCGTGAGCCGGCTGGGCAGCAACGCCAGGGCCTCGGCAAGGTTGCCCATCTGGACACTGCCGGTCGGGGCATGCTCCAGCAGATCCAGCAGGCGCACATCCGCCAACGAGAGCTGATGGGAATCAGTCAGTTCCCTGTTGAGCACAGTGGACATGCGCAAGACCGTCGCCAGATAGTTGTGCCATGACTTGTGTTCCGCCAGATCCAATTCCGCAGCGCCACGGCCCGCCCGACCCGGGATGAAACCCGCCATCACCTAATTACGCTTCCCGAAAGTCACGACTGGCATACCCGCTGCCGACGTGCCATCACGCCCTCGCGGAACTCGACCACGTTGGCTTCCCGCGCCTCACCGGCGGTGTCGGCGGATGACGGTGCGTGCCATTGTGCGAGGGCGTCGAGGTCGCCCTCCAAGTACTGCCAGCGGCACACGCTGCGTCGGATCGCGCCGGCCTCGGTGGTGGGCAGGCGCATTGCCCCCACCAGCACGATCGAATGCGCCTCAATGCCATGAGATTCGCGCAAGGCGGACTGGATCCGAGACACCAAGGGGGCCAGTTCGGCCTCACCGATGTCGCAGCTGACCTCGTTCACCACCACCAACTGCTCGGATTCGTCGGCGAATACCGCACCCCGGCCCGCCAGCAGAACCGCATGGCAGTCCTGCACGGTCGCTTCAAGCTCATTCGGGTGGTAGTGCACCCCACCCAGGACGACGAGGCCCGGGCATCGCCCGGTGACGAACAATTCCCCGGCCCGCAGGAATCCCCGATCCCCCGTGCGCAGGAACGGACCGCCGCCGCTGTCGGCGAGGAATGCCTCAAAGATCTGATCGCTCGCGACGGGTGCGTTCCAATAGCTTCGGGCGACACCGGGCCCGCTCACCCAGATTTCGCCGACCTCATCGGGCCCGCACTCCAGCCGGGTATCGGGGTCCACAACCACCACCGGTTGGCGGGGACGCCCACACCCCACCACCGAGACAGCGTCAGAATCATTCGGATCGGTGTCAAGAGCCCACCCCGAATGCAGCCCAACCCGATCGACGTGACGCATGACTGGGCCGTGGGGTCCTGCGCCACCGGAGACCAGCAGGGTGGCCTCAGCCAGTCCGTACACCGGCGTGAATGCTTCGGCACGGAAACCCGCCGCGGCGAATGCCTCTGCGAATGCCCGCATCGTGGCCGCGGGCACCGGCTCGGCCCCGTTGATGACCGCGGTGGACAGGCTCGACACATCCACGCCGGCACGTTCAGCCGGCGTGCTGCGCTGTACACACATCCGGTAGGCAAAACCTGGAGCCGTAGACATGGTGCCCCGCCACCGGGAGATCGCCTCCAACCAGCACATCGGCCGCTGCACAAACGCGGACGGCGACATCAACACGGTTGTGGCGCCGAGGTATATCTCCGCCAGCACCACACCGATCAGGCCTCGTTCGGTGTGCACCGGCAGCCACGACACCGCCACATCACGCTGGCCACCCAGCCCCGCCGACCCGATCGCTTCCAGGTTGGTAAGCACGTTCTCGTGGGTTAACACCACGCCCAGCGGGTAGCACCTCGACCCCGCCGAATACACGATCAGCGCACTACTGTCGGCGTCGATGCCCGGTGCCACCCAGGCATCGGCATCGCCTTGGTCGGTGCCACACCACACCAGGGGTTGCGCACCGGCCCGCCCGGCGAGGGTATCGACCGCCGAGCGAATGCTCTGCGGCATCTGCGGGGACGCCACCGCGAAACCCGGACCCACATCGGCAATCACCACCGCCAGCCGCGACCCCAACCGCTCGGGCACCGGCACCGCAACGGCGCCGGCATACCAGCACCCGAAAATCCCTGCGATACCGTGCAATCCGGGACTGCAGAACACCAACACCCGCTGACCGGCAGCACCCAACCCCTGCAACGCCGCACCGATCGCCCGCGCCCGAGCATCCAACTCCCGATACGTGACCTGCTCGCCGTCGCGGCCATCGCCGTAACGAGAGAAATTGAACGCGGTCTTCTCTCCCAATCGCGCGGCCTGCTGACGCAGCAACTCCACCAGGGTGTCCGCGGTAGGGACGATATCCACCCCCATCCCGCCCCCTCAACCCCGGCGCACGAGGAGGCCGGGCACGCGGCGTTGCCGGGTCGTTTCACACGACACGCAGACCCTCCGGGATCTTCCGCGGGTCGCGCCAAAACGCGTCGTTGGCAAAGCGGCTGAACAGGTCTGGCGGCAGCAATGTTTCGCGGTGCTGGGCTTTGACCATGGCACCCACGGTGTGTAGTCCGGGAGTACCGGCGCGTTCGTCGAAATCGGTGACGTCGTAGTCGATGTGGTCGAAGTCGTGCTCGAAGGCGGGCTCATCGAGAAACCTATAGATGGCGTGCATGGTCTTGGCCGGGTCGGTGGTCAGGGTTTCGTACTGCACCAGCAGTAGGCGGTCCCTTTGCGCACCGAAGCACGCCTGTTTGAGCGCATCAAAAGGACCTCCGACCATACCGTTCTGCCCCGCCACGCCATTGGCGCGTGTGTACACCGTGCCGCCGGCGTTGTAATTGAAGATCGACGACGGAGAGAAGACGTTGCGCTGGATCAACCGCTCGATGCTGTCGATCACCCACGGCAACTCACGGACGCACGCAATCACTTTCGCATCGGGAAACAACTGCGCAATGGCCGGCATCCATGCACACCAGGCGCGGTTGGTGTCGAAGACGACCTCGGCGTCGCAGTCAGCGTAAAAGTTGTCGAACAGGCCACTCAAGATGCGCTGACGCTTGTCGTCGTCGATGAACACCGAAAACTCGTTGCGCGCACTCATCTCGCCTAGCAGCGCGCCGAAAAGGCCCGCGAGCGGACCCGACATCCCCGCCTCAAAGCGCGGATTTTGCCGAAGCAACGCCGCCAGCAACGTCGAACCTGAACGGGGCAAGCCCGAGATGAAATGAACTGATGTCATGAGGATTTCACTGATCCAAGCTCCTTGACGGCCCCGAGACCGCGCTTATCGATTCGTTTCGGATACTGGCCATCTCGTCCAGGAAAGAAGGAATCCAGCCGGCGAGCGCGACCCCGGGTGCCCTGCAGAATGGCCGCTGTTCCCGCACGGCTCGAAGGCGGCACTCGCGACAGCGGTGAGCGTCGTCCTGCTGACATTCGTGGTCTACCCATCGATGCTGCTGCACTACTGAACCAGCGGTCGTCGGGTCCACGGTGGACCCGACGACCGCAGTAGGTCCTGCAGCCAATGTCATCACTACCCAGGCTGACCGTCGGCCCCGGTGGCGCCCGTGTTTCCGGGCGGTGTCCCGGTGCCGCCGCTGCCGCCAACGCTCCCGGTTCCGCCCGCGCCGGCGGTGCCGCTGCCGATGGGAGTGCCGCCATCGCCACCGTTACCGCCGGTGCCACCGTCACCTCCGGCGCCGTTGGGTCCCGGGGAGCCGTCGGCACCGCTCTTGCTCACGCCGCCGGCACCACCGGCCGCACCGTTGCCGCCCGTCCCTCCGATCCCTCCGTTGCCGCCGGCCAGACCGTTGCCGGACCTGTCGGTGCCACCGAGACCGCCGGCCCCTCCGGGGCCGCCCGTGCCTCCCGCGCCACCTGCGCCACCGTCGCCGCCGGTGCCGGCATCCGCCGTGCCACCGGCACCCCCGACTCCGCCGTTGCCGGCGGGCCCGCCGGCGGCGCCTGCGCCGCCCGCGGTGGTCGGGAAGACCGAGCCACCGGCGGCGGTCCCACCCGTCCCACCGGCACCGCCGTCGCCGCCGTCGCCGCCGTCGACACTGCCCGCGCCGCTACCACCGACGCCGCCGACGCCGCCGGTGCCGCCCATGCCGCCAGGTGCGTAGCCCATTTGACCGCCACCGCGACCACCATTTCCACCGTTACCCGCGTGGCTGGGCCCGAAGCCCAGATTGTTGGTCGGGGTTGCGACACCGCCGCTGTCACCACCGGCGCCACCGGCACCGCCGGTGGCGCCGAGTGCTCCGGCGCTGTAGCCGCCTAGGCCGCCGACGCCGCCGTTACCACCTGACGCCGTGCCGCTACCGCCAGCCCCACCAGCACCGCCGGTACCGCCGAGGACAGGAGTGGGGCCGGTGGCGGTGCCGCCGTAACCGCCCCTACCGCCGGCGCCACCGTTACCACCTACGCTCACGCCGGTGTCGGCGCCGTTTCCGCCGGCACCGCCGATACCGCCGGCGCCGCCTCCTACACGGCCGGCGATACCGTTTCCGCCGGCACCGCCGTTACCGCCGATGCTGAAGGTTGTGCCGTTGTCGTCCCAACCGGTCGCGTCACCGCCGTTACCGCCGGTGCCGCCGACGACGCCCACGCCGTACGAAAAGTTTTGCTGGATGGCCGAGTAACTGCCGCGACCGCCGTCGCCGCCGGCGAAGGTGCCGGTACCACCGTCACCGCCGTTACCGCTAGCGCCGGCGATCCCGCCGGTACCTCCAGCGAGGCCACCTGTTCCGCCCTGACCGCCGTTACCGCCGATGGTCTTGACGGTGTTATCGGTCGTGGCTCCGTTACCGCCGGCGCCGCCATTGCCACCGGCACCGCCGGCTCCGTGCGCGGAATAGCCGCCAGTATTGCCCGCACCACCGTTGCCACCGGTACCAGCGCTGGCATTACCGCCCGCACCACCCTCGCCACCGGCACCACCGGTAAAGGCCCCGACGGAGAAGGCGCCTCTTCCACCGCCACCACCGGCACCGCCATTAAGGCCGTTGCCGCCGACACCACCGCTACCACCAGCCCCGCCGATGGCATCGCGTGCCTGTATGGAGTTTCCACCGCCGGCCCCACCCCGGCCGCCGGCGCCACCGTTTCCGAGGTAGTTGCCTGCGACGTCTTTGTAGGCGTCGCCGCCGGCACCACCGGCACTGCCGGCACCGCCCTGCCCAGGTTCCCCCGCCTGCCCGAACGAGCCGTAGAGTTTGACGCCAGCCGCGCCACCGCCACCGGCTTGGTAGCTAGAGCCACCCCTGCCGCCGTCGGGGTGGGCGGCGGTGCCGGTAGCGCCGGCGCCACCCGCTCCGCCGGCCCCTCCGGCACCACCGTTGCCGCCATCGCCGATCAGGAACCCGCTGCTTCCCCCGGCACCGCCGTAGCCGCCGTAGCCGCCGTAGTGGCCGTTGCCGTTGCCGCCGGTGAAGGTGCCGTCGGCGCCGTCAGCCCCGTGGCCGGCGGCACCGCCGGAGCCGCCGTTGCCGAACAGCCAGCCAGACCCATTCCCACCCACACCGCCGTAGCCGCCGCTTCCGTAATAGCCACCGCCATAGCTGTTAATCCTGTAGACGGACCAGCTGCCGTTGCCGCCATTACCGCCGTTGCCGCCGACGCCCATGAAGGAGCCGCCGGCACCCCCTGCACCGCCATCGGCCCCGGCGCCGCCGGCGCCACCGGCGCCACCGTTACCGATCAGTCCGCCCGCGCCGCCGGCGCCGCCACCAACGCCGGCGTCAGCGCTTGCGTCATATCCGGCCCCACCGTCGCCGAACCAAAGGCCGCCAGCACCACCATCGGGGTCAGTGGCGGTTCCGTCGGTACCGTTGCCGATCAGGTACAAACCAGACAACTGATTAATGGCGCCATCGATTGACTGGCCGAATGAGCTATTGATCCAGGCCTCTAAGCCAGTGTGAAACGGTGTGTAGAACCACTGGTCGAAGAACTGAGACATGTCAAACGACGCGGCGTCGGCCGCCGGGGCCCCGGCGGAATCAAGTACCGATGCCAGGGCTGCCGAGCCATCACCACCAAACGTGGGATCGAAAGACTGCACCCACCCATTAACGTCGGCGCCCAGGGTGGGATCGACGCTGGAAAGAGCATTGATCATGGGATCGAGGATCACGTCAAGCTCATCGGCTCGGGCCGAGGGCGCGGCCGCCAACGGGACAATCCCGAGCGCAAGGAACGCACCCACCGCACTGGTGGAGTCGACCGCTCGGCTATGGCGCTTCTGCGTCCTGTGATGCAGGCCGGGCTGGCTGTGGTTGTGGTGACGACGGCTCATGTTCAAACACCTTTCGCGTGAAACAGGCTTGGCAGGTACGAGGAAGTTTTTGTCGGGGGGGTGGGGTGCAACGGTGCCGATCAGAGACCCAGCGCGGAAACAAGGTCCTGCCACAGGCTTGACAGATCCGCGACTGCCGAGGATGCACCAGCACCGGGGTCGAGGAAATCATCGGGAATCAGGGGCAGCGTGACGTCGGCTAGCGGTGACCCCGTGCCGCTCCAGCCGAGCAGATCGGCGATGGTCTGCCCCCAGCCCTCCAACGCCCCGATCGGGCCGACCGGCTCGCTGGGAGCATCAATCGCGCCAATGAGGGGAACACCGGTGAAGTGAATTCCCACGCTGTTGAAGATCGACCCGCCGACGGCATCGCCGCCCACGTTTGGGCCTACGCTGCCGGGGCTCAGCAACCCCCCAAACGCGATGTCCAGATTGCTCATGTTCATCCCAGCCGGGAAAAGACCCAAGCCGTTGATCGTCGGCAGCAGGCTATCGAGGTTGAGGTCGGCGCCGTTGAAGAATGCGCCGACCATGTTGGCCAGCGTCGTGTTGAAGTCATCGCCATCGGCGATGCTGTTGCCCAGCGCGACCCAGGGACTCATCCCTGGGCCCAGCATGCCCATGATGATGCCGCTCTCCGGTGACCCAATGAAGTTAATGATCGGAAGGGCCGCTGCCTGCTCGTCGGCCGGGATGTAGCCGGGAATCTGACCGAAGAGGCCCCCGTGGCCGGTGAGGCAGGTCGCGCACTCCAGCGTGTGCGAAAGTACTGTCGCCGTCGTGGCCGCATCCGCGTTTTGCAACCCGTAGCCCGTCAACACCGCGGCCAGATTCGCCTCGATCTCGTGGCTGGCACTGGTCACGGAGCTGCTCGTCGGGTCGTTGAAGAAGTCCTGCAGGTAGGCGGACATGTTGGCGAGCATCTGCTGGGTGCCGATGCCGGGCGCCTCGTAGAAGGTGTTGAGCAGCTTCGTGGCGTTCTCGGACGCGGTGTTGAACTGGTCGATCCAAGGGGCGAGAAGATCAGGCAAGCCGGTGTCACCGGCGGTGAGGGTTACCTCACGAAGAGCGGCGAGCCCGGGCGCATGCCCCAAACTCGGGGGCGAAAATACGACAAGGCCGGCACCAAGCAATGTGGCACCGGCGGTTGCGAAGGGGCGGAGCTTAGTTAGGCGAGGAGACGCCCCCCCCCCCCCGCCAGGGCGCGCACAGTTACGGATTGCGCGTGGATGTCGTGTTGACGAGGCATGGGTAGTGTCCCTTCGCTGTGGTGGGTGAATGCGTCGAATGCCATGGGCGACTTGAGCTCTGCTGGAGCCGCGGTGGCGCCAACGGTGCTGCCGCGCAACAGGTGCACGTCGCCTCCTCGGGTGGGTATGGGCCCAGGAACTCAAGGTGTTCACGAGTAAACCTGTGCGCGACCAACTTTCCGATAGCGTCCTCTTAATTCACCGTTGGGGTCGCCCGACCAGCAATCACATTGCACCGACAAACGGACTGTTCGAGGCATAGATCATGAACTTGTTGGCAAACACAACTGGTTTTGGTGGTGCTTCAAACAGAAAGGGCCGCCGTAGCGCCTCCGAAACCTGCTACTTTGCCGCCCAAATCGTTTGCTGAAATACACTAATTCCCTTGTAGATATGTTGATTATTGGTCACCAATCATTTGCTGTGCTAGCGAGCTGACCCACGAAATCTCGTTGCGCCACTTCGATATGAGTCGCGCCGTCACGAAACGGCCAGCGGAGGCCCAGCCTGAACACAGGTGCAGGATCTGAGGCTGATCACAGCGCAGCCCGTGCCTTGGGCCGTCGTCAGATACATCCAGACCCACACGGCCGCCTGACGCCTCCACACGCGCTGAAACACCGGGCAGGATCGGACTCATGGTGGCTCACGATGCACCCCTGACCGACGCACAGTTCAAGGTGCTGCAGTGGATCAATGATGGTCGCCCCGAAGGCGTCTTCACCGGCTGGGCGCATCGAACATCCGCCCGCGCGCTTGCCAGCCGCGGCCTGGCTCGGGTGAAAGGTCACGGCGCCAACTGGACTGCGACGATCGAGCCCGCAGGAACCTACTACCTGGAGCACGGTGCGTTTCCGGATCAACCGTCAGTTGGCCGGCGCTCCCGCTCCGCTCCCAAACGCCGTCGCCTGCCACGACCAGAACCAGCGACCGCTCCGATAACCAACGACGACGCTGCCGGATCGGGCTCACGCTCGACCCCTGCTAATACGCCGAAGATCGGCGTCGCCGAGCAGCTCATCGAAACACTGCGCCAGGCCGGAAAGTCCGGTCTCACAGTGGCGCCTGACGATCTCCCGACCATTCGTCGTCGTCTCGCGCGCGCAGAACGCGACAACCGGATTCCGGCCGAGCACCGGGTTGCCTGCGAGCCCGCAAGGGTCAACGAGCAGCACGGCGCGATCTTGCGGCTCCAGCCCACCCCCCGCTGGCACGTGGCAGCGCTGCGGCCCCGGGCACGCAAGACCTCCGTGCATACCGCGCCGGCCACTGAGCTCAACAGCAGCAACAGTTTCCAGGTCACCGGAGAACAACGCGAACGCGCGCTCCGACTGATTGATGCGCTGGTCCACGGGGCCGAAAGCCACCGAATGTCTGTCGCCGCAGCTCAAGTCCAGATTCATGATCGCTACGACCGCAATACGCAGGTTCGCGACGAACTGGTCTTCACGATCGACCCTCATCAGGTCGGCCTGCACTTCAATCAGGGCAGCGACAAGGTGCCCCACGATCCGACGGAGCGCGAGCTGGCCCGGGCTCGCCGCGGATACCTGTTCCCGGATTTCGATGAGCGGCCCTCCGAGAACTTGGAAATCCAGCTCGGTGACGACAAGACAGCCGCGTTCTGGTCGGCTACCTGGCGCGATTCCGACGGTCACCGATTGGAGGACGACCTCCCACGAATTATCGAAGAGATCCTGTTTCGACTGGACCATAAGGTCGCCGCTCGCGAAGCCCAAGAACGGCGACAGATCGAAGCCGAGCGCCAACTCGTTCTACGAAGGAAAGCGTGGGACGACGCCCGGGCAGCCGCAGTCATCGCCTTCGGGGACAAGTTCGTCCGCGACGCCATGCTCCGGGAGGCACGTGACTGGCGGAAAGTCGAAGAACTGCGCGACTACGCCACGGCGATTACTGAGCAGGCTGCTCGCCTGGACGAACCCGACCGCACGCGGCTCCTCGGCTGGGCCAAGGAGATTCGTGAACACGCAGCCAAACTGGACCCGATCACGACCACCCGCGGCCGGCCAACCCCGCCATCACCGAGCACCAGCGACCTAGAGCCGTTCATGGGCAAACACGGCATCTGGCGGCCGTGATCACCACCATCGTCGACGCGGAACCGGCACATGGATCACCGGAATCTCCGAGGGCTTGAGCGGACGTTCCACGACCGGGCGGACCCTTGCCGGGGTAATGCGCTCCTCGACATGCTCCTGCTCAATTATCTCCGCGACGTGCGAGTGTTCACGTGCTTTGAGCTCATCGATCACGCGCGCAAGCAACTCATCTAACCGCCTCACCTCCGCCTCGGCGGCATCAACGCGCTCCTGCAGTGTGACGGCCCGGTGACCGCACCAGGCGCGCAGCAATTCATGCAGCGGCCGACCGTATCGCAGGTAGCTGTCGTACTCCTGCTCCGGCGAGGTGTCGTAACTGTAGCGGTCACGGGCAGTGGCTGATCTGCCCCGTTTGCAAAGTTCTCGATACTTCTTCTCGTCGTCGATCACCCAATCGAGGATCGGCATGGGGTTAGCGTGGGCGATCGCCGCGGCCAGCCGCATCGTGCCCTCCGGCGACACGACAACAGCACCACCGTCCTCGAAGTAATCAAGCTGATCAAGGACCTCATCAGCCGTGACTCCGATCAGCGCCGCCAGAGCTACACGATCCTGGACGATGGCGGTGAATCGCGAATAACGCCAGCCGAGCTCGCCGATCGAATCCGAGACAAGCTCTTGGAACACGTGCTCGACCGCCCCGTCTTCGGTGTCATCAAGTGGCTCCTCGTCGAGGAAGCGCTGCCAGTGCGCCATGCGCTCGTCATAGCTCTCAACCCCCGACCAGGGGCCGTGCAGACGCCCGGCAGGTACGTTCTCGACCGTGCCGGCCTTCTCGCCATCGAGGAACTCAACCTCGTACCGGGGCGTCTTCTTGCGCTGATCAATCGCAACGACCCGGACCCGCTCCGACGGGGCGAACTCACTCAGGCGATAGATCTGCTCAGTGCCGGGCTCGATTGACGGCGCTCATCGAAAATCCCCGGCTGTGCTCGCCGAAATTCCTCACCTGTGAGCAGCCGTCAGTGTAGTTGTTGGCGGG
>NZ_CP084028.1:1859643-1933455 GCF_020181595.1 [Mycobacterium] vasticus | reverse complement strand
GGGATTCCGCAACCTCAACCACTACATCCTGCGGTCCCTGATCCACTCCGGCCAGCTTCAAGACCGGATCAACGCACTCTGAATCGGGAAGAGCCCTTTTGGCTTCGGAGCGACATCCATTACATTGCTGACTTGCAAACCGTCGAGCCAATCGAATCGGCGATTCTACAGCATCGGCAGTTGGAGGCGATCGACCAGAGAACCGTCAATCTTTCGGTTCGCGACGATGACCTGTTCGCTGCTCAAAATCAGTTGGCGACGGGCCTACCCGAGTACGGCCGTAACCTATTGACAGACATCAACGCGACGTCGGTAGTTGACGGGATGGCGGCGAAACTTCGAACACCCGAACTGTATTCGAGACTCAATGACCGCGTAAAAGTGCTGGAAAGCGTTGTCAATACGCGCTACGCCCGAAGGCAATCGCGGCGGTCCATCGCGATTTCGGCCTTCGGTCTCGGCATCGTCCTGATACTGCTTCTACCTCGCGTTGACGAACTTCTCAACAAGTTATCGGTGCTGTCTCCGACGGGGTCGAAAGTGGCCGCACTTCGCGATTTCTTCGGCGGACCAGATCAAGCGACGGTCGCCGTCTACATTGTGACGATAGCCTTGGCGACACTCGTATTGTTCCGATTGAGCGTGCCATACCCACGCGCACGAAACCTAGTCTCGGCACTTCGCGCGGGGTTCACTCGCTTGAAGAGGCGAATCCCCTGGCTAAGGCGCCTGAAACGACCGAAACGCAACTTCGGATACGCGACCAAACATGATGTGATCATTGAGAGACGAGAGCCAGACGATGCCGGCGACGACGAAGATGACGACTAAACGCGTCGACGCATCGGCACGACGGTCGACCCGCGAGCGTTTCGGCCGCGCAGCGGCGCATTTTTGCCGCCGTCGGCCCATTTGGCTTGTCCTGTAACGCCGTAACCGACGAGACCTGGTAACGACCGTTCCGCGGTCACACCACCGTGACACCCCGGCATCTAGTTGCTGTTATTGCAGTTAGGCGTAGGATGGGCGACATGGCGACACACGCGCTCACCACCGCCCTCGACCCGGTCGACCCCGCCGTCCGGTCGGACGCCAAGAATCTGGCTGAGCGTCTCGTCGGCGACACCCCGGTCGAGTCCGCCGTGCGCTCGATGCTGAATGACGTGGCGCACGGTGCTCGCATTGTGGTGCTTCGCGCAGAGGATGAGGTCACACCAGCTGAGGCGGCTGACATCCTCGGGGTCACACGGCAGTTCGTTGATCGGCTGTGCGAAGACGGAGTGCTTGCCTTCCGTCGCCTCCCCGGCAGCCGCCACCGCCGCATCCGCGTCCAGGAAGTGGTAGACGTCGCCGCTGAGCGCGAGCGGCGCCGCGAAGGAGCCGACGCGATACGTGCCGCGCTCTCGGAGTAGGCAGGTGGCTTGTATTCAACGGGTCTTCATCGATACCAGTGAGCTGTTCCCGTTCACCATCATGGACGTCCTGTTGACTCTGTCCGAGGACTTCCTGTTCACGTGGGTCTGGACCGACGAAGTCATTGACGAATGGGAAGAAGTCATCGTCCGCGAAGGTCAGCGCACGCCGGAATCGGCTGCTTCTGTGGCGGCAGCCGTGCGTACCCACTTCGGCCGTTATCGCATCGACCCGACGTTGTACCGGGACAAGGTCACCGACGAGATGTCATCCGATCCCGACGATCGGCCGCATGCCGCCGCCGCGATCCACGGTGACGTAGACGTGTTGCTCACCAGGAACATGAAGGATCTGCGCACGCCAGCGGTACTGGCCGCCGATGTGCAGGTGATGACCTCCGATGACTTCCTCTGCGACCTGCTCGCCCGCCGCGGCGACGCCGTGATCGAGTCGTTCACCCGCGCCGCCGACAACAAGAAGAACCCACCGATGACGGTCGCGGAGTTAGCCGACAAGATGGCGACCGCAGGCGCCCCGGAGTTCGCCGAGCGCATCCGAGAGCTCGTTGGGCAGATCGGCTAATCGAAGCTACCGTTGCCGGTCGGCCGATTTCGATACCAAGGCCGGCGGCATGAATGACCCAGTCAAGGTCAACGACTCAATTCAAAGACCCCAACCCGTGTCGCAGATGGCCAACTCCCCCCTCGGACACAATTTATGTGATGAGTCGGAAGATCCCGGACAGGTCGAACCCTCAGGGTTCGGCGAGGGGGTCGTCGACTTCAGCCAGACGGCGCAGGATTCGTTCGTTGAGCGCGGCCAGCATGTCGAGCTCGGCCGGGGTGAGCAGGTCGATGAAGTTTCGGCGAACGTCCGCCACGTGCCCCGGCGCGGCCTTTTCGATGGCGGTGCGGCCCGCCGGGAGCAGGCGGACCATGGTGCTGCGGGCGTCGTCGGGGTTGGGCTCGCGACTGATCAGCCCGTCCTTCTGCATGCGCCGCACCTGGTGGGAGACACGGCTTTTCTCCCAGTCCAACATGTTGCCCAGTGCGTGGGCCGGCATGCGATCCCCGTCATGACCGGAGAGCACCGCCAAAATCTCGTAGTCGGCGCCGGAGAGGCCCGATTCCTGTAGGCCCCGGTTCAGGTGCGCGACGAGCTTCTGGTGCGCGTGTATGAACGCCCGCCAGGCGCGGTCCTCACGAGCGCTCAGCCAGTTCGGTTCCATACGCCCCTACGCCTCCTTCGCTTGTTGACGCATCAACCAATCCGGTTTATGGTTGATGCATCAACCTATCCATCATAAGTCACGACAGGACATCTCATGAGCAGCATCAGCATCATCGGCACCGGAAACATGGCCCGCGCGATCGGCAAGCTGGCGGTAGCGGGCGGCAACACCGTCGAGATCATCGGCCGCGATCAGACCAAGGCCGCCGACCTGGCCATGGCACTCGGCGGCGGCGCAACGACAGGAGAATTCGGCTCCGTCCCGGCCGGGGATATCGTCATTGTTGCCCTGTTGTACGCCAATGTCGTTCCGGCCGTTAGCCAGTACGGAGACGCCCTCGCGGGCAAGATCATCGTCGACATCAGCAACCCCTTCAACTCCGCGGCCGACGGGTTGGCCATCCCCGAGGACACCTCGATCGCGCAGGAGGTCGCCAAGGCGGCCCCGGCCAGCGCCAGCATCGTAAAGGCGTTCAATACGATCTTCGGCGTTGTCCTGTCCCAGGGCCGGTCGCTCGACGTCTTCATCGCCGGCGACGACGCGCGCGCCAAGTCGGACGTGTCGGAGTTCATCGAGAGCCTCAGGCTGCGCCCGTTGGATGTCGGCGGTTTGAACATGGCGCACTGGCTGGAAGCAACGGGCCTGGTCATGATGGGTCTGGCCCGCCACGGCGTGGGGAACTTCGACTTCGCGCTCGGCGCTACCCGCGCCGCCTGAGTCTCACCCGGCAAATTGTTGAGAGATCAACGAAAGGATTCGCCATGAAACTCGGTTTCGCACTTCCCATCGTCGGTCCCGCCATCAGCAGCGCCGCCGGCCTGAGCGCGTTCTGCCGCGGGCTCGAGGACCTCGGCTACGACACGCTGTGGGTCGGTGATCGCCTGGTCACGCCGGTCGATATGCACAGCATCTATCCGGGCGCCGAGCAGCCGTACCCGCCACAGATGACCCGCTACCTCGATCCGGTGCTGCTCTGGACGGTCGCCGCTGCGGCGACCAGCCGGGTGCGCCTCAACGCCAGCACGCTCAGCACGTTCTACTACGAGCCGGTGCACCTGGCCCGGCTGCTGACCACGCTCGACGTGCTCAGCGACGGCCGCCTTGACGTCGGCGTGGGAATCGGGTGGATGAAGGACGAACACGACATCGCCCGCAGCGCGGACTGGCATCGGCGCGGGCGGATGCTCGATGACCTGCTCGCGTTCCTGCACCAGTGGTGGACGACGACCCCGGTGTCCTGGGAGAGCGAGTTCTTCTCGCTACCGCCAGTCCATGCTGACCTGCGCCCGGTGCAGGCCGGCGGTCCACCCATCTGGATCGGCGGTGCCAGCGAGGCCGCGATGCGCCGGGTCGGCCGCAGCGGCACCGGCTGGCTCGGCGTCGAGGGCCTGCAGGACGAGGTCACCGACCACCTGTGGACGATTGCGCGCCATGCGGCCAAGGACGCCGGCCGCGATCCAGACGCGCTGAAGAAGGCCATGCGAATCAACCTCGAACCGGGCACGTCGGTTGACACCGTTGCCGACAAGCTCAAGCGCCTCGCCGGGTCCGGTGCCGATGAGGCGATCGTGGATCCCTTCGCGCTGTTCCCCACCCTTGAGGAGATGCTCGACTTCGCCGGCCGAGTAATCGCTCGATCAGACGTAGGCTCGATGGGGAGATGACTCGACCTGGCCTGCACCCCCGCACGTCGGCGCCCGCGTTCCTCGACCGCAGCGACGCCGGACGGCGACTGGCCGAGTGCCTGTCCGCATACCGCGACACCGACAGCCTCGTGCTGGGCCTGGCGCGCGGCGGAGTTCCGGTCGGTTGGGAGGTCGCCGCGGCGCTGCGGGCGCCGCTGGACGTGTTCATGGTCCGCAAGCTGGGCGTGCCGAGGTGGCCGGAGCTGGCGATGGGCGCACTGGCCGGCGGCGGGCATGTCGTGGTGAACGACGACGTCGTCGCCGACCTGCGGATCAGCGAGGAGGAACTGCGCACGGCGATCGAGTGCGAACAGGCCGAGTTGCACCGGCGGGAGGTCGCCTATCGGGGCGGCCGGCCGGCCGCCGAGTTGCGCGGTCGGGTGGTGATCATCGTCGACGACGGCATCGCCACCGGTGCGAGCATGCTGGTGGCGGTGCGGGCGGTGCAGTCAGCAGAACCCGCCGCGACCGTGGTGGCCGTGCCGGTCGGCCCGCCGTCCGCCTGCCGCAAGCTCGCCCAGGAGGCCGACGACGTGGTGTGTGCGACAACGCCCACCGCGTTCGACACCGTGGGACGCCATTACCGCGATTTTCACCAGGTCAGCGATGACGAGGTCCGTGACCTACTGGCCAACCCGCCCTCACCGGGCATGCCGCTGGATTAGTCGGCGGAGTCGACTTCGAAGCCCCCACCGATGGCCTCGCCGAGCGTGGCCGGGACGGCCTCCTCCTCGGAGGTCTCCGCCCCGACGGCGACCTTGTCGGCGGCGTCGGCGTCATCAAGGGACCCGGAGGTGCCGTCGACGGCGGTGTCAACGGCAACGACCGCCTCGTCCGCCTCAACGGCAACGTCGTCGTCGTCATCGACGGCTGCGGGCGCTTCGGCGGTGCCGGCGGCCACCGCCCCGGCAGCCACCCCGGCTGCCTGACGGCGACGCTCCCGCAACGCATCGACGATCAACAGCAGCACACCTAGCAAGCTCGCGCCGATACACACCCACGCCACCAGTGCATTACTGGTAACCACGGCAAATACCAACGCAGCTAGTCCGATAGCCGCCAATACCAACGCGATGATCAGCATCGATTCACCTCCCCGACCAGCACACTACCCGCGATCACCGCTCGGGGATCTGATTTATGCCCTTAGTTGGTGCCGCGATTGAAATGGTTGAACCCGCCGCCGTCGCCGGCCGCACTGGTGTCGACCGGCGCCGCCGAACCCCGCTGACCCAGTTCCTCGAGCTGGGATTCCAGATAGGTCTTGAGCCTGGTGCGGTATTCGCGCTCGAAGGTCCGCAGCTGCTCCAGCCGGCCCTCCAACACGGTGCGCTGCTGGTTGATGGTGCCCATGATCTCCGAGTGCTTGCGCTCTGCGTCCGCCTGCAGCGCGTCAGCCTTCTCCTGGGCCTGACGCAACTGGGTCTCCGAGCGGGTCTGGGCGTCGGTCAGCATGGCGTCTGCGCGCTGGCGGGCCTCGGCCACCGTGGTCTCGGCGGTGTGGCGGGCCTCGCTGACGATCTGGTCGGCGTTGGCGCGGGCGTCGGCCATCAGCTTCTCGGACTCGGCACGCGCGGTGCCCGTCAAGCGGTCCGCGGTGTCCTGCGCCAGGCTCAGCACGCGCGCCGCCTTGAGGTGCTGCTCTTCGGTCGACGGCTCCGAGGCCGACGGCTGCACCGCGGCGACCGGCGCCGACGGCGGCGCCACCGGCTCGGGGGCGGGCTCGTAGACCGGGATCGGGGGCTGCTGCTGTTGCTGAGCCCCGCCGCCGGCCCGGGCCGCAGCCAGGTCCTGGTCGAGCTCACTGACCCGCTGGCGCAGGTCGGCGTTCTCCTCGATGAGCCGGGTCAGCTCCGTCTCCACCAGGTCGAGGAACGCGTCGACCTCGTCCTCGTTGTAGCCGCGCTTGCCGATCGGCGGTTTACTGAATGCGACGTTGTGCACGTCGGCAGGTGTTAGTGGCATCTGCTGCCCCCTCAAGTCAGGTAGGTAGTACCGATCGCACAACAGTACGTCGACCGGGAATAACGCTAGCCGTGTCGTAACTGCCGTCCATCCTGTCACATCAGACGCGGGTGCCCGGCAATGAGAATGATATTAAGAGCGAATTTCAAAATGACGCCACAGAAATCACGTTGTGGCAAACATCGACGGTGACGACGATCACCGAATCGTCGCCGGTAAGGGCTCACACCCGCCGTCCAAGCCGGCTCACGACGTTCCGGCACAATATTCGGCCGGTTCGTCGTCACGGGATAGGCCGACGACGCGGCAGCAAAGTGCCCCCGGCGCCCACTCCACCCGACCCGCCGCTGCGGCGGGCGAAGCCGTATTATTCACAAGCGTTAGCCGTATTTATTGAACGGCCGCCGGCCGGCGCGCCGCCGCAGGGAACCACCAACCGGAAGGACACCCCAGGATGACAACCAACGATGTGGTCATGGCGACCAGCGCGGCGGACTCGACAGCGGTCGAAGACGTGCGCTCCCGCTACGCCGAGCTGCTCGGTCGCCAGGCGGCACTGGGTGCGGCGGTGTTCACCGCCGTCGGCTCGGCCGGCCCTGCCTTCGACGACGCCCACCGTGCGGTGCAGGAGTTCATCGAGACCGGCCTTCGGCCGCAACTGCGTGCCGCGGTCGAGCTGATCTACCCCGCGTCGGTGCGGGTCGAGCGGGCCCGGCTGCTGATCGAGGGGCTGCTCGGCGAGACCCAGCTGATCGAGCAGGCCGCAGCGCGAGTCGCCCGCGGCACCGACCGGGTGCAGATCGCCGCGCACACCGAAGCGCTGCGGGTGCTGTTGGAGGCGCTGTTCGGCAAGATCGCCGACCTGCTGCTGCCCGCCCTGGCCGAGACCAGCGGGGTGTCGCTGGCCGACCTGGCCGGCCAGCTGCCCGGCATCGGCTCGCCGGCGTCGCAACAGGCGCAGGCCGCGCACGACCACGGCGGGTGCACCTGCGGTGAGGAAGACGAGGCGATGCCCGAGCTCGATGTGCGCGAGATTCCGCACGCGATCCGGCACGCCACGGTGTTCGGTGCCTTCGACGCCGTCCCGGTCGGCGGTTCGCTGATGCTGGTGGCGCCGCACGACCCGATTCCGCTGTTGCACCAGCTCGCCGAGCGCAGCGGTGGCCGGATCGCGGTCGGCTACGAAGAGCGCGGGCCGGAGGCCTGGCGACTGCGCCTGACCCGGGTCTGACCCGGCAGGCGGCGTCTTTCAAGCGGCGTCTTTCAAGCGGCGTGCTGCAGCGCCATCTCCATACCGACGAACGCGATCAGCAACAGCACCATGATCGACAGATCGATGCGCACCGCACCGATCGTGAGCTGAGGTATGAGGCGGCGCAGCAGCAACACCGGCGGATCGGTGATGCTCATGATCAGCTCCAGGATCACCACGGTGATGCCCGTCGGATGCCAGTCCCGGCTGAACGAGCGGATGAACTCGATGACGATCCGGGCGATCAGCAGCAGCCAGAAGAGAAACAGGGCGACACCGAGAATGGTGAAGAACAGCGCCAACGGAATTCGACCTTACTGACGAGGGTGTGTCCGCATCAGCATCGCTGACCGGTACGGCTGTGGACCAGCCTACCGATACGCGTAGAAGCCGGTCTCGGCGATGCGGCGGCGCTCCTCGGGTGAGACGTCGACGTCGGCCGGCGAGAGCAGGAAGACCTTGGTCGCGACCTTGTCGAACGACCCGCGCAGAGCGAACGCCAGGCCGGCGGCGAAGTCGACGAGCCGCTTGGCGTCGGCGTTGTCCATCGACACCAGATCCATGATCACCGGGGTGCCGCCGCGGAACCGCTCACCGATGGTGCGGGCCTCGCTGTAGTCCTTGGGCCGCAGCGTGGTGATCTTCGACAGCGGGCTGCTCTCGTCGAACATCTGCGCCATGCGGCGCGGGTCCATCGCCAGGGCGCCGCGGGTCGACCCGCCGCCACGCAGGGAAGAGAAGCGGGAGCGCTCGAACTCGCGGGGACGCTCGAATTCGCGGCCGCGGTAACGGCCCTCGTCCTCGTAGCCGCCCCGGTAGCCGCCCGGAGCGTCGTCGTAGTCGCGGTCCTCGAAGCGGTCGTCGTAGCGACCCTCCCCGCGGCCGGCCGCTCGGTCGAACACGTCCTCGGAGAACCGCTCGCCCCGGGGCGCGTAGTCACGCGAGTCGTCGCCGTCGTCGTAGTAGTCGTCGTCGTAGTCCTCCATTGGAGCCATCCCGAAGTAGGCCTTGACCTTGTGGAGTGTGCTCATCCTATGGACCCTTCTAGGCTGATGACCGTGATAAAGGTGTGACTGAAGTGACTAGTAATGGTGACGGTAACGGCCGCGGGCTCGTTGACTCGGCACCGACACGCGGACAGACGCAGTCGTTTTCATCGGTCGCGTCGGCGTAAACGACCGTCGACTCATTCCAGCCACACCAGCGAGGCGAGCCGTCCGGTGCGCCCGTC
This sequence comes from [Mycobacterium] vasticus, assembly GCF_020181595.1. Classification (GTDB taxonomy): domain Bacteria; phylum Actinomycetota; class Actinomycetes; order Mycobacteriales; family Mycobacteriaceae; genus Mycobacterium; species Mycobacterium vasticus. The sequence goes on along the minus strand of NZ_CP084028.1, from coordinate 1,924,678 downwards.
CCGTCGATGACTGAACAGCTTCGGGTCGGCGGCCGTGCAGCGCGGGTCGACGTCGATGGCCTGCACCCCCAACTCCGTTAGCTGCCGGGCGATTCCGGCACGCAGATCCAGACCCGGCGTGCCGTCCGAGGTCCGGGTGCGACTGCCCGGCAGCGCCGCCTCGACCTCCTCGGCCATCGCCGCCGGCACCTCGTAGTGCAGCCCGCTGACCGCCGGGCCCAGCAGAACCGAGATGTCGTCGGCGTGCGCACCCGCGGTGAGCATGGCCTCCAGCGTTCGAACCACCACGCCGTTCTGGGCGCCGACCCGGCCGGCGTGTACCGCCGCGATCACCCCGGCACGCGAATCGGCCATCAGCACCGGAACGCAGTCGGCGGTCACCACCACCATCGCCAGCCGAGGCACCGTGGTGACCAGTGCGTCGACGCCCTGCTCGCCGCCGACGACGCCGGCCTGCGGACCGTCTACCACCGCGACGCGGTCGCTGTGCACCTGGTTCATCCAGACCAGGCGGTCGGGACCCAGACCGGTGGCCTTGGCCAGCCGGGATCTGTTGGCCGCCACCGCTGTTGGGTCGTCGCCGACGTGATCACCGAGGTTGAAACTGTCGAACGGAGCCTTCGACACCCCACCGGTGCGGGTGGTCGTCACCCGCCGGACACGAAAGGCCATCTAGTGGCGCATGAACGGCGGGACGTCGACGTCGTCGTCATCATCACCGTCGTCACGGCCTCCGCCGACGCTGACCGTGGCACCGTTGGTGGGCGCGGGCATGCTGACGGCTTCGACCGGGTCGAACAGCGAGGAGGTGACCTTGCCGGCCTGGCCCGGGGCCATCGCGTGCCGGGCCTGGCCGGGCGCGCCGGTCACCGGTTTGCGGCCCGAACCGACCGAGTCGAAGCCCGCCGCGATCACCGTCACCCGCACCTCGTCGCCGAGCGAGTCGTCGATCACGGTGCCGAAGATGATGTTGGCCTCGGGGTGCGCCGCCTCCTGGACCAGCGAGGCGGCCTCGTTGATCTCGAACAGGCCCAGGTCACTGCCGCCGGCAACCGACATCAGCACGCCCTGGGCGCCCTCCATCGAGGCCTCCAGCAGCGGCGAGTTGATCGCGACCTCGGCGGCCTTGAGGGCCCGGCCGTCGCCGCGCGCCGACCCGATGCCCATCAGGGCGGTGCCCGCACCGCTCATGATGCCCTTGACGTCGGCGAAGTCGACGTTGATCAGGCCCGGGGTGGTGATCAGGTCGGTGATGCCCTGGACACCGTTGAGCAGCACCTCGTCGGCGCTGCGGAACGCGTCCATCAGCGAGACCTCGGCGTCGCCCATCTGCAGCAGCCGGTCGTTGGGGATCACGATCAGGGTGTCGCAGCTCTCCCGCAACGAGTTGATGCCGTTCTCGGCCTGGTTGCTGCGCCGCTTGCCCTCGAAGGAGAACGGCCGAGTGACCACGCCGACGGTCAACGCACCGAGCTTGCGCGCGATGGTCGCGACCACCGGGGCACCACCGGTGCCGGTGCCGCCGCCCTCGCCGGCGGTGACGAACACCATGTCGGCGCCGCGCAGCAGCTCCTCGATCTCGTCCTTGGCGTCTTCGGCGGCGCGCCGTCCGACTTCGGGGTCGGCGCCGGCACCGAGGCCGCGCGTGGAGTCGCGGCCGACGTCGAGCTTGACGTCGGCATCGCTCATCAGCAGAGCCTGCGCATCGGTGTTGATCGCGATGAACTCAACGCCCTTGAGGCCCTGCTCGATCATCCGGTTGACGGCATTGACGCCGCCACCACCGATGCCCACGACTTTGATGACGGCCAGATAGTTGTGCGGTGGGGTCATCGTTCGTCTTCCTCCCTTGTGGGATTGGATTCCTCTCTGGGGTTAAGTCCTGCCACGCAAGCCCCTGGCAAACCCTCAACCTCAACCATAGGCTTAGAGTTATGTCAAGTTGTTCCGCGCAACCGCCACAGTAGGGCCGCCGTCACCGTGGCCGGCGCCGACGCGCCGAGACATGCCCGCGAATTTTCCTGCCGCCCCCGGCTCAGCCGAGCGTGAAGGCAGCTTCACGCTGGACGCCGAGCGTGAAGGCAGCTTCACGCTGGACGCGGGGTTGGGGCGGGCGCGGACGCTAGCGGACGGTCGGCAGATCCGGACTCGACACGTCATAGGTGTGGCCGGGCTGGGTGAGCAGCGCCGCCAGCTTCTGCGCCTTCTCGGGGGTGCGGTCGGTGTTGCCCCAGACCACCACCCGGCCGTCGGCCAACGTCAGCGTGATCGATGCGACCGACGGGGCCGCCACCCGACCGATCTGCCCGGCGACCTCCGGCGCCAGCGCCGTCATCACCTGCAGCGCCGCACGGCTGGCCGGGTCGCTCGGGCCGGGGTTGTCGACGTCGAACACCGGCAGCCCCGGCGGTGGCGGCGCCGTCGCGAAATCCACCCCGTCGCGGTCGAACAGGTGCGGCCCGTCCGGATAGTCCTTGAACACAACGGCGACGCGCTCGATCACCGCGATTCCCAACGCCGACGGGTACTGCCGCTGCACCCGGGTGCTGGCGACCCGCCGGATCGTCGCGACCCGCTCGGCGACCGCACCGGTGTCGATCTGCAGCAGCGGAGTCCCCAATTGCACGTCGGCGACGGCCACCACCTCGTCGCGGGACAGTGCCGCCAGTCCGGTGACCTCGATGTCGCGCACCGACATCGCCGGGGTGAAGTACAGGATCAGCCCCAGCCCGACGACGGCCAGCACCGCCAGAATCATGGCCAGCACCATCTTCAGGCCCCGAATGGTGCCCCGCGGAAGACGTTTCGCCGGTTCGCCCGCATTCGCGCGGATGCGCCGCTTGGCTTCCCGCCGGGCCTGCTCAATGGCCTCCGCGCGGGCTTGCGCGGCCCGCCGCTCGGCCCGCTCCCGGCGAGCCCGCCGCCGCGGGCCCTCTTCGTCGGCCTGCTCCCCCGCCGCTTCATCCCCCGCGGTCGGTTCGCCCTCGGCGTCCTGCTCACCCTCGGCGTCGGCCGGCTGTTCCTCGGCAGACCCCTGGGGCGCCGGCTCCTCTGGTACGGCGTCTGGGTCGTCGGGCGGCGTGCTCACAACACGCTCGGGCGGCCGGGCGGCGTCCGGTTGGCCCGCACCCGCAGCGCGGTCACGATCTCCGGGCCCAACACCGTGACGTCGCCGGCACCCATCGTGACGATCACGTCACCGGGACCGGCCGCCGCTGCCACCGCGTCGGGCACCGCGGCGAAATCCGGCATATAGTGCACCGGCACGGTGACGTGCTCGACGACACTGGCCCCGCTGACTCCCGGCAACGGCTGCTCGCGAGCTCCGTAGACGTCGAGCACGAACACCTCGTCAGCACCGTCGAGGGCCCGGCCGAAGTCAGCGGCGAAAGTCTTTGTCCGCGAATACAGATGCGGTTGGAACACCACCAGGCTGCGGCCGGTGCCACCCTCGTCGAGCAGAGCCCGCACCGCGTGCAGCGTCGCGGCGATCTCCGTGGGATGGTGCGCGTAGTCGTCGAAGACCCGCACCGACCCACCCGAACCCACCAACTCGAAACGTCGGCGCACCCCGTCGAACCCGGCCAGCCCGTCGAGCACCGCATCCAGTGGCGCACCGACCTCGATCGCCGCCAGCAGCGCCCCCAGCGCGTTGAGCGCCATGTGCCGGCCGGGAACCGAAAGTCGCATGGTCCGCGGCTGATCCGCGCCGGCCAGGGCGATCTCGGCGACCGCACCGGTGCCCTGCTGCTCCCAGCTCACCAATGTTGCGGCAAGCTCGCCTCGCCCAGGTCCGGCGGTACCGTAGCGCAACACCCGGATTCCTTGTGCCGCAGTACGATCGGCCAGCTCCGCAGAACCGATGTCGTCGACACACACCACCACGGCCCCACCCGGCGCGATGCGTTCCACGAACGCGTCGAACACCTGGGTGTAGGCCTCGGCGCTGCCGAAGAAATCCAGGTGGTCGGCTTCGATGTTGGTCACCACCGCCACATTCGGCGTGTACTCCAACAGTGAGCCGTCGCTCTCGTCGGCCTCGGCGACAAACAGCGGGCCGCTGCCGTGGTGGGCGTTGGTTCCGGCTTCCGAACCGGCAGAGCCCAATTCGCCACCGACCGCGAAGGAAGGGTCCAGTCCGCAGTGCTGCAGTGCCACCACCAGCATTGAGGTGGTGGTGGTCTTGCCGTGGGTGCCGGTGACCATCAAGGTGGTGCGCCCGGCCATCAGCTTGGCCAGCACCGCCGGTCGCAGCACCACCGGGATGCCGCGACGGCGCGCCTCGACCAGTTCGGGGTTGGTCTTGGGGATCGCCGCATGCGTGGTGACCACGGTGGTGACCCCACCGGGCAACAGGTCCAGCGCCGAGGCGTCGTGGCCGATACGGACCTGGGCGCCGCGGGCCCGCAGCGCGTGAATCCCACGGGACTCCTTGGCATCTGAGCCCGACACCAGGCCACCGCGGTCCAGCAGGATGCGGGCGATGCCGGACATGCCTGCTCCCCCGATGCCGACCATGTGCACCCGGCTCAGTTCCGGCGGCAGCTGCTGGGCACTCATGCCGCTCACTGGCCGCCCCTCGCTGCGCTCGCGACTTCCAGCGCGACCCTGCTCATGCCGCTCACTGGCCGCCCCTCGCTGCGCTCGCGACTTCCAGCGCGACGGAAGCCACCCGCAGGGCGGCCTCGGGGTGCCCCGCCTGGGCGGCGGCGGCGGTCATGGCCGCCAGCCGGGGTTCGTCGGTGAGCAGCCCGGCCACCGTGTCCGCCACGAATTCCGGTGTGAGCGCGGCATCGTCGACGAGCAGACCACCGCCGGCGTCGACCACCGGCAGCGCGTTGAGCCGTTGTTCGCCGTTGCCGATCGGCAGCGGCACATAGACCGCCGGCAGGCCCACTGCCGAGACCTCGGCGACCGTCATCGCCCCGGACCGGCAGATCGCCAAGTCGGCGGCCGCATACGCCAAGTCCATCCGGTCCAGGTACGGCACCGCAACGTAGGGCGGGTCTCCCGCGGCCGGCTCCGGCAACTCCAGGGTGTTCTTGGGCCCGTGTGCGTGCAGCACCGAAACGCCTGCGGCGGCAAGCTGTTTGGCCGCACCCGATACCGCCTGGTTGATCGAGCGGGCACCTTGTGAGCCGCCGAACACCAGCAGCACTCGCGCGTCGTCGGCGAAGCCGAACTCAGCGCGGGCCTGCGCTCGCAGCGCCGCGCGGTCCAGGGAGGTGATGGCCGCCCGAACCGGCACCCCGACCACCTCCGGATCGGCCAGCCCGCAGTCCCCGACCGCCGAGAGCACCCGCTGAGCGCCCCGAACGCCGACCCGGTTGGCCAGCCCGGCGCGGGCGTTGGCCTCGTGGATCACCACCGGCACGCGGCGGCCCACGCCGCGGGCGGCCAGGTAGGCCGGCAGCGCCACGTAGCCGCCGAATCCGATCACCACGTCGGCCTGCACGGCGCGCAGCAGCGCCCGGGTCTGCCGCACGGCACGCACCACCCGCAGTGGCAGCCGGAACAGGTCGGCGTTGATCTTGCGGGGCAACGGCACCGGGGTGATCAATTCCAGGTCGTAGCCGCGGGCCGGCACCAGTCGGGTCTCCAATCCCCGGGCGGTGCCCAAGGCGGTGATCCGCACGTGGGGGTCCAGGGTGCGCAACGCGTCGGCGACGGCCATCGCAGGCTCGACATGGCCGGCGGTACCACCGCCGGCCAGGACCACCGATATCGGCGCGCCGCAGGCCGGCGTGCTGACCGAGTCGTTCACTGCGCTAACGCTGACCTTCCAGTGCGCGAGCGCGTCCACCGGTGGGACGCGAGCCGGCGCGACGCCGGCCGCCACCATTTTGCCCTGCGCGCTCGGCGCCACGAGGCACCGCCCGCTTGGTCGCCTTGGCGGTGCCGCGCTGCCCGGCCGAACGCGCCGGCGGCCGCTTACCGCCGCGCTGCTTTCCCTCCGACTGCGGCCGGGACCGCAGCCGGTCGCGCAGTGCCTCGACCCGGGTCGGCGCGTAGGGCTCCGGCAGCGGCAGCCGCAGAATCCGGTTCATCCGGTCGTCCCGGCCGGCCCGCAGCGCCGCGACCGCCTCCGGCTCGTGGCGCGCCGCATTGGCCATGATGCCGATCATGAACAGCGTGGTGGCCGTGGATGTTCCGCCGGCCGAGATCAACGGCAGCTGGATTCCGGTGACCGGCAGCAGCCCGATCACATAGCCGACGTTGATGAACGACTGGCCGATCACCCACATGGTGGTGGTGGCCGTCAGCAGCCGCAGGAACGGGTCGGCGGAGCGACGGGCGATGCGCATGCCGGTGTAGGCGAACAGCCCGAACAGCGCCAGCAGCCCGAACCCGCCGATGAACCCCAGCTCCTCACCGATGATCGCGAAGATGAAGTCGTTGTGCGCGTTGGGCAGGTAGTTCCACTTGGCCGTGCCCTGGCCCAGACCGTCGCCGAAGATGCCCCCGTTGGCCAGCGCGAACTTCGCCTGACGTGCCTGATAGCCGGCGCCCAGCAGATCGGAGTCGGGGTCGAGCCAGGACCGCACCCGGTCGGAACGGTAACCCTCGGTGACGGCCATGATCGCGGCGGCGGCGACGATCGCGGCCAGCGACGTGCCGAACACCCGCAACGGCAGCCCGGCGTACCACAGCAACGCCAGCAGGATGATGCCCAGCGAGACGGTCTGCCCCAGGTCGGGCTGGATCACGATCAGCACCAGTGCGACCCCGGCCGCCGGCACCAGCGGCACCAGCATCTCGCTCAGGGTGGCCCGATCCATGCGCCGGCTGGCCAACAGGTGCGCGCCCCAGATGGCGAAGGCGATCTTGGCCAGCTCCGAGGGCTGCATGGAGAAGCCGTAGACGACGAACCAGCCCCGGGAGCCGTTGGACAGGGTGCCGATGCCGGGGATGAGCACCAGCACCAGCAGCACGATGGTGAACGCGTAGCCAGCAAAGGCGGTGCGGCGCATGAACCGTACCGGCATGCGCAGGGCCACGTAGCAGCCGAAAAGCCCGATCACGGTCCACAGCACCTGCTTGGCGAAGATCCGCCACGGCGAGCCGTCGACGCCGTAGGACTCCACCCCGGAGGCCGACAGCACCATGATCAGGCCCAGCGTAGTCAGCAGGGCGGCCAGGGCGATGATCAGGTGAAACGATGTCATCGGCCGGCCCAGCCAGGCCCCGAATCGGGTGCGCGGCTCGGCGGGCTTCTCGGGCTTGTCGCCGGAGGCGGCAGCTGCGGGATCAGACCGCCGCAGCCGGGCCAGCAGGCCGATCACACCGATCCTGCCGCCGCACGCGCGGCGGCCGCGAACGCGTCACCCCGGGCGCCGTACCCGGAGAACTGGTCGAAGGAGGCACCCGCCGGGGCCAGCAGCACGGTGTCCCCGGGCTGGGCCAGGTCACGGGCTGCGGCGACCACGGCCGTCATCACCCGCGAGCTCAGCGTCTCGTCGGACCCGTCAGCTACTTGTGTCACACGAGTAACTGGAGACACGGCAGTATCACCCATACCAATATCCTCGCCTGTCACAACGTGGACGACGGGGACATCCGGTGCGTGTCGTGATAACGCCTTGGCAACCTCGCCGCGATCACGGCCGATCAGCACCGCCCCGGCCAGGTGACCGGCGACCGCGGCCACGGTGGCATCGACCGACGCGCCCTTGAGCAGCCCACCGGCCACCCAGACCACCCGCGGATAGGCCAGCACCGACGCCTCAGCGGCATGCGGGTTGGTGGCCTTGGAGTCATCGACGTAACTGATGCCGTCGGCCACCACCACCAATTCGGCGCGATGCCGCCCGACCTGGAACGACGCCAGCGCGTCGGCGATCGCCTCGGCCGGCACGTCCACGGCGCGGGCCAGCGCGGCGGCGGCCAGCGCGTCGAGCACCCCGACCGGCCCCGGCACCGGGATCGACGACACCGGCGCCAGCGCCAGGCGGTCCGCGAATGCCCGATCGACCAGCATGCCGTCGATGACGCCGAGCTCACCGGGCGCCGGCTCTCCGAGCCGGAATCCCACCTGCACCGGCGCGGGAACCGAGCCCAGCAGTGCCGCCGCGGGCGCGTCGTCGAGCCCGACCACGGCCACCCGGCCGCTCAGCGCGCGCGCCTTGTCGGCGGTGTAGGCGGCCATGCTGCCGTGCCAGTCCAGGTGGTCTTCGGCGATGTTGAGCACCGCGCCCGCCTCCGGCCGCAGCGACGGAGCCCAGTGCAGCTGGAAGCTGGACAACTCGACGGCCAGCAGTTCGGATTCATGCGGCTCACCGAGGACGTCCAGCACCGGGTCGCCGATGTTGCCGCACAACTGCGCGGTTCGGCCGGCGGCGGTCAGCATGGCGTACAGCATCGAGGTGGTGGTGGTCTTGCCGTTGGTGCCGGTCACCACCAGCCAGCGCCGCGGCGGGCCGTAGTGGCCGGCGGCGTCCAGGCGCCACGCCAGTTCGACATCCCCCCAGACCGGTACCCCGGCCGCCGCCGCCGCGGCCGGCACCGGTGTGTCGGGGGCGAACCCGGGGCTGGTGACCACCAGGGCGTAGTCGGTGATCCGCGCCGCGGCCGCAGCCGGACTCAAGGTGGTGACCCCGGTGAACGAACCCAGGGCGGCGGCGTTGTCGTCGCACAGGCTCAGGTCCACCCCCAGCGGCGCCAGCGCATTGCACACCGCCCGACCGGTCACCCCCGCGCCGGTGACCAGCACCCGTGCACCCGCGAACAGCGGACCCAGCACGTCAGCCTCCGACGGCGGTGAACCACTCGCCGTAGAACATCGAGACACCCAGCCCGCAGGCGATGGCGGTCAGCAGCCAGAACCGGATGATCACCGTGGTCTCGGCCCAGCCCGCCAGCTCGAAGTGGTGATGGAACGGCGCCATCCGGAACACCCGGCGGCCGGTGCTGCGGAACGCCACGATCTGCACCACCACCGAGGTGATCTCGGCGACGAACAGCCCGCCGAGCACCACCGCGAGAATCTCGGTGCGGGTGGTGATCGACAACCCGGCGATGATCCCGCCCAGTGCCAGCGAACCGGTGTCGCCCATGAAGATCTTCGCCGGCGCGGCGTTCCACCACAGGAATCCGATGCAGGCGCCCGCGGTCGCCCCGGCGATCAGCGCCAAGTCCAGCGGGTCGCGGACGTTGTAGCAGCCCAGCCCGGGTGCTATCGCACACGCGTTGCGGTGCTGCATGACGGTGATCAGCACGTAAGCGCCGCTGACCATCGCCATGGACCCCGCCGCCAGACCGTCGAGGCCGTCGGTGAAGTTCACCGCGTTCGACCAGGCGCTGACGATCAGAATGACGAACACCACGAACACCGCAGCAGGCAATGTGACGGTGGCGATTTCGCGCACGTAGGACAGCTGCTGGGATCCCGGCGTCAGGCCCGAACCGTTGCGGAAGCCGAGTACCAGCAGACCGAACAGGGTGGCCGCGGTGACCTGCCCGACGGTCTTGGCGGTCTTGTTCAGGCCCAGGTTGCGCGACCGGCGGATCTTGATCAGGTCGTCGATGAAGCCCACCACCCCCAACGCGGTGGCCAGGCCCAGCACCAGCAGGCCCGAGGCCGTCGGCCCGGTGCCGTAGAACACCAGGCCGGCCAGCTGCGCGGTCAGATAACCCGCCCACAGCCCGGCCACGATGGCCACGCCGCCCATCGACGGTGTGCCGCGCTTGCTCTGGTGGCTGGCCGGGCCGTCCTCGCGGATCTCCTGCCCGAACCCCTGCTTGGTGAACAGCCGGATCAGCACCGGGGTCAGCAGGATCGCCACCAACAACGCGACACCGGCCGCGACCAGGATCATTATCATCCGCGATCTCCTCGATCGTCGCTGGTCAGCGCGTCAGCCAGAGCGGTCAGCCCGGCCGAGTTGGACGCCTTGACCAGCACCACGTCGCCGGGTTCGAGTTCGGCACGCAACAGGGCCAGGGCGGCGTCGACGTCGTCTACCGCCGTCGCTTCCGAGCCCCAGGACCCCTCCATGACCGCGCCGTGGTGCATCGCGCCCATCGATCTCCCCACTCCGACCACTATCAGACGAGACACATCTAAGCGCACCGCCAGCCGTCCGATGCGGTCATGCTCGGATATCGCGTCCTCGCCCAGCTCAGCCATCTCCCCGAGCACCGCCCAACTGCGCCGCGCCGCCACCCCCTCTCCGCGGGCGATCCAGACCAGCGCCTGCAATGCCGCGCGCATGGAGTCGGGATTGGCGTTGTAGGCGTCATCGATCACCGTCACCCCGTCGGAGCGGGTGCGCACGTGCATGCGGTGCTGCGACGCCGGTCCGGCAGCGGCCAGGGCGGCGGCCACCTGTTGTGGTGTGGCACCGCATTCCAGCGCGACGGCGGCCGCACACAGCGCGTTGCCGACCTGGTGATCGCCGGACACCCCGAGCGCCATCTCGGCCTCACCGCGCGCGCCGGCGTGCAGGGTGAAGCGCGGGCGGGCCAGCTCGTCGAGCAGCACCGGGCCGGCCCACACATCGGCGGGGGCGCGGCTGACCCGCACCACCCGGGCGTCGGTCTTGTCGGCCATCGCTGCCACCGCCGAATCGTCGACGTTGAGGATCACCACGCCGGACTCCGGAACAGCTTGGGCGAGTTCGGCTTTGGTGTCGGCGATCGCCTCCCGTGAACCGAACTCACCCAGGTGCGCGGTTCCGACGTTGAGCACCACCGCCACCTGCGGCGGCGCGATGGCCGCCAGCGCGGCGATATTGCCGCGGTGCCGCGCCGAGAGTTCGAGTACCAGAAAGTCGGTGTCCTCATCGGCGCGCAGCACCGTCCACGGGTGGCCCAGTTCGTTGTTGAACGAGCCGGGCGGGGCCACCACCTGGCCCAACGGCGCCAGTACCGCGGCGATCAGGTCCTTGGTGGAGGTCTTGCCCGACGATCCGGTGACGCCGACGATTCTCAGCCCGCCGGCCACCAGCCTGGCGGCCACCGCCGCGGCCAGGGAGGCCAAGGCGGCCAGCACGGCGGCACCGGATCCGGCCTCGTCGTCGTGTTCCAGCGCGCCCGATCGGCTGTCCGAGGCGATGGGTTCGACGACGATAGCCGGCACCCCGACCGGGCGCGCGGCCAGCACCGCCACCGCACCGGCGTCCACCGCGGCGGCCGCATGGTCATGGCCGTCGGCGCGCGCACCGGGCAGCGCCAGAAACAACGATCCCGGCGTGATCCGGCGGGAATCGAACTCCACCGTGCCGGTGACGTAGACGTTCGCGGCCGCCTCGACGGTGACGTCGGCCAGCCGGCCACCGACGATATCGGCGATCTCGGTGAGGCTCAGCTCGATCATCCGAGCCGCTCCAGCACCGCGGCGAGTTCGACGCGATCGTCGAACGGTTGGGTCTGCCCGCCGGCGGTCTGCCCGGTCTCATGGCCCTTGCCGGCGATCAGCACCACGTCGCCGGGACGCGCCCAGCCCGCCGCGTACTCGATGGCGGCCCGGCGGTCGCCGATCTCGACCGTCTGCGCCGAACCGGCTTGGGCACCGGCCAGGATGGTCCGGCGTATGTCGGCGGGGTCCTCGCTGCGCGGGTTGTCGTCGGTGACGACGACCAGGTCGGCGAGTTCCGCGGCGATCTGTCCCATCGGGGTGCGCTTGCCGTGGTCGCGGTCCCCGCCGGCACCGAACACCACGGCCAGCCGGCCATCGGTGTCCGCCAGTTCGCCGCGCAGCGTGGTCAACACCGCCTCCAACGCACCCGGCTTGTGCGCGTAGTCGACCAGCGCCAGGAAACCCTGACCGCGGTCGACGGGCTCCATGCGTCCGGGCACCCGCGCATCGCGCAATCCGGGCGCGGCCTGTTCCGGGGAGACACCGACCGAGTCCAGAATCGCCAGCGCCACAAGGCAGTTGGCGATGTTGTAGTCGCCGGGCAGGCCGATGCCGATCAGGTGGTGCACGCCGGCGGGATCGACCACGGTGAACTCTTGAGCAGCCGGGCCCGAACCGGCGTCAACCGATTCCAGGCGCCAGTCCGCCGGGCGACCCGTCGCGCTGACGGTCACCGGCGACGCCGCGCGCGCGGCCATCGCCGCACCGGCGTCATCGTCGACACAGACCACCGACACGGCGGCGTGCAACGGCGACACCGGGTCGAACAGCCGTGCTTTGGCCTCGAAGTAGTCGGCCATGGTCGGGTGGAAGTCCAGGTGGTCGCGGGACAGGTTGGTGAAGCCGCCCACCGCGAACCGCGATCCGTCGACCCGGCCCAGGCTCAGCGCGTGACTGGACACCTCCATGACCACGGTGTCCACCCCGCGCTGGGCCATCAGCGCCAGCAGCGCCTGCAGCGCCGGGGCCTCCGGGGTGGTCAGCGCACTGGGCAGGTCGACCCCGTCGATCCGGACGCCGACCGTGCCGATCAGCCCGGCGGTGCGGCCGGCGGCGCGCAGCCCGGCCTCGACCAGATAGGCGGTGGTGGTCTTGCCGGATGTTCCGGTGATCCCGATCAGGCCCAGGCGGTCACAGGGGTGCCCGTAGACCGCGGCGGCCAGCTCCCCGAGCACCGCACGCGGGGCCGGGTGCACCACCACGGGTATACCGGGTGCCGTTGCGGCACCTTCGATCTCGGTGACTCCTGCTCCGTCGGAGAGTATCGCCACCGCACCGCGCGCCACCGCATCGGCGACGAACCGCGCCCCGTGGGTCTTGGCGCCGGGCAGCGCGGCGAACAGGTCACCGGGCTGCACGTCCTGAGCCCGCAGGGTCAACCCGGTGATCGGCAGCGGCGGCACCACGTCGCCGGTCGCCGCGACCGCCCCGATCCGGGCGGCCAGCTCCGGCAACGGCGTGCCCCCACCGACATCTGGGCGCATTGCGGCAGACACCGCCGTCACCTCCGTCCGCTGCGATCAACTCCTCTGGATCGGACCTGAGACTACCCAGCCGGGCGGCAACAACGATGCAGGCGATCCGACTTTCGGCGCCGGGTCCCCCATTGCCCGGCTCGACCAGTCCGACCGGTTACATCGCCTGCAGGAGCAGCGGTGGCCCCAGATCGGGCGACAGCGGCACGTTGTGGCGCTGCAACAGCCAGGCGGCGATGTTGTGGAACAGCGGTGCGGCCGAGGTACCGGGTGAACCGTCAGCGGCCCGGTGCGGGTTGTCCATCATCAGCCCGATCACGTAGCGCGGATTCTCGGCGGGAGCCATCCCGGCGAACGTGATCCAGTAGACGTCGTCGTAGTAGCAGCCGCAACCGGAGTTGATCTGCTGCGCGGTGCCGGTCTTTCCGGCGATCTGGTACCCGTCCACGGCGGCCTGCCAACCGGTGCCCTGCTGGACGCCGGTCGGGTCGCGCTGCACCACCGACCGCAGCATGTTGCGCACGGTCTGAGCCGTCGTGGCGGAGACCACCTGGACGCCTTCGGGCCTCGGCTCCTCGGTACGGGTGCCGTCGGGGGCGACGGTCGACTTGACGATGCGGGGCGCGATCCGTACCCCGTCGTTGGCGATCGCCTGGTACATGCCGGCCATCTGCAGCAGTGTCATCGAAAGCCCTTGACCGATAGGCAGGTTCGCGAACGAGCTGCCCGACCATTGGTCGACCGGCGGGACCAGCCCGGCGCTCTCCCCGGGCAGCCCCACGCCGGTGCGCTGCCCGAGCCCGAACTTCCCCACCATGTCGAACCAGCGCTCCGGCCCCACCCGCTGCGCCAGCATCAGGGTGCCCACGTTGGAGGACTTACCGAAGATCCCGGTGGTGGTGTAGGGCGCGACGCCGTGCTCCCAGGCGTCACTGACGGTGACGTCGGCGACGTTGATGGAGCCGGGAACCTGCAGGACCTCGTCGGGGTTGGACAGGCCGTACTCGATTACCGATGCCGCGGTGACGATCTTGTTCACCGAGCCCGGCTCGAACGGCGTCGACACCGCGAGGTTGCCGAGTTGGCGGTCCTCCTGGCGGCCGATGTCCTGCGACGGGTCGAAGGTGTTGTCGCCGGCCATCGCCAGCACCTCACCGGTCTTGGCATCCAGCACCACCGCCGTGACGTTGCGGGAGCCGGTGACGTTCTTGGCCTGCTGCACCTGCTGCTGGACGTAGAACTGGATGTCGTCATCGAGGGTGAGCTGGACTGTGGACCCGTTGACCGCCCGGTGCCGGTTGCGGTAACTGCCCGGAATCACCACGCCGTCTGAGCCGCGGTCGTAGGTGACCGACCCGTCGGTTCCGGCCAGCACGGCGTCCATCGAGTCCTCCAGGCCCAGCAGGCCGTGGCCGTCCCAGTCGATGCCGCCGACGATATTGGCCGCCAGCGACCCGCCGGGATACTGCCGCAGGTCCTGGCGTTCGCTGCCGACCTCCGGGAACTTGTCGCTGATCGCCTCGGCCAACGCCGGGTCGACGGCGCGGGCCAGATAGACGAACGTCTCTTTGCTGTGCAGCTTCTTGAGCAGCTTCGCGGAGTCGGTCTTGTCGCCGAGTCGCTGGGCGATCTCTTTGGCGATCTCCTGCAGCCGGCGCTCCGGGTCGGGGGCGGCGGCGCTCTTCTTCTTCGCCTCGGCGAGCATCTTGCCCACCTTGATCGGCTGGAAGGTCAGCGCGCGGGCCTCGATGGTGAACGCCAGCTTGTCGCCGTTGCGGTCGACTATGTCGCCGCGCATGGCCGGTTCGACATCGGTGACCTTGAGCTGTCCGGCGGCTTCGGCCCGCAGCCCGGAGGCTTCGGGCACCTGCAGATAGAACAGCTGTGCCGCCGCCAGCGCCAGCACCAGCAGGATGACGGCGTTGCCGATGCGCTGCCGGAAGGCAAATGACGCGCTGCGCCCGCCCAGTTCGGTCGCCGTGCGAGTACGACGGTCCCGCGCCGAACGCCCCTCTGCCACTGCCCCTTTCGGAGCCTTGGACTGCTTGGGGGCTTTCGCCGGGCCGGGCCGTCTCATCGCAGCGCTCCGGGCGCCGCCGGCACCACCACCGCATCAGGCGGCCCAGGCAGCGGCTCGGGCGGCAGTGCCGCCTCGGGCGGAAGGACGGCCGCAGGCGGCAGAACGGACTCGGGCGGCAGAACCTGACCCGGCGGCAGAACCGACTCGGGCGGCAGAACCTGACCCGGCGGCACGGCGACCGGCAGCGTGTCCACCCCGGGTCCCGGCGCCGGACCGAGCAGCGGCGTCCCGGACAGGCCGGGAATGGTCAGGGGGGCACCGGGCACACCGGCCGGCGGCACACCGGCGTCGGGCAGATGCGGAGCCGGCGGCTTGGCGACGGCGACCGGCACCCGAACCGGCACCTCAGCAGGCGTCGGCCGGTCGTCGGGCAGCTTGGTGTTCAGCGGCGGCGGCGGCACACCTTCGGCGGGCTTGGGAACCCCGACGACCACCCAGTTGCCCACCGGGTCCTGGACCAGATGCGCGGTGTCGCGGGTCGGAATCATGCCCAGTTCCCGAGCCGCCTCGGCAAGTGCGGGCGCGGACTCTGCGGTGAGCACGTCGCGTTCGAGGGCTTCCTTCTGCTGCAGCAGAACACGATTGCGTTCCTTGATGCTGCCCAACTGATAGGAGCGTTCGGCGGCGTCCGTCGAGAGCCACAGCGTGATCCCCAGCCCGATACCGAGCGCGCCGATGATCAGCACGACGAACGGGACCTTGGCCGCAAGCGTGCGCGGGCGCAGGTCGACCGAGGCCAGCCGGGTGATCAGGCGTTCACGCAGTGGTACGCGTACTACCTTGGGGGCCTTGGCCTTTCGCGCCTTGGCACGCGCCTTGGCCTGCTTGGTGCTCTTCGGCGGCGCCGGCCGGGCATCGGGGCGCGGTCCAGCGGTGTTCTGCGGCCCGGACCGCGGCCGGGTTTCGCGGCCCGGCGCGGTGGCCGTCGCGTGCTGCCGGCGGACCCGCCGGTTCGCTGCAGTGTCACCCGCCCGGCGCGACCCGGCGCGGGTTGCGCCCTCGGGACCCCGACGGCGGTCACCCTGCCGCTGCGCGGGCTTGCGCTTGGTCGCCATCATCTCCCCCTCGGTGCCACGATCAGCCCGGCCTGCACCCGCTGGGCGGCCCGCAGCCGGACCGAACCGGCCCGCGGGTTCCGCTCGATCTCATCCGGTTGAGCCTGCTCGGCGCCACGCGTCAGCGCCGTGAATCTTGCTTCGTCACCGGGCAATTCGACCGGCAGGCCGGCCGGCGTGCGGGACGCGGTCGCGGCGGCGAACACCTGCTTGACGATCCGGTCCTCCAGCGACTGGTAGGCCATCACCGCGATACGCCCACCCACCACCAGGGCGTTCAGCGCGGCCGGAACCGCAGCGCGCAACGAGTCGAGTTCACCGTTGACGGCGATCCGCAGGGCCTGGAAGGTCCGCTTGGCCGGATGCCCGCCGGTACGCCGCGCCGGCGCCGGAATCGCCTCGTAGAGAAGTGCGGTCAGCTCGCCGGTCGAGGTGAACGGCGTCTGCTCCCGACGTCGGACGATGCGCGCTGCGATCCGGGACGCGAAACGCTCCTCGCCGTAGCGGCGCAGGATGTCGGTGAGCGCCGCCGCGTCATAGGTGTTGAGAATGTCGGCGGCCGTCAGCTCACCCTGCGGGTCCATCCGCATGTCCAGCGGGGCGTCGTGGGAGTAGGAGAATCCCCGCTCGGCCCGGTCGAGCTGCATCGAGGAGACACCCAGATCGAACAGCACGCCGTCGATCGAGCCGGTTGCGGCAAGCCCCGATTCCGTCAGCGCGTCGGCGATCCCGTCGTAGCGGGTACGCACCGTGGTAAAGCGATCAGCAAAGCGCGCCAAACGATTACCGGCGATGTCCAGGGCGGTGGGGTCGCGGTCCAGGCCGATCAGCCGCAGGCCGGGAAAGTCGGTGAGGAATCGTTCGGCGTGCCCGCCGGCGCCCAATGTGGCGTCCACCAGCGTCCCACCCGATCCGTCGGGCGACACCCGGGTCAATGCGGGAGCCAGCAGCTCGACGCAACGCTCCAGCAGGACCGGCACGTGCCCGAATTCACCCTGCTCGGCCACCGCAACACCTCCCCGTCCGCTCTGGCAGATTCGCCGGGCCCCTGCCTCGAGGTCCCTGCCCGACTGCACGAACCTGACGTTGGGGAAGTACGTCAGGGTCGGTTCGGACAGAGGCCACGAGGCACGGGCGGGCGCCTCAGATGATGTCGCTGAGTGCTTCATCGCTGGCCGCGGAGAAGTTCTCTTCATGGGTCTGCTGGTAGTCGTTCCACGCCTGGGCGTCCCAGATCTCGAGGTAGTCGACCGATCCGATCACCACGCACTCCTTGGACAGGTTGGCGTAGCGGCGGTGGTCGGCCGACAGCGTGATCCGGCCTTGGCCGTCGGGGTGCTGCTCATCGGTGGCCGCGGCCAGGTTGCGCAGGAAGGCCCGGGCGTCGGGGTTGCTGCGCGATGCGCTGGCCGCGCGGCGCGCCACCTGCTCGAACTCGGCCCGCGGGTACACGGCCAGGCTGTGATCTTGGCTCTTGGTGACCATCAACCCCCCTGCCAGTGCGTCGCGGAACTTGGCGGGCAGCGTCAGCCGCCCCTTGTCGTCGAGCTTGGGCGTGTAGGTGCCGAGAAACATTGGGCACCTCCCCCTCAAGCCGACAACGTTAGCCCACGATACCCCACTTTCACCCACTATGCACCATTTCTAGGGCTCAAGTTACCCCGGCTCCCCACTCAAGGGGGCCAATGCGGGCTTGGGCAGGTCAGAACCAGGCCACCGGAGACGGAAAATGCCAGGTCGGAGTCGGTGGGGAGAAAGTGGGGACGAGTGGGGCCCAGGTGGCGCCGAGCGAGCGTTCTACTCGCCTGAACGGCTGGAATTCCGACGAATACGCACACTCGGCCAGAAGCAGGGGCTGAGGCCGGGCCCAACGGTGGGGCTCAGTGGGAGACCGGGTGGCCAGCGCACAAAAAAGGGCAGCCCCTCGGGGCTGCCCTTTCACACCGTATGTGGGTTGCTACGGCTCGAATCGACGACGAAAACGGTCCTCCATGCGACTGGCGAAGGTGCCGCTGCCGCCCTTGACCCGGCGCTGCGGACCGCCGCCGCCCTTCGGCGCGGCCTCGTGAACGGTTTGATTCCCGGTGATCGCGAACACCACGCCGGCGAACATGACCACGAAGCCCACCACGCTCAGGATCAAGAAACCGGGGTTGACCGTCGCATAGAACGGGATGCCCGAGACCAGCATCAACAAGCCCACCACGAACAGCACCAAGCCCTGCACCCGACGCCGGGTGGTGGGCGTGCGCAAGCCGCCCCCGCGAACGCTCGACGCGAACTTCGGGTCCTCCGCATAGAGGGCGCTCTCGATCTCATCGAGCATGCGCTGCTCATGATCGGAGAGTGGCATTCGTCCCTCCTTGTTGACGACCGGTCACAAAAAATCACTGCCCGCCGCGTGGATACGACATCGATGCGGGCAACTAACACTGATAATACGAGGTCGGCCTGCGTCGTACCACAGGCTTCGTCCGATTGTAGCCGCGCATTTGTGATCATCGACCGGGAGAGGACCCGCCACGTTGCCGAGACTCCTCATCGACCTGCCCCCCGAAGGGATGGCCGAGCGCCTCGGCGAGGCACTGCGCGTGTACGTCACGGCCATGGGGTATCCGCCAGGCACCGAGAACCAGCGGGCCGCGATGTGGCTGGAGCACACCCGCCGGCGCGGCTGGCGGGCGGTGGCCGCCGTCCAGGACACCGAACTGCTCGGGGTCGCCTACGGCTACAGCGGGTCATCCGACCAGTGGTGGCAGCAGCAGGTGGTGCTCGGCCTCCGGCGTCGGGGTGTGCCCCAGCCCGACATCACGCTGCTGATGACCAACTACTTCGAGCTGACCGAACTGCACGTCATACCGAGTGCACAGGGCGACGGCCTGGGCGAGGCGCTCGCGCGGCGACTGCTGACCGGGCGGCCGGAGGCCAACGTGCTGCTGTCCACACCGGAGATCAGCGGCGAGCGCAACCGCGCCTGGCGGCTCTACCGCCGGCTGGGATTCCTCGACGTCATCCGTGGCCACAACTTCACCGGAGATCCCCGGCCATTCGCCATCCTGGGCCGAACCCTGCCGCTGGAACAGCCGCCAGTCGAGCCTCGCTGACCTGTCGGGTCTGGCACGATGACGTCCGTGCATGTACGGCATTCCCCCACGCCCGTCCGACGGTTCGCCGCAACCCGACGACTGCTCGCCATCGCCGGCCTGTTGTTGCTCGCGGCGCCGATGACGGTCGGGTGCGTACGGATCAAGGCCAGCATCACCGTCTCCGCCGACGACCAGGTGTCGGGCCAGATCGTGGTCGCCGCGGTACCACGCAATGACGCCGACACCGGCCCCAAGCTCAGCGCCGACCTGCCGTTCCCGCAGAAGGTCTCGATTTCGAGCTACAAGCGCGACGGCTACGTCGGGTCCCAGGCGGTGTTCTCCGACCTGACCTTCGCCGAACTGCCGCAGCTGGCCGAGATGAACCGCGACGCGGCCGGCGTCAACCTCGCCCTGCGCCGGGCCGGCAATCTGGTGATCCTGGAGGGCCGGGTGGACCTCACCTCACTGAACGACCCGGAGGCCGACGTCGAGCTGACCGTCGCGTTCCCCGGCGAAGTGACCTCCACCAACGGCGAATACATCAACACCGACATGGTGCGCTGGAAACTCAAGCCGGGCGTGGTGAGCACGATGAGCGCCCAGGCCCGCTACACCGACCCCAGCACCCGCTCCTTCGTGCACGCCGCACTGTGGCTGGCGCTGTCCACGCTGGTCGCCGCCGGAGGGGTGGCGCTGATCGCCTGGCTCGGCCGGGATCGTTCGCCCCGGCTGCGCACCGCGGCCGACGATTAAGGCGACCAGTACTCGAGCATCTGCGCGAACGTGGTGAAGGCCGCCCCGGACACCCCGTAGGTCGCCTCCAGATGAATGCTCAGCGGGAAGCCGAGGTCGGCGACCCCGTCGATCACCCGCTTGTAGAGGTCGAGCATGAGCGTGCGGCGCTGCTCGGGTTCACTGGCGGCCAGCTTCTTGACGAACTCCTGCTCAGCGGCCACCGCGGCATTGCCCGGGTCCTGGATCAGCCAGTTGATCAGCCCGACCCGGTTCTCGAACGTCGGCACGAAGCCGAACGACAGCAGAATCTCCGGGCGCGCATCGCTGTGCCGGGCGAACTCGGTCAGAAACGGCACGATCGCATCGGAGTACAGCAGCTGGCACAACCCGAACGTCGCGCCGCGCTCGCACTTGAAGTTGAACCGGCCGATCTCCTCAGCGCGGGTGGGGATCAGGATGACGCCGCGGTTGGGCACGTCGGCCCGAAACGTCGCCAACGCATCGGTGGGCGGCACTCCCGAGCCCTCGCCGTCGGCCATGGTCCGGGGCACCCCGACGAACACCACGCCCTCGATACCGGCCGTGGTCATCTCCCCCAGCCGGGCGCGCAGCGTCGTCTCGTCGGAGAACGCGGTGACCTGGGTACACAACCCGGCCATATCGGGCAGCTCCGGGGTGATGGCCCGCCAGAAGTCGAGCACGTCGAGCTTGGGCTTCATTTCGATCGGCCGGTCGTCGTCCTCGGCGATCATGCTCGGCATCAGGATGTGCCGGATCCGGCCCTCGATACCGGCCTCGTCGGCGCACCGCAGAACCTTGTGGGCCTCCTCGACGGCATACCCGAGACCGCGGTCGACATTCGGCGGCACCAGCTCGAGTGCGACGGTGTTCATGGTCACGAGGTAGCTCCTCATCAAAGGGTGGTGGGGCGCCCACTGAAGCGGGAGCGGCGCCGCCGGTCGCCAGTCCCCCCCGGGCGTGGTGGCACACTTTACGCTGAACGCACGTCGGGGCCCGCCCCGGACCGGGCCAAAGAAGAAAGGGGCGCGGCGCTGAGCGACACAGCCGCACCGTCAGCGATCGAGCTGGCCGGCGCCGTCACCGAGCAGTTGCGCTGCTACCTGCGCACACGTCACGACGAGACCGCGTACATGGGCGAGGACTACCACGACCTGGTCACCGGCCTCGAAGAGTTCGTGCTCAGCGGCGGCAAGCGTCTGCGCCCGGCGTTCGCGTACTGGGGCTGGCGCGCGCTCACCGGCCGCGACGCCGACGACGGCGAACTGCTGCTGTTCTCCTCGCTGGAACTGCTGCATGCGTGCGCGCTGGTGCACGACGACGTGATCGACGCCTCGGCGACCCGGCGCGGCAGCCCGACCACCCACCGCAAGTTCGCCGAACTGCACCGCACCCGCCGGTGGCGAGGCTCGGCCGATCAGTTCGGGCTCTCGGCCGCCATTCTGGTGGGTGATCTGGCGCTGGTCTGGGCCGACGACATCGTCGCCGAGGCCGATCTGGCACCCGCGGCTCGGCGCCGGGTCCGGCGGGTCTGGTCGGACATCCGCACCGAGGTGCTCGGCGGCCAGTACCTCGACATCGTTGCCGAGTCCAGCGGCGTCGAGTCGATCGCGTCGGCGATGACCGTCAACACCTACAAGACCGCCTCATACACCGTGGTGCGCCCACTGCAGCTCGGCGCCGCCGCCGCCGACGACCGGCCCGACATCGCGACCCTGTTCTCAGAACTCGGCACCGATCTGGGCGTGGCGTTCCAACTGCGCGACGACGTGCTGGGAGTGTTCGGTGATCCCGCGGTCACCGGCAAACCGTCCGGCGACGATCTGCGCTCGGGCAAACGCACGGTGCTGGTGGCCGAGGCGGTCACCCGGGCCGACCGATCCGATCCGGCGGCCGCTCAACAGCTGCGCGCCTCGATCGGCACGGCACTGACCGACGCCGAGGTCCGGGAGCTCTGCGGCATCATCGAATCGGTGGGCGCCCTGGCGGCAGTCGAAGACCGGATCGATGAGCTGACTCGCCGTGCCATGGACGCGCTGGCCGCCGCGCCGATCGACGACGTCGCCAAAGCCGGACTGACCGACCTGGCCCGCCGGGTCGCCGACCGAACCGCCTGAACCGCCCCGGAGCCCCCATGCCTGAGACGTCAACGGCTGCAGCCGATCCCATCCGATGGCTGACCCGACTGCGCCGGTTCGCCACCAGCGAGGAAGCCGGCGCGGCCTGGCTCGGCTGCGTGGGCGCAATGCTGATCACGGTCGGCGGGCTCGGCGCCGGCAGCACCCGCGTCCACGATCCGGTGCTGGAGTCGCTGCACCTGTCCTGGCTGCGTTTCGGCCACGGGCTGGTGCTGTCCACGGCACTGTTGTGGACCGGAGTCGCGGTGATGTTGCTGGCCTGGTTCGGCCTGGGCCGACGGGTGATCGACCGCACCGCAAGCGAATACACCCTGATCGTCACCACCGGGTTCTGGCTGGCCCCGCTTCTGCTGTCGGTTCCGGTATTCAGCCGCGACACCTACTCCTACCTCGCCCAGGGCGCGCTGCTGCGTGACGGCTTCGACCCGTATCAGGTCGGCCCGGTCGCCAACCCCAACTCGCTGCTGGAAAATGTCAGCCCGATCTGGGCGGCCACCACCGCACCGTATGGGCCGGCGTTCATCCTGATCGCCAAACTCGTCACGATGCTGGTGGGCAACAACGTAGTGGTCGGCACCATGGTGTTGCGCCTGTGCATGCTGCCCGGGCTTGCGCTGCTCATGTGGGCCGCGCCGCAGGTGGCCCGCCGAGTCGGGGGCACCGGCCCGGCGGCGCTGTTCCTGGCGGTGCTCAACCCGCTGGTGATCATCCACCTGATGGGCGGGGTCCACAACGAGATGCTGATGGTCGGCCTGATGGTGGCCGGTATCGCCCTGACCCTCATGGACCGCCCACTGGCCGGGGTGGCACTGCTGGCGGTGGCAGCGGCGGTGAAGGCGACGGCGGTGATCGCATTGCCGTTCCTGGTCTGGATATGGATGCGGCGGCTGCATCAACGCCGCGGCTACTCGCCGGTGGCGGCGTTCGCGGCGGCCGCGGCTGCCTCGGCGGTGATCGTCGTCGCCGTCTTCGCGGTGCTGTCGGCGCTGGCCGGGGTGGGCCTGGGCTGGTTGACCGCGCTGCTGGCCGGCAACGTCAAGATCATCAACTGGCTGACCATCCCGACTGCCGTCGCCAACCTCCTGCACGCCTTCCTGACCCCTGTCGGGTCGCTCAACTTCTATGCGGTGCTGCACGTCTCCCGAATCGTCGGGGTCGGGGTGATCGCTGTGGCACTTCCGGTGATCTGGTGGCGATCACGCCGCGACGATCGCGCCGCGGTCTCCGGGATCGCCTGGGCCACGCTGGTGATGGTGTTGTTCGTGCCGGCCGCACTGCCCTGGTATTACACCTGGCCGCTGGCGGTGGCCGCCACCGTAGTTCGCTCATCCGGGGCCATCGCCGCCATCGCCGCGGCCTCGACCTGGATCATGGTGATCTTCAAACCCGACGGTTCACACGGCATGTACGCCTGGCTGCATGTGATCGGCGCGACCGGCTGCGCCGTGTACGCCTGGTACCGGCTGAGGCAGCCGGCTGCGACAGCGGACGAACCGGCCGCCGCCTAAGGTCAGTACGCCCTCAATACGCCATCGCCTGGGCCCGGCGCATCACCTCGCGGGCCTGGTGGGCGTGCAGGGCGTCGATCGGGCGGGCGTTGGCCACCACCTCTTTGACACCGTCGTGGGTGAGCGACAGCGACGAGTCCGGGGTGAACAGCCAGCTCAGGATCTCGGTCGGGCGGTAGCCGCCGTCGCCCAGTACCGACAGCAGCCCGGGCAGGCTCTTGACCACGTCGCCGTCTTCGGTGAAGAACAGCTGCGGGATCAGCAGCACGCCGTCTCGCCGCACGGCCATCAGATGGCTTTCGCGCAGGTACTGGTGGACCTTGGTGACCGGCAACCCGAGCATCTGCGCGACGTGGGGCAGGTCGAATGTCGGTTCGTCGGGCTCAAGGACGTCTTCGGCGGCCGGAATGCTGCTCACGACATGAAGTTTAGAACCGTCGCCCCGGTCCCCCGCGCACCTACCATGACCAGGTGACTGTCACGTGGGGAGGCGACGCGCTGGAAGGTGCGTTGTTGGACGGCAGGTACCGGGTCGGGACCCGGATCGCCACCGGCGGTACATCCACGGTGTACCGCGGTCTCGACGAGCGACTGGACCGCCCGGTGGCGGTGAAGGTGATGGACCTTCGCTACGCCGGTGACCAGCAGTTCCTGACCCGCTTTCAGCTGGAGGCCCGCGCCGTGGCCCGACTCAAGGATCCCGGCCTGGTGGCGGTGTACGACCAAGGTTTCGGCACTCCGCAGGACTCCGGACAACCGTTCCTGGTGATGGAACTGGTCGAGGGCGGCACGCTGCGCGAACTGCTCGACGAGCGGGGGCCGATGCCGCCACACGCCGTCACGGCGGTGCTGCGGCCGGTACTGGGGGCGCTGGGAATCGCACACCGCGCCGGGCTGGTACACCGGGACGTCAAGCCGGAGAACATCCTGATCGCGTCCGACGGCCATGTGAAGGTGGTCGACTTCGGGCTGGTCCGAGCTCTCGCCGCAGCCGGGATCACCTCGACGAACGTGATTCTGGGCACGGCCGCCTACCTGTCCCCCGAACAGGTCCGCGACGGCAACGCCGGGCCGGCCAGCGACGTCTACGCCGTCGGCGTGCTCGGCTACGAGCTGTTGACCGGCCACACCCCGTTCACCGGCGACTCCCAGCTGGCGGTGGCCTATCAGCGCCTGGATCATGACGTCCCGCCGCCGAGCTCCGTGATCGACGGCGTCCCAGCCGAATTCGACGAGCTGGTGGCCCGGGCGACCGCGCTCGATCCGGCCGACCGGTACGCCGACGGCATCGAGATGGCCGAGACGGTGGACGCGATCGCCCACCGGTTGAATCTGCCCGCGTTTCGGGTTCCGGCACCGCGCAACAGTGCCCAGCACACCAGCGTGCTGCCCCGCCAACCTCCGAGCCCGGCAGCGCCACCGGCCGGCCACACCCTGCAGATGCCCCGCGTCCCCCAGGACTGGACGGTCGACACCGACACCCAATACGAGTTGGTGACAGGCGAATTCGCCGGAATCGAACTCGGTCAGTTCATGCTGGAGCGCGCCCATGCTCGGCGCATGACGGTGATCTGGCTGGCCGCGGTGCTGGCACTGACCGGGCTGGTGGCCGCCCTGGGCTGGACCCTGGGCAACAACGTCGGCGCACTGCTCTAACCTCCGCGAGCGTGCACAGTTGTACGCGGTATCCAGGCGTTTCGGCGTACAAACGCGCACGCTCGCGCCAGATGGGGGACAGTCAGCCGCGCAGCATCTCCGCGACCAGGAACGCCAACTCCAGGCTCTGCTGGGTGTTGAGTCGCGGGTCGCAGGCGGTCTCGTAGCGGCCACCGAGGTCCGCATCCGAGATGTCCTGCGCGCCACCGAGACACTCGGTGACGTCCTCGCCGGTGAACTCCAGGTGGATGCCGCCCGGGTGGGTGCCCAGTGCGTGATGGACCTCGAAGAAGCCCTGCACCTCATCGACGATGCGGTCGAAGTGCCGGGTCTTGTAGCCGGTGGAGGCCTCGTGCGTGTTGCCGTGCATCGGGTCGCACTGCCAGATCACCTGGTGACCGGTGGCCTGCACCTTCTCGATGATGGCGGGGAGCAGGTCACGCACCTTGCTATTGCCCATCCGGCTGATCAGTGTCAGGCGGCCGGGCACATTGTGCGGGTCAAGGCGTTCGACGTACTCGACAGCCTGGTCCGGGGTGGTGGTCGGACCCAGCTTGACGCCGACCGGGTTGGCGATCACCTCGGCCAGCGCGATGTGCGCGTGGTCGAGTTGGCGGGTCCGCTCACCGATCCACAGGTAGTGCGCCGACAGGTCGTAGAGCTGCGGCTTGCCGTCGATGTCGGCCATCCGCAGCATGGCCCGCTCGTAGTCGAGCACCAGCGCCTCGTGGCTGGCGTAGATCTCGGCGGTCTGCAACTCCCGATCCGCCACCCCGCAGGCGCTCATGAACTTCAGGCCGCGGTCGATCTCACCGGCCAGCGCCTCATAGCGGGCGCCGGCCTTCGAAGTGCGGACGAACTCCCGGTTCCAGTCGTGCACCAGTTCCAGCGACGCCAGCCCCGAGGAGGTCAGGGCGCGGACCAGGTTCATCGCGGCGCTGGCGTTGGCGTAGGCCCGCACCAGTCGAGACGGGTCGTGCTCACGCACGCCGGCGTCCGGGGCGAACCCGTTGACCATGTCACCGCGGTAGGACTTCAGGCCCAGCGAGTCGATGTCGGCCGAGCGGGGCTTCGCGTACTGACCGGCGATGCGGGCCAGCTTCACCACGGGCATGGACGCGCCGTAGGTCAACACCACCGCCATCTGCAGCAGCGTGCGGACGTTGCCCTTGATGTGCGGCTCGGTGTTGTCGGTGAAGGTCTCGGCGCAGTCACCGCCCTGCAGCAGAAACGCCTCCCCGCGCGCCACCTGCGCCAGCAGACCCTGCAAGCGGACGACCTCGGCCGCCACCGTGATCGGGGGCACCGCCTCCAGCAGCGTGCGCATCGGCTTCACCTGCTCAGCCGGCCAGCTCGGCTGCTGCACGGCCGGCCGGGCCAGCGCGGCGTCGAGGCGCGCGCGCAGCTCCGCAGGCAGCGGCGGCAGCGGCGGCAGCTCATCGATCGGTACGTCAACAGTCCAATTCACTCGACCATGGTAACCGGGTGCCGACCTGCGTTGATCAGGCCAGTTCAGTCCCGGTGATCAGCTGGAACCGGAGCAACTGGTCGCGGGCGTCCACCAGCGCGTCGTGACTGCCCGCCGAGCGCGGTGGCAGCTTCGGGCGGCCCCGGTCCTCCCAGAGTTGACGCAGCTCATGGGTGAAGCGCGGAATGGGTGCCGGCAGATCCGGCATCGTGCCCCACAACTGGCAGAGCACCACGTGATCGTAGGCGGCGACCCAGGCCCACAATTCGATCGGCTCGCCGCGATCCACGCCGAAGAACTCCTCGAGGTCGGCGCGGATCCGGCTGCGCGACCGCCACGCCTTCGACGCCGGGGACGGCAGCTTGGGCAACACGTGAGCGGCCACCCACGACCCAGCCCGGCCCGGGTCGAACTCGGTGGACACCGCGTAGTATTCGCGGCCGTCCTCGGCGACCACGCCGATCGAGATCAGCTCGATGGTGCGGCCGTCCTCGATGAACTCGGTGTCGTAGAAATACCTCACCGCGGCGGCCCCCCCGGCCGGCGCGGCGGCTGCCGGGGCACCAACGGACCCGACGGCACCGAGAACGGCATCGTCGGCGCCGCCGCCTCCCGAACCGCCCGACTGGGCGCCGGACGGGCTGGCGGGATGGGGCCGCGCCCGGGCGGCGGTGGACGGTCAGGCTCGCGCCGGGTGGACACCAGGGGCCGACCGATCATGATCGGCTCCGTCGGCGCAGCCGCCGCACGCACCTCACGGTCGAGTTCGGCGTCGACGGCCCGGTCGTCGGGCAGCTGCGGCCGGCCGGCGATGGCGTCCTGCAGCCAGAGTTTGACCTGGATGACGGGGCGGCGCAGCCAACGTTCGCGCTCCAGCGCGCGGCGCATCCGCTCACTGTTCTTCAGATACCACCACCGGGCCCAGGGCGCGTGCGGCCGCGACATCCGGATGGCACCGATCAGCAGCAGCGGGAAGAAGAACATCCCGATCAGACCCGTCCACACCTTGCCCTTGAGCAGCACCACCACGCCCAGCGGCAGAGCCATCACCAGACCGGTGACCACCCCGATATGGATCAGCGGCGACGAGGTGTCCTGCCACCTCGACAACAGAAACGTCAGCGGGTGAAAACCCAGCACCAGCAGCCCGACCACGGCAGTGGCGGCGAACACGGCGTCCATCGAGGCCCGCCCGTCCTCCTCCCAATACACATCGGACAAGTGCAGGATCAGCGCGTACTCGTCGAGCACCAAGGCCGCACCGACGCCGAATCCGATCGCGGCCAGGGAGAACTGTGGCTCATGACTGTTGGGACCCGCGGCCACCAGCGTCACCCCGGCGACCATCACCAGCACCACCCCGAAAACGACGTGGTGGATGTGCGTCGACCCGATCTGGAAATTGCGCGGCTGCCACCAGCGGGGTGTGTACTCGCTGCGCCCGGAGGTGCTGCGGATGTAGCGCACCACCGTGCGAGTCACCAGAAACGTCACCAGGAACGCGACCAGGCAGGTCAGCAACGGCAGCCTGCCGCGGTCGACGATGTCGTCGCGGAACCATTCGAGCACCTAATGAAACGTACGCGCTCACGGCCCGCCACACGCGGATCACCACCGGCATGGCCCGGTAAAACCGACAAAAGCCGGCCACCCGATAGGCTGTGCGGCGACATGACTACATCGCGGCCGTCCGACCCGGGCCGTCCGCACGGGGGCGTCACCGTTTGGTGGGGCGTCACTGTGCTGGCAATCGCAGCCCTGGGCTACACGACGTGGCAGGCGCTGGGCACCACGCCGTACCACATCGACCTAGACGTCTACCGGATGGCCGCGCAGGCCTGGCGAGACGGCCGCCCGCTCTACGGTGACGACTGGTTCCACACCCAGATCGACGGCACCGTGCTGCCGTTCACCTATCCCCCGATCGCCGCCGTGCTGTTCTCCCCGCTGACCTGGGTGCCGCTGGGTGCGGCCACCGTGGCGCTGACGGTCGGCTCCACGCTGCTGCTGGTGCTGTCGCTCACCATCGTGCTCAGCGGGCTGGGCGTACGTGTCGGCCCGGCCCAGGGCGGCGGCCCGCTGTGGTGGCGCCGCGGCGTGCTGGCGGTGGCGATCGTCGCCGCGGCGATCGCGTTCGACGCCGAACCGATCTGGGCCAACTTCGACTTCGGCCAGGTCAACGTGGTGCTGATGACGCTGGTGATCGCCGACTGTGTACCGCGGCGCACCTGGTGGCCGCGCGGCGCCCTGCTGGGGGTGGCGGTGGCGTTGAAGCTGACACCCGCGGTGTTCCTGCTCTACCTGCTGCTGCGACGCGACATGCGTGCCGTGCTGACCACCGTGGCCTCGTTCCTGGCCGCGACCCTAGTGGGCTTCGCGCTGGCCACCAGCGACTCCTGGCAGTACTGGACGCACACCGTGCGCAACACCGACCGGATCGGCGGCGCCACGCTCAACACGAATCAGAACCTGGCCGGGGCGCTGGCCCGGCTGTCGCTGAGCGAACAGCAGCGCTCCGTGCTGTGGCTGGTGGGGAGTCTGTTGGTGCTCGCCCTGGCGGTGTGGGCGGCCCGCCGGGCACTGGCCGCCGGGGAGCCCATCCTGGCGCTGATCTGCGTGGCACTGTTCGGACTGGTGGTCTCACCGGTGTCGTGGTCACACCACTGGGTGTGGATGCTGCCCACCGTGGTGGTCATCGGCGTCCTGGGGTACCGGCATCGGGCGGTGCTGTTGGGCACACTGAGCGCCCTCGGCGTGGCGCTGATGCTGCGCAGTCCGATCGAGCTGCTGCCCGAGAATCACGAGGCCGGTGCGGCGTGGTGGCGCCAACTGGCCGGCGCATCGTATGTGTGGTGGGCGCTGGCGGTGCTGGTGACGGTCGGCGCGACGATCAAACCCCTCGGCGCCGCGTCTCGTGCGACCCGGGGGTCCGGCGGGACTGCGGATCAGCCGGCTGCGGTCTCCGGAAACCGGGCGACCGGCTGACCTGCTGAGGCAGCCTGCGTCGGGCCGCCGTTTTTGAGGCTGGCAGCGTAGATGTCGACGTATTCCTGACCGGACAACCGCATCAGCTCGTAGATCACCTCATCGGTGACGGCTCGTTCGATGAAGCGGTTGTCGGCCATCCCGTCGAAGCGGGAGAAGTCCATCGGCTCGCCGAACCGGACGGTGACCCGGCCGAACCGCAGCATCTTGGTGCCCGGCGGGTTGACGACGTCGGTGCCGATCATGACGACCGGGATCACCGGCACCCCGGTGTGCAGCGCCAGCCGGGCCAGGCCGGTCTTGCCCTTGTAGAGCCTGCCGTCGGGCGAGCGGGTGCCCTCCGGGTAGATGCCGAGCAGCTTGCCGGCCGACAGGATCCGTGCGGCGGTGGTCAGCGCGGCCTGCGCGGCATCGGAGTCGTTGCGGTCGATCGGGACCTGCCCGACGGCGGTGTAGAACCAGCGGGTGAACCAGCCCTTGATGCCGGTGCCGGTGAAGTACTCCGCCTTGGCCAGGAAGGTGATGCGGCGGCGCACCACCAGCGGCAGGTAGAAGCTGTCCATGACGGCCAGGTGATTGCTGGCCAGGATCACCGCGCCCTCGTCAGGGATGTTCTCCAAACCCTCGACTTTGGGACGGCCGATCAGGAGCAGCAGTGGTCCCAGGAGCACGTACTTGAACAGCCAATACCACATCGGCTCCTCCCTCCAGCCCATGAGCGCGTGTTCGCGCCAACATTACCGACCCACCGTTTCCGGGGCCACACGGTGAATCGTTCACACCACGGATTCCCCGGAATTCCTCAGCTTGTTCAGGTCTCCACGACGACCGGGATCGGTTGATAGCCCGGCCTGCCCGGCTCATCACCCGAGCCGCTGCCCGGCCCCTCAGGCGGACCGTCCGGTGGCGGCGTCGGATCGCCGCCCCCGGTCTCGCCGACCACCGCGCGGATCACGTCGAACAGCGCGACGCTGTTCTCGGCGATGACGTTGAGCAGGGGATGCTCCTCGTCGTTCACCAATGCCGCGAGCGCACAGACCGGGCACCACACCTGCTGGCACTTGCCGGGGCCGCCGCTGTCCGCGAGGAGCATCGCCGCCGCCCGCACCGCCGGGTCGAGCCGGTCCAGGATCGCCTGGGCCAGCTTGCGCAGCTCGGGCCCCAGCTCGCCCAGATCGGGGTGCGCGCCAGCGTTCACCGTCGCACCTCCTCACCACTGCTTAGGGGCCACACCGCCGGGTCCGGCCGGAAACGCACCGTCAGTTCACTGCCGCGCAGCGTGGCGTCCATGACCGTGCATCGCCGCAGCACCGAGGCCAGCCGAACCCGTCGTCGGGTACCACCGACACCGATGACCAAGTCGTCGCCCGAGCGCCCGAGACTGAGCGCACCGGAATCAACCTGGGGTAACTCTAGCCGCAACCGGTACACCGCACCCAGTCCGGAACCCGACTCCCGGTCCACGACCGGGCGCACCGGACCCGGCAGCGCCGAGCCGTCCCGGCGGCGGCTTCCGTCGAGCAGTTCGCCCAGCGCCTTCGGGCCGATCGGCTCCCCCGCCAGGTGCGGGACCAGCACCATGGCCACGTCGCCGATGACGCGGTCCAACTCGTCGAGCACGGTGCGCTGTTCGGCGATCCGCTCGGCGTACCAGTCGAACGCCGGGTGGGCGGGCAGGTTGGTGTAGACGTACGAATCATCCTGCAGCAAAATCTGATTGACGATCAGATCTTCGACGCGCACCCCGGCCAGCGCCAGCGATCCCAGGGTCCGGACGGCTTCGGCGGCCACCACGCGTTCGGCGGTCAGCACCAGGTGCGCACCGACCTGTGCATCGTCGGACAGCAACGCGGCGAGACGCTCGGCGGCCCCACTGATCCGCTCGACCAGCCCGACCAGCGCCGTCGACCGGGCGTCCTCGACGCCACTGAGTCTGCGGTGCCGCGGCCACGATCTTTCCGCGTAGAGCGCGACGGCGGCGGGCAGTGTCAGCATCCGCATCGCGTCGGCGGTGGACGCGCAGTCGACCACCACCCGGTCCCACTGCCCACTGTCGGCCAACTCGCCGACCTCGTGCAGACCGAGCACCTCCTGCACACCGGGCAACGCCGAAAGCTCCTCGGGTGCAACAAGACCCAGATCGGATTCCGGGAGACTGGCGGCCAGCACACCGACCACGTCCACCCAGTGCGCCTCCAGCAGCGCGAGAGTGTCCAACGCCAGCACATCGAGTCGACCGGCGGGAAAACCGTCGTCGAGCACGACCGGGACGGCATCTCGATCGCCGCTGGGCGACACGGCCACACCGAGCACATCGCCGACCGAATGCGCCTGATCGGTGGAGACCAACAGCACCCGGTCGCCGGCATGCGCCCGCGCGACGGCGGTCGCTGCCGCCAGCGTGGACTTGCCTACGCCGCCCTTACCGACGAACAGGCTGATCCGCGCCGGCCCCGGGGTCACTGGTTGGGTGGGGCTCACTCAGCCTCGGCTCGCTTCTTCAGGTCTTTCAACGCGGTGTCGGTCAGGCGCCGCTCCGCTTTACGCTTGAGCAGACCGATCATCGGGATCATCAGGTCGACCGACAGCTCGTAGACGACTTCGGTACCGGATCCCTTGGGCGACAAGCGATATTCACCGTCGAGCGCCTTCAGCAGCGAACTGGACACCAACGTCCAGCGGACCGAACGGCGGTCGGCCGACCAGTCGTATTCGAGCACCATGGTGTCTTTGAGCACCGCGGCGTCCAGCACGATCCGGGCGATCTTCGGATAGCCGTCGGCGTCGGTTTCGAGCACCTCGGCGTCGGTGTACTCCGAGACCCATTCCGGGTAGGCGCCGATGTCGGCGATCACCTGCATCACCGCGCTCGGATCCGCCGCGATGAAGATCGTCTGCGCTGTCTTGTCCGCCACCTGGTTATTTCCCTACCTCGTTCGCGCCTACCGCCGGTCCCGGCAGAAACGGTACCTCGCTGCGCCCGGTTTCGATCCGGTCAGGCGAGTCAGATCACTGCCAGCGGGGAGACCCCCACCGGACGGGACAGCTCCAGGCGGGATTTGATCTCGAAGGCCATCTTCTTACCCGCCACCCGGCGGCGGTGAACCAGTTTCGGCAGGTTCAGCCGGGCCAGCTGACGGCCGCTGACCCCGGTCGGCTCGGCGTGCAGGAAGTAGTGCAGCAGCACACCGTCGAGCATCTCCTCCAGCCAGATCTCCATGGTGCCAGTCAGCGGCCCACCCACCGTCCAGCGAACGCCCTTGTCGGCACGGTCCTCGACCACGTCCAACTCCAGGTCGGGCCACCACCGCCGCCAGTTGGACCGATCGCCGGCCATGGCACCGACCTGCTCGCCGGATGCGGCGACGAACGTCTCGTCGGCAACCTGGATACTGTTCATCGCCCCAGCTTCACATATGACCGCCCTGCGGCGGTACGCGCCGGGTACCCAGCGTGCCCGCGGTAGTGAACACCGTCACATCAGCCGTAGCTCGCCTACTAGGCTGAGAGGGCAGACAACCGGCAGTCAAGAGAGGTCATCGCAATGCGTGAGTTCAGTGTTCCCGCGCCGTTCACCGTCGAGGAGCACGACAACGTCGCCGCAGTCGTCTTCGAACACGAGCGCGACAACCCCGACCACGTCATCTATCAGCGCCAGGTCGACGGCGCGTGGACCGACGTCACCTGCGCCACCGCTGCCTCGCAGATCCGTTCGGCCGCACTGGGACTGATCGCCCAGGGCGTTGCGGCCGGAGACCGGGTGGTCATCTTCTCGGCCACCCGCTATGAGTGGGCCATCCTGGACTTCGCCATTCTGTCGATCGGGGCGGTCACCGTGCCGATCTACGAAACCTCCTCTGCCGAGCAGGTGCGCTGGGTGATGCAGGACTCCAGTGCGGTCCTGGCATTCGCCGAGACCGACAACCACGCCCAGATGGTCAACGAACTCGCCGGTGACCTGCCCGCGCTGCGGCGGGTGCTGACCATCGACGGCACCGGCGCCAAGGCCCTCGACGAGCTGGCCGACGCCGCGGCCGGCCAGGATCCGGCGCAGGTCACCGCGCGCCTGAGCGCGCTGCGGGCCACCGACCCCGCCACACTGATCTACACCTCCGGTACCACCGGTCGGCCCAAGGGCTGCCAACTCACCCACTCCAACCTGATCTACGAGGTTCGCGGCACCAAGGCCGCGTTGCCCAGCCTGCTCACCGATGGTCAGCGTCTGCTGGTCTTCCTGCCGCTGGCGCACGTGCTGGCGCGGGCGCTGACCCTGGGGGCGTTCGCCAACCGGGTCACCGTCGGATTCACCAGCGACATCAAGAACCTGCTGCCGATGTTCGCGGTGTTCAAGCCGACCGTCGTGGTCTCGGTGCCGCGGGTGTTCGAGAAGGTCTACAACACCGCCGCCCAGAACGCCGCCAGCGACGGCAAGGGCAAGATCTTCGAGATGGCCGCGCAGACCGCGGTGGACTTCAGCGAGGCGCTGGACTCCGGTCGTCCCGGATTGCTGCTGCGCGCCAAGCACGCCCTCTTCGACAAGCTGGTGTATCGCAAGCTGCGGGCCGCGCTGGGCGGCGACTGCCGCGCCTCGGTGTCCGGCGGGGCACCGCTGGGCGAGCGGCTGGGGCACTTCTACCGCGGTGTGGGCCTGTCCATCTACGAGGGGTACGGCCTGACCGAGACCACCGCCGCTGTGACCGTCAACCCGGTCGGCGGCATCAAGGTCGGCACGGTCGGAACGCTGGTGCCGGGCAACAGCATGCGTATCGCCGAGGACGGCGAGCTGCTGGTGCGCGGTGGCGTGGTGTTCGGCGGCTACTGGGGCAACGAGGCGGCCACCGCCGAGGCGTTCACCGACGGGTGGTTCAGGACCGGCGACCTGGCGGCGATCGACGACGAGGGCTATCTGAAGATCACCGGCCGCAAGAAGGAGATCATCGTGACCGCCGGCGGCAAGAACGTCGCGCCCGCGGTGCTCGAGGACCAGCTGCGGGCCCATCCGCTGATCAGCCAGGCGATGGTGGTCGGCGACGCCCGCCCGTTCATCGGGGCGCTGATCACCATCGACCCGGAGGCCATCGAGGGCTGGAAGCAGCGCAACAGCAAAGCCGCCACGGCCAGCGTCGCGGACCTGGCAGGTGACCCGGACCTGCTCGCCGAGGTGGACGCCGCGGTCAAGCAGGCCAACCTGTCGGTGTCGCACGCCGAGTCGATCCGCAAGTTCTCGATCCTGCCGGTCGACTTCACCGAGGCCACCGGCGAGTTGACCCCCACCATGAAGGTGAAGCGCAACGTCGTCGCCGAGAAGTTCGCCGACGCGATCGAGGCCATTTACCGCAAGGATTAGGCGGTTCGGCGAGGCTCGCCGGAGTTGGCCCGCAGGGTCGGCGGAGGCGAGGGGAAGCCGGGACCGCCGCAAGGATTAGGCGGTTCGGCGAGGCTCGCCGGAGTTGGCCCGCAGGGTCGGCGGAGGCGAGGGGAAGCCGGGACCGCCGCAAGGATTAGGCGGTTCGGCGAGGCTCGCCGGAGTTGGCCCGCAGGGTCGGCGGAGGCGAGGGGAAGCCGGGACCGCCGCAAGGATTAGGCGTCTCAGGCCTGCAGCAGTTCGGCCATCCGGTCGGCCAGGCCATCCCAGCCCCAGTGGCCGGTCGCCCACTCGCGCCCGGCGTTGCCCATCGCCGCGGCCCGGTCCGGATCGGCGAGCAGCGTGCTGACGGCGTCGGCGATCTGGCTCACCGATCGGCCGTCGACCACCCGCCCGGTCCGGTTGTCCAGCACGGTTTCCGGTGCGCCACCGGAGTCGCCGGCGACCACCGGGACACCGGCCGCCGACGCCTCCAGAAACACGATGCCCAGACCCTCGACATCCATCCCGGAGCCACGGGTGCGGCACGGCATCGCGAAGACGTCGCCGAGCAGGTAGTAGGCCGGCAGTTCGGCGGCCGGCACGCCGCCGGTGAAGGTCACCGAGTCGGCAACCCCGCATTCGGCGGCCAGCTTGTGCAGCCGCTCGGCGTACGGTCCGCCGCCGACGATCACCAGCGCGGCCCCGTCGACACGTTGCCGAATCGCCGGCAGCGCCCGGATCAGCATGTCCTGGCCCTTGCGGGGCACCAGCCGCGACACGCAGACCACCGTGGGCCGCCCGCCCAGCCCGTGGCGTTCGCGCAGGCGCTCGCGGGCGGCCGGGTCGGGACGGAACCGGCCGGTGTCCACCCCGGGCGGCAGGTGCTCCAGCGCCGCGTCGGGACCGAACGCCGCGGCGAACCGGCCGCGGGTGTAGTGGCTGACGAAGGTGACGGTGTCGCAGGTGTCGCCGATCCGGCGCAGCACCGACCGGGCGCCCGGCAGCATCGACCACCCGACCTCGTGGCCGTGTGTGCTGGCCACCACTCGGGTGGCTCCGGCCGAGCGTGCCCGCTGCGCCAGCAGCGCCAACGGTGCGGCAGCGCCGAACCAGACCGTGTCGATCACGCCCTCGGCGATGAGCCGGCGCATCCGTGCGTCGACGGCCCGGCCCGGCAGCATCAACGTGCCGGGGTGACGCACCACCTGGTAGCCGGCTGCGTCGGCGGCGGCGTCGAAGTCCTCGGCCCCACGCCATTTCGGGGCGTACACGGTGATCTGGTGACGCCCGCCGGCGGCGATGCGGCACACCAGTTCTTCCAGGTAGCACTGGATGCCGCCGGGCCGCGGCGGAAAATCATTGGTAACCAGCAGGACCCGGCTCACCCGAGGGATGCTAGCGGGTCGGCCTAGCCGATGCGGTCAACCCTGCCACTGCTGCCAGCCGGTGAGCAGGTCGGGCAGACCGACACCGAGCACCAACGGCACGGCGACGGCCGGGGCGACATCGGCGGGGCCGCAGGCGGACAGGTAGAGCTCACGCAGCTTGTCGGCCCCGAAGCGGGCTGCGACGTACCGGGCGAACCCCCAGGCCCGGTCGTAGGCTTCGGCGCGGCGCGGGCCGGGGGCGTCCAGATCTTGGTCGGAGGGCAGCGTCAGCGGGGCCGTCGTGGGCGGCTCCTGGCCGGGGCGGGCCACGAAGTCGGCCACCCCCTCGGTGAGCCAGCGTGGCGCTTCGGCGGCAGTGTCGGCGCGGGCCGCGTAATGAAAAAGCTCGTGAGTCAACACGATTCGCAGCGCGGTGTCGCTCATGGCGGTCGCGCCCGGCGCGAACACCACGCGTTGGCCGCTCACCCGCCGCCGCTCCGGATCGACCCGATCGGCCACCGCGACCGCGGCGACGTCGACCCACTGCGCCACGTCACCGGCTCCCCTACCGGCACCGGCCAGCGCGGCGAACTGCTGGACCGAGCCGGTGGCGGTGATCTCGATTCGATGCGACCAGTCGGTTCCCCAGAATGATTCGACCGCGTCGACGGCCGGTCCGATGTCGGCGGCGATCCGGGCCAGCAGCTGCGCGCCGGCCTGCCCGCCGCGGTTGTCCAGCACGACGCTGCGATGATCGCCGACTGTTAGGGGCGGATCAGCGGCCGGGCCCGGCACGGCCAGCACGACGACGACAGTGATCAGCTCGGCCGTCAGCAGCACGGCCAACAGGCGTCGGATTACGGACCGCTCAGTAACGGCGGGCGTTGTGGATCGGGCCGGACGAGGTCATCGGCACCACCCGGACCGGCTGACCGTAGGTGGACGAATGGATCATCATGCCGTCGCCGACGTAGATCCCCGAGTGGGAGGCATCCGAGTAGAACGTCAGGACGTCGCCGGGCTGCAGATCAGACAGCGACACGGCCTGGCCACCGTTGGCTTGGGCCTGGCTGGAGTGCGGCAGGTTGATCCCGGCCTGGTGGAACGCCCACATCACCAGCCCGGAGCAATCGAACCCGCCGGGTGCGGCGCCACCCCACACGTAAGGCGAACCGACCTGGGTGAGAGCGGCCTGCACGGCCGTCGCGGCCGCGCCGCCACCCCCGCCGCCACCGGGGAAGGCCAGCTCCATCGGCGGTGCCGGGTCTGCCGGGTTTCCGGGGGCCAGCAATCCGAACACCGGGGGCTGTCGCTCGGGGGCCGGTGCTCCCGGGGCGCCCTCGGGGACCGGCCCGGGGGCGGCCATCGCGGCGCGCTGCTGCTGGGTCAGCGCATAGTACTGGGACTTGACCACCGAGATCTGCAACTGCAGGCGGCTCTGGCGGGCCTGCACTTCGGCGCGCACGGCGGCGGCCTGCTCGGCTGCGGCACGGGCCTCATCGGCGGACTTCGCCGAGGCCTGCTCGGCCTGGTCCGCCTGCTCACTGGCGGCGCGGAAACGGTCCATCTGCACCGACAGGTCACCGGCCACCACGCGCTGCACGGCAAGCTTGTCGATCAGCTGCTGCGGTGACTCCGCGGTCAACATGGCGTCCATACCGCCGACGCGGCCGCCCATATAGGTGGTGGCGGCGAAGCGGTTCACCGCGGACCGGTAGCCGGAAAGTTGGTCGCGGGCAGCGGCCAAGGCGGCCTGGTCATCGTCGTGGGTGCGGTCGGCGGCGCGTTGCGCGGCGAGCTTCTCGTCAAGATTGAGCTGCGCGGTGTGCATCGCCTCGGTGGTCTGCTCGGCCTGCCGGGACAGCTCGCTGAGCTTGGCCATGGCGTCATCGGCCGGATCGGCGTGCACCTGGCCCAGCAGCGAGCCGGTCGCGACAGTGGCGCCGACCAGAAGGCCGGTGGCAACAGCGCGCACAGGACGCCCAAGAGCACACAGGTTCCACTGCATACGTCCGAGCTTCAAGATTGCATCCTTATACACTGCCGAGGATGGACATGGCCGTGCCGCCGCCGAGTACGTAAGAGTCTCGAATAGGTTACGAAATGGCAACGGCGTTGTCCATCACGAGCCGCCTACGTTAGCAGCCAAAATTGCGAGATCTCTAAGAGCGACGCGCCGGTTTCAGGCCACGCCGGAACGCCGTCCCGTTCGCCCGTCGCCACGGATCGGGACCAGGCGCAACCGGGGCGCCATCCCCGCCTCGGCGAGCACGTCGAGCGCCGCCCGCTCGTCTTCGAGCAGCTCGTTCGGCACCCCGATCAACACACTGACCACGCAGTCCCGGCAGGCGGGCCCGCGGACCGCACAGTCGTCGCAGTCGATCACCACCGGTTCCGCACCGGTGGGGCGGCTGCCGTAATGGTCCGAGATCTGTGCCATGGCGATTCCTCTCGATCTGTTGCCGGCACGCTAACCCCGGGTACCGACAACCCTCGGGCGCTCATCTGTCGGTGCCCCGACCTACCGTGCTCGCTATGACCCCCGCCACGGCCGGACAGCTGAGCTTCGATCACCTCGCCGCGCAGCTGGAATCCGTATCGGAAACCACCCTGCGGGACACCACCTTCGTGGTGGTGGACCTGGAGACCACCGGCGGCCGGGCCTCCCCGACCGGCGATATCGAGCCGGACACCATCACCGAGATCGGCGCGGTCAAGGTGCGCGGTGGGGTGGTCGAAGGCGAGTTCGCCACCCTGGTCGACCCGCAGCGCGGCATCCCGCCCCAGATCGTCCGGCTGACCGGCATCACCACCGCGATGGTGCACGAGGCGCCCCGCATCGACGCCGTGCTGCCGAACTTCCTAGAGTTCGCCGGCTTCGATCGCGGTTCGGTGCTGGTCGCCCACAACGCCGGGTTCGACGTCGGCTTCCTGACCGCGGCCGCCCACCGCTGCGAGACCCCCTGGCCGCGGCCACCGGTGCTGTGCACGGTCCGGCTGGCACGACGGGTGCTCAGCCGCGACGAGGCACCCAGCGTGCGACTGGCCGAGCTGGCCCGATTGTTCGCCGTGCGCACCACCCCGACCCACCGTGCCCTCGACGACGCCCGCGCCACCGTCGACGTGCTGCACGCGCTGATCGAACGGCTGGGCAACCAGCGGGTGCACACCTACGCCGACCTGCGTGCCTACCTGTCGCACGCCACCGCGGCGCAGCGCAGCAAACGCACGCTGGCCGAAGGGCTTCCGCACCGGCCGGGG
Source organism: [Mycobacterium] vasticus (assembly GCF_020181595.1). GTDB lineage: Bacteria > Actinomycetota > Actinomycetes > Mycobacteriales > Mycobacteriaceae > Mycobacterium > Mycobacterium vasticus. The sequence goes on along the minus strand of NZ_CP084028.1, from coordinate 1,885,143 downwards.
GTCTATCTGTTCCGCGGCCCCGGCGATGAAGTGCTCTACATCGGTACCGCCACCGACCTGCGCCGCCGGATCGGCGCGTATTTCAACGGGTCCGACCGCCGCAGCCGCATCTCGGAGATGGTTGCCCTGGCAACCCGGATCGACCACGTCGAATGCGCCCACCCCCTGGAGGCCGGGGTGCGGGAGCTGCGCCTGCTGGCCGCGCACGCTCCGCCCTACAACCGCCGGTCGAAGTTCCCACGACGGTGGTGGTGGATCACGTTGTCGCAGGAGGCGTTTCCCCGCCTGACCGTGCTCCGCGCCCCACGACACAACCAGGCGATCGGCCCGTTCCGCTCCCGCGCCGACGCCGCGCAGACCGCCGCCCTACTGGCCAGGTTCACCGGAATCCGCACCTGCACAACACGATTGAGGCAATCGGGTCAGCACAGCTGCCCGCCGCTAGAAGTCAGCCCGTGCCCGGCCACCTCCGGGGCCACCTCAGCCGAATACGCCCAGACCGCCGCACGTGCCGCCGCGCTGATCGACGGCTCGGACAACACCGCCCTGGGCGCGGCCGTAAAACAGGTCACCGCACTGGCCGAACGCGGGCACTACGAGAGTGCCGCACGCCTGCGCGACCAGACCGCCACCGCCATCGAGGTGTTGTGGCGCAGTCAGCGGGCACGGGCACTGGCCGCCCTACCGGAGTTGGTGGCCGCCGCACCCGACGGAGCCGGCGGGTGGCAGTTGGCGGTCATCCGCCACGGCCGGTTGGCCGCGGCCGGCTGCGCCGCACGCGGTGTGCCACCGCTGCCCGTCATCGATGCCATCACCCTCGGCGCCCAGGCGGTGGTGCCCGAATCCGCTCCGTTGGCCGGCGCGCTGGTCGAAGAGACCGGGCTCATCGCCCGCTGGCTGGCCGCACCCGGGGTACGCCTCGTGCGCGTCGAGGCTCCCGCCGAAACCGCCGGCGGTTCAGCAAGGCTCGACGGAGGAGACGCGATGCTGGGGCCGCCGGATCAGCACGGCTGGGCATCGCCGGTGGGCTCGGCCGGTCCGTGGACACCGTGGGCCGCCGTGGCGCGCTCGGCGCGGCTGGCCTCAGACCTGGGCGCCGAATCGGACCCAACGCGCGAGCAGTTGTTCCGCCGCGCCGCTGTCGATGGCCGCCGCGGCACGGGCGAGACCGTCTTCCCAGGCCGGCAGCCATTTGGCGTCGCTGGATAGCCCGGTGTGCGCCACGATGGCCCCGGCGGCATTGAGCACCACGGCATCACGCACCGCGCCCGGGGTGCCGGCTAGAACCGACCTGGCCTCCTCCGCGTTGGCCTGCGCGTCACCACCGAGTAGTTCATTCACCTCGGCGCGGGCAAATCCGAACCCGGCCGGGTCGAAGGTCAGCCGGTCGATGGTGCCGGCCTGCACCCGCCAGATGGTGCTGGTGGTGGTCGTGGTCAGTTCGTCGAGGCCGTCGTCACCGTGCACCACCAGCACGCTGGACCCGCGCGCGGAGAACACCCCGGCCATCACCTCGGCCAGTTCCCCGAACGCGCAGCCGATCAGCCCGGCGCGCGGCCGGGCCGGATTGGTCAGCGGTCCCAGCAGGTTGAACACCGTCGGCACGCCGATCTCACGCCGTGCCACCGAGGCGTTGCGGTAGGACGGCTGGAACTGGGGTGCGAAGCAGAAGCCGATCCCGATCTCGGCGACGCTGCGTGCGACGTCGTCCGGACCCAGGTCGATGCGCACCCCCAGAGCTTCGAGCGTGTCGGCCCCGCCGGACAGCGAACCCGCCGACCGGTTGCCGTGTTTGACCACCGGCACACCGGCCGCGGCCACCACGATCGACGCCATGGTGGACAGGTTGACCGTGTTGGCGCCGTCACCCCCAGTGCCCACCACATCGACGGTGTCGGTGCCGATCGCCTCGGTGGGGACCTTGCGGCCGTGCGCCAGCATCACCTCGGCGAGCTCACCGACCTCGGCCGCGGTCGGACCCTTCATCTGCATCGCGACGCCGAACGCCGCGATCTGCGCCGAGGTGGCGCCGCCGGCCATGATCTGCTCCATCGCCCAGGCCGCCTGGCCCTCGGTCAGATCCGCGCCCGACGTCAGGCGACCCAACACCTGCCGCCACTGCGCGATCTGGGCTTTCGGCTGGACCTCACTAACCGGCTCGACCACGCGCCGATCGTCGCACGCTATGCCCGAGCCGGCCGAGCCGACCCTCGACAGACCACCGGTCACCCTTCGAGAGGTGGGACAACACCAGTTCGGGCTAATTGTCCGCCCCGGGTGGAGTTCTTCAACTACATAGCGTCATACTTGCGGGGTGACGAGCGCCGTTGGTTCTTCGGGTACTGCCATCACGTCGCGTGTGCATTCGCTGAACCGTCCCAACATGGTCAGCGTCGGCACCATCGTGTGGCTTTCCAGCGAATTGATGTTCTTTGCCGGACTGTTCGCGATGTATTTCACAGCACGCGCACAGTCGGGCGGCCAGTGGCCGCCGCCACCAACTGAGCTGAACCTGGCACTTGCGGTCCCGGTGACCCTGGTGCTGATCGCGTCGTCGTTCACCTGCCAGATGGGCGTGTTCGCCGCCGAGCGCGGCGACGTGTTCGGGCTGCGCCGGTGGTACCTGCTGACCTTCCTGATGGGGCTGTTCTTCGTCTGCGGCCAGGCATATGAGTACTCCCACCTGGTTGCGCACGGCACCACCATCCCGTCGAGCGCCTACGGCACCGTGTTCTACCTGACCACCGGGTTCCACGGCCTGCACGTCATCGGCGGTCTGGTCGCCTTCGTCTTCCTGATGCTGCGCACCACGATGAGCAAGTTCACCCCGGCACAGGCCACCGCGTCGATCGTCGTGTCCTATTACTGGCACTTCGTCGACATCGTGTGGATTGCACTGTTCGCCACGATCTACTTCATCCGATGAGCAACCGCCCGACGAACAGGAGTGTCCGGTTGAAGACACTGAAGAAGTGGGCCCGACCTGGCAACAACGACACCGTCGCCCGTCGGCGGTTTCGGCGCCGGCTGTCCGGCGGCCTGATGCTGCTGGTGGCCCTGACCCTGGCCGGCGGGCTGGCCGCGGTCGTGACGCCCACCCCACAGGTGGCCGTCGCCGACGAATCCGCCTCGGGCATCCTGCGTAAGGGCAAGGAGCTGTTCGACACGTCCTGTATCAGCTGCCACGGCGCCAACCTGCAGGGGCTGGACGGCCGCGGGCCGAGTCTGATCGGTGTCGGCGAGGCCGCGGTCTACTTCCAGGTGTCGACCGGGCGGATGCCCGCGGCGCGCGGCGAGGCCCAGGCGCCTCGCAAGGACCCGATCTTCGACGCTGAGCAGACCGACGCGCTGGGCGCCTACGTGGCGGCCCACGGCGGCGGACCGGCCGTGGTCCGCAACGCCGACGGCAGCATCGCGCAGGAATCTCTGCGCGGCGACGACCTGGGCCGTGGTGGCGACCTGTTCCGGCTGAACTGCGCGTCCTGCCACAACTTCACCGGCCGCGGTGGTGCGCTGTCCTCCGGTAAGTACGCGCCCGACCTGGAGCCCGCCAGCGAACAGCAGATCCTGACCGCGATGCTGTCCGGACCGCAGAACATGCCGCGCTTCTCCGACCGGCAGATCTCCATGGAGGAGAAGAAGGACATCATCGGCTACGTCAAGGCCGTCACGGAGGAACGTAACCCGGGCGGCTCGGGACTGGGCGGCTTCGGCCCGGCCCCGGAGGGCATGGTCATGTGGATTATCGGAATGGTCGCGGCCATCGGCGCGGCAATGTGGATCGGGGCCCGTTCATGACCGACAGCACCAAAGACGTTCCCAGCGACGCCGAACTGGCGGAGATGAGCACCAGCGAGCTTCTCGAACTGGGTGGCCGCATCGACGGCGTCAACACCATCTTCAAGGAGCCGCGCTGGCCGGCCGAGGAGACCCGCGCCGAGAAGCGGGCCGAACGTCGGGTTGCCGCTTGGTTTTTGGCGGCCGGCGGCTTCGGATTCGCGCTGCTGCTGATCTTCCTGTTCTGGCCGTGGGAGTACGCGCCCACCAACTCCCCCGACGGGTTGGCCTACTCCCTGGCCACCCCGCTCTACGGGCTGACGTTCGGGCTCTCGGTGCTCTTCATCGGTATCGGCGCGGTGATGTTCGTCAAGAAGTTCATCCCCGAAGAGATCACCATCCAGGAGCGCCACGACGGCAGTTCGGCCGAGGTCGACCGCAAGACGGTTGCCGCGCAGCTCACCGATGCCTTTGAGGGCTCGACGATCGGCCGCCGCAAGCTGCTCGGTGCGTCCCTGGGTATCGGGTTCGGCGCGTTCGGCTTGGGCACCGTGGTGGCCGCTGCTGGCGGGCTGATCAAGAATCCGTGGAAACCGGTCGTGGACACCGCAGAAGGCAAGAAGGCCGTACTGTGGACGTCGGGCTGGACTCCGCGCTACCACGGCGAGACCATCTTCCTGGCCCGGGCCACCGGTCACAGCTCCGAATCGCCGTTCGTCAAGATGCGTCCCCAGGACCTCGACGCCGGCGGCATGGAGACCGTCTTCCCGTGGCGCGAGTCCGACGGCGACGGCACCACTGAGGAATCACGCGAAGCCATCACCGAGATCATGATGGGCGTGCGCAACCCGGTGATGCTGATCCGCATCCGGCCCGACGACATGCCCAAGGTGGTCAAGCGGGCCGGCCAGGAGAGCTTCAACTACGGAGACTTCTTCGCCTACACCAAGATCTGCTCGCACTTGGGTTGCCCCTCTTCGCTTTTCGAGCAGCAGACCTATCGGATTCTGTGCCCGTGTCACCAGTCGCAGTTCGACGCCCTGCACTTCGCCAAGCCGGTCTTCGGCCCGGCGGCGCGTGCACTGGCCCAGCTGCCGATCACCATTGACGCCAACGGGCATCTGGTCGCCAACGGCGACTTCGTCGAACCTGTCGGACCGGCCTTCTGGGAGCGCACCTCATGAGCCCTGCAATCGGCGATCTGCTCGGACGTCAAGCAGACGACATCGATACCCGCTACCACCCGGCGGCCGCGCTGCGTCGGCAGTTCAACAAGGTCTTCCCGACGCACTGGTCGTTCCTGCTCGGTGAGATCGCGCTGTACAGCTTCATCATCCTGCTGCTGACCGGTGTCTACCTGACCCTGTTCTTCGACCCGTCGATGGCCGAGGTCATCTACCACGGCGTCTACCAGCCGCTCAACGGCGTGCAGATGTCACGGGCCTACGAGACGGCGCTGAACATCTCCTTCGAGGTGCGCGGCGGCCTCTTCATTCGCCAGGTCCACCACTGGGCGGCCCTGATGTTCGCGGCGTCGATCATGGTGCACCTGGCACGCGTGTTCTTCACCGGCGCGTTCCGCCGCCCGCGTGAGGCCAACTGGGTCATCGGCTCGCTGCTGTTGATCCTGGCCATGTTCGAGGGCTACTTCGGCTACTCACTGCCCGACGACCTGCTGTCCGGCATCGGCCTGCGTGCGGCGCTGTCGTCGATCACGCTGGGTATGCCGGTGATCGGCACCTGGCTGCACTGGGCGCTGTTCGGCGGCGACTTCCCGGGCACCATCCTGATCCCCCGGCTCTACGCACTGCACATCCTGCTGATCCCGGGCATCATCCTGGCCCTGATCGGCGTGCACATGGCGCTGGTGTGGTTCCAGAAGCACACCCAGTTCCCCGGCCCCGGCCGCACCGAGAGCAACGTCGTCGGTGTGCGGGTGCTGCCGGTCTTCGCGATCAAGTCCGGCGCGTTCTTCGCCATGATCTTCGGCATCCTCGGCCTCATGGGCGGGCTGCTGCAGATCAACGCGATCTGGAACCTGGGCCCCTATCGGCCCTCGCAGGTGTCGGCGGGCAGCCAGCCGGACTTCTACATGATGTGGACCGAGGGTCTGGCCCGTCTATGGCCGGCATGGGAGTTCTACTTCTTCGGTCACACCGTGCCCGGCCCGGTGGGTGTCGCGCTGATCATGGGCGGGGTCTTCATCGGCCTGATGGCCTACCCGTTCCTGGAGAAGAAGTTCACCGGGGACTACGCCCACCACAATCTGCTGCAGCGGCCGCGGGACGCTCCGGTCCGCACCGCGATCGGCGCCATGGCGATCAGCTTCTACATGGTGCTGACCCTGGCGGCGATGAACGACATCATCGCGTGGAAGTTCCACATCTCGCTGAACGCCACCACCTGGATCGGCCGCATCGGGATGGTGGTGCTGCCGCCGCTGGTCTACTTCGCCACCTACCGCTGGTGCATCGGGTTGCAGCGCAGTGACCGCGACGTGCTCGAGCACGGTATCGAGACCGGCATCATCAAGCGGCTGCCGCACGGTGCCTACATCGAGCTGCACCAGCCGCTGGGCCCGGTCGACGACCACGGCCACCCGATTCCGTTGGAATACCAGGGAACTCCGCTGCCCAAGAAGATGAACAAGCTCGGCTCGGCCGGTGCCCCCGGCAGCGGCAGCTTCCTCACCGCGGATCCGGTGGACGAGGACGCGTTGCTCAACGAGGCGGCACACGCCGGCGAGAAGCGCGCGCTGACCGCGCTGGCCGAGCACCAGGTCGGCGACACCAACGGCCACCACTAGCAGTTCCGAACCATCGGGCAGCCTGCGCACACAACTGCGCGGGCTGCCCGTTTTGGTTTGTGCCGCACCGGAGTTCGACCCGGCGTCAGCACCCGATGAGCCTGTAGAACTGTTCGTCGGATGGCTGCGGCACGCCATTGACAGCGGAGTCACCGAACCGCATGCGATGACGGTTTCTACCGTGTCGGGGAGGTGTCCGTCAGCGCGGGTGCTGATACTTAAAGATGTCGATACGCACGGTTGGCACTTCGCCGTCAGTGCGCTGAGCCGCAAAGGCGTTGAGCTGGCGCGCAATCCCGCGGTGGCACTGACCTTCTACTGGCCCTCGCTGGGCCGCCAGATCAGGGTTGAGGGCACCGCACGGGCCGATCCCCCGCAGTTGACGGCCGATGACTTCCTGGCACGCTCCGAAGACGCCAGGGCGATGGCGCTCACCGGGCGTCAGAGCCAGCCCTACGCCGACGACGCCGAAGTCGATGCGGCACTGGTCAAGGCCCACCACGAACTCGGCCAGTCCCCCGGCCTGGTGCCGGCCGATTGGGTGTCGTATGCGGTGTGGGCCGACACGGTCGAGTTCTGGCAGTCCGACCCGGGGCGCCGGCACCGCCGACTTCGTTACGAACGCGACGATGAGGGCTGGTCGGCGATGCGCCTGTGGCCCTGAAGCGGCTCAGCCGAAACGGGACGGCAAGACCAACACCTCGCCGAGCCTGCGCAGGTACAGCCACGGGATCACGGGCATGGCCACGGTGATGGCGCCGGCCACCCCGTAGCTCACCCAGGACCCGGTGTCCTTGCCCATCGCCATCAGGTAGGTGGCCAGCGCAACCATGGTCAGCGCACTGCCGAGGGCCCCGGCCAGCACCGTGATGCCCCGCAGCAGCACCCGATCCACCTGGGCCTGATTGGGCAGCGCCGCACGCTCGGTGGCCGCCCTGCGGCCAGGAGCGTCGAACCCGCGCTGTGGCAGCGGTCCGCTCCGCCGCGCCGGCGGGGCGCCGTGCGCACCGAAGTCCGTCGCCGGTCGCGCCGCCTCGGCCGCTCGGGCGCGCAGCAGCACCGGGATGGCGGCCAGGATCACCAGCGCCGAGACGCCGATGACGACGTAGAGCAACCCGGTGTGTGACTTCTCGGCCGGTTCGTGAAAGCCGCGTCCCAGGTCCGCCAGCGCCACCGTCGCCGCCACGCCCATGCCCAGCAGTGCCAGCCAGATCGCGGCGCACACCCCGACCAGGATCCGGTCCACCAGCTCCGGGGTGTACCCGGGCCGGACGAAGCGGTCCGCCGTGCCTCGGGCCATCATCCGCAGCTCGCTGCTGGTGCGTCGTTGGTGTTCGATGAGAGCACCGTACCGTCGCTCCTTGTGATCGAACAGTTCAGCTTGCTCAGCCGCAACATGCTGGTCGCTTCCACCGAGCCGACCTCCGACAGCGAGATCGGTGTCACCGTCACCGACCAGGGGATGTAGGCGTTACGCAGGGTCCGCCGCTGCCCGGAGGCGTCGACGTAGGTGATCGTGATCTGGTCGAACGGCGCCTTGGTTCCGGTCACCGAGTAGGTCACCTGCAAGGGCTTGGCCTGGGTGGTCGTTGGAGGCTCCGATGTCGTGTTGGATGGTTCTGGGGCCGGCGCCTCCACCGGTGGCGGCGGCTCCTCAGTGGTAGTCGAGGTCTCCACCGGCGGTGGTGGCTCCTCGGAGGTCGTCGACGACGGCGGGGGCGGCGGTTGGGTGGTCGTGCTGGTTCTGGTGATCTCGTCCTGGACCGGCGGCATCAGGTCCCTGGAACTCGTGGTGACGTCTGCGCTCTGGTCATGAAGGTCGGTAGTACGGCTGGCAACCAAATATCCCACAGTCGCCACCAGCGTGACCGCGGCGACGATCACCGCGACACCGACGACCCACGGCCAGCGCGGCGCCTGGGCGTGCAGATCGGAGTCGTCGTGCGCGTCGTAGCTGTCGTAGTCGTAGAGCCGGGGATCGACCGGCACGTAAGGACCGCTGAGGAACTGCTCCGACTCGGGCGCCGAATAAGCCTGCGAGTAGGCGGTGTTGTCGGGAGCCGGGCCGGGATCGGCGGCGATGGCCTCATCGATCCCTGCCACGCTGTCACCGGCCGGTTCCGAGGTGGGTTCCGGAGCCGACTGACCGACTCCGGGGTCCTCTTCTCCAGAGCCCGGTTCCGGGGGATTCGGCCCGCTCATTCCCGCCTATCCTCTTTCAACCGCGGCGCCCACACGCGCCACGATGTGACCTGGCACGGTCGGCGTCGCGACCGCTTCGGGTCATTGTGCACCGGCAACCCTACCCACTTCGGTTGACACGGCGGCGCATGCGGACCGGGGTCAGTGCTTTTCGGGTCCGATGTAGTACTCGAAGACCAGACCGGCCACGCTCGAAAGAATGAACACCACCCCGGCCCCGATCAGCCACGGCAGCCACAGCGCGATCCCGACGGCGGCCACCGAGCCCGAGAGCGCGATCAGGATCGGCCACCAGCTGTGCGGACTGAAGAAGCCGAGTTCCCCTGCGCCGTCACTGATCTCGGCCGCCTCGTAGTCTTCCGGGCGGGTGTCCAGCCGGCGTGCGACGAACCGGAAGAAGGTGGCCACGATCATGGCCATCAGCCCGGTCAGGAACAGTGCGGTGGTGCCGGCCCACTCGACGCCGCCGGTGGCGAACTTCGCGGTCAACGCCGCGTAGATGATTCCGACCACCACGAAGAAGGTGGCCACGAATTCGAACAGCCTGGATTCGATGCGCATGGAGGTCGGTCCCTACTTGTCGCTGACTTGGAGGCCGCGGCGGCTGTCGAACGGACGGGTCGTGGTGGCCAGCGGCGCCTGCCCGATAGCCTCCAGCGCCTCAGCGTTGGTCTTGCCCGCCTTGCGCTCGTCGAGGTAGAGCTTGAACTCGGCAGGCGAGACCGCCCGGACCTCGAAGTTCATCATGGCGTGGTAGGTGCCGCACATCTCGGCGCAGTGACCGACGAACGCGCCTTCGGAGTTGATCTTCTCGACCTGGAAGGTGTTCACCTGGTTGTTGCGCTCGGGCCAGGCGATGACGTCACGCTTGAACAGGAAGTCCGGCACCCAGAACGCGTGGATGACGTCGGCGGAGTTCAACACGAACTCGATGCGCTTGCCGGTGGGCAGCACCAGAATCGGGACCTCGCTGGTGGTGCCCAGCGTCTCGATCTTGTCGAAGTTCAGGTAGGTCCGGTCGTCGGGGTTCAGGCCGCGGATCGCTCCGACCCGCTCGTTGCCGTGCTCGTCGACGCCCTCGGGCTTGGAGACCATGTCGGCCTTGCGGGCCGGGTCCGAGCCGTCGTAGCCGCGCAGTGTGCCGTCGTGGAAGTCGACCTTCTGGTAGCCGAACTTCCAGTTCCACTGGAACGCGGTGACGTCGACGACCACCTCGGGGTTGCTCTCCTGGTGCAGCATCTTCTCCTGCACCACCACGGTGAAGTAGAAGATGATCGCCACGGCCAGGAACGGGACGACAGTCAGCCCCAGTTCCAGCGGCATGTTGTAGCCGAACTGGCGCGGCAGTTCGGTATCGGTGGCCTTCTTGCGGTGAAAGACCATCGACCAGAAGATCATTCCCCAGACGAGACCGCCGATGATCACCGACGCGATCACCATGCCGATCCACAGCTGGTAGTTGGCCTCGGCCTCCGGCGTGATGCCCTTGGGCCAGCCGAAACCGACCACGTCGGTCCAGTCGAAGCTGCAGCCGCTGAGCGTCACCGCCAGCAGCCCCAGCACGCCGGCTCCCGCCAGCGGTCGAAGCAGACGGCTGAGCGCAACGCCCTGCCCGCGACGTGTCACGTTGGTGCCTCCTCGAGTCACAGAACGGGCCGACTGACCCGGCGGAGCAGTCGAATACTACGCAGCGTAGACCACCCGGATCACGTTGGTTCGATGTACCTGCCCGTTGGCCGGTGCGGCATACTGAGACCCGATGTGTGGACTGCTGGCCTACGTGCGTGCCCCGGCCGGCACCGCCAACCCGGACTCGAACCGTGCCGACGCGGCTGACGCGATTGCTCAGGCGACTCGCCTGATGCGGCACCGCGGCCCCGACGAACCCGGCGAGAGTTGGGCCGGCGAGCAGGTCGTGTTCGGCTTCAACCGGCTGTCGTTCATCGACATCGCCCACTCCCACCAGCCCATGCAGTGGGGGCCGCCGGATGCGCCGGCCCGCTACGAGCTGGTGTTCAACGGCGAGATCTACAACTACCTGGAGTTGCGCGAGGAGCTCGCCGCACAGCATGGCGCGGTGTTCGCCACCGACGGCGACGGTGAGGCGATCGTCGCCGGCTACCACTACTGGGGCACCGGGGTGCTGACCCGACTGCGGGGCATGTTCGCCTTCGCGATCTGGGACAACGTGGCCGGCGAGATGTTCTGCGCCCGGGATCCGTTCGGCATCAAGCCGCTGTTCATGGCGACCGGACCGGGCGGCACGGTGGTGGGCAGCGAGAAGAAGTGCCTGCTGGACCTGGCCGAGATGGTCGGCTTCGACACCGGGATCGACGAGCGTGCCGTCCAGCACTACACGGTGCTGCAGTACGTGCCGGAGCCCGAGACCCTGCACCGCGGCATCCGTCGGCTGGAATCGGGCTGCTACGCCCGGATCCGTCCCGGCGGCGCCCCGGCCGTCACCCGCTACTTCACCCCGCGATTCGACGCGGTCCCGATCACCCGCGACACCGAGCAGGCCCGCTACGACGAGATCACCGCGGTGCTGGAGGACTCGGTGGCCAAGCACATGCGGGCCGACGTCACCGTCGGCGCGTTCCTGTCCGGCGGGATCGACTCCACCGCTATCGCCGCGCTGGCGATGCGCCACAACCCGAAGCTGATCACCTTCACCACCGGGTTCGAGCGGGAGGGCTTCTCAGAGATCGACGTGGCGGCGGCGTCGGCCGAGGCGATCGGTGCCCGGCATGTGACCAAGGTGGTCTCCCCCGATGAATTCGTCGCCGCGCTGCCCGAGATCGTCTGGTACCTCGACGAGCCGGTCGCCGACCCGGCATTGGTCCCACTGTTCTTCATCGCCCGCGAAGCCCGCAAGCACGTCAAGGTGGTGTTGAGCGGCGAGGGCGCCGACGAGTTGTTCGGCGGCTACACCATCTACCGCGAGCCGCTGTCACTGCGGCCGTTCGACTACCTGCCCGGGCCGATCCGCCGGTCGGCGGGCAGGGTATCGCGGCTGCTGCCCGAGGGCATGCGCGGCAAGAGCCTGCTGCATCGCGGCTCGCTGACCCTGCAGGAGCGCTACTACGGCAACGCGCGCAGCTTCTCCGACGAGCAGTTGCGGGCCGTGCTGCCCGGCTTCTCGCCCCAATGGACCCACACCGACGTCACCGCGCCGCTGTACGCCGAATCGGCGGGCTGGGATCCGGTGGCCCGGATGCAGCACATCGACCTGTTCACCTGGCTGCGCGGCGACATCCTGGTCAAGGCGGACAAGATGACGATGGCCAATTCGCTGGAGCTGCGGGTGCCGTTCCTGGACCCGGAGGTGTTCAAGGTGGCCTCGCGGCTGCCGGTGTCGGCCAAGATCACCCGCACCACCACCAAATACGCGTTGCGGCGGGCGCTGGAGCCGATCATCCCCGCGCATGTGCTGCACCGGCCCAAGCTCGGGTTCCCGGTTCCGCTGCGGCACTGGCTGCGTGAGGGGCCGCTGCTGGAGTGGGCATACGCCACGGTGGACGCCACCGGCGCGGGTCACCTGGTCGATGTCGCCGCGGTGCGCTCGATGCTCGACGAGCACCGCACCGGCGTCGCCGACCACAGTCGTCGCCTGTGGACGGTGCTGATGCTCATGCTGTGGCACGCGATCTTCGTCGAGCACTCGGTGGTGCCGCTGATCAGCGAGCCGGTCTACCCGGTGGAGATTTAACCGCCCGTCCCCCTTCCGCCGAGCGTGCACTAACGTTCGCTCCCACCTGGGGAAATACCGGACGCTTGCGCGCGCTCGCGGGGAGTAAGTGCTACTTGAGGACGGCGCCGATCTCCGCGGCCACATCGTCGCCGTAGGCATCGGCCAACCGGGCCACCGCGATATTGCGGTCCCACACCCATTCCTGGGTTCCGGTGGACTCCAGCACCAGCACCGCCACCAGCGAGCCAAGCTGCGCGGAGCGCTCCAGGGAAAGCCCGGCGCTGCGTCCGGTGAGGAAGCCGGCACGGAACGCGTCGCCCACCCCGGTCGGGTCGGTCTGAGCCTTCTCCGGGACAACGCCGACGTGGATGCGCGTGCCGTCCGGGTTGATGATGTCGACGCCCTCGGCGCCCAGGGTGGTCACCCGAAGGCCGACCTGCTTCATCACGTCGGCCTCGGTCCAGCCGCTCTTGGACAGCAGCAGGTCCCACTCGTAGTCGTTGGTGAACAGGTACGCCGCGCCGTCGATGAGCCGGCGGATCTCCTCACCGGTGAGCCGGGCGAGCTGCTGGGACGGGTCGGCGGCGAACGCCAGGCCCAGCTTGCGGCACTCGTCGGTGTGGCTGAACATCGCCTCGGGGTCGTTGGCGCCGACGATCACCAGCTCCGGCTTGCCGGCGGCCTCGACCAGCTTGGCCAGCGAGATGTTGCGGGCCTCCGACATGGCACCCGGGTAGAAGGACGCGATCTGCGCCATGTCCAGGTCGGTGGTGCACACGAACCGGGCGGTGTGCGCGGTCGTGGAGGTCAGCACGTGGTCACAGTTGACCCGGTGCGAGACCAGCCACTGTCGGTAGTCGGCGAAGTCGGCGCCGGCCGCACCCACCAGGGCGGCATCACCGCCGAGCACCCCGATGGCGTAGGCGATGTTGCCGGCCACCCCACCACGGTGCACCACCAGGTCGTCGACCAGGAAGCTCAGCGAGACCTTCTGCAGGTGATCGGCGAGCAGTTGCTCGGAGAACCGACCCGGAAAGCGCATCAGATGGTCGGTTGCGATCGAACCCGTCACCGCAATGGTCACCGAAAATTCCCCTTTGTGTCGTCAACGCGGACCTGAATGTGGGTACCCACGGTAGCGGCCCGGTGACCGCCGCCTGCCGTCGGGGACGGCGGCAGGCGGTGTCAGTCGCTCAGTTGAACGAGTCGCCGCACGAGCAGGAGCCGCCTGCGTTGGGGTTCTCGATGGTGAAGCCCTGCTTGTCGATCTGGTCGGCGTAGCCGATCTCGGCACCCTGCAGATACGGCGCGCTCATCCGGTCGACGGCCAGCTTCACACCGTTGAACTCGGTGATCACGTCCCCGTCAAGGGAGCGGTCGTCGAAGAACAGGTTGTAGCGCAGGCCGGCGCAGCCCCCGGGTTGAACCGAGATGCGCAGGGTCAGGTCGTCACGGCCTTCTTGTTGCAGCAGCGACTTCACTTTGGCTGCGGCTTCGTCGGTCAAGATAACGCCACTGTCGGCCTCGGTGGTCGACTGATCCTGAACAGTCATTGCGTCTCCCTATTGCGGTTGATCACGGGGTGGGCATTCCGCGACACAGACGGCCCTCGGACGTTGGGCCCACCGCAACAACGATACCCTGCGCCGACGATTGCCCACCGATCCGCGCGACGTTACGGATCGGCCGGCCGGGTGCCGATCTGCGCCGAGGTCACAGTGGCCAAGCCGATGAGTTGGTTGGCCGCGTCGACCAGGGCCAATCGCACCGAGCCGGCGTAGTCGGCCATGGCACGGGCGACCGCGATCCCGGCCGACAGCAGTGCGGGTTCGTCCAGGCCGACCTGGCCGGCTAGCACCAGTACCGGCAGCTCCCGCTCGCGTCGCCGTGCCGCCTCGGCCAGCGAACCGATGACCTTGCCGTGCAGCGATTGTTCGTCGATACGGCCTTCCCCCGTGACCAGCAGGTCCGCTTCGGCCAGGGCGTCGGCGAGCCCGGTGTGAGCGGCCACGATCTGCGCCCCTGATTCGATCGTGCCGCCCAGCGCCAGCAGGGCCGCACCGATGCCACCGGCCGCGCCCGCCCCCGATGCGGAACTGACCGGCCAGCCGGCGGTGGCGTCCAAGTCGGTGGCCCACGCCGTCAGCCGGCTTTCCAGTACCGCGACGGTGGCCTCGTCGGCGCCCTTCTGCGGCCCGAACACGCGTGCCGCGCCCCATGGACCCAGCAGCGGGTGTTCTACGTCGCAGGCGGCGATCAGTTCGACGACGGCCAACCGGGACCGCCCGGCTGCCAGGCCGCCCAAGGCCTCGACCATGCCCCTGCCGCCGTCGGTACAGGCGCTGCCGCCCAGTCCCACCACGACCCGCTGCGCCCCGGTCGCCAGCGCGGTGTCGATCAGCTGCCCGACACCGGTGCTGTGCGCCGCGAGCGCGGTCTGCGGCGAGGGCGGCCCGCCGAGCAGCGCCACCCCGCAGGCCTGGGCGCATTCCAGGTAGGCAGTGTGCGATGCGGCGTCCCACACCCACTCGGCGTCGACATACCCCTCCAACGGTCCGCTGACCCGCGCATGCCGCACCTCGCCCAGTTGTTCGGCCAGCACCGAGACGAAACCCGGACCGCCGTCGGACTGCGGCGCGATCATCAACCGGTCGTGTGGCCGACTGCGATGCCAGCCGGTCGAGATGGCGGCGGCGGCCTGCACCGCAGTCAGGGTCTCGCCGAAGCAGTCCGGGGCGATCAGCACCCTCAAGGAGCTCGCAGCAGCTTTGGCGCGAGCACCGACACTGGACCCGTCAGCCATACCGGCAGGGTATAGCCACAGGATCGGCGACGCGGGCAGGGCAAGTAATCTGGCGGGCGTGAAACTGCCGGGCCGTAAAAGAGATGAGGCGGCGTACACCGACTCGCTGGTCGGCGCCGCGCCCTCCGACGGCACCGACACCGACGAAACCGCACCTTCCGGGGTCACCGCGCCCAAGGGACGGCCCACCCCCAAACGCAACGCGGCCGCCAAGCGTCGCGGCCCGGTGGCGCCTGCCCCGATGACGTCCTCGGAGGCCCGGGCCCGCCGCAAGACCCTGGCCGGACCGAAGCTCAGCAAGGAGGAGCGCCGCGCCGCGAGTGCGCTGCGCCGGGAGCGCCAGGCCACCCACCGGGACCGGGTGCTGGCCGGCGAAGAGGCCGCGCTGCAGCCCCGTGACCGGGGTCCGGAGCGCCGGTATGCCCGCAACATCGTCGATGCCCGCTACAACCTGCTGGGCCTGTTCATGCCGGTGATGCTGGGGCTGATGTTCATCATGATCGCCGTCCCGCAGATCCAGTTCTACATCTCCCCGGCGATCATGTTGCTGATGATCCTGATGGCTCTCGACGGAGTGCTGGTGGCCCGCAAAGTCATCAAGCTGATCGACACGAAGTACCCGGAGAACACTGAATCCCGTTGGAAATTCGGGCTTTACGCTGCCGGCCGGGCATCCACGCTGCGCCGGATGCGGGTGCCGCGCCCGCAGGTACGGCGCGGTGAGCGCCTCGACTGAGGGCACCGTGCGTTTCCCGACGGTCACGGCGCCCGATGCGCAGGCGGCCGCCGCCGCGCGGGCCCGTCAGAATCTGCTCACCAAGCCCGCCGGCGCACTGGGACGCCTGGAGGACCTCTCGGTCTGGGTGGCGTCGTGTCAGGGCCAGTGCCCGCCCCAGCAGTTCGAGCGGGTCCGGATCGTGGTGTTCGCCGGCGATCACGGCGTCACCCGGGCACGGGTGTCGGCTTATCCGCCGGAGGTGACCGCGCAGATGGTCGCCAACATCGAGAGTGGCGGAGCGGCCATCAACGCCCTGGCTGCGGTCGGCGATGCGAGCGTCCGGGTGGTCGACATGGCGGTAGACAACGAAACCAACGCTGTCTCCGCTGTCTATAAGGTGCGCCGCGGCAGCGGCGACATCGCACTCGAGGACGCCCTGAGCACCGAGCAGACGCTGGCCGCGGTCGAAGCCGGGCGGCGCATCGCCGACGAGGAGGTCGACGGCGGAGCGGACCTACTCATTCCCGGCGACATGGGAATCGGAAATACCACTGTCGCAACGACGTTGGTCGCCTCCCTGACCGGTGCCGAGCCGGTGGCGGCCGTCGGCCACGGCACCGGGATCGACGACGCCGGCTGGGCGCGAAAGACCGCGGCGGTACGCGATGCGCTGTTCCGGTCCCGATCGCAGCGCTCCGACCCGTTGGGTCTGCTGCGCTGCTGCGGCGGCGCCGACCTGGCCGCGCTGGCCGGCTTCTGCGCCCAGGCCGCCGTCCGGCGCACCCCGGTACTGCTGGACGGCCTGGCGTCGACGGCCGCCGCCCTGGTCGCCGACCAGCTGGCCCCGGGTGCGCGGGCGTGGTGGCAGGCCGGCCACCGCTCCCCCGAGCCGGCGCACGCGCTGGCCTGCACCGCACTGGGACTCGAGCCCATCCTGGACCTGCGGATGCGCCTGGGTGAGGGCTCCGGTGCCGCGGTGGCGCTGCCGGTGCTGCGCGCCGCGGTGGCGACATTGGCTTCTATGGCGACGTTCTCCGAAGCCGGCATATCAGGGCCCGCCGATCGGGCCGGCCAGTGATCGCTTCCCTGGCAGCGTCTTTCGGGTTCGGAACGATTCTGCCCGTATCAGCTGACCGACCCCTGGGGCGCGGAGCGATGACCGCGTTTCCGGTGGTCGGTGCGGCGCTGGGCGCGCTGGCGGCAGCGGTGGCCTGGGCCGGCGAGCAGGCGTTCGGCCCGGGCAGCCCCCTGGCGGGCCTGCTGGCGGTGGCCGCACTGCTGGCCGCCACCCGAGGCCTGCACATCGACGGGGTGGCCGACACCGCCGACGGACTCGGGTCATATCGTCCCGCGCTCCAGGCCCTGCAGGTGATGCGTGACGGTTCAACCGGACCGTTCGGGGTCGTTGCGGTGGTGCTGGTGATCGGCCTGCAGGCGCTGACGTTCTCGATGCTGAATCCGGCGGGGATCGTGGTCGCGGTCGCCGCGGGCCGGGTGGCGGCGGTGCTGGCCTGTCTGCGTCGGGTTCCCGTGGCTGCGGGCAGCACCCTGGGCGCAGGGGTGGCCGGCAGCCAGCCGGTTGCGGTGGCGGTTGCCTGGGTGCTGGCACTGGCAGTCGCATCGCTGACGGCCGGTCCGGTGCCGTGGCAGGGACCGCTCGCCGTGGTGCTGGCGCTCGGCTGCACCGGGCTGTTCATCGCGCACTGTGTGCGCCGACTGGGCGGCATCACCGGAGACGTGCTGGGCGCCGCCGTCGAGGCGGCGACGACGGTGACGGCCGTCGTACTGGCCGCCGCGCACTGACGAATCCAAAGTGCAGTAGTCGACTACTGCATGCCGTTCTTCTCAGCGGCCTTAGCGTCTGTGCTTATCGGATCGTCAGGCCATGGGAGAGGAGCACTTCATGTCCGGTCTGCGCAGCAGCACGAGTGCCCGCAGCCGCTCCCGGCTGATCGGGCTGGGCAGCACGGTTGGAACGTTCCTTGCGGTCGGGATAAGCCCGCTGCTCAGCGTCTCGACCGCCCACGCCGACCCGCTCATCGACTGGATCGATGAACTGTTCGAAGCTGCCAGTTGGTCACCGGTCGCCGCTGCCGCCGACCCCACGATGGCCCAGTTGTTCGACACCTGGATCTACACCCCGATACACGACGCCGGCCAGGCCTGGCTGGCCACCCAGTCCGGCATGGAGATCAGCACCTGGATCAACAACACCTTCGGCAACGGCCAGATGCTGATCGGCAACGGCGCCGACGGCATCGACGGCAGCACCAACGAAGCAGCCGTAGGTGGCGACGGCGGGCTGTGGTTCGGCGACGGTGGCGACGGCGGTACGACCGCAGCCGGCTGGGGCGGAAACGGCGGCAACGCCGGATTCTTCGGCAACGGTGGCGCCGGCGGCGACGCCGACGGCGAGCGTCAGACTTACACCGCCTACTACGCGGTCGGCGGTAATGGCGGCAACGGCGGCACCTACATGGGTAATGGCGGCGACGGCGGGACCGGCGGAAACGGTATCCACGGCAGCATCGAAGTAGAGGGCAACGGCAACGGTAACGGCGGGCAGGGCGGCAGCGGCGGCTACGCGGTGGGTTGGCTTTTCGGCAACGGTGGCGCCGGCGGCGCCGGTGGGAACGGCTTCGACGAAACGGCGGGCGTCGTCGGCGGCGACGCTGCCAGCGGCGGGCAAGGCGGTTCCACGGCGGCGCTGTTCGGTGACGGCGGCAACGGCGGTGGCGGCGGAAACGGCGGCAACGGTGGCGACGGCGGCAACATCGGCTACGGCGGCGACGCCGGATACAGCGGCAGCGGTGGCAACGGCGGCAGCTCCGCGAATGGTGTCTACGGAAACGGCGGAGCCGGCGGAAACGGCGGCAACGGCGGCAACGGGCTCGGCGGAGGGCACGGCAGCGGTGGCGGCATGGGCGGCAACGGCCATCTCGGCGGAACCGGCGGACGCGGCGGCAACGGCGGCGCCGCCACGGCCGACGGCTACCTCGCCGGCTGGGCCGGCGGGGGCGGTAGCGGCGGTAACGGCGACATCGGCGGGACGGGTGGTGACGGCGGCACCGGTGGAAGCGGGTCCGGAGGCGCACTCGGCAATGTCGGCGGCCCCGGTGGAGGAGGCGGGTACGGCGTCATCGCCGCCGGTGACGGCGGTCGCGGCGGCAACGGCGGCAGCGACGGCAACGGCGTCGCAGGGACCGGCGGCACCGGCGGCACCGGCTCCAGTACCGGCGGAGGCGGCGGTGGCGGCGGAGGTGGCGGCGCCGGCCATGCCGGCGGCAAGGGTGGCGCCGGAGGCACCGGAGGTGACGGTGGCGCCAGCAGTGGACGCGCCTACGACGGAGACCTTGCGGGCATCGGTGGTACAGGCGGACGCGGCGGAACCGGTGGCAGCGCCAGCGGTCTCGGCAGCACCGGCGGCACCGGCGGCGACGGCGGCGACGGCGGCCAGGGCCACATCAGCACCGCAACCGGTACTGCAGGCGGCTACGCCTATGGGGGGACTGGTGGTGGAGGCGGCACCGGTGGCGCTGCGGTCAACGGCGCCACCGGCGGCACCGGCGGTCATGGTGGGCACGGCGGCGATAGCGCCAACGGCAGCACCGGCCTCGTCAGCTCGGACGTCCGCGGTGGCACCGGCGGCACCGGCGGCACCGGCGGCGATGCCGACGGCGCGACGGCTTTCGGCGGCGACGGCGGCGCGGGCGGCACCGGCGGAAATGCGACCACCAGTGCAACCGGCGGCTTCTGGGGCGCCCAGGCCGGCGGTGGCGGCACCGGTGGTGCCGGCGGCGATGCGACCAGCAATGCGGCCGGCGGCGCCAGCGCCATCGGCGGCACCGGCGGCACCGGTGGAACCGGCGGCGATGCAGCCACCAATCCGACCGGCGGCCCGTTGGGCACCGTGGGTGGGTACGGCGGCGACGGCGGCGCGGGTGGCGCTGCGTCAACCACTGCGAGCAGCGGCGATGGCGCCCGAGGTGGCACCGGCGGTGACGGCGGCACCGGCGGGTTCAACGTCTCCCCCTACGGCATCGATGGCCACGGTGAAGGCGGAGTCGGCAGCAATGGCGGCGACGGCATCGGCGGCTTCGGTGCGAACGGCGGCTCAGGTGGACCCGGCGGCGCCGACGGTACAGCCGGTAGCCCCGGGGCGCCCGGCTGACGCCCGCGCACGCGTTGCGATCGGCCGCGCAACATCATCTGAAAAGTTGCATTTCTGTGAATTGTTTTGCTTCTCTCCCACCCGGCGCCTTACCAACAGAGTAGGTTTGTAAAAATGGAACCGGCATTAACAACCGGTAGTCACAGGCGTCGCACGGGAGGGCAGCACCGATGGCTCGGCACCACCGATACAGCAAGCGGAGTCGCGAATCGCGAAAGGCGATGGGCGACGGCTGCGATGACGAACCTGACGTCGAAGCCAAGGACTGGCCTGCCTGGGCAAACGAAGCGAACGAGGCGATGGCCACCGAGGACGGCCCGAGCCCTTCGCCCTGTCACCAAAACTGAGCGGCGCCCGCTCAGTCCAGTCGGGCCATCCAGCCGTGAGTGTCGGCGAAAGTGCCGCGTTGGATTCCGGTCAGAGTGTCCCGCAACGCCATGGTCACCTCACCGGGCCGGCCGTCGGCGACGGTGAAGTCCCCTTCCGCAGACTTGACCTGTGACACCGGCGTGATGACTGCCGCGGTGCCGCACGCAAAAACCTCGGTGATCTCGCCGGTGGCGGCCTTGTCCCGCCACTCGTCGACGTCGATCTTGCGCTCCTCGACGGCGAAACCCGCATCGGTTGCCAACTGCAGCAAAGAATCCCGGGTGATACCGGGCAGCAGCGAGCCGGACAGCTCGGGCGTCACCAGCCGCGCCGACCCGCCGGTGCCGAAGACGAAGAACAGGTTCATCCCGCCCATCTCCTCGACGTAGCGCCGCTCGGCGGCATCCAGCCACACCACCTGGTCGCAACCGTTGTCGGCGGCCTGGGCCTGGGCCACCAGCGACGCGGCGTAGTTGCCACCGAACTTGGCGGCGCCGGTACCGCCCGGGCAGGCCCGCACGTACTCCGTCGACAACCACACGCTCACCGGCTTGATGCCGCCCTTGAAGTACGCGCCGGCCGGTGAGGCCATCACCAGGCAGCGGTACTCGTTGGCGGGGCGCACGCCCAGTCCCGGCTCGGTGGCGAAGATGAACGGCCGCAGGTACAGCGATTCCTCACCCCCGGCGGCCGGCACCCAGGCGGAGTCGACGGCGATGAGCTGCCGCAGCGACGCGATGAACAACTCGTCGGGCAGTTCCGGGATCGCCAGCCGCCGAGCCGACGCCCGCATGCGCGCCGCGTTGGCCTCCGGCCGGAACGACACGATCGAGCCGTCGGTCCAGCGGTAGGCCTTGAGGCCCTCGAACACCTCCTGCGCGTAGTGCAGGACGACCGCTGAGGGGTCCAACTCGATCGGCCCGTAGGGCATCACCCGCGCGTTGTGCCACCCGGCGTCTGCGGTGTAGTCGATGGACACCATGTGGTCGGTGTGGAACTTGCCGAAACCCGGCTCGGCCAAGATGGTTTCGCGTACCTCGTCGGGCGTCGGATTCGCTGTGACCGACACGTGGAAATCGAGGAGGCCGCTTTTCATGCAGCGATTGTATAACCGGTGCGCTAGCGGGTTTTTGCCGTCACGAACGGTGGAGCCACAACCTCGCACTCCACGGCGCGGCCGCGTACGTCGACGGTGACCTGCGCGCCGTCGGAGATACCGGCGTCGGCGTCGATCAGCGCCAGGGCGATCCCGGCCTTGAGCGTCGGCGAGAACGTGCCCGAGGTGGTGATCCCGACCCCGCGGTCACCGCTGAGCACCGCCAGATCGGCCCGCAGCACTCCCCGGCCGGTGACTTGCAGTCCGCGCAGCAATCGTGCCGGGCCGGACGCCTTCTCGGCCAGCAGCGCGTCGCGGCCGAAGAACGCGTCCTTCTTCCAGCCGATCGCCCAGCCGCAGCGGGCCTGCAGCGGCGAGATGTCGAGCGACAGCTCGTGGCCGTGCAGCGGATAGCCCATCTCGGTGCGCAGCGTGTCGCGCGCCCCCAGGCCCGCCAGCTCTCCCCCGAGCCCGGTCACCGCCGCCACCAGCGCGTCGAACACCACACCGGCGGAGTCCCAGGCCGGCAGCAGTTCGTAGCCGTGTTCACCGGTGTAGCCGCTGCGGCACACCCGCACCGGTACGCCCGAATAGGTGGCGTCGGCGAAGCCCATGTAGTCCATCTCGGTCGGCAGGCCCAGACCGGCCAGCACCTCGGTCGATTTCGGGCCCTGCACCGCCAGCACCGCCCGTGAGCGGTGCTCGTCGGTGATGCTCACCCCGGCCGGGGCCGCCGCCTGCAGGGCGGCCACCACCGCGGCGGTGTTGGCGGCGTTGGGCACCAGGAAGATCTCGTCGTCGGAGACGTAGTAGGCGATCAGGTCGTCGATCACGCCACCGGATTCGTTGCAGCACAAGGTGTATTGCGCCTTGCCGGGCCCGATTCGGTTCAGGTCGTTGGTGAGCGTGGCGTTGACGAACTCTGCTGCGCCCGGCCCGGCGACGGTGGCCTTGCCCAGGTGGCTGACGTCGAACAGGCCGACGGTGTCGCGGGTGGCGTTGTGCTCGGCGACCGTGCCGGCATAGGACACCGGCATCAGCCAACCGCCGAACTCGGCGAAGCTGGCGCCCAGCTCGCGGTGACGGTCTTCCAGGGGTCCGTGTTGCAGTTCGCTCACGTGGAGCCACCCTAATCGGCACACTTGTAGGGATGGTTGATTGGGAGGCGCTCGAAGCAGCGGGAATCGCCGACGCGCGCGACCGCGCCGGTCTGGTCGAATACCTGGACGGTCTGGGCTTCACCGCGGAGGACATGGCCGATGCCGAGCGGCAGGGCAGGCTGTTCGGGCTGGCCGGCGACGCGGTGGGGCGCTCGGGTCCGCCGATCCACACGTTGCGGACCGCCGCCGAGGCTCTGGGCATTCCCCTCGTAGAGGTCGAGCGCGCCTGGACGATGCTCGGTCTGAGCGTCGCCGACCCGGACACCGCGGTCCTGAGCCAGGCCGACGTCGACGGGCTCGCGACCTGGGCCGAGATGCGCTCGTTTCTCGGGGAGCCCGTCGACGGCTTCCTGCGGGTATTGGGGGCCACCATGGCCCGGCTGGCCGAGGCCGAGTCGAGCATGATCCGGCTCACCGAGCCCAACGTCTGGCTGGGCCACACCCAAAGCGAGCTCCGCACCGCGCGGGCATGGCGGTCGGTCGCGGCGTACATCCCCCGCATCGGCGCGATGATCGACGCCGTCCACCGCCAGCACCAGGTCAGCCACCGGACATTTCTCGAAGGGCTGGCAGGTGGAGCGTCGGCGAGCATCGTGTGCGGCGTGGGGTTCGCCGACCTGACCGGGTTCACCGCACTGACCCAGGTTCTGACCGCCGCGGAGCTGGCGAACCTGCTCACCGAATTCGGCGGCAGCGTCGCCGACGTGGTGCACGCCGATGGCGGACGGGTGGTCAAGTTCATCGGCGACGCGGTGATGTGGGTGAGCTCGACACCGCAGCTGCTGGCCAAGGCCGCCGCCGATCTGGTCGACCATCCGAAGGCGCAGGCGGCCGGGCTTCAGGTGCGGGCCGGCCTGGCCTACGGGGAGGTGCTGGCGATCAACGGCGACTACTTCGGCACGCCGGTCAACCTGGCCGCCCGCCTGGTGGACGCCGCAGCGCCCAATCAGATCCTCGCCTCGACCGGGCTCTGCGGTGGCTTGTCGGAGTGGCAGACGATCGTGCAGGAACCGTTGACACTCAAGGGCTTCGACGAACCCGTTGCGGCGTACGAGCTACGGCGATCGGCGCATCGCTAGGGTAGGTGCCTGTGAGCACCGAACTCGGCTACCAGTCCCCCACCGTCACCGTCACCGCAGCGCTGCCTTCCGGCACGGACCAGGCCGTGCTGATCGTCCCGGTCGTGTCGACCGGCGATGACACCGAGGCCGGCGCCACCATTGCCACGACCGAACCCGCGCTGCCGGCTGAGGCGATCGCCGAGATCGAGTCCGGTCTGCGCGCACTGGGCGCCAAGGGTGGCAGCGAGCAGGTACACCGGCTGGTGGTGGCGTCGCTGCCGGTGGCCAGCGTGCTGACCATCGGGCTAGGCAGGGTCCAAGACTCCTGGCCCGCGGATCTGATCCGGCGCGCCGCGGGTACCGCGGCCCGCTCGCTGAACGGCACCGCGACGGTGATCAGTGCGCTGGGCGGGCTGACCGGCGAGGGCACACTGGCCGCCGGTGTCGAGGGACTGCTGCTGGGCGCCTACCGCTTCACCGCGTTCCGCAGCGACAAGACCGCCCCGCCGGACGAGGGCCTGCGTTCGGTGACCGTGCTGTCCACCGCGGCCGACGCCGACGAGCAGGTGGTCCGTGGCGCCGAGGTCGCCGCCGCGGTGGCCACCGCGCGGGACTTCGTCAACACGCCGCCGAGCCACCTGTTCCCCGCCGAATTTGCCGCGCGCGCAAAGGCACTGGGCGAAGCCGCCGGCCTGGACGTCGAGGTGCTCAACGAGGCTGCACTGGCAAAGGCCGGTTACGGCGGGGTGATCGGTGTGGGCAAAGGCTCATCGCGCCCGCCGCGACTGGTGCGGTTGACCCACCGCCCCAGCGGCGCCACGAAGAAGGTGGCCCTGGTCGGCAAAGGCATCACCTTCGACACCGGCGGCATCTCGATCAAACCGGCCGCGTCCATGCACCACATGACCTCCGACATGGGTGGGGCGGCCGCGGTGATCGCGACCGTCGTGCTGGCCGCCCGGCGGGGCCTGCCGGTCGAGGTGACCGCGACCGTGCCGATGGCCGAGAACATGCCGTCGTCCACCGCGCAGCGCCCCGGTGACGTGCTCACCCAGTACGGCGGCACCACCGTCGAAGTGCTCAACACCGACGCCGAGGGCCGGCTGATCCTGGCCGACGCGATCGTGCGGGCCTGCGAGGACAACCCCGACTATCTGATCGAGACCTCGACCCTGACCGGCGCGCAGACCGTGGCGCTCGGCGCGCGCATCCCCGGTGTGATGGGTTCCGACGAGTTCCGCGACCGAGTGGCGGCGATCTCGCAGGCCGTCGGCGAGAACGGTTGGGCGATGCCGCTGCCCGACGAGCTCAAAGAGGACCTGAAGTCCACGGTGGCCGACCTGGCCAACGTCAGCGGGCAACGGTTCGCCGGCATGCTGGTCGCCGGGGTGTTCCTGCGTGAGTTCGTGGCCGACGGGGTGGACTGGGTGCACATCGACGTCGCCGGGCCGGCCTACAACTCCGGCGGCGCTTGGGGCTACACGCCCAAGGGTGGGACCGGTGTGCCGACCCGCACGATGTTCGCGGTCTTGGAAGACATCTGCGAGCGGGGCTAGCTCCAATACCGTTCAGTTAAGACTACTTGGGTGTAGTTTGTAGGTTATGCCTCGTGCGGGTTGGCGTAAGCCGGAGTCGGATCGTCGGTT
>NZ_CP084028.1:1523646-1859543 GCF_020181595.1 [Mycobacterium] vasticus | reverse complement strand
ATGCCCAAATGGCATGTCAAAAGGACTGCGCACCAACACTGGCCCCAACCCGAGCACCCACCCAGCATCAGAATCCACGCTCTTAACTAAACGGTATTGGGGCTAGCTCTGGTCGACCCGGTGACGGTCGGGTGACTGCGTTTCCTCGGCATCGAGACCGGGACCCTCGACGCCTTTTTGGAATGCCAGGGCGACGCTTTGAAACAGCACCATGCCGGTGAGCAGAAGCACCCATGTCCAGCCCTGGCCGGCCGTAATCCTCGACGTCGGATCTGCGGTCGGTAGCCCCACAACCGAATGAATCCTCGCGCCCATGACGAATCCGATCGTGATGTAGGGCAGCGCTGTTTGAGTGCCACGCGCGATCCGCCCCGATGCCGCCGCCGAATGCCGTCTTTTGCTTCCGAGAAGCCAGCACACACCGCACAGGGCCATGACCGACAGTCCGATCGGAACCGCCAGTCCGTGCGCCTGGTCCCACAGCGGTTGGAGTGGCTGCTGCGTTTCCGGGGAACCGAGAGAGACAGCGAGGTCCATGAGCTTGATTTCGGCGAAACTAACCACAACAGGGGGAACGAGAACCGCCACAATGAACCGCGCGTGTTTGGCAAGTGCGGGAGCCGATGTCGCGGCGAACTGCACCAGGCCGTAAACCAGGATGTAAATGGCGGCGCCGAACATCACGTCACCCAGTAGTTCTTCGGACGCGGCCCGTCCACCGGTGAGCGCACAGCCACGCTCACCGGACAAGATGCCGTATTGAAAGCTTGCAAAAAGCAGACCGAGAAATGCGCTCACCAGCGCGAGTCCGGTCAGTTTCTCGTATTCGATCGCACGTGCGCCGCGCTCATCGGCGGCGATGCGATGTCTATGTGAGCGGTCAAGCACAACGGTGATGGCGGCAAAGGTGAATCCGGCGAGGATGCCGGCGATTGCCTGGTAGTTGCTGGCCACTCCCGAGATGTCGTAGCCGGACCAGAGTTCGCAGCGGTCGACGACTTCTCTCGGTCCCATTGCCGGGATTTTAGTGGCGGCGGAACCCAACTGGCGGGGAATCGAGCCGGCCAAGCAGTCGACCCGACACCGGTGTCGCTGTTTGTGGCTTGCCCCGCCGTCATGACGTCCGCATCGCTCGCGGGTACTAGTGTGGCTGTCGCGGCTGAATCCCATCTCCATCAGGTGTCAATGGTGTCGACGATCCGTCGGCATGCGGCATCGGGACTGCGTCGCTGTGGTAAGCCAGAAGCGCGCCTGCTACACCGGGCCAAGCAGCCCGCCGACCTATCGAGGAGTCAACTGCGATGGCGTTCTCAGTTCAGATGCCGGCACTCGGTGAGAGCGTGACCGAGGGAACCGTGACCCGCTGGCTCAAAAAGGAGGGCGACACGGTCGAGGTCGACGAGCCGCTGCTGGAGGTGTCCACCGACAAGGTCGACACCGAGATCCCGGCGCCGGTGTCGGGTGTGCTGACCAAGATCGTCGCCCAGGAGGACGACACCGTCGAGGTCGGCGGCGAACTGGCGCTGATCGGCGAGGCAGGCGAGAGCACTGCGGCTCCCGCGGCTCCGGCCGCCGCTCCCGCTCCCGCGGCTCCCGCGGCTCCGGCCGCCGCTCCCGCTCCCGCTCCCGCGCCGACGCCGCCGCCGGCACCTGCGCCGGCCGTCGCTGCGGCGCCGGCCGGTGACGGCACGCCGGTGCTGATGCCCGAACTAGGCGAGTCGGTGACCGAGGGCACCGTGACACGGTGGCTCAAGCAGGTCGGCGATGCGGTGGCGGTCGACGAGCCGTTGGTGGAGGTCTCCACGGATAAGGTCGACACCGAGATCCCGTCCCCGGTGGCGGGCACGCTGCTGTCGATCACCGCCGGCGAGGACGCCACGGTCGCAGTCGGCGGCGAGCTGGCCAGGATCGGATCGGGGTCGGCGGCGGCACCGGCGGCTGCTCCGGCTCCCACGCCCGAACCCGCGGCATCACCGCCGCCCGCTGCGGCCCCCGCGCCCCCGGCACCGGCAGCGCCGCCCGCTCCCCCTGCTGCTCCCGCCGCGCCCCCGGCTCCTCCGGCTCCGGCACCTGCTCCGGCGGCTCCTGCTCCAGCAGGAGACACCACGCCGTATGTGACTCCGCTGGTCCGCAAGCTCGCGGCCGACAACGGCGTCGACCTGAGCCAGGTCAGCGGAACCGGCGTCGGCGGACGGATTCGCAAGCAGGACGTGCTGGCAGCCGCCGAACAGCGCAAGGCTCCCGCAGCTGCGGCCGCACCGGCCGCGCAACCGGCGGCAGCGCCGTCGGCGCCGGTTTCGGCCCTGGCCCACCTGCGCGGCACCACCGCCAAGGCCAACCGGATCCGGCAGCTCACCGCCCGCAAGACCCGCGAGTCGCTGCAGGCCACCGCCCAGCTCACCCAGACCCACGAGGTCGACATGACCCGCATCGTGGCGCTGCGGGCCCGGGCGAAGGCCGACTTCGCCGAGCGCGAGGGCGTCAACCTGACCTACCTGCCGTTCATCGCCCGCGCGGTGATCGACGCACTCAAGGCGCATCCGAACGTCAACGCCAGCTACAACGAGGACGCCGGCGAAATCACCTACTACGACGCCGAGCACCTGGGCTTTGCGGTGGACACCGAACAGGGACTGCTGTCCCCGGTGATCCACAACGCCGGTGATCTGTCGCTGGCGGGTCTGGCCCGTGCCATCGCCGACATCGCCGCACGGGCGCGGTCGGGCGGTCTGCGACCGGACGAATTGGCCGGCGGCACCTTCACGATCACCAATATCGGCAGCCAGGGCGCGTTGTTCGACACCCCGATCCTGGTCCCGCCGCAGGCCGCCATGCTCGGCACCGGAGCCATCGTCAAGCGCCCGCGGGTGGTCATCGACGAGGCCGGCAACGAGTCCGTCGGCGTGCGGTCGATCTCCTACCTCCCGTTGACCTACGACCACCGGCTGATCGACGGCGCCGACGCCGGACGGTTCGTCACCACCATCAAGAACCGGCTTGAGGAAGGCGAATTCGAAGCCGAACTCGGGCTGTAGGGGGGCGCGTGGCCAAGGTCGCAATCGCCGGGTCGTCGGGGCTGATCGGCTCCGCCCTGGTGTCGGCCCTGCGTGCCGCCGACCATCGGGTGCTGCGCATCGTGCGGCGCGCACCGGCCAACGACGCCGAAGTGCGCTGGGACCCCGAGGCCGGCCTCATCGACGTCGACGCCTTGGACGGTGTGGACGCCGTGGTCAACATGTGCGGGATCGGTGTCGGCGATCGCCGTTGGTCCGGTGCGTTCAAACAGAACCTGCGCGACAGCCGGATCACCCCGACCGAGGTACTGTCAGCCGCGGTGTCCGTCGCCGGAGTGCCCGTCCTGGTCAATGCCAGCGGGGTCGGCTATTACGGTGACAGTCGGGACCAGACCGTCGACGAATCCTCCTCCGCGGGAACGGGTTTCCTGGCCCAGCTCTCCCGGGACTGGGAAGCGGCCACCGAGTCGGCCAGGCAATCCGGGGTGCGGGTGGTGCTGGCCCGCACCGGTATCGTGCTGGCGCCCTCCGGCGGCGCCCTGGGCCGGTTGCGGCCGCTGTTCTCGCTGGGCCTCGGCGCACGACTCGGCAACGGCCGGCAGTACATGTCGTGGATCAGTCTCGAGGACGAGGTGCGCGCGCTGTTGTTCGCCATCGCGAACGACACACTGTCCGGCCCGGTGAACCTGACCGGCCCGGCGCCGGTGACCAACGCCGAGTTCACCGCCGCGCTGGGTCGTGCGCTGCGTCGCCCGACCCCGATGCTGCTGCCCGAATTCTTGGTGCGCGCTGGGCTCGGCGAGTTCGCCGACAGCCTGCTGACCGGTCAGCGAGCCATTCCCGCAGCGCTGGAAGAGGCCGGCTTTCAATTCCGGCACAACACCATCGGCGAGGCTCTGCAATACGCCACCGCCCACCCGACCCCGCTGTAGCGTCCGGGCCGAGTAGCCTGCGACCATGACGTCCATCCGGTCCCTTGCC
Source organism: [Mycobacterium] vasticus (assembly GCF_020181595.1). Lineage (GTDB taxonomy): Bacteria > Actinomycetota > Actinomycetes > Mycobacteriales > Mycobacteriaceae > Mycobacterium > Mycobacterium vasticus. The sequence continues at coordinate 1,855,548 of NZ_CP084028.1, read as the reverse complement.
ACACCGGTCGACGTGCGACAGCTGGACACCGTCGATTACGGCACCGCCTGGCAGCTGCAACGCGATCTTGCCGACGCCCGGGCGGCCGGCGGTCCAGACACTCTGCTGCTGCTGGAGCATCCGCCGGTCTACACCGCCGGACGGCGCACCGAACCGCAGGAACGCCCGCTTGACGGGACCCCGGTGGTCGACACCGACCGGGGCGGCAAGATCACCTGGCACGGCCCCGGACAGCTGGTTGGCTATCCGATCATCGGGCTGGCCGAACCACTGGATGTGGTCAACTACGTACGGCGCCTTGAAGAGTCGCTCATCGAGGTGTGTAACGGATTGGGCCTCAACGCTATTCGCGTCGACGGCAGGTCCGGCGTATGGCTGCCCGCCGGCGACGGCCGGCCCGAGCGCAAGATCGCGGCGATCGGTGTGCGGGTGGCCCGCGCAACCACCCTGCACGGATTCGCACTCAACTGTGATTGTGACCTCAATGCGTTCGGCTCGATCGTGCCGTGCGGCATCAGCGACGCCGGTGTCACGTCACTGTCGGCCGAGTTAGGCAGCCTGACCAGCGTCGATGACGTTCGGCTCGCGGTGGCGGACGCTGTCGTCGCCGCGCTCGACGGCCTGCTGCCGGTGCGTGACCATTCCGGGCCACGCGTAACATCGACCCAGTGAGCGCCGTCGGAGAAGGTCGCAGGTTAAGCCGAGCCGAAGCACGCAACGCCGAGACACCGATCGAACGCAAACCGTCATGGATCAAGACCCGCGCCCGAATGGGGCCGAACTACACCGAACTGAAGGTGTTGGTCAAACAGGAGAAGCTGCACACGGTCTGCGAGGAGGCCGGCTGCCCCAACATCTACGAGTGCTGGGAAGACCGCGAGGCCACCTTCTTGATCGGCGGCGAGGTCTGCACCCGAAACTGCTCGTTCTGCCTGATCAAGTCCGGTAAGCCCGCAGACCTCGACCGCGACGAGCCGCGCCGGGTCGCCGAGAGCGTGCAGACAATGGGGCTGCGGTATTCGACGGTGACCGGTGTGGCCCGCGACGACCTGCCCGACCAGGGCTCCTGGCTGTACGCCGAGACCGTGCGGGCCATCAAGAAGCTCAACCCGACCACCGGTGTCGAGCTGTTGATCCCCGACTTCGGAGGCCGGCCCGACCTGTTGGGCGAGGTATTCGAAACGCGACCGGAAGTACTGGCGCACAACGTCGAAACGGTCCCGCGCATCTTCCGGCTGATCCGGCCGGGGTTCAGCTACGAACGCAGCCTGAACGTGCTGACCCAGGCCCGCGCTGCCGGCCTGGTGGCCAAGAGCAATCTGATCCTGGGCATGGGCGAGACCCCCGAGGAGATCCGCGAGGCACTCTCTGCGATGTACGAGGCCGGCGCCGAACTGGTCACCATCACCCAGTACCTGCGGCCCAGCGAGCGTCATCACCCGATCGATCGCTGGGTCAAGCCCGAGGAGTTCGTCGAGCACGCCCGTTACGCCGAGCAGCTCGGGTTCGCCGGGGTGATGTCAGGACCGCTGGTGCGTTCGTCCTACCGGGCCGGCCGGCTTTACCAGCAGGCCATCGACAACCGGGCGAACCGGGCCCTGGCGAACAGGCCCGCCACCCCGGCCCACGGCTGACCCCGGAGGCCGCTGGGTATCCTTGGTAGCTATGCCCAGACAGCGCAGCACCGCCGAGAACAAGGCTGCTCGGGAGGCGGCCAAAGCCACCCGCAAGGCCGCCGGCAAAGAGCGCCGCAGGCAGCTGTGGCAAGCCTTCCAGATTCAGCGCAAAGAGGACACCCGGCTGCTGCCGTACATGATCGGCGCGTTCGTCCTGGTGGTCGGCGTGACGACTTTCCTGGGGCTGAACGCCGGGACCTTTGCCAAGGTGACCACGATTCCGCTCGGCGTGGTACTGGGCGCGCTGGTGGCGTTCGTGATCTTCGGCCGCCGCGCTCAGCGGTCGGTCTACCGCAAGGCCGAGGGGCAGGCCGGTGCCGCCGCCTGGGCTCTGGACAACCTGCGCGGCAAGTGGCGCGTCACCCCGGGGGTGGCCGCCACCGGGCAGCTCGACGCCGTGCACCGGGTGATCGGGCGACCGGGCGTCATCTTCGTCGCCGAAGGCTCGGCCTCGCGCCTCAAACCGCTGCTGGCGCAGGAGAAGAAACGCACCGCCCGGCTGGTCGGCGACGTGCCGATCTACGACGTGGTGGTGGGCAACGGCGAGGGCGAGGTCCCGCTGGCCAAGCTGGAGCGCTTCCTGACCAAACTCCCGGCCAATATCACCGCCAAGCAGATGGACTCGCTGGAATCGCGGCTTGCCGCGCTGGGCTCACGGACCGGGGCCGCGGCCATGCCCAAGGGCCCCATGCCGGCCGGCGCCAAGCTGCGCGGCGTGCAGCGCGCCGCGCGGCGTCGCTAGCCGCCGGCAGAAATCAGCGGCTGCGCACCACCGCGGTGGCCGTCGCCCGGTCCTGCAGGCCACGCCCGTCGGCGTCGGCGAACAGCGCCGGGACCACCAGCGCGATCATCAGTCCGCGCACCAGAGCGCGCACGATCCCCACGCCGGCGTCGGGACTTTCCACCGGGATCACCCGCAGCCTGCAGGCGTACTGCCCCGGGGTGAAGCCGAACAGTCGCAGCGCTGCCGCACCCAGTACCAGCCAGATGCCCAGCACCACGGTCGCGAGCAGTTCGGGTGTGACCACACCCGCCCGCACGCCCAGGCCGGTCACCCCGTAGGCCACCAGCCAGTCGACCAGCAGCGCCAGCGCGCGGCGTCCCGTCGGGGCCAGCGAACCGGGTCCGGCGGCCGGCAGGCCGAGACCGGCCCCCGGCGCTGCCTCGCCGGGGTGGGGTCCGGCCGACTCGGGCCCGGACAACCACGATGAGAACGTGCGGCTCATGGCCCATACGATAAGCGAGCGGAGAACCCGACCCGGCGTCGAGAGGCCACGCGCCGGTTGCGTAACGTCCATACCGGCAACCCCTGCATTCGACCGGGGCTACCTGCGGAGGAGAGCACTTCTGTGACCGACAAGACGGCCGACGACATTCTCAAGCTCGTCGCCGACGAGAACGTGGAGTACATCGACATCCAGTTCTGCGACTTGCCGGGCATGATGCAGCATCTGTCGATCCCGGCTTCCACGCTGAGCGCCGACGTCTTCACCGACGGGCTGGCGTTCGACGGTTCGTCGATCCGCGGCTTTCAGTCCATCCACGAGTCGGACATGATGCTGCTGCCCGACTACTCCACCGCGCAGATCGACCCGTTCCGGGCCGCCAAGACGCTGAACCTGAACTTCTTCGTGCATGACCCGTTCACCCGTGAGCCTTATTCACGCGACCCGCGCAACGTCGCCCGCAAGGCGGAGAACTACCTGGCCAGCACCGGGATCGCCGACACCGCCTACTTCGGCGCCGAGGCCGAGTTCTACATCTTCGACTCGGTGAGCTTCGACTCGCAGATGAACGGCACCTTCTACGAGGTCGACTCCGATTCGGGTTGGTGGAACACCGGCTCTCCCAACGACATCGGCGGTGGCCCCAACCGCGGCTACAAGACCCGGCCCAAGGGCGGCTACTTCCCCGTCGCGCCCAACGACCAGTACGTCGACCTTCGCGACACCATGAGCACCAACCTGACCAACGCGGGCCTGTATCTGGAGCGCGGTCATCACGAATGCGGCTCCGGCGGGCAGGCGGAGATCAACTACCGGTTCAACACCCTGTTGCACGCCGCCGACGACCTGATGCTGTTCAAGTACATCATCAAGAACACCGCGTGGCAGAACGGCAAGACCGTCACCTTCATGCCCAAGCCGCTGTTCGGCGACAACGGCTCGGGCATGCACGTGCACCTGTCGCTGTGGAAGAACGGCGACCCGCTGTTCTACGACGAGGCCGGCTACGCCGGCCTGTCCGACATGGCCCGGTACTGCATCGGCGGGATCCTGCACCACGCGCCGTCACTGCTGGCGTTCACCAACCCGACCGTCAACTCGTTCAAGCGGCTCGTCCCGCACTATGAGGCGCCGATCAACCTGGTGTACAGCCAACGTAACCGCTCAGCGTGCGTGCGTATCCCGATCACCGGCACCAACCCGAAGGCCAAGCGCCTGGAGTTCCGCTGCCCCGACTCGTCCAGCAACCCGTATCTGGCGTTCGCGGCCATGCTGATGGCCTGCATCGACGGCATCAAGAACAAGATCGAGCCGGCCGCCCCGGTCGACAAGGATCTCTACGAGTTGCCGCCCGACGAGGCCGCCGATATTCCGCAGGCTCCGGCCACCCTCGCGCAGGTGATGGACAACCTGGAAGCCGATCACGAATACCTCACCGAGGGAGGGGTTTTCACCCCCGACCTGATCGAGAACTGGATCCGCTACAAGCGCGACAACGAGATCACCCCGATCAACCTGCGGCCGCACCCGTACGAGTTCGCGCTGTACTACGACTGCTGACGCTCGGGGTCCCCGGACCCGTACGTCGTTATCCCCAGTTGGGGTTTGATCCACAGTCTGGGCTGTTGCACGGGTGTCTACCGGCGGGGCTGTCGGGGTGCATTCTTAACGTCGCTGTATGGCAACAGCACTGGGTGCGGCAGCGGCGCGAGAGCAGATCTCTGCGGCCCTGGATGCCATCGACGCCGCCCACGACGTGTTGCGGGCGACCTCTTCGGATCTGGTGGGCAATGACTTCCGGGTCGACGTGGCCGAGCGGCTGGAAACCCAGGACCGCACCAACCGGGGGCTGATGTACCGGATCTTCGGCGAGTTGGCCGACCCGCCCGACGGCGTCGGCACCCTCGAATCAGTGCGCGCAGCGTTGTGGCAACGGCTGCGCATCACCCCACGCGAGATCGCCCGCCGCACCAAGCTGGCCGCCCGCATCCGGCCGCGACGCTCGTTGACCGGCGCCGAGATCCCACCGGAGTTACCGGCCTTGGCCGCCGCAGTCGAATCCGGCACTGTCGGTCACGATCACATCCGTGCGGTCTGCGATGCCGTCGACGTCCTTCCGGCTGCGGTACCGCCGGCCGAGGTCACCAAAGCCGAACAGAGCCTGGTCGACCACGCCAGCCGCGTCGACGCCGGTATGGTCACCAAGATCGGGCAGCGCATCGCCGATCACCTCAACCCCGACGGCCAGTTCAGCGATAAGGACCGCGCCCGACGCCGCGGCCTGACACTGGGCCGCCAAGGCCCCGACGGCATGTCGAAAATCTCCGGGCTGCTCGACCCGCGGGCCCGCGCGCACTTCGAAGCCGTCGCCGCCGCGGTCAGGCCCGGACACCGCCAGCCCGACGGATCCAGCGGCCGGGATGAGCGCAGTACCGCCCAACGCAACCACGACGCCTTCACCCTCGCCCTGGCCACCGCTATCGCCTCAGGGAAACTGGGTAACCATCGCGGCCATCCGGTCACGGTCGTAGTCACCACCACCCTGGCCGAAATCAACCAAGCCGCCCACGCCTTTATCGACCCGACCATCGCGATGCCGGCTCCCGCACATACCGGAGGCGGCTCGCGACTCCCCATGCGGGATCTGATCGCCATGGCCGGCAACGCGATTCACTATCTGGCCGTATTCGACGACCACACCAAGCGCCCCCTATACCTGGGCCGGCAGAAGCGCATCGCCACCGCCGACCAACGCCTGATCTGTCACGCGCGTGATCGCGGATGCACCAGGCCGAACTGCACCGTCCCCGGATACCACAGCGAAGTCCACCACGCCCACCCCTGGGCAAAAGGTGGGCGCACCAACGCCGACGAACTGTTCTTCGCCTGCGGCCCCGACCACACCGACGCCAGCGAAGGTCGCCAGGTGACGGTGCCGACCGAATCAGGCCGCCTGGGCTGGACCGACGGCACCACCCCGCCGGAAATCAACCACGCGCATCACCCCGAAGAACTCCTCCGAGGCGACCCCGACCCACCCGACGACGGCGCCGTCTGAGCCGGCGACGGTGACGTCGGCTTGTTCACCACCGGAATCCGCGATCCCCAATTATGTCGTAGTACGATAAATCAATGCGTACGCCGACACTCGTCATCGGCACGGCACTGCTGGCCGCCACGCTGGCTTGCGCCGCTGACGCCCAGGCCGATCCCGAACCGCCACCCGCGGCACCGGTCCCCACCGCCGAGCAGGTGGCAGTGATGCTCAACCAGCTGACCGATCCGAACGTCCCCGACGATGACAAGGCCAAGCTGATCGACGGCGGTTTATCACCCGATGAGATGGGCCGGAACGATCAGGGGTTGGCCAAACTGGTCCGACACCACGCCTTGCCGTTCACGTTCGACGTCACCGACATCCAGCCGGCGATCAACAACCTGGCCGGTGTCACCGCAACCCTCACCGGGCCGCGGGCACCGATCCCAGTGGTGCGTCCGCTGGTTCTGGTCGACCACGACGGAACCTGGCAACTCACCCACGACTCCTACGATCCGACTTTCACCGGAATGGTCGCCTATGTCATCCACCGAGTCGGCCGCCACGGTCACAGCCCCGGCAGCAACGTGGCTGTCTTCGGCTGGTGACCAGGTGTGCCGTGCCGGCCGGTCAGAAGAGGAGGCCGAGGTCCGACACGGACACGGCATCGTCGAACAGGCTGCCGATCCATACGACGGGAACGGACATCAGCGCCGCCGGGATCACCTGAAAGAAGTCGACCCCGAGTATTTGGAGTTCAGCGGCCATGATGTCCGGTATCGAGCCGGACGTGACCGCACCGTCGAACGCCTGCATGGCCGTGAGCATCGACTCGCTGGAATCCGCCCACTGCTGGTTGAGCGGCGTGAAGAACAGTTGATCGATCAGCTCCGCCATCGAGCCCGACTGCGAAAGGATGGCCGCTTCGGCCGGCGACACGTGGTTGTCCAGGATGTTCACCGCCCGGTCGAGAATGTCGGGCTGGCGATGAAGCGCCTCGACCGCGGACGCCACCTGGTCGGACAGCTCAGTGGTGTCAATCCCGGTGTAGATGTCCTTGGCATCGAGGAAGTTCGTGCTGGCCATCCCCAGCAGGTCGCTCGCATCGGCGTTCTGACCGGCGGCAGCGAGGCTGATCTGCTGATCCGAGGCACCGGCGTCGACTCCGCCCAGCCCCAGCGTCATCGCGACGGCGGCCACCCCACCGATCAGACCCGCCCCGGTCATCGAATAACCGACTCGACCAGACATCGACGCACCCCCCAATCACAAGACAGTTTTCAGAACAATATCAGATTTAATTGGGATCGGCCTCAGGAATGCATCCGTCACTCCACCGATTCGCGAGCCCAAGCCGGGATGATGAACACCCCTTCGGCCTCCACCGTGACCCCGGCGGAGTCCGCGATATGGCCGCGGGCATACGTCTTGATGGCCTCTCGGCGATACACCCAGGCTTCGGCCCGCAGTGGCCCCAGTGGGGTGCCACGCAGGTACTTCACCGTGATGGTGCCGGTGAACAGCGGTTTGGTCAGGCCTTCACTGGCGGCCTCGCCGAGCAGATGGTCGAGGATCAACGCACTCACGCCGCCGTGGACCAGCGACGGCGGGCCCTCGTAGGCGGCGCCCAGGTGAAAGTCGCTCCAGCAGTGGCCGTTCTCGCCGTGTTCATGCGGCGGTCCCAGCGTCGCCTCTCCTCCGTCGAGGCTCGCTGAACCGCCGTGTTCATGCGGCGGTCCCAGCGTCGCCTCTCCTCCGTCGAGGCTCGCTGAACCGCCGTGCTCGATCACCAGTGGCGGGGCGATCGGGTTGCGCAGGCCGATCACCGCGTTGCCCCATGCCAGCGGCCGGCCGTCGACGACATAGCGCATTCCGGGTGCGTCGCTGAGGATTCCGTCGCGCAGCCGCTCGGTCACCTGGCGCACCTGCGTGGTGGCCTCGCGCATCGTGGCGTCGTCGGCCTGGGTCCGGATGGTGGCATCGATGAGCTCACGTACCGCCTCCGCCAGCGGGCCGTAGCGCGCCAACAGCTGCTCGCTCTCGTCGGCGCCGATCGTCGGCACGCCTGACTGCGCTCCGAAATCCACCACAGATGTACTCCCTCAATCTCCGAATACCTTGCGCACCACAGACTTCGCGCGCCGCGTCACCCGCAGGTAGTTGTCCAGGAACTCACCGCCGTCACCACCGGGCCAGCCGGCGGCCACCGCAACCGCATTGAGCGCACGCCCCGGGCCCGGCAACTGATCGGTGGGCTTGCCGCGCACCAGCACCAGCGCGTTACGGGCCCGAGTGGCCGTCAGCCACGCCTGCCGCAGCCGATCCACATCGCCTTCGTCGAGCAACTCCGCGGCGGCTATGGCGTCCAGGGTCTCCAGCGTCGAGGTGTTGTGCAACGCCGGTACACGATGGGCATGGCGCAACTGCAGCAACTGCACCGTCCACTCGACGTCGGCCAGCCCGCCGCGGCCCAGTTTGGTGTGGGTGTTGGGATCGGCGCCCCGCGGCAGCCGCTCGGCGTCGACCCGGGCCTTGACCCGGCGGATCTCGCGCACCGCATCGGCGGACACCCCGCCGTCGGGATACCGGGTGTCATCGACCATCAACAGGAATCGGCGACCCAGATCCGCATCGCCGGCGACCCAGTCGGCGCGCAGCAACGCCTGGACCTCCCAGGGTTGCGCCCACTGCGCGTAGTAGGCCGCATAGGAGGCCAGGGTGCGCACCGGCGGCCCGTTGCGGCCCTCGGGTCGCAGGTTGATGTCGACCTGCAGCGGCGGGTCGACGCTGGCGGTGGCCAGCAGCGCCCGGACCTGCTCGGCGATCAGGGTCGCCCAGCGCACCGCGTCGGCGTCGCCCACGCCCTCGACAGGTTCACAGACGAACATCACGTCGGCATCCGAGCCGTAGCCGAGCTCGCGACCGCCGAGGCGGCCCATCGCGATGACCGCGATCCGGGCCGGGGCCTGCTGCTCGTCGGGCAAGTTGACCCGGATGATCGCGTCCAAGGAGGCCTGTAGCACCGCCACCCATACCGCGGTCAGCGCGCGGCAGATGTCGGTCACGTCGAGCATGCCGAGCAGGTCCGCCGAGGCGACCCGAGCCAGCTCGTAGCGGCGCAGGCTGCGGGCGACGGCGATGGCGCGCACCGGGTCGGGGTAGCGGGCCACCGAGGCGAGCAGTGCCCGCGCCACCGCGTCCGGGCTGGTCTCGAGCAGCTTGGGCCCGGCCGGACCGTCACCGTAGGCCTGCAGGACATCCGGGGCCCGCATCAACAGTTCCGGGACGTACGCCGAGGTGCCCAGCACCCGCATCAGTCGTTTGGCGACGGCACTGCTGTCACGCAAGGTGCTCAGATACCAGCGCTGCGCGGCCAGTGCCTCGCTGAGCCGCCGGTAGGCCAGCAGCCCGGCATCGGGGTTGGGGGTGTCCGACAGCCAGTACAGCAGCTTGGGCAGCAGCACCGTCTGCACCCGCCCGCGCCGGCCACTCTGATTGGTCAGCGCTGCCAGATGCGACAGCGCGTTCTCCGGCGCCTCGTAGCCCAGGGCGGCCAGCTGCCGGCCGGCCGCGCCGGGCGTCAATCCGCCGGCCAGCTCGAGCGCCGCCGGGCCGACCGACTCCAGAAGAGGCTGATAGAACAGCTTGGCGTGCAGCCGTGAGACCCGACCGTTCTGCGCCTTGAGCTCCTCGCGCAGCACACCCAGCGCGTCGTGCCGGGCGTCGGGACGAATGTGGGCGGCACGGGCCAGCCAGCGCAATGCCTCGTCGTCGTCGGGCGGCGGCAGCATGTGGGTGCGTTTGAGCCGCTGCAGCTGCAATCGGTGTTCCAGCAGCCGCAGGAACTCATACGACGCGGTCAGGTCGGCGGAGTCCTCGCGGCCGATGTACCCGCCGGCCCCCAGCGCAGCCAGCGCATCGACGGTGGACGCCACGTGCAACGACTGGTCTGCGCGGCCGTGCACCAGCTGCAGCAGCTGCACGGCGAACTCCACATCGCGTAGGCCCCCCGCGCCCAGCTTGATCTCGCGGGTTCGGATCTCGGCCGGTACCAGTTGTGCGACCCGGCGACGCATGGCCTGTACGTCGACGACGAAATCCTCACGCTCGCAGGCCGTCCACACCATCGGCAGCAGCGCGTCGGCGTAGGCCCGGCCCAACTCGGGGTCACCGGCCGCGGGACGCGCCTTGAGCAGGGCCTGGAACTCCCAGGTCTTAGCCCACCGCTGGTAATAGGCCAGGTGCGACTCAAGGGTTCGCACCAGCGCACCGTTGCGGCCTTCGGGCCGCAGCCCGGCATCCACCTCGAAGAATGCCTCGCCGGCCACCGCCATCAGCTCTCCGGCCACCCGCACGCTGAGCGCGTCGACCTCTTCTGCCACGAAGATGACATCAACGTCGCTGACGTAATTCAGTTCCCGCGCACCGCATTTACCCATGGCGATCACCGCCAGCCGCGGGGCGGGCTCGCCGGCACACACCAGTATCTCGGCCACCTGCAGCGCGGCGGCCAGTGCGGCGTCAGCTAGGTCGGACAGGTGTTCCCCGACGGCGGTGAACGGCAGCCCCGGCAGGCTCTCGACGACGGTGGATGACAGGTCCGTCGCCGCCAGCACCATCAACCGGTCCCGGTAGAGCGCCCGCAGCCGCTCGACGTAGGCACCGTCGGTGGTCTGGGTAACGCAGTCGCAGAACAGCTTTCGCAGCTCTTCGGCGGTCGGTAGGGTGATCAGCCCGTCGTCGGCGTCGGTACTGGCCAGCAGCTTCCAGGACTGCGGGTGGGTGATCAAGTGATCGCCCAGCGCCAGTGAGGATCCGAGCACCCCGAACAGCCGCCCCCGCAGTCCGCGGTCGGCCATCAGCGCCGCGCTCAGCTCCTCCCAGTCGATGCCCGGCGCCTCGGCCAGCCGAACCAGCGTGCGCAGGGCGGCGTCGGCGTCGGGGGCGCGCGACAGCGCCCACAACACCTCGACGTTCGCCTGGGTGTAGGAGCTGTACCAACCCAATTGGGTCAGGTCCGCGGTGGCGTACCGGTCGACCAGACCGAGCCGCCCAACGCTGGGCAGCTTGCGGCGCTGCGCTGCGGGGTAGGCCACGAGGCGTCCGGGACTAGAGCGCCAGGTAGTTCTGCAGCTCGTAGGGGGTGACGTGGCTGCGGTAGTTGGCCCATTCCTGGCGCTTGTTACGCAAGAAGAAGTCGAAGACCTGCTCCCCCAGCGCTTCTGCGACCAACTCGGAGTTCTCCATCTCGCTCAGCGCGCGCTCCAGGGTGCCGGGCAGCTCCTTGTAGCCCATCGCCCGGCGCTCCTCGGGCGTCAGCGCCCACACGTTGTCCTCGGCCTCCGGGCCCAGTTCGTAGCCCTTCTCCACCCCGCGCAGGCCGGCGGCCAGCAGCACGGCGAATGTCAAGTACGGGTTGCACGCCGAGTCCGGACTGCGCACCTCGACACGACGCGACGACGTCTTGTGCGGGCTGTACATCGGCACCCGCACCAGCGCGGAGCGGTTCGACGCGCCCCATGATGCCGCGGTCGGAGCCTCCCCGCCGTGGATCAGGCGCTTGTAGGAGTTCACCCACTGGTTGGTGACCGCGCTGATCTCGTTGGCGTGCTCCAGGATCCCGGCGATGAACGACTTGGCGGTGCCGGACAGCTGCAGCGGGTCGTCAGGGCTGTGGAAGGCGTTGACCTCGCCCTCGAACAGGCTCATGTGGGTGTGCATGGCCGAGCCCGCGTGCTCACGGAACGGCTTGGGCATGAACGACGCCCGCACACCCTCCTTGAGGGCGATCTCCTTGATCAGGTAGCGGAAGGTCATCACGTTGTCGGCCATCGACAGCGCGTCGGCGTAGCGCAGGTCGATCTCCTGCTGACCGGGCGCGTTCTCGTGGTGGCTGTACTCCACCGAGATGCCCATCGACTCCAGGGCGTCGATCGCGTGGCGGCGGAAGTTGGCGGCCGAACCGTGGATCGACTGGTCGAAGTAGCCGGCGTCGTCAGCCGGGACCGGAGTCGACCCGTCGAAGGGGCCGGGTTCGAGCAGGAAGAACTCGATCTCGGGATGCACATAGCAGGAGAAGCCCAGTTCGCCGGCCTTGGCCAGCTGCCGGCGCAGCACATGCCGCGACGACGCCCAGGCCGGCGATCCGTCCGGCATGGTGATGTCGCAGAACATCCGCGCCGAGTACTGCCGGCCGGCATCGGAGGTCCACGGCAGCAGCTGGAACGTGGACGGATCCGGATGAGCGACCATGTCGGACTCGAAGACCCGGGCGAAGCCCTCGATCGCCGAGCCGTCGAAGCCGACACCTTCCTCGAAGGCACCCTCGAGCTCAGCCGGGGCGATCGCCACCGACTTCAGGTAACCCAGCACATCGGTGAACCAGAGCCGGACGAAACGAATGTCGCGTTCCTCCAGCGTGCGGAGCACAAACTCCTTCTGACGGTCCATACCGCGAAGCGTAGCAGCGCTCAGCACTTCGCACCGGCAGGCGGCAGGCTCCCTTCGACCAGGTAGCGGGTGGCGAAGCCGTCCACGCATTCGTTGCCCTGAAACACCACCGTGTGTTGGGTTCCGTTGAACGTCAACAGGCTGCCGTGCAGCTGCTTGGCCAGGTCCACTCCGGCCTGATACGGGGTAGCCGGATCGCGGGTGGTCGACACCACCATCGTCGGCGGCAGGTCGGGTACCGAGATGGCGTGCGGCTTGGTGGTCGGCGGCACCGGCCAGAACGCACAGGTGCCCAGCGGTGCGTCGCCGGTGAACTTGCCGTAGCTCATGAATGGCGCGACCTCCCGCGACCGCCGGTCCTCGTCGATCACCTTCTCGCGGTCGGTGATCGGCGGCTGGTCGACACAGTTGACCGCCACCCGGGCGTCGGTGGCGTTGGTGTAGTGGCCGCCTGCGTCACGGCGCATGTACAGGTCGGCCAGCCCGAGCATGATGTCGCCGCGGCCGTCGACCAGATCCGACAGCCCGTCGTTGAGGTGCGTCCAGAACGTCGGCGAGTACAGCGCCATGATGGTGCCGACGATAGCGTCGCTGTAGCTCAGCCCGCGCGGGTCCTTGGTCTTGGCGGGCTTGTCCACCAACGGGTCGACCAGGCTGTGGTAGACATCGACGGCCTTGGCCGGGTCGGTGCCCAACGGGCAGTCCTCGTCCTTGGCGCAGTCCTTGGCGAAGTCGTCGAACGCCCCCTGGAACGCCTCCGCCTGGCGCAGGTCTTCTTCGATCGGGTCGGCGTTGGGGTCCACGGCGCCGTCGAGGATCATCGCGCGGATGTTCTGCGGGAACGCCTCGGCGTACGCCGCACCGATCCGGGTGCCGTAGGAGTAGCCCAGGTAGGTCAACTTGTCGTCACCGAGCCCGGCCCGGATCGCGTCGAGGTCGCGGGCGACGTTGACAGTGCCGATGTTGGCCAGGAACTCCTTGCCGGACTTCTCCAGGCAGCGCGCGACGTAGTCCTTGGTCTCGTTCTCGATGCGCTCGACGCCCTCGGGGCTGTAGTCGACCTGATTAAGGGCCCGCAGCCGGTCATTCTCCTTGTCGTCGTTACACCAGACCGCCGGCCGCGACGACGCCACCCCGCGCGGGTCGAAGCCCACCAGGTCGAAATGCTCCCGGACCGGGCGCGGCAGCGAGGTGACCAGGCTGACCGCGGTTTCGATGCCCGACTCCCCCGGGCCGCCGGGATTGATCACCAGCGAACCGATCTTGTCCTTGGTGGCCGGGAACCGGATCATGGCCAACCGGGCGACCGGACCCTTGAGGTTGTTGTAGTCCACCGGGACACCGAGGAACCCGCACTGGGCATCGCCTGGCACCTTTATGTTGGTGTCGGCGGTGAACCTGCACTTCTCCCACTGGACCGGCTGGCCGAGCTGAACCGTGGCCGGCACCGCGTGCCCCGGGGTCACCCGGGTGCAGCTGCCGACCGTCACGGCCACCATCGCGATCGCGAGGCAGGTCAAAGTGGTGCGCACGGTGTCGTGGCGACGGGGGGGCCTGTGCATGACACCACATGGTGCCATGCACAGGCACCGACGACCGGACAGCGGGGCGCTCAGCAGTTCGGGTCGGCCGGCCCGGTGTGAGGAAATCCACTCCCCCAGCTGGTTCACCTGCGTCATCGCGGGTGGCACACTGGCTGTGTCAGACGACCCGGAGACCCGTCTTGGGCTTCGAGGATCGACCCGACCATCAAGGGACACCGATGTCTGAGCAGCTCTATGGTTCCTCAACCGCAATAACCCGTGTCGCACCGCAGACCCGCGTCCATCATCTGCAGCAGATGAAGGGCGAGGGCCGAAAGTGGTCGATGCTGACGGCCTACGACTACTCCACCGCTCGGATCTTCGACGATGCCGGTATCCCGGTGCTGCTGGTCGGCGACTCGGCCGCCAACGTGGTCTACGGCTACGACAGCACCGTGCCGATCACCATCGACGAGCTGATCCCGCTGGTCCGCGCGGTGGTGCGCGGCGCCCCGCACGCGCTGGTGATCGCCGACCTGCCGTTCGGCTCCTATGAGGGCGGGCCGGCGGCGGCGCTGGCGACGGCCACCCGGTTCATGAAGGAAGGCGGCGCCCACGCGGTCAAGTTGGAGGGCGGCGAGCGGGTGGCCGACCAGATCGCGACGCTGTCGGCGGCCGGTATCCCGGTGATGGCACACATCGGTTTCACCCCGCAGAGCGTCAACACCCTGGGCGGGTTCCGGGTGCAGGGCCGCGGCGACGCCGCCGAGCAGACCATCCACGATGCGATCGCGGTGGCCGAGGCGGGCGCGTTCGCGGTCGTGATGGAGATGGTGCCCGCGGAGCTGGCCACCCAGATCACCGGCAAACTGACCATCCCCACCGTCGGGATCGGCGCCGGACCCAACTGCGACGCACAGGTTCTGGTGTGGCAGGACATGGCCGGGATGACCAGCGGCAAGACCGCCCGGTTCGTCAAGCGCTTCGGGGACGTGGGCGGCGAATTGCACCGCGCGGCAACGAACTACGCCGCCGACGTGGCGGCCGGAACCTTCCCGGCCGAAGAGCACTGCTTCTAGAACGGCTGCTTTTTGCTGCGACTGCTTTCGCAACGCAGTGTCCGGGCGGCCCGGATATGACAGGCTGGGCCCGTGCCTGCAACCGACCCGAGCACCTCTCGGTTTCGCGAGGTGGAACGCAAGTTCGACGTTGACGCGTCGGCGATCTCGCCGTCCTTCGACGGCATCGCCGGGGTCGCCCGAGTCGAGCAGTTGCCGGCACAGGCACTTGCGGCCGTGTACTTCGATACGCCCGGCCACGACCTGGCGGCACGACGGATCACGTTGCGCCGGCGCACCGGCGGTCCCGACGCCGGCTGGCACCTCAAACTTCCGGCCGGGCCGGCGACCCGCACCGAGGTGCGCGCACCCCTGAGCCCGGAGGTTCCGGACGAGCTGCTCGACGTGGTGATGGCGATCGTCAGGGATCGGCCGCTGGCACCGGTCGCCCAAATCGGTACCGCTCGCAGCGTCGTGGTGCTGCGCGACGATCGAGGTGAGGTGCTGGCCGAGTTCTGCGACGACCAGGTCATCGCGTCGACCGAAGGCGCCGAGCACGAACGAGCCGAACAGCACTGGCGGGAGTGGGAACTGGAACTGGGCAGCGGGGACCTCGAGCTGCTGGAACGGCTGAGCAATCGGCTGCTCGACACCGGTGCCAGGCCGGCCGGATACGGCTCCAAACTGGCCAGGGTGCTCGGCACGCCGTCGGTGGTCGCCCACCCGAGCGACCTCCTGCATCGGGCACTGGCCGAGCAGATCGAGCAACTGCTGGTCGCCGATCGCGCGGTGCGCGCCAACGCCGACGACGCGGTTCATCAGATGCGGGTGACGATCCGACGGATTCGCAGCCTGTTGCACGGCGAGGAGGCGGCCCACGCCCCGCTGCTCGGCGAACTGCAGGAACTGGGTGCGGTGCTGGGAGGCGCCCGCGACGCCGAGGTCCTGGCCCAGCGCTATCAGCAGGCGCTCGACGAGCTGTCGCCAGAGCTGGTCCGCGGGCCGGTGGGCGAACGGCTGGTCGACGGCTCGCTGCGCCGCTACCAGTCGGGACGGCGGCGCAGCCTGGCCGCGATGCGTTCGCCGCGGTACTTCCGGCTGCTCGACGGCCTCGACGACCTGGTCAGCGCACCGGCCGCCGAGCGGTACGCCACCGTGGACATCGCCTACCGGCGGCTTCGCAAGGCGGTGAAGGCCGCCAAGACGGCTGCCGACCACGACGCGGCACTGCACCGGATCCGCAAGGCCGCCAAGCGGCTGCGCTACGCCGCCGCAGCAGCCAATGAGAAGAAGATCGCCAAGCGAGCGAAGACGATTCAGACCCTGCTCGGCGACCATCAGGACAGTGTGGTGAGCCGGGCGCATCTGGTTCAGCAGGCCGATATCGCGGCGGCCGCCGGCCAGGACACCTTCACCTACGGGCTGCTGTATGCCCGCGAGGCCGACCTCGCCGCGCAGAGCCGGGCGGCGCTGCGGCCCGCGCTGCGCAAGCTGAATCGGGCGGTTCAGTAAGGCTCGACGGAGGAGAGCCGCAACTGGGACCGCCCATGAATCGGGCGGTGTAGGCGGACGAGTTGGCCTGTAAGCCGGATTCTGTTCCGCGCCGCTGGGCGACGCGGCGGCGACCATCCATCTGGGCACACCGTCGCCGGGTACCTCAAGCGGCCTACCCGCAGATTCGGGCGAGCAACCCTCGAACACCTGCGCGACCGCACCGAAATGCGGCCTTCTTGGCCTTGCTTCGGGTGGGGTTTACCGAGCCGTACCGGTCACCCGGAACGCTGGTGCGCTCTTACCGCACCGTTTCACCCTTACCACCGCGAGGGTGGCGGTCTGTTTTCTGTGGCACTATCCCGCGAGTCACCTCGGATTGCTGTTGGCAATCACCCTGCTCTGTGAAGTCCGGACTTTCCTCGACGCGCTTGACGTGCGCCGCGGCCGCCCGGCCAACTCGTCCGCGCTGATCACCGTACCGGCAAGCGTCGGCGCAGGCCAACCGGCATGATGGCGCCGTGGGCGCACTTTCGACAACACGGTGGCAGCGGCGGGTGGACGCCGGCGACTGGGACGCGATCACCGCCGAACTCGACGAGTGCGGCGGCGCACCGCTGCCCCGGCTGCTGACGGCCTCGGAGGCGGCGAAGCTGCGGCGGGTCTACGAGCACGACGAGCGCTTCCGCGCCACCGTCGACATGCGACGTCACCGCTACGGCTCCGGGCAGTACCGGTACTTCGCGGCCCCGGCGCCGAATCCCGTCGACCCGCTCAAACGGGCCCTGTACCCCCACCTGCTGCCGATCGCCCGGGACTGGGCGGCCCGCCAAGGCCGAGATGCGCCCTGGCCGGACGACTTCGAGGACTGGCTCGATCACTGCCACCGCGCCGGTCAGACCAAACCGACCGCGCTGATGTTGCGCTACGGCCCCGGCGACTGGAACGCACTGCACCGGGACCTCTACGGCGAGTTGGTGTTTCCGCTGCAGGTGGTGATCAACCTGAGCGACCCGGCCACCGACTACACCGGCGGTGAGTTCTTGTTGGTCGAACAGCGGCCGCGCGCCCAATCGCGGGGCACCGCAACGCAGTTGCCGCAGGGGCACGGTTATGTGTTCACCACCCGGGACCGGCCGGTGCGTTCGACCCGAGGCTGGTCGACGGCTCCGGTGCGGCACGGCGTGTCGGCCATCCGCTCCGGCGAGCGCTACACGCTGGGGCTGATCTTTCACGATGCTGCGTGACCATCCAGCCGGCGCAGCAGGATCACGTTGTCGGTCAGGGTGGCGGCCTGACCTTCGGGTCCGACGGTGTCGCGCTCGACGGCCCCGGCGCGCAACCGTTCCCACTGCGCGTCTTCGAGCCGCAGGCCGGCCAGCACCTCGTCGATCGTGTCGAAGTGATGCTCGTGGTCGTGGTCGCCGACCCACGGCGGTGCGGCGGCGTGGTCGACGATGAGCAGTCGCCCGCCCGCCGCGACCGCGCCGGCAGCCCGCCGCAGCACCGTTTCGCGGTCCAGCTTCGCCGGAGAGTGCAGGAACTGCGCCGACACCAGATCGAAGCGGCCCTCCGGGAAGCTGGTGGACAGGTCGTGTTGCTCGAAACGGATGCGGGTGGCCACACCGGCGTGCTGCGCGCCGACGCGGGCGCGTTCCAACGCGTTGGCAGAGACGTCGACCGCGACCACCTGCCAGCCGTCTTCGGCCAGCCAGATGGCGTCCGCGCCCTCACCGCAGCCCAGGTCCAGGGCGCGGCCCGGAGCGAGGTCAGCGGCGACGTCGGCGAGGTGGAGGTTCACTTTCCCGCTCCATACCCGCCGGTCACCGGCGTAGAACTCATCCCAGAACTCTCGCGCGTCCCGCAACGACCCGGTCATCGCGCCGCGCCTCCGTTCTCGGGCAGCGGCAGGCCGTAGTCCTGGGCCGCCAGGCTCTGCACCACTGCCGCCGCGGCCCGCGAACCCGCCGCGATCGCCGCGGCGACCTGCGGCATCTCCCCGGTGATGTCCCCGGCGGCGAACACCCCGGGAATCGAGGTCCGGCATAGCGGATCGACGCCCACGGGGTCTTCGGCGACCGGGGTGGGCGCCGCCGCGGCGACGCCGAGCCGCTCGGCCAGCCGGTCACGCTGCCCCATGGTGACACCGGCCAGCAGTCCGCGCCGCGGCAGCCGGCTGCCGTCGGCGAACACCACCGCCGCCAGCTGACCGTCGGCGCCGTCCAGCCCGGTGACCGTCCGCTCGTCGACCCTGATGCCGGCACCGGCCAACCGGGCAAAGTCGGCGTCGTCGAATTCTGCGGGACCGTCGGTGAGCACCACGATGTCCGCACTCCAGCACCGCAGCAGCAGCGCCTGGTGCAGGGCTCGGTCGCCGCGCCCCAACACCGCCAGCGGTTGATCGGCAACCTCCCAGCCGTGGCAGAACGGGCAGTGGAAAACCGAATGCCCCCATAGTTTGTCGGCGCCGGGCAGATCCGGCGGCGAATAGGTCATCCCGGTGGCCAGCAACACCCGGCGGGTCCGCTCGGCGGTTCCGTCGGTCAGGTGCACGACGAAATCCTCGTCCGCCCGCCCGATATCGGACACCGCGCCGCTGCGAATCGCGACGCCGTAGGTCGCGAGCTCACCCCGGCCGCGCGCGTACAACTCCTCCGGCGGGCGACCGTCGTGGCCCAGCAGGCCGCCGATGCCGTGCGCGGCCAGATTGCTCTGCTCCCCCGCGTCGATCAGCAGAGTCTTGCGTCGCGCCCGGCCCAACACCAAACCGGCGCTGAGCCCGGCCGCTCCGCCACCCACCACGATGCAATCCCAGCTGTCGGTCATGCACCCGAGCATGCGGTCCCCGTCCAGAATTCGGCAAGCTCCTTTGCCATACTGGCAAATTTCGAGACGGGCCGGCGCTTGCTCGGGTCACGGTCGGCTTCGAGTTCCTCCGGGCTGTGCGACGCATCGCGGAGGGCGGCGCATAACATCGGGGGCGGGGCGATCCACCCGGTGCAGCGCGTACCCCTGGACGAGCAGCAAGAGATAAGGGCTCCTAATGCACAGGATCTACGACAACGTCACCGAGCTGGTCGGGCACACGCCGCTCGTCCGGCTCAACCGGTTGACCGACGGCCTCGGCGCCGAGGTGGTGGTCAAGCTCGAGTTCTACAACCCGGCCAACAGTGTCAAGGACCGCATCGGGGTGGCCATCATCGACGCCGCCGAGCAATCCGGCGAACTGCGGCCCGGCGGGACGATCGTCGAGGCGACCAGCGGCAACACCGGTATCGCGCTGGCGATGGTGGGTGCCGCACGTGGCTACAAGGTCATCCTCACCATGCCCGACACCATGTCCACCGAGCGCCGGGTGATGCTGCGGGCCTTCGGCGCCGAGATCGTGTTGACGCCCGGTGCCGAGGGCATGTCGGGTGCGGTGGCCAAGGCCAAGGCGATCATCGCCGAAACCCGCAACGCCGTCGCGGCCGATCAGTTCGCCAACCCCGCCAATCCGCAGATCCATGCGACGACGACGGCCGAGGAGATCTGGTCGGACACCGCCGGCGCCGTCGACTTCTTCGTCGCCGGGATCGGCACCGGCGGAACGCTGACCGGGGTGGGTCACGGACTCAAGGCCCGCAAGCCGGGCGTGGGCATCGTCGGCGTCGAACCGAAGGACTCCGCCATTCTCAACGGCGGCAAACCCGGGCCGCACGGGCTGCAGGGCCTCGGGCCCAACTTCGTGCCCGAGGTGCTCGATCGCAACGTCTACGACGAGATCATCGATGTCGCCTCCGACGACGCCCTGCGAGTCGCGCGTGCGCTCGGTACCGAGGAAGGCATCCTCGGCGGAATCTCCACAGGTGCAAATGTCTGGGCCGCAATCGAATTGGCCAAACGTCCGGCGAATGCCGGCAAGCTCATCGTCGTGATTGCCCCGGATTTCGGTGAGCGCTACATCTCGACGCCGCTGTTCGAGAACATCAGGGAATAATCACACCATGAGCTTGCTGTTGACTGTCCGCGAAGATCTGCGCAACGCGCGGGCCCACGATCCGGCGGCGCGTGGCGACGTGGAGAACGCACTGGTCTATTCGGGTCTGCATGCCATCTGGTCGCACCGGGTGGCACACCGGCTCTGGTCCCGGCCAGCGCTGCGTGGCGCCGCTCGTCTGCTGTCGCAGGCGACGCGCTTGGTCACCGGCGTCGAGATCCACCCGGGCGCGACCATCGGCAAGCGGTTCTTCATCGACCACGGGATGGGCGTGGTGATCGGCGAGACTACCGAGATCGGCGATGACGTGATGCTCTACCACGGCGTGACGCTGGGCGGCCGTTCGCTGAACCACGGCAAGCGCCACCCGACGGTCGGCGATCGGGTGACCATCGGCGCCGGCGCGAAGGTGCTCGGGCCCTTACACATCGGCGACGATTCGGCGGTGGGCGCCAACTCGGTGGTCACCCATGACGTGCCGCCGAATTCGATCGCCACCGGCATTCCCGCAGTGGTGCGCGCCCGCAACGCGAATCAGCGCGAACCCCTTGTAGATCCGACGAGCTATATCGACCCTGCCATGTACATCTGATTGCGCGGCCCACAACCAGCTGGCAAGCTGGCTTGCCATGCAGGCAAATGTCGACGAGGCCGGCGTCGAGCTGCGGGTGCGACGACGGTTACGTGAGTTGCGCACCCAGCAGGGCCTGACGTTGCAGGAGGTGGCCGACCGAGCCCGCATCGACCTGTCGACGCTGAGCCGGCTGGAATCCGGCAAGCGGCGGCTGGCGCTCGATCACCTGCCCCGGTTGGCCCAAGCGCTCTCGGTCAGCACCGATGAGCTGCTGCGCGCCCCCCAGCAGCCGGATCCGCGGGTTCGGGGGGCGTCCCAGACTCGCCACGGCATCACCTACTGGCCGCTGACCCGGCACGGCCCGGCCGGCGGCCTGCACGCCTTCAAGATCCGGGTCGGTGTGCGGCGCCGCCGACCGGCGGAGCTGCCGGTGCACGAGGGCCACGAATGGATGTACCTGCTGTCCGGCCGGCTCCGATTGGTGCTGGGCGAGGAGGACTTCCTGATCGAGCCGGGCGAGGCCGTCGAGTTCTCCACCTGGACGCCGCACTGGTTCGGCGCGGTCGACGGCCCGGCCGAGGCGATCATGATCTTCGGCGCCGGCGGTGAACGGGTGCACCTGCACGAGTGAGCGCGGGCTAGAGGTAGGCGGTCTGGTTGACCAGCCGCACCGACGCCGGCCCGTCGCCGTAGAACTCGGCGATGCTCAGCGAGGCCAGGTCGAGGTGCAGCCGGTACAGGATGGCGGGACCGGCGTCGAGCGCCAGTCGAAGCATCGTCTTGATCGGCGTCACGTGCGAGACCACCAACACAGTGGAACCGTTGTGCTCGGCGACGATCCGGTCACGCGCAGCCACCACCCGCTGCTGCACCGCGTCGAAGCTCTCCCCGCCGGGAGGTTCGACGGACGTGTCCCGCAACCAGCGCCGGTGCAACTCCGGATCGCGTTCGGCGGCCTCGGCGAACGTCAGGCCCTCCCACGCCCCGAAATCGGTTTCGGTCAGGTCCTCATCGACGTTCACGTCCAGGCGCAGCAGTTCCGCTGCCGCACTTGCCGTTTCCCGGCACCGCTGCAACGGTGAGCTGATGACCGCCGCGATGCCGCCGCGCTGCGCCAGGTAGCGTGCAGCCGCGTCGGCCTGCGCCCGGCCGGTGTCGGTCAGCTGTGGGTTGCCCCGTCCGGAGTAGCGTCGCTGCACCGACAGTTCGGTCTGCCCGTGCCGCAGCAGCAACAGCCGGGTAGGCGTTCCGACCGCGCCAGTCCAACCGGGCGCCGTTGGCGCCAAAGACTTTTCAGACTTCTCGGGCTTCGCGGGTTTCTCCTTACCTGCCGCGGCGTCCATCGCCTCGTTGGCCAGCCGGTCCGCGTGCGAGTTCTTCTCCCGCGGAATCCAGGAGTAGCGAACGTGGTCGAACTGCGAGGCCAGCCCGCGAGCCTGGGTGTGCAACGTGATCAGGTCGGGATGCTTGACCTTCCACCGCCCGGCCATCTGTTCGACCACCAGCTTGGAGTCCATGAACACCGCGACCTCGGCGGCACCCAGCCGGACCGCCTCGACCAATCCCGCTATCAGACCGCGATATTCGGCGACGTTGTTGGTGGCCACCCCGATCGACTCGTTGGCCTCGGCCAGCACCTCTGCCCGATCCGCCGACCACACCACCGCTCCGTAGCCCGCCGGCCCCGGATTGCCGCGCGACCCGCCGTCGGCCTCGACTACGACCTTCATCCCAGGACCTTCACCGGCGACGCACTATCCGAGGTCCTTGACCCGCAGCAGAATCGCACTGCACTCCGTGCAGCGCAGCACCTCCTCGGGCGGGGCCGCCGAGATCCGTGCCAGCTCGCCGCGGTCGATCTCGATCCGGCAGGCGCCGCACTGGCCGCCGCGCAGCAGTCCCGCACCGATCCCGCCGGAGGCACGCTGACGCTCGTAGAGCGCCAGCAGTTCGTCCTCGACGGTGCCGGCCAGCTCGTCGCGGCGGGCGGAACGCTGCCCGCGGGTGGTTTCGATCTCCGCCGCGGCTGTGTCCAGCCTCTGTTGCACCCGGGTCAGCTCCGCCTCCAGTTCGGCGACCACGTTCGACTCGGAGGTGGCCTGGGCCTGAAGCTGCTCGCGCTGCTCCATCAACTCCAAAAGCGAGTCCTCCAGGCTGGATTGGCGCCGTTGCAGCGTCTCCAGTTCGTGCTGCAGATCGGTCACCTGCTTGGCGTGGGTCTGCCCCGAATCCAGCAGGGCGCGGTCGCGGTCCTCGCGCTGACGCACCGCATTGATCTCGGACTCCAGACGCCCGGCTTGAGCATCCAGGTCCTCCAACGCCAATTCCAGCGCGGCCAGCCGGTCGGCGGCCGCGGTGTGGTCGGCCTGGATGCGCTCACGGTCCTGCTGCTCGGGGAGATGTCCCGCTCGGTGCGCCAGCCGGGACAGTTCGACGTCGAGCTCCGCCAACTCCAGAAGTAAACGCTGCTGTGCCAGTTCGGCCTTCATCGCCGTTCTCCTTCGCAGGCCAGGTTCCAGGGGTCGGTGCGCAGTGCGCTGACGCGCACCGGCAGGGTGGCGCCGAAATGCGAGCGGATTATCTCGGCGGCCTGTGCGCACCACGGGTATTCACTGGCCCAGTGCGCCACGTCGACCAGTGCCATCCCTGAGCGTCGGGAGTGCTCGTCGGCCGGATGATGACGCAGGTCTGCGGTCAGGTAGACCTGGGCGTCGGACGTCGCCGCCGCGCCCAACAGTGAATCTCCGGAACCACCGCAGACCGCCACCCGCGACACCGGCAGATCCGGGTCTCCGGCGGCCCGCACTCCCCACGTCGTCGCCGGTAGCCGCTCGGCGACCCGGGCCACAAATGCACTCAGCGGCTCCGGGGAGTCCAGGGTGCCGATCCGGCCGATCCCGACCCCCGCCGGCAACGGCTGCATCGCGAAGATGTCGAAGGCCGGCTCCTCGTAAGGATGCGCCGACTGCATCGCCGCATGGATCCGGCCGCGCGCGCGGGCCGGCGCCACCACCTCGATGCGCTGCTCGCTGACCTGCTCCACAACACCGGCGCGACCGATCGCGGGCATCGCGGCCTGGCCGGGCAGGAACTGGCCGATACCGGTCGTGTTCCAACTGCACTGCGAATAATCGCCGATCGCTCCGGCGCCGGCCGCGAACACCGCGGCCCGCACCGCGTCGGCGTGCTCGGCGGGGACGTAGATCACCCACTTGTCGGTGTCCGGTTCGGCGGCCGCCGGGTCCAGCACGGCCCGCACGGTCAGCCCGAGGGTCTGCGCCAGTGCGTCCGACACCCCGGGCGAGGCGGCGTCGGCATTGGTGTGCGCGGTGAACAGCGAACGCCCGGAGCGAATCAGCCGATGTATCAGGGACCCCTTGGGGGTACTCGCGGCCACGGTGTCCACGCCGCGCAGCAACAGTGGGTGATGCGCCAGCAGCAGGCCGCCGTCCGGCACCTCGCCGACCACGGCCGCGGTGGCGTCCACTGCGATCGTCACCGAGCCCACCACGTCGTCGGGGTCCCCGCACACCAGCCCCACCGAATCCCAGCTGCTGGCCAATTGCGGCGGGTAGGCAGCATCCAGGACGTCGATGACGTCAGTCAGCCGCGCAGTCACCCGTGCAACAGTAGTGCGCCACCTGGCAACCGCACCGGGCGCGTCGGGGACAATGGGCTCGTGACGCGCACTACCACCGATGTCGCCGAACTGGTCATCTTCGACCTGGACGGCACCCTGACCGACTCGGCAGCCGGGATCGTCGCCAGCTTCCGCCACGCACTGGCGCATATCGGCGCGCCGGTGCCCGGGGGCGATCTGGCGCAGCGACTGGTCGGCCCGCCGATGCACCACACGCTTGCCGCGATGGGCCTGGGTGATCAGGCCGAGGCCGCGATAGCCGCCTACCGGGCCGACTACACCACCCGAGGCTGGGCGATGAACAGCGTCTTTGACGGGATCGTGCCGCTGCTGGAAGACCTGCTTGCCGCCGGGGTCCGGCTGGCGGTGGCCACCTCCAAGGCCGAGCCGACCGCACGCAAGATCCTGGCCCATTTCGGGCTCGGCGGGTTCTTCGAGGTGGTCGCCGGCGCCAGCGTCGACGGCACCCGCGCGACGAAGTCCGACGTCGTGGCCCACGCCCTTCAACAGTTGGAACCCCTGCCCGAGCGAGTGCTGATGGTCGGCGACCGACGGCACGACGCCGACGGTGCGGCCGCGCACGGCATCGACACCGTCCTGGTCGGCTGGGGTTACGGGCGAGATGATGCCATCGATGCCGCGACGACCCGGGTCGACGACATCGCCGAACTTCGCGAGGTGCTCGGTGTCTGACCTGCTCCTGCACGTGACGTTCGTGTGCACCGGCAACATCTGCCGCTCGCCGATGGCCGAGAAGATGTTCGCCCATCAGATCACCGGACGGGGCCTGGGCGCCGCGGTGCGGGTGAGCAGTGCCGGCACCGCCGACTGGCACATCGGCAAGGGTGCCGACGAGCGCACCAACCGGGTGCTGCGCGCCCACGGCTACCCCACCGACCACTTCGCCGCACAGTTCGGCGACGATCACGCGGCCGCCGACCTGGTGGTGGCATTGGCCCGCAACCACATCCGGCTGTTGCAGGATCTCGGTGCGCCGGCCGAGCGGATCCGAATGCTGCGATCCTTCGACCCGCGCTCGGGCGCGGTCGCCCCCGACGTCGACGACCCGTATTACGGCGGCCTGGAGGATTTCGAGGAGTCGTTCACCGTCATCTCGGCAGCCCTACCCGGTCTGCACGCCTGGGTCGACGAGCGGTTGGGCTGATGCGCCGGCTGGCGTTCCTGCTGCGTCCGAGCTGGCTGGCTCTGGCGGCGGTGGTGCTGGCCTTCGCGTATCTGTGCTTCACCGTGCTGGCGCCGTGGCAGTTGGGCAAGAACACCACCACGTCGCGGGCCAACAGCCAACTCGAACACGCCCTGACTGCCGAACCCGTGCCGGTGACAACGCTTCTGGCCCATCAGGATTCGTCGGCACCGGAGGAGCAGTGGCGGCCGGTGACCGCGCGCGGCCACTACCTGCCCGAGGCGCAGGTGCTGGCGCGACTGCGAGTGATCGACGGAGTCCCGGCCTATGAGGTTCTGACACCGTTCGCGGTCACCGGCGGGCCCACGGTGCTGGTGAACCGGGGCTTCGTGCGCACCGACGACGGCGGCACCCGCATACCGGAGATACCCACACCACCGGCCGACGAGGTCACCGTCACCGCCCGGCTGCGGGACTCGCAACCGGCGGTTCCGGGCAAGAATCCCTTCACCGAGAACGGTTTTCATCAGGTCTACTCGATCAACACCGATCAGATCGCGGCGTTGACCAAGGTGGCTTTGACCGGTTCCTACCTACAGTTGGTCGATGACCAACCGGGCGGGCTGGGTGTGATCGCACTGCCGCGCCGCGACGCCGGGCCGTTCTTGTCCTACGGAATCCAGTGGATCGCATTCGGAATCCTGGCGCCTATCGGCCTGGGCTACTTCGCGTTCGCCGAGCTGCGGGCCCGCCGGGCGGAGCGCTCCGAAGGCGAGGGCGGGACCGCGGCCGACGAGCCGGCACCGCCGATGACGGTCGAGCAGAAGCTCGCCGATCGGTACGGACGGCGCCGCTAGCACACCGGTTGCGCGGGCTGTGCCATCCTGGGGCCATGGTGAACATCTCGGGTGTGGGGATCTGGAGCGCGCCGCTGCGCTACGGCGACCAGGGCGAAGCCGCCGACGCGGCCGCCGAGTGCGAGGAGCTGGGCTACAGTGCGCTGTGGATTCCCGATGTGGGCGGGCCGGTGTTCGACGCGGTCGGCAATCTGCTGGCCGCCACCCGAAACACGGTGATCGCCACCGGCATCCTGAACCTGTGGATGCACACCCCGGCCGATGTGGCGGCGTCTTTCGCGGCGCTGACCGCCAAGCACGGTGACCGGTTCCTGATGGGGATCGGCGTCAGCCATGCCCCGCTGGTGGACGCGGGTGATCCCGGGCGGTACCGCCGGCCGTTGCGGGCGATGAGCACCTTCCTCGATGGCCTGGATGCCGCCGAGAAGCCCGTTCCGGTGCAGTCCCGGGTGCTGGCCGCACTCGGCCCGAAGATGCTGCGGCTGGCCGCCGACCGCAGCCGCGGCGCCCACCCCTACCTGACCACCCCCGAACACACCCGGTACGCCCGCGAGCAGCTGGGCACCGGGCCGCTGCTGGCACCCGAGCAGACCGCGATCCTGTGCGCCGACCGCGAGCAGGCCCGCGCGATCGGCACCGGCTGGCTCAAGACCTACCTCGGGTTGCCCAACTACGCCAACAACCTGATGCGCTCAGGGTTCTCCGAAGACGACATCGCGCATGTCAGCGATCGGTTGTTCGACGCGATCATCGCCTGGGGCAGCCCACAGGACGTCGTCGCCCGGATCGCCGGGCACCGGGACGCCGGGGCCGACCACGTGTGCGTGCAGCTACTGGATGAGAACCCGAATGCCTTCCCGCGGGAGCAGTGGCGGCAGCTGGCCGCCGCGCTGGGGTGACCTCAGCCGACGGAACGTTCTGAGCCGGACCAGAACTGGGCACGCAGCGCCTTCTTGTCCGGCTTGCCCAGCGCGGTCACCGGCACCGATTCGGCGATGATGACCTGCTTGGGCGACTGGACCGAACCCTTGCGTTCCTTGACCGCGGACTGGATCTCGGCCGTCATCGCGGCCACCGCGGCGTCGTCGGCGTCGGCACCCGGACGCAGCACCACGATCGCGGTCACGGCCTCGCCCCACTTCTCGTCGGGGGTTCCGATCACACACACCTGCGCCACCGACGGGTGCTCGGCGATGACGTCCTCGACCTCGCGGGGGAAGACGTTGAAGCCGCCGGTGACGATCATGTCCTTGGTGCGGTCCACGATGTAGTAGAAGCCGTCTTCGTCCTCGCGGGCCAAGTCGCCGGTGTGCATCCAGCCGCCGGAGAAGGTGTCGGCGGTGGCCTCCGGCAGTTTCCAATAGCCGCCCGACACCAGCGGCCCCGCCACGCAGATCTCGCCGACCTCACCCTGGGCGACCGGCATGCCGTCGTCGCCGAGCAACGCCACCTGGGCGAACAGCGTCGGGCGACCGCAGGAGGTGAGTCGCTTCGCGTCGTGATCGCCCTTGGCCAGGTAGGTGATCACCATCGGAGCCTCGGACTGACCGTAGTACTGGGCGAAGATCGGGCCGAACCGATCGATGGCCTCCCGGAGCCGGACGGGGTTCATCGCCGAGGCGCCGTAGTAGACCGTCTCCAGCGAAGACAGATCGCGGGTATGCGAATCCGGATGATCCATCAGCGCGTAGATCATCGAGGGAACCAGCATGGTGGCGGTGATCTTCTGCTCCTCGATGACCCGCAGCACTTCGGCCGGATCGAACTTGGTCAGCACCACCAGTTGGCCGCCCTTGACCACCGTCGGCACGAAGAACGCCGCGCCCGCGTGCGACAGCGGGGTGCACATCAGGAACTTCGGGTGCTCCGGCCATTCCCACTCGGCGAGCTGGATCGTCGTCATCGCGGTGATGGACGAGACCGTGCCGATGACGCCCTTGGGCTTGCCGGTGGTGCCTCCGGTGTAGGTGAGGCCGCCGATGTGATCGCCCGGCAGGTCGGCGGCCACCAGCGGCTGCGGGTCGAACTGGGCCGCCTGCGCGGCCAGGTCGATGGCCTTGCCTTCGAGCTCGGGGGGCACCGGCCCGATCGTCAGCACCTGCCGCAGGGTCGGCACCTTCTCCAGCAGGCCCAGCGCGCGCTCGACGAATGCCGGGGTGGGGTCGATGATCAGCGCGCTGACGGCGGCGTCGGTCAGCACGTAGGCATGGTCGTCGAGCGATCCCAGCGGGTGCAGTGCGGTGCGCCGGTAGCCCCGGATCTGGCCGGCGCCGATGATCATCAGCACCTCGGGACGGTTCAGCGACAACAGGCCGACGGTCTCGGCGCCCAGCGACTCGAATGCCTGGATGTACTGGCTGATGCGCTCGGCGAGCTGGCCGCCGGTCAACGTGGTGTCGCCCAGGAACAGCACCGGATTGTCCTTGTTGCGCTTGAGCGCACCCACGGTCAGATGCCCGGAATGGATGGGCTGGCGCATGGACTGCGTCGACATGGGTTACCTCCGCTGTTGGGCTGACGGCCTGCCGCTGGACACTACCCACGAGCCGGGGGTTGACACCCCGCCCACCCCATGACTTATTATCTGCGTATGCATGCAGATAGTGGTGCAACCGGACGTCTCCCCGACGACCAGGTCGGCCTGATCGTCGAAGTGTTCCGGATGCTGGCCGACCCCACCCGGGTGCAGGTGCTGTGGGCCCTGACCAGCCGGGAGATGTCGGTCAACGAGCTCGCCGAGCACGTCGGCAAACCGGCCCCCTCGGTCTCCCAGCACCTGGCGAAGCTACGGATGGCGCGGCTGGTACGCACCCGCCGGGAGGGCACCACGGTCTTCTACAGCATGGAGAACGAGCACATCTGCCAGCTGGTCACCGATGCCGTCTTCAATGCCGAGCACGCGGGCCCCGGGGTGCCGCCGCATCACCGAGCCGCTACAGCCGTAGGTCAACGCAGTATCGAACAAAGGAGATGAATATGTCGCACCACAATCACGACCAGGTCGAGCACACCCACGAGCACACCCACGCCGACGGGACGGTGCACAGCCACCCGCACGTCCACCAGGCGGGGCAAGAGGATGCGGGTCACGATCACTCACACTGAGTGCCGTTTCCTGGTGGGCGCGGACGGTTTCGAACCGCCGACCGCTGGTGTGTAAAACCAGAGCTCTACCCCTGAGCTACGCGCCCCTGCCTGGGGCAGGTTACCCGGACGTGCGCCCACGCCCAAAATTCCCAACCCTCCGCGACCGTGCGGAAATGTCCGCCAAAACCCACGTGGGACCGGACGATTCTGCACGGTCGCGGCGGAGTGGCCGGGCGCGGACTAGCCCTTGAGCGCCGCCAGCGCGTCAAGCCAGAGCTGCTGGTCACGCGCCTCACCGGGCTGCTTCATCTCGGCGAACCGGATGATCCCGGACTTGTCGATGACGAAGGTGCCGCGGTTGGGGAAGCCGGTCTCGGAGTTGAACACCCCGTAGGACTCGGCGACCGCGCCGTGCGGCCAGAAGTCGGACAGCACCGGGAACAGGAACCCGCTCTCGGTCGCCCAGATCTTGTGGGTGGGCGGCGGACCCACCGAGATCGCCACGGCCACGCTGTCGTCATTGACGTAGCTGGGCAGGTGGTCGCGCAACTGGTCCAGCTCGCCCTGGCAGATTCCGGTGAACGCCAACGGGAAGAACACCAGCAGCACGTTCTTGTCGCCGCGGAAGGCACTCAGCGTGACCTGCTGCTGGTTCTGATCCCGCAGGGTGAAGTCAGGAGCTTCGGCGCCGACGCCGAGCATCAACGCTTTCCCGCCCGCGACTTGGGCTGCACCAGGCGGCTGGCACTCCAGTCCCCCAGGTTGACCGAAGACGTCGGCATCAGGCCGGCCGTGGGCGCCGCCTCGGCGATCTCAGCGGGCTGTACGTGCCCGGGCTTACCGGTCTTGGGTGTCAACACCCAGATCACGCCGTCGTCGGCCAGCGCGGTGATCGCGTCCATCAACGTGTCGACCAGGTCCCCGTCACCGTCGCGCCACCACAGCAGCACCACGTCGACCACCTCGTCGGTGTCTTCGTCGAGCAGTTCGCTGCCGCAGGCCTCTTCGACGTCGACACGGATGTCGTCGTCAGCGTCCTCGTCCCAGCCGAACTCCTGGACCAACTGCTTACTTCCGATGCCCAGTTTGCGGGCGAAGCTCGGGGCGCTATCCGCCGCGACCACCGTGTGACCTCCTTCGATCATCAGCGCGTCTTGTGCTGGGCATCATCGTTGCACAGCACCGCGGGTCAGTTGTGCGCGAATCAGAATGCTCGGCACAGTTCCATCCCCTTCTGCCTGGCCCGGTTGAGCTCGTCCTTGCGGGCGTTGTAGATCGAGATGGGCGCCTTGGTCGAAATCGCGTTCGCCACACCGCGGGCGGCTTCGGCGTAGGTGCCGAACGCCTCCTTGAGCGCATCCGACAGCTTCTCGTTGACGGCACCGGTCACCTCATTGGCACTCTGGTTGAGCGCCTCGATCGCCGGAGCGGCGGTACCGGGGATGTCCCCGCCGTTGTTGAACGCCTCGACGTACTTGTTCACCGTCTCGACGGCGTCACTGCTACTGGAGGCGAACCTGCCGCAGGCACCGCGTACTGCCTGGGTCGTCATCGAATGCTGGCGCTCGGTCTCGCGAATGCTCGACGTCACCTCCGACGCCGACACTGAGGAGCGGTACGCCGGCGCCTCGGAGACGTTCACCTGCGGGGAGCCACCGATGATGCTGGTACACCCGACGACACCCATCGCCAGGGCCGCGGCCCCACCGACCGCAAGCGCGCCCACCCGACCGTGTCGCCGCGCCTGCTCGCGCGAGGCGGTCCGCCATCCGGTCAGCACTCGACAGACGTTACCGGGTAGTGAACGACGGTCGGAGATCAGCCCACCGGTGAGGCAGGATAAAAAGGACGGGACCGTTCGGCGAGATCGGTTCGGTGTTGTCCCAGCCACAAGCCGGGAGGCACTAGTTCACCTCCAAACCAAGGAGCAGTTCGTTGACTATCGATCCGGCAGGCCAGGATATGGCCAAAAAACGAAGCGGCGCAAGCGAATCCGACCGGGTGCGGGTTATCCGGGAGGGCGTGGCGTCCTACCTTCCCGACATCGATCCCGAAGAGACCGGCGAGTGGCTGGACTCCTTCGACGCACTACTGGCCCGTTCGGGACCGGTCCGGGCCCGCTACCTGATGCTGCGGCTGCTGGAACGCGCCGGCGAGCAGCGCGTCGCGATCCCGGCGCTGACCTCCACCGACTACGTCAACACCATTCCCACCGAGCTGGAGCCGTGGTTCCCCGGCGACGAGGACACCGAGCGCCGCTACCGCAGCTGGATCCGCTGGAACGCCGCGGTGATGGTGCACCGCGCGCAGCGGCCCGGCGTCGGTGTGGGAGGGCACATCTCGACCTACGCGTCGTCGTCGACGCTCTATGAGGTCGGGTTCAACCACTTTTTCCGCGGCAAGGACCACCCCGGCGGCGGCGACCAGGTGTTCATCCAGGGGCATGCCTCCCCCGGCATCTACGCCAGGGCGTTCCTGGAGGGCCGGCTGAGCACCCATGACCTCGACGGCTTCCGCCAGGAACACAGTCACCCCGGCGGCGGTCTGCCGTCCTACCCGCACCCGCACCTCAAGCCCGACTTCTGGGAGTTCCCCACCGTGTCGATGGGGCTGGGGCCGATGAACGCCATCTACCAGGCCCGGTTCAACCACTACCTGCACGACCGCGGCATCAAGGACACCTCCGATCAGCACGTGTGGTGCTTTTTGGGCGACGGCGAGATGGACGAGCCGGAGAGCCGCGGGCTGCTGCACGTCGGTGCGCTGGAGGGCCTGGACAACCTGACCTTCGTGATCAACTGCAACCTGCAGCGACTCGACGGCCCGGTCCGTGGCAACGGCAAGATCATCCAGGAGCTGGAATCGTTCTTCCGCGGGGCGGGCTGGAATGTCATCAAGGTGGTGTGGGGCCGTGAGTGGGACGCCCTGCTGCACGCCGACCGAGACGGTGCCCTGGTCAACCTGATGAACGTCACCCCCGACGGCGACTACCAGACCTACAAGGCCAACGACGGCGGCTATGTGCGGGAGCACTTCTTCGGTCGCGATCCGCGCACCAAGGCCCTGGTTCAGGATCTGTCGGATCAGGACATCTGGCACCTCAAGCGCGGCGGGCACGACTACCGCAAGGTCCATGCCGCCTACCGGGCGGCCGTCGAGCACAAGGGCCAGCCGACGGTCATCCTGGCCAAGACCATCAAGGGCTACAGCCTGGGCAGCTACTTCGCCGGCCGCAACGCCACCCACCAGATGAAGAAGTTCCGGCTGGCCGACCTCAAGGACTTCCGCGACGAGATGCGAATTCCCGTCTCGGACACCCAACTTGAGGAGAACCCGTACCTGCCGCCGTACTACCACCCGGGCGAGGACGCACCGGAGATCCGCTACCTGCTGGACCGTCGCCGTGCGCTCGGCGGTTTCGTCCCGCACCGTCGCACCACGGCCCGACCGCTGGCCCTACCGGACTCGTCGGTCTATGCGGCGGTCAGGGCAGGCTCGGGCACCCAGGAGGTCGCCACCACGATGGCGACCGTGCGGGTGTTCAAAGAACTGTTGCGCGACAAGGAGATCGGACCGCGACTGGTCCCGATCATTCCCGACGAGGCACGTACATTCGGGATGGACTCGTGGTTCCCGTCGCTGAAGATCTACAACCGTAACGGGCAGCTCTACACCTCAGTGGATGCTGATCTGATGCTGGCGTACAAGGAGAGCGAAACCGGCCACATCCTGCACGAAGGCATCAACGAGGCCGGTTCGACGGCCAGCTTCACCGCAGTGGGCACCTCCTATGCCACCCACGACGAGCCGATGATCCCGATCTACATCTTCTATTCGATGTTCGGCTTCCAGCGCACCGGCGACGGGCTGTGGGCCGCGGCCGATCAGATGGCGCGCGGTTTCGTCCTGGGCGCCACGGCCGGCCGCACCACCTTGACCGGCGAGGGCCTGCAGCACGCCGACGGGCATTCGCTGCTGCTGGCCAGCACCAATCCGGCTGTGGTCGCCTACGATCCGGCGTTCGCCTACGAGGTCGCCCACATCATCGAGAGCGGCCTGGCGCGCATGTTCGGGGCCGACCCGGAGAACGTGTACTTCTACATCACGATCTACAACGAGCCCTACGTCCAGCCCGCCGAACCGGAGGGCTTCGACCCCGAAGGTCTGCTGCGTGGCATCTACCGCTACCGACAGGCCGCGCAGCCGAAGTCGGCCACCGCACAGATCCTGGCGTCGGGCGTGTCGATGCCCGAGGCACTGCGGGCCGCAGACCTGCTGGCCGCCGACTGGGACGTGGCCGCCGATGTGTGGTCGGTGACCAGCTGGGGTGAGCTCAACCGGGACGGCGTGGCGATCGAACGCGAACGGTTGCGCCACCCGGATCAGCCGGCGGCGGTGCCGTATGTGACTCGGGTCTTGTCCGAGGCCCTCTCGGCCACGCCCGGCCCGGTGGTGGCGGTCTCGGACTGGATGCGCGCGGTTCCCGAGCAGATCCGGCCCTGGGTGCCCGGCGACTACACAACCCTGGGCACCGACGGGTTCGGCTTCTCCGACACCCGGCCGGCGGCCCGGCGGTACTTCAACACCGACGCCGAGTCGGTGGTGGTGGCGGTGCTGGCCGCGCTGGCCCGCGAAGGCACGATCGACTCCTCGGCACCGGCCACGGCAGCGGCTCGCTACGCGATCGACGATGTGCTGGCCGCCCCCGAGCAGACCTCGGATTCGGGGGTCGCCTGAGGCAACCCTCGACGGGTTGTGGGGACTGTCCACAAAACAGGCGTAGCTTTTAGGGATGGTTGACAACGTCGTTTCGGCCAACCCGGACGGCCCGAACCTGCCGCGGTCCACCTTGGACCTGCTCAGTACCGTCCCGGACACCCTGCTGCGCAGGCTGAAGCATTATTCGGGCCGGCTGGCCACCGAGGCGGTGTCGATGATGGGCGACCGGCTGCCGTTCTTCGCCGACCTGCAGGCGTCCCAGCGGGCCAGTGTCGCCCTGGTGGTGCAGGCCGCGGTGGTCAACTTCGCCGAGTGGATGCAGGACCCGCACGGCAACGTCAGCCACACGGCGCAGGCGTTCGAGCTGGTGCCCCAGGAACTGACCCGGCACATCGCGCTGCGCCACACCGTGGACATGGTGCGGGTCACGATGGAGTTCTTCGAGGAGGTCGTGCCCCTGCTGGCCCGCTCCGAGGAGCAGGTGACCGCCTTGACGGTGGGCATCCTCAAGTACAGCCGCGACCTGGCCTTCACCGCCGCCTCCGCCTACGCCGACGCCGCCGAGGCCCGGGGCACCTGGGATTCCCGGATGGAGGCCAGCGTCGTCGACGCCGTGGTCCGCGGCGACACCGGACCGGAACTGCTGAGCCGGGCGGCCGCGCTGAACTGGGACACCACCGCGCCCGCCACCGTCGTGGTCGGCACCGCGCCGCACGGCCCCGATACTCCCCCGCAAGCGGGAGGTGCCCCCATCTCCGGCGAGAAGGCTAGCCAGGATCTGCGCGACGTCGCCGAACGGCACGGCCGCGCCGCACTGACCGATGTACACGGCACCTGGCTGGTGGCGATCGTGTCCGGCCCGCTTTCGCCGACCCAGAAGTTCTTCGCCGACCTGCTCGGGGCGTTCTCCGACGGGCCGGTGGTGATCGGCCCGACCGCACCGACCCTGACCGGGGCCTACCACAGCGCCAGCGAGGCGATCTCCGGCATGAACGCCGTCACCGGCTGGACCGGGGCGCCCCGGCCGGTGCTGGCTCGCGAACTCCTCCCGGAGCGGGCCCTCATCGGCGACGCCTCGGCGATCGCGGCCCTGCACACCGACGTGATGCGACCGCTGGCCGAGGCCGGACCCGCACTCACCGAGACTCTGGAGGCCTATCTCGACTGTGGCGGCGCCATCGAGGCCTGCGCCCGCGCCTTGTTCGTTCATCCAAACACCGTGCGCTATCGCCTCAAGCGGATAGCCGACTTCACCGGCCGGGACCCCACCCAGCCGCGCGACGCCTACGTGCTCCGGGTCGCCTCCACAGTGGGACGGCTGGCCAACCAGGCCCAGCGGGCCAGCTTCGGCGGTGTCGATGCGGCGCACGAGATGCCGCAGGTGGCCGGTTCAGGCCCCGGGTGAGGTCCGGTAACCGATGACGGCCGATACACCGCTGACCACCGCCGACACCACCGGCCGGGACTCCGGTCAGCGGGCAAGTTGTCGCGGGACGGTATCAAACACGTCGCATCGGATGCCCCATTTGTAGAGTCTCCACAAAAACATAAGACAATGTTCATAATCTAGGACATCCTGCAAAACGCGCTTCACAATGTTCTCTTAATGATGTGATTGCGTTGCTCGCTCCCGGACAGGGATCCCAGACCCCCGGCATGCTGTCGCCGTGGCTCGAGGGCCCGGATGCCGGTGAAGCCCGCGCCCAGCTGACCGCCTGGTCGGACATCAGCGGCCTGGACCTGGTCGCGCTGGGCACCACGGCAACCGCCGAAGAGATCACCGACACCGCGGTCACCCAGCCGCTGGTGGTGGCGGCGACGCTGCTGGCCTACGCCGCGCTGTCCGAACGCCGCAGCGGCCCGCTCGGCCAGGACGTGATCGTGGCCGGCCACTCGGTCGGCGAGATCGCCGCCTACGCCATCGCTGGCGTGATCTCCCCCGACGACGCCGTCATGCTGGCCGCCACCCGCGGCCGCGAGATGGCCAAGGCCTGCGCCCTCGAGCCGACCGGCATGGCCGCGGTGCTCGGCGGCGACGAGGCCGAGGTGCTGGCGCGCCTGGAGCAGCTCGACCTGATCCCGGCCAACCGCAACGCCGCCGGCCAGATCGTCGCCGCCGGCCCACTGACCGCGCTGGACAAGCTCGCCGAAGACGCGCCCGAGAAGGCCCGGGTTCGCAAGCTGGCCACGGCCGGCGCATTCCACACCCAATACATGGCCCCGGCCCTGGAGGCCTACTCCGCCGCGGCGGCGCGGGTCACCACGAACGAGCCCACCGCGACCCTGCTGTCCAACCGCGACGGACAGCCGGTCACGTCGGCGGCCGCCGCGATGGAACAGCTCGTCGCACAGCTGACCCAGCCGGTGCGCTGGGACCTGTGCAGCGACACGCTCCGCGCGCGCGAGGTCACCGCGATCGTGGAGTTCCCGCCCGCGGGCACGCTGGCGGGCATCGCCAAACGCGAACTTCGGGGGACCCCGACGCACGCCGTCAAGTCCCCCGCAGATCTGGACGGGCTCCCCGAGTTTTAGCGCCCGCTCCAACCTGCACAACCAGATACGCAGTAATCACCCCGCACACCCCGTGCGGATCCAACGAAGGGAAACACAGTGCCTGCAAGTCAGGATGAAATCATCGCCGGTCTCGCCGAGATCATCGAAGAGGTGACCGGGATCGAGCCGAGCGAGGTCACCGTCGAGAAGTCGTTCGTCGACGACCTGGACATCGACTCGCTGTCGATGGTGGAGATCGCCGTGCAGACCGAGGACAAGTACGGCGTGAAGATCCCCGACGAGGACCTCGCGGGTCTGCGCACCGTCGGTGACGTGGTCGGCTACATCCAGAAGCTCGAGGCCGAGAACCCCGAAGCCGCCGCCGCGCTGCGCGAGAAGTTCGGTTCGGAGAGCTAAGTGTCCAAGCCTTCTACGGCCAACGGCGGTTACCCCTCTGTGGTGGTAACCGCCGTTGAGGCAACAACATCGATCGCTGCGGATATCGACGGCACGTGGAAGGGTCTGCTGGCCGGCGAGAGCGGTATCCGTACCCTCACCGGTGATTTCACCGAGAAATGGGAGCTGCCGGTCAAGATCGGCGGTCAGCTCAAGGACCCGGTCGACGACCACATGGGCCGACTGGACATGCGCCGCATGTCCTACGTCCAGCGGATGTCCAAGTTGCTCAGCGAGCGGCTCTGGTCCAACGCCGGCACGCCGGACGTCGACAAGGACCGGCTCGCGGTCGTCATCGGCACCGGATTGGGCGGCGGCGAGAAGATCGTCGAGACCTACGACCTGATGAACGAGGGCGGCCCCCGCAAGGTGTCGCCGCTGGCCGTGCAGATGGTCATGCCCAACGGCGCCGCTGCGGTCGCCGGTCTGGCGCTCGGGGCTCGCGCCGGGGTCATCACCCCGGTCTCGGCCTGTTCGTCGGGTTCGGAGGCCATCGCGCACGCCTGGCGTCACATCGTGATGGGTGACGCCGACATGGTCGTCTGTGGCGGCGTGGAGGGCATGATCGAGGCGCTGCCGATCGCGGCGTTCTCGATGATGCGCGCGATGTCGACCCGCAACGACGAGCCCGAGAAGGCGTCACGGCCCTTCGACAAGGCCCGGGACGGCTTCGTGTTCGGCGAGGCCGGCGCGATGATGATCATCGAGACCGAAGAACACGCCAAGGCCCGCGGCGCCAAGCCGCTGGCCCGATTGATGGGTGCCGGAATCACTTCCGACGCCTTCCATATGGTGGCTCCCGGTCCCGACGGCCAGCGGGCCGGTCAGGCCATGAAGCGGTCGATGGAGCTGGCGGGCATCTCCGCCAAGGACATCGACCACATCAACGCCCACGGCACCGCCACCCCGATCGGTGACACCGCCGAGGCGAACGCGATCCGGGAAGCCGGATGTGAGCACGCCGCGGTGTACGCACCCAAGTCGGCGCTCGGCCACTCCATCGGAGCGGTCGGTGCGCTGGAGTCGGTGCTGACGGTGCTCACGCTGCGCGACGGCGTCATCCCGCCGACGCTCAACTACGAGACGCCGGACGAGGAGATCAACCTGGACGTGGTCGCAGGTGCCCCCCGCTACGGCGAATATCAGTACGCGATCAACAACTCATTCGGGTTCGGAGGACACAACGTCGCGCTCGCCTTCGGGCGGTACTGACACTCTCCGACGGGGGAAGGATTCCGCAACACCCATGTCAACACTGGCTACAGGCAACGGTTTACCCAACGTCGTCGTCACCGGTTTTGCCATGACGACCGCTCTGGCCGCCGATGCAGAGAACACCTGGAAAGGTCTGCTCGACGGCCAGAGCGGCATTCGTACGCTCACCGACGACTTCATCACCAAATACGACCTGCCGGTACGCATCGGGGGTCACCTGGTGGAGACACCGGACCGCTTCGACGAGGGCTTGTCCCGCACCGAACTGCGGCGGCTGTCCTATCTGCAGAAGATGGCACTGACCCTGAGTCGACGGGCCTGGGAGAACACCGGTTCGCCGGAAGTAGACCCGCGGCGCCTGCTGGTGTCGGTGGGTACCGGGCTGGGCTCCACCGAGGAGCTGGTCTACGCCTACGACGCAATGCGCGAACGCGGCTTCCGCGCCGTCTCACCGCTGACCGTGCAGAAGTACATGCCCAACGGCGCCGCCGCCACCATCGGACTGGACCGCAAGGCCAAAGCCGGTGTGATCACCCCGATCTCGGCGTGCGCGTCCGGCTCGGAGGGCATCGCTCATGCCTGGCAGCAGATCGTGCTCGGTGAGGCCGACATCGCGATCTGCGGTGGCGTGGAGACCCGCATCGAGGCGGTGCCGATCGCCGGATTCGCCCAGATGCGCATCGTGCTGTCCAACACCAACGATGACCCGGCGGGCGCCTGCCGCCCCTTCGACCGGGACCGCAACGGCTTCGTGTTCGGCGAGGCGGCCGCGCTGATGGTGATCGAGACCGAGGAGCACGCCAAGGCGCGCGGCGCCAACATCATCGCGCGCATCATGGGCGCGTCGATCACCTCCGACGGCTACCACATCGTGGCGCCGGATCCCGACGGCGAGAGTGCCGGCCGGGCGATGTCGCGGGCGATCCAGGTCGCCGGTCTGCAACCCGGCGACATCGACCACGTCAACGCCCACGCCACCGGCACCTCGGTGGGCGACGTGGCCGAAGGCCACGCCATCAACCGCGCCCTGGGCAAGCACGGCGGCGACGCCGCGGTGTACGCCCCCAAGAGCGCATTGGGCCACTCGGTGGGCGCGGTCGGTGCGGTGGAGTCGATCCTGACCGTGATGGCCCTGCGCGACCAGGTGATCCCGGCGACGCTCAACCTGAAGAACATCGATCCCGAGATCGACCTGGATGTGGTGGCCGATGCGCCACGCCCGGGCAACTACCAGTACGCGATCAACAATTCGTTCGGATTCGGCGGGCACAATGTCGCGCTCGTCTTCGGCCGGTACCAGACCAAGGAGAGGCGCGATGACGACCATGGCTCCCGAGACAGTGGGCGAATCACTCGACCCGCGTGACCCCCTGCTGCGCCTGTCGACGTTCTTCGACGACGGCACCGTGGAGCTGCTGCATGAGCGTGACCGCTCCGGCGTGCTGGCCGCAGGCGGCACCGTCAACGGCGTGCGCACCATCGCGTTCTGCACCGACGGCACCGTCATGGGCGGCGCGATGGGCATCGACGGCTGCGACCACATCGTCAACGCCTACGACACCGCGATCGCCGAGCAGAGCCCGATCGTGGGCCTGTGGCACTCCGGCGGCGCCCGGCTGGCCGAGGGCGTGCGCGCACTGCATGCGGTCGGACGGGTCTTCGAGGCGATGATCCGCGCCTCCGGTTTCGTCCCCCAGATCTCGGTGGTGGTCGGTTTCGCCGCAGGCGGCGCGGCCTACGGCCCGGCACTGACCGACGTCATCGTGATGGCGCCGGAGGGACGGGTCTTCGTGACCGGCCCGGACGTGGTCCGCAGCGTCACCGGTGAGGACGTCGACATGGCCGCGCTCGGTGGCCCCGACACCCACCACAAGAAGTCCGGCGTGTGCCACATCGTCGCCGACGACGAGCTCGACGCCTACGAGCGGGGCCGCCGCCTGGTCGGATTGTTCTGCCAGCAGGGCCATTTCGACCGCAGCAAGGCCGAGGCCGGCGAGGTCGACCTGCACGCGCTGCTGCCGGAGTCGGCCCGGCGTGCCTACGACGTGCACCCGCTGGTGACCGCGCTGCTCGACGACGACGCTCCCTTTGACGAACTGCAGGGCAAGTGGGCACCGTCGATGGTGGTCGGGCTGGGCCGCCTGTCCGGGCGCACCGTCGGTGTGCTGGCCAACAACCCGCTGCGGCTCGGTGGCTGCCTGAATTCCGAAAGTGCCGAGAAGTCAGCACGTTTCGTGCGGCTCTGCGACTCCTTCGGGATTCCGCTGATCGTGATCGTGGACGTGCCGGGCTACCTGCCGGGCGTCGGCCAGGAATGGGGCGGCGTGGTGCGCCGCGGCGCGAAGCTGCTGCACGCGTTCGGCGAGGCCACCGTTCCGCGGGTCACGCTGGTCACCCGCAAGACCTACGGCGGGGCCTACATCGCGATGAACTCCCGCTCGCTGGGCGCCACCAAGGTGTTCGCCTGGCCGGACGCCGAGGTCGCGGTCATGGGCGCCAAGGCCGCAGTCGGCATCCTGCACAAGA
This sequence comes from [Mycobacterium] vasticus, assembly GCF_020181595.1. Taxonomy (GTDB): domain Bacteria; phylum Actinomycetota; class Actinomycetes; order Mycobacteriales; family Mycobacteriaceae; genus Mycobacterium; species Mycobacterium vasticus. The sequence continues at coordinate 1,814,397 of NZ_CP084028.1, read as the reverse complement.
AGAAGCTGGCTGCCGCTCCCGATCACGAGCGCGACGCGCTGCATGAGGAGCTGGCGGCTGAGCACGAGCGGATCGCCGGCGGCGTGGACAGCGCCATCGACATCGGCGTCGTCGACGAGAAGATCGACCCTGCGCACACCCGCGGCAAGATCACCCAGGCGCTGGCCGAGGCCCCCGCTCGCCGCGGCCGCCACAAGAACATCCCGCTGTAGCCGTCATTTCCGGCGAGCGTGCGTGTCTGCCCGGCAACACGCCGGTCACGGCGTACGACTGCGCACGCTCACGACCGCGGGTGCCGGCTAGCTGTACTGACCTGAGAGGTTAGGCACGCGGTTGGCCGCTGGTCGGCTCGGGGCGGTTCTGACGCTCCGACGCGATCTCGTGGGCCGGGGTCGCGTGCAGTTTCGCCGGCCTGCTGCTGGTCGTGCTGACCCTGGTCGCCTTCGGCAGTAGCTTCCGCGTCGGCATCGACACCGATCGCCCGGACAAACTCGTGACCTCGGGCGTGTTCGCGATCAGCCGCAACCCCATCTATGTCGGATTCGGACTGCTGCTGCTCGGCCAGTTTCTGGTGTTTCCGAGCTGGATCCCGCTGATCTACCTGCTCGCCGCGGAGTGGCTGTTCAACCGCCAGGTGCTGCGGGAGGAAACCTTCATGCGGGAGCACTACGGCCGCGAATACGCCGAGTACCGCAGCCGGGTCCGCCGCTACCTGTAGGAGCTCGGCCACCACCGAGGATCGCGGTCAGCGCCCGCTGCAACTCGACGCCGGGGTCGGCCGGCAATGTCTCGGCGCGCCAGCCCACGAAGTCATCCGGGCGGATCAGCAACGCGCCGTCTGGTGCCAGTCCGGTGGCACCCGCCCACTGCTCGTCGGTGATCCGATGCGAATCCAGTGGGACTCCCAGCGCCTCCGATGCGTGCGACACCGCGACCCGCCACGGTCCACCGTCACGACCGGTCAGCACCGTGAAACCCGGCCCGAGTAGGTCAAGAGTCGAAACCCGTTGCCCCCCGTGTTGCAGCCACACGTGCGGGACCCGGGTGCCGGGTTGGCCGCGCAATTCCTTCACCAGCGACACGGCGTCGGGATCCGTCGGAACCGGATCGCCGGAAAGCACTGCGGCCGAACGGTATCGATGACCAATGAGCAGATCGAACATCGGCGCCTCCTCGTCGGCGGGAAGTCTCGGATCGGTGTCGTCTCGCCATAGCAGGTGCACCGACGGCCCCGTGAGCGACTGGCGTGCGCTGAATCGCCCGATCGGGTGCCGCTCGGCCTGGTAGGTGTCCAGTAGCTCGGGAGCGGCCATGCCGTTCAGCACCGCCGCCAACTTCCAGGCCAGATTGTGCGCACTCTGGATGGCGCAGTTGGCACCGCCGGCCTTGAACGGGGGCATGGCGTGAGCCGAATCGCCGACGAGAAACACCCTGCCGCAGCGGAGCCGGTCCGCGACACGCTCGTATGGCTGCCACGGCGTGGCCGCGACAATCTCGACGTCGATGGGCTCACCGATCGCCGCGCGGAGCATCTCGCGGCAGCGGTCGGCGGTGAACTGCTCCGCGGACTCGCCCTGCCCGGGCAGGTAGGTGGTGGCCAGCATGCCGAAGTCGTCGCGCACCGGCAGGAAAATACCTTTCACGCAGTCGTTTTCGACGTGGATGGCGTCACCGTCACCGAGTTGTGGGACGAATTGTCGCCAGGGCCCCCGGAAGTAGATGAAGACGACGTAGATCGGCAACGCCCCGTGTCCCGACGTCGGCACGCCAAGGGTGTCGCGGATTGGGCTGTGCACGCCGTCGGCAGCAATCAGATACTCAGCGCGCACAGTGTCGCGAGCACCCGAATCCCGGTCACGAATCACTGCGGTGACGCCGGTTTCATCCTGCTCGAACGAACTGAGCTCGGTCCCATAGCGAATCCGGTTGCGGTGTCCGCGGCTGTACTCCAGCAGCATCGGCTCCAGCGCGCTCTGCGGACAGTACTGCGCGGACGGCTCGGGGCTCAGGCCATCGAACGGCGCGAAGATCGCGTCGACGTCGAAGGCCTGCCTCGTCTCCGCACTGCTGAGCGAGGTCTTGGTGAGCATGCCTGACATGCCATCGGCGACCGCGTGGACCTGTTCGGCGAGTCCCAGCCCGCGCAGGATCTCCAGACTCCGGAAGCTCAGATTGCGGGCTTTCGGGTAGATGAAGACCTCCCTGCGCCTCTCGACCACCAGCGACCGCACGCCATGTTTGGTCAACAACGCTGAGGCGGTCAGGCCGGCCGCGCCGGCACCGACGATCAGTACCGGAACCGGGACGTCGTTCATCGCCACCTCCACCACAGGCGGAACTAATCAGTTTCGTTAGGCCAGACTGGCACGCTCTGGCGAGACACGCAACCGATCAGTCCGGGGAGCCGACCAGCGGCAGGATGACGTCCTGCAGCACCCGGCGGATAAAGACCCGGTCGACTGGCCGACCGGTCATCACGCGCAGCACGTTGAGACTCAACGCGACGTCGGGGATCAGACTCATGTCGCGCCCGGCTGGGATCTCGCCGCGCGCCAGCGCGTGGTCAAGCAACACCCGGAGCACGTGACGCGGCGGGTCCAGTACCAAATCGTCCAGGGCAGCTGCGAGCACCGGATCGTGCATCGCAGCGGTCGCCACACCCACAATGACTTGCATTGTTCCCATGCCGTATTCGTCGAATTCCGGCGACATGTCGACCAGAGCCTCGATGTCGCCACGAAGGCTCCCCGTATCGGGCGGATCGACCGGCCCCTGTCGCCGCCGCCAGTGCGCTATTGCATCGGCCACCACGACGGCCTTGGACGGCCAACGCCGGTATATCGCTGCCTTGCCGACGCCGGCGCGAGCCACGATGTCGTCCATGGTCAAGCGGTCGTACCCAACCGCGGCCACGCCCTGCAACGCCGCGTCGAGAATCGCGGGGTCACGAGACCGGTCGAGACGGCCCCGACTGCGGCTCGGTCGCGATGCGGGCGACTCGGCTCCCATAACGCGCCAGTTTAGACGATACGGATCAGTTTCGTCTGGGCTCGACTCACCGGGTGGTCGCGACAAACTCCCGCGCCGCCTCGATGCCCCGCTCCCGGTCGGCGGGCACCAGGCCGATGCGGGTCCGGCGGTCGACGATGTCCTCGACGGTCAGCGCACCCTCGTGGCTGACGGCGTATTCGAACTCCGCGCGGATCACGTCGATGCCCTCGGTCACCGGTTCTTCCGGCCGCGCGCAGGTGGCCGTCGCGACCACGTTGGCCGCCTCCGCCCCGAAGCGCGCCACCAGCGATTCGGGCAGTGCGCGGGCCGGGGATTCGGAGACTCCCGGGTTGCCCGGCGCACCGACCAGTGGCAGGTCGCGGGTCCGGCATGGCGCGGCGCTCAGGCCCCGTAAGCGCACAGCCCGATCCAACACGTCTTCGGCCATGTGCCGGTATTCGGTCAGCTTGCCCCCGATCACGCTGAGCACTCCGGAGTCGGATTCGACAACGGCGTGGTTGCGTGAGACGTCGGCGGTGCGGCCCTCCCCGGTGTCGATCAACGGGCGCAGGCCGGCGTAGGAGCCGCGGACATCGGCGACGCTCAGTGCGGTCTCCAACGCGGTGTTGACCGTATCGAGCAGGAACGCGATTTCCGTCGAAGTCGGCTGCGGTACATCGGGAATCGGGCCGGGCGCCTCTTCGTCGGTGAGCCCCAGGTAGACCCGGCCGAGCTGTTCGGGCATGGCGAACACGAACCGGTTGAGCTCGCCAGGTATCGGCACCGTCAGCGCGGCGGTCGGGTTGCCGAACGCCGCTGCGTCGAACACCAGGTGGGTGCCCCGGCTCGGCCGCAACCGCAGCGCCGGGTCGAGGTCGGCGGCCCACACCCCGGCCGCGTTGATCACGGCACGCGCGGCGACGTCGAAGGACTGGCCGGAGACCTGGTCGGTCAGCCGCACCGATTCACCGGTGGCGTGTGACGCCGCAACATAGGTGAGAATCCGCGCGCCGTGCTGGGCGGCGGTCCGGGCCACCGCCGCGACCAGTCGGGCGTCATCGATCAGTTGGCCGTCATAGGCCAGCAACCCGCCGTCGAGGCCGTCCCGGCGCACCGTCGGCGCCAGCCCGATGGCCTCGTCGTAGGAGATCCGCCGCGACCGCGGCAGCACCGCGGCCGGCGTGCCGGCCAACCTGCGCAGCGCATCTCCGGCCAGGAACCCGGTGCGCACCAGCGCCCGGTCTCGCCGGGGCATGGAGCCGAGCAGCGGCACCAGCTGAGGCATGGCCCGTACCAGGTGAGGCGCGTTGCGGGTCATCAGGATCCCGCGTTCGATGGCACTGCGCCGCGCGATGCCCACGTTGCCGGTGGCCAGGTACCGCAGTCCGCCGTGCACAAGCTTGGAGCTCCACCTGCTGGTGCCGAATGCCAGGTCGTGTTTCTCGACCAGCACGGTACGCAGGCCGCGGGTGGCGGCGTCCAGGGCGATGCCGGCGCCGGTGATGCCCCCGCCGATCACCACGACATCAACAACCGGGCGCTCCGCCAAAGCCGTCAGATCGGCTGTGCGGCGGGCGGCATTGAGAGCGGTGCCGTCGGGCATCACGACAGGTACCTGTTCAGTGCGTAGGCCAGTTCGTCCGAGAGCGCGTCCTCATCCAGGATCGGCGCGACGACCTGCGCCGACTGGATCGCCGACTGGGTGGTCAACAGGCACATCGCGGCGAGTTGACGCGGATCGCCCGGCCGCACTCCGCCGCCGCCCTGGGCAGCGGCGAGCTCGGCGGAGACCAGGTCGATCAGCCGCCGTTGGCTGGCGCCCATCCGCTCGGCGATGTAGACCATCGCCAAATCGGGTGCGTGATGCAGCACCTGCATCACCACTTCGTCACGGCGCAGCCGCGCCGCCACCGCCACGATCCGCCTCACCAGCGCCTCGCGCCCGGTTCCCGGTTGCGCCAGCTCCGTCCAGGCGGCGGTGATCCGGGCGGTGAGCAGCGCGGCGATCACCGACTGACTGTCGGGCCATCGCCGGTACACCGTGGGACGACTGACCCTGGCGCGGCGCGCGATAGCCGCCAGCGTCACCCGCTCGACGCCCAAAGCGAGCAGACAGCTCGCGGCGGCGTCGAGGATCCGCTCCCCGACGTCGACTTGCTCGTCATTACTGATTGACAACATATGTAATACTGTAACGCATGACACGGCCCGACGCTCAGGATGACCTGACCCCCCCGATGAAGTGGAACGCCTGGGGTGACCCCGCGGCGGCCAAACCGCTGTCCGACGGCATTCGCAGTCTGCTCAAGGCCGCGCTCGGCGTCGACGGCACCGCGGCCGCCGAACCCGATCCAGGCCAGGTCCGGTTGCGGCCCTCGTCGCTGGCCGAGCCGCACCGACAAGCTTTGGCGGGCATCGTCGGCGAGCAGTACTGCCGGGCCGACGACCACGGCCGGCTATTGCGGGCCGGAGGAAAGTCGACCCTGGACCTGTTGCGCCGCAATGGTTCCGGCGTCCAGGATGCGCCCGATGCGGTGCTGCTGCCCGGCACCGACGACGAGGTCGCGGCGATCCTGGACTACTGCAGCCGGCACGGAATCGCGGTGGTCCCGTTCGGCGGGGGCACCAGCGTGGTGGGCGGGCTCGACCCGATCCGCGGCGACTTCGAAGCCGTGATCTCACTCGACCTGCGCCGGTTCGATGAACTGCACAGCCTCGACGAGGTCTCCGGCGAAGCCGAACTCGGCGCCGGGGTCACCGGCCCGGAGGCCGAACGCCTGCTCGGTGAGCGCGGCTTCTCCCTCGGCCATTTCCCCCAGAGCTTCCAGTTCGCCACCATCGGCGGGTTCGCCGCCACCCGGTCGTCCGGTCAAGACTCGGCGGGTTACGGCCGGTTCGACGACATGGTCCGGGGGCTGCGGGCGATCACTCCGGCCGGCGTGCTGGACGTGGGCCGCGCTCCCGGCTCGGCGGCCGGTCCGGATCTGCGTCAGCTGCTGCTCGGTTCGGAGGGACTGTTCGGGATCATCACCCGGGTGCGGGTCCGGGTGCATCCGGTTCCGGCGACCACCCGCTATGAGGCGTGGTCGTTCCCGGACTTCACCACCGGCGCCGCGGCGCTGCGCGCGATCACCCAGACCGGCACCGGAGCGACCGTCGTGCGGCTCTCCGACGAAGCCGAGACGGGGGTCAACCTGGCCAGCACCGAGCAGATCGGCGAGCAACAGATCACCGGCGGCTGCTTGGCGATCACGCTCTTCGAGGGCACCGCCGAGCACACCGATGCCCGGCACGCCGAGACCCGTGCGCTGCTGGCCGCAAACGGCGGCACCTCCCTGGGCGAGGAGCCGGCCCGGGCCTGGGAGCACGGCCGATTCGGCGCGCCCTACCTGCGCGATTCGCTGCTGGCCGCCGGAGCGCTCTGCGAGACGTTGGAGACCGCCACCGACTGGTCGAATGTTCCCGCGCTCAAGGCCGCCGTCACCGAAGCCCTGACCGCTGCGCTGGCAGACACCGGCACCCCGGCGTTGGTCATGTGCCACATCTCGCACGTCTATCCGACCGGCGCGTCGCTGTATTTCACCGTCGTGGCCGGGCAGCGCGGTAATCCGATCGAGCAGTGGCGGGCCGCGAAAACCGCTGCCAGCGAAGCGATCATGCGCACCGGCGGAACCATCACCCACCACCACGCCGTCGGCGCCGACCACCGGCCCTGGATGCGCGACGAGGTGGGCGAGCTGGGTGTGCAGGTGTTGCGCGCGGTGAAGGCCACGCTGGACCCGGCGGGAATCCTCAACCCCGGCAAACTGATCCCATGACGATCGGCCACATCACCTTGCTGACCAACCCGGCTGCCGGACACGGCAATGCCCGGCACGCGGCCGAGCGGGCCATCACGCGCTTCCAGCAGCGCGGCGTGAACGTGCACCACATCGTCGGCGCAGACCCGCAGCACGCACGCCGGCTTCTGGACGAGGCGCTGGCGGCCGGGACCGGCGCCGTGGTGGTGGCCGGCGGCGACGGTGTCATCTCGCTGGCGCTGCAGTCCCTGGCGCAGGGCGATGTGCCGCTGGGCATCATCCCGGCCGGCACCGGCAACGACCACGCCCGCGAATACGGTTTGCCCACCGGCGATCCCGAAGCGGCCGCCGATGTCATTGCCGAGGGCTGGAGCGAGACAGTCGATCTGGGCCGGATCGTCGGCGATGACGGCGCGGTGAGTTGGTTCGGCACGGTGATGGCGGCCGGTTTCGACTCGCTGGTGAGCGACCGGGTCAACCGGATGCGCTGGCCGCACGGCCGGATGCGTTACAACGTGGCGATGGTGGCCGAGATGTCCAAGCTGCGCCTGCTGCCATTCCGGCTGACCTTCGACGACGACGCACCGCTGGACATCGAACTGACGCTGGCGGCGTTCGGCAACACCCGCAGCTACGGCGGCGGCATGCTGATCTGCCCAGGCGCCGATCACGCCGACGGCCTGCTCGACGTCACGATGGTGCACTCGGGTTCACGCACCAAGCTGATCCGGCTGTTCCCCACCGTGTTCAAGGGCACGCATGTGAATCTCGACGAGGTGAGCACCCGGCGGGCCAACACGATTCGAGTGGAATGCCCCGGAATCAACGCCTACGCCGATGGGGACTACGTCGCCCCGCTGCCGGTCACGGTGTCAGCGGTGCCGGGCGCGCTGCGGATACTGCGGCCGCAATAGCCCGCGACCGTGCAGAAAGGTCCACCTCAACCTGCGGGTTTGCCGGACGTTTGTGCACGCTCGCGGGAGAAACTCAGCCCACACCGCGGCTGAGCCAGGACACCTCCGCGCCGTCGCCGCCGCCGCGGTAGGGCTCCAGCGCCTCGTCCCAGGCACTGCCCAACACCGTCTCCAGCTCCGCGGCCAGCGCGTCGGCGCCGGCGGCCAGCATGGTTCGAAGCCGCATCTCGCCCACCATCACGTCGCCGTTGGCGCTCATCGCCCCGCTCCACAATCCCAGTTGCGGCGTGTGGCTGAATCGCTGACCGTCCACCCCGGAGCTGGGGTCCTCGGTGACCTCGAAACGCAGGACCGACCACGAGCGCAGCGCACTGGCCAACTGCGCGCCGGTACCCACCGGGCCGACCCAGTTAACGATCGCGCGCAGCTGCCCAGGCATGGCCGGTTGCGGCGTCCAGTTGAGCTTCGCCGGCGCCGTACGCGACCCCAGGGTCGAGGTCAGTGCCCACTCGACATGTGGGCACACCGCAGCAGGCGATGCGTGGATGTACACCACACCGCTGGTCACGTCGGCGAATTGATTCGTCGTACGCATCAGTTGCTCCTTCGGATCCACGAGGGACGTCTTCCCCAACGACCTGGTGGAACCTCAAGAGCGCTGATACTGCTGTTTAGCTAGTTACCGATGTGTCTATTGTGCCTTGTGGGACGCCTGTTGGCTAGTCCCGGCCGTACTCCGACACCACCGAATCACCAAGCGCCGGCCAGTGCGGCGTCACCCAGTCCCCGAAATCACGGTCGGTAAGCACCACCAGGGCCCGCTGGATCGCCGGATCGGCCCAGATCAACGTACCGGACTGACCGAAATGACCGAACGTCCGCGGCGAGTTGGCCGCACCCGTCCAGTGCGGGGATTTGCCGTCGCGGATTTCGAAGCCCAGCCCCCAGTCGTTGGGCCGCTGCGGTCCGTAACCAGGCAAGACACCGTCCAGACCGGGAAACTGCACACGAATGGCCTCGGCATGCAGCTCCCGTGACACCGTGACCGGCGTCAACAGGTCACCGGCGAAGGCGGCCAGGTCCGCGACCGTCGAAGTGCCGCCGAAGCCGGCCGCCGCGGCCCCCCCGTCCAGCCGGCTGGCCGACATGCCCAGCGGCTCGAACACCGCCTCGGTCAGATACCGCCCGAACTCGATCCCCGACGCATCCTGCACCGCCGCGGCCAGCACCGCGAAGCCGTGGTTGGAGTAGACCCGGCGGACCCCGGGCTTGGCCAGCACCTTCTCGGAGTCTGCAGACAACCCGGAGGCATGCGCCAGCAGATGCCGCACCGTGGCACCGGGCGGCCCCGCCGGAGTGTCGAGTTCGACGGCGCCCTCCTCGACCGCGACCTGCACGGCCCGGGCGACCAGTGGTTTGGTCACCGACGCCAGATAAAACGGCCGCGCGGTATCACCGTGAAACGCCAGCACCCCCTGCGGGCCGACCACCGCGGCGGCCGCGTGACCTACCGGCCAATCATCAATGGCATCAAGTGCGGACATCGCCGCCAGCCTAACCGTGGCCCTGTAATCGGACCGTCTTGCGATAAGTGCTGGCGCTGCACCCGAACCAGCGCCGGCAGGACCGGCTGAGCACACTCTGCTCGGCGTACCCGAGCTCACGGGTCAGATGCGCCAGGCTCAGGTCGGTGTCGCGCAGATAGCGATCCGCGGCATCACGGCGGACACTGTCGACCAGGGCGGCGAACGTGGTCTGCTCGGCGGCCAGCCGCCGGTGCAACGCCTTGGGATGCAGGCCCAGCTCCCCCGCGATCAACTCCAGGCTCACCGTGCCGGTCGGCAGCAGCTGACGCGCCAGGGCGCGCACCGAGGCGGCCAGGCCGGGCGACCCGGCGGTGACGCCGCGCAGGTACTGCACCATCGCCTGATGGGCGTGGTCTTCGTGGTTCGGTGACCGGTGCAGTGGCCGGTCCAGGTCAGCGGTGCGGAAGGTGAAGCCCGCGACCGGTTGGGCGAAATAGGGCCGGCAGCCGAAGTAGGCCAGGTACTCGCGCACCGGTGTCAGCGCCTCGTGCGGAAAGTGCACCGACAGCGGCGCGTACGGAGCGTCGAACATCATTCGCATGACCCCCAGCGACACCCCGAGTGACAGCTCGGTGGTCTGCGGGTGCGCCGGGGCCCGGTCCACCAGGACCTCGAACGCGTAGAACGATTCGGAGGCCTTGGCCCCCGGGGTGACCCGCGCCGAGATCGCCGGGCTGTAGGCGGACATGAACCGCTCCACGATCGAGAAGGCGCCACCGACGGTGCCGGCGGTACGCGCGGCGATCCCCAGTGGCCCGAAGTTGCCGATGTCCTGGCGCAGCGCCAGCCGCCGCCCGAAATCCAGTGTCGCGGTCGTCGCCGCCGCCGCCTCGACGGCCAGGATCACCGCGCGGTACGGCACGAACACGTCGTGGTTTCCGGCTGCCCCGGCCGGGACGCCGGCTGAGGTCAGCAACTGCTCTGGATCACCGCCCAGCTCCGTGACCAGGCGTGTGTAACCCGACAACGCCGTGCCGCGCACCACCGACATGTCCGCAAATATCAAAGAAATGTCCGCAGATGTCAAGACTTGACCTCCCCCGGCGGGCCATGCTGGGAGCAGCATCCCGTTTGAAAGGAACTCCCCCGTGAGCTTTGACACCGTGATCCGCGACGGCCGCTGGTTCGACGGCACCGGCGCCCCGTCGGCGATCCGCAACATCGGCATCCGCGACGGACATGTCGCCGCCATCACCGCCGAACCCCTCGACGAGACGGGGTGCCCGCAGGTGATCGACGCCGCCGGCAAGTGGGTGCTGCCCGGGCTGATCGACATCCACACCCATTACGACGTCGAGATACTCGTCGCGCCCGCCCTGTCGGAGTCGGTGCGCCACGGCGTGACCACGGTGCTGGTCGGCTCGTGCTCGCTGTCCACCATCCACGTCGACGGCCAGGACGCCGGCGACATCTTCGGGCGAGTGGAGGCCATCCCGCGCAAGTACGTGGTGGACACCATCGACGAGTTGAAGGACTGGTCGAGCTGCGCGGGCTACATCACCAGCCTGGAGAAGCTGCCGCTGGGCCCGAATGTGACTGCATTCATCGGACATTCGGACATGCGCGCGGCAACGATGGGCCTGGACCGCGCCACCCGCGCCGACGTCTCCCCCACCACTGCCGAGCAGGACCGGATGGAAGCCATGCTCGACGAGGCACTGGAACAGGGCTTCGTCGGAATGTCTTCCCAGCAACTGCTCTTCGACAAGCTCGATGGTGAGGTCTGTCGATCACGTACCCTGCCTTCGACCTATGCCAAGGCGAAGGAACTGCGTCGCCTCAAGTCCAAGCTGCGCCGCAGCGGGCGGATTCTGCAGGCCGGGCCGGACGTGAAGAACCCGCTCGACATCGTGTCCCAACTGGCTCAGGCGCTGGGGATCTTCCGTCGGCCACTCAAGACCAGCCTGCTGGCCGCCGCCGACGTCAAGGCCAACCCGGTGGCCGTTCCGCTGATGATCAAGGCGGCGCGCGCACTGAACAAGCTGGGCGCCGACTTCCGTTGGCAGCATCTGCCGGTGCCGTTCGAGGTCTACGCCGACGGTATCGACCTGGTGATCTTCGAGGAGTTCGGCTCAGGCGCCGAAGCACTGCACCTGCGGGAGTACGTCGAACGCGACGAGTTGATGCGCGACGAGGACTACCGGCGACGCTTCCGCAAGGACTACGCGAACAAGTACGGACCGCGGGTCTGGCACCGCGACTTCTTCGACGCCGAGATCGTCGACTGCCCCGATGCGTCGGTGATCGGCAAGTCCTTCGGACAGGTCGGGGTGGACCGCGGCGGGGTGCATCCGGTCGACGCCTTCCTGGATCTGGTGCTTGAGCATGGCACCGCCCTGCGGTGGCACACCACGATCTCCAACCACCGGCCCGAGATGCTCCGCAAGATCGCCCAGGAGCCTGGCATTCAGATGGGCTTCTCGGACGCCGGCGCGCACCTGCGCAACATGGCGTTCTACAACATGGGGCTGCGGTTGTTGCGCCACGTCGTCGAGGCGGAGCGGGCCGGCACCCCGTTCCTCTCCGTCGAGCAGGCGGTGCACCGGCTCACCGGAGAACTGGCGGACTGGTACCGGATCGACGCCGGCCACCTGCGGGTGGGCGACCGCGCGGATATCCTGGTCCTCGACCCCGACCACCTCGACGCGACCTTGGACGCCTACGCCGAGGAGTCCTTCGAGCCCTACGGCGGACTGTCACGGATGGTGAACCGCAACGACGACGCCGTCACCGCGGTGTTCATCTCGGGGCGCAACGTGATCCGCGACGGCCGACCCACCGAGGTGCTCGGCACACAGCGCACCGGAAGCTTCCTGCGTGTCGACACCCGCACTCCCGCGGTCGACGCCCAAGCCAAGGTCCCGGTGCCGGGCGCACAGACGGGAACATAAGGTTGGGCGCATGAGTCAGACAGTGCGCGGCGTGATCGCCAGAGAAAAGGGCAAACCGGTCGAGGTGACCGACATCGTCATCCCCGACCCCGGCCCCAACGATGTCGTCGTGGCCGTCACCGCCTGCGGGGTGTGCCACACCGACCTGACCTACCGCGACGGCGGGATCAACGACAGCTTCCCGTTCCTGCTGGGCCACGAGGCCTCCGGCACCGTGGAGTCGGTGGGGCCGGCGGTCACCGCGGTGGCGCCCGGCGACTTCGTGGTGCTGAACTGGCGTGCGGTGTGCGGAAAGTGCCGGGCCTGCAAGCGCGGCCGCCCGCACCTGTGCTTCGACACCTTCAACGCCTCGGTCCCGATGACCCTGACCGACGGCACCGAGCTCACCCCGGCGCTGGGCATCGGGGCATTCGCCGACAAGACTCTGGTGCATGAGGGCCAGTGCACCAAGGTCGACCCGCAAGCCGACCCCGCGGTGGCCGGACTGCTGGGCTGCGGGGTGATGGCCGGTCTCGGTGCGGCGATCAACACCGGCGGCGTCACCCGCGACGACACCGTCGCGGTGATCGGCTGCGGTGGCGTGGGCGACGCCGCGATCGCCGGAGCGGCCCTGGTGGGCGCCCGGCGCATCATCGCCGTCGACACCGACGACACCAAGCTGGCCTGGGCCCGCGACTTCGGTGCGACCGACACCGTCAACGCCCGCACCCAGGATGCGGTCGAGGCGATCCAGGAGCTCACCGACGGCTTCGGCGCCGATGTGGTGATCGACGCGGTCGGGCGCCCGGAGACCTGGAAGCAGGCGTTCTACGCCCGCGACCTGGCCGGAACCGTTGTGCTGGTAGGCGTTCCGACCCCGGATATGCGCCTGGACATGCCGATGATCGACTTCTTCTCCCGTGGCGGGTCCTTGAAGTCGTCCTGGTATGGCGACTGCCTGCCCGAACGTGACTTCCCCACCCTGATCAGCCTGTATCAGCAAGGGCGGCTGCCGCTGGAGAAGTTCGTCACCGAACGTATCGGCCTGACGGACATCGAGGACGCGTTCCACAAGATGCACGGCGGCGAGGTGCTGCGCTCAGTGGTGATGCTGTGAGCGCCATCCAGCGGGTCGTCACCCACGGCACCTTCGAACTCGACGGCGGCAGTTGGGAAGTCGACAACAACATCTGGATCGTCGGCGACGACTCGCAGGTGATCGTCTTCGACGCCGCCCACGACGCGGCCCCGATCATCGAAGCCGTCGGTGGACGCGACGTGATCGCGGTGGTGTGCACGCACGGCCACAACGACCACATCACCGTGGCACCGGAGCTGGGCCGCCGGCTCGACGCGCCGGTGCTGCTGCATCCGGCCGATGAGATGCTGTGGCGAATGACGCACCCGGACAACGAATTCCGTTCGGTCGCCGATGACCAGCGGTTGACCGCCGGCGGCATCGAGTTGCATGCGCTGCACACGCCGGGGCACTCGCCGGGCTCGGTCTGCTGGTACGCCCCGGATCTGGGCGCAGTATTCAGTGGCGACACGCTGTTCTGCGGAGGCCCGGGAGCCACCGGACGCTCGTTCTCGGACTTCCCGACCATCCTGGAATCGATCTCCGGGCGGCTCGGCGCGCTGCCGGCCGACACGACCGTCTACACCGGGCACGGCGACAACACCCGGATCGGCGACGAACTGGTCAACTACGACGAGTGGGTAAAGCGCGGCCACTGAAGCCGGGAGTCCTCAGGGGCCGTCGAGTATTCGACGCTTCTCGGCCTCGAACTCGCGCCGCGTCAACGCACCGGAATCACGTAGCGCGGTAATCGTTTTGAGCTGCTCGAGGCGCACGCCCGTGGCGTCGGGGCTGAACATCGTCTCCGGGTCGTGGTCCGGCACGTCTGCCACCGAAATCCGGGGCCTGCCGCTGCCGCGCAGCAGCCACAGCGCCGCAATCAGGTCCAGGGCGCCGAGCCCGAACATGCCCGCGAACACCCAGACCAGCGATCCGTACCGGCTGCCGTGACCGAAGGCCAGCCGCGGCGCGATGAAGCCGCCGACCTGGCCCTCGGTGGTGATCCGGTACTCCCCGTCTGCCACAACGTGCATGCGCCACAACCGCCGGTGCGCGTCATTGTTCACCGTCGTGGTGCCCCCGACGCTCTCCTCGACGGCCGGCTGCGCCACCCCATCCGGCGGCTGCACCCTCAGACTCAACGGCGGCACCGGTAGCCCGCCGCCGCTGGGGCTGGAAATGACCTGGGTGTGCAGATTGATCGTCACCTCACCCGCGGGCAGGTGGATACTGCTCGTGCCCGGGATCGGCACCTCGCCGTAGGCGTTGTACTTGTCGAACAGAAACGCGTTGAGCGCCAACGCAATCGCGAAGCCAAGGCCCCCGACGACCATCAGCACCACCGCGATCATGACCAAGATGCGTCGGGCGACCCACCGCGCGCTCACCCCGGTGGGGCCGACTCGGTGCTCTCCGGCGCAGGATGCGTCGGGATCTCCGGGTTGGCCGGCCCCTCGGGCAACTCGGGTGGTTCGGTGAGCGCCGGCGGCGGCAACTCGAACGACGGCGCGAACGCCGGAGGCAACTCCGGCGGCGTGTACACCGACGTGGTGGTCGTCGATGTCGGTGTGAACACACCGGAATCCTGGTCACCTTCGGCAGCGTGACGCAGTACCAGCACGGCCGCGGTGGCCAGCAGGATCGCGATCACCGTCGCCAAGATCACCACCGGAACCGTTTGCCGGTACCACGGCAACCCGGACCCGGCCCGACCGTCGTCGACTTGGGGGACTTCGGCCGGCCGCGGCGGCGCCGGCCTGGGCGGCGGTGGCGGCGGAGTCATCAAAGGTTGCGGAGTGACCGTCGAGGCGCTGTCTATCGGCGGTACAGAATGCTCGGGCGGCGGCGTGGTCTCCGAAAAGGGCTCCGGCTCAACCGGCGGCGCCGTCTTCGGGGTCGCCACCACATTGCCGGCGACGCTGAGCGCGGCACCGATGGCCGCCGTCAGTTGCGGCCGCGGAGAAGTGATGACAGCGGTCCCGAAGCGTTGCGACAGTCCGGTCGTGACAGCGGGCATATTGGCTCCGCCGCCCACCGCCACGATCGCCGACAGACCTTCCGAGGCAATCTCGTTGTCGTCCAAGACCTCCTGCAACACCGTGAAGAATCCTGCGAGCGGCTGGCGCAGCGCCTCATCGAGTTCGGCCCGGGTCAGCCAGACTCCGCCGTGGAAACCGGCCAGCTCGGCTACCGTCTCGGAAGACAGCTGCTCCTTGGCATCTCGGCATTGGCCCCGCAACCTGGTCAACGAACCGACCGTCGGGGGGCCGTCGCTGTTGCCGCCGAGATCGGCCACCACATGATCGAGCAGTGCCTGGTCAATCACGTCGCCGCAGAATGTGGTGTTGCGCAGTGTGGCGCCCATCGGTTCGAATCCACGCCGCGCGTCGACCAGGGTGATGTTGGTTCCGCTGCCGCCGAAGTCGCAGACCGCGATGACGCCGTGGTCTGGCAGACCCGGATTGGCCTGCAGCGCAGTCAGAACCGCAACGGTGTCCGACATCAGCGCTACCGGCTGCTGCGCCCACTCCGACACCCGCCCCAAGGCGGTGCGCAATGCGGCCACGGCCTCCTTGGTCCAGTGCGCCGGGTGGGTGATCGCCACCGCGGGCGGCATCGGGCGTCCCTCGGTGGCGGCGTAAGCCAGCGCGTGCATTCCGTCGCCTAGCAGTTGTTCGGCCCGGTGGGTGGAGCCGTCACCGGCCACCACGGGCCGTCCGCCGCCGACTCGGTCGACGAAGTCGGTGACCACCAGTCCTCGGTCGTCGAGAAGTGGGTTGCCGGTGGACTTCTCCGAGGGCATGCCGATCTGTGAGGGCCGGTCGCGGAACAGCGTCAGGACCGGCCGCCGGGTGATCGCGCGGTCGGCGGTGACCGCGGCAAGCGTGGTCGCCCCGACGGACATGCCCATCGCGGGGCCGGTGTCTTGCGCCATGCTGTCCCATCCACGCTGCCTACCGGCAATGAAGAAAAACGCCGGCTGTCGGGATTTTATCGACGTGCGTCTGGTTTACCCGGCATTGAAGGGCCCGTGGTGTGCCGGAGAAGTCACAATGGTCCATTCAGCACGCGTTTAGCATCGGTAACCATGCGAACGGTGCACCCCGTTGCATCCCGCCCGGCACTGAGCGCCTGGCGGTTCGTGACCGTGTTCGGCGTCGTGAGCCTGCTGGCCGACTTCGTCTATGAAGGCGCCCGATCGATCACCGGCCCGCTGCTGGCGTCACTGGGGGCGACGGGTCTGGTGGTGGGCACCGTGACCGGGATCGGTGAGGCCGCTGCACTCGGGCTGCGGCTGGTGTCAGGTCCCCTGGCCGACCGCACTCGACGGTTCTGGACGTGGACCATCGCCGGCTACGCCCTGACCGTGATCACAGTGCCACTGCTGGGCGTGGTCGGCACACTGTGGGCCGCCGCGGCCCTGGTGGTCGCCGAGCGAGTCGGCAAGGCGGTCCGAAGTCCCGCCAAGGACACCTTGTTGTCGCATGCTGCCAGCGCCACCGGCCGCGGCCGGGGTTTCGCGGTGCACGAGGCACTCGACCAGATCGGCGCCGTGATCGGGCCGTTGACGGTCGCGGGAGTGCTGGCCGTCACCGGCGGGGACTACACCCCTGCGCTGGGCGTTCTGGCGTTGCCCGGCGCGGCGACGCTGGCACTGCTGGTGTGGCTGCGGGTGCGGGTTCCCGATCCCGCGAGCTACGAACCAGACACCCGGCCGGCACACCGGGCAGGTGCGGGCGGTGGCCGGTTGCCGGCGGTCTTCTGGCACTACTGCTGCTTCGTCGCACTGACCATGACCGGCTTCGCGACCTTCGGGCTGATCTCGTATCACCTGGTCGTCGGTGGTCTGCTGCCGGCGGCGATGGTGCCGTTGCTGTATGCGGCCGCGATGGGGGCCGACGCACTGGCGGCCCTGGCCTCGGGCTGGTGTTACGACCGGTACGGCGGTCGGGTCCTGCTCTCGCTGCCGATCCTGTCGGCGGCGGTCGCCGCGTGTGCGTTCGCCGGAGGCCTGGGCACCGTGGCGGCAGGAGTGCTGCTGTGGGGCGCGGCGGTCGGAGTTCAGGAATCGACGCTGCGAGCCGCGGTGGCCGACATGGTCGGACCCGGGCGCCGAGCCAGCGCTTACGGGGTGTTCGCTGCGGGTCTGGGCGCGGCGGCCGCCGCGGGCGGTGTGCTCACCGGGTGGCTCTACGACGTTTCCGCCGGTGTTCTGGTCGCCACGGTGGCCGGCATCCAACTGCTCGCGCTCACTCTGGCAATCGTTCTCAAAGTTTGCTCAGCAGGTGATGCGAACGTGATGGCGCGCCCGGGCAGGCAGGAGACCCGGTCCCCGTGACCACACCCCGAAGATGTCGAGCTCAGCCAAGCCTCAGCTCATCGAAACGACACACACAGCGCAATACCGCAGCTATATGCCACCATGGGCGGGTGAACACACCTCGGATTCTTCGCACCCTCGGTGTTGCTCTGGCATTGACATGGCTGCTGCAGAGCACCGTCGCCACATCCTCCCCGGCCGCTGCCGAGCCGTGTCCAGATGTTCAGGTTTTGTTTGCTAGAGGCACCGATGAGGCCCCCGGCCTCGGCGAGACCGGGCAATCATTCGTCAGCGCCCTGCGGTCCCGTCTGCCCGAGCGATCCGTGGACGTCTACCCGATCAACTACCCGGCCAGCAATGACTGGCCGACCGGCGTGCAGGGTATCCGCGACGCCGCCGACCACATCCAGACCACCGCGTCGGCCTGCCCCAAGACCAAGATGGTGCTCAGCGGCTTCTCCCAGGGCGCCGCGGTGATGGGTTTCACCACCGCGGCCGTCATCCCCGACGGCGTGGACGGCACCGATGTACCACCGCCGATGCCGCCCGAGGTGGCCGATCACGTCGCCGCCGTGGTGCTCTTCGGGACCCCGAACGAGCGGGCGATGAACTTCCTCGGCCAACCGGCCGTCGTCATCGGGCCCGGCTACACGGGCAAGACGATTCAGCTGTGTGCGACCGAGGACCCGGTCTGCTCGGAAGGCATGAACTTCTCCGCGCACACGCCCGAGGCGTACGACGGGATCACCGACGAGGGTGCCGCCTACGCGGCAAACAGGGTGTAAGCACCTTATTCGCCGTTTGGAACCGAGCCGTTTCTTTGCTGTCAGCCCAGGTGGCGGCGCCCAACGCCGACCCACGGGCCAGCAGACCCACCGCGGCATGTCAGCATTGAGGGCATGACCTTGCGTGACCTCATTCGTCCTTTTGCTGCCGCGGTGATGCTGACCGGAACACTCCTGTGCACGCCGACGGGGACCCCGGTCGCGGCCGCCGAGCCCTGCCCGGACACCGAGGTGGTCTTCGCCCGCGGTTCCGGGCAGCCCGTCGGGCTCGGTGATGTCGGTGAGGCGTTCGTCGGCTCTCTCAAGGAGCAGCTGCCCGGCCGCGACGTCGCGGTCTACCCGGTCGAGTACCCGGCCAGCACCGACTACCACAACAGTGCCCTGCTCGGTGAGGCCGACGCCACCGCCCACATCCAGGCCACCGTCACGAACTGCCCCAAGACCAGGCTGGTGCTCGGCGGCTACTCCCAGGGCGCCAGCGTCATCGAGATGTCCAGCAATTCGCTGCCGGCCACGGTGGCCCAGCATGTCGCCGCGGTGGCGCTGTTCGGCCCCCCGTCGAGCCCGTATTCGACCTCGTTGTGGGGCGGCCCGCTGCCGGTTCTGGCCGCGTCGTACCACCCCAAGAGCATCGCCTTCTGCCTCGCCGGCGACATCTACTGCGAGGACAGCGGCAGTGTGGTCCCGCACCTGATGTACGTGAACGACGGGAAGGCCGTGGAGGCCGCCACGTTCGCGGCGCAGCGGCTGACCGCCGCGTCGACCGCCACCAGCTAGATCAGCGCCGGGATCCGCGCGTCGATCAGGTGCGGACCCGGTTCGGCCAGTGCGGCGCTGAACTGTTCGGCGAGTTCCTCGCAGGTGGTCGCCACCGTGGCGGGCACGCCGAAGCCTTCGGCGATCTTGGCGAAGTCCATGTTCGGCCGGGACAGGTCGAGCAGGGCTTCGGCCTTGGGGCCGTGTCCCCCTTCGCTCTCGGCGCCCACCCGGGCCAGCTCCAGGCGCAGGATCGCGTAGGCGCTGTTGTTGATCAGCACCACGGTGACGTCGGCGTTCTCCCGCGCCATCGTCCACAACGCGGAGATCGTGTAGGCGGCGCTGCCGTCGGCCTGCAGCGCGATCACCGGCCGATCGGGCGCCGCGACGGCCGCACCGAGCGCGACCGGCAGGCCCTGCCCGATCGCGCCGCCGGTCAGGGTCAGCACGTCGTGGCGCGGCGAGCCGGCGGTGGCCGCCGGAAGCATCAGTCCCGCGGTGTTGGACTCGTCGGAGATGATCGCGTTGTCGGGCAGCAGCGCCGCGATCACCTGCACCCAGTTCTGTGCGGTCAGCTCGCCGGTCGGCAGCTCCGGGACGGCGGCGGGCGCCGGCCGGGCCTGAACGTCGGGCGCCACCAGGTCGGCGAGTGCCTCCAGCGCCGCGGCCACGTCGATCTCAAGACCGGCCAGGTTGTGGACGACGCAACCCTCGGGTACGAGGTCACTGGGTTTGCCGGGATAGGCGAAGAACGACACCGGGGCTCGGGTTCCGGCGACCACCAGGTGCTGAATCCCGTTGAGCTGGAAGGTGGCCTGCTCGGCCAGGTAGCCGAGCCGAGCGATCGCCGGCACCCCGGCCCCGCGCGTGAGCCGGGCGGGGAAGGTCTCCACCAGTGCGACCACACCCGTCGCGGCGGCGATCCGGTCCACCGCCGCCAGCGCACGTAGATCACCGGCGGCGGGCCCGCCGATCAGCAGCCCAGCCGGTTCTCCGCTGCGCAGCACCTCGGCGATCTCGGCGATGGCCGCGTCGTCGGGGGCGCCCGCCGGCACCGGTTCGGTCGGCGCCGCGGCTTGTGCCCCGTCGTTCCAGGAGATGTCGGCGGGCAGGATCAGGTTGGCGACCTGCGCGGGGCTGGCCATCGAGGCGGCGACCGCCTCGGCGGCGTCGCGGCCGATGTCGGCGCCGGAGCCGGTGCGACGCACCCAGCCGTGGGTCCAGTCGGTCAGCGGCTCGATGTCGGATTCCAGTGGCGCGTCGTACTTCTTGTGATAGGTGGCGTGGTCTCCGATGACGTTGACCACCGGGACGTGCGCGCGTCGCGCGTTGTGCAGGTTGGCCAGGCCGTTGCTCAGGCCGGGTCCCAGATGCAGCAGGGTTGCCGCCGGCTTCCCCGCGATCCGGGCGTAGCCGTCGGCGGCCCCGGTCACCACACCTTCGAACAGGCACAGCACCCCGCGCATCTGTGGCACCGAATCCAGCGCGGCCACGAAGTGCATCTCCGAGGTGCCGGGGTTGGCGAAGCAGACCCGCACTCCGCTGTCGACCAGGGTGGTGATGAGCGCCTGTGCTCCGTTGGTCATCTGGTCGCCTTTCGTCCTGCCGCTGTCCTATAGAAGCACGCCGGGGTTGAGGATCCCGGCCGGGTCGAAGGCGGCTTTGATCCGGCGCATCAGGGCGATCTTGGCCGGATCCTCCAGTTCGAGGAAGTGCTGTGTCTTAGCCCGGCCCAGGCCGTGCTCACCGGAGATCGCCCCGCCCAACTCCATCGCGGCGGCGAAGATGTCGTGCAGCAGCCGGTGCCGGATGTCGTCGTCGGCGCAGAACACCGCGAGGTGGACGTTGCCGTCGCCGGCATGCCCGCAGCCGACCACCCCGGCGCCTGCGGTCTCGGCCAGCTCTTGGGCACTGGTGAAGAACCGGTGCATGACCGCCCGCGGGACCACCACGTCGATCACGTCGTGGGCACCGGCAGCCTTGGCGGTCCAGAACGCCTTCTCCCGGGCCTCGATCAGGGCGTGCGCCGAATTACCTTCCAGCACATAGACGTCAGCCGCCCCGAGCGAACCGAGCAGCTCGCCCAGCATGGCGACATCGTCGTCGAGGCGATCCCGGTCGCGGTTCTCCAGCCCGATCACCAGGTGTGCCTCGGCGGTGTCGCGCACGGCGTCGGGGATACCCAGGTTCAGGTTCTGCGAGTAGGTGATCGCGGCCAGGGTCAGCTTGTCGACGTATTCCAGGATCACCGGGTCCACGCCGCTGCGCACCACCGTCGGCACCGCGGCCATCACCGCGGGCAGGTCGCCGAACGGGGCCAGCAGGGTGGCCGAGTGCGCCAGCCGCGGGTAGAGCCGGACGGTGACCTCGGTGGCCAGCGCGCAGGTGCCCTCGGAGCCGATGATCAGCTGGGTCAGGTCGTAGCCGGTGGACAGTTTGGTGATGCGGCCGCCGGTGCGAATCAGCTCGCCGGTCGGCAACGCGGCCTGCAGCCCGACCACGTTGTGGCGCGTCACCCCGTATTTGACCGCGCGCATGCCACCGGCGTTGGTGCCGACGTTGCCGCCGACACTGGCGGACAGCTCACCGGGGAACACGGTGTATATCAGTCCCGCCTCGGCGGTCGCGGCATCGAGGTCGGCCAGGCTCACCCCGGGTTGCACCACCGCGACCTGGTTGTCGGTGTCGATCTCGCAGATCGCGCTCATCTTCTCGAACGAGATCAGCAGTCCGTCGGAACACGGCCGCGCCCCGCCGGACAGCCCGGTGCCCGACCCGCGGGCGGTCACCGGCACCTTGGCGGCGGTGGCGGCGGCCAGCAGTTGGGCGACCTGCTCGGCGGTCTGCGGGCGGGCGAGGTAACGCGGTGGTACCGGTGCGCCCACCAGCGCCTCGTCGTGGGAGTAGTCGGGGCCGATCTGCTCGCCGGTGAGCAGATCGCCGGCGCCGACGATATCGGCGAAACTCTCTGCGACGTCGGTGTTCAGCGCGCCCATCCGTTCCTCACCTTCCGAATCCGGCATCCCGCAGTGCCTGGGCCATCGATCCGCCTGCCGGGCTCGCATCCCGTCGGCCGCCGGTGTTTGCGGGACGCTGTCCCCGATTCTGCTTGCCCGGGTCGCGGCGCGCAGCGGGTTGGCCGGCTGGGCCTCGGGACGGCTTGCCCCCGGTCTTGTCCCCCGGCTTGTCCCCCGGCTTGTCGCTGAGTCGCAACGTCAGCCCGATCCGCTGGCGTTCGACATCGACGTCGAGCACCTTGACCTTCACGATCTGGCCGGAGTAGACCACCTCGTGCGGGTCGGAGACGAAGCGATCCGACATCGCCGAGACGTGCACCAGGCCGTCCTGGTGTACGCCGACATCAACAAAGGCGCCGAACGCCGCAACATTGGTGACCACGCCCTCCAAGACCATGCCCACCTTGAGGTCGGCGACCTTCTCCACACCGGTGGCGAACGTGGCCGTGGAGAACGCCGGACGCGGGTCACGTCCGGGCTTCTCCAGTTCGGCGAGGATGTCGCTGACCGTCGGGATGCCGAACCGGTCATCGGCGAAGTCGGCGGGCTGCAGTTTCCGCAACAGCCGCTCGTCGCCGATGATCTCGGCCAACGTCACCTGCGAGCGGTCCAGGATGCGCCGCACCACCGGATATGCCTCGGGATGCACCCCGGAGGAGTCCAGCGGGTCGTCGCCGTCACGGATCCGCAGGAATCCGGCGCACTGCTCGAATGCCTTGGGCCCCAAGCGCGGGACATCGAGCAACCCGGCCCGGCTGCGAAACGGCCCGGTCTGGTCACGGTGCGACACGATGGCCTCCGCCAGCGACTCCGACACCCCCGACACCTTGGCCAGCAGCGGCGCCGACGCGGTGTTGAGGTCGACCCCGACCGCGTTCACCGCGTCTTCGACGACCGCATCGAGGCTGCGCGCCAGGGTTCCCGGCGTCACATCATGCTGATACTGGCCGACGCCGATCGACTTCGGCTCGATCTTGACCAGCTCGGCCAGCGGATCCTGCAGCCGCCGGGCGATCGACACCGCGCCGCGCAGGGTGACGTCCAGGTCGGGCAGTTCGTGCGCGGCATACGCCGACGCCGAGTACACCGAGGCGCCGGCCTCGCTGACCATCGCCTTGACTGGTGCGGGGGCACCGGCGGCCTTGATGTCGGCGATCAGCTCGGCGGCCAGCGCGTCGGTCTCCCGCGACGCGGTGCCGTTGCCGACGGCGATCAGGTCCACCCCGTGCCGGGCGACCAGTGCGGCCAGCGTCGCCTTGGCCGCATCCCATTGCCGCTGAGGCTGATGCGGGAAGATCGCGCAGGTGTCGACGACCTTTCCGGTGCCGTCCACCACGGCCACCTTCACCCCGGTGCGAAAACCCGGGTCCAGGCCGAGCGTGGTCCGGTTGCCCGCCGGAGCGGCCAGCAGCAGGTCCTTGAGATTGCGGGCGAACACCGCCACGGCATCGGCCTCGGCACGCTGCCGCAGGCGCATCCGGGCCTCGACGGCCGCAGAGAACGCCAGCCGGGTGTCCCACGCCCAGCGCACGGTGTCGGCCAGCCACGGCGTCGCCGCGCTCGACCCGGTCATGTCCACACCGAGGGAGCGCGCCACCATCGCCTGGTAGGGCTCGTTGTCGCCGCCGTCGAAGCTCAGCGCCAGGGCCTCCTCCTTCTCACCGCGCAGCACGGCGAGCACCCGGTGCGACGGCATCGCCTCAAGCGGTTCGCTGAACTCGAAGTAGTCCCGGAACTTCTGCGCCGCAGCACTTTTCGCTGCCTCATCCGATCGCGGGCCGCTCCGCAGCGCGCCGGCCGACCAGAACCGCTCCCGCACCGCACCCACCAGTTCGGCGTCCTCAGCGGCGCGTTCGACCAGGATGGCGCGCGCCCCCTCCAATGCCGCTGCGGCGTCAGCGACCTCCTCGCCGATGAACTCGGCCGCGAGTTGCTGTGGGTCGATGCTCGGGTCGGCCAGCAGCCGTTCGGCCAGCGGCTCCAGCCCGGCTTCGCGGGCGATCTGCGCCTTGGTGCGGCGCTTGGGCTTGTAGGGCAAGTAGATGTCCTCGACACGGGCCTTGGTGTCGGCGGCCAGCAGGGCTGCGCGCAGCACGTCGGTGAGCTTGCCCTGCTCGGAGATCGAGGCGAGCACCGCAACCCGGCGGTCGTCGAGTTCACGCAGGTAGCGCAGGCGCTCTTCGAGAGTGCGCAGTTGGCCGTCGTCGAGACTGCCGGTGATCTCCTTGCGGTAGCGGGCGATGAACGGCACCGTCGCCCCTTCGTCGAGCAGCGCAACGGCGGCCGCGACCTGCCGTTCGGCCACCGCCAGTTCCTCGGCGAGACGGGCGTTCACGGGTTTGAGGGATACGTTCGCGGTCACGCCGACGGACCCTACCGAACCGTTCCGACAGCGCCCGGCAGCGACATCGCGGCGCGGCGTCAGGGCATGATGGCAGCTGTGACGACCTACAACGAGATCCGCAACAACGCGCCGCTGTGGCCCGGAGTCATGGACCGCTCGCTGTTGGGTAACCGGCAGGCCCAGGCCGCGCTGTATCTGGCCGATGCGGCCAAGCGGGGCAAGTGGCGCCACGTGGTCCGCGAACTCGACCGGGGCGACCATGTCGTCGACGTCAAGTCCTGGCGGCCCGAGGGCAAGAGCTGGCTGACCGTGCTGCATCAGGCCGGCTGGCACGGGGCCCCGACAGACGTGGCGTCGTGGATGCTCGGGCAGGGCGCGCTGCGCGCCCAACCGGATGCCGCCGGGCGCACCGCCTACGACCTGGCCGTCGAGCACAACCGGCCCGCCGAGTTGCTGGAGATCCTCAAGCCGCCGGCGGCGACCATGGACCGCGACCGGATCGGCGCGCTCAACAGCGAACTCGCCGCGGTCATCGACGAATTGATTCAGCCGTTGTTCCGCGGCGTGGACCTGCGGCAGATGTTCCGCTATCCCCCGGTCGAGGTGTTGCACGAGTTGACCGGCAAGCAGTTGTGGTTCCCGGTGCCCTACCTGTGGGGTGGTTTCCGGGTGGGCCTGACCGATGACGCGGTCGAATTGTTCGGGGGATACCGGGAACTCGACCCGCTGGGCGAGGTGCACATAGCGACGGTGGGCTATCTCATCACACCCGACGGGCCGTCTCAGGTCTACGAGGGCTACGAGTAGGGCTGTTCGCGCAGTTGCCCTTTGGCGATCTTCCCGCCCGAGGACCGCGGTAGTTCGGCGACGACGAGCCGTTCGGGCAGCAGTTCCTTGGACACCCCGAGCCCCAGCAGGTGTTCGACGAGGTCAGCCAACTCAAGCGTGCCGCCTCCGACGAGTTCGACGTAGACGCAGACCTTCTCACCGAACACCTCGTCGGGCATCGGCACCGCGGCGGCCACCGCGATCGCCGGGTGGGTCATCACGGCATCCTCCACCTGGACGGCGCTGATGTTCTTGCCGCCCCGCAGGATGAAGTCCGAAGTCCGTCCGGTCACACTGAGGTAGCCGTCGGAGTCGATCTCGCAGATGTCGCCCATCCGCATCCAGCCGTCGGCGGTGAACAGCTTGTCGTGATCGGTGCCGCCCAGGTACCCGAGGCTGGTGGCCGGGCCGCGGCAGGCGGGCTGGCCCCGGCCGGTGTCGGTCACGTCGACGTCCCCCTGCTCGCCACCGAACAGCCGGACCGCCATCTCGCCGACGACGCGCCCTCCGGTGCGCAATCGCCGCTCCAGGGGGTCGTCGAGGGTGGTTCCACTCAGGACACCGGTCTCATTCGAGCCGTAGAACTGCAGGATGGTGGCGCCGGTCAGTTCCTCGAATTCGGCGGCCGGCCGGTACGGCAGCGCCTCCCCGCCGGTGAACACCACCCGCAGCGAGCTCAGGTCGAATTCACGGCTGGCCGGATCGGCCATCATCATGGTCAACTGCGTACTGACGCAGCACAATACGGTTACCCGATGTTTGGCGATCGCCGCGCAGGTCGCCGCTGCCGTGAAGCGATCCAGCAGCACAGCGGTCACCCCGAGGTGGATCGGGGTGGTGTGGCTGGTCCACAGGCCGAACCCGAACGGGGTGGGAATGATCGGCAGGAAGACGTCGTCGGCGCTCAACCGCCCGTTGGCGACTGCCAACTGATGAAAGTAGTGCCAGCGATTCTGGGTGTGCACCACGCACTTGGGCAGGCCGGTGGTGCCCGACGTCGAGTTGATCAGAAATACGTCGTCGGGGCCGAGTTGTGGTCCCGGTACCCCGATTTCGGTACCCAGCGCCTCGCTGCTCATGACTTCGATCCCGAGGCCGCCGGCGCCGGCGTGGTGCTGCTGGTCGGTGATCAGCAGCTTGGACTGCGATGCGGTCAGGATGGCGTTCACCTCACGGAGTCCGGCGCGGGCGCCGATACCCACCACCA
Organism: [Mycobacterium] vasticus; assembly: GCF_020181595.1. Taxonomy (GTDB): domain Bacteria; phylum Actinomycetota; class Actinomycetes; order Mycobacteriales; family Mycobacteriaceae; genus Mycobacterium; species Mycobacterium vasticus. The sequence continues at coordinate 1,787,900 of NZ_CP084028.1, read as the reverse complement.
CCGTCCCGCAGCGTTCCAGCGCGACGAACAAGACGTGGATGGCTGCGGAGTCCCGGTGCCACACCGCGATCCGGTCGCCGGGCGACACCCCGGCACCGGCCAGTCGGCCAGCCAATTCATCTGCGGCGGCGTCGAATTCGCGCCAGGTCAGCGCCGTCGAGCCGAGGTAATCCAGATAGCCAGTCTTGTCCGGTGAGCGTTGCGCGTTTCGGCGAACCGCATCCGACAACGTGGTCTGCGACCACCAGCCGGCGGCGTGATACCGGGCCACCTCGGCCGCGGTGTAGGCCGGCGACTCCCAATCAGGCACAGCAACTCCTCATCACGCGCTGGCTTCCGGTCAGTAGATGTAGTCTTCGCCGCTGGCCCGAACGGTGATGTCGCTGATGCTGATTCCCCACGGCTGGTCGATCACGTGCACCACCGCCTCGGCCAGATCGTCGGGGGTGATCAGCCAGTACCTGACCGAGTCGACGTCGGCCTGCTCCGGCTCCAGGGTGCCGTTGGCGAACGCGGTCATGGACGCCATGTAGTCCCCGCCGCGAGTCCCGACGATGCCCATGATCGCCGCACCGTTGACCACTCCGCTGCCGAGTTTGGTGCCCAGCACTCCGGTCGGCTTGACCGTGGTCACCTTGATCTTGCCCTTCGCCTCGCTGCGCAGGGAGTCCGACAGCACGGTGACCGCGGCCTTGGTGGCGCTGTAGACGCCCGAACCGGCGACGCCGGCGTTGCCGTAGATCGAGGAGATGTTGACGACGTGACCGCGGCCCTGCGCGATCATCTGGTCGTAGACGGCGGAGATTCCGTTGACCACACCCTTGATGTTGATGTCGATCGCGCGGTGCCACTGCCGCCAGGCCTGCGCGTGGTCGGCGAAGAAGGCCAGCGGCATCACGCCGGCGTTGTTGACGATGACGTCCACCGCGCCGAAGGTCGCCACCGCGTGCTGCACGGCGGCCTGCATCTGCTCCATGTCAGTGACGTCGGCGACCTGATGGGTGCCGGCCAGTCCCGCGGCAGTGATTCCGTCGAAGACGGAGGCCAGTTCGTCGGCGCCGATATCCACCCCCACGACCCGGGCGCCCCCGGCAGCGCATTTCTCGGCGATCAGTTTGCCGAATCCGCCTCCGGCGCCGGTGACGAGAACCACCTTGTCCTGCAGATGCTGCGACATGATCCGCCTTCCGACGACGCGATTCGGGCTGGTTGTGCTCTGCGCAGTGTAGGTGGCTGCTGTTACCCCTGTTGCGTCCGCCCGATTTGCTCGCCGACAGGCCGGACGCGAGGACCGCACACCACGGGCGCGGGAGCTATGGTCACATCGTGAAACGTCGAACGGCGCTGGGGCTGCCTCTGCTGCTGGCGGCGGGTCCCACGTTGAGCCGGCTCCCGCTCGCCGGCGCGGACCCGGGCCGGTGGTCCATTGATCGTGTCAACCGGTGGTACCAGGCACAGGGCTGGCCCGTCGGGTCGAACTACATCACCTCGACCGCCGTCAACCAGCTCGAGATGTTCCAGGCTGGAACCTTCGATCTGCAGCGCATCGACAACGAGCTGAGCTGGGCCCACAACGCGGGTTTCAACACCATGCGGGTGTTCCTGCACGACCAGCTGTGGGCCAACGACCGCAAGGGCTTCCAGTACCGGCTGGCCCAATTCGTGTCGGTCGCCGCCCGCCGGCGGATCAAACCGCTGTTCGTGCTCTTCGACTCCTGCTGGGATCCGCACCCCAAGTCGGGTCAGCAGCTCGCACCGCGGCCCGGCATCCACAACTCGCGCTGGGTGCAGAGCCCCGGCGCCGAGCGGCTCGGCGACCGCAACTACTACCGCACCATGTATGACTACGTCACCGGTGTCATGACCCAATTCCGGTACGACGACAGAGTTCTCGGCTGGGATCTGTGGAACGAGCCGGACAACATGGCACGCGAGTACAGCGCCGTCGAGCGGTCCGACAAGCTCGACCTGATCAGCGACCTGCTGCCCCAGGTGTTCAGCTGGGCTCGATCGGTCGATGCCCGGCAGCCGCTGACCAGTGGTATCTGGGAGGGCTCGCGCGAAGGCAGCTCGATCGTCAACACCCAGCTGGGCAGCTCGGACTTCATCACCTTCCACTCCTATGACAGGTCCACGACGTTCAACCAGCGGATCGCCGAGCTGGCGCCCTTGGGCCGGCCGATCATGTGCACCGAATACCTGGCGCGAACCCGCGGCAGCACCATCGACGACATCCTGCCCATCATGAAGCGGCACAACGTCGGCGCGTACAACTGGGGTTTTGTGGCCGGGCGGACGCAGACCTACCTGCCGTGGGACTCCTGGGACAGTCCCTACACCACCGCCCCCCAGCTGTGGTTTCACGATCTGGTTCAGCCGTCCGGACTGGCCTACCGCAACCTCGAGATCATGACGATCAGTAACCTGACCGGTCGCTGACCGGGCAGGTCAGGTGGATTTGGGCCCAACTTGACGCGACCGGCTGATGCCCGGCGCGTTCAATGATGAAATCATGGGCGGCGATGTCGTCGGGGCCACGCCCGCGACGATCGGGTTTTGGGCGCTTTCTGGAGGAGTCGTTGATGGGCGAGACCGCGTCGGGTTCGCGGGCTGGGTCACGTGTTGGGCGCTACCTCCTGATTCGACTGCTGGGCCATGGACCCACCGGTGAGGTGTACGACGCCGTCGACGTCCAGAAGAACCGGACGGCCGCACTCAAGCTGGTCACACCGGCATTGGGCCACGATCCGGCGTTTCGGGAATGGCTGCAGCGTGAGGCTCTGACCGTGGGGCGGGTGCAGGAACCGCATGTGGTCCCGGTCCGCGACTACGGCGAGCTGGACGGCGAGGTGTTCATCGACATGCCGTTGGTGTCCGGCGCCGACCTGTCGGCGGTGCTGAAGCGGACCGGCGTGCTGCCCCCCTCCCGCGCGGTGAACGTGGTGTGGCAGGTTGCCGCGGCACTGGACGCCGCGCACGCCGCCGGGGTAATCCACCGAGGCGTCAAACCGCGCAACATCCTGTTGACCAGCGATGATTTCGTCTACCTGGTGGACTTCGGGATCGCCGGCGCGCCCGGTGCCAGCTCTGTGGACGCCGAGCACGGCGGCGCCCGCTGGAAGTACTCCGCGCCGGAACTGTTCGGCGGCGGTGATTTCGGTGCGGGCGTCGACGTCTACTCACTGGCGTGCGTGCTCTACCAATGCCTGACCGGTGCGCCGCCGTACCGGGCCGACAGCGTCAAGATGCTGGCCAACGCCCACCAGAGCAAGCCGATTCCGCGGCCCAGCCTTGCCGGCTCGACGATTCCGCCCAGCTTCGACGCGGTGATCGCCAAGGGCATGGCCAAGGACCCCACGGAGCGCTACAGCAGTGCCGCGGAGCTGGCGACCGCGGCCTACCAGGCGTTGAGCGCTCCCGACCAGCATCGAACCGTGCAGATCTACGAGGCCAGCCAACAGGCGACGCCCCCGTTGATCGAGCCGCCGACCGCGGTTGCGCCGCCCGCTCCGGCGGCCGAAGTACCCCCGACACCCCCGGTGCTGCGTCCCGCTGTCCAGCCGCCGGTAGCCCCGCCGGCACCTGCGGCCGAACCGCGGCCGACTCCGCCCGAGACTCCGCCGTCGGCACCCCCTGCCCCGTCGTCCCCCGCATCGCAGGAGCCCGAGATCACGGTGCCGGAACCGGTGGCCCCGCCCACCAACCCGAGCCTGCCCCGCGTTTCTCGCGTCTCGGCGACCGACGATGACTGGTTCAGTTCACCGAAATCAGTTCCCGCCTATCGCGATCCCGCCAAGCGCGCGCTGCTGATCCGCCTGGCGGCGATATTCGTCGTCGTTGTCGGGCTGATCACCTGGCTGATGAACCGCTCCGGTTCCGACGACTTCGCCGTCGATTCCGACGATTCGGGAGCCTCGCAGTCCACCGTGACGGTTGCGAACGCCGAAGCCGAGGCCCGCCTGCTCAAGCTGCTGCCGGCCGGTTATCCGGAGGGCACCTGCAAGTCGACGCAGCCGTTGGACGGCGCCATCGCGGCGATGACCTGCGGACGCAACGTCGACCCAGGAGGCCCGCCGTCGGCGATCTATTCGCTGTTCGAAGACGCCGAAGCGATGCGCCAGAGCTTCGACAACACGACGCACTCCAGCACCGTCGTCGAGTGCCCGAACAAGATCCTGTCGCCGGGCGCCTGGCATGCCGCGAACAGCCAAGAAAAGTCGGGAATGCTGCTCTGCGCCAATCGTCAGGGCGCTCCCCTGCTGGCTTGGTCCAACGAGAAGCACCTGGTGATCGGCTCGGTACGCAGCGAGCACAACACACCGAGCCTGGAACAGATCTACTCCTGGTGGAGCCTGCATTCATAGCCGCAGGGCCAGTTGCGTGACCAGCGAAATACCTGAGACGCGGGCCACCGATCGTGGTCAATCCGTTAAGATTTGCCCCCTGAGCAAGCACCCCCGAGATCCAGTCGAACCCGAGGAGTCACCCCCCGATGAAGTTGATCCCGACAGCCATTGCCGCAGCCGGAGCGCTGGCCGCAGCCGGCGCATTCAGCGCAGCTATCGCCGCCGCAGACGCCGGTGAAGCCGGCCCCACCACCCAGCCCATCGGTAGCCAGGGCACCGTGGTGGACGGTGGCGTCGTCCAGGGTTGGACGGTGAGCGACCTGCGTCCCAGCTCGGACGCCATCCCCTACCAGCCCCGCGGCACGCTGTGGGAGGCCACCGCCACCGACGTAGCCATCCAGGGCACCGTCACCCCGGTCATCGCCAACCTGGGCGCCCGCTCCTCGAGCGGTCAGACCTACCCGGCACTGTTCACCGTGGCCACCGCGCAGGGCGTCAACCCCTCCAACCTGGCCCAGGGCCAGCGGACCAGCGGCAAGGTCTACTTCGACGTGACCGGTGACGCCCCCAACAGCGCGGTCTACCAGCACGCCGGCAAGGACATGCTGGTGTGGACCCCGGCCGCTCCGGCCGCACCGACCGGCGGCGGTTCGCCGGCTCCGGCCGCCGCCCCGCGCGGCACGTCAGCCCCGGCGGCCACCGCCCCGAAGCCCGCGCCGGCCACCGTCGGCAGCCCGAAGACCGACGCACCGGCCACGACCGGCAGCCAGGGCACCCCGGTGGCCGCGGGCAGCTCGGGCACTCCGCTACCGGCTGAGGCGGCGGGTACTCCGGCGGCGGCAGGTAGCGCTGAGGGCACCCCGGCGGCGGGTAGCGCTGAGGGCACCCCGGCGGCGGGTAGCGCGGAGAGCACCCCGGCTGCCGGCTCCGAGGGCACCCCTTCGGCAGGCACCCCGGTGGCCTCGGCCCCGGAGGGGCAAGGCTCGTCGGGCACCCCGGCGGCGTCGGCCCCGGCGGCGGGCGCCAGCTCCGGCACCCCGATCCCCGCGGAGACCGCAGGCGCCCCGGCGGCGGGTAGCGCGGAGAGCACCCCGGCGGCGGCCGGCAATCAGGGCACCCCGGTCCCCTCGACCGGCACCGCTTCGTCGGGTGCCGCCGTGGCGGGCGCTGCGAACAGCTCCGGTTCGTAAACCCCTTACGCCGTAGAACTCCGGCCCGGCTCCCGCTTTCTGCGGGTGCCGGGCCGGAGTCATTCTGGGTAGCCTGGCAGGCAGCCCGTAATGATTCAGCACTTGGACACGTACGCCACCGGGATGAAAAACGCTTAGAGGAGTCAGACCGATGAAGTCCATCTCGACCGCCTTGGCTCTGGGAGCATTGGCCACCGCCGGTGTCCTCGGCACCGGGATCGCCGGCGCTGAGCCGGACCCGGCACCGACGCCGGCAACCCATCCGATCGGCACCCAGGCCACCGTGCCCGAGGGGCCCGGCGTGAGCGGCTGGACGATCAGCGATTTGCGGCCCAGCTCGGATTCCATTCCCTACCAGCCGCGCGGCACACTGTGGGAGGCAACCGCCACCGACGAGGCGGTTGCGGGCACGGTTTTCCCGATCATCGCCAACCTCAGCGCCCGTTCGGCCAGCGGCCAGAACTACCAGGCACTTTTCACGGTGCCCACGGCGCAGGGCATCATGCCCACCGGACTCACGCAGGGCCAGAAGACCAGCGGCAAGGTCTACTTCGACGTGACCGGCGACGCCCCGAACAGCCTGGTGTACCAGGCCGGCGGTGCCGACCTGATCCGCTGGGTGACACCGGCTCCGGCACCGCAGGCCGCACCACGGCAACAGGCGCCCCGGCAGCAGCCGCAGCAGCAGGCTCCGACGTCCGGCGGTGGCAGCAGTCATCGAGCGCCCGCGCAGCAGGCTCCGGCGCAGCGCCCCTCCCGTCCGGTGCCGGCGACGCCACCGCCGTCGGGAAGCGCGGGCACCCCGATCACCGAAGGCAGTGCCGGAACCCCGATGCCGTAGGTGACGCGCGTCAGAGCTTGAAGCGTCCGGCGAATCCTCGCAGTGGCAGGTCAGCACTGGTCAGCAACCCCGGCCTGGCGGCCACAACAGATGTGATCGCGTTGAGGGCGGGCAGGCCGGTCACCGTCATGCCGATCGAGGCGAAGTTGTCCGGATCCGACAGGTCCAAGCCGGGCTTGGGGAAGATCATGTGCTTGTTGTAGACGCACGGGTCGCCGCTGACCCGAGTGATATAGCAGCCCTTGATATTCCAGTTCGGCTGTGTGAACGGCGTCATCTGCCACTCAAGATGCGTCTCGATGCGCGGCACGCCGTCGACCATGCCCTGGTACTTGATGTAGCTGCCGCCCAACGATCCCTTGGGCAGCGCGTACCAGCCCAGGTCGACGTCCCTGGTGCACACGCCCAGCTCGTAGCCGAACGTCACCTCGTCCAGCGTCAGGCCGAAACAGTCGGCCATCATCAGGACGCTGTCGGCGAAGACCCGAGTGAACTTTTCCAGCTTGGCCGGGATCTCCGGGTCGTCGGCCGGCTGACCATAGCCGACTTCGATCCAGGTCTCCTTGGAGTGATGACACGACACGTCGACGGATTCGATGGTGGTGATGTTCTCGATCTCGGCGACATCAGCCGCGCACACCACACCCAGAATCTGGTTGAGACCGGGGTTCATCCCGGTGCCGTAGAAGGTCGCACCGCCCTTCTCGCACGCCTCGGAAAGTAGTTGTGTCACAGGCTTGCCCGAGGGATGCGGGTGGTTGTGGTCGCGGTGCCAGCCGGTGATCCAGTCTGCGGTGGTCACGATGTTGATGCCCGCCTCCAGTACGGCGACGTAGAGGTCTTCGTCGGGGAACACGCCGTGGAAGGTGACCACATCGGGCTTGGCCGCGATGATCTCCTCGACGCTGCCGGTCGCGATCACCCCGTTGGGGGCGATGCCGGCCAACTCGCCGGCGTCCCTGCCCACTTTGTCCGGCGAGTAGCAGTGCACGCCGATCAGTTCTAGGTCGGGCCGAGTGGCGATCCGTTTGATCATCTCCTTGCCGACGTTGCCGGTGGCGACCTGGAACACGCGGACGGGTGCGACGGATGTGCTCATGCGGTGGAGCCTTTCTGGGCAGTGGCTTCAGCGACCTCGGCAGCACTTCCGCCGATGCCGTCGGGATAGAACTGCTTGGCCCACTGGCGGATTGCGGTGAAGCCCTCGTACTCGGCGGTGGCCAGGGCCGGTGGATCCGAATAGCGCTGATGCGACCAGATGTGGATGTCCTGTTCGAACTGGCGGATCACCTCTTGCCCGAAGTCGCTGGCTCTGGCGTCGGCACGGGCGGGATCGGCGGGTTTATGCGGCGGTCCCAGTTTCGCCTCTCCTCCGTCGAGCCGCGCTGAACCGACGGCCGGTGTGCGGCCGATGTAGACCATGAACCGGACGTCGGAGGTGGATTCGTCGACGGGAGTGATCGCCGAGATGGTGCGGTTGTCGATCATGCCCCAACTCTTGGTCACCGCAACGCCCAAGCCGCCGTTGATGGCCTCCACGCCGCTGTTGACGTCCTCGATCCTCTGGCCGTCGTCTCCTTCGAAGGTGATGGTGAAGTCGACGTAGGACACCGGCTGCGCGAAGTCGTGGCGGGTGAACACCGGCACGATCGGGGTGCGGTGCACGTACTTGAAGTGAGCGAAGTCCACGCCGTTCTCCAAGACGTACTGCGGGTGCAGCTCCAGGGCCTGGCGGTAGAGCCGCCGCTGCGGGTAGTAGTCCGCGGCGCTGCGATCGTCGAAGTCGGCGAACACATCCGGCGGATCGAAGTACGGCTCACGCCGGTGCACGTCGTGCCAGATGTAGACCGACTCGTTGCGCTCGACCACCGGGTAGGTGCCGATGCGACGGCCGCGATTGGGCTTGTCCTGATACGGGATACAGACGTTGCGGCCCTGGGCATTCCACTGCCATCCGTGAAACGGACACTGCAGCACCTCACCGCAGACGGTGCCGCCGTAGCCCAGATGCGCACCGAGGTGCTCGCAGTAGGCGTTCATCACGGTGAGCCTGCCGGACTCGGCACGCCAGGCCACCATCTCCTGGCCGAAGTACTTCATGGTGTGGACGTCGCCGATCCCGATCTCGTCGGACCAGGCGACCTGAAACCAGCCAGTCGGCTTCATCGACAGTGGCGGTTTGGCCATGTCTGCGTATCCTCTCGCCGGTTGTCGCTCGCAGGAATCATAGCGGGCACTATGAAACAATTGCTAGACTTTCGCAAATGACTCAACCGGCGGCGCGGCGCAGCAACAAGCGGGGGCAGGCGACCCGCGAGACGATGCTGGATGCCGCGGTGCGCTCACTGGCCACTGGTGACCCGGGCGCGGTGTCGGCCAGCCGGATAGCCAAGGAGAGCGGTGCCACCTGGGGCGCGGTGCAGTACCAATTCGGCGATGTCGACGGCTTCTGGGCGGCGGTGCTGCACCGCACCGCAGAGCGCCGCGACGCGGCGATGTCGGCGTTCGCCGGGGTGAAATCGGATGCGCCGCTGCGAGATCGAGTCGCGGGAATCATCGACACCCTCCATGACGGCCTGGCGTCGCAGGATTCGCGCGCCATCGAGAATCTGCGGGCCGCGCTGCCCCGCGACCATCGCGAGCTGGAACGGCTCTATCCGCGCACCGCCGCCGAACTGTTCTCCTGGGGCCGCAGCTGGCTGCAGACCTGTCACCACGCGTTCGCCGATCTCGGCGTCGACCCGCAGCGGGTGCGGGAGGTCGCCGCGCTCATCCCGGGCGCGATGCGCGGGCTGGTCTCCGAACGTCAACTCGGCTCCTACGCCGACCTCGACGAAGCCCGCCGCGGATTGACCAACGCGCTGGCGGCATATCTCGAACAGTCCCGAATCGGCTGACGCTCGGTGCGACAGGGTGAGCACCGATCACTAAAATCCCCGTCGTGAGTGATTCCCGGGCCCGCACATTCAGACTCGCAGGTCGAGGCACCGTGCTCGCGGCAGTGCTGCTGACCGCCCCGATCGTGATTCCCGCCGGAACCGTTGCACCGGCCGGCGCGGCCTGCCCCGACGCCGAGGTGGTGTTCGCCCGTGGGCGTCTGGAATCGCCCGGGGCCGGAGCGGTCGGCAATGCGTTCGTCAGCGCCCTGCGCGCCAAAACCTCCAAGAACGTCAGTGTGTACGCGGTCAACTACCCCGCCGACAATCAGGTCGACCAGGGTGCCAACGACATGAGCGCCCACATCCAGAAGACCATCAACGGCTGTCCCAACACCCGCATCGTTCCCGGGGGCTACTCGCTGGGTGCCGCAGTCACCGACGTGGTGCTCGCTGTCCCCTTCTCGGCGTTCGGCTTCACCAATCCCCTGCCGCCGGGCGCCGACGAGCACATCGCCGCGGTTGCACTTTTCGGCAACGGCAGCCAATGGGTCGGCCCCATCACCAACTTCAGCCCGGTCTACAACGATCGGACCATCGAGCAGTGTCATGGCGCCGACCCGATCTGCAACCCGGCCGACCCGAACACCTGGGAAGAGAACTGGCCGCAACACCTGGCCGGCGCGTATATCTCGTCAGGCATGGTCAACCAGGCAGCTGACTTCGTCGCCGGAAAGCTGTAGCACTCCCCTGCCGAAAGCCAGGTGGTTCCTGGCGCCGCTGCGGTCGAGGCGAAACTCGTGAGACGAGGCGAACTGCTTCGAGTCACGGTTGGCCGCACCCCACAACAGCAGCAGCCGCGAATCTGCAGTCCGGGTGCTTGTAGCCCTGTGGTGTTGGCCGCTCAGTGATCCAGCGGCCCAACGCAATATGGTGGAGCGCTTCCTCGGTCCGGCGTACCCAGGTCTAGCTGCGCCGGATTCCTCAGCCCACGGCATGCTCGGCCGCGCCACGGCCCAGGCTGCGGAATCCCGCGCCGGGCTGTTTGGCTCCGACCACGAACGGCAGCGCATTCCAGCGGAATCTCAGTTTGTCGGCCAACCCCATGGCATCCGCCGGTGGCTCTACCGCTGACTTCGCCAGATCCAGGTAGTACGTCGGCGTTTGGCCCAGCCCCTCGAAGTCATGCACCAGCGCCGTGCACGCCGCACGGACGGGCTCGTCGAGCCGTTGCGCGACGACGTCGGTCATCAACACGTACTCAGGAACCGGTACCTGGTTCTTGAGCATCCGGTGCACCAGGATGACGTCCACGCCGGCAAGTTCGCTGCGGCGCTTGACCTTCTGCTCGGCAACCTCACCCTCGTGCGCAACGAACTTCAGCGACAGGTTCTTCAACTGCTCGCAGCTCTCGCAGCGGCAACCGCGGCCGTTCTCGATACGAGCCCGCTTGTTCAGGAACGCCTGATGCATGCGCGATACCCGCTCGCTGACCAACTCCTGGGCGTCACCGTCGGGCGCCCAGAAGAACGCCGCGTCACCCTCCAGCTTCGCCAGCTTCATGCCCTTGGCGGCGTCGATGACCGATTCCAGCAATGCGGCCACGGCCATCTGGGCGTGCACCAGATGCATCCGGTTCCAATTCATGTAGGCGGTGTAGCCGCCGATGTCGGCGATGACCAGCACCGCGCGCCGGATAGCCATGAACTCAAGAGTCTAGTCCTGCTCAGTGCCGCACCGGAATGATCAGCAACGACCTTTAATCGATCTTTACCGCGCGTTGAATCACCTCACCCACGATGGGTGTCATGAGTACGCTACAAGCCGTGGAGCTGGGGGTTTTATGGCCTCTCCAGGTCCGGCAGCATGGTGCGCCGGTCACGATTCCGGGCGCCAAACCCCGCGACACCCGACTGGGTGAACATCGACCACCGTCGCGGGGCAGCCGTCACCTCCCGCCACGTGATCGCCTACATCCAAGCGGCATGGGACGACTCGCCTGACACTCGGCTCTACATCGCGGCGGTACACCGACTCAGTAATATCGGAACTGTCGTTACCCATGTGATGCAAGGGATCTCACAAGAGGGCTTCGACGCCGAGTGGCGTGATATCCACGTGCTGACCTTCGACAATGGTCTGATCGGCCGCAGCGAGTTGTTCGAAGGGTCCGACCTCGACGCCGCACTCGCCCGCTTCGATGAGCTGCAAAGCTCCGAAGAACCAGGCGCCTACCCGTAGCCGCGCTTGACCAGATGCCGGGCACCGGCGGCCATCGCCGCCGGGCCGGCCACCTCGAAGCCGAAGGCGTTGGCCAGCCGGTCGGTGATATTGAAGGCGAGGCTGACAGCCAAGGCATCTCGGATCTGTTCGGGGGTGACGCCGGCCGCCAGCACGGCGCGCATGTCGTCGGCGTCGACACGGTGCTCCCGAGTGAGCTTGCCCAGCAGGCGAAGCGTCGCGCGCAGCGGCTCTGGGATCGGTGCGGTCTCCAGGTCGGCGAGCGTGGCGGCGGCCGTCGCGTCATCGCGGTAACAGAGATTGGCAGTGGCGGTGTGCGCGGCGACGCAGAACGGGCAGGAATTCACGTGGGACACATAGGCTGCCATGAGTTCACGTTCTCCGATGCTCCACGCCGACGGGCCGCGCATCGCCTCCTGGGTGAGCGGACCGGCGCCATAGAATTCGCGGCGGTAGAACGCCAGTTTGACGGCGTCGACGACGGGCTGTCGTGACACCAGCCGGATCATGCCCAGCAGCACTTTGGTGCCCGGTCGGTGTCCGTGGTCGAGGATCGCCAGCCTCATCGCTGTCCCGGTCCTTCGGTTAGCCCTGCCAGGACGGCCATGGCCCCGGCGTACTGCCGGGTCGCCTGCCCGACGGCGGCACACACCACCACCTCGAAGATCTGATCTTCGCTCAGGCCGGCGACGCGCGCGGCGGCGACGTCACCGTCGGTCACCCGGTAGGAGTGGTGCGCCACCTTGTCGACCAGGGTGGCCATCGGTTCGTCGAGTCCGGTGTTGTCGAAGGCGGCGCGCCGTAGCCCGACCGGCGCGGTCGCCGCGCCACCGAGAATGCGGTCCAGCAGCGCGCGATGCAGTTCGATGATGCGGGGCATGCCTCGGAGTACCCGATCCCGCACCGTCGTCAAACTTCCTTGCCGGCTTCCTGGTAGTGCCGCAATTCGGCGCGCACCGCGGTGTCGAACGCCCGGTCCAGACTCGCGTGCGCGGAGCGGCGCGCCACCCGGCGCATGGTGTCGACCAAGTCTGCGGCCCAGGCGAGTTCGTTGTCGTTGCTGGGCAGCCACCCTTTCCCGCGCTGCCGGACCACCTCGGTGTGACCGGAGCGGGTCAGCGCCGCGGCCGCGTCATCGAGCTTCTTGTCCACCGCGGTCATGGTTTTGAGGATCATTGCCAACGGCAGCCCGCGCGAGACCAGCTTGGCAAAGTCGTCGACCTGACGCACGTCGATCACCCGGTAGACGCCGTCGGTGTCGGTCGCCTCGATGACGCCGCCGCTCACCAGCCGACGCAGCATCGGCGCGTCGAGGCGCCCCAGGCGCGCCTCCAGTTGATCGAGAGCCATGGTCTGCGATACCGGGTGCGACCACGGCGCGGTCACCAACTCGCCCAGATCGGCCAGATCGAGTACCTCGGCCAGGGCCTCACCCCGCTGCAGACCGGTCAAGAACTTCAAGATGTGCTTGACCGTGAAACCCTCACTGAGCAGACGGATTATCGCCTGCAACTGCCCCAGGTGCCGGTCGGTGTAGATGGCCACCCGGCCCCGGCGCAGCGGCCGGGGAAGCAGGCCGTTCTCCTGGTAGACCCGCACATTGCGGGTGGTCGTTCCAGCCTCCCGCGCAAGGTCGTCGATGCGGTACTCGGTCACCAGCGCGACCCTATGCCGTCAACACCGGGTCACCGGCCGTCTTCGCCTCGGTGATCGTGTAGTCGTGCAGATCCATTTCCTTGAGCTGGTTGACGTACTGGGTGGCGAAACCCGGAAACATGGTGGCGTTGAAGCCGTCATCGGTCAGATACCAGCTCTGGCAGCCGGAATTCCAGGTGGTGGACTGCAGGCGCCGCTGGATCTCCTGGTTGTGCCGGGCCTGGACCTCGGGCCGCACGTTGAGCGACTTCCAGTTGAACCGCAGCAGTTTGGCGATCGCCTCGACGATGTAGTCGATCTGGGCTTCCATGTACACCAGCGCCGAGTTGTGGCCCGGCCCCGAGTTGGGCCCGAAGGTGAAGTACAGGTTCGGGTATCCCGACACCGCCACACTGCGATAGGCGTATGCCCCGCCGCTCCACTCCGAGCCCAGATCCCGGCCTTCGAGCCCGGTGACCGGGAACGGGGTGCCCGCCTTGGAGACGTCGAAGCCGGTGGCGAACACGATCGCGTCGAACTGGTGCTCGATCCCCTCTACGGTGCGAATTCCCTTGGGAGACAACCTGGCGATCGGCCAGGTCACCAGTGTGCAGTTGTCCGCCTGCAGCGCCGGGTAGTAGTCGCTGGTCATCAACAGCCGCTTGCATCCGGCCGAGAAGTCCGGCGTCAGCTGGCGACGCATCCACGGATCCTTCACCTGCAGCCGCAGATTGGCGACGCTCAGGGCCTCGACCAGCCGGGTGAGTGGGGTGTCCCAAACCACGCCGAGAGCCACCGACTCATGCCCCCAGAACCACGCCGAACGCATCAGCTTCTCCGCCAGCGGGACGTGTTTGTAGAGCTGCTTGAGCCGGTCACCGGTCGACGTGTTGAGCTTCGGCAGCACCCAGCCCGGCGTGCGCTGGAACACCTTGACCGACTTGGCGACCTTGACCAGTTCCGGGATGATCTGCACACCGCTGGATCCGGTGCCGATCACGGCCACCTTCTTGCCGGTGAAGTCGTAGTCGTGATCCCAACGGGCACTGTGGATCTTGTTGCCTTCATAGGTCTCGATGCCCGGGATGTTCGGGAAGCTGTGATTGGACAACGGGCCGGACGCCACGATCACATTGCGGGCCCGCAGCGGCTTGCGGCGGGCCAGCCGAATGCTCCACTCCCCCGCCTCGGCGTCGTATTCGACACCGGTCACGTTGTGCCCGAACCGGATGTTGGGTTCGATCCCGGCGGATTCCACCATGGTGTCGATGTACCCCAGGATCTCGGCGCTACCGGAGTAGGTCTGCGACCACTCAGGGTTGCGGGCGAAGCTGTAGGAGTACAGCCTCGACGGGATGTCGCACTGCGCGCCGGGGTAGGTGTTGTCCCGCCAGGTTCCGCCGACGCGCGAATCGCGTTCGAGGATCACGAAGTCGGTGATGCCCTGGTCTTTGAGGCGTATCGCGGCGCCGACTCCGGCGAATCCGGCGCCGATGATGGCTGTTGAGATAGTCACAGTGATCGTCCCTCTTACTTACGCGACCGGCTCGTAGGTCAGTGCGTCTGACCAGGTCGGGGTGTTGTGCACCAGCGCCGGCGGGATCACGCCGGTGATCGCGACCAGGGAGTCGGCCAGCCAGTGGTACTTGGAGGTCCGGTCGATCACCTTCTTGCCGTGCCAGGAGATGAACTGGTACATCGGCACCCGCCGGACGAAAGCGCTGCGCTCACCGACATTCCGGAAGCGGCGCATCGCCTGATATAGGCGTTCTTCGTCGACACCCATCGCCACGATGTTGTCGCGCATCTTGTTCAGCAGCGGGAAATAGCTCAGCGTGCCGATCAGCAGCGCGGGATTCATCCAGCTGCCGACGAACTCGACCGCCAGCTTGCGCAGGTTCGCGTGGCCCAGGATATCCATCACCTCGAAGTCGACAGCCAGATGACGCGACTCGTCGGAGTTGATCCGCTTGAACACTTCCTGGGCCACCGGGTCTTGGACCTCATCGGTGATGAACTTGATCAACGCGCCGTCGAGTGCCACCTCCAGCATCGGGATGACGGTGCCCAGAATCGACAGCGACATGCTGTCGGAGAACTTGTCGAGCCAGGTGATGACCAGCTGGACGTTGACGCTGGGCGGCGGGACCTCGTCGTCGTCGAGCATGCCCCACCGGCGCATCAGGGCCAGCTCGGCGTTCGCGTGCTTCTGCTCCTCGGCGTGGAAGTGCTCGTAGATGCTCTTGAGCGTGGGCGTGGGGGCCTTCTTGGCCAGTGCAGCGAAGCCGCGAGCGCCGACGTTTTCGATCCACATCAGGTCGGTCATGAACGGCTTGAGCTTGGCCCACAGTTCGGGCTCGATCAGGTCGGCTCCCGGTGCATCCCAGTCGATGTCGACCAGAGCCCACTGCTTGTCCTTGATCTTCTGAAGCATCTCTTCCAGATTCATCGCCATGATCGCCTGGTTCCTTTCGCGAGTCGATTTCTCGGAGTTCAGTTCTGGGGCAGCACGCGGCCGAGCAGTCCGGCGCCGCGGACGTAAAGCTCGGGAAAGTGCCGCTTCATGTGCCAGATGACGTTGGCGTCGAACTGCGGCACCACGTACAGCCGGCCGTCGTCGTGGGCGTCCAGGGTCCGGGCCGCGACGTCGTCCGCGGACAATCCGGTCCAGCGGGCCAGCTGCTGGCTGAGGTTCATCGAGCCGGGTGTGATCCGGCCGTCGGTGAAGACGTTGGTTTTCACGAACGTCGGGCACAGCACGGTGACGGCGATGCCGGTGCCGTCCAGTTCTGCGGCGAGCGTCTCCGACAGCGACATCACGCCGGCCTTGGACACGTTGTAGGCCGCCATCGACGGTGCGGCGGCGAATCCGGCCGCCGAGGCCACGTTGATGATTCCGCCACGGCCGGCGGATCGCAGGATCGGAGTGAAGACCTCGCAGCCGTAGACCACGCCCCACAGATTGATCCCGAGCGCCCAGTCCCAGTCGTCGAAACCGATGTCGCCGACGGGCTTTCCGCCGACTCCAACGCCGGCATTGTTGATCACCAAGCCCGGCGCGCCGCCGAAGATCTCCTGAGCCTGAGCGGCGAGGCGTTCGATCGCGCCGCGGTCGGAGACGTCGCACTGCACGGCGTGCCCTGAGCCGGTGGGCAGTTGCTCGATCAGCGCCACCGTCTCGGCAGCCCGCTCGGCGTCGATGTCCGCGCAGATGACGTCGCCGCCGCGGCGGGCCAGTTCCAGGGCGAAGGACCGCCCTATGCCGCTGCCGGCGCCGGTGACCACGGCCTTGGCGACGGCGGTTCGCCGGTGGTTACTGCGGAACAGGGACAACACGGTGTCGATTCCGAACATCAGCAGGTCTCCTCGAGTTCATCAGATCGGGTGTCGGCGTAGCTCTGGGCGATGAACGCCGCTGCGCGGCGCAGCGCGGGCTTGGCCTCCGGGGCCAGTCGCGGCAGGGCCTGGAAGACGTGGACCATCCCGGGCCACACCTCCAACGTGCTCGCCCCGCCGGCCCGCCGGATCTCGGCGTCCAGGTACCGCGCGTCGGCGCTGAGCATCTCGAATCCGCCCACCTGGGTGAGGAACGGCGGCAGCCGATCCGCGGCGGTGAAGTCAAGGCGCAGCCGCACGTCGGCGGGATCTTGGCCGTCGGTGTAGAGCGCCACCAGCCGGCACGCCGCAGCCGCCGATATCACCGGGTCGGGCTGAGCCGCCTCCTGCTGTTGGGCCAGGCCCAGCGTGAGGTCGATCAGCGGCGAGAACAGCACGACGCCGGCCGGCGCGAAGGCCGGTTCGCCAACATGGGTGAGCAACATGTCGCAGGTCAGGTGGCCGCCGGCAGAATCAGCGCAGATCACGATGTCGGACGCGGAATAGCCCTGGGCCAGCAGCCACCGGTATCCGGCCTCGACATCCTGAGCCGCAGCCGGGAAGGGGTGCTCGGGAGCCAGCCGATAGTCCACCGAGAACATCGGCATGCCGGTCGCCTGCGAGAGCCGGGCGACCAGCTTGCGGTGAGTGCGCGCCGAACAGATCACGTAGGCACTGCCATGCACGTAGTAGCCGGCCCGCCCGCCGAACTCGACGCCCGGCCCGAGTACCCACTCGCCGCGCACCGGCGCGTCGTGCACGGGAACGATCCTGGTCCCGGCCGGCATCGACCCGAAGGTCCCCATGATGGTGGCGATCAGTCCGCGCGCGAAGGCTATGCCCGGAGAATTCATCGGAATTGCGTTGTTCAGCCGCCGCAGCGTCCATCGCGTGATGGCGGCCGCCGCCCGCGCACGCAGTGGTGCACCGGTGGGCACGTCCGGGAGTTCACGGCCGTCAGGTTCTGCCACGGCAGATACAACACCAGTGATTGCGCCATTTGTCAATGGCACGGTTGTCGGTGTCGGCATCTGCGGGGCCCCACCGCGCGGTCAGAGTTACGGACCCGAACTGCACAAGGCCTTCCGGGTTGACCCTGACCGAAGTCCGCTCGGGCGCAACTTCAGTAGACGGCGTGTGCGCAATAAGCGACATCGTGACACTTGTCTCCACTGAGACGTGGGACGCATCGTTCACTTATTCCGCGCCGCATGATGCACGTGGACTGCCAGCGCGAGATCCTTTGACCGGCACATATTTTTACCGGCGAATATTTCGATTCCGGAGACGAAATTTTCGCCGACTGCAATAATTTTCAACGTCGACAACCGGTACTACAGCGCACGCCAGATACCTGCCGGAGGGCAGGGCGCTGGCTACTGAATTCGTGCGCCCAGCAGATTCGGCTCGGCGTCATCCCCCAAATCATCCGTGAACTTGCGCTCAAGGTGGAGCCATGAAGCAAATGATCATCGGTGCCGTGCTGTGCGGTGCCGCCCTCATGTGGGCGGCCGCTGCCAACGCCGAATCCTATACCTTCGACAATCGCCAATTCCTCGACGGCTCAACGGATGCATTGGTCCTGGGACCGACCGGCATCCCGACACCGCCCGCCAGCTACATCAGCAGCGGGATGGATCTGTACCTCAATCCCCTGGGATACGAGGGCACTACGGACTCGACCCTGGCGCTGACTCTGCCCAACACGTTCAATTTCTTCCAGAGCGTCCCGGAGGGCCAGTCCATCCTAGTCAACCAGATCCTCGCCGACTACCATGCCGGCGACATGGGCTGTGACGCCACCGGTGTGTGCAGCGATCCGCTGACAATTTTCACCTACTCGCAAAGCAGCCTCGTGGCCGCCTTGTCCGAACAGCAACTCATGGATGCGGGCGTTCCCACTGACGCTTTGCGTTTCGTCATGCTGGGCGCCAACGCCGCTTCCGTCCCGACCAACCTCTACCCCACCGAGATTTTCAACATCAACGGCGACGTCTTCGTAGCGGACGTGACCAAGAGTTGGCTGGACCTGCTGTTAGGGGGCACCAATTGGGAGCAGCTGCTCTTCGGGCTGGGACTGCACAGTGCCTACCTCGGGTTGACCGCAGACCAGATTGACTCGGCTACCACGGTTGTCGACGGCATGACCACGATCAACGAGATTCCGACACTTTCCACCGACGAGTTGTTTCAGGCTCTGTTCAATGTCTGGTTTGGCGGATGAGGTCTTGACAGTGCACTGACCGGACGGCCATTACGGCTTGGGCTCACACGCCAGGCCGTCGCCGTCCCGGTCAAGCTTGGACGAATAGGCATTGTCGTCCTGCGCAATGTTGTAGCGGCCGTCTTTGTGCGCTTCCGTGCAGTTCTTCTGTGCGTCGATTCGTTGTTGTGGGTGGCATTCGGAAGCTCATTCAGGCAGTGTCAAGGATCAACCGAAGTCATAGAAGCAAAGTGGGGCGGGCGGGGCTCGAACCCGCGACCAACGGATTATGAGTCCGCGGCTCTAACCGACTGAGCTACCGCCCCCGGTGCCAACTGGCGATCACGACTTTATCGCCCGGCCACATCCGGGGGCGCGGGCAGATCGATCCCAGCCAGCCGGACCGGGTCCGCGATCGACACGATGCCCACCAGGCGACCGTCACGCACCGTACACGCCATCAGGTTCAGCGGCCGGCCGGACGGACCCCAGCCCAGGATTCCGGGCTCGCCATTGACCAGGACCCGACGCGCGGTGAAGCGCGCCCCCCGGCCGCGGCGAACGACTTCGACGACCGCGTCGGACCCGGTCGTGACCGTCACCCCCCTGGCCGTCTGCTGGCGCCAGGTGACATCGGGATCGAGCACCCGCAACAATGCGCCGAAATCCCCGCCCTGCGCGGCCGCCAGGAACGCGTCGACCACCTCGCGCCGGGCATGCCGATCCCCCGACGGCGCGGGCACCTCCTGGACCTTGCGGCGCGCCCGACTGGCCAGCATCTTGGCGGCATCGGCCGATCTCCCGACGATCGGGCCGATCTCGGCGAACGGCACCGCGAACATGTCGTGCAGCACGAACGCCAGTCGCTCGTCGGGACGCAGCGCCCCCAGCACCACCAGCAATGCCAGCCCCACTGAATCCGACAGCACCGCAGTGTCCTCGGGAGTGTCGTCGTCCTCGGTCACCACCAGTTCGGGGAGCTCGGTACCGATCGAGACCTCGGGCCGGGCGGCCCGCGAACGCAGCGTGTCGATGCAGATGCGGCTGATCACGGTCGTCAACCACCCGGGCAGGTTATCGATCGCGTCGGTGTCCTGACGGGACAACCGCAGCCATGCTTCCTGCACCGCGTCCTCGGCGTCGGTACGCGAGCCCAGCACCCGATGCGCCAGCGCCAGCAGGCGACGACGCTGCCGTTCGAAATCCCGCGCCAGCTGTGATTCGGTCGTCATCGGTTACCTCTCGTGGTGTCGGTCCGTCACAGCTGATGACGGGCCCCACCCGACCGGGGTAACCACAAACGACAAGGAGTACGCCATGAACACCGCCCTGTGGATCATCGCGGGCATCCTCGCCACCGGATTCGTCATCGGCGGCGCGGCCCTGCTGCTGCTTCCGAGGGAGAGGTACCGGGCGCTGGGCGCCAACCAGCACTGGGTCGATGACTTCGACAACGGTCATCTCAAGACCATCGGCACCATCAAGCTGATCGGCGCGATCGGCCTGGTGCTTCCAGCGGCGGTCGGGGTGGCGCCACTGCTGGGGCCGATCGCCGCCTGCGGCCTGATGCTGTTCATGTCCGGCACCGCCACAACCCGACTGCGCCGCAACGAGTGGGGCTATATGGCCGGCGACATCGCCTTCATTACTGTGTTCGCGCTCCTGGCGTGGGGCCGGTTCGCCGTGGCGCCGTTCGCCTGAACGCGCCGGGCACCAGCATCGGCACCTGGCGACGGTACTGCTGGTACCGGTCGCCCAGTGCGGCGATCAGGTCACGCTCCTCCAGCTGCGTCGCGATCAGGATGTAGCCGGTGGTCGCCACCGCAAACAGCAGATGGCCGACGGTCATGGTGGGCGCCGCCCAGAATGCGATCACGAAGCCCAGCATGAGCGGATGCCGCACCACCCGATACAGCGACCGGGCACGGAAACCGACATCGGTGTACGGCCGGGCCCGCCACGCCAGATATACCTGGCGCAGGCCAAACAGATCGACGTGACTGATCAGGAAGGTCGACACCAACGCAATGAGCCAGCCCAGCCAGAACAAGCCCCACACCACCAGCCGTACCGCCGGCGTCGTCACGTCCCAGACGATGGCGGGGATCGGCCGCCACTGCCAGAACAACAGGGCCAGAACCACATTCGACGCCAGGACATAGGTGCTGCGTTCGAGATACTGGGGCACCGCGCGCGTCAGCCGCTGCTTGAACGCCGGGCGTGCCATCACACTGTGTTGGACCGCAAACAGCCCCAGCAGTGCCACGTCGATGACGAAAGCGGCCCCCACCGGCGTCGTCGGGCCACAGTCGACACTGCGCGGCACCACAAGGTTGCCGACGAAGCCGACGGCATACAGAAAGACAACCAGAAAGACCAGGTAGTTGAGTGCCCCGTAGACCAGGGCGAGATGACGGGCCATGATTGCCCTCCCGAAGCGGTGAATACGTCATCGTAACCCCGATAACCCGCAGCTCAACAGCCTTTTTCCCGGGCAGACGATGGTCGCATACCGATACCGTCATACGATGCTTAGATGACCTCGGAAACCTTCGTTACCCACGCACCAGGCGATGTGCGGATCATCGCCGATCGCCACGGTGACCCCGACGCCCGAGCAGTGGTGTTCCTGCACGGCGGCGGGCAGACCCGACGCTCCTGGGGTCGCGCCGCTGCCGCGGTGGCCGAGCGGGGCTGGCAGGCCGTCACCGTCGACCTGCGCGGCCACGGCGAATCGGATTGGGCCAGCGAGGGCGACTACCGGTTGGTCAGCTTCGCCGCCGACATTCACGAGGTGCTGCGCACCCTGCCGCCGAACCCGGTCCTGGTCGGCGCATCACTGGGCGGATGCGCCGCGATGCTGCTCGGCGGTGAACTGGCGCCCGATACGGTCAGCGCGGTGGTGCTGGTCGACATCGTGCCCAACATGGACGCCTCGGGCGCGCAGCGGGTGCAGGCGTTCATGGCCGAGAACATGGAGTCCGGCTTCGACTCGCTCGATGAGGTCGCCGACGCGATCGCCGCCTACAACCCGCATCGGCCGCGCCCCACCGACCTCACCGGACTCGCCACCAACCTGCGCCGCCGCGGCGACCGCTGGTACTGGCACTGGGACCCGCAGTTCATCAGCGGCGCCGAGCATCACGGGCCGATGGAGATCCACGACGTCGACCGGCTCAACGCCGCGGTGCAGACCATCCTCGACGGCGGCGTGCCGATCCTGCTGGTGCGTGGCCAGCTCAGCGACCTGGTGAGCGCCGACAATGCCGAGGAGTTCCTGATCCGGTTCCCGCAGGTGGAGTTCGTCGATGTCGCCGGCGCGGGTCACATGGTGGCCGGTGACCGCAACGACGTCTTCGCCGACGCCATCCTGGGCTTTTTGGCCCGCCACTCCGGCCGAGTTCAGCCGTAGACGGTCTGGCCGTCGGCGTCGAGCAGGTAGCGCTCGGTGCCTTCGGTCACCCGGGGTGCGTCCGCACCCAGTGCCACCGCGATCTTGTTGCCGGCGTTGCGCATCACGTCCAGGGTCAGCTCGATGGCCTGCTCATCGGTGAAGTGCCTACGCACTCCGGTGGCCACGTCGGCGTCGATGTGTCCCGGTGTCCAGATCAGCGCGTCGACGTAGCGCAGCGCCGCCTTGTGAACCTCACTGAGCAGCGGCGAATCCTCGAACCGCTCGATGTCGTCATAGAGCGACTCAGATCCGCCGGCGTTCAGGGCGGTCGTCTCGCGCAGCGACCTGCACAGCCGGCAGTTGTGTTGGGCCGCGCCGCGCAACCGCACCACCTCAGAAGTCACCGGATCCAGGAACCGCAGCCGGGCGACGGCGGGCATGAACCCGTTGAACAATGCGTCGGCCACGTTGCCCGTGCGATCCTGGGAGTTGGTGTCCGGCCATGCCACCTGAACACCCAGCGCGTCGAGACCGGCGCGCACCCTCGGCACGAAGTCGGCGATGAACATCTGCACCACAGCGCTGAAGGTCCTCTCCCCCAACGCCTCCCACAGCCGGGACCGTTGAGAATCGGTGATCATCGAGACATCGACACCGAACTGCTCGGCAAACTCGGCCACCGCGGGATCGGAGTCGGCCGCCTCCGCGCCCGACAGCGCCACCAACCTGTTCAGCTCATCGAGAACGTCCACGCAGACGATTATGGCCTTCGGAGCAATAGGCTGGCACCCATGCGCGTCGTCGTGATCACCAAAACCGGTCCCCCATCGGTGCTCCAGGTCCAGGACCGCCCCGACCCTCCGCCGCCCGGTGGCGGTCAAGTGCGCATCGGGGTGCGCGCGGCGGGGGTGAACTTCGCCGACCACCTCGCGCGGGTCGGACTGTATCCCGATGCCCCGAAGCTGCCCGCCGTGGTCGGCTACGAGGTGGCCGGCACCATCGAGGCCGTCGGTGACGGTGTCGACCCGGCCCGCATCGGCGAGCGGGTGCTGGCCGGCACCCGTTTCGGCGGCTACGCCGAGATCGTCAACGCCAACGCCACGGACACCGTCGTGCTGCCGCCGTCGATGAGCTTCGAGGAGGGCGCGGCCATCCCGGTGAACTACGCGACGGCTTGGGCCGCGCTGCACGGCTACGGATCGCTGCAGGCCGGCGAACATGTGCTGGTGCACGCCGCGGCCGGTGGCGTCGGCATCGCGGCGATCCAGCTGGCCAAGGCCGCCGGGGCGGTCGTGCACGGCACCGCGTCACCGGGCAAACATGACCGGCTCGCCGCGCTGGGTATCGACCGCGCCATCGACTACCGCCGCAAGGGCTGGTGGAAGGGCCTGCAGCCCTACGACATCGTGCTCGACGCGCTCGGCGGCACGTCGCTGCATCGGTCGTTGGGGTTGTTGCGTCCCGGTGGACGGCTCGTGGCCTACGGCCTTTCGTCGCTGCAGCAAGGTGAGAAGCGATCCCTGCTGCGGGCGGCGCCGCAGGCGCTGGCGATGCTGCGCGGATTCAATGCGATCACGCAGATCGAGCAGTCCAAGACCGTCATCGGGTTGAACATGCTGCGACTGTGGGACGATCGCGGCACACTCGGACCCTGGATCACCCCACTGTCCGAGGCGCTGTCGGGCGGCATCGCGGCCCCGGTGGTGCATGCGGCAGTGCCGTTCGCGAATGCCGCCGAGGCCCACCGCATTCTTGCTGCGCGAGAAAACGTCGGCAAAGTGGTTCTGGTGCCCTAAGGCGGGCTCAGATGGTTCGGGCCAGCCGATCCGCCAGCAGCTCGGCGAATCGCGCCGGATCCTCCAGCGCCCCACCCTCAGCCAACAGCGCTGTGCCGTAGAGCAATTCGGCGGTCTCGGCGAGCTCGGGGGCGTCGCCGCCTCGCTCGGTGTGCGCCTGCCGCAGACCGGTGATCAATGGATGGCCCGGGTTGAGTTCGAGGATGCGCTTGCCGACCGGAACCTCCTGACCGTTGGCACGGTAGATGCGTGCCAACGCCGGGGTCATCTCGAAGGTGTCGGTGATCAGGCAGGCCGGGGACTCGGTCAGCCGGGTCGACAGCCGCACCTCTTTGACGTGGTCGGTCAGAGTCTGCTCCAGCCAGGCGATCAGGTCGGCGAATTCTTTCTCCCGCTCCTTACGTTCGGCCTCGTGGGCGCTCTTCTCCTCATCGGAGTCCAGGTCCACCTCGCCCTTGGCGGTCGACTGCAGCGGCTTGCCGGCGAACTCGCTGACCGCGTTCACCCAGACCTCGTCGACCGGGTCGGTCAGGAGCAGCACTTCAAAGCCCTTGGCTTTGAACGCCTCCAGGTGGGGTGATTTCAGGAGCTGCTGGCGAGATTCGCCGGTGGCGTAGAAGATCTGCTCCTGGCCGTCTTTCATGCGTTCGACGTACTCGGCCAGCGTGGTGGGCTCGGAGTCACTGTGCGTGGAGGCGAATGAGCAGATGCCCAGCAGTGCCTCCTGATTGTCGAAGTCGCTGAGCAGTCCCTCTTTGACGACCCGGCCGAACTGGGTCCAGAAGGTGCGGTAGTCCTCGGGGCGGCCCGACTGCAGCTCCTTGATGGTGGACAGCACCTTCTTGGTGAGCCGCCGCCGGATGGCGTTGATCTGCCGGTCCTGCTGCAGGATTTCCCGAGAGACGTTGAGTGACATGTCCGCCGCGTCGACGACGCCCTTGACGAAGCGCAGATATTCGGGCATCAGCTGGTCGCAGTCACCCATGATGAACACCCGCTTGACGTACAACTGCACGCCGACCTGCGCGTCGCGGTTGAACATGTCGAACGGCGCGTGCGACGGGATGAACAGCAGCGCCTGGTATTCGAAAGTGCCTTCGGCCTTCATCGCGATGACCTCGAGCGGGTCGTCCCAGGCGTGCGCGATGTGTTTGTAGAACTCGCTGTATTCCTCTGGCGAGACTTCGTCTTTGGGGCGCGCCCACAGCGCCTGCATCGAGTTCAGCGTCGCGGTCTCCAGGGTGACGGTCGGTTCGCCGCCTTCTTCAACAGGTGGACTCACCCGCTCGACCTGCATCCGAATCGGCCAGGCGATGAAGTCGGAGTACTTCTTGATCAGGCCCCGGATCGTCGGATCCGCGGTGTAGTCGTGCAGGGCGTCTTCGGCGTCTTCGGGTTTGAGGTGCAAGATGATCGAGGTGCCCTGGGGCGCTTGCTCGCCCGGGTCGACCGCTTCGATGGTGTAGGTGCCGTCACCGCTGGATTCCCAGCGGATGGCTTCGCTCTCGCCGGCCTTGTGGGTCAGCATCTCGACGCGGTCGGCGACCATGAACACCGAGTAGAACCCGATCCCGAACTGCCCGATCAGCTCTTCGGACGCTGCTTCGTTCTTGGCGTTCTGCGCTTCGCGTAGTTGCTGGCGCAGTTCGGCGGTTCCGGATTTGGCCAAGGTGCCGATCAGGTCCACCACCTCATCGCGCGACATCCCGATGCCGTTGTCGCGGACCGTCAGGGTGCGTGCCGCCTTGTCCACCTCGATCTCGATGTGCAGATCGGAGGTGTCTGCCTGCAGGTCCTTGTTACGGAACGCCTCCAGTCGCAGCTTGTCCAGCGCGTCGGAGGCGTTGGAGATCAGCTCCCGCAGGAAGGCATCCTTGTTGGAGTAGACCGAGTGGACCATCAGATCCAGCAGTTGCCGGGCCTCGGCCTGAAATTCCAACTGCTCCACGCGCGCGCTCATTCGCGATCTCCCTCCTCGATGATTGACACCGGCTTCGCAACCCGGTTCAGTGACCATCATGATGGACGCCTCCACGACGGATTCAACCACCGCAACCGGCGACGTTGTCTTGGGCATGTGGCACGCGTTGGCCCGATTTGACTGGGATGCGCTCAAGACCTTCCTGGCGCCGGATTGCCTTTACGTGGACATGCCGATGCCGGCAGCCGCGGCCCGCGGGCCCGAGGACATCGTCAAGCGGCTCCGGCTGTTGTTCGACCGGTTGGCCGAATACCGGCACCACGGCGGCCAACTGGTGTCCAACGGCCCGGACGTCATGTACGAACACTCCGAGACGTGGGTATTTCCCACCGGCGAGCGGGGCACCCTGAGGTTCGCCACCGTGCACCGAGTTGTCGACGGGAAAATCACGGTGTGGAAGGACTATTGGGACTACTCCAGTGTGCTGGCCTTCGCACCACCCAACTACCTCGAGAACCTCGCAACCGAAGACATGTCCTGGATATTCGACGCCACCGCGCTGGTCTGAACCCGCGCCGTCACGGCGCCTGAAACGCCCGCTGCTCCACACCTTCGCCGGCGGGGGTCGAATCTACTGTCGGCTTCGGTCTGTTACTCGGGGGTGAACCCGAGAGCCGTCTTTACCCGACCTTGACCGCCTGTTGAATCGCCCCACCGACCATTGGTCACGTGACGACCATTCAAGCCGTGGAGCTGGGGGTTTTGGGACCTCTCCAGGCCCGGCGGGACGGCGCCCCGGTGACAATCCCGGGCGCCAAACCGCGTGCGATCCTCACGATGCTCGGCCTACACGGCGGCTCCGTCGTGTCGGCCGAGAGTCTGATCGATCTGCTGTGGGGCGACGATGCGCCGCGTACCGCCGTCAAGGCCCTGCAGACGCACATTTCCGCATTGCGCCGGGCACTGGGTGACGGCTTCGTCATCACCGAGGGAATGGGCTGGATCCTCAGCACGACCGAGGTCGATGCATCGCGTTACAAACTCGCCACCAAGACGGGCCGGGATGCCGTGGCCCGCGGCGACATCCCCCAGGCGGTGGCCAGCTTCGACGAGGCGTTGGCGCTCTGGCGCGGAACCCCCGAACTGCCCGATTCGCGCCGAGGACTGTCCGAGAAGACCCGCTGGCTCGAAGGCCACGCCGCGATGGTCGAGGACCGTGCCGATGCGCTGCTCGCGACCGGCCGGGCCGCCGAACTCATCGGCGAGCTCGAGGCCGCGGTGGGCGACGCGCCGCTGCGAGAGAGGCGATGGGGCCAGCTGATGCTCGCCCTCTATCGCGCCGGCCGGCAGGGTGAGGCGCTGGGTGCCTATCAGCGGGCACGCTCGCTGCTCGCCGATGAACTCGGGGTCGACCCCGGCCCGGAACTCCGGCGCCTCGAGGCCGCGATCGTCGCCCAGGACACGGCGCTGGAATACCCGGTGGGACAGCACCCTTCGCCGGTGACGCGCGCCGTGACCTTTCTGCTCACCGACATCGAGGGCTCGACTGCCGCGTGGGAGGCCGATGCGAACGCGATGGCGCTTGCGCTGGCCCGCCACGACGAGCTCGCCGAACAAGTCGTCACGTCCCGCGGCGGCCGGCTGATCAAGACGCGCGGCGAGGGCGACGCCACGTTCTCGGTCTTCGAACGGCCATCAGCGGCGGCCGCCGCCGCGCTGGAACTGCAAGATGCCATCCTTCACGAGCCCTGGGCCCTGCGAGAGCCCATGCGTATCCGGATCGCATTGCACACCGGCGAGGTGGAGCTGCGCGACGGCGACTACTTCGGCCGCGCGGTCAACCGTGCCGCCCGGCTGCGCTCGCTGGCCGTCGGCGGCCAGATCCTGTGCTCCGGCGCGACCGCCGAACTCGTCATCGACGCACTGCCTGACGACGTCATGCTCGCCGACCTCGGGATGCGCCAGCTTCGTAACCTGCCGCGCCCGGAACACGTCTTCGAGCTCCGGCTGGAGGCCGCCGAGCGACCCGAGGAGACCAGCGATGCTCCGCTGCAGCGGCCCGACCTTCCCGCGATACTGACCGGCCCCGGCGGTTCAGCGAGGCTCGACGGAGGAGAGGCGAAGCTGGGACCGCCGCATGAACCCGGGCCGTTCGTGGGACGCAGCCGCGAGCTGGAGCGACTCGCGTCGGCCTGGCAGACCACGCTCACCGATGGCATTCACGCCGTGCTGATCTCCGGTGAACCGGGTATCGGGAAGACACGCTTGGCAGGTGAATGGTCTCGACAGGCCTACGAGTACGGCGCCGTCGTGTTGTACGGCCGATCCGACGAGGATCTCGGTGCGCCCTATCAGCCATTCGCCGAAGCCCTGCGTTCGCTGGTGCCATGCGTCGAACCCAAACGGCTGCGGGGGCTGCGGGGTCTCGAAGCACTGCTTTCCCTGGTCCCCGGGCTGGCCGATGTCCTGCCCGATCTGGTCGCGCCACCGCGTGCCGACCCCGACACCGAACGCTACGCACTGTTCGACGCCGCCGTCGCGCTGCTGGAACTGGCCTCCGCGAGTGCACCGGTCGTGCTGATTCTCGATGACCTGCACTGGGCGGCCAAACCCACACTGTTGCTGCTGCGGCATCTGCTGCGCTTCGGTGACCACACCCGCCTACAGGTCGTCGCGACATATCGCAGCACCGACCTCGACCGCTCCCACCCGTTGGCGGCGATGCTCGCCGATCTGCACCGGGACGGCACCGCCGACCGCCTTCAGCTGAGTGGCCTCGACGAGGATGATGTGACCGCCTACGTCACCGAGGCCGGACACGATGACGAAGAGCTCGCCCACGCGTTGGCGTCGGTCACCGGCGGCAATCCGTTCTTCCTGATCCAGGCGCTGCGCCATGTCGCCGAAAGCGGCGGCATCTGGGATCCGAGCACCCTGCCACAAGGTGTTCGAGAAGCGGTGAGCCGCCGACTTTCTCGGCTTCCGGCGGAGACGAACAAGGCCCTCGCCGCAGCCGCGGTCGTGGGCAGTCACTTCGCGTTGGAGTTTGTCGAGCGGGTGGTCGACAAGGATCTCGTCGACGCGTTCGACGAGGCGCGCCAGGCGGGCATCGTCGTCGAAGAACCCGGCGGGCGTTACCGGTTCAACCACGCGATCGTCCGACAGTCACTGCTTGCCGAGCTGGCGTCGGTGCGCCGGATGCGGCTGCACCAGCGCATCGCCGCGACGTTGGAGGCCCAGCCGGGTGCGGACGACGACCTGCTCGCCGAATTGGCGTATCACTACTTCGAATGCGCCTGGGCGGGCAATGCGGCCAAGGCCGTCGAGTACTGCCGGCGTGCCGCAGACCAGGCGATGGCCCGCCTGGCCTATGAGGGTGCGGCCGACCTGTACGACCACGCCCTGCACGCCTTGGACGAGATCGACGAGGAGTTGCCCGACCGCGGCGAGCAGGTTGCTGAGCTGCTGATCGCCCGCTGCGAGGCACTGTTGGCCGCGGGCGATGTGACTTCGGCTGCCGGAGCGGTCGAGCAATTGCAAGCGGCAACAATCAATTCGGACCGACTGGCGGCGTGGGCCACCTGCTTCGACGGCCAGCTGTCGATGCTGATTCATCCCGAACGGTTGGACGACGTCGAGGTCACCGTTGGGCAGGCCGCCGGTAGGCTCGCCGAGATCGCCGATGCGGCGGGAGAAGCCAAGGCGCACACCGTGCGTGCCGGGTGCCTTGCCCGCCTCGGGCGGATAGGCGACTGCGAAGATGCCTTGGACGACGCTCTCACCGCCGCTCGACGCGCCGGTGAGCACCGGCGGGTCAACGCCGTGCTGGCCAACGCGCCACTGGCCGCGTTGTGGGGCCCCAACCCGGTTCCGCGAGCGGGCGGACGCTGCCTGGACGTGGTGCGGCTGCTGCGCATCACGACGGATTCGCCTGCGGTCGAGTCGACATCGACACGGTGCCAGGCCCTCTTGGAGGCATTTCGCGGCCGTACCGAGGCGGCCCGACGGATGATCGACTCGGCACGGCGCACCATCAACGAACTCGGCCTGCGCCACGCACTGCTCGAGGTTGGGCAGTTCGCCGGGATGGTCGAGCTGGTGGCCGACGATCCGGGCGCTGCGGAGCCGCATTTACGTAAGGCCTACCACGGTTTTCGCCGGATGGGCCTGGACGCCGACACCGCCGAGACCGCCGCGATGCTGGGTCGGGCGTGCCTTGCGCTGGACCGGGATGCCGAAGCTGCGGAGTTGTGTTCGGAGAGCGAGCGTCTCGCCGGCCACGCGCTGAAGGCGTCGATCTCCTGGCGCACACTTCGAGCACTGCTGTTGGCTCGTCGCGGCGAGCACGACGAGGCCCGGCGGATGGCTCAATCCGCGGTCGGCCTGGCCGAGCGCACCGACCTCTTGGTCGACCACGGCGATGCCTGTCTGGCGCTGGCGACGGTGTTGAACGCCGCCGGCGACACCGCCGGGGCGCGCGCGGCAGCCGAGCAGTCCTTGGGCCTGTATGAGCGAAAAGGCGCCGGCGCACTTGCCGACATGGCGCGGCTGGTTCTTGGAGAGCGCGTCGCACCTCCCGCCGAGGCGCCGACCGAAGCACCGGCCATCACGCTTGACACCGCATGTGTCCGGGTAGGCGACCGCCTAATAGCTGCGGTCGATCGCGGGTCCTGGGATGAATTCGAGCAGATGTTTGCACCCGATGCCACTCTCGAGAGCCGCCGGAAGATCGTCGGATTCAAGCCGATCGACCTCCCATCGGACTGGGTACATCAGAATCGGCTCATCCTCGAGACCGGCGGTGCGCGAGTCACCTGGGTAGTCATGGCTGTGCGGGGCGAGCGGCTGGCTCTGGGGCGACTAACAATGCATACCGCCGACGAGAGCCCCGGGGCGCCCCAGGACGAATTTCTCCAGTTGTACGGCATCGACGATCAGGGCCGAGTCGCATTGCAGATCTGGTTCGACGTCGACGACATGGACACCGCGCTCGCCGAACTCGACGCCGTGTACGCACAATCCGAGGAAGCTCGCCTCAGTCGGCTACCAAAGAACGCGGCAACCCGACTGCTCGAGCAGTACGATGGCCGGTTTGTCGCCCGCGACTGGGATGCCATGGCCGGAACCTTGGATTACGACTTTGTGTCCGACGACCGTCGGCGGGTGGCGAATGCCGGAGTGCGGTACGGGCGGGATGCCGAGATCGCCAACATGCTGTCCTTTGCCGAGATCGGGATCTTGAGTATCGCACCGGCTGCCATTGCGACCCGCGGCGAGCGACTCGTGCTCTGCCGTCACCAGGTGCTCCTCCGCGACTGGGCCGAACCTTCCGGTGACGTGATCGGCGTTGTCGAGATCAACACCGACAACCAGATCTCGGCCCACGTCATGTTCGACGGCGCCGATATCGGCGCTGCGTTCGAGGAACTCGATGCCCGCTACCTCGCCGGCGAAGCTGCCGCTTATGCGCACACCTGGTCGCTCGTTACTCAGGTTATCGCCGCACTCAACCGGCGCGAACTTTTCCCGACGACGCCCGATTGGGTGAATATCGATCACCGGCAGGTGATCACAATTCCGTCGGGCGACCTGTTCGCAAACCTGCGTGCCGCATGGGACGCCATACCGCAGAGCAGCTACTACGTCGAGGCCGTCCACCGGATAAACGATTTCGGAATCGTCGTCACCCATTCGGCAAGCGGTATCTCGCAGGAGGGATTTTTCGCCGAATGGCGAACGATCACCGTTATCACCTTTGAAGGCGACCTGGTCAACCGCTGCGAAGTCTATGACGAGGCAGGCTTATACGCCGCGATCGTGCGGTTCGACCAGCTCGGCCGGCCAGCGCCGCGGCTGGAAAACGCGGCCGCGCGCGTATACCGGCGCAACCTGGCGAATTGCGCTGCTCACGACTGGGATGCGCTGTCAAAGGCCTTGGCGCAGAACATCATCGAAGATGATCGGCGTCGAATGGCCAATGCCGGTCTCCGACGAGGCAGAGACGCCGTCACCGCAGGAAACAGGGCACTGGCCGAACTCGGGGGAACCCTCACAGTAGACACGATCGCGATTCGTGGAGAACACCTCGCATTGAGTCATGGCCGAGCCTCGACGGGCCAGTCCCCCGATGACTTCCACGGCGATTTCCTCGATGTGGCCGAAGTCGACGCCGCCGAACAGGTCGTGGCACACGTCATATTCGAGGCCGATGACGTCGATGCCGCCATCGCCGAACTCGACGCCCGGTATCTTGCCGGAGATGCGGCTGCATACGCACGTACATGGTCGGTGATCACGGGTGCCTACGCCTCGATCACCCGGCACGAATTTCCAGCCATGACGCCCGGGTGCGTGACTGTCGACCATCGTCGGGCGGCAGCGTTCGCGTCCGGCGAGCTGCCCGAATACATCCGTGCCGGGTGGGATCTCGACCAGAGCATCCGGATCTTCGTCCAGGTGGTGCACCGGCTTAGCGAGCTAGGCGCGGTCTGCACCTATACGGCACATGGCGTTTCGCGCGATGGTTTCGCCGGCGAGTGGCGCGAGATCGCCTTGACGACGGTCGACGGCGACATGGTGAACCGCTGCGAAATGTTCGACGAGACAGATCTCGACGCCGCCCTGGCGCGGTTCGAGAAATTGCGTCCCCAGCCCTGTTGCCCAGAAAACGCGGCAAGCCGAGTCTACGAGAGGTTCCGGGCGTATTTCGGGGCGTCCGATTGGGACGCCGTCGCAAAAATTCTGGTCGACGACGTGTCCACTGAAGACCGTCGTCGGCTGGTGGGCTCCGACGTTCGACGGGGCCGCGACGCCGCGATCTCCGAACTTTCGGCTCTCAGCACTGGTACCCGAAACCACACCCTCACATCGGAGGTGCTTGCCACCCGGGGTAGCCGTCTCCTCCTCGTCCGTAGCCGATACTGCGCCGGCGACGATCAGGCGACGTACTACATCGACGGCCTGGAGACCGTCGAGATCGACGCCGACGAGCGGCTGGTGGCGCGGATCGCGTTCGACCCCGATGCCGTCGATGCCGCTCTCGCCGAACTCGACGCACGTTATCTGGCCGGCGAAGCGGCCGGCCATTCGGATGTCTGGTCAACCGTTGCAGCTAGTTACGCAGCACTCAACCGGCATGAGCTGCCGTTGACCACGCCGGATTGTGTCAATATCGACCACCGACGGGAGATGGCCTTCGGGCCGGGTGATGTGACCGCATACATCCAAGGCGGGCGGGACACCGGGCAAGACATCGATATCTATGTCGAGCAGGTGCATCGACTGAGTGGCATGGGAACGGTCGTCACGTACGTGGCGCAGGAGACGTCGCATGAGGGGCTTGCCGCCGAGTGGCGCGGCGTCGCGGTCTTTACCGTCAACGGCGAGAAGATCAACCGCACTGAGGTATTCGACGAGTCAGACCTCGACGCCGCGCTCGCTCGCTTCGACGAACTCAGCGCACCGACGCTGCGGCTTGGGAACGCCGCAAGCCGCTTGGCGTCACGTTTCGAGGTGGCGTTCGCGGCCCGCGACTGGGATGCGATGGCCGAGCTGCTGACCGACGACACCGCCACCGACGATCGTCGTCCGCTGATGGGCGTCGGAGTCCGACGCGGCAGAGACACCGTCATCGCCGACTGGCAGGCCGCCGCCGATGTCGGGGTCAAGAACCTGACGTCCGCCGTCATCGCTACTCGCGGAGAACATCTGGTCCTCAGCCGTTATCGTTTCGCGGGTAACGATCAGCGACCCGGGGCGTTCCACACCGATGTGCTCGGCATCATCGAGACCGACGACAACCAGCGAATCGCGTCGACGGTCATGTTCGACCTCGACGAGATCGAAGTCGCGTTCGCGGAACTGGACACCCGTTACCTCGTCGGGGAAGCGGCCGCCCACGCGCGCACGTGGTCGGTGATCGGCGAGGTCCACGCCGCATATAGCCGGAACGAACTTCCGGCGGAGGACTGGATCAGCGTCGACCACCGGCGAGGCACACCGTTCGTGACCGGCGACGTGACCGCCGTTATCCGCGCGTGGCGGGAAGTCACGCCGGACTTCAGCATGCACATCGAGGCCGTTCATCGCCTCGACAACGTCGGTGCGGTCGTCACTCACGCCTCATGTGGCACTTCGGCAGAAGGCTTTGACGCCGAGTGGCGAATGATCCAACTCTTGACTGTCGACGGTGCCCGGATCGATCGCTGCGAGATGTTCGACGAGTCGGACCTCGACGCCGCGCTGGCTCGGTTCGACGAACTCAGCGCGCAAACGCGGCAACTGGAGAACGCGGCGACCCGGGCCTGCGCATGCGCCGCCGACGCATACAACCGTCGTGACGGGGCTGCGCTGTTCGCGCTCACGAGCGCGGACAGCCGACTTGACGACCGACGAAAAGGCCTGCGCGACACACATGAGGGTGCAGAAGTACAGAAAGTCGTTGCTGTCACGTTGGAGACGACACCCGGCAGTTGGCGAATGGAGATCCGGCCCATCGCGACCAGAGGGTCTCGCCTGGCCCTGACCCGCAGGAGCTACCGCGACAGCGATGATCCCGACCGGGCGCTCACCGTCGACCTGTTGAGTGTCGTGGAAGTCGGCGCCGACGGCCTGATGAACCACACCGTGACTTTTGATCCCGAAGATTTCGACGCCGCCGTCGCGGAGCTCGACGCCCGCTACCTCGCCGGCGAAGCGGCCGCCCACGCGCACACCTGGTCAATCATCATGGGCGCCTACGCCGCTCTGAACCGACGCGAGATCGCCCCGACGACGCCGGATTGGGTGAACATCGACCACCGTCGCGGTGCAGCTTTCGAGCCCGGCGACATGGTTCCGTATCTCCAAGCCGCCTGGGACGACTCCCCTGACACCAGGATGTACATCGCAGCGGTACATCGGCTCAGCGACATCGGAGCAGTCGTCACCCACGTGGCACATGGAATGTCGCAAGAGGGCTTCGACGCCGAATGGCGCGATGTTGTCCTGTTCACCGTCGACGGAGACGTGTTCGGCCGCTGCGAGATTTTCGAGGAATCAGACGTCGATGCCGCACTCGCGCGCTTCGACGAACTCAGTCGCCCGGCGCCGCGGCTGCAAAACGCGGCAAGTCGAATGTACGTCCGCTTCAACGCGTGCCTCGCGGCTCGCGACTGGGATGCCATGGCGGAGATGCTGGCCGACGACATTTGCGACGACGATCGTCGCCGGGTGGTAAGCGGCGGCATCACCCGCGGTCGGGATGCCCAGATGGCGAGTCTGCGGGCCATCGTCGACGTTGGGGTCAAGAACAACGAATCGTTCGTCATCGCGACCCGCGGGGAGCGCCTCGCGCTCAGTCGAGCCCGCATATCGGGCGGCGACCAGTATCCCGAAGCGTTTGGCCTCGAGTTGCTGACCATCGTCGAAGTTGACACCGACAACCGGATCACGGCGGGCGTCTCGTTCGACCTCGACGACTTCGACGCCGCCATCGAGGAACTGGACGCCCGCTATCTCGCCGGGGAAGCTGCCGCCCACGCGCACACCTGGTCGCTCGTCACGGGCGCCTATGACGGGTTCAACCGCCGCGACCACGCAGGGACCACGCCGGACTGGGTGAACATCGACCACCGTCGCGGGGCTGCTTTCGCCTCCGGTGACATGATCCCGTACATCGAGGCCGCCTGGGATGACTCGCCTGACACCAGGATCTACATCGCAGCGGTGCATCGGCTCAGCGATGTCGGTGCGGTTGTCACCCATGTGGCGCAGGGCATTTCGCAAGGAGGATTCGATGCCGAGTGGCGAGATATCAACATACTGACCGTCGACGGCACCCTGGTCAATCGTTCTGAACTGTTCGACGCGTCAGACCTTGCCGCCGCGCTCGCGCGGTTCGACGAACTCACTGCGCCTGACTGACCGACGACATGTTGAAGTCGGGGATGCGGAGCGAGGGCATCACCGCCCGGGTCGCCCAATCACCCCACTCCCGCGGCAGCGTCGGCTCGGCGATACCGGCCTGACTGGCCCGGCGCAACAGGTCCAGTGGGCTCTCGTTGAACCGGAAGTTGTTGACCGCCGCGCTCACCTGACCGTCCTCGACCAGGTAGACACCGTCGCGGGTCAGCCCGGTCAGCAGCAGCGTGGTCGGGTCGACCTCGCGGATGTACCACAGCGTGGTCAGCAGCAGCCCGCGCTCGGTCGAGGCGATCATCTCGTCCATGCTGGCCGAACCGCCCGTCATCAACAGATTGTCGGCGGGCAGGGCAACCGGGGCACCGAACTCCGCGGCGGCGGCCCGCGGGTAGGCAAGCGCGTTGATCACCCCGCCGCGGATCCAGTCCATGCAACCGATGTCCAGGCCGTTGTCGAACACCGACGCCGTCTCCGAGGAGGTGCCGGTCGCCACGAACGGCGCGCACTCGAGTTCGAACGCGTGCGGGTCGGAGTACAGGGTCAGTGGCAGCTCGGTGAGCCGCTCCCCCACCCGGGTGCCGCCGCCGGGCGCCGACAGCGCGGTGCGGCCCTCCTGGGCGCCGCGGCCGCTCATCGTCCAGCCCAGGTAGATCATCATGTCGGCCACCGTCGACGGCGGCATCAACGTCTCGTACCGCCCGGCAGGCAGGTCGACGGTGCGCGCCGCCCACCCCAATCTCGTCGACAGCTGCTCCAGCAGCGAATCGCCTCGCACGTCAACGAAGTCCGGGGTGCTGACGCCGGCCCAGGCACTGGCACCGTCGCGTTTGGCGTTGATCTCGACCGTCCCGGTGGGCTGGGTGAAACGCCGCCGCAGGCCGGTCGAGGAGGCCACGAAGGTCGTGGCCACCTCGTGGCGGGCGAAGCCGTACAGCTGGTCGGCGCCGCGGAAGCCACGGCTCAACGACCCGGCCAGATCGGCGAACACGTCGGCGCCGGTGCCCGGCACGTCGGCATCCCAGTCGTCCGGCACGTCGGTGCCGGCTACCAGCTCGGCGGCGTCGCGGGCTTCCGGCGCGCCCGCAGCGGCCTCCGCGGAGGCCGCCACCAGGTCGGGAATCAGTGCCGGGTCCACCTCCGCCGAGCACAACGAGCCGACCCGGGCCCCCTCATCGTCGCGGGCGATCGTGATCACCGTGGTGGTCCGGTTGCTCGACACCCCGTTGGTGGTCATCGAGTTGCCTGCCCAGCGCAGCGAAGCCTCGGCCTTATCGGTGACCAGCACGATGGTCGCCGTGTTATCGCCGGCTGCCCGCCGGCTCGCCGCCAGCGCGGTGTCGATGACCTGTTGCGCCCGAATCATCGGCCCCCCTCGCTGCGCGTGTTGAGCACGTTGATCCCCCGGAACAGTGCTGATGGGCAGCCGTGGCTGACCGCGGCCACCTGACCGGGCTGGGCCTTGCCGCAGTTGAACGCCCCGCCCAGCCGCCACGTCGAGGCACCGCCGACGGCCTCCATCGCGTTCCAGAAGTCGGTGGTGGTGGCCTGATAGGCCACATCGCGCAGCTGCCCGTCGAGCCGGCCGTTGCGGATCTTGAAGAACCGCTGCCCAGTGAACTGAAAGTTGTAGCGCTGCATGTCGATCGACCACGATCGGTCACCGACGATGTAGATGCCGTCGTCCACCCTGGCGATCAGGTCGGCGGTGGACAGATCCGCAGGACCCGGTTGCAGCGACACGTTGGCCATCCGCTGGATCGGGACGTGATGCGGCGAGTCGGCATACGAGCACCCGTTGGAACGGGATTGTCCGAGCCGCGGCGCGAATACCCGATCCAGTTGGTAGCCGGTGAATCTCCCGTCGCGCACCAGATCCCAGCTCTGCGCTGCCACCCCCTCGTCGTCGTAGCCGACGCTGGCCAGCCCGTGCCGCACGGTGCGGTCGGCGGTCACGTTCATCACCGGCGACCCGTAGCGCAACGTGCCGAGTTTGTCCGGAGTGGCGAACGATGTGCCGGCGTAGGCCGCCTCATAGCCGATGGCCCGGTCGTATTCGGTTGCATGCCCAATGGATTCGTGGATGGTCAACCACAGGTTGGTCGGGTCGATCACCAGATCGGTCGTCCCGGGGGTCACGCTGGGCGCTTTCATCTTCTCGGCGAGCAGCACCGGCAGCTGAGCCAGCTCACTCGACCAGTCCCACACGTCGTCACCGGCCACCGCCTCCCAGCCGCGCGCGGTCGGCGGCGCCAGTGTGCGCATCGAGTCGAAGCCGTCCGGACCGACGGTGACCGCATCGCAGACCGGCATCAACCGCACCCGCTGCTGGGTGATCGACGACCCGAACGTGTCGGCGTAGAAGGTCTGCTCCTTGACCGCGGTCAGCGCTGCCGTCACGTGGTTCACCCCATCGGCTGCGAGCAGCCGGCCCGAGTAGTCCTCCAGTACGTCGATCTTGTCGGCCGTGGGCACGTCGAACGGGTCGATCGCATAGTCCGACACCCAGCTGACGTCGCGGTACACCGGCTCGGCGGCCAGCTCGACGCGTTCGGCGTTGAGGGCGGCCAGCGTCGTGGCCACCTGCACCGCCCGGCGTGCGGTGTCGGCGGCGACACCCGGGGCCAGTTCGGCATGCGAGGCGAAGCCCCAGGTGCCGTCGACGATCACCCGCACTGCCAGGCCGAGTTCACGGTTGACCACCGCGGTCTCCAACTCGCCGTCGCGCAGCCGGACGATCTCGGTGGCGATCCGGTGAATCCGCAGGTCGGCGTGCTCGGCGCCCGCCGCTTTGGCCGCCGACAGGGCGGCATCGGCCAGTTCGTGGCGGGGCAGCGCCATAAATTCGGCATCGACCCCCCGGTTCGCTGTCACCGGTCCACGGTAACGAGCGGCTTTAATACCTGCATGGCAGACCCGCCGCGCACGCCGCAGCGCCGCTCTACCGCGCTCGGCTACGCACTGCTCGCGCCCAGCCTGTTCGGGGTAGTGGCGTTCCTGCTGCTGCCGATGTTTGTGGTGGTGTGGCTGAGTCTGCACCGCTGGGATCTGCTGGGACCGATCAGCTATGTGGGCGCCGACAACTGGCGATCGGTGCTGACCGACCCGGTGTTCGGCAATTCGCTTGTGGTGACGGTGCTTTTCGTGGCGTTCGTCGTCCCGGTCCAGACCGCGCTGGGGCTGGGGGTGGCGATGCTGCTGGCTCGCGAGCTGCCCGGCAACGGCGCGTTCCGCACCGTGTACGTGCTGCCGTGGATCTGCGCGCCGCTGGCGATCGCGGTGCTGTGGCGCTGGATTCTGAGCCCCACCGACGGCGCGGTGAGCACCGTTTTGGGGCATCGGATCGAATGGCTGACCGATCCGGGACTGGCGCTGCCGGTGACCTCGGCGGTGGTGGTGTGGACCAA
The DNA here is from genome assembly GCF_020181595.1 of [Mycobacterium] vasticus. Classification (GTDB taxonomy): domain Bacteria; phylum Actinomycetota; class Actinomycetes; order Mycobacteriales; family Mycobacteriaceae; genus Mycobacterium; species Mycobacterium vasticus. The sequence continues at coordinate 1,748,778 of NZ_CP084028.1, read as the reverse complement.
CGTCGGCTACGTCGCCCTGTTCTTCCTGGCCGGAATCCTGGCCATTCCCACCCAGGTGCTGTCCGCGGCGCGCATCGACGGGGCGAGCGGCTGGCAGCGGTTCTGGCGAATCACGTTGCCGATGCTGCGGCCCACCATGTTCTTCGTGCTGGTCACCGGGGTCGTCAGCGCGGCGCAGGTGTTCGACACCGTGTATGCCCTGACCGGCGGCGGGCCGGCGGGCCGCACCGACCTGATCGCGCACCGCATCTACGACGAGGCGTTCGGCGCGGCGGCGATCGGTCGGGCCGCGGTGATGGCGCTGGTGTTGTTCGCGGTGCTGGTCGGTGTCACGGTGGTTCAGCAGTTCTCGTTCGGGCGGCGGGTCAGCTATGACCTCACGTGAGCCTGCGCCATTGCCGTGCCGCCGTTCTGGCCACCATTGAGTGCGCTGTGACGGCGACCCCACACCAGGTAGAAGGTCAACGCGACAGCTACCCAGCCGGTGAACGCAATCCAGGTGTACCAATGCAGGCTGTACAGAATCCATCCACACGCCGCCGCCGACAAGACCGGCGTGATCGGATAGCCGGGAACCTTGAATCCGCGAGGCAAATCCGGTTCCCGGACCCGCAGCACCACCACAGCCACCGACACAACGATGAACGCGGTCAAGGCGCCGATGGAGACCATTTCGGCCAGACGCTGGAGCGGTACCAGACCGGCGAGGATCGCCACCACAACCGCGACAATCACGGTATTGGTTACCGGTGTCCCGGTACGCGAGTTGACCTTGGCCAACGTCGCCGGCAGCAGACCGTCCCGACCCATCGCGAAAAGGATGCGAGTCTGGCCGTACATCGTCACCAAAGTGACTGAGAAGATCGAAATCACGGCGCCTGCGACCAACACCGTGCTGCCTACCCGATTTCCGGTGATGTTGTCCACGATCACGGCCAGCCCCGCGTTCTGGCCCTCGAAGTTTTGCCAGGGCTGGCTGCCCATCGCGGCCACCGCGACAACCACATAGACACCGGTCACTATCAAGAGTGCCGCCATGATTGCCCGCGGGATCGTGTGTTGCGGGTCTTTAACCTCCTCGCCGGCGGTGGATACCGCGTCAAGACCGACGTAGGAGAAGAAGATCGTGCCCGCTGCCCAGCTGATTCCCGAGAATCCGAAAGGCGTGAAGTCACTGAAGCGGTCCGCCCTGAACGCAGTTGACGCGATCACCGCGAACATCAGCAGCACACCGAGCTTGATCACCACCATTACGGCATTGACTTTGGCTGATTCACTGGTGCCGCCGATCAACAACGCCGCACAAATTGCCACCAAGATGATGGCCGGCAGGTTGACCACGCCGCCGTCAGACTCCCATGGTGCCGATGAAATAGCCTGCGGTACCGATACTCCGAAGACATTGAGCGACAACTTGCTCAGGTACTGACTCCACCCGACTGACACCGCGGCGGTGGACACCCCGTATTCGAGCAGCAGGCATGCCCCGACAACCACGGCCACGAATTCGCCGAGGGTGGCGTAGGCGTATGAGTAGGCCGACCCCGATATTGGCACCGCCGAGGCCAACTCGGCGTAGCACATCGCGGCCAGACCCGCTGCGGCCCCGGCCATGACGAACGAGACGACCACTGCCGGGCCGGCTTGCGGTACCGCCTCCGGAAAGACGAAGAAAATACCCGCGCCGACCGTCGCGCCGACACCGAACATGGTGAGCTGAAAACCGCCGAGACGACGTCTCAGGTGGTTTGAGCTCCCGTCGGCGACCGGTGCACCGCGCACCGGCCGGCGCCGCAGCATCTGCCGTGGCACGCTGAGCGCCGGTGTTGGCATGGTGCTCCTGGCTGAGCGGTCCGGGTCCATCGTTGAAAGCGGCCCGACTGGCGCAACGGGTTACAACAGGCCTACCGGGCTATGAGCAAGTCACGTCAATTTCGAAGGGCTTGTTCACCGGCTGCATCGGGTTGGCCGTATCGATCCCGGTCGCGGTACCGGTGATCTTGTATCCGTTGCCGTCCTTGGTCGCCTCAGCGTTGCCCTGGCCGGTACCCGCGGTGTAAGCCAGCGTCACACCGTTGACGTTGCCCAGCCCGACCGACTTCACCTCCGGGGGGTTGGCGTCGGTGAGCACTGCGGCGATGCCGGTGGCCGCTCCACCTATCGCGATGTTGACGTCACCGGCCATCGTCGTACACACGGTCGTGCCGCTGACGTTCTGGTCTTTGCCATCGATGGTGACTCTTGTGTTTGCGGCAGCGCCCCCGGTGGTCACCGACGCGCTGGACGCACTCGACGAAGATGCGGGGGTGCTTTCCGCCTTCTTGTCGCTGGAGCATCCGGACAGACCTACGACCGCGATTGCTGCCGCTGCTGCGACAACCGTTACTGAACGCTTCATCCGTACTCCCTTGCTGGTGGTGGTCAGGTGCCTGATTTCGCGCTGTTTGGTGGGCGCGGGCGGGGGCTGGCGGGCTACGCTTAATTCCGCATCCTGATCCGATGGCAGTGTGCTGATGCCCGTGGCAGACCGCCCACCACGCTCACTGGGAGTGTGCTAGGCGGGAAGACCTCGGCGCATCAGGTAATTACCCGATATTTGCTCCGGGATGCGTGGACCCGAGGCGGGAGGGGGGCCTGGTGGACGGTCTGCTCGAACGCGACACCGCGGCCGGGGGCGAGACCGCGCAAGCGTCCGCGGCCTGCGGACCGCGGCCGCAGCCCGCCCTGCTCGAGTCGATATCGCCGAGCGCCGCGGGCGCGCTGGGCGAATGCCTCGCTGAATGCCTGCCGTTCGAGCCACATCACCTGCAGCCGCTGGGACGCCCTACCGAGGCTATGCGGGCGGCACACGCGGCATTGCGGTTGCTCGAAGATGTTGGCCCGTCCCCCCAGTTGGCCTGGTCGCTGATCAACATGGCGCACATCGCCGCCCTTGCCTTGGACCCCGCCTGTGCCCGGTATGCCGCTCGCGCGAAAACCCTCGGCATCCAATTCCGGGACCCTGCCGTGGTGATCCGCGCCCGCGGATACGCGTCGCTCACCACCGTGTTCTGCAGCGACACCGGGTGGGACGAATACGAGGCGGTGTGGGGAGAAGCGGCCGCAACCCCTGGGCTTGAGGAGCACGGCGGAATTTTGGGCGTCCTCATCGGCATGTTCTCGGTTGTTCGCGGCGAATTCGGTCGCGCGGAGCGTTACCTCGCCGAAGTAGCGGCCTTCCTTGACCGACGTGACCTTGGCACGTTCCGGACTCTGGTGGCGGGACTGCAGGCGCTGACCGCCCTGTCTCGCGGCGACTGGTCGCCTGCCGTGCTGGCGGCCGAGCAGATCCTTACCCGGCCCGGACTCCCTCCCCAGCACCGGGTCGCGCCGTTGATCACCGTCGCCTTGGTCCGGGCACGACGTGGCGAGGAACCCGTTTGGCCACTACTCGATGAGGCCCTCGAGTGTGCGACGGGCAGCCTGCTGCGCCTGCCAGTGTGCGCAGCGCGAGCCGAGGCCGCCTGGCTGGCCGGCGACGACGAGGCGGCCCGCCGCTCCGTGGCCGAAGTCCTCACGGTGTCCGGCACCGCGTACGCGTGGCTGGGGGGTTCCCTGCGGCGCTGGGCTCATCTGGCCGGAGGCCGATCGGGTATTGACGTCATCGCCGTCACCCCCTACGAATGCGAAATCAGCGGGGACTGGTGCACGGCCGCCCGGGAATGGGTCGTCCGTGGCTGCTCCTACGATGCCGCCGTCGCTCAACTCGGCGGCGACATCGACGCCGCCGAGGCCGCGCTGAGTACCTTTCGCCGGCTCGGCGCCCGCACCGCGGCCCGCCGCGCCCAGCAACGCCTGGCCCACCTGAGCGATCGCGATCCCGACCGCCGGCGCAAAGACACCAGCGCTGACCCACACGGCCTCACCAAGCGTCAACGCGACGTCCTCGAACTCCTCGCTGCCGGACACAGCGACGCTGCAATCGCCACCGCCCTGTGCATCAGCATCAAAACTGCCAACACCCACGTCTGCGCCATCATGGCCAAACTCGGCGTCCACAACCGCACTCAGGCCGCCGCCTACGCCTACCAACAGCTCCGGTGAGCCAACCCACGTCATGCTGATCAGGGACTTACTCAATCCGCACAAGCAAGTTCGCGTCGCGGCGGTCTACGCGCTGCTGACTCTCGGCGCGCTGATCACCCTGGCGCCCTTCGGGCTCGGGCTGTTGACGTCGTTCACCCCGGCACGCCAATTCGCCACCGGAACCCCGCTGGCCTGGCCGAATCCGCCGACGCTGGCCAACTACGGCGATCTGGGCGGTGCCGGGTTCGGCCGGGCGGCTGCGGTCACCACGCTGATGACGGCGGTGATCGTGCTGGGCCAGCTGACATTTTCGGTGCTGGCGGCGTATGCGTTCGCGCGGCTGGACTTCCCGGGCCGCGACAAGTTGTTCTGGGTGTACGTGGCCACCCTGATGGTGCCGGCCACCGTGACGGTGGTGCCGCTGTATCTGATGATGGCGCAGCTGGGACTGCGGAACACGTTCTGGGCGTTGGTGTTGCCGTTCATCTTCGGCTCCCCGTATGCGATCTTCTTGCTGCGTCAGCATTTTCGCGCCGTTCCGGATGATCTGATCAACGCCGCGCGCCTCGACGGCGCGAACACCCTGGACGTGATCGTGCACGTGATGGTGCCGGCCAGCCGGCCGATCCTGGTGACGCTCGGGTTGATCACCGTGGTTTCGCATTGGAACAACTTCATGTGGCCGCTGGTGATCACCAGCGGCGACAAGTGGCGCGTGCTCACCGTGGCCACGGCCGCCCTGCAGTCCCGCTACAACGCGCAGTGGACGCTGGTGATGGCGGCGACCGCGGTGGCGATGATTCCGCTGATCGTGTTGTTCATGGTGTTCCAGCGCCGGATCGTGCAGTCGATCGTTGTCACGGGGATCAAATGAGCCGGCCGAGGTTCTCCACCCTGTTCGCCGCGGCGGTGGTCGCGTTGGCCACGTTGTGCGGTGCCGCGGCGGTGCTGCTGGACAACGCCTCGACCCGCTCGGCCGGCGCCAAGACCGTGGTGACGGTGCGGCTGTGGGACGAACAAGTCGCGGCTGCCTACCGCGAGTCGTTCGCCGCGTTCAACCTCGCGCACCCCGACATCGAGGTGCGCGCCAACGTGGTCGCCTACGCGACGTACTTCGACACGTTGCGCACCGATGTGGCCGGCGGCGGCGCCGACGACATCTTCTGGCTGTCCAATGCCTATCTGGCCGGCTACGCCGACAACGGCCGCCTGATGGCGATCGACGCCGCGGGTGCGGACTGGGAGCCGTCGGTGGTCAACCAGTTCACCCGGGGCGGAACGCTGTGGGGGGTGCCGCAGCTGACTGACGCCGGTATCGCCGTGTACTACAACGCCGACCTGCTGGCCGCGGCCGGCGTGAAACCCGCTGCGCTGGCCGCGCTGCGCTGGGATCCGCATGCCGGAACCGACACCCTGCGCCCGCTGTTGGCCAAGCTCACCCGCGATTCCGCCGGGCGCGCCGCGGGCACACCGGGTTTCGACGAGCGTCGTATCCGGCAGTGGGGCTACAACGCCGCCAACGATCCGCAGGGCATCTACCTGAACTACCTCGGCTCGGCCGGCGGGGTATTCCAGCGCGGCGACGAATTCGCCTTCGCCAACCCTGCCGCGGTCGAGGCGTTCAGCTATCTGGTCGCGTTGATCAACGACGACCACGTGGCACCGCCGGCCGCCGACACCAACACCAACGGCGACTTCTCCCGCAACCAGTTCCTGGCCGGGAAGATGGCCCTGTTCCAGTCCGGCACCTACAACCTGGCGGCGGTCGCCGATCAGGCGGCATTCGAGTGGGGGGTGGCGATGCTGCCCTACGGGCCGCTCGGGAGCCGGGTCAGCGTCACCAACGGGATCGCCGCCGTCGGCAACGCCGCCTCAACCCATCCCGAAGCGGTGCGGGAAGTCTTGGCCTGGCTCGGCAGCCGCGAGGGCAACCAATACCTGGGCCGGCGCGGGGCGGCGATCCCGGCGGTGCTCAGCGCGCAGCGGGTCTACTTCGACTACTGGACGCACCGCGGGATCGACGTCACCCCGTTCTTCGCGGTGCTCGCCGGACCGCGCATCCCCGCCCCGGGCGGCGGCGAAGGTTTTCCGGCCGGCAACCAGGCCATCAAACCCTATTTCGACGAAATGTTCCTGGGCCGTACCGATGTGGCCACCACGCTGCGCCGGGCTCAGGACGCTGCCAACGCGGCCGCCCGCCGGTAGCGGTTTCCGCTACTGCCCGAGATTGCAACCATGCAGGAAAAGTCGCGAAATCACCTGCGTGAGTGCAATCTCGGCGTGAGAGTGCCCCGCCATCCACGGGACCTCAGCGCGCCATAGACCCGCGCGATCACGTCGTCGGACCGATCCTCGGCGATCACCTTGATCTTGAGCCAGCCCAATTGAGGCAGCTTGCGCTCGCGGCGTTCACCACGGACGTACTCACGACGATCGGTACGGTGCTGGTCCCCGTCGTACTCCGCGGCGACGCCGAACTCTTCCCACCCCATATCGAGCATGGCGAACAGGTGATAGTTGATGTGCACCGGGATCTGCGTCGTCGGGACCGGGAACCCCGCATCAATAAGCAACAGTCGCAACCAGCTCTTCTTCAGGGATGCCGCACCGCCGTCGACCAGTGGCAGTAATTCCCGAAGCTGGCACAGTCCTCTGGCGCCCGGGTACCGATCCGCCAGCATGCGGACACGCTCGACTGCGAATGGCGTCGCCCGCATCAACGCATCCATCCGCGCCAGCGCCTGCCCGCGCGGCAGGTGGCGGCCCAAATCGAAAGCGGTGCGGGCAGGCGTGGTGACCCGGATTCCCCGGACAACAGTCACCTCGTCATCGGCGAACGTCTCGTTGCGCGTCATTACTCCGCTCGGTGGCCGGCCATTACACAGCAACATCTCGATCACCACGTCATCATCGACCCAGCGCGCGCCGTGCCGTGCGGACGCCGCAACACCGGCGATAACGCCGCGGCGATGCGACCACAGCCAGGCCCCGTCGATCCGGTCGCGCAGCGAAGACGCGGGCCGGTCATCGGGTAGGTAGACGTCGGGGTAGATGCGTCGGTACCGTCCCAGCCGATGTCGGGATACCACGCCTTCAGCGACCGCTTCGCTGCCGAGAAATGCCTTCATACCCGGCGAGCATGCACGTCGGCACCGACAACGCGCCGAGATTGCAACCATGCAGGAAAAAACGGCGAAAATCCTGCGTGAATGCAATCTCGCGGCGTGGCGGCGAGCGGGAGACGGCGAAGTGGCGACGAACCTATCCGGTGGTGGTCAGCACCGTCAGCTCCAGGGCCAGCGCCGCCCCACACACCACGGCGACCAGGGTCAGGGCCACCGCGTCAGCCAGTCCCGCTCTCGCCGGGTATGCCGAAATCTGGCCGACCCCGCCGCGCGCGGTGATCGCATCCCCCATCTCGTCGGCACGGCGCAGCGTGACGGTGATGGCCGCCGTGATGAGGTCGATCGCCTCACGCGCCCACCGCCGCCGTCGTTCTCGCCGGGTGCGCGGTCGGGGCCGGGGCCGCAGCCGGCGGGCGGCGTAGAGCACCCGGAACTCGTCGATCAGCATCGGGAAGGCGCGCAGCGCCAGTGCCAGCGCAACGGCCCAGTCGTCCACCGGGATTCGCAGCAGACGCAGTGGCCGGCCGAGCGTGGCCACCGCCGGCGCGATGTCGGCGACATTGGTGGTCCACGACACCATCGCACCCAACCCCAGGAGCACGATCGACAGCGCGGTGATCCGCAGGAAGTTCAACAGCCCACCCAAGCCGGCCGGGTCGCCGCCGGCCATGGCCGCGGTGGCTCCGCCGATCACGAGAAGCACCCACAGCCAGCGCGGTACCGACGGCAGCGCGCCCCGCGGAATCCGGGCGATCCTCGCCGCGGCGAACACCAGTAGTGCCACCGCGCCGATCGGCGCCCAGCCCGGGTAGAAGGTCAGCAGCACCGAGATGCCGAAGACGACGATCAGTTTGGTCCCCGCCCACAACCGGTGCACGGCCGAGTCGCCGGGCACCGGACGCAGCAGCACCACCGGACGCGGGGTCGGACGCGTCGTCGCGGTCATGCCGCACCCGCCGGCGCCGGCACCAGCACCCCGTTGCGCAGGTGCAGGGTCCTCGGGCACAACTCCCCCAGTCCGGCGAAGTCGTGGGAGATGACCACCACGGTCAGGCCGGTGTCGCGCCGCAGATCCTCCAGCAGCCGCAGCAGCCCCTCCCGGCTGGTGGCGTCCAGGCCGGCCAGCGGCTCGTCGAGGATCAACGCTCGCGGAGCCCGGGCCAACAGCCCGGCCAACACCAGGCGGCGCATCTGACCTCCGCTGAGTTGGTCGATACGCCGGCCGGCCAGTGCCGCGTCCAGGCCCACAGCCGCCAGCGCGCTATAAACCCGGGCCTGGTCGTGCGGCGAAAACCCTGCTGCCGAGGCAACTTCCAGCCCCACGTGGCTGCGCATCAGCTGCAGCCGGGCCGCTTGGAACGACAAAGCGACCGCCCCTACCTGCTCGTCGGCGGGACGCCCACCGAGCAGGCAGGTGCCGCTGGTCGGTGTCGTCAGGCCGGCAATGATCCACGCCAGCGTCGACTTGCCCGAGCCGTTGCCGCCGTGGATCAGCAGCCCGTCGCCCTCCTCGACGGTGAAGCTGATGTCGCGCAGTGCGGTCTTGGCCCACGGGGTGCGGCTGCCGTATTCGTGCCCGACACCGGACAGTTCCAGTACCGGCGGGCCGGAGTGGCCGGCCGCGACGTTGGCGGGTGCCGCCGGGACTTCGGCGGTCTCGACCATCGCGGTGTTGTCCGGCGAGCCGCTGAGGTCGATGATCCGGTCGGCGCTGCCCACCTCATCGTTGTAGTGGGTGATGTGCACCAATGACGTGCGATGCCGCCCGGCTGATCCGGCGAGCCCCGACAGCACCCGCAGCAGCACGTCGCGCCCCTGCGGATCGACCATGCTGGTGACCTCGTCGGCGATCAACAGCGCCGGCTCGCGGGCCAGGGCCGCGGCCACCGCCAGGCGCTGCAGCTCACCGCCGGACAGGCCACCGGTGTCACGCTCGGCGAAGCCGGTCAGGCCGACCTCCTCCAGCAGCCGGTCGACATCGGTGGTTGTGCCCGCCGGCAGCCCCCACACCACGTCGTCGGCGACCCGGGTGCCCAGCACCTGACTCTCCGGGTGCTGCATGACGACCGCGGTCCCGCCGAGGGCGCCCAGGCCCACCGAGCCGGGACGCTCGACGGTGCCGGCCGTGGGTGCGCGCCCGGCCAGCAACAGCATCAGGGTGGTCTTGCCCGAGCCGTTGGCGCCGGTGACGGCGACGTGTTCACCGGCCTGGACTTCCAGACTCAGCGGGCCCAGGGCGTCGTGGCCGGTTTGCGGGTAGCGGAACCGCACCTGATTCAGCCGGACCGGGACCGGCGCGACGGGGCCGCTGTCAGCGGGCAGCTCCAATTTGTGGACGTCGGGCACCCCGCGCAGCCGGTCGAGCACCCGCGACAGCGCCCACCAGCCGAGCAGCGAGACGATCACGATGCTGACGATCGACTGCGCCAGGATCAGCAACTGCCAGTGCCGCAGCAGCATCCCGAAAAATCCGGTGAGATCGTCTGCGGCCCGGTGGAATTCCGGTAGCGGTACCTGGTCCATGGCCGCGGCGACGCCCTGCACGTTGGCGGTGATCGCGTCGAAGATGAGGTGGCGCAGCCGCGCCAGCACGGTCAACGCCAGCACCGCGACGGCGCCGAACAGTGCCCCGGCCACCACGGAGGCGGCGATCACCGTCGGCAGGCCACGGCGATGCCGTTTGATGACGCCGGTCAGCCCGCCGATGTAGGCGCAGTTGACCACCGTCATGAATCCGCCCATGCCGGCGATCAGGAAGGCGATGGTCGCGGCGGCCACCGTGGCGGCGATCAGCACCCGGAGCCGGTCCCGGTAGGCCAGTAAGCCCATTGGCACCGTGCCGAGCAGCGCCAACCCGCCGGCAAAGGGCACGACCACCGCGATGATCGCCGTCGCCGCGCACAGTGCGGCCATCACCGCGGCCTGCGCCATCTCGACCGGCTGCATCGACCGAGGCCGGACTCGGGTGTTGTCCTGGCCGGTCTTGGTCACCCGTCGATTCTGCCAGCCGCCGGGGACAGCGCGGCTCGCGCCGCAGGCCGATTGTCGTGTTCAGCAAAGCTGATGAAATACTGACAGGATGGTAGTCCCGGTCCCTGCCAGTCTGGGTGCCGACTTGCTCAGCGTCGTCGCCCGGCTCAACAGGCTGGCGACCCAGCGGGTCGCGCTGCCGATCCCGGGCGCACAGGCCCGACTGCTGTCCACCATCGAAGGCCTCGATGAGGCCCGGATCTCGGAGCTGGCCGCCGTGGACCACTGCTCGCAGCCGACGATGACCACCCAGGTGCGCCGCCTCGAGGACGCCGGTCTGACCACCCGCGCCACCGATCCCCAGGACGCCCGCGCGGTGCTGATCCGCATCACCGGCAAGGGCGTGGACACGCTGGCCCGGGTTCGCCAAGACCGGGCGGCGGCGATCGATCCGGAGCTGGACCGGCTGGCTCCCGAAGACCGCCGCACGCTTGCCGGCGCGGTCGAGGTGCTGCGCCGCTTCCTGGCCGACACCGCCCCGGCGCGACCCGTCCGCTAGGCGCGCTCCGGCCGGCAGAAAGAACGCCGGCGGAAAGTACAACGCCCGGTACGTCGGCACAACCGCACCCCCGGCGCCAACCCGTCTCGACGGGCGGCAGCAATCGGCGGTGCGGACCCCTCGAGGTGCCCCGGGCGAAGCTGAGGGAGGCGCCGAGCGGGCGCCTCGGTGAAGTCCGGACTGCATGCGCTGTAAGCCACGCCCACAGACTGCAAACCATTCCTCCACTAAAATGGACAATATCCGTACGTTTCGGATGATCTAGACGGTACCACGATACCGCTCACGGTCCTAGCTCCATCTATGGTCGGATGACAGCGCCAGCGGGCAGCTTTTGATGACCCGCAGGTTGCGGCTCACAGACGCTGTCGTAACGTCGACGCGGATCGTCGGGAAACTTTCGTGTCCTTCGCCGATTAGGAATATGCTTAACTGCGGCATCAGCCCAGTCGTCTGGGAAGGACATCGTGGCCAACAGATTGGCGCTGGTAACTTCGATCGCCACCCAGCTGATGGCCGCGACCCCCTCCACCACCGTCGCGGTCAGCGAACAGGTCCTGAAGACACTCGTCGATCAGCTCGGTGTCGATGCCGCGTTCCTGCGTCGTAACGACCACGAGATCAGGGCATCGAAACTGGTCACGGAGTGGCCACCGCGAGCCGACCCGCCGGACCCCGATCCGCTGGCGGTGGTCTCCTTCACCACCGCCGATCCGGTCTTCGCGGCCTGCGCCCACCTCAAGAAGCTTTCGGTGATCCAACCCGATCCGGAGCTCTCCGGCTACGTGCGCCAGATCCCCGCCAACCACCGCAACGAATCGTTGTCGATAGCCGCCGCTCCGCTCCTATCGGGAACGGTGACCACCGGAATGCTCGCGCTGGTGAAATACCGTCGCGCCAAGTGGCGGTCAGAAGAACTCAATACCATCGAGGCGATTGCGTCCTTGTTCGCCCAAGCTCAGGCCCGCATCGTCGCCGAGGACCGATTGCGGTATCTGGCCGATCACGATGACCTGACCGGTCTGCACAACCGTCGTGCCCTCGTCGAATATCTGTCCGAGCGGCTCGCGCCGGAAATGCTTGGCCCCGTTGGAATTTTCTACATCGATCTGGACCGGCTGAAGCCGATCAACGACCTACTCGGACACACCGCCGGAGACTGGTTCATCCAAGATTTCGGGAGGCGCCTGCGCGCTCAGGCTGGAACACGGAGCATGGTCGGACGGATCGGTGGCGACGAATTCGTCGTTATTCCGGATCGGCCGATGTCGCCGGCCGATGCCGAGAAATTCGCCGACCGGCTTCAGCGCTCCCTGCGCGAACGCGTCGACATTCATGGTCACACCGTGACCAGCACTGCCAGCGTGGGCGTGGCGGTCGGCATACCGGGGCATGACAGCGCCGCCGAATTGTTGCACCGCGCCGACGAAGCCGTCCTCGCGGCCAAACGCGGCGGCGGTAACCAAGCGGTGAGTTCCACCGAGGACATGTCGATGAAAAGCTTGTTCCGCAAGGACATCGAATTGCATCTGCAGGGCGAGATCGACGACGAGTCCCTGCTGCTCTACTACCAGCCCGAAGTGGACCTGTGGAGCGGGGCGATCGTGGCGGTGGAAGCACTGGTCCGCTGGCGGCACCCCACCCAAGGTCTGCTGCTGCCGGGATCGTTCATCGGTATCGCCGAATCAACCAATCTCGCCGGCGATCTGGGGCGATGGGTGCTGCGTACGGCGTGTGCCGAGTTCAGTCGGTGGCAGGCAGAGGGCGTCCGGCCCAACACCACGATGCGCGTCAACGTTTCCCCGATCCAGTTGGCCAGCCGCGGATTCGTCCAGCACGTCGTCGAGACCATCGACGAGTTCGGACTGCCCCCCGGAGCACTCTGCCTGGAAATCACCGAACGCGCGGTGGTCCGGAACATCGAGAACACCCGACGTACCTTGGCCGAACTGCGTGAGGCGGGGGTTCAGATCGCCATCGATGACTTCGGCACTGGTTACGCTGTCCTGTCGCACCTGAAGGATCTTCCGGTCGACACGCTCAAGATCGACACCGTGTTTGTGCGCGAGCTGGGTTCCAATGCAGGCGATTTGGCGATCGTGCGGGCAATCATCGCCCTTGCAGATGCGTTCGGCCTTCAGGTGGTCGCCGAAGGCGTGGAAACGTCGGCCGCGGCGCTGACCTTGATGCGGCACGGCTGCCACCGGGCGCAAGGCTATTTGTTCTCCCGCCCGTTGCCCTCTACCGGTGCGCAGGCCCTACTGGCCTCCCGCTGGATGCCGATGCCCTTCCTCGCCGACAGCCAGGCCCTGGTGATCTGAACGATGATTCGCAAGCTCACCGGGCTGGTCCTTGGCTGCTCGCTGCTGTTCGCCTCGGCCGGGTGCGGCGGGGCCGGCAGCGGCGAAATATTCCGGGCCGTCATCAGCCCCCCGATTCCTGCGGGCGCACAGGAGCTTTCCAACCCAGCACGCGGCCAGTACGAAGACCTGATGGTGACGCTGTTCCCCCAGGGCAACCCGGCCCAGAAGCGGTATCAGGATTGGCCGAAGTCCTACGACGCGAGCCTGCGCATAGCGTGGCGGGATCTCCAGCCCGTCGATCCACGCACACTGCCGCACGACGCAACCGACGATCAGAAGTATGACTTCCGCATCATCGACGACACCTTGGCACAATTGGCCACCCGCCATATGCGCATGACGCTGCGCGTCTACGCCTACAACTCGTGCTGTAACGCTCACTACCCGAACGACACCAACGCGGCGTCCCCGGACTGGCTACGAACCCTGCCCGGCACAACCACCAGCCACCCCGGCCCGTCCGGCACATCGGGTCCGGCGATAACCCATGTGGTCCCGAATTGGAACGACTCCGGCTATCTCGACCACTTCACCGAGTTGCTCGCCGCGCTGGGCCGCCGCTACGACCATGACGAACGGCTCAGCGTCTTCGAATTCTCGGGCTACGGCGATTTCAGCGAGAACCACAACGCTTACCTTCGCGACGCACTGGGCGTGCCGGGACCGGGGCCTTACGAAAGCCCTGACGCATTGGGTTACGTCAGTCAGTTCAAGGATCAGAACATCACCAAGGCGTCGATCGAACGGTTGGTCAAAGCCAACGTCGATGCCTTCCCGCACACCCAGTTGGTGGTCACACCGAACAATCCCGAAATCGTGCGGGAGTTGCTGGACGACGGCGTCACCCGAAGGTTATCTGCGCCGGTCGGAATACGTTCCGACTGCCTGGGTGTCTACGCGCCGCTTCCGGTGTGGGCAGAATCCAGCAAATCCTATTACGTGACGTCGAAAGACCCGGTCATCGACAAGCTCGAACGCCGGATGCTGACCGCACCGGTGATCACCGAATGGTGCGAGTTGCCGGAGGGCACCGACGCCGCCGATTACTACCGCAAAGGCCTGCGCGACATCGTCAGGTACCACGTGTCGATGACGTCCAGCGTCAATTTCGCCGACCGGAACTCCGACCAGCCGATGAAGCCGGAGCTGTACCTGTTATGGGCTGACGCCAATGTGGCCGCCGGCTACCGGTACTCCGTTGCAGGCCAAGCCAAGTCGGAATCCCTGCGCGACGGGACCGCGAAGATCACCGTGAACTGGACCAACTACGGGTCGGCCGCGACGACCGAGCGCTGGGCGCCGAGCTACCGGCTGATCGATTTCTCCGGCACGGTGGTCCGCACCATCGATTCCGCTGTCGACCTGCATGAACTGGTCCACGACGGGGGCCCCGGCGCCGCGGCCGAACAGCCCGTTCCGGCATCAGTGAAAGAGCCGGTGCAGCTCGATGTCGCAGATCTGCCGCCGGGCCATTACACCCTTCAGGGCGCGGTCACCTGGCAGCAGCACAAGCCTGATGCCTCCCACGTCGTCGACTACCCCCCCATGCACCTGGCTCGCGATGGACGCGACGCCCAGGGGTGGTACCCGATCGCCACGCTCGACATCCCGCGCAGCGCGCTGACTGCAGCACCGCAGCGCTGACCAGCGTCGCCCCTCGCCCGCGCCACCTGCAGCTTGTCCAACAAGTCTGAATTATGCCCAGTTCTCATACCTGCGGTATGTTGTGGACTTGATTACCGCCTAGATTAGGGACGACTGATGGATTTCCGTACCTTCGTCCAGGTACTGCGCCAGCACTGGAAAGTAGTCGTCGGCGCGCTGTTGGGGTGTCTGCTCGGCGCGGGCGCGGTCACCGCCCTGCAGACCAAGAGCTACGAGTCGACCGCCACCATCCTGATCTCGTTCACCGGGGAGACGAATCTCAACGACACCTACTACGGCACCGAGGCCGCGCAGGAGAGATTGTCCTCGTACGCCGTTATCGCCGCAGGTCACACCGTGGCCCAACGCGCCGTCGATCAGCTGCATCTGCCGATGAACGCCGACGCCCTTGCCGCGGCCACCAGCGTCGCGTTCGCGCCGAGGTCGGCAATCCTGACCCTGACCGTTCTGGACACCCAACCCGAGCGTGCGGCGGCCCTGGCCGGGGCGATGGCTGATCAATTCGCGGCCATGGTCCCGACCCTCGGCACCGGGCCCCGGCCGCACGGCCTACCGCAGCAGCCGCCGCCGGCGCCGGCGCCAGTCCAAGAAGGCCAGGACGTCATGCCGGTGGCGAACGAAACGCCGATCCCCGCTCCGCAACCGGCGGACCTCGCGTTACAGCAGTCGCTGCCACGCGCCATGGCGACGATCGTGGAACGGCCGGGCGTGCCCGGCTTTCCGGTCAAGCCGGTGCCGGCACGCAACATGGCGATCGGGCTCATCGCGGGTGCTGTCCTCGGCGTCGGCGCCGCGCTGACCCGCAATGCCGCGGACCGCACGATCCGGGACCGGGAGACGCTGGAAGAGATCTCCGGCGTGCCGACGTTGGCCGAACTGGCCGTCGACCACGGTCGCCACGCCCCGCGCTTCGGCACCAACGGCGCATTCGACGACGCGATGCGCACCCTGCGTCACCGACTGCTGCGAGCCATCGGCCCGGGGGCACGCCGAATCCTGGTCACCGCGCCGTTCGGCGGGGAGGGCACGACCACGACCGCGCTCAATCTGGCGCTGGCGTTCAGCGAACTCGGCGAGAAGGTCCTGCTCGTCGAGGGCAACGTTCTGCACCCGACTATCGCGGGCATACTCAACGTCACCTCCGGCGACGGACTTACGGGCGTGCTGGGCGACCTCGAGCTGAGCAGGAAGGCGATCCGATCGACCTCGGTGCCGAATCTATTCGTGCTGGCGGCGAGAACAGCCCGGCCGGGAACCCTGCCGTGCAGCGCCTTCTCTCATGACGCCGTCGAGAATCTGCTCCGCGATCTGGCCACCCGGCACGACCGCGTCATCATCGACGGCCCGCCACCGCTGGCGACCGCCGACGCCCGGCTGTTCGCCGGCGCGGTCGAGGCCACGGTGCTGGTCGCGCGGCTGGGTCGCACCACCGTCGACGAGGTCAACGACGGCTTGTACGCGCTGCGTCCCAGCGTCGTCAGCGGGACCGTGCTGACCCACGCGAAAGTGTCCCGCCACGCCCGGGCCGCGATACGCGCGTACCGGCGCAAGTCTCAACCGGCCAAGGCCACCGCGGCGAAGTGACCGTCTACGCGCGAGGGCGTCAGCGCCTGGCTTTGACGGCCGCCCTGTGGGCGCCGTTCCTGTTCGGCTGCTTCGCTTTCGGCGTGTTATCGGTGCGCGACAGGACGTCCGGACTGATCCTGGTGGGCGTCACGTTCTGCGTGGTCGTCTACTGGGCTCGGCCTCAGGTCATGATGTGGATCGCGCTATTCCTGTCGTGCGGCGCGCTGCCCGAAGGACTGCCACCCGGCAAGATCATCGGCCCGGTGATGATCTACGGCCATCATGTGCCACTGGTTCTGGCGGTCTGTTATCTGATCTCGACCGTCCGCCCGGAGTTCAGGACCTACCTGCTGCCCGGCGCGTTCGCACTGACCGTCGTGTTCAGCGCCGCGGTGGGATTAGCCGCCGGAAACCCCACCTTCGCCGCCGTCCGAGAGGCATCCATTCTGCTGGAGATGGTCGCCGGCTTCATGCTCGCCATCCTGATCGTGCACGGCGGCTACATCAAAGAAGCAGTTCGGGTGATGGCTGTAACCCTATGGGTGTCAGCGGGTTTGAACGTCATGGCCTCGATGCATCTCATTCGTCCGCTGACCGGCCGGGTGGAAAGCGCCGCCGTCGAGACCGGCGCGGCGGAGGCCACCCGGGTCATCACCAACAGCCTGCAGCCTTCCATTGCCGTGCTCGCCGCCCTTGTCGCCGGTCAGATCGTCGGGCGCGTCAGGCTCTCGACACTGATCGCCCTGGCTCCACCGGCTCTGATCAGCCCGATGCTGGCGATCTCACGCAACACGTTGATCGCCGTGGGTCTGGCGGTGATCGTCGCGAGCCTCCTTTCCGCCCAAGGCTTCTCCACCATCCATCGGATCTCCCGAGTCTTCACCGGATCCGCGCTGTCGGTTCTCATCATCGTTCCCGGAGCACTGTTCTTGCTGCAGCACACTCCAGCCGGCAGTTGGCTTGCCGATCAATTCACCGGCTATCAGCGCCGGGTGCTGGGCGGAGTATCCACCAATGCCCTTGCGGCGGACGCCTCGACGAAGGCCAGGCTGGACGAGAACTCCTTCCTCATCGGAAAATTCGATCAGGCACCACTGTTCGGCCACGGGCTCGGCTACGAATATCAGCCTTCCTACGGCCACGGCGACAGCGGTTTCGATGCGTTCGCCAACACTCTCGGCACCACCTACGCGCACAACTTCTACCTGTGGTGGCTGGTGAAGGCCGGGGCGGTGGGAATGGCCGTCTTCGCCGCCTTAGCGGTCATCCCGCTCTATCGCGCGATACGGCGGGCGTCTGCGCCCGCGAAAGTCAGTGTGGCAGTCGCCTTCGGACTGCTGGTGATGTCGGTCGTCGACCCGATGCCCGAGGACATCGCCGGAGCTTTGACGATGGGGATGACATTGGGCGCGGCGATGGCGTTCGCGGCACTGCCGCGTTCCCAACCGGAGCCGGCGCCGACCACGACGCGACCGACGAGTTGGAGCCTCGATGCACAGACAACCTGAGAAGCTGCGGGTTCTTTTGGTCGGCCCTGCCCCGGCGGATGCGGCAAGTCGCGGCGGAATGGCCACCGTGGCAGCCCTGATGGCCGCGCACCCCGACGCTGCGCTGCGCATCGCGGTCATTTCGACATATTCCGAAGGGTCACTGTGGCACCGCCTCTCGGTCGGCAGCGGGGGCATGCTGCGCGCCACCTGGCTGGTGCTGCGCCGGCGGGTCGGCGTGTTACACGTTCACCTGGCCCACGGCGGCAGTGTGGTGCGCAAGGCCCTACCCCTCACGGCGGCACGACTGGTCGGTGTCCCGGCCGTGATACACGCGCACAGTTACGACTTCGGAGGCTGGTATGACCGGCTGCACCGCGTTTTGCAATGGGCGGTGCGCCACGTTCTGGTCGCGGACCGCTGGCTCGTTCTCGGCGAACGCCACGTCGGCGAGTACGGTGGCCGACTGGGGGTACAGAGTGGCCGGATCAGCGTGTTGCACAATGCCGTTCGGATTCCGGACGCTCCGACGACGCAGACGGGCGCCGAGACGATACATGCCGTCGCACTCGGCCGGCTCGGCGAACGCAAGGGCAGCTACGACATCGTCGCCGCGGTCTCGGCTCTGCCGCAACCGGTCCGGGAACGACTGCGGGTGACGCTGGCCGGTGACGGTGAGATCGACGAACTGGCCGCCCTGGTGACCGAGGCTGGGCTGTCCGACACCATTCACGTCGCCGGCTGGCTCGACGCGCAGGCACGCGATGAACTGCTCAGCGCGGCACAGGTTTTCCTGCTCCCGAGCCGCGACGAGGGCCTGCCGATGGCGCTGCTGGAGGCGATGGCATACGGTTTGGTGCCGGTGACCACGCTGGTGGGCAGCATCGGCGAGGTGGTCAGCGATCGGTCCACCGGCCTGGTGGTATCGCCGGGCCGTTCCGAGCAGATCGCCGCCGCGCTGAGCAGCCTGGTCACCGATGACCGGCTGCGCATCCGGCTCGGCTCCGCCGCCCGCGCCCGCGCGGGCGACTTCGGTCTCGACACCTGGTACCAGCGGCTGAGCACGCTGTGGACCGAACTCGCGATCGGCTCCGGACACCGATCTCCTTCACTCACGGAAAGGCTTTGACAAATGCCAGTACAGGCACGGGCAGCTGCCCACGGTGCGGCCAATTGGGCGGCGCGGTATGCGACGGTGCGAAACGTCGGACGGATTTTCGGGCGCAGCGCAATGGAATACGCGACCGAGGCGCTATGGCGACGGCGTCGCAGCAAGGATTTCGCCATGGCGGTGGCGGACCGCTTTTCGCCCCGCGGTGCGACGGTTGTCGACGTCGGAGCGAGCTGGGGCCTGTTCACCTACCACCTGGCCCGACGCGTCGGGCCGGCCGGCCGGGTCTACAGCTTCGAACCCCACCCGGCCAACGAACCGATGCTGCGCCGGCTTGCCGACGCCCGCCGCCACGTGCACTTCGCAGCGGCGGCGGTGTCCTACGATCCTGGCCCGGCCGAGCTTCTGGTGCCCCGGCAGCGCAGCCGGCTGGTCACCGCGCAGGCCAGCCTGGCCCACGGGTTCGCCGCTCAGGGTGTGGACGTCGAGCGGTTCGAGGTCCCGACGGTGCGTCTCGATGACGCGCTGGGGCGCGACGCCGTGGTCGACTTCGTGAAGATCGACGTGGAGGGACACGAGAGTTCCGTCCTGCACAGCGGTTCGTCGATCCTGCACCGGAGCCGTCCGCCGATTCTCATCGAGATCGAGCAGCGGCACCTCGCAGCACCGATCGACTCCGTGTTCGGGCAGCTCGAAGAACTCGGCTACCACCTCTTCTACATATCCGAACACGGGCTGGGCCCCCTCGTGGACTTCGACGTGGTCCGGGATCAGACGTCGCTCGCCGCGCCGGACGAATTCCATCCGTTCGCCATGCCGCCGAACTACATTCACGACTTCTGCGCGGTGCGGACCCCTGACCTGCTCGACGGGTTATCGATGGATTGCCGCGGAGACCGCCGCTGACCGGTGGCGAGGACCTCACTCAGCACTTCCACCAGTCGATCGGCTGCCCGGTCGACGCTGAACCGCTGCGCGTAGTGCCGGGCCGCAGCCGCGCCCGCGACCGCCGCGGTCTGCGGGTCGGCCAACGCATCGAAGGCGGCGGCCAGGCCCGCCACGTCATCGATCCCGATCGCCGGCACGCCCGGTGGCTGATACTCCGGCAGTGCACCCTCGGTCGACACGATCGGCGCCACCCCCAGCTGCGCCGACAACACCTGCACGCCGCTCTGCGACGCGCGCCGGTAGTGTGCGACGGAACCCTTTGCGGCAGCGAGGGTCTGGATCACATCGTCGTATCGGTAACTGCCACGGCGCCACTCGGTGTGCTCGGGGAGCGCATCGGCGTCCAGGCGGCCGTCCCCGATCAGCAGCAGGCGATCGCCCCGCCAGCCGGCTCCCCCGACGTGCCGGCGCCACGCCTGGAGGATGACGTCGGTGTTCTTGTACGGATTGAGCCGGCCGATCACCACGAAGTCGCGGCGCGCGTCGGCGCCCACGAAGGGCGGAACGCGTGCCGGATCGAGATCGCTGGCCAGCGGAACCATGTGTACCGCGGTGCCGGCGACATCGCGGCGCCCGACGACCCCTGCTGCCACGTGATCGCTGTAGACGATCGTCGCCGCCGAACGGGCACCCCAGCGGTCGAACACCGCACGCTCGTAACCCGGTCGCTCTTCGGCGCTGTCGTGCGGCCGATCATCATGCACCAGCTGCACCCGCGGCGCCGGCCCGGCCAGGGCGATCCAGCGAGGATCGCGGACCAACTCGGTGATCACGATGTCGGGACGGTATCGGCGTACATCCCGCCAAGCGGCCAGGAAAGCCGGCCAGGTGGCGCCGGTGCGAATCCGGGGATCCAGCACCAGCTCGTAGTCGCGCGCGGCGTCGGATTCGGGGTGCTGGTCGGAGGTGACCAGCAGCACGTCGACACCGCGCCGGCGCAGTGCTTCGGCCTGCACGCGGGCCAGGGGCCGCATCCACGGAGACAGCCACAGCACGCGGTCCGGGGCCGCCAGTTGACTCACAACAACCCCGCAACAAACCGAGTGCCCATTTTTTCATTCTATTACATACACTTGGAACGATATACCGGTGTTCTGAGTATGGGTGGGCGATGACGAAGCGTGCGGTCGACCGCCCACTTGCCACCCGGCACGCCGTGGTGACCGGCGCTTCCAGCGGGATCGGCCGCGCGATCGCGCTGCGGTTGGCCGCTGAGGGCGCCGGCGTCACCGCCGTCGGCCGCGACCCGCAGCGATTGGCGAGCCTGACCGGCGCACCGGGACGGATCATCCCCGTCCAGGCCGATCTGACCGACGACGTCGCACGGTCGGCGCTGGTGTCCCGACTGTCGTCCGGTGCGCGAGTCGACCTGCTGGTGCACTCGGCCGGCGCGTACCGCAGAGCCGGGCACACCGAGACCGCGGTCGATGACCTCGACGTTCTCTATGCGACGAATGTCCGTGCGCCCTATGCGCTGACCATGGGTCTGCTGCCGATGCTGCGCGCCGGCGGCGGCGATGTCGTGGTGATCAACTCCACCATCCTGGCCCGTACTGACGGCGACGTCGGCCTGTATGCCGCTACCCAGCACGCCATGCGCTCGATCGCGGACAGCCTGCGAGTCGCGGTCAATGCCGATGGGGTCCGGGTGTGCACCCTCCATCTCGGCCGGACCGCCACTCCCCTGCAGGCGGAGATCTTCCGGCAGGAAGGCCGTCCCTACCCGGCGGAGTCGCTGTTGCAACCGGAAGATGTCGCCGATGCCGTCGTGGACGTCGTCACGCTGTCCGCGCGAGCCGAAGCCACCGAGATCCACCTCCGGCCGGCCGAGAAGTGCTATTGAGCACCCTGCCGGACTGCTGCGCGCCGCCGCACCACGATCCGCCCGCCGTCCCGCGGCCGGAACGCCAGGCCTCGCGAGTTCGTTTTCTCGCCGGGTAGCGTGGTGGTCTCGATCGTGTAGTGCCGCAATATGGTTCGCAGCACGATGTCCATTTCGAGATTCGCGAACGCCGACCCGAGACAGCGACGGGCACCGCCCCCGTACGGGAGCCAACTGTTGCTCGGCATCGAGTCGCCCAGGAAACGCTGCGGGTCGAACCGTTCCGGATTGGGGTGCAGCCGCGGGTCGGTGTGAATCTGCGCGATCGCGACGGCGATCGATGACCCTTGGGGCAATACCCAGTCACCGACGTCGACGCCGGCGGAACGGACCCGGCGACCGACCATCGGCAGCGCGGGGCGAGACCTCTGCACTTCTCGAATCGTCGCCTGGCGCAGTCGGTTGCCGTCGGCGTCCGCCTCGTCGGCCATCGCCGCCAACACCGCCGGGTGCCGGCTCAAGCGTTCGAAGGCCCAGCTCAAGGTGACGGCCGTGGTTTCGTGTCCGGCTGCCAGCAGGGTCAGCATCTCATCACCGATGTCCTTGCGAGACAGCGCAGATCCATCCTCGTAGCGGCTTCGCAGCAGCCTGGAGAGCATGTCGCTGCGGTTGTCGAAGTCCGGGTCGGCCTGCACGGCGGCGATCAGCCGGTCCAAGCAAGCCTCGTACTGGTCGCGCAACACCGCGAGCCGGCCCCACGGCGTGAACCGTCCGCCGGTGCGCGGTGGCACCGGCAGTGTCGTCAGCCGGGAGGCCAAGGCCACGAATGAGGGGATGACGCGGCGCAGTTCGTCGAGGTCGTCCCCCTGCGCCCCCAGCAGGGTACGCAGAATCACGTTGAGGGTTATACGGGTCATCGACGGGAACGTCGGGAACGCCTCCCCGGCCGGCCACCCGGCGATCTCACGCAGGGTCTCCTCCTCGATGATCTGCGAGTAATCCCGGATCTTGCGGCCGTGGAACGACGGCGCCAGCAACTTGCGCCGCTCCCGGTGCTCAGCCCCTTCGAGCCCCAACAGCGAGCGGGAGCCCAACAGCTCACTGAGGTTGGGCTGCACATTGCCGAGATCGTCTGGACCGAACGCGAAGACCTGTTTGGCCAGCTGCGGATCAGTGATGAAGACGAGCGGCCCGACCAGCGGAAGGTGCAGTGTGAAAGCGCTGTCATGCCGCTTCGCGAGCCGCTGTACGAACCGCCGGCGCCCGAAGGCGAACGCCAGCCCCTGCGCCAGGGAGGGCATACGGGGCGTGGGAGGCAGCACGGCCACCGGCGCCGACATACGGTCTATAACGGCAACGCTCATTTTACCAACCTTTTGGATGTTTTCTCCGCTCTGAGCATACGACTGGTATGCGAGCAGGTCAAACGCTAGGAGCGCGCTGGAACGAGCGGCCGCGCCGGCACCGACGGATAGCCCTCGCCCGCCATGGCATCGATCCGCCAGCGCCCTTCAAGACCCGGGTAGGTACGCCGGACCTCGTCATACAGGTCGGGCAGCATCAGCAGAACCGCATCGGGCTCGGCGAGCACCAGCTGCTCGGGGGCGATGATCGCCACATCGGTACCGGGTATCCGGCGGCCCTGTTTGGCCGGTGATGCGTCGGCGATCGCCCGGATCAGCGGCGTTCGCACCCCGGCCATGCTGAACAGTGCGGCCACCCGGGACGTCGCTCCGTAGCCGTATATCGACTGCCCGTTCTCGGCCTGGGCGTTCAGCCAATCGCGCAACGCGGCGGCATGGTTACTCGCCGCCGATTGCAGCCGCCCCACGGCCGCCGGGTCGGTGACGCCGACTTCACGCTCCCGCCGCAGAATCGCCTCGACCGCCGCATCAGGTGCGACCCGGCCGTGTACGGCCGCCAGCAGGACGGTGCCACCGTACAGATCGAACTGCCAGGCCGTCACGACGCTCATTCCGGCTGCGGCCAGCAGCCTGGCGATCGCCGTCAGTGAGTAGTAGGCGAAGTGGCCGTGCCGTAACCCACTCCATTGGCGGTGTTCGACGATGGACAGCAGTGAGTGAAACTGCAGCAGCAACACACCATCTCCGGCGGTGGCCGCCGCTCGCTGCTCGAACGCCAGTCTTTGGTCGGGTTCGTGCATGATGCCGAATGAGTCGAGTACCACGTCGGCCTTGCGGGCCGGGGTGTAGCCGCGCGTCGCCAGCAGCGGCAGCCAGGTTCCGCCGTGCGGACTGCCGAACTCGCGCACCGTGGTACCGCGAAGCCAGCCCGAGTCCGCGACGCGGGCGACGGCATCGAGGGCCTGATCGCGCAGCGCCTGCGGTTCGATACCGCGCGGCTCGGCCGTGTTCGTGTCGTCATCGGCGAGCTGCGCCAAACCGCAACCACCGCACAGATTCATGGCCAGCGGATGCGATGACTCCGCCGCAGTCACCGGCTCGGATGCCGAGGGGAAGTCATCGGCTGCGGGAACTGCGCCCAGGTCGAGAACCCGGCACAGTTCGGCGCTGCCGCATCCTCGGCACCGACTCATGACGGGACCGCTTCGGCGATACCGGGAACCGGGTCGACACCGTTGTCTCCCAACCGGCTTGCGTAGTGCAGGGTCGGCAACGGATAGACCAGCCGCCCGCCCCATTCGCCGACATAGCTCAGCTGCTCGGTGAGTTCGGCTTCCAGGTTCCACGGCAGCACGAGCACCACGTCGGGCCGGTCTTCGGCGATCACCGCCGGGTGGTGGATGGGGATGCGGGTGCCCGGCGTGAACCGCCCGTGCTTGTAGGGGTTTCGATCAACGGTGTAGGCCAGCAGATCGGTGCGGATCCCGCAATAGTTGAGCAGCGTGTTGCCCTTGCCGGGAGCGCCGTAGCCGACGACCTTCTTGCCGTCGGCCCGGCACTGCAGGAGGAACTGCAGCAGTTCCTGGCGCACCGCCTCGGTCTGCCGCTGTAACTGGCAGTAACCGTCGACGCTGTGCAGCCCGACCGCCTCCTCGAGCCGCAACACCTGCGTCACCCGATCGCTGGGGGCACCTGCCACGGCCTCCGGGCGTGCCCACACGCGGATGGACCCGCCGTGGGTGGGCAGCAGCTCGGCATCGACCACCGTCAGGCCGGCGGTTGCCAGGGCACGGGCCGCCGACAGCAGTGTGTAGTACTGGAAGTGCTCGTGGTACACCGTGTCGAACTGGCCGAGACTGACCAGGTTCATCGCGTGGTGTACCTCGATGCTGAGCCACCCGTCGTCGGCCAGCAGTCCGCGCAGCGCCCGGGTGAAGCCGAGCAGATCGGGAATGTGCGCGTAAACATTGTTCGCCACAACCAGATCCGCCAGCCCGTGCTCGGCGCGCACCGCGGCGGCCAACTGCTCGTCCAGGAACGCCGTCACGGTCGGCACGTTGCGCTGCCGGGCAGCGGCACCGACATTGAGCGACGGCTCGATCCCCAGGCAGCGGATGCCGGCGTCGACGACGTGCTGCAGCAGATAGCCGTCGTTGCTGGCGACTTCGACCATGAACGAGTCGGCTCCGAGTCCCAGGCGAGCCACCGCAGCGTCGACGAAGTTCTTGGCGTGCTGCACCCAACTGTCGGAGTAGGACGCGAAGTAGGCGTATTCGACGAACGTCTCCTCGGGCGTGATCAACGCCGGGATCTGCAGCAGCAGGCAGTCTTCGCACAACCGCAGGTGCAGCGGGTAGGTCGGTTCCGCCAGCTCGAGTTCGGCTGCGGTGAGGAACTTCTCGCACGGCGGTGTCGCACCCAGGTCCAGCACGCTGCGCAGCCGGCCGGAGTTACATAAGCGACAATTCATCTGATCCTCGATTCTGAGCTTCGGCAGCGCCCACTGACGCTGCCACACTGTGGAATTCACGTTCTCTTGCCGCCTTTCGAGCGGCGAAGTCGCGGCGCTGGGTGGCCGCACGCTCCCGCGTCGCGTGGTAGATCAACTCGCCCAGCCCGTGCTGGTAGAGCCACAGACTGTTCTGCTGGCCGGTGAACGACTCCTCGCCCGCCATGGCGCCCGGCGGCACGAAGCCGCTGCCCAGCCCCACCCCGAACAGGCCGGGTATCGGTGTGCCGTCCGCGCCGAGCAATTGGGCATCGGGCCCCACGGACGGGCCGGTGCCGGCCAGGGCGACCGGAGAGAAGTCCTGGTCGAACACCGGAAGCGTCGCCATCCGGTACCCCAACGCCGGAACGATCAGATCCGCCATGTCGAGGGTCCGGGTCAGTTCGTCAACCGAGAGATTCTCGAGCGGTTCGGCGACCGCACGCCGGTCGGCGATTGTCCCCGGTTTGCCGTGCATCCGCCGCCAGACCTCGCGGCCGTCGCCGCGCAGCCCGCCGAGCCGATGGACCCGGCCGGTTGCCTGGCACACATCGGATTCGGTGAACGGGTAGGAGTCGGCGTGCGCCTGCCCTCGCGAGCCGTACGCCACGCGAGGTGTGCTGCGGTGCAGCACCCGCACGCCGGCCGACTCGAACCCGGATGGGCAAACCCGTTCCAGCAGCATCCATACCGACGAGAAGGCACTGTGCGCCCCGCCCACGATCACCACCCGCGGCGCACGCGCCGGGTCGCCGAGGAGGCGTTCGGCCTGCTCCACCCCGCCGCGCGACAGCAGCTGATGACTGGTGAGAATCTTGCGGCGCCACTGCGAAAGCCGTACGCCGGCTACCAGTTCAACGGTCTCCCACTCGGTGTTCTGCCTGCCGCCGAGTGCCAACACCGCGCTGCCGGCGCGAATGGTGTCACGCCGTCCGTGCTGGTCGGCCACCACCACACCGATGGAGCCGCCGGGCTCCAGCTGTATCGCCAGTGCGGTGGTGCCGGTGAACAGCCGGCTGTCCGGGCGGCGGGTGAACTCAGCGGTGAGTGCGGCACCGAGGCGACGCTGGAACCGGTCCACCAGTTCCAGCGACGGCAACCGGTCCCGGAAGCGCTCCATCTCGGTGGTCACCGGATCGGCCCGGACCTCGTCGAGCAGCGGCTCGCAGCAAGGACCGTCGAGGGCTTCGAGGAAGGATTGCCCCATCGAGTCGGCGGTGAGCGGGTAGTCGCCCAGCGAGCCGCCCGGCCGGCGCCGCTCGACGACGGCCACCCCGTCGTCAAGCCAGGAACCCAGCAGGCCGTGCTGCGCTGCCCAGACCAGCGAGCCGGTGCCGGCGGGGCCCGCTCCCAGGATCACCGTCTCGTAGGAAGACCTCATAGCACCGCTCCGATCGCATCCAGGTAGGCGTCGGCCATTGCCGTCACCGTGTAGTTCCTGCGCCAGCGCTCCAGCCCCCGCAGCCCGACCTCGGGCAGCATGCTCGGGTCGGCCAGGATCGAGGCCAACTGCTCCCGCCAGCTCGCCACGGAGACCGGATCGACGACGATGCCCGCGTCACCGAAACCCAGCATCTCCGGCACCGCACAGATCGCCGACGCGGCCACCGGCACCCCTCGCGCCATGGCCTCGAGAATCACCAGCGGGAACGCCTCGGAACGGCTCGGCACGCAGAGCAGGTCCGCCTCGGCCAGGGCGGCATCGGGCCCGGACACCCAACCGCGCCAAGAGATCCGATCCGCCAACGCCGCAGGCGTCGCGGCTTGCAGCCTCTCCCGGTCGGGCCCGTCACCGAAGATCGACAGTGTCCAGGGCAGATCCGTCAGACCGCTGAGGGCCTCGATGAGCACCTGCGGGTTCTTGTGCTCCACGATCCGCGACAGCATCACCAGGTGCGGCGGCGCACCGTCGACGTGCGGTCTGCCGATCGGCCGGCCCGTCTCCGCGACTCCGTTCGGCGCGACGAAGCACCGCTGCGGCAGCCGGTGATGGGCGGCCAGCATCTCGTGATGCCGGTCGGCCAAGGCGATCAGCCCGTCGGCGCGGCGCATGGCGGCGGCCAGCGGGCGCGAGTAGATCGGCCGGTCGGGTTCCGGCGGGATGTGCGGGGCGACCAGCCACCGGCGGTCCCGGCCGGCGGCCCGCCACAAGGTGGCGAAGCCGGTCTCGGTGTTGGTGTCGCCGCTGATCAGCACCGCGGGGCCGTCCGGGATGTCGAGGACCGGCGCCCACCACGGTTGACGTATCACCCGGACCCGGTGCGGGATCTCCTTGATCAACGGCCCGAACCGCTGCATGCACACGATCGTGACCGGATAGCCGCGACGCTCCAATTCCGCTGCCAGCAGAGCCTTCTGGCGCTCCGCTCCGCCGTACACCAACCGATTGGTGGTGATCACGATGGCCGGCTTGTCCGTGCTCCGGCCGGCTCGTTCTACTCGCCGTGCCTTGCGCCTGGACCGCTGAACCCGGTCCAGCAGTGTCGTTCCGGCAAGGTAGATATCGGCGTGGTGGACACTTTGGCGGTGTTCCAGTCCCAGCGCGGCGTTGGCGCGCAGCAGGTCACGGTTTCGGCGCCGCTCGGGTGATTCGACTTCGGCGCCGTGCAGCTCGATGCCGTCTTTGGCGCGCCCGCCGGCGACGGCTTTGCCGTGTTCGACACCGAGCTCATCGGCCAGCAGAATGCGCCAGCCGGCCGCACTCGCCCGGGCCTGCCAATCGGCCTCCTCGCCGTAGAGGAAGAACTCCTCGTCGAAACCACCGATGGCGTTCCACGCCGCCCGGTTGATGGCCAGGCAGGTACCGGCGACGTAACCGTCGATGTGCTGCGACTCGCAGGGCTGCTTCTTGTACAGGTGTGACAACGGAGTCCCGCGAAACGTGTCCGAATAGCCCGCGATGGCCACCAGCGCACGGGTGAGCGTGCGGCGGCGCGTCGCGTGGTCGAAGAGCTCCGGCCCCGGCGATCCGTCATCGCGCCCCAGCGGGGCGACGGCAGCCACGTCCGGCCGGCGCACCAACTCCCGGGTACGGGTCAGCGGACACAGCAGGCGGGCATCGGGATTCAGCACCAGCAGGTCGGTATCGGTCGGGACATGCTCCACCAGCGCGTTGAACGCCGCGCCGAAGCCCAGGTTGACCTCGCCCAGCACCCAGTGCACCTCGGGGTGGCGCGCGGCCAGCTCTTCTCGCCCGGGATAGTCGGCCCCGCTGTTTTCGTAGACATGGACCGGCAACTCGGGGAGGTACTCGGCGACGTCGGCCAAGCACTTCTCCAACAAGTCGTGACACTTGTACGTCACGATCAGTACCGACAACGACCGTTGCGCCGGCAGTGGATCCGCGGCGCCGGCCGGGGGCTTCAGGTAGGCCCGGTCCGGTTTGTTACGGCTCATGACACTCCCGCCTTTCCGCGCATCGCGGCCACCGTCGACCACCGGACGGGTCCGACCGCCATGCTGGTCGCGACGTAGACGGCCGCGGCCGCCGCGACCGTCGTGATCACGTGCTGACCCGACAACAGCGGCAGGACAGCGACACTCGCGAACGTGGGCACAAGTGTCCGCAGTACGAAGGCGATCGGACTGCGGTAGCCGATCTTGCGGCGCATCCACCACGTGGTGATCGCCAGGCCGAACAGCTCGGTGCAAACCAGCGCCGCGGCGGCGCCGACGGCGCCGAACCGCCAGGCCAGCACGAGGTTCAGCACCGCGTTGACCGCAAGGGTCACCAGCGACGCCCAGAGGAAGAAGCGCTGGTGGTGGCTGGCGAACAGGCCCTGCCCCAGGGTTCCGGTGACGAACCGCAGCGCCACGGCGACGAACAGCAGTGCCAGCGTGGGGGTGCCGCGGCCGACGAACGCCTCGTCACCGAAGAGCCGGATCAGCGGCCCGGCCAGCAACGTTCCGACGACCGCGATCGGTATGGCCAGGAAGTACATCAGTTCGACACTGCGGCGCAGAAAGTCGGTGAACGCCACCCGGTCGCGGGCGAAGAGTTCGGTGGCCGTCGACAATGTCGACTTGAGGAAGAAGATCGACAGCATCTCGACGTTGAAGGCGATCGTGTAGCTCAGCCCGTAGAACCCGACCTCCGCGTGACTGCTCACCAGCGAGAGGATCACGCCGTCGACCCGCCAATAGAGAACGGCCACAACCATCACGGCGGCGAGCGGAAAGCTCTCCCGGAGCAGGCCCAGGCTCTCGCTCCAGGAGAACACCGGCCGCACCGACAGGTGCCGTGCCGCGGCCCCGCCCTGGATCAGCAGTTGCAGGACGGGCGGGATGAGCTGCGCGACCGCGAACCAGATGACATCCGCGCGCATCGCGACCAGAGCGGCGACCATCGCCAGCGTCCCCACCCGGCTGGCGACATCGGACAGCGCCACGGCTGAGAAGCGCACGGTGGTAAGGAAAACCGGCTCGAAGCGGGTCGTCATGGTCAGCATCAGCAGCTGGCCCGACAGCAGCACCAGCATCACCCGCACGTCGTGGTCGTGGTAGATGATCAGGCCGGCGCCGGCCGCCAGCAGCGCCAAGGGTACGCAATACATCAGCGCCAGGCCGCTGTTGACCCGCACCAGCCGCTCGAGTTCGCCGCGGCCGGACGTGACCCGGCGCACGATGACCGTCCCGGTGCCCAGATCGGCCAGACTCGTCCACATCGCGATGAAGGTGGCGGCGATCGTCAACTTGCCGTAGCCGTCCGGCCCCAGGTAGCGCGCGGTCATCGCGACCGAGAACACCGAGGCCAGCATCCCCAGCGCACGGCAGATCAACTGCACGGAGAAGGCGTGCGCAATACGCGCCTGGGGCACCGACGTATCGACGGCGACCGTTGATTCCATCGCGGTCACTCAGTAAGCCCCGTCCCGTGACAGGACCGCCCGGATCGTCCGCGCGATGATCAGCAGATCCGCGGTCATCGACCAGTTGTCCACGTACGACAGATCGAGCCGGACCGCCTCTTCCCAGGACAGGTCCGAACGGCCGGAGACCTGCCAGAGTCCGGTGACCCCGGGTTTGACCAGCAGCCTGCGCGTGACCTCGCCGTCGTAGCTCTCCACCTCGCGACGCAGCGGCGGACGCGGCCCCACCACGCTCATGTCCTGCTTGAGCACGTTGATGAACTGCGGTAGTTCATCGATGCTGAAGCGGCGCAGCACTTTACCGACGGCAGTCACCCGAGGATCGTCGCGGATCTTGAACAAGACCCCCGCCCCCTCGTCGAGCGCGGCGAGGTTGCCGACCTGGGTGTCGGCGCGGTCCACCATCGTGCGGAACTTGAGCATGGTGAACGGTGTGCCGTCGATGCCGATGCGCTCGGACGGATAGAAGACCGGGCCTCTGCTGGTGCATTTGATGGCCAGCGCCACGACAGCCAGCACCGGCGCCGCCCCGATCAGTGCGGCCAGCGAGAAGCAGAAGTCGAAGGTGCGCTTCTGGAACGACTTGGCGCCGTGGTAGCGCGGCTTCTCCACGTGCAGCAACGAGAATCCGGCGACCGGGCGCAACGCCAGACGTGACTCGGCCACATCCATCACGCCCGGTGCCACCACCAGGTCGACGTCGAGATTCTCCAGCCGCCACATCAGCTTTCGTAGTCCACTCGCTCCGAAGCGCTCGGTCCCGGTGATCACCACCATGTCGACGCCCCGGCCGGCGAGTGCGGCCATCGCGTGATTCTCATCCCCCAGGATCGGGATCGCACGATCCTCCACCAGGATTGTCTTGCCGCGAGACTGCCCGTAACCGGGAATGCCGACCCCGACCACGATGTAGCCGTCGCGGGGGTTGCGCATGAGTTCTTGCGCCAGGCTCGTCACTCCGGGGCGGTCGCCGATCGCCACGACCATCGTCTGAAATCGGCCTCTGGCCCGCTTGCGGGCAATGTAGCGCCGCCAGAGATTTCGCCCGACCAGTAACCCGAAAGTGCCGACGGGCAGGGCCACCGCCAGATAGCCACGGGCCAGGTCGATCTTGGCCAACAGGGTGGTCATCGCGATGATCCCGAACGTCCAGAACGATGCGCTGGCGATACGCCGGTATTCGTCGATACCCGCCCCGATGATGCGCGGCGATCTGCTGTGCGACACCGCGATCGCCGCCATCCACAACCCGGCGAACAAAATCGAGAAAAGTGTCATCAGCTGTCCGGGATACCCCGAGGTAGCGGGCGATTCGCCGAATCGGAGGTACTGGGCAAGGGCGATCGCGGCGCAGATGATCACCGAGTCGGTGACACACAGTCCCACGGAATACCGCTGCTGCCACCGTCGGGCCGGCCCGCCCGCGGTCGCCGGCAGCACGAGATCTGTCTTGGCCCGCGCCGTGGGCCGGCGGACACGTAGCGTCGTCGTCATCTCCGTCAGTTCCTAGGCCGTCGCCGCCGACTGCGGGCCGTCGCTTGCCGGGTCCGCGTAGTAGACGCCCGGATAGCAGATGAGTTGCGCGCGTCCGGCGCGCAGCAGAGCCAGCGGGCCCTGCAGCAGGTACCGTCTGGCCAGCCGGCGCGGCTCGTGGGCAAGCCGGTGAAACCATTCCAATCCGGACCGTTGCATCCAGTCGGGTGCCCGCCGGGTCTGGCCTGCCATGAAGTCGATGGCGCCGCCGCACGGCAGGAACACTCGGGCTCCGGTGGCGTGGCCGTAGCGGTCGATCCACCGTTCCTGGCGCGGCTTGCCCAGGCAGACCACCAACAGGTCAGTGTCGGCAGCCCGGATCGCGGCGGCCAGCTCGTCGGACCTCGTGTCGATCAGTGCTGCGGGCGGGGCCCACATTCCCGAAACGGCAAGGGTGGGATAGTCGGTGGCCAGCAGCTGCGCCAGCCGACGCTGTGTTTCGGTGCTGCCGCCCAGGATTCCGACGCGCTTGCCGGTGTCCTGCGCCAGCTTCAGCGCTTCGGGAAGCAGGTCCGCGCCGGTGATCCGGGGCCACGGCCGGGCCGTCAGCATGCGTCCACGCAGTGCGATCGGCATGCCGTCGGCCAGCAGCAGCCATTCCAGCCGGCCGCTCGGTGCCGGCCCGCGGCGACGGAAGTGATGCAGGTGGTCCAGGTTGACTGACCCCACCGCGAGTCCTTCCGGATTGACCGACAGCAGTCGTCCCTTGACGATCGAAAGCACTTCGGCGGCGTCGCGGCGTTCGACGATGCTGCCGCTGACCACCATTCGCACCGCGGGCCAGGCGGAAGCTGCTGGGACGCTCATGACACGGTGCTCCCCAACGATTCCAGGCACGGGCAGTTGGCGTCGCGCTCCGACAGGACGGTGGCGACCAACGGCCAGCTGATCGCGAAAAATGGTTCGTCCCAGCGGAATCCCTGCTGCGCCTCGGGCATATAAGAGCCACTGATCTGGTAGAGGACTTCGGTATCGTCGGTCAGGCTCTGGAATCCGTGCGCGACATACGGCGGCAGGAACAGCGCCCGGCGGTTGTCCGCGCTCAGATGCACCGATACGTGTTTGCCGTAGGTAGGTGAATCCTCGCGCACGTCGACGGCCACGTCGAAGATCTCGCCCCTGGTGCAGCGCACCAGCTTGGCCTCGGCGTACGGCGGCAGCTGGCGGTGCAGTCCCCGCACCGTGCCCCGGGTCGAGTTGTGCGAGATGCTCGTCTGCACCATGGTGGCTTCCAGTCCGTGACGGGCGAATTCCTCCGAGCAGAAGGATCGTGCGAAGAAGCCGCGGTCGTCGCGCTGCGGTTCGATGTCGACGATCGTCACACCGGCGATGCCGGTCGGGGTGTACTTCACGCCGTCCTCCCCTGCCAGAACAGGCGGTCATCGATCTGTCCGGTCTTGAGCAGGTACTGGATCTGCTTCAGCCGGGTGTGGCCACGGCCGTGGAACGTCTCCGGGTCCAGATCGATGGCCGCGAACACCCGGTGCAGTTGCGCCGCGCCGGCGGCGACGTCCCAGTGGGCACGGAACTCGGGAAAGACTTCCCGAATCTTGCCGAAGGCCACTCGATAGCTGCGATTGTCGGCACTGGGAGGGCCGAATGTGACTGTGCAGCCCGGGAATTCAGCGCCGACCGTCTCGGCGATCTCGCGAACCGTACGGTTGTTCTCGTCGCTTCCGACGTTGACCACGAGCGCATGCACCCGCTCGCGGTCGGCGTTCAGCGAGCAGCGGATGGCCTCGGCGATGTCCAGCGCATGCACAAGCGGACGCCACGGGGTGCCATCGCTGGTCATCGCGATGCGGTGCTCGGTCCAGGCCAGGCCGGCCAGGTTGTTCAGCACGATGTCGAATCGCATTCGCGGCGACGCACCGAAAGCCGTTGCGTTGCGTAGGAAGACCGGTGAGAAGTCGTCGTCGGCCATGGCGGTCAGGTCGCGCTCCACCATCGCCTTGCACCGCGCATAGGGTGTCAGGGGATTGATCGGGCTCGTCTCGTCGACGGTGCCGTCGGCGATTCCGTACACGCTGCACGAAGACGTGTAGATGAACCGGCTCACGCCGGCGCGCTTGGCGCATTCGGCCAGATGCACGGTGCCCCGGTGGTTCACCTCGAAGGTCACATCGCCGATCAGGTCGCCGATGGGGTCGTTGCTGAGCTCCGCCAGGTGAACGATGGCGTCGAAGCCGCGCAGGTCGGCCGCGGTCACGTCGCGGATGTCGCGCATCAGCGTCATCGGTACTGCGCGTTCCGGGCTATCGGCGATATTGCCGGGGCACAGCCAGCCCGCCTTGTAATAGCCGGTGTCCAAGCCGACGACGTCGTGACCGTCGGCGACCAACAGGGGCGCCAGCAGGCAACCGAGGTAGCCCTCGGTCCCGGTGACCAGCAGTCGCACTTGTGCGCTCCTAACCGTTAGTTGAGTGAGTAGACGTCGCGGCACCGAGCACGGCCTTCTCCAGCGTGAAGGCCTCCGCGTAGCGGTTTCGGCACTGCACGCCGCGAATTCGCATCAGCCCCAGGAAGGCTTCGTCGTCGAACCAGTCATGACCGGTCTGCGACGGGTAGCACTGAGCAAGCAGTTCAGCCTTGCGCCGCGCGGAATCCTCCGAGATAGGCAGGTATACAGCGGGATTCGGCAGATCCGACTCCCACTTGAGAATCTCGTAGCCGAACGACAGGTGGTCACGGAACTCGGTCGGTATGAGTTCGGCGACCAGCCGGTGATCCTGGTGGAAGTCGCCGCGTTGGGGTCCGAACACCACGTCGGGTTCACAGCTCCGCCGAAAGCCGGCCAACTCGCACTTGACCGCATCCCAGTGGCAAGGCAGCCTGCTGTCCGGCAGGCCGGCGACGGTGAGCCGCAGATCCACCGAAGGGCACAGTGCCGCCAGAGCGTTCTTCTCCTCGATTTCGCGGTCGGTGCCGGCGCCGGTGAGCACCAGCGCGTGCACCACGATGTCGGGATTGCTTCGGCCGATCTCCAGCAGCGATGCGCCGACGCCGATCGCGATGTCGTCGCAGTGCGCTCCGATGACGGCCACCGATCGCAGGCGGCTGGGGTTCAGTTCGATCATGCCGACCGGCCGTACTGACCGGATTCCGCTGTCTCCCATACCATCCAGGGCCGAACGCCCCGGTTGTAGTCGGCGTCGAGCTCGGCGCGCTCTTTGAAGGTGTCCGCGGGCTTCCAGAATCCGTCGTGGCGGTAGCCGATCAGCCGGCCCGTACCGGCCAGCGCCGTGCACGCATCGCCGACCAGGTCGCCGTCCTCTGGAATCAGATCGATGATGTCGCGGTTGAGCACGAAATAGCCGCCGTTGACATAAATCGAGAACTTGCTCACCGGAGCGATCTCTTTGACCTCGCCCGCCGAACTGACGTCGACGCAGTGAAACGACGACGGCGGCGGCACCACCAGCATCGAGCCTGCGGCGCCGGTGCCGACGACGCGGTCGATCATCCGATCCAGCGGCGCGTCGGTGAGGACGTCGGCGTAGTTGGCCAGGAAGTACTCGTCGTCACCTAGGTATTGCCGGACCCGGCGCAACCGCTCTCCGATCGGGGACTCCAAGCCCGTGTCGACGAACGTCACGGTCCAGTCGGAGATGTCGGAGTCGAGCAGCTCGACCTCGCCGCCGCGCATGATGAAGTCGTTGGACTCCATTTCGCGGTAGCTGAGGAAGAAATCCTTGATCTGGGCCGCACCGTAGCCGAGGCACAGCACGAACTCCTTGTGGCCGAAGTGAGCGTAGTACCGCATGACGTGCCAAATCAGCGGCCGGGGGCCGACCATCTGCAAGGGCTTCGGAACGACGTCCGCCTCGGAGTTGCGCATCCGCATTCCGTGGCCGCCGCAGAACAGCACGACTTTCATGACGAGTGCCCCAGCCGGCAGGGAGCCAACAAACCGTTCATCCACATGATGGCGATATTTACATACTTTTTGGATGATGTCCAGTCGAGAACAAACCTGTAGTATCTCGGCATGCATCCGAGTCCCGGCGCTCTCGCGCGGAGCCGACGACGACAGTCGTCGCCCGAACGAGCGTTCACCGGCTATGACCGATTCACCGCGATGAGCCGGTTCGGTGCCCTGGACGGCCTGCGGGCCCTGAGTGTGATCGCGGTGGTGTGGCACCACACCTCCGGGGTGCCCGGGCCGGCGATCGCCACCAAGGGTTATCTCGGGGTGGACTTCTTCTTCGCGATCAGCGGATTCCTGATCACCACCCTGTTGGTCCGCGAGAGTGCCGCGACCGGCGGTATCTCGCTGAGCAGGTTCTATGCCCGCCGAGCACTCCGGATCTTCCCGCTCTACTACGCGACGCTGCTGCTCTACGTCGTCCTGGTCCTCGCGACGCAGCGCCACACCCCGGAGGGGCAGCGATTCCTGCACCACCTGCCCGCCTACGCGACCTACACGTCGAACTGGTTCGTCCATCTCGAGCACGGGGCCACCGAGACGTTCTACTTCGCCTGGTCACTGGCGACCGAGGAGCAGTTCTATGTGTTGTGGCCACCACTGCTGGTAGTCGCCTTGTCGATCTCGCGCCGGCGGGTCTGGGCTCCGCTGCTGGTGCTGGCCGTGTTGATCACCGCTTCGCAAGCTGCCGGCGTGATCACCGACACATCGAAGCTGCCGGGCGCGATCGTGTCGAGTCTGTCACTGCCGATACTCGTCGGTGCTGCTGCGGCCCTGGTGGTGAGCACCCCGCAGGGGTTCGCGCGGGTGGCTACGGTACTCGGGCGGGCCTGGTCGGCGCCGGTGTGCGCGACGGCCCTGCTGTGCGCACTGGCCGTCGATACACCGTCGGCGATCACCCAATGCCTGATGGTGTGCCTGGTGGTAGCGCTGTGCCTGCTGGAGCGGACGCCGTTGCATCCGGTGTTGCAATGGCGGCCGCTGCAATTCATCGGAGTGATCAGCTACGGCGTCTACCTGCTGCACATGCTGTGCGCGAACATCGTGTTCCGGTTGATCGCACACGAACACAGTGTGCCGGTGTTCGCAGCGACACTCGCCCTGTCGACCGCCGCCGCCTACTTCAGCTTCCGCTTCTTCGAGACGCCGTTGTTGCGGATCAAGCGCCGGTTCGAAAGCGCGGGGCAGCGTCGCGGGGACGAGTTGAGCCGGATTTCGCCTATCCACCCGCGGACAGACCGTTAACAAGGAGGTAGTCGCAGATGCAGGTCACCACCACAGCTAGGCGCCGACTGGGACCAGTGGCGCAGGCTGTCGCGCCGCACTGGTTCTGGCGCCGCAAATACAAAATTCTGGCCCGGCTGGGTGACGCGCGCGCGGATGTCCGGTTGGCCCGGGAGATGTGCGACCCGAATCGGGTATCCCTGGACATCGGCGCGGACGTCGGCGAATTCACCATCGCAATGCTGGCGTCGTCGCGGTCGGTTGTTGCGTTCGAGCCGCGCCCCGCGCAGGCCGACGTTCTGACGGCGATGTTCGAGGCGGTCGACGCCCCGGTGCGGGTTGAAACTGTCGCGTTGTCGGATCGTGAGGGGGTGACCACAATGCGGGTATGGGAATCCGCACCCGGGCAAAGCACGATCGAAGTCGGCAACTCCCTCGCGGACGCGGGGGGCGACCCGGTCCAGGCAATCGAGGTGTCGATGCGCCGCCTCGATGATCTGCAGTTGAGCAACGTCGGATTCATCAAGGTCGACGTCGAAGGGCACGAACTCGCCGTGCTGACCGGCGCCGAGAACACCATCCGGCGCGACCGGCCCACACTGCTGATCGAGGCTGAAGAACGACACCGCCCGAACGCCGTCGCATCCCTCGCGAGCTTCTTGGCGGGACTGGGCTATTCGGGTTATTTCCAGCTGAACGGCGCTACCCTGCCCGTAGAGGAATTCGACACGGCGCGTTATCAGAACCCGGCGAACATCGGCGACCACGCCGACGGATGGGCCGTGAACGGAACCTACATCAACGACTTCATTTTTCTCCCGAAGGGCAGGTGCGCAAGTGCGGACAGATGGTAGGGGCCATAATCAGCTGATGGAGCGACGGCATAACTCGCATCCGGGCCAGTCACCGGTCGATACCTTGCAGCAACTACCTGCACTGGTGGTGCTCGAGCGTATTCCGGTACCGGTACTCGCGATCGCCGATGACGGCACGATCCTGTTCGCCAACTCGGCGTTCGCCGAGATGCTCGGTCACACCCACCACGAGGTGCTGGCGCTGGAATTCGAGGAGGTGTTCGACCAGCTGCCGCCGGCGGAGGCCGCACTGGAGATCGTGCACGCCTTCGCCAACGTGGTCGTCTCGCTGGCCCACAGCGACGGCTCGCCCGTCCGGGCGCTGATGAGCAAATCCGCCTTGCAGCGCGATAACGACCGCGTCGCTCTGGTGACCTTCCAGGACCTCACCGAACAGTTGTGGCTGGAAGGGCGGTAAGCCAAGCCGGCTGAAATCATACGTTTAGTATGCGATTGATCCATTTTAATACTTTCGGTATAGTGACCGCATGATCAGAACCCGCGAGGACCTGAGGGCCTATCTCGCGGCGGACCTGAAGGCGAACGGTCTGGAGCGCTGGCGGTTCCGAGACCGTTACCTGGAGCGTCCCGCCTACTTCCAACGACTGCTTCGGTACTCCGAATACTGGTGCAACACCGCCCGGACGCCGATCGGACATGCGATCGCCCTCTGGTTCCGGCTGCGAACGAAGCTTCTGAGTGAGAAGTTCGGCTTCTACATCTCGCGCAACGTGTGCGGCCCCGGTCTCTCGATCGCCCATCCCGGCCCGGTGTGGGTGCACAACAAGGCCCGGATCGGCGCCAACTGCCGGATCCACCAGGGCGTGACGATTGGAGAGGCCAAGGGAAAGATCCCCCTCATAGGCGACGACGTCTACATCTATCCGATGGCGATGGTTCTGGGCGCCGACGTCGGCAACCGGGTGGGCATTCGCGCCGGGGCGGTCGTCACCAGAACGGTGCCGGACGACGTCGAGGTCGCCGGGGTCCCGGCCCGGATCGTCCGAACGCACGCCTCTCTGGCGGCTGCTGCCGAGGCTTAGGGCAATGCCGGCATGGATCGACATCGAGTCTGGAAAATCCCTGGCTGAACGAGCACGCGCGCGGCGGTGGGCTCGCTTTCTGATGGCCTTCCCCGAGATCGCGGAGATGCGGGTGCTGGACCTGGGTGGCAGCCCGATGTCGTGGCATTCCGCACCGGTTCATCCCGCCTCCGTGACGACCGTCAACCCGACGGCGTTCCTATCCGACGATCCGCGCGTCTGTGCGGTTCGGGGCAATCCCTGCGAGCTGCCCGCGCAGATCCACCGTGAACATTTCGACCTGGTCTTCTCCAATTCGGTGCTGGAACACGTCGGTGGCCACGTACCACGGCAGCGACTGGCCGACAACGTCCACGCGTTCGCCGACCGGCACTGGGTGCAGACGCCCTACCGCTACTTCCCCTTGGAACCACACTGGATCCTCCCCGGAGTGCAGTGGCTGCCCTACGAAGCACGGGTCCTGTTGTTACGCAGGTGGAATCGGGGCCGAATCGGCGACTACAGCCGCTCCGCGGCCGAGGTGCAGGTCAATGAGATCGACCTCATCGGTATCTCGCAGATGCGGATGTACTTCCCGAGATCCGTGATCTGGTACGAGCGGTTCGCCGGCCTGGTCAAATCACTCGTCGCCATCCGCCACTGAGCTGTCACGCTGGTAGCGGAGCGCCTCCCGGCCCAGGAACTCCCGAAAGTACGGCAACGAATCCTCGTCCACCATCGCGGGAAGCAACATCTCCCACATCCGGGTCAGTCGGGTGATGCCGTCGCGTTCGCTGGACTGCGACAAAAGCCATGTCCCGAGCATGGCGGTCAGGACCGACTCACCGATCACTTCTGGGTCCAGGTCGGCGCGCAAGTCCCCCTCGGCAATGGCGCGTCTGGCCTGAACAGCCAGTTCTTGCAGCCATCGGCTACACACGTCGGTGGCCACCTTGTTCGATTCGGCCAACGCGAAGACCAGGTGTCCAGCCGCGCGCGCCTCCTTGTCGGTGGCCAGCAGTTCGGTGACGGCGAACAGCCCGTGGATCATGCCCTCGAGCGCCGGCGCGGTCGGCTGGCACATGCTGGTGAAGGTGCTGCGGACTGTGGCGAACCCCGATTCGATGATGGCCACCACCAAGCTGTCCATCGAACCGAAGTGGTGGTACAGGGCGCCCTTGGTGACACCGGCGCGTTCGATGATCCCGGTTCGGCCGGCAGCAACGTAGCCGACCTCCCCGAATAGGTCGATAGCCGCGTCTAGCAGCTTTCGGCGAGTGGCCTCCGATCGGACCTGACGAGCCATCAGACGGCCTGGTCGCCGGGCGACGCGGACGGCGCGCGCTGAGCCACCGTCCTGATCGCCAACGCCGTACGGCGCCTGATGAACTGGCTGAAGTAGCCAACCCGCGCTTCGGGCACCATGCCGGGGAGGAGGATCTCCCAGTTCCGCCCCAGCTGCGTCAGGAATTCTTCCGGCTCGTTGAGATCGACCGACTGCCGCAGGCCCAGGTACATGGACATCAGCAGTTGTGCGACATCGTGTGGTTCGCACCTCGGCAGGATGTCACCCTCGGTGACGCCCCGTTCGACGACCAGGGTGAGCGCGCCGATAGCCTCCGCGAGCACACCGCTTTGCCACCCGCCGGCGCGACCGATCAAGGGCAGCAGATGCAGTACCGCCCGCGCCGCGTCCTCGGTGATGTCTTCGACCGCCATCAGGTAACCGATGTCGATCAGCGTTTCGAGGCCGGACAGATTCCGGTCAACCAGCGCTTTGGCCGCTGCGCCGGCCGCGGCCACCTGCTCTTCGATGACGGCCAACGCCAGCGCGTGCTTCGAACGGAAGTGGAAGTACATCGCGCCCTTGGTCAGCTCCGCCTCGGCGAGGATATCGTCAAGGCCCACGTCGTGGTACGCGCGCTGGGCAAACTGATGGGCTGCTGCGCGCAGAATCTGCTGCCGCGTTGTATCCGCTCGGCGGTCGGTCAAGTCAGCCAACGCGCGATCCCATCGTCTGCATGCCCGCTGTTCGAATTGTGGTGACGCATCAGGCTTAAGGCTAGCAGTTGCTTGTTGACATCATGGGTTAATGATTACCTAGAGTATTTTCTAGAGTTGATAACATACGAAAAGTATGGCTATGATCGTCACCGATAGTGTTGAGTTTGTCCTGCCTTAGGGTGCCGTACCGGCACCGGGACGGGCCGGCCCGCAAGGAGATGTGCATGTCGTTCGTCACCATCCAGCCTGAGGTATTGGCCT
This sequence comes from [Mycobacterium] vasticus, assembly GCF_020181595.1. GTDB lineage: Bacteria > Actinomycetota > Actinomycetes > Mycobacteriales > Mycobacteriaceae > Mycobacterium > Mycobacterium vasticus. The sequence continues at coordinate 1,707,554 of NZ_CP084028.1, read as the reverse complement.
CGGCGGCCGCTGAGTTGCAGGTCATCGGGTCTGCCGTGGACGCCGGGACGGCGAGCGCGGCCAGCCCGACCACGGGTGTGGTTCCGGCCGCCGCCGACCCGGTTTCGGCACTGGTTGCCACACAGTTCGCCCTGCACGCTCAGGCCCACCAGGCGATCAGTGCCCAGGCAGCGGCGATTCACCAGCAGTTTGTCAGCACCATGTCGACGAGCGCCGACTCGTACGCGCTCACCGAAGCCGCCAATGCGGCGACCGTCGACTGAACCGCGACCAGACATGTCATTCGACTTTGGCGCACTCCCGCCGGAGATCCTCTCCTCCTGGATGTACACCGGCCCGGGTGCGGGCCCGCTTACGCAAGCCGCCATCGCTTGGGGCGGTTTGGCCACCGAACTGGAGTCGGCAGCGACCTCGTTCGCGACGGTGATCTCCGAACTGACCAGCATGCCGTGGATGGGGCCGGCCGCCGTCGCCACCGCGACGGCGGCAGCCCCCTACATCGGCTGGCTCCACGCCACCGCTGCCCAGGCCGAGCACGCCGCCAGCCAGGCGCGGTCGGCGGCCAACGCATTCCACGCCGCGTTCCAGTCGGTGGTGCCGCCACCGGTGGTGGCTGCCAACCGCGCCCAGCTGGCGAGCCTGATCGCGACCAATGTGATGGGCCAGAACGGCGCTGCGATCGCGGCCAACGAACTCCAATACGGGCAGATGTGGGCGCAGGATTCCGCGGCGATGTACAGCTATGCAGCCAACTCGGCCTACGCCTCCAAGCTGCCCGAACCCGTGCCGGCACCCGATCCGGTCAGCCCCACCGCCCAGGCCCAGCAGAGCCTCGCGGTCAACCAGGCGGTGGGATCGGCTGCCCATACGTCGCCGACGTCGCTGTCGCAGATGCTCACCAACGCGGTTCAGAGTTTGTCGACACCCGGCACCGCCGCGGATACCTCGACCGGTGGGGGAATCATCACGACCCCTGGCGGCATCATCACCACCGGCTCTGATCTCGGATTCACGCCGACGACGATCGCCTCGCTGCTCCCCGGCTACATCATGCTGGGTTCGACCGGCATCTTCATGGCTTCCGGTATTCAAGGTCTCGCGACGACGGCTGCCAACAGTGCGATGCAGGCAGCGGACAGAGCAGCTCAGGAAGCGGCCCAGCAAGCAGCCCAGGAGGCCGCCCAAGCCGCCGAGGCCGCCGAAGGAGCCTGGGGCGGCGAAAGCGCCGCCAGCGGATACATGGGCGGTGCCAGCTCGCTCGGGGAGATGGCGCTGTCGGTCCCGCCGTCGTGGGGCTCGGCCGCTGCTCCGCTGGAGATGCTGGGACCCTTCGACCTGCCGATGGCGTTGCCGGCCCTGGAGACGGCCGGCGCACTGGAAGCCGGAGCGGTCGGCGGCATGGGTGGTCTCCCGATGCTGATGGGCGGATTCCCGCGGGCCGCGGCCGTCGGGGCGGCGGCCGGCGCCGGGGCCGTCGCCTCCAAGTACGGTTCGCGCATCAAGGTGCTTGCCCGCCCGCCTGCCGCGGGGTACCCGGCGGAGCCGGGCAGCACGGCGGCTACCGCCCATGCGGTACCGGCGGGCCACCCGGCTCAACGCAATGCGCCCCCCGGCTACCAGGCGGCGATCGTCTACGTACCGGCCAACGGCCAAGCCCCGGCCACCACCTGACGCCTCACAACCCCTATAGAGAAGGAGAGTCTCATGGCAACTCGTTTTATGACCGATCCGGATGCGATGCGTGCGATGGCGGGTCGTTTCGATGTGCACGCCCAGACCGTCGAGGATGAGGCCCGCCGGATGTGGGCGTCGTCGACCAACATCTCCGGCGCGGGCTGGGGTGGTCTAGCCGAGCGGACCTCGATGGACACCATGGGTCAGATGCAGACCGCGTTCCGCAACATCGTGACGATGCTGCACGGGGTGCGTGATGGTCTGATTCGCGATGCCAACCACTACGAGACGCAGGAAGCTGCTTCGCAGCAGATCCTGGGCAGCTAAGGAGAGCACAGAGATGTCGATTAACTACCAGTTCGGTGATGTCAATGCCCACGGCGCTTTGATTCGTGCCCAGGCGGCTTCGTTGGAGGCTGAGCACCAGGCGATCGTGCACGATGTGCTGGCCGCCGGTGATTTCTGGGGCGGTTCGGGTTCGGTGGCCTGCCAGGAGTTCGTGACCCAGCTGGGCCGCAACTTCGCCGTCATCTACGAACAGGCCAACTCCCACGGCCAGAAGGTGCAGACCGCCGGCAACAACATGGCCAACACCGACGCCTCCGTCGGCTCCAGCTGGGCGTAACAGACCGCAAGTCTTAGTAGGGTGTGCTCACGCATCGTCGCGTCGATGCATCCGCCGTCAAGGAGTGCTGATGAAAGCGCAACGCCGGTTCGGGCTGGACCTGTCATGGCTGCGGGTCACCATCGTGTTTCTCATCGACATCCTGGTTCTGTTCACCGCCGGCTACCTCGCCGAGGACTGGCAGCCGACCGCCTGGTGGGTCGGCGTGGGTGTCGCAACGGTCCTGGCCCTGATCAGCGTGATCACCTATCGCGGCATCACGCTGCCGTCGGCGATCGGCGGCTGGTTGTGGGACTGGTCAGCCGACCCGGAGGCGGCGCTGACTGCGGCGTGCACCCCGGCACTCAATCACCGACGCCGCTACGGCCGTGAGCCGGTCGGAGTGCGCGAATACCGCGGCCGGCTGGTGGCGGTGATCGCCGTCGACGAACCGGACGCCGCCCCGGCCGGGCGTCACCTGCGCCACCAGGGGCCATCGAGCAGCCTACGGGTGGCGACGGTCGCGGCGGGACTGCGCCAGTTCGACGTACGACTCGACGGTGTCGACATCGTTTCTGTCGGTACTTCGACCACCGGCGGGGGCCATCGCAGCACCTGGCTGGTGCTGCGGATGGACCCGCAGCGCAACTCCGAAGCGGTCGCCAGCCGCGACTCGCTGGCCTCCACCCTGGCCGCAGCCACCGAGCGCCTTGCGCATGAGATCAGCGGCCGCCGGTGCACCGCCTGGCCGATGAGCGGCGACGACCTCGCCGAGGTCGACAGCGCGGTGCTGGCCGGACTGCAGCCGACGTGGAGCCGGCCGGGCTGGCGTCGGCTCAAGCACTTCAACGGTTACGCCACCAGCTTCTGGATGTCGCCCTGGGACATCACCTCGGAGAAGCTGGAAGACCTCTGGCTGGCCGAAACCGACGCCACCGTCGTCACGGTCCGAGTGGCCGCACGTAACGGTGGCCACCAGGTCTCGGCATGGGTGCGCTACCACAGCGAAGAGCCGCTGCCCAAGGAGATCTGGGCCGGGTTGAACCGGTTCACCGGCCGCCAGCTCTCCGCGGTGCGCGCCGGGCTGTCCGCGCCGGTGACGCGACCGCTGAAGGTTCCGTCCCGAACCCTGACGGCCGACGACGAGTTGGCCGTGCCACTGGGGCCGGCGCAGGCCCCCGAACCAACCGGAGTTCCGGTCGCCTCTTAACGCGCTACCGCGAACACCACGAACTGCGTCACCTGACGCGGCGAGAAGTTGTCGTCGCTGACCAGCACCACCGTTTGCCGGCCGTCGGGCAGCCGCGGACCCAGCGTGATGCCCTCGATGTTGTCCAGGGGCTCCAAACCCGGCGTGGTGGACAGGTCGGCCAGCAGGGTTTTGGTCATCGGCGTCACGGCCGTGCCCGTCAGCGCCGGCAAGCCCAAAATATCGGTGGCGCCCCCGATATCGGCCCGAAACAGCCGCACCGTCGGCCGGGCGCTGAACGCCCGCTCGATCACCAGGAACGCGGTGTCCGACAACGCGACCAGGTCGGTGAGACCGTTGGTCTCGGCCGGCGCCGTGGCCGGCTCCAGCGGGTAGGCGTACTGGGCGACCGGGTCGCCCGACTCGACGTCAAAGGCGGTGATGCGGGTCAGTGCGCCGTGCGACCGGTCCGGAAGGGCGCCGTCGTCGTAGCCCGGTCCCTCCATCGCGGCGAACAGCATCCGGCCGTCGGGGGCCAGGGTGAGACCTTCGAGCGTGGTGTTGCGGCGCGGTCCGGTGCGCTGCGCCGACATGGCCAGCTGCGGCGGAATCGCGAAACGGCCGAGGTAACCACCGTCGAGCCCGGCGATCCTGATCCAGGGGTCGGCCAGCACCGCGCCGTGCCGGCCGATGCGCCGCTCCCCCTCCGACGACCAGTACAGCCGCCGGCGGCCACTGTCGAACGCGATGCCTTCGGGATCCGGCGGCACCACCGGCGGCGACCTGTCGGCGTCCAGCGGGCCGAACGGCCGCCCGCCCTCGTCCAGCAGCGGATGGACTGCGTTCACTGTGGTGTCAACGCCGCGATCCGACAGCGCGAGCCGCATCGTGTAGAACCGGGCCGGCCCGGTCGCCGACCGGTCATCGCTGATCACGTAGTAGCAGTCCCGGCCGGGGTCGTAGCTGATCCCCGACAGGCCGCCGACGACGGTGCCGTCGAACGTGTGCGGTGCCAGTCGGGCCTGGCCGAGATACTGCAATCCCGGCGTCGGCGCGGGGGCATCGCAGGGCGCGCAGCCCGCGGCCAGGACGCACAGCGGCAACAGCCGGCTCAATATCCAACGCACACCGTTATTTAAACCCCGTTTATCGGGGGCCCCGCCTGGATACCGTGCAGGAGTGATGACCTCCGATGCTCTGCGTGACACCCTGGACGGCCGCTGGCGCGCGGTGAAAAACCAGGTCCGCGCCACCTTGTCCGATGAGAAGTTCCGGCCGCACTACACGCCGAACACGGTGATCGCCCGGGCCAAGGTCGCCGAACAGCTCAAGATCATGGCCGGCGCCGGCGTGGCCGCCGACAGTTTCCGTAAGGAGCACGGTGGTACCGGCGACGTCGGCGCCGCGGTGAGCATGATCGAGATGCTGGCCATGTCGGACCTGTCGCTGATGGTCAAGGCCGGGGTGCAGTGGGGACTGTTCGGCGGCGCCGTGGAGAACCTCGGCACCGAACGGCACCACCAGGCCTACGTCGAGAAGATCATCGACCTCGACGTACTCGGGTGCTTCGCCATGACCGAGACCGGCCACGGCAGCGATGTGCAGTCGCTGGAAACCACCGCCACCTACGATCCCGAGACGGGCGAGTTCGTCATCGACTCCCCCACCGAATCCGCGCGCAAGGACTACATCGGTGGCGCAGCCGAAACCGCCACCGTCGCCGCGGTGTTCGGCCAGCTGATCACCGAGGGTAAAAGTCATGGCGTGCACTGCTTCCTGGTGCCGATCCGAGACGCGCACGGTAACGACCTGCCCGGCATCACCACGTCGGACTGTCATTACAAGGGTGGGCTGCCCGGGGTGGACAACGGCCGCATCGTGTTCGATCACGTCCGGGTCCCGCGGGAGAACCTGTTGAACAGGTACGCCGATGTCGAGCCCGACGGCAGCTACCGGTCATCGATCGAAAGCGACGGCCGCCGGTTCTTCACCATGATCGGCACCCTGATCCGGGGCCGGGTCTCGGTAGGCGGCAGCGCGGGAGCGGCCGCTCGGGTCGCCCTGGACATCGCTACCCGATATGCCTTGCAGCGCAAGCAGTTCAGTGCGCCGGGCGATGACGGAACCGAGCGTGAGGTAGTGATCATGGATTACCTGGCGCACCAGCGCAGGCTATTCCCGCTGATCGCACGGTCATATGCGCTGCAGTTCGCCCAGAACGAGCTGGTGAGCAGGTGCCACGACCTGCAGACCGCTGACGACCCCGACGCCGAAGAACAGCGTGAGCTCGAAGCGCGAGCAGCCGGGCTGAAGGCAGCCAACACCTGGCACGCATCCCGAGCTATCCAGGAGTCGCGAGAAGCCTGCGGAGGCGCCGGCTACATGGCCGAGAACCGCCTGATCGCGTTGCGCGCCGACACCGACGTGTTCACCACCTTCGAAGGCGACAACCACGTGCTGACCCAGCTGGTGGCCAAGCAACTGCTGACCGCCTACGCCGACGACATCGCCGGCATGAGCCCGGTCGACTGGGTGCGATTCGCCGCCGAGACCGTCGGTGACCGGGTGCTGAAACGTACCGCGGCGGAGACGATCATCCAGACGTTCGTGGACGCCCGGCAGGACAGCGAGGAGGAAGGCAGTCTGTTCAACCGGGGCACCCAGGTGCACATGTTCGAGGACCGCGAAGAATATCTGCTGACGTCGGTGGCGCGCCGGTTGAAGGCCAAGTCCGAGGAGATGAGCGACTTCGACGCCTTCAACGCGGTGCAGGATCACGTGTTACATGCGGCCGCCGCCCACATCGACCGAGTGGTGTTGGAGGCGTTCGTCGCCGGCATCGAATCCTGCCCGGACACCGACGCCCGCGAACTGCTGGAGCTGGTCTGCGACCTGTATGCGCTGGGGGTCATCGAAGACGACAAAGCCTGGTACATCGAGCATCGGTACCTGTCCACTGATCGGGCCAAAGCCGTCACCCGGGGCATCAACGACCGGTGCCGGAGGCTACGGCCGCACGCCGCGACACTGGTCGACGGGTTCGGTATCCCCGAACAGTTGCGCTACGCCGAGATGCTGCATCCCGAGCATCTGCGGGTGGACGCCCGCCGATGAATCCGCCGGACGCGCGTCTATAGGCTGTCGGCATCGATGCCCGAACAAAGGAGTACCAATCATGGCGTGGTTCCTCGCGCTGAACGCCTCACCGACCAAGGGCGGTCAGTCACCGACCTATGAGCTGCAGGAAAACGCCGACATCGAGCGGATAACCGTGGAAATGTCCAGTTTCGCCGCCAGCGATCGGGCCGTGGCGGTTCCGGCCGTGTTCAACAACGGGCGCCAGCAGGTCACCCTGTACGTCCGCCCGGCGGCCTGGGGCGCCTGGGCGATCTACGAATTGAGCGAAGAAGAGCGCCGCGAGATGATGGCAGCCAGCCCGCTGATCAACGCGATCGCGCAGGCCCGCGCCGCTCAGCAGCAGCAACAGCAGCCGCCTTCAGCGCCTCAGACGTTCACCGCGCCGCCACAGCCTCAGCAGGGCGGGCCTTCGGTCATTCCCCGGCTCGACTGAGCCTGGGCTGCCGCTGAATCAAACGTGGCTCCCCCGGGTGGACTCGAACCACCAACCCTCCGGTTAACAGCCGAATGCTCTGCCAATTGAGCTACAGGGGACTGCTTGTCCTCGTGGACTTGCAAGACTCTAGCGCATCGCGGCGGCGGCTTTGACCAACGGGGGTCGCACCCCAACACCCCGGGGCCACGTCAGGCAGGATGTAACCACCAGTTCTAAGGGGCCGCATTGATCGGATACGTCGTGGTGATGGGCGTCGGCTACGTGATGGGCACCAAAGCCGGGCGTAAGCGCTACGAGCAGATCGTCGGCACCTATCAGGCCATGACGAGCAGCCCGGTCGCCAGAGCGGTGATCGACAAGGGCCGGCGCAGCATCGCCAACCGGATTCATCCCGACCCGGAGATGGTGACGCTGACCGAACTCGAGGACGGCACCACGGTGGTCCAGCCGGTAGACCCGCAGGACCCCGACGCGCGCTAGACAGCGCTGTCAGACGGTGCCGATACGCCTGACCCGTCCCCCGCGAGCGGGAGGTGCCCCCAGCGCCCGGCCTGGCGGCCGCGCTTGCGATCAGACGGTCAGATCATCGCCGCTGGCCTGCTCCAGCAGACTGCGCCGATAGGTCTCCATCGCCACCAGATCGCCGAACAGCGAGTGGTATTCGTCGCTGTGCTCCACCGGTGACATGCGCTGCAGTTTGGATTTGACCTCGGCGATCTGCCGGCCTACCCACACCTCTTGCAGCCGGGCCAGCACGCCACCGATGTAGCGGGGCAGCTTGTCGTCCTCGACCCGGATGGACTCCACACTCAACTCGTTGATGAGCCCGGTGGTCAGCGCTGAGGGCGTCTGCCCGCGCACCGTCTCGATCCACTGCGCGGCGGCCCCGGTCGAGGCCGCGCCGTTGGTTCCGCCCGCAGCGTCGATCGCCGAGCGCACCGCCGCGTAACCCGGGTGGGTGAAGCTCTCCACCGTCAGGCTGTCGAACACCGGCCCGGCCAGTGCGGGGAACTGCAACGCCGCCTTGAGGGCCTCCCGCTGCGGCCACAGCGTCGGGTCGGCCGGATCGGGACGGGCCACCGCCGCCGGGGAGGACTGTTCGGCCGACGTCGCGGCGGGACGTGCCCTGGGCCGCCCACCATCGGCCGGCCCACTCTTGGCCTGCGCGCGGACCCGGCCGATCACCTGGGCGACGTCGTCCCAGCCCACCCAGCCGGCCAGCTGTCGCGCGTATTCGTCGCGCAGCGTGCCGTCTTTGATCTGCGCCACCATCGGCACGCAGCGACGCAGCGCGGCAACGCGGCCTTCGGCGGTGTCCAGGTCGATCTCGGCCAGCGCGGTGCGAACGGCGAACTCGAACAACGGAGTTCGCCGCGCCACCAGGTCCCGAAGCGCTTCGTCGCCGTGCGCAAGCCGCAGATCACACGGATCCATCCCGTCGGCGGCGACCGCGACGAAGGACTGCCCGGCCAGCTGCTGCTCACCTTCGAGTGCCTTGAGCGCGGCGGCGCGACCCGCGGCGTCTCCGTCGAACACATAGATCAATTCGCCGCGAAAGAACTTGTCGTCCATCATCAGACGGCGCAGCATCGCCAGGTGTTCGTCGCCGAAGGCCGTGCCGCACGACGCGACCGCGGTGGTCACCCCGGCCAGGTGCATGGCCATCACATCGGTGTAGCCCTCCACGACGATGGCCTGGTGCCCGCGCGCGATGTCCCGCTTGGCCAGATCGAGCCCGAACAGCACATTGGATTTCTTGTAGAGGGTGGTCTCCGGGGTGTTGACGTACTTGGCCTCCATCGGGTCGTCGTCGAACAGCCGGCGGGCGCCGAACCCGATCACCTCCCCCGCCGCGGAACGGATCGGCCACAGTAGGCGGCGGTGAAACCGGTCCATGGGACCGCGACGCCCCTCCCGGGACAGGCCCGCCGCCTCCAGCTCCTTGAACTCGAAACCCTTGCGCAGCAGGTGCTTGGTCAAGCTGTCCCAGCCCGACGGAGCGAATCCGCAGCCGAATTTCTGGGCCGCGGCCGCGTCGAAGTTGCGTTCGGTGAGGTACTTTCGCGCCGGCGCGGCCTCGGCGGTGCCCAGGGCGGCGGTGTAGAACTCGCCGGCAGCGGCGTTCGCCGCGATCAGCCGACTGCGTCCTCCGCGCTCGCGCTGGATGTTGGTGGCCGACGCCCCGGTGTAGGTGATGGTGTGGCCGACCCGATCGGCCAGCAGTTCCACCGCCTCGACGAAGCTGGCGTGCTCGATCTTCTGGATGAAGGCGTAGACGTCGCCGCCCTCACCGCAGCCGAAGCAGTGGAACATGCCATGGTTGGGCCGGACGTGAAACGACGGCGACTTCTCGTTGTGAAACGGGCACAGGCCCTTCAACGAGTCGGCCCCGGCGCGCCTGAGCTGCACGTAGTCGCCGACCACATCCTCGATGCGGACACGCTCGCGGATGGCGGCGATGTCGCGATCGGAGATACGGCCAGGCACCGGGCCAGTGTAGAGCGCACCCGCCGATCACAAGTGACCGTGATTTAAGCTCGACTGGCCAATATCGACGTCAGGAGAGCGCATGAGCGTATCCGAGCAGCCACCGGCGGTGAAATCGAAGCGCGGATGGCTCATCGCGCTGGTCGGTCTCGTCGTGCTCGTACTGGCCGCCGTGACGACGTGGGTGGTTCTGCCCAGCCGGTCGCGCGACGCCGCCGGCGTCATCACCGGCGACACCGTCCGGCAGATCCTCCTCGACGGCACCGAGCTGACAGCCATGCTCGACCAGCCCTTCACCACCGTCACCGGCCCGCCGGCCTACGGCGGCATCGAGGCGATGGACGACACCACGTCACCCGGCGAATGCGCCGGAGTCGTCGACGTCGCACAGAAGCAGCAGTATGCCTCGGCCTCGGTGCAGGGCTACGCACGCGAGACCTGGATCGACTCCCAGACGGGTAACGGCGACTACAAGCCGCTGGAGACCCGGGTGATGTTCGTCAAGGAGGCTGTCGTGGCACTGCCCAGCGCGGCCGACGCCCGGGAACTGTTCGACAAGTTCGCGCAGGAGTGGAAGCACTGCGACGGCCAGCCAGTCGACGCCGCCGACCCGGACGCCGAAGGGACGCCGCGCCTGCGCGGCACCGAGATGCACATCACCGACGTGCGGATCACCGATGACCTGCTGGCGGCGTCCATCGTGCTCGACAAGAGCCCCAAAGCCCCCGACACGCGGGCGATCGGCGTGCAGGGCAACTGCATCGTGGGCGTGCTGATCGCGTTCACCGGCGTCGAGAACGCCAGTGGCTCAGGTGACCCGCAGACCAGCAGCATGGACGTCGTGCGCGCGATGATGGCCAAGGTCGCCGAACACAGCTGAGCGGGCCGCCGCCACGTCCTAGCCCGGCTCGATGCGCTCGAGTCGTCCCTCGGTGTACGACGCGATCTGGTCGATGATCACCCGCAGCCGGGCGCCGTCGTCGCCGGCAGCGGTGAACGCCGTGGCGAATATCGGATCCAGGCTTCCCGGCGCTGTCGCGAGCAGTCGCCGCGCCACCGCGTGAACCCTTTCGCGCTGGGCGGCCTGAATGTTGCGATGCTGATCGGATGAGATGATGAACTGCACCGCAAGGGTTTTCAGCACAGCAACTTCGGCCCTGACCAGTTCGGGAACCTCGAGGTCGGCCTGATAGCGGGCCAGCGGCCCCGGTCCGGCGGCGGCATGGGTGGCGGTGATCGCCGCGGAGGCGAACCGGCCGACCAGCTCACTGGTGAGTCGCTTGAGTGCCACCGAGGCCGACAGGCCCGCCGGGAATTTGCCGTAGGCGGCCACCGCAGCGAGCACCGGCAGTTCGGTGAGCCGGCTGGCCGCCCCGGCCAGATCGTGGATCCCGTGCGGGTCACCGAGGCGGGACAACTCGGCCACCGACGCCGCGTCGCCGAGTACCCGCAGGTCGATCCGCCCGGAGACGACGCCGTCTTCGACGTCGTGCACCGAGTAGGCGACGTCGTCGGCCCAGTCCATGATCTGTGATTCCAGGCAGACCGTGGCGCTCGGCGCTGCGCGGCGCATCCATTCGGCGGCGACGCGATCATCGTCGTAGAACCCGAACTTGGTGCGGACCATGCCGTCCGCCGACCGGCGGGGCCACGGATACTTGGTGACCGCATCCAACGCCGCCCGGGTCAGATTCAGGCCCGCGCTGCGGCCGTGCGCGTCCAGAACTTTCGGCTCCAGGCCCGTCAGGATCCGGAAGTTCTGCGCATTGCCCTCGAATCCGCCACAGTCCGAGGCGATCTCGTTCAGCGCGTGCTCACCGTTGTGACCGTAGGGCGGGTGACCGATGTCGTGGGCCAGCCCGGCCAGGTCGACCAGATCCGGATCGCACCCCAACCCGATCGCCATCCCCCGGCCGATCTGCGCCACCTCCAGCGAATGGGTCAGCCGGGTGCGCGGGGTATCGCCGTCGCGGGGACCGACCACCTGGGTCTTGTCGGCCAGCCGGCGCAGCGCGGCGCTGTGCAGCACCCTGGCCCGGTCGCGAGCGAAGTCGGTCCGGTGCTGGCCGCCGGTTCCGGGCAGGCCGGCGGTTTTCGACGGCTCCGCCACGATGCGCTCGCGGTCGGCTGCGTCGTAGTTATCGTGCTCGTTGGTGGCCACTGCCGCCAGTCTATTTTGGTTACGATCGAGACCGTGACACGCCGGGTGAATCTCGCGCGGAGCCGTCGCAGGCGACGAGATTTGCGACGTTGTGTCACCCAACGCATATACATTGAGCACCATGCGATTCACCCGCCTGGCCGGCACCGTCCTGGCTGTTCTCGCCGCCGTGCTGCTGGTGGCGCCCAGCGTGTCAGCGCAGCCGGCGATGCGCCTGCCCAGCTCGATCACCGACAGCGCCGGGGTGCTGTCGCCGTCGGACCGCGACGCGGTGCAGGGTGCTATCGACAGGCTCTACGCCGAACAGCACATCCGGCTGTGGGTGGTCTTCGTCGACGTCTTCTCCGGGCAGACCGCCGACGGCTGGGGCCAGAGCACCGCGAAGCTCAGTGACCTTCGCGACAACGACGCACTGCTGGCAGTGGCCACCGCCGACCGCAGCTACGCGTTTCTGGTCTCCACCGGTATCTCCGGGCTCAGTGCCAGCAAAGTCGAAACGCTGCGGCGCAACCAGATCGAACCCGCCCTGCACCGCAACGACTGGGCCGGTGCGGCCACCGCCGCCGCCAACGGGCTGACCGCGGCAGCGGCGCCCACCCAGATCAGCTGGGCGCCGATCCTGATGGCACTGGCCGCGGTCGCGCTGGCCGGCGTGCTGGTGCTGCTGGTGGTGCGTCAGCTGCGAACCCGGCGGCGCAATGCGGCGCTGGTGGCCGCGCGCCGGCTCGATTCCACCGACCCGAACGCGTTGGCCAACGTCTCGGTGGACGTCTTGGACGCGCTGTCGCGGGAGAAGGTGGTCGTCGTCGACAACGCGATACGCACCAGCGCCAACGAGCTGGAGCTGGCGGTCGATGAGTTCGGTGAGGACCGCACCCGATCGTTCACCCAGGCGGTCGCCGCCGCCAAGGCCAGCATGGCCCACGCCTTCACCGTCCGCCAGCAGCTCGATGACGACATCCCCGAGACACCGGCCCAGCAGCGTGACCTGCTGACCGGGGTCATCGTCACCGCCTCCAGGGCCGACCGCGAGCTGGAGACGCAGCGCACGTCGTTCGAGCAGCTGCGCGACCTGGTCCTCAACGCACCGGAGCGGTTGGACGCCATGACCCAACAGCTCGTCGAGCTGACCGGACGCATCCCGGCCGCCGAGCGGCACCTGCTCGAACTGCACAACGAATTCGATGACACCGCACTGAGTTCGGTGGCCGGCAACGTCAAGACCGCGCAGGACCGGGCCGACTTCGCCGAACGCAACATCACCCGGGCCCGCGGGTTGGCCGACCATCCGGTGACCGGCGGCCAGAGCGATCTGGTGGATGCGGTGCGGGCCGCCGAGTCGGCGCTGGGCCAGGGCCGCTCACTGCTGGACGCGGTGGACACCGCCGCCCGCGACATCCGGCATGCGGTCGCCACGCTGCCCGAGGCCATCAGCGACATCGAGGCAGGCATCACGCAGGCCAACGAGCAGCTGCAGCGCGGGGTGGGTAGCCACAAGTCCGAACTGACCTCGGCCCGCGACAAAGCGACCAGGGCCGCCCATGATGCACGCGCCTCCGGAGATCCGTTGGGCGCCTTCACCACATTGATCAAGGCCGACGCCGCGCTCGACCAGTTGCTCGCCACCCTCGCCGAGGAGCGCGCCGCCGCCGAACGCCTGGCCCGCACGTGCGAACAGGCCCTGTTCACCGCGTCGTCGCGGATTCGCGCCGTGTCGGACTACATCGACACCCGCCGCGGCAGCGTCGGTCCGGAGGCCCGCACCCGCCTGGCCGAGGCCCGCCGCCAGTTGGACGCCGCGCAGGACAAACGCAGCACCGACGTCGCCGGGGCCATCACCCAAGCCAACGGGGCGGCCACACTGGCGGCAGCTGCACAGTCACTGGCCAAGGCCGACGTGCAGTCCGCGCAGCGGGCCTATTACGGGCGCTACGGCAACAGCGGCAATGACACCGGCGCCATGCTGGGCGGCATCATCATCGGCAACATCCTCAGCGGCGGCGGTATGGGCGGCGGCTTCGGCGGTGGCAGCGGCGGCGGAGGCTGGAGCCCGACCTCGTTCGGCGGCTCGTCGGGCGGCGGAGGCTTCTTCGGCGGCGGCGGCCGCTTCTAGCTCATCGGTAAACCTATTGTTGGATCTGGTCGATATCGCCGTGGTGGCGGCCTTGCTGGCGTGCGGGTACGCGCTGTGGGTCCGCCGCCACACCTGGGGTTCGCGCTGGGACACCAACCCCTCCCGCGTGCTGGTCCTCATGGCGTGCGCGGGGCTGCTCATGACCCCGTTGGGTTCGGCCCATTTCGACCCCCACGTCCACCGCGTGTGCGGATTGTGGAACGTCGGCGGCCTGCTGGCCGTGCTCTGCATGTTCGGCGCGGTGTGGGTCATGTTCGAGCACCTGGCGACGCGGTTGACCGACGCCGACCGGGCGCGGGTGCTGGGGCGTCGCCACGTCACGACGCCGCTGAAACTCGGTGTGCCGCTGGTGATCCTCGTGTTCTGCATCGCCGACCGGGGACACCCCGAATACCTGGACGTCTTCGCACCCCGCGGCGCGTGGTTCGGGGTGTACTGGGCGGTGATCGCCGCCCTGGTGCTGTATCTGTTCGGGTTCACCGGACGGGTGCTGCTGACCCTGCGCGGGGATCCGCGTTCGAAATCGTCCGCCGAGCAGTACTTGGCCTGGGCCGTTTTCAAATCCGCGGCGATCCTGGCGCAGTTGACCAGCGTGCTGGTGGGCAGTGCCGTCACGCTGCCCACCTGGATCTGCGCGGGCGTGAGCAGTAGCGCTTTCGCCTACGCGTCCGCGCGGTCCTGGCGAGCCCGGACCGACTGGTTCAGGCCCGTGACCGACGCCGCCGGGGACTGACCTCGGCTCAGCAGCCCTTGAGGCGGACGGCCAAGTAGTCCGAGACCGCGTCGATGGCCACCCGCTCCTGAGCCATCGTGTCGCGCTCGCGCACGGTGACGGCGTGGTCCTCGAGCGTGTCGAAGTCGACCGTGATGCAGAACGGCGTGCCGATCTCGTCCTGGCGCCGGTAGCGCCGGCCGACCGCCCCGGCGTCGTCGAACTCGACGTTCCACGACTGACGCAGCTCCGCGGCCAGGTCCCGGGCCTTCGGAGACAGGTCGGCGTTGCGGCTCAGCGGCAACACGGCGGCCTTGACCGGCGCCAGTCGCGGGTCAAGCCGCAGAACGGTGCGCTTGTCCACCCCGCCCTTGGCATTGGGGGCCTCGTCCTCGTGGTAGGAGTCGACCAGGAATGCCATCAGCGAGCGGGTCAGGCCGGCTGCCGGTTCGATCACGTACGGCACGTAGCGGGTGTCGGTGCCCTGGTCGTAGAACGACAGGTCCACCCCGGAATGCTCCGAGTGCGTGGACAGGTCGAAGTTGGTGCGGTTGGCGATGCCCTCCAGCTCACCCCACGGGTTTCCGGCGAAACCGAACTTGTACTCGATGTCGGTGGTGCCGTCGGAGTAGTGCGACAGCTTCTCGCGCGGGTGCTCGTAGAGGCGCAGGTTGTCCGGATTGATGCCCAGGTCGACGTACCACTGCAGGCGGGTGTCGATCCAGTACTTGTGCCACTCGGGCGCCGTGGACGGCTCGACGAAGAACTCCATCTCCATCTGCTCGAACTCACGGGTCCGGAAGATGAAGTTGCCGGGGGTGATCTCGTTGCGGAAGCTCTTGCCGATCTGGCCGATTCCGAACGGCGGCTTGCGACGCGCCGTGGTCACCACGTTGGCGAAGTTGACGAAGATGCCCTGTGCGGTCTCGGGCCGCAGGTAGTGCAGACCCTCCTCGGACTCGATCGGGCCCAGGTAGGTCTTGAGCATCATGTTGAAGTCGCGGGGCTCGGTCCACTCGCCCTTGGTACCGCAGTCCGGACAGGAGATGTCGCTCATCGGCACGTCATCGGGGTTCCCACCCTTCTTCAGTGCCACCGCCTCCTGCATGTGGTCCTGCCGGTGCCGCTTATGACAGTTAAGGCACTCCACCAGGGGGTCGTTGAACACCGCGACGTGACCGGACGCCACCCACACCTGACGCGGCAGGATGATCGCGCTGTCCAGGCCGACGACGTCGTCGCGGGACGTCACGATCGAGCGCCACCACTGCCGCTTGATGTTCTCCTTGAGCTCCACCCCGAGTGGCCCGTAATCCCACGCCGACTTTGTGCCACCGTAGATTTCGCCAGACTGGAAGACCAGGCCACGGCGCTTGGCCAGATTGGCAACGGTGTCGATGATGGACGCCACGAGGGGGTGTTCTCCTGTCTTGTCGCGAACGCGCCGACAACGCCGGCGCGCAAACCATCTGACATGGTATCGACCCGCCTGAACATCTTTGACATGCGTCATCATGCATGGAACAGTGGGGCCAGCTGAAAACGATTTCCAACTCGGCCTGAGGTGGTGAAATGACTCCCGCGGCACCCGGCCTGATGGCCGATGATCACCAACACACCGGTACCGCTTTCCCGGCGACACCACCGCGGGAGATCCTTGATGCCGCAGGCGAATTGCTGCGCGCGCTGGCCGCCCCGGTCCGCATCGCGATCGTCTTGCAACTCAAGGAGTCGCAGCGCTGCGTCCACGAACTCGTCGACGCGTTGGGGGTGCCGCAGCCGCTGGTCAGCCAGCACCTGAAGATCCTCAAGTCCGCCGGTGTCGTCACCGGGGAGCGGTCCGGCCGTGAGGTGCTCTACCGGTTGGCCGACCACCATCTGGCCCACATCGTCATCGATGCCGTGGCCCACGCCGGTGAAGACCGTTGAGCGCTCCCGGAGTGCGCTCCACCCGTCAGCGTGCGGCGATTTCGGCGCTGTTGGAGACGATCGACGACTTCCGATCCGCTCAGGAGCTCCACGACGTCCTGCGTGAGCGCGGCGAGAACATCGGGCTGACCACGGTCTACCGCACGCTGCAGGCGATGGCCACCGCCGGCCAGGTCGACACGCTGCGCGCCGACACCGGCGAATCGGTGTACCGGCGCTGCTCGGAGCATCATCACCACCACCTGGTGTGTCGCGACTGCGGCGCCACGGTCGAGGTTGGCGACCGGGAGGTCGAGGACTGGGCCGCGCGGATCGCCGCCGAACACGACTTCGCCGACGTCAGCCACACCATCGAGATCTTCGGCACCTGCGCGGACTGCCGGAAATAGCCCGGTCAGCCGATCAGCGCGTCGCGAATGTCGGCACCCTTGGCCAGCACCAGCAGGACGAACGTGCGCAACGCATCGTCGGACAACCCCGAGCCGGGAAAGTTGTAGCGCAGCAACGCATCTGCAGACTGGGCATCCTTTTCGACCAGGGTCACCGTCCCGAGCTGACTCAGCCTCCCCTGCTCGACGGCCCGCTCCCGCAGCCCCTCGTCCAGCGGCAGGTCCCAGGCCAGGACCTGGGTGAACGACACCAGCTCCAGATCCTCGGCGACCGCCACAACCCGTATCGACGCCAGCGTGCCCTCATAGCGAACGGTCAGGGCGCCGTCTTCCTCGGCGTCGGTCGACAGCACCTCGGCGAGCACCGTCGCGAGGCGATCTTCCAACCCGGTCGGCCCGGCCACTACGCCGTCCCGAACCGGCGCTGCCGCGAGGCGTACTGCTCGCAGGCCTCCCACAGGTCGCGGCGGTCGTAGTCCGGCCACAGCTTCTCCTGGAAGATGAACTCGGCGTAGGCGGCCTGCCACAACATGAAGTTCGACGAACGCTGTTCGCCGGAGGTGCGGATCAGCAGGTCGACGTCGGGCATGTCGGGCCGGTGCAGATGCCGCGCGATGGTGGCCTCACTGATCCGATTCGGGTTGAGCCTGCCCGCGACGGCTTCGGCGGCGATAGCCTGTGCGGCTTCGGCGATCTCGGTGCGCCCCCCGTAGTTGACGCAGTAGTTGATGGTGATGACGTCGTTGCCGACGGTCATGTCCTCGGCGATCTCGAATTCCTTGATGACGCTGCGCCACATCTTCGGCCGCGAGCCCACCCAGCGCATCCGCACACCCATCGCGTTGAGGTTCTCCCGGCGGCGGCGCACCACCTCCCGGTTGAACCCCATCAGGAACCGGACTTCCTCGGCGGAGCGCTTCCAGTTCTCGGTGGAGAACGCATACACCGTCAACCATTTGATGCCGAGTTCGATGGCGCCGCAGGTGATGTCGATCAGCACCGCCTCGCCCATCTTGTGCCCCTCGGTACGGCCGAGGCCGCGCTGAGTGGCCCAGCGACCGTTGCCGTCCATCACCACCGCGACGTGATTGGGCAGCGCGTCGGCAGGGATCTGCGGAGCGACGGCCTTCGAGGTGTGTTGCGGCGGACGGCACGGCCCCCCGCCCGGCGGAGACGGCAGCTGCGGAAAGACCACCGGCCAGGTGGACTTGTCCGGGAACATCGGATAGTCGTCGGGCGCCGCCGGCAACTGCGGGAAGGCAGGCTTGCGCCCGGCCCGGTTCAACACCATGAGTTCCATCCTGCCCGAACGGCTTGGCGCCGCCCGCAGCTACCGTGCATCCGCCGTGGCGGCCCGCCTGTTTACGCCGTTGACGAACCCGGGGCCAGGTCCATCGCGACGAAGTCCAGTCGCCACAGACCCTGGAAGAACCGGCGCCCGAACTTCTCCAGATCGGACGCACTGGCCCGGTTCGGACCGCCGGCCTGCGACAGACCCGCGGCGATGTCGCGGATACTGCGGCGTCCGTCGATGCTCTGAACGAACGGCAGCTGCGCCGGGTTGAGCGGCATCCGCCAGCCCGGCCGGATGATCTCGTTGCCGTTGAGCCCGCACTTGAAGCGGAACATCGGCACGTAGTCGAGGCTTTCCGGCGTGGAGAAGTCGATCTGGTAGCTGCTCTTGGGCCGGTCGCGGCGGGTCGCCATGAAGAAGTGCCGCGCGTTGAGGGTGTGAATGCGCTCCATCACCGACCAGATCTTGGCCTCGGGCAGCTTGTTGATCGCCTCGTAGAAGCTGCCGGACGGCCCGGACACATCGTGGGCGTAGTACGGCGCCTTGAGCAGCCAGCCCTGGAAGTCCAGCCCGGCGGAGTCGGCGAGGTCGATACAGCCATCGACGTCGTAGCTCTTCGCGCGACCGTGCAGGAACGTGTCCACCAGGCCCGAATCCGAAGCCAGGTCGCCGGCGATCTTCAGGTACGGCCGCACGGGGTGCTCCGGGGAGAGCATCCGGATGGCATCGCGCACCACGTGGATCGACTCGTCGCTCTGCTCGAGACCCAGCTCCTGGAAGACCCCCTCGAGGATCTCGATCCCGAGCCGCCCGTAGCGGGCGTACAGCATGATCGCGGCGACGCCGTCGGGCCGCAGCTGGTCGGCTACCGCCTTCATGCCCACCTTCGGGTCGGCCATGTGGTGCAGCACACCGGTCGAGACCACCAGGTCGAAGTCGAGGCCCAGGGTGGACAACTCCTCGATCGGCAGCTGGTGCAGCTCGAGGTTCCACAGACCGTGCTTGTCCTTGAGGTACTGCTGATGGCCCAGGGACGCCTGGCTGATGTCGACGGCCACCACCTTGGACTGGGGGTTGTTGTAGGCGAAGACGGCAGCCTGGTTGGTGCCGCAGCCCGCGATGAGGATGTCCAGTTCCGCCCGGTACGGCTTGTCCGGCCACAGCACCTTGTGCGCGTGGCTCGGGTCGAACCATTCCCAGTTCCCGGCCGACCACGCCTGCAGGTCGTGGATGGGCGGCGGGTAGGTCCACCGCTCGTACTGCCGCGAAACAACGTCAGCGCGTGGGTTATCAGTCACTACGTTGTGGCTCCTTATTACATTGCCCTCGGCGATCAGGTCAGACTTTAGTGGGGAGTATCCGGCTGGTGCGTGAAACGCCTCCGTGGGCCGTCTCAGCCGGGCCGGCCGGGGTGTCCGGGTTGACCGGGCTCGCCGGGTTTCCCGGGCTGCCCCGGTGTTCCGCCGGGGCCGGCCGCGCCGCCGGCACCGCCCAGGCCGGGCTGACCGCCTGCCCCACCGGCCCCACCGGCACCACCGGCACCGCCGTGGCCCCCGTGGCCGCCCTTGCCGCCGGCACCGCCCTGGCCACCCTTACCGCCCTGGCCGCCCTTACCACCTTGACCACCCTTGCCGCCCTTACCACCGAGTCCGCCCTCTCCGGCGGCACCCGGGGCGCCGTCAGCACCGTCGGCGCCATCAGCACCGTCGGCGCCGTCCGCACCGTCCGCACCGGGGGCGTGAACCTGCAGGGGGACGGTGATCCCGAATCCAGGGCCGGCTTCGGCGCGCGCCTGAGCCGGCGGCAGCACCGCCGGAATCATTCCCGCGACCAGCAGCGCACCCGCCGCCGCACCGAAACCGTTCACGTAGCGCGGCGCAGCGTCATACGCCCTGCGCCCCCACCCGGTGTCATGAATCATTCGGCCTGCCTTCCGGATTGAGCCCTCGGATCGTGAAGTCGCACCAGCCTACCGCCGAGCCCGGACCAGTCCGCCGAAACCGGCCCAATCGCCCGGCTCGGCACTCGCGGCCGGCACCCTCAGACCGCGTCCGCTTCTGGGTCCGCCCCGGCGTCGATGTTCTGGCTCGCCCGCTGGACCCGTTCCACCAGCGGCAACGTCCGCAGCCGCCGCTCCAGATGCCACTGCAGATGCGCGGCCACCAGTCCGCTGGCGTGGCTGCGGTGCGCCGCCGTGGCGATCTCCGCACCCTCCCAGTCCCCGTCATGCAGCGCCGACATCAGCTCCAGCACACCCACCGGCGGGGTGGTCGCCCCGGCCGGGCGGCAATGCGCGCAGACGCTGCCGCCGGCGGCGACATGAAACGCCCGGTGCGGGCCGGGGGTGGCACAGCGGGCGCACTCGGTCAACGCCGGCGCCCAGCCCGCCACCGACATGGCGCGCAGAAGATAGGCGTCCAACACCAGCTCACGCGGGCGGCTGCCGTCGGCTACCGCCCGCAGTGCACCGACGGTGAGCCGGTGCAGCGCCGTCGCCGGGGCGCGCTCGGCACCGGCCAGGCGCTCGGCGGTCTCCAGCATCACGCAGGCGCAGGTGTAGCGGCCGTAGTCGCTGACGATGTCACCGGCGAACGAGTCCACCGACACCACCTGGGTGACGATGTCGAGGTTGCGCCCCGGATGCAGCTGCACGTCGATGTGCGCGAACGGTTCCAGTCGGGCGCCGAACTTACTGCGGGTACGACGCACGCCCTTGGCCACCGCGCGAACCAGCCCGTGGTCGCGGGTGAGCAAAGTGACGATCCGGTCGGCCTCGCCGAGCTTGTGCTGGCGCAGCACCACCGCCCGGTCCCGGTACAGCCGCATCGCACCAGTTTCGCACTGCACCGGACGCGTTGCGAGGACGGCGACCGGCGTGGCACGCCGATAGTCTCATCACCGATGACCTATCCGCCCGCGCCGTCCGGCGCCCGTTTCCCCACCGTCACCGAGCAGCTCTACCAACTGGCCAGCGGCGCGGTGACCTCGGTCGAGCTGGTCCGCCGTTCGTTGCACGCCATCGACGCCAGCCAGTCCACACTCAACGCCTTCCGGGTGGTGTTCACCGAGTCCGCGCTGGCCCAAGCTACCGAAGCCGACCGGCGCCGGGCGGCCGGCGGGCGGGCGCCGCTGTTGGGCATCCCGATCGCGGTCAAGGACGACACCGACATCGCGGGTGTCCCCACCTCGTTCGGCACCTCCGGCTACGTCGAGCCGGCCGGCGACGACGCCGAGATGGTCCGGCGCCTGCGAGCCGCCGGCGCGGTGATCGTCGGCAAGACCAACACCTGCGAGCTGGGTCAATGGCCGTTCACCAGCGGTCCGGGCTTCGGCCATACCCGCAATCCCTGGTCGCGCCGGCACACCCCGGGCGGGTCCTCGGGCGGCAGCGCCGCGGCCGTTGCGGCGGGCCTGGTCGCCGCGGCGATCGGCTCGGACGGCGCCGGCAGCGTGCGCATCCCCGCCGCATGGACCCACCTGGTCGGCATCAAACCGCAGCGGGGCCGGATCTCCACCTGGCCGCTGCCGGAGGCGTTCAACGGGATCACGGTCAACGGCGTACTGGCCCGTACCGTCGAGGACGCCGCGCTGGTGCTGGATGCGGCGTCGGGCAACGTCGAGGGCGATCGCCACCAGCCACCGCCGGTGACCGTCTCCGACTACGTGCGCACCGCCCCCGGGCCGCTGCGGATCGCGATCTCCACCCGGTTCCCCTTCACGGGGTTCCCGGCGCGCCTGCATCCGGAGATCAGGGCCGCGCTGGAACATGTCGCCGCCCAGCTGCGCCTGCTCGGGCACAGCGTGGTGCCTGGAAATCCGGACTACGGCCTACGGCTGTCCTGGAACTTTCTCGCCCGCTCGACCGCCGGGGTGTTCAACGCCGGCGGGCGTTACGACCCGGCCGACCTGGACCCTCGGACGCTGTCGAACATGCGTACCGGCCGGCTGCTGTCCCAGGCGATCCTGCGCCAGGCCCGCGCCCACGAGATCAAAGACAGGCGCCGGGTGGGCTCCATCTTCCGGATCGTCGACGTGGTTCTGGCGCCCACCACCGCCCAGCCCCCACCGCTGGTGAACAAGTTCGACGATCTGAGCACCACCGAAACCGATCGGGCCATGATCGCCGCCTGCCCGGTGACCTGGCCGTGGAACCTGCTGGGCTGGCCGTCGGTCAACGTGCCGGCCGGATTCACCGCCGACGGGCTGCCGATCGGGGTGCAGCTGATGGGGCCCGCACACAGCGACGGCCGGCTGGTTTCGCTGGCCGCCGAACTGGAGGGCATCAGCGGCTGGGCCGCCAAGCAACCCACGCCGTGGTGGCGCACCCAGCCCGACCGGCGCCCGTAGAGTCGGCGGAAAACCCCCTGCGACTTGGCCTTCTGCGCGGTCTGCGACTGTCCGCTAAGCTGACACGGTCGTACCGGACTGCGTAATCCGCGTAGCGTTCACCATGCGAAAGGCGTTTTCGAAAATGGCCACTCTGTCGTTGACCAAGCTTGCTGTCGCGGCTGGCAGTCTGGCGCTGTCGCTGCCGCTGTCCATGGGAGCCGGATTGGCGTCCGCTAGCCCCGACCTCACGCCGTTCGTCAACACCACGTGCAACTACGGACAGGTCAACCGGGCACTGCACGCCGAGAACCCGGCCGCGGCCGGTGAGTTCGACGCCGCGCCGAACGTGCAGGGCATGCTGCAGATGTTCCTGAACGCGCCCCCCGCCAAGCGGCAGCAGCTGGCGACCATGATCTCGGGCATGCCCGAGGCGCAGCAGTACATCGGCACGATCACCTCGGTCGCCGGTTCCTGCAACAACTACTGAACTGAACCGCCCGGTGGGCCCCCGCAGCAAGGTTCTGATCTCTGCTGGGGAGCTCACTGAGCTGTTGCGAGCCGGTGATCCGGTCAGCATCTTGGATATCCGTTGGAGCCTGGAGGTGCCCGACGGGCATCCGGCCTATCTGCGCGGCCACATCCCGGGGGCGGTCTACGTCTCGCTTGAGGACGAGCTGTCCGATCATTCGGTCACCGGGCGTGGTCGGCATCCGCTGCCGACCGGCCGCAATTTCGAAGCCGCCGCCCGCCGCTGGGGTGTGCGGCGCAACCGGCCGGTGGTTGTCTACGACGACTGGAACCGGGCGGGCTCCGGACGGTTGTGGTGGCTTCTGACCGCCTCGGGTCTGACCGACGTCCGGATTCTCGACGGGGGCCTTCAGGCCTGGATATCCGCCGGTGGCGAGTTGGAGCCCCGCGAGCGCACCCCGCAACCCGGCACCTTCACCGTGCTGCCCGAAGACTTCTCCGACGGTGTGCGGTCGACCCTGACCGCCGACGAGGCCGGCGACGGCGCCGAGGCCGGCACCTGGGCGCTGCTGGACGCCCGCGCACCCGCGCGGTTCCGCGGCGAAGAAGAACCCCTCGACAAAGTCGCCGGGCACATCCCGGGCGCCGTCAATCTGCCGTTCACCGCGGTGCTGGCCGACGACGGCACATTCCTGCCCGACGACGCCATCGCGCGACTTCTCGCCGAACGCGGCATCGGCTCCGGCGACAGCGTCGGGGCCTACTGCGGCTCGGGGGTCAGCGCGACAGTGCTGGTAGCGGCACTTGCTGCGACCGGCCGTGATGCCGCGCTGTTCCCGGGCTCCTGGTCGCAGTGGAGTTCGGACCCGTCCCGGCCGGTGGCCAGGGGCGACCACTAAGTCAGGTGGAAGTCCGCCGGATCCGGGCTGCTCAGCATCTGGTTCATGGTGGTGCGGTCGAACGGCCACAGATCGATGTTCCCGTCCTCGGTCAGATACCAGGAATTGCAGCCGGTGTTCCACACCGTCGGGCCCATCGCGGTGGCGACGTCGTCATTGAAGCGGGTGGTGGCCTGCTCGGTGACCTCCACGGTGGTCAACTCCCCCGCCCGGAACTTCTCCAGCCACTGCGCGATGTAACCGGCGGTCAGCTCCGAGGTGTACTGCAGCGAGATCGATCCGGTGGGTGAGTTCGGCCCGAGCACGGTGAACAGGTTCGGGAACCCCGGGATCGCGGTCATCCGGTAGGCGCGCGGCCCCTTGGCCCAGGCGTCGTCGATGTCGATGCGGTCGCGACCGATCAGCCGCATGGGCCGCATGTAGTTGTGCGCCGCAAACCCGGTCGCCAGCACGATGATGTCGGCGTCCCGGTGGGTGCCGTCGGCGGTGCGGATCCCGCCAGCGGTGACTTCGGCGATGCGAGCGGTCACCAGCTCGGCGTTGCCGGAGCCGATCGCCCGGTAGTAGCTTCCCGAGACCACCTGACGCTTGCACAGCGGCTGGTAATCAGGTTCGAGTTTGGCCCGTAATTCTTTGTCGCGCACCTGAATTCGCAGACACAACCGCGCGTATTCCTGCACCGCCCGGCGCCGCCAGGACGGCCGGGTGGTGACGTCGGTGAGCAGCGCCGAGCCACCGAATGCCATCATCCGGTACAGCGCACGATGCAGCGCCGGGAACCGTGCCAGGACCGCCGCGATGCCGGGAAGCTGCCGGATCGACATCGGCGCCCACAAGATCCACTGCGCCGAACGGACGTAGTGGTCGATCGAGGAGGCGTCGGGCTGCAGCGCCGAAACCACCTGCACTCCGGTCGAACCGGTGCCGATCACCGCGATACGTTTTCCGGTGGTGTCGAGGTCATCGTCCCAGCGAGCGGTGTGCACCACCGGCCCGGCGAAATCGGCCAGACCCGGGATGTCGGGGGTGAACGGGTGATGCAGCACGCCGGTCGCGCAGATCACGAAGTCGGCGATCAGCGTCTCTCCGGCGGCCGTGGTCAGGCTCCAGTGCCCGGTCTCGTCCCACACCAGGTCGGTGACCTCGGTGTCGAGCCGGATCAGCGGTGCCAGACCGAGCTGGTCGACGACGTCGCGGTGGTAGCGCGCAATGGTGGTTCCGGTGGCCCAGGTGTGCTGCCAGTCGGGCTTGGGGGCAAAACCGAACTGGTAGATCTGCGACGGCACGTCGCAGCGCAGCCCCGGGTAGTGGTTCCAGTACCAGACGCCGCCGACGTCGGAGCCCTTCTCCAGGACGGTGACGTCGGTGAATCCCCGCTCCCGCAGGACGTAGGCGGTGGTGATGCCGGCGACGCCGGCGCCGATCACGATGACGCGGGGCTCACGTCCGCTCATGCCTGGGGGTCAGCGTCAGCTGCGCAGCGCTGCGACCGCATCGACAAGCAGCTGGCGGGCCCGGTCGGCGTCGACCATCGCCGGCGGCTGACCGCGCACCGGCGCAGGCGTCGCGGTGACCTGCACCATCGCGTCGCCGAGGTAGGCGGTGAAGGTGTAGGACTCGCGGGACTGCTGCTGCCCTTCCTTGTCGGTGATCTCGATCTCCGAGTGCGAACCCGATGTCTGCGCCTTGTCGATGGCAGGGGCGTCGACCGCGTCGAGGTAGCCGGTGAGCTTGCCGGCCTCGAACGACACGTGCTTGCACTTCTCGGCGAGCGCGGAGTCGTAGGGAATGTCCGAGTCGGCCTGCATGGCGATCGCGACGAGCTGGTTACCGGCGCCGTTGACCGACAGCATCGACATCTTGCCCCGGATGCCCTTGGGTGGCCGGCCGCTGCTGGACGCGTAGTCGGCGCAGTCCGACGGCTCGAAGGTCACGCCGGGCGGCATCTTCTGCGGCCCGAGGATCTTGGGGTCGATGTCCTTGGGACCTTGGTGCTGGGTCTTGAAGTCCGAACCGAACGTCGACTCGACGTTGAACAGCTTGGTGGTGTCGAAGGGCTTATGGCTCCCTCCGCAACCCGTCAGTGCTTGCGCACACAGGACCAGGCCAACAGAGGAGACGAGCAACGACTTGCGTACCGGCACCCAAGGAATGTACCCAATGCCGCGCTGCGGAGCGGGCGCACGTCCCAGGTGGGTGGTCGGCGTGTCCGTCGGGAGTGCTCAGAAGCCGAGGCGACCGAGCTGTTTCGGGTCACGCTGCCAATTCTTGGCGACCTTGACCCGCAGGTCGAGAAAGACTTTGGTGCCCAGAAGCTTCTCGATCTGGGTGCGCGCGGCGGTGCCCACCTCGCGCAGCCTGGCGCCGCCCCGGCCGATCACGATCCCCTTCTGACTGTCGCGTTCGACGTAGAGCAGCGCGTACACCTTGATCAGGTCGTCCTTGCCGTCCTGGCCCTCACGCCTTTCGATGTCGTCGATCACCACCGCCAGCGAGTGCGGCAGTTCGTCTCGCACCCCTTCCAGCGCGGCCTCCCGGATGAACTCGGCCATCAATGTCTCTTCCGGCTCGTCGGTCAGCTCGCCGTCGGGGTAGAAGGCCGGCCCCACCGGCAGCGCCGCGGCCAGCACGCCGATCAGCACATCGACCTGTTCACCGCTGACGGCCGACACCGGCACGATCTCGGCCTCCGGTGCCAGCTCCCCGACGGCCACCAGCTGCGCGGCGACCCGATCGCGCGAGGTCTTGTCGATCTTGGTGACGACGACCACCAGCGTGGTCTTGGGGGCGACCTCCCGGATCTGTTCGATGATCCAGCGGTCCCCCGGGCCGATCGCCTCATCAGCCGGGATACACAGCCCGATGACGTCGACCTGGGAGTAGGTGTCGCGGACCAGGTCGTTGAGCCGCTTGCCCAGCAGGGTGCGCGGACGGTGCAGCCCGGGAGTGTCGACCAGGATGATCTGGAAGTCATCACGGTGCACGATGCCGCGGATGGTGTGCCGGGTGGTCTGCGGCCGGTTGGAGGTGATCGCCACCTTCTGCCCCACCAGCGCGTTGGTCAATGTGGACTTGCCGGTGTTGGGGCGTCCGACGAAACACACGAAGCCGGAATGGAATTCAGTCATCTGCTGCCTCCTCGCCGTCGGGCTCCGCGGCCGGAGTGATCAGTACGGTGGCGATCCGCACCCGCCCCCGGCCGTCACGGTTGCCTTCGGCCTGCAGCCGCAGCCCGTGTGAGGTTACCTCGGAGCCGGGCAGCGCAACCCGGCCGAGCTCCAGCGCCAGCAGACCGCCCACGGTCTCGACGTCCAGATCCGGGTCGAACTCCACGCCGCACAACTCACCGACGTCCTCGATGGGCAGCCGCGCGGAAACCCGAAACCTGTTGTCGCCCAAATCCTGCACCGGGGCGACTTCACCCTGGTCGTACTCGTCGGCGATCTCCCCGACGATCTCCTCCAACACATCCTCGATGGTCACCAGGCCGGCTATCGCGCCGTACTCGTCGACCAGCAGGGCCATGTGGTAGCGGCTGCGCTGCATGTCGTGCAGCAGGGCGTCGAGCGCCTTGGAGTCCGGCATGAACACCGCCGGTCGCATCACCTGCGCCACGGTGGTGTCGCGTCCGCCGTTCGTCGAGTAATAGGTCTGCTGGACAAGGTCTTTGAGATAAACCACGCCGAGAATGTCATCGACGTTCTCGCCGACCACCGGGATGCGGGAGTGGCCGCTGCGCACCGCCAACGAGGTGGCCTGGCCGGCGGACTTGTCGTGCTCGATCCAGACCATCTCGGTGCGCGGCACCATCACCTCGCGGGCGGGGGTGTCGGCCAGCTCGAACACCGACTGGATCATCCGGCGCTCATCGGCGGCCACCACCCCGCGCTGCTGTGCCAGGTCGACGACCTCACGTAACTCGATTTCGGAGGCGAACGGCCCGTTGCGGAAGCCGCGCCCCGGGGTCAGCGCGTTGCCCAGCACCACCAGCACCCGGCTGATCGGTGTGAGCAGCACCGAAATGACTTGCAGCGGAAGCGCTGTCGCCAAGGCGATCGAGTAGGCGTTCTGGCGGCCCAGGGTTCGTGGGCCCACGCCGATCACCACGAAGCTCACCACCACCATGACCGCGGCGGCACCGAACAGCCCCCAGTCGAGGCCGAGCACCGCGTGCAGGAGGAACACCAGCAGTGCGGTGGCGGTGATCTCGCAGGTGATGCGCAGCAGCACCACCAGGTTGATGTATTGCGGTCGCTCGGTCAGCAGTTTGTTCAGCCACACCGCGCCGGGACGTTTGGCCCGCACCAACTCCTCGACCCGCGCCGGCGAGACGGTGGTGACCGCCGCATCGATCGCCGCGAACAGCCCGCCCAGGCCGATCAGCGCGATCACGCCGAGTAACAGCGGTGTGCTGCTCACAGTTCGTCGAAGTACCTGGACTTGTCCAGCAACCGGCGGTCCTTCTCGCTCTGGGTCTGCACCCGGTAGGTCTCCACCTGGTCGGCCACCCACTCCTCCAGCAGCCGGCGCTGCAGCGCGAACATCTCTTTTTCCTCGTCCGGCTCGGCGTGGTCGTAGCCCAGCAGGTGCAGGACGCCGTGGACGGTGAGCAGTGCCAGCTCCTGGCCGAGCGAATGCCCGGACGCGGCAGCCTGCTCGGCGGCGAACTCCGGGCACAGCGCGATGTCGCCGAGCATCGACGGGCCGGGCTCGGGGGCGTCCGGGCGGCCGCCGGGCTCCAGCTCGTCCATCGGGAAGCTCATCACGTCGGTGGGCCCGGGCAGGTCCATCCAGCGCATGTGCAGGTCGGCCATCGCGGCGGTGTCCAGCAACACCATCGACAGCTCCGCACCCGGATTGACGTCCATCTTCGCCAGCACGAACTTGGCGACGCTGACCAGCTCGACCTCGGAGACGTCCAGGCCGGACTCGTTGGAGACCTCGATGCTCATCGGCGCGACCTGCCTTGTGATGCGCGCCGCGACGCCCGGTTCATCTCCAGCCCGGGCCCGGTGCGCTGCGCCTCGTGGCGGGAATAGGCGTCGACGATGTCGGAGACCAGCCGGTGTCGGACCACGTCCACGCTGGTCAGCTCCGCGACGCAGATGTCGTCTATCTCGTCGAGGATGTCCACCGCGGCCCGCAGGCCCGACTTCGCCCCGCCCGGCAGGTCGATCTGGGTGACGTCGCCGGTGACGACCATCTTGGAGCCGAACCCCAGCCGGGTCAGGAACATCTTCATCTGCTCGGCGGTGGTGTTCTGCGCCTCGTCGAGAATGATGAACGCGCTGTTGAGGGAGCGGCCGCGCATGTACGCCAGCGGCGCCACCTCGATCACCCCGGAGCTCATCAGCTTGGGAATCAGCTCGGCGTCCATCATGTCGTGCAGTGCGTCGTAGAGCGGACGCAGATACGGGTCGATCTTCTCGCTCAGCGTGCCGGGCAGAAAGCCAAGGCTCTCACCGGCTTCCACCGCCGGCCGGGTCAGGATGATGCGGGTCACCTGTTTGGACTGCAGCGCGCTGACCGCCTTGGCCATGGCCAGGTAGGTCTTGCCCGTGCCGGCCGGACCGATGCCGAACACGATGGTGTTGGCGTCGATCGCATCCACATAGCGCTTCTGGTTGAGCGTCTTGGGCCGGATCGTCTTGCCGCGCCGGGACAGGATGTCGAGGCTGAGTACTTCGGCCGGCGACTCGTTGCCGGTTCCCACCAGCATGCCGACGCTGTGCCGCACGGTCTCAGGCGTCAGGGACTGACCACCGGCAACGATCGCCACCAACTCGGAGATCACCCGCTCGGCCAGCGCCACATCGGCCGGTTCCCCGGAGAAGGTGATCGCATTGCCGCGTACGTGCAGGTCGGCGGTCAGGAGGCGCTCAAGCGCGCGCAGGTTCTCGTCGGCGGAACCCAGCAGACCCATGACGAGGTCGGGCGGAACATCGATGCTGCTGCGAACCTGGGAGGCGGCGCTGGTATCGCGGGACGTCACGTGGCTTCCGATGCCTGCTTCCTGGGGGCCTGTACAGCAATAAGACGGACGCCTCAGTCTACCGTCGGCCTCCGTCAGCTCCCAGCGGTTCGCCCCGGACCAATCGGTACCAAATTCAGTGCCAGGAGCGGTACCATGGTCGAGTGCCGTCTCTGAACATCACCTTCACCGAGGACGAGCTGGCCGCGGTCCGCGCCGCCGCAGGCGACGAGAACGTCTCGCTGCGCGCGTTTGCCCATCGCGCGGTTGTCACCGCAGCCAGCGAACATCGCCGTCGAGTCACCGAGGCGGCTGCACTGGTGGCACAACGCTCCGCCGAATTGAATCGTCGCCTGGCTTGACCGAGTTCCTGGACCGCGACGACGTACTCACCGCCGGCGCGTTCGCCGTGGGTCAGCCGTGTGAAGTCGGTGACTACGGTCTGCTGGATTCCGCCGTCGCGAGGCCCCGGGCGACGGTATTCGGCGTGGACGCCTACCCCGACCTGTACACGAAGGCGGCGGGATTGTTGCAGTCACTGGCCCGCAACCATGCCATGGTGGACGGGAACAAGCGCACCGCATGGGCGTCGGCGTGGACCTTCCTGCACATCAACGGCGTTGAGCTCTCGCCTGAATTCGACGTCGATGCGGCCGAGGTGTTCATAAACGATGTCGCCCAACACGGCGAGCTCTCGGTCGAGGACATCGCCGCCATGCTGGCGTCGTTCGCGACCGGGTGAGCGGTTTGTTCAAGACGGCACGGTGCCGCCCGGGCGAGACTGGCGGTATGAGCGATGAGACCTTCACCCCCGCCCTGGGCCGGCTGGCGCCGACCCGCCTGCTCGGCGCCGGCTTCTTCGACACCGTCGTGGCGATGACGCGCGAGCGGTTGTGGCGGGGACTGACCGTCATGCACCTGGCTCCGCGCCCCGGCGATGCGATCCTCGACGTGGGTTGCGGCACCGGATCTTTGGCGCTGCTGGTTGCGCGTGTCGAGCCGCAGGCCACGGTTACCGGCCTGGACCCCGATCCGAAGATCCTGGCGGTGGCACGCGGCAAAGATGCCGACGCCCGAGTCCGCTGGCTGACCGGGATGGGCGATGCGCTGGTGGATTCGGTGGGCGCGGAGTCGATGGACGCCGTGACATCGAGCCTGGTGCTGCATCAGTGCCCGATGGGCGTCAAACGCGCCATCCTGGCATCGATGTTCGCGGTGCTGCGCCCGGGAGGCCGGCTGGTGATCGCCGATTTCGGGTTGCAGCGGACGCCGTTGATGCGCTTGGCGTTTCGGTTCGTCCAGTTCGCCGACGGCAAGACCGATACCCAACCCAACGCCGACGGTGTGCTCCCGGAACTGATTTCGGCTGCCGGCTTCGTCGATGTTCGCGAGGCCGAAGTGATCGCCACCGTCAACGGAACCATCTCGATCTATACCGCCCGAAAACGGTGATCACCCGAGGGTGTGGCGCACTACCGCCGGGGTCAGGCCCATCATCTCGCGCATCTGCCGGGTGAAGTGAGCCTGATCGGAGAACCCGGCCGTCACCGCGGCCTCGGCCATCGGCACACCGGACTGCAACGCCTCGACGGCCCGGCGCAGCCGCGCCCAGATCCGCCACCGGGTCAGCGGCATACCCAATTCCCGGCGCGCCAGCGCCCGCAGGCGCTGTGGCGAAATACCCAGTGTGGCAGCAAGATCCGATATGGCGACATCGCGGCCGGCCAGCATGGCCAGTGCCGTCACCAGGCGAGGATCAAGCTCTTGTGACGTTCCCCGGCATGCTGTTGCGACGTCGTCCCGGCGCAGTCCGACCAGTTCGGGGGCGAGCGCTATCCCGGGGGCGTACCGCTCCCGTAATCCGTCGGCGAACCGGCAGTGCGGCTCGATGTAGTAGGTGATCAGATCGGCTGCGGCCTGGATGCGATGGGCCGTCATCGGCGAGATCACCAGCGCGGCACCGCGATAACTGATTCCGGGCCGGTCGACCATGGTGACCTCGCCGCGCCCGGCGACCACAATCTGGTAGGCACCGTGGCGGTGGATCGGTCCGCCGCCCACCGGCCCGCGGTAGACCGCGTAGCCGTCGCTGATGGTCAGCTCCACCGCCTCAGCCCCAGCGCGGCGTCAGCACCCCGAGTGCCCCCAGCGCGACCGCCGCCGCCGTCGAGGTACGCAGCACGGTCGGGCCCAGCCGGGCGGCGACGGCGCCGGCATCGGTGAGCGCCGTCAACTCCGCCTGCGTGATGCCACCCTCCGGGCCCACCACCAGGGCCACCGCCCGGGCGGCGGACATGTCGGGCAGCCCGGCGCCGGCCGCGTCGTGCAGCACCAGCACCGTCGCGCCCGCGGAAACCTGCGAGCGAACCCACGCCACCAGCTCGGGGGTGCCCAGCACGCCGTCCACCGGCGGCACCCAGGCCCGGCGGGACTGCCCGGCGGCCGCCCGGGCCACCGCGGCCCACCGGCGCAGTCCCTTGTCGGCCCGCGGGCCGTCCCAGCGGGCCACACACCGCTCTGCCTGCCAGGCGATAAAGGCATCGGCGCCGGCCTCGGTGGCCAGCTCGATCGCCAGCTCGGAGCGTTCGGATTTGGGCAGGGCCTGCACCACCGTGACCGGCGGGGCGGGCGGGGCGACCTCGCGGCGTTCCACGACCCGGGCGCGCAGCCCGTCGCGGCCGGCCTCCTCAACCTGGCAGTCAGCCAACACCCCGGCACCATCCCCCAATGTCAGATGCTCACCGGGCCGGATCCGGCGCACCGTGGCGGCGTGGAATCCGGCATCACCCTCGACGACGGCCACCCCACCCACTTCGGGCAGTGCCCCGACGTAGAACAGGCCGGCCAAGGCTCAGCGGCCGGTGAAGGTCTCGCGCAGTCGGCTGAACAGCCCGCCGCCGTGCGGGGCGTGAGCGGAGCGGACCTGCGCGACCTCACGATCGCGGTGCTCCTTGAACTTGCGCAGCAGCTCGGTGTCGTGGTGGTCGAGACGATCGGGCACCACGACCTCGATGTGGGCGTGCAGGTCGCCACGCGCCCCGGACCGCAACGCCGGCATTCCGTGGCCGCGCAGCACGATGACCGCGCCCGGCTGAGTGCCGGCGGGCACGGTGATGTCGGTGGCGCCGTCCAGGATCGCCTCCACGGACACCGTGGTGCCCAGGGCGGCGTCGACCATAGGCACCGAGACATGGCAGTGCAGGTCGTCGCCGTCGCGGGCAAAGAGCTCGTGGGTCTGCTCGTGCACCTCGACGTAGAGATCACCGGCCGGCCCGCCGCCGGGGCCCACCTCACCCTGGGCGGAGAGTCGGACCCGCATCCCGTCGCCGACGCCGGCGGGGATCTTCACCGCGATCTCGCGGCGCGCCCGTACCCGGCCGTCGCCCGCGCACTGGTGGCACGGATCCGGGATGACCTCGCCGACGCCGCGGCAGGTCGGGCAGGGACGTGACGTCATCACCTGGCCGAGCAGCGAGCGTTGCACGCTCTGTACCTCGCCGCGGCCGTGGCACGTGTCGCAGGCGGCGGGCCGGGAGTCGCCGTTGGTGCCGCGTCCCTGGCAGCGATCACAGAGCACCGCGGTGTCGACGGTGACGTGCTTGGTGACACCGGTGGCGCACTCGGTGAGGTCCAGGCGCATCCGCAGCAGCGAGTCCGAACCCGGCCGGACCCGGCCGATCGGGCCGCGGGAGGTCGCGCCGCCGCCGAAGAACGCCTCGAAGACGTCCCCGAGACCCCCAAATCCGCCGAATCCGTTCCCGGCTCCCATGCCGCCGCTCTCCAGCGGGTCACCGCCGAGGTCGACGATGCGGCGCTTCTCCGGGTCGGAGAGCACTTCATAGGCGGCGCTGATCTCCTTGAACTTCGCCTGCGCGGCCTCGTCGGGGTTGACGTCGGGGTGGTATTTGCGCGCCAGCTTGCGGTAAGCGCGTTTGAGTTCGGCGTCGCCGACGCCCTTATCGACGCCCAGCAGCCCGTAATAGTCGCGTGCCACGCCTGACCTTCCCCACTTCTGGTCTGAAAACTCTGGTGGCCGCAGGTCAGCGGGCCCCGAGCACTTCACCGATATACATCGCAACTGCTGCGACGCTGGCGATAGTTCCCGGATAGTCCATCCGGGTGGGACCCAGCACCCCCATGCCCCCGTACACGGTGCCCTGCGACCCGTAGGCGGTGGACACCATCGAGGCGCCGGCCATCTCCTGCGCCTCGGTCTCGTGACCGATGCGCACCGTGACTTTACCGGCCTCCTGCTGCACGGCGAGCAGCCGCAGCACCACGACCTGCTCTTCGAGCACCTCCAGCACCGAACGCAGCGAGCTGCCGAAGTCGGCGGCGTTGCGGGTCAGGTTGGCGGTGCCGCCCAGCAGCAGACGTTCCTCGCGGTGCTCTACCAGCGATTCCAGCAGCACCGTCGCCGACCGTCCGACAGCGTTGGCCAGCCCGGGGGAAAGCCCGCTGCGCCCGTCGAGGTGCCCGGCGAGTTCGGCGACAGCGGTGGACGCCGCCGAGATCCGTTTGCCCTCCAGCGCGGCGCCCAGCAGCTCCCGCAGCTGGCTGAGCTGGACGTCGTCGATGGAGTCCCCCAGTTCGACGATGCGCTGGTCGACTCGTCCGGAGTCGGTGATCACCACCAGCAGCAACCGCGCCGGGGTCAGCGCGATCACCTCGAGATGGCGCACCGTGGACACCGACAGGGTCGGGTACTGCACGACGGCCACCTGCCGGGTCAGCTGGGCCAGGGTGCGCACCGCACGCCGCAGTACGTCGTCGAGGTCGACACCGGAGTCCAGGAAGGACAGGATCGCCCGGCGCTCCGCGCTCGACAGCGGCTTGACCTCGTCGATGCGGTCGACGAACTCGCGGTAGCCCTTCTCGGTGGGTACCCGCCCGGAACTGGTGTGGGGCTGGGCGATGTAGCCCTCGGCTTCCAGCACCGCCATGTCATTGCGGACAGTGGCCGATGAAACCCCGAGGTTGTGCCGCTCGACCAGCGCCTTGGAGCCGATCGGCTCCTTGGTGGCCACGAAGTCGGCGACGATGGCCCGCAGCACCTCGAAGCGACGATCGTCCGCCACGCTCATCTGCTACCCGCCTCATTGTCCGGACCGGAGACCCCGATTTTACGGTGTTGCGATCCGCCGAGTCTCGATACGCCGCACGGTCTCCTGCTAAGAAGACCTCACCGGCCGGGGTCAGCGCGACATTGCGGGTGTTGCGGCCGGCTGAAGTGCAGCTCCTCGGCGACCAGCACGAAGTGTCGGAGCTTGCGCGTGTTGATGTCGATGAGCAGGAATCGTAGCTATGACTCAGGGCGCCACGTGGCCTTCGATCACCGGCCGGTCCGGTCCCGGTCCGGCCTTGAGTTCGACGCCCGAGCGGCCCAGCCGATGGGCGCCGTCGATCAGGGCATCGACGACCCGGGCCGCTTCGATGTAGCCGAGGCCTTCCGGGGGGTGCACGTTGGACACGCAGTTGCGTTCTGCGTCGGTGCGTCCGGGCCGCGGCAGGTGCGTCAGGTACACCCCGAGGCTGGCCGCCACCGACAGCCCCGGCCGCTCACCGATCACCACGACCACGGTCTGGACACCCATCGCCGCACCGATGTGGTCGCCGAGGGCCACCCGGGCCCGGGTGGCGATCACCGGCGCCGCGATCGAGCGGTGTTCGCCGATGACATCGGCCAGCGCTCGCAGCAGCGGCACCCCGTGCTCGGCCAGTGCCGCCGACGAGAGCCCGTCGCACAACACGATGCCCACTTCTGCTCGGCTGCACGGTATTTGGCTGAGATCGGCGGGTTGACGGCCCAGATCGGGCCGGCGCAGGTATTCCTGGCGGCCGGTGGCCCGGCCGGTCACCACGACGGGTTCACCGAGTCCCAGGCCGGCGACGCCGCGCACCAGGTGGTCGACATCCAACGGCCGGCGCACCGCGTCGCGGGCCAGGGCGTGCGCCGCCCGGAATTCCAGCACGCTGCGGGTCGGTTGCGCATCACCGGCCCGGCCCAGCCCGATCCGCGCCTGGGTATGACGGCGCAGCTCCTGCCAGATATCTTCGGGCTCAACGGGTCTGGGAGCCATGTCGCTCACGGCGGGGCCGCCAGGGATCGCAGCGGGGAGCCCTCCACCGCGGTCGGCAGCACCCGCCCGGATTCGTCGGCGATACCGATGCCCTGCAGCCAGTCCTCGAATTCCGGCGCCGGACGCAGTCCCAGCACCGCCCGCGCGTACAGCGCGTCGTGGAAGGACATGCTCTGGTAGCCCAGCATCACATCATCGGCGCCGGGCACGGTGATCACGAAGTTGCAGCCGGCCACCCCGAGCAGCGTGAGCAGGGTGTCCACGTCGTCCTGGTCGGCCTCGGCGTGGTTGGTGTAGCAGACGTCGACACCCATCGGCAGGCCGAGCAGCTTGCCGCAGAAGTGATCTTCGAGCCCGGCCCGGATGATCTGCTTGCCGTCGTAGAGGTATTCCGGTCCGATGAACCCGACGACGGTGTTGACCAGCAGCGGCGCGAATTCCCTTGCCACCGCGTACGCCCGGGCCTCCAGGGTCTGCTGGTCCACCGGCCGGCCGCCGGTGCCCAGGTGGGCGTGCGCGCTCAGCGCCGAGCCCTGGCCGGTCTCGAAATACATCACGTCGTCGCCGACCGTGCCGCGCCGCAGCGAGCGCCCGGCGTCGTGTGCGGTGCGCAGTAGCTCGAGGTTCACCCCGAAGCCACGGTTGGCGCCTTCGGTGCCGGCGATCGACTGAAACACCAGATCGACCGGCGCACCCCGGCCGATCAGGTCGATGGTGGTGGTGACGTGGGCGAGCACGCAGGATTGGGTCGGGATCTCATAGCGCAACCGGATGTCATCGAGCAGATGCAGCAGATCGGCTGTGGCACTTGGCGAGTCGGTGGCGGGGTTGATGCCGATCACCGCGTCACCGCAGCCGTGCAGCAGCCCGTCGAGTGTCGCCGCGGCTACGCCTTTGGGATCGTCGGTGGGGTGGTTGGGCTGCAGTCGGGTGGCCAGCCGACCCGGTAGGCCCAGGGTGGTGCGGAACGCGCTGGTCACCGGGACGGCGCGAGCCACCGCAATGAGGTCCTGATTGCGCATGAGCTTGCTGACGGCAGCGACCATCTCGGGTGTCAGTCCCGGGGCCAGGCGCCGCAGCGTGTCCGCCGCCGCGGGGGTGGCCACCACCTCCAGCAACCAGTCCCGCAACCCGCCGACGGTCAGGTGCGACACCGCCCGGTAGCTCTCGCGGTCGTGGCGATCGATGATCAGCCGGGTCACCTCGTCGGTTTCGTACGGCACCACAAGGTCATTGAGGAAGGTGTCCAGCGGCACGTCGGCGAGCGCCCACTGCGCCGCCGCGCGTTCGGCGTCTCCGACGGCGGCGCAACCGGCCAGCTCGTCACCGGAGCGCTGCGGGGTGGCCTTGGCCAGCAGGTCGATCAGCCCGTCGAACTGGTAGGAGGTACCGGCCAGGGTCTGCGTGTAGGTGGTCACGTCACCCCTCCCAGAGCCGCCGGAATGCCGCCGGTGCCAGTGTCACATACCGCCGCCGTACCGATATCGTCGTATTCTAGGCGTCTACCTGCGTTTACACCTTTTTCGAGTCAATACCGGGTTGAATTGGTGTTGGAGTTCTCCGGTGCCGTTTGTGAGCCTGGGTTTGCAGTCGGGAACCATGAACTGCACCGCGACAGCCCCCACCGTGGGGAGTCACCTGAGATGGAGGTTGCGCCGACGCCATGTCCGATTTCCCCTACACGGATCGATTCACCGTCAACCGGGTACTGCCCGAGAAGGGCCGACCGCGCGACGAGGTATTGGCCGAACTGCGTCAGATGGCCGCCGCCGAAGATCCCACCTGGGAGACCGGCAAGGTGTCGGGAACCATGTACTGCGGTGACCACGAGCACTACCGCTTCCTCGACGAGGCGTTCGGGCTGTTCGCTCACGTGAATGTACTGCAACGCGACATCTGCCCGTCCGCAACGAAATTCGAGGGTGAGGTGATCGCGATGGCCCTGGATCTGATGCACGCCGACGCGGTCACCGACACCGAGCCGGTCGGCATGGTCACCACCGGGGGAACGGGCAGCATCATCCACGCGCTGCTGGCCTACCGCGACCACGCCGCGGCGCACCGGGGCATCACCCGGCCCAACTTCATCAAGCCCGAGACCGGCCACCCGGCATTCGACAAGGGTTGTCACCTGTTCGGCATCGAATTGCGCCGTGCGCCCATCGATCCGGTGACGACTCAGGTCGACGTCGACTGGGTGGCGAACAACATCGACGAGAACACCATTGCGATCATGGGCTCGGCCTGCAACTACGGCTACGGCACGGTCGACCCGATTCCCGAGCTGGGTGAGCTCGCGTTGCAACGCGGGGTGGGCTTGCACGTCGACGGCTGTTTGGGCGGTTTCGTGCTGCCGTTCGCCCAGGAGCTGGGTTATGACGTTCCGCTCTTCGACTTCCGGGTGCCCGGCGTCACCAGCATCTCCGCGGACAACCACAAGTACGGCTACGCGTTGAAGGGCGCCTCCACACTGCTGTTCCGCGACAAGGCCTATCGCAACGCGCAGTACTTCTATCTGCCGGAATGGTCTGGGGGCAAATATCATTCGCCGGGTATCGAGGGTTCCCGATCGGGTGGTCTGATCGCCGCCGCGTGGGCGTCGATGGTGCAGCTGGGACGTGAGGGCTACCGCGGCTACGCCCAGGCCATCCTGGAGACCGCGTTCACCATGCAGGACGCCGTGCGCAGCCACCCCGAGCTGAAGATCCTGGGCTCACCGACGTTCTGCTTCAGCTTCCGCTCCGACGAGTTCGACATCTATCACGTCGCCGACGCGATGAAGCCCAAGGGCTGGCGCTTCAACGGCCAGCAATACCCCAACGCCATCCACATGGCGGTCACCCGGCCGCAGACCCAGCCCGGCGTGGCGGAGGCGTTCGCCGCCGACCTCGACGACGCGGTCGAGTACGCCAGGAAGAAGACTGCGGCCGGCGAGGCGCCGATCAGCGCCGCGATCTACGGGGGCATCCCGGGCGGAATGACCGACGAGGCAGCACAGTTCATCGAACTGTTCATGGAGCGGATGCTCGACACCCAGCAGTCGTTGCCGCCGGTATGACCGATCGTGTCGTTCTGGCCGTCGACCTCGGCACCGGCGGTCCGAAGGTCGGATTCGTCGCGCTGGACGGCACGGTGCTGTGGTCGGATCTCGTGGACGTGCCCACGCAGTACGGTCCGGGCGGGTCGGCGACGCAGGATGCCGGACTGTGGTGGGAGATCATCCGCGACACCACCCGGCGCGGGCTCGTCGAAAGCGGCGTGCAGGGCGATCAAGTCGCCGGGGTGTCGATCACCGGACAGTGGGCCAGCACGGTTCCCGTCGGCGCCGACGGCCGCCCGGTCGGCCCGTGTGTGATGTGGATGGACACCCGCGGAGCGCCCTACAGCCGCAAGGCATTCGGCGGCCGATTGCAGGGCTATCGGCTGCGGGCACTGCTGAGCTGGATCCGCCGAAACGGGGGAATCCCCAGTGCCAGCGGCGACGACCCGGTCGGGCACATGCTGCACCTGCGGCACGGTGATCGGGCGGTGTTCGACGCCGCCGACTGGCTCATGGAGCCGGTCGACTACCTGAGCATGCGCTTCACCGGACGGGCTGCCGCCTCAGGCGCGTCGATGATGGGCGCCTGGCTGACCGACAACCGTAACCCGGGTGCGCTCGACTACGACGACGTGCTGGTACGCCAGTCCGGTGTCGACCGGTCGAAGCTGCCGCCGCTGGTTCCGACCGGTTCGATCATCGCGACGGTGACGCGGCAGGTCGCCGCCGAGCTGGGCATTTCGCCTGCGGCGCAGGTGGTTACCGGCACCCCGGACCTGCACAGCGCAGCGGTGGGGTCGGGCGCGGTCCGGCCGGGCGAGCTGCACCTGACCATCAGTACGACGTCATGGATCGGCTGTGTGGCGCGGGCCAAGAAGACCGATGTGTTCCACCAACTGGCCACGGTGCCCGGCCTCGACCCGTCGACCTACCTGCTGGTCAACAATCAGGACACCGCGGGCCGCGCATTGCAGTGGTTGCGCGACAACATCTTCGACGATCTCGACTATGACGCCCTGACCGCCCTGGCCGCCGGTGCTCCGGCCGGTTCCAACGGGGTGATCTTCACCCCCTGGCTCAAGGGCGAACACTCCCCCATCGACGACCGCAACGCACGCGGCGGATTCCACAACCTGTCGCTGGACACCACCCGCGCCGATCTGGTGCGCGCAGTGCTTGAGGGGGTGGCCTACAACAGCCGCTGGCTGCTCGACTGCGTGAACCGGTTCTGCGACAACGCCGGACCGATCCGGATCGTCGGCGGCGGAGCACGCTCGGATCTGTGGTGCCAGATCATCGCCGACGTGACCGGCCGTACCTGCGAACGAGTCGCCGACCCGCTCAACGCACAGTTGCGCGGGGCGGCACTGTTCGCCGGCATCGGCATGGGCGAGTTGGACCGTGCCTCGTTGCGGGAGCTGATCCCGCTCGACGGCGTCTTCGAGCCCGACGCCGCCAACCGCGCCGTCTACGACCGGTTGTTCGCCGAATTCCCCAGGCTCTACAAAGCGCAGAAGCCCATGTTCGCCCGGCTGAGCCGGTAGACGTCAGCCCTGGGAAAGCACCTGCATCAGCTGCGTTGCCGAGTCGTGCGACAGCACCCAGCTGCCCTGGTCGACCAGCTTGAGCGGGACGGTCTGCGGCGCCGGCATCTTGGGGCCGGCAATCGTCACGTTAGCCAGTGCCTGGCCATCGCCGGTCGACACGACGTTGAGCACATTGAAGTCATAGGGCAGCTCGCCGTCGCG
The DNA here is from genome assembly GCF_020181595.1 of [Mycobacterium] vasticus. GTDB lineage: Bacteria > Actinomycetota > Actinomycetes > Mycobacteriales > Mycobacteriaceae > Mycobacterium > Mycobacterium vasticus. The sequence goes on along the minus strand of NZ_CP084028.1, from coordinate 1,666,872 downwards.
GTAGGCCTTGCGCAGCTCATGGTCGAGGCCGTGGCCCTCTTCCTGGGTGATGCCGTTCTCGACCAGGTCACCCTTCTCCTTGTAGCCGATCCCGGCATCGCTGAGCCTGGTGAGCATGCCGGCCACCTCACCGGTGGTGGGCAGGGCAGCGCCGGCCGGTGCGGGCGGTGCCGGCTCCAGCGGAGCGGGCACGCTCGGCGGTGTGGCGAAGGCCGGCCCCGCAACCACCAACGTTCCCCCGACAGTGGCGCCGATACCGGCTGCGACCGCCATCCCGGCAGTGATCAGTTTCAGAGTCATGCCGGCCGAATCTAGTACGGCTACCATCGGATCCCCTGTGAATCAGCCGAGACTACCCGTGATCTGCGGCCATGGCTTCACGAAGACTCTTGGGCCGCAGGTCGTTCCAGTGCTGTTCGACATACTCCAAACAGGCTGCCCGCGCGGCGCCCTGTTCACCTCCGTAGACCGCGCGCCACCCTGCTGGAACAGCAGCGAAGGTCGGCCACAGGCTGTACTGCTCCTCGTCGTTGACCAGAACGAAGAAGCTGCCGCTCTCGTCGTCAAAGGGATTGGTGCTCATCAGTTCTCCTCGGTATCGGTGGCGCAGTGCAAAGGTGGGTGCCCAGGACCCGGTCGGACAACAGCCCCAGGCAGCTCAGGTTGGGAAAGCCGGGCCCCTGGGTGAGCCCGGCCAGGTTGGGCAGGAACAGCTTCGGGGCCACACCCGCGACGGCCAAGTCGTGACCGATGGCCTCGGCCAGCCGGTCACCCGACAGCGGCCCGCCCAAGCCCAGCTCGAGCAGATCCAGGGTGTCCTGACCGAACAACGAGACGAACCACAGCGGGTCGGCTCCGGAGCCGTCGATGACGAGATCGAAGCCGTGCACGGTCTCGAAGTTCTCGCCACCGCGATTGGTGCTCAGCGTCAAGCGGATTCGGCCGTCGCGGGCCACCGCATGCGCGACCCGGCCCCGCAGGTGCCGGATCCGGTCGTCGGCCAGCAAAGCGTCCTGGACCCGCGCCGAGAACACCCCGCGGTCGGTACGGGCCAGTGCATCACGGCGCTCGGCCAGCGTCAACGCCGTCCAGTGGGTGGGGTCGGAGAACAGGGTGTTCTCGAAGAAACCCTCGCCCCGGGTGAACAGTGTCACCTGTGGCGAGATCACCGTGATCGTCGAAACCCGATGCCGGAACAGCTCGTTGAGCATCGACGCGGCGGTCTCCCCACCACCGATGACGGCGACACGCTCGGCGCTGATCCGGTCGGCGGTGGCACGGTGCCAGAACTGGGCGATGGACAGCACCAGCGGATTGCCCGGCAGGATCGACTTCTCGGCCTGCCCCGGTCCGGTGATCATCACCGCGTCGGCAGCCACCTGAGTCTCCCGGGTGGTCAGCGACCAGCCCGCGCCGTCGACCGCCAATCGGTCCACCTCACCGGGGATCACGCTCAGCCGGACCGCATCAGCGACCCAGCGCAGGTACTGACTCCACCGCAGGTGGGTGGGCGCCGGCCGGCCCCGGTCCACCCATTCGGCGAACTGGCCGGTGGCGATCAGATAGGACTGCCAGCTGTAGCGGGTCATCCGCTCGTCGATCTCGGCGTTGCGGCCGGCCACCAGCGTCGATCGGTAGGGGAAACCGACGTCCTTCTCCGGGCTGGTGCCCAATCGGTGCGCGCCGTCAGTCCAGCCGCCGGCGGCCCGCCAGTTGGCGGCCACCTCGGTGCGTTCGACGGCGACGACATCGGGCGCGTCGACGCCCATCTCCCGCAGCACCGCGGCCTTGGCCGCCACCGCGACCGCCTTGGCACCTGCGCCCACCACGGCCAGTGTGCTCACAGCGCCTCCCCCAGCCTCTTCACCGCGTCGCACCACAGCGCCGCCAGGTCGGCGGCCTCGGCCTCGGTGGTCAGTTCCTCGCTCCAGCACCAGGTCGTCCGCAGCTGCGGTCCGGCCGCTCCGACCTGAACCGCCGCAATCACATCAAAGGTGTAGCGCAGCGGCAGATCCGGCTCGGACACCAGCGGCAGCAACGCGTTCAACTCCGGGTCGGCGCAGAGTGTCCAGGGCGCCGACTGCGGGGTCAGGTCGAGCCGGCCGACGTAGTTGAACTCCACCTGGGGCTGCGGCGCGGCGGCAAGTTCGGGGTCCCGGCAGGTGTAGCGCAGCAGTCCGTAGCCCAGCCCGTTGCCGGGCACCGCGGCGAGGTGGTCGCACACCGCACGCAGCAGGACACGCGCCGCCGCCGGATCGCGGCCCGCCGCGGAGACGTCCATCGGTGCCGCACTGCCGAGGCGGACCGGAAACACGTTGGTGAACCAGCCGACCGTGGCCGAGGAGTCCAGTCCTGGCAGCTGGTCGTCTTCGCGGCCGTGGCCTTCCAGTGCCACCAGCACGCCGTCGTCGGTGGCTTCACCACGTCTGATCCGCCAGGCCGTCAGCGTCATCGTCAGTGCGGTCAGCAGGAATTCGCGCACCCCGACGCCCGCTGCGGACGCCTTCTCCAGCATGACCGTCGTGTCGTGCACCTCGCTCAGTGCATCGGTGGTCCGAAGTGAGGCCCAGGTGTCGCGGCCCGGATCGGGCAACCGGGCACCCAGCGCCGGGTCGGCCCCGCCCAACTGCGCCAGCCAGTAGTCGCGCTGCCCGGTCACCTCCGCAGTCCCGGCGTGCTGCTCCAGTGCGTGTGTCCACTGCCGGTAGGTGGTGTATTCCCCGGGAAGACCGGGTGTCTCATGGTCTTCGGGCTGTTCCCAGGCGGCGGCGAATCCGGCCAGCAGCACATACCAGGACACCACGTCGGTGGCCAGGTGGTGGACCACCAGCAGCAGTTGGCCGTGCGGCGCATCGTCACACCACAATGCCCGCACCATCGCTCCGGCGAACGGGTCGATGCCGTCGACCATCTCCCGGGCGTGGCGGGCCAATGCGTCAGACGCCGGCCCGCTCACCCGGGTCAGGATGTCGGTTGCGGCCACCGCACCGGGCGGTCTGGTCACGAGCCGGTACTCACCGTCGACGGTGTCGAGGCGAGCACGCAACATGTCGTGGCGGTCCAGCACCGCCTGAAGAATCGCTTCCAGTTGCGCCGCTTCGATTCCCGACGGCACCGTGATCAGCATGTTCTGGGCGAGGCGGCGGAAGCCGCCGTGTTCGTAGAGCCACGACACGATGGGTGCCGGCGCCACCTCGCCATACCGGTCCGCGTCTGAGGTGGCGGGCAACCCGGGTGCCGTCTGCGCGAGATCGATTGCGGCTGCCAGTAGTTCGATGGTCGGATTGTTGAGCACCAGCCGCGGTGTCACAGCCAGCCCACGCAGCTTGTTCACCAGGGAGATCGCCACGATGCTGTCCAAACCCAGTTCGAACAGGTCGTGCGTGACGCCGGGTGCGACGCCGTCGAACAGCTCGGCAAGCGCGGCCGCCAGCACCCGCTCGGTGTCGGTCTCGGGTGCGCGGCCTGCGTCGTGGTCGGCGACATCGCCGGCCTGGGTGAGCAGCGCTTCGGTGTCCAGTTTCCCGTTGACGGTCAACGGCATTGCGTCCACCGCGACAAGACGCGCCGGCATCATGTAGACCGGCAGCCGGGTCCCGACGTGGGCACGCAGCTGCGGAAGGTCGCCACCGGCCGGTCCCGTCACAAAACCGATCAGCCGGGTGCCGGTGCCACTGCCCAGCGGCAGCACCGCCGCCGCCACCACGCCCGGACTGGCCGACAGTGCGGCTTCGACTTCGGCGATCTCGACTCGGTAGCCCCGCACCTTGACCTGGTCGTCGGCGCGGCCGAGGTAGACCAGCCGGCCGTCGACGCGTCGTCGAACCAGATCGCCGGTGCGATACATCCGGGCACCGGCACGAAACGGATCGGCGACGTAGCGGGAGGCGGTCGCACCGGCCCGGCCCTGGTAACCACGGGTGACCTGCGCACCGGACAGGTACAGCTCGCCTGCCACCCCGTCGGGCACTTCCCGCAGCCCCGAATCCAGCACGTAGGCCGTCATACCTCGCACCGCTTCCCCGATCACCGGCACATCGGTGTCGGCAACTGCGGCGACGACGGCTTCCACGGTGGTTTCGGTTGGTCCGTAACAGTTGTGGACCGCGGTCGCCGGCGCCGCACGCAGCCGCGCCCAGGTGTGCGGCGTGATCGCCTCCCCGCCCAGCGCCAGCACCGTGAGCCGGTGCTGGGATTCGGCGTCGAGCAGGCCCGCGTCGAACAGCTGGGTGAACATCGACGGCGACGTGTCGATCATGTCCAGGCGATGCCGGCGAATACCGTCGATGATCGCCTCGGCGTCGCGCATCTCCTCGGTGGAGAACAGGTGAACGGTCTGGCCGCCGAGCAGGCCGACCAGTGGCTGCCAGCTTGCGTCGAAGCTCAGCGACCAGGCATGCGCCACACGCAGTTTGCGGCCCAGCCGCGCCACCGCCGGGGCGTACATGCGCTGCTCATGGTCGGCGAAGTACGACGCCAGCGCCCGGTGGGTGCCGACCACACCCTTGGGCTCCCCGGTGGAGCCGGAGGTGAAGATGACGTAGGCCGCCGAGTCGGGGTGGATCACCGCCGGCGTCGGACGCAGTTCGGCAGTGTCCGAACGCAGCTCGGCGAGCAGTTCCTGCGTGAGGATCAGTATCGGATCAGCTTGACGCAGAATGGATTCGATGCGCACCGTGGGCAGGCTGATATCGATCGGGACGTAAGCCGCCCCGGCCTGTAGCACCGCGAGGATCGCGATCACCGAATCCGGTGAGCGCGGCAGCGCGATCGCGACCCGGTCCTCGGGGCCCACGCCGCGGCCGGCCAGCGCCCGGGCCAGCCGGTCCACTTCGGCGGCCAGCTCAGCATAGGTCAGACAGCGGTCCTCGCCGGTGAGCGCCGGAGCGTCCCGGTGAGCCGCGACGGCGGCGGCGAACAGTTCCGGCACCGAGGTGTTGGCAGAGGTCTCCGGTTCGGTGTGGCGGGCCCGCTCGGCGGGCAGCAGTACATCCAGGTCGGTGATGCGCGGGCGTGCCGGGTCGACCAGTTGGCGCAGCACCTGCAGCAGCCGTTGGCCGAGGTCGGGGACCGACAGCTCCCCCAGCGCATCCGGTATCGCCTCCAGCAGGACGGTGAGCCTGCCGTCGCGGGGCGGGGAGCTGACCACGGTGAGCGGGTAGTGGGTGAGGCTCTCCACGGTGACCGGGACGAACCGCACTCCGTCGGGGGTGGTGACCCCGGCGGTCGCCGAGCCGAGCGGGGCGTTCTCGAACACCAGCAGGGTGTCGAACAGCGTGTTGCCGGCGGCGCGCTGCACGGCCGCCAGGCTCACGTAGCCCAGATCACGCATGGTGGCGGTATCGCGTTGCAGCGCTTGGCAGGTCGCGACCACGTCGGCGCCGGGCCGAGTCGATGCGATCACCGGAACGGTGTTGATGAACAGCCCGACCATGGTCTCGACGCCGGTGAGCTGCTGGGGCCGGCCAGAGACCACCGTGCCGAACGCCACCTCGGTCCGGTCGGTCAGCCGGCCGAGCAGCACCGCCCAGGCGAACTGCAGGACGGTATTGAGCGTCAGGCCGTTTCGGCGGGCCCATTCGGTGAGCCGGTCGGTGTCGTCGCGGTCCAGGGCCACCTCGTGGGTGTGCGCGGTGCTGCCGCCGAGTTCGACCTTCCCGCCGTCGGCCAGGATCGCCGGGGTACTCAGCGGGGCCAGATAGTCGCGCCACGCGGCAACCGCTTCATCGGTGTTCTGACCTGCAAGCCAGCCGATGTAGTCGCGGTACGGCCGTGGTGCAGGCAGCGGGTCGATGCCACCGGCTCGGTAGATCGCCACCATCTCGTCGAAGAACACCGCCATCGACCAACCGTCGAGCAGCAGGTGGTGCACCGTGATGATCAGCCGGTGCTGTTCGGGTGCGCAGCGGGCCAGCACGAAACGCAGCAGCGGTCCGCGGGCCAGATCGAAGTTGGTGGTTCGTTCGGTCCGCGCGATCTGATCGAATTCGTCCGGCGCCGCGTCGATTTCGCGCCACGGCAGCCGGGCCTGCGCCGGAATGATCTGCACCGGGTGCGGCAGGTCGACATCCCAGAACGACGCCCGCAGGTTCGCGTGCCGGGCCAGCATGGTCTCGGCGCTGCGCCGCAGCAGTCCGGCGTCGACGGCTCCGACGATGTCGATGACGAACTGCACGGTGTAGACGTCCACCCCGGCCTTCGCATCGTCGGCGACGAGTTTGGCCAGCGAGAACAGTCCCTGCTGCAGCGGGGACAGTGCCAGCACGTCCTCGATCTGCGGGGTCGGGCGTTGAGTTGTTGTCTCGGTCATGGTGAATCACCCCATGCCGCAGTCAGGTCAGCCAAGGCGTCGCCGCTGAGTCCCGAGACGCTCATCGGGGCGAACGCGGTGTCGGCGACCTCGGGGCTGTTCTTGGCGGTATCGACCGCGGCGGCCAGTTCGGCGAAGGTCGGGTGCTCGAAGATCATCCGCGGGTCCACCTGCAGGCCCGCTGCCCGGGCTCGCGCGGACAGCTGCACCGAAAGGATGCTGTCGCCGCCGAGTTCGAAGAACCCGTCGCTGCGCCCGACCGCGTCGACGCCCAGCAACTCGGCGCAGATCCCGGCCAGGGTCTTCTCGGTGGCGGTGACCGGCGGGTCGGCCTCGCCGCGGGTGGCCACGGCCGGCTGAGGCAGCGCGGGCCGGTTCAGCTTTCCGGAATCGGTGAGCGGCATCGCCTCCAACACGGTCAGCGAGGCGGGCACCATGTAGCCGGGCAGTGTCGCGGCGACCGAGGCGCGCACCGCGGCAATGAATTCCGCTGCGTCATCCACGGGTTCGGCCGGGACCAGATATCCGGCCAGGGTGGTGATGCCCCGTTGTTCCCAGGTGCGGGCGGCGGCCATGGCGACGCCGGGTGCTGCCCGCAGGACGGACTCCACTTCGGCCAGCTCGACCCGGAAGCCGCGCACCTTGACCTGGTGGTCGGTGCGGCCGACAAACTCGAGCACCCCGTCGGTGCTCCACCGTGCCCGGTCCCCGCTGCGGTAGAGCCGGTCGCCGCTTTCGGTCGAGAAGGGGTTGGCCACGAACCGGGTCGCGGTCAGCTCGGGGCGTTTCCAGTAGCCCTGCACGATCTGTGGGCCCGCGTAGTAGACCTCGCCGACCACACCCGGCGGCACCGGCTGCAGTGCGTCGTCGAGCAGGTAGGCCTGTGCGCCGGGGGTGGGGCGGCCCAGTTTCGGTGTGGGCGCGGCCAATGCGCCGCGCACCACCGCCCCGGAGGTCTCGGTGGCACCGAAGTTGTTGAGCAACTGGGTGTCCGGGCCGAGCACCGCGGACAGCCGGGCCAGCAGGTCCGCCGACACCGGTTCACCACTGCACACCAGCCGCTGCAGCCCCCGCACGGCATCTGGAGCGGAGTCGACCAGCACCGAGATCAGGCTGGCGACCGCGGTCACCTGAACCACCCGCTCATCGGCGATCAGCCGGGCCAGCGCCTCGGGATCACGGAACGTGGTGTCGTCGGCCAAAATCATCGTCGCCCCGGCGGCCAGCCCGGCCAGCATCTCCATGCCGCCCTCGAGGAATGTCATCGAGGACTGCGCCAGCCGGATGTCGTCACCGGCCACCGGATAGTGGGCGAGCTGCCAGTTCAGCCGGGCGCTCATCGAACGATGCGTTCCCAGTACGCCCTTGGGTGTTCCGGTGGATCCGGAGGTGAACACCAGGAACATCGGGTGATCGGGGTGCGGGACCGGGAGGTGCGTACCCGCAGCGTCTTTCGCCAGCTCGGTCTGCACGTCGGCGTCGTCGAGGCAGAGCAGCCGCACCCCGTCGGGGGTCGGCATCAGCTCGCGGGTGCCGGAGCTGACGACGATCACTTCTGGCCTGACATCATCGACCATGAACTCCAGGCGCTGCCGGGGATAGGTCGGGTCCAGCGGGAAGTAGCCGGCGCCGGCCTTCATGATGCCGACCAGGGCCACCGCCAGGTCCAGATCGCGGCGCACCGACAGGCCCACCAAGGTGCCGGGCCGCACGCCGTTTCCGATCAGCAGCTCGGCGAGCCGGTCGGAGCGGCTGTGCAGTTGCGGGTAGCTCAGCTGCTCACCGGCGCAGCGCAGCGCGACGCCGGTGAACTCCCGACTGGGGGCCAGCAGCTCGGCGATGGTGCGCGGATCGGTGTCGGGTGCCTGTGCGCCACGGCTCCATTCGTCGAGGATCAGCCGGCGCATGCCGTCGTCGACCAGGCTGATGTCACGCAGGTTGCGCTCCGGCGCCTCGGCCATCGCCTCCAGCACCCGGCCCAGCCAGTCGGCCAACCGCTGCACCGTGTCGCGCTGGTACAGGTCGGTGCGATAGATCAGGTGGCCGTCATATCCGGCATTCTCGGAGTTACCCGCGGTGGCGAACAGGTTCACCGACAGGTCGGCGTGGGCGATGTCGAAGGTGGGCATCACCGTGCGGAACACCAGATCGCCGCCCTCGCCGCTGCTGATGACGTGTGTGACGTCGGCTGCGTCGCGTACGTGCACCACCACCTGGAACAGCGGGTTGCGCGAGAGGGTGCGCACCGGGTTGACGGCTTCGACCAGACGGTCGAACGGCAGGTCGGCGTGCGCGTAGGCGCCCAAGGCCGCCTCGCGCGCCCGCAGCACCACGTCACGCAGAGTCGGGTTGCCCGACAACCGGTTTCGCAGCACCACGATGTTGACGAAGAATCCGACCAGGTTGTCCAGCGCGTTGTCGGTCCGGCCGGCGATCGGCACCCCGAGCGGGATGTCGTCGCCGCTGCCGGCCAGGTGCATCAGCACCGCGACCGCGGCCTGCACCACCATGAACTCGGTGGCGCCGGTCTCGCGGGCCAGTGCTGCCAGCCCGGCACGCACTGCCGGTGTGACGGTGAACGCGACCGAGTCACCGGAGCCGTTCGCGGTGGCCGGGCGCGGGAAGTCGGGCCGGGGGCCGGTGTCGTCGGCCAGGCCGGCCAGTTGCTCGATCCAGTAGCGGCGCTGCCCATCGATCAGGCCGGACTCGTCGCGCAGCAGCTCGCCCTGCCAGTGGGCGAAGTCGGCGTACTGCAGTTCCGCCGGGGCCCAGGAGGGTTCGGTGCCCGAGGTCCTGGCCTGGTAGGCGATCAGCAGGTCGGTGAAGAGCACCTCGGTCGACCAGTGGTCGGCGGCGATGTGATGCACCACCAACGACAACACGCGTTCGTCGTCGGGCAGGTGCAGCAGGGCGGCACGGATCGGCCAATCCTGCTCCAGGTCGAATCCCCGGCCGCGTTGTTCGTTGAGCCGGTCGCGGGTCCAATCCGCCACCGCCTGCGGATCGGTTGCCGGGCAGTGCAGTTCGGTCACCTGAATCGGCGCGACCGGGTTGATGATCTGGTGGGGCAACCCGTCGATCTCGGCGAACGTGGTGCGCAGGCTGTCGTGGCGGGTCACCACATCACCGATGGCACCGATCAGGGCCGCCGTGTCGCAGGGACCGGTGAGCCGGGCCGACAGTGGAATGTTGTCGCCGGTCGCGTCGGGGTCGAGCCGGTAGGCGAACCAGGTCCGCAGCTGTGAAGCCGACACCGGCAACGGTCCGGTGCGCGGCACGGCGACCAGTGGGGGGCGCCGGGGCGTGGCTTCTGCCACGTCGATGGCGGTGGCCAGTCGGGCGACCGTGCTGGACTCGAAGATGTCCCGGATGCCGATCTCCACGCCGCACCGGGCTCGGATGGCCGCCACCAGTTTGGTGGCCAGCAGGGAGTGCCCGCCGAGGTCGAAGAAGGAGTCGTCGGCACCGACCCGGTCCCGGCCGAGCAGCTGCGAGAACAGTTCCGCCACGGCTCGTTCGGTGTCGGTTGCCGGCTCGCGGTAGGGCGCGGTCTCCGGTGGCTGCGGGTCGGGCAGTGCGGCCCGGTCGATCTTTCCGTGCGCGGTGATCGGGATGTCCTCGACCACCACGTAGGCGGCCGGGGCCATGTACTCCGGCAACGCGGCGGCCACCCGGGCCCGGATCCGCGGAATGTCGACGGTGCCTTCTGCGGCGTCGGGGCTACTGGGGGTCAGGTAGGCGACCAGGCTGCGGCCGAGTGCCGGCAGATCGGAGACCACCACCACGCACTGGCCGACGCTGGGATCGACCGAGATGGCCGCAGCCACCTCGCCGAGTTCAATCCGGAACCCGCGCACCTTGACCTGGTCGTCGGCGCGGCCGATGAACTCCAGGTCTCCGGCGGCGTTGCGGCGCGCCAGGTCGCCGGTGCGGTACAGCCGCTGCCCGGCGGCCCACGGGTCGGCGACGAAGCGCTCCGCGGTCAGTCCGGGTCGGTCGAAATAGCCTCGTGCGATGTGTGTTCCACCGATGTAGATCTCGCCGATCACGCCGACCGGGACCGGCTGCAGGGCGCCGTCGAGCAGCCGGACGGTGGTGTTGATGTTGGGGCTGCCGATCGGGACGATCCGATTGCCCTGGGTGCCTTCGACTTTGAAGCGGGTGGAGTTGACCACGGTCTCGGTGGGCCCGTAGAAGTTGTGCAGCAGGGCGTCGAAGGTGGCGTGGAACTTGTCCGCGAGCTCACCGGGCAGCGGTTCGCCGCCGATCGGGATGCGCCGCAGAGTGCGCCACTGGTTGACCCCCGGCAGCGACAGGAACAGTCCCAGCAGCGAAGGCACGAAGTGCATGGCCGTCACGCCTTCGCGCTGCAGCAGGTCGGTCAGATACCCGATGTCGCGCAGCCCGTCCGGGCGTGGAATGACCAGCCGGGCACCGTTGGCCAGGGTGCCGAACAGCTCTCCCACCGACACGTCGAAGCTCGGCGAGGCCACCTGCAGCAGCACGTCGGTCTCGTCGATGCTGTACTCGCCACCGAACCATGCCAGGTACTCCGCGATCGGCGCGTGGGCGACCTCGACACCCTTGGGCAGCCCGGTCGACCCCGACGTGTAGATCAGATACGCCAGGCTCTCCGGCCGCAGCGGGCGCACCCGGTCGGCGTCGGTCGGGTCGGTGTCGGGCAGCTCGGCCAGCATGACGGGGTCCAGCGGCTCACGCAGCACCAGGGCGGCACGCGCGTCGCCGAGGATGAACTCGATGCGGTCCGGCGGGTATTCGGGGTCGACGGGCACATAGGCGGCACCGGCTTTGGCGATGCCCAGTGCGGTGACCACCAGATCGAGCGAGCGGCCCATCAGCACAGCGACCTTGTCCTCGGTGCCGATCCCGGAGGCGATCAGGTAGTGGGCGATCCGGTTGGCGCGGGCGTTGATCTCCGCATAGCTATAGCGGCCGTGGTCGTCGACGACGGCGATGGCCGCCGGGGACAGTGCCGCCCGGTCGGCCACCAGCGAACCCAGTGTGGTCGGGGTGGCGGTGAAATCCGGTCCGCGCGAGACGGTGTCCAGCCAGGCCCGGTCTGCGTCACCGAGCATGTCGAGTTCCCCGACGGTCGCCGCCGGCCGGGCCACTACCGCGCCCAGCAGGTGCACCAGGTGCCGAAGCAGCTGGTCGACCAATGCCTCGTCTAGTACGTCGAGCAGGTACTCGGCTTCGATCAGCGCGCCGGCGGGACCGGACTCCACCATGATCCCCAGCGGCAGCTGGGCGATCTTTCCGCGGTATTCGGCTCGGGCGCAGGTGATCCCGTCCGGGCAGAAGCCTTCACCGTCGCCGGCGCGGAACCCGAAGCTGAGCCGGGTGAGTCGTTCCACTCCCCCGTGTCGGCGGTCGGGATTGAGTTCGCGGACCACCCGATCCAGGTTGATGCCCTGATGCGCGAAGGCCCCCAGCGCGGTGTCGCGGGTTCGGGCCAGCAGTTCGTTGAACGGAGCAGCGATGTCGACTTTCGCGCGCAGCACCACGGTGTTGCCGAAGTAGCCGATGGCCTCCTCGGTGCCCGCGGTGCGGTTGAGCACCGGTGAGGCGATGAGGAAGTCGTCGGTACCGGTGTAGCGCTGGATCAGTGCCGACAGGGCGGCGGCGACCACCATGTAGGGCGTGGCGCCGTTGCTGCGCGCCAGCTCAGAGATACCGTCGATCAGCTCGGCGGGCAGCGCCTTGATGCACAACCCGGCCCGCAGCGTGTGCGGCACCGCCGACCCGCGTGGACCCGGCAGTTCCAGCGGGTCGGGTGGATCGGCGAGCAGGGTGCGCCAATAGTTCAGGTCCGCGGCGTGATCGGTGCTGACCGGCGCGGTCAGCGCGTAAGCGACCGGGCGCGCGGCATAGGCCTCCGGAGCGGTGTAGGCCTGCGTGAGGTCGGCGAAGAAGACCTCCCAGGACGCGTCGTCCCAGGCGATGTGGTGAGCCACCAGCAGCAGCACATGCTCGTCGGGTGCCAGTCGGATCAGGGTGAGCCGCAACGGGGAATCGGTGTCCAGCCGGAACGGCGTGGCGAACTCACGCTGGGCCAGTACCTCCAGCCGCAGCGCCCGGGCCTGGCCGGTCAGCTCCGCGAGGTCGTGCTGGGCGAAGCCCGGCGTGACGTCGGTGATCGTCGGCTGGGGTTCACCCGCCTCGTCGACGACATAGGTGGTGCGCAGCAACGGGTGTCGGTCGGCCACCATGGCCAGCGCGCCGCGCAGTCGGTCGGCGTCCAGCATGCCGGCCAGCCGGTAGGACAGCGAGATGTTGGCCACGGTGCCGTCCGGGTCGAGAGCTTGGACGAACCACATCCGGCGTTGCCCGTCGTTCATGGTGGCAACCGGGGGCTCGGTGGCCTGCCCGTTGGTCGTGGCGGCCAGTCCGCGCTCGGCCAGTCGGCGGCGCAGCAGTTCCAGCCGCTGGTCGCCGGCCTGCTCGACGGTGTCAGTCATGGGTGAAGACAGTCCTTTCCGTCCCCGCTGCCGTCGTGCTGTCCTGCGACAGCACAGCGGTCAGTTGAGCCGCGGTGATCCCGGCGAGCAGCGGTCCAAGTGCCACTCGCCTGCCGGTGGCCCGGCCCAGTCGTCTGCGTAGGTCCAGGGCGAGAAGCGAATCCAGGCCCAGGTCGACCAGGGCCCGGTGCTCGTCGACGTCGTCGGGACGCTCCAGGCCCAGCACCGTCGCGAGCTCCGCGGCCACCACCTCGCCGACCGGGCGACCGGCGCCATCGGCGGTGGGTGCTGTCACCGGCGGCACCTCGAACGGCCAGGGCACGCCCTGGCTGTCGAAGAACACCGCGAGCCGGTCGAAGTCGGCGGCCAATATCACCGGGTCGTCGGGCTGCGCGGTCAGCCCCGCGGTGATCGCGGCCTCGGGTGGCATCGGGGTGAGTCCGGTCCGCGCGATCCGGTCCTTCTCTCCGCCGCTGACCACTGCCACGCTGCGCCACAAGCCCCAGCGAATCGAATTGGCGCGCACGCCATTCGCTCGCAACTGTCCTACCAGGGCGTCGGCCATCCGATTGGCTGCCGCGTAGAGGCCGTGCCCGGAGCCACCCCACAGCGCCAGCACCGATGAGCAGACCAGCACACCCGCATCGGGGCGCCGCGGCCAGTCGCGCACCAGGTTGTCCAGCCCGATCACTTTGGCGCCGAAGGCATCACGCACCGCGTCCTGCGTGATCCGTTCGGAGGAGACGGCTTCCGCCGAGGCGGTGTGCACCAGCAGCTCCGCCGGCGCCGGGTGATACTCGGTGATGGCCGCCGCCAGCGACGCGGTGTCGGTGATGTCGCAACGGATCACCGTGATGCGCGTCCCGGTGCGCGACCGAAGCTTGTCAAGCTGTGCCGCAGTGGTTTCGCCGGAGCCGCTGCGGCTGATCAGGGTGATGTCGCGGGCCCCGTGTTCGGCGCAGTAGTCGGCATACGCCATGCCGATGGCGCCGGTGCCGCCGGTGATCACGACGGTTTCCGGGATGGCCGGGGCGGCAGCGGTGAGCGGGGCCGCGCACAGCCGGCGCACCGCCGGACGCCCGGCCCGGACCGCGACCTCGGTATCGGGCAGCGTGAGGGCGGTGACCGCGGCCGCAAGGTCGGCGGGGGTCGGGTCTGCCGGCAGGTCCAGGTGTGCGAACGTCTGGTCGGGGTAGCCGAATCCGGTGCTGCGGTGCAGGGCTGCCAGCGCGGCGGGGGCGAGCCGTGGCGGTGGGTCGTCGTCGAGTTGTTCGGCGCCGCGGGTCACCAGGCACACTCGTCGGCACTGGGCACCCGGTGTCACGGCGGTCTGGGCGGCCGCGTGCGCGGTGAACGCCGCTGCTGCCGCGGCGACGTCACCGCCGCCGGCCGGCGGCGCGACCAGTACCAGCAGTTCGGCGTCCGGCTCGGGTCCGGCGTCCAGCGCCGCGGACAGCTGCGCGGCCAGCTCCGCCGACTGTCCGCTGTAGTCGATGACGGCCACCCGGGCGGGACGCTGCCCCGGGTCCTCGACGGCTGTCCACCGTTCGGCCATGACGACCGGCTGCGCGCTGGATTCGGCGCCGGCCCAGAGTCGGGTGGTGTGCATCGGCGCGTGCGGGAAGTGCCGCAGTGCCGGAATGGATTCCGCGGCGGCGAAGTCCCGCCAGCGGTAGCCGGGGTCGGCGATCGCCGCGGCGGCGATGTTGGCCGCGATCCCCTCGGCAGCCGGGTGGTCGCGGTCGGTGCTGCCCAGTACCTGCGCGGCGGCGGCGGTGTCAGCCAGTGGGACCAGAAGTGTGGGGTGCGCCGACATCTCGACGAACATGGTGACGCCGCGCTCCAGCGCGGCGGTGGTGGCCAGGTCGAATCGCACCTGCTGACGCAGGTTGTCGAAGCAGTACTGCCGGAACGCCTTCCCGGCCGGGATGGGCCCGCCGTAGGCAGAGGCGATGAATTCAACCGGGGCATGGTGGAATTGCGCATCCGGAAGCCGGCTGAGCATGCGCTCACGCAGCGGCTCCAGGACGCTGGTGTGCGCCGGGTAGCGCACCGCCAGCTCCCGGGCGAACACCGCACGCCGGTCGGCGCGCTGCAGAACCTGTTGCACCGCAGCCCATTCACCGGACACCACTACCGACTCGGGGCCGTTGACCACTGACAGCTCCAGCCAGCCGGGGACACCGGCGATGAACTCGGTGGCCTGCTCGGCACCCAGCGCGATCATCGCCATGCCGTACCGACCCGGAGTGTCATCGGTCAGTTCCGCCCGGGCGATCACCGCCGCCGCCGCGGAGTCCAGGTCCACCATTCCGGCGGTGTAGGCGGCGGCGAATTCACCCAGACTGTGGCCGACGGTGAGGTCGGGCAGCACCCCGAAGTGACGCCAGGTAGCCGCCAATGCCGCAGCGTGGGTGAACTGCGCTGCCTGCACCACCACCGGATCGGGGTCATCGGTGCCGCACAGGTAAGACAGCGGCGAGGCGTGACCGGCCCGGCGGAACGCGGCATCGCAACGGTCCGCCTCGGCCCGGTAGGCGGCGACGCCGAGCAGGTCGGCACCCATCCCGGGCCACTGGTTGCCCTGCCCGGGGAACACGAAGGCGGTGCGGGCTTGTTCCTGATGCCCCGATCGGGCCACCAAGGGGTGATCGGCGTCGCGGTAGATCGCGTCGAGGCCGCCGATGAGTTCGGCTGTGTCGCGGGCGCGAATGACGGCGCGATGCCGCCGGATTGATCGAGTGGCCCGCAGCGTCTGGGCGACGGCCGCCACCCCGGCCGGGCGCTGCTGCAGGTATCGGATCAGTGCCGCGGCCTCGGCCTGCACCAGATCGCGGGCATGCGCGGAGATGACGACGGGGATTCGGCCGTCGGGCAGGGTGCTCGGGTGGGCGCTCAGCACTGCGCCGTCTCTTCCGCGCCCTGCGCATCCTCTACCGCGACGATCATGTGCGCGTTGGTGCCGCTCATGCCGAACGCCGAGACCGCGCCCACCCGGCGGCCCCCGGAAGCCGGCCAGGCACTGATGGTTTCGGCGAGCGTGATGCCCTGGCCATCCCAGTCGATACCGTCGTGCCAGCCATCGCGCACGTGCAGGGTGGGCGGGATCTGCTGGTGTTCGGCGGCCAGGAGCAGCTTGGTCAGACCGAGCGCACCGGCAGCGGCCTGGGTGTGGCCGATGTTGGATTTGACCGAGCCGAGTCGCGGGCCGGTGCCCGGTGCGGCGTCGGCGCCGTAGACGTCGCTCAGTGATCGCAGTTCGACGGGATCGCCGACGCGGGTACCGGTTCCGTGGCCTTCGATCATTCCGACCTGGCCGGGGTGCAGCTCCGCGTCGGCCAGGGCGTGCCGGAACAGGCATTGCTGGGCCGCGGCACTGGGGGTGAGCAGGCCGGTGGTGTGGCCGTCCTGGTTGAGCCGGCTGGCCAGCACTTCGCCGTAGATGTGCCGCCGTTCCCGCAAAGCCGCCGATTTGCGTTGCAGCACAAAGATTCCGGCACCTTCGGCCCACACCGTTCCGGTGGCGGCGGCACTGTAGGGCCGGCAGTGTCCGTCGTCGGAAAGCGCGTGCTGCTTGGAGAACTCCACGAAGAAGCCGGGTGAGCCCATCACGCAGACTCCACCGGCCAGCGCCATGTCGGCGTCGCCGGTGCGGATCGCCTGGACCGCCAGGTGCAGCGCGGACAGCGCCGAGGAACAGGAGGTGTCGACGGTCAGGGCTGGGCCGGCCAGCCCGAGGGTGTAGGCGATCCGGCCGGAGATGACCGACAGCGCGGTACCGGGCAGCAGGTGGCCACTGTGCGTCGAGAACTGCGCCATGTCCGGGCCGTAGCCGGTCACTGACGCGCCGAGGTAGACACCGACGTCGTGGCCGGTCAGTTCGTCGGGGTTGATACCGGCGTCTTCCAGCGCACGCCAGGCCACCCGCAGCGCGACCCGTTGCTGCGGGTCCATGGCGATGGCTTCACGCGGGGCGATCCCGAAGAACCCGGGATCGAATTCCGCGGCGCCGGAGAGGAATCCGCCTACGTTGTAGATGGGTTTGAACCCATCGCGGTGCGAGCCGTCGATGAGGTCGCGCACCGCCCAGTCGCGGTCCTCGGGGATGGCACTCAGTGCCTCGCGGCCGTCGGCGAGCAACGACCAGTACTGCTCGGCGGTGTCGATTCCGCCTGGCGCCTCAACGCCCAGTCCGACGATGACGATCGGATCCTCACGCCGATCAGGCATCGGCGATGATCCGCTTCGCCAGGACGTCGATGTTTTCGTAGTGATAGAAATGCCCGCCGTCGTACATCGACACCGCGCACGCCCCGGTGGTGTGCTCCGCCCAGCGCGCCAGCATGTCGGGGCGAACGCGATCGTCGGAGCGGCCGCCGAGCACGTTGATGTCGGCGCGGATGGCCGCCCCGGGCGCGCAGCTGTAGCGGTTGAACGCCAGGTAGTCCGCACGCACCGGGGTGAGCAGCAGGGTGAGGAACTCCTGGTCGGCCAGCAGCCGCGGGTCGGTGCCGCCCAGCTCGGCAAGTTCGGCGCGCAGTTCGGCGTCACCGGTGGGCAGCTTGCGCAGCCCGGCCACCGTCCCCGGGGCCGGTCCGGCCGAAGCCCACAGCCGCTGGATCTCGATGCCGCGCTCTTCGGCAATGCGGGCGAACTCGAAGGCGACGATCGATCCCATGCTGTGCCCGAACAGCCGCAACGGCCCGAGCTGGTGCCACGGCGCCGCTTCGAACAGGCTGCGGGCCAGGTCAGGCAGGGTTTCGGCGGCGGGTTCGCGGAACCGGTCGGCCCGCTGCGGGTACTGCATGACGTAGGTGTCGGCGCCGGCGGCCAGGGCCAGCGCCAGGGGGCGGTAGTTGACCGCGGCGCCGCCGGCGTGCGGGAACACCAGGGTGGCCGGGCCGGGGCCGGGAAAGCGGCCGATCCAGGACGGAAACTGCGCGACGGCCGAGGTGTCGTCGCCGCCCATCCGGTACCCCCAAGTGTTAGTAAAGGCTGCCCTAATTTTCTCGGGTTAGGTTACCCCGGTCGGGGGCCGGCCGGAAATCCGGGCGGCTCTTTGCCGGATCCCTCACCGAGCGTGCGCTGAGCGCGATTTCCATCGCTCAAAATCGCAAGGGACGCACGCTCGGCGCGCGGCATGCCTTGACGGCCGTCGCGGCAAGGTCGAACACTGCCCTGATGGACGTCCGCGCCACCATCGACACCTACCTGCGCGCCTGGATGACGCAGGACCCGGACCTGATCGTCACGATCTTCACCGACGACGCGATCTACCACGAGCGAGTGCTGGGAGAGCCGATTCGCGGCCGCGCCGGCATCCGGGACTACTGGCAGACGAAGGTGGTCGACGGGCAGGGCGATATCGACGCCCGGCTGCTCAACCTCTACACCGCCACCGACGGCAAAACGGTGATCGCCGAATGGGAGGCGACGTTCGACGATCGGGTGCAGGGCGGGCGCAAGCGGATCCGTGAAGTCGCGATCCTGGAGTTCGACGCGAACCGCATCGCGAGCCTGCGCGAGTACTGGGCGTCTGAGGTGGTCGGGTAAGCCGTCAGAGGTGGCTCGCCACGAAGGAAGCGGCCTGAGCCGGCATCGGCGACTGCTGGTAGGACAGGTGCGGCGCGGAGACCATCTCGTCGGGCGAAGGCAGCGCCAGGGCGCCCGGCGTGCAGATCGGATCGCCGTCCGCACACAGATCAATGGCCTTGGCGCCGTACCATGGGCTGATCTCGCTGATCGGTCCCCCCAGGTAGCGGTCGGTCGGATTCCCGAAGACGGCGACCGCCGCCACATGTGCGGCCTCGTCCTCGGACAGCGTCGCAGCGTTGAAGCCCGCCACCGATGTCCGTGCGATCGTGATCAGGTCGATGACCATCGCGCCCTGGGAGTATCCGCCGAGCACCAGTTTGGTGTTGGGGCAGTTCGCAACCATGTATTGGACGTGAGCGTTGGCATCGCCGGCGCCGTCGGACGCCGACGGCGGCCAATCGTCGCTAGCCGGGTAGTTGACCGCATAGACGCCGAGGGAGCGCCCTCCGACCTGCGAGCGCAGTGCGTCGACGAATTTCTGTCCTACGCCGCCGACACCGGGCGGCTCGGCGGTGCCGCGGGCGAAGGTCACCTCGACGTCGGGGCAACCCGCTGCGGACGCGACGGGGACGACGGGAGGGACGCCGGCCAGTGCCGTCATGGCGGTCACCACGGGGACAGCGAGCAATACGCCGAATCGGCGCGCTTTCATAGCTTCGATGTTGGCACACTGAGACGGCTGTCCACCAGCCCTTATCCCGAAACACGGCTGCCACCCATCGTCACGGCCCGGGGTCGGCTCAAGACCCTCTCAAGCCACATCAACGCGTAGACGTCTGTAGTCGAGACGACTACACGGTCTTCGTGGGTGACCCACTTCTGGACCTCGCCGGCGATGTGCTCGTCGTCCCGATAGCTCCATCCCGGACCGGAGACCCACGCAAGTGCAGACCTATCGGCTGCTACGTCGCCTCCAAACATCTTGCCGACCAGTACAGGAGTGACCGATGACCAACACCGACATGACCCCAGATCAGGAGTACGAGTACTACGCACGTCCCGAAAACCAACAGCCACAGGGTGCGCCGATCCGCCGGCCAGGCCGGATGTCCGACCCGATACCGGTGCGGCTTCCACCCGAGTTGTTGGAGCGTGTTCGCAAGGCCGCCGACGATGATGACCGCTCGATCTCGGCGTGGATTCGCCGGGCGGTGGAGCACGAACTCTCGAGCTGAGTCAGTCGACCTCGGCCAGCGCGTCAGCGACCTCCGCCGAATCCATTAGCGCCACCTCCAGATACACCTCGGCGACGGCGTCCAGGCGGCGCGGATCGGCCTCACCAGCAGCCAGCCGAGAAGCCAGTCCGGCCACCGTGCGGGTGGCGAAGATGTCGGCGACCACCGCCCCGGGCATATCGAGCCAGGTGCGGATGCGTGCCACCGCGGTGGTGGCCAGCACCGAATCCCCGCCGAGGGCGAAGAAGTCGTCGTCCGCGCCGACCCGATCCGCCGACAGCACTTCGGCGATGATCGCGGCCAGCGCGCGCTGCAGCGGGGTGGCCGGTTCGCGGTAACCCTCCTCGGCGGCGAATGCCGCGGCCAGCTCGGCCGTCACCGCCCGGCGGTCGATCTTGCCGGCGACGGTGTAGGGAATCGCGTCGAGGAGCACCAGCTGACGCGGGATCATGTGCTCGGGCAGCGCCTCGGCCAGGCCGGCCCGCAGGCCCTCGACACTCACCGACGGATCGCCGAGCCGGACCGCGGCGGCCAACACATCACGCCCGGAATCCGACAGGGCGACGACCACCGCCTCGGCCACGCCGGGCAGCCGGCGCAGCGCGGCCTCGACTTCGCCGAGCTCGATGCGGTACCCGCTGACCTTGACCCGGTGATCGGCACGCCCGACGAATTCCAGGGTGCCGTCCGGCCAGTAGCGGGCCAGATCCCCGGTGCGATACCAGGTTCGGCCGTCGTGTTCGACGAAGCGCTCGGCGGTCAGGTCAGCCCGGCCGCGGTACCCCGAGGCGATGCCGCGCCCGCCGACCCACAGTTCGCCGGCCACCCAGTCCGGGCGGTCGGTCCCGTCTGCGCCGACCACGCGGCAGGCGATGTTGGGCAGCGGCCTGCCGTAGGGCACCGATGCCCAGTCGGCAGGCGGCTCGCCGTCGACCTCACACACGGTGGCGTGGATGGCGGTTTCGGTGGCCCCGCCCAGCCCGGCGAACCGCACCCCGTGCGCCAGCGCCGCGAAGCGCCGCGCCAGCTCGGGGCGCACCCAGTCGCCTCCGGTCAGCACCGCCCGCACCGAGGGCAGTTCGGCGCCGACCGACGCCAACATCTCCAGGGCGCCCGGCATCAGGTTGAGCACGCTGACCCGGTGCCGGGCAACAAGTTCCGCCCAGACGTCGGGGCTGCGGCGGTCCGTCTCGTCGACCATGACGATCGCGCCCCCGGCACGCAGCATGGCGAAGACGTCGAGCACCGACATGTCGGCATCCAGGGTCAGTAGGGCAAGGCTGCGGTCATCGGGCCCGAATCCGAAACGTGCACTGAGGGTTTCGACGGTGTTCATCGCCGCGTCGTGGGTGAGCTCGACGCCCTTGGGTTCGCCGGTGGACCCGGAGGTGAACACCACGTAGGCCAGCTCAGAGGGATCCGTGTGGACCGGATCGAAGGCAGCGGAATTCCCGAGCGCCTTCCGTACACTCAGCACGGCAATCGGCAACTCCGGCAACGGTTCCCCGGTCACCAACGCCAGTGCCGCCCCGCCCAGCTCCAAGATGCGTGCCACCCGCTCGGGCGGCTGGTCGGCGGCGATCGGCAGGTACACCGCCCCGGCGGCCAGGATGCCCAGCAGCGCCGGGATCTGTTGGGCGCTCTTGGGCCCCACCAGCGCCACGGTGTCACCGGGCCGCACACCGTGACCCGCCAGCGCGGCCGCCACGGCCAGCGCCTGATCGCGCAGCTCTCCATAGCTCATCACCCCGGCGGAATGCAGCACCGCAACAGCATCGGGCTCCGCGGCGGCTTGCCGAAAGAACCCGTCCTGCAAGGCTTCCCCACTGGGCTGGGCGGCGCCGGCGTTCGCCGCCGCGCGCACCTGCGCCTGCTCGGCGGGCAGCGCAGCCGGGGCCGGCGCGTCCCACCCCTCGCCGGTGGCCAACCGGTTCAGCTCGGCGATGTGGTGGGCGAACATGGCGTCGATCACGCCGGGGGCGAACATCTCTTCGCGCACATCCCAATTCACCAGCACACCGCCGTCGAATTCGGTGACCTGGGCGTCCAGCAACACCTGCGGTCCCTGGGAGATGATCCACACCGGCGTGCCGAACGTCTCGGTCACCGGCCCGGCGAACAGCTCCCCCAACCCGAGCGCACTGGTGAACACCACCGGCGCCAGCACCTGGGTGCCACGGTGACGACTCAGGTCGCGCAGCACCGCCAGGCCCGGGTAGTCGGCGTGTGCGGCGGCGCTGCGCATGGCGTCCTGCACGGCGTGTGCGCGGGCAGCGGCGGTCGCGATTCCGGTCAGGTCAACGTCTAACAGCAGCGACGAGGTGAAGTCCCCGACGAGTCGCTCCACGTCGTCGTGCAGGGGTTCGCGACCGAACAGCGGCACGTTGAGAAGGAATCGGGGCGCATCCGACCAGCAGGCCAAGGTGTGGGAGAACGAGGCGGCCAGCGTCATCGCCGGGGTGACGCCGTGGGCACGGGCCTGGCTGTACAGCGCGTCGCGGGTGTCGGGGTCCAGCCGGTGCCAACGCCGGGTGCTGCGGCGCGGGTCTGCGGGGACACCGGTCGGCGACGGTAACCGAGGCGGGTCGGGCAGGTCGGGGATGCGCTGCGCCCACCACTGGCGGTGGGTCTCGTCGGGCACGCGGTCGGCGGTCGCAGTGCGGTACTGCCGGTAGGTGTAGCCCAGCGGCGCCCATGTCGCGCCTCGATACGCAGCAGCCAGGTCCGCCATCAGGGTGCGGTAACTCATCGCGTCGGCGGCCTGCATGTCCAGGTCGACGTGCAGCCGCGCGGTGCCGTCCGGCAGCAGCGACAGGGTGAGCTCGAAGACGGCATCATCAAGCTGCTGGTGCGATTTCGCCTCGCGGGTCTGCGCGAGCCGCTCGGAGACCGCGGCGGCGTCCAGCCCGCGCAGGTCCTGCACCGCGACCGGCAGGCCGGCCTCGGGCCGGATCTGCTGGGTGCCGTCGGGCAGGAACTCCACCCGCAGCATCGGGTGCCGGGCGGCCAGCGCGTCGGCGGCCGCAGACAAGCGGTCGGGGTCCAGTCCGGGGCCGTCAAACTCCACGTAGAGATGCCCGGCGACCCCACCCAGGGCCACGTCGTCATCACGACCGACCCACATGGCGTGCTGCATCGGGGCCAGCGGGAACGGCGCTGTCGCGTCGTCGGGCCCGGAGCCGGCGCTCACCGGAGCCGAAGACGCACCCGCGACCAGTGCCGCCCAGGCGGCGACGGTGGGTTCGGCGGCCAGTGCGGCGAAGTCGACGTCGAGGCCGCGGCGCCGCCACTGACCGGCCAGGCTCATCATCCGGATCGAGTCCAACCCCTGGCCAACCAGATCGGCGTCGGGGTCGACGGCGCCGGCGTCGGCGCCGAGCAGCTCAGCCACCTGCGCGCGAATGTCGTCCGGCCCCACCCCGCCACCTTTCGTTAGTGAAGGCTGTCCTAATTTTGTCGAAGCTACTCTATCCACGTACCGCCGCCGGCTAGCCAGGGAGTCACATGCACGGGTTCGTACCGTTTCCGGCCGACCGGGCCAACGCCTACCGCACGGCCGGGTACTGGCAGGACCGCCCGCTGAGTTCCCTGCTCGACGACGCCGCCGCACGGTGGCCGGACCGCAAAGCAGTCATCGACGCAGACACGACGCTGACATACACGCAGCTGGACAGCGCAGCGGATCGGGCGGCGGCGGGCCTGCACCGGTTGGGTGTCGGCGCCGGCGATCGGGTGCTGCTGCAGTTGCCCAACAGTTGCGCATTCGCGGTGACGTTGTTCGGGCTGCTGCGAGTGGGCGCCATACCGGTGCTGTGCCTGCCCGGTCACCGGGCCGCCGAGATCGGGCACCTGGCCGCCGTCAGCGACGCCATCGGGATCGTGATCCCCGACGCCACTGCGGGATTCGACTATCCGGCGATGGTGGACGAGCTCGGTTTGCGGCGCCTCATCATCGACGACGCTGCCGGGGACCAGCCCGCACCCCGATGCGCCCCCGATCCGAACACCCCGGCGCTACTGCTGGTCTCCGGTGGCACCACCGGCCTGCCCAAGCTGATCCCGCGCACCCACAACGACTACGTCTACAACGCCACCGCCAGCGCGGCGCTGTGCGAGCTGACCGCCGACGACGTCTACCTGGTGGCCCTGCCGGCCGCGCACAACTTCCCGCTGGCCTGCCCCGGACTTCTCGGCGCCATGTCGGTGGGTGCGGCCACCGTGTTCGGCACCGATCCCAGCCCAGAGGCGGCGTTCGCCACCATCGCGCGGCACCGGGTCACCGCTACCGCGCTGGTTCCGGCGCTGGCGACGCTGTGGGCGCAGGCCTGCGATTGGGAGCCGCAGAAGCCGACGACACTGCGACTGTTGCAGGTGGGCGGCGCCAAACTGGCCGCCGGCGACGCCCGCCGGATCCGGGACGTTCTGACCCCGGGCCTGCAGCAGGTGTTCGGCATGGCCGAGGGACTGCTCTGCTACACCCGGCCCGGCGATGCCCCCGAGTTGCTGGACACCACCCAGGGCCGGCCGCTGTGCGCCGACGACGAGGTGCGGGTGGTCGACGAGGACGGCGCCGAGGCGCCCGAGGGCGAGCTGCTGGTGCGCGGGCCGTACACGATCAACGGCTACTACAACGCTGCGGAAGCCAACGAGCGATCCTTCAGCCCGGACGGCTTCTACCGCAGCGGGGACCGGGTGCGCCGGCTGCCGGGCGGCTATCTCGAGGTGACGGGCCGGATCAAGGACGTGATCGTCCGGGGCGGGGAGAACATCGCCGCCGACGAGCTGGAGGCGCACCTGCTGGACCATCCGGCGATCCGCTCAGCGGCCGCCGTCGGCCTACCGGATGAGTATCTGGGCGAAAAAGTCTGCGCAGCAATAATTTTCCACGATAATCCGCTGACGCTGGCAGAGCTGAACCGTCATCTCGACGAGTGCGGGGTGGCCACACATGTGCGGGTCGATCAGCTGGCGGCGCTGCCCGCGCTGCCCACCACGGCGGTCGGGAAGGTCGACAAGAAGGCGATCGCGCGGCAGGTCAGCAGCTAGCCGCGCACCACGACGTTGTCCAACCCGGAGGTACCCACCTTCGGATTCCCGGAGCGGTAGGTGACCCGGTTGTTGAGCCCGGATGCCGCGATCGTGGGGACCGCGTCGACGGTGATGATGTTGCCGATGCCCGAGACCGTCAGCCCGGCGCAGTCGCCGGTCAGCGTCACGGTGTTGTTGACCCCGGTCACGGTGACGTAGTTGCCGACGCAGTCCAGTGTCTTGGTCTCCCCGGCACCGGTGATCGTGATGGTGGCGCCCCTGCCCGGCACCGGCGGGCCGGGCGGCGCGGCCGCAACACCGCGGCCAATGGTCGGGTGGCTCGACGGCGTGCTCGGCTTGGCACCGACGACCAGGAACACCGCGACCGCGGCGCCGGCCACCAGAACCGCCGCTATCGCACCGATCACGACGCCGATCGCCCGCGCTTCGCTTCGCGGCGGCGACGCATGCCCGTCGATACCAGCCGAGGGGACGGTCAGTTCCGCGGACCTGGCGAAGTCCGAAAGGGGGCGCTCCAACTCCCGGATTCGGGCCTCGGGGTCATCGTCGGCGTTCATGCGGTGCCGATCCGCCAACCGGCCGCCTCATGCTGCTGGCGCCAGAACTCATCGAAACGGCCTCCGGCGGCGCATAATTCGTCGATCGATCCGTCCTCGACGATCCGGCCGTCGTCGACGAACAGCACCCGGTCGGCTTGAGCGATGCTGGCCAGCCGGTGCGCCACGATCACCCGGGTGCGCGGCCGCAACTCGGCGGTCAGCGCGTCGACCACCGCCGCTTCGTTCTCGGTATCCAGGGCACTGGTCGCCTCGTCGACCAGCAGCACCGGCGCGGGTTTGAGCAGGGCGCGGGCGATGCTGACCCGCTGGCGCTCACCGCCGGACAGTGCGCCGCCGGCCTCCCCGACCTGCGAGTCCACCCCGTCGGGCAACCGGCCGGTCAGTTCGTCGACCCGGGCGAGTTCGGTGACCCGCCCGAAACCGTCCTGATCGGCACCGGGATCTCCGACCATGACGTTGTCGCGGATCGTGCCGTCCAGCAGGTAGGGGTGCTGGAACACCACGCTGCTCGCCGCACGCCGCGTCGCTTCGTCCAGTTCGGTGGCGTCGACGCCGTCGAGCAGCACCCGGCCGCCGGAGGGTTCGTGCAGTCCGGCGATCAGGCCCAGGATGGTGCTCTTGCCCGACCCGGACGGCCCGACGATGGCGGTGGTGCTGCCGGGCTCCAGCGTGAAGCTGACCCGGTCGAGTACCGGGGCACCTCCGTAGCCGAAAGTGACGTCGTCGAACTCGATCCGCGGAGCGGCGGCGGCATCGCGTGGCCCGCCGGTTCCGACCGTCAGCGCCGGCGCGTTCAGCACCGTCTGGATCCGCTCCAGGCTGGCCCGCGTCGACTCCAGGGCCGGCCCCAATTCACTGATGACGGTGAAGGGTTCGAGGTAGCGGGCGATCACGACGATCAGCGCGATGGCCTCCGGAATGCTCAATGTTCCCATCACGGTCAGCGCGGTGGTGGCACCGGCCAGCAGGATCAGCGCGCCCTGACTGGCCAGGCTGAACAGCAGCTGACCGGGAATCTGCATGAAGAGCAACCGCATTGCGGCGCCGTGCTGCGCGGTCAGTGCCTCCCCGACCGTGCTGCGTTCGGGCTCGACACGCCGGGCCGCACGCAACGCCTGCTGGGTGCGGGCGAACTCGATGATGCGCTCGGTCAGTGCGGTGTTGGCGTCACCGGCGGCGGAGTCGGCGCCGGCGCTGAGCCGGTTGGCCGCCCACAGCGCGCCCAGCAGCAGCGGTACCCCGCCGAGGGCGGCCACCCCGAGCTGCCAGGACACTCCGAGCAGCGCCACCGCGATGGCCGGCGGCAGCAGGACCGCGCTGATCAGCGGCGACAGAAGGTTGACCACAAGGCTGACCAGCTCGGGGCCGGTGGCCGCGATCGCCTGCCGCGCGGTGGCGGTGTTGTCGGGGGTGAACCAGTCCAA
Source organism: [Mycobacterium] vasticus (assembly GCF_020181595.1). GTDB lineage: Bacteria > Actinomycetota > Actinomycetes > Mycobacteriales > Mycobacteriaceae > Mycobacterium > Mycobacterium vasticus. The sequence continues at coordinate 1,640,280 of NZ_CP084028.1, read as the reverse complement.
CCGGACGCTCGGCAGCCGATCGGCCACATCATGCTGGGTGTGATCGAGCACTGCGAAGCCGAGATCGAATCCACTTCGCGCACCAGCGAAGTCGATGATCCAGCCGGCCAGGGTCGCGACGGTCAGCCAGCCCAGCCAGAGCACCGCGCGGTGCGGGTCATCGGAGAACAGCGCCGCCACCAGGGGTACCAGCAACACGGTGCCCGCCGCCCGCACCGCCACCGACAGCAACGTCAGCAAGGTGTAGCCGAGTATCCGGCCGCGGCGGTCCGGTGGAATCAGCGCGATCAACGTGCGGATCATCGCGCCACCTCCGCTCCGGTGGCGACCACACGACGGCCGGTCTCCCACAACTGCTGGTAGCGCCCCCCCGAGCCGAGCAGGTCGTCGTGGCGGCCCTGTTCGACGATCGCGCCGTGGTCGAGCACCACGATCTGGTCGGCGCCGGTGATGGTGTGCAGCCGGTGCGCGATGACCAGCACGGTGCGGTCCTTGGTCAGCCGGTTCAGCGCCTGTTGCACAAGGTATTCCGACTCCGGGTCGGCGAACGCGGTGGCCTCGTCGAGGATCAGCACCGGCGTGTCGGCCAGGATGGCGCGGGCGATGGTGAGCCGCTGCCGCTCCCCGCCGGACAGTGCCGCGGCCGCACCGAGAACGGTGTCGTACCCCTGGGGCAGTCGCAGGATCCGGTCATGGATCTGGGCCTGCTTCGCGGCGGCGTGCACCTGCTCATCGGTGGCCTCCGGCACCGCCAGCGCGATGTTGTCGCGCACGCTGCCGTGCACCAACTGGGTCTCCTGCAGCACGAAGCCGACCCGGCGATACAGCTCGTCGGCGGTCAAGGTGCGGATGTCGTGTCCGTCAACGGAGATCGCGCCCTCGGCGACGTCGTGGAAGCGGGCCAACAGCGCCGCCAGCGTCGACTTGCCGGAACCGGACGGGCCGACCAGCGCGGTCACCGTGCCGGGCCGCAGGGTCAGCGACACGTCGGAGATCACCGGGACCCCGGGCCGGTATTCGAAGCCGACCTTCTCGAAACGCACCGTTCCGGGCTCGTCGGTGCGCCGCGCTTCGTCGACGACAGCGAGTTCCGGCTCGTCCAGGGCGATCTGCAGTCGCCGGGCCGCCAGCATGCCACCGCGGATACCGCCGAGGCCCAGACCGATGCCCAGCAGCCGCGCACCGAAAGTGGTGCCCAGCAACAGGAATGGCAGCAGGTTCACTGGGTCCATCCGACCGGAAACGACCAACGGGACGCCGATCAGCATGATCAGCCATAGGAACGTCGACGGCCGGGTGACCAGGTCCATCAGCGTCTTCTTGCCGACGAACGGCCGCTGCCAATCCACCAGAAAATCGATGTACTCGTCCAACCGGCGGCGGAAGGTCGACGCGGCGGCGCCGCCGAACACCCGGATCACCGGCTGGCCCTCCAAGTAGGTGCCGGCTTCGCCGTTCATCCGTTCCGCCCAGCGCACCGCCTGGCTGATCTTGGGGCCGGACTGGGTCATCATCACCGACATCAGCACCAGGTAGACCAGCACGGGCGCGAACAGCACCAGCGCCACCCGCCAGTCCACCGCGAACAGGTAGATCAGCACCGCCACCGGTGCGATGACCGCTGCGACGGCATCAGGAATGGCGTGGGTGACCAGATAGTGCAGCGACAGGGTGTCGTCGGCGACGAGTTGTTTGATCGACCCCGAGCCCCGGGAGGTGAACCAGCCCAGCGGCAGCCGGGACAGCTTGGTCAAGAGCCGGGTCCGCAGCGCGCTGGAGAACCGGGCGTCGACCGCGTGCAGCCACAGGGTCAGGCCCGCCCCCAGCAGGGTGCCCACCCCGAGCAGGGTGACCGCGGCGATGCCGACCGTCCACAGCCGCGACTGGTCGGCGCCCGAGACAAGCAGCCGCGCCAGCTCGACCAGCAGTACGAACGGCGCGAGCTGCGCCACCGTGATCAGCGCCTGCAGGACACCGGAGGCGATCAGCGACTTGCGCAGCGGGGCCAGCAGCCGGCCCGCGGCCTGGGCACGCCACTCCCCTTTGGCGTTGACGCTGCGCTCACCGGGCGCCTCACTCGCACTTTCGTCTGGTGGGCGCAGAGTCAATGCAGGAGAGGCGGGGTCGGGGCCGCGCTCGGTGCCCATGGCACGCCCGGCCGTCCAATAGGCCTGCCCGTGGATCTCGGATTTGGGGAAGCCGAACTCGTCGCGCAGCCGGGCCCGCAGCGCCTTGAGCGTCGCGGCCTCCGGGGTGGCCCAGGCATACCAGTCCGACCAGTCCCGCGACTCGATCGCCTCGGCCAGCGAGTTCGCGTCCCGGCGGGGCACCCAGTGCACCCGCAGCCGGGGATGCTCGCGAATCGGGATCAGCGGGTCGTTGTCGTCGTGCTGTTCGAGGTACAGCTCGATCGGCACGTCGGGTGCGACGGTGCCGATGATCCCGTTGATGCCGGGGATCGACGCCGAGTCCCCCAGCAGCAGGTAGCCGGCGGGCTGCTCGTCGACGTCGGAGGGGGCTTCGAAGCGCGACGAGCCCATCAGCGACATCGCCGCGATGGTCGCGCCGGGTTCGACGGTGCGGGCCCACCGGGTGGCCGGTCCGGCCGGCTCGTGCAGCATCATGTCGACCGCGAAGCGTCCGGTCGCGGCGTCGCCCTCGGCGATGGTGTAGGCACGCTGGAATTCGGTGGCGGAACCGTCCGGGTCGGGGAACCAGAACCGCAGCCAGGCACTGGGTTCGACGGTCGCGTCGGCGAACAGTGTCGGCGAGTGCATCTGGACCCGGATGCAGTGCGGGGCCGTCCAGCTGGTCTCCAGCACCGTCACGGTGTGGTCGCGGGCGCCGAAGCCCCGCAGAATTGCACCCTGCAAGCCGCGCGCCATCACGGTCCTTTCGCCAACGGTTGCCCACCCACGAGGAGGGACCCGGCGCCCGCGCCGGCAAGCCGAACCTAGGTTACCCTAGCCTCACTTAGTCGGACAGCCGCCCGAGGTAGGCTCTGCGCTCGTTATGACTGACGCCCCGTTCACCCTGCACCGCGAGCTGACGGACATCTCCGACGAGGTCCGCGCCGTGCCGGCACCCCCGATCCCGGTTCTGGCCGACCCCTATGTGATCCGGGTGGCCGACGCGGACGCCGATGCGGAGATGGTGTCGGAGTGGATGAACCGGCCGCATCTGGCCCAAACGTGGGAGTCCGCCTGGACGCCGGAACGCTGGCACACGTACCTCAGCGCGCAGCTGTCCGGCACATACTCGCGGCCGCTGATCGTCAGCCGGAACGGACAAGACGGCGGCTACATCGAAATCTATCGGGCCGCAAAGGATTCCATCGCCAAGTACTACGCGGCCGACCCCTACGACCTGGGCATCCACGCCGCGGTCGCCGACACCACGGTGGTCAATCGCGGCTTCGCGGCGATTCTGTTGCCGCGCATCATCAAATACGTCTTCGAAGCCGAGCCGCAGTGCCGGCGGATGATGTTCGAACCCGAGTACCGCAACACCGCGATGCGCCGGCTGGCCGAATACGTCGGCGGCGCCTTCCTCGGCGAACACGACATGGGGTACCGCAAGATGGCACTGTTTGCGCTGCTGCGCTACCCCGACGACGACCCGCTGTCGAACAGTTCGTCGTAGCCGTCATAGTCCGGGCGCATCCCGGCGGCCACCAGTTCCCACAGCACCTCGTCGGTGCCGCCGCCGGTGCGGGCCAGCTTCATGTCGCGCCACCAACGTCCCAGCGGAGTCTCGTCGACCAGATAGCCGGCGCCGCCGAAGATGTGCATGCATTCGGCGATCACCTCTTCGCCGAGGCGCGCGGCGGTGACCTTCATCGCCGCGGAGGTCCGAAGATCCAATCGTCCGCCTGCGGCAAACCCGTTGAGCCCGTGACGAAGTAGGTCGACGCGGGCCTGTAGGTCGGCCAGTCTCAGCCGCAACGCCTGGTGTTCGAACAGCGTGGACCCGAACTGTTTGCGGTGCATCATCCGGGCGTGGGTGATGCCGATGACCTTCTGACTCGACGACGCGACCTGCCCGGCGATCGACATGCGCTCATGCGCCAGGCCCCAGGAGATGGCGGCCAGCCCGGTGCCCGGGCGGGCGATCAGGGCGTCGGCGGGAACCCAGGTGTCGATGTCGACCGGGGCGGTGTCGAGCGGGCCCGCACCGACCTTGCTGAACGGTTCGTGTACGACAACCTGCTCGGTGGGCACCGCGATCATCATGACGTTGCCGTGCCGGTTGTTCTCGTCGTGGTCGGTGCTGCGGGCCAGCACCAGGACGTGGTCGGAGATGGGCGACAGCGACACGAACTTCTTGCGACCGCGCACCTCGAAACCGTCACGCACCGAACGTGCCTCAGTCTGCACGCGCTGCAGGTCCGATCCCCCGGACTCCTCCGAGGCTCCGATGCACAGCACGGCCTCGCCACGGATGGCCCGCTGGCAGATCTCCTTCAGGTAGTCGGAGCGGCCGAAGCGGTGCAGAATCGAAATCGACGAATCCTGCAGGCTCACACCGACTCCGATGCCCGCCGAACCGAGCCGACCGAGGGCGTAGGCCAACTCCAGCAGCTTGGCCACATCGGTGGGTTGCGCACCTTCCCACTTGCTCGTGAAAACCCCTGCCCGGCCGAGGTGCTCGATCAGCTTGCGCGGGAAACGTCCGCTGTCTTCGGCTTCGGCGGTCCAGTCGACGACCTGCTGGTCGAACGCCTCGCCGAGCAGGCCGCGGTACGCGTCGATATCCGCCCCGGTCACTTCATAACCTCCAGGTTGCGCTTGACTTCCAGCCGACGCAGCTTCCCCGAGGATGTCCGGGGCAGCGAGCCGGGCGTCAGGAAAACCACGTTTGAGGGCACCACTCCACACTGCGACGCCACCCGGGAGATCAGCTCGGCGCGAGCGCCGGCCTCGTCCGGGCCGCGAAACTCCGCTGCCACCACCAGTCCCGGGCGGGCCCCGTCGGCGCCCACCGCCACCACCGCGCCGTCGCGCACGCCACGCACCTCGGCGGCGACCCGCTCGATCTCGGTGGGGAAGACATTGCGTCCGGCGATCGTGATGATCTCCTTGGCCCGGCCGCAGACCACCAGGCCCCCATCATCGGTGAAGTAGCCGAGGTCGCCGGTGGGAAACCAGCCGTCGGGGTCCAGCGCCGGCTCGCCGAGGTAGCCCGACATCATGGAGGTCCCGCGGATCTCGATCTCGCCGACCTCGCGTTCGGACAGCTCCTCACCACCGGGTGTGGCCGGCCCGATCCGGACCTGCATCCCGGGGATCGGCTCGCCGAGTACCGCGTGCTTGCGCGTCACCTGCGTGCCATCGCCTGCGGCAGAGGTGACTTCGTCGTATTTCAGGCCAGTGCCCGGTCGGGGTGCGGTCACCGCGCAGGTGGCCTCGGCCAGGCCGTAGGACGGGGTGAGGGCGCCGGGGTCCAGACCGAACTTCGCCAGCTCCTCGGCGAACAGTTGCAGCCCCTCGCAGTCGACCGGTTCGCCGCCGTTGATCGCGACGCGCAACGCACCCAGGTCGACTTCGGGGACCCGGCGGGCGTACTTGCCGATCACGCCGTAGGCGAAGTTGGGCGCGGCCGTCATGGTGGCCGCACTGTCGTGCAGCCAGCTCAGCCAGCGGAACGGCGAGGCGGCGAAGGCCGCGGTGGGCGCCAGCCACAACGGCACACCGGACAGCGCGCCGCTGAGGAAGAAGGTGAGTCCCATGTCGTGGTACAGCGGCAGCCAGGTGCAGCCGACGTCTTCGGACGCATCCAGTTCTACGTGGGCCAGCAGCCCGCTGATGTTGGCCAGCACCGCGGCCGGAGACAGCTGCGCGGTGCGGGGCGTTCCGGTCGATCCGGCCGTGCCCTGCAGCACCGCCGGCGCATCCGGCGCGGCGGCTACTGGCGTGAAGGCGGCCGACCGCTCGGTCGCGACAGTGGCGACGTCGTGCACCGCGACGCCGGAATCGATCTCACTGAGCAGTTGCAGCGAGGCGGTGTGGCTGAAGACCGTGTCGACTCCGATGCCGGCGAACCGGTTCAGCGTTGCCTGAGCCCACTGCTGGGGATCGGCGCCGCGCACCGGACCGGGCAGGATCGAGACCGGACGCCCAGCCAGCCAGGCTCCCTGAATGGCTGCCACCATCTCGACGGTCGGATCCCCCACGAGGCCGACTGCACCGGTTTGGTCCGCGTCGAGCACCCTCGCCGCCACGCTCTGCGCGCGGGAGTGCACCTGCGCCCACGGGTTCCGCTGCCAAGTCCCACTGACCTGATCGAGTATCACCAGATCCTGCTCCGAGGCGGTCATTGCCCGGGTCAGGGCGCCAGCCAGCACGCTCACGCGTCGGCGGGGGCTTTCGCCCGGATGGCGGCCTCGAGGTCGCCGACGGTGTCGCAGGTGAGCAGGTCTTCCTCGGACAGCGCCACACCGAGCCGGTCTTCGATGGCGACCATGCCGATTGCGAACGCCACCGAGTCCAGGCCGACGTCGTCGACCAGCCTCGACTCGGAGGTCAGTCGGCTGAGGTCCACGTTCAGGTCGTCCCGCAGGATCTCGCGCAGGGCGGTACCGACGGCATCAGAGGGCGACGAACTCATGCCGGCTGACGCTACACGACATCGGAAAGTAAGGTTAGCCTTGCCCTACTTTCGTGATCCGCGACACACGGTTAGGTAAGGCTTGCCTAGCGATGAACCGTCTGGTTAAGGTGGGCCCGCGTTGAAACACAAAATTAACCTCATTCCAGATGAGGTCACCATAAGGAGAAGCAATGCAGCTCGCCCTCGCGGCTCGCACGACTGACCAGAAAAAGATTGGCACCGCATCGACCCTCGTGCCGACCACCCGCGCCAACCTGGTGCTGGCCGCCGGCATCGCCCTGGCCGGTGCGGGTGTGATCGCCGTGAACCCGGTCGCGCCCATGCTCTCCATGGACATCCAGCACAGCGCGGTGCAGCTCACCAGCACCACCGAGGACAACCTCGCGGGTGTGATGGACCTGCTCTCGGCCCCCAACCCGATCTTCACGGCCCTCGGCGAACTGTCCAGCTACTACAGCAATGTCGCCCAAGACAGCTTCACGCAGTCATTGGCGGGTGTCGAAGGCATCTGGTCGGGCCTGGGCGGCTCGAAGGGACTCGAGACCATCATTCCGCTGATGATGGACTACATCAAAGCCGGTGACACCAGCAACGCCTACAACCTGCTGAACAACGACATGTTGTTCAACATCCAGAACATCTTCCAGCCGCTGTTCAACCACACCCCGCGCGGCGGCACCGAAGAGATTCCCGGCATCCTCAGCATGAACGCCGAACTGACTCAAGTTTGGGCAAACGTGCAGGACGTGTTCAGCGACTTCAGCTTCTGGAAGGGCGCCTCGCGGTACTTCATCGAGCCGCTGGCCGGCTTCCAGTTCGCACTGGCCGACCAGTTCAACACCAGCGCTGACCACGTAGCGCAGGACCCGTTCGACGCGCTGCTCAACGGCTACGTTCCCTGGGATGTCCCGGACGGCTCCACGTCCGAACAGCCCCACGCCGCGTTCATCGGCCTGATCTCCCCGACCGGCAGTTTCAACTACTTCTTCGACGTGTTCCCCAACCTGATCGCCGACGCGTTGACCAAGGACCTGCCGGTGGTCGACACCGACATCGACACCTCGGCCATGGCGGACGCGAACCTGTTCGACCTGAGCTGGCTCGACGGCATCTTCGCCTAGCGGTAACCCTGCGCGCGGTCGCGCAGGACCTAGAGCCGGGTCCGGGCCCAACAGCCCGGACCCGGCCCTAAACATTGCCATTGACTAATGGCACCATTGACTGTTAGCTCAGTCACATGATCTTCGGTCGATCACCGAAACGCAGCCACAACGCCTGCGCGGTGGTGACCGGCGCCGGCAGTGGTATCGGAGCCGCCCTCGCCCTCGAACTCGCCCGCCGCGGCAGCGCCGTGGTCTGCAGCGACATCGACGACGACGCAGCCCAGCGCACCGTCGAGGCCATCACCGCCGCGGGCGGGCGCGCCACCGCCGTGCACTGCGACGTCTCCCAACGCGACGACGTCACCGCGCTGGCTGAGGCCGCACAGTCCTGGTTCGGCCAGCCACCCACCCTGGTGATCAACAACGCCGGCGTCGCCGCCGGCGGCCAGCCCATCGGTGAGATGACACTCGACGACTGGAACTGGACGCTGGGCATCAACCTGTGGGGCCCGATCCACGGCTGCCACGTCTTCACCCCGATCCTGCGGGAAGCGGGCCCCGATCAACCGCGCGGCATCATCAACGTCGCCTCCGCCGCATCGTTCGGCGCCGCCCCGGACATGGCGGCCTACAACGTCAGCAAGGCTGGGGTGCTCTCACTGTCGGAGACCCTGGCGGCCGAATTGTCCGGTACCGGAATCGGTGTCACCGTGCTGTGCCCGACGTTCGTCTAGACCAACATCGTCGAATCCGGCCGGATCACCGCCCAGTCCAGCGAGGCGGCGAACCTCCTGATGCGCTGGACCGGGCTCTCCGCCGGGCGCGTTGCCCGCGACTGCCTGGACACCCACGACCGCGGCGGCCTGTACTGCATGCCCCAGCTGGACGCCAAGATCGGTTGGAACATCAAACGTTTCGCGCCGGAGACATTCACTCGAACCATCGGGCTGGCATTCCGTGCCAGTGCGGCATTGCCAGGCAGGTCCGACTAGAGGAGATCACGATGGCTCTCGACATGGACGTCATGCTCGCCAAGATCAAGAATCGGCAATGGGCGCTGGCCGAATTCGACTGGGATGCACCGGGAGCCGAACTGATCCGTCCGGAGATGGTGCCCAAACTCAAAAAGTTCATGGCCGACCTGTGCTGGATCGAGAACATCGGCGCCCGCGGCTTCGCGGCGATGGCCCGCAAGGCCCCCACCGCGACGCTGGCCGAGATCTACCGGTACTTCCACGCCGAGGAGCAACGCCACGCCAACGCCGAGCTGGCGCTGATGAAGCGCTGGGGCATGCTCGAAGACGGCGAAATACCCGAACCCAACGTCAACATCCGGTTGGCGATGCAGTGGCTCGACGACTACGCCGACGACCTGCCGCTGTCGGTGCTCGGCACGGTCATCCCGATGCTGGAGGTCGCACTCGACGGGGCGCTGCTCAAGTTCCTGCTCGATGAGGTCGACGACCCGGTCTGCCACCAGGTCTTCGAGAAGATCAACAACGACGAATCCCGGCACATCGTTGTCGGTTTCGATGTCCTGGAGCTGATCGGACATGCCGATGCCCGCAAGCTGGCCATCGAGTTCGTCGGCACCGTCGTCTCGCCGTCACTGATCGTCGGCGCGCTGATCTCGATCCCACTGCTCAACCGGATCCGCAACGAGGTGATCGGCATGGGGCTGGATCCCCAGCGGCTCTACTCGGCACTGATGCGTTTCACGCAGTTCGGCGAGCGCGGCGAACGCACCCGGCGGGTGCCGGCCTACCAGGTGGTCAAGCGCTACTCGAGCTGGATGGCCAACCCGGACAGCCCGTATCACCTGCTGGCCAACCCCGCGGTGTGGCTGTCGGGCTTCTACCCCAAGCGACTACTCAAGCCCATCCCGAGTTGGTTCAAAGAGCTCACCCACGAGCCGGCGGCCTGACATGGCGCGCGCACACGTCTATCAGACCCTGATCGTGGGCGCCGGCTTCAGCGGGATCGGTGCGGCGATCAAACTGGCCGAGGCCGGCATCGACGGCCGTGACGAAAACGGCGGTGACCAATACGGCGACGACGAGATCGTCATCCTGGAGCGCAGCGACCGGGTCGGGGGGACCTGGCGCGACACCCGCTATCCCGGTGCGGCATGCGATATTCCGTCGCTGCTCTACTCGTTCTCGTTTGTCGCCAACCCGGGCTGGTCACGGGCCTATCCGTCGGCCGGCGAGATCTGTGCGCACATCGAGGACATGGTCGACCGGTTCGACCTGCGCCGGCGCATCCGGTTCGGCACCGAGGTCACCGGGCTGGTATTCGACGAGGGCGCCGGAGTCTGGACCGTCTCGGCCGGGCGCAGAAGATTTCGGGCCCGCACCGTAGTGCTGGCCTCGGGTCCACTGCCCGACTCCAGCTTCCCGGCCATCCGCGGCCTGGAAACCTATGCCGGCCGCAAGATCCACAGCGCCCGCTGGGACCCCGACTACGACTTCACCGGCAAGAGGGTCGCGGTCGTCGGCACCGGAGCCAGCGCCGTGCAGATCATCCCGGAACTCGTCGAGCGGGCCGGTTTCGTCAAAGTCTTTCAACGCACTCCGGGTTGGGTGATCCCCCGCCTGGATATCGCCATGCCACCGGCTGTACAAGAGTTGTTCGCCAAAGTCCCAGCCGCCCAACAGCTTGCCCGCCAGGCTCTGTTCTGGGGGCACGAGGCCAGCGCCACCGCGCTGGTCTGGAAAACCCCGCTCAGCGGCCTGGTGGCGCAGCTGGGCAAGGCTCACCTGCGTGCGACGGTCAAGGATCCGTGGCTGCGCCGTCAGCTCACCCCGGACTTCACTCCCGGCTGCAAACGCATGCTGGTCTCCAGTGACTACTACCCCGCACTGCAGCGCGACAACTGCAAGCTGATCGCGTGGCCGATCGCCACGGTCAGCCCGGCCGGCATCCGCACCAGTGACGGCGTGGAACACCACTTCGACGCCATCGTGTTCGCCACCGGCTACGACGTGCACCTGACCGGCCCACCGTTTCCGGTCACCGGGCTCGGCGGCAGGTCACTGGCCGCCGACTGGAGCGGTGGCGGCCAAGCGTTCAAAAGCATTCAGGCACACGGCTACCCGAACCTGTTCTTCATGACCGGCCCCAACTCCGGGCCGGGCCACAACTCACTGCTGGTGTATGTCGAAGGCCAACTCGACTACGTGGTGCGCGCCGTCGGCGCGATCCGCCGCGGGAACCTGCGCTACCTGGATGTGCGCGACGACGTACAACGCCGCCATAACGCGCAGATCCAGCAACGGCTGGGCAAGACGACCTGGATGTCGGGCTGCCGGAGTTGGTATCTGACCGAAGACGGTTTCAACGCATCGATGTACCCGGGCTTCGCGACCCAGTATCTTCGGCAGATGCGCAGCTTCCGACTCTCCGACTACCACGCGGTGGCATGAGCACACCGGATCGTCCTCCCCGGCCGGACTCCATCGCCGGCGTGCTGGCAAACCTGCGCGGGGTGCCCCGCCGGGTGCGGCGCGAGTCTCGCGAGGTCATCGAGGCCGCGGTGACCCAGCTGTTCGAGATCGTGGTGCGCCACCCGGGGGGCAACACGGCATCGCGGGAGTATCGGATCGACGACCTGGCCCGGCTGGGCGGCAGCACCACCCGCAACGTGCGGGTGTACCGGGACCGGGACCTGCTGCCGCCCCCGCGGCGGGTCGGACGGATCGCGCTGTTCAACGACACACACCTGACCCGGCTGCGGCTGATCACCTCGATGCTCGACCGCGGCTACACGATCGCGCACGTCAAAGAGATGATCGGCGCCTGGGAACAGGGCAAGGACCTGGGCGACATCCTGGGCCTGGAGAGCGCGATCGCAGGCAGTTGGACCACCGAGCGGCCCGAGACCGTGTCACGTGCGGAGGCCGAACGCCGGATCGGCGACCCGCAGGCGTTTGGGCGACTGGTGGCGCTCGGAGTGATCCGCGTCGACGAGGCAGACGCCCTGGCCACCATCACCCGGCCCAAGCTGATCGAGGCGTTCCACGAAGTCCGCGGTTATGGCATCGCCGTCGACAAGCTCATCGACCTCTACGAGCAGACACTGCCGCACATCGACGCGATCAGCCAGATGTTGGTGCGGGCCGGCGCCGAACACGTCCTGACCAGAATCCAGCCTGGTGCGCCGTTGCCGGCCGACACCGAGATCGCCGAGCTGATCGGCATGCTGGTGCGGCTGCGCACCCAGGCCGTGGCATCGGTCACCGCCACTCTGGCGTCGTCGATCGAGAGCACCATCGAGTCGATGGTCAGCGGCCTGCTCGCCGACTCACTGCTGCGCTGACGCTTCGGAGACGACGAGGCGGTAGGGCTCAGCGGCGTGCGATCAGGTACGGAGCCAGGGTGGCGAGCTTCTCGCAGGTCTCCTCGAACTCGCGCTCGGGACGTGACACCCCGATGACACCGGCGCCGGCCCGCAACCAGGTCCGCCCGTCCCCCTCATAGGCGGCCCGCAACGTCAGCGCCGCATCCAGGCCACCGTCGGCCGAGAACACCACGACCGCACCGGAATACAGGCCTCGTGGACATTCGTCGAGCCGCAGGATCGCGTCGATCCCGGCGGGCTTCGGTATGCCCGACGCCGTGACCGCCGGGAACAGGGCCTCCAGGGCGTCCATCCGGTCCCGCGAGCGGTCAAGGCGTCCGCAGACCGTCGATCCCAGGTGCTGGACGCTGCCCCGCTCTCGCACCGTCATGAAGTCGACGACCGCGGCGGTACCGGACTCGGCGACCTGCCCGATCTCCTCCACCGACGTGCGCACCGAGATCGCGTGTTCGACGATCTCCTTGTCGTCGCTTTCCAGTTCGGCCCGAACCGGGCCGTCGATCGCGGGGTCACCGGTGCGAGCCCGGGTGCCGGCCAGCGGTTCGGTGACCACCGTGCCGTCGGCACCCACCGAGGCCACCAACTCCGGGCTGTACCCGAGCGCGCGAATTCCACCGAGCCGCAACAGGAATGACCGGACCGGGGTGTTGTGCCGGCGGGCCAGCCGATACGTGGACGGGAAGTCCAACACGAACGGCACTTCGACGCAGCGGGACAGGATCACCTTGCGGTAGCGCCCGGCCCCGATCTCGCCGACCGCGGTCGAGACCCGTTCCCGGTAGCCGCTGCCGTCGGCGTCCACCGCGATCGGCGTGGGACTGTCCAGCGCCGAGACGCCTTCGGTCAGAATCCGTTCCAGCACGGCGACCTCCCGGTCGCCGGCACCGAACATCACCACCCGATCCGCGGTGACCACGATGCGGGTCCACGGCCAGAACACCCGCGCCAAGGCGGTTCCCGCGGCCAGCTGGCCCTGTAGCCCGAAGTGATAGGCACCGAACTCGAAGGCGACCCAGCCGAACGCCTGGTCGGTCTCCAACAGCAGGCGGTCCACCGCCTCGCCGAGCACCGCGGCGGGCCGGCCCTGCCAGGACTCGCGACGGACCACCCCGTCACGGACGGTTCGCAATTCGTCGGTATCCAGTTCGACGGCGGCGCGTACTCCGACCGCCAGCGTCCAGCTGCCGTCGCGTTCGTAGAGCAGGTACTCCCGGCCGTCCCGCTCGGGCAGTGCCGCAGCCAACTCGGCTGCCAGGTCGGCGGGGTCCACGCCCGCGGGCAACGGGACCGCCAACGTTTCGGGAAGCGCTTCGACACCGAGCTCGGACACGGTTAGTAAATGTAGCCTAACCTACTTAGAAGTGCCCGCTCCGGTCCAGGAACACAACCCGGCTACAACGCCTTCAGCAGTTTCGCCCGCGCCCGAACGTGAAACTGCTCGAACCTGGAATCGCGCTGGCGCTGCATCTCCGTGGCCATCCGGATGCCCAGGTCTTCCAACTCCGAGTCGCTCAGGTTGACCGGCGCCGGCGGCGGCACCAGGTCGCGCTCCTCTTCGTCGGCGTGAGCCTCCAGCACCGTGAGGAAGGAATTCCACTCGTCGACGTGCCGCGGCGAGCTGCCGGTGTCCGCAACGCCACCGCCAGCTGGTCGTAGATCTGCCGATGCTCGGCGTGCGCGATGGCGATCAGCTTGCTGGCCGCCGCCAGGGCCGGGTAGTAGATATCGTCCTCGATCTTCATGTGGATGGTGAACTCGCGCAGCAGCTCGTCGAGGATCTCGTCCCGCTCGGCCGACCCGACCGGCGCGGCCCTGAACCGGCCGCCCAACCCGCGCAGCACGTTGTGGTGGTCCCGCAGAACGGTGTAGGCGTCGGTCATTGTGCGATCTCCTTCGGTTCTGAGTTGTCGTCGCATTGCAGGGGCTTGGAAGCCAGGTGCTTCTCTCGGGCCACGCCGAGCGGAATCGGGGCGCCGTCGCGCAGTTCCACCATCCCGGCGCGCACCCGCGCCTGGTAGCACGGCAGCGGGGCGGCGGCCGGTCCGCGCACCACCTCGCCGGTCTGCACGTCGAACTGCGAACCGTGCCAGGGGCAGACGACCTTGCCGCGATCCACCCAGCCGTCCTCCATCGGGGCGGCCAGGTGCGGGCACAGTCCGGCGAACGCCGATACCTCGTCGCCGTCACGGCACAACACCACGCCCACGCCGTCGACATCGATCCGCTTGAGTTTCTTGTCGGCGGGCAGCTCGGCCGCCGGCAGCACCGGCGTCCAGTCGTGGATGCGCAGCCGATCACCGGACTGATCCATGCCGATGCCCGACCCGAACACCAGGGCACCACCCAGGAAACCGCTGCTGCTGGTGATGCTGTAGCCCACCGCACTGGTCACGATGCCCCGCAGGTGCCGTCCGTTGCGCCGGTCCCGCCAGGACTGGATGTAGAGGCCGGTTGCGATCAGGTTCAGAACGCCGTGGACCAGGCCGATGCGCCGGTCTTTCTCGTGGGTGTGCTGCCAGTCGGTCACCCCGGTGGCCGCGGAGGCGAAGTTGCCCAGAATCCCCAGCCCCAGCGCGTGCTCGGCGAATCGCGAGGCGTCGAGCACCTCGCTCGAGGACTTGCCGGGCAACAGGCTCAGCGCATCCAGCGCCACCGTGGTCCCGATGGCGCCGGTGGTCAGCGATGCCAGCGGCGGATGCACCGGGTGGCCGAGCCAGACGCCGTTCAAGAAGTTGGTCACGCTGTTGCGCGCGCCGCCGAACGCGTTGAACACGAAGCTCAACACGTTCTCCAGCCGATAGCTCGGCCGGTCGATCCACTCCTGCCGACCGAGAAAGTCGAGCACTCGCTCTTGAACTGCCATCCTGCCGCTCCTTCATCTGGTCGCCTTGTTTGCGGCTCTATCGCGGGCAGTGTATCCGCATCTACGGTTTCCGACAAGAACCGTCACAAGCGTTGCTAGACGCCCGGATCGGCAACCACACTCCTCGCTTGTGACGCTAACTGCGGTATCTAAATACACAGATTAACAGCATGATCTCTGGATTAATCGCGCCACGATACTCCAACCTGACAATTCGCAGTGAGTATTGCTGTGAATGTATTGTCAGCTCCGTTTTGGATGCAGATTTGCGGTTTTCAACGGTCGGTGACGGCGGTAACTGCGGCCCCATCACGGTGAGGTGTTACCGGCGGTCAAAAGTGGGTATCACTGCCCACAGAACCATTGGCAGCAGCGGCATCCGAGAGGAGTGTGGAGACATGCTAACTATCCGGAAACTCGTTGGACCGATGTTCGCAGCGGCAGCCGCGGGGGCCATCGCGGTAGCCCCGACCTGTGTGATCGCGATGAGCACACCGGGGAGCACCCCGAGCCAGACGGTCGTCGCCGCGCCGCACGGCTCCGGTGGCCCCGACGGCAGCGGAGGTGGCGGCGGCTGCGGCCACGACGCCAACTGGCAGGGCTGCGGCGGCTTCATCCCGGGCCAGGGCGGCTTCGGGCACGGCTGCCTGAACGGCATCTGCGGCAGCTGGGACAGCGGCCGCGGCTGGTTCAGCGGCTGACGACTGACTAGCCCAGCAGCGAACGCACCACCGCGTCGGCCAGCAGCCGACCGCGGTCGGTCAGCACCAGCCGCTGCCCGTCGGTGTGCAGCAGGCCGTCGCTGACCGCCACCGCGGCGCGTTCCCGCTCGCCGGGATCCAGAATCGCCAGTTCCAGCCCGTCGCGCATCCGCAGTCGCAGCATCACCTGCTCGACGTGGTGGTCCGGCTCGGAGAGCTCCTCGAAACCAGCCACCGGCAGCGTAGCGTCGCCCAGCAGTTTCGCGTAGGCGTTGGGGTGCTTGACATTCCAATAGCGCAACGTGCCGTCGTAGCTGTGCGCCCCGGGCCCCGCACCCCACCACCGGCCACCGCCCCAGTAGCCCAGGTTGTGCCGGCAGGCGGCACCGGGCCGGCTCCAGTTGGACACCTCGTACCAGTCCATACCCGCGGCCCGCAGGGTGGCGTCGACCAGCTCGTAGCGCTGCGCGAGCACGTCGTTGTCGGGGGCGGGCAGTTCCCCGCTGCGCACCCGCCGGGCCAGCGCGGTGCCGTCCTCCACGATCAGGCTGTAGGCCGAGACGTGGTCGACGCCGGCTTCCAGCGCCGCCTGGACCGAGCGCAGCAGGTCGTCGTCGGTCTCTCCCGGGGTGCCGTAGATCAGGTCGATGTTGAGGTGCTCGAAGCCGGCGGCGAGCGCTTCTCGGGCGGCGGCCACCGGGCGGCCCGGCGAGTGGATCCGGTCCAGGGTGGCCAGCACCCGCGGCGACACCGACTGCATGCCCAGCGACACCCGGGTGTAACCGGCCGCGCGGATCGCCTCGAAGAACGCCGGCGACGTCGACTCCGGATTGGCCTCGGTGGTGACCTCGGCGTCGTCAGCCAGGCCGAAGGACTCGCGGACCCGGTCGAGCACCTGCACCAGTCGTGCGGCACCGAGCAGCGACGGCGTGCCACCGCCGACGAAAACGGTGTCGGCCCGCGGGGCGCCCAGTCGGGCGGCAGCCAGCTCCAGCTCGCGGGCCAGCGCCGCCACCCACTCATCGGGGTTGGCGCCACCCAGCTCCGCCGGGGTGTAGGTGTTGAAGTCGCAGTACCCGCACCGGGCGAAACAGAACGGCACGTGCACATACACCCCGAACGGGCCCCGCTGTTCGCGTGAACCCGGCGCTACGGCCGGCAATGCCACCGCGGTGGGGGTGAGCGTCATAGGGCCAGATCATCCCACGCGACGAGGGACGGCGCTGACCGGCGAAACTCAGTAGGGCGCAGCGCCGGACCCGTCGGCCTCGTCGAGCAGCGCCGTCAGATAGTGCGTCAGCGATCCGACCGGGGCCGAACCGTCACCGCTGGTGGCTGCCGCGCCGCGGGATGCACACGTGGGCCAGGCCCCGGGGCCCTGGCTGGCCATGATCCGCTTGGCGACGGCGATCTGCTGTGTCTGACTGGCTTGCGAGGGCAACCCAACTCCCCCGTTGGCATCCCAGGCCGCGGGGCTGATCTGCAGGCCGCCGTAGTCACCGTTGCCGGTGTCGGCCGACCAGTTGCCACCGGATTCACACTTGGCTATGGCTTCCCAGTTGATCGAGTCGGCGTGGGCCGGGCCGGTCAACGCGGCGGCGATCAGCAGCACGCCGGCCGCCGGGACTGTGAACTTGCTCATACCAACTCCACCCTGCTGGCCAGCCAACGGCCGTCCACCTTGTCCATCGTCATCCGGATCCGGCTGCGGTCGAGCACCGGTTCGGGGTTGTCTGCGTTGCGTATCGACTGGTTGACCAGCAGCACCACCACCGCGTGGCTGCGATCGGCGGACTTGACCACGCCTTCTGCGACATAGCCGCGCGCGGTCGCCCCGTTGTCGATCAGCGTGCGACGGAGGGCGGCCCCGGAGCGCGTGTGCATCGCCTTGAACTCCCCGGTAGAGCCGTCGGCGATCTGCGCAAATCCGCGATCGATGTCGTCGGCATCAATGTTGGTCAGTGCCAACGCATACGTCTCGGCGGCCTCGAGCGCTTCGGTGCCGGCCAGGTGCGATGCATAGTGCTCGACGGCCAGCCAGCCGCCGCAGCCGGTGATGGCCACCAGCGTCGCGATCGCCAGCCAACGCCGCAGCAGAGCACGTCCGTTGGCGCGCGGCGGGGGCGCGGGAGCCGGCGGCGGCTCCCAAATCGGGTCCCACCCGTAGTCGACCACACTCATACTTTCCCCACCCACCTTCCGTTCTCCCCGGCCGCCGAGCGGCCGGGCCCCGGAGATGAGTTTTGCTCACGCTGATCACAACTCTGCGCCGGTAAGGAAGATTTTCGGCATCCATGGCATAATCGCCGCTATGACCGCCGCCCACTGCACCTCCTCTGGGGTTGCCCTAGTGGCTCGTCGGCATGTCGATTTCAAGCGGGTATGCAGCTGTCGCTGTCTGCCTTGATGCCGTAGAACCGCCCACCTGTTTTTTCCAGCTGGCTGTGAGGATCTGCGCTGTCGGAGACAGTCCGCGCTCAATCCCGCCGGCTCCTTTCCAAAGGAGAACCCATGACCGCCACCCCCAGTGCTCCGCCGAGCAGGGCCAAGCGCAGCGAGGCCCAGTGGGCGCTCGGTGAGACCGAGCCGCAGAACCCCAACGAGCAGTTCAAGCTGGAGGACCCCGCGCTGAACGTGCGGGCCCGGATCCTCGACGTCTACTCCAAGCAGGGCTTCGACGCCATCACCAAGGACGACCTGCGCGGCCGGTTCCGCTGGATGGGGCTCTACACCCAGCGCGAACAGGGCTACGACGGCACCTTCACCGGCGACGAGAACGCCGACCTGCTGGAGGCCAAGTACTTCATGATGCGGGTGCGCTGCGACGGCAAAGCGCTCTCAGCCGAGGCGGTCCGCCTGCTGGGCCAGATCTCCCTGGACTACGCCCGCGGCACCGCCGACATCACCGACCGGCAGAACCTGCAATACCACTGGATCGAGATCGAGAAGGTGCCGGAGATCTGGGACCGGCTGGGAGCCGTCGGTCTGCAGACCACCGAGGCCTGCGGCGACTGCCCGCGCGGCATGCTCGGCTCCCCGCTGGCCGGTGAGTCCCTCGACGAGGTGCTCGACCCGTCCCCCGCGCTCGACGAGATCGTCCGCCGCTACATCGGCAACCCCGACTACGCCAACCTGCCGCGCAAGTACAAGACCGCGGTGTCGGGGCTGCAGGACGTCGCCCACGAGGTCAACGACATCTCGTTCATCGGCGTGGTGCATCCCGAGCACGGTCCCGGCCTGGACCTGTGGGTCGGCGGCGGGTTGTCGACCAACCCGATGCTGGCCCAGCGGCTGGGTGCCTGGGTGCCGCTCGATGAGGTGCCGGAGGTCTGGGAAGCCGTCACTCGACTGTTCCGCGACTACGGCTACCGCCGGCTGCGGTCCAAGGCCCGGCTGAAGTTCCTGGTCAAGGACTGGGGGCCGGAGAAGTTCAGGGAAGTTCTCGAGACCGAGTTCCTGGGCCGCAAGCTCATCGACGGTCCGGCGCCGGAGAAGCCGACCGCCACCATCGACCACGTCGGCGTGCAGAAGACCCGCAACGGCCTCAACGCCGTCGGCGTCGCCCCGATCTCCGGTCGGGTCAACGGGACCACGCTGGTCAAGGTGGCTGAGCTGATGGAGCAGGTGGGCTCGGACCGGGCGCGGCTCACCCCGTATCAGAAACTGATCATCCTCGACGTCCCCGACGAGAAGCTGGACTGGCTGACCGGCGAACTGGACGCGCTGGGCCTGCCGGCCAACCCGTCGCCGTGGCGGCGCAACCTGATGGCCTGCACCGGCCTGGAGTTCTGCAAGCTGTCCTTCGTCGAGACCCGGGTGCGCGCCCAGAGCCTGGTCCCCGACCTCGAAAAGCGCCTGGCCGACCTCAACGCGCAGCTGGACGTGCCGGTGACGGTCAACATCAACGGCTGCCCGAACTCGTGCGCCCGAATCCAGGTCGCCGACATCGGGTTCAAGGGCCAGATGATCGACGACGGTAACGGCAACTCGGTCCCGGGCTTCCAGGTGCACCTGGGCGGCAGCCTGGGTGAGGACAGCGGGTTCGGCCGAAAGCTGCGCCAGCACAAGGTGATCAACGACGAGCTCGGCGACTACATAGAGCGGGTGGTGCGCAACTTCATCAAGGGCCGCAATGCCGGCGAGCGGTTCGCCCAGTGGGCGGTGCGTGCCGAGGAGGACGACCTGCGATGAGGGACCGGAGCGAAGAGCAGTTGCGGGAGCTGGCGGCGCGCGGCGCAGCCGAGCTCGACGGCGCCGACGCCACCGCGTTGTTGCGCTGGACCGACGAGAACTTCCCGGGAAGCTGGGTGACGGCCTCCAACATGCAGGACGCCGTGCTGGTGGATCTGGCGGCCAAGGTGCGCCCGGGTGTGCCGGTGCTGTTCCTGGACACCGGTTATCACTTCGCCGAGACCATCGGCACCCGCGACGCCGTCGAAGCGATGTACGACATCTCGCTGATCAATGTCACACCCAAGTTGACGGTGGCCGAGCAGGACGCCACACACGGCAAGGACCTGTTCGCCCGCGATCCGGCCTCGTGCTGCCGGATGCGCAAGGTCGAGCCGCTGGCGCGAACGCTGCAAAACTATTCGGCATGGGTGACCGGGCTGCGCCGGGTGGAGGCGCCGACGCGCGCCAATGCCCCGCTGATCAGCTTCGACGATCAGTTCGGACTGGTGAAGATCAACCCCATCGCCGCTTGGAGCGACGAGGAGTTCAACGCCTACATCGCCGCGAACAATGTGCTGGTCAACCCGCTGATCGACGAAGGCTATCCGTCGATCGGCTGCGCGCCGTGCACCGTCAAGCCAGCGGTCGGCGCCGACCCCCGCAGCGGACGCTGGGCGGGCCTGGCCAAGACCGAATGCGGGCTGCACGCCTCGTGACCACGCTGGTCCTGACGGCCCACGGGAGCCGGGATCCGCGATCGGCCGCCAACACCGAGGCCATCGCCGGGCACCTGCGCCGGGTGGCGCCGGATTTCGATGTGCGCGTGGCGTTCTGCGAACACAGCACGCCGAATCTGCGGGACGTGCTGACCACGGTGGCCGAGGACAGTGTGGTCGTCCCGTTCCTGTTGGCCAGCGCCTATCACGCCCGCATCGACATCCCGGCCGTGATCGCGGAGTCGGGCGTTCCGGTCCGGGTGGCCCCCACTCTGGGCGAGGACGACCGGCTGGTACAGGTTCTCGGCGAGCGGATCAGCGCCGCCGGCGCGTCCCGGTTCGACCCGGATCTCGGTGTGGTGGTGGTCGCGGTGGGTTCCTCCCACCAGGAGGCCAACGCCCAGACCGCACGAGTCGCCACGCCGTTGTCCCGCGCGACCCGTTGGGCCGGTACCGAAGTCGCTTTCGCCACCCAACAGGGGTCGGTGCAGCAGGCCGTCGAGCGCCTCCAGGCGCGCGGCGCCACCAGGGTGATGATCGCGCCGTGGTTCCTGGCACACGGCCGGATCACCGACGGCGTCGCCGATTACGCTGCGTGCGCCGGGATTCCGATGG
This sequence comes from [Mycobacterium] vasticus, assembly GCF_020181595.1. GTDB lineage: Bacteria > Actinomycetota > Actinomycetes > Mycobacteriales > Mycobacteriaceae > Mycobacterium > Mycobacterium vasticus. The sequence continues at coordinate 1,619,140 of NZ_CP084028.1, read as the reverse complement.
CCGAACCGCTCGGCGCGCACCGCCTGGTGGCCGCGACCGTGCTGGATCGGGCCGAGGCGGCGCTGGCCGCGACGCTCGCCGCCTGATTCACGCCGAAACCGGTGCCTCATCCCGCAGCGGCGGCACCCGGGTCGCCCGAACGTAGACGGTGTCCCCCTCCGCCAGCGCCAGCGCCTCAGCATCACCGCGGGTGATCTGCGCGATGAACGGCTCCTGGGTCTCGGCATTGGTCAACTCAACCCGAACCTCGAAGCCCAGCACCACCACCCGCGCGACCACTGCGCGCAGCACGTCGGAGGGCGCACTGTCGCCCAGCCCGCCGCCCACCGCCATCTCCGCACTGCGACCGACCCGGATGTCATGCGGGCGCACCAGCGCACCGTTGAGCGAGGACACCGCCCCCAAAAACGACATCACGAAGGCGTTCGCCGGGGCGTCGTACACCTCGGTCGGTGAGCCCAGCTGTTCGATGCGGCCCTGATTGAGCACCGCGATCCGGTCGGCGACGTCGAGTGCCTCGGCCTGGTCGTGGGTGACCAGCACCGTGGTGACGTGCACGTCCTCGTGCAGGCGGCGCAGCCAGGCCCGCAGGTCTTCGCGGACCTTGGCGTCCAGCGCCCCGAACGGCTCGTCGAGCAGCAGCACCTGCGGGTCCACCGCAAGAGCGCGCGCAAGCGCCATCCGCTGGCGCTGCCCTCCGGAGAGCTGGTTGGGGTAGCGGGTCTGAAAGCCGCTGAGCCCCACCACTTCCAGCAGGTTGTCGACCTTCTCTTTGATCTCGGCCTTGGGGCGCTTGCGGATCTTGAGCCCGAATGCCACGTTGTCACGCACCGTCATGTGCTTGAACGCCGCGTAGTGCTGGAACACGAAGCCGATACCGCGTTGCTGCGGCGGGATCCCGGTGACGTCGACGCCGTTGATGGTGACGGTGCCGCTGTCCGGGTGGTCCAGCCCGGCGATCGCCCGAAGCAGCGTCGACTTGCCCGAACCGCTGGGGCCCAGCAGCGCGGTCAGCGAACCGGACGGCACCGCGAAGTCCACGTTGTCCAGTGCGACGAAGTCGCCGTAGCGCTTGTTGGCCCCTCGTACGGTGATCGCATTTGTGCTCATCAGTAGCTCCCCTTCCCGGCCCGCCGCATGTCGAGCACCATTTGAACGATCAACACCAGGACCGACACGCCCATCAGCAGTGTCGACAGGGCGTAGGCGCCGTACTCGGCGCCGCGGTTATAGCGGTCGGAGACCAGCAGGGTCAGGGTCTGAGACTTGCCGGGCAGATTCGAAGACACGATCAGCACCGCGCCGTACTCACCGAGCGTCCGCGCGACCGTCAGCACGATCCCGTAGGTCAGCCCCCAGCGGATGGACGGCAGCGTGATCCGCCAGAACGTCTGCCACCAACTCGAACCCAGGGTCGCGGCGGCTTCCTCCATGTCGGTGCCCAGTTCGTGCAGCACCGGCTCGACTTCCCGGATCACGAACGGCAGGGTGACGAAGATGCTGGCCAGCACGATTCCCGGCAGACCGAAGATGATCTTGAAGCCCCAGTCGTTCTCCACGAAGCCCAACAGCCCGGCCGAGCCCCACAGCACGATCAGGGCCACGCCGACGATCACCGGTGACACCGCGAACGGCAGGTCGATGATCGCCTGCAGAGCTCCCTTGCCACGGAAGCGGTTACGCGCCAACACTAATGCGGTCGGAATGCCGAAGATGACGTTGAGCGGCACCACGATCGCCACCACCAGCAGCGACAGCTGCAGCGCCGAGATCGCCGCCGGGGTGGAGATGTAGGCGAAGAACTGCCCGAGGCCCGGTTGAAAGCTGCGCCACAGGATCAGCGACACCGGAACCACCAGCAGCAGCCCGATGTAGGCCAGCGCCACGAAGCGGACCAGGTAGCGGACGGTGCGCGACGAGGTCATGAGCGCTCCTGCCTGCTGGTCACCCGCGCGCCCAGCAGCCGCAGCGCGAGCAGCACCAGGAACGAAATCGCCAGCAGCACCATCGAGATCGCCGCCGCACCGGTGCGGTCGTCGTTCTCGATCAGGGTGCGAATCCACTGCGAGGACACCTCGGTCTTGCCGGGCACCGCACCACCGATCAGCACCACCGAGCCGAACTCGCCGATCGCCCGAGAGAACGCCAGGCCCGCCCCGGTCAGCAGCGCCGGTGTCAGCGAGGGCAACACCACGGTGCGAAGGATCGTCAGCCCGGATGCGCCCAACGATGCGGCGGCCTCCTCGACCTCACGGTCGATCTCCAGGAGCACCGGTTGCACGGAGCGCACCACGAACGGCAGGGTGACGAACGCCAGCGCCAGGCCGACGCCCCAGGCGGTGTGCTGCAGATGCAGGTGCACCGGGCTGGCCGGGCCGTACAGGGCCAGCATCACCAGGCTGGCGACGATGGTGGGCAGCGCGAACGGCAGATCGATGATCACATCGAGCAGGCGTTTGCCGACGAAGTCGTCGCGCACCAGTACCCAGGCGATCAGCAGGCCGAACACCACGTTGATCACGGTGACACCGGCCGCGATCGTCAGTGTCACCCGGAATGACTCCAGTGCGGCGTGCGAGGTGACCGCCTGCCGGAACGCGTGCCAGCCGCCGCCGGCCGCCTGCCAGGACACCGCCGCCAAGGGAGCCAGCACGATCAGAGACAGCCACACCACCGCGGCCCCCACTCGCAGCGAAACCGCTTCGCGGCTCGCACCCGACCAGGTCGGCGGTGCCTCCTCGCCGTGTCCGCCGACCTCTGAAACCACTTCGGCGGTCATCCGGTTGCCTGCGTGTAGATCTTGGTGATGGAGCCGTTCTCCTTGTCGAACAAGGTGGTGTCGATGACGTCCCAGCCGCCGAGATCGGTGATCGTCCACAACTTGTTCGGCTCCGGAAACGAGCTGCGGAACTCAGCGCCGATACTCGGGTCGGCCGGGCGGAATCCCGCCTGAGCCCAAAGACGCTGCGCAACAGCGGTGTACTGAAAATTTTTGAACGCGGTTGCGGTGTCCAGGCTCCTGGTCGAGCTCACCACCGCCAGCGGGTTCTCGATCTTGAAGGTCTGCGGCGGGTTGACGTGCTCCACCGCCTTGCCCTTGCGCTCGATCGCGATGGCCTCGTTCTCGTAGCTGATCAGCACGTCACCGCTGCCCTGCAGGAACACGTCGGTGGCCTCGCGCCCCGATCCAGGGCGCAGCTTGACGTGGTCGGTGACAAGGCTATCGACGAAGTCCAATCCGGCCTGGGCGTTCTTGCCGCCCTCGCTCTTGACGGCGTAGGGAGCCAACAGGTTCCACTTGGCCGAGCCCGAGCTCAGCGGGCTGGGGCTGATCACCTCTATGCCGGGCCGCAACAGGTCGTCCCAGTCCTTGATGTGTTTGGGATTGCCTTGCCGCACAACCAGGGACACCACCGAACCGAACGGGATGCCCTTGGTCACATCGGCGTTCCAGTCCTCAGCGACCTTGCCGGCCTTGACCAGCCGCGTGATGTCGGGCTCCACCGAGAAGTTCACGATGTCGGCGGGCTTGCCGTTGACCACACCGCGGGACTGGTCCCCCGAGGCACCGTAGGAGGTGACGATCTGGACGTCGGCGCCCTCCTCGGTCTCGTAGAACGCCGGGATCACCTTGCTCCAGCCGGGTTCGGGTACCGCGTAGGCCACCAGAGTCAGGGTGGTGTGGGTGTCTGACCGGTTACTGCCGCCGACCACATCGCTGGGGCCGCCGCCACACCCGGCGATCAGTACAGCGGCCAGCGCGAGGACGGCGCCGCGTGTGACGGTATGAGACATTGATGACCTTTCAGTGCAGGCTGAGTAAATCTGTCCCGTCGCTCCGTAAGGGTGGTCGCCGAATGGCTGAGATACCGCGCATCACGACACCAGAACGTCGACGGTGAAGGGGTTCAGCGACAACAGTGCACGTCGGCCACAGCGCAATTACCCACGGCAGTGTTTATCAAGAGGGCCGGACCACGGCACTCCCCACTACCGGACGCTGTGAACATGCCCGGAAGCGTAACAGACGTCCACCCGGTCAGCGGGTCAACAACCAGCTGACGATCACCAGGGCGATCAACAAGACCAGAATCAATGTCACCTGCGAGCGAGGCATCAGCGCGACACGCCGTCCCCGTCGTGCCGGAAATGCTCCAGCACTCGGATCCCCTGCCCGAGCGCGGCATCCACCGTCGATGCCAGGGCATAGGCCAGCACCAGGACCACCGGCATCACCACCGCGGTCTGCGCCACGAAACCTAGGCCCGACAACCACAGCTCAACGCTGTCCCACCAGCTCAGGAAGCCAACCATCCCGACCAGCCTAAACCAAGGTGCGGGCGCGTCAGGTAGACGCATGGCGAACCGGCAGAGATGATGTCGGAATGGTCTTGAAAACCCCGCCGTTGTCGGAGACCGCGCCCGTGCCCTACACCGCCGCACCGGGACAGATGCGCAACCCGTTCCCGCCGATAGCCGACTATGCGTTCCTGTCGGACTGCGAGAACACCTGCCTGATCTCCGCGGCCGGCTCGGTGGAGTGGATGTGCGTTCCGCGGCCGGACTCCCCCAGCATCTTCGGCGCGATCCTGGACCGCGGCGCCGGGCATTTCCGGCTGGGGCCATACGGGGTTTCGGTGCCCGCGGCACGGCGCTACCTGCCCGGCAGTCCGATCATGGAGACCACCTGGCAGACCCACACGGGCTGGCTGATCGTGCGCGACGCACTAGTGATGGGCAAGTGGCATGACATCGAGTCGCGGTCGCGCACCCATCGCCGCACCCCCACCGACTGGGACGCCGAGCACATCCTGCTTCGCACCGTGCGCTGCGTCAGCGGCACCGTCGAGCTGATCATGAGCTGCGAGCCGGCCTTCGACTACCACCGAACCACCACGATCTGGGAGTACTCCTCCGAGGGCTACAGCGAAGCGGAGGCCCGGGCCCGGCAGGACCCGGACGATCACCCGACCCTGCGGCTGACGACGAATCTGCGGCTGGGTCTGGAAGGCCGGGAGGCGCGGGCCCGCACCCGGCTCACCGAGGGCGACGACGTCTTCGTCGCGCTGAGCTGGTCGAAACACCCTGCGCCGCAGAGCTATGCCGAAGCCGCCGACAAGATGTGGAACACCACCGAGTGTTGGCGGCAGTGGATCAACATCGGCAACTTCCCCGACCATCCGTGGCGGGTCTATCTGCAGCGCAGTGCACTGACACTCAAAGGGCTCACCTATTCACCGACCGGCGCCCTGCTGGCGGCTTCGACCACATCGCTTCCGGAAACGCCTCAGGGCGAACGCAATTGGGATTATCGCTACGCCTGGGTGCGGGACTCCACGTTCGCCCTGTGGGGCCTGTACACGCTGGGGCTGGACCGCGAGGCCGACGACTTCTTCTCCTTCATCGCCGACGTGTCCGGGGCCAACAACGGCCAGCAGCACCCGTTGCAGGTGATGTACGGCGTCGGCGGGGAACACAAGTTGGTCGAAGAGGAGCTCGATCACCTGTCCGGCTACGACAACGCCCGCCCGGTCCGGATCGGCAACGGCGCCTACAACCAGAAGCAGCACGACATCTGGGGCACCATGCTCGACTCGGTCTATCTGCACAGCAGATCCCGAGAGCAGATTCCCGAGACCCTGTGGCCGGTGCTCAAGCGGCAGGTCGAGGAGGCGACCAAGCACTGGCGCGAACCCGACCGCGGCATCTGGGAGGTGCGCGGCGAACCGCAGCACTTCACCTCGTCGAAGGTGATGTGCTGGGTGGCGCTGGATCGCGGGTCGAAGCTGGCCGAACTGCAGGGCGAGGTCTCCTACGCCCGGCAGTGGCGGGTGATCGCCGAGGAGATCAAGGCCGATGTGCTGGCCCACGGCGTGGATTCGCGCGGGGTGCTGACCCAGTCCTACGGCAGCGACGCACTCGACGCCTCCCTGCTGCTGGTGGTGCTCACCCGATTCCTGCCGGCGGATGACCCGAGGGTGCGCGCCACCGTGCTGGCGATCGCCGAGGAGCTCACCGAGGACGGGCTGGTGTTGCGCTACCGGGTGGAGGAGACCGACGACGGGTTGACCGGCGCCGAGGGCGCCTTCACCATCTGCTCGTTCTGGCTGGTGTCGGCGTTGGTGGAGATCGGCGAGATCAGCCGCGCCAAGCACCTGTGCGAGCGACTGCTGTCGTTCGCCAGCCCGCTGCACCTCTACGCCGAGGAGATCGAGCCGCGCACGGGGCGACACCTGGGCAATTTCCCGCAGGCCTTCACCCACCTGGCGCTGATCAACGCCGTCGTACACGTGATTCGCGCCGAGGAGGAAGCCGACTCCAGCGGAGTGTTCCAGCCCGCCAACGCGCCGATGTGAGCCGATCAGCCGGTCAGGCCGCGGACCTTGTCCAGCATCGCCCGGGCCAGGTCCGCCGCCGTGGGGTCCCCGGCCGGCGGGGTGTCGCCGTCATCGTCTTCACCGGCGAACCAGAACACGTCGACGTCGACCACACAGTTCACCCGTACCGCCACGGCCCGGGTGACCATCAGCCCCTCCACGCCGTCGACGTTGGTACGCACCGTGGCGGTCAGCACCGCATCGCCGGTGGACACGGCGCTGACCTCGCCGCTGGTGCCGCCGGAGTCCTCTTCGCCGCGGACCACCCTGACCCCGTCGCAGTGTCCCCACTGCTCGGCGAACTTCTCGAAGAGCGCGTTGGCGGCCGCGGCGTTCTCCATCGCGACCACCGACTCGCCCAACCCGGTCATGGCCGAGTCGTCGGCGGAGCTGTCCCAGAACTCGTGGGCGACATCGCGCACGCCGGCGGACTCGTAGACGCCCCTCTGGCCGCCGACCGCGGTGCCGACACAGTCCGCCGGGGTTGCCCCGTCCCAGCCGTCGGGCAGTTGGTCGACTCCGCCGAACCGCGGCGGCAACGAGGGGTCACTGCGAAACGAGCGGCCGAGCAGCTTGGACAGATCGGAGTCGTCGAGCAACACCTGGCGCACCGCGATCCCGGTGACCGGGTCGGGCGCCAATCCGGGTGCCGGCCGCGCGGCACCGGAGACCACCGTGGTGCAACCGCTGGTCAGCAGCACGAGCACCGCCGCGCCCGCAACGGTCGCGCCTGCCCGGCCGACCACTACTTCTTGGCCTTTTCCCCGCCGCCGTCGGTGGACAGGGCGGCGACGAACGCCTCCTGCGGCACCTCGACCCGACCGATGGTCTTCATCCGCTTCTTGCCTTCCTTCTGCTTCTCCAGCAGTTTGCGCTTGCGGGTGATGTCACCGCCGTAGCACTTGGACAGCACGTCCTTGCGGATGGCTCGAATGTTTTCGCGAGCAATGATTTTCGACCCGATGGCAGCCTGCACCGGTACCTCGAACTGCTGGCGCGGGATCAGCTCTTTGAGTTTGGTGGTCATCTTGTTGCCGTAGGCCGACGCCGAATCCTTGTGCACGATCGCGGAAAACGCGTCCACCGCCTCGCCCTGCAGCAGGATGTCGACCTTGACCAGGTCGGCCTCGGCCTCGCCGGCCTCTTCGTAGTCCAGGCTGGCGTAGCCGCGGGTCCGCGACTTCAGTGAGTCGAAGAAGTCGAAGATGATCTCGCCCAACGGCATCGTGTATCGCAGCTCGACCCGTTCCGGCGACAGGTAGTCCATGCCGCCGAGTTCGCCACGCCGGGACTGGCACAGTTCCATGATGGTGCCGACGAATTCGCTGGGCGCGATCACCGTGGTCTTGACGACGGGTTCGAAGACGTGCCGAACCTTGCCTTCCGGCCAGTCTGACGGGTTGGTGACGACGAGCTCGGTGTCGTCTTCGCGGATCACCCGATAGACCACGTTGGGCGAGGTGGAGATCAGGTCGAGGTTGAACTCGCGCTCCAGCCGTTCGCGGGTGATCTCCATGTGCAGCAGGCCCAGGAAACCGCAGCGGAAGCCGAAGCCCAGCGCCACCGAGGTTTCCGGTTCGTAGGTCAGCGCCGCGTCGTTGAGCTGCAGCTTGTCCAGGGCGTCGCGCAGGTTCGGGTAGTCCGACCCGTCCACCGGGTACAGCCCCGAGTAGACCATCGGTTTGGGCTCGCGGTAGCCGGTGAGCGCTTCGGTGGCGCCTCTGCGGGCGGTGGTGACGGTGTCGCCGACCTTGGACTGGCGCACGTCCTTCACCCCGGTGATCAGGTAGCCGACTTCGCCGACGCCGAGCCCTCCGGTGGCCTTGGGTTCCGGCGAGACGATGCCGACCTCAAGCAGTTCGTGGGTGGCACCGGTGGACATCATCGCGATCTTCTCGCGCGGGGTGATCCTGCCGTCGACGACGCGGACGTAGGTGACCACGCCGCGGTAGATGTCATAGACCGAGTCGAAGATCATCGCCCGGGTGGGGGCTTCGGCGTCGCCGGTGGGCGCGGGGATCTGCTTGACGACTTCGTTGAGCAGCTCGGTCACGCCCTCACCGGTCTTGCCGGACACCTTGAGCACATCCTGCGGCTCGCAGCCGATGATGTGGGCCAGCTCGGCGGCGTAGCGCTCCGGGTCGGCCGCGGGCAGGTCGATCTTGTTGAGCACCGGCACGATGGTCAGGTCACGGTCGAGCGCCAGGTACAGGTTGGCCAGGGTCTGGGCCTCGATGCCCTGGGCGGCGTCGACCAGCAGGATGGCGCCTTCGCAGGCTTCCAATGCCCGCGACACCTCGTAGGTGAAGTCGACGTGGCCGGGGGTGTCGATCAGGTGCAGGACGAACTGCTCGCCGTCGACGGTCCAGGGCAGGCGCACATTCTGGGCCTTGATGGTGATGCCACGCTCGCGTTCGATGTCCATCCGGTCCAGGTATTGCGCGCGCATCGACCGGTCGTCGACGACGCCGGTGAGCTGCAGCATCCGGTCGGCCAAGGTGGACTTGCCGTGGTCGATGTGGGCGATGATGCAGAAGTTCCGAATCTGCGCCGGCGCAGTGAACGTCTTGTCGGCGAAGCTGCTGATGGGAATCTCCTGGTGAACGGGTGGTACGGCGGTATGTACCGGTTGCCTGTCAGGGTAGCGAGACGGCGGCTACAACACGAAACCCCCGGAGGCTCGCGCCTCCGGGGGTCTGGTGTTGCTACGACGATTTAGACGGCGACCTCGGCCGGGCTGAAGTAGCCCATGATGTCGTTGAACCCGAGCTCGAAGTAGTCACCGGCCTGCGCCCACCCGTCGCCGGATGCGGCGGCCTCGGTGGCAATTTCAATCGCGGCATTCCCACCGAACAGCGCACCGCTGTCCCAGTCGAGGTTGTCGCCGTTGTTCATCAGCGCCCACATGAAGGTGTTGCTGCCGTTGTTGAACTCCATCAGCGCGCCGTTGAGCAGGTTGTAGGAACCCGAGTCGCCGCTCGACATCTCGGTCTCCCAGTTGGCGCCGTAGAGGAACTGGCCGAAGTCCGCGTTGGCCAGCAGGTCCGCGTGCGAGATGGTGGCGAACGGGTAGGTGGCGCTGGCCGCGACGATGTCGGCGGCCGGAACACCCGTGAGGCTGGCACCGGTGTTGAAGAGCCAGTTCATCGAGTCGTGCTGGCCCTTGACGATTCCGCTCCAGTCGAAGGGCGCCGGCTCCTCGGCGGCCGCCAGCGGTGCCAGCGCCAGAGCCGCACCGGCGGCGAACGTGCCGATCACGCCAATCTTGTTCAAGTTCATAGGAAATTCCCTTCACGATGTCTATCCAGCAGGCAGTTGTCTGCCCGCCCGGAGGCCCCCCAGCACCGTCTGCTGCAAGCTCGCTCAAACGTAACGACAGCCTGTGATAATTACAATTTTGGTACTCATTTAATCGTCAGCTGGCTGGCTGTTTTATCAGGTTCTGCCAGGTGGACCGGAGAGTGTGATCCCCGCTACAGTCGCCCCCGGAGGCTGCCAAGTGAGCGCCGCGCCCGCCCTCACCCTTGCCCCACCCGGCCGATTACCCGGCCCGGGCGCTCCCCACAGTCGCCTATGCTGCGACCATGGCTTCCCCCCGGAAGACCCCGTGGCAGACCGTGCAGGAGTTCGCCGAGAACCTGGTGTTCAACGAAGCTCCCAGGTTGATCGAGCAGGGCATCAAGATCGGCCTGGAAGTGCTCACCGGCGCGCCGTCCGATCAGACACCGGCGATACCGGCCGGCCGGCCGGTCACCAACAGCAGCGTCCCCACCGCGCATCGCGCCCGCAAGCTGGTCTACTCCCCCGACCTCAACGGCCGGGCCGACCCGGGCGAGATCGTCTGGACCTGGGTGGCCTACGAGGACGATCCGCATCAGGGCAAAGACCGCCCGGTGCTGGTCGTCGGCCGCGACCACACCACCCTGCTGGGGCTGATGCTGTCCAGCCAGACACGCCACCAGGACGACGCGAACTGGGTGGGGATCGGCGCGGGCGGCTGGGACGAGGAGCATCGATCCAGTTGGGTGCGGCTGGACCGGATCCTGGACGTGCCCGAGGAGTCGATCCGGCGCGAGGGCGCCATCCTGGCGCGCACGGTGTTCGACGTGGTGGCCGCGCGACTGCGCAGCGACTACGCCTGGAGCTGAGGCGGGAGCCGAGCTATCCCTGGCTGATGTAGGAGCGCAACTGGGCGTGCTCGGCCTGCAACTCCTCCATCCGGGACTTGACCACGTCGCCGATGCTGACGATTCCGGCCAGCCGTCCGTCTTCGAGAACGGGTATGTGGCGTGCTCGGTGCTCGGTCATCAACATGCTGACGTCGTCGGCGGAGTCGGCCTTGGTGCACGTCGCCACCAGAGTGGTCATGATTGCCGAAACCGGTCGGGCCAGCAGGCTGGCGCCATGGACGTTCAGCTGCCGCACGACATCACGTTCGGAGGCCACCCCCTGCAGGCCGTCGGGGCCCATGACCACCATGGCACCGATGTTGTGCTCGGCCAGACCGGCGAGGAATTCCATGACCGTGGCGTCCGGATGGATGGTCACCACCGCCGCGCCCTTGTTCCGCAATACGTCCGCGATACGCATAGAGGCCTCCCGCCGCAGTGATCTGCTTCACACCAGGCTAGGTCATTTGCCTGGCGGAGGGGCCCGATGACGCAAAGTCTTTCGCCGGCACACCTGAATGTGGCATATGTGAGGTCATGAGTATCGAGATCACCCTGCTGGGTACCGGCAGCCCGATTCCCGACCCGCAGCGCGCCGGACCGTCGACGCTGATCAGAGCCGGCGGCCAACAGCTGTTGGTCGACTGCGGGCGCGGGGTGCTGCAGCGGCTGGCCGCGGCGGGCGGCTCGGCCAACACGCTGTCCGCGCTGTTGCTCACCCACCTGCACAGCGACCACATCGCCGACCTCGGCGACCTGATGATCACCCGGTGGGTCACCACGTTCACCCCGGACCCCGCGCCGCTGCCCATCATCGGACCGCCGGGTACGGCCGAGGTCGTGGCGGCCACGCTGCAGGCGTTCGGCCACGACATCGGCTACCGGATCGCCCACCACGCCGACCTGACCGCACCTCCCCCGGTGCAGGTGGCCGAGCACACCGACGGTCAGGTCTGGGATCGCGACGGCGTCCGGATCACCGTCGCACCCACCGATCACCGCCCGGTGGCGCCCACCATCGCGTTCCGGGTCGAGCACTCCGATGCCGGCGGAACGGCCTCGGTGGTGCTGGCCGGGGACACGGTGCCGTGCGACAGCCTCGATGAGCTGGCCGCCGGAGCCGGCGCTCTGGTGCACACCGTGATACGTAAGGACCTGATCGACGCACTGCCCCAGCAGCGGATCCGCGACATCTGCGACTACCACTCCTCGGTGGCCGAAGCCGGCGCGACGGCCCGCCGCGCCGGGGTGGGCACCCTGGTGCTGACCCACTACGTACCTGCCATCGCACCCGGGCAGGAGGAGCAGTGGCGGGCGTTGGCCGCCGCGGAGTTCGACGGGCCGATCGAGCTCGGCGACGACCTGCACCGGGTTGAGGTGAGCGCGCGCGGTTGAGCCGAGTTGGGGAGTTGCCTCACCAGCTGGTAGCCTGAACAGCCGTTGCCCCCGTGTCGGGAGGCTCGACCCAAACCTCAAGTTTTTGCGAAGGAACATTCGTGGCCAACATCAAGTCGCAGGTGAAGCGCAACCGGACCAACGAGCGCGCTCGGCTGCGCAACCAGTCGGTGAAGTCGGCGGTGCGCACCGCGATCCGTTCGTTCCGCGAGGCCGCCGAGGCCGGCGACAAGGAGAAGGCCGGCGAGTTGCTGCTGTCGACCAGCCGCAAGCTGGACAAAGCCGCCAGCAAGGGCGTGATCCACAAGAACCAGGCCGCCAACAAGAAGTCGGCGTTGGCGCAGGCGCTCAACAAGCTCTGATCCCGCGGGTCATCCGCGAACACGGGCCCCCGATTCCATCCGGAACGGGGGCTCTCGTGTTGTCTGGGCTCAGCGATCCGCCAGCTCGGCGACGCGGCGAACCGCGGCCTCCAGGGCGTAGTCGGCGTCGACGGCGGCGCCCTTGACGTCGGCGTTGAGGGCGGCGACCAGCCGCACCGCCACCGCAACCGACGCCTGCTCCCAGAGCCGGGCCTGCTTCTGCGCCTTCTGCACCCGCCACGGCGGCATACCCAGTTCACCGGCCAGCCGATAGGGGTCGCCGGACTTGCCGCGCACCCGGGCGATGGTGTGGATCGCTTCGGCCAGAGCGTCGGCCAGCACCACGTGCGGTTCGCCGCGCAGCCTGGCCCAGCGCAGTGCTTCGACGGCACCGGCGACGTCGCCCACGACGGCCTTGTCGGCGACGTCGAAGCCCTTCACCTCGGCCTTGCCGCTGTGGTAGCGCCGCACCGCGATGGCGTCGACGTGGCCTCCGGTGTCGGCGACCAGCTGTGAGCAGGCTGCGGCCAGTTCGCGGATGTCGGAACCGACGGCATCCAGCAGCGCGGTGACACATGCGTCGTCGACGCGGACCTTGAGCCGGCGGAACTCGGCGCGGACGAAGTCGGCGCGTTCGGTGGCCTTGGTGATCTTCGCGCAGGTATGCACCTCGGCGCCGAGTTCGCGCAGTTGCCCGGCCAGGGCCTTGGCCCGCCCGGCACCGGAATGCACGACCACCAGCACGGTGCCGAGCGGAACGTCGGCGGCCGTCGCGGCGATGAGCGCCACGGCTTCCTTCCCGGCTTCGCCCGCGGCCTCGAGCACCACCACCCGTTCATCGGCGAACAGCGACGGGCTCAGCAGCTCGGCCAGTTCACCGGCCTCGACCTCCCCGGCGCGCATCCGGTCCACCGGGACGTCGGTGCTGCCGGCCTGCGTGCGCACGGCGGCTGTCACCTGCGAGACAGCACGTTCGACGAGCAGCTCCTCATCACCGAGGATCAGATGCAACGGCGAAACCGGTTGGCTCACCCGGCAATCGTGTCACGCAGTGCCGACACCCGACCAGCCGGTCAGCATCTGCGAGGCCGAGAACGCCAGCAGGCCCAACGCCAGCGCGGCCAGCACCCAGCGGCCCCATCGCCAGCGCCAGCAGATCACCACCAGCACCGCGGCGGCGCCGACGCCGACCACCCCGGCCGTGCCCGCGGGTACCGGCACGGTCGCCGCCGGAACGTTGGCGGTCCAGTGCGCCACCCGGCACACCCACCACAGCTCGGGGCCGGTGAAACGCATCAACAGTTGAGCGGCCGTGGGCCAGCACCCGCACAGCACCGCCGCCGCGCTGCCCAGCACCGTGATCGGGGCCACCAGGACGGCCACCGCCAGGTTGGCCAGCGTGCTGACGAGGCTGAGCCGGCCGGAGATGGCGGCGATCAGCGGCGCGGTCACCAGGTTTGCCGACCACGCCACACTCACGGCCACGGCCAGGGGTTTGGGCCAGCCGCGAGCCACCAGCCGGGCCGCCCACACCGGTGCGATCAGCACCAGGGCAGCGGTGGCAGCCACCGACAGCGCGAACCCGACGTCGACGGCCAACTGCGGGGCCAGCGCCAGCAGCATCAGCACGCTGGCGGCCAGGCTCGGGATGGCTTGGCGTTGCCGCGCCGAGACCACGCCCAGCAGTGCTATTGCCCCCATCGCCGCGGCTCGCAGCACGCTGGCTGTCGGCTGCACGACGATCACGAACGCCACCAGGGCGATGCCGGCCAGCCCGGCGGCGGCCCGCGGCCCGACCAGTCGCGCCGAGAACAGCACCGCGCCGCAGACGATCGTCACGTTCGCTCCGGAGACGGCCATCAGGTGGGTGAGGCCCGCGGCCCGAAACTCCCGTCCGGTCGGCTCGGAGATGGCCGAGGTGTCACCGAGGACCAGGGCGGGCAGCATCCTGGCCTGCTCGTCGGGCAACACCTGCCGGGCCGCGGCAGCGAACCTGGCCCGGACCCGGTGAGCCGCCCGCGCGATTACACCGGGCTCGCTCAGCCGCGGCCGTTCCTGAGCCGTCAGCGCCGCCACTGTCAGGTCGCGGCGGGACGGGCGGGCGACCTTGGCGCGAAAGGTCATCGGCTGGCCGACCATCACCTCGGCGGCGTTCATGCCGGACGAGAAGACCACCACCCGGCCCGAGGAGTCGGCACCGTCGAGCCGTTGCAGGGTGGCCCGGAACATCACCCGCCGGGCGCCGGCGGACAGCGGGCTCTCACTCGGAGTGACCGTCACGGTCGTGGTGCCGCCGAACACCGCGGTGATCGGGTGGGCCTGTACCGCGTCAGTGCGCAGCGCAACCGCCCAGCCGAACCCCGCGCCCACCGCCGACGCGGCGGCCAGGGTCGCCCCGGCCAGCCGCCAGCCGGGTCGCCGGGCACGTCCGGCGTAGCAGCACATCGCCACCGCTCCGACCGCGAGCAGGGCGCAGACCACCGCCAGTGCAGCACCGATCTGCCATCGGATACCGGCCGCGGTGACGCCCCAGCCGACCAGCGCGGCCGGCACCAGCCGGACGTCCAGGCGCGGCGCCTCCGGGGCGCCCGCCTGTGGCGTCACCGCTCACACGCGGACCAGCGCACGCAGCTTCTCCAGGCGCGCCGGGCCGATACCGTCGACGTCGCCGAGCTGGTCGACGGTGGCGAACTTGCCGTGCGTGGTGCGCCAGGCCACGATGGCGGCCGCGGTCACCGGCCCGACCCCGGGCAGCGTGTCGAGCTGATCGGCGGTCGCGGTGTTGAGGTTGACCGGCTCACCCGATTTCGCGGCAGGCGGCGCGGTGCTGCTGGTACTGGGCGCCTCCGGAGCGGGTCTGCCCGATCCGACCGAGCTGCCCAGCACCGGCCGCCCCGGCGGAGGCTGCAGGCCGACCACGATCTGCTCACCGTCGATGAGCGGACGGGCCAGGTTCAGGCCGATCGTGTCGGCGCCGTCGAGGGCCCCACCGGCGGCGGTCAGTGCGTCGGCGATCCGCGAACCGGGCGCCAGCGTCGCCAGGCCGGGTTTGTGCACCAGCCCGACCACGCTGACCACCACGGTCTCGGGCGCGGCAGAGCCGGAGGCGGGCGCGGCAGAGCCGGCGACGGGCTCGGCGACCTGTGGACTGGCGGCCGAAGCCATCTCCACCGCAGGAAGTTTGGCGCTCACCACCGGTGCGGGCTGGTCACGTACCACGGTGAACACCGTGACCAGTACGGCCAGCGCGGCGATCACCGCCAGCACGATCGCCCCGGCCCGGCCGGGATCGGCGCGCACCTTGGCAAGCCAACCGGGCTCCGCCGACGGATCCGGCAGCCAGCCGGGCATCGATTGATCGGGGTCGGTCTCGTCATCGGCGTCAGCAGTCTCGGCTCCGACGCCGGAGTCCGGCAACAGACCGAGGCGACGCTGCAACCGCTCGCCGGGTGCTTCAGGTGACATAGCGCCGACGGTAGGCACCGGCACCGGCGATCGAGCTCGCCTTCAGCGGCTGTCAGGCCCCTTCTGTGGACGGCCGCCAGGGTGTGGACAACCCGAGTTCGCGACCGACGCTAACCGGGGTCGTCGTCGGAATCGCTGTCCTGCAATAGTTTTTCGGGGTGGTGGTAGGTGTTGGTGCGTGCTTGTCCTCGGTCGAGGTGCGGTGGGGGCAGTGTTTCGGTGGTGCCGTCGTGTCGTTTGCGGGTTTTCCAGCCATTGTTGGTCAGGAGTTGGTGATGCGGCCCGCAGCGCAGGCTCAGGCCGCCGATGTCGGTGATGTTGGTGGCCGCGTAGTCGAGGTCGTGATGCACTTCGCAGAGATACGCCGGGACGGTGCAGCCCGGATGCGAACAGCCGCGCTCTTTCGCGTAGAGCACGATCCGCTGCCCTGGTGAGGCCAGTCGTTTGCTGTGGACCAGGGCGATCTCTTTGCCTTTGTGGTGGATCCGTAGGTAGTGATGCGCGTGGGTGGCCAGGGAGATGACATCGCCCATGGGTAGCCAGGTGCCGCCGCCGGTGAGAGCTTTTCCGGTGGCGGCTTCCAGGTCAGCCAGGTCGACCGAGACGACGATCGTGGCGGGCAGGCCGTTGTGCTGGCCGAGATCCCCGGAGGCCAGCAGGGCGCGGCCCATCGCGGTCAGGGCATCGTGTCGGCGTTGGGCTTCAGTGCGGGAGTCGGCGTCGATCTGGGCCTGGGTGGGGGTGCCACTGGTGCAGGGGGCGAGGTCCTCGGGGTTGCACATTCCTGGTGCGGTCAACGGGGCCAGAGCGGCATCGAGGGTGGCCCGTGCTTGGGGGTCGAGGAATCCGCTGATCGGGGTCATGCCGTCGCGGTCTTGGGGGCCGAACGTCACCCCGCGGCGTTTGGCGCGTTGCTGCTCGGCCCGCTCGTCGGGTTCATCACCGTCGGGGTGCAGGTGATCGGCCAGACGTTGCGCCAGCTTGGCCAGTTCGTCGGGCCGGCACCGGCCGGCCAGTTCGGTGAGATGCTTCTCGGCCTGGGCCCGGGTACCCGCATCGATGCCGACGGGTAGGTAGTCGAAGAACGACCGGATCACCGCGATATGGCCCGCCCCGAGCTTGCCGTCGCGTTGCGCAGCAGCCACGGCTGGCAGCACGGGCTCCAACGGTTCCCCGGTCAGAGTGCGTCGGGGCCCCAACTGCTCGGCGTCGGTGATCCGCCGCCGGGCCTCACCCCGGGTGATCCGCAGTGTGTCGGCCAGTACCCAGGCGGGCTTGCCGCCGATCTCGCCCGGATCAGCAGTCGCGATCTGGTTGACCAGGGGATGTTCGACTGCGGGCAGGCGTCGGCGCAGCTTCTCGCAGCGCTCCAGCATGGCCAGGGCTTCCCGGGAGGTCAGGACGTCGAAGTTCAACTCCGAGACCCGGTCCAGGGCCGCGGTCAGGGCGTCGAAGGCTGCGACAATCTCACCCCGACTGCTAGTCGCACGCATGTTCGAATTCTACCGAAAATCACTGGCGCGCGCCATCAAAACCATTGTGACGCAAGTGAATACACTGATCAGGAGCGTGATAGCACCGGCGATATCAGATCGCACGGCCGGGCACATTTTGGCCCATTCGGACGAGGTCTGGCGGCGACGCTAGGGGTTCAGCCACTCCCCGATGTCCTGGGAGATCCCCGACGACGGTGAATAGCGGACCTTGGCGACGGTGACGCCGGTGGGCAGCGCGAACACCACGCACCCGGCTTTCGACGATCCGGCGGCGATCAGGAACCACCCGTCGGTGAAGTCCGAGCACTCGGTCACCGTCGCAAAATCGGCCGTATAGCTCTGATCGTCGGAACCGATCACCGAGACATCGCTCTGGCTGTTTCCGACGATCGTCGTCGTTCCGGTGTTCTCGATGCGCAGTTTGGTCGCGGCGTAGGACTTGCCGGCCTCACCCCAGCCGTTGGGGACGGTGGCGGGCGAAACGATCTCGGTCAGCGTCACCGCGATCTGCTGCCCGCCGATCCGCAGCAGGTTCAGGGTCTGGCCCAGATGTGCGGCCGGTTTGACCGCCGGCGCCTGCTGGGTACTCGACGGTGATCGCGGCTCGGCCTTGTGTGCGGGCTCAGCCGAGCACGAGGCGACACACATCAGCAGGACACAGAGCGCGACGACCCACCGTCTCATGAGCTCCAGACTACAAAAACGCATGGCGCGACCTCCCCCGCAGCACCCTCGGGGTGCCGATTAGGGTGCATACCAACCGTGTGTTCACCAACCAACCGGGAGGTAGACGTGAGACTGGCACTGTCCGCGGAGGAAGCTGCGTTCCGCGACGAGATGCGCACCTTCTTCACCACCGAGATCCCCGCCGAAATCCGCGAACGCGGCCGGTTGGGCCACTCGATCTTCCCCGATGACATCGTCACCACCCAGAAGATCCTCAACGCGAACGGTCTGGCGGTGCCGAACTGGCCCGTCGAGTGGGGCGGCAAGGACTGGACGCTGACCCAGCACCAGATCTGGCTCGACGAGATGCAACTGGCGTCGGTACCCGAGCCCTTGACCTTCAACGCCAAGATGGTCGGTCCGGTGATCGCCGAGTTCGGCTCCCAGGCCACAAAGGAGCGCTTCCTGCCGGCCACCGCCAACCTCGACATCTGGTGGTGTCAAGGCTTTTCCGAGCCGGACGCGGGCTCGGATCTGGCCAGCCTGCGCACCACGGCGGTGCGCGACGGCGACAGCTACATCGTCAACGGGCAGAAGACCTGGACCACCCTGGGACAGCACGCGGACTGGATCTTCTGCCTGGTGCGCACCGACCCACAGGCGCCGAAGAAGCAGGCCGGCATCTCGTTCCTGCTGTTCGAGGTGAACACCCCCGGTGTCGAGATGCGGCCGATCAAGCTGATCGACGGTGGCTATGAGGTCAACGAGGTGTTCTTCTCCGACGTGCGGGTGCCCGCCGATCAACTGGTCGGCGAAGAGAACCACGGCTGGACCTACGCGAAGTTCCTGCTGGGCAATGAGCGGACCGGCATCGCCGGGGTGACCCGCACCAAGGTGCGCCTGGCCGAGGTCAAGCAGCGCGCCCAGGCGCTGGGTGCTCTCGATGATCCGCTGTTCGCCGCGCGGGTCGCCGAACTCGAGAACGACCTGCTGGCACTGGAACTCACCCAGATGCGGGTGTCGAGCGACTCCGCCGACGGTAAGCCGAGCCCGGCTTCGTCGGTGCTCAAGCTGCGGGGCAGCCAGCTGCAGCAGACCGCGACCGAGCTGTTCGTGGAGTTGGCCGGGCCCGACGGACTGCCGTTCGAGGCCGGCGACGGCATCGTGTCGCCGGCGTGGGCACAGGATGCGGTACCGACGTACCTGAACTACCGCAAGACGTCGATCTACGGCGGCAGCAACGAGATTCAGCGCACCATCATCGCGTCGACCATTCTCGGCCTTTAGGAGGTATGACGGCCATGGACTTTCAATTCAGCGACGAGCAGGTTCTGCTTCGCGACACCACCCGTTCGATCTTGGCAGGCTATGACACCGAGACCCGCAACGCCGTCATAGAGACCGAACCCGGGTTCAACCCCGAGTTGTGGAAACAGTTGGCGGAGACCGGGATCCTCGGCCTGGGCTTCGACCCCGAAGAGTCCGGTCCGCTGGAGATCATGGTGGTACTCACCGAGTTCGGCCGGCGACTGGCCCCCGAGCCCGTGGTGCACGGCGCACTGGGACCGGGCGCGTTGATCGCCGAGCGTGGCGATGAGCAGCAGCGCGCACTGCTGGACGCCGTCGCTGAGGGCGAGCAGATCCTGGCCTTCGCCCACACCGAGCCGGGTCAGCGTGGCGCATCCGCGAAGGTGACCACCACCGCGGTGCGGCAAGGTGATTCATGGTCGCTGAACGGCTGCAAGAACCCGGTGCTGACCGGGGACCGGGCTGACACGCTGGTGGTCAGCGCCGCGCTGCCCGACGGCGGAACCGGGCTGTTCCTGGTCGACGGGCAGGCCGCCGGACTGTCACGCCGGCCATACCGGACCTACGACGGCCAGCGCGGTGCTCAGATCGACTTGGCCGACACCCCCGGCACGCCGTTGGGTGAGGCCACCGATGCCACCGCCGCCATCGAGCGCGCGATCATCAGGATCTCCTCGGCGGTGTGCGCCGAGGCGGTCGGCGCGATGGAGGAGGCGTTGCGGCTGACCACCGATTACCTCAAGACCCGCAAGCAGTTCGGGGTCACCCTCAACACCTTCCAGACCCTGACCCAGCGCGCCGCCGACATGTACGTGTCGTTGGAGTTGGCGCGCAGCATGAGCATGTACGCGGCCATGTCGATCGCCGACGACAACCTCGACCCGCTGGTCGCTGCTCGCGCCAAGCTGCAGATCGGCCGGTCCGGGCGGCACATCGCCCAGGAGGCCATCCAGTTGCACGGCGGCATCGGAGTGACCTGGGAGTACCCCGTCGGTCACTACGCGGCCCGGCTCACCGCGATCGAGCACACCCTGGGCTCGTCGCAGGACCAGCTGCACGTGCTGATGAACAACCTGGGCAGCTACGACTTGGTCAAGCTGTGACCGACCGCCCGCTTCGCATCATCCAGTGGACCACCGGCAACATCGGGCAGCGCTCGCTGCACGCCATCATCGGCCGTCCCGACATGGAGCTGGTGGGTGTCTACGCCCACGGCAAGGACAAGGTCGGGGTGGACGCCGCCGAGCTGGCCGGCTGGCCGGAGCCGACCGGGATCACCGCCACCGACGACATCGACGCGCTGATCGCGCTGCGACCGGACGCCTGTTGCTACAACCCGCTGTGGCCGAGCATCGACGAGTTGGTGCGACTGCTGGAGGCCGGCGTCAACGTGTGCTCCACCGCGGCCTGGATCACCGGCGGCAAACAGAGTCCGGCCGACCTCCAGCGCATCGAAGACGCCTGCCGGGCCGGCAATTCCACGATGTTCGGCAGTGGCGCGCACCCAGGGCTGACCAACATGGTCGGCATGGTGCTGTCGGGGGCGTGCGAGCGGGTCGACGAGATCCGGATCACCGAGTCGGTGGACTGCTCGACATATGAGTCCGCGCCCACCATGGCGGCGATGGGATTCGCCCAGGATCCCGACACCCCGGGGATGGCCGAGAGCGTCCGCCGCGAGAGCGAGGTGTTCGCCGAGTCCGCGGCGATGATGGCCGACGCGATCGGCGCGAAGCTGGATCGGATCACCTTCGACGTCCAGTTCACCGCCGCCACCGCCGATTCCGACCTGGGCTTCATGAAGATCCCGGCCGGCACCGTGGGCAGCGTGTTCGGCTACCACCGCGGCTGGGTGGGTGAGCGCAATGTGGTCAGCGTCGGCTTCAACTGGATCATGGGCAGCCACGTCACACCACCCAAGCCGGTGGCGCACGGCCACGTGATCCAAGTCTTCGGGGTGCCCAACATGCGCACCGTGATCAACTGCCTGCCGCCCAAGGACTGGAACGAACCGAACTTCAACGGCCTGGGCTCCATCTACACCGGGATGCCGGTGACCAATGCGGTGCCGACGGTGGTCGCTGCCGCACCGGGCATCGTCACTCTCGCCGACCTGCCGCCGATCACCGGCCGCGCCCTGATCTGAGCCCTGGGCGCCACCCGTCCTGACGTGAGCGTGCAGAATTGTCCACCGCCACCTGGGGAAATACCGGACAATCGTGCACGCTCGCGGAGCGGGAGCTGAGCGGCTAGACCTGCCGGTTGGCGGTGACCGCACCCGATGCCGCGTCGACGACGACGTCGTGTTCGACCAGGTCGGTGTCCCACACATCGGCGTCCCACACCACGGTGCCGTTCATGTCGAGCAGGCTGAGCTCGGTGATGGACCCGTTGGGCAGCGCTGCGAGCACCTTGGCGACCGCGGCCCGGTAGTCCAGGTGCGCGCCGTCGACATTGGCCCGGCGCTTGGCCTTGTCGCCGTCACCGTCGTCGGTGGCCGTCGGACCGACCAACACCACGGTCGCGTCGGAGCCGATCTCGAGCTGATGTTCGACGCCGTCGGGGGTGACCACCCGCGCCTTCCAGGTGCCCGCGTCGTTGGTCTGGCTCTCAATGAAGATCAGCACGCTGTCGGGGACCTGCGCGACGGCGAGGTCACCGGCGCTCATCAGGGTGCGCGGGTCCGGGGGCGCATCGGGGCGCGACCAGGCCGACGACGGCGACGTCTGCGCCGACGTCGGGTCGGACCTTCCTGCACCGCTGCAGCCGGCCAGTGCCAGCGTTGCCACGATGACCACCGCGCCGAAACGGACGCCATTCACCAGATCGTGCATCAGCGGCCATGCTACTGAAACACCCGCGCCGGTGCTGCGCCAGCGACAATTTACGAACGGCGGCTGTAGCACTTGCAATGGTTAGGCAAGCGAAGGTTATGCTGCCTGAGGCGAAGTTCGACCGCATTATCGACCAGCGTGAAGGCGGTGAGATGAGAAGGGTCTCCCCTGCCGCCATACTCAAAAGGCACTGGATTCCGCTGGTCTTCATCGTCGTCATCTGCATCTCGAGCGTGATCGTCATGCGACTGCACAAGGTTTTCGCCTCCCAAGATCTCAATCCCCACGCCGGCGCCGGCATCGAGATCGTGCAGTTCAATCCGAAATCGGTGGCCTACGAGGCGTTCGGACCGCCCGGAACCACGGCCGACATCAACTACTGGGATGCCGAAGCCAACGTCCACCAGCTCACCGGTGTGACATTGCCGTGGAGCTTCACCGTCGTCACGGTGCTGCCCGCCGTGCAGGCCAACATGATCGTGCAGGGCAACTCCGGTGAGATCGGCTGCCGGATCAAGATCGACGACCGGCTGCTCGACGAGCGGCGCGCCAGCGGCTTCAACGCCCAGACCTTCTGTCTGGTGAAGTCCGGATGACCAAGCGGCCGTTCTTCGCCCACATGCTGCGGATCTTCGCGGTGCCGATCATCATCGCCTGGATCGTGCTCACCGTCCTGGTGAATGTCTTTGTTCCTCAGCTGGAAGTGATTTCCGAGGAGCATTCCGCGCCGCTGGCGCCGATGGACGCGCCCTCGATGGTCGCCAGCAAGTTGGTGGGCGAGAACTTCCAGGAGTACAAGTCCAACAGCACCGTGATGGTTGTGGTCGTCGGCCAGGACGAACTCGGCGAACCCGCCCACCACTACTACGACGAGATCGTGGCGAAGCTGGTGGCCGACAAGGACCACGTCGAGCACGCCCAGGACTTCTGGCATGACCGGCTGACCGCGGCCGGTGTGCAGAGCCCGGACGCCAAGGCCGCCTACATCATGCTGAACCTGGTCGGCAACCAGGGCATGACCGAGGCCAACGACTCGGTCGTGGCGGTGCGCAAGGCTATCGACGACACCCGCGCCCCGCCCGGAGTGCAGGCCTACGTCGCCGGGCCCGCGGCGCTGACCGCCGACCTGCGCCAGATCGGCGATGCCAGCCTGGTGAAGATCACCCTGTTCACCATCGCCGCGATCGCCATCATGCTGCTGATCGTCTTCCGGTCGTTCGCGGCGATGCTGACACAGCTGTTCCTGACCCTGCTGGAACTCATGTGTGCCCGTGGTGTGGTGGCATTCCTCGGCTTTCACGACTTCATGGGCCTGACGACGTTCGCGGTCAACATCATGGTGATGCTCGCGATCGCCGCCGGCACCGACTACGGCATCTTCCTGATCGGCCGCTACCGCGAGGCGCGGCTGGCCGGTGCGGAACGCGTCGACGCCTACTACATCACCGTGCGCAGCGTCACCCCGGTGGTGCTCGGGTCGGGGCTGACCATCGCCGGGGCGTCGGCGATGCTGTATTTCACCCGGCTGCCCTACTTCCACACCATGGGCATCCCGGTGTGCGTGGGCATGCTCGTGGTGGTCGCCGCCGCCCTCACGCTGGGGCCGGCGATGCTGGTGGTGGTCACCAGCTTCGGCCTGCTGGACGCGAAGAAGACCGGGCCGGGTGGCTTCTGGCGACGCGCGGGGGTCGCCGTGGTGCGCTGGCCGGGACCGATCGCGGTGGCCAGCCTTGCGGTGATCATGGTGGGCCTGGTCGCGCTGCCGGGGTTCAAGCCGGGCTACGACGACCGGAAGTACCTGCCCAAGGAGACCCCGGTCAACGTGAGTTACTCGGCCGCGGAGCAGCACTTCCCCGCTGCCCGGATGGCCCCCGACATCACCATGGTGACGTCCGACCACGACATGCGTAACCCGGCGGACATGCTCGTCCTGGACCGGGTCGCCAAGAACATCATGCGAGTGGTCGGCATCGGGATGATCCAGGACATCACTCGGCCGTTGGGAATTCCGCTGCAGCACAGCTCGATACCGTTCCAGCTCAGTGCGTCCAACCAGTTGATGATCCAGAACATGAAGTCCCTCAAGGACCGCATCAAGGACATCGACACGATCTCCGAACAGCTCGACAAGGACATCTCGCTGCTGATCCAGATGTACGGCTACCTGCAGGAGGTCGACCGGACCTTCGACGACACCGCCGAGGTCACCCAGCGCACCGTAGAGATCTCCGATCAGATCCGCGACCACATCGCCGACTTCGACGACCAGTTCCGGCCGCTGCGGAGCTACTTCTATTGGGAACCGCACTGTTTCGACATTCCGATGTGCGCGGCGATGCGGGCCACCTTCGACACCACCGACGGCATGGATCAGATGACCGAGCAACTGCATCACCTGTCCGACGACATCACCAAGACGGCGAAGCTGCTGCCGCAGGCGGTGGAGTTGTTGCCGGCGGTGGTCGACACCATGAAGATCATGCGCGGGCTGGTGCTGACCGTGCACTCCACCTTCGACGCGTTCGTCAACCAGATGGACGCCTTGAGCAACACCCAGATCATGATGGGTCAGAGTTTCGACGACTCCAAGAACGACGACTTCTTCTACCTGCCCGCAGAGGCCTTCGACAACAAGGACTTTCAGATCGGCCTGCGACAGTTCATGTCACCGGACGGAAAGTCGGCGCGATTCTTCGTCACCCACCAGACCTACCCGGCCACCGCGGAGGGCATCGCCCGGGTGGAGCCGGAGCGCACCGCGGCCCAAGAGGCCCTCAAGCAGTCGTCACTGGCGGACGCCAAGGTGTACGTCGGCGGCATGGCCGCGCTGTACAAGGACATGAGCGACGGCGCCAAGTATGATCTGATGATCGCCGTGGTGGCGTCGCTGACGCTGATCTTCCTGATCATGATGATGATCACCCGCAGTCTGGTCGCCGCGGTGGTGATCCTCGGTACCGCGTCCAGTTCGATCGCCGCGTCGTTCGGAATCTCGGTGTTGATCTGGCAGCACATCTTCGGCCAGCACATCTACTGGGTGACCCTGGTGCTGGCGGTGATCGTGCTGCTCGCGGTGGGCTCGGACTACAACCTGCTGCTGGTCTCGCGGTTCGAGGAGGAGATTCACGCCGGGCTCAAGACCGGCTACATCCGGGCGATGGCCGGCAGCGGTGGTGTGGTGACCTCGGCGGGCATGGTGTTCGCCGCCACCATGGGCATCATGTTCTTCAGTGATCTCAAGGCGATCGGGATGTACGGCACGACCGTGGCCATCGGACTGCTGTTGGACACCTTCGTGGTGCGGGCGTTCTTCATGCCCTCGATCGCGGTGCTGCTGGGCAAGTGGTTCTGGTGGCCGCAGGTGGTCCGGCCGTGGGGTCCCAACAAGCACATCCGGGGCATCGCCGCGCACACCCCCCACGATGAGCCCAGCGCAGACGCCCAGGCCCCGGCTCAGTTGAGCTGAGCCCCTTCCGGGTTCAGGTCCACACACACCGCGACCGCGCCCGCCCCGACGTGCACCGCCAGCGTCGAGCACATATCGGTGATGAGCGCCGGCGCACAGGCCGGCAGCCGCTCGGCCAGCGCACCGGCAACGTCCTGGGCGCCCTGCGGATTGGCGACATGATGCACGGCCAGTGCCGCGGGTCTGTCCCCCACCACATCGCAGACCCGGTCGATCATCGCCGCGACGGCCTTGCTGAAGGTGCGAATCCGCTGGGCCAGCACCAGCTTTCCGTCGTCCAGGGCAAGTAGCGGCTTCAGTGAGAGCGCGGTGCCCAGCCAGGCCGCCGCGCTGCCGATCCGGCCGCTGCGCCGCAGGTTGTCCAGCCGCTGCACCGCCAGGTAGGCGTGGCTGCGCCGTTTGGCCGCATCCGCCGCGGCCACAACGCCGTCCAGGTCGGCGCCGTCGGCAGCGGCGCGTGCGGCGGCCAGCGCGACGAACCCGGTGCCCATCCCCGCCGACTTCGAGTCGATCACCCGCACCCCGGCGCCGATCCGGGCGGCGGCATGCTCGGCGGTGCCGAACGTCCCCGACAGCGCGGACGAAATATGCACTGCCACAACACCGGAGCTCTCGGCCAACCCCGTGCGGTAGGCGTCGGCCAGCTCTTCGGGGCCGGTGCCTGCGGTGCTGACGTGCTCTCGTGCATAGATGTCGGCGGGCACGTCATCGATCCCGTCACGCAGATCTGCGTCGCCCAGCAGGATGTGCAGGGGCACTTCGCGAATACCCCACCGGGCGCGCAGCTCGGCGGGCAGGCATGCCGAGGAGTCCGTGATGACGGTGACGGTCATGGCGGGTCTATGGGGCGGATCCGGGTACGCCGGAATCGGCCAGCGCTTTGAGCATCAGGTCGGCGACCGCCCGATGCGCCTCGAAGTTCCAGTGGATACCGTCGGGATTGGCCAGGCCGTTCATGACCTCGTGGGCCACCGCCAGCTTCAGGTCCACCAGCGCGACGTCGTGCTCCTGGGCCCACTGGGTGATCGCCCGCACCGTCGGCTCCCGGCCCTGATGGGCACGGCCGTAGGTGTCGGCGATGTGCACCGACGGCAGGCAGGCCACGATCGGGATACCTGGGCGGTTGAAGTCGATTGCACCTCTGGTCATTTCAAGATATTGGGCGGTCAGCTGCGGCGGCAGTGCCGCGCGGGCCATCGGCGAGAATCGGGGTTGCAGCCAGCCGTAGCCGTCGCGGACCCAACGCCGCAGGCGCGACGGCCGCACGTAGCGGATCAGCTCACGCAGCGCGGTCGGCCACACCGACGGCAGCGAGTCCATCCCGCTGGTGGCGATGATGACGGCCCCGGCGCGCGGCAGTGCTGCCCAGGCGCGCGGGTCCTGGGTGGCCGCCCACCACACGTCCCGGCAGGTCCAGCCGATCCGGCCGATCAACTCGACGTCCCAGCCCAGTTGTTGTCCGACGATGTTCGGCCAGATGCGCGGATCGTCGGCCGGCAGCCCGCCGGTGGGCCCGTAGTAGGACAGCGAGTCGGCGAAGATCAGCAGCTTCGGCCGTGGCTGCGAGGTCGACTCGGAGGACAACTCAGAGGACATCGCTGGCCACCTGCGCCGAAGCGTTCCACACGTCAAGCCGCCAACGGACTCCGGCAGGATCGGTCACGTCGTCGTCGTCGGAGTATCCGCTGAGCTGGGTCCAGCTGGCATTGGCCATCCCGCCCAGAATCGGCCAGTTCTCGACCGGCAGCCGCAGCAGTGCTGCGGTCAGCGCGGCGATCAGGCCGCCGTGAGCGACCAGCACCACCGGCCGCTCGGGGTCTTCGGCGCTCCCCCAGTCGGGTTCACCGCTGATCAGCTCGGCAACCAGCGGCTCACTGCGCTCGGCCACGTCGATTCTGCTCTCGCCGCCGTGCGGCGCCCACCGGGCGTCGTCGCGCCAGGCCAGCCGGGCACCGGGCGCCGCGGCGTCGACCTCTTCGTGGGTCAGGCCCTGCCAGTCACCCAGATGGGTCTCCCGCAGCCGGGTGTCCACCCGAACCGCCAATCCGTTGTGTTCGGCCAGCACCGTGGCGGTGTCGTAGGCCCGCCACAGATCCGACGAGACGATCAGCAGCGGATGTCGTTTGCGCAGCACCTCGGCCGCCGCCCCGGCCTGCGCCCGGCCGAGATCGCTCAGGACGGTGTCCAGTTGGCCCTGCATCCGGCTGCCGGCGTTGAACTCGGTCTGGCCGTGCCGCAGCAGGATCAGCCGACGCACCCTCACTGTGCTCCCTCGGATTGCGGCGTTCCGCCGGAGTCGGGCAGCTCGATCGGCAGCACCGGGCAGTCCTTCCACAACCGGTCCAGGGCGTAGAAGTCTCGCTCGTCCTGGTGCTGGATGTGCACCACGATGTCGATGTAGTCCAGCAACGTCCAGCGTCCCTCGCGGGTGCCCTCCCGCCGGGCCGGCTTGTGACCGGCCAGCCGCATCTTCTCCTCGACCTCGTCGACGATCGCGTTGACCTGACGTTCGTTAGACGCCGAGGCGATAACGAAGCAGTCGGTGATCACCAACTGGTCCGACACATCGATGACGACGACGTCGTCGGCCAGTTTGTTCGCGGCGGCAGCGGCGGCCACGGTCGCCATCTCGACGGCCTCGGGGTTGGCGGTCATGCGTTGTTCCCGGCGGCCAGGCTGGTGGGCTGGCCGACGGCCTTCTTCTCACCGGGACCGTCGGCGCCGCGGTACAGGCGGCGCTTGGACACGTACTGCACGACGCCGTCAGGCATCAGGTACCACAGCGGACGGCGCTGTTCAGCACGCGCGCGGCAGTCGGTCGACGAGATCGCCAACGCCGGAATCTCCACCAGGGTCAATGCGTTCTCCTCCAACTCGCCCAGTACGTCGGTGATGTGGTCATTGCGCAGCTCGAATCCGGGCCGGCTGACCCCCACAAACCGCGCCAGGTCGAACAGCTCCTCCCAGCCCTGCCAGGACAGTATCGACGCCAGCGCATCGGCACCGGTGATGAAATACAGCTCGGAGTCGGGGTTGAGCGCGTGCAGGTCCCGCAAGGTGTCCCGGGTATAGGTGGGGCCGGCGCGGTCGATGTCCACCCGGCTCACCGAGAACCGCGGGTTGGACGCGGTGGCGATCACGGTCATCAGGTAGCGGTCCTCGGCTGCCGAGACGTTGCGGCCCTTCTGCCAGGGCTGCCCGCTGGGCACGAACACGACCTCGTCCAGGGCGAACTGGTGTGCCACCTCGCTGGCCGCGACCAGGTGGCCGTAGTGGATGGGATCGAACGTCCCACCCATCACCCCCAGCCTGCGTAACCCGTCGTGCATGGTTCGCCAGCTTACTGGACCAGCAGAAACGGGATCTCGGGCGGCGACCGGCGGACAAGCGAGCTCAGACCGGCAGCAGGGCGTCGATCACCCCGGCCAGCTGCTTGGCCGAACGGCACTCGTGAACCGGGATCACATCCTGGTAGCGCGGCACCGCCGAATCCCCACTTCCCCACAGGTGCGCAGGCTCGGGGTTCAGCCAATGGGCATGGCGGCTGGCGGTCACCAGATGCGACAGCACCGTGACGCCCGGGTCCCGGTAGTTGGTCCGACCGTCGCCCAGCACCAGCAGTGCGCTGCGCGGCGAGACCACGCTCGGGTACTTCTCGGCGAACGAGACGAAGGCGTTGCCGTAGTCGGAGTGACCGTCGCGGGTGTACACCCCGGACTCCCGGGTGATCCGCTGGATCGCCACCGCCAGATCCGCCTCCGGCCCGAACATGTGCGTCACCTCGTCGGTGGTGTCAATGAATGCGAAGACGCGGACGCGCGAGAACTGTTGGCGCAGTGCGTGTACCAACAACAACGTGAAGTGACTGAACCCGGCGACCGATCCGGAAACGTCACACAGCACCACCAACTCCGGGCGGGCCGGTCGCGGTTTGCGCAGCACCACGTCGATCGGCACGCCCCCGGTGGACATCGACTTACGCAGCGTCTTGCGCAGGTCGATGGTGCCGGCGCGGGAGCGTCGGCGACGGGCCGCCAGCCGGGTAGCCAGGGTACGGGCCAGCGGCGCCACCACCCGGCGCATCTGGCGCAGCTGCTCACCGGAGGCCCGTAGGAACTCGACGTTCTCGCTCAGCTGCGGGATGCCGTACATCTGCACGTGGTCGCGGCCCAGCTGTTCGGCGGTGCGCCGTTTGGTCTCGGCGTCCACCATCTTGCGCAGCTGGGTGATCCGCTGCGCGGCCATCGCCTTGGCGATCTGTTCCTGGCTGGGGCTGGGTTCGTCACCGTAGGGCGCCAGCAGTCCGGCCAGCAGCTTTGCCTCCAGCTCGTCGAGCGCCAGCGCCTTGAGCGCCTGATAGGCCGAGTAGGACGGGCCCCGGCTGGAGCGGTACTGCCCGAAGTTGCCGACGATCGCCGCGATCATCGCCGACAGTCGCGGGTCGGCGTCGGCGAGGTCGGGATTGGCCGTCAACAGATCGGCCAGCATCTGCCGCATCGCCTCGGCGTCCTCGGGCAGCGGTGCGTCCTCGGGGGCGTCCGGGTCATCGGATGTGATCACGGTGCGTTCGCCCAGCGCGGCGGGAAACCACAGGTCGAACATCGCGTCGTAGGTGTCGCGGTGATCCGGCCGGCGCAGCACCGCGCACGCCAGGCCCTCCCGCAGCACCTCGCGCTCGCCCAGTCCGAGCACGGCCATCACCCGGCCGGCGTCGACGGTCTCCGACGGCCCCACCGAGATACCCTGCCCGCGAAGCGCTTCGACGAACCCGACCAGATGCCCCGGAATACCGTGCGGGGCAAGGGGTTGCTGCGGGCGGATTCTTCGAACCATCAGTTCAACCGCAGTTCTCCGGTTGCACGCACCTGATCGGACTGATGCTTGAGCACCACCCCGAGCGTGGCCGCGACGGTGGCGTCGTCGATGGTGTCCATGCCCAGCGCCAAAAGCGTTCTGCCCCAGTCGATGGTCTCGGCCACCGACGGAAGTTTCTTGAGCTGCATCCCGCGCAGCACACCGATGATCCGGACCAGTTCGGTGGCGAGGTGTTCCGGCAGCTCGGGTACCCGGGACAGCAGGATGCGGCGTTCCAGGTCGGGGTCGGGGAAGTCGATGTGCAGGAACAGGCAACGCCGCTTGAGCGCCTCGGACAGTTCCCGGGTGGCGTTGGAGGTCAACAGCGTGAACGGTTTCCGCGTCGCGCTGATCGTGCCCAGTTCGGGGACGGTGACGGCGAAGTCGGAGAGCACCTCCAGCAGCAGACCCTCGATCTCGATGTCGGCCTTGTCGGTCTCATCGATCAGCAGCACCGTCGGCTCGGTGCGCCGGATCGCGGTCAGCAACGGCCGCGACAGCAGGAACTCCTCGGCGAAGACGTCCATCTTGGTGGCGTCCCAGTCGCCGGATCCGGACCCGGACTGGATGCGCAGGATCTGTTTGGCGTGGTTCCACTCGTAGAGCGCACGGGCCTCGTCGACGCCTTCGTAGCACTGCAACCGCACCAGGCCCGAGCCGGTGGCGGCGGCCACCGCGCGGGCCAGTTCGGTCTTGCCGACGCCGGCCGGCCCCTCCACCAGTAGGGGCTTGCCCAGCCGGTCTGCCAGGAACACCGCGGTGGTGGTGGCGGTGTCGGCCAGGTAGCCGGTCTCGGCGAGCCGTCGGGCGACATCGTCGATGTCGGCGAACAGCGGCGCCTGGCGGGCCGGGGTGGCGGGAACGGCGGGGTTTTCCATGCGGCTAGGGCTCCTTAGGCCGGGCGGGTGTGGCCGTCACCCCACACGATCCATTTGGTCGACGTCAGCTCCGGCAGTCCCATCGGACCACGGGCGTGCAGCTTCTGGGTGGAGATGCCGATCTCGGCGCCGAAGCCGAACTGCTCACCGTCGGTGAACGCCGTCGACGCGTTGACCATGACCGCGGCGGCGTCGACCTGTTCGCTGAACCGTTGGGCGGCGGCCATATTGGTGGTGACGATGGCCTCGGTGTGGCCGGTGCCGTATTCGTTGATGTGCTCGATCGCGTCCTCGAGCCCGTCGACCACGGACAAGGCGATGTCCATCGCCAGGTATTCGCGGCGCAGGTCGTCCTCGGGGGCGGCGGTGTCGGCGTCGCCGTGCACGGTGACCCCGGCTGCGGTCAACGCGTCGACCAGCCGCGGCAACGCCGTCTCGGCGATCGTGGCGTCGATCAGCAGGGTCTCGGCGGCATTGCAGACGCTGGGCCGGCGAGTCTTGGAGTTCAGCAGCACTTCTTCGGCGACCGAAAGATCGGCGGCCTCATGGATGTAGACGTGGCAGTTGCCCACCCCGGTCTCGATGGTCGGCACCAGCGCGTCGCGCACCACCGCGTCGATCAGCCCGGCCCCGCCACGCGGAATCACCACGTCGACAAGGCCGCGGGCCTGGATCAGGTGCGTGACGGTGGCGCGGTCGACGGACGACAGCAGCTGTACGGCGTCAGCGGGCAGGTCCTCGGCCTCCAGGGCACCGCGCAACACCTCGACCAAGGCCTGGTTGGAGTGTGCGGCGGACGAGCTGCCGCGCAGCAACGCCGCGTTGCCCGATTTCAGCGTCAGACCGAACGCGTCGACGGTGACGTTGGGCCGGCCCTCGTAGACCATGCCCACCACGCCCAGCGGGACGCGCTGCTGGCGCAGCAACAAGCCGTTGGGCAGGGTGTAGCCGCGCAGCACCTCGCCGACCGGGTCGGGCAGCCCGGCCACCTGGCGCAGCCCGGCGGCGATCCCCTCGACCCGCTCGGGGTTCAGGGCCAGCCGGTCCAGCATCGCCTCAGGGGTGCCGGCCGCCCGCGCAACCGCGAGATCCTCGGCGTTGGCCGCCACAATGGTGTCGGAGTGAGTCAGCAACGCGTCGGCGGCGGCGTTGAGCACGTTGTTCTTGGCCGCGGTGGACAGCGACGTCAGCGCACGGGAGGCGACCCGGGCTCGGCGGGCGGCATCGTGGACCTCTTGGCGCAGGTCGGGAAGCACGGGGACGCTCATCGTGCCAGCGTATCGGCGAACGTCCGATCAGGTAAAACGGCCCCGGTCTGCAGACACCACACTGCGCCGCTGGTCGATGATCCGGCCCAGCTCCTGCAGCAGCAGCGGCTTGGCCATCACCAGGTCCTCGATGTGTTCGCGGTCGATGACCACCGCAGTCACCTCCTCCAGGGCGTGGGCGTCGAACTGGCTGGACTGCCGTGTCAAAGAGGTGATCCCAAGGAACGCGCCGTCGCCCAGCGTGACGCCCGGCAAGTCGGGATCCTCGCTGGTGAGCCGGACCCTGCCATGGGTCAGGAAGGTGATCCCGGCCGGCACCAGACCGGCCTGTTGCAGGGGTTCGTCCGCGCCGTAGCGGACCACCCTGGCATGGGGTGCCAGGGCCTGTTCGTCGGCGTCGGTCAGCCGCAGGGCAGGTGCCACAACTGTCCGCAGCGCCTCGGCCGCCCGCTCCGGCGTGCTGAAGTCGTCGGCGGCGTTGTCGAGGTGCAGTCCCTCCCGCCGGGCGGCGTACCAGAGCCACCGTAGGAAGGTGGCCTGCGCCGGGCCGTCGTCGCTCGGCGAGTCGACCGCGATCGTGGTGCGGTACTGACCGCTGCCCAGGGTCGCCGAAGCCGGTGCGGCGCCGGTGGTTCGCATCGGCAGTGCGATCGCCACTCGCGACAACAGCGCGCACACCTGGTCCGGCGGGTCGGCGACGCCGAACGTGGTCGTGATCGACACCTGGTGTACCCCGCCGGATCGGGTGATGTTGGTGAACGAGGTGCCGGCCAGCACCGAGTTCGGCATGATCTGCAGGCCATCGGTGGTGTGGATGTGCGCCGCGCGCCAGTTCACCTCCACGACCCGGCCGCGCGCGGTGGGAGTCGACAGCCAGTCGCCGATCCGGAACGGCTGCTCGAACAGCATGAACAGGCCCGAAACGATCTGGCCGACCGAGTTCTGCAGCATCAGCCCGATGACCACCGACGTCACACCGAGCGCGGTGAACAGGCCACCGATCCGGGCTCCCCAGACGTGCGACAGCGTCAGCGCCAGACCGACACCGATCAACAGGAAGCGGGCGACGTCGACGAAGATCGTCGGCATCCGGCCCCGCCAGGAATCCTTCGGGGCGCTCTGGAAAAAGGTGACGTCGAGCACCGACAGTGCCAACACCAACAGCACGAAGCCGAACGCCGTGTAGATGACCCGCAGCGCCGGATCCTGTCCCGACACACCGGCCACCTTCGCCAGCAACACCGACAATGCGCCCAGCGGCAACAGATAGTTCCGTAGCAGGGCCACCGGCCGCGCCAGGGAACTGCCTCGGCGGGCCAGGGCCACATGGCCTTCGGTGAGCAGGACCAGGCCGGCCGGGAGCCCGATTGCGATCCCGATCGCCCAGTACAGCCACGGCCCGAGGATGCTCACGGCGTCTCCGACAATCTCCAGATCTGATCCTGGGCGTCTCCGGTGCCTACCGCGACGAATTTCTGGTCCTCGTCGAGCATGTCACGCACCGCTGCGGTGACATAGATACCGGATTCCGTTGTGTCCCTGCGTAGCTGATAGGCGCGGTTGACAGCGGGACCCCACAGGTCGTAGGTGACGCCGGAGCGTCCCACCAGGCCGCTGACGACCTCGCCGGTGTTAATCGCTGCCCACAGGCTCAACCGGTGGCCGGATTTGATGGCGAACCGTTCGACGATGCGCTGCATCTCGCACGCGAATTCGACGACACGGTGCACGCCGTCGAGCCGCGGCGTGGTCAGCCCGCAGCCGGCGAGGTAGCCGTTGTGCATAGTCCGGATCCGCTCAACGCCAACGGCTTCGGCCGCCGCGTCGAACTGCCTGACCAGGTCGTCGACCAGCGTCACCAGTTCGCTCGCAGTGACCTCGGCCGAAACCTGCTCGATCCCCTGCAGTTCGGCGTAGATGACGCTGACGTTGTGATGCTCATCGGCGATGGCCTGTTCGCCCCCGCGGTAGCGCCGAACCAACGACTCCGGCATCAGCGACAACATCAGTTCGTCGTTCTGTCTGCGCTGCTGGTCGAGCATCTCCTCCTTGGTGCGCAGGCTACGGCTCATGTCGTTGAAAGCCCTGGTCAGATCGCCGATCTCGTCAGCCGTGCAGGCCGGGACCACGGCGCTGTAGTCCCCGGCACTGATCCGCTGGGCAGCAGCCTGCAACCGCCGGATCGGCTGCAGGAACAGCCGGGCGAGCAGCATCGCCAGCATGCAGATCGCGAAGATGACCCCGGTCGTGGCCAGCACCACCCTGCGCAGGAAGGAGGTGACGCCGGAGTAGGCGTCGGCGTACTCCCGGGTCGACAGGATCGACCACTGCAGGTCCGAGTTGGGCACGGTCAGCGGCGCGTACGCGGTCAGCTCACGTTTGCCCAGATAGTCGTGTCCGGTGTTGAGCGTTCCGGACTGACCACGTTGGGCGGCCCGCAGTCCCGGACCGGCGACGGGTTGCACCAGGGTGGTGGTCCCCCATCGCAGCGCGCGGTCCACTGTCGACTCAGATGTCCCGGCCGCCATCGCCTCCCGACGGTATCGGTCTGGATCTTCGAGGAACAGCCGCGAATCGGACCGCATCAGGCCGTCCGGACCGGCCAGGTAGCTCTCGGCTGTGCGGCCCAGCCCGGCGGCATCCCAGTCGCGGCCGACGGTCATGATCTCGGTGATTTTTGCGCTGGGCAGGGCCAGGGCCATCACACCCTCGACCACACCCTTGGTACCGACCGGCGACACCAGCCATGCCGTCGGCGTGTCCAGGTTGGGTTGGTAGGGCGCGAAATCGGTGATCCAGACGAAGTTGACCGCATTGGCCGCCAGCGTCTTGCGGTAGGCGCCCTGAAGGCCGGATTCACGGTAGGGACCGGTAAGCACGTTGGTGCCCAGGTCCACACCCTTGTTGACCGAATAGACCACGTTGCCTCGGGTGTCCAACAACAAGCCATCCTGGTACCCGTTGAGGTGGACGATGTCTCCGAAAATATCGTTGAACTGGGCGTTTGCCGCCGCCCAGGCGCTGGAGTCGCCGTCGGACCGCTGCGAGTCGGCGACGGTGTAGTGGGCCTGCAGATAGCGCTGCGCGTTCGAAGTGGGCAGAAACGCCGCAACGTCGGGTTGATCGCCCGCTCGCTCGCCCAGGGCCTTGG
Source organism: [Mycobacterium] vasticus (assembly GCF_020181595.1). GTDB lineage: Bacteria > Actinomycetota > Actinomycetes > Mycobacteriales > Mycobacteriaceae > Mycobacterium > Mycobacterium vasticus. Next base: position 1,583,451 of record NZ_CP084028.1, on the reverse strand, counting down.
TGAAGTTGTCCCGGTAGTAGTCCGCTATCGCCCGCTGCTGTTCTGGCGTGACTGCAACCCGGGCGAGTTCGTCGAATCCGGCGGTGAACGCGGTGAGCGCGCCCGAGGCGACCGCTCCTCCGCTGAACACGGTCAGGGAGTTGGTCATATCGGCGAACAGCCCGGTGATCGCCCGGCGCTGCAACTCGCGGGCCTGCACCAGTTTGTTGGTCGCCGCCAACTGTAATTCCTTTGCGCCATACTGGAACTCGACGAATCCAACGATGGCGACCGAGGCGATAGCGGTCAGCAGCAGGATCATCATCAGCTTGGTCTGGATACTCAGGCGCGCTGCGAGCCGCCGGTACAGACGCTCTTCGCCGGCCGGGGCCACTGTCAACGGTGCCGCATCCACTGGGCGGCTCCCTTCCCCGGTCTTCCAGGCGGTTCCTCACACTAAGCGATGCAGGACATTCCGCGGTCGTGAATGCGAAGCTGGATTCCATGACGCGGGTATGTGTGGTGGGCAGCGTGAATCTGGACGCGGTGTTCACCGTCGCCGCACTGCCCGCCCCGGGCGAGACGGTGCTGGGTTCGACACCGGCCACCGTTCCCGGTGGCAAGGGCGGCAATCAGGCCGTCGCGGCCGCCCGGGCCGGTGCGCAGGTCTGCTTCGTGGGTGCGGTGGGTGACGACGACGCCGGTGCGCTACTGCGTCGGCACCTGGCGGACAACGGCGTCGGCACCGCGGGGTTGGTGACTGTGCCCGGGCCCAGTGGCGCTGCCATCATCACCGTGGACACGGCTGGGCAGAACACCATCGTGGTGGTGCCGGGAGCCAACAGTGCGGTCGAGGTGAACGCCGGACGCGACGCGATCGCCGGCGCCCAGGTGCTGCTGTTGCAGTTGGAGATTCCGATCGCGACGGCCGCCGCGGCCGCCCGGATCGCACGCGCCGCCGGGGCGACGGTGATCGTCAACGTCTCCCCGGCAGGCGGTGAGGAGACCGAGCTGGCGAGGCTGGTCGACCTGGTGGACGTCGCGGTGGTCAATGAGACCGAATCCGCGCGGTTCGATCATCCGGTGCCGCACCGGGTGGTCACGCTGGGCGCGAACGGGGCGCGCTACACCGGCGCGGACGGCACCGTGCACGTACCGGCACCGGTGGTCGATGCCGTCGACACCTCCGGTGCGGGTGACGTGTTCGCCGGTGTGCTGGCCGCCGAGTGGCCACGTGGCATCGCGCACGCGCTGCGCTGCGCCTGCGCCGCCGGGGCGCTGGCGACCCAGGTTCGGGGAGCCGGGGACTGCGCGCCGGATTCAGCGGCGATCACCCGGATGCTGCGCGATCACACCTGAATGTTGAAGCCCAGCTCGACGTCGGAGGCGGCCTGCCCACCCCGGATCCCCCAGTTGTCGCGGTCCGCCTCGTGCAGGGTGATCATCACGTGGTCACGCGGGATCCCCAGTGTCTCAAGGCGTTCGACGATCCCGGCATACAGTGCGCGTTTCGCGTCCAGGGACCTGCCGGTGAAGCAGGCGATCGAGACCAGGGTGCGGTACTCCGGTTGGGCCAGGTGCGCCGGCACCGCGAACCGGTGTGGCTCGTGGGCGACCAGCCGGACGTTCTTGTCCGTGGCCGGGATCTGGAAGGCCGTGACCATCGCACCGTGGACGGCGTCGATGATCGCGATCTCCTCAGCCGTTGTGTAGTGGCGGCGTACCTCGATCAGGACGGTGGGCATGGCTAATTCCTACCGTAGGGATGCGATGACCTGCGCGGCGACCCGCTCGCCCGCCTCGATGGCACCCTCGATGTATCCGGCATGCTCAGCGGCGGTTTCGGTGCCGGTCCAGTAGATGTCGCCGGTCGGGTCCGACGGCAGCGGGAACATAGTCCCAGTGCTCCCGGCGCTCGGCAGGGCCGAATAGCCACCGCCGACGTTTTCGTCACGGTGCCAGGACTTTTCGTGCCAGCTCACCGGGTCGAGCAGCGCGGGCAGTGCTGTCACCGCCGCGAGTGGGCCGATAAGCGTTCTCCGCCGATCATTTTCGGCCAGAGCGTCGATTTCTCGCGCCTCCCGACCACCCACCAGCACGCAGAGGTGGCCGGGCCCGCCGGGCGGCGAGGTGTCGAAGACCGCAGCGCCGGGGTTGTCGAGGATCATGCATTCGAGGTCGGCGTGCTCGCGCCAGAACGGCCGCTCATAGACCGCGATCGCCTTGTAGACCGATCCCATGTATGTGCTGTCCTGGAGGCGCCGTCGGCCAACCGGAAGGGGTGGGTCGAAGGCGATCTTGGTGGTCATCGGCGGCGGCACCGACACGATCACCTTTGATGCCCGCACCACCGCTGATTCCGTGCTGACGACAACCGATCCCGCCTCGTCACGAACGGAGATCACCCGGCTATCGGTCAGCACCCGCTCCCCCAATTCGGCGGCGATCCGATCCGTCAGGGTGCCGGCGCCCTCGAGGATAAGACTGTCCTGCGCCCCGCCGCTGGTCGACAGCATCTCGGTCAGTCCGCCCTCGTAGCCGATCATCTCGACGAACGACTCCATCGAAAAGCGGTCCAGGTCGGCCGTGGTCGAGGTCGCGAGCAGCACTTCGAGCAGTCGCCGGGCCACTGCCGGAGGCACCTTGGAAAGCCGATCCTGGATCGTCTGGGAACTCCATCGCCTGGGCGCGCCGAACTTCGCCCTCATCACCCAGGAGGCCAGCACCGCATTGGCGATCGCCACCGTCGGACCAACGGCTGACAGCGTCTTGCCGCCCTTGATCACCATCGGGCGCTTCGGGGTGTGCATGGGAAACACCGTCGCGCCGAGTTCGGCTGCCAGTGCCTCCAGCCGGTGGTGGCCGGCTCCCACCCATTGGCCGCCCAGATCAAGACGGGAGCCCAGGGCCGAGGTCTCGGCGAACAGCCTTCCGCCCGTTCGGGCCGCGGATTCGAGGACAAGCACGTCGATACCGCGGCGATGCAGGGCGCGTGCGGCGATCAGCCCCGACATGCCCGCGCCGACGATCACGACCGCCGTTTCACGGTCGGTCCGGCCCGGGGAAACTGGCTCGCTCACCTACTTCTCGGGTATCTCGCGCTCGATCTCGTCGAGCCAGATCCGCGCCGACATGTCCGACGGGGCGCGCCAGTCGCCGCGGGGTGACAGTGAGCCGCCGTGGGACACCTTGGGCCCGTTGGGCAGTGCCGACCTCTTGAATTGGCTGAACGAATAGAACCGTTGGGCGAAGACTTTCAGCCATTTGCGAATCTCGGCCAGTGAGTAGGCCTGTCGTTTGTCCGCCGGATAACCCGGCGGCCAGGAACCCGCGTCGATGTCATGCCAGGCGTGCCACGCCAGGAACGCGATCTTGGCCGGCGAGAACCCGTGGCGCAGAGCGGAGAACAGCGCGAAGTCCTGCAGCGAGTACGGCCCGACGGTGTCTTCGCTGCGCTGAATCTCTTCGCCGTCAGCCGCCGGCACCAGTTCGGGACTGATCTCGGTGTTGAGAACCGAGGCCAGTACCGCGCACACGTCGGCATCGAACTCCCCGGAGTTGATCACCCACCGGATCAGGTGCTGGATCAGGGTTTTGGGTACCCCGCCGTTGACGTTGTAGTGCGACATCTGATCGCCCACCCCGTAGGTGGACCAGCCCAGCGCCAGCTCGGACAGGTCGCCGGTGCCCAGCACGATGCCACCGTGCTGGTTGGCGATCCGGAACAGGTAGTCGGTGCGCAGGCCGGCTTGGACGTTCTCGAACGTGACGTCGTATACGGCTTCACCGCGCGCGAACGGGTGTCCCAGTTCGGTCAGCATCAGCCTGGCGCTGTCGCGGATGTCCAGTTCGGCGAAGGTCACCCCCAGCGCCCTGCTCAGCGCCGCGGCGTTGGCCTTGGTGTGCTCGCCGGTGGCGAAGCCGGGCATGGTGAACGCCAGAATGTCACTGCGCGGCCGGTTCTCCCGGTCCATCGCCCGTGCGGCGACGATCAGCGCGTGAGTGGAGTCCAGCCCACCCGACACCCCGAGAACCACCTTGGGATAGCGCAGAGCGCGCAGCCGCTGCTCCAGACCGGATACCTGGATGTTGTAGGCCTCGTAGCAGTCCTGTTGCAGCCGTTGCGGATTGGATGGCACGAACGGGAACCGTTCAACCACCCGCCGCAGTCCGATGTCCCCGTCCGGCGGGTCGAGTGCGAACTCCACCCGGCGGAATGCACCTGTCGCATCCCGATGGTGTCGGCGGTTGTCGTCGAACGTGCCCATTCGCGCACGCTCCGAGCGCAGCAGCCCCAGGTCCACATCGGCCACGCTGCGCTGGGGTTCGCGGGGGAACCGGTCACTCTCGGCCAGCAGGGTCCCGTTCTCCCAGATCATGGTCTGGCCGTCCCAGGCCAGGTCGGTGGTCGACTCCCCTTCCCCGGCGGCGGCATAGACGTAGGCGGCCAGGCACCGCGCCGACGCCGAGCGGGCCAGCAGCCGCCGGTCTTCGGCGCGGCCCACGGTGATGGGACTGCCCGAGAGGTTGGCGAGCACGGTCGCGCCGGCCAACGCCGCCTGCGCACTCGGCGGCACCGGCACGAACATGTCCTCGCAGATCTCGGCGTGCAGCACGAAGCCCGGCAGGTCGGTTGCGGCGAACAGCAGGTCCGAGCCGAACGGCACCTCATCCCCGGCCAGCCGGATCAGGCCGCGCTCTCCAGTACCGGCGGCGAATTGGCGGCCCTCGTAGAACTCGCGGTAGGTGGGCGGGTACGACTTGGGCACCACCCCGAGGATGCGGCCCCGATGAACGACGACGGCGGTGTTGTACACCCGGTGGCCGTAGCGCAGCGGCGCCCCCACCACCAGGACCGGTAGCAGCTCCAGCGACGCGGCGACCAGGTCGAGCAGCGCGGCCTGGACCGCGTCGAGCAGGGCGTCCTGCGCGACGATGTCATCGAGCGAGTAGCCCGACAGCGTGAGCTCGGGGAAGACGGCCAGTGCCACGCCGTCGTCGTGGCACCGGCGCGCCAGCTGCACCACCGACTCGACGTTGGCGGCCGGGTCGGCAAGCGTGGCGCGGTGTGTGCAGGCAGCGACCCGCGCGAACCCGTGCCGGTAGGCGCTGTAGAAGTCCCCTGAATAGTCCATCGCCTGCCATTGTCGCCTGGACTGTGCCAATACGCAGCTTTCGGGTGCTTACGCTGGACCAGATGAGCGACATCACGCCGACGGTCTGCGACCTGCTGACATTGCTGGCAGGCCGGCGAATCGCGGTACTGACCGGTGCGGGGATCTCCACCGATTCCGGTATTCCCGACTATCGCGGGCCGGACTCCCCGCCGAGCAATCCGATGACCATCGCCCAGTTCACCGGCGATGCGGTCTTCCGTCAGCGGTACTGGGCCCGCAACCACGTGGGCTGGCGCCACATGGCCGCCACCGCGCCCAACGCGGGTCACTGGGCGCTGGCCGCGCTGGAAGCCGCCGGCGTGGTGACCGGGGTCGTCACCCAGAACGTCGATCTGCTGCACACCAAGGCCGGCGGTCGCCGGGTCGTCGATCTGCACGGCAGCTACGCGACGGTGGTCTGCCTGGGGTGCGGGACCACCATGAGCCGCATGACGCTGGCCGAGCAGCTGGAGGAGCTCAACCCGGGATTCATCGAGCGCGCCGAGGACCTCGGCGGTATCGCGGTGGCACCCGACGCGGACGCAGTTGTCGCCGATACCGCGTCGTTCCGCTACGTGGATTGCCACCGGTGCGGCGGGATGCTCAAACCCGACATCGTCTACTTCGGCGAGAACGTCCCCAAAGACCGTGTCGAACGGGCGTTTTCAGTGGTCGACGACGCCGAGGCGTTGCTGGTCGCCGGGTCCTCGCTGACGGTGTTCTCCGGCTACCGGTTCGTCCGGTACGCAGCGGCGCGTGGGGTCCCGATCGCGATCGTCAACCGCGGTCCGACCCGCGGCGACGAGCTGGCGGCCATCAAGTTCGACGGTGGCTGTTCGGCGGCCCTGGCGGTGCTGGCCGAGGAACTGATCACGGCGATGATTTCGGCGAACTAATCGCCGCATAACGCCCGCAGTGGCGGACTGATCCGGCACGATATTCCGGTGAAACAGCGCCTCACCCCCGACCAGCGCAACTCGTTCCTGGCCGCCGTCCTGGGTTGGTCGATGGATGCCTTCGACTATTTCATCGTGGTTTTCGTCTACGCCGATATCGCCAAGACCTTCGGCCACACCAAGACCGAGGTGGCGTTTTTGACCACCGCCACCTTGATGATGCGTCCGCTCGGGGCGCTGATCTTCGGCCTGTGGGCCGACCGGGTCGGGCGGCGGATACCGCTGATGGTGAACGTGATCTTCTACTCGACGGTCGGATTCCTGTGCGCGTTCGCGCCCACCTTCACCGTGCTGGTGATCCTGCGACTGCTCTACGGAATCGGCATGGGCGGCGAGTGGGGATTGGGCGCCGCGCTGGCCATGGAGAAGATCCCGCCGGAGCGTCGCGGGTTCTTCTCCGGCCTGCTGCAGGAGGGTTACCTGTTCGGCTATCTGGCCGCCACGGTGGCCTCACTGCTGGTGAACGACGTGCTGGGGCTGTCCTGGCGCTGGCTGTTCGGGCTGTCGATCCTGCCGGCCATGGTCAGCCTGCTGATTCGCTACCGAGTCGCCGAGTCCGAGGTGTGGCTGGCCACGCAGGACCGGATGCGCTTGACCCGCACCAGGATTCGTGACGTGTTCACCGACGCCAAGGTGATCCGCCGTTTCTGCTACCTGGTGTTGCTGATGACGGCGTTCAATTGGATGAGCCACGGCACCCATGACATCTATCCGACGTTTCTGACCTCCGCCAACGGTGCGGGCCTGTCGCATGTCACGGCCAAGTGGATCGCGGTGATCTACAACATCGGCGGGATCATCGGTGGGCTGTTCTTCGGTTCGCTGTCCCAGCGGCTGGGCCGGCGCTACGCGATCATCTGGGCGGCGGCGATGGGTCTGCCGATCGTGCCGCTGTTCGCGTTGTCGCAGACCGCGGGCATGCTGTGCCTCGGCGCGTTTCTGATCCAGATCTTCGTGCAGGGCGCCTGGGGCGTGATTCCGGCGCACCTCACCGAGATGTCGCCGGACGCGATCCGCGGCTTCTATCCGGGCGTGACTTATCAGCTGGGCAATCTGTTCGCCGCATTCAACCTGCCGATCCAGGAACACCTCGCGGCCGCGCACGGCTACCCGTACGCCCTGATCGTCACGGTGGTGCCGACGCTGATCGCGGTCGTGGTGTTGACCGCGATCGGCAAGGACGCCACCGGGATCCGGTTCGGGCTGGCCGAGCCTGGACCACCGGGGTCAGAACGTGCAGGGCATGGCCCGGATCCCGTGAATGAAGCTGCCCGCTAAGTACTCCGGTTCGCCGGCCTCGATGCCGGGCAGCTCGTGCAGCAACTCGTCGAAGATGGCGCGCAGCTGGGCTCGCGCGACGTGGGTGCCCAGGCAGTAGTGCTGCCCGCCACCGCCGAATCCCAGGTGCGGGTTGGGATCCCGGCTCAGGTCCAGTCGGTCCGGGTCGATGAAAACCCGATCGTCCCAGTTGCCGGAGGCGTAGAACATCGCCACCTTGTCGCCGGCCCGAATCATCTGGCCACCGAGTTCGTAATCGGTTGCGGCGGTGCGTCGAAACGTCATCACCGGAGTGGCGTAGCGGATGAACTCCTCAACGGCCATCCCGATGCGGCGGTCGAAATCATCCATCAGCCAGGCCCGTTGCTCACCGAACTCGGTCAGCGCCCGCAGCGCGTGACTGGTGGTCTGCCGGGTGGTGTCGTTGCCAGCGACGGCCAGCAGCACGAAGTAGGCGCACACTTCGGCGTCGGTGAGCCGGTCGCCGTCCACCTCGGTGTTCACCAGGGTGCTGAACAGGTCGTCACCGGGCTGCTCGCGGCGCTGCGCGGCCAGGGTGGCGGCGACCTGATGCAGGTACATGATGCTCTCGCCCATCACCGCCAGCGGGTCACGCCCATTGAGGAAAACCGGGTCATTGGTCGACACCAGCGCATCGGCGGCGCTGGCCACCTGGGCGCGCTCGGAATCCGGGACGCCCACCATGTCCGCCAACGTGCGCAGCGGCAGTTCCTTGGCGCAGTATTCGACGAAGTCCGCCCCGCTGCCGGCGGCTTTCAGTTCGCCGACGATGGCCGTGGCACTGGCTTTGATCGAGTCCTCGATGCGCCGGATCTGCCGGGGCGTGAATGCCGCGGTGGCCAGTTTGCGCAGTTTGGTGTGTCGAGGCGGATCCATGGCCAGGAAGGATTGGGTGGTTTCGAGCATCTCTTCGGGGATGTTCTCGAACTGCACACCCTTGCCGGACAGGAAGACATCGTTGTTGCGGCTCACCGTGGCGATGTCGGCGTGCCTGGTGACGGCCCAGAATCCAGGGTCGTCGGGATCGTTGAGCATCGAGTCCGCCACCGGCGGATGCCAGCTCACCGGGCGCTCGTCGCGCAGGACTGCGTACGAGCGTTCCCGGTCCGCAGCGGAGGTGGACCAGAACGCGCGTGACGACAGGTCGACGGCGTCGTAAACACGGCTTGCGGCGGTCGATACCGGCATGGGGCCTCCTCGGCGTATGACTCCGATCACAATGCGAACAACACGACATTATGACTAGACATAGTGTCTAGTCAAGATGTCATCGTGCGCAGTATGCTGCACCGCATGGCCTCCGTGACGCGCAAACCCACGGTCAGCCGCCAGGAGCGGCGCGGGGAGATCGAGCGCGGGCTGCTCGACGCGACCGAACGACTGATGCGCCAGGGCGCCAGCTTCACCGAACTCAGCGTGGACCGGCTCGCCACCGAGGCCGGGATCTCGCGAGCCAGCTTCTACATCTACTTCGAGGACAAGGGCCACCTACTGCGCCGGCTGGCCGACCAGGTGTTCGACGACCTCACCGAGGGCGCGCAACGCTGGTGGGGCGTGGCGGGGCGCCGCGATCCCGCCGACGTCCACGACGCGATGGCCGCGATCATCGCCAGCTACCGGCGACACCAGCCGCTGCTGATCGCGCTCAACGAGATGGCCGGCTACGACCCCCTGGTGGGAGCCACCTATCGGGAACTGCTGACCGGCATCTCGGGCCGGGTGGCCCAGGTCATCGAAGACGGCCAGACCGAAGGCTCCATTCGCCGCGAGCTGCCCGCCGAAGCCACCGCAAGCGCACTCACGTGGATGGTGGAGCGGGCCTGCCAGCAGAACCTGCCGAACCACGACGTCGGCTACGACAGCGAACTCACCACGGCCCTGACCGAAATCGTCTGGGGCGCACTGTATCTACACCCCACCGGTCAGTAGCTCCAGGCCGAGCGGTCATAGCTGCTCTCGATCCGCTGACGCCTCTTACGCCGGGTGGGGCAGAACACGTAGGTGACGTTGCCGCGCCTGACCCGGAGGTTGTCGCGGGCCTGCGGATTCACCCTGAAGTAGTTGTTGTGCACGGTTACCAGTCCCACCAGTGCGTTGCATACGGCCAGCCAACTGACCTGTGCGGCGGGACGGTTGGGAAAATCCGCCATGCCGTCGTACTGGCGACACAGATCGGTCACCGCGAACGGGGTGTTCCCGGGAACGCCTACACCGCCGTAGTCGGGCAACGTCATGAACCACACCAGCTTCGGGTCGGCCTGATAGATGCCGTGGAACGGCTGCTCGGGATTGGCGAGCAACAGAAACGACACCTTGCCGGCCGGGATCGAGGTGCCCGGCCCGTAGTCGCGCAACCATTTGCAGGCGACTTGCGAGCCCATGCTCACCCCGTAGACCAGGACGTCGTCGGCGTCGGGGTGGCCGTCGAAGTGTGCGTTCAGCATGTCGTCAAGGGCCTGCGCACCGCGCCGCACCGCCTCGACCGCTGGGACATAGCGCAGGCCGTCGAAATAGGTGTTGGGGTACTTGACGTTTCGCACCGTGCGGCCCTTGGCGACCGCGCCACGGCACATGAATCGCAGCAAGCCGCTCCAGCCTGCCCCTTCGACGGTGAAAACGGTGCTCATGCCGGTGGGTGTCAGACCGCGACCAGGTCGTCGGCGTGGACCACCGGCCGGCGGGCATCAGGTGCCAGATCCGTGGTGGAACGCCCGATCATGGCGGCCAGCTCCACCGCGTCATAGCCGACGACGCCGCGGGCCACCACCGTCCCGTCCGGGCCGCACAGTTCGACGACGTCGCCGCCGTGGAATGCGCCCGAGGTCCCGGTGATCCCGGCCGGCAACAACGAGCGCCGCCGGGTCAGCACCGCCTCGACCGCGCCCGCATCCAACGTCAGAGTTCCCGCCGCATCGGCGGCATGGCGCACCCAGAACTTGCGTGCCGAAAGCCGTTGCGCGCGCGGCGCGAACACGGTGCCCACCGATGCCTCCGACAGTGCTGCCGCTGCGTCACCGGCGGCGGCCAGCAGCACCGGCACACCCGCGTCGGCGGCCAGCAGAGCCGACGACAGTTTCGACACCATGCCGCCGGTGCCCAGGTGACTGCCCTCGCCGGCCACCACGCCGCGCAGGTCGTCCGGGCCGGCCACCTCCGGTACCAGCCGAGCCGGACCCTTACGCGGGTCGGCGTCATACAGGCCGTCGATGTCGGAGAGCAGCACCAGCGCATCGGCCCCGACCAGGTGCGCCACCAGCGCCGAGAGCCGATCGTTGTCGCCGAACCGGATCTCATTGGTGGCCACCGTGTCGTTCTCGTTGACGATCGCGACGGCGTGCAGTGCCCGCAACCGGTCCAGCGTGCGCGCGGCATTGGTGTGCGACACCCGCATCGACACGTCCTGCGCGGTGAGCAGCACCTGCCCGACGGCGCGGCCGAATTCACCGAAGGCGGCGCTCCACGCGTTGACCAGCGCCACCTGTCCCACGCTGGCGGCAGCCTGCTTGGTGGCCAGATCGGTGGGCCGCTTGGACAGTCCCAGCGGCTCCAGGCCGGCGGCAATCGCGCCCGAGGACACGATCGTCACGTCCGATCCGGCCTTCATCCGGGCCTCGATGGCCGCGGCGAGCCCGGCCAGCCGGCCCGCGTCGAACATCCCCGACTCGGTGGTGAGCGCGGTGGTACCGATCTTGACGACGACGCTGCGCGCGGTGCGAATCGCTTCTCGCGCACCGCTGCCGGTCACGTGTCCTCCGTGTGCTCTCGGCGCTGTTTGCGCGCCACCTTGCGTTCGGCGGCCCCGATCCGGTCGCTGCGTTCCACCCGGACGTCGGTGCCCCTACCCGACAAGGGCACGTCCACCCCGGCCGCCGTAGCCGGCTCCCAGTCGAAGGTCATCTCGCCGATGGTCACCGCGCAACCGGGCGTCGCGCCCTGACGCAGCAACTCGTCCTCGACGCCGAGCCGGGCCAGCCGGTCACCCAGGTAGCCGACCGCTTCGTCGTTGTCGAAGCTGGTCTGGTGCACCCAGCGCTCCGGTTGGGTTCCGCGGACGACGAAACCACCTTCACCGTCGGATTCCACGGTGAACCCGGTCTGCCCGACCGGTATCGGCCGGATCACCGGCCGGCGTGCCACCGGCTCGGGTTGCGCGGCGCGATACGCCGACACCATGTCCGCCAACGCGAAGGTCAACGGGCGCAACCCCTCCCGGCTCACCGTCGAGACCATGAACACCGGCCAGCCACGTTCGGCGGCGATATCGGCTGCCACAAACTCGGCCATCTCCCGGGCTTCGGGCACGTCGATCTTGTTGAGCACCACCGCACGCGGCCGGTCCACCAGATCCCCGAGCGTCGAATCCCCTTGCATGGTCGGGGTATAGGCGGCCAGTTCGGCTTCGATGGCCTCGATGTCGGAGATCGGATCACGGCCGGGTTCGGCAGTCGCACAATCCACGATGTGCACCAGCACGGCGCAACGTTCGATGTGCCGCAGGAAGTCCAGGCCGAGCCCGCGTCCGGTGGAGGCACCCGGGATCAGGCCCGGCACGTCGGCGGCAGTGAAGGTGTTGTCCCCGGCGGAGACCACCCCCAGGTTGGGCGCCAGCGTGGTGAACGGATAGTCGGCGATCTTCGGCTTGGCCGCCGAGATCACCGACACCAGTGCGGATTTACCGGCGGACGGAAAGCCGATGAGGCCGATGTCGGCTACGGTCTTGAGCTCGAGGGCGAGGTCGCGGGTCTCGCCCTTCTCCCCCAGCAGCGCGAATCCGGGCGCTTTGCGGGCACGCGACACCAGCGCCGCGTTACCCAGCCCACCGCGGCCTCCCGCGGCGGCTTCGAAGCGGGCACCCGTACCCACCAGGTCGGCCAGCAGCCGTCCGTGTTCGTCGAGCACGACGGTGCCGTCGGGAACCTTGATCTCCAGGTCCGCGCCGAACGCGCCGTCCTTGTTGCTGCCCTGCCCCTGCTTGCCGGAGGCGGCGGCGATGTGCGGCCGGAAATGGAAGTCCAGCAGGGTGTGCACCTGCGGGTCGACGACCAGCACGACGCTGCCGCCGCGTCCGCCGTTACCGCCGTCCGGGCCGCCGAGCGGCTTGAACTTCTCGCGGTGAATCGACGCGCAGCCGTTGCCCCCGTCGCCCGCGCTCACATGGATGACGACGCGGTCGACAAACCGGGACATCGGGCTTCCTCTCACCCATTAGATACGCCGTGCGTGCACCAGTTGGCGCACGCATCCGGCGCTGGGCCGGTTGGTCAGCTCTCGACGCGGGCGACCGGCACGATGTTGATGGTCTTGCGACCACGCTTCACACCGAACTCGACCGCACCCGGCGACGTCGCGAACAGGGTGTCGTCGCCGCCACGCCCGACGTTGACGCCCGGGTGGAAATGGGTACCGCGCTGGCGGACCAGGATCTCGCCGGCCTTGACCACCTGGCCACCGAACCGCTTGACGCCGAGTCGCTGGGCATTGGAATCGCGCCCGTTCCGCGAGCTGGAAGCGCCCTTCTTGTGTGCCATCTCGTTCGCTCCTACTTGATTCCGGTGACCTTGAGCACGGTCAGCTGCTGACGGTGACCCTGCCGCTTGTGGTAGCCGGTCTTGTTCTTGAACTTGTGGATACGGATCTTGGGGCCCTTGGTGTGCTCGAGCACCTCACCGGTGACAGACACCTTCGCCAGCTTGGCGGCGTCGGTGGTGACAGTGGCACCGTCCACGACCAGCGCGACCGGCAGCGAGACGGAGGCACCCGGCTCGGTTTCGATCTTCTCGACCTTGAGCACGTCCCCGACGGCAACCTTGTACTGCTTGCCGCCGGTCTTGACGATTGCGTACGTCGCCATCGTTGGTGTCTACCTCTACTTCTCGGTTACTTCTCGGGTGCCGCTCACAGCGCACGCCATCGGGACTTGCGCAGGTGGTTTGGGTTCTGCCCGCCGGGCCGGGGCGATACCCGGCTGCAGACAACTGGTCTAGGGTACTTGACCAGCAACTAAAGGGTCAAACCGGCCTCTTCCGGGTCTTTGTCAGCTGGGCGGACCCGCCGGACGGGCAGCGGCGCGGCGCCGAGGGGGCCGCTGATAGGCCGATGCGGCCGGCCAGGCCTCCTCGTCAGACTCCTCGTCGTCGTGATCCTCGTCGTCCTGATCCTCGTCATCCTCGTCGGAGTCATCGTCTTCGTCGGAGTCATCGTCGGAGTCCTCGTCGTCGAGCCCCTCGAGGTCCTCGTCGAATTCGTCGTCGTCGCCGTCCAGGTCGACCTCGTCCTCATCGGAGTCGGCGTCCTCATCCTCATCCGAGTCGTCGACCTCGTCGGTGTCGTCAGCCTCGTCCAGGTCGTCGTCGACCACCTCGGACGCCGCCTGCTGATCGACGTCAACGCCTGCTCCGACGTCGATGCCCTGCACCTCGGCGTCGGTGCTCTCGCCCTCGACCTCGACGCCGTCCTCGGACTCGTCGTCCTCGTGGCGGTCGGCCATCGCCTTGAACATCGGGTGGTCACCGGGGGTGTGCACCGGAACCTTGGCCACTGCCGGCTCGTCGACCTTCGCCTTACTACGGGAGCGCTTGCTGCGACGGCTGCCGCTGCTCGACTCCGACCTGCGGCCCGGGGCGGCCGAATCCACCGGGTCGGCGTGCAGCATGATTCCGCGGCCGGCGCAGTGCTGACAGTTCGTCGAGAACGCCTCGATCAGCCCGGTGCCCAGCCGTTTGCGGGTCAGCTGCACCAAGCCCAGCGACGTCACCTCCGACACCTGGTGGCGGGTGCGGTCACGGCCCAAGGCCTCGGTCAGCCGACGCAACACCAGATCCCGGTTGGACTCCAGCACCATGTCGATGAAGTCGACGACGATGATGCCGCCGATGTCACGCAACCGCAGTTGCCGCACGATCTCCTCGGCGGCCTCCAGGTTGTTCTTGGTCACCGTCTCCTCGAGGTTGCCCCCGGAGCCGGTGAACTTGCCGGTGTTGACGTCGACGACCGTCATGGCCTCGGTCCGGTCGATCACCAGCGTGCCGCCAGAGGGCAGCCAGACCTTGCGGTCCATCGCCTTGGCAAGCTGCTCGTCGATGCGGTGCACGGCGAACACATCCGGTCCCGCCTGCCCGTCGGGCCCCTCGGGAGCCTGATATTGGGTCAGCTTCGAAACCAGCTCGGGCGCCACCGAGCCCACGTAGTCGTTGATCGTCGCCCAGGCGTCGTCACCGGAGACCACCAGCTCGGAGAAATCCTCGTTGAACAGGTCCCGGATGACCTTGACCAGCACGTCGGGCTCTTCGTAGAGCGCGACGGCGGCGCCGGCGGCCTTGGCCTGGGTCTCCGCGGCCGTGGCCTCGATCTGGGTCCAGCGCTCCTGGAGTCGTTCCACATCGGAGCGGATGTCGGCTTCCTTGACACCTTCGGACGCGGTGCGGATGATCACGCCGGCGTCGGCCGGCACCACCTCGCGCAGGATCTCCTTCAGCCGCTGCCGCTCGGTGTCGGGCAGCTTGCGGCTGATCCCGGTCGACGACGCCCCCGGCACATACACCAGGTAACGACCGGCCAGCGACACCTGCGTGGTCAGCCGGGCACCCTTGTGTCCGATCGGGTCCTTGCTGACCTGCACCACGACGTAGTCGCCAGGTTTGAGGGCCTGCTCGATCTTGCGGTTGGCGCCACCCAGGCCGGCAGCCTCCCAGTTCACCTCACCGGCGTAGAGCACGCCGTTGCGGCCCCGGCCGATGTCGACGAACGCGGCCTCCATCGACGGCAGGACGTTCTGCACGATGCCCAGGTAGACGTTGCCCACCAGCGACGTCGATGCCGCCGAGGTGACGAAGTGTTCGACCATCACGCCGTCTTCCAGCACGGCGATCTGGGTGTAGCGCGCGCCCTGATGCGGCGGTTCCGTGCGCACCCGGTCCCGAACGACCATCCGGCGTTCAACGGCCTCGCGGCGGGCCAGGAACTCGGCCTCGCTCAGGATCGGCGGGCGGCGGCGCCCGGCGTCACGGCCGTCGCGGCGACGCTGCCGCTTGGCCTCCAGCCGGGTCGAGCCGGTGATGCCCTGAATCTCGTCGTCGCCCGTACCCCTCTCGCCCTTGGCCGCGCGCCCCGCCTTGGCCCGCGGGGCCCGCTCGTGCACGACGGTGTTGGGCGGGTCGTCCGACGACGCGGTGTCGTCGTCGTCCCCGGCGCCGGACTTGCGACGACGACGACGGCGGCGACGACGGTTGCCCGCGTCCTCACCCGAACCGTTCTCGTCGTCGGCGTCCTCCTCGCCGTCACCGGCATCGTCGGAGTCGGTTGCGACATCGTCTTCGGAGTCGTCGGCGCCATCAGAGCCATCAGTGCCGTCATCGGCCGAACCGTCGGATCCGCGACCCCGGCCGCGGCCCCGACGACCCCGGCGGCGCCGGCGGTTGGCCGGGCGGTCACCGTTCTCGTCGTCGGTGTCGGCGTCGGTGTCGGCGTCGGCACCGGCGGTGTCGTCGTCGTCTTCGTCGAGGTCGTCGTCGGTCTCACGGACGGCCGGGGGCTGGTAGGCGACCGGCTGGGGTGCGACGAACAACGGCATGTAGTCCACCCGGGTGGGTGTGGCTTCCGGGACGGTCTCCAGCAGCAGCCGGGACTCGGGTTCCTCGGCGACCTCGGCCGACTCCTCCGCCACCTCGGGGGCTTCCGCGGCATCAGTGGAACCCAGCAGGTCACGGACCCGAACCGCCTCGCCGCGGTCCACGCTGGACTGGGCGCTGCGCGTCCGGCCGTCCAGCTCGATCAGGGCATCGAGCACCCGCTTGCTGGTGGTGCCCAGGACCCGCGCCAGCGAGTGGACTCGCAGCCGGTCCGGCAGCTCCTCATGCTCGGCCGGCACCTGGTGCTCGGCCGGTGCCGGTGCCGGATCCGAGCCGGGGTCCGACGCGGCGCCTTCAAAGCCTTGGAAAAGAGAACCGTCTGACACGTAAGTCTCCTCAAGCCCCCGGGCGCGTCAATTCGACGCGGCCACGCGAGGGCTTCTCGTTATTCGCCCGGTTCGATTCCCCGGGCTTGTAGTGGTCTCGCTCCGAGGGGCTCGGGTGGAACCGACTCGGTGCCTGGCTGAATGAGGACCGGCGATCGGCGCCGCATCACAGAGCGCGACCGTCGCACTCGCCTAAGTCTTCATTCGGGTGTCGGACACCGATCCGGTGACGTTCACCCATTGGCCAGTATCCCACACAACGGCGCGAGTCCGCGCGAAAGGCCGTAAGTCCGGCCTCAGGCCAGCGTCATCGGCGACGTCGGAGCCGACGGCTTCAGGTCAGGGAACCACAGCGCGATCTCGCGCTCGGCCGACTCCGGGGAGTCCGAACCGTGCACCAGGTTGTACTGGGTCTCCAGCCCGAAGTCACCGCGGATGGTGCCCGGGGTGGCCTTGGCGACCGGGTCGGTGCCACCGGCCAGCTGCCGGAACGCCTCGATCGCCCGCGGCCCCTCAACGACCATGGCAACGACCGGCCCGGAGGTGATGAAGTCCAGCAGCGAGGCGAAGAACGCCTTGCCGTCGTGCTCGGCGTAGTGCTTGCGAGCCACCGCCTGCTGCACCGGCCGCAGCTCCAGCGCGGCCAGCGTCAGGCCCTTGCGCTCGATCCGGCTGATGATTTCGCCCACCAGCCGACGGTTGACACCGTCCGGCTTGATCAACACCAAAGTCCGCTCAGTCACGGGCGACAGCGTACCGAACACCAGACGGGTCAACCGCGGCGCAACACCTCGGCCCGGAAATAGGCGATCAGCCCCCACACCGCGGCGAAGACCAGCCCCATCACGCCGACACCCGGATACACCGCGAATCCCGCGATCAGGACGGCCTGCACCCCCAGATTGGCCCAGATCGCCCACGGTCGGCCCTGGATTCCGCAGAGCAGCAACAGCACCACTGCCAGGCCGAGCAGGTAGGCCAGCGACACCGGTGTCAGGCCGCCGCCGACCATGCTGACCACCGGCAGCGCCAACAGCACCACGATGGCCTCCAGGATCAGAGTCAGGGCCATGATCCCGCGGAAACCGCGCCACGGGTCAGGAGTCTGCGCCTGTTCGCTCATGCCGGGTCCCTTCCGAACAGCGTGCGTGCCGCTCCGGCGGTGACCACCGAGCCGGTGATCACGATGCCTGTCCCCGAGGCGATTTCGCCGTCGGAGTCGAACTCGTCCACCAAGGCGGTCGCAGCGTCGATCCCGTCGCCGAGCGTCTCGGTGGTGACCACCCGGTCCTCGCCGAAGTGCCGCACCGCCGCCGCGGTCAGGGTATCGACATCCAAAGCCCGCCCAGATCCGTTGTGCGTCACCACGATCGTGTCGAACACCGGCTCCAGCGCGGCGAGAATCCCGTCGACGTCCTTGTCCCCCAACACGCTGACCACGCCGACCAGCAGCCGGAACCCGAACTCCTCGGTCAGCGCCTGGGCCAGGGCGACGGCGCCGGCCGGATTGTGCGCGGCGTCGATGAACACCGTGGGCGAACTGCGCATCCGCTCCAGCCGACCGGGGCTGCGCGCCGCGGCGAACCCGGCCCGGACCGTGTCGACATCGAGCTGCCGGTCGGCACCCGCGCCGAAGAACGCCTCGACCGCCGCCAGTGCCAGCACTGCGTTGCGGGCCTGATGCTCCCCGTGCAGCGGCAGGAAGATCTCCGAGTACACCCCGCCCAAGCCCTGCAGCTCCAGCATCTGGCCGCCGATCGCGAGCTGGCGACCGAGCACGGCGAACTCCGAATTCTCCCGGGCCACAGCCGCGTCCGCGCGCACGGACTGCGCCAGCAACACCTCCATCACCTCGGGCTCCTGGCGGGCGATCACCGCGACGGTGTCGGCCAGCTCATCGGTGGAGGCACAGATGACGCCGGCCTTCTCCTCGGCGATTCCGGCGAGGGAGTCACCGAGGTATTCGACGTGGTCAACGCTGATCGGGGTGATCACCGCCACCGGGGCGTTGACGACGTTGGTGGCGTCCCAGCGCCCACCCATGCCGACCTCCACCACGGCGACGTCGACCGGGGCGTCGGCGAAGGCTGCGAACGCCATCGCGGTGAGCACCTCGAACTTGCTCATCGCCGGCCCGCCCTCAGCCTGCGAGGATGCGTCGACCATCTGCACGAAGGGCTCGATCTCGGCGTAGGTCTCCACGTACTTGGCCGGGCTGATCGGCTGGCCGTCGACGGCGATGCGCTCGACCGCCGACTGCAGGTGCGGGCTGGTGGTGCGCCCGGTGCGGCGGGAGAACGCCGTGAGCAACGCGTCGATCATCCGCACCACCGACGTCTTGCCGTTGGTGCCCGCGACGTGGATAGACGGATAGCCGCGCTGCGGAGAGCCCAGCAGTTCGAGCACCGCGTTGATCCGGGTCAGGCTCGGCTCGATCGTGGTCTCACCCCACCGCTGGTCGAGCAGGTGCTCGACCTGCAGCAGCGCTGCGATCTCGTCCGGGGTCGGCTCGCCGGTGTTGATCTGATGCTCGGTCACGCCAGGCCCGCAAGACGAGCGCTGATCCGCTCCACCTCGTCGGAGGCCAGCTGCTGGCGGGCCCGGATCTTGTCCACCACCGCTTCGGGCGCCTTGCCGAGGAACTCCGCGTTGCCCAGTTTCGCCGAGGTGGCGGCGAGCTCCTTGTGCGCGGTCGCCAGATCCTTCTCCAGCCGCCGGCGCTCGGCTGCGACGTCGACGGTGCCGGAGGTGTCCAGTTCCACCACCACGGTGCCTCCGCCCAGGCGCACCTCGACGGTGGCCGACGGCGCGAAGTCCGCGCCGGGCTCGGTGAGCCAGGCCTGGGAAGCCACAGCGGCCACCTGGCTGGCCAGATCGGCCTCGTCGACACCGGTCAGCCGGGCCGGAACCCGCTGCCGGTCCCGCAGGCCCTGATCGCTGCGGAAGCGACGCACCTCGGTCACCAGCTTCTGCATGTCGGTGATCCGTTGCGCGGCAACCCGGTCCAAGGCGATGCCGGACGGCGACGGCCAGTCGGCGATCACCAGGGACTCCTCGCCGGTGAGCTCTTGCCACAGGGTCTCGGTGACGAACGGGATCACCGGGTGCAACAGCCGCAGCAGGGTGTCGAGCACCGCGGCCAGAACCGCGGTGGTGTGGGTGTACCCCTGCCCGAGTTGGGTTTTGGCCAACTCGACGTACCAGTCACAGAATTCGTCCCAGGCGAAGTGGTACAGCGCCTCGCAGGCACGCCCGAACTCGTAGCCGTCGAACGCCGAATCCACCTCGGCGCGAACCTCTTCCAATCGGCCGAGAATCCACCGGTCGGCGTCGGTAAGCTCATCGGACTGCGGCAGTGGCGCCGGGGAAGCACCGTTGAGCAGCGCGAAGCGGGTCGCATTGAACAACTTGGTGACGAAGTTGCGCGATGCACGCGCATGATCCTCGCCGATGGACAGGTCGCTGCCGGGGCTGGCCCCGCGGGCCAGGGTGAACCGCAGGGCGTCGGCGCCGAAGGTGTCCACCCAGTCCAGCGGGTCGATACCGTTGCCTTTGGACTTGCTCATCTTGCTGCCGTGCTCATCGCGAATCAGGCCGTGCAGGAAGACATCCCGAAATGGCACCTGCGGCGCGCGTGTGCCACCCAGGGTAATCGTCTCGTCGTCCCCAACGAAGGTGCCGAACATCATCATCCGGGCCACCCAGAAGAACAGGATGTCGTATCCGGTGACCAGAACCGAAGTCGGATAGAACTTCTCGATCTCAGGGGTACGGTCGGGCCAGCCCATCGTGGAGAACGGCCACAATGCCGAGGAGAACCAGGTGTCCAGCACGTCAGGGTCCTGCTGCCACCCCTGCGGCGGGGTCTCGTCCGGGCCGACGCACACCTTCTCGCCGCCCGGCCCGTGCCAGATCGGGATGCGGTGCCCCCACCACAGCTGCCGGGAGATGCACCAGTCGTGCATGTCGTCGACCCAGCCGAACCAGCGCGGCTCCAGGCTCTTGGGGTGAATGACGGTGTGGCCGTCGCGGACCGCATCGCCGGCAGCCTTGGCCAGCGAGGAGACGTCGACCCACCATTGCATGGACAGCCGCGGTTCGATCACCTCACCACTGCGCTCGGAATGCCCGACGCTGTGCACATAGGGCCGCTTCTCTGCCACGATACGACCTTCGGCGGCCAGCGCCTCGCGCACCGCGACCCGCGCCTCGAAGCGGTCCATCCCGTCGAACTGTGTTCCGGTGCCGGTGATCCGGCCCTTGGGGTCCAGGATCGTCGGCATCGCCAGCTGGTGACGCAGCCCGATCTCGAAGTCGTTGGGATCGTGAGCCGGCGTGACTTTGACTGCGCCGGTTCCGAATTCGGGGTCGACGTGGGAATCGGCGACCACCACGATCTCGGTGTCCAGGAACGGGTGCGCCAAGCTGGTTCCGACCAGGTCGCGGTAGCGGTCGTCGTCGGGGTGCACCGCGATGGCTGTGTCGCCGAGCATGGTCTCCAGCCGGGTGGTGGCCACCACGATGTGGGGTTGCGAGTCGTCGAGCGAGCCGTACCGGAACGACACCAGTTCGCCTTCGATGTCCTCGTATTTGACCTCGAGGTCGCTGATCGCGGTCTCCAGCACCGGCGACCAGTTCACCAGCCGCTCCGCCTGGTAGATCAGGCCGGCGTCGTAGAGCCGTTTGAAGATGGTGCGGACCGCCCGCGACAGCCCGTCGTCCATGGTGAACCGCTCGCGGCTCCAGTCCACCCCGTCGCCGATCCGGCGCATCTGGGTGCCGATGGTGCCGCCGGACTCACGCTTCCAGTCCCAGACCTGCTCGACGAAGCGTTCACGGCCCAGCTCTTCCTTGCTCTGGCCGGCGGCGGCCAGGCGCCGCTCCACCACACTCTGAGTGGCGATGCCGGCATGGTCCATGCCCGGCAACCACAACACCTCAAACCCCTGCATCCGCTTGCGCCGGGTCAACGCGTCCATCAGCGTGTGATCCATCGCGTGACCCATGTGCAGGCTGCCGGTAACGTTCGGCGGCGGCAGCACGATCGAGTAGCCCGGCTTGGCGCTGGCCGGGTCGGCCGTGAAGTAACCGGCGTCCACCCACCGCTGGTAGATCGCGTCCTCTACCGCACCCGGCTCCCAGGATTTGGGCAGGTGGTCGGGATCGGCGGCGTTGGGGGTGTCGGTCACCGGTCAATTCTAGGAAGCCCGGCCGGTACGACGCGAAAGCCCCCGGACCGGGCGGTCCGGGGGCTTTGCAAGGGGTTGCTACTTCTTGCCGCCCAGCAGTCCGCCGAGGATGTCGCCGATGGCGCCGCCGGTCTTGCCGCCGAGCATGTTGCCCAGGATGCTGCCCATCGACTGGTTCTTCGGGGCGCCGCCGCCGGAGACCATGCCGCCCAGGATGCCGCCCAGGACGTCACCGAGACCGCCGCCGGAGGCCTGCTGCTGGGCCGGCTCGGCCTTCTGGCCGGTCAGCTGCTTGCCGATGTAGGCCAGCACGATCGGCGCGATGATCGGCAGCAGCTTCTGCAGCAGGTCGTTGTTGCCGGCGCCGGCGCCGGACAGCGCCGAGGCGACCTGGCCACTGTCGTTGCCGCCGAAGATCGTCGAGATGACCTGCTGGCCTTCGTCCTGGTTGCCGCCGAGCACATTGTCCAGCAGGCCCGCGGCCGCGAAGCCGCTGGCTGCGTTGACGATGCTGTCGGCCTGGCCCGGGTCTTGGGCGTTGTGGTTGAGTCCGCTGACCAGCACGGGAACGAGGGTGCGGATGGTGCTGTCCACCTCACCCGAGTCAGCGCCGAGCTGGCTGGCGATGTCCTGGATGGGGATCTGAGCGAAGAGATCGTCGAGGCCGGCCATGATTATTCGTCCACCTTCGTTGCTGGGGTGCTGCAGTAGCAGCGGTCGAAAACGACACTAGCGGAAAGGTCAGTGGCCGGCACCGGTTCGCAGCCCGATCAACTCAGCCGGGACACCTCCAGCCTCACCCCGGCCGCGGGCAGCCTGACCAGCAGCGCGTCGCCCATCGCCGCGGCCGGGGTGAGCACACCGAGGTGCTCGGAGAGCAGGTCGCGGTTCAGGGCCAGCGCCAGGGCGCTCTCTCCCAGCAGCACCGCGGTGGCCTGGTAGCCGGGGTCGCCCTGCTGCGCCATGACGGCTCGATAGTGGGCTCCGCTGCTCGTGGTCGTATAGGTCTCGATGCGGTAGTGGCCGCTCTCCCGGCGGCGCCGGCTCGGACCGGTCCCCGGCTTGGGCAATGCCCGTTCCAGCAGTCCGGTCGGCACCAGCCGGAGAAAGTAGCCCCCGAGCCCGAACGCGACCTTGCCTATCCCGGTCGCCAATCCAGACAGCGCAGGTGCCGCGGCCGACGAGCCGACGCTCATGTGCTCGGCATAGCGGAAACGACGCCCGTACGCCCAGTCCAGCAGTCCGTTGCTGCGCCGCACGACGCGGGTGTTGACGGGCGCCATCGCGAAGCCGGCGGTCCAGATTCCGTCCAGTTCGGGTGCGATGTCGCGGCCCCGGCGCCAGGACAGGTCCGGTTCGGGGCCCAATCGGGGTTCGGCGGGACGATCCGAACTGAGCGTGTAGGGGTCGAACATTTCGCGTCGGGCGTCCGGATCGTTGGCGGCGGTGCTCAGAACCTCGACCATCGTGGCGAGGGTGCCGCCGGACAGCCCACCGGAGAAGCTCCGCACAACGTAGTCGGTGTCGAGCAACTCACCGGCGCCGTCGTCGCGGACCGCCCGATAAAGGGCGTACACGCTCATGTCCGACGGAATCGAGTCGAAGCCGCAGGCGTGCACGATCCGGGCCCCGTTGTCGGCGGCCTGCTTGTGGTAGAGGTCGATGCTCTCTCGCATGAACAGCGCCTCGCCGGTGAGGTCGACGTAGTCGGTGCCGGCGGCCGCGCAGGCGGCGACCAGGGGCATGCCGTAGCGGGTGTAGGGGCCGACGGTAGTGATGACCACCCGGGTGCGGGCCGCCATCGCGTCCAGTGTCTCGGTCTTGTCGGCGTCGGCGACCACGATCGGCCAGTCCTGTGCCGCCGGGCCGAGGGAATCTCTGACCGCGCGCAACCGGTCGACCGAGCGGCCCGCCAGGCCGATCCGGACGCCGCCTGCGGCGCGGGACAGGTATTCGGCGGTCAGCTTCCCGGCGAATCCGGTCGCCCCGTAGACGACGACATCGAGCTCACGTGACGTGTCGGGCATGTGGCCGACGCTACCCGCCGACCGGACCCGCCGACGGCGACGGCGCCGGACTGAAAACAGTCCGGCGCCGTCAGCGATGCGTAAGGTCAGCCGCGGCGGCCGCAGACCGGCCACGCGCCGATGCCCTGGCTGCGCAGGACGTTCTCGGCGACCCGGATCTGCTCGGACCGGCTGGCGTTGTGCGGCATGCCGCTGCCACCGTTGGCACGCCAGGTGCCCGCGTTGAACTGCAGGCCGCCGTAGTAGCCGTTGCCGGTGTTGATCGACCAGTTACCACCCGACTCGCACGCCGCAATGGCGTCCCAGTTCACGCTGTCCGCGTGCGCGGTCGCCTCGGAGAGAGCCACCGAACCGGTGATCAGTGCACCGGCGATCGCGGCGAGGGTGAGGGGCTTGCGGACGTTCTTCAACATCGTTCCTTTCGCAGTGCGCGCTCCGAAGTGCGCCCACAGCGTGGGCTGGCTTACCTGGGTGCTCCAGGCGGGAGTGGTCTTCGAGACGTGCCATCTCGGTTCAGGCACGACAGCGGAGGGAAGATCTGCCCGCCGGGATGACACCCGGCACCGCGGAAGCATTCAGGGGCCGCCCGCGGCCCCGCTAACACGCGGTTCCGTCGATTCAATTTGTTTGCCCCTTATCTGGGACGAAGGAAACTTACGAAATGTTCATACGGCGCGTCCAGCACCATGACGCAAGTATTTCGAACAGATAACGAAACCATCACACTGCGGGCGATAATGGTTTTAGCAGGTCAGCAATGGATTTTATGATCGGTCCACCTCCGGCTATAACGCGCGGGCCGTGAGTCAAATCACGGATATTTTGTGGCCTGGGCCACTGGAAAAGGCGGGATTTCACCCTCTCGCGGGCGTCCAGGGCGGCTCAGTGATCGCCACGCCAGCCCCACACGCCGCATAAACCGCAGGTGGTCGCCCTGCGGACCGGCCACGTCACGTCTCACGCAAACCCAGACGGCGGGCGGGCCCCAGTCGCGCCGCGCAGCGAAGTCTCATGCCTGCAAAACCTGCCGACCGCCTTGTACGGCGAATAAGATCCACCCGCCGATAACCGAGCCGACGAACCCATACCCCGAGCTCATCTCAGCACGTTGATGGCACTGAATCGATTCTGCTGCAACGGTTTTGGACGATCCATCGACCACAGCGGCCGGAACCGTCAAAATTCATCACACGACCAATAATGTCCAAATATCACCGAGATAACACGAAGATTTATTTCGGTACGCGTCGAGAGCCTGATTTCCATTATTAAATCCCTCGACCACTATTTGCTGTCGACGGATCAGTTCACGCCCACCCGGCGATGTCGTCCGGAGAGTTCAGATTGGTCAGTGGGCCTGCATCGGCCAGCTCGATCCGCTGGACCTCGACGGCGTCGATCAACGCACCGACCCGGCGCTTCCCGGCCGCCACCAGCCCGGCGATGGTGCCGGCCAGCGCGGTGCGGTAGACCGCCGCCAGGTAGTGGTCCCGGCCAGCCACCGGCAACACGACATCAGCACCCGACAAGCAGGCGGATTCGGTCAGCCGGTCGATCAACTCGGACGTCAGACTCGGCATGTCCACGGCGCAGACGAACGCATGATCCGCGCCTGCGCCGCCAGCAGCACCCAGGCCCAGTCCCAGGGCCGGTAGTGGTCCCTGCCCGGGCACCTCATCACGCAACACCTGCGCGGGAAGGTCAGGCAGCGACTGGCCTGCGGCGGCCACCACGAAAACCGGATCGCAGCGCTGCCCGATCATCGACACCACATGCTCGACCAGGGTCCGGCCGTCGAACAGGCCGGCCACGGTCAGGGTGGCCTTGTCGCGGCCCATCCGGCGCGATTCACCGCCGGCCAGGACCACACCGGCCAGTCGGCCGGTCATGGCGTCAGTCGACGGTCCAGGTGTCGCGGCCCCGCAGCAGCGCCTGAAGCGCGGCGGAGTCGTGCGCGCTGGCCTGCCGGGCTTCGGCGACCTGCGCACGCGCTTGGTCGTCGTAGGTGGGCTTGCTGACCTTGCGGAAGATTCCCATCGGGAAGTGCGACAGGTCCTGCTCGGACAGCCGCGAAAGCGCGAACGCATAGGAGGAGTCGGCCAGCGTGGCGTCGTGCACGACGATCTGGTCGGCCGAGACGTTGGCGGTCTTGGCGACCTCCAGGCCGTAGCCGGACTTGATCACGCAGTACTCGCCCTCGGCACCGAAGATCACCTTCTCGCCCTGACGGACATTGATGAGCCGGTTCTCGGCGCCTTCCTTGCGCAGCAGGTCGAAGGAGCCGTCATTGAAGACCGGGCAGTCCTGCAGAATCTCCACCAGCGCAGAGCCGCGGTGTTCCATCGCGCCGCGCAGCACCTCGGTGAGGCCCTTGCGGTCGGAGTCCAGCGCACGCCCGACGAAGGTCGCCTCGGCGCCGATCGCCAGCGAGACCGGGTTGAACGGGTTGTCCAGCGAGCCGAACGGCGTCGACTTGGTGATCTTGCCGGTCTCCGACGTCGGCGAGTACTGGCCCTTGGTCAGACCGTAGATCCGGTTGTTGAACAACAGGATGGTGATGTTGACGTTGCGGCGCAGCGTGTGGATCAGGTGGTTGCCGCCGATCGACAGTGCGTCACCGTCACCGGTGATCAGGAAGACCTTCACGTCCTCGCGGGCGGTCGCCAGCCCGGTGGCGAACGTCGGGCCACGGCCGTGGATCGAGTGCACACCGTAGGTGTTCATGTAGTACGGGAACCGGCTCGAGCAGCCGATCCCGCTGATGAAGACCACGTTCTCCCGGCGCAGTCCCAGCTCCGGGAGGAAGTTGCGCATCGAGTTCAGGATGGCGTAGTCGCCACAGCCCGGGCACCAGCGCACCTCCTGGTCGGAGGTGAAGTCCTTGGACTTCTGCGGCTCATCGGTGGTGGGAACACCGCTCAGGGCGGTCAGCCCCAGGTCGGTGCCGACCAGGGAGGTGCCGGATTCGGTGGTTGTCATCAGCTCGCTCCTGCAATGGTGACCGCCGCGGCCCTGGCCAGCGACGCCTTCTCGTTCTCCCGATCGGCCAAGGTGCCGGCCAATGCGTCATCGATGATGGCCTCCACCTCGTCGGCGAGGAAGGCCTTGCCGGCCACCTTGGTCACCGACTGAATGTCGACCAGGTAGCGGCCGCGCAGCAGCAGCGCCAACTGGCCCAGGTTCATCTCCGGCAGCACCACCTTCGGGTAGCGGCGCAGCACCTCGCCCAGGTTGGCCGGCAGCGGGTTGAGGTGACGCAGGTGCGCCTGCGCGACCTTGACACCGCCGCGCCGGGCACGTCGGCACGCCTCGGCGATCGGGCCGTAGGAACTGCCCCAGCCCAGCATCAGCAGCTCGGCGTCGCCGGTCGGGTCATCGACCTCGAGGTCGGGGACCTTGATGCCGTCGATCTTGGCCTGGCGCAGCCGGACCATCAGGTCATGGTTGGCCGGCTCGTAGGAGATCTCGCCGGTGCCGTTGGCCTTCTCCAGTCCACCGATCCGGTGCTCCAGCCCCGGGGTGCCCGGGATGGCGAACTGGCGGGCCAGGGTCTCCGGGTCACGCGCGTACGGCTGGAAGGGCTCGTCGGACTTGGCGAGGTTGCGCTCGATGGGCTCCAGCGCGGTGACATCCGGGATGCGCCACGGCTCGGACCCGTTGGCGATCGCCCCGTCGGACAGCAGCACCACCGGGGTGCGGTAGGTCAGCGCGATCCGGACGGCCTCGATGGCCGCGTCGAAGCAGTCCGACGGCGTGCACGGCGCCAGCACCGCGACCGGCGACTCGCCGTTGCGGCCGTAGAGCGCCTGCATCAGGTCGGCCTGCTCGGTCTTGGTCGGCAGGCCGGTCGAGGGGCCGCCGCGCTGCACGTTGATCAGCAGCAGCGGCAGCTCGGTCATCACGGCCAGGCCCAGCGCCTCGGCCTTGAGCGCCAACCCCGGGCCCGACGTGCTGGTGACGCCCAGCGCCCCACCGTAGGAGGCGCCGATGGCCGCACCGATGCCGGCGATCTCGTCTTCGGCCTGGAACGTCAGCACGTTGAAGTTCTTGTACTTCGACAGCTCGTGCAGGATGTCAGAGGCCGGGGTGATCGGGTAGGTGCCCAGCAACACCTGGGCGTCGGCCAGCTGACCGGCCACGATCACGCCGTAGGCCATCGCGGTGTTGCCCGAGATCTGGCGGTACTCGCCCGACGGCAGCTTGGCCGGGGAGATCTCGTAGGTGGTACCGAACGCCTCGGTCGTCTCGCCGTAGTTCCAGCCCGCTTTGAGCGCCAGCACGTTGGCGTCGGCGACATCGGGCTTCTTGGCGAACTTCTCCCGGATGAACTGTTCGCTGGTCTCGATCGGCCGGCCGTACATCCAGGACAGCAGACCCAGCGCAAACATGTTCTTGGCGCGGGCGCCGTCCTTCTTGGTGGCGCCGATCGCCTCGACCGCGCCCAGGGTGAGGGAGGTCATCGCCACCGGGACCACCACGTACTCGGAGAGCTCTTCGGTCTCCAGCGGGCTGGTCTCGTAGCCGATCTTGGCGAGGTTGCGCTTGGTGAACTCGTCGGAGTTGACGATCACCATGCCACCGCGCGGCAGGTCGCCGATGTTGGCCTTCAGGGCCGCGGGGTTCATCGCCACCAACACGTCGGGGCGGTCACCGGCGGTCAGGATGTCGTAGTCGGCGATCTGGATCTGGAACGACGACACCCCGGGCAGCGTGCCCTGAGGTGCGCGGATCTCGGCGGGGTAGTTCGGTTGGGTGGCAAGGTCGTTGCCGAACAGCGCCGCCTCGGAGGTGAATCGGTCGCCGGTGAGCTGCATGCCGTCGCCGGAGTCACCAGCGAAGCGGATCACGACCTTTTCGAGTTTTTGACGCCCGGGCGCCGACCCGGCTCCGTTACCGCTCGGACCCACGGCCCCGCCTTCCATCACTGTCCTGATCGGGCTCGCGCAGCACGTCTGGCGCACCCACATTTTTTTCTGTCACTGGCAGTACCGATTATTGCACCGTTCTTAGAGAGCATTCGACGCCACACCGTGTCGAAACTCCACCGCTTGACCGCTAAACCCCGACGTCAGGGCAGGGTTCTGAGTCAGCCAAGAAAGGAAATGTGGTTTTCATCACTATAGACGGCAGGCCAACTTTAAGAAACTTCCGCTACCGATGAGTAACTTTCGGCGGCGCAGAGCGCCACCGCCCGGGTCACGCGGTCTTGTCGCGGCGCTCCGACCGGGACGCCTTGCGCGGCACGATGGTCGGCAGCACGTTGTCCTGCACCGTTTCCTTGGTGACGACGACCTTGGCGACGTCGTCGCGGCTGGGGATGTCGTACATGACCGGCAGCAGCACTTCTTCCATGATCGCCCGCAGGCCACGCGCGCCGGTGCCCCGGTGGATCGCCTGGTCGGCGACGGCCTCCAGCGCGTCCGGGGTGAACTCCAGCTCCACCCCGTCCATCTCGAACAGCCGGGTGTACTGCTTGACCAGAGCGTTCTTGGGCTCGGAGAGGATCGTGACCAACGACTCCATGTCCAGGTTGGTCACCGAGGCCACCACCGGCAGCCGGCCGATGAACTCCGGGATCAACCCGAACTTGATCAGGTCTTCGGGCATGACCTCGGCGAAGTGGTCGACGGTGTCGACCTCTGCCTTGGAACGAACCTCGGCACCGAAGCCCAAGCCGCGCTTGCCGACCCGGTCCGAGACGATCTTCTCCAGACCGGCGAACGCCCCGGCCACGATGAACAGCACGTTGGTGGTGTCGATCTGGATGAATTCCTGATGCGGGTGCTTGCGGCCACCCTGCGGCGGAACCGAGGCCTGGGTGCCTTCCAGGATCTTCAGCAGCGCCTGCTGAACGCCCTCACCGGAGACATCCCGGGTGATCGACGGGTTCTCGCTCTTGCGGGCGATCTTGTCGACCTCGTCGATGTAGACGATGCCGGTCTCGGCGCGCTTGACGTCATAGTCGGCGGCTTGAATCAGCTTGAGCAGAATGTTCTCGACGTCCTCGCCGACGTAGCCCGCCTCGGTCAGCGCGGTGGCATCCGCGATTGCGAACGGGACGTTGAGCATCTTCGCCAGGGTCTGAGCCAGGTACGTCTTGCCGCAACCGGTGGGTCCGAGCATCAAGATGTTGGACTTGGTCAGCTCGACGGGCTCGCCGGAGCGCGAATCGCGGCTCTTCTCGCCGGCCTGGATGCGCTTGTAGTGGTTGTAGACGGCCACGGCCAGCGTGCGCTTGGCGGTGTCCTGACCGATGACGTAACCCTCCAGGAATTCCCGGATCTCGGCGGGCTTGGGCAGCTCGTCGAGCTTCACGTCGTCGGCGTCGGCGAGCTCTTCTTCGATGATCTCGTTGCACAGGTCGATGCACTCATCGCAGATGTAGACGCCCGGACCCGCGATGAGCTTCTTGACCTGCTTCTGGCTCTTTCCGCAGAAGGAACACTTCAGCAGGTCACCGCCGTCTCCGATGCGCGCCATGGTGCGTGAGGACCTACTTCCTGTTCGCCGTCTGTCGTCGGGGATCGGTGTGTATTCCCCGACGCTACCCGCTCGTTCGGTTGCGAGGCGACCGATAAGGCCGAATCGCGTCGTTGGTATTTGGTTTCTACGCCCGTACCTGTCTGCCCAAGAACATATCGCCCGAGCTGCCGACGCGGCGCGTGACGCGCTGGCGCGGCGCGAGCGTGTTGCAGGTGTTATCTGGAGCCCTACAGTGGCGGACGTGGGGTTCGCCGTTCCCGACGATACCGTGCTCATCGCCGACGGGGGCTTGGCGACGGAGCTGGAAGCCCGCGGCTTTGAGCTTTCCGGGAACCATTCCCGGGACCCGTTGTGGTCGGCCCGGGCACTGATCGATGCCCCAGATGAGATCACCGCCGTACACCGCGCCTTCTTCGCCGCGGGCGCACAGATCGCGACCACCGCCAGCTACCAGGCGAGCTTCGAGGGTTTCGCCGCCCGCGGAATCGGGCGGGCGGACGCGGAATTGCTGATGCGCCGCAGCATCGAGCTGGCCCGTGACGCCGCCGGAAGCGGCCACTGGGTGGCCGCATCGGTCGGCCCGTACGGCGCCGCCCGGGCCGACGGCTCGGAATACCTTGGCCGCTACGGGCTTTCGGTCGCGCAGCTGACGGCCTGGCACCGGCCCCGACTGGAAGTCCTGGCCGACGCCGGGGCCGACGTGCTGGCATGCGAGACGGTGCCGGACGTTGATGAGGCCGAAGCCCTGGCGAACCTGATAGGCCGAACGGACGTACCGGCCTGGCTCAGCTACACCGTCGAAGGAACCACGACCCGGGCCGGGCAGCCCCTGGCGGAGGCGTTCGCGGTGGCCGCGGGCGTGCCGCAGATCGTCGCGGTGGGGGTGAACTGCTGCGCGCCCGGCGATGTGCTGAACGCCGTCGAGATCGCCCGCCGCGTCACCGGTAAGCCGGTGATCGCCTACCCCAACAGCGGGGAACGCTGGGTCCGTGGCGGCTGGAGCGGACCGGCGCGCTTCTCCCCCGACCTGGTGCCGGGATGGGTGGCCGCCGGCGCCCGCATCGTGGGCGGCTGCTGCCGGGTGCGCCCGGCCGACATCGCCGCCCTGTCGGCGAGGCGGAGAGACTACGCCGTCTGAGCCGACAGCTTCCGGTACTCCAGGACGGTGTCGATGATCCCGTACTCCTTGGCCTCGGCCGCGGTGAGGATCTTGTCGCGGTCGGTGTCCTTGCGGACCTGCTCGGGGTCCTTGCCGGTATGGCGGGCCAGCGTGCCCTCCATCAGCGTGCGCATCCGCTCGATCTCGGCGGCCTGGATCTCCAGGTCGGAGAACTGACCCTGGATCACCCCGGACAGCGACGGCTGATGGATCAGCACCCGGGCATTGGGCAGCGCCATCCGCTTGCCCGGCGTACCGGCGGCCAGCAACACCGCAGCAGCCGAGGCGGCCTGACCCAGGCACACGGTCTGGATGTCGGCCCGCACGTACTGCATGGTGTCGTAGATCGCCATCAGCGAGGTGAACGAGCCACCCGGGGAGTTGATGTACATGGTGATGTCGCGGTCGGGGTCCAGCGACTCCAGCACCAGCAGCTGGGCCATGATGTCGTTGGCCGAGGCGTCGTCGACCTGCACGCCGAGGAAGATGATGCGCTCCTCGAACAGCTTGTTGTACGGGTTGGACTCCTTGACGCCCCAGCTGGAGTGCTCCACGAACGACGGCAGGATGTAGCGCGCCTGCGGTGCGATGGCTCGCAAGGTTTCGGGGTTCATTTGGCATCTCCGTTGACGTGAGCGCGGGTGATGATGTGGTCGACGAAGCCGTACTCGAGGGCCTCGGGGGCGGTGAACCACCGGTCGCGGTCCGAGTCGGCCTCGATGCGCTCGATGGACTGGCCGGTGAACTCGGCGTTGAGCCGGAACATCTCCTTCTTGATGACCGCGAACTGCTCGGCCTGGATGGCGATGTCCGCGGCGCTGCCGGTCACCCCGCCCAGCGGCTGGTGCATCAGGATCCGGGCGTGCGGCAGGGCGTAACGCTTGCCCTTGGTGCCGGCGGCGAGCAGGAACTCACCCATCGAGGCGGCCATGCCCATCGCGTAGGTGGCGACGTCACACGGGGCCAGGACCATGGTGTCGTAGATCGCCATCCCCGCGCTGATCGAACCGCCCGGGGAGTTGATGTAGAGCGAGATGTCCTTGGTCGGGTCCTCGGCGGCCAACAACAGGATCTGGGCGCACAGCCGGTTGGCGATGTCGTCGTCGACCTGAGACCCCAGGAAGATGATGCGTTCTCGCAGTAGCCGCTCGTACACCGAGTCGACGAGATTCAGACCGGGCTGGCTCACAGTGGGATACCTGCTTTCTCGAGATTCGTCTGCCGAGACATGTTTACGACCCTAACCAAACCGCGGCTGCGAGGACGGTCCGAACCGCCCTCGTTCGCTCACAGCGTCACTCGTCGCCTTCGGCCTCGGCTTCCAGAGCCTCGTCAAGGGCCTCAGCGGCCTCGTCAGCGGCGTCGTCGTCGACCTGGCCGCCGCCGAAGAACTCGGTGACGTCGATCTCGTTGCCGGCGGTGTCACTGACCGCGGCGGCACGCACGGCCGCTGCCAGCGCCATGCCCCGGCGCACGTCGGCGAAGACCGCGGGCAACTGGTTGTTCTGCTGCAGGAAGCCCATCAGCTGCTGCGGCGCGATGCCGTACTGACGCGACATCAGCACCAGGTGCTGGGTGAGGTCGTTCTGGCCGACCTGGATGTCCAACTCGTCGCCGAGTGCGTCGAGCAGCAGCTGCGTCTTGACCGACTTCTCTGCCTCGGCGCGGGTCTCGGCGTCGAACTCGGCGCGCGAGGATCCCTTCTCGACAAGCGACTCGGCGAACTTGTTCTCGTCGTGGTCGAGACCGTGCAGAGCGTTGTGCAGAGCGTTGTCGACGTGCGCCTTGACCACGGCCTCGGGCAGCGGCATCTCGACCTGCTCGACCAGGGCCTCCAACGTCGCCTCGCGGACCTTCTCGGCCTGCTGGATGCGCTTGGTCCGGCGCACCTGCTCGACGAGGTTTTCCCGCAGCTCGCCGATGGTGTCGAATTCACTGGCCAGCTGCGCGAATTCGTCGTCGGCCTCGGGCAGCTCGCGTTCCTTGACCGCCTGCACCGTGACGGTGACGTCGGCGTCCTTTCCGGCCTGCGGTCCCGCGGCCAGCTTGGTGGTGAACGTCGCGCTCTCACCGGCCGACAGTCCGATGATCGCGTCGTCGAGCCCGTCGATGAGCTGGCGGGATCCCACCTGGTGCGACAGGCCTTCGGTGGCCGCACCGGGGACCTCTTCGCCGTCGATGGTGGCGCCCAGGTCGATCGAGACGAAGTCGTCGGCCGCGGCCGCCCGGTCCACACCGGTCAGGGTGCCGAACCGCGCGCGCAGCGACTCCAACTCGGCATCCACCTCGTCGTCGGCGACCTCGATCGGGTCCACGCTGATCTTGATCTGCTCCAGGTCGGGCAGGGCGATGTCAGGACGAACGTCGACTTCGGCGGTGAAGGTGATCTGGTCACCGTCATCGATCTTGGTGACCTCGATCTCGGGCTGGCCCAGCGGCTTGAGCTCGGAGGTGGTGACCGCCTCGCTGTAGCGGCTGGGCAGCGCCTCGTTGACCACCTGCTGCAGCACCGCGGCCCGGCCGAAACGCGCCTCGATGAGCTTGGCCGGCGCCTTGCCCGGACGGAAACCCGGCATCCGCACCTGCTTGGCCAGCTCCTTGTAGGTGCGCTCGAAGTCCGGCTTCAGTTCGGTGAACGGCACCTCCACGTTGATGCGAACCCGGGTCGGGGTCAGCTGCTCGACGGTGCTCTTCACGGGCGTACTCCTCGATATTTCGGTGATGGACGGTCATGCCGGTGCGACGCGCGCTGCTGGTCGGGGTGACAGGATTTGAACCTGCGGCCTTCCGCTCCCAAAGCGGATGCGCTACCAAGCTGCGCTACACCCCGCACTGACCAGGCGATCTTACGGCCCGGCGACGACGGCAATGCAGCCGCCCGCTCCGCACGCCCCCGCAGGGGTCCCAGTTGGATTTGCAGTCGGCCACGCCGGTACAGTCTCGCTCTAGCCATTCATGCGGGCGTAGCTCAATGGTAGAGCCCTAGTCTTCCAAACTAGCTACGCGGGTTCGATTCCCGTCGCCCGCTCCACCAGGGCCGATGCGGTCCCCCGACGGCGGCTGGGGCCAGGTCTGCGCCCCAGCCTGTTGTACGGGTGCCCCACCGCCGACCTATCCTTCCTAACAAGCTTCGCGGGGTCCGGTCGACACCGAGGAAGAAGACCCCGCGGACGGGGATTCCCTCCTAGCAGGAAGGCACTCCATGGGCGGCACACGGCACGTCCAGATTCATGGGACGTGCTCCCCGCGCTTCGAGAGGGTGCGGCAGGAGTTCGAGCGTAACTTCACCGAGCGCGAGGAACTCGGCGCTGCCGTCGCGGCGTATGTGGACGGCGAACTCGTCGTCAATCTGTGGGCCGGCTCGGCCGACGTCGAGGGCGTGCGGCCCTGGCAGGAAGACACCCTGGGCACCGTGCTGTCCGGCAGCAAGGGTCTGACCAGCACCTGCGTGCACCGGCTCGCCGACGCCGGGGAACTGGACCTGCGTATCCCGGTGGCGCACTACTGGCCGGCATTCGGCCAGGCCGGCAAGGGCGACATCTCGCTGGCGATGGTCCTGGCGCACCGCTCCGGTGCGATCGGGCCCCGCGAGCCGATGCACTGGCGCGACGTCACCGACTGGGATCTGGTCTGCGAGCGGCTGGCCGCGGCCGAACCGTGGTGGCGCCCGGGTACCGCGCAGGGCTATCACATGACCACTTACGGGTTCATCATCGGCGAGGTGGTCAAGCGGGTGACGGGCATGACCGTCGGCGAGTATCTGCGCCGCGAGGTCGCCGGTCCGATCGGCGCCGAAGTGCACATCGGGGTGCCGGCCGACCAGCAGCCCTACCGCTGCACCGACCCGGTGGGCAAGCCGACGATCCGGGAGATGCTGGCCTCGGCCGGCGCCCCGAAACGCCCGACCTCGTTGGACGACCATTCCAAGGCGGGTCTGGCGGTGGCGATGGGATTCGCCCCCGACGACGAGATCGCCACCAACGACTTGACCCTGTGGCGCGAGCTGGAGTTCCCCGGCACCAACGCCCAGGTCTCAGCGCTGGGTATGGCCACGTTCTACAACGCACTGGCGCAGGAGAAGCTGCTGAGCCGTCCCACCATGGACCGGCTGCGGGTGCTGCAGGGCGGCACCGAGACGGATCTGGTGCTGGGCCCCCGGGTCGCCGAGCACGGCTGGGGCCTGGGCTACATGCTCAACGCCGAGGGCGTCAACGGCCCCAACCGGCGGATCTTCGGCCACGGTGGGCTCGGTGGGTCATTCGCGTTCGTCGACCTCGAGCACCGGATCGGCTACGGGTACGTGATGAACCGCTTCGACCACACCCAGGCCAACGCCGACCCGCGCAGTGTGGTGCTGTCCAACGAGATCTACCGCGCGCTCGGGGTGACGATCCGGCCCCGGCGTGAATCGATCTACGACGACTGACTAGCCGGTCTGGCAGGACGGGCACCAGAACAGGTTGCGGCCCTCCAGTTCCGCGGTACGCACCGCGGTCCCGCACACCCGGCACGGCTCACCGGCGCGGCGGTAGACGTAGGTGCGCGGTTTACCCGGTGCGTAGGCGGGCGCGCCGTGGTCGTCCTCGGGCCGCACCACGACGATGTTGCCGCGACGCAGCCCGACCTTCATCAACGCCACCAGGTCGGCCCAGATCGCGGCGAACTCGCCCTCGCCGACGTCGGTACCGGGCCGGTACGGGTCGATCCGGTGCCGGAACAGCACTTCGCTGCGGTACACGTTGCCGACGCCGGCCAGCACCGACTGATCCATCAGAAGGGCCGCTATCGCCTTGCGGGACTTGGCGATCCGCTTGAATGCCGAGGCCGGATCGGCATCCGTGCGCAGCGGGTCGGGCCCGAGTCGGGCGATCACATCGGCGTGCTGCGCCTCGTCGATGACCTCGCAGGCCGCCGGCCCGCGCAGGTCGCTGCCGTACTCGGCGCCGACCATCCGCATGCGCACCTGGCCGACCGGTTCGGGCACCGCGCCGTCGCGGACGTCGAATTCGCTGAACTGACCGTAGATTCCCAGGTGCACGCGCACGATCGCGCCGCCCGAGTAGTGGTGGAACAGGTGCTTGCCCCAGGCTTCGGCGCGGGTCAGCGAGCGCCCGTCGACCGCGGCGGCACCGGCCTCGAAGCGGCCCTGCGGACTGGACACCCGCACCGGGGCACCGGCGAAGCGACGCTGATGTAGCCGGGCCAGCCGGTGCAGGATGTGCCCCTCGGGCATGTCAGAGCACGTCAGGCGGGAGCGCCGGGAACCGGCGGCGCCTCGTGGTTGACCTCGTAGGCGGCCAGGATGTCGATGCGCCGCTGGTGGCGCTCGGCATTCGACCACGGGGTGCTCACGAATGCGTCGACGATCGCGAGTGCCTCGGCGGTCGAATGCATCCGGCCGCCGATGCCGATCAGCTGGGCGTTGTTGTGCTCGCGGGCCAGCTGCGCGGTCTCGGTGCTCCACGCCAGCGCGCACCGCGCGCCGGGCACCTTGTTCGCCGCGATCTGCTCACCGTTGCCGGAGCCGCCGATCACGATTCCGAGACTGCCCGGGTCGGCCACCGTGCGGGCTGCCGCGGCGATGCAGAACGCCGGGTAGTCGTCGTCGGCGTCGTAGCTGAAGGCCCCACAGTCGATCGGCTCGTGGCCGGCCTTGGTGAGGTGGGAAAGGATCTGCTCTTTGAGTTCGTAGCCGGCGTGGTCGCAGCCGAGGTAGACGCGCATGGCGGCCATTGTGTCATCCCCGCCGCCCACCCCTCGACCGTGCATAACTGTCCGCCCTCACCTGGGCTTTTACCGGACAATTGAGCACGGTCGCGGGGAGCGGGATCAGTCGAACTGCGGCGCTTCGCCCCGAGTGCGCTTGAGCTCCCAGAAGTACGGGTAGGACGCGAACGTCACCGAGGCGTCCCAGAGCTGTCCGGCCTGCTCGCCGCGTGGAATGCGGGACAGCACCGGGCCGAAGAACGCCACCCCGTTGACGTGGATGGTCGGGGTGCCGACGTCGGGACCGACGGCGTCCATGCCCGCGTGGTGGCTGGCGCGCAGGGCCTCGTCGTAGGTGTCGACGGTGGCCGCATCAGCCAGCTCGGCCGGCAGGCCCACCTCAGCCAGCGCGCCGGCGATGACGTCAGGGAAGTCCTTGTTGTTCTGGTTGTGAATCCGGGTGCCCATCGCGGTGTAGAGCGGGCGCAGGATGTCGTTGCCCCGCTGCTGTTCGGCAGCGATCGCCACCCGAACCGGGCCCATCGCCTGCTCCAGACCCCTGCGGTACTCCTGCGAGATGTCGTCACGGCCTTCGTTGAGCACGGCCAGGCTCATCACGTGGAAGGTGACGTCGATGTCGCGGACCTTTTCGACCTCCAGGATCCACCGCGAGGTGATCCAGCACCACGGGCACAGTGGGTCAAACCAGAACTCGGCGTTCGATCTCACGGTCACAGGCGATCCTCTCGGGAGTTGGCGGGTTCTTACAGGCTCAAGGCGAGCAGCGCGACCGCGAGGGCCGGAAACACACCCTGCACGGCGGCGGCGCGGGCCTTGGCGGGAGACGAGGCGATCAGAACCAGTGCCGCGGCCAGCATCGAGCCCGCGCCGGCAAACACCAGCGCCGCTCCGACACTCGTGCAGCCCTGTGCCACCGCGGCGACACCGAGCCCCGTCACCACCGCCAGGAACAGGTTGTAGAAACCCTGGTTGAAGGCCAACAACTTGGTGGTCTCGGCTTCCTCGGCCGTGGTCCCGAACACTGCTCGGGTGCGCGGAGCGGTCCACCGCAACGACTCCAGCACGAAGATGTAGACATGCACCGCCGTGGCCAGCGCGGCGAAAACCAAACCTGCGATGCGCATGGGGACCATTAAAGCTCGGTCTGGCGGCCACCGACACCCCACGACGTCTACTGTTGGCGGGCGTGGCACTCCCAAACCTCACTCGCGACCAGGCCGCCGAACGCGCGGCGCTGATCACCGTCGACAACTACCGGATCGCGCTCGACCTGACCGCCGGCGAGCGGACGTTCCGCTCGACGACCACCGTCACCTTCGACGCCCTGCCCGGCGCCGACACCGTCATCGACATCGCCGCCCAGTCCGTTCGCAGCGCCACCCTCAACGGCCGGGCGCTGGACGTCTCGGGCTACGACGAGTCCGTCGGCATCGCTCTGACCGGACTGGCCGAACACAACACCGTCGAGGTCGACGCGGACTGCATCTACTCCAACACCGGCGAGGGCCTGCATCGCTTCGTCGACCCCGTCGATGACGAAGTGTACCTGTACTCGCAGTTCGAAACCGCGGACGCCAAGCGGATGTTCGCCTGTTTCGACCAGCCCGACCTCAAAGCCACCTTCGACATCACCGTCACCGCGCCACCGCACTGGCAGGTGGTCTCCAACGGCGCCACGGCCTCGATCGACGACGGCGTGCACACGTTCGCCACCACGGCGAAGATGAGCACCTACCTGGTGGCGCTGATCGCCGGGCCCTACGCCAAATGGACCGACGTCTATCGTGACAGCCACGGTGAGATTCCGCTGGGCCTGTACTGCCGGGCCTCGCTGGCCGACCACATGGACGCCGAGCGACTGTTCACCGAGACCAAGCAGGGATTCGGCTTCTACCACCAGAACTTCGGTGTCCCCTACGCATTCGGCAAGTACGACCAGCTGTTCGTGCCGGAGTTCAACGCCGGCGCTATGGAGAATGCCGGTGCCGTAACGTTTTTGGAGGACTACGTCTTCCGCAGCAAGGTCACCCGGGCGTCCTATGAGCGCCGTGCCGAAACGGTGCTGCACGAGATGGCGCACATGTGGTTCGGTGACCTGGTCACCATGCGCTGGTGGGACGACCTGTGGCTCAACGAGTCGTTCGCCACGTTCGCCTCGGTGCTGTGCCAGAGCGAGGCCACCGAATACACCAGTGCCTGGACGACTTTCGCCAACGCGGAGAAGTCGTGGGCCTACCGCCAGGACCAACTGCCCTCGACGCACCCGATCGCCGCGGACATCCCCGACCTGGCTGCGGTGGAGGTCAACTTCGACGGGATCACCTACGCCAAGGGCGCATCCGTGCTCAAGCAGCTGGTGGCCTATGTCGGCCTGGATCACTTTCTGGCCGGCCTGCGGGACTATTTCACAACGCACGCCTTCGGCAACGCCACGTTTGACGACCTGCTGGCCGCGCTGGAGAAGGCCTCTGGGCGCGACCTGTCGGACTGGGGTGCGCAGTGGCTCAAGACCACCGGTCTGAACACGCTGCGGGCGAACTTCGATCTCGACGACGAGGGGCGCTTCACCCGGTTCGCCGTCACCCAGGACGGGGCCGCACCGGGCGCCGGGGAGACCCGGGTGCACCGGTTGGCCATCGGCATCTACGACGACGATCTGGCCGGGTCCGGGCGGTTGGTCCGCATCCACCGCGAGGAACTCGACATCGAGGGCCCGGCAACGACGGTGCCGGGACTGGTGGGGGTTTCGCGCGGCAAGCTGATCCTGGTCAATGACGACGACCTGACCTACTGCGCCCTGCGCCTGGATGCGGAGTCGCTGGCGAGTGCGCTGGACCGGATCGCCGATATCGCCGAGCCGTTGCCGCGCACCCTGGTGTGGTCGGCGGCCTGGGAGATGACCCGCGAGGCCGAGATGCGTGCCCGGGACTTCCTGGCGCTGGTGCAGCGCGGGATCGGCGCCGAGACCGAAGTCGGCGTGGCCTCGCGGTTGCTGCTGCAGGCGCAGACCGCGCTGGGGTTCTATGCCGAACCGGGATGGGCGGCCGAGCATGGCTGGCCGGCATTCGCCGACCGGCTGCTGGAGTTGGCGCGCGCAGCCGAGGCCGGGTCCGATCATCAGCTGGCCTTCGTCAATGCGCTGTGCACCTCGGTGCTCGCCGAGCGGCACACCGCGGTGTTGGCGGAGCTGTTGAACGCCGATCCCGCCGCTCAGGGTCTGGACGGGTTGTCGATCGACACCGACCTGCGCTGGCGGATCGTGGTGGCACTGGCCCGCGGCGGTGTGGCCGACGAGGAGCTGATTGCCGCCGAGGTCCGGCGCGACCCGACCGCGGCCGGTCAGCGTCAGGGGGCCCAGGCCGCGGCGGCCCGCCCGCAACCGGAGGCCAAGACGGCGGCGTGGCAGCAGGTGATCGAGGACGACACGCTGGCCAACATCACCGGGCGGGCGATCATCGCCGGAATTGTGCAGCCCGGGCAGGGTGAGCTGCTGGCGCCGTTCACCGCGCGCTACTTCGAGGCGATCAACGGGGTGTGGCAGCGCCGTTCCAGCGAGGTGGCGCAGACCGTGGTGGTGGGCCTGTACCCGGGGTGGGACGTCAGTGAGGCCGGGTTGGATGCGGCGGCGAAGTTCCTGTCCGACCCGGAGTTGCCGCCGGCGCTGCGACGCCTGGTGACGGAGGGCCGGGCCGGTGTCGAGCGGGCACTGCGGGCGCGGAACTTCGATGCCGCTGGGTCCGATACCGCCTGATCAGCAGTATTCCCCGTCGGACAACCCGGCCTGCTTCTCGAATCGGTTGGTACCGCCGAAGATCCGCACCCTGGTCTCTTCGGCCAGATAACGTGCGGGCAGTTGCACCGGACCGAATTCGGCCCACTGCTGGGCGTGGATCTCCTCGTGGTGCAGCAAGCGGTCCAGGCCCGGGCCGTCGGGATGAGCCCGTCCCGTTTCGATGATCGCTCGCAGCCGACCGGCCGGGTCGTCGACCTGATTCATGCTGACCATGAACAGATCACCCCAGGTGGTGCCACCACGTCGGCTGAAGTGGGAGTGAATACGGTTGCCGCCCAAGCCCATCAGCATCCCGTTCGGGGTGGTCACCAGCCGGCCGCCGGAATCGCAGACCCGACGAATCGCCGCATAGCTCCAGCGGTTCGACCACTGCCGTTCGATGATCCGGTGCATCTCGGTGGCGCCGTAGGGTGTCGCGGCAAAATCGCAGCGGGTTCCGCCGTAGCCGGTGCCGGCGTTGAGGATGTAGGTCAGCAGGGTCGCACGCCGGGCGTCGTCGGGCCGGGTGTCGCAACCGATCGCGAAGTAGCTCTTGCCATCCGGATCGGTGATCTGCTCCATCGCATCGAGAATGCCGAAGCTGTCGCGGGTGATGCGTTGGCTGCGGACGATGTCGGCCAACGCCTGCGGGGCGACCGCCTGTCGGTCGATGTTGGCCAGCCAGGCGCGGTGTGACCCGGGGACGAGCACAACGACCACCGGAAGGCGGGGCCTGCTAGGGCCGGGAGATCCCGGCGCTGATCAGCTGCACCGCGCTGATCAAACCTTCGACGAGCCGGCCTTCGGTGAACGCCGCGGTGGCCGCGGCCACACCCTGCGGTGCCGCCGCGGGGGCGATGCGATCGGCCACGCCGGCGCCGTAGGCCACCTCGATGAGCCGCTGGTCCGGTGAGACCGCGATCAGCACCGCATCGTTGGGGGTGGGCACCTTGGCCAGGATCTCGCGGGCCCGGGCGGCGCTGTCGGCGCCGAGGTCGCCGATGTAGGTGGCGAACCGGGCCTTGGCCGCCCGTGAACCATCGGACAGCGCGTTGTCGAGCGCCACCAGGTCCTTGGTCGGGAACGGGTAGTGCAGTGAGAGCTCACCGGGCTCGGTGACTCCCGAGACCCGGCCACTGTAGGTGATCGCCGAGCCGTACGGCAGATCCGCCGGATCGATGGTCGCGACCTCACCAGTTGCCACTGGTTCCACCTCCCACGCTGAACTCGGCTGCGCCGTGACCGTGCCCGCCGCCGACGCGCTCGTCGGTGGCCGCCCACAGGATCGGCGGATGCGTCCAGCCGTCGGCCATCCGGTAGGTGGCCGCGCGCGGCGATTTGTAGGACAGCACCCGCGCCGCCAGCAGCGACACCAGCAAGGCCGGAATGGCGATGAAGTAGCCGAGGAATTCCAACACGCTCACGCCGTAGACCGTATCCCACCGCTGATCGATCGGTGCGAGAACCCGGGCCGAGTTCGCGACGACACCCGACTATGGTCAGCATCATGGTGCTGGCGGCGGCGGTTCAGTTGGAAGCCGTGCTCGGCGATGTCGCCACCAACTTGGCCTCCTGCGAACGACTCGGAGACGAGGCGGGCCGGGCCGGTGCACGCATCATCGCGTTGCCGGAGTTCTTCACCACCGGGATCGGGTTCGCCGAGTCACTGGCCACCGCGGCCCTGCCGCCGGACGGCGCGGCCACCGACCTGCTGACCTCGTTGGCCAGACGGCACCGCGCGCTGGTCGGCGGGTCGTTTCTGTGCCGCGACGCCGACGGCCATGTCCGCAACGCCTACCTGCTGGCCGATCGCAATGGTGTGGTGGGCCGGCACGACAAGGACCTACCCACGATGTGGGAGAACGCGTTCTACACCTGCGGCGACGACGACGGCGTGCTCAGCGCGGGCGAGCACACGGTGGGTGCCGCGGTGTGCTGGGAATTGATGCGCACCCAGACCGTGCGACGGCTACGCGGCCAGGTGGATCTGGTGATGACCGGCTCGGGCTGGTGGTCGATTCCGCGCTGGCGTCCGCACCGACTCTTCGATCGCCTCGAACGCACCAACGCCCGCACCGCCCGATGGTCGTCAGCATCGTTCGCCCAATATGTGGGCGCACCCGTGGTGCATGCCGCTCACGCCGGTGATCTGACCTGCGCCATGCCCTGGCTGCCCATGCCCTACCGCGGCCATTTCGAAGGAGCCACCCTGATCGCCGCCGCGGACGGCACGGTCGTCGCCGAACGTCGCGCCGACGAGGGCGAAGGCGTGCTGCTCGGTGAGATCACCCTGGAGCGCCGAGCACCCGCGCTGGACCCGCCGGCCGGCTTCTGGCTGCATCGGAGGGGGATGTTGCCCGCCGCGGTATGGCACTACCAGCGCTGGCACGGCCGACGCTGGTACCGGCGCCACGTGGCGCCTCAGGCCGCGCCTTCGCCGAGGTAGCGCATCCACACCGGATCCAGGTCGTTGATCACCGCCAGCAGTCGCCAGTGCTGTCCCTTCGGTGAGGTGGGCACCAGGCTCAGCGTCCAGCCGAGTTCGGTCAGCAACCGGTCGGCCTTGCGGTGGTTGCAGGCCGAGCAGGCCGCCACGCAGTTCTCCCAGGAGTGGTCCCCACCCCGGCTGCGCGGCACGACGTGGTCGACGGTGTCGGCCTTGCCGCCGCAGTAGGCGCAGCAGTGCCGGTCACGGTGCATCAGCGCGGCCCGGGTCAGCGGTATGCGCGCGCGGTAGGGCACCCGGACATAGGACCGCAGCCGGATCACCGAGGGCACCGACACCGTGCGGGTGGCCGAGTGGATGGCCGGCCCGGACGGGTCGTCGTGCACCATGTCGGCCTTGCCGCAGATCAGCATGACGACGGCGCGTCGCAACGGAAGCGCGGTCAGCGGTTCGTAGGTGGAGTTGAGCAGCAGCACCCGGCGTCTGTTCCAGATCGAGGCGGCGTCGGCGACGGAACCAGAAGTGGCGACCGAGTGCAGGCATGGAGCGGCGGCAAGCCCGGTCAGGCTCGCCGCGGGGGCACCGGTGTTGCGGTGGCCCCGACGCTTCATCGCCGGCTTAAGTGCTGCACCATAGATCCTCCGCGGAACAGTTCACCATGATTCGGCACTGGTCGCACGCCCATTTGCCGTGTGTTCACACCGCAGGTGGGGGTGCCGCCTCACAGATGGCCCACAATGGGGGGCGATGCAGCCGATAGAAGAACACTCCTTTTACGACGCCGTAGGCGGTGCGGACACCTTCCACGCCATCGTGTCGCGGTTCTATCAACTGGTCGCCCAGGACGCGATTCTGCGGCCGATGTACCCCGACGACGACATGGACGGCGCCGAGGATCGGTTGCGGATGTTCCTCGAGCAGTACTGGGGCGGCCCGCGCACCTACAGTGACCTGCGCGGCCATCCCAGGCTGCGGATGCGCCACATCCCCTACCGGATCGGCCCGCTGCAACGCGACGCGTGGCTGCGCTGCATGGTGACCGCCGTCGACGAGATCGACCGCGACACCCTCGACGACGCGCATCGCGCCGAGCTGCTGGACTACCTTCATACGGTGGCCGACTTCCTGGTCAACGCGCCGATCTGATGGGCCCCGACAACCGCGCCCCGTGGTGGCAGGACTGCGTTTTCTACCAGGTCTATCCGCGCTCGTTCGCCGACAGCAGCGGCGACGGGGTGGGCGATCTGGACGGGGTGACCGCGCACCTGGACTACCTGCGCGAGCTGGGCGTCGACGCGCTGTGGCTCAACCCGGTGATGGTGTCGCCGATGGCCGACCACGGCTACGATGTGGCGGATCCGCGTGCCATCGACCCGCTCTTCGGTGACCTGGCCGGGCTGGACCGATTGGTCGCGGCCTCTCACGAGCGCGGCATCAGGCTGACCATGGACCTGGTGCCCAACCACACCAGTTCGGCGCATCCGTGGTTCGTCGAGGCCCTGGGGTCTGCACCGGGCAGTCGGGAGCGGGAGCGCTACATCTTCCGCGACGGCCGCGGCCCGGACGGCGCGCAGGCACCCAACAACTGGATATCGGTGTTCGGCGGGCCGGCCTGGACTCGGGTCCCCGACGGCCAGTGGTAC
Organism: [Mycobacterium] vasticus; assembly: GCF_020181595.1. Classification (GTDB taxonomy): domain Bacteria; phylum Actinomycetota; class Actinomycetes; order Mycobacteriales; family Mycobacteriaceae; genus Mycobacterium; species Mycobacterium vasticus. The sequence goes on along the minus strand of NZ_CP084028.1, from coordinate 1,538,662 downwards.
CTGCACCTGTTCGACGTTCAACAACCCGATCTGAACTGGGACAACCCCGAGGTCATGGCGGACTTCGAGACGACCCTGCGGTTCTGGCTGGACCGCGGGGTGGACGGCTTTCGTATCGACGTCTCGCACGGCATGGCCAAGCCGCCGGGCCTGCCCGACATGCCCGTCACCGACATCAAGCTGCTCACCCACCAGGACGACGACCCTCGGTTCAACCGGCCCGGTGTCCACGCGATCCACCGCGCGATCCGCCGGGTGGTCGACGACTATCCGGGAGCGGTGAGCGTCGGTGAGGTCTGGGTGCACGACAATGCCCAGTTCGCCGCCTACATCCGGCCCGACGAGCTGCACCTGGCGTTCAACTTCCGGCTGCTGCAGGCCGAGTTCGACGCCGGCGAGATCCGCGACGCGATCGAGAATTCGCTGGCCGCGGTCGCCTCGGTGGCGGGCACCCCGACGTGGGCGCTGGAGAACCACGACGTGCAGCGGTCGGTGACCCGCTACGGCGACGGCGCTGCCGGCCTTGCCCGGGCGCGGGCGATGGCACTGGTCCTGTTGGCACTGCCGGGCACGGTGTTCGTCTACAACGGCCAGGAGCTGGGCCTGCCGGAGGTCGAGTTGCCCGACGCCGCGCTGCAGGACCCGGTGTGGGAGCGCTCCGGGCACACCGAGCGCGGGCGCGACGGTTGCCGGGTGCCGCTGCCGTGGTCGGGTGACACACCACCGTTCGGCTTCTCCGACGATCCCGACACCTGGCTGCCGATGCCGTCGGACTGGGCGCCGCTGGCCGTCGAACATCAGGCGAGCGACCCCGACTCGACGTTGTCGCTGTACCGGCGGGCACTCGAGATACGCCGGGAGCGAGCGGGATTCGGCGAACGACTGGAGTGGCTTCCGGCGCCGGAGGGCGCCGTGGTGTTCCGGCGCGGCACGCTGATCTGTGTGGTCAACACCGGTTCGCAGCCGGTGGCGCTGCCCGAAGGCGCGCGGTTGCTGTCCAGCGGGCCGCTGACCGGCGCCGAGTTGGCGCCGAACACCGCGGCCTGGCTCAGCGGGTGAACTTCTCCAGGTACGCCCGGTGCTCCGGTGACAGCCGCACCAGCTTCTGCTCATCGATGCTGAACGCCGCCAGTTGGGTTTCGGCGATGACCGCCGGCTTGGAGTCCGGTTCGGCGCCCACCGAGCGGACCTCGTAGCCGATGGTGAAGTCCACCGCGCGCAGCCGCGACACCCACATTGTCACCTGCAACGGCGAATCCATCAGCCGCAGTTGACCTTTGTAGCCGATCTTCACTTCGGCGATCAGCAGGCCGACTTCGGTGATGTCGACCGCGAAGGCCGGCGCCAGGAACGGCACCCGCGCCTCTTCGAGGATGGTGACCATCACCGCGTGGTTGACGTGCTGGTACATGTCGATGTCCGACCAGCGCACCGGAACCGCCGCCACAAAACCCGACGGTTCAGCGAGGCTCGACGGAGGAGAGCCGACACTGGGACCGCCGCGCGAATCCGGCTTGGCACTCACGAAGCCGACCCCTGACCGCTGGCGCGGGTCATGCTGCGGATCTGCCGCGCCGCCACCGACAGCGTGGCCAGATCCCGCTGGTCGGAGGAGTAGATCTGCGCCAGCGTGCGCCGCGCCCGCTCCACCCGTGACCCGTTGGTCGCTTCCCATTCGGTGATCTTCTGCATCCCGTCCTCGTCCGGTTCGCCGACTGCCAGCACATCCATGCACAGCGTTCGCACCGAATTGTAGATGTCGTCGCGGATCGCCAACCGCGCCAACGCATGCCAGCGGTCCGCGCGGGGCAGCTGGGCGACTGCGGTCAGCAGTCCGTCGGTGCCCAGTCGATCCATCAGAGCGAAGTAGGTGTCGGCGACCTCGGCGGCGTCGCGTTCGGCGATGTCGGCGATGTCGATGACGTCGAGCAGGCTGTAGCGATAGAGGCCGACGGCGACGTCGACGGCGAGATCCTCAGGCACCCCCTGGTCGCGGAACTCGCCGACGTGCTTGGCGATGATGTCCGCGTCATCGCCGCGCAGCCATTCGCCCATCCGCGGCGTCAACGTCCGCACCTGCTCGGCGAACCGGTTGATCTCCGCACCCACCGCCAGGGGCTGCGGGCGGTAGTTGAGCAGCCAACGTCCGGCCCGGTCGATGAGCCGACGCAGATCCAGCGTCATCCGGTCGGTCACCGCCACCGGCAGGCCGTCCTGTTCACCGGCCGCCCGGATCCGGCGCCACAACTCCCCCACGCTGAAGATCGCGTCGGTGGCCACATAGGCCCGCACCGCGTCGATCAGATCGACGCCCGCGTCCACGGTGATCCGATAGGCGTAGGTGATGCCGGCGGTGTCCACCACGTCGTTGATCAACATGGTGGCCACGATCTCGCGACGCAGTTGATGGATGCGGATCTCGTCGGTGAATCGCTGCTGCAGCACCTGCGGGAAGTACCGCGGCAGCCGGGCGGCGAACACGTCCTGATCGGGCAGGTCGGTGGCCAGCACGGCTGCCTTGAGGGTGAGCTTGACGTGCGCCATCAGGGTGGCCAGCTCGGGTGAGGCCAGGCCCAGCCCGGCCTCGGCACGCCGGGCGATCTCCTTGTCCGAGGGCAGCGCCTCCAGTTCCCGGTTGAGACCGCGGTCGGTGACCAGGTGCCGGATCTGATCGGCGTGCACCGGCAGCAGGCTGGCGGCGTTGGCCCGGCTGGTGCCCATCAGATCGTTCTGGGCGGTGTTGTCGGCCAGCACCAGCGCACTGACCTCGTCGGTCATCGACGCCAGCAGCTGTGCCCGGTCGGCCGGGTCCACCTTGCCGACTGTCACCAGGGCGTCGATCAGGATCTTGATGTTGACCTCGTGATCGGAGCAGTCGACCCCGGCGGAGTTGTCCAGGGCGTCGGTATTGATGCGCCCGCCGGCCAGGTCGAATTCGACGCGGCCCAGGGCCGTGACGCCGAGGTTTCCGCCTTCGCCGATCACCTTGGCGCGCACCTGGTTTCCATTGACCCGGACCTGGTCGTTGGCACGGTCGCCCACGTCGGCGTCGGATTCGGACTCGGCCTTGACGTAGGTGCCGATGCCGCCGTTGAACAGCAGGTCGACGGGCGCTCGCAGGATCGCCCGGATCAGCACCGGCGGAGTGAGTTCGGTGATGTTCTCGTCGAGCCTCAGCACGGCGGCGACCTGCGGGCTGACGGGCACGGATTTCAGGTCCCGTGCGTAGACGCCACCGCCGGCGCTGATCAGCGACTTGTCGTAGTCGTCCCAACTGGAGCGGGGCAGGTCGAACATCCGCTGGCGCTCGGCGAAGGACCGGGCGGGATCGGGGTCGGGATCGAGGAAGATGTGCCGGTGGTCGAAGGCGGCCATCAGCCGGATGTGTTCGCTGCGCAGCATCCCGTTGCCGAACACGTCGCCGCTCATGTCCCCGACACCGACGACGGTGAAATCCTGGGTCTGGGTGTCGACGCCCATCTCCCGGAAGTGCCGCTTGACCGATTCCCAGGCACCCTTGGCGGTGATGCCCATCTCCTTGTGGTCGTAGCCGACCGACCCGCCGGACGCGAATGCGTCGCCGAGCCAGAAGCCGTAGGACTTCGCCACTCCGTTGGCGATGTCGGAGAAGCTCGCGGTGCCCTTGTCGGCGGCCACCACCAGGTACGCGTCGTCGCCGTCCCGACGCACGACCTGCGGTGGAGTGCTGACCGCGCCGGTGGCGTGATCGACGTTGTCGGTGACGTCGAGCAGCCCGGAGATGAACAGCGTGTAGCAGGCGATCCCTTCTTCGCGGGCCGCCTCTCGATCCGCCACCGGGTTACCGGTGGGCGTCGGTGGGTGTTTGACCACGAAGCCGCCTTTGGCTCCGGTCGGGACTATCACGGCGTTCTTGACCTCTTGGGCCTTGACCAGTCCGAGGATCTCGGTGCGGTAGTCCTCGCGGCGGTCCGACCAGCGCAGCCCGCCGCGCGATACGAAGCCGAACCGCAGGTGCACGCCCTCGACCCGCGGTGAGTAGACGAAGATCTCGAACTTCGGCCGCGGCAACGGCAACTCGTCGATCAGGCCGGCATCGAGCTTGAGTGCCAGCACGTTACGTGCGCGAGCCGAATCGGCGCGGGTTACAAAGTAATTGGTACGCAGGGTGGCTTGAATCAGGGAGGCGAACGCACGCAGAACCCGGTCGGTGTCCAGGCTCACCACCGAGTCGATTCCGGCCGCGACGTCAGCGGCTGCCGCCTGTGCATCCCGGCTGCGCTGTGTACAGGACGGGTCGAACAGTGCCTCGAACAGTGCCACCAGGGCTCGCGCGATGCCCGGGTACTCGTTGAGCACCGAGGCGATGTGGTTCTCGCTGTAGGGGAAACGGGCCTGGCGCAGGTATTTGGCGTAGCCGCGCAGCACCACCACCTGGTGCCAGTTCAGACCGGCGCGCAGCACCAGCTCGTTGAACCGGTCGGGTTCGACGCGGCCCTCCCAGATCGCGGTGACACCGTCGGCGAATCGCTGTTCGGCGTCGTCGCGCTCGGCGCCGGTCTCCGGAATGTCGATGGTGGGGTGCGCGGACACCCGGAACTTGTAGATCCATACCTGTAAGCCGTCAGCTCGGGTGACGGTGAATGGCCGCTCTTCGAGCACCGCCACTCCCATGCACTGCAGCATCGGCAGCAGTTGGCTCAGCGACGCACCGTGCCCACCGAGGAACCAGGCCAACTGGCTTCCGTCGGCCGACCCGTAGTCGGAGAACACCAATTTGACCGAGTCGGCGGTGAGCCGCTCGATGACCGCGATGTCACCTACGGCGTCGGCTGGGGTGACGGCCTGCTTGTAGATCTCGTCGAAGGCGACGGCATAGTGTTCGGCCACCTCGGCGTCGATGGAGTCCTGTGCCGCCGTCTCCAGCAGCCGGTCCCCCCAGGTGCGGGTGGCCTCGGCCAGCAGCGCCTGGATTCGGACCCGGTTGACCTCCCCGGTGTCAGCCGTACGGGCGTTGGGATCGTCGGACATCCGGACCATGAAATGCAGTAGCGCCCATGGCGCTTCGCTGACACGGGCGCTGTATTCCAGCCCCACCCCCCCGAACTCGTGGATCAGGATGTCCTCCATGTGCAACCGCACCGGGGTGGTGTAGCGGTCGCGTGGCAGGTACACCAGGCAGGACACAAAGCGACCGGTCCGATCGCCACGCAGGAACAGCAGGGTCCCGCGCCGCGCACCCAGGTCGGACACCGCCATCGCCATGTTGAGCAACTGCTCCGCATCGATCGCGAAAAGCTCTGAACGCGGGACGGTTTGGATGATGTCGAGCAGCAGCTGCCCGGGATGACCGGGCTCCTTCTCCGCCAAAGCCAGCGCTTGGCGGACGGTCTGCGAGATCACCGGGATCTCGAAGACGTTGGCGTTCATGGCGCCGGCGGTGAACAGCCCGACGAAGCGGTGCGCGACGATGCTGTCGCCGGCGTCCTCCCGGATCACCACCACGTAGGTGTGCGAACTGAACCGCATGTAGGTGGGCACGGTGGCCTGCGCCAAGGTCAGCAGATTGTTGCCGGTGAGCCTGGGCCGCAAGGACTTACGCAGGCGCAGCACTCCCAGCCGGGCGGCGTCCTCGATGTGAACCTGCCCGTCGCGCACCAAGCCGCTCTGGTAGCCCAGCAGCACGAAGTGCCCGTCGGCCAGCCACTGCAGCAGCGCGGCGACGTCGTGGCGATCCGGAGCGGTGTAGTGGCCGTGCGCGTTGGCTTCGACGTCGGCGGCAAGCTGGTTGAGCGCTTCACGCATCGCCGTGGAATCGATGGCGACCTGGCGGACGTCGGCCATCACATCGGGCAGCAGGCATTCGGTCTCGGCGAGAGTGTTGCGGTTGACCGTCGGTGAGAGCTGGACATGAATCCAGGCCTCGGCGCCCATCGCGCCGTCGGCGGATCTCGGCTCGACACTGAGCAGTTCTCCGGCCGCATCACGCTGGACGGTGAACACCGGCGACATGATCCCCACGTAGGCCACGCCGAGCCGGTGCAGGAGCACCGCCACCGAGTCCATCAGCATGCCGCCGTGCTCGGTGACCACCTGCAGTGCCGGCCCGAAACCTCCCGGATCGTCGGCGGGGTACACCGCAACGCGGGTCTCCCCGGCGAGCCGATGCTGCGCCAGCCGGGCGTGCGCGGCCGGCAGCGCCGGGGTCACGACGGCGGTGGCGGCGGCCCGACTGGCCGGGTCGGTGCCGGATGGTTCTTCGCTGACCAGAGAGTCGCTGTGCGACCCGCGATAGGTCTCAACGTAAGCGGTTGAGATCCACGCAGGAATACCTTGCGGCTCAGAGGGATCGGGAAATGTTGTCCAGGCGGTCGATTCCTTGGCGGACTTTGTCATCCCACCCCTCCTGACTGTGTGTCAGCTCCGGCAGCGCCGCTACCGGACCAACCCTAGTCGCGGGTGAGTCTGCGGTGGGTCACTCTGTGCGGACGCGCCGCCTCGGCGCCGAGCCGCTGCACCTTGTTCTCCTCGTAGGCACCGAAGTTGCCCTCGAACCAGAACCACTTGGCCTCGTTGTCGGCGTCGCCCTCCCAGGCCAGGATGTGCGTGCAGGTGCGGTCGAGGAACCAGCGGTCGTGGCTGATCACGACGGCACAGCCGGGGAAGCTGTCCAGTGCGTTCTCCAGCGAGGACAGTGTCTCGACGTCCAGGTCGTTGGTCGGCTCATCGAGCAGGATGAGGTTGCCGCCCTCCTTGAGCGTCAGGGCGAGGTTGAGCCGGTTGCGCTCACCGCCGGACAGCACGCCCGCGGGCTTCTGCTGATCCGGTCCTTTGAACCCGAACGCCGACACGTAGGCCCGCGACGGAATCTCGTTGTGGCCGACCTCGATGTAGTCCAAGCCGTCGGAAACCACCTCCCACACCGTCTTTTTGGGATCGATGCCGGCGCGGCTCTGGTCGACGTAGGACAGCTTGACCGTGTCGCCGACCTTGACGGTGCCGCTGTCGGGCTGCTCAAGACCGACGATGGTCTTGAACAGCGTCGTCTTGCCGACGCCGTTGGGGCCGATCACGCCGACAATGCCGTTGCGCGGCAACGTGAATGACAGGTCCTTGATCAGCGTGCGGCCTTCGAAGCCCTTGTCGAGGTGTTCGACCTCGACCACGATGCTGCCCAGCCGAGGCGGGGCCGGGATCTGGATTTCCTCGAAGTCGAGCTTGCGGGTCTTGTCGGCCTCGGCGACCATCTCCTCGTACCGGCCGAGACGGGCCTTGTTCTTGGCCTGCCGCGCCTTGGCGCCCGAGCGGACCCAGGCCAGTTCATCCTTGAGGCGCTTCTGCAGCTTCTGGTCCTTCTTGCCCTGGACTTCGAGGCGCTCGGCCTTCTTCTCCAGGTAGGTCGAGTAGTTGCCCTCGTACGGGTAGGCACGGCCGCGATCGAGCTCCAGGATCCACTCGGCGACGTTGTCCAGGAAGTAACGGTCGTGGGTGACGGCCAGGATCGCACCCTTGTAGCTGGCCAGGTGCTGCTCCAGCCAGAGCACGCTTTCGGCGTCGAGGTGGTTGGTGGGCTCGTCGAGCAGCAGCAGATCCGGCTTGGACAGCAGCAGCTTGCACAGGGCGACGCGGCGACGCTCACCACCGGAGAGGTTGGTGACCGGATCGTCGGGCGGCGGGCAGCGCAACGCGTCCATCGCCTGTTCGAGCTGTGAGTCAATGTCCCAGGCGTCGGCGGCGTCGAGCTCCTCCTGGAGCTTGCCCATCTCTTCCATCAGCTCGTCGGTGTAGTCGGTGGCCATCAGCTCGGCAACTTCGTTGTAGCGGTTGAGCTTGCCTTTGATCGCCACGCCGGCCTCGACGTTCTCGCGCACCGTCTTGGTTTCGTCAAGCTCGGGCTCCTGCATCAGAATGCCGACGCTGGCGCCCGGGGCCAGGAATGCGTCACCGTTGTTGGGCTGGTCGAGCCCGGCCATGATCCGCAAGACGCTCGACTTGCCGGCACCGTTGGGGCCGACCACACCGATCTTGGCACCCGGCAGGAAACTCAACGTGACGTCGTCGAGGATGACCTTGTCGCCGTGCGCCTTGCGGACCTTCCTCATCGTGTAGATGAACTCAGCCATGCCGCGGTGTCGCCTCCTGGTCTCGCGAAAATTGCTCGCCGACCATCCTAGGGGGTGGACCCGCGCGGCTGTCGGCTGCGCTCAGGCCGTCAACTCCATCTCGGCCATTTCGCCGCCAGCGTCGGCTTCGCCCTCCTCGCAATCCGGGTCGCCGGGCTCGTCGACGGGGACACCAGCGGGCCGAACGTCGGGCCCGACCGCGATGAACTTCTCCACCCGGGCCGAGCAACGCGCCAGGTCCGGGCCCACCGCCGTCGCGCGCATCTCCATCGAGGAGCGGCGAACGCCGTCCTTGTCCTCGTACTCGCTGGTGAAGACGTTGCCGACCACGATCACCGCCAAACCCTTGCTCAGCGACGCGCCCACCCCGGCGACCAGCCTGTCCCAGCAGTTGACCGTGATGAACAACGAGTTGCCCGTCTCCCAGCTGCCGTCGGGGTTGCGCCGCCGCGAGTTGCTGGCGACCCGGAACTTGATCAGTTCGTGCTCCCCCACCCAGCGGCGAGTCGGTTCGCTGCAGATGTTGCCGACCACGGTCAGCTTCGTTTCGTACATTGCACACTTCCTTCCAGGTTGCGGCGGCGAAATGCTCGCCGGTGCTGGCCCCATTGAGCCCGGCGGACCCGACAACCGGGTCGGACCCAACGGCCCGCGCAACGGCAACTGTGGAAGAAATGCGAACTGGGGATAACCCCGAGGTCTACACCCGCGGTCTGCCGACGGTCACCGGCTCATTCCAGTTCGAGAACGTCAACTGCACGGCGTCATCCGCACCCGAGGCCAGCTTGACCTGAACCAACCGATGATCGCCGGTCTCCTGGATCCAGACGGTGCATGAGGTCCGCTTCTCGGCCTTCAGCTGCGGCACGATCCTCTTCGCCGCCTTGGCCGACACCTCGCCGGTGATCCGGACTGTGTGCACGCCCTCGACCGTTTCCCGCCCCGAGACCTCGGGATCGACGAAGTCTGTCAGCAGGCCGGCGAGGCCGGTGTCCGGACTGAGGATGTTCGCCGCGTCGTAGAAGTTGCCCGCCGGCCCGTAGTCGACCCACCGGCGAGGCGACTGCGAAACATAGAGATCGCCGCCGAACATCACGAACCGCACGTAGGCCGGCCCGCCGCGGTACGCGATCTTGGCGTAACCCTTGGCCGCTGCGTCGGGCACCCGCGTCACGTCCCCGTCGAGCGCCGTGATCGGCAGGTTGTCGATGTCGCCCGTCACCGTCATGGTCAAGTGCGCACTGTCGAGTTCTGCGGTGGCAGCACTTGACTCTTTGAGGATCGCCGCGGCATCCGGCAGAGGCTCACTGGCCTTCTTCGATGATGTGGGCGACGTCGACGCGGGCGCCGATACCGACGTCGGTGTGCCCGGCGACGACGTGGCTGACGACGACGTGACCGGCGAAGACGACGCGACGGATGGCGATGGACCGGGCTGCGACGGAGCAGGTGAGCAACCGACGGCCACGACAGCGACGGCGCTCACAACGGCATGGACGGCTGGGAGCCTGCGCATGCCCGCCATCGTAGGGGGCCTCCGGCGCTGACGAGAACCGCGCGCGGAGTTGGTATACGTTGCTTGCGGTGGATACCAACGGCCAATCCGGCAGCGGTGCACACACGGACCGCGAGACATGGGCACGCGACGACATCCGGGTCTCCGACCCGAAAGCCATGCACCGCTCGATCGCGGGCACCGCTGTCGGCAACTTCATGGAGTGGTACGACTTCGGCATCTACGGCTTCCTCGCCACCACGATCGCGCAGGTCTTCTACCCGACCGACAGCTCCAGCGCGGTCGGACTGATCGCCACCTTCGGCACCCTGGCGGCGGCCTTCGCAGTGCGACCGCTCGGCGGGATCGTCTTCGGTGCGCTCGGTGACCGGATCGGCCGCAAGCGAGTGCTGATCATGACGGTCACGCTGATGGCGATCGGCACCACGGTGACCGGACTGCTGCCCTCCTATGAGGAGATCGGGTTGTGGGCCCCGGTCCTGCTGATCGTCACCAAAATCATGCAGGGCTTCTCCACCGGTGGCGAGTATGTGGGCGCGATGACTTATGTCAGCGAACACGCCCCGGACCGCAGCCGCGGCGCGCTGACCGGGTTTCTGCCCCTGGGCACACTCGGCGGTTACATCACCGGCGCCGCGGTGGTGACCTTGCTCAAATCCCAGTTGCCGGTCTCCGACATGCTGCACTGGGGCTGGCGGGTCCCGTTCCTGCTGGGCGTGCCGTTTGCCGTCGTCACGCTCTACATGCGGCTGCGCATCGATGAATCACCGGCCTTCGAAGAGCTTGAACAGCTCAATGCGAACACCGCTGAGGAGCGCGACAGCGGGTGGCAGCAGTTCCGGCAGATCATCGTGGGCCAGCGCCGGGGACTGCTGATCTGCATGGGCCTGGTACTGGCCGAGAACGTCACCAACTACATGCTCACCGGATACCTGCCGACGTACTTCAAACAGGTCGGTGGCATCAGCGGCAGTCGCGGCCTGACGATGATCGTGGTGGCACTGTTGCTGATGCTGGTCGCGGTGATGCCGCTGGCCAAGCTGTCCGACCGAATCGGCCGCAAACCCATCCTGTGGATCGGCGCAGTCCTGCTGATCGTCGGCTCGGTTCCGGCCTTTCTGCTGATCCGGCACGGCGGAAACTATCCGCTGCGACTGCTCGGCGTACTGCTCATCGGCATCACGCTGGTGTGCTTCTACAGCACCACGCCATCTACGCTGCCGGCGCTGTTCCCCACCAAGGTGCGCCTTTTCACGGTGGCGATCGGCTTCAACATCTCGGTCTCGATCTTCGGCGGCACCACTCCACTGGTCGCCGAGACGCTGGTGTCCGGCACCGGCAACGTGATGGTGCCTGCCTACATACTGATGTGCGCGGGCATCGTCGGCGCGATCACGCTGTGGTTCACCCCGGAGACGGCCGGTAAGAGACTTCCAGGCTCCGGGCCGTCGGTGGCCACCGAGCAGGAGGCCGATGCGATCGCCGAGATCGGACTGCCGGAGCCGCCCGGACGCTGACGACGGAACAACCAGCCGGGGCGGTCAGTCCAGACCGACCAGCCCGGTGGAGATCTCCCACAGCCCGTCGATCAGCTTCTGGTCGTGGGCTTGACGGTTCTCCGGGCCCTGGGCGCGATGGCGATGGAAGTAGACGCCGTTGATCGCCGGGTCGGCGCCGCGCCGGGCCAGCTCGATCAGCGGTGCGGCGCCCTGTTCGGGGGTGATCGTCGCGAGGTGACGCAGCGGGGTGCGGTAGAGCAGGCCGACGAACGTTGAGTCCCTGCCGAAGCTGGATGCGGCCGGTCCGGGATGCACTGCGGCAGAGACGATCCCGTCGTCGCTCCAGCGCTGGGCGATGCCCCGGGTGAACAGGATGTTCATCAGTTTGCTCGAGCCGTAGGCACGCGCCTCCAAGGCCCGTCGGCGCCGATAGTCCAGATCGTCGAGGTCGAGGTGCCCGAATCGGTTGGCGACGCTGGAGGTGTTGAGCACCAGGGCGCCGTCGGCTGCGGCCAGCCGGTCGCGCAGTAGGTGGGTGAGCAGGAAGGGCGCCAGGTGGTTGATCTGAAAGTTGGGTTCGTGGCCGTCGACGGTGCGCAGCGACGGTGAGAACATGCCGCCGGCGTTGTTCATCAGAACGTCGATGGCGCCGGCGTGGTCGCGGATCTGCTGGGCCAGGGTGCGCACCTCGTCCAGGCGAGCGAAGTCGGCGGTGAACGCGGTGGCACCGGTCTCGGCGGCGACGGGCGCCAGCTTCTGCGCCGAGCGGCCGACGACGACGAGGTCGACCTCGGGGCCGGCCAGGGCGCGGGCGGCCACGGCGCCGATTCCGTCACTGGCTCCGGTGATCACGATGGTTTTGCGTGAGGTCATGAACGTTCTCCTTGGGTTCGGCTGCTATCGGCTAACGCTCGCGGCGGGCCACCTCGGCGAGCATCGCGTTGTAGGCCGCCAACTCGGCGTCGTCGTCGCGGTCGGCGGCCCGGTCCAGCCGCCGGGCCGTCCGCTCATCGCTGCGATGCCATTGCACCAGCAGCGCCACCATCACCAACAGCAGCGGCAGCTCCCCCGCCGCCCACGTGATGCCACCACCGAGACGCTGATCGCCGGCCAGATCGGTGTGCCATGGCAGATTCAGCGGGCCGTAGAACCATTCGCCCAGCACCTTCTGTAGGCCCATCAGCAGCACCCCGAAGAACCCGTGCAGCGGCAACGCGGCGAACACCACCGCCACCTTGGCGATCGGCGGGAGGGGCCGCGGTGTGGGGTCCACGCCGATCACCACCCAGTAGAAGAGGTAGCCGCTGAGCAGAAAGTGCACGTTCATCGCCAGGTGGCCGGCGTGGCTGCCGACGATCGAGTCGAACAGGGTGCTGAAGTACAGGCCGTAGAAGCCGACGACGAAGATCACCGCCGCAACGATCGGATTGGTCAGGAAGCGCGAGACCCGGCTGTGCAGTGCGGCCAGCAGCCATTCCCGCATCCCGGGCGGATCACCTCGGCCGGCGGCCGGCAGCACCCGCAGCGCCAACGTGGTCGGCCCGCCCAGCACCAGCAGGATCGGGACCAGCATCGAGACCAGCATGTGCACGATCATGTGCATGCTGAACATCGCCGGCATGTAGCGGCCGGTCCCCGAGGACGTGGCGAACAGCAGCGTCAGGCAGCCCAGCAGCCAGGCGGTGGTCCGCCCGGCCGGCCAAGCGTCGCCGCGTCGTCGCAACCGCAGCACCCCGACCAGGTAGAGCGCCGCCAGCACCAGCGCGGCGGTCCCGAAGATCAGGTCGAACCGCCAGTCGAACAGGATCCGCGCCACCGTCGGCGGCCCGGCGAAGTCGTAGCCGATCTTGACCATCGGGATCGACGGGTCCAGCACCGTCGGCGGAGGTGGCGGGGTGCGCCCCAGCCCGACCGCGACGCCGAAGGTGACCGCGAAGATCCCGGCCTCGACCAGGGCCAGCCGGATCAGCGGGGCGCGCTTGTCGGGGTCTTCCCGCAGTGCCGCCACCCCGCGGCGGCGCTGAGCCCAGCCGAGTGCACCGAGCAGGCACAGTGCGACGAATTTGGCCAGCACCAGCCGGCCGTACGGGGTGGTCAGCACATCGGAGGGGGCCAGTCGCACCAGCGCGTTAAGCACACCGGACACCCCCATTGCCACAAAGCACCACAGCGCCACGGTCGAGAATCGCCGCGCAGCCAGGTCGGCGTGTTCACCACCGCGCATCGCGTGCACCAGCAGCGCGAGCAGGCCGCCCGCCCATAGGCCCGCGGCCACCAGGTGGATCAGCAGACTGTTGGTGGCCAGGTCGTGGGAGCCGCCGGCGGCCGAATGCCCGGTCAGCCCCAACGGGATCAGCGTCAGCAATGAGCCGGCCAGCAGCACCGGCGTCCAGGACCAGCGCAGTACCGCCCTGCTCAACAGGCACACCGCCGCGGCCAGAAACGCCGTCCAGCGCCATGCCGACGCCGTGTCGACCAGGCCGACCAGCGACCACGTCCGCACCGGGTCTCCGAACTCCGACAGCCGATGCCCGGAGACGTCGGAGACGGTCAGCGGAGCCAGCAGTGCCGCACAGACAGCCCAGATGCCCGACGCCGCCGTGCCCAGCCGCAGCGCGCGATAGCCGGAGACATCGAGGACGCCGCTGTCCTGCGGGGGCACCAGGAACGCCGCGAGCAGAAACGAACCGACCGCCAGCACCGCGGCGATCTCACCGGCCGCGCGCACGAACGGCAGGCCCAGCGTGGTTGCCGGCCCCGGATCGGGCAGGCCGGTGGCGGTCAGCGCGTCGGCCAGCGACAGCGCGCCGATCCCGGCGGCCGTGCCACCGGCCAGCAGCGCCGCCCCCCACAGCACCGGCAGGTACCGATGCCGGGCCGTGGCGGTGTCAGCGGTCATCGCGGGCCGCTCGCCGTCGCCTCGCCTCGGCGTCTCTGGCGAAGAACTCCCGTCGAGCGATCCGGCCGATGTGATCGGAGTCCTTCAGGATGTGGCGCAATTCGTTGCGGAACGCGATGCGGCGTTCGGCCAGGTCCGGCGCGTTCCCCAGCAGACCCTGGTCGACGACCACCTGACGGGCGGTGGCGAACAGCAGGGTGGACACCGACTCGCTGCTGCGGATCCGGCCCTGCGCCACGTACTGGCGGCCGACGCCGAGCGCCAGCTGAATCATCTCCGGCTCGCCGATGTCGGCCGGCGCATCACAGAGCACGTCGGCGATGATCGCATACGCCTCGAAGAACACCCGCAGCATGACATCCGACATCACCGGGCTCTTCTCCGAGAGCAGGCCGTCGATCTCGGCGCCGCCGGCCGTGACACGAGCTTCCCAGTCGGAGAACCAGGACATCTCTTCGGCGATGTTCTCCCGGAACGCCGCGGAGTCGGCGAAGTAGAAGTCGAACTTGAGCAGGTCCCGCAGCCGCATCGCCTGATTCCAGAACGCGTCGAGCTGGTCGCCTTCACCTCGGCCCGCGTGAGCCAGCGCCAGCTCGACGATCGAGGTCTCCAGGAACGCGTGGATCACCGAGTTGCGGTAGAACGACGCAGCGTGCTCGTCCTCGGGTGCGATCCGCCACACCGACTCCCGCCCACCGTCGACGCGGGTGACCGGATGCCCGTTGGACAACGCGTCGACGGCCGCGCGCACCCCGTCGGGGGGGGGGGGGGGGGGGGGGGGGGGGGGGGGGGGGGGGGGGGGGGGGGGGGGGGGGGGGGGCGGGGCCCGCCGGGGCCCCCCCCCCCCGCGGCGACGCCGAGCCGCTCGGCCAGCCGGTCACGCTGCCCCATGGTGACACCGGCCAGCAGCACATACCAGGACACCACGTCGGTGGCCAGGTGGTGGACCACCAGCAGCAGTTGGCCGTGCGGCGCATCATCACACCACAATGCCCGCACC
>NZ_CP084028.1:1391496-1523636 GCF_020181595.1 [Mycobacterium] vasticus | reverse complement strand
CCCCCCCCCCCCCCCCCCCCCCCCCCCCCCCCCCCCCCCCCCCCCCCCCCCCCCCCCCCCCAGGCCACTGGTGGAGATCGGAGTCTGCTTGCGCTCCAGGTAATCGAGCCCCTCCTGCAGCGAATGGTGGATCTGTCCCAACGTCAGCGCCAGCCCGTGCGTGGTCAGTAGCAGCGCCGATACCAAGCCGGTCGCGCTGATCGGGGTGACGCGCTGAATCCGCCAGGCCACCTCGATGGCCATCTTCTGCATGGCCAGCCGCTTGGCATCCGGGTCCATCTCGCCTTCGGGCGACCCGAGGTACTGGCGCATCGACACGGCTTCGGGGAACCGCACGTAGATCTTGCCGTAGTTGCGTTCGCCCTGCGCCTTGATGAACCGGTACAGCCAGCCGAGCCCCTCCGGGGTCTTCTCTCCCCCGCGGGCGTACGCGGCGTATTCGGCGGTCTCGTGCAGCTGATCGAAACTGATCGAAACACCTTGCAGCAAAACGTCTTCCGTACGATTGTCCAGATAGGCGTCGGCGACGTAGGTCATCAGCCCCAGTTTCGGGGGCAGCATCTTGCCGGTGCGCGAGCGGGTTCCCTCGATCGACCAGCTCAGGTTGAACCGCTTCTCCATGACGTAGCCGACGTACTCCTTGAGCACGTACTTGTACAGCGGGTTGCCGCCGATGCTGCGCCTGATGAAGATGACCCCGGAGCGCCGCAACAACGGCCCCATCAAACCGAAAGACAGGTTGATTCCTGCGAATACGTGCACCGGGGGCAGGCGGTTCTCCTGCATGGCCACCGGCATGACCGCACCGTCGATGTAGGACCGGTGCGAGAACAGCAGCACGGCGGGGTGGCTCTCCAGCGCGGTGCGCAGCGCGGCGACCTGATATTCGTCATAGTCGATGTCGGGGTCGAACCCGCGGCTGAGCATCCGGGTGAGCACGCCCACCAGGTCCACCGACACCCGGCTCCAACCGGTGGACAGCTCGTCGAGCATCTTGCCGGCCTCTTCGAGATTGGCACCCGGGATGGCCTCAAGCCCCTCCCGAAATCGGCTGGACGCCAAGATCTCCGGCTTCACCAATCGCGGTGATTTGTACTGCGGACCGAGGATCCGGTACTCGGCGCGCTCCAGCGCCAGCGTCGCGCGCCGGGTGACGTAGTGCGCGAAGTCGCGTGGGTTCTCACCGACGGTGTCCTCACTGAACTGTCGGCGCATCTCGGCAACCCGCGCCGGCTCACCGACCACCACCTTCGACAGCGACGACTCGGTGCGCACGATCTGCCGCTGCTGACGCTCGTTGGGCCGGTAGGGATTACGGCCCGGCAGCAACGCGGCCACCCGGGACAGCGCCGACGCGCCGGCGCGCGGCATCCAGAACACCCGCACCGGCAGGATCGACCGCTGCTCGTCACGTTCGAGTTGCCCGACGAGTGCCGCCATCTCCGCGGGCAGCCGCTCGGACGGGTCCAGCTGCAGCAGCTCGACGCGGGTGTCCGGATGGGCCTGGCGGTAGCGCTTCAGCCACTCCTGAACCAGGCCGGCCTCCACCTGCGACGACGCGAATGCCAGGACCAGCGTCTCACCGGTCGCGGTGGACGGGTCCGTGGCATGCGAGTCGGTCACTGCGGCCCTTTCGGGTTGGGCTGGGCCCTCTTGGCCGGTGCCTTCTTAGCAGGAGCCTTCTTGGCGGCCGCCTTCTTGGCTGGAACCTTTTCGGCGGACGCTTTCTTGGCGGGCGCCTTCTTGGCCGAAGTCTTCTTGGCGGGCTTGGCCTCCCGCTCCGGCAGCTCGTCGACCGGCCAGTCGGCCAGGGTGTCGAGGTAGAGCTGGCGCACCTCGGCGATCCGCTCGTTGAGGTTGTCCACGGTCCAGTCCTGAACCGAGATCGCCGGGAACACCGCGACATCCACGGTGCCGGGATTGGCACTCATCGAATCCCGGGCGGCGACCACCTCGGCGTTGCGGATCACGATCGGCACGATCGGGATTCCGGCCGCCATCGCAATTCGGAAGGGCCCCTTCTTGAACGGCCCGACCCCGGTGGTGTCGACCCGAGTGCCCTCCGGGGCGATCACCACCGACAGGCCCCGCTTGGCGCGCTCTTCGACCTGGTGCAGTGATTCCACCGCGGCGGCTGCGTCATCGCGGTCGATGAACACCATCTCGGTGAGCTTGCCCAGCGGTCCGGCAATCGGGTCACGCTCCAGCTCGCGCTTACCGACGCTGACCCAGTTGTCGCGCACCAGCGAAGCGGTGATGACCGGGTCCACCTGGTTGCGGTGGTTGAAGATGAACACCGCCGGCCGGGTCGCGGTGAGGTTCTCCTTGCCGATCACGTTGAGCCGCACGCCGTTAAGGCTCAGCAGCAGATGCGGAAAGAACGAGGTGAAGAAGTTGACACCTCGGCGTCTGCTGCCGCTGAGCAGGCCCAGCCCGATCGCTCCCGCACCGACGGGAACCATCGATCCGAGGCCGGCCAGGTTGCGCAGCTGGCCGACGACGCCGCCGCCCCGACTGTTGAACTGCAGGATCGGCCAGCCCCGCTTGCGGGCCACTGAGGCCATCTTGCCCTCGGGATTGGTCGGCCGCGGGTTGCCCACCAGGTGCATCAGCGCGACGTCCTCGTCGCCGTCGGCGTAGAAGTAGCTGTCCTGCAGGTCGATGCCGTTGGCCGCGGCGAACTTCTGCACCGCGGCGGCCTTACCCGGCCCCCACAGGATCGGTTCGACCACCTCCCCGGTGAGCGCACCGTCCGCATCGGTCACGAACACGTTGGTGAGGGTGTTGTCGATACCCAGGAAACGGGCCACCGGCTCGACCTGAATGGTCAGCGCCGAGGAACTGAGCACCACGGTGTGACCGCGTGCCTGGTGCGCCCGGACCACTTCGCGCATCTCCGGGTAGATCCGTTTGGCGATCTTCTGGACGAACAGCCGCTCGCCGATCTCGTCGAGGTCGGTGATCGAACGCCCGCGCAGTGCCGACGACGCCGCGGTGATGAGGTCTTCGAACTCGATGCGACCGAGCTGGTGGTTGAGCCCGGCCTGGATCATGCCGAACAACTCCCCCAAACCCATGTCGCGACTGCGGAACCGCTCACGGGTGAGGATGACCGCGGTGAAACCGGCCACCAGGGTGCCGTCGAGGTCGAAGAACGCGCCGATCTTCGGGCCCGGCGGGCTGGCTGCGATCTCGGCAACCGATCCGGGCAGGCGCATGTCCCGCGGCGGCGGCGTGTGCTCGTCGCTCATGACCGCACTCCGGGGTCAAATGATGCCGCCACGCAGTGCGGGGCGGGTTCACCGGCCAG
Source organism: [Mycobacterium] vasticus (assembly GCF_020181595.1). GTDB lineage: Bacteria > Actinomycetota > Actinomycetes > Mycobacteriales > Mycobacteriaceae > Mycobacterium > Mycobacterium vasticus. The sequence continues at coordinate 1,520,326 of NZ_CP084028.1, read as the reverse complement.
CGCCAGCACCTCGTCGAATCCCTCCACCAGGCAACGGTTGAACAGGTTCTCGTCGCGCACCGCGGCGCGGTCGTAGCGGACCGTGATGCTGCACTCGCCACCGCGCGAGATCAGCACCACCATCATCGCGACCCCGGGCAGTGGGCCGATTCCGTAGTGCCGCAACACCTTCGCTCCGGCGATGAACGTCTCGCCCGGATAGAAGGCCACGTTGCTGGCCTGCACGTCCGCCGCGACCACCGATTCGGTCATCTTCTCCAGCACCGGAGACGGGAACACGCTGAGCAATGGTGCGATGGACCCGATCACGTCCATCGCGGGCTCTTCACGACGCTGCGTCATCTGCGCACGGATCCGCTTGATCCGCTCCACCGGGTCGCTGACGCCGACCGGGGCGGCCAGGTTCAACCCGGTGAACCGGTTGCCCCCGGCCGGGTCCGCCTCGGCGCGCAGATTCACCGGGATCGCCATCGGCAGAGTGGCGATGGGTACCCCCAGTGCCCGGTGATAGCGACCCAGCGCACCCGACAGCGCGGCCAGGTAGGCGTCGTTGATCGAGCCACCGCCGGCCTTGGCCGCCCGGTGCAGATCCGACAGCCGGATGTCGATCGCCTGGGTGCGACTGCTCAGACTGCGCCGGCGCAGCAACGGCGACGGTTCGGCCGCCTGGGCCATCACCCGCGCGCCGGACCGCGCGTAGTCGATGGCACCGGCCACCGCCGCCAACGGGTCCCGAACCGTTCTGGTGGCCAACGACAGAACACCGATCAACGCGTCGCGGGTGCCACCGAGCACCGCCGCCGGCAGGTGGTTGATGCCGTCGCGCATCAGGTCGCCCGAGGTCAGGTCCTGCGGGACCGGTTGCGGCGGTAATTCGCGGGCAGGCGGGTCGCGTTCCAGGTCGTAGATCTGGCCGAACATCGCGGCGCTGCCCACCCCGTCGGTGACCGCGTGGCTCAGGTGCAGCAGGGTGGCGGCCCGCCCGCCGGCCAGGCCCTCGACCAGAGTGGCCGCCCACAACGGCCGCTGAATGTCCAGTGGGGACTGCAGACTCACCTCGGCGAGGTCGAGTACCTCGCGCAACCCGCCGGGTTCGGGCACCCGAACGCGGCGGACGTGGAAATCAAGGTTGAAGTCGGGGTCGACCACCCAGCGCGGCGCCGCGGTCGGCAGGGTGGGCACCACCACCTTCTGGCGCAGCCGCAGCACCCGGCGCGAGACGTTCTCGAACAGGCCCCGGAAGCGATCCCAGTCCGGTGTGGTGTCGAGCAGTTCCAGGCCCATGATCCCCGAGCGGGTACGCGGATTGGCCTCACCTCGATGCAGCAGGTAGTCGACGGCACCGAGTTCGGTGGGCAGCCCGGCGGCGTCGACGAGCTCACCCATGTGAAGCTCCCGACTCCACAGCCACCACGACGCGCCCCTCCTGTTTCACAGTCTTCACGCGCACCATTCAACGCTAATCGTTTGCCCATTGCGAAGGTTGCCGTTTCTCCAGAAACGGCCGTCGCTCGGCAAAACGAAAAACCGTGTTGGCGCGCTGAATTGGAAATGGCCGGGCACGGCATTGCTCGGTCGCCTCCGATGGGCTGCCCGCGGCGGATAAACTGGGTCTGCATTGCCTCCGTAGCTCAGGTGGATAGAGCACATGACTTCTAATCTTGTGGTCGCAGGTTCGAGTCCTGCCGGGGGCGCATCAGGATAGGGTGAGCGCATGAGCCACGAACGTACGATCTTCCTTTACACCGCCTTCATGGTCGCCCTAGTGGTGGTATCCGCCGTGGTCATATACTTCGTCGCCTGACCGGTTCGCGCGGCAACACTGTGGTGATGACATCACCTGATCTCGTGCTGTGCAGCGTCACCGACCGGGTGGCGTTGATCACCGTCAACGACCCCGATCGCCGCAATGCGGTCACCGCCACGATGTCGGCGCAACTGCGCGCCGCCGTGCAGCGTGCCGAGTCCGATCCTGATGTTCACGCCGTGGTGGTCACCGGCGCCGGCCGGGCGTTCTGCGCCGGCGCGGACCTCTCGGCGCTGGGCACCGCCACCGAGGACGGGTTGCTGGCGCTCTACGACGGCTTCATGGCCGTGGCGCAGTGCACGCTGCCCACCATCGCCGCGGTCAACGGCGCCGCAGTGGGCGCCGGGCTCAACCTGGCCCTGGCGGCCGACGTACGGATCGCGGGTCCTGCGGCACTGTTCGACGCCCGCTTCCAGAAGCTCGGGATCCACCCGGGTGGTGGTGCCACCTGGATGCTGAACCGCTCGGTGGGGCCGCAGGTGGCTCGCGCTGCCCTATTGTTCGGCATGCGCTTCGACGCCGACGCGGCGGTGCGTCACGGGCTGGCCCTGCAGGTCAGCGATGACGCGGTGGCTGCGGCGCTGGAGCTGGCCGCCGGTCCCGCCTCCGCGCCGCGGGATGTGGTGCTGGCGACCAAGGCGACCATGCGGGCCACCGCGAGTCCCGGTGCGGTCGAGGGCGAGCAGCACGAGTTCGCCAAGCGCACCGAACTCGGCCCGCAGGTGGCCAGTGTCGAGTCACCGGAGTTCGCGGCCCGACTCGCCGCCGCCCGGCGCAGCTGACCTACAGATCCAGCAGCGCGGTATCCGGGTTCTCTATCAGATCTCTTAGCGTACAAAGGAATTCGGCAATCTGGGCGCCGTCGGCCACCCGATGGTCGAAGGCGCAGGTCAGTGTCATCTGCGGGCGGACCACCACGATGTCACCGACGACCGCCGGCCGCGGCTTCAGCGAGCCCATTCCTAAGATGGCCGCCTCCGGGTAGTTGATCACCGGCACGCCGTCGTCGATTCCCAGGGCACCGAAGTTGGACACCGTGAACGTCGAACCCTGCAGTTCGGTGGGTGCCAGGGTGCCTGCTCTGGCCGCCGCGATCAGCCGGGCCACCGAGTCGGCCAGTTCTCTGGTGGTCTTGCGGTCGGCGTCGAACACCACCGGCACCAGCAGACCGCGGGGCGCGGCCACACCGAAGCCCAGGTGTATCGCGCGATGGGTGCGGATCGACGGTCGCTCGTCGGCGTCGATCCAGGTCGCGTTGAGCACCGGGTGTCGCTGCAGGGCGATGATCAGCAGCCGCAGGGTCAGCACGAATGGGGTGATCGCCACCTCGTCCGATGTGACGGCAAGGCGATCGCGAAGCTGCAGGAGGTTGGTGCAGTCCACCCCCAGGCTGGCGTGCGCATCGGGAATACTGCTGCGGGACAGCACCATCCGCTTGGCCATCGCGGCCTGAACCGGGGTCAGCGGGCGTTCGTCGGACTCGACACTCCGGCTGCCGGCCGCTGCCCGCACGCCCTCAGCGGTGATCACCCCGCCGGGGCCCGGAGCCACCGCACCCAGGTCGACTCCCAATTCGGCGGCGAGCTTGCGGGCGGCCGGTTTGGCCTTGGGCCGACCGCTGGCGGTGCAGGCGCGTCGGCTGGTGTCGACGGCGTCGTCGGCCCCGTAGCCAACCAGTACCGGTGTGCGCCCGTCGGCGTCGGTGTCGATGCGCACCAAGGGCGCCCCGACGGCGAGCACGGCACCTTCGGCGCCGCCCAGCTCGATCACCCGGCCGGCGAACGGGCTGGGGATCTCCACCTCGGCTTTGGCCGTCTCCACCGTGCACAGCACCGCATTGAGCTCCACCTGATCACCCACGGCGACATTCCACCTGGTCAGGATCACCTCTTCGAGACCCTCACCGAGATCGGGGACCGCGAATGTCTGGGCGCTCATGGCAGTTCCAGGACGCGCTGGACGAGGTCCAACAGCCGGTCCGGCCCCGGCAACCAGAGCCGTTCCAGCCGCGCGGGTGGATAGGGAGTGTCGAAACCGCTGGCACGCAACACCGGTGCTTCCAACTCGTAGAACAGTTCCTCGGAGATGCGCGCCGCCAGCTCGGCTCCGTACCCGAGGTTGCGCGGGCCCTCATGCAGCACCACACACCGTCCGGTGTGCCGCACCGATGCCGCGACGGTGTCGAAGTCGAGCGGGACCAGTGAGCGCAGGTCGACGACCTCCAGGCTCCACCCGTGTTGTTGCGCAGCGATTTCCGCCGCCGACAGTGCGGTCGCCACGCCACCGCCGTAGGTGAGCACCGTGACGTCGGTACCGGATCGGCGCACCGCGGCGCACCCGATTCCCGGCGCCGGGTGTTCGGTGTCCACGGCCCCGCGGACCCAATACCGTCTCTTGGGTTCTAAGAACATCACCGGATCGGGAGTGGTGATGGCGTGCCGCAGCAGCCAGTAGGCATCCGACGGGTCGGCCGGGACCACCACCTTCAGACCGGCGGTGTGTGCCCAGTAGGTCTCGGTGGACTCCGAATGGTGTTCGGCCGCGCCGATTCCCCCGAACGACGGGATGCGCACGGTGACCGGCATGGGCACCGCGCCGCGGGTTCTGCTCCGGTACTTGGCCAGGTGGCTGACCACCTGGTCCAGGGCCGGGTAGCTGAACCCGTCGAACTGGATCTCCGGCACCGGAACGAATCCGCGGACCGCCATGCCGATGGCGATGCCGATCACCGCCGATTCGGCCAGCGGCGTGTCGAAACAACGTTGTTCCCCGAAGGTTTCGGCCAGTCCTTCGGTCACCCGGAAGACCCCGCCCTGCACTCCGACGTCGGTACCGAACACCAGGACTCGTCGATCGGCGTCCATCGCGTCGCGCAGCGCCTGGTTGAGTGCGGCCACCATGGTCAGCTGGCCGGCGGTCGCGCCGTTGCGGGGTTGCTTCTGCGGCGTTGCCGGCTGGGTGGGCGGCTCCAGGATCTGGGTCATCAGCGCTCCCTGGCCAATTCGGCGTGCAGCGCACGCCGCTGCTGCTGCAGTTCCGGGGTGATCTCGGCGAACACCGCGGTGAAGACCTCGTCGACGTCGATGTCGCCCGCGCCGACGGTGGCCTCGCGCAATTCGGTGCGCAGCCGCTTGGCCCGCGCGTCGAGCCGGTCCTGCAGGCGCTGCGACCAGATCCCGGTGTTGTCCAGGTAGGTCCGGTAGCGCGGGATCGGATCCAATGCGGCCCACTGTTGCACCTCGGCGCTGCTGCGGTAGCGGGTCGGGTCGTCAGAGGTGGTGTGCGGGCCGAGCCGGTAGGTGACGGCCTCGATCAACGTCGGCCCGCCGCCGTTTCGGGCACGCTCGGCCGCCTGCGCCATCACCGCGTAGCAGGCCAGTGGATCATTGCCGTCCACCCGGATGCCGGGCATGCCGTAGCCGATCGCCTTGTGCGCCAGTGACGGCGCGGTGGTCTGTTTGTGCAGCGGTACTGAGATGGCCCACTGATTGTTCTGCACGTAGAACACACACGGGGCGGCGAACACCGCGGCGAAGTTGAGCGCCTCGTGGACATCGCCCTCGCTGGTGGCGCCGTCGCCGACGAACGCGACGGTGGCGGAGTGTTCGTCAAGGCGCTGCGCGGCCATCGCCGCACCGACCGCGTGCAGCGCCTGGGTGCCGATCGGAACGCAGATGGGCGCACAGTTCTTCGCGGTGAACTCCAGGCCGCCGTTCCAGGTTCCGCGCCAGGCGGCCGCAACGTGCCAGGCCGGAATGCCCCGGGTGAGGAAGACCCCCAGTTCGCGGTACTGCGGGAACAGCCAGTCGGTCTTGCGCAGCGGTGCCGTGGCGCCGACCTGCGCCGCCTCCTGGCCGCGGCAGGACGCATACAGCGCCAACTCCCCCTGCCGCTGCAGGTTGACCAGTTCGATGTCGAGCTCGCGGGTGAGCACCATCTGCTCGTAGAGCCAGCTCAGGGTCTCTTCGGGAAGGTCCCGGCTGTAGCGTTGCTCGCCGGTGGGATCGCCGTCGGGCCCGATCAGCTGCACAGGGTCGAGACTGACCTGCGAACCGGTAACCCCTGGCAGCTGGCCCATGTGAGCCTCCTTGTGACGCTGGTCTCATTATGCCAGCGATCCCGCGGCGGCTCCGTTGATCGCGAGCCGTGTCTGGACCGCTTCGCAGTCCAGTCGTGCAGCTACCCGGAGACCTCGAAGATGCCGTGTGCCCCGTTCTCGGCGTGCCGCATGTCGTGATCCATGAACGGGTAGTGGCCCGGCTCGGGGAAGGTCATCTCGACGAAACCGCCTTGGGCGGGCGCCAGATCCAGCGCCTGGGAACCACCGGGATCGTTCGGGCGCAGCAGCCAGGCGCCTTCCTTGTAGACGGTGTCGAACTGGGTCCCGACGACGTGGAACGCGACCGAGTCACCCGGCCCGGCGTTGACCAGCCAGACCCGCACCCGCTCACCGACGCGTGCGGGCAGCGGAGCGTGCATGTATTGCGCCGCGGTGCCGTTGAACATCCACCCGTCGGGTTGCCCGGCGCGGATCGCGGCGGTCTTGGCGTCGGCGTCCGGAGCGCCCGCGTAGAGCTGGGCGCCGACCAGGGCGTACTCCCGGTCCACTGCCGGCAGACCGGGCGGGTCGATGATCACCGCGCCGTACATGCCGTTGGCGATGTGCAGCGTCATCGGCGGTGTGCTGCAGTGGTACAGCCACGCCCCGGCCCGTCGTGCGGTGAACCGGTAGACCAGACGCTCCCCCGGATTCAGGGTGCGCATCGGCTGGTCCGGGGCCAGCGCGCCGGCGTGGAAGTCGATGCCGTGGCCCATGGTCGAGTCGTTGATGAGGGTGATCTCGAAGGTGTCGCCGACCTTGCCGTGCAGTGTGGGTGCCGGCTCGACCCCACCGAAGGTCCAGCGGACCTCGCGGCGGCCGGGCGCGACTTCCAGTTCCTGGTCGACGGCGCGCAGCTCCACCCGGTGCACGCCGGGGGTCGCCGGGGCCAGCACCGCGTCGTGGGGCTTCCAGCCCGGGGACGGGTCGGCGGCCAGGTCCAGGACAGCCGGCGCGGGCATGCCGTCGTGACCGCCGCCGCCGTGCTGGTGGCGCGGGACCCCGCCGACGGCGTGAATCGTCATCGTCATGCCGGCGGCCCGATGTCCGGGCACATCGCACCATACGTCCCGGTCTTGTTGCACCACACCGAGATCGAGCACCGCGGTCTGGCCGCGGCTCAGCCGCGGGGTGTGTTCGCCGGTGTCCACCCGCAGGTCATGCGGCAGTCCGTCGGCGTTGGTGACCCGCAGCACCAGCCGGGTTCCGGCAGGCACGTCGATGACATCGGGCGAGAAGCGCATGTTGTTCAACGTGACGTCGACGGTGTGGGCCGCACCGCTGACGGCCGCGGCCCCCGAGGGTGCCGGGGCGCCCATTCCCAGCGTCAGCGCCGCTGCGGCCGCCACCAGCGACGCCACCGCAACCCCGGCTGTCACCGCCTTCGGATGCGATCCCATTGTCTCGGGGTCGAGGGGCCCGCGCAGCGCCACCGGCAGCGCGAGCCGCAGGGCCAGCAGCAGGAAACTGGCGACCGCGACGGCGGCCAGCACCCAGCCGATCACCGGGACCACACCGTGCCACGGTCCGGCCACCAGCGGCACGGCGGCGTTGATCGCACCCACCCGCACCTGCCAGCCCTGGTCCAGATAGGCGATCGCGGCTTTGCGTATCGGCGGGCCGTGGGCCACCAGGACCGGCAGCAGCTGACTCAACGCCCCGAGCAGGATCTGGGCGACGAAACCCACCGCCAGCAGCGGCAACAGGGTGTGTTCGACGAATACCGGCAGCCCGTCGGTGGATCGGGTCGCGATCAGGCCGACGACCTCGACCATCACGGCGATCGCGAGCCAGCAGATCGCACCGACCATCATCCAGGCTGCCGAGCCGGTGAAGCTGCGGCCCGGCCACAGCCCGACGACGGCAACGACGACGCCGGCCGCGTAGCCGGCCAGTCCCGCCACCGCCACCCACCAGCTGCCGGCCAGCAGGCCCACCACGGCCACACCCAGTCCGGCCGCCAGCACCGGCAGTGCCCGGTGTGCCATCGCGTAGCTGCGGTCGGTGATCTTCTCCCGGATTGTGGTGGGCCACAGGGTGAACAGTGTGCCCACCACTGTCAGCCCGATCCAGCCGTAGAGCATGACGTGCACATGGGTGGTCCACAACCGCGGATACCACGTGGCGACGTCGTTGAAGCCCAGTGCCATCGCTGCTCCGGCCACCGATCCGATCAGCAGCGCCGTCAGCGCGGCCAGGTAGAAGCTGACCAGGTAGTCGAAGCGCGCGGAGAGCGCCTTCTTCTTCATCCCGAACAGCTCGGCGCCGTGGGCGACGGCGACACCGGCGACCACCGCCCCACCGAGACCGGTCAGCGCCATGGCACCCAGGGCGACACCGCCGAGCGCGGCGATCACCCCGGTGTTGAGCACCGCCAGCTTGGCCACCAGGTGCCAGTGCGGCGGGTCGGGTACCCGGCACAGTGTGGAGGTGAAGTGACCCGACCAGATGATGATCGCGTTGGTGGCCGCGCCGAGCAGCAGTGCGTGCACCGGAAGCCAGATCGGGTGCGCGATCGCGTCGTGCGCCAGCAACAGCGTCACCGCCACGACCAGCCATGCCAGGATCACGATGTTGGAACCCAGGAACACCGGCCCGCGCGGCCCGCCCCGGCGGCGCGGCGCGGCGGGCTGCGCAACGGGCGGCGCAGCGACCGGCACCGATGGTGCCCCCCACTGAATCATGACCGCCAGGCTACGGTGACTACGCAGTCAGGCGAAAGTGACCTTAGACATCGAAAGCCATCGGTTTGATCCCGGTGACTCAGCCCGATCAGCCGGTGGTGACCACCAGACGGCCGGTCGTCTTTCGAGCAGCCATGCGTTCCAAGGCATTCGGCAGGTCAGCCCAGGCCACCTGTTCACCCACAACGGTGCGGATCTTTCCGGTGCGCAGCATCTCCAGGATCTTCGCGTGGGCGTCGAGTCCCTCGGAGCGAGCCGGCCAGTTGAAACCCAGGGTGCGCCGGATCGCCACCGGATCGTTGACGTAGACCAGGCAGACGCCGCAGACGTCGAAGTTGCTGTAGGCGATGGGCCGGGGCGAGAGGTAATCGCCGTCCTCCAGAGCGATGTCCTGGGCGAATCCGGCCATCAGGTATCGCCCGCCCAGTCCCATGCAGCGGAACGTCTGTACCGCCACGTCGCCGCCGACCGCGTCGAACGCGACGTCGACGCCACGCCCGTAGGTCAGTTCCACGACCTGTTCAACCCAGTCGTCGTTGCGGTAGTTGATCACGTGGTCGGCGCCGAGTTCCTTGCAGAATTCCAGCTTCTCGTCACTGCCCGCGGTGGCGATCACCCTGGCGCCCAATGCTTTGCCGAGCACCAGCGCGCCCGACCCGGTGCCGCCGGCGGCGGCGTGGACCAGCAGAGTGTCGCCGGGCTGCAGCCGGCCGCGTTCCCGCAGCGCGAACCAGCCCAGGTGGAACGGATAGTGCAGGGCCGCGCCGTCGACATCGCTGACCCAGTCCGGCAGATCCAGTGCGGTGGCCGCGTCGACGATCGCGTACGAGGCGTACCCCCCGAAAGCCATCACCGGGATACCGACGATGCGCCGGCCGATGAGGTGTTCGGCGCCCTGGCCGGCGCTCTCCACCACGCCGACCGTCTCCATGCCCGGCACGAACGGCGCCGGCAGCGGCATCGTCTTGTAGCGGCCCGCGATGATGTCGATGTCGTTGAAATTCAGACAGAATGCGTTGACGGCGACGCGGATCTCGCCGGGGCCGGGGGGCCGCACCTCGATGCTCTGGCGGGCCAGGACTTTGGCCGGGTCACCGAGTTCGGTGGCGACCCAGGCTTGCGCGGCGATGGGCTGATTCATGATTGCTCCGATGGGTCGGCGACGAATCGTTGTCGGTAGTCACGCAGCCGGGTTGCCACTTCGTCGGCGTCGAGCCCCAGGTCCGCGGGCCGATAGTCCACCGCACCGTAGCGCCCACGGGGATGGTCGCTACGGAACTGCGTCATGGCATCTCTCGCCCGGCCGTCCAGCGGCTGACCGGCGAGCTCGTAGATGCCGGCGACGGTGCCGTCCTCGTCGGCCATGAAGTCCTCGAAGCGCACATCGACGGACTGGGCCGCCGGCAGCACCTCGCGGTCGCGCAGGCATCCGGTGAGCAGGTCATCGGCCCGGTCCAGCCAGTATTTCGAGATCTTGACCGGGTCGGGACGGTCGCAGCTCATCCGCGCGGCATAGCTGATCATGGTTGCCATCGACCGCGTCACCTCGACCGGATCACGGTGGGTGACAACGAAAGTGGCGTCCGGGAAGGTGGCGTACAGCGCGGGGAACTGCTCCAGATGTTGCGGTGACTTGAGCACCCAGCGGGTGCCGCCGCGCAGCCACTGCAACGCCTGCAGGGTGCGTTTCATGTAGGCGTAGGACGGGCTCTGATCATGCGTCTTGTAGTGCTGCGCGAAAGCCGGCAGGTGGTAACTGCATTCGAAGAGCATCCCGGAGATGTCGTTGGCCAGCAGCTGGATCTCTTCGTGCGCGTGGTCGACGGTCATGTCGTGCATGCGTTTGAAGTCGGGCATCGAGGTGTTGATCAGATCCAGGCCCACGGCGCAGCGGTCACGCCGGGCCTGCGGATCGGCCTCACCCGGAGTGGCGACCGGTTCCATGCTCTCCCAGTACGGCAGGTACCGCAGCGCGGGATCGGCGGCGATCAGGTTGTGCAAGTGGGTGGTTCCGGTGCGCGGCAGCCCGCAGATGATGATCGGGCGCTCGATCTCGACGCTTTCGATCTCGGGATTGGCCGCGATCAGATTCTCGAGCCGGAGCCGGTTGACCAGGTGGCCGGTCAGTTGCTCGAATGCCATCGCCCGCCCGACCCCGGACAGGTCGGCTTCGTCGACCATCGAGGCGCACAGCACGTCGAGACGTTCCCGAAAGCTGTTGTCGCCCCAGTTGTCCAGGCCCGTTCGTTCGCTTGCCGCCCGCAGCAGCGCCTCCGGCGTCAGCTCCAGTGTGGTGCCGTAGCCGGCCAGGCCTTCGCGCATCGGGGCCGCCGTGGCGGGAAAGACCGGGTCGGCGAGATCGTCGAGGTGAATCGCGGCGGGGCGAGTGGCGGCGCTCACGGCGCCAGCTCGGCGACGTCGACGACCCGACAGTTCAGTGGGTCCGGGGTGGACTCGGGCAGGAACCAGCGCAGCCAGATCAGGCCCTTGGACCGGCCCGCGGTGGACACCCAGTTCGGATGCCCGGGATCGGTCTCGCTGATCACAACCTGCCACGATCCGTCCGGCGCGTAGCGCACGTGTGCACCGTTGATCGTGACTCGTTCGCGGGTGTAGTCGTAGGTGTGCAGGAACGGATTCCACAGGCACAGGTTCCAGAACACGCACTCCGGCGAGGTGCCCTCGATGACCAGCGCCTGACCGGGCTGCAGGTCGTAGGCCCCCATCGAGTAGGCCGCGTCGCCGGCTGCCCAGCCGACGGTTCGGCTGGGTACCGGGTAGGGCTCCTGAAGTACGTTGGCCGGCAACCGGACCGGTGCCATGGCGGCCTGCTCTCGGATCCAGGTCCGCGCGGCACGCATCCGCCGGCTCAGGTCGGCGGGGCTGTCGGGGCGGCGCGGCGTGTCGTCGAGCGCCTCGATTTTCCACTGCGTCCGGCGGCCGGTTGCAGGTTCGGTGAGGTAGTCGCGGGTCAGGATGAACACGGCGTCGGTCTCAAGTTTGAGCCAATTGCCCTGCTGCTCTTGGGCGCTGATGACGAACTCGAAGTCACCGCCGGAATCGCAGCCCAGGTCACGGTCATTGATGGTGTCGATGATGCGGTCGCTGTAGCGGCCGTCGTCGGGGCCGCCGTAGACGGTCATGGACAGATACACCGCGTCGCCGCGGTTGCCGGTGACCCGGTAGCTGCGACTGGGGTCGATCGGGGCCAGCTGGTAGAAGGCGTCCGAATTGTCGCCTCCCCACTTGAGATAGGGGCCGATCACGTCGGTCAGGATCGGCTTGTCGGCGTCGCCCCAGATGTAGGCCTCCGAAGCCACCCGCAGCAGACTCAGCGCCCAGCGGTAACCGTCGAGGATGTCGGCTTGCTCCAGTGGCGGGTCGGCGCCCAGCAGTCGCTGCTCGACGGCACGAACCTCGTCGAGCAGGTCCGAATATGCCTTGGAAAGCTCTGCCAGCTCAGTCATCGCGGTTCTCCTTCTTTCTCATTCCCCGCAGCAGCAGGGAACACAACCGGTCGGCGGCGTCGTCGACGGTCTCGGTGGCCAATACTTGGGTGATGTAGAAACTGCTGCCGACCAGTGCGTCGTAGGCGATCTCGACATCGGCGTCGGCGTCGAGCACGCCCTGATCGATGCCGTCGCGGACCAGCGCGCCGAAGGCGGTGCGGGTCTTTTCGTCGAGCAGCTGCTGGGTGCGGATGAACAGTTCCGGATCGCGGTGGCGGTCGGCCAGGATGCCCAGTGCCGCAGCGGCGACGTCCGGTGCGCGCCAGAACTCGAACACACCGGCAACGAATTGGCGAAGGTCGGACTCGAAGTCGCCCGAGCTGGTAAGTACCTCATCGGTCTCGGCGGCGCCGAAGACGGCGTCGAACACCAGGTGGGTCTTCGACGGCCAGCGCCGGTAAACGGTGGGGCGGCTGACATCGGCCTCGCGCGCGATCGCCTCGATGGACACCTGGTCATAGCCATCGCGGGCCAGCAGGAGGCGGGCGGCATCCGTGATGGCCTGCTCCGTGCGCGGATTCCGCGGGCGCCCGCGACCGGCCGGGCTGGGTTCCGGGCTCGACGTCACTGCCGCACCATTCGCCGTCGATGACTCACGCTCTAAACAGTTACATTACGTAACGTAATTAGTCAATGATGTTCGTCAGAACGCGTGGCGGTGATACTGCGACATGTTCGCCACCGCCGGAATCACCGCCATCGCGTTGCCCAGTGCCCGGTAGCGGCGCGGCAGCCGGCGAAAGGTGTCCGACTCGAACCAGCGCACCCATTCCAGTGACCGGGTACCCGGCACCGCGGCCGAGATGTCACCCGGCCCGTTGATCGCCCAGTGCAGCGTCGCCCCGGATCGACGCACCACCGTATTGGTCCACTGGGTCTTGATGCCCAGCCAGTTGAAGGCGTCGAACTGCAATTCCCCCTGCGGGCAGTGCTCGACCACCCGTCGCAACAGCCCGACGCCTTCCTGCTCCGTCAGATACATGGTCAAGCCCTCACCGAGCATCAATGTCGGACGGTCGGTGGGGATTTCGCCAAACCATGCCGGGTCGGTCACCGACGCCGCCACCACGTGGTTGTGATCGTCGGCCGGAAGCAACTGCCGCCGCAACGCGGCCACATCGGGATAGTCGATGTCATACCAGTCGATTCCCGGTCCCGGCTCCAGCCGGAAGAACCTGGCGTCCAGCCCACAACCCACGTGCAGCACAACGGCGCTCGGGTTGGCCAGCAGGAACCGGCGAGCCCAGTTGTCGAAGTGCGCGGTACGCGTGGTCACCGATGGCGAGCGAGCCGCGGTGATGGACGTCTGAGACCAGTCGTAGTCGATGCGGGCCACGGCCTCTTTGGCGTAGCGATCACCGAGGATGGGTTCGGGCAGATCGGCGTCCAGCGCCTTGGCGTACAGCGTCGCGAGCATGGTCTGTGGAGCTCCACGCAGATCCACTCGCGTCTTGTCATCGGTCATGACAATCCAGGCTAGCGCCGTCGCACACTCGGCGCACCTGCTGAACAGTGCCCGGCGTGGTGTTCAGCCGTCAGGTGATCCACTGTCGTTCAACGGCTTTGACCAACGCGTTCAGCGTCGCGTTGACCGGAGCGGACGCCCCCACCTGCGCGGCAGCCGCACCGGCCCGATCACCGCAGGTCCAGCGGAAGACCAACCGACGCGGAACCAGTTCAGCGCTATGCCCGTCCATGCCGGCCTACCCGGCGGCACCGAAGGAGTCGAACAGGTAGGTCAATCCACCCGACAGCATCTGTGAAATCGACTGATCCAGCGCAGACATCTCGCCCGCAGCCAACGTGAAGTCATCCATCGACAAGGGCGTGTGGGACGCGTTCATGATCGAGACCGACAAGTCGTCGCGGGCGTTGAGTATCCCGGCGGCGATACTGGTGGCCGGATCGGTCAACGCCTGATCAAATGCTGCACCCAGATCCTGCATCCCCGTCGTCAATGATGCGAACACCTGCGACAGGTCACCCGACGTGAAGCCGCTCAGCACCGACTGAGTGGTTTGCCCGAGGATCTCCTCCATGCGCAGCACCGCCAACACGGCTGGCAACTCGATGTCTTTCATCAGCAACGGCCAATTCTCTACGATCGCCGCCAAGCTCCCGCTGGGATTGGCCATGAAGTCACGGCCCACGGCACCCAAGTCTGGACTCAGCGTCGGGGAGGTGAGCCGGTCCAGCACGGACGGAACATCTTGCTGCCCACCGAAGATCGTGTTGAACTGATCGGCCCCCACCGCCGCCTTGATCTGGGCGTACTCGAGGTTGGCCGTCACCCAGCCTTGCGGGTCATGGCTTTGGTTCATGGCGTACCCGTATTCCAACAACCGGTCGTGAATGAGCGCGGCATATTCGGCAGCGGAGACCGTGGGCGTGTCGGCCGGCAGGTACTGGCTGACATCCGCGACGGGCACGACTTGGGTCTGCGGCGTAGCCGGAATGTCGCCGTTGAGGCCCTGCAACCGCAGGAGGATTGTTCCATCGGCAAGACCGGAATTGTCCACCCAGTTCACGACCCCCGGGTTTTGACTGCTCACGACGTAGTAGGTGTATCCGTCAGGATCGTGATACGCCTGCGTGTTGTTGAGGCTGCCGGCCACCGTTGCATACGGAGATGTTTGCGTCCACGCGTTGACGATCTGAGCGCCCGTGTAGGTAGCGTCGACAGTCGGCACCTTGACGATCAACGCCTGATCCGGCTGCAGTTGGAAGTGCGCTGCTGAGGTTATCTGTCCCGGCAGGATGGGCCCCCCTCCGACACTGGCGGTACTGGCCCTGAACGGGGCGAAGCCGTTCTCCGGAAGCGAGCTGAACACGTACTGCAAGCCGAACAGTGTGAAACTCGCGTTCTCGCCGGGCAGATCTGTGCCGATCTTGGTCAGCATCGAGGAAATGTCAGCGTCCGAGAGCACCGGCAGCACATAGCTGGATTGATTATCCGACGCGACCGAAACAGAGGCATGCGGCAAGCCCCAGTCCCCGAGGGTGTCGCGGAGCAGCAACGTCTGCGCCCCTGAAGTATCCACCCAGTTTCCCGAGTGTTCGGTGGGGCTCAAGTAGACGGTGTAGCTGCCGTCGGCGTTCGGGGTGAACTGCGACAGGTTGTAGGCCTCAATAGCCTTCCAATCGACTGAGGTTCCGGTCCCCGACATCGGAGTGAAAGTCACTTCCTCCGTCCCGGGTTTGGGATGGATAGTGACGACCTGCACGCCACTGCCCAGCGGGATCAAGGTGTATTGCTCGTCCGGGTTCGGGCTGTTCAAGAAGTTGTACGGCTCTGCGCCGTTCGCATTGAACTGATAGGGAATCACACTCGTCGCGCTCAACGAGTATCCGTGGTCCAGGTTCAGCTGAGAGACATCCAGCCAGAGCTGGTTCGACGCCGAACTCTGCACGTATGCCGGCAGGAGAGTCCTGTCGAAATCGGTGATAAACGGGTAGGCGCTGTTTGTGGCCGTAATGGCCTGCTGGGCCTGGGTGATCAGATCCAGCCCGGCCTGGAACGGATTGCTCGCCCCGGAGGTCAGCATGACCGCCAACACCCGAAGATCCGGGGTGGCCGACGAGTACGGGGCAACACCGGCAACCGATGTACTCAGCGCCAGCGCGAATGCACCCGCCGCCACCGTTGCCGCCGCCGTGGTCCCACGAACGCGCCGGCGAGACCGGTCACGTCGCTCCCGTCGAGACAATCCGGCAATGCCGGCACCGGGCTTGTGTGCTGAGGAAGATTCCTCTCCGACACAACGCGTCGTCGGCACCGGTAGGTATTGGATCGACGGCATAGCGGGTCTCCTGGAAGATGAAGGTTTTTCAAGTTGAAGCTGAGAGATCTGGAAGATCACGCTCAAGTGTGCGCGATCGCGCTACCACCGGCAAGAGCCATCGTGCACCGAAAGCAAGCTTCAATTGGTGCATAACACACTGTTTTATTAGCTAGGCTGACTTGATGACCTCCACAGTCTGGGCACGTCCCTCCAAGCGCGTACGCGAACTGATTCAGCAGGGCGCAAGGTCGGTGATCGATACCCGCCCCTGGTGGTTTGCCGGCGCGCGTCAGGACATGCTGTCGTCGTCGGAGTATCTCGGGGTGATCGCCAACGATCCGGTTGCCGTCGAAGCGGTGGATCGGTCGAACCGGTCGAACCAGATTCATTGGGCGGCTGCCAACATCAGTCATCCCGGCGAGCCGGTACCGCCCAACCTCGGCACGGAAGCACTTGCGATTGCGCGCTACCTGGTCCGCCTCGGCATTGACGAGGCCGCGGTCGTCGACATGTATCGGCTCGCGCAGAACGCGACGGTGCGGGCCTGGATGCAGATCGTCTTCAGCCTGACATCCGACCCTGACGAAATGCGGGAACTGTTCGATGTTTCCGAGCGCTCAATCACGTCGTTCCTGGGCGCGACGGTCTCCGGGATCCACCGCCAGATGGCAATCGAACGCAATGAACTCGTTCGCGGTACGCACGCCGAACGCCGCCAGATCGTGGCGCTGATCCTCGACGCCGCGCCGATTCCGCTGGAACACGCTCAGGACCAGCTGGGCTACCAACTTGAGCAAGAGCACACAGCAGCCGTCATCTGGGGTGACGAATCGGCCACCGACCAGTCCGATCTCGCCCAAGCGGCCGAAATGTTGATACAAGGTCAGCACGGACAGCCGGCGTTATCGGTGCTGGCCAGCGCGGCCACCCGATGGATCTGGTTGTCGGGCCCAACCGGTCCAGAACTCGACGCCAGGTCGCTCCGCCGGATTCCTCCCGGTGTCCGGATCGCCCTGGGACCCACCACTGCGGGGATCGAAGGCTTCCGGACCAGTCACCTCGACGCCATCACCACCCAACGGATGATGGCACGGCTCGGCTCTACTCAGCAGGTCGCGCGGTTCTCCGAAGTCGAACTCGTCTCGTTGATCAACGCGGAACCCGAACAGGCGGACCGGTTCATCACACACACGCTCGGGGATTTCGAGTTCGCGAGCACCGAACTCCATCGGACGGTCCTCACTTTTGTCCGTGAGCAATGCAACGCGGCACGGGCGTCCGCACGCCTCTTCACTCACCGGAACACGTTGCTGCGCCGACTTTCTCGTGCCAACGAACTGCTTCCACAGCCGCTGGACGGCAGCAGCGTGCACGTGGCTGTTGCATTGGAAGCCCTCGCCTGGCGCGGTGCCGCGGGCAGGCGCGCCGTCACTCCCGGAGGTTAGTGGTTATTCCGCCCGCCGCAGAATGGCCTCGGCGTGCCGCAGTACCGGAGAGTCCACCATCTGACCTTCGAACGCGAACACCCCGCGCTCGGTCTGCGCGGCCGCGAGCACCCTTCGCGCCCAATCGATTCGCTCCGGCGCGGGCCGGTAGGCGTCACGGACCACCGCGATCTGGGTCGGATGGATACACACCGTGGCCGCGAATCCGACCGCAGCGCCGTCCAGCGCTTCGGCCTTGAGACCGTCGAGGTCGCCGATGTTGAGGTACACCGCGTCCAGCGCCGCGCGGCCGAACGCGGACGCCGCCAGCAGCACCGTCGAGCGGGCGTGGCGGGCGAAGTCCCGATAGGTGCCGTCCGCATGCCGACTCGAACCACCGCCCATGGCCGCGACCAGATCCTCAGCGCCCCACATCATCGCGACGCATCCCTGCGCGGCCGCGATCTCAGACGACAACACCACACCGCGCGGGGTTTCCAGAAGCGCGACCACCTTCCGGGGCGCCAGCGCTTCGACCTGGGCGGCCGACTCGGTCTTGGCCAGCATCACCGTCGTGTAGGCGGTGTCGGCCAGCGCCTCCAAGTCGCGGGCCTGGTCCTCGGTGCCGGCCGGGTTGACCCGAACCACCGTCCGCTCCGGATCAAGCGGGTTGTTGCACAGGGCTTCTCGCGCTGCCGGCCGGTCTGCGGCGGCCACGCCGTCCTCCAGGTCGAGGATCACCACGTCGGCCACCGCGGCGGCTTTGCCGTAGCGTTCCGGGCGGTCCGCCGGGCAGAACAGCCAGGCCGGTCCGGTGCTCATCGGCCGTCCTCAGTGGGCTTCTTGCGCACCAAGGTGGTGCGCACCGCGCGGGCCACTACGTCTCCGTGCTGGTTGCGGCCGAGGTGTTCCAGCGTCACGATGCCCTCGCCCGGGCGGCTCTTGGATTCGCGTTTGTCGGTGCAGACCGTCTCGGCGTAGAGGGTGTCGCCGTGGAACACCGGCTTGGGAAACGACACCTCCGAGAATCCGAGGTTGGCCACGATGGTGCCGAGCGTCAGCTGCGCGACCGACAGCCCGACCATCGTGGACAGCGTCAGCATCGAGTTCACCAGCCGCTCACCGCGAAACCCGGGCTGCTCGGCGGCCCAGGCCGCATCCAGGTGCAGCGACTGGGTGTTCATGGTCAAGGTGGTGAACAGCACGTTGTCGGCTTCGGTGAGGGTACGCCCGGGCCGGTGTGCGTAGGTGGTCCCGATCTCGTATTCCTCGAACCACAACCCGCGTTGCTCTACGGTCTTGCTCACCGCACATCCCCTTCCACTCCCTCGCCGAGAGGGAATCTCACGACGCGACACGCCGTGGCGGCGTCGCAGGATTCCCTCTCGCGGGATGTGCTCATCACAGTCCCAACGATCGTGCGATCAGCATCAGCTGCACCTCGGTGGTGCCCTCGCCGATCTCCAGAATCTTGCTGTCCCGGTAGTGCCGGGCCACCGGATATTCGTTGATGAAGCCGTAGCCGCCGTGAATCTGGGTGGCGTCGCGGGCGTTGTCCATCGCGGCCTCCGAGGAGATCATCTTGGCGATCGCCGCCTCCTTCTTGAACGGCTTGCCCGCCAACATCTTCGCCACGGCGTCGTAATAGGCGGTGCGTGCGACGTGGGCGCGGGCCTCCATCCGGGCGATCTTGAAGCTGATCGCCTGATAGGAGCCGATGGTCTGGCCGAACGCCTCGCGTTCGCCGGCGTACTTGACGCTTTCGTCGACGCAACCCTGCGCCACCCCGGTGGCCACCGCGGCAATGGCGATGCGGCCCTCGTCGAGGATCGACAGGAAGTTCGCGTAACCGCGGCCTTCCTCTCCGAGCAGATTGGCCTCCGGGACACGGGCGTCGACAAAGGTCAGGGGGTGGGTGTCGGAGGCGTTCCAGCCCACCTTGTTGTAGGCCGGCTCCACGGTGAAACCCGGTGTACCCGAAGGAACGATGATCGTGGAGATCTCCTTCTTACCGTCGGGGCGGGTCCCGGTGACGGCGGTGACCGTCACCAGCGAGGTGATGTCGGTTCCGGAGTTGGTGATGAACTGCTTGGTGCCGTTGACGACCCAGTCGCCGTTGTCTCGGCGGGCGGTGGTGCGGGTGCCCCCGGCATCCGATCCCGCACCCGGCTCGGTCAGACCGAACCCGGCCAGCGCGCGACCGGTGACCAGATCCGGCAACCAACGCTGCTTCTGTTCCTCGGTGCCGAACCGGTAGATCGGCATGGCCCCCAGGCCCACCCCGGCCTCCAGCGTCATCGCCACCGACTGGTCGACCTTGCCGAGTTCCTCCAGCGCGAGCGTCAGCGCGAAGAAGTCGCCGCCCATGCCGCCGTATTCCTCCGGGAACGGCAGCCCGAACAGCCCCATCTCGCCCATCTTGGCAATCACCGAGTAGGGGAAGCTGTGTTCCTCATCGTGTTTGGCGGCCACCGGGGCCACCACGGTGCGCGCGAAATCGGCGACGGTGTCGCGAAGTTCCTGGTATTCCTTCGGCAGAACCCCTGCCGTAATAGTCGTCATTGCTGCTTGTCCTCACTCACCTCGGGAATCAGACGGGCCAGCACCTGGTCCACGCTCACCTGATCGCCAACCGACACCAACAGCTCCACCCGGCCGCTGATCGGCGCGGCCAGGGTGTGCTCCATCTTCATCGCCTCGACCACCACCACCGGATCGCCTTCGGCCACCGGCGATTCCGGCTCGACGTGCAGCGCGATCACGCTGCCCGGCATCGGGCTGACGATCTCGGCACTACGAGTACCGCCGCCGCGGTGCACCCGCACCACTTCGGCTTCCCGCAACTGCCAGCTGCCGCGCTCGTCGCATATCCACAGCTGATCATCGGCCTCGGCGAACATGAACCGGCGCTGCTGCCCGGCGACCGTGGCGATCAGCTGGTCTCCGTCGACGTCGACCTGAGCGCTGACGATCTCACCGTCGCCGACCTGAACCTGTGCAGCGCCGGGCAACCCCCACACCGAGACCGTCTCCGAGCGCTGCGCGGTGCGCACATCGGTGCGCACCGGCGCCGCAGCCCCGATCCGCCAGCCGCTCGGGGCAGCCCACAGATCACCGCGACCTCGCCGCGTGAGCGCCCACTGGCGGTACAGCCCCGCCGCGGCCAGGACGTCGTCGGGGGCGGCCAGCGGCGAGAAGTCGCCCGAGCGCGCGTCCAGCAGTTCGGTGTCCAGGTCACCGGCGATCACCCGGGGGTCTGCCAGCAGGAAGCGCAGGAACTCGACGTTGGTCTGCACCCCGAACACCGCGGTGCCGGCCAGTGCCGCGTCCAACCGCGCAAGCGCCTGCGCCCGGTCGGCACCGTGGGCGATCACCTTGGACAGCATCGGGTCGTAGTCGCTGCCCACCACGGTGCCGTCCTGCAACGACGAATCCACCCGCACCCCCGCGCCGGTGGGTTCGTGCACCGCCAATACCCGTCCGCCGGTGGGCAGGAAGCCGCGCGCCGGGTCTTCGGCGTAGACCCGGGCTTCGACGGCGTGCCCGGTGAGGGCGATCTGGTCTTGGGTGAAGGCCAGCTTCTCCCCGGCGGCCACCCGCAGTTGCCACTCGACGAGGTCCAGTCCGGTGATCGCCTCGGTGACAGGGTGTTCCACCTGCAGCCGGGTGTTCATCTCCATGAAGAAGAACTCATCGGGACGATCGGCGGAGACGATGAACTCCACCGTGCCGGCGCCGACGTAGTCGACGCTGCGGGCGGTGTTGCAGGCCGCCGTGCCGATCCGGTCGCGGGTGGCGGCGTCCAGCAGCGGGGACGGCGCCTCCTCAATCACCTTCTGGTGGCGTCGCTGCAGGCTGCATTCGCGCTCGCCGAGGTGCACCACGTTGCCGTGCGTGTCGGCCAGGATCTGCACCTCGATGTGGCGGGGCCGCAACACGAACCGCTCCAGGAACAAGGTGTCGTCGCCGAACGCCGAGGCGGCCTCGCGCCGTGCGGTGGCCAGTGCCGTGCGCAGCTGGGCAGGCTCCTCCACCAGGTGCATGCCTTTGCCCCCACCGCCGGCCGACGGCTTGATCAGCACCGGGTAGCCGATCTCGCCGGCCGCGGCCACCAGATCGTCGTCGGAGAGACCGGGTTTGGCGATACCCGGCACCACCGGCACCTCAAAGGCGGTGACAGTGTTCTTGGCGGAGATCTTGTCGCCCATCACCTCGATGGCCCGGGCCGGCGGCCCGATGAACACCACTCCGGCGCGCTCGCAGGCGGCGGCGAATCCGGCGTTCTCGGAGAGGAATCCGTATCCGGGGTGAATCGCCTGGGCCCCAGTGTCCGCGGCGGCCTGCACAACCTTGGGAATCGACAGATAGCTCTCGCCCACCGGGGCGGGGCCCAGCCGCACTGCGGTGTCGGCCTCGCGCACATGCAGTGCCCCGGCGTCGGCGTCGCTGTAGACGGCCACCGACCGAATACCCATGCGCCGCAGGGTGCGGATCACCCGGACGGCGATCTCGCCGCGGTTGGCCACCAACACGGTTTCAAACATGGTCGCTCACATCCGGAAGACGCCGTAGGAGACCGGGTCCAGCGGCGCGTTCGCACACACCGAAAGAGCCAGCCCCAGCACTGTTCTGGTATCGGCCGGGTCGATGATCCCGTCGTCCCACAACCGCGCGGTCGAATAGTACGGATTGCCCTGTGCCTCATACTGCTCGCGGATCGGGGCTTTGAACGCGTCCTCCTCCGCGGGTGACCACGGCTTGCCGGCGGCCTCGAGCTGTTCGCCGCGCACAGTGGCCAGCACCGAGGCCGCCTGTTCGCCGCCCATCACCGAGATCCGGGCGTTGGGCCACATCCACAGGAAGCGCGGCGAATACGCCCGGCCGCACATCGAGTAGTTGCCCGCCCCGTAGGACCCGCCGATCACCACCGTCAGCTTGGGCACCCGCGCGCAGGCCACCGCGGTCACCATTTTGGCGCCGTGCTTGGCGATGCCACCGGCCTCGTAGTCCCGGCCGACCATGAAGCCCGCGATGTTCTGCAGGAACACCAGCGGAATCGAGCGCTTGTCGCACAGTTCGATGAAGTGCGCTCCCTTGACCGCGGATTCGCCGAACAGCACCCCGTTGTTGGCGATGATTCCCACCGGATGCCCGTGGATGCTTGCGAACGCCGTCACCAGGGTCTTGCCGTATTCGGCCTTGAACTCGCTGAACTCGCTGCCGTCGACCAGCCGTGTGATCACCTGCCGAACGTCGTAGGGCACCCGCGGGTCGGGGGGAACCACGTCGTAGAGCCCGGACGGGTCGTGGCGGGGCGGGGCGGAGTCGGCTACCTCCCAAGGGCTTTCAACCCTCGGACCGAAGGTCGCGGCGATCTGCCGCACGATGCGCAATGCGTGTTCGTCGTCATCGGCGAGGTAGTCGGTGACCCCGGAGACACGTGAGTGCAGGTCACCGCCGCCGAGTTCTTCAGCGGTCACCACCTCTCCGGTGGCGGCCTTCACCAGGGGCGGGCCGCCCAGGAAAATGGTGCCCTGCTCCCGGACGATCACCGCCTCGTCGCTCATCGCCGGCACGTAGGCGCCGCCCGCGGTGCAAGATCCCAGCACCGCCGCGATCTGCGGGATGCCCAAGGCGCTCATGGTGGCCTGGTTGTAGAAGATCCGGCCGAAGTGCTCACGGTCGGGGAACACCTCGTCCTGGCGGGGCAGAAACGCACCGCCGGAGTCCACCAGGTACAGGCAGGGCAGCCGGTTGCCCAGCGCCACTTCTTGGGCGCGCAGGTGCTTCTTGACCGTCACCGGGTAGTAGGTGCCGCCTTTGACGGTGGCGTCGTTGGCGACGATCACGCACTCCCGGCCGGACACCCGCCCGACACCGGTGATGATGCCGGCGCCCGGACACTCGTCGTCGTACATGCCGTCGGCGGCCAGCGGGGCCAGTTCCAGGAACGGGCTGCCCGGGTCCAGCAGCCGGTCGACCCGGTCGCGCGGCAACAACTTGCCGCGGGCGACGTGCCGCTCGCGAGAGCGCTCGTTGCCGCCGAGTGCGGCTGCCGCCAGTTTGACGTTGAGCTCGGCGACCAGGCGCCGGTGCTCATCGGCGAATGTCGGGGCGGTCATGACAGCGTCGAAAGATTCAGCTGCGCGCCGGTTTTGGCGACGACCTCGTCGACGGACACTCCCGGCGCGGTCTCGATCAATTCCAGGCCGGCCGGGGTGACGTCGATGACGGCCAGGTCGGTGATGATCCGGTTGACGCACCGGGCGCCGGTGAGCGGCAACGTGCACTGCTCGACGATCTTGGCGCTGCCGTCTTTGGCGGCGTGCTCCATCATCACGATCACCCGCCGCGCCCCGTGCACCAGGTCCATCGCGCCGCCCATGCCCTTGATCATCTTGCCGGGAATCATCCAGTTGGCCAGGTCCCCGGCCGCCGAAACCTGCATGGCGCCAAGGACGGCCACGTCCAGGTGACCACCGCGGATGACTCCGAACGAAGCGGACGACGAGAAGAACGACGCCCCGGGCAGCACCGTCACCGTCTCTTTGCCGGCGTTGATCAGGTCGGCGTCGAGGTCCTCGCGCAGCGGATAGGGCCCGACGCCGAGGATTCCGTTCTCCGAGTGCAGCACGACGTTGATGCCGTCGGGAATGTGGTTCGGAATCAAGGTCGGCAGCCCGATGCCGAGGTTGACGTACTGCCCGTCGCGCAGCTCGGTGGCCACCCGTGCGGCCAGCTCGTCTCTGGTGAGGGTCATGCGCGCACCGTCTCCCGTTCGATTCGCTTGATCGGATCGGGCACATGCACCACCCGGTGCACGAAGACCCCCTGGGTGTGTACCTCGGCGGGGCAGATCTCGCCGGGTTCGACCAGGTGCTCGACCTCGGCGATGGTGATGCGGCCCGCCGCAGCGCATTCCGGGTTGAAGTTGGCGGCGGCTTCACGGTAGACCAGGTTGCCGTGCCGGTCGCCCTTCCAGGCGTGTACCAGGGCGAAGTCGGTGCGAATCGCGCGCTCCAGAACATAGGTGCGCCCGTCGAAGTCACGGGTCTCCTTGGGCGGCGAGGCCACCGCCACCCCGCCGGCACCGTCGTACCGCCAGGGCAGGCCGCCGTCGGCCACCTGGGTGCCCACCCCGGTGGGGGTGTAGAACGCCGGGATCCCGGCACCGCCCGCGCGCAGTCGCTCGGCCAGCGTTCCCTGCGGGGTCAACTCGACTTCGAGCTCGCCGGATAGGAACTGGCGGGCGAATTCCTTGTTCTCGCCCACATAGGAGCTGATGGTGCGACGAATCCGTTTGCGCTCCAGGAGCACTCCCAGCCCGATCCCGTCGACACCGCAGTTGTTGGAGACCGTCTCCAGATCGGTGACGCCAAGCTGCAGCAGGGCGTCGATCAACGCCTCCGGAATGCCGCAGAGCCCGAACCCGCCCACCGCCAGGGACGCACCGTCGGTCACGTCGGCCACGGCTTGCGCCGCCGTCGCGACGACCTTGTCCATCGCCACCCGCGCCTCCTCGATTTCAGTTAATGTTGATTAACTGATGCCAGAGAATACCATTCTCTCGCCGCGCTGTCAGCCGTCGGCCAAATGCTCGATCCCCTGCCGGCGAACCTCGTCCTTGCGGACCTTGCCGGTCACCGTCATCGGGAAATCGTCGACGATCCGCAGATAGCGCGGCACCTTGAAATGCGCCAACCTGCCGGCGCAGAACTCCCGCAACCCCTCGACCGTCATCGGCGTCGCCCCCTCGCACAGCCTGACCACCGCCATCAGTTCCTCGCCGTAGGTCTGATCGGGCACCCCGATGACCGCTACGTCGAGGATGTCGGGGTGGCCGTAGAGGAACTCCTCGATCTCGCGCGGGTAGATGTTCTCCCCGCCACGGATCACCATGTCCTTGATGCGCCCGGTGATTCGCACGTAGCCGTCGTCGTCCATGACCGCCAGATCTCCGGTGTGCATCCAGCCGTCGGCGTCGATGACCTCGGCGGTCGTCTCCGGATCGTTCCAGTAACCGGTCATCACCGAATATCCGCGGGTGCACAGCTCGCCGACCTGCCCGCGCGACACCGTCGCACCGGTGCCCGGGTCGGTCAGCTTGATCTCCAGGTGCGGGCCGACCTGCCCGACCGTTTCGACTCGGCGTGCAGGCGAGTCATCGGAGCGGGTCTGAGTCGAGACCGGGGAGGTCTCGGTCATGCCGTAGCAGATCGCGACCCCGGCCATGTGCATGTCATCGATGACCCGTCGCATCACCTCCGCCGGGCACGATGACCCGGCCATGATCCCGGTCCGCAGGCTGCTGAGGTCGTAGTCGCCGGAGTCGGCCAGACCGAGCTCGGCGATGAACATGGTGGGCACCCCGTAGAGGCTGGTGCAGGCCTCGTCCTGCACGGCCCGCAACGTGGCCGCCGGATCGAAGCCGGGACCCGGCAAGACGATCGCCGCGCCGTGACTGGTCGCCGCGAGGCTGCCCATCACAAGGCCGAAGCAGTGATAGAGCGGCACCGGCAGGCAGATCCGGTCGGATTCGGTGTAGCCGAGCAGTTCGCCGACCAGATAGCCGTTGTTGAGGATATTGCGGTGCGTGAGCGTGGCAGCTTTCGGGTAACCCGTTGTGCCCGAGGTGTATTGGATATTGATCGGATCCTGCGTGCTCAGCGTCGCGCCGCGCTGCGCCAGGGATGCGGTATCGACCGGCGTGCCGGCGAGGTCGCGCCAGCGGGTATCGCCGATGATCACCACCTCGCGCAGCTCCGGGCATTCGGGAGCCACCTCCCCCAGTATTCCGGCGTAGTCGGAGGTCTTGAAACGCGATGCCGAGATGACCGTCGCCACCCCGGACTGCTTGAGCGCGTATGCCAATTCGTGGGAGCGGTAGGCGGGGTTGATGGTGACCAGCACCGCCCCGATCCCGGCAGTGGCGTACTGCGTCAGAACCCATTCGGCACAGTTGGGCGCCCAGATGCCCACCCGATCCCCCGCTGCGACACCAGCCGAGATCAGGCCGCTGGCCAGTCGGCGCACATCATGACTGAATTCGGCGTAGCTCCAGCGCCTCCCCGACGAAAGATCCACCAGCGCATCACGATCCGGGAAGGCCGCGGCGCTGGCCGTCAGATTGACGCCGATGGTCGTGGTCAGCAGAGCGGGCGAAGTCTCGCCGCGGTCATAGGACGACGCACCGCGTGAGCTGGTTCCCGCGGTTGCCATAGGGCCTCCACCGTTGCGCCCGAGGCCGGCTCGGATTCCATCGATGGGTGCTACGTTAGTGACCATTAACTCAGCTGTCCACGATGAGCGGAGGCGTCATGGCAGCGTCCGCCCAGGCCGATGACGACGAACCGGTCAACCGGCGCAGTCGGCTGAAATCCGACCGGCGCAGCCAGTTGCTGGCCGCAGCCGAGCGACTCTTCGCCCAGCGCGGCTTTCTCGCGGTGCGACTGGAGGACATCGGTGCCGCAGCCGGGGTCAGCGGGCCGGCCATCTATCGACACTTCCCCAACAAAGAAGCGCTGCTGGTCGAGTTGCTGGTCGGCATCAGCACCCGATTGCTCGCCGGCGCACGCGCGGTCGAATCAAGCGGGCCCGATCCCACCGGGGTGCTGGGCGGCCTGGTCGACTTCCATCTCGATTTCGCGCTCGGCGAGCCCGACCTGATCCGCATCCAGGATCGCGATCTGGCGCATCTGCCGACCGGGGCGCAGCGCCAGGTGCGCAGCGCCCAGCGCCAATACGTGGAGGTGTGGGTGACGGTGTTGCGTGCTCTGCACGTCGGTCTGGACGAGGCCGACGCCCG
Organism: [Mycobacterium] vasticus; assembly: GCF_020181595.1. Lineage (GTDB taxonomy): Bacteria > Actinomycetota > Actinomycetes > Mycobacteriales > Mycobacteriaceae > Mycobacterium > Mycobacterium vasticus. Next base: position 1,493,216 of record NZ_CP084028.1, on the reverse strand, counting down.
GATCATGGCGCATGCGGCCTTCGGCCTGCTGAACTCGACGCCGCACAGCATGAAGTCCACCGGGGCCAGGCCGGTCGCCCCGGAACGCTCACGAGCGGTGTTGCGGGCGATGACGATCAGCGCGCTGGACGCCGCCGGGATTTGACCGGCCTGCGCGGCGTCACCGCCGCAATCGACCCGGCGCAGGTACCCTGCAATCCATGAGGTGGGCATGACGGATCCGTATCAGCCGGAGGGTTCCGATCACTACTGGCGGGGTCAGACGTCGCCTCAGGGGCCCTACGAGCCACCGACCACGGGCATTCCGTCCCAGGTGGATCCGGCCTATGCCGGCCAGGTTCCGATGTATCCGTCCGGCTATTCGCCGCAGGTGCCGCACCCGACTGCCGAACTGCCGCGCCAAGATTGGGATATCCCGCAACCCCCCGCCGGCGGCCCGGCCGGCGGCGGCCCACCCGAGCCCCCGCGCTTCCCCAACTGGCTGTGGCTGGTGGCCGGCGCGGCGGTGTTGTTGGTCATCGGCATGGTGATCGCCCTGGTGATCGCCAATGGCTCACAACGGAATTCGGCCACGCTCACACCGGTCACCCCATTGCCCACCGCGCCGAGTGTGCCGGTTCCCCCGCGCACATCCACCACCACCGTGCCCCCGCGGACGTCGGCGCCGGAGACCACACCGGGCACGACCACGCCCAGCACCCGTCCGCCGACGACGTCGACCACCGCCGGAGTTCCCGAGACCATCGTCTATCAGGTCACCGGGACCGGAAAGGTACTCAGCATCGCCTATCTGGACACCGGCGGTGTGCTCAAGACCGACTTCAACGTGACCCTGCCGTGGACCAAGGAGGTCACCCTAGTTCCGCCTGCGACCACGGCCGCCGCGGTCACCGTGGTGAACTTCGGTGAGCAGATCACCTGTTCGGTGACAGTGGACGGCACCAAGGTCCGCGAGCGCACCGGCAGCATCCTGACGGTCTGCGCCGCGGCCGGCTGACGGTTCTAACCGCTACGCGGTACCCGCACCGCCAGCATCGCCAGCAGGCCGATTCCCAGCACGGTGCACAACCCGCCCATACCGGCCCGGTCGGTGTGAAACACGTCGACGAAGACCGAGAACAACCACGGCGCCAGGAACGACACGGCCCGGCCGGTCATCGTGTACAGGCCGAAGGCGACGCCTTCGAAGCCCTCGCGGCCCTGCCGCGCCATCCGCAGCAGCAGTGTGCGCGCCGAGGATTGGGTCGGCCCGATGAACAGGCACAGCAGCAGCCCGCAGACCCAGAACGCCTTCGGCCCGGACAACGCCATCAGCGTCGTGCCGGCGGCGACCATCGCCACCAGCGACCCGATGATCACCGTCTTGGACCCGATCCGGTCGTCGAGCAGGCCCCCGGCAATCGCCCCGACGGCGGCCACCACGCTGGCGACCACCCCGAAGATCAACACATCGCCGGCGGAGATCCCGTACACGTTGACGCCCAGCACCGCGCCGAAGGCGAACACCCCGGCCAGCCCGTCCCGGAAGATCGCACTGGCGATCAGGTAGAAGACCAGATTGCGGTCGCGATGCCATTCGGCGCTGATGTCGCTCCACAGCCGGCGGTAGGCACCGAACAGCCCCAGCCGCGGCGGCAGCTCCTCGTCGTCGGCGGCCATCCGGTGGGCGCTGAACACCAGCGGTAGCGCGAACACCGCCAGCCACGCCGCGGCCAGCAGCATCGCCGCCCGCACGTTGAGCCCGTCGTGGGTGGGCAGACCCAGCAGGCCCCGACCCGGGCCCTCGCCGGAGATAAAGCCTGCATAGACCAACAGCAGCAGCACCACGCTGCCTCCGTAGCCCGCCGCCCAGCCGAATCCGGAGATCCGCCCTGCGTTCCGCGGCGTCGACACCTGCTTGAGCATGGCGTTGTAGGGAACGCTGGCCAGATCACCGCAGGCGGCGGTCAGCGCCAGCAGCGCCAGCCCCGGCGCCAGGTAGGCGGGAGAATCGCGGATCAGGCTCATCGACGCGATCAGCAGCACCGCGGTGCCGGTCAGCGCCGCCAGGGTCACCCGCCGGCGGTGCGGGCCGGCCACCCACACCCCGACCACCGGCGCCACCGCGGCCACGATCAGCCCGGAGATCGCCAACGTGCGGCCCAGCCAACTGGCCGGCGACACCTCGCCCGGCAGATCCCGGCCAACGCTGCTGGTCAGATAGACCGAGAACACGAACGTCACCACGATCGCGCTGACCGCGGCGGCGCCGGTGTCCCACAGCGCCCATGCCACCACCTGCGACCGCCCGGACTTGACCACCGCCGGGGCACCCATGCCTGGCACTCTACGATTGCCTCATGCCAGTGCCTGCTCCCAGCCCTGACGCCCGTGCCGTTGTCACCGGAGCTTCCCAGGGAATCGGTGAGGCGCTGGCCACCGAGCTGGCCGCCCGCGGCCACGGCCTGATCATCACCGCCCGCCGCGAGGACGTGCTCAACGATGTAGCCGAGCGGCTGCGCGACAAGTATCGGGTGGCCGTGGAGGTCCGCGCGGTCGATCTGGCTGATCCGGCGGCCCGCGACGTGCTCTGCGCCGAGTTGGCCGGCCGCGAGATCTCGGTACTGTGCGCCAACGCCGGCACCGCGACCTTCGGGCCGATCTCCGGGCTGGACCCGGCGGCGGAGAAGGCCCAGGTACAGCTGAACGCCGTCGCGGTGCACGACCTGGTGCTGGCCGTGCTGCCGGGCATGCTGGAGCGCAACGCCGGCGGCATCCTGATCTCGGGTTCGGTGGCCGGTAACTCACCGATCCCCAACAACGCCACCTACGCCGCGACCAAGGCTTTCGCCAACACCTTCAGCGAGTCGCTGCGCGGCGAGCTGCGTAAGACCGGCGTGCACGTGACGGTGTTGGCACCCGGGCCGGTGCGCGCCGAGATGCCTGACGCCGCCGAAGCCTCGCTGGTCGACAAGCTGATCCCGGACTTCCTGTGGATCTCCGTCCAACACACCGCCAAGCTGTCGCTGGATGCGTTGGAGCGCAACAAGATGCGGGTGGTACCGGGGGTCACGTCCAAGGCCATGTCGATGGCCACCGGGTACGGCCCGCGGGCCATCGTCGCCCCGATCGTCGGTGCGGTCTACAAGAAGCTCGGCGGCGGTTAGCAAGCCTCGACGAAGGAGAGGCGAAGCTGGACCGCCGATCAGGCACGGCGGCTAAAACCTAGGTCAGCGCCGGCGCCGGCCGGTGCCGAAGATGCTGCGCGTGATCTCGCGCCCGAAAGCCGTTCCGGCGGAACGCATCGCGCTACGCACCCCAGGATTGTTCAGCACCCGCTCGAACATGCTCGGCTTGTCCGGCTCGGGCGGCGGCATCGGCGGGAGGTCCAGATTCCCCGGAACATCCGGCAGCGGAGTGAGTTTCGCGCTGAGCCGTTCGTAGGCTGAATCGCGGTCGATGGTCTGGCCGTACTGCACCTGCAACAGGCTCCGCTGAGCCGCAGCGGCGATCGCGTCATTACCGATGGCAGCCATCAGCGAGCGCGGCGGACGCAGCCGGGTCCAGGCCACCGGTGTCGGCGCGCCCCGCTCGGAGAGCACCGTCACCACGGCTTCACCGATGCCCAACGACGTCAACGCCGACTCCAGGTCGTAGACATCGGTTTTCGGGTAAGTGCGCACCGTCTTGGTGAGCGCCTTCTGGTCATCAGGGGTGAAGGCGCGCAGCGCGTGCTGGATACGCGCACCCAGCTGCGAGAGCACCGAGTTGGGCACGTCGGTGGGCAACTGCGTGCAGAAGAACACGCCGACGCCCTTGGAGCGGATCAGTTTGACGGTCTGTTCGACCTGTTCGAGGAACGCCTTGGAGGCGTCGGTGAACAGCAGGTGGGCCTCGTCGAAGAAGAACACCAGCTTGGGCTTGTCGATGTCACCGACCTCGGGCAGGAAGGTGAACAGGTCGGCCAGCACCCACATCAAGAACGTGGAGAACAGCACCGGCCGCGCGGCCTGGTCGCCCAGTTCCAGCAGGGTGATGATGCCGCGTCCCTGTTCGTCGAGCCGGATCAGGTCCTTGGGGTCCAGTTCCGGCTCCCCGAAGAACGTGTCGGCGCCTTCGGCCTCCAGGTTCACCAGGGCCCGCAGGATCACCCCGGCGGTGGCCGGCGACACCGCACCCAGTGTCTTGAGTTCCGGTTTGCCCTCGTCGCTGGTCAGGTAGGTGATGACGGAACGCAGATCCTTGAGGTCCAGCAACGGCAGCCCCTGCTGGTCTGCCCAGTGGAAGATCAGGCCCAGCGTCGACTCCTGGGTGCCGTTGAGTCCGAGCACCTTCGACAGCAGGATGGGCCCGAAGCTGGAGATGGTGGCGCGCACCGGGACACCGAGTCCACCGGTGCCCAGCGACAGGAACTCCACCGGGAACGCCGTCGGCGCCCAGTCGTCACCGGTCTCGCCGGCGCGTTGGGTGATCTTGTCGCCGGACTCACCTTCGCGAGACAGCCCGGACAGGTCGCCCTTGACGTCGGCCATCAGCACCGGGACCCCGGCGGTCGACAGCTGCTCGGCGATCACCTGCAGCGTCTTGGTCTTGCCGGTACCGGTGGCGCCGGCGACCAGCCCGTGCCGGTTCATGGTGGCCAGCGGGATGCGGACCTGGGCGGACGCGTCGGCGTTGCCGTCGATGACCACCGCACCCAGTTCCAGGGCCTGACCGTCGGAGGCGTAACCGGCCGCGATCTGCTGTGCGGCCGTTGCCGCCGACTCGGGACTCACACCGGAGAACCTTACTTGGCCTCAGCGCACCGGGATGCGGCTAAGGCGCGGTCTAGCGGCTAACGTGAGCTTCTTGTGAGTGCTGCACGAGACGAACTGGTCTGGATCGACTGCGAGATGACCGGGCTTGACCTGGGCTCCGACAAGCTGATCGAGATCGCCGCCCTGGTCACCGACGCCGAGCTGAACATCCTCGGCGACGGTATCGACGTGGTGATTCATGCCGACGACGCCGCGCTGGACGCGATGAGCCCGGTGGTGACCGAGATGCACACCCGGTCCGGCCTGATCGAGGAGGTCAGGGCGTCGACCATCGACCTGGCGACCGCCGAGAAGATGGTGCTCGACTACATCCGGGCGCACGTCAAGCAGGCGAAGACCGCGCCACTGGCGGGCAACTCGATCGGCACCGACCGCGCCTTCCTGTCCCGCGATATGACGACGCTCAACGACTATCTGCACTACCGGATGATCGACGTGAGCTCCATCAAGGAGCTGTGCCGGCGCTGGTACCCGCGGATCTACTTCGGTCAGCCCGAGAAGGGCCTGGCGCATCGCGCCCTGGCCGACATCCACGAGTCGATCCGGGAGCTCAAGTACTACCGCGGTACCGCGTTCGTAGCACCTCCGGGGCCCTCTACCAGTGAGATCGCCGCCGTGGCCGGGGAACTTGGCCCGCCCACCGACGCGCCCGGGTAAAACGATTCGGCAGCCGAGCACCCGAGCGGTTAGTATCGACGACGCCGCGTGGTTGGCCAGTCCGGCCGGCGGCAATGGTGGCTGTAGTTCAGTTGGTAGAGCACCAGGTTGTGATCCTGGGTGTCGCGGGTTCGAGTCCCGTCAGCCACCCCGCAGGTCAGGCCCCCTCACGAGGGGGCCTGACTTATTTTCTGGAGCATGCCGCGGCACCACAATGTCCGCGACACGACCGACGCCCGGCGTGCCGGATTGGCGCAAAAGGACACAATTTGGTTACGGTTTCCTGCGTGCTCACGCAAGGACTGCTTGATCTGCGCATGAAATCTTCGGTTCTGGCGGCTACGGCTGTGTTGCCGGCCGCCGTTTTGTTGGCCGGCGGTGTCGGCGCGGAACCGGGAAACAACGAGGAACAACCGGCCGCCGGGGTCGCCGAGGCACCGCCTCCCCCGCCGGAAGAGGCTCCACCGCCTCCGCCCGAGGACGCACCCCCGCCCCCGCCGGAAGACGCACCCCCACCCCCGCCCGAGGACGCTCCGCCGCCCCCGCCGGAAGACGCACCCCCACCCCCGCCGGAAGACGCACCCCCACCCCCACCCGAGGACGCTCCGCCGCCCCCGCCGGAAGACGCACCCCCACCCCCGCCGGAAGACGCTCCGCCGCCTCCGCCCGAGGAGGCGCCCGCGCCCGCTTGGGATCCGCCTCCGCCGGATGCCGGCGGCGAGGCCATGTGGTCGATGCCCGCGCCGCATGCGCTGCCGCCCGGTGTGGTCAACGAACGCGGCATGCAGGTCAAGACCATTCTGGTCGCCCGCAGCATCAGCGAGGCGTTCCCGGAGATCCACAACATGATCGGCGTTCGCCCCGACGGCCAGCGCTGGCATCCCTCGGGTCTGGCCATCGACGTGATGATCCCCAACCCGGGCAGCGCCGAAGGCATCGCGCTGGGCGACCGGATCGTCGCCTACGTCCGGCAGAACGCCGACCGCTTCGCCATGCAGGACGCCATCTGGCGCGGCACCTACTTCACCCCGGCCGGGCCCAGCGGCCGCGGCAATGGTCATTACGACCACGTGCACGTCACCACCTACGGCGGTGGTTACCCGAACGGCAGCGAAGAGTACATCTGGGAATGACGCGCGACTAGCGGGTCGGTTCGTTGGCGTTGCCGGCCAGCCACTGCGACCACGGGACGTTCCAGTCACCGAGGCCCTCGATGCCGGGCAGTGGCGGCCCGATCGTGTTGGAGATCTGCACGATGTCGCCGCGCTTGACGTGGTCGTAGAACCACAGGGCGTTGCTGGGGCTCACGTTGATGCAGCCGTGGCTGGTGTTGGCGTAGCCCTGGGCGCCCACCGACCAGGGTGCCGAGTGCACGAAGATCCCGCTGTAGGAGATCTGGGTGGCCCAGTCGACGTCGGTGCGATAGCCGTTGGGCGAGTTGACCGGAACACCGTAGGTCGATGAGTCCATCACGATGTGGGCGAACCGTTCGCCGACGATGTAGGTGCCGTTGTTGGTGGGGGTGCTTTCCTTGCCCATCGACACCGGCATGGTCTTGGCGACCTCGCCATTGATGCGCACCACCATGGATTTGGTGTCGTCGTCGACGGTGGCGATCACCTCGTCGCCGATCACGAAGCGGCTGGCCGCGTTGTCCTGGCCGTACACACCGTTGCCCAGGTCGATCCCGTAGGTGTTCACCGCCACGTTCACGGTGGTTCCGGGCTTCCAGTAGGACTGCGGCCGCCAGCGCACCTCACGACTGTTGAGCCAGTAGAACGCGCCAGTCACCTCCGGCTCGGTGGTGATCTTGATGGCCTTCTCGGCCGCGGCACGGTCGGCGATGTTCTCGTCGAACTTGATCATCACCGGCTGTCCGACGCCGACGACCTCACCGTCGCGCGGCACGATGTAGGGCATCGTCAGGTTCTGCGGCGAGTGGGTCTGGAAGGTCATCTGACGGCTGGTCGCACCACCGAGTCCGAGTGACTTCGCGGTCACCGTGTAGCGCTTGTTGTAGCCGAGCGGTTCGGTCGTCGACCACGTCAGCCCGTCGGCGCTGAGCTTGCCGTCGACGACCGCGCCGTTCTCGTTGACCATCGTCACCGAGTCGAGCACGCCGTCCTCGGAGGTCACCGTCACCGGAGTGTCCACCGCCACACCGACAGCCTTGTCGGTGACCGATGCGGTGAGCTTGGGCACCAGCAGGTCGGCAAAGGGGGTGCCCTTGTCCGTGATGATCTTGGCGGCTTCGGCATCGGCGTTGTTGCCGCACGCGCTCAGCCCCAGCATCACAGCCGGCACCACCAGCAACGCCACCAGCCGGAATCGCTCCCGCCGGCGGCGCGTCGAACCAACCTGCGTCATGTTCTTCCCACCTAATAACCTGCTCAAACTGCTCGCAGGCAGTCTAGTGGGTAAAAGGTCGCACCGCTTATGTCGCGTGGTCGACCGCCGGTGATTTCGTCCGGCGGCGCAGAGCCTGTTATTGTCTCTCTCGCGGTCTTGACCGCCCAGCGCCGTTAGCTCAGTTGGTAGAGCAGCTGACTCTTAATCAGCGGGTCCGGGGTTCGAAACCCTGACGGCGCACCCACACCGCACGACGTGCGCTACTCGGCCGGTTCCGGCTCTTCTGTGACGTCGACGATCCGATAGCTCGGATCGGCCATGTACACCGGCTCGTTGCCGCTCTGCCGGGCCTTGCCGGTGAGCGCGACCATGTCCCCGGGGGCGATGTCGGTACCCCGCCCGGCGTGGAACCTGGCGCGCAGCTCACCGCTGCCGTCGCCGATCACCACCACGCGCACCGGCTTTCCGCGGCTGATCGTGTCGTCGACCTCACTGACCCGGCCCTCGACGGTGGCCAGGTGCCCGGCGATCAGCCCGTCCACGGCGATGACGTCCGGCGGCGGCACCGGATGCTCGTAGCGGTCGAACACCTGCTGGTCGTTGCGGGCCACCCACTGCTGCAGCTTCTCGACCTCACGGGCCAGCCGCTGCTCGAACAGGTCCGGGAACGCCTGCCGGATCCGCGATTGCACGTCGTAGGGCACGATCGTGGCCGCCGCGTCGGGAATCAGGCTCACCGCCTTGGCGATCCGGTCGGCGGTGCGGTCGTGCAGCAGCCGGCCCAGCACCGGTGCGTAGGTGCGCCGGGGCAGCAGAACGGTCACGTGCGAGTCGGGGTATTCGCGGCGCGCGGCGTCCACCAGTTGTTGGGCCGTGCGGGTCAGCCGGCGATCAGGGCAGTCCACCACCCGCAGTGGGGTGTCCAGCCCGTAGTAGTCCCAGCGCCGTTGCAGCGCCGCGGCATGGGCTGCGTCGAGCATCAGGTGCACGGCGGTCAGATCATCGGCATGCAAGCCCCTGCCGTAACGCAGGGCCTCCACGACGGCCGGGTCCAGCGAATGCACGAACACCATCACCCGGTGCCGGGCGTACTTGATGACGTCGGGACGGTCGGTGCGGAATCGCTCCAGAATCGCGGCTTCGGCGCGATATTCGCGGTTCAGGCGGATCAGCGCCAGAACCAGCAGCGGGAAGATCACCACCACCAGCCACGCCCCCTCGGTGAACTTCGCCACCGCGAAGATGCCCACCACGACGGTGGACAGCACCGCTGCCGAGAGGTTGATGGCGAGCTTGTGGCGCCAGCCCGGTTCCCGGTGTGTCACATGATGTTTGGTCATCCCGTAGCCGGCCATCGCGAACCCGGTGAACACCCCGATGGCGTAGAACGGCACCAGCGCGTTGACCGAACCTCCGGTTATCACCAGCAGTGCCAGCGCCAGCACGGCCAGGGTGATGATCCCGTTGGAGAACACCAGCCGATGACCGCGCTTGGTCAACTGCCGGGGCAGAAATCGGTCTTCGGCGACGAAGCTGGCCAGCATGGGGAATCCGTTGAAGCTGGTGTTGGCCCCGGTGAACAGGATCAGCGCTGTCGCGGCCTGTACCAGGACGTAGAGGATCTGTCCCAGCCACCCACCGCCGAACACCGCCCGCGCCACCTCGGACAGCACCGAGGGATAGCCGGCCGCATAGGGCGGGGTGTGCGTGCGAAACGCCAGGTAGGTGACGCCGGCCAGCAGGAACCCCAGGATGCAGGCCATCGTGGTGAGCACTCGGCGGGCGTTGCGGCCCTGCGGCTTGTGGAAGACGCTGACGGTGTTGGAGATGGCCTCAACACCGGTCAGCGACGATCCACCGTTGGCGAACGCCCGCAGCACCACCAGGATCGTCGCCCCCATCACCAGCCCGTCGCTGTGATGGACCGGTATGGTTCCGGCGATGTTCGCGGCGTCGTAAACCGGTAGGCCCCAGAAGATCTCACGCACCACACCGGTGACGATCATCAGCCCGAGCATGACCACGAAGAAGTAGGTCGGGATCGCGAATGATCGGCCGGCCTCCCTGACGCCGCGCAGGTTCGCGTAACACATCAGGATCACCACGGCTACGGTGATCTCCAGGCTGTAGGGGCCCAGCGGGCGGATGGCCGAGACGACGGCCACCGTGCCGGCCGCGGACTGCACCGCCACCGTCACCACGTAGTCGATCAGCAGCGCCGCCGCCGCGACCTGTGCCACGCGCGGGCCGAAGTTCTCTCGCGCCACGATGTAGGACCCACCCGCGCGGGTGTATGTCATCACCACCTGGCGATACGACGCCGTCACCAGCACGAGGATCAACAGCACCACGCCGGTGATCGGCAGCAGCAGGGTGAACGCGGCCAGGCCGGCGAACGGCAGCAGCTCGATCAGTATTTCTTCGACACCGTAAGCATTCGAGGAGATGGCATCGGGTGAAAGTACGCCCAGGGCAACGGGATTGGACAGCCGCTGGGACTGCAGCTGCCCGGTGACCAGCGGCCGGCCGAGCAGCAGCCGTTTGAGGGTGTAGCCGATGGTGTCCGGCCTGGGGGCCGGTGGTTGTTGCGCGTGCACCGCAACATCCTTGTCCTGACGGCTTCGCGGCGCCAGAGCCAATTTTCGCGCTACTGCGCGGGGACGCCCTTAGCGGTGGCGGACCCGGCGGAACGCCAGGACGACGAGTAGGCCGCCTGCACCGGCCAGCGAGACCAGCACCACCGGTTGCGTGACGAACTCGACGGCTCGAGCCTTGAGCCGGTCGGCCAGCTGACGGGGGTTTGCCCGCTCCGCAAGAATGTCCACCGTCGACGCCAGCTGCTCGCGCGCCTGATCGATGTCCCTCTTGATCCGTTCGGGATCGCGCTCCGCCACTGTCGTCCTCCCTGTCCGCCCGAATCTGTCCCTTCGAACTACCCTAGAGCAGCCGGGGTGATTCGCACCCTCCGGCGAGCAGAAAGGGGCTTTGAGTGGAGGACCGAGCGACCGACACCGCACGCCTGACGACGGGAGACAAGGCGCCTGCGTTCAGCCTTCCCGACGCCGACGGCAACACCGTGTCACTGGCCGACTACCGGGGCCGGCGGGTGGTCGTCTACTTCTACCCGGCAGCGTCGACGCCCGGGTGCACCAAACAGGCCTGCGACTTCCGGGACAACCTGCGTGAGTTCAATGACGCCGGACTCGACGTCGTGGGCATCTCCCCCGACAAGCCCGCCAAGCTGGCCAAGTTCCGCGACGCCGAGGGATTGACGTTCCCGCTGCTGTCCGACCCGGACCGCACGGTTTTGGCGGCCTGGGGTGCCTTCGGCGAGAAGATGATGTACGGCAAGAAGGTGCAGGGCGTGATCCGCTCGACGTTCGTCGTCGACGAGCAGGGCAAGATCGCCGAGGCCCAGTACAACGTGCGGGCCACCGGGCACGTCGCCAAACTGCGACGGGATCTGTCGGTCTAGTCAGCCCATGCCGGGTGACTGGCCGGCCTCTTCGAGCAGGATGGGCAGTCCGACGTTGATGGAGTGAATCCCCACCGTCGTGCTGAGTTTGAGCACTTCGAGAATTTCCTCCCTGGTGACGCCGAGGTCCAGCGCTGCCCGAATGTGCCTGCGCAGGCCCGGGGCGTAGAGGTGGGTGCAGGCTGCGTCGACGGCGATGCACAGCAGCTGCACTTCCCGCGGCGACAGCAGCCCGCTCTCGTAGGGCTGCATCACCGCCGAGAGGTACTGCCCGGTCCACGTCGGGTCGAGGTCGTCGAGCCCGTCCCACAGCGGATTCCAGGTTCCGTCGCGCTGCATTCGCGCGGCGATCCCGGTCGCATCGACCTCGCTCATATCCAGCTCCCCTTTCCTGGTGTCAGGCCAGAGTGGCATCCGTGGCGGTACGGATCTGCGCGACGCTGACACCCGGGGCGCACTCGCGCAGGGCCAGACCTGCTGCGGTGACGTCGATGACGCCCAAATTGGTGATGATCCGCTGCACCACGCCCTGTCCGGTGAGCGGCAACGTGCACCGCTCGACGATCTTCGACGCACCGGATTTGTCGGTGTGCTCCATCAGGACGACGACCCGGCCGGCACCGTGTACCAGGTCCATTGCCCCGCCCATCCCCTTGACCATCGACCCGGGGACCATCCAGTTCGCCAGGTCCCCGGTCGCGGAGACCTGCATGCCGCCGAGCACCGCGAGATCGATGTGGCCGCCTCGAATCATTCCGAAGCTCGTACTGGAATCGAAGTAGGAGGCACCGGGGTTGACCGTCACGGTCTCCTTGCCCGCGTTGATGAGATCGGCGTCGACTTGGTCCTCCATCGGGTACGGTCCGGTGCCGAGGATGCCGTTCTCACTGTGCAGGGTCACGTGGACGCCCGCCGGCAGATAGTTGGGGATCAGCGTCGGCAGCCCGATCCCGAGGTTGACGTATTGCCCGGTACCGATTTCCGCCGCAGCCCGAGCCGCCATCTGGTGTCGGGTCCAACCGGTGACCTCAACATGTGTCGCGGTCATGCGATCGGAGCCTTCGCCAGAGTCACCGTGCGCCTCTCGATGTGTTTGGGCTGGGCCCCGGTGTGCACGATCCGGTCCACGAAGACACCCGGCAGGTGAACTTCTGCGGGGTCGAGTTCGCCCGGCTGAACGAGGTTCTCAACCTGGGCAATGCAGGTCCGCGCGGCCATAGCGGCCAGCGGGTTGAAGTTCATCGCGGCCTTGTTGAACACCAGGTTGCCTTCGGTGTCGCCGGTCTGGGCGTGGACCAGGGCGAAGTCGGTGGTGACGGACCGTTCCAGCACATACCGGCGGCCGTCGAATTCGCGGACTTCTTTGGGCGGCGACGCCAATGCGACGGATCCGTCGACGCGGTAGCGCCACGGCAGGCCACCCTCGGCGACGAGGGTGCCGACTCCGGCCGGGGTGAAGAACGCCGGAATGCCGGCGCCGCCGGCACGCAACTTCTCCGCAAGCGTGCCTTGCGGCGTCAGTTCGACCTCGAGTTCGCCGGACAGGTACTGCCGCGCGAATTCGGTGTTCTCCCCCACGTATGAGGCGGTGACGCGTCGTATCCTCTTGCCGGCGAGCAGGATTCCCAAGCCGATCCCGTCGGTTCCGCAGTTGTTGGAGAATATTTCCAAGTCGGTGGCCGATCCGTCCGCGATCGCCGCGATCAATACGTCGGGGATCCCGCACAGCCCGAATCCACCGACCGCCAGCGATGCTCCCGAGACGATGTCTGCGACGGCTGCCGCCGCGGACGCACACAGTTTGGTCACGAGGCGACCCTCGCCCGCATGCCGATCAGGTCCAGGACGAGTTCCTCGGCCCGCGGCCAGTATCCGTAACCGTGGGCGGGATTGAGGTGCCCGACGGCGCCGAGTTCGACCAAGCGACTGCCCCACGCCTCGGCCAGCTCTGTGACGCGTCGGTGCGACGCTAGGGGATCGTTGCTGCTGGCTGCGACGATGCTCGGGAACGGCAGACGCTGCCGCGGGATCGGATTCCACCCGCCCGCGTCGAGCTCTGCGGAGGTTGGATACCCTTCGGGCAGTGGCAGTTCCAGGTCAGCGGGGGTCGCCAGCAGAGCACCGTAGATCTCGCCGCTCGCTTGCTGAGCCCAGTGCACCGTGGTGATCACCCCGGCGCTGTGCGCAACCAGCACAACGGGTCCGGCGACCGATCTGACAACCTCGTCGAGGGCTTCGACCTGGTGGGCGCGGCTGAGTCGGTCGTGTTCGAGCGGGGGCACGGTGCGCGCGTTGTCGAATTGACGCGCCAGCAGGGTCTGCCAGTGCTCGGCGACGTGGTCGCGCAGGCCCGGCACGATCACCACGGTCGGAACATCGGCGGTCACGGTCATAGTCGATTCCTCGTTCGTCATCGGGCGGCTCCCGCCATGGATTCGGTGAGCGCGGCAAGCCGGCGGGCACTGGCGGGGTGGCGACGTCTGCCGATCACCAGGACGCCTATCGCAGCAAGGTAGGTCAGTGGAGCGAGCTGCAGCGCCTTCAGCAATCCGATGTGGTCCGCCAGCAGGCCGACGACCAGGGGGCCGAGCGCCAGACCGAGCAGATTGTTGGCCAAGGTCAGGGTCCCCATGGCGGATGCGTGCACCGACCGGTGGGTGAGGTTGGCGACCATTGCCGCGATCGGACCCGAGGACCCCGCGCAGAAGAACGCGCCGCACCCGATGAGCACCAGCGAGATCACACCGGTGCCCAGCCAGAAGCCGACGGACAGGCAGACCAGCGAGATCGCGCAGTACACGATCGCGGTGTCCCATTTCCGGGAGGCCTCGGTGCGGCCGACGCGGTCTGTGATGATTCCGCAGATGATCAGGCCGCTGCCGCTGAGCAGTACGAAGATCGCCGCGGCCGCCCCGGCTTTGTCGGCGGGCAGGTGGTGGTAGCGGTTGAAGTAGCTTGGCAGCCAGGCGAACAGCACGGCACAGGTAAAGATCTGCAGGCCACTGCCGATGTATGCGCAGACCACACCGGAGCTGGTGAACAGGCTGGAGATGGGGGCACGAATGCCCCCCGAGGGGACACCGCACTCACTGTCCACCGATCCTGCACCAACGGCGTGACGCGCCAGCTTTGCCTCGGTGACCAGCACCCGGAACAGCGCCACCAGGATCAGTCCGAAGACCGCCATGGCCGCAAAAGCCCAGCGCCATCCCAGGTGAACAGCGATCAACCCGCCCAGGGCGACGCCAACCATCGAGCCGAACGATCCACCGGCGATGAACGCACCGCTCAGCGCAGCATGCACGCGCGGGGCAAAAATGCTCAACACCACCGCGATACCGACGCTGCCGTACGCGGCCTCACCGACACCGACGAGGAACCGGGCGAACAGCATCTGATGAAAGCTGGTGGCCAGCGCGCACATCAACGTAGCCACACTCCACACCACCGCCATCAGGACCAGGCTTCGCACCCGGCCCCACCGGTCGGCGACCAGCGACAAGGGGACTGCAAGCAGGCCGACCATCAACGCGACAGCACTGCTCAACGACGCCAGGCTCGCATCGGTCAACGACCATGCCGCTTTGAGAACGGGGAACACCGCGCTCAGTACCTGCCGAGACATGTAGTCGGACAGCAACAACGCGAATGTCAACCCGAACACCAACCAGGGGAAGATCCTGGACTTCGGTGATCGGTGGCGTGCAGAGTGCATCGGAACCGCAGTAACGCTCGAGACCATGATCTCTCCTCTCGGTTGGTATCGGTGATGGGTGCTGAGAGCCCGCGGGGCGGAGTACGTTTCGGGGTCGAATCCGCCCCGCGGGACAGCCGATTACGCGTGCTGGGTGAACCCGACCTGACCGGGCTGACGGTTCGGGGCGTACCCCAGCCTGGCCAACGTCTCGTTGGCGTCGGCGTAGACGGTGCCGATCTTGTAGATGTCCCGGGCCTCCTTGCCGGTGGCGACCTCACGGCCGAGCTCCCCGGCGACCCGCACCAGCTGTTGGATCTGCTGGACGGAGGTGAACTTCTCACCCTTGCGGCCCCAGATCGTGTCTTCGTTGCCGCAGCGCGGGTGCAGGCCGAGCGCGATGGCCATGGTGTTGACCGGAAGCACGCTGCGCATGAGGGTCTCCAGGGTCAGGCATGCACCGTCGGGAACCCGCTGAATGAAATTCATGATGTTGTACGGGTTCGGTCCGTCGAATCCGCCGCCGATCCCGACCCAGGTCAGGTTCAGCGGTCCGGTGTAGACGCCGCGGCGGATGAGCCGTTCGACGGTCTCGAGCTGCGGGATGCTGGAGAGCTGGAAGTGCGGTTGGATGCCAGCGTTCTGCAGCCGGCGCAGATGTTCGGTGACCCAGGCGGGCCCGGCCGGCACGGTCATCTCGCGGTAGGTCGCCGCAAGCTCGGGCCGCTCCATGGATGTGCCGGCGATGTCGTCCGGTGTCATCAGCTCCATGATGTTCATCTGGCTGGTGTTGATCGCGATCGTCACCTGATCCGGTGCCGGGTCGAGGTCGGCCAGCATGTGCCTGGTGTCGTCGGAGAGCCATTTCGCTTCGGCTCCTTCACCTTCCGGCGCGAACGAGATCGAACCGCCCACCTGCAGGATCATGTCCGGCACGGCTTCGCGCAGCCCGCCGAGCAGTTCGTTGAACTTGGAGAGCCGCTTGCTTCCCTTGCCGTCGAGCTCGCGAACATGGATGTGCAGCACCGTCGCCCCGGCCTCATAGCAGTCGACGGCCTTCTGCACGTGCTCGTCCATGGCCAGCGGGAGGTCTTCGCGGAAGTCGTCGGGCTCCCACTCCGGGCCATACGGTGCGCAGGTGATAACCAGCTTCTCCTGGTTCTCCGGGAAGAGCGAGTCGTCGTGGAAATGCATTGCCTTAATCCCTTTCTCTGGGTTGAGATTTCGGTTCTAGGAGACGGTTGTCAGAACGGCCGGTCGCCGATGATGCCGGCCCGCTCCATCTTTCGGACCGCCGGAAAGTAGTCCTGAACGGCGTAGTGCTGTGTCGAGCGGTTGTCCCAGATCGCCACACTGTTCGGCGTCCAGCGCCAGCGCACTTGGTATTCGGGGATCGTGGCCTGGCTGATCAAGTAGGTCAGCAGGTTTGCCGCACCCGGTGCGTAGTCGATCCCGCAGCGAATGTTGTCGGGCGTGTGGTAGTTGACGAAGTGCGTGGTGAAGGAGTTGACGAAGAGGACCTTCTCGCCGGTCTCCGGGTGGGTGCGCACCACTGGGTGCTCGGGGTCCGGGAACCGCTCCTTGAGCCCGTGCCGTTCCTCGATGGGAAGCCGCGCACCGAATGTCGCCTCGATACTGTGCCGGGCGCGCAGCCCGTCGATCCGATCTTTGACCATCTGCGGCAGCTTCGTGTACGCCTCGACCATGTTGACCCAGATGGTGTCGCCACCGACCGGCGGTCCTTCGATGCAGCGCAGCACGGCGCCCATCGGGGGGTTCTCCCGCCAGGTGGCGTCGCAGTGGTAGGCGTTCTCGTAGGGTTCGGGTGCGCTGTTGAGATCCTTGTAGATGCGCACCAACATGGGGTACTCGGGATCGCTGCTCACCACCGGGTGGTCTTCCAGCGGCCCGAACCGTTCCGCGAGCGCGACGTGCTCGGCCCTGGTGATGTCCTGGTCGCGCAAGAAGACGACTTTGTACCGCAGCAGAAGGGCTTTCAGTTCTGCGAACAGAGCGTCGTCACGAGATACCTCGCCGAGGTTCACGCCGAACAGTTCCGCACCCAGGCTGCAGGTCAGCGGTCGGGCATCGATCACCGGCCGAGGCGCGGCCAGCACCGACGGCCGCGCTGAGGTGATCTCGGCGGTTGCGGTCATTGCGCTCTCCTTCGGCTTCGGGGTGTCGGCAGAGGTGTCGATTGACGCTTCGGCCAGCGGTGCATATTCGAGTTCTTGCGTCATTGCAGCGCGAAGACCGAGGAGCCGACGCTGCGCCCGGACTCGAGGTCCCGGTGCGCCTGGATGCATTCGGTGAGTTCGTATCGCTGGTTGATCTCGATCCGGATCTGCCCCGATGCGATGTGGCCGAAGAGTTCGCCGGCCAGTTCCGCCCGTTCGTCAACGTCGGCGATGTAATCGGCCAACGCCGGCCGGGTGACGAACAGCGAGCCCTTCACCGCGAGTTGCATGGCGTCGATCGGGGGGATCGGGCCGGATGCGGTGCCGAAGCACACCAGCAGGCCGCGGCGGGCCACGCAGTCCAGCGAGGTGTTGTAGGTCGTCGCCCCGATGCTGTCGTAGACGACCGGGACACCCTTGCCGTCGGTCAGCTCGCGGACCCGTGCGGCGACGTCCTCGCGGCGGTAGACAATGACCTCGCCGCATCCGTGCGCCCGCGCGATCTCGGCTTTCTCATCGGTCGATACCGTACCGATGACGTTGATTCCCAACAGCTTTGCCCACTGGCAGAAGATCAGCCCCACCCCACCTGCCGCGGCATGCAACAGCACGGTGTCGCCTGCGGCCAACGGGTGAATACGACGCAACAGATATGCGGCGGTCAGCCCGCGCATCGTGCTCGCGGCGGCTGTCTCGAACGGGATGGCCTCGGGAAGTTTGATCAACGACCCCACCGGCATGACGCGCTCGGTGCTGTACGCACCGAGCGGGCTGCCGGTGTAGGTGACCCGGTCACCCACTGCGAAGTCCGTGACTCCGGGCCCGACTGCCTCGATGACGCCGGCGCCTTCGACGCCCATGCCTGCCGGAAGCGGGGCCGGGTACATCCCGGTCCGGAAGTAGGTGTCTGCGAAGTTCAGCCCGACGGCCTCATGCCGCACCCGGACCTCTCCGGCGCCCGGTCCACCGACCTCGACCTTTTCCCACTGCATGACTTCCGGGCCACCGGTCTCGTAGAAACGGATCGCGTATGTCACCTTGATCTCCCTATCGTCTGATCGTCGCTCGACGGCACCGCCGGACGGCAGGCCTTGGGTGTGAATTGACGCTGTTGCGTCACTTAGCCGTTGCGGCGTGATATGGACAACACTAAAGACCGGAAGCGAATGTTGCTTATCATCACGGGACAGGGATCTGTCATTTCGGGACATGACTTCCGGACGATGCAACGGGCCGCTTGACAGCCCCGGCCGACCGGCTCGGCTCGCAGCCCGGCAACACCTAGCTGATCAGTCGCGGCGAAGCCGGCACGCCGTCACCGGTGTCCCGAAATGACAGATTCACGTCCCGTGAGGATAAGTGCAGTCGCGAGGCGACGTTTACTGTTGCCTGCATCACGCCGCTATCGATTTGCGGGGCCGATCACAACAGCAAACCCACCGGCCCCACCGGACGGCAACGCACCCACACCACCATCGGGGAGAGAACATGAAAATCGCCACTGCCACCACCGAGCAGACGGACTGACCCGCATGTCCGCCTTCGCCGCCCTGCCCCCCGAGATCAACTCCAGCAGAATGTATTCCGGCCCCGGAGCCGGCCCACTGCTGGCCGCCGCAGCCGCCTGGGACGGACTGTCCGCCGAACTGCGCAGCGCCGGCACCGCCGTTCAAACACTGCTCGCCGACCTCACCGCCACCGCATGGACCGGCCCCTCGGCAACAGCCATGGCGACCGCCATCGGCCCCCACATCAGCTGGCTCGACACCACCGCCACCCAGGCCGAACTCACCGCGAACCAAGCCCGAGCCACCGCCGGCGCCTACGAAGCCGCCTTCGCCCTCACCGTTCCCCCAGTGGTCGTCGCGGCCAACCGCACCCAACTCGCCACATTGGTCGCCACCAACATTCTGGGCCAGAACACCCCCGCCATCCTGGCCACCGAAGCCCACTACGCCGAAATGTGGGCTCAGGACGCCACGGCCATGCAGGGCTACGCCACCAGCGCAACCACCACCGCCACCCTCAGCCCGTTCACCCAACCCACCGCCCACGCCAACCCCACCGACCCAACCGCCGCGATCGCCCAGGCAGTCAACACAACCACCACCACCCACACCCAAACCCTCACCCAGCTCACCTCCGCCCTGCAGACTCTGGCCTCCCCGGCCGCCGCGGATGCACCCACGGGCGCTTCCGGGTCCCTCACATCGACACTGTCGACGGTGGTCGGACTGGGACCGACTGGAGTGCGGGGCGGGCTTCTCGGGGCAACATTCATGATCGCCGGGATCATGCGCGGAATGGCGGGAGCGGCGGCTGCGGCTAAAGCCGCCGCGGCGGCGGCTGCCGCGACTGCGTCAACGGTGGCCGACGGAATCGGACCAGCGGCGGCCACGGTGTTGGTCAGCGCACCGGTGTCCGCCGGCATCGGCCAAGCAGACCTGATCCGCGCGCTATCGGTCCCGCCGTCTTGGGCCGCGACCGTACCGACGGCCGACCTTGCGAGCGCGGTGCTGCCAGTCGCCAGTGCGACGGTGACCGGCGTCAGCGGCCTGTACTCGGCCATGGGCCTGGCCGGGCTGGCCGGGCTGGGAGTCGGCGGCGGCGCACGCCTGGTCCAACGCCGACAAAACGCAGGCGCCGCTTCGCAACCCGCGACGGCACCGACCAAGCCGGCCGCTCGCCCAGCGGCCGCCGCCGGCGGAAAGCCGCGTCGAAGCGGTGCCGCCGCCAAGCTCCCCGCCGACGAAATCGCCGCAAAGCTACGCAAATTCGCCGAGCTCATCGACGCCGGAAAGGTCGCCGATTCGACATTCAACGCGCGAACTCAGCTCCTGCTGCGCCGGTGAACGCTCACCGAACGGCAACGCACCCACACCACCATCGGGAAGAGAACATGACAACCGCCACCGAGCAGACGGACTGACAGATGTCCGCCTTCGCCGCCCTGCCCCCCGAAATCAACTCCGGCAGAATGTATTCCGGCCCCGGAGCCGGCCCCCTACTGGCCGCCGCAGCCGCCTGGGACGGACTCTCCACCGAACTGCGCAGCGCAGGAACCGCCGTTCAAACACTGCTCGCCGAACTCACCACCACCACCTGGACCGGCCCCTCAGCAACAGCCATGGCCACCGCCATCGGCCCCCACATCAGCTGGCTCGACACCACCGCCACCTACGCCGAACACACCGCCAACCAAGCCAGAGCCACCGCCGGCGCCTACGAAACCGCCTTCGCCCTCACCGTCCCCCCCGAAATCGTCGCCGCCAACCGCACCCTGCTCACCACACTGGTCGCCGGCAACATCCTCGGCCAGAACACCCCCGCCATCCTGGCCACCGAAGCCCACTACGCCGAAATGTGGGCCCAAGACGCCAGCGCCATGCACGGCTACGCCACCAGCGCAACCACCACCGCCACCCTCACCCCCTTCACCCAACCCACCACCCACACCAACCCCACCGACCCAACCACCGCAATCACCCAAGCACTCGCCTCCACCGCCGCCACCGCCGCCACCGCACCAGGCGCCGACCCCGCGGAACTGTCACTGACATCGCTGACTTCCATCGTCACGAACCCGTCACTGCTGATGCAGTTCGGCATGGGCCCGGGCGCATGGCTGGCGAGAACGTTTCTGGGCTTCGCCTTCTCCGCTCCCGGCGGCGGTGGCGCGGCCGCCGGTGCTGCGGCAGCGGCCGGTTCGGCACTGGACGGCGGGTTGTCGTCCGGGGTTGCGGCGCTGGCAGACGCACCGGTGTCCGCCGGCATCGGCCAGGCGGACCTGCTGCGGGCACTGTCGGTGCCACCGTCCTGGGCTGCAGCCACCCCGACAGGCGAACTGCCCACCGTGGTGCTCCCGACCGCCAGCGCCGCACTGCCCAGCACCATGCGCTACACCGGCATCGCCGCCGCCGGCCTGACCGGACTCGCCGCCGCCGCCAGCGCACGCCTGGTCCGCCGCGGATCCAGCGATGCGACCATCGTCCAGCCCGAGATCCGGCCGGCCGCCGGAACCGCCGACGAACTCCGGGAATTGGCCGAGATCATCGAGTCCGGGATTCTGACCGACGACATGCTCAATGCCCTACTCGACAGCACTCCGCTCTCCGACGAGCTGCTCATCGAATAGCCCTATCCCCCAACCCCCCCTGTCCCGTTCACCCATCAACACCGACCCGAAAGCAGGAGCCATGTCATTCGTAAACACCCACCCCGAACTACTCAGCGCAGCCGCTGCCGACCTGCAGGTCATCGGCTCAGCACTGGGCACCGGCAACGTCGCCGCAGCCGCACCCACCACCGGAGTGCTGCCCCCGGCCGCCGATGAAATCTCCGCGCTGATCGCGGCCCAGTTCGCCACCCAAGCCCAGATGTATCAGCAGATCGCCGCCCAGGCCACCGCGATCCACCAGCAGCTCGTCGACACCCTCGCCGCCAACGCCGAGGGCTACGCAACCACCGAAGCTCTCAACGCCGCCGCCGCCGGCTGATCACACCCAGTCAGCTGTCCTCGGGGTGCTGCATACGGTCTTGCCATGCGCGCGGACTGAGGCCGAACTGGGTACGGAACCATCGGGAGAAGTTGCTCGGCGCGGAGAAGGACAGCAGTTCTGCTACCTCGACCATGGAGTAGCGCGAGCTGCCGACCATGCGCTGGGCCAGGTCGACCCGCGCAGCATTCAGGATCGATGAGTAGGTCTCGCCGACCTCGGCAAGATGACGATGAACTGTCCTGCGATCCACGCCCAGACTGCGTGCGACCTGGTCCACCGAGCAGCGTCCGATCGGCATCAGGAGTTCGATTACGTCTCGAACCCGGTCCACGATGACGGCACTCTTTGGTGACTCGAGCGACTCCAGCACCTGTTGGGCGTACGGCCGCATCAGTGCGTCGGACATCTTGTTCTCCGAGTCCAGATCACTTGCTACCAGGGATATTCCGTTGAAATCATGATCGAATCGGATCGTTGGACCGAAGAACTTTCGATGCGCCGCCGCGCTGTCCGGTGGCCGGTGGGTAAAGCAGACCGCAACAGCTTTCCAATGCGGGCCGAGGAAGCCACGCAGGAGGCGGTATAACACGGCCACGGCCAATTCCGCAGACTGTCTCGACTCCAGCGGCTCACCGAAGTCCAACTCCACTCGAAGCGTTGCCAGCCCGTCGGTTTCGAACAGTCGTGTCAACACCGCCTCGTTGTAGGTGTGTTGGTAGCGCACCAGCATCTGCAGTGCGCTCCGGACGTCGGGCTCCTCCCGGATCGCCAGACTCAGCGGCCCCAAATTGGAAAAGCGACGCATCTCCGCGAGTCGTAGACCGAAGTCCTGGCGTCCGGAGACGGCCGCAGACCTCTCCAGCAACACCGCAATCGCGGATGCCGGCAGCCACCGATCTTGCAGATTCAGACTCGCGGGATCCAGACCCGCCTCCCTGATCAATGGGACCGGATCAATCCCGAAGGAGTGGCAGAGATCGACGTACCCGTGCAGTGAAGCGTAGCGAGCGAGTGGTTTCACCGCGCACCTCCCTGTCCCGAAATGACAGCTTCGAGTCCCGTGGAGATAAGTCTAAACGCTACGCCAGGTCTATCGTTACGTGCATCACATAACCAAACATCTTGGGTATGCGTCACGCCCGGCTTGCCGCCCGGTCAGCTGACATACCGATGCTGATACGTCACGGCAGCAACAGAATTCACAACAGGCCGTGACGAAGAATGAGGGAGACCGCAGTGGTGGCCGCCGCACGACGCAACCCGACTCAGGGAGGTTTCGCGACCTGCCGCCCGAGGGAAAGGGGGCGGCCCAAGCCTGCTTCCCATCCGTAGCCCTGATCACCAATGCATGGCCTGGTTGAAACCGACCGATATGCAGTTACCACATCACTATTCATCTGTTAGGAGAAAAAGCAATGGCAACACGTTTCATGACCGACCCGGACGCGATGCGCAGCATGGCGGGCCGGTTCGACGTCCACGCCAAGACCGTGGAAGACGAGGCGCGTCGGATGTGGGCGTCCTCGACCAACATCTCGGGTGCGGGTTGGGGTGGTCTGGCCGAGCGGACCTCGATGGACACCATGGGTCAGATGCAGACCGCGTTTCGCAACATCGTGACGATGCTGCACGGGGTGCGTGACGGCCTGATCCGCGACGCCAACCACTACGAGACCCAAGAAGCTGCCTCGCAGCAGATCCTGTCGAGCTAGAAGAACCAAGGAGATTAGCTGTGTCCATCAATTACCAATTCGGCGACGTCAACGCCCACGGCGCCCTGATCCGCGCCCAGGCCGCCTCCCTGGAGGCCGAACACCAGGCCATCGTGCACGACGTGCTCGCCGCCGGTGACTTCTGGGGCGGTGCGGGCTCGGTGGCCTGCCAGGAGTTCGTGTCCCAGCTGGGCCGCAACTTCGCCGTCATCTACGAGCAGGCCAACACCCACGGTCAGAAGGTGCAGACCGCCGGCAACAACATGGCCAACACCGACGCCTCCGTCGGCTCCAGCTGGGCCTGATGAAGACCGCCGTATCGAACGGAGTCGTTCTCGCAGCGGCCTGTGCCGCCGTCCTCGCGACGGCGGCACAGGCCGGGGCCGAAGTCGCTGCGGTGCCGGCCTTCGGCGGCCAGTACGCCTACTCCTACCTCGGCGGGACGAGCGGCACCCCGTTCGCCACGACCTGGACCGTCACGCCGTGCGGAGACGGCTGCGTGCACATCCACACTGCGTCGGGCCTCACCGACACCGATGCCCACCTGGTCGCAGGACGGTGGGTCTTCCAGCGCTACGACAACGCCGGAATCCTCTGCGACAACCACAAACTGATGCCGGCGACCGTCGAGTTCCGGGTCGACCCGGCCACACTCCGCGGCGAACTGCAGCCGCAGGGCACTCCATGCGGCGGGGCCTCACGGCTGACCACGTTCACCCTGGCCAAGATCGGGCCGGGCGCGTGAGAGCGATCGCGGCGGCTCCGGTGTTGCTCGGCCTCGCCATCGCGGGCGCCGCGACTGCCGCCGCCGACGACTTCAACGGCACGTACGCCTACCGGCCCCTGACGGCCGACGGCGCCGGCGAGTTCTCGTCGGTGTGGACGGTCACGCCCTGCGGCGACGACTGCCTTCACATCCGCAGCTCCAGCGGGGCCACCGACGCCGACGCCCATCGGGACGGCGCGAACTGGGTGTTCGACCGGTTCGTCGACCCCGGCATCGAATGCCCGGGAAATTCCTACAACCTCACCAAGCGGAAGCTGGCCACCACGATGCGTTTCCGTATCAACCCGGACACCCTGATGGGTCAGTACCAGCCGGTGGGCACCCCATGCGGCGGCACGCCGGTGCCGACCGCTTTCGCGCTGACCAAGGCGCAGTCATGACCCGTTCGGCATCGATGGCGGCCGCGGCGCTGGCCGTCGGTTTGGCGATCGCAGCGGCGCCTGCCGCACATGCGGACGACTTCAGCGGCACCTATTCCTTCAACGCTCCGGCGCAGGGATACACCAAAGGCTTCTCGACCACCTGGACCGTCACGCCCTGCGGTGACGACTGCCGCCACATCACCACCGCCACCGGCGGCACCGACACCGATGCACACCGGGAGGGGCCGCACTGGGTGTTCTACCGCTACGCCGATCCCGGCGTCGACTGCCCCAGCAACGCCTACATCATGACCAGGACGAAAATGCCTGCAACACTGCGCTATACGGTTGATCCGGAAAAAATGATCGGGCAATTCCAGCCGGAGGGCACCCCGTGCGGCGGCACACCGATGCCGAGCCGATTCGATCTGACCAAACTCTCCTGATCCGGCCGGATCACACCCGGCCGGTCGCCTCGCCGCCGTAGCCGATGTGATACGGCGGCGATCCGGCCGGCAGCGTATTCGGCTTGACCAACCCGCAGTCCGGCGGGACCTCCGGCAGGTATCCACCGACACCACCGAACACCGTGATCGAGGTGGGCTTCGGCTGAACACAGCGCACCCAGCTTCCGTCGGGGTTGATGTCCTCGTCGCAGTACACCAGCTGCCCATGAATGCCGGGCAGACAGTTCGACGGGAGCGTGCCACCGGACGGTTGGGCGGTGGCGCCGGGTGCGGACAGGAAGGCTGCGACGGTGCCGGAACCGAGTCCCAGCGCGGTCAGGAGCTGTCGAATGTGGGCGGACATGGGTGGGGGCTACCGCTGCATCGCCTTGTTCAGCAGGATCGCCGCCTGCTCCCGCAAGATGTCGCGTTGCTTGCCCAGTTCGCCGACGGCCTTGCGCAGGCCTTCCAGTTCGTCGCGCTCACTGAGTGGGCCCTGGGTGCTGTTCGGGTCGAACTCGGTCCAGCGACTTCCCGCCTGCCCGCTGCCGGCAGCCGCCCCGGTGAGACCCGGGACCAGGTTGCTGCGCGGACCTTCCTTGAGCGCGGGCGTGCCGCCCTTGGGTGCATTGACCATGCTGCCGATCGGGGGGACGCCGCCGACCATGCCGCCCGTGCCGACCGGGCCCTCGACGAGCGGGGTCGCCATGGATGCGAGCTTGATCTTCGGGACGTCCCAACTGCCCGGGACCGAGAGCCCACCGATCGATGTGGCACGCCCCAGCCCGGCTGATATTCCGCTCCCGCCCGAGCCCGCCGGAACGGCCGAGCCGGCCAGCGTCGCGCCCATGGCATCGCCGGATACGTCGGACACCACCGATGCGGCCGCGGCGGCGGCCCCGGTGCCCAGTGCCGACTGGAACTGCGTCACCCAGGCGTTGACCAGTGGGATCAACGAGAAGGCGCCGGCGTCACCCCAGACCGCCATGCCGCTGGACATCGAAGACAGCGGAGCGAGGTTTCCGAACAACGTCTCGAGTTGCACGACCGTTGGCGACTCGAACATGTCGATCAGCCACGCAGAGACCGGATCGGTTCCCGTCGTCGCCTGGGCTGCGCCGGTGGACAGCGACTGCAGGGCATTGGACACCTGCGTCGAGCCGCTCTGCGCCGCAGCCTGCCCGACGGCGGCGCTCTGGCCGCCTTGACCGGCCGGGTTGGTGTTCTGCGCCGGCTCGCTGAACGGCGCCAGTGTCGCCGCGGCCGCGGAACTGCCGGCGTAGGTGTACATCGCGGTCGCGTCCTGGGCCCACATCTCGAAGTAGTGCGCCTGGGTGGCCGCGATCGCCGGGGTGTTCTGCCCGAGGATGTTGGTGGCCACCAGCGACGCCAACAGGCTGCGGTTGGTGGCGATCACCGGCGGCGGGACGGTCATCGCATGGGCGGCCTCATAGGCGACGGCCGCGGACCGAGCCTGGTCGGCGGCCTGCTGCGCCTGCTCGGCGATGGTGGTCATCCAGGCGGCGTACGGGGCTGCGGCCGCGTTCATCGACGCCGACGCCGGGCCTTGCCACTGATGGTCGGTGAGCTCGGCGAGCACCGACCGGTATCCGGCCGCAGCCGTGCTGAGCTCGGATGCCAGCCCGTCCCAGGCCGCCGCCGCCGACAGCATCGGGCCCGAACCGGGTCCGGTGTACATCCAGCCGGAGGTCACCTCCGGCGGCAGCGTCGCGAAATCCATCGTCATGGCGCAATGGCCTCCTTGATCGAGTTGGCAGCTTTGTCGCGCTGACCCGTCAGGTCGGCGACGATCATCCGAAGCTTGTCGAGTTCGTTGCGTTCGGAGTCGCTGAGCGGGACGGCAATGCCGGATGTGCGCGGTCGGGACCGGTCGGGTGTGGCTTGATTGCCCAGCTGCGCAACAAGTTTCGTTCGCGGACCGTCGACCCCGCCCGGCCTGCCGGGCTTGTCGATGAGCGCGGGCACCATCGGCACCCCGCCGCCCATGCCGGCCGCGGGTGCCCCGGCCATGGCGGGGGCCGCCGCCAGCGGTGCCGCCGCCGAGGCCAGCCGAATGGGTGTGCCCCAACTCTGCGGCACCGACAGGCCCCCGACCGATGCGGCCCGGCCCAGACCGGCCTTCGCCAGCGTCTGCCCCAGGCCGGTGCCCGACACCTCGGACATGGTGGCCGCTGCGGCCGCACCACCGGCGATGTGGGGGAAGAACGAATGCCAGACCGGGCCGAGCATCTGCATCGGCGACGCGATCGCGAGGTACCCCGGCGCGCCGAGCGTGGCGAGCAGCTTCCCGAGCGTCGTGATCGGTTCATTGGCGGCGTGGTAGAGCGGGTTGGTCTGCAGGAAACTGTTGATCTGGGCCAGGAAGTCGTTGAACGAGTTCGCCCCGCTGTTCTGGGCGGTCGCCTGGGCGACGGCGGCGGCCTGCCTGCTCTGCCCGGCGGAGTCGGCTTCCTGGCCGGGCCCGCTGAACGGCGTCAAGGTGGTCGCGGCCGCCGCGGAAGCCTGGGCGTAGGTGTGCATGGTGGCGGCGTCCTGTGCCCACATCTCGGCGTAGGACGCCTGGTTGGCTGCGATCGCCGCCGAGTTCTGGCCCATCACGTTGCCGGTCACCAGCGAACGCAGCGTCGCTCGGTTGGCGGCGATCACGGTCGGGGGAACCACACCGGCATGTGCTGCCTGGTAGGCCGCGGCAGCCGCCCGGGTCTGGGTGGCGGCCTGGCGGGCCTGCTCCGCGGTGGCGGTCATCCACTCGGTGTAGGGGGCGGCTGCGGCGCTCATCGCCGCTGCCGACGGGCCCTGCCACTGTCCGGCCAGCAGGCTCGCGATGATCGACTGGTACTCGCCTGCGGCCGAAGCGAGTTCACCGGCCAATCGATCCCAGGCGGTGGCGGCCGAGAGCATCGACTCGGCCCCCGGCCCGGAATACAGCCAGCCGGAGGTCACCTCCGGAGGCAGTGCCGCGAAGCTCACCGGACTCACGCCTGGAAGGCTTGGTTCATCAGACGCGTCACGGCGTCCTGCTCCATCACCAGCTCGGTCAGCTCCGCGCGCAGCCCGTCGAGCTCCTCGCGCTCCTTGTCGGTCAGCGGGTTCACCAGATCCGGCGTACCCAATTCGCCGACGACCTTGCTGCGCAAGGCGTTCCGTGGGTTGTGGGTGGCTGCGCCGCGCGGCGCGTTGACCACGCTGGCGATCGGAGGCATGCCGTGCAGACCACCCGTGCCGGCGCCGGCCGGCAACGCGGTGGCCATGGACGCGAGCTTTACCGGGGTGTCCCAGGTCTGCGGGACGGACAAACCGCCGATGCCGGCGGCCCGCCCCAGCGCGGCCGAGACGCCGCCGCCGACGGCCTGGCCGCCGGCCGCGCTGACAAGTGTCGACCCCATCGCGGACCCGGACACCTCGGAGATGGTGAACGCCAACGGCGTACCACCGACGATCGCGGGGAACCAGGAGAAGATCGCCGGGATGACGTAGAAGATCGGCGAGATGGCCAGGAACATGGGTGTGCCGAGAACCGAGATGGCGCCGCCGAGCGTCTGGAGCGGGAAGTTGGCCGCCTGGTACAGCGGGTTGGTCGACAGAAAGTTGTTGATCTGCGTGAGGAAATCGAGCAGCGGGTTGCCGCTGGCCATCGAACTCAGGATGTCCGACGCCTGGGCGACTGCGGCGGCCTGGTTGCCCTGACCGGCCGCGTCGGTGCTCTGCGGCGGCTCGGCGAGCGGCGGCAGGTTTGCCGCGGCGGCGGAACTTCCGGCGTAGCCGTACATCGCGGTGGCGTTCTGGGCCCACATCTGACCGTAGGCGGCCTGGGTGGCCGTGATCGCCGGGGTGTTCTGCCCCAAGACGTTGGTCGCCACCAGTGACTGCAGGTGTGCCCGGTTGGCGGCGATCACCGGCGGTGGAACCATCGCGGTGTGGGCCTGCTGGTAGGCCGTGGCCGCGGCACGGGCCTGGGTGGCGACCTGGCGGGCCTGTTCGGCAGTGCCGCTCATCCACTGCGCGTATGGAGCGGCGGCGGTGATCATCGCGGTGGCGGCCGGGCCCTGCCACGGATCGGCGATCAGCTGGCTGATCACCGCTTGATAGTTCGAGGCGGCCCCGCCGAGTTCGACGGCAAGCTGTTCCCAAGCAGTCGCGGCCGAGAGCATGGGTGCGGCTCCCGGCCCGGAATACATCCATCCGGAGGTTACCTCCGGCGGCAACGCCGCAAAGTTCACGGTTCTCTCCCATCGCTCGCAGCAATCATGTGACGAGCGCGCGCGGTCGTAAAATGCCGAATTCGTTGTCGGCTATAGCCGATCGGGCATACCCGGACATTGACTTTGGTTGTGAGCCGCCTCATACTGAACGATATGCGTACTATTGTACGGAGAACGTACACATGACTCAGCTAGTGCAGTCCACCATCCCACCCCCGTCGGCACCGCCCGAACCGGCGCACCGGCTCGCCCGCTATGCATGGGCCGCACTGCTGTCCATTGGAATCCTCGCTGTGGCAGTGGGGTCCGCGCTGTTGGTGGTGCCAGAGGGCCTGGTTCCGGCGCTTCTCGGCGGCTATCTGATCCTGTCGGGGATCGGCCAGCTTCCGGTCCCGTTCGGCAGCCACCTCGGCAACAGCAGGGTACTGGCCCTGCTGGCCGCCGACGGCTACGTCATCTTCGGCACGCTCTGTCTCAACGAGGCGTTCATGGCCCCGGCGCTGATCGCGCTGTGGACCGCCCTGGCGATGATCGTGCGCGGACTCACCTGGCAGAACGCGACCCTGATGAACAAGGCCATGCCGTCGCACGGACTGCAGGGCCTGGCCGGTCTGGTCGTATTGCTCTGCGGCAACCTGCTTCTCGCGGTACGGCCCGACGCGCCGGCGGCACTGGCAATGTTGGCCGGACCGGTGCTGATGTTGGTAGGCGCGCTGGAGATCATCACCGCGATCGGTGTCAGGCGCAGCGGCGCCGGGGCCGATCCCGACCCACAGGAGAAGACCCGTTGAGTCCCGCCATAACCGGCGAACTGCCGACCGTGACAGGTCTGCTCGCGCCGTTGGCCGAGATCGAAGATCGCGGAATCCATTTCGAAGGCACCTTCACCAGTTGGCGGGATCACCTGCGGCAGGCCGCGGCGATCGCAGCCGCCCTGCGGGAGCGCCTCGACCCGTCGCGGCCGCCGCATGTCGGGGTGTTGCTGGAAAACACCCCGTTCTTCTCGGCGCTGCTCGCAGCGGCCGGAATGTCGGGGATCGTGCCGGTGGGCCTGAACTCGGTACGCCGCGGTGCGGCGCTGGTTCGCGACATCGAGCAGGCCGACTGTCAACTGGTGCTCGCAGACACCAAATCAGCTGCGACGCTTGGCGAGATACCGCACATCAACGTCGACTCACCGGCGTGGGCCAACGCGGTCGCCGCACACCGGGACGCGCCGGTGAGCTTCGCCGAAACCGCCCCCGGCGACCTGTTCATGCTGATCTTCACCTCCGGAACGAGCGGGGACCCGAAGGCGGTCAGGTGCAGTCACGGCAAGGTCGCCTACGCCGGCGGAATGATCGCCGACCAGTTCGCGATGACCTCCGATGATGTCTGCTACGTGGCGATGCCGTTGTTCCACTCGAACGCGATCCTGGTGGGCTGGGCTGTCGCCGCCGCGTGCCGCGGTTCGATCGCGTTGCGGCGCAAGTTCTCAGCGTCGCAGTTCCTGCCCGACATTCGGCGCTACGGAGCCACCTACGCAAACTATGTGGGTAAACCGCTGTCGTACGTATTGGCCACTCCGGCGTGCCACGACGACGCCGAGAATCCGCTTCGCGTTGTCTACGGCAACGAGGGCGGTGCCCGCGACATCGAACACTTCGCCCGGCGGTTCGGCTGCGTGGTCGCCGACGGATACGGCTCGACCGAGGGCGGAGTATCGATAGGCCGCACGCCGGAGACCCCGGCCGGCGCCCTGGGACCACTTCCCGCCGGTGTGGACATCGTCGACGTCGACACCGGACGCAGCTGCCCCGCGGGCAAGACCGGTGAGCTGGTGAACAGCGGCGGCTCAGGAGGATTCGAGGGCTACTACAACAACCCCGCTGCCGATGCCGAACGCATCGTCGACGGCGTCTACCGCACCGGGGACCTGGCCTATCGCGACGACGACGGGTATGCGTACTTCGTCGGACGGCTCGGCGACTGGTTGCGGGTGGACGGCGAGAATCTGGGTACCGCACCCATCGAAAGGGTCCTCTTACGGCACCCGGAGATCACCGAGGCCGCGGTCTACGGGATCCCCGACCCCGCGGTGGGCGACCAGGTGATGGCCGCACTCGTACTGGCGCCGGAGGCCGACTTCGACCCGGTGGAGTTCGGCGCATTCCTTGCGGCCCAAGAGGATCTCGGGCCCAAGCAGTGGCCCGTCCACGTGCGGGTCGGCGTGACGTTGCCACGCACCGCGACCTTCAAGGTGCTCAAACGCGTGCTGGCGGCCGAGGGGCTCGCCTGCGCGGACCCGGTGTGGCAGCTTCGTCCCAAGCCGGACCTGCGGAGGAGTTGAACATGCCCGACACAGCACGGCTGAGTGGTCGGGTCGCGATGATCAGCGGCGGTGCCCGCGGGATGGGTGCCGCGCACGCCAGGCTGTTGGTCGCCGAAGGCGCCGCGGTGGTGTTGGGTGACGTCCTCGACGACGTCGGGGCGGCCACCGCCGAAGAACTCGGCGACGCGGCGCGCTTCGTGCATCTGGACGTCACCCGGCCCGAGCACTGGAGAACGGCGGTCGATACCGCCGTCGGCGATTTCGGTTCGGTGGATGTGCTGGTCAACAATGCGGGCATCGTCAACGGCGGGCCGCTGCAGACCTATGAGCTCTCGGCCTGGCAGCGGATCATCGACATCAACCTCACCGGAACGTTCCTGGGCATCCAGGCCGTGGCCGAGACGATGGTGAGCCGACGGCGCGGATCCATCATCAACGTCTCGTCCATCGAAGGACTGCGCGGCAGCGCGTTCTCGCACGGCTACGTCGCGTCGAAATTCGGGGTGCGCGGTCTGACCAAATCCGCGGCGCAGGAACTCGCGCCCTACAACGTGCGGGTGAACTCGATCCATCCCGGGATGGTCCGCACCCCGATGATCGACGGGATCCCCGAAGATCTGCTGCCGATCCCGTTGGGCCGGCCTGCCGAACCCGAGGAACTGTCGAAGTTCGTGTGCTTCCTGGCCAGCGACGACTCCTCGTACGCCACCGGTGCCGAGTTCGTCGTCGACGGCGGGCTGATCAGCGGGGTCCCGCACAACATCTGATGCGTGCGCCCATCTCACTGACCGGTATCGGCGATTGCTCCCCGGTCGGCCAGGCCCGCACACTCACCGCCATGGCGATCAACGCAATTCCTGACCCGTTCACACCGGCCAGTCTCGGTCCGGTGCGGCTGCGGAATCGGATCATCAAAGCGGCCACCTCCGAAGGCCGCTCGCCGAAAGGCCTTGTCACCGACGAACTCATCGAGTTTCACCGCCGCTATGTCGACGGCGGAGTGGGTATGACGACGCTGGCCTACTGCTGTGTCGCGCCGGAGGGCGCCAGCGCTCCGGGTCAGATCCTGATGAGCCCCAAGGCAATACCGGGATTGCGCAAGTTCACCGACAGCATGCACTCCGGAGGCGCCGCGGCCTCCGCCCAGTTGGGCCACGCCGGGGTGGTGGCATCCAAGAAGTTCACCGGCACCACCCCGATGGCGCCGAGCAGGTTTTTCAATCCGTCGAGCCTGCAGTACTGCCGGGGAATCACCACCGATGAGATCGCCCGGGTCGTCGACCAGTTCGGCGAAGCGGCCGACGTCGCCGTGCAATCCGGCTTCGACGCGGTCGAACTGCATTTCGGCCACCTCTACCTGCCCAGCTCCTTTCTGAGTCCGAAACTCAACCGGCGCAAGGACTCCTACGGCGGCAGTATCGACAATCGCAGCCGGTTCGTCCGTGAGGTCGCTCAGCGGGTCCGTGAAACCGTCGGCGACAAGATCGCGGTGATCGCCAAGATCAGCATGGACGACGGCATCCACGGCAGCATCTGGCTGACCGAATCGCTGCGCACCGCGCAACTGCTGGATCAAGACGCGAATCTCGACGCCATCGAACTCACCCAGGGCTCATCGGTTTCGCGGCAGATGTATCTGTTCCGCGGCGATGTGCCGGTCGATGAGTTCGCCGCGGTGATGCCACAGCCGCTGAAGGCCGGGGTGCGGATGTTCGGCAAGCAGATGATGGGCCAGTACCCCTACCGGGATCTGTACATGCTCGAATCGGCCCGCCAATTCGTGCCGCTGATGCGAAACACCAAATTGATTCTGCTGGGGGGCATCACCAATCACGAGCACCTGGTCACCGGGATGCGGGAGGGTTTCGAGTTCGTCGCGATGGCCCGGGCGCTGCTGCGCGAACCCGATCTGCCTACCCGCATGATGGATGACCCGACGGTGCAGAGCCGGTGCAACCACTGCAACAAGTGCATGGTGACCGTGTTCGGGCGGACCCACTGCGTACTGGACCCCGGCCAGCGATACCGGAAACCGGCGACCGCAGAATTCGCCGCCGAGCAGGGCAAGGGAGTCAAATGATCTTGGACAGCTTTCGCCTCGACGGCAAGGTCGCGGTGATCACCGGTGCCGGCCGCGGGATCGGCGCGGCGATCGCGCTGGCGTTCGCGCAGGCCGGGGCGGACGTCGTCATCGCAGCCCGCACCCGAGGGCAACTGGAGTCGGTTGCCGAGCAGGTCCGCGCCACCGGGCGGCACGCCCATGTGGTCGAGGCCGACCTCTCTGACCCGGAAACCGTTGCCGAACTCGCTGCTACCGCGGTAGCCGAATTCGGCAGACTCGACATCGCGGTCAACAACGTCGGTGGGACCGTACCCGACGCTCTGCTGAATACGTCGACTGCCAACCTGATCGGTGCGTTCGTCTTCAACATCGGTACCGCCCATGCGCTGACGAGCGCCGCGGTCCCGTTGATGCTCGCGCACTCCGGCGGCGGTGCGATCATCAACATCACCTCGGCGGTCGGGCGGATGGCCGGCCGGGGCTTCATCGCCTACGGCACCGCCAAAGGCGCTTTGGCGCACTACACCCGCCTGGCTGCGGCGGACCTGTGCCCGCGGATCCGGGTCAACGGGATCGCTCCGGGTGCGATCCTCACCTCGTCGCTGGACGTCGTGGCCGCCAACGATGAGTTGCGAACGGCGATGGAGAGGGTCACTCCGCTGCGTCGGCTCGGTGACCCGGCCGAGATCGCCGCGGCGGCTGTGTATCTGGCCTCACCGGCTGGGGCTTATATGACCGGCAAGATCCTCGAGGTCGACGGCGGCCTGACCTTCCCCAACATGGAGTTGCCGCTACCCGACCTGTGAGCGCGGGCCGCTCAGGCCGGGGTCTCGGCCAGCTGTCGGCCGATCGCCAGCAGCGCCCCGGTGGCCCCACCGACCGCGAACTCGGTCTGCTTGGCGGCCAGGAAGTAGCGGTGGATCGGGTGGTCGATGTCGATGCCGACGCCGCCGTGGATGTGCACGATGCTGTGCGCCACCCGGTGCCCGGCCTCGGCGGCCCAGAACGCGGTGGTGGCCACGTCGGTGGCGGCCGGGAGGCCTTCGCCGACCCGCCAGGCCGCCTGGGTCAGGGTGAGCCGCAACGCCTTGACGTCGATGTAGCCGTCGGCCAGTCGCTGCGACACAGCCTGGAAGCTGCCGATCGGCTTGTCGAACTGCTCGCGCTCGCGGGCGTATTCGGCCGTCAGCATCAGGCCGCGCTCCAGCACACCCAACTGGTAGGCGCTGCGCCCCAGGGCATTGAGCGTGGTCAGGTAGTCCAGCACCTCGGCACCGCCGACCAGCCGGCCGGCCTCCAGCTCGACCCCGGACAACTCCAAGTGCCCGACACTGCCCAGGCCGGTGGTCTGCAGCGGGGTCACGGTCACGCCGGGATCGGTGGCGGCCACCAGGAAAACGCTGGTGCCGGAGTCGGTTTCGGCCGGCACCAGGAAGGCGTCGGCGGCCGGAGCGAATCCGACCTGGGTGCGGCTGCCGGTCAGCCGGAAGCCCGCACCGGACGGCGCGGCCCGCACCGGACCCTCGCCCATGTCACCGTCGAGGGCTGCGGTCAGGATCTTCTCGCCGGCCACCGCCTGAGCTCCCCAGGCCGCCTGAAGCTCGGCGGAGCCGAACTTCGCCAGCGCGCCGGAGCCCAGTACCACCGAGTCCAGGTAGGGCACCGCTGCCAACTGGCGGCCCAGGGCGGTCAGGATGGCCGCCTGCTCCAGCACGCCGAATCCGCCGCCGCCGAGTGACTCAGCGGCCGCACTGGACACGACGTCGGCGTCGACGAGCTTGCGCCACAGGTCGGTGTCGAAACGCTGCTCGAGCCCGTCCAGCTCGCGCTGGCGTTCGGGGGTGCAGACCGCGTCGACGATGGTCCCGACCAGGCCCGAAAGGTCTTGGGCTGCTTCGGTGGTGGTGAAGTCCATGAGTTTTACGCCCTCCAGATGGGATGGTCAGATCAGCGATTGCGGGGCAGGCCGAGAGCGACCATGCCGATGATGTCGCGCTGCACCTCGTTGGTGCCGCCGCCGAAGGTCAGGATCAGACACGCCCGGTGCATGCGCTCGACGCGGCCGCGCAGCAGCGCGCCGGGGGAGTCCTGGCGCACGGTGGCCGCGGTGCCCAGCACCTCCATCAGCAGCCGGTAGGCCTCGGTGGCCAGTTCGGTGCCGAACACCTTGGCCGCCGACGCGTCCGCCGGGGACGGCGCGGCGTCGGTGGCTGAGGCCAACTCCCAGTTGATCAGCTTGAGCACCTCGGCCTTGGCGTGCACCCGGGCCAGGTTGAGCTGCACCCACTGCGAGTCGATGATCCGGTTGCCGTGCGCGTCCTTGGTGTTCTGCGCCCACTCGCGCACCTCGCCGAGGGCGAGGAAGATCGGCTGCGCCGAGACCAGGGCGACCCGCTCGTGGTTGAGCTGGTTGGTCACCAGCTTCCAGCCCGCGTTCTCCTCGCCGACCAGGCTGCTCACCGGTACCCGGACGTCCTGATAGTAGGTGGCGCTGGTGTCGGGCCCGGCCATGGTGTGCACCGGCGTCCAGGAGAAGCCTTCGGCGGTGGTGGGGACGATCAGCATCGAGATGCCGCGGTGCTTCTTGGCCTCCGGGTTGGTCCGCGCGGCCAGCCACACGTAGTCGGCGTAGGCGATCAGCGACGTCCACATCTTCTGGCCGTTGATCACGTAGTCATCGCCGTCGCGCACCGCGGTGGTGCGCAGTGAGGCCAGGTCGGTCCCGGCGCCCGGCTCGGAGTAACCGATCGCGAAGTGCAGTTCGCCGGCGGCGATCTTGGGCAGGAAGAACTTCTTCTGCTCCTCGGTGCCGAACGCCATGATCGTCGGAGCCACACTGTTGATGGTCAGGAACGGCACCGGGGCGCCGGCGATGGCGGCCTCGTCGGTGAAGATCAGCTGCTCCATGGTGGAACGCGCCTGGCCGCCGTACTCCTTCGGCCAGCTCAGCGTCAGCCAGCCGTCCTTGCCCATCTGGGCGACGGTGTCGCGGTAGACGTTGCCGGTGCCGTACTCGCCCTGCGTGGAGCTCAGTGCCTCACGACGCTCCGGCGTCATCAGGGTGGTGAAATAGGACCGCAGTTCGGCCCGCAGCTCTTCTTGGGCGGGCGTGTAACTGATCTGCATCGGATCGTCCTTCGGATAGGATTCTGTGCGACAGCTCGTTGTAACACGTTCTAGTCTCGGGGTCCAACAGCCCTAGTCCGTCGCGTGCGCGAGCTGTTGGATCGTAGGGTGGAAACAGCCGATTATCTAAGGGAGATTGTGATGCGAGTTGAGGTGGATCTGGATCGCTGCGAAGGCAACGCGATTTGCGTCGGAATCGACCCCGACCTGTTCGAACTGAACGACGATGAGCAGGCCGTCGTCAAGATCGCACCGGTGCCCGCCGACCGCGTAGCACACGCCGAGCAGGCCATCGCGGAATGCCCGCGGGCGGCGCTGCGCCGCGTCGACGACTAGCCTGCCACGGGCAACAACTAGAGGTATTCATGAAGGAGCGCTGTAGATGACTGACAACTCGATCGATCTGTCCGGAAAGGTCGCGGTGGTCACCGGCGCGGCCGCCGGGTTGGGCCGGGCAGAGGCGATCGGGCTGGCCCGCTCCGGGGCGACGGTCGTGGTCAACGACATCGCGCCGGCGCTGGAGTCCTCCGACGTGATCGACGAGATCGCCGCGGCCGGCGGTAAGGGCGTGCCGGTCGCGGGTGACATCAGCCAGCGGTCCACCGCCGACGACCTGGTCAGCACGGCCGACGGTCTGGGCGGGTTGAACATCGTCGTCAACAACGCCGGCATCACCCGGGACCGGATGCTGTTCAACATGTCCGACGAGGACTTCGACGCCGTGATAGCGGTGCACCTGCGCGGACACTTCCTGCTGACCCGCAATGCCGCCGCCTACTTCAGGCAGAAGGCCAAAGAAGCAGAGGGAACCGGCGGGACTGTTTATGGCCGGATCATCAACACCTCCTCGGAGGCCGGCCTGATGGGCCCGGTGGGGCAGGCCAACTACGGCGCGGCCAAGGCGGGCATCACCGCACTGACGCTGTCGGCGAGCCGGGCGCTGAGTCGCTACGGCGTCACGGCCAACGCGATCTGCCCGCGGGCCCGCACCGCGATGACCGCCGGCGTGTTCGGCGAGGCGAAGGTCGGCGAAGGCGAGGTCGACCCGCTGTCGCCCGAGCATGTGGTGACCCTGGTCCGGTTCCTGGCGGCGCCGGCGTCTGTCTCGGTCAGTGGACAGGTCTTCGTGGTCTACGGACCTGAGGTGACGCTGATGGCCGCGCCAACGGTCGAAACCAGGTTCAGCGCCGACGGGCAGGCATGGGACCCGGCCGGCTTGTCCGACACCCTGGCGAGTTACTTCTCCGGCCGCGATCCGAAGCGGACCTTCTCCGCCTCGGAGCTGATGGACACCGATTAGAACACGTTTCAGCGAGGCCTGGGTCACAATTGGCCTGACCAGGAAAAATAAGCGTCAATTTCCGTGAAACGTGTCCTTTGACACTGCGAACATGTTCTAGTTAGTATGATCCGGCTCACGCGAGGCGGCGTCTGAATCGCGCGAACGACGCCCCACGAACGCTGTGGCCGGATACAGTTTTGCGACCAGCGGCTGCCTGGATGCCCGACCTGAGGGAAGGACGTGCCTTGATCGAACAGCTCACGGTTCCGGCCCGGGCCGTGGGTGGCTTCGTCGAGATGTCACTGGACACTTTCCGGGCGATGTTCCGCCGGCCGTTCCAGTACCGCGAGTTCCTCGACCAGACCTGGATGATCGCCCGGGTCTCGCTGGTGCCCACCCTGCTGGTTGCCATCCCGTTCACCGTGCTGGTGGCGTTCACCTTGAACATCCTGCTGCGCGAGATCGGTGCCGCCGACCTGTCCGGCGCCGGGACCGCGTTCGGCACCATCACCCAGCTGGGTCCGGTCGTCACCGTGCTGGTGGTGGCCGGCGCCGGCGCCACCGCCATCTGTGCCGACCTGGGCGCCCGCACCATCCGCGAAGAGATCGATGCGATGCGCGTGCTCGGCATCGACCCGATCCAGCGGCTGGTGGTGCCGCGGGCGCTGGCGTCGACGTTCGTCGCGCTGCTGCTCAACGGGCTGGTGTGCGCGATCGGCATTACCGGCGGATACGTGTTCTCCGTCTTCCTGCAGGGCGTGAATCCGGGCGCGTTCATCAACGGGCTGACCGTGCTGACCGGCCTCGGGGAATTGGTCATGGCCGAGATCAAGGCGCTGCTGTTCGGCACAGCCGCCGGACTCATCGGGTGCTACCGCGGGTTGACCGCCAAGGGCGGACCGCAGGGGGTCGGCAACGCGGTCAACGAGACCGTCGTCTACGCCTTCATCTGCCTGTTCGTCATCAACGTCGTCATGACCGCGATCAGCGTGCGGGTGCTGGTCAAATGAGTTATGACGCCACGCTGCGGTTTCGGCGGATGTTCCGCGGGCTGCCCAAGGCTGTCGACAACTTCGGCGAGCAGGCATTGTTCTACGCCGAATCGATCCGCTTTGTCCCCAACGCGCTGACCAAGTACCGCAAGGAGACGATCCGGCTGATCGCCGAGATCACCATGGGCACCGGTGCGCTGGCGATCATCGGCGGCACGGTCGGGGTGGCCACCTTCCTGACCCTGGCCTCCGGCGGCGTGATCGCGGTGCAGGGCTTCTCATCGCTGGGCAACATCGGCATCGAGGCCCTGACCGGCTTCCTGTCGGCCTTCCTCAACGTGCGGATCGTGGCGCCCGTGGTGGCCGGGATCGCCCTGGCCGCCACCATCGGCGCCGGCACCACCGCGCAACTCGGCGCCATGCGGGTCGCCGAGGAGATCGACGCCGTCGAATCGATGGCGGTGCACGCGGTGTCCTACTTGGTGTCCACCCGGTTGGTGGCGGGTCTGATCGCGATCATTCCGCTGTACTCACTGTCGGTGCTGGCGGCGTTCTTCGCGGCCCGGTCCACCACGGTGTTCATCAATTCGCAGTCCCCGGGCCTCTACGACCACTACTTCGACACCTTCCTGATCCCGACCGACCTGCTGTGGTCCTTCCTGCAGGCGATCATCATGTCGATCGCGGTGATGCTGGTGCACACCTACTACGGCTTCAACGCGGCCGGCGGCCCGGTGGGCGTGGGTATCGCGGTCGGTCAAGCGGTGCGGACGTCGCTGGTGGTTGTGGTAGTCATTACGTTGTTCGTCTCACTTGCCGTTTACGGCGGGTCCGGAAACTTCAACCTCTCGGGATAGCAAGGGAATGCAGGTGGATACCGGATCGAGGCGTACCCAGGGGCGGATTGCCGCGGCAGTCCTGGGTGCGATCCTGTTCGCCGCCACCGCGTTCACCTACCTCGCCTATATCTCGGTGTTCAGCTCCACCGACAAGGTCACCGTCACCTCGCCGCGAGCCGGCCTGGTGATGGAACAGGACGCCAAGGTCAAGTACCGCGGCATCCAGATCGGCAAGGTCAAGGAGATCAAGTACCAGGGCGACCAGGCCAAGCTGACGCTGGCCATCGACAGCTCGGCGATGCACTACATCCCGTCGAATGCTGCTGTACACATCGCCAGCAACACCATCTTCGGAGCCAAGTCGGTGGAGTTCGTCCCGCCGCCGACACCGTCGGGCAAGGCGTTGCGCGGCGGTGCCAACGTCCAGGCGTCCGACGTGCAGCTGGAAGTCAACACGCTGTTCCAGAAGCTCACCGACCTGCTGGACAAGATCGACCCGGTTCAGCTCAACGGATCGATCACCGCGCTGGCCGAAGGGCTGCGGGGCAACGGCGACAATCTGGGTGCGCTGCTGTCCGGGCTGAACGGCTACCTGGAGAAGTTCAATCCGCTGCTGCCGCAGCTGCAGAAGGGTTTCGCCAAGACCGCGGTCGTCGGCAACATCTACGGCGACGCCGCCCCCGACCTGGCGACGACGTTCGACAACGTCCCGACGATCAGCAAGACGCTGGTCGACCAGCGCGACAACCTGAACAAGGCGCTGCTGGCGACCACCGGGCTGGCCAACAACGGCTACGACACCATTGCGCCGGGCGCCGATGACTTCATCGCCGGGATCCAGCGATTCCGGGCGCTGGCTGATCTGCTGGCCGAATACTCCCCGGAGTTCGGCTGCCTGTTCAAGGGCATCAAGGGGGCGATGGAGAAGTTCGGTCCGTCGATCGGCGGCACCAAGCCGGCGCTGTACACCCACTCCAACTTCCTTCCGGGTGCCCCGGCCTACACCTACCCCGAGAGCCTGCCGGTGGCCAACGCGAGCGGTGGACCTAACTGTCGTGGTTTGCCGGATATCCCGAGCAAGCAGTTCGGCGGCTCCTGGTTCCGAGCGCCGTTCCTGGTGACCGACAACTCCTACATTCCGTTCCAGCCGAACACCGAGGTGCAGTTCGACGCACCCTCGACCGCACAGTTCCTCTTCAACGGTGCCTACGCTGAACGGGACGAGTACTGATGAACACTCGCGGGACGTTGATCAAGGTGGCGATCTTCACCGTCGCGATGCTGCTGGTGTCGGCGGGCCTGGTGGTGATCTTCGGTGAGTTCCGGTTCGCGTCCAACCACACCTATCACGCCGATTTCGCCACCGCCTCCCGGCTCAAGGGCGGCGAGGATGTGCGGATCGCCGGGATTCCGGTGGGCACGGTGAAATCGGTGAAACTGAAGCCGGACAACAGTGTCGACGTCACGTTCGACCTCGACAAGCGCTACCAGATGTATGACTCGACGCGTGCCCTGATCCGGTACGAGAACCTGGTCGGCGACCGCTATCTGGAGATCGCCTCCGGCGACGGCGAAATGCGCAAGCTGCCGCCTGGGGCCACGATTGTGCGGGACCACACCCAGCCGGCGCTGGACCTGGACGCGCTGCTGGGCGGGATGCGCCCGGTGCTCAAGGGTCTCGACGGCGGCAAGATCAACGAGATCAGCAACGCGATCATCGAGATGCTGCAGGGCCAGGGCGGTGCACTGTCGCAGATGCTGGCCAGCACCAGTTCGTTCACCACCACGTTGGCCTCCCGCGACCAACTGATCGGCGACGTGATCAACAACCTCAATACGGTGCTGGCCACCGTCGACGACAAGAGCACGCAGTTCGACGCCACCGTCGACCGGCTGCAACAGCTCATCACCGGTCTGGCGCAGGGCAAGGATGCGATCGCGGGTGCGATCGGTCCGCTGGCCAGCGTCGAGACCGACCTCACCGACACCCTGCGCCGCACCCGGCGGCCGATCCAGGGCCTGATCGAGAACGTCCGCCCGTTCGCCACCGTGCTGGACCGGCGTAAGGACGAACTCAACGCGGTCATCGATCCGCTGGAGGAGAACTACCTGCGGCTCAACGCCCTCGGAGCCTACGGCTCGTTCTTCAACATCAACTACTGCACGGTCTCGATGAAGTTCAACGGGCCCGCCGGCAGCGACATCACGCTGCCTATGGGCGGACAGGCCGACACCAGCAAGGGGAGGTGCTCTCCTGTCAAGAATTGACGGCGTAAACCCGGTTCGCACCGGAACTCTGGGCATCGTGCTGATCGCATGCCTGGTATTCGTGTCCTTCGGCTACACCAGCCTGCCGTTCTGGCCGCAGGGCAAGGCCTATCAGGGCTACTTCGCCGACGCCGGTGGCGTCATACCCGGCAATGACGTGACGGTGTCCGGCATCCGGGTCGGCAAGGTCTCCAAGGTGGCGCTGGCCGGAGCCAGTGCAAAGGTGAGTTTCACTGTCGACCGCAATGTCCGGGTGGGCGATCAGTCGCTGGCCGCGATCCGCACCGACACCGTGCTGGGTGAGAAGACGCTGTCGATCAGCCCCGCCGGTGCGGGCTCGGTCACGGTGATCCCGCTGGAACGCACCCGGTCTCCGTACACGCTCAACAACGCGCTGCAGGACCTCGGCGGCAACGTCCAAGAACTGGACAAGCCGCGGTTCGAAGAGGCGCTGGGTGTGCTCTCCGACTCGATGCGCGAGGCGACCCCGCAATTGCGGGGGGCGCTGGACGGGGTGTCGGCGCTGTCTCGCAGCCTCAACAGCCGGGACGAGGCGCTGGCCCAGCTGCTGACCCACGCCAAGACGGTCACCGGTGTGCTCAACCAACGAGCCGAGCAGGTCAACCGGCTGGTGCTCGACGGCAACCAGCTCTTCGGCGCACTCGACGAACGCCGGCAGGCGCTCGGTGCGCTGATCGGCGGTATCGACGATGTGTCGCAACAGCTTTCGGGCGTCGTCACCGACAACCAGAAGAACGTCGGTCCGACCCTGAAGAAGCTCAATCTGGTGCTGGACAACTTGATCGAGCGCAAAGACCGCATCACCGGCGCGCTGGACCGGTTGCCCGGATACGCCACCACGCTGGGCGAGGTGGTGGCCTCGGGACCCGGCTTCCAGATCAACCTCTACGGCCTGCCACCACCCACGCTGTCGGAGGTGCTGCTCGACATCTACTTCCAGCCCGGCAAGATCCCGGACAGCCTGGCCGACTACCTGCGGGGAATGATCAGCGACCGCACCGTGATTAAGCCGAAGTCGCCATGACGCGCCCGACGTTGCGAATCCTGCTCGCCGGGGCGCTGGCCGCGTTGCTGGCCGCCGGTGTGTATGTGGTGCTGCCCGGGCAGCGCGGCTACCGGATCACCGGCTACTTCGCCTCGGCGGTGGGCCTGTACCCCGGTGACGACGTCCGGGTGGTCGGGGTTCCGGTCGGCCGGATCGAGTCCATCGAACCGCGCGCGGAGAACGTCAAGATCACCATGAAGGTGAACAACGACGTGCCGCTGCCGGCCGACGTGCACGCGGTGTTGATGGCGCCGAACATCGTCTCGGCGCGGGTGATCCAGCTGGCTCCGGCCTACACCGGCGGCGATCGGCTGGCCGACGGCGCGGTGCTCGGCGAAGACCGCACCGCGGTGCCGGTCGAGTGGGACGAGGTCAAGCAGGAACTCACCCAGCTCAGCGCGCAACTGGCGCCCGAGCAAGGCAAACTCAACGGCACGCTGAGCGCGTTCGTCAACCAGGCCGCCGACACCTTCGACGGCAACGGCGACTCGTTCCGCAACGCACTGCGTGAACTCTCGGCGACCACCGGCCGGCTCGGGGACTCGCGCACCGACCTGTTCGGCACCGTGAAGAACCTGCAGGTGCTGGTCAATGCGCTCTCGGGCAGCAACGAACAGCTGGTGCAGTTCACCGACCACGTCGCGGCGGTCTCGGCGGTGCTGGCCGAGAGCTCCGCCGACCTGGATGTCACGCTGGGCACGCTGAATCAGGCGCTGCGCGACGTCCGCGGTTTCCTGCACGACAACAACGACGCGTTGATCGCCCAGGTCAACAAGTTGGCGGACTTCACCAAGGTCCTCAGTGACAACAGTGAGAAGTTCGAGCAGGTTCTGCACATCACCCCGCACGGCCTGACCAACTTCTACAACATCTACAACCCCGCGCAGGGCACGTTGAGCGGCCTGCTGTCGCTGCCCGACTTCGCCAACCCGGTGCAGTTCATCTGCGGCGGCGTCTTCGATGTGGGTTCGGTGCCGGACAACTTCAAACGAGCGGAGATCTGCAAGGAGCGGATGGCCCCGGTCATGCGGCGCTGGTCGATGAACTTCCTGCCGTTCCTGTTCCACCCGATCAACTCGATCACCGCCTACAAGGGGCAGATCATCTATGACACCCCGGCGACCGAGGCCAAGGCCGAGACTCCGGTGCCGTATCTGAAGTGGATGCCGGCTCC
Source organism: [Mycobacterium] vasticus (assembly GCF_020181595.1). GTDB lineage: Bacteria > Actinomycetota > Actinomycetes > Mycobacteriales > Mycobacteriaceae > Mycobacterium > Mycobacterium vasticus. The sequence continues at coordinate 1,448,919 of NZ_CP084028.1, read as the reverse complement.
GGGCGTGACCCCCCCGAGCACCGACGACGTCGCCAAACTGTTCCTACCGCCGGATCCGGGGCAGCTGGGCGCGGCACCAGGACCGACCGGCCCGCAGCAACCGGGGGCGGGCGCACCGCGGGAGGGCGGATGAGCGTGAAGTCTGTTGCCGGCGTGGTTCGACGGGCCGGCCGGCGAGGTGCGGCACTGGGCGCCGGGGCGCTGGTGCTGTCCGGGTGCCAGTTCGGCGGGCTCAACTCGCTGAACATGCCGGGTACCGCGGGCCATGGCCGGGGCTCCTACAGCGTCACGGTGCAACTGCCGGATGTGACCACACTGCCGCAGAACTCGCCGGTGATGGTCAACGACGTCACCGTGGGCAGCGTCTCGGGCATTCAGGCCGTGCAGCAGCCCGACGGCAGCTTCTACGCGGCGGTCAAGCTGTCGCTGGACGGAAATGTGCAGCTTCCTGCGAACGCCATCGCGAAGGTCGCGCAGACCTCGCTGCTGGGATCCCAGCACATCGAGCTCTCCGAACCGCACGACGAAACCCCGGTCGGCAGACTTGCCGCGGGTGACCAGATCCCGCTCAGCCGGACCGGTCGCTACCCCAGCACCGAGGAGGTGCTGTCGTCGTTGGGTGTCGTGGTCAATCAGGGCAATCTCGGTGCGCTGCAGGACATCACCGAGGAGGCGTATGCGGCGGTCGCCGGCCGGGCCGGCACGCTTGCCGGACTGGTGCCCCGGCTGGCCGAACTCACTGCGTCGCTGGACCGCCAGGCCCACGACATCATCGCCGCCGCCGAGGGCCTGAACCGGGTCGGGTCGACGCTGGCCCGCAGCGCACCCAGCCTGGCGCGGGCGCTGGAGACCATGCCGGCCGCATTGGCGGTGCTCAACGACAACCGGTCCAGCATCGTTGACGCGTTCGGGGCACTGGGGCGGTTGGCGACGGTCGGGTCGCGGATCATGACCGAGACCAAAGAGGACTTCACCGCCGACATCAAGGACCTTTACCCGGTCGTCAAGGCCTTCGCCGACAACGCCAATGAGCTGGTGACGGCGTTCCCGTTCATCCCGACGTTCCCGTTCCCGTCGATGTACCTGCGCAACGCGGTGCGCGGCGACTTCCTCAACGTCTACGTCACGTTCGACCTGACGCTGCGCCGGTTCGGCGAGTCGGTGTTCACCACCGGCGCCTTCGACCCGAACATGCCCCACATGCACGACGTCCTCAACCCGCCCGACTTCCTGATCGGACAGATGGCCAACCTGTCCGGGCAGGCCGCCGACCCGTTCAAGATCCCGCCCGGCACGGCTGCCAACTATGGGGACTGATCAATGCTGACTCGTCTGGTTCGTATTCAACTCGGGATCTTCGCGGTGGTCACCGTGATTGCCGTGGGCGCGATCGCGATCCTGTACCTGCACGCCCCGAGCCGGCTGGGTATCGGCACCTACAAGGTGACGGCCGACTTCATCGGCGGCGGCGGAATCTACAAGAGCGCCAACGTCACCTATCGTGGCGTCACGGTGGGCCGGGTCGACAACGTACAGCTCACCGACCACGGGATTGACGCCGAGATGCGGCTCAACAGCGGCACCAAGGTTCCGGGGAACGTCACCGCCACCGTCAAGAGCATGTCCGCGATCGGTGAGCAGTACATCGACCTGGTCCCACCGAAGGAGGTCGCCGCCGCCGGGGTGCTGCACAACGGTGCGCGCATCGGCCAGGACCGCACCGCCATCGGCCAGGACATCGCCGGACTGCTCGACCAGGCCCAGTCGCTGGTCAACAGCGTCGCCAACAGCCGCCTTCGCGACCTGCTGCGCAGCGCGTTCGACGGGTTCAACGGTTCGGGGCCGGAACTGGCCCGGATGATCGCGTCGTCGCGGCAACTGGTCGACGAGGCCAATGCCAACTTCGACGCGACCGCCGGCCTGATCGATCAGGTCCAGCCGTTCCTGGACGCCCAGATCCGCAGCGGCGACGACATCAGGAAGCTGACCAAATCCCTGGCGGCGGTCACCACCGAGGTGCGCAACGCCGACCCGCAGCTACGTGACGTGCTGCAGACCCTGCCCGGTGTCACCGATGAGGCCAACACCACTTTCAGCGGAATCCGCGCATCGTTCCCGACCCTGGCGGCCAGCATGGCCAACTTCGGCCGGGTCGGGGTGATCTACCGCAACTCCATCGAGCATGCGCTGGTGGTGTTCCCCGCGCTGATGGCCGCACTGCTCACCGTTGCCGGTGGTGTGCCGATGGAAGAGGGCGTCAAGCTGGACTTCAAGATCGACATGCACGACCCGCCGCCGTGCACGGTCGGCTTCCTGCCGTTCACCGAGATGCGCTCATCCGCCGACGAGACCGTGCGCGAACTGCCGAAGGACCTGTACTGCAAAGCGGCACAGAATGATGCGACCGCGGTCCGCGGTGCCCGCAACTATCCGTGTATGGAGTACCCGGGCAAGCGTGCCCCGACCATCCAGCTCTGCCGCGACCCGAAGGGCTTCATCCCGATCGGGTCGAACGCGTGGCGCGGTCCGCCTGTCCCGTATGACACTCCGATCACCGACCCGCGGATGCAGCGGCCGATGAACAAGTTCCCCTACATTCCGCCGAACTCCGACTACGACCCCGGTCCCCCGGTGGTCGCGCTGCCGCCGGGTGTGCCCGCGGGCCCGGGACCGGCGCCCAACCCGCCCTACCCGCTGCCGTACCCGCCGAACGCGCTCGGACCGGAGAAGCCGGCGCCGTGGCCGTTCTACGCCCCGCCGGACCAGAACATGCCGACCAGCCCCGGCGGCAACGGCGGCCTGCCCCCCTACAACCGGGACCCGGCGCCGGGACCGGCCCCCGGGCCACTGCCGGCCGAGGCTCAGGCCAATGGGGTGGCCTACAGCAGCTACGACCAGCGCACCGGAAAGTTCGTCGACCCGGCGGGCGGAACCGGAGTGTTCGTCTCCGGCGGTGACAAGTGGCTGCCCGCCGAGAACTGGGCTGACCTGATGCTCGAGCCGAGGCAGACGTGACCGGTCCGGAGGATGCCAAGGTTCGTCGCCGCGCATCGCGGGATGTCGGCCCGGCGGGTGATGCCGCAGAGGTGACCGCCGTGCGGGTGAGCGTGCCCAGTCGGGCCACCGCGCGGGAGTTGCGCCCGCTCGGTCCGCCGCCGCGGCGTCTGCCCAATGCGCGGCAGGCTGCGCGGGTGGCGGGTGGCACCGGTCTGGCGGCGAGCATCGTGCTGGGCGCGCTGGTTGCGCTGCTGCTGGTCCAGCACCGGCACGCCGTCGCGTCGGACACTCGAGACCAGCGGTTCGTCGACACCGCCGTGCAGACGGTTTTGAACATGTACACCTACACCCCGGACACCATCAACGATCAGGTGAACCGGTTCGTCGCGGGCACCAGCGGCCCGCTGCGCGACACCATGGCCGCCAACGCCGAGAACCTCAAGGCGCTGCTGCGGGAGACCAAGCACAGCTCGGAGGCCGTCGTGAACGCCGCGGCCCTGGAGAACGTCGATGAGGTGCCCGGCAACGCCACTGTGCTGGTGGCGATGCGGGCCACCGCCACCGATGCCGACGGCGTCAACAAGCCCTCGCAGCCGTACGCACTGCGGATCGTCGTGCACGAGGACGACGCAGGCAACATGACCGCCTACGACCTCAAGTGGCCGGACGGCAGCCGATGAGCCGCCGCTGGTCGGTGCCGGCCGCCCTGGTGGTGATCCTCGGCGTGTTCGTGGGTCTGGGCGCCATGGCGGGCTCGCTGTACTGGAGCCGGGTCGAGTCGCATGGCGAACAGTTGACCCGCGTCGAGCTGGCGAAGCTGACGGCCGATGAGATCCCCAAAGTGCTCGGCTACGAGTACACGACGGTGGAACGCAGCCTCACCGAGACCTACCCGATGTTCACTCCGGACTATCGCCGTGAGTTCGAAGCCCGCGCCGTCAACGACATCATTCCGCAGGCCCGGGAGAAGCAGCTGGTGAACCAGGTCGACGTCGTCGGTGTCGGTGCTCTGGACGCCAAGCGGACCACCGGTTCGGTGCTGGTCTTTGTGAACCGCACCGTGACGGGCAAGTCCAAGGAGAAGTTCTACGAGGGCAGCCGCCTGCGGGTCGACTTCCGCAAGGTCGACCGCCAGTGGCTGATCAGCAATATCGCGCCGATCTAGCTGAGAGGATGTGCGCCATGAGGGAACTCGTTCGTGGTCTGGCGGCCTTCGCCCTCGCGATGGCGGCGAGTGTCGGGCTGGCAGTCGAGGCCGGCGCCGACGATGACGACGCGCTGCCCGAGGGCACGCTGGAGGGCATCTACACCTACAACGGAAACGGCATCACCGCGAGGTGGAAGATCTACCCGCTGTGCGTCCCGACGGTGGGGGACGGCCGGGTGCCGTTGCACCTGGCGGTCGGCTGCCGACTGCAGGTGGAGAGCGACGGCCCACCCGGACAGGCCGGTTCCTACCGGCTGGCCAACGGTCGCTGGACCTACCACACCCCGCTGCTGGCCGGCACCCGATGCTCCGACGGCAGTACCGCCGCCAGCGAAGAGCTGTATCAGTTCGACACGTCGCTCAACGGCACCTACACCCACTCGAACGCCGCCGTCTGCGGCAGGCAGCCCGGGCTGGACAAGCACCCGTTCACGCTGACGTACGTCTCGCCGCTGCCCAACCCGGTGGTCCGTTACCCGCTGACCTGCCAGGACAACCCGATCCACCTGTGCAGCTGAGCTAGCCGCCGTCGCCGCTGTCGGCGAGCACGTCGAGGAAGGACCGGGCCCAACGATCGACGTCGTGGGCCAGCACCTGCCGGCGCAGCGACCGCATCCGGCGGCGTCCCTCATCAGGGGCCTGGTTGATCGCCGCCTCGATGACATCCTTGACGCCCTCCAGGTCATGCGGATTGACCAGATAGGCCTGCCGTAATTCCGCTGCGGCGCCGGTGAATTCGCTCAACACCAAGGCACCGCCCAGGTCGCTGCGGCAGGCCACGTATTCTTTGGCGACCAGGTTCATCCCGTCGCGCAGCGGGGTGACCAGCATGACGTCGCTGGCCACGAAGAAGGCGATCAGCTCGTCCCGGGGGACCGGGCGATGCAGGTAGTGCACGACCGGGTGGCCGACCTCGCTGTACTCGCCGTTGATATGGCCCACCTGGCGTTCGATGTCGTCGCGCAGGATCTGGTAGCTCTCCACCCGCTCCCGGCTGGGCGTGGCCAGCTGCACCAGCACGGTGTCGTCCCGCTTGGCGCGGCCCTCTTCGAGCAGCTCGTTGAACGCCTTGAGCCGGACATCGATCCCCTTGGTGTAGTCCAGCCGGTCCACGCCGAGCAGGATCTTGCGCGGGTGGCCCAGTTCGGCCCGGATCTCCTTGGCGCGCTTTCGGATTCCCTGCTCGCGGGCCTTGCGGTCGAGATCGCCGGAGTCGATGGAGATGGGGAAGGCCCCCACCCGCACGGTGCGGTCATCGAGGCGCACCTCGCCGAACCGGCTGCGCACCCCGACCGAGCCCCGCGAGGTGGCCGCGCCGGTTAGATTGCGGGCCAGGAACAGGAAGTTCTGGGCGCCTCCGGGCAGGTGGAAGCCGACCAGGTCGGCACCGAGCAGGCCGTCGACGATCTCCCGGCGCCATGGCAGCTGTCTGAACAGCTCCACCGGCGGGAAGGGAATGTGCAGGAAGAAACCGATGGTCACATCCGGTCGCAGGTTCCGCAGCATCTTGGGCACCAGCTGCAACTGGTAGTCCTGGACCCACACCGTGGCACCGGGCGCGGCCGCCTGGGAAGCGGCCTCGGCGAACCGGCGGTTGACGTCGACGTAGCGGTCCCACCACTTCCGGTGATAGATCGGCTTAACGATCACGTCGTGGTACAACGGCCACAGCGTCGCGTTGGAGAAGCCCTCGTAGTACTCCGCGATGTCGGTGGCGCTCAGGGCGACCGGGTGCAGCCGCAGATCTTCGTCGTCGATCGGCCCGTCCGGGCAGTCCGGGCTGCCCGGCCAGCCCACCCAGGCGCCCCGCCGCTTGCGCAGCAGCGGCTCCAGAGCGGTCACCAGGCCGCCGGGGCTGCGCTTCCAGGTGGTTGTGCCGTCGGGCAGCTTCTCGATGTCGATGGGCAGCCGGTTGGCCACCACGACGAAGTCGGAGTCCCCGGGCTCGCTCGGGACACCCGACGCAGCCATTTACGCGCCGGGCTTGTCGGGCGTGGCCGGCCCGATCCCCAGCATGGCCAGGAACACCCGACACTCGTCGGCGTCCTCGGCGTAGGCGGCCACGACGCGCCGTGCCTGGCTGGCGGTGTTGTCGGCCAGCGGTTCCACGTCCTCGATATCGGCGTGTTCGGTTTTAGCAGCCATAAGGAGACTCTAGCGAAGTGCCCAGCGCGCCGTAGCCTGTCCAGCATGACCGCACACGACCTGGTCGACTACGAAACCCTCGACGACGGGCGCATCGCCCGGATCTGGTTGAACCGCCCGGAGAGCCACAACGCGCAGAACCGCACGCTGCTGGTGCAGCTCGACGAGGCGCTGCGCCGCGCCGAAGCCGACGACACGGTGCGGGTGGTGATCCTGGGCGCCCGCGGCAAGAACTTCTCCGCCGGCCACGACCTGGGGTCCGAGGAGGCGTTGGCCGAGCGCCGGCCCGGCCCGGGCCAGCACCCGAGCTTCGGCGTCAACGGCGGCACCCGCGAGCCGGTGGTGGAGAAGACCTACCTGCAGGAATGGCACCACTACTTCGCCAACACCTGCCGTTGGCGCGACCTGCGCAAGATCACCATCGCGCAGGTCCAGGGCAACGCCATATCGGCCGGGCTGATGCTGATCTGGGCGTGCGATCTGATCGTGGCCGCCGACAACGCCCGGTTCTCCGACGTGGTCGGGGTCCGCCTGGGCATGCCGGGAGTCGAGTACTACGCGCATCCCTGGGAGTTCGGGCCCCGCAAGGCCAAGGAGCTGCTGCTGACCGGGGATTCGCTCGACGCCGACGAGGCCTACCGGCTGGGCATGGTGTCCAAAGTCTTCGCCACCGACGAACTGGCCGAAAAGACGCTGGAGTTCGCCCGCCGTATCGCAGCACTGCCGACCATGGCCGCGCTGCTGATCAAGGACTCGGTGAACGCCGCCGCCGACGCCATGGGTTTCTCCGAGGCGCTTCGGCACGGATTCCACATCCATCAGCTGGGCCACGCGCACTGGGCGGCGCACAACGACAACAGGTTCCCCATCGCGTTGCCGCCGGACGTGCCGGACTGGCGTACTGCCAAGGCCACCGACGTGGCCCGTCGCGACCAACCCTGACCCAGGTGGCCGCAAACATGGTTCTATAGGTAGAACGTGTTCTAGTTTCGACGTGAGGGGTTCGGCGTGCAGCTTTCCTTTCAAGACCGCACTTACCTGGTCACCGGTGGTGGCAGCGGCATCGGTAAGGCCGTGGCCGCCGCGTTGGCGGCCGCGGGAGCCGACGTCCTGATCCTCGGGCGGGGTGCCGAACGACTGGCGGAGGTGGCCGCCGAGATCGGCGCCCGCTACTTCGCGGCCGACGTCACCGACGAGGACAGCGTGATCGCCTCCGTCGAGGCGGCGGTCGCCGAGCACGGCCGGCTGCACGGGGTGGTGCACGCCGCCGGCGGTTCGCTGACCATCGGACCGATCACCCAGATCGACTCGGAGTTGTGGCGGCAAACCGTCGACCTCAACGTCAACGGCACGATGTACCTGATCAAACACGCCGGGCGTGCGCTGGTGCGCGGTGGTGGCGGTTCGTTCGTCGGGATCTCCTCGATCGCGGCCGGCAACACCCACCGCTGGTTCGGCGCCTACGGCCCGACCAAGGCGGCACTGGACAACCTGATCCAGCTGGCCGCCGACGAACTCGGTGCCTCCTGGGTGCGGGTCAACAGCATCCGTCCCGGCCTGATCCGCACCGAGCTGGTCGCCCCGATCCTGGACTCGCCCGAGCTCAGTGAGGACTACCGCAGCTGCACGCCGCTGCCGCGGCCCGGTGAGGCCGAAGACGTCGCCAACCTGGCGCTGTTCCTGCTCAGTGACGCGGCCTCCTACATCAACGGCCAGATCATCAACGTCGACGGCGGCCAGATGCTGCGCCGCGGCCCGGACTTCACCTCGATGCTGGAGCCGGCGTTCGGGGCCGACGGGCTTCGGGGCGTGGTCGGGGGCTAGCCGTGGGTGTGTATGCGGTGACCGGGGCGGCATCCGGCATGGGTAAGCAGGCCGCCGACAAGCTGCGGGCGGCCGGCCATACCGTGATCGGGGTCGACCTGCGTGAGGCCGAGGTGGTCGCGGACCTGTCGACGACGGAGGGCCGGGCGGCTGCCGCCGAACAGGTGCTGGAGGCGTGTGGGGGCCGGCTGGACGGGGCGGTGCTGGCCGCCGGTATCGGGCCGACCCCGCGGGCGACCCAGCTGATCCTGCAGGTTAATTACTTCGGGGTGGTCGACCTGTTGGAGGCGTTGCGTCCGGCGCTGGCGGCCACCGGCAGTGCCAAAGTCGTTGTCGTGTCCAGTAATTCGACCACCACGGTGCCGGCGGTACCAGGGGCCGCAGTGCGGGCACTGCTTGCCGGCAACGCGGCGAAAGCGGTGCGATGGCTGCGCGCGTTCGGGCCGGGTGCGCCGTCGATCGCGTATGCGGCATCCAAGATCGCGGTGTCACGCTGGGTGCGCCGCCAGGCCGTCACGCCGGAGTGGGCGGGGGCGGGTATCCGGCTCAACGCCCTGGCTCCCGGGGCGATCATGACGCCGTTGCTGGAGCGCCAGCTCGCCACCCCGGGACAGGAGAAGGCGGTCCGCAGTTTTCCGGTCCCGGTCAGGGGTTTCGGTGACCCCGGGCAACTGGCTGACTGGATGCTGTTCATGCTGTCCGACGCCGCCGAGTTCCTGTGCGGCAGCGTGATCTTCGTGGACGGCGGCACCGACGCCTACTTCCGCGCCGACGACTGGCCGCGTGCGGTGCCGGCGCGACGTGTGCTGGGCTACCTCCTGCGGATGAGGTCGTTCAGTAAGACCTAGGCCGGTTCTATGATCACGGGCGACACGCGATCGATCAACGCGGTGAGGGTGCTGATGTCCATTACGCCTCGATGAGGTCGAATCCCTTGTAGCCGGCGGCCGCGACGTCGGCGATGATCTGGCCGTAGACGCCGAATCCGCCGATGAACGGCATGAACACCCGCGGTTTACCGGGAATGTTCGCGCCCAAGTACCACGAATTCGCCTGCAGCATAAGGGTGCCGGTGGCCCGGTCGGAGCACTCCTTGACCCAGTCCGCCGCCGCGTCGGCGCACGCTTCGATGCCGACGGTGCCGTGGGTGTCCAGATGCGCGATGGCCGCGGCGATCCAGTCCACATGCAGCTCGGCATGCAGCACCATGTTCGCCAGCACCGAGGGGCTGCCCGCCCCGGCGATGTTGAACAGGTTCGGGAAGCCGGGAACACCCAGGCCGAGATAGGTGACCGGGCCCTCGGCCCAGGCTGCGTTGAGCGTCTGCCCGCCGCGGCCGACGATGTTGAGCTTGTCCACCGATCCGGTCATCGCGTCGAACCCGGTGGCCAGCACCAATGCGTCCAACTCGTAGTAGTCGTCGGAGGTGTGTATGCCGCCGGCGTCGATCCGCTCGATGGGTGTGGCGCGCAGGTTGACCAGGTCCACGTTGGGCCGGTTGAACGTCTGGAAATAGTGGTCGTCGGTGCAGATCCGTTTGGTGCCGATCGGGTGATCCTTGGGGATCAGCAGGTCGGCGATGTCCGGGTCGTCGACCACGGCGCGGATCTTGTCCTCCCAGAACTCCCGGGCCGTGTTGTTGGCCTCCACGGTCACCGACTGGTCCGAGAATGTCTTGGCGAACAGCACGCCGCCCAGCTGCCAACGCTTCTCGTAAGCCGCCCGCCGTTCCTCGTCGGAGACCTCCAGCGCCGACTTGGGGTGCGGCCGATGCGGGGAACCGCCGCCGCTGAGCATCGACAGCCTGCGTCGTTCGGCATAGGTCGCCTTGTGTTCCCGGACGGTCTTGTCATCGAGCGGGACATTGCCGGCCGGCACACTGTAGTTCGGCGAGCGCTGGAACACGTGCAGCTGTGCGGCTTGTTGAGCGATGCACGGAATCGCTTGAATGCCAGACGATCCGGTTCCGATCACACCGACCCGCTGCTCGGTGAAGTCGACGACCTCATGCGGCCACTTGCTGGTGTGGTAGACCGGCCCGGCGAACGACGCCAGGCCCTCGATGGCCGGGATGTTCGCGTTGGACAGCGGACCGACGCCCAGGACGACGAACCGCGCGGTGACGGCGTCGCCGGAGGCGGTGGTCACCTGCCACCGGGTGGTCGTCTCATCGAAGACGATGTCGGTCACCCGAGTGTTGAACTTGATGTCGCGGCGCAGATCGAACCGTTCGGCGACATGGCGGAGGTAGGAAAGGATCTCCGGCTGGGTGGCGTACTTCTCGGTCCAGGTCCAGTCCTGCTGCAGTTCGTCGTCGAACGAGTAGGAGTAGTCCACGCTTTCCACGTCACAGCGTGCACCGGGGTAACGGTTCCAGTACCAGGTGCCGCCCACGTCGCCGGCCGACTCGAAAACCTGCACCCGCAGGCCGTTGCCGCGGAGCCGATGCAATGCGTAGAGCCCGGCGAAACCGGCCCCGATGACCACGACGTCGAGGTTCGAGGGAACGGTTGTCTCGATCGATGATGCCGGCGCGTTCACACTGGTGGCCCTTCTGCCATGGACGGTCCTCGTCGATCAGGCTAGGAGGTGGCGGGCCCGGACAACAGGGGTTGGGGCGGTACGGCGGTGATCGTCGACCCGCTCGATGACGAAGGCGCTGCGATGGCGGAACCCAGGCGTGCGGCACGCTTCGGCTGGCGTTAGCGTGTCTAGCTAAGTCACTGTGCCGAGTAGGAGAGATATGACGTCCGAGCTGAGCCACGACGCGACCCTGCGTGAGGTCACCACCGATCAGGGCGTGCTGCGCTACCACGAGGCCGGTGACGGGCCGACGCTGCTGCTGCTGCACGGCTCCGGGCCGGGCGTGACCGGGTGGCGTAATTACCGCGGTGTGCTGCCGGCCTTCGCCGAGCACTTCCGGTGCCTGGTGCTGGAGTTCCCCGGCTTCGGCGTCAGCGACGACTTCGGCGGGCACCCGATGATGACGGCGTTCGCCGCGGTGCCGGCCTTCGCCGACGCGCTGGGCCTGGACCGGTTCAACGTCGTCGGCAACTCGATGGGCGGCGGCGTCGGAATCGGCTACGCGATCGGCAACCCCGACCGGGTGAACCGGCTCGTGACCATCGGCGGCATCGGCACCAACCTGCTCAGCCCCGGCCCGGCCGAGGGCATCCGGCTGCTGCAGGACTTCGTCGACAACCCCAGCCGTGAGGCGCTGGTGCGCTGGCTGCACTCGATGGTCTACGACCCGTCGGTGATCACCGAAGAGCTCATCGAGGAGCGGTGGGCGCTGGCCACCGATCCCGACACGCTGGCCAGTGCCCGGCGGATGTACGGCAAGGAAGCCTTCACCAACATGGTGAAGATGATGCAGGCGTCCAAGGGGCCGCTGCCGTGGGCGATGATGCACCGGCTCAAGACGCCGACGCTGGTCACCTGGGGCCGCGACGACCGGGTCAGCCCGCTGGACATGGCGCTGATCCCGATGCGGACCATTCCCAATGCCGAGGTGCACGTGTTTCCCAACTGCGGGCACTGGACCATGATCGAGGCCAAGGACGCCTTCACCCGCGTGGTGCTGGAATACCTGACCCGCGACTAGTCGCGGGACATGGAGCCCCCTGTCGGGATTGAACCGACGACATCCGCTTTACAAGAGCGACGCTCTACCACTGAGCTAAGGAGGCGGGTCTAGCCGGTGCCAGCCTAACGGGCGCGGTCAGGCCCCGTCGGCACCCGGGGCGTCGGCGTCGATCACCCGTTGCGAGCGAACCCGCGACGACGGACGCCGGTTGCCCCGCCGGGGCAGCAGTGGGATGCGCTCGGCGATGTTGCTCAGCGGGTTGACCACCATGGTCAACGCGATGACGGCTTCCTGCAGGGTGTCGATGGCCGGCTCCAGGGCCTCCATCCCCGGCGCCAGCCGGCTCAGGGTGTCGGCGACGTTGGCGAGTTGTTCCAGGGGCCCGTTGCGGGCGGTGAGCTTGTCGATCAGCCCGCCCTCGGACAGCAGCCGGTCGGCCAGACCATCCTCGGACAGCAGGCGCTCGATCAGCCCGTCCTCGTCGGTGAGTTGGTCCACCAGCCCGCCGGGCTGCAGGGCCCGCTGCAGCCCGCCGCCCTCGGCGGTGAGCCGGTCGAGCAGCCCACCGGGGCCGGTCAGCTGGTCCACCAGCCCACCGGGTGCCAGCAGTCGGTCAGCCGGGCCACCGGGAGCCAGCGCGCGACCGATCGGGGCATCGTCGTCCATCAACTTGGCCAGCCGGTTGGCCCGCGCGACGGTCTCCTCCAGGCCCAGCATCTGCGCCATCGAGTTGGCCGCACCCTGGCTGGACGGCTCCCCGAGCGACTGCCGGACCAGTCCGAGCGCCGCGCCGGCGACACCGAGACCGGCGTCGGCGATCGACAATCCGATGCGTGCCGGGGCCGTCGACAGGGCGATCAACTGCTTGGCCAGGTCCATCCGGCCAGTGTAGGGGCGATCCGGCCGCCATATCAGCGGGATTGATTGACAACCAACACACAGCTGGTGTTCAGACATTGTTCACCCGACTGGTAGCAAATTAACGTCATGGGAGCAATAGCTGCGCAGGAAGCTGCACCGGAGGCCAGGATTCTTGTCGTCGACGATGAGACCAACATCGTCGAGTTGCTGTCGGTCAGCCTGAAGTTCCAGGGCTTCGAGGTCTACACCGCCTCGAGTGGCCCGGCGGCGCTAGACCGTGCGCGCGAGATCCGGCCCGACGCGGTGATCCTCGACGTGATGATGCCGGGCATGGACGGGTTCGGTGTGCTGCGTCGGCTGCGCGCCGACGGCATCGACGCCCCGGCACTGTTTTTGACCGCACGGGATTCGTTGCAGGACAAGATCACCGGGCTGACACTTGGCGGCGACGACTACGTGACAAAGCCGTTCAGTCTGGAGGAGGTGGTGGCCCGGCTGCGGGTCATCCTTCGCCGCGCCGGCAAGGGCGCCGGGGAACCCCGCAACTCCCGCTTGACCTTCGCCGACATCGAACTCGACGAGGACACCCACGAGGTGTGGAAGGCCGGCCAGCCGGTGTCGCTGTCGCCCACCGAGTTCACCCTGCTGCGGTATTTCGTCATCAACGCCGGGACGGTGCTGAGCAAGCCGAAGATCCTCGATCACGTGTGGCGCTACGACTTCGGCGGCGACGTCAACGTGGTCGAGTCCTACGTCTCCTATCTGCGCCGCAAGATCGACACCGGCGACAGGCGACTGCTGCACACCCTGCGCGGTGTGGGTTATGTGCTCCGCGAACCTCGCTGAACCGCGCCTGCCGATGGTGGGCAGGGTCAGATCGCTCAGTTCCATTCTGCCCCTTCGGGTCAGCCTGATTGCGGCCACGCTCGCACTGGTGGCCTTCGGGCTGCTGGCGCAGGGCTACGCCGTCACCGCCATCCTGAGTCATCGGCTGATCAGCAGGATCGATGAGACGCTCATCGACGCCGCACACGGCTGGGCGCTGGAGCAGCGCCCGATTCGCCCGGCCGTTGACGGGGAACCCAACCCGGGCCGGCCGCCGACCAGCTTCTACGTTCGCGATGTGGACCCGGACGGCAACGTCTGGACCGTCATCAACGACCACAATGCCGAGCCTCGGCTGCCACCGAGCAACGACGTCGGCCCGGAGCCCGTCACGATCGGATCGGTCGACGGTTCCGGCGTGCACTGGCGGGCCCTGTCGGTGCACGGCGAGAACGGGCGGCTGATCACGGTGGCCCGCGACCTGTCCGATCCGCGGGCCACGCTGCGGTACCTGGCCTGGTCGCGGGTGGCGATCGGCGTCTGCGTGCTGACGGTGCTGGGCATCGCCGGGTACGTGGTGGTGACCCGCAGTCTGCGGCCGCTGACGGAGGTGGAGCAGACCGCTGCCGCGATCGCCGCCGGCCAGTTGGACCGCCGGGTCCCCGAACGCGATCCGCGTACCGAGGTCGGGCGGCTCACCCTGGCACTCAACGGCATGCTTGCGCAGATCCAGGAGGCCGTGGCGTCCTCGGCGGCGTCGGCGGACAATGCTCGGGTCTCCGAGGAACGGATGCGCCGGTTCATCACCGACGCCAGTCACGAGTTGCGCACCCCGCTGACCACGATCCGCGGTTTCGCCGAGCTGTACCGCCAGGGTGCGGCCCGTGATATCGAGATGCTGATGTCGCGCATCGAGAGCGAAGCGCGCCGGATGGGGCTGCTCGTCGAGGATCTGCTGCTGCTGGCCCGGATGGACGCCCAGCGCCCACTGGAACGCCGCTGGGTCGACCTGCTGGTGCTGGCCACCGACGCCGTGCACGACGCCCGGGCGATCGCACCGGGCCGCAGCGTCGAACTGGAGGTGTTCGACGGTCCGGGAACCCCGGAGGTGCTGGGCGACGATCCGCGGTTGCGACAGGTCTTGAGCAACCTGGTGTCCAACGCGTTGCAGCACACCCCGGACACCGCCGCGATCACCGTGCGGGTCGGCACCGAGGGCGGTGACGCCGTCCTCGAGGTCGTCGACGAAGGGCCGGGGATGAGCGAGCAGGACGTGCAGCGGGTCTTCGAACGCTTCTATCGCACCGATTCGTCGCGGGCGCGCACCAGCGGCGGGACGGGCCTGGGGTTGTCGATCGTCGACTCGCTGACCCGGGCGCACGGCGGCACCGTCACCGTGATCTCCCCGCCCGGCGCGGGCTGTACTTTCCGGGTCACGATCCCACGGCTGGCCGACGTACCGGCCGAGCGGCCTGCTGAGATCGTCTGAGGCTCAGAGCAGTTCGACCAGGGCGGCGGTGATCTTCTCTTGCGCCTCGTCGAGCGACTCCGGCGACGGATTGCGGTCCACGCCGGCAAAGCCGAAGTCGGTCAGGCTGCGGGCGGGAAAGACATGCACGTGCAGGTGCGGGACCTCCAGGCCGGCGATGATCATGCCGGCCCGCTCGGTGTCGAAGGCCCGGCACACCGCCTTGCCGATCCGCTGCGCGACTGCCATCACTTTGCTGAGCACCGCGCTGTCAATGTCTTGCCACTGGTCGATCTCGGCGCGCGGCACCACCAGGGTGTGCCCCTGCGTCATCGGCTCGATAGTGAGGAAGGCGACGACGTCGTCGTCCTCGTAGACGAACCGGCCCGGCAGTTCCCCGTTGATGATCTTGGTGAAGACACTGGTCATGGGTGTCAGCATATGCGCCGAGTACCGGACGTAAACGCCGCCGCTGCGTATTATCGACTTCGAGCCGGTACCGGTATCGCGGGTTCCCCACGCATCAGGTAGAGGAGATGAGATGTCGACTGTCACAACAATTCTCAGCAACCCCAAGGCGGTTGGCGCCTGGAATCTCGATACCGGCCAGTCGACCATCCGATTCGAGAACGGCACCATGTGGGGTGCACTGAAGGTGCGCGGCTCCTTCACCGATTTCACCGGCAGCGGTGAGATCAAGGACGCCAAGTCGGTGACCGGCCGCATCGACATCAGGGCTGACTCGATCGAGACCGGCCTGGGCACCCGCGACCACGACCTGCGGCGATCGAACTTCTTCGACAGCGACCGGTACCCCGAGATCGTCGTGGTGGTCAACGGCGGGCAGCCCGCCGGCGCCGACGCTGTTCAGCTGGACGCCGAACTGACTGTCAAGGGCATCACCGGACCGCTGCCGCTGCGGGTCGACGTCACCCCACTCGGCGACGGCAGCGTCCGGCTGACCACCGAGGCGACGGTCACCCGCAAACAGTTCGCGGTGGAGGGCAATTTCCTGGGCATGGTCGGTAACAAGACCAAGCTCAAGGCCAGCCTGGTGTTCCGGCACGCCTGACCCGGGGAATTACCGGTCCGAGTCGGTGTAGCGGATGATGCCGCGAATGTTCTTGCCGTCCAGCATGTCCTGGTAGCCCTCGTTGATCTGCTCCAGCTTGTACTGGCGGGTCACCATGTCGTCGAGGTTGAGCTTGCCGACCTGATACATGCTCAGCAGCTGCGGAATGTCGTACTGAGGGTTGCCGCCACCGAAGATGGTGCCCTGCAGGTTCTTCTGCAGCAGCGTCAGCATCGCCAGGTTGAGCGTGACCTGGTTCTCCAGGATGGAGCCCATCGCGGTCAGCACGCAGGTTCCCGCCTTGGCGGTCAGGATCATGTAGTTCTCGATGTCGGAGCCGTGCACCTCGCCGACGGTCACGATCACCTTGCGGGCCATCAGCCCCGCGGTCACCTCCATCATGCCGCCCATCGCGGCGTTGATGTCCGGGTAGACGTGGGTGGCACCGAACTTCAGTGCCTGATCCCGCTTCCACTCCACCGGTTCGATGACGAAGATGTTGCGCGCTCCGGCGTTGACCGCGCCCTGCAGGGCCGACATGCCGACGCCGCCGACACCGACGATCGCGACATCCTCACCCGGGCGGATGTTGGCGGTGCGCACCGCCGACCCGTAGCCGGTTGTGACACCGCAGCCCACCAGGCAGGCGACCTCGAACGGAATCGAGGGGTCGATCTTCACCACCGACGTCCGGTGCACCACCATCCACGGTGAGAACGTGCCTAGCAGCGTCATCGGGTAGACGCCCTGGCCGCGGGCGGTGACCCGGAAGGTGCCGTCGCTGACCGCGACACCGCTGAGCAACCCGGCGCCCAGGTCGCACAGGTTGCGCAGCCCGGCCTGACACGACGGACACTTGCCGCAGGACGGGATGAAGGACAGCACCACGTGGTCGCCGGGCGCCAGGTCGTCGACCCCGGGCCCGACCTCGGTGACGATGCCGGCACCCTCGTGGCCGCCGAGCACCGGGAAGCCCGCCATCGGGATGCTGCCGGTCATCAGGTGGTGGTCGGAATGGCACATTCCGGCCGCTTCCATCTGGATCTTGACCTCGTCTTTCTGAGGGTCACCGATCTCGATCTCCTCGACCGACCACGGCTTGTTGAACTCCCACAGCAGCGCACCCTTTGTCTTCACTGACGAACCTGCTTTCGTTTTTTGGTGTCCTCAGTGGGTGGCCAGCCCACGGATCGCAGCCTATAGGCCGTGGTAGGAAACCTGAAGGTCTTTGACGCCGTTGATCCAACCCGATCGAAGCCGGCGGGGCTGCGCCATTCTCGAGATATCGGGCAGTTGGTTGGCAATCTCGTCGAAGATCAGCCGGATCTCCATGCGGGCGAGATTGGCGCCGATGCAGTAGTGCGTGCCCTGCCCGCCGAACGCCAGGTGCGGGTTGGGGTCGCGCAGGATGTCGAAGCTGAACGGCCGGTCGAAGACGTCTTCGTCGAAGTTGGCCGAACTGTAGAACAGTCCGGCGCGCTGACCCGCCTTGATGGCGACGCCGCCGACCTCGGTGTCGACCTTGGCGGTGCGCTGGAAGCAGTGCACCGGGGTCGCCCAGCGCACGATCTCATCCACCGCGGTCTCGGGGCGTCGGCTCTGGTAGAGGTCCCACTGATCGGGGTTCTCGGCGAAGGCGTTGATGCCGTGGGTCATCGCGTTACGGGTGGTTTCGTTTCCGGCCACCGCGAGCAAGATGACGAAGAAGGCGAATTCGGTCTCGCCCAACGATTCTCCGTCGAGGTCGGCCTGGACCAGCTTGGTGACGATGTCGTCGGCCGGGCACTTCCGGCGTTGCTCGGCCATGGTGTAGGCGTAGCCCATCAACTCGGCGTTGGCCATGGCCGGATCGGCGTCGAAGTCCGGGTCGTCGGTGTTCATGATCGAGTTCGTCCAGGTGAACAGCTTCTCCCGGTCGGATTCGGGCACCCCGATCAGGTCGGCGATCGCCAATAGTGGCAGCTGCATCGCGATGTCGTCGACGAAGTTGCCGCTGTCCTTTTCGGCTGCCGCGGCGACGATCTCGCGGGCCGAGTGGGCGAGTTTCTCCTCCAGCACGGCCACCGACCGCGGGGTGAACAGCCGCGACACCAGCTTGCGCAGCCGGGTGTGCTCGGGCGGGTCGTGATTGATCAGCAGTGCCTTGGTCAGCTCCAGCTGGTCGGCGGTGATGCCTTCGGGCAGCCGCATCACCGCGCCCTTGGCGTTGGTGGACCAGACGTCGCTGTCGCGGGAGATCTCCCGGATGTGCTGGTGCTTGCTGATCACCCAGTAGCCGTTGTCGCCGAAGATGTTTCCGTCGGAGGGTTGCTCGTTCCACCACACCGGGGCGGTCTGGCGCAGCTGGGCGAACTCGGCGACCGGCATACCAGTCAGCAGCACATCGGGATCGGTGAAGTCGAACCCGGCGCCGAAGGGACAGGACTGCGCCGACGTCACCACAGTGGCACCGGCGCCTGTCCCAGTGGGTAGTAGCCGGGCAGCTTCTCGCCGGCAAGACTGCGCTCGATGCGCTTCTGCATTCCCGGCGACAACTTGCCGGCCTTGATCAGCTCCATGTACAGCGCCGAGACGTGCCCGAAGTCGAAGAAGTCGCGCTGCCATTCGATCTTGAACTCGGCGTTGAGCCGAAACCAGCTGCCGCCGATGCCGTAGATCTCCGATTCGGCGCCCTCGGAGTCGGTGGCGACCTGCTTCCAGAAGCCGACGATCTCACCCTGCTTGTCGTCGATCAGTACCTTTTGGTATGGGTATTGCCAGTTGTCCAGGCCCTCCATCTCCAGGCCGAGTGCGATGTCGCGGATCTCGTCGATCCCGACGCACATGACGTCCTCCTTGGGCCCGATGTTCCAGCCGTAGGTGGCGTCATCGGCGTAGAAGTCGGCCAGTGGCCGCCAGTCGCCGGCCGCTTCGGCGTCACGATTGGCCTGCAGCCAGCGCTCGACCCATTCGTCGAGTTGTTCGCGGGGGAGGGACGTCGGCATTTCTATTCCTTCTCTTGGATGGACAGGGCTCTGGTCGGACAGGCTCGCACGGCCTCTTGGATCTGACGACGGTCGGAATCGGGCGGTTCGGAGTCCAGAATCTCGACCTTGCCGTGCTTGGGTACCCGGAAGTAGTCGGGTGCCTCCAGCTCGCACATCGCGTGGCCCTGGCACAGGTCCAGGTCCACCTTCACCGTGTAGCTACCCATTGCTGCGCCGCCGGTAGCGCACCTTGGCCGGGCGGGCCAGCTGAACCACCATCTTGGAGTGGTCGTTGCGGTAGCTCTCCGGCGGCTGCGACATCTCGAACTCATACTCGCGCAACAACACCGAGAAGATCGCTTTGATCTGCATGGTGGCGAACGCCGCGCCGACGCAGCGGTGCCGGCCGGCTCCGAACGGAATCCAGGTCCAGCGGTGGACGACGTCTTCCTCGCGGGGCTCGTTGTAACGCTCGGGCACGAACGCGTTCGGGTCGGGGAAGGCCTCCGGTATCCGGTTGGAGACCGCGGGCGAGGCCGCCACCATGTCGCCGGCGTGGATCGGGTAGCCGCAGACCTCGAACTCACCCTTGGCCACCCGCATCAGGATGATCAGCGGCGGGTGCAGACGCAGGGTCTCCTTGAGCACGTTCTCCAGGTTCGGAATCTGCCGCAGCGCATGGAAACTCACCTCGCTGCCATCGGCGTACAGCTCGTCGAGCTCGTTGATGACGGCGCTCAGAGAGTCAGGATGGCGCAGCAACTCGATCATGGTCCACGCCGAGGTCCCCGAACTGGTGTGGTGCCCGGCGAACATGATCGAGATGATGATCCCGGTGATCTCGTCGGCGGAGAACCGGGGATTGCCGTCCTCGTCGGGGATCGACACCATGACGTCGATCATGTCCCGGCGCCGTTTGTCCTGCTCGGGGTTGGCGATGCGGCCGTTCATGATGCCCTGCACCAGTTCGACCAGTTTCACGCGGGCTTCGTCGCGGCGCCGGAAGCTCTCGATCGGCAGGTAGGGATCGACGTAGCACAGCGGGTCGGTGCCGTTCTCCAATTCGTAGTACAGCTCGGCGAACCGGCCGTCGAGCTCCTCGCGAAACTTGCGCCCGATCAGGCAGGCCGTCGAGGTGTAGATGGTCAGCTCGGCGAAGAACTCCAGCAGATCGATCTCACCGGCCTCACCCCAACCCGCGATCATCTGGCGCACCTCGTGCTCGATGGTGCTGGCGTGCCGCTTCATGTGATCGCCACGAAGTGCGGTGTTGTGCAACATCTCCGCGCGACGCTCCGGGGGAGCGTCGAACACCACGCCGTTGCCGAAGATCGGGGTCATGAACGGATACGCGGCGGCCTGGTCGAGTTCGTCGTCGGTGGACCGGAAGAAGAACTCGTTGGCCTCGGGGCCGGTCAGCAGCACCACCTTGCGGCCGGCCAGGTCGAACCAGCCGACATCACCGCATTCGTCGCGCAACCGCTGCATCAAGGCGATCGGGTCGGTGCGGAACTCTTCGAGGTGGCCGTGCTCGGCCTGTCCTCCGGAGACCCGGGGAACATCGGTGGTGACACTCATGACGGCATTCCTTCCTCGCCCAATTGCAGTTGCTGACGATCGGCGTCGGCGTCACTCAACGGAGCCTCGGGCTGTACTTCCATGTCGACGATGTGGGCGCCGCGCGGCGTCTCCGCTACGAACGCGATGGCACGGGCCAGGTCCTGTGGGCGCAGGAAGTAGTTGTGCCGGGCCTGGCCCCACTTGGCCCAGTCCTGCAACATCGGGCCGACCTGCTCGGCCGTCAGCTTCCAGCCCATCTCGGTCAGGGTCGGTCCGGGGTGAACGATCGAGGCGCGAACTCCGGTGCCCTCCAATTCCATTCGCAGGTTGTGCACCATCGCTACCAGCGCCGCCTTGGCCGCACCGTAGGCGCCCATGTGCGGGCGCTGCTGCAACGCCACGTCGGACCCGACGAAGATCACGTCGCCGCGGCGGCGGGCCACCATGTCCGGCAGCACCGCGGTTGCCAGCCGGTTGGCGCCGATCAGGTGCACCTGGACCTGGTCGTTGAACGCCTCGGTGGGCAGCTCGTGGATGCGGCCGGGGTTCATGTCGCCGGCGCCGGAGACCAGCAACTCGATCTCGCCCAGGGCATCGATGCTCTGGGCCACAAACGATTTGACCGAGTCGGCGTCGGTGACATCGAGGTTGAATGCCACCGCCTCACCGCCGTCGCTGCGAATCTTGTCCACCAGGTCCGTGAGCTTCTCGGTTCTCCGGGCGCCCAGGGCGACCGGAAAGCCGCGGCGCGCAAGCTCTTCCGCGGTGGCCGCGCCGATACCCGATGACGCACCCGCGACGATCGCGGGCCGGCGGGCGGGGGGCGGGTCGAAGCGTGGCATCTATGCCTCCTTGACGGTGATCGGGAGATCGGCGAAACCGCGCACGTTGGATGAGTGCACCCGCACGGCATTGGCCTCGTCGACCTGGTAGTCGCTGATCCGGTTGAAAAGCTCCTCGAGCGCCACCCGCGCCTCCATCCGGGCCAGGTGCGCGCCCAGGCAGAAGTGCGCTCCGCTGCCGAAACTGAGCAGCTTGGAACCGATGTCGCGGCCGATCCGGAACGCGTCGGGCTCGTCGAAGACCCGTTCGTCGCGGTTTCCCGAGCCCGGCAGCAACAGCACCACCGAATCGGCGGGAATGGTGGTGCCGGCCACGGTGTAGTCCTGCGCGACGGTGCGCGCCAGGATCTGGCTGGGGGTGTCGTAGCGCAGCGTCTCCTCCACCCACAGCGGGATCCGGGAGTGATCGGCATACAGCGGCGCCAGCTGATCGCGGTTGCGATGGCCCCAGTAGATCGCGCTGCCCAGCAGCTTGGTGGTGGTCTCATTGCCGGCGATCACCATCAGGAACAGGAAGGCCAGGATCTCTTGGTCGCCGAGCCGGTCCCCGTCGACCTCGGTCTCCAGCAGCGCCGAGGTGAGGTTGTCGGCCGGTTGTTTCTTGAAGTCGGCGATCATCTCGTTGTAGTAGGTCATCAGGTCCATCGAGGCCTGGATGGCCGACTGCGGGACGTCGGTCACGCCGTCTTCGCGGTGCAGCACCCCGTCGGCCAGCTCCCGGATCCGGGTCCGGTCGGCCTCGGGTACACCCATCAGCTCGGAGATGACGTCCATCGGCAGCTTGCCGGCGAAGTCGTTGATGAAGTCGAACGAGCAGGTGCCGTCCGGGCCGGGCGCGATCGCGGTGTCCAGGTGCTGGCGTGCCAGCCGGATCACCTGCGGTTCGAGCTCGCGGATCCGGCGCGGGGTGAAGCCGCGCGACACCAGCGTGCGAAGCCTCAGGTGCTGCGGATCGTCCATGGCCAGAAACGACATCACCAGCTGGGCGTGCGGACCACGCGAGACCGGGTCCAGTGACACCCCGTCGCGGTTGGACAGCGCATCGCTGTTACGGAACCCGTGCAGGACGTCCTGGTGGCGCGAGATCGCCCAGAAGTTCAGCTCTTCGTTGTGATACACCGGGGCCTCGTCGCGCAGCCGCCGGTAGTACGGGAACGGGTCCTCGTGGAAGTCGTAGTCGTACGGGTTGAGGACCGGTGGATTGGAAGGCGGGGCTTGCAGACTCACTTGGATGCTCCTGGTTCCAGGATCAGGCTGACCACGAAGGCCAGCCGATCGGTGATCTGGTGGTAGGTGAAGGCGCCGCTGCCGGCGTTGACCAGGGCGCCGAAGAAGGTCATCTCCAGGGCCGAGACCGTCTGCGGGTCCGCGCCGGGGCCGATCGCCGAGGTGATGCGGCGGTGGATCTCGGCGCCGATCCGGTCGCGCACCGTGCGCACCGCCGCGTCGCCGCTGCCGCTGAGCAGCGCCGCGGTGCAGGCCGCCGCCACCTCGGGTTCGTCGGCGACCACCAGCGCCAGGTGCCGCAGCGCCTGGTTGACCCGGCTCGGCATCGGCTCGTTGACGTCGGTGAAGTACGGAACCTGGCGAACCAGATCCAGGTAGACCTCGGCGATCAGGTGGTTCTTCGACGAGAAGTAGGTGTAGGCGGTCGCCGGGGCGACTTTGGCTCGTGCGGCCACCGCGCGCACGGTCAGGTCTGCATAGGACTTTTCGCGCAGCATCTCCATACCGGCGGCCAGCACCTTGCGGAAGGTTTCCTCCTGGCGCCGGTTGCGGGGGGCGGCATCAGTTGATGTGACTGCCGCCACCGATTCACTGGACACCTGTCCAACGTAGCCGATCGTAGACGAGACGGGCAAGTCTGCAGTAATAATAGGATCTTCGGGTCCCGGGTTGCGGGATCACGGATTCTGTGGTTAGGGTTCGACCGAGCAATAACAGACATGTGTCCAATTCTCTGGGAGTGACTGATGGCGTTACTGGCCGACGGCATGAGCCGGCTGCTCATCGACGGAAAACTGGCCGCGGGCGGTGCGGGCGCCTTCGCCACCGTTAACCCGGCCACCGAGGAAGTGCTCGGTGAGGCAGCCAATGCCGACGCCGCCGACATGGACCGGGCCATCGAGGCCGCGCGGCGGGCCTTCGACGACACCGACTGGTCGACCAACACCGAACTGCGGGTGCGCTGTGTGCGCCAGCTGCGTGACGCGCTGCGCGAAAATCTGGAAGAGCTGCGCGAAGTGACCATCGCCGAGGTGGGGGCGCCCCGGATGCTCACCGCCGGCGCCCAGTTGGAAGGGCCGATCGACGACCTCGGGTTCGCCGCGGACACCGCCGAGAACTATGAGTGGACGCAGGATCTCGGTGAAGCCTCTCCAATGGGTATCCCCACTCGGCGCTCGGTGGTGCGCGAGGCGGTCGGCGTCGTCGGCGCCATCACCCCGTGGAACTTCCCGCACCAGATCAACCTGGCCAAACTGGGTCCGGCGCTGGCGGCCGGCAACACCGTGGTGCTCAAACCCGCACCCGACACCCCGTGGGTGGCCGCGGTGCTCGGTGAGTTGATCGCCGAGCACACCGACATCCCCCCGGGCGTGGTCAACATCGTCACCTCCACCGACCACGCGCTGGGCGCTATGCTGGCCAAAGACCCTCGGGTGGACATGGTTTCGTTCACCGGTTCGACGGCGACCGGCCGCAGCGTGATGGCGGACGCGGCGGCGACCATCAAAAAGGTCTTCTTGGAGCTCGGCGGTAAGTCCGCGTTCGTGGTGCTCGACGATGCCGACCTGGCCGCGGCCTGCTCGGTGGCGGCGTTCTCGGTCTGCATCCACGCCGGGCAGGGCTGCGCGATCACCACCCGGCTGGTGGTGCCCCGGGCTCGCTATGACGAGGCGGTGGCGATTGCCGCCGGGACCATGGGTTCGATCAAGCCCGGCGACCCGAACAAGCCCGGAACCGTTTGCGGGCCGGTGATTTCGGCGCGTCAGCGCGACCGGGTGCAGAGTTATCTGGATCTGGCCGTCACCGAGGGCGGCAGCTTCGCCTGCGGCGGCGGGCGTCCGGCCGATCAGCCGGCCGGCTTCTTCATCGAGCCCACCGTGATCGCCGGGCTGACCAACGACGCACGGGTGGCCCGCGAAGAGATCTTCGGCCCGGTGCTGACCGTGATCGCCCACGACGGCGACGACGACGCGGTTCGTATCGCCAACGACTCGCCCTACGGATTGTCGGCCACCGTCTACGGCGGTGCCGAGAGGGCGGCCGCCGTCGCGGCCCGGCTGCGCGCCGGAACCGTCAACGTCAACGGCGGGGTCTGGTACTCCGCCGACGTGCCGTTCGGCGGATACAAGCAGTCCGGCAACGGCCGGGAGATGGGTGTCGCCGGATTCGAGGAGTATCTGGAGACCAAAGCCATTGCAACAGCAGCGAACTGACGACCAAAATCAAGGAGAGTAAGCAGATGGGGCAATTCGACGACAAGGTGGCGATTGTCACCGGCGCCGGTGGCGGGATCGGTCAGGCCTATGCCGAGGCGCTGGCCGCCGGCGGCGCTGCGGTGGTGGTCGCCGACATCAACGTCGAGGGCGCTCGAGGCGTCGCCCAGCAGATCGTGGCCGACGGCGGCAAGGCGCTGGCGGTCGGCGTCGACGTCTCCGACCCGGAGTCGGCCAAGGCGATGGCCGATGCGACGGTAGCGGAGTTCGGCGGGATCGACTACCTGGTCAACAATGCCGCGATCTTCGGCGGGATGAAGCTCGACGGCCTGCTGACCGTGCCGTGGGACTACTACGAGAAGTTCATGCGGGTGAACCTCGACGGTGCGCTGATCTGCACGAGGGCCGTCTACGAACACATGGCGCAGCGCTGCGGCGGTGCCATTGTCAACCAGTCCTCCACCGCGGCATGGGTTTACGCGAACTTCTACGGTCTGGCCAAGGTCGGTATCAACGGCCTGACCCAGCAGCTCTCGCGTGAGCTGGGCTGGCGCAACATCCGGATCAACGCGATCGCGCCCGGCCCCATCGACACCGAGGCCAACCGGGTCACCACCCCGCAGGCCATCGTCAAGCAGATGGTGCAGCAGCTGCCGCTGGCGCGGATGGGCACGCCGGCGGATCTGGTTCCGATGTGTCTGTTCCTGCTGTCGGATCAGGCGTCGTGGATCACCGGACAGATCTTCAACGTCGACGGCGGACAGATCATCCGGTCATGAGCACAGACAACGAGATTCGCCTGGGCTATATCGGCCTGGGGAACATGGGTGCGCCGATGGCCCAGCGGCTGGTCGACTGGCCGGGCGGGGTGACGGTGTTCGATGTGCGCCCCGAGGCGATGGCCCCGCTGACCGAGGCCGGGGCTCGGCAGGCCGACAGTGTCGCCGACGTCGCGGGATGCGCCGACATCATCAGCATCACCGTGCTCGACGACGCCCAGGTCCGCGAGGTGGTCGCCGAGCTGGCGACCAATGCCAAGCCGGGCACGGTGATCGCGATCCACTCGACGATCGCCGACACCACGGCTGCCGAGCTGGCCGAGGAGCTCAAGCCGCAGGGCATTCACGTCATCGATGCGCCGGTCAGCGGCGGCGCCGGTGCCGCCCAGAAGGGGCAACTGGCGACCATGGTCGGCGCCGAGCGCGCGGTCTATGAGCAGATCAAGCCGGCGTTCAAGTGCTGGGCTTCGCTGGTGATCCACGCCGGCGAGCCCGGTGCGGGCACCCGAATGAAGCTGGCGCGCAACATGTTGACCTTCACCGCCTACGCCGCCGCCGGCGAGGCTATGAAGCTCGCCGAAGCGGCCGGGCTGGACCTGCAGGCACTGGGCCGGGTGGTGCGCCACACCGATGCGCTCACCGGCGGGCCCGGCGCGATCATGCTGCTGGACTCCACCGCGCCACTGCCGCAAGACCACTTCCTGCGCGGCCCGTTCACCCACACCCGTGGGCTCGGGGAGAAGGACCTGAGCCTGGCGTTGGCGCTCGGCGAATCCGCCGGGGTCGATCTCCCGCTCGCGCAGATCGCGCTGGCCGAGCTCGCCGCCGGCCTGGGCGTGCCGCACACCGAGACAGAGGAGTAGAACGTGGACGAACTGCGCCGCACCGGGCTGGCCAAGATGAACGAGGTCTACGCCTGGGACATGCCCGACATGCCGGGCGAGTACTTCGCGCTGACCGCCGATCACCTGTTCGGGCGGATCTGGAGCCGCCCAGGGCTTTCCATGCGCGACAAGCGGCTGATGACCCTGACGGTGGTGACCGCGGTCGGGGAGAAGGATCTGGCCGAGATCCAGGTCAACGCCGCGCTGCACAACGGTGAGCTGACCGAGGACGAACTGCGCGAGATGGCCATCTTCATCACCCACTACGTCGGCTTCCCGCGCGGATCCGGGCTGAACGCGGTGGTGGAGAAGGTGATCGCCAAGCGGGCCAAGGCCGCGGCCGCGGGCCAGGGCGAGGACAAGACGGCCAACGTGGCGGCTGTTCTGGACAAGCAGAAAGGCCAATGACCGAGGCGCTGCTCGCCGACCGGGGCGCCGTTGTCGTCGGCGGCAGTCGCGGCATCGGCCGGGCGGTCGCCGAACTGCTCGCGACCTGCGGCGCAGGGGTGGTGGTCAACGGCCGCGACGCCGACGCGGTCGAGGACACCGTCGCCGCCGTCACCGGCTCCGGCGGCCGGGCCGTCGGCCTGGCTGGGGCCGCCCATGTGGAGGCGACCGCGGTGGCGCTGGTGCAGGCCTGTCGCGAGGAGTACGGCAGCGTCGACGTCCTGATCAACTGCGCCGGTGTCGCCGAGCCGGCCGGGTCCTCGATCCTGTCGATCTCGGGTGCGCAGTTCCACGACCTGCTCGACGCCCACCTGGGCACGGTCTTTCACACCTGTCGGGCCGCCGCGCCGCTGATGGCCCGGCAACGCCGCGGGTCGATCGTCAACAGCGGGTCGGTGGCGTTCCTCGGTGACTACGGCGGCACCGGCTATCCGGCCGGCAAGGCCGCAATCAACGGGCTGACGCAGGCGATCGCCGCCGAACTCGCCGAGCACGGGGTGCGGGCCAACGTGGTGTGCCCGGGCGCCAAGACACGGCTGTCCACCGGCGCCGACTACGAGCAGCACATCCGCGGCCTGCATGCCCGGGGCCTGCTGGACGAGTTCACCATGGCCGCGTCGCTGGACCCGGCGCCCGCCGAATACGCCGCACCGCTCTACGCCTACCTCGCCAGTGATCTGGCCGCCGGCGTGACCGGATCGGTGTTCTTGGCATCGGGCGGCTTCGTCGGCCGGTTCGACCGCGCCGCCCCCGCGGTGCTGGGCTACCGCGACCATCAGGGGACGCCGCCCTGGTCGATCACGGAGCTGCACGCCATGGTGGCGGGCGGCTGACGCGGCGCAGGCACGTTCTCAACTACGCTCAGAACCCGTGTACGGCCGCGAAGACGACGAGTGAGGAGTAGTTGCCCATGCACGTCCTGGTGATCGGTTCCGGTGCCCGGGAACACGCCTTGCTGGTGGCCCTGGCCAGCGATCCCAAGGTCGATCGCCTGGTGATCGCACCCGGCAACGCGGGTACCGCCGCGATAGCCGAGCAGCGCGACGTGGACATCACCTCGGGACCGGCCGTGACCGCGCTGGCCCGCGACGTGGAGGCCGACCTGGTAGTGATCGGACCGGAGGTACCACTGGTGCTGGGCGTGGCCGACGCGGTGCGCGCCGCCGGAATCGCCTGCTTCGGCCCGTCCCAGGACGCCGCCCGCATCGAAGGTTCCAAGGCCTTCGCCAAGGACGTGATGGCAGCCGCGGGCGTGCGCACCGCCCGCAGCGAGATCGTCGACAACCCCGCCGGCCTCGATGCCGCGCTGGCCCGATTCGGCCCGGACGCGGGGGAGGCTGCCTGGGTGGTCAAGGACGACGGGCTGGCCGCCGGCAAGGGAGTGGTGGTGACCGCAGACCGCTCCGCGGCGCGGGCACACGCCGCCGGCCTGCTCGACGACGGACACCCGGTGCTGTTGGAGTCCTTTCTGGACGGCCCGGAGCTGTCACTGTTCTGCGTGGTCGACGGCAACACCGTGGTGCCACTGCTTCCCGCCCAGGACTTCAAGCGCGTCGGCGACGGCGATGCCGGCCCCAACACCGGCGGCATGGGCGCCTACGCGCCGCTGCCATGGCTGTCCCGGGAGGCGACCGCGGGAATCGTCGCCGATGTTGTGGAACCTGTTGCCGCTGAATTGGTTCGGCGGGGCAGTCGGTTTTCCGGCCTGCTCTATGCCGGACTGGCGATGACGTCAACCGGTCCGGCGGTGGTCGAATTCAATTGCCGCTTCGGCGATCCGGAGACCCAGGCGGTGCTGGCACTGCTGGAATCACCGCTGGGGCAGTTGCTGTACGCCGCCGCCACCGGTGGGCTCAGCGACTTCGGCGCGCTGCGCTGGCGCGACGGAGCCGCGGTGACGGTGGTGCTGGCCGCGGAGAACTACCCGGGCCGGCCGCGGGTGGGCGATGTGATCGTCGGCGCCGAGGCCGACGGGGTGTTGCACGCGGGCACCGCACTTCGCGAGGACGGTGCGGTGGTGTCCTCGGGTGGCCGGGTGTTGTCGGTGGTGGGCACCGGTGCGGACCTGGATGCGGCGCGCGCGGATGCCTATCGGGTGCTGGACTCGATCCGGTTGCCCGGCAGTCATTTCCGTACCGATATCGCCCTGGCGGCAACCGAGGGCAGGATTCGGCTCTGACCCGGGGGTAGCATGGCGGGATGGCGGACCCTGAGCTGCCGGACTCCGCGGAGCCGGCCAAGACCACGAAGTCAGCAGTATCCAAGTCAGCTCCACCGAAACCAGCTCCACCGAAACCGGCTTCACCGACTTCGGCCTGGCGGCTTCTGATTGCGGCGGCGGTGGCGGGACTGGCCGCCGGAGCGTTGGGCGCCGCAGCCGTCGTCGGGCTGTCGCACCCGGGATCGGATTCTTCGGCGAAGTCCACTGTGCGAGACGCTAATGACGCCAAGCTCGACGTGTGCGCCGCTGCGCTGCTGGCGCGTCAGGCCGTGGCCAAGAACATGCACCTGGTCAATCCCGACCCGGAGAACCCGCTGGCCCAGCTTGCGGTGGCCGCCAATGCGCGGCTCGCTCTGGTGGGCAGCGCCGCCTATGTGCGCGGCCGGGCCGATGCCGACGCGGCGGCGCCGAGTGAAGTCCTCGACGCCGCTCGCGCGATGGCCGGCGCGCTGGAACACCTCAACGTGAGCTACCTTGTCGGGCAATCGAATTCCGAGCACGAGGAGATCGGGCGCGACCTCGATTCCCGGATGGCCGCGCTCGGCGCCCTCTGCAAGTGATTGCCGACCCGGCCTTGCTCAGAAGGCGGAGGCCAGCGCGCTGGCCATGTCGTCGAGGCCGTTGAAGGCGGCGCCTGCATCGAGCGGGTTCGCCACGTTGAAGTCGAACAGCGAACTGAGATCGATGTTGCCGAACGGCGTCACAAACGTGTCGGTGACGGTGCCGTCGTCGCCGGGGGTGGCGATGTAGATGTTCTGCCAGCCGCCGCCGAAGTTGAAGACGTCGTAGACGGTGCCGATCTCCGGTAGGAGCGAGGCCTCGACGCCATCGGCGGCGGTGACTGTCTGGATGGTGAACTCGGTGTTCGTCAGGCCGAGCAGGTTCGTCACACCCGTAGCGGCGGTGATGGTGCCGAGGTCGGTGGTGCTGGACCCGCTGCCGCTGGAGACGTCGAAGTCTTGAATATTCAGGTTGAGCGGTATGGTGTCGTACTTTTGGATCTGCCCAGATGCGAGGCTCAACAGTGGGGCAATGCCGAGTAGGGCGGGGACGTCTTTGAAACCCTCGGTGTCGTCCGCCAGCCTCGGGTCGAAGTTGAAGCCGCCGAGGGTGAAGGCGTCGGGCATGGTGCTGTCGCCGACGAGCAGACCGGTGAAGGCGTCGCCCGGGTGCAGCGGGTTGGCGGCGTTGATACCGCCGAACAGCGAGTCCAGATTCATATTGCCGAACGGCGTCATCAGAGTGTCGGTGACAGTGCCGGAAGTGACAGTGCCGTCGGCGGCGATGACATCTGGAGTGGCGGTGTAGACGTTCTGCCAGCCGTTGCCGAGGTTGAACACGTCATAGACCGTTCCGGTCGCCGGCAGGCCCGACGCATCCGCGCCGGTAGGGGTGGCGCTGAGAACGGTGAACTGGGTGTTGGCCATGCCCAGCAGACTCGTCGCGGACACACCGGTGTCGATGGTGCCCACCTGGGTGGCGCTGCTCCCGACGCCGCTGTAGACGTCGAACTCCTGCGGTGCGAGGGCGACCGATCCCAGCAGTATGCCGCCGCCGAGGTTCAACAGCGGCGGTGTGCCGCCGAGGGCGCCGACGGGATCGAATCCCTCGGATCCAGCCGCCGTCATCGGGTCGAAGGTGGTGCTGCCGATGGTGAAGGCGTCCTCGCCGAGGCTGCTGTCACCGACGTGGAGACCCGCGAAGGCGTCGCCGGGCTGCAGCGGGACGGCGGCATTGACGCCGGCGACCAATGCGTCCAGGTTCATGTTGCCGAACGGGGTCACCAGGGTGTCGGTGACTTTGCCGGCCTCTCCCGGGGTCGCGCTGTAGACGTTGTAGAAGCCGCCGCCCAGGTTGAGCACGTCATAGACCGTCCCCAGCGCCGGCAGACCGGCTGCATCGCCGGTGACGCCGGTGACGGTGAACTCGGTGTTGGGCAGGCCGAGCAGGTTGGTGACGGTTTCGTTGGTGTCGATGCTGCCGAGTGATTCGGTGCCGTTGTACACATCGAAGCGCTGCGGCGAAAGCTCAAGCGTGTTGCCGAAAAAGCTCACCGTCCCGCCACCGAGGCTCATCAGCGGCGGGGCAAGGCTGATCGGAAGGACCGGGTTGAAACCCGCGGCGCCGGACAGATCGATGGGGTCGAAAGTGGTGCCGTCGATGGTGAAGGCATCGGTACCGGGTGCGGCGGCAGCGACCGCGGCCTGCAGAAACGCTGCGGTCAGCAGTCCGCCACCCATGGTTGCGGCAACCGCGGCCGCCTGGATCCGTCGACTTGTCATCAGAGCCTTCCAATCTGTGCGGCTTTCGCTCAGCAACAGGTGGGTTACTTATGAGTACGCTGACAAATTTTCGCAGAGTGGCCTCTGTCACACAAGATATTTGCAGCGGCGTAAACCGGGGAGATTGCTCCGAAATCCTGGAAATTGCGGGGATATTCAGCGACAACACGACACAGACTCGGGACGTCATGACTGACTTATGGAACGGTCGACGGCCGAATTGGCGATATTTCCTGAGAAACACCCAGTGGGGATGCGTTCGTGGTCAGGCGGTCAGCAGCGGAGCGATCCAGGTCAATTCGGCGGGCATCTGGGAACTCCAGTACCCCCCGTCGTGCCCGCCGGGGGAGAAGCCGCCGGCCGGCGGATGGGGCAACTGGGCGATGAACGCCTTGGTGGCCGAATAGAACGGGTCGCTGTCGCCGCAGTCCACCCGGATCGGGATCGACCCCAGTGCGGGCATCCCGAACACCGAGTTCGCCTCGAAGTCGCTCGCGCCGTCGAACGCACCCGGCGCCGACGCGCCCGGCGACAGCCACAACGCGGGACTGACCGCGCAGATCGCCGCGGTCCGGCGCGGACCCAGCCGACCACCGAGCAGCAGGGCGCCGTAGCCGCCCATCGACCAGCCCAGAAACGCCACCCGCGAGGTGTCCAGCCCCTGATCGGCCAGCAGCGGCAGCAGCTCGTCGGTCACCATGGCGCCGGAATCCTCCCCGGATGCCCGCCGGTGCCAGTAGCTTCCGCCGCCGTCGACCGCCACCACCGCGAACGGCGGCAGCCCGGCGGCGACCGCCTCGGCCAGGCCCTGCTCCACCCCGCCGGCCATCACTGTCGAGGCGTCGCTGCCCTTGCCGTGCAGCGCGATCAACGGGCGCAAAGCCTCGGTCTGGCCCGGCGGCCGGGCGATCGCCCAATTGGTGGTGATCCCGCCGCGCGCCGCCGAGTCGAACGAGCCGGTGACCATCGTCGGGGCGGTCGGCGCCGGGGTGGCCCGCGCCGGTCGCGCGCCCAGCAGTGCACCCGACCCCAGCACTGTCGCCGCAGTCGCGGCGAACCCGGCGCGCAACACCGCCCGTCGGCTCAACTCCGGCATGGCGGTCATCATGCCAGGTTGTGCCGATTGTCCTAAAAGTCCCAAAAGGCGGAAACCCATGATGCGGTGCTACCAGTGCTGGCAGCATCTCTAGGCGTGATGACAGCGGTCACACCCAAGGGGGAACGCCGACGGTATGCACTGGTCAGTGCTGCCGCCGAGTTGCTGGCCGAGGGTGGCTTCGAGGCGGTGCGGCACCGGGCGGTGGCGCAGCGGGCCGGCCTGCCGCTGGCGTCGACCACCTACTACTTCTCTTCGTTGGACGACCTGATCATCAGCGCGGTCGAACACATCGGCATGTTGGAGGTTGCCCAGTTGCGGGCCCGCATCGCCGGGCTGTCCCGGCGCCGGCGTACCGCCGAGACGACCGCCGACATGGTGGTCGACCTGCTGGTGGGCGAAGAGGACGACGCGCGGGTGGCCGAACAGCTGATCTCCCGGTATGAGCGCTACATCGTCTGCGCCCGACAGCCCGAGCTCCGTGAGATCCAGCGTCGCGTGCTGCACCAGCGCTCGGTAGCCGTCGTCGAAGCCATCGAACGGTCCGCCCGGATCACCCGGGTCGACATGGCATATCACCTGGTCTGCATGGTCGACGGCGCGGTGATGGCGGCGCTGGTCGATGACCAGCAGGCCCCCCGGGGAGTCGCCCGGGCCGCGGTGATCGACGTCATCGACATGCTGGCCCCGGTGGACCAACGCGCGGTATCGGCCTGAAAAGCACACACGGTATGCTGCGGCGATCCCTTTGTCGGCGCCTAGCTACTGGCCGGTAACGATAGGGAAAGAAGGCGCCCGAAGCGGCGAAGTGAAGCGAATGCGGAGAGCTACGTGATTATCGGAGTCCTGTCCGAGGCACAGCCCGGTGAGACGCGTGTGTCGGCCACCCCGGCGACCGTCACTGCGTTGACCAAGCTCGGCTACGACGTCGTGGTGGACGGCGGGGCCGGTGCCAAATCGTCCTTCGCCGACGCCGCCTACGTGGAGGCCGGCGCGACCATCGGCGATGCCCGCGCCGCCGACATCGTCTTCGGCGTCAACGCTCCCTCGACCGAGCAACTCGACGCGATGAAGCCGGGTGCGACGCTGGTCAGCCTGCTGGCACCGGCGTTGCACCCCGAGCGGGTGGAGGATCTGGGTCGCCGGCCCATCACCGCGCTGTCGATGGACGCCGTGCCCCGCATCTCACGCGCGCAGTCCCTGGACGTACTGAGCTCGATGGCCAACATCGCCGGCTACCGCGCCGTGGTGGAGGCCGCGCACGTCTTCGGCCGGTTCTTCACCGGCCAGGTGACCGCCGCGGGCAAGGTGCCGCCGGCCAAGGTGCTGGTGGTGGGCGCCGGGGTCGCCGGGCTGGCCGCCATCGGTGCCGCCGGCAGCCTGGGCGCGATCGTGCGGGCCACCGACCCGCGCCCGGAGGTCGCCGACCAGGTCCGCTCGCTGGGCGGGGAGTACCTGTCGATCGAATCGACCGAAACCGAGGTGTCGGCCACCGGCTACGCCAAGGAGATGAGCGACGACTACAAGGCCCGCGAGGCGCAGCTCTACGCCGACCAGTGCGCCGACGTCGACATCATCATCACCACTGCGCTGATCCCCGGTAAGCCGGCCCCGCGCATCATCACCGCCGAGATGGTCGCCTCGATGCGCTCCGGCAGCGTGATCGTGGACATGGCCGCGGCCAACGGCGGCAACGTCGAGGGCACCGTCGCCGACCAGGCCGTCGTCACCGACAACGGCGTGACGATCATCGGCTACACCGACTTGGCCGGCCGGCTGGCCGCGCAGGCCTCCCAGCTGTATGGGACCAACCTGGTCAATCTGATGAAGCTGATGACGCCCGGCAAGGACGGCCAGCTGGTCCTGGACTTCGACGACGTGGTGCAGCGGTCCATGACCGTGGTGCGCGACGGCGAGTCCACCTGGCCGCCGCCGCCGGTGCAGGTCTCGGCCGCCCCGGCCAAGGTCGCCGAAGCCCCGGTGGTCGTCGCGCAGCCCAAGGCGCCGATGTCGGCCGGGCGGCGCCTGGGCCTGGTGGCCTCGGCTGCGGCGGTGCTGTTCGCCCTGGTGGCGTTGGCCCCGGCTGCGCTGCAGGTGCACCTGACCGTGTTCGCCCTGGCGATCGTGATCGGCTACTACGTGATCGGGCATGTGCACCACGCGCTGCACACCCCGCTGATGAGCGTCACCAACGCGATCTCGGGAATCATCGTGGTCGGTGCGCTGCTGCAGATCGGCCATCGTGATCCGGCGATCACGGCGCTTGCCACGGCGGCGATCCTGCTGGCCAGCATCAACATCTTCGGTGGCTTCGCGGTGACCCGCCGCATGCTGGCCATGTTCTCGCGCAGCTAGAGCCTCACCCCGGATTTGGAGTAGGAACCCCAATGTTTTCTGTTCAGACTGCGGCATCTGCGGCATACATCATCGCGGCCCTGCTGTTCATCCTGGCGCTGGCCGGCCTGAGCAAGCATGAGACGTCCAAGGCCGGCAACAGCTTCGGCATCATCGGCATGGCCGTGGCGCTGGCGGCGACCATCGCACTGGCCGTGCACCAGCACATCGAGCCGGTCGGCCTGGGCCTGCTGATCGGGGCCACCGTCGTCGGTGCTGCGATCGGGCTGTGGCGGGCCAAGGTCGTCGAGATGACCGGCATGCCCGAGCTGATCGCGCTGCTGCACTCGTTCGTCGGTCTGGCCGCCGTGCTGGTCGGCTGGAACGGCTACCTGCACGTCGAACGGCACCTGGCCGGTGCCGAGGCGGCGCGACTGTGCTCCGACGGCATGCTCGGCATCCACTCGGCCGAGGTGTTCATCGGGGTGTTCATCGGCGCGGTCACCTTCACCGGCTCGATCGTGGCCAACCTCAAGCTGTCGGGGCGGATGAAGTCCAACCCGCTGATGCTGCCCGGCAAGAACTTCCTCAACATCGGCGCGCTGGTGGCGTTCGTCGCGCTGACGATCTGGTTCGTGCACGAGCCCAAGCTGTGGCTGCTGATCCTGGTGACCCTGCTGGCGCTGGCGCTGGGCTGGCACCTGGTGGCCTCGATCGGCGGCGGTGACATGCCGGTGGTCGTGTCGATGCTCAACAGCTACTCCGGTTGGGCGGCGGCCGCGTCGGGCTTCCTGCTCTCCAACGACCTGCTGATCATCACCGGTGCGCTGGTGGGCTCCTCGGGTGCCTACCTGTCCTACATCATGTGCAAGGCGATGAACCGCTCGTTCATCTCGGTGATCGCCGGCGGCTTCGGGATCGAAGCCGGCCCCGCCGAGGACAAGGACTACGGCGAGCACCGCGAGATCACCGCCGAAGGGGTGGCCGAACTGCTCGGGGGCGCCGACTCGGTGATCATCACCCCCGGCTACGGCATGGCCGTGGCCCAGGCCCAGTACGGGGTCGCCGAACTCACCCGCAAGCTGCGCGACCGCGGCGTCAACGTGCGCTTCGGCATCCACCCGGTCGCCGGTCGGCTCCCGGGGCACATGAACGTGCTGCTGGCCGAGGCCAAGGTGCCCTACGACATCGTGCTGGAGATGGACGAGATCAACGACGACTTCGACGACACCTCGGTGGTGCTGGTGATCGGCGCCAACGACACCGTCAACCCGGCCGCCGCCGAGGACCCGTCCAGCCCGATCGCGGGCATGCCGGTGCTGACCGTGTGGGACGCCGACAACGTGATCGTGTTCAAACGCTCCATGGCGTCGGGCTATGCGGGCGTGCAGAACCCGCTGTTCTTCCGGCAGAACTCCGCCATGCTGTTCGGCGACGCCAAGGACCGCGTCGAGGACATCCTGCACGCCCTTTAAGCTGGTAGTCCGTGAGCATTCCCAACGTCCTGGCCACCCGCTACGCCAGTGCCGCCATGGTCGACATCTGGTCGCCGCAGGCCAAGATCGTCGCGGAACGACGTCTGTGGCTGGCGGTGCTGCGCGCCCAGTCCGAACTGGGTGTGCAGGTGCCGGACAACGTCCTCGCCGACTACGAGCGGGTGCTCGAGGAAGTCGACCTGGATTCGATCGCCGCCCGCGAACGGGTGACCCGCCACGACGTCAAGGCGCGCATCGAGGAGTTCAATGCGCTGGCCGGCCACGAGCACATCCACAAGGGCATGACCAGTCGGGATCTGACCGAGAACGTCGAGCAGATGCAGATCCGCCAGTCGCTGCTGCTGGTGAACAACCACGCGGTGGCGGTGGCGATCCGGCTGGCGCTGCACGCGCAGGACAACCGTGACCTGGTGATGGCCGGGCGCAGCCACAACGTCGCCGCGCAGGCCACCACCCTGGGCAAGCGGTTCGCCAGTGCCGCCGAGGAACTGCTGATCGCGTTGCAGCGGATTCAGGACCTGATCGTCCGCTACCCGCTGCGCGGCATCAAGGGCCCGATGGGCACCTCCCAGGACATGCTGGACCTGTTCGGCGGCGACACCACCAAACTGGCCGAGCTGGAACGCCGGGTCGCGGCGTTCCTCGGCTTCGACGCGGTGCTGACCAGCGTCGGCCAGGTCTACCCCCGCTCGCTGGATCACGACGTCCTCTCCGCGCTGGTGCAGCTCGGGGCCGGCCCGTCCTCGCTGGCCCACACCATCCGGCTGATGGCCGGGCACGAACTGGTCACCGAGGGCTTCGCCGAAGGCCAGGTGGGCTCGTCGGCGATGCCGCACAAGATGAACACCCGAAGCTGTGAACGGGTCAACGGCCTGCAGGTGGTGCTGCGCGGCTACGCGTCGATGGCTGCCGAACTGGCCGGCGCGCAGTGGAACGAGGGCGACGTGTTCTGCTCGGTGGTGCGCCGGGTTGCGCTGCCGGATGCGTTCTTCGCCGTCGACGGGCAGATCGAGACGTTCTTGACCGTGCTCGACGAGTTCGGCGCCTACCCGGCGGTGATCACCCGCGAGCTGGACCGCTACCTGCCGTTCCTGGCCACCACCAAGGTGCTGATCGCCGCGGTGCGCGCCGGGATGGGCCGCGAAGCCGCCCACGAGGTCATCAAGGAGCACGCGGTGGCCGTTGCGCTGGCGATGCGCGAACGCGGTGCCGAACCCGACCTGCTGGACCGGCTGGCCGCCGACGACCGGCTGCCGCTGGACCGGGCCGCTCTGGAGGCCGCCATCGCCGACCGGCAGGCGTTCACCGGTGCGGCCGCCAGCCAGGTCAACCACGTGTTCGTGGCGGTGCAGGAGATGCTGGAGCGGTTCCCCACGGCTGCCGGATACGTCCCGGGCGCGATCCTCTAGCGCTCATGGAGCTCGCCGGCATCGACTTCACCGATCTGGACAACTTCGCCGACGGCTTTCCCCATCAGCTGTTCGCACTGCACCGCCGGGACGCGCCGGTGTACTGGCACGAACCGACCGAACACACCCCGGACGGCGAAGGCTTCTGGTCCGTGGCCACCTACGCCGAAACCGTCGAGGTGCTGCGCGACTCCGACACCTATTCGTCGGTGACCGGGGGGAGTCGGCCGTTCGGCGGCACGGTGCTGCAAGACCTCCCGATCGCCGGTCAACTGCTCAACATGATGGACGAGCCGCGGCACACCCAGGTCCGCCGGCTGGTCAGCTCCGGGCTGACACCCCGGATGATCCGCCGCGTCGAAGAAGACCTGCGGCGCCGGGCGCGGGCGCTGCTGGACGCCGTCGAGCCGGGCGTGCCGTTCGACTTCCTGGTCGACATCGCCGCCGAGGTGCCGATGCAGATGATCTGCCTGCTGCTCGGCGTTCCCGAGGCCGACCGGCACTGGTTGTTCGAGGCCATCGAGCCCAGCTTCGACTTCCGCGGCTCGCGGTCGGCGGTGGTGTCGCGGCTGTCCATCGAGGACGCCGGCAACCGGGTCTACACCTTCGGCCAGGAGCTGATCGCGGCCAAGCGCGCCGAGCCGGCCGACGACATGCTGTCGGTGGTGGCCAACTCGACCGATCCGGCGCTCAGCGACCTCGAGGTGTACCTGTTCTTCCAGCTGCTGTTCAGCGCCGGCGCGGAGACCACCCGCAACGCCATCGCCGGCGGGCTGCTGGCGCTGGCCGCGCACCCGGACCAATTGCGTTTGCTGCGCGGCGATTTCGGCCTGCTGCCGACCGCCATCGAGGAGATCATCCGGTGGACGTCGCCGGCGCCGTCGAAGCGCCGCACCGCCACCCGGAGCGCGGTGTTGGGCGGGGAGTCGATCGAGCCCGGCGACAAGGTCCTGGTGTGGGAGGGCTCGGCCAACCGCGACGACGCCGTGTTCGAGCGGGCCGGCGAGTTCGACATCACCCGGAAACCCAACCCGCACCTCGGGTTCGGCCACGGCGCGCACTTCTGCCTGGGAGCGCACCTGGCCCGGCTGGAGTTGCGGGTGCTCTACGAGGAGCTGCTGCGCCGGTTCAGCGACGTCGAGGTGGTGGCTCCGGTGGAGTGGAGCCGCAGCAATCGGCACACCGGGATGCGGCACATGATGGTGGAACTAGGGCGTCGCGGAACGTGATTCGGCGGCGCGGCGGGACCGGGCGGTCAGCTTGGACCACACCCACGTCAAGGGGACGTCGCGGCCGGTGGTCAGGTACTCCACCGTCGTCGGATAGTGGCAGATCTCCCGGATCTGGGACAGCCCGTCGGGCTTGCCCACCAGCAGCACCTGATCGTCCAGCGTCAAGGCGGTCTCCGGGGCCGGCATGAATGTCGGTGTGCCGTCCCGCAACAGGACCAGCGCGGCCAGCGGCAAGGCCACCTCGCGGTCGTCGGGCCGGCGGATGAGATCACCCAGTGTCAGGGTGTGTCCCTGCTGCAACCAGTCGGCGATGGCCGGGGCGCGCTCGGGGGACAACACGATGACATCACGTTTGGGGGTGCGCCGCCCGCAGCGCTTCTGCAGATGGTCGCGCACCTCGGTGGCCCACGCCTCGTCGCGCCCGAAGGCGTGCTCGACGAAACTCCAGAACACCGGGTTGAGGGTGCGGGCCAGCATTTCGCGGGCAACGAGTTCAGTGGCGATGTAGACCGAATCGATCTCCAGTGCGTCGAGCAGGGCCTTCTTGGCGTCGGTCTGCTGACGGACCACCAGGTAGACGTCGGCGTTGGCCAACCGGGCCTGTTCGGCGATGGCGATGTTCGTGGTGTCGTTGCTGGTCCCGGCAATGAACCCGATGGCGTCGGCGAGGTCGAGTTCGCCGCCCGCGGGATCGGCGACGTCCACCTCCACTCCGCTGGCGATCAGGTCGCGCACCACCTCGCCGCCGAACTCGGGGTCGGCACAGACCACCCAGCGGCCGGCGGCCAGGTCCCGCCGCAGCGGTGGCAGCTGGTCCTCCTCGTTGTCCATCAGCCAGCGCAGCAACTGGTGATTGATCGGACGGTGGATCGACAGGGCCAGGTACTCGCCGAACCGGTCGCCGGGGTTGATGATCCCCGCCGGGGAGAAGCGTTCGATGCGGGCCTGGATGGTCGGGTCGCTGCAGCGGGCGAACACCGGTACTTCCGGCCGCAGCAGCGCCACGGTCATTACCACCGCGAGGTTTGCGTCGTCATCGTCGGTCAGGGCCAGGACGCCCTCGCAGTCGCGATGAGCCAGACCGGCCACGCCGAGCACGGGCGGGATCGCGCAGTCTCCCTCGATGGCCGGGACATCGGAGCTGAGCTGCGCCGACACCACCGCAGCCACCCGGGATTCCCGTTTGTCGATGACGACGAACCGGCGTCCGTGCTCGTCGAGTTCGGCGCCCACGGCCCGGCCGGCCTGGCCGTAGCCGGCGATGATGACGAAGGGCTCGACCATGCGCTGGACCTGCCGGCGGAAGCGTTGCGCGGCGATGGCGTCCTGGAAGGCGGTGTCGTTGATGAGGGAGAAGAACACGCCGACGGCGAAGGCCCAGCTGATCACGACCAGGTAGATGGAGATCGACAGCCACATCCGCTGCGGGTAGCTGAAGGCGTGCGGAACCTCGCTGTAGCCGACCGTCGTCAGGGTGATTGTCATCTGGTAGAAGGCGTCGAAGGGGGTCAGCCGGTAGGGGTTGCCCGCTGCGTCGACACCGGGCATCAGGATCAGGCCGGTGGTGCAGATGCTGAAGTTGGTGATGACGACGATGAACGGCGCGCGCATCCGCCGCATGAACAAGAAGATGACTTCGGTGGTCTGGTCCGTTGTCGGAACCCGGATCGGCTTGGGCCGCGGCTTGGTCGATCGCCGGGTCCAGAACGAGAACAGCTGCAGGGGATTGGGCATCGGTCAAGGACGGCTATCGGCGACTAGCGACGCCTGAACGAGGACGTCTCGACCACCAGCAGAGTGACGGACACGATGTTGGCCAGCAGCGCCCCACCCGACAGCGACACCACGCTGGCCGTCGCGTGCTGGTCCAGGCCGTAGACCGAGACCTGGGTGTAGTAGACCCACATCCCGGCCGCGCCGACGAGCTGCAGCAGCGCGACCAGGCTGGTCGCCAGGTGGACCGCGCCGAGCTGGGTGCGGTCACCGAACTTCAGGATCGAGGTGATGAAGGCGACGATCAGGGCGAGGAACAGTTCCCAGGGGTTGTGGATGACCGGATCTCCGATGTCGCCGACGAAGAACCCGAAATTCAATGTCGCCGACAACAACACGAAGAAACCGAAAACCACCTTCTCGAGGTTCACACCGGCAGCCTAGCCCGCCGCGGTCGTCGATCGGGGATGTCGCGTCAGCCCGGCCGAGGCCAGCTCAACAGCGGCGAGGCCGGAGATGACGGCGAGGTTCTGATGTCGCCACGCCCCGACCGGGTCCGGGCTGACCGCGGTCAGTGCGCGGTGCGGCCGGGTGGCCAGTGCGCGCAACGCCAGCAACTCGGTGCCGGCCGGCGTGGCGGCCAGCGCCAGCACCGCCCGCTTGCGCAGGAAGAACCGCAGCCGCAGGGCCAGCCACGGCATCGCCACCGCCAGGATCGGCGGTGCCGCGACGGCCACCGCGAGCAGGTAGGCCAGCCATCCGGCGGTGGTGTCGAGGTTGTGGCCTGCGCCGGCGATGTCGACCGCCGCCTCGCCGGCCGCGGTCAGCGGCTTGCTCACCGCGTCACCCACCAGCGGAATGCGATCCGCGCTGTGCCCGGCCGAGACCAGGCTTTCGGCCACTCCGTTGGCGCCCCGCTCGAACTGCCGGCCCACGCCGGCGATCGTGGCGACCGCGCCGTGCACGGCCAGCGCGACCAGCACCCAGACGAAGGTCCACGCCGCGACGACGACGTCGCTGAACAGTTGGGCCAGCAGGCGGGCGGGGGAGGTGGCGTAGGGCAGCAGCCGAGATGTCATGGAACCGATCCCAACACACCCGGTGAAGCCTCGTGCTGGATAGGCTGACGCAATGTCGCGTCCCGCGCTCTCTGAATACCAGCACCTGGCCAGCGGCAAAGTCCGCGAACTGTATCGGATCGACGAGTCGCACCTGCTGTTCGTCGCCACCGACCGGATCTCGGCGTTCGACTACATCCTGGACAGCCAGATCCCGGACAAGGGCCGCATCCTGACCGCGATGAGTGTGTTCTTCTTCGACCTGGTCGAAGCGCCCAACCACCTGGCCGGCCCACCGGATGACCCCCGCATTCCCGACGAGGTACTGGGTCGGGCGCTGGTGGTCCGCCAGTTGGAGATGATGCCGGTCGAGTGCGTGGCGCGCGGCTACCTGACCGGTTCGGGCCTGCTGGACTACCAGCGCACCGGCTCGCTCTGCGGCATCCCGCTGCCGCCGGGACTAGTCGAGGCCAGCAAGTTCGCCAACCCGGTGTTCACCCCGGCCACCAAGGCCGAGATCGGCGAACACGACGAGAACATCTCGTTCGCGCAGGTGATCGACCTGGTGGGTCCGGTGCGGGCCGGCCAGCTGCGCGACCGGACCATGGCGACCTATGTGCAGGCCGCCGACCATGCGCTCACCCGCGGCATCATCATCGCCGACACCAAGTTCGAGTTCGGCGTCGACGAGCACGGCAACCTGATCCTGGCCGACGAGGTGTTCACCCCCGACTCGTCGCGGTACTGGCCGGCCGACCACTATCGGGCCGGGGTGGTGCAGGAGAGCTTCGACAAGCAGTTCGTGCGCAACTGGCTGACCGGTCCGGAGTCCGGCTGGGACCGGGCCGGCGAGCTGCCGCCGCCGGCGTTGCCGCAGGACGTCATCGACGCGACCCGCGCCCGCTACATCGAAGCCTACGAACGTATTTCGGGCCTGTCCTTCGACGACTGGGTCGGCCCCGGGGCATGACCGCGGTAACACAGACGCTGCCCGAGCCGCCGTCGGCCAAGCGGGTGGCGACCACCCGCACCCACCACGGCGATGTCTTCGTCGACCCCTACGAATGGCTGCGCGACAAGGCCGACCCCGAGGTGATCGCGCACTTAGAGGCCGAGAACGCCTACACCGATGCCGTGACCGCACACCTGGAACCGTTGCGGCAGAACATCTTCGATGAGATCAAGGCACGTACCAAGGAGACCGACCTGTCGGTTCCGGCGCGCCGCGGCCAGTGGTGGTATTACGCGCGCACCTTCGAGGGCAAGCAGTACGGCGTCCAATGCCGCTGTCCGGTAGCAGATCCCGATGACTGGACTCCGCCGGATCTGGACGAGGACACCGAGATTCCCGGCGAGCAGGTGCTGCTCGACCAGAATGTCGAAGCCCAGGGGCATGATTTCTTCGCGCTGGGGGCGGCCGGTGTCAGCCCGGACGGCAATATCCTGGCCTACTCCGTCGACGTCGTCGGGGACGAGCGGTACACGTTGCGGTTCAAGGATTTATCCACCGGTGAGCTGCTCGCCGACGAGATCGCCGGGATCGGCGCGGGTGTGACCTGGGCGACCGACAACAGCACGGTCTACTACATCACCGTCGACGCTGCCTGGCGCCCGGACACCGTGTGGCGCTACCGGATCGGCGCGGGCCGGCAAGCCGAGCAGGTCTACCACGAAGAGGACGAACGGTTCTGGCTGTCGGTGGGCCGAACCCGCAGCGACGCCTACGTGCTGATCGCGGCCGGTTCGTCGATCACCTCCGAGGTGCGCTACGCCGACGCCGCCGACCCGCAGGCGCAGTTCGCCGTGGTGCTGCCCCGCCGGGAAGGCATCGAATACTCCGTCGAGCATGCGATCGTGGGCGGCCAGGATCGATTCCTGATGCTGCACAACGACGGTGCGGTCAACTTCACCCTGGTGCAGGCCCCGGTGAGCGACCCGACCGCGAGTGAGACCCTGATCGCCGGACGTGACGACGTGCGTCTGGACATGGTGGACGCGTTCGCGCATCACCTGGTGATCGGCTACCGGGCCGAAGGGCTGCCGCGCATTCAGCTGTGGCCGATCGGTGCCGACGGCCAATACCGAGCGCCGCAGGAGATCACCTTCGACACCGAGCTGACGTCGGCGGGCCTGGGAGCCAACCCGAACTGGGACGGCCCCAAGCTGCGGGTGGGTGCGACCTCCTTCATCACCCCGGTGCGCGTCTACGACATCGACCTGGCGACCGGAGAGCGCACGATGCTGCGCGAGCAGCCGGTGCTCGGGGACTACCGCAGTGCGGACTACGTCGAATACCGGGACTG
Source organism: [Mycobacterium] vasticus (assembly GCF_020181595.1). GTDB lineage: Bacteria > Actinomycetota > Actinomycetes > Mycobacteriales > Mycobacteriaceae > Mycobacterium > Mycobacterium vasticus. Next base: position 1,404,872 of record NZ_CP084028.1, on the reverse strand, counting down.
GGCACTGGCCGAGGACGGAACACGGGTCCCGGTGTCGATCGTGCACCGCGCGGGTATCGAACTACCCGCTCCGGCACTGATTTACGGTTACGGCGCCTACGAGATGTGCGAAGACCCGCACTTCTCCATCGCCCGGCTCTCGCTGCTGGACCGCGGCATGGTGTTCGCGGTGGCCCATGTCCGCGGCGGCGGCGAGATGGGCCGGCTGTGGTACGAGGGCGGCAAGCTGTTGGAGAAGAAGAACAGCTTCACCGACTTCGTCGCCGCGGGGCGCCACCTGATCGACTCGGGCATCTGTGCACCACGGGGCCTGGTCGCGATGGGTGGCAGCGCGGGCGGTCTGCTGATGGGAGCGGTCACCAACCTGGCACCGCAACTGTTCGCCGGGGTGGTGGCGCAGGTCCCGTTCGTCGACCCGCTCACTACCATCCTGGACCCGTCGCTGCCGCTGACCGTCACCGAGTGGGACGAATGGGGAAACCCGTTGGACGATCACGACGTCTACCGCTACATGAAGTCCTACTCGCCGTACGAGAACGTCACCGAACGCGGGTACCCGCCGATCCTGGCAACCACTTCACTGCACGACACCCGGGTGTATTACGTCGAACCGGCGAAATGGGTTGCGGCGCTGCGGCACACCAAGACCGACAGCAATCCGGTTCTGCTGAAGACGCAGATGACGGCGGGCCACGGCGGCATCTCCGGGCGTTACGAGCGCTGGAAGGACACCGCGTTCCACTACGCCTGGCTGCTGGCGACCGCCGGTTGCGACGCGGGTTAGACCGAGCCGATCGCGACCACCAGCGCCGCCGCCAGAAAGACGACCTCCTCGGCGATCCGCACCGAGAGCTCCGTGGTCATCGACTTCGGCGGCGTCGGCATCCGCGACGCGTAGACGTTGGCCGGGAACATCGCCAGCATCAGCCCCAACAGGCAGACCGCGGCGGCCACCCGGGTGGCGGGTATCAGCAGACCCACCGCGCCGAGGAGTTCCAGCACCCCGGTGAGGGTGACCAGCATCCCGGGTTTGGGCAGTTGCGGCGGCACGATCGCGATCAGATCGGTTCGCAGCGGGGAGACGAAGTGCGCTACCCCGGTGATCACGAACATGACGGCCAGGCCGACGGCCAGGGCGCTGACCCAGCTGCCGACGTAGGAGATGCCCAGCCAACCGGCGATCCGCGCCGCGATGGTTCCCACCAACAGGGCGAGCAGTGGTGCCATGACGGCCTCCCCGCAATGTGTGCGCCTGCGATGACCGTACGCCGCTACCCGGAAGCTGTCAGCGGGTAACGTCGCGGCCATGAGCCTCGCCGATATCCCTCTGACCACCCTCGACGGGCAGCCCACCTCGTTGGCTTCCTACCAGGACCGGGCGGTGCTGATCGTCAACGTCGCCTCCAAGTGCGGGCTCACCCCGCAGTACGGCGCCCTGGAGCAGCTCGCGCAGGACTACGCCGGCCGCGGCCTGACCGTGCTCGGCGTGCCGTGCAACCAGTTCATGGGCCAGGAACCGGGAACGCCCGAGGAGATCGCGACCTTCTGCTCCACCACCTACGGCGTGACGTTCCCGCTGCTGGCCAAGACCGACGTCAACGGCGACGCCCGGCACCCGCTGTATGCGGAGCTGACCAAGACCGCCGACGCCGAGGGGGCCGCCGGTGACGTGCAGTGGAACTTCGAGAAGTTCCTGCTGGCCCCCGGCGGCGCCGTGGTCAATCGATTCCGGCCCACCACCGTGCCCGATGCGCCCGAGGTGATCGCCGCCATCGAGGCCGTCCTGCCGGGCTGATGCAGACCCGCTCGGAGCGTTTCCCGAGTGTGCGAGCGGCGGCGTTGGCCTACCGGTTTCGCGAGAGCCTGTTCGCGCTGCCGTTGGTGATCGTGTTGGGCGGCATGGCGCTGGCGGTCGGTGTGCGCGCCGCGGAGCGGTATGTCGGCCCGTCGCCGCGGTTCCTGCTGAAGATGGACAGCGGCGTGGCCACCACGCTGTTGTCCACCATCGCCGGTGCGACGATCACCACCGCGGGGGTCATCTTCTCGCTGACCATCGTGAGCCTGCAGCTGGCCAGCTCGCAGCTGTCGCCACGGGTGATGCGCTGGTTCATCCGGGACCGGCTCAGCCAGGTCGTGATAGGCCTGCTGGTTGCGACGTTCGTGTATTGCGTGCTGAGCCTGCCCGACCTCGACGGAAGCTCGCCGTCACCGGCGCCGCCGCTGACCGTGACGGTCGCGGTGGTGCTGACGATCGGCACCGTGATCACGATCATCGCCCACGTCGACCATCTGGCCCATCGGCTGGAGGTCGGGCAGGTGGTGCGCGAGATCGCGGCGGAGGGCTCGATGGTGATCGACGCCGTCGCGGCCGCGGCCGCCGACGAACAACCGGTCCACGTCACAGACATGGATGCGCCGCCGGATGCGTTGCGGCTCGACTCTCCCGGCAACGGCTGGGTCAGCCAGGTCCGCACCGATCGGCTGCTGGCCCTGATCCCGCCCAACGCCACGATCAGGCTCGACACCCGCGTCGGTGCCTACATTCACCGGGGACAGCCGCTGGTCACGATATGGCCGACACCGGGGCATCCGGATCGATTGCAGGACAAGCTGACCCGCGCGATCGTGGTCAGCGGAAGCCGCACCATGCAGGAGGACATCGACTTCGCCTTCCGTCAGCTTGTCGACATCGGCCTGCGCGCGCTGAGCGCGGCGATCAACGACCCCACCACCGCCGTGGAGGCGACGCTCCGGGTCGGCAGCCTGCTGCGCCGGCTGCTGGTGGTGCCGCCGCGACCGCCGGCGGTGGCCGGGCCGGACGGGCGAGTTCTGCTGCGGCCCTGGGAACTCGACCCCCAGGAGTACATCGCACACGGATTCGACCAGCTCCGACACGTCGCCCCCGGCCAACCCCGGGTGGCGGCGACGATCCTGCGGGTGGTGCGAATGCTGATCGCCCACGTTGAACAGGCGGGCCGCAGCGAGCACCTTCCCGCGCTGCAGGAACAAGCCGACCTGCTGCTGGACTCGCTGGCCAGGGTGCCGAACCTGCATCCCCACGACCTGGAACGGTTGCGGGCGATCGCGACCACCAGCACCGATCCGGCCTACCACAACAACCGCTGGATGGCCCCGTAGCGCCAGGTGACGTCTTCCTCGACGTCACCGGCCGGACACCTGCGGTCGTCACACTGGTGGCGTGACCGGACAACTGATCGTCTCCGTCTCCGGGATCGAGGCACGCAGCTGCGCCGATGCCGAGACGTTCTGCGCGCAGCTGGACGTCCGCGGCGTTCCGGTGTCACTGCTGGTGGCGCCGCGACTGGGTGCGGACTACCGGCTGGACCGCGACCCGGACACCGCCGACTGGCTGCGGCGACGGCGGGCCGACGGCGCCGCGATCGTGTTGCACGGCTTCGACGAGGCCGCCACCAAGAGGCGCCGCGGCGAATTCGCCTCGCTGCCCGCCCACGAGGCGAACCTGCGGCTGCTCGGCGCCGACCGGGCACTCGAACACCTGGGGCTGCGGACCCGGCTGTTCGCCGCACCCGGCTGGACGGTGTCGCAGGGAACAGTGACCGCCTTGCCCCGCAACGGATTCCGGTTACTCGCCGGCCTGCACGGGGTGACCGACCTGGTGACCGGCCGCACCGAGCGGGCCCGGGTCCTCGGTATCGGATCCGGATTCCCGAAAGCCCCCTGGTGGGGCCACCTGGCGGTCGCGACCAGCGAACGCATCGCCCGGCGAGGCGGGATGGTGCGACTGTCGGTCGGGGCGCGTCAGCTCGGCGATCGCGCGGTGGCCGCGGCCATGCTCGACGCGGTGGACACCGCCCTGGCGCACGGCTGCCGGCCGGAGCGCTATCGCTGGCCCATGTCCCCGGCCGAGGTGGCCTCCGGGCTCAGCGCCTGAACCGTTACGGTTGACCGCCATGAGCGGTAGCGCGGATGCCGATGCGATCGTCGTCGGTGCGGGTCTGGCCGGCCTGGTGGCGGCGTGCGAACTGGCCGATCGCGGCCGGCGGGTGCTGATCGTCGACCAGGAGAACAGCGCGAACCTGGGCGGGCAGGCGTTCTGGTCCTTCGGCGGCCTGTTCTTCGTCGATAGCCCCGAGCAGCGCCGGCTGGGAGTGCGCGACAGTCACGAACTGGCACTGCAGGATTGGCTGGGCACCGCCGGCTTCGACCGGGCCGAAGACCACTGGCCGCGGCAATGGGCGCACGCCTACGTCGACTTCGCCGCCGGCGAGAAGCGCAGTTGGCTGCGAGCCCGCGGGCTGAAGGTGTTCCCACTGGTCGGCTGGGCTGAGCGCGGCGGCTACGGCGCTATCGGGCACGGCAACTCGGTGCCCAGGTTCCACATCACCTGGGGAACCGGTCCCGCCCTGGTGGAGATGTTCGCGCGCCGACTGCGCGAGCACCCCAAAGTCCGCTTCGCGCATCGCCACCGGGTGGACGAGCTGATTGTCGACGGCGGTCGGGTGACCGGGGTGCGTGGGGCCGTGCTGGAACCCAGCGCCGCGCCGCGCGGGGTGGCGTCCTCACGGAACACGGTGGGCGAATTCGAGTTCCGCGCGTCTGCGGTGCTGGTGACCAGTGGTGGTATCGGCGGCAACCTCGATCTGGTGCGGCAGAACTGGCCCGAACGCATGGGCCGGGTGCCGTCCCAGCTGCTTGCCGGGGTGCCCGCCCACGTCGACGGCCGGATGATCGGGATCACCGAGGCGGCCGGCGGCCGGGTGATCAACCGGGACCGGATGTGGCATTACACCGAGGGCATCACCAACTACGACCCGATCTGGCCGGGGCACGGCATCCGGATCATTCCGGGCCCGTCGCCGCTGTGGCTGGACGCCGCCGGCGTGCGACTGCCCGGGCCGCTGTATCCCGGTTTCGACACCCTGGGCACGCTCGAGCACATCGCCCGCTCCGGGTACGACTACACCTGGTTCGTGCTCAACGCGAAGATCATCGAGAAGGAATTCGCGCTGTCCGGCCAGGAGCAGAACCCGGACCTGACCGGGCGCAGCCTCAAACAGCTGATCGCGTCGCGGGCACGTAAGGGCCCACCGCCACCGGTGCAGGCGTTCGTCGACCGCGGGGTGGACTTCGTGCAGGCCGGTTCACTGCGCGAACTGGTCGCGGCGATGAACGACCTGCCCGAGGTGGCGCCGCTGGACTACGCGACGGTCGAGGCGGAGGTCACCGCGCGGGATCGCGAGGTGGCCAACCGATTCAGCAAGGACGGCCAGATCACTGCCATCCGCGGGGCCCGGGCCTACCTGGGCGACCGGCTGGGCCGGGTGGTGGCGCCACACCGGCTCACCGATCCGGCCGCCGGCCCGCTGATCGCGGTCAAGCTGCACATCCTGACCCGTAAGACGTTGGGGGGCTTGGAGACCGACCTGGGTGCCCGGGTGCTCGGCGGTGACGGTAAGCCGATCGACGGTCTGTATGCCGCAGGTGAGGTGGCCGGTTTCGGCGGCGGCGGGGTACACGGCTACCGGGCGCTGGAGGGCACGTTCCTGGGCGGCTGCATCTTCTCCGGACGCGCCGCCGGGCGCACCGCGGCCGGCGACATCGCCTGAGGCGGGTCAGCTCAGGTACGCCGACAGGGCCTGCGCCAGGGTGCGGCGGGCGACGTCGAGCCGGGTGCTGAACCCGATCTCGCGTTCGCTGGACAGTCCCCGCACCGCCGCGGGCAGCAGGCACCGGACGTTGTCCAGCTTCTCCGGGTCCAGGTCGAGGCCGTCCATCAGGTAGGCGAAGCCTTCGATCCAGTCGTGTTCGCGGGCATCCAGTGCCGCCGCGGTCCGGGGATACTCGGCGAGGACGTCGGCCCGCCGCGGCGGCAGCGCGTTGCGCAGTGCGGTCAGTGCCCGGCCCTGGGTGGTCTCCAGGTAGATCCAGACCGAGTCGATGGCGGCCTCGAGCCGCTGCGCCAGCGAACCGGTCAGCGGTGGCAACGGTCCGGCGTCGGGAGTCCAGCTGCGCGTGTGGATCTCGTCGACCACGGCAACCCACAGTCCGTCGAGGTCGCCGAACTGGTGCGCCACGGTGCCCCACGAGACGCCGGCCTGCTTGGCTATCCGGTTCGCCGAGATCGGTTCGCTGTCACCGGCGGCCAGCACCTCGATGGCGACGTCGAGCAGGTGGGCCCGGGTCGCCAGGCCGCGCCGGTTGAGCCGGGTGCCGGCCGCCGACTGCATGGCTCAGGCGAACCGGCCGGGGTTGACCGCCACGGCCCGGCGCAACGCAGGCCGGACGGCGCGATAGGCCGCCACCACCGGGGCCAGCTCCTGCGGGGTCGCACCGTGCATGATCACCGAGTGCACACCCAGATCGAATTGGCGGGCAACGATTTTCGCGCAGTTATCAGGTGAACCAACAGCGGCCGCGGCCAGCCACTCGTCGGGGATCAACGCGGCGATCTGCTCCAGGGTGTCCACCGATGCGCTGGCGTCGATCGGCCCGGCCGCGGCGGCGCCGGCGAACAGCTCGGTGGCCCGAATCCGCTCCCATACCGCAGGGTCCCAGCCGTTGGCGGCCACCAGCACGTCGGCGTAGGCCTGCAGATAGGTGGCCAGCCGCCCGGCCCGCCGGCGCAGCCGGTCCTCGGCGGGCAGGTCGTCGCTGACGGTGGCCAGGCAGGCCCAGATCCGGACGCTGTCGGGGTCTTTGCCGGCACGCTCGGCGCCACGGCGCACCGCTGCCACTGACGCCGCGGTCGCCTCGTCGGAGAAGAACGTGTGCAGTACCACGAAGTCGGCGATCTCCCCGGCCAGCTCCATGGTCTTGGGTCCCACCGCGACCAGGCCCAGCGGCGGCGCGCCCTCCAGGCCGTTGACGTGCCGCAGCACCGGCCATTTCCCGGCCGGCCCGTCGTGGTTGAGGATGGTTTCGCCGTCCCACAGCCGGCGCAGGATCGAGAAGAAGTCACGCAGCCGGGCCGCGGTCACCACCGGAAGCCCGACCGCCTGCCAGTAGGCACCCATCCCGCGGCCGAATGCCATCGCGAAGCGTCCGTCGGTCAGGGCGTGCATGGTCGATCCGACGGTCGCGGTGACCGTGGGATGGCGGGTGTGGTGGTTGGTGGACGGCGCGATACCCAGATCGGTGGTGCAGCCCGCCAGTGCCCCGGACAGCACCGCGGCGTCCTTGACCGTGAAGCGCTCGCCGACGTGGCAGGCACCCAGCCCCAGCTCTTCGGCCTTGCGGGCCTCGGTGAAGACCACCTTGGCGTCGGCGGGATGCCGGGTCACGGCGTAGTAGCCCAGTTCGTCGAGTCGCTCGGTCATGGTGATCATGATTCGGGCCCGCACCCGCAATTGTCAACGAGGGTTCTCAAAGAATCAGAACACGACGTCACTCTCGGCCGGCAGCACCTGGAAGTCCGTGCGTCCCATCTCGGCCAGCCGGCCGTGATAGATGCCCCGGGCGTCCGGCGCGATGATGCCCTGGTGGATCGGCACCGCGGCCCGCGGCGCGACGGCACGCAGGTAGTCGACCGCCTCGGAGATCTTCATCCACGGCGCCGCCGCCGGGGTGGCCAGCACGTCCACCGGCTCGCCGGGGACAAACAGCGCGTCACCGGGGTGCATCAGCCGGGCGGCATGACCGTCGTCGCCGATCAGATAGGAGATGTTGTCGATCAGCGGCAGCTCCGGGTGGATCACCGCATGCACCCCGCCCACCCCGCGCACCCGCAGCGAGCCGACCGAGAACGCGTCCCCGACGTGCACCGGCTGCCACGGCGCACCCAGCTGGGCGGCGGTCTGCGGGTCGGCGTAGAGCGCGGCACCCGGATTGGCCTCGATCAGGGCGGGCAGCCGCGCCACATCGGCGTGGTCGGGGTGCTGATGGGTGATCAGGATGGCCGCCAGACCGGTGATGCCCTCGAAGCCGTGCGAGAAGTTGCCCGGGTCGAACAGCACCGTGGTGTCGCCGAAGTCGGCGAGCAGGCAGGAATGGCCGAAGTGGGTCAGACGCATAGCTAAAGATTGTGCGCTCCGGCACCGCGGATGGGCATCGGTATTGTTGACCCGACCGAGTCCCCGTCAACAGTAGGGAGCGCGCGTGGCCCGGGTGGTTGTGCACGTGATGCCCAAAGCCGAGATTCTCGACCCGCAGGGTCAGGCGATCGTCGGAGCGCTTTCACGCCTCGGACACGCCGGAGTCTCCGACGTGCGACAGGGCAAGCGCTTCGAGCTCGAGGTCGACGATTCGATCGACGACGCGACGCTCGCCGAGATCGCCGAATCGCTGTTGGCCAACACCGTGATCGAGGACTTCACCGTCAGCCGGGAGGCGACGTGAGCGCCCGCATCGGCGTCATCACCTTTCCCGGCACCCTCGACGACGTCGACGCCGCGCGCGCGGTCCGCTTCGTCGGGGCCGAGCCGGTCAGCCTGTGGCACGCCGACGCCGACCTCAAGGGCGTCGACGCCGTCGTCGTACCCGGCGGCTTCTCCTACGGCGACTACCTGCGCTGCGGGGCCATCGCCCGGTTCGCCCCGGTGATGGGCGAGGTCGTCAGGGCGGCCGGCGCGGGAATGCCGGTGCTGGGCATCTGTAACGGCTTCCAGGTGCTGTGCGAGGCCGGGCTGCTGCCGGGTGCGCTGACCCGCAATGCCGGCCTGCACTTCGTCTGCCGCGACGTCTGGCTGCGGGTGGCCTCCACCGATACCGCGTGGACCTCGCGGTTCGACGCCGACGCCGACCTGCTGGTTCCGTTGAAGTCCGGGGAGGGCCGCTACGTGGCCTCCGAGGCTGTGCTCGACGAGCTGGAGGGCGAGGGTCGGGTGGTCTTCCGCTACCTCGACAACATCAACGGCTCGATGCGCGACATCGCCGGGGTGAGTTCGGCCAACGGCCGGGTGGTGGGCCTGATGCCGCACCCCGAGCACGCCATCGAGGCGCTGACCGGGCCCAGCGACGACGGGCTGGGGCTGTTCTACTCCGCGCTCGACGCGGTGCTCTCGGTCTGAGCGACGGTGCAGTCCCAGAATTTTCAATAAAATAACTGAAAATCTCCTGACAACGACCTGCGGGCGTTGCTAACGTGCCGCTTGTCCATGAGGTTCGTTGGGGAGGAATCATCACATGGCCCGTCAAAAGCGCGATGTGTTCTCTGGTAATCGACTCGCGCGTCGTCGCGCGGCGGGCGCCGGCTCTGCGATCGGGGCCTTCCTGGCCTTCGGATTGGGTCCGCTCGTGGGTGCGCCGGAGGCGAATGCCGACGGGTTCGACCTCGACTGGTTGTCGGATCTGTTCACGCCGGTCGCCGCGTCGACCGGAGATCTCGATGCGGATTGGGCCGGGCAGAACCTGGACCTCAGCGCGTGGCTGCCCCCGGCGTCGTGGGACGCCCTGCCTGCCGATGCGGACCCGCTGACGATCTCCAGCCTGGTCGATGACTGGTTCTACCAGCCGATCCACACGATGATGCAGGACTGGATCACCAGCCCGACCGGCATCTTCTTCGACACGATCATCAATTCGATGGGTATGGGCTACGTCATCGGCAACGGCGCCGACAGTCTGCTGCCCGGAATCGACGGCGGCAACGGCGGATGGTTGTTCGGTGACGGCGGCGACGGCTACAACAGCCTGATCTCGGGGGTCGACGGCACCGACGGCGGCAATGCCGGCATGTTCGGCAACGGCGGCGCCGGCGGGCACGGCGGAGACAGCATCTTGACCGGCATCGACGGCGGCGACGGCGGCAACGGCGGTGCCGGTGGCAGCTGGATGGGCATCGGTGGCGCCGGTGGTGCGGGCGGCGCCGGCTACGACAACATCGTGCTCGGACAAGCCGGCACCAACGCCGGCAACGGCGGCAACGGCGGAGACGGGCTGGGCTGGATGTTCGCCAACGGCGGTGTCGGCGGTGTCGGCGGCGAGGGCGGCCGCGGCTTCAACGGACTCGCGGTCCTGGGCGAGAACGGCACCAACGCCGGCAACGGCGGTAACGGCGGTGTCGGCGGCAACAGCAAGAACTGGATCGGCGATGCCGGCCGCGGCGGCGCCGGTGGCGCGGGCGGTGCCGGCGGCAACGGTGGCTCGGGGGTGCTCGGTGGTGGCGCGCTCGGCGGCGGCGGTGACGGCGGTAACGGAGGCATCGGCGGTAACGGCGGCAAGGGCGGCGCCGCCATCCTCGGGCTGACGGGCGCCGGTGGTGCCGGTGGTGCCTCCGGTGACGGTGGTGTCGGCGGCGACGGATCCAAGGGCAGTTCCTCGCTGATCGCAAACGGTGGCACCGGCGGCGCGGGCGGTAACGCCGGGCAGGCCGGCATCGGTGCCGTCAATGGCGCCGGCACCAGCCAGGCCGCCAACGGCGCGATCGGCAACGGTGGCCAGGGCGGCAGGGGTGGTGACGGGTTCGACACCATCACCGCGATCGGCACCGCGGGTAGCGGTGGCGCCGGTGGCGCCGGGGGCACCGGCGGCGTTGACGGCAACGGCGGCGCGGGTGGCGCCGGTGGTCACGGTGGCGACGGTGCGAACGGGCTTGCGGCCCTGGGTGAGAACGGACCCAACGGCGGCAACGGCGGAGCCGGCGGCGTGGGTGGCGCCGGTGGCAGCCATGCCGGAAACGGCGGTGCCGGTGGTGTCGGCGGTGCTGCCGGCGACGGTGGTTCCGGTGGCTCGGGTGTTCTCGGTGGCGGTGCGCTGGGTGGTGGCGGCGATGGCGGTCACGGGGGCACCGGTGGTGTCGGCGGCAACGGTGGTGCGGCGGCGCATGGCACGGTGGGTGCCGGTGGCAAGGGTGGCGCGGCCGGGTCCGGCGGTGACGGTGGCAATGGTTCCAAGGGCAGTTCGTCGCTGATCGCCGATGGTGGCACGGGGGGTGCGGGCGGTAATGCCGGCACGGCCGGCGCCGGTGGTCTGGACGGCAATGGTGCCAACCGGGCTGCGACCGGTGATGCGACGGCGAACGGCGGCAACGGCGGTAAGGGTGGTGACGGGTTCGACACCATCACCGCGGTCGGCACCGCGGGTAGCGGTGGTGCCGGTGGTGCCGGGGGCACCGGTGGCACCGACGGCAACGGCGGTAACGGTGGTGCCGGTGGTGCTGGTGGAGATGGCGCGAATGGTCTTGCGGCCCTAGGTGAGAACGGCCCGAACGGCGGTAATGGTGGTGCCGGCGGTGTCGGTGGCGCCGGTGGTACCAACGCCGGCAACGGTGGCAAGGGCGGTGTCGGCGGTGCTGCCGGCGACGGTGGTTCCGGTGGCTCGGGTGTTCTCGGTGGCGGTGCGCTGGGTGGTGGCGGCGATGGCGGTCACGGGGGCACCGGTGGTGTCGGCGGCAATGGTTCCAAGGGCAGTTCGTCGCTGATCGCCGATGGTGGCACGGGGGGTGCGGGCGGTAATGCCGGCACGGCCGGTGCCGGTGGTCTGGACGGCAATGGTGCCAACCGGGCTGCGACCGGTGATGCGACGGCGAACGGCGGCAACGGCGGTAAGGGTGGTGACGGGTTCGACACCCTCACCGGCGTGGGCACGGCCGGTAAGGGCGGTGACGGCGGGGTCGGCGGCACCGGTGGCACCGATGGCAACGGCGGCAACGGCGGGGCCGGCGGAGCCGGCGGCGACGGCGCCGCAGGCGCGGCGGTGCTCGGCACGCCAGGCGCCAGCGGCGCAAACGGAGGTAACGGCGGGGCCGGTGGGGCCGGAGGCACCCACGCCGGCAACGGCGGCAAGGGCGGTGCCGGTGGTGTCGGCGGTACCGGTGGCGCCGGCGGTTCCGGTGTCGTCGGCGGTAACACCGGCGGTACCGGAGGCTCCGGTGGCTCCGGTGGTACCGGCGGCCAGGGCGGCGCTGCGGCACACGGCACCGTGGGCGCCGGGGGCCAGGGCGGTTCGGCCGGCAACGGCGGCAATGGCGGTGCCGGTTCCAACGGCATCAGCTCGATCCAGCGCGACGGCGGTACCGGCGGAGCCGGCGGCACGGCGGGTTCAGCCGGAGTCGGTGGCCTCAACGGCGCGGGTGCCGGCCAGGCTGCCGGCGGCGCGGGCGGTACCGGCGGCAATGGCGGTAAGGGCGGCGACGGCTTCGACTCCATCACGATCCTGGACACCTCCGGTCGCGGTGGTGACGGCGGTTCCGGCGGCTCCGGTGGCCTGACCGGAAACGGCGGCGCCGGAGGCAGCGGTGGCACCGGTGGTGACGGCGGCAACGGGACCATCGGGCCCCTCATCGGTGCTACCGGCTTGGCCGGCACCAACGCCGGCGCGGGCGGTAACGGTGGTGTCGGCGGTGCCGGCGGCTCCGTGTCGGGCAATGGCGGTGCCGGCGGCACCGGTGGGTCCGGCGGGACCGGTGGGTCAGGCGGTACCGGTGGCCTTCCCGCCTGGGGCACCTCCAACGCGGGCGGCATCAATGGTGGTGGCGGATTCGGCGGGTCCGCGGGCGCCGGTGGTGCGGCCGGTAATGGCGGTAATGGTGGACACGCGGTGAACGGAACCGACGGGGCCGGTGGTAACGGTGGCACCGGTGGTAACGGCGGCACCGGCGGGTCGGGCGCCAAAGGCGCCGGCGGCATTCCGTTCCTCCACGACAACGCAGGTTCCACTGGCGGTGTCGGCGGCAGTGGCGGCGCCGCGGGCGCCGGCGGCAAGGGCGGGTCCTCCGGCGACAACGTCGGCGGTGCCGGCGGTAATGGTGGCGTCGGCGGGACCGGCGGCCATGGTGGTGCCGGTGGCAATGGCTACAACGACAACGTCACCCAATGGGGCAACGGCGGCGGCGGCGGTGCCGGCGGTATCGGTGGAACCAGCGGTAATGGCGGTAGCGGCGGAACCGGCGCGACCGCCGGCGCCGGTGGCAACGGTCCCGTTGGCGGCACCGGCGGTGCCGGGGGCGGCGGCGGTGCCAGTGGCGGCCACGGCACTCAGGACGGCGCGGGCGCCGGCGGCGGCATCGGCGGCGGTGGCGGAACCGGTGGCACCGGGAGCCCGACCGGCAGCAGCGGCGCCACCGGATCGACGGGAGCTCACGGATAGTCGGGAGACAAACCCGAATCCTTTCGCTCCGGGCGCGGCGGCCTTAGATACCGCGCCCTGCACTCCTCACCTGCGGTGAAAGGTAATGATAGGTGCACCTTTGAGGTAACTTACGTGGCTCTTCCCGATCGGGAGTGCGTGGGCGGGTGCGGTGCTGACGGGGTGAGGCTGGGGATGTAGGCGGGCCCTGGGTGTGAAGATGACACCTCCTACACACACATCTCACGACCACAGGACCCAATGTCTGAGCCTACGTGCCTTGTTGCCGACACCATCTGCCGAACCGTCGAGTTGGGGGTGACGATCTCCGGGGCGGCGATCGCCGACGAGCTGACCTGGATCGACTGCGGCCCGGTCGAACACGATCCGAC
>NZ_CP084028.1:1345805-1391396 GCF_020181595.1 [Mycobacterium] vasticus | reverse complement strand
GGCACCGACCCGGTCGGTGCCCCCGCGGCCGCGTCTCTCGGTCAGGCTCGAAGTATCGGCGTGAGTGCTGCAATGACGATCAAGGCAAGCACCATCGTTCCCGCGACATGAACCTGGCTGCGCGGGCTGAGCCATTGCGAGCGCGGCCGGAGGCTCAGGATTCGTCTGCGCCGAGACGCAACCAGGTGAACGGATAACGCACAGCCGGCGGCGAGGATCGTGGTTTCCAATCGCACAGCCGCGGAGCAATACGAGAACTCTCGGATGACGAGCAGGACCCCGTTGGCGACAACTGCCAGTGAGGTCCGAGTCCAGGCGAGCGCGGTACGTTCGGCCTGGAGTCCAGCGTCTTCGGTATCGCACAATCCGTTGTGCGTCAACGGTGTACTGCCAAACTGACCACCAGCCCGAGAGCGATGGCGCCCAGCACAACCAGGCCCGATCCGAGGTAGGCGGGAGTGAGACTTCGAGGCAGTGGCAACTGTTTACGCATCGCACGGTCAACCTGCCTCCAGCGGCCCAACCCCATCCCGGCCACCATGATCGCCAGAACCGTCAGCAGGCCGGCAAGCAGGCGCGACGGGCCCTGCGTTGCCGTCTCAGGCAGGAACTGCACCAGTGCGACCGCCGCGGCAAGCAGACCGAGCGCAGTGCGTTGCCACGCAAGGAAGGTCCGTTCATTGGCCAGGGTGAACCGATAGTCGGGCTCGCGCTCTACAGGCGGGGCGACCTCAAGTTCACCAACGCGGCTGTTTATTTCTCTGCCTCTCGCTGTGGACGCGTTCTAACGTCAATGGTCCGCCGGCACCGCATTCCGCGGTAGCCACCCAGTGGTTGTTAGCCCACAAACTCCAGTTGTGGCCTGACCGGACGTTGGATAACGATGCTCCGCTTGAGCCGTCCCGAGGACCCCACAATCTCGCCTTGTGAGCCAACAAAGACAACCGACCTACCGAAGGAGTTGCTCGCGGAGAAACATGATGTCCAACGTTCGGATCTGCACGATTTTTTCCGATCGGGGCGGGCCAACGGCGCGCTACTCTTTAGCTACGCGGAAAGCAGGACAATGACCGAGATCAGCTGGACGGTAATCGGAGCCGGCCCCGCTGGCATCGCCGCAGTGGGCAAATTGCTCGACCACGGTGTCGCCGGCGAGGAGATCGCCTGGATCGACCCTGACTTCGCCGTCGGCGACTTCGGTACGAAATGGCACTCCGTCCCCGGCAACACCCAGGTGTCGCTGTTCCTCGACTACCTGAACGCCTCGCCGTCGTTTCGTTTCGCGGAAGCACCCCCGTTCGATCTGCACAACATCGATCCGCAGGAGACGTGCCTGCTCGGCCTCGTAGCCGAGCCCCTGGCGTGGATCACGCAGCACCTGTGCGAGCGGATCAAGCCGGTCAAGGCGATCGCCACCGAACTCACCCTGCGCAATCGGGAGTGGATCGTCCGCACCGAGACCGACGAGATCGTGACGAAGAACGTGATCCTCGCGGTCGGCTCTACCCCCAAGAAACTCCACCACCCCCACCTGGAAGAGATTCCAATCGAGGTCGCGCTCGACCCGAAGAAGCTCGAGCAGCTGTCCTTGGACGGAGCGACAATCGCGGTGTTCGGCTCCTCGCACTCGACCATGGTGGCGTTGCCCAATCTCCTAGCGACGCCAGCGCGGAAACTGGTCAACCTCTATCAGAGCCCGACGAAATACGCTGTGTACTTCGATGATTGGATTCAGTTCGATGACACCGGCCTGAAAGGCAAAGCGGCCCAGTGGGCACGGGAGAACATCGATGGGACCCTTCCGGAGCGTCTGGACAGGTACTGGGTGAACAGTGCGGAGTTCTCCGATCAGGTTCAAGCCTGCACGCACGCCGTCTACACCGTCGGCTTCGCGCGAAGGCAGCTGCCCGCGACCCCGCAATGGGGGACGCTGGACTACGACCCGTCGAACGGGATACTCGCCCCCGGACTGTTCGGGGTCGGCATCGCATTCCCCGAGTACCGAACCGATCCGTTCGGAGCCGGCCAGTACCGGATCGGCCTCAGCAAGTTCATGCAGCGACTGGAATCCGCCCTACCCCTGTGGCTGCGTTACGGCGCGTAGCGCCCGGTCCCGGCTTCGAACCGCTGGGTTCACCGTCCTGTGGCGGTACTGCTGATGTGACTCAACAGGTCCCGGACCGCACCGGCCGGCGGTGTTCTCCCGCCTGTCCAGATCGCCCTCAGATCACGGTGCAGGTCCAATTCCGGCACCTCGACACTGCGCAACCGGCCGACCGCCAGGTCATCGGCCACAGCCAGCCTGCTCATCACCGCCGGGCCGGCACCGACCAGGACAGCACCGCGCACCGCCACCGAAGAAGACAGTTCCAACGCCGGCCGCGCCTGTTCGACATCGTCGCCCAGGACCGTGCGCAATGCCGCGGTCAGAGAATCACGCGTTCCCGAGCCCAGTTCACGTACCACCAGAGGCGTCTGGCTGAGTTCGGCCGCACTCACGCCCCGGGAGCGGCGCACCCATTTGTGGTCGGGCGGCACGATCACCACCAGATCGTCGCGTGCCACAACACGACTTCGGAGACCGTTCAAGGCCCCGGGGCTCTCGATGAATCCCAGGTCCGCCGATCCTTCACGAACACTCGCTATCGCATGCTCGCTGTTGGTGGCGGTCAGAATGACCTCCGGGGCCTCGCGGCCGGCGCGGGTGGCGGAGGTCTGCAGTGACACGATCCAGCGAGGCATGAGTTGTTCGGCGATCGTCAGACTCGCAACGACCTTCATCTTCGTCCGGCTCTCAGTCCGCAGCGAAGCCAATCCGGCATCGACGTGCCCCGCGACGTCCAGTAGCTGATCCGCCCATTCCGTCACGACAGCACCTGCCGAAGTCAGCTGCGACCCGCGCGCACTGCGGATCACAAGCCGCACACCGGTCTGAGCCTCCATGGCCGACAGTCGTGCCGAAACCGCCTGTTGCGTCAGCCCCAATTCCCGACCGGCGGCACCGAGGCTGCCCGTTCTGGCGATAGCCAGCAGTACCTCGAACGCCGACAAATCGGGCATGCGGGAGCTGAGCGCCATCTCCCTATGACACCACAAATGACCCTTGTGAGCCCAGAGATCGGCAACCCCAGAGCACCCAGGGCGACATGCCCCGTGGGATGCCTGTCGTCGTCCAGCAACGTGTTCGGCGGTCAGACCGGTGACCTCCGCAGGCCATTCGGCCGGATTCAGTTGACTGGAGTGATGATTGGCGTCCTCAACCCGCCTGTCGGCCGGCGATCATCCAGCCGTCTGTTCGCCCAGCTTCGCCAGCAACAACGCCTCGGCGGTAGCGGCGCGTCCGAGCACGCCCAGGTGCAGGCTCTCGTTGATGCTGTGCGCTTGCGTCCCAGGGTCTTCCACCCCGGTGACCAGGATGGTCGCCTGCGGGTAGGCGGCGGCGAACTCGGCGATGAACGGGATCGAGCCGCCCATCCCCATGTCGATCGGTGCAACCCCCCATGCCTGGGTGAATGCCGCTCTCGCCGCGTCATACACCGGGCCGGTCGCGTCGATGGCATACGGCTGGCCGACATCGCCGGGGGTGACGGTGACGTGCGCGCCCCACGGGACATGCTGTTCCAGATGGGATGTCAGCGCCCGCAGATGCTGGGCGGCATCGCCGCCGGGAGCCACCCGCAGGCTGATCTTGGCCCGGGCACGTGGGATCAGCGTGTTCGATGACGCCGCGACACTGGTCGTGTCGATACCGATGACGGTGATCGCCGGCTTCGCCCACATCCGCTGCGGCACGGAGCCGGATCCGATCTCGGCCACCCCGTCCAGCAGCCCGGCGTCGGCACGTACCCGTCCCGGCGGGTAATCGACTGGGGCCGCAGTGCTTTCATGAAGTCCGACGACCGCCACGTTGCCGTCGTCGTCGTGGAGACCGGCCAGCAGTCGCACCAGCACGCTCAGCGCGTCGGGCACCACCCCACCCCACAGCCCGGAGTGCAGGCCGTGGTCCAGCGTGGCGACTTCCACCACGCAGTCGGCCAGGCCCCGCAGTGACACCGTCAGCGCGGGGATCTCGGTGCTCCAGTTGTCGGAGTCGGCGATCACGATCACGTCGGCGCGAAGGGCGTCGCGGTGCGCGGCGAGCAGTGCACCCAGCGAAGGCGAGCCGGACTCCTCCTCGCCTTCGACGAAGACCGTCACCCCCACCGGAGGCCGGCCGTCGTGTGCCCGGAAGGCCGCCAGATGTGTTGCGATACCGGCTTTGTCGTCGGCGGTGCCGCGGCCGTAGAGACGGCCGTCGCGC
The DNA here is from genome assembly GCF_020181595.1 of [Mycobacterium] vasticus. Lineage (GTDB taxonomy): Bacteria > Actinomycetota > Actinomycetes > Mycobacteriales > Mycobacteriaceae > Mycobacterium > Mycobacterium vasticus. The sequence goes on along the minus strand of NZ_CP084028.1, from coordinate 1,387,096 downwards.
TCGGTCGGCTCGAACGGCGCTGACACCCATTGGCCGGCGTCACCCTCGGGCTGCACATCGTGGTGGGCGTACAGCAACACCGTGGGCGCGCCCGCGGGCGCGGGATAGTGGGCGATGACAGCCGGTGCGCCGCCCTCGGCAACAATGCGCACCTCGGGAAATCCCGCCTGGCTCAGCAGATCCGCGGTCAGTTGCGCGCTGCGCTGCACCTCGGGCCGGCGGTCCGGGTCGGCCCACACCGATTGGATGCGGACCAGGGCCTCCAGGTCGGCCCGCACCGACGGCAGGACATCGCGGACCCGCTGCACCAGATCAGTCATCCCGCCTCCATTCCGCCCACCGTGCACAGTTGTCCACACCCACCTGGGCTTTTGCCGGACAATCCTGCACGCTCGCGAGGAGAGGGGACCCGGAGAGGTTACCCCCGGCTATGTCTCCAGGATGGCGACCGCAGCCGCGGTATCGGCCTCGTGGGTCAGCGACACGTGGATGGTCACCTCGGCCAGGTGGGTGGCGATCTCCCCGGACAACCGCACCTTGGGCCGGCCCCACATGTCGGTGACCACCTCGATGTCGCGGTGAATCGCCTCGGGCAGCACCGGTTTCTGCGCGAACCGCGATCCCGACCAGGCCTTGATCACCGCCTCCTTGGCCGCCCAGCGAGCCGCCAGGTGCCGGGCCGCCGACGAACTCTTGTCGGAGGCATCACGGCGCTCACCGGGAGTGAACGTCTCGGCGAACACCGTGCCCGGCTGGTCGACCTGCTCGGCGAAGTCGGGAATCGACACCAGGTCGATCCCGACACCCACGATTGCCACGGCTGCTAACGCTATCCGATGTAGACGTCGCCGTCGCCGAGCCGAGCCGCCGGATTGAGCAGCATCGCCGACTCCTGGCGCTTCTCCGACGAGTCGTGGTCGAACCGCCGGTCGGCGGGTCGCTCGTACATCGGCTTGCCGCCGGCGATAGCCGAGGCGAGTCGACGCTGACCGGCCAGCACGCGCCCGGAGGCCTGCGCCAGGTACGCCTCACGCTGCGCCGGGTCGAGCGCGGCCAGGAAGGCCTGCGGGTGCACCAGCGCGACCAGACCGGACACGTGGCCGAACCCGAGGCTGGTGACCAGCCCGGCCTTGAGCGGGAACTTCTCCCCCAGCTCCAGCGTCTCGCGCACCCACACCAGGTGCCCGGCGCCCGACAGCTCGTCGTCGACACAGTCCAGGCTGCGGTTCGGCGGGATCACCCCGTCCCGCAGCACCTGGCACAGCCCCATCAGCTGGAAGACCGCCGCGCCACCCTTGGCGTGCCCGGTGAGGCTCTTCTGGCTGATCACGAACAGCGGCGCACCGGCGGAACGACCCAGCGAGTCGGCCAGCCGCTCATGCAGCTCGGTCTCGTTGGGGTCGTTGGCCAGCGTCGAGGTGTCGTGCTTGGAGATCACCGCGATGTCGTCGGCACCCACCCCCAGCTTGGCCAGTGAACGGGCCAGCATCGAGTCGCTGCCGCCCCGGCCGGCGCCGAGTGCACCCAGGCCCGGAGCCGGGATGGAGGTGTGCACGCCGTCGGCGAAGCTCTGCGCGTAGCCCACCACCGCCAGGACCGGCAGGCCCATCTTGGCCGCCAGATCGCCGCGGGCCAGCAGGATGGTGCCACCGCCCTGGGCCTCGACGAACCCCAGCCGGCGCCGGTCGTTGGCGCGGGAGAACTTCGAGTCGCTGATGCCCTTGGCCCGCATCATCTCGGTGTCGGCGGTGGCCGCCATGTCACCGAAGCCGATGACGGCCTCCAGCGTCAGGTCGTCGTAGCCGCCGGTGACCACCAGCTCGGCCTTGCCCAGCCGGATCTTGTCGACGCCCTCCTCGACCGAGACCGCCGCAGTGGCACAGGCGGCCACCGGGTGGATCATCGAGCCGTAGGACCCGACGTAGCTCTGAACCACGTGCGCGGCAACGACGTTCGGCAGAACCTCCTGCAGGATGTCGTTCGGCTTCGCCTTGCCCAGCAGGTTGCCGTGGTACATGGTCTGCATCGAGGTCATGCCACCCATGCCGGTGCCCTGGGTGCTGGCCACCAGCGACGGGTGCACCCAGCGCATCAGCTCGCTCGGGGTGAAGCCCGCCGACAGGAATGCGTCCACGGTCGCGACGATGTTCCACAACGCCACCCGGTCGATGGAGGTGGCCATGTCCTGGCTGATGCCCCACACCGTCGGGTCGAACCCGGTCGGGATCTGAGCGCCCACGGTGCGCGACAGCTTGCTCTTGCGCGGCACCCGGATCTCGGTGCCCGCCTTGCGGATCACCTGCCAGTCCGACGAATCCGGCACCGGGCGCACCACGGTGTGCTCGGGGTCGAACTCGACGAACGCCCGCGCGTCGGCCTCGCTGGAGACCACGAACGAGAAGTCCTTGTCCAGGAACACACTGACCAGCAGCGGCGAGGCGTGATCGGGGTCGATGGCGCCGTCGTCCACGAACTCGCGGACGCCGACCCGCTCCACCACGGTGTCGTGGTAGCGCTCGACCAGTTCGGCCTCGTCAACCAGCTCGCCGGTCGCGGTGTCGTACCACCCGGGGACCGGGTCGTCCTCCCACTTGACCAGACCCGTGGTCCAGGCCAGCTCCAGGACACCGGCGGCCGACAGCTCACCGGAGACCTCCATCTCGAAGCGGGTGCGCGACGAGCCCAGCGGACCCAGTTCGGCCCCACCGACGATGACCACCAGGTCGGCCGGGTCGACGTCGAGGTCGCCCCAGACCGGAGGCGGTGCCGGGGTGTAGCCGCGCGGCGGGTTCGGCAGCGCCGCAATGGTGTTGCCGGCAGCTTCCCCATCCAAGGCGTCACCGTCCGGCGCAGCCTCGGACGTCATCTCCTCGCGGGCCTTGGCGGCCAGCTCGGCCATGTCCAGGTTCGCCTCGGCCAGCCCACCGGTCAGGTCGGCCTCGATCGGCGAGTTCGCCGCGGCCACCTTGGACTCGACGTCGCACAGATCCAGCAGCATCGCCGCCATCTGCTCGGTCGAATACGTGGTGACACCGGCTTCCTCGACCGCGTCGACGATCACGTCGTTGTGGCCCATCAGCCCGGTGCCGCGCGTCCAGCCGATCAGAGCGTGGGCGAGGCTGACGCGAGACGCCCAGGACGACTCGGCCTTCCAGCGTGACACCAGCGCGTCCAGCGAAGCCTTGGCCTCGCCGTAGGCGCCGTCACCGCCGAACATCCCGCGGTTGGGCGAGCCGGGCAGCACCACGTGTAGCCGGGAGGCGATGTCGCGTTCGGCACCGATCTTCGACAGACCGGCGATCAGACGCTGCACCGCCCACAGCAGGACCTTCATCTCCATCTCGGCGCGCGCACCGGCTTCCGACAGGTCCCCGCTGACCCGCGGTGCCGCGAACGGGAACAGCAGCGTGGGGGTCTGCGCATCCTTGAGGTGAATCGACTGTGGCCCAAGGTTTTCAGACTGCTCGGTGCCCACCCACTCGACCAGCGCGTCGATGTCGCCGTAGGAGGCCATGTTGGCCGGCACCACCCACAGCGCCGCGCCGTAGCGGGCGTGCTCGCGGTAGAGGTTGCGGTAGAACGCCAGGCGGTCGTCATCGAGCCGAGACGTGGTCGCGATGACGGTCGCGCCGCCCTCGAGCAGCTGACCGATCACCGACGCGGCGATCGAGCCCTTCGACGCGCCGGTCACCACCGCCACCTCGCTGCTGTAGCGGCCGCGGCCCGGGTTCTCCGCACCGGCAGCGATGCGGGCGTACAACGAGCCGTGAATCTGCCGGCCGGAGGCCAGCGACCGGGCCTGCCACCAGGACGCCTGGGTGGCGACCACGTGGCCGGCGCCTTCGAAGCGCTCGGCGAGGCGGGGCCAGTCGGCGTCGATGTCACCCTCGTCGACCAGCCAGAGCTTGACCAGGTCTTCGCGGGCACTGGCCCAGCGGTCGTCGAACAACACCGCCTTGCGCCCGTCGAATGCCGGCGCCACCAGTCGCGGCCAGTCCGAACCGAGTTCGGCACTCACCAGGTCGATCAGCTCGGCGTCGGTGGCTCCCGCCGGGGCGGTCACCGCCTCGTCGAACCCGAGCTGACCCAGCACCAGCCGGGCCGCCGAGGCGAGCACGCCGTCGCGGCCGGTGATCTGCGCGGTGAACTCGCCGAGCGCGGCGGCGTCGACCGTCGCGCCGCCGCCTCCACCGCCGGCCGACGGCAGGCTCACCGCAACACCGCGGCGCGCACCGACCGCGGCAACGGCGGCATCGATGGTCTTGTCGACGGCGGCCGCGTCGGCCAGCGCACCCTCGTGCAGGCCGCCCAGGGCACCGCCCCGCACGCTGGTGCCCTCACGGGTTCCCAGCGCCACCTCGACGGTGACGTGCTTGGCCCAGCCGTCGCCGAGCTCCCAGGTCTTCTTGACCCGTTCGGCGATGGCGCCGGGGCGCTTGCCGGACGGCCCGAGGACCGTGCGCAGCTGGTCGTTGATCGCGTCGGTCAGCACCGGGCCGTAGGGCTTGTAGGTGCGGGCCAGCTTGGTCACCTGCGACTTCAGCCCGGACAGGTCGGCTTCGGCGGCGCCGTCGATGGCACCGAGGTTCAGCTCCGAACCCAGGTCCACCAGCAGCTGGTTGCGCCGCGAGGACGCGCCGTCGGTGATGGACTCGATGGAGTCCAGCGCCTCGATCTGGTCGATGCGCATCTTGGCGCTCAGCGCGATCAGCGCGCAGGTGGCGTCGGCGGCGTCGAAGGCGATGTCGTCGGGGCGTGGAGCTCCCGACGGAGCCGAGGCGCCAGCCGAAGCGACGGCGGGGGCGACATCAGGCACAGCCGCCGGTTCCGGCGCGCCAGCGCCGGAATCCTCCGCAACCGGCTCATCTTCCGGCTCGGGGTCGGTGTCGGTGGCGAACAGCACCGCGGCGTCGCGCTCGCAGTTGAGCACTTCCACTGTGCTGTGGGCGTATTCGGGCAGCTTGAGCGTGTTGGTGGCCAGTCCGGCAACCGTCGGGGCGGTCTTCACCCCGATCTCGACGAAGCGCTCCACGCCCAGCCCACCGGCGGCCTGCTCGATGAACAACAGGTCCTGGGTCTCGATCCAGCGCACCGGGCTGGCGAACTGCCAGGCCAGCAGTTCGATGACGACCTTGCGGCACAACTCGGCGGGCTTCTCGTTACGCCAGGTGTCGTAGTCGGCCAGAATCTCGTCGAGCGGCTCGGCCGGCACCAGGTCGCGGATCTCCTGGATGAACTCGCGGTCCAGGGTGAACGGCTTGGGCACCAGGTTGGGGATGTAGCGCCCGATGAGCAGGTTCGGGTCGGCGTCGCGCGGCATCACCCGTTCCAGCGAGCGCCGGAAGTCGGCCACGCCGATACGCAGCACCTCCGAGTGGAACGGCACGTCGATCCCGGGGACCAGGATGAACGACCGCTTGCCGCCGGAGATCTCGCGGCGGCGCTCCACCTCGGCCTCCAGCGCCTCCAGGCCGGCCACCGTGCCGGCGATCGCATACTGCGAACCGCGCAGGTTGAAGTTGACGATCTGCAGGAATTCCCCGGTGCGCTCGGCGATCTCGGCGACGAACGCGGTGACGTCGGCGTCATCGAGGTCGATCTGCGACGGCCGGATGGCGGCCAGCCGGTAGTTGGACCGGCCCATGGCGTCACGCGGAACGATGTCGTGCATCTTCGACCCGCGGTGGAACACCACCTCCAGCAACGCCTCCAACTGGTAGACGCCGCTGACGCAGGCCAACGCGGTGTACTCACCCACCGAGTGGCCGCAGGCGATAGCACCTTCGACGAAGGCACCCTGCTCGCGCATCTCGGCGACCTGGGCGGCGGCCACCGTGGCCATCGCCACCTGGGTGAACTGTGTCAGGTACAGCACGCCCTCGGGGTGCTGGTAGTGCACACCGGAGGCGATCAGGCTGGTCGGGTTGTCGCGCACCACGTGCAGCACCGAGAAGCCCAGAGTGTCGCGGGTGAACTTGTCCGCGTCATCCCAGACCTTGCGGGCGGCCTTGGAGCGGGCCCGGACCTCCATGCCCATGCCCTTGTGCTGGATGCCCTGCCCCGGGAACGCGTAGACGGTCTTGGGCGCGGTCAGCCGTGCGGTCGCCGACATCACCAAGTCCGACCCGATGCGTGCCTGCACCTCCAGAACCTCTGCGCCCAGGTCGATTCCGACCCGGTCCACCCGGAAGTCGACGTCATCGCCGGGCTTGACCATGCCCAGGAAACGCGCCGTCCACCCGACCATCCGGGCCGGCGGGCGAGCCCGGCCATCGGTCGCGGTCACCACATGCTGGGCCGCGGCCGAGAGCCACATGCCGTGCACGATTGGGCCCCCCTCACCATTGGAACCGCCCAGGCCGGCCAGCAGCGCGGCGGCCCGGTCGGTGTGAATGGGGTTGTGGTCACCGGAGACCACCGCGAACGGCCGCATGTCGACCGGCGCGGTCAGCGTCACGTCACGGCGACGACGACGGGGGGTGTCGGTGGCGTTGTCGGACACCGCTCCACCGGCCCGAACCGGGTCGGTCAGCTCGGCGGCGCCGGTGCGGCCGCGGATCGCGAACCGCTCCTCCAGGGTGGCCAGCACCGTTCCGTCGACCGCGGTGACCGTCACCGAGACCGGGACGACACGACCCACCTCGGTGTCGGTGGCCGCCGAAGCCGTTGCGGTCACCCGCAATTCGGCCGGCTGGTCCGGCAGTGCGGCAAGCAGGTGCGCCGCGTGGTCCAGATGGACCAGCGACAGCAGGCCCTCGACGACCGGGAATCCGGTGTCGGTGACCGCGGAGCCGATGGCGGCGAACACCGCGGGCCAGCAGCGGCCCACCAACGCGTCGGGCACTGTCGACAGGCCGGGAGCCAGTGGCGCGCCGAAGGTGGCGGTCACCCCGGCGTGGTCGGCGACCTGCTCGGGGTTCCAGCCCACCGTCACGGTGGCCGTGCCGTCGACCACCGGCGGCAGTGCGCCGGGACCGTCGACGCCCGCGGCGATCGCCAGCACCGAGCGCATGGCGGTGGCCGCGTCCTCGGTGGAGACCTGCGGGGTGGCGCCGTCGGCGACCGACGGCGGAACGGTGAAGCGGATGTCGATCCAGACGCCGGACAGCGGCACGCTGAGCACCACATTCGACTCCGACTCGACCTCCAGGCGCGCCCCGGTCGACGGGTGGTTGGCGGTGCGGTTCTCGTGCACCTGCCACTCGTCGGAGGCGGCGATCCGGTGCACCGGGTTGGTCGCGGTGCGCCCTGCCCACAGCACGTCGGGAGCGTCCAGCAGCACGGCCAGCGGACCGGTCACATCGTTGCGGCCCTGGCGGCGCGCGCTGACCGATCGCGGCTCACTGCCCGCGGCGAGCACCTGGTCGATCGCCGCCTGCTCGAAGCGGTCCAGCAGCTCACCGACCGGCTCGTCGACCCGGGTGATACCGGCAACCGCGGTGATGCCGGGAATGATGCAGACCTGCTCGGCGGTGTAGCGGGCGTCGTGGGCCTGCCACAACGAGTCGCTGCGCCACCAGCGGCGGACGTCCTTGTCGACCACCGGGACGAAGTTGACCGGCTTGCCCGGCGTCTTGCACAGCTGGGTGAAGAACGGCGCGTCGGCCGGGTGCAGGACGACGGTCTCAGCCTCCGGGTAGGCGGCCAGCAGTGCGGCGATGGCCTGGTCCGGGCGCTCCAGGATCGACGCGTGCGCGTCGGCGAACAGCGTCTCGATCGGGCCGGACTCGATCTCGTTGAGACGGGCTTCGGCGCGGTGCAGCATCTGCCCGAACCGCTCGCGCCAGGTGTCGGCCAGCCAGGGGCTGTCCGGCGACGCGGTGTCGGCGGTGGAGTTCCCCTCACCGATGGCCAGCTCGACGTAGCGGCGCAGCCACTGCGCGTAGGTCATCTCGGTGACATCGCCGAAGTAGGGCTTGGCGGTGTCGGCCAGCGCCGCGATGATCTCGTCACGACGGGCTGCGACCGCCTCACCGTCTCCGGCGACCTCGTCGAGCAGCCGGCCGCACCGCGAGGCGACATTGTCGATCTCGTGGATGTCAGCACCGAGCTGGCTGCGCGAAGAAGCCATGCCGCCCTGGGCTTTTCCGGCACCGATCCAGTGGTCGGTGCCCTTGGTGTCGACCAGCATCTGCTTCACGGCCGGCGACGTGGTCGCCTCCAGCGCGGCCATCGCCGCGGTGCCGACCAGGATGCCGTCCACCGGCATCGACGGGAAGCCGTACTGCTGCGACCACTGCCCGGACAGGTACTCCGCGGCCTGCTCGGGGGTGCCGATCCCGCCGCCGACGCAGACCGTGATGTTGAGCTGCGAACGCAGCTCGGAGTAGGTGGCCAGCAGCAGGTCGTCGAGGTCCTCCCAGGAGTGGTGGCCACCGGCGCGGCCGCCTTCGACGTGCACGATCACCGGGGTGGTGGGCACCTCGGCGGCGATGCGGATCACCGACCGGATCTGCTCGACGGTGCCGGGCTTGAACACCACGTTGCTGATACCGGCCTCATTGAGCTCCGCGATGAGCTCGACGGCTTCCTCCAGCTCGGGGATGCCGGCGCTGATCACCAAGCCGTCGAACGGGGCGCCGGACGCACGGGCCTTCTGCACCAAGCGTTTTCCACCGACCTGCAGCTTCCACAGGTAAGGGTCGAGGAACAGCGAGTTGAACTGGACGGTGCGGCCGGGCTCGAGCAGGGTGGTCAGCTCGGCGACACGGGCGTCGAAGATCTCCTCGGTGACCTGGCCACCGCCGGCCAGCTCCGACCAGTGCCCGGCGTTGGCGGCCGCGGCGACGATCTTGGCGTCGACGGTGGTCGGCGTCATGCCGGCCAGCAGGATCGGCGACCGGCCGGTCAACCGGGTGAACTTGGTGTCGAGCTTGACCCTGCCGTCGGGCAGCCGCACCGCCGAGGGCGCGTAGCTGCTCCAGGGCCGGGCCACCTCCGGCACGGCGCCGATGGTGAACAGGTTGCGTTGTCCGCCGCGGGTGGCCACCGGCACGATCCCGATGCCCAGGCCGCGGATCACCGGTGCGGTCAGCCGGGTCAGGATGTCACCGGGTCCCAGGTCCAGAATCCAGCGGGCGCCCGCCTCGTGCAGGTCGGTGATCTCGTCGACCCAGTCGACCTGGCCCACCAGGATCGACTCGGCCGTCGCGCGGGCCAGCTCGATGCCGTCGGCGTCGAAACCCGCCCGGGTGGCCCAGTCGACCACGATCTCGATGCCGTCGGCCAACCGCGGCGAATGGAACCCGACCTCCACCTGGACCGGCTCGAAGACCGGCGCGAACACCGCGCCGCCGCGCAGCTTGTTCTTGCGCTCGGCGGCCTCCTTCTCGGCGATCTGTTCGCAGTACAGCTCGAAGCGCGACAGCTGCTCGGGGGTGCCGGTGATGACGACGGAACGCCGGCCGTTGCGGATGGACAGCACCGGCGGCAGCACCGTCCGTACGTCCTGGGCGAACTCCTCCAGCAGTTCCTGGATGCGCTCCGGGTCGGCGTTGCCGACCGAAACCATGGGCGAGCGGTCACCGAGGACCACGATGCCGCGACGACGCGCCACCAGGGTCCCGACGGCACCCACCAGCTGGGCGATCGCCAGCAGCTGCACGTCCGTGGCACCGCCGGCCTTCACCGACTCGACGGCCAGGATGCCTTGGGAGTGTCCGGCAAGGGCGACCGGCGGGGTGGCCGACAGGTCCAGGCCCTGGCGAGCCATGGCACGTACCGCGGCCATCTGGGTGAGCAGGACGCCCGGCACCGAAACCGCCGCCGAGGTCAGCTGCTTGGCCGACGGAATCGGGTCCTCGGCGGCCAGCGCACGCACCCACTGCAGCGGCTCGAAGCCGATGGGCCGAACAACGACGAGTTCCTTGGCGACCGGCTGCAGCAGCAGGTCGGCTTCGCCGGCCAGAGTGGCCAGTTCGGTCTCGATCCCCGCCGAGGACACCAGTTCCTCCAGCGACTCCAGCCAGGCGCTGCCCTGACCCCCGAAGGCGACCGCGAACGGCTCACCGGCCGTCAGACGATCCACCAGTGCAGACGCGGCGTTCGCGAGCGGCGCGGGGTACGCACCCTCGGCAGCCACCCGGTCGTGTTCGTGGATCGTCACGTTATGCATCTCCCCTGGTCTGGTACATGGCGTCTGTGGTCCGGGCCGATTTCAGGCCTATATGTCTGTGGGCAGCGGGATCTCGCGTCGTCGCGGCCCTCGCTACAGCCGTAAGAGTGTCATAAGAACCTGTGCCGTTTCTGCAGCTAATTGGTTACTCATGAGTTCTACGCTCGGGTAACCCCGCCCCGAATATCACGCGCTCCGACGACGGCCCGAAACGTCCGGTACAAACGTCCTGCTTGCGCGGGGTTACGGTTGAGTAGCTACAACGGCGCTGATCAAGGCTCCATTGTTATTGAATCGTTATAAACCGTCTGGCTGGGCCAACATGGCCGATAGACAGCCGCTGCCCCGGTGTACATGGGAGGCGGTGACGCCGGTCACCCGTCACGCCCACTGACCGAATGCCGGCGTGAGTATCTCGTTGACGTCCACGCCGATGTCGCCGACCTTGCGCCGGTCGATCTCGACCTGGTGCAGGTTGGCCGCCGGGTGCGCGACACCGCCGGGCGAGCCGAAGTTGTGCTGCCAGAACAACGAGCCCAGACCGTCCTGCAGCGCCCACTCGATGGTCTTGGAGTTGGCGTACACGCCGGTGCGCTCATGTCCGATCACCGACTCCCAGCCGCGCAGGTACGGCGCCACCTGCTCCTGGTACTGCTCGAACGTCGGGTTGTCATCGATCGAGGCGTAGATCGGAGCCTGATCCGGGCCGCCCGCCGCGTCGTGCAGCTGCCGGCCGCGCTTGGCGTGCTCGATCCCGGCGTCATGGCCGCCCAGCCAGTCCGCGGTGGCCTGCTTGCCGAACTGATAGCAGGACACGATCTTCAGCCCCGCCTGATGCAGGTCGCGCGCCTCGGTCGACTGCATCGGTTTGCCCAGCATCCATTCGGCCCCCGGTCGCCGATCCGAGACGTAGCGGATGGCCCCGGCCGCTCCGGCCGCGCGGATCTCGGCAGCCGACAGCACCCCGGCCGAATAGTCCAGCAGGATGCCGAGCGGGGCCGCGTCGGCGGCAGCGGCCATCAGTGCCGACGCCGCGGCAGAGATTCCGACCGCGGCCGGGGCAAGTTTGAGCACGTCACGCCGGGAAATCGCCACGGTCACACAATAGGGCAGCCGGCGCGCCGGGCCGCCGGTACGCGCAAGGCAAGATGAGCGGGTGACACAGGCGCGTCGAGCACTGCGGCCCTGGATGGTATGGGGCACCGGGCTGCTGGCCTACGTGGTCGCGGTGCTGGACCGCACCACGTTCGGCGTGGCGGGCCTAGACGCCGCCGAGCGCTTCCAGACCGGTCCGGGGGCCCTGTCGTCGTTCGTGCTCCTGCAGCTGATCGTCTACGCGGCCATGCAGATTCCGGCGGGCGTACTGCTGGACCGCTTCGGCCCCAAGGCGATGATCGTCACCGGCGTCACTGTGTTGTCCGCCGCCCAGTTGACCCTGGCGCTGACCCACTCCCTGCCCATTGCGGTCTGCGCGTACGGCGTCGTCGGATTCGGCGACGCGTTCATCTTCATCTCGGTCATCCGATTGCTGCCCAATTGGTTTGCCCCCGAACGTGTTCCGCTGCTAACCCAGCTGACGGGGATCTGCGGGCAGTTCGGCCAGCTGCTCTCGGCGGTGCCGTTTCTGGCGATTCTGCTGCGCGGCGGCTGGGCGGCGGCCTATCTGTCGACGGCGGCTCTGGGGGTGCTGGCGGTCACGCTGATGCTCGCGCTGGGCCGCGACGCCCCCGACGGCACGCCGATCGCGTTGCAGTCACGCAGTTTTCGGACGGTGTTCGGTGACGTCAAGACCGTCTGGTCGCGGCCGGGCACCAAGCTTGGCTTCTTCACTCATCTGGGCACACCGTTTTCGGCCAATGTCTTCATGCTGATGTGGGGGGTGCCCTACCTGACCACCGCCCAGGGACTCTCCCGCAGTCTGGCCGGGGCTGCGCTGACGCTGTCGGTGGTGACGTTCGTGGTGGTCGGACTGCTGGTCGGGACCCTGTCGGCTCGCCGTCCGCAGCACCGCGAGGCGGTGGTGCTGACGACGATCGCGCTGACCGCCCTGGTCTGGACGGTGCTGCTGGCGCTGCGTTCACCGGCTCCGCACTGGTTGCTGGCACTGCTGATCGTGGTGGTCTCGGGGGGCCAGCCGGTGTCGATCCTGGCCTTCGACTTCGCGCGCACCTTCAACCCACCCGCGGCGCTGGGCACCGCACAGGGCATGGTCAACACCGGTGGTTTCATCGCGACACTGCTGGTGATGCAGGCGATGGGGATCGTCATCGCGCTGGCCGACGGATATTCGTTCGCAGCCTTCAGGCTGGCCTGGACGGTGCAGTACGTGATCTGGGCGGTGGCCGCGGTCGGCGTCGTCATCTCCTCACGCCGAGCCCGCAGCGATCTCAGGGAAGCATCGTGTACGGGTCCTGCGCCTGCGGGCAGTAGGCGCCCCGCGCAGCTTCGATGACGGCGCGCGCATCGCCCGGCGAGACCTGCAGATGCGCGATCACCGACACCGGCACCACCTTCGGGGCGACGCCCAGCGACGAGCAGACCACGTGGGCCTCCTCCACCAGGATGGTGCCCAGCGACTCGCACTTGGCCGAGCCGCAGACCTGCTTGGAGGGATCGGGGTGCAGGCCTGACTGCTGCAGCTGATCGAAGAACACCTGATCCTCATCGGTGGGCTCGGCGAATGCGGTGGGCGCCGGCAGCGCGCAGACAAGCAAGACGGCGAACGCGGCCGCGACGGTTTTCCTGTTCATGATGCTGCCCCGATCCGATGAGGACGATAACGTCCATTCTGGCACCGGCCGGCCCTGCGAGCAGGGCATTGTCGGTGTGAATTTTTGTGCGGGCGGAGGGACTCGAACCCTCACGCTCTTTCGAGCACGGGCACCTAAAGCCCGGGTGTCTGCCAATTCCACCACGCCCGCAAGGCCACTCATTCTAGCCAGCGTGCAGAGCGCCGAACGTGCCGGTCACTTGCGACGCCGTGACCGTCGGGGACCGCCGCGCGGTACCGTCATAGCGTGTCCACTACACGGCGTCGGAGACCCGCACTGGTTGTGCTGGTGATCGTCGCCACCGTCGCGTGCCTGGCGCTGGGCTGGTGGCAGTGGACCAGATTCCAGGAGGTCAACGGCAACTTCCAGAACCTGGGCTATGCGCTGCAGTGGCCGTTGTTCGCCTGGTTCTGCGTCTACGCCTACCGCAAGTTCGTGCGCTACGAAGAAGAGCCGCCGGAGCTGCACCCCGCCGATGCGGTGACCGAGATACCCGACGGGCTGCTGCCGCAGCGTCCGGCCGCCGCCGCGTCCACCGATGACCCCGCGATGCGGGAGTACAACGCCTATCTGGCCGAGCTCACCGAGGACGACCGACAGAACAGGAACACCGCATGACCGAGACACCCGCCCAGGCCGCTCCCGCCGACAAGATCCGCAGCGCACTGCTGCCCTACCGGGTGATGGCGTGGGCAACGGGCGTCTGGCTGATCGCGCTGTGCTACGAGATCGTGGTGCGCTACGTGGTCAAGGTGGACAACCCGCCGACGTGGATCGGCGTGGTACACGGCTGGGTGTACTTCGCCTACCTGCTGGCCACCTTCAACCTGGCGGTCAAGGTGCGCTGGCCGATCGGCAAGACCATCGGGGTGCTGCTGGCCGGCACCATCCCGCTGCTCGGCATCATCGTCGAGCACTTCCAGACCCGAAAGATCAAGGCGCAGTTCGGCGTCTGACGCTCCGCACCCCCGCCGAGTGTGAAGTTAGCTTCACGCTCGGCCAGTCAGCGTGAAGCCAGCTTCACGTTCAGCAGCGGATTTTCGGCGGCTGAAGCCCAAGCGGCGTCGTTACGCCAGCGCGCGCAGCGCCGGCACCAGCAGCGCCAGCGCGCGCCCGCGGTGCGACGCGGCGTCTTTCTCCGCCGGGCTCAGCTGCGCGGCGGTGCGGTCGGCCCCTTCCGGGACGAACACCGGGTCGTAGCCGAACCCGCCGTCGCCGCGCGGTGCCCGGGCGATGCTGCCCGGCCACTCGCCGCGCACCACCACTTCCTGATCGGCGCCGGAACCCCACACCAGCGCGCAGGCCGAGACGAACGCCGCGCCGCGCCGCTCGTCGGGGACGTCACCCAATTGCGCCAGCAGCAGCGCGGTGTTGGCCGCATCGTCACCGTGCGCACCCGACCAGCGTGCCGACAGCACGCCGGGCATCCCGTTCAACGCAGCCACGGTCAGGCCGGAATCGTCTGCCACACAAGGTAATCCGGTAGCGATAAACCCGTCGCGGGCTTTGGCCAGTGCGTTAGCCTCGAACGTCGCCCCGGTCTCGGGCGCTTCCGGGTAGGCAGGCACCTCGTCGAGTGAGACCAGGTGCACACCTGCCACACCGGCATGCTCCAGCACCCGGCTCAGCTCAGCCAGCTTCTTGCGGTTGCGACTGGCGACCAGCAGCTCAGTCAGCGCCGAACGCCTTCTTCTTGGCCGGCCCCTCGGGCAACACCCCCGGATACGGCAGCGCCAACGCCTCGCGCTGCACCACGAAGAGTTTCTCGCAGGCGCCCAACGCCGCATCGAGCATCTTGTCCAGTGTCGAGCGCGGGAAGGTCGCCCCCTCGCCGGTGCCCTGGATCTCCACCAGGGTGCCGGTGTCGGTGGCCACGACGTTCATGTCGACCTCGGCGCGGGAGTCCTCTTCGTAGGGCAGGTCCACCCGGACCCGGCCGTCGACCACGCCGACGCTCACGGCCGAGATCGCGCACGAGATCGGACGGGGGTCCGACAGCTTGCCGGCCGCGGACAGGTAGGTGACCGCATCGGTGAGCGCCACATAGGCGCCGGTGATCGCGGCGGTGCGGGTACCACCGTCGGCCTGCAGCACATCGCAGTCGATCGCGATCGTGTTCTCCCCCAGCGCTGCAAGGTCGATGCAGGCGCGCAGCGAGCGCCCGACCAGTCGGCTGATCTCCTGGGTACGCCCCCCGACGCGGCCCTTGACCGACTCGCGGTCCGAGCGGGTGTGGGTGGCCGCCGGCAGCATGGCGTACTCCGCGGTCAGCCAGCCGCGACCAGAACCCTTCCGCCAGCGCGGAACACCCTCGGTAACACTGGCCGTGCACATGACCCGGGTGTTGCCGAATTCGACCAGCACCGATCCGGCGGGGTTCGCGGTGAATCCGCGGGTGATGACGACCGGGCGCAGCTCGTCGTCTTCGCGACCGTCTTCTCGTTTGGACACGCGACCAACCCTAACGGTGATCGCAAGCGCGGCGAAGCCGGGCGCCGGGGCACCTGACTCAAGCGGTCACGGGCTGCGCGGTGAAGTCAAGAAAGTCAGCGACATCCAAGATGCCCAGCACGCGGCGCTCCAAACTCCTGACACTCGTGCGGCTGGGGTCGTGCACCAGCCGAGGATCGGTCAGCGTCAGTTCGCGGCGTCTCGTTCGCAATCGGCAACCACCGGCGGCGACCACGTTCTTGACCCAGTCCGCGTCGGCGCCGTACGTCAGCGCAACACGCACGCCGGTGGCTGTCATGAAGACATTGACGGGGGTCTCATACGGTCGGCCGGAACGGCGCCCGCGATGTGTGATGACGCCGAATCCTGGCGCCCACGAAGCAATGTGCCGGGTGATCCGGTTGAGCCCGACCCGATTCCAGCGGGCAAGTCTTTTCGGGAACGGCATGGTTTCACTCCTTCACTACGGGATCGACGCCGACTCACTCTGAACCGGTACCCACGGGGTCACGCGCGGAATCCAACGCGGCACATGCCGGCGGTAGGTCTGGTATTGGGCACCGAATCGCTTGACCAGGTGGGGTTCTTCGAAGACGGGTATCGCGATGAGGACGGCGGTGCAGAACACCGCGAACCAGACGAGCAGCCACGGCGACGCGGTGACCGCCGCGGTACCGAGTTGCAGGCAGAACACCGCGGTCATCATCGGATTGCGAACATGTCGATAGGGTCCGCGCACCACCAGGTTGACCGGTGTCCCCACCGCCAGCGCACCCTCACCGACGCGGTCGAACAGCCACACCGTCCAGGTCAGAAAACCCAACCCGATACCGATGCACACCGCACCGGTGAGGATCAGCAACAGGCCGGTCGCGGTCCCGGGATCGGGCAGTGCGACTCCGGTGAACGCCAGAATCACCGCGGGGATGAAAACCGTCATGGTGGCGGGCGCGATCAGGACCGAGATCAGATGATTCGCCCACAGCGGCCGCTTCGGCATGACCGACTCCTTTGTTCAACATATGTTCAAGATTGACCGTAGACCGCCAGGCGCCAATACGTCAACGGTTGTTGAAGTAAGCTGCCAGTCGTGACGGAGCCCGGACGTGCCGGTCGGTGGCGCAGCGGCCAGCAGAACAAGCAGCGCATCATCGAATCCGCACGTGAGCACTTCATGCACCATGGCTACGAGCAGGCGACGGTGCGACGAATCGCCACCGACGCCGGTGTCGACGTCGCGATGGTCTACTACTTCTTCGGCAACAAGGAGGGCCTGTTCAGCGCCGCGGTCCTCGACATCCCGGAGCATCCACTGCACCAGTTGGCCGCGCTGCTCGACGAGAGCCCGGACGATATCGGCGCGCGGCTGGTGCGGCATTTCTTCCAGCGATCCGACGAAGGCACCCTCTTTGATCCACTACTGACGGTGTGGCGTTCGGCGGCCGTCCAGCCATTGGCGCGCAGGCTGCTCCACGACACCCTGGCCGGCCCGGTCGCAGAGCGAGTCGCGGCCGCGTTCGCAGTCGACAACGCGGTACTGCGCGTCGAGTTCGTGGCGTCGCACATGGTGGGTCTGGCCTTCGCGCGCTACCAGCTCAAGATCGAACCACTGGCGTCAGTCGGCGTCGAGGAACTGGTGACCTGGATCGGCCCGACCGTGCAGCGCTACCTCTCCGAGCCGGGCTGACCGACCAGCGTCCGGCCGGAATCAGGACCGCCGAATGTCGAACTTCTCGTCGCCCGTGACCGCGTGTACCGGCCCGGAGAACTCCGCCTTGGCCTCACGGATCACCTCTTCGCGCGGCGTCCACGGCGGAATGTGGGTGAGCAGCAACTGCCCGACGCCCGCTGCGGCGGCGATACGGCCCGCGTCGGTGCCGGACAGATGCAGGTTGGGCGGACGGTTGGGCTCGTGGGTCCACGACGCCTCGCACAGGAACACGTCGGCGTCCCGGGCCAGCTCGATCACGCCCTCGCAGTAGCCGGTGTCGCCGCTGTAGACCAGCGTCGCACCGGACGAATCGTTGATCCGCATCCCGAACGACTCGGTCGGGTGACACACCAGCCTGGGCTGCACGCTCAACTCGCCGAACTGGACCGCCTCACGGTCTACCCAGACGTGGACATCGAAGATGTCGGTGATGTCGTCGATCTCGCCACCGTAGGGCGATGACGCGGCGCCCATCCGCGACCAGGTGTCACTGGGCCCGTAGAGCATGCCCTTGTCGAACGGACGGGTGGCCACCGACGGGTGGTAGCGGCGCCAGACGAACAGCCCCGGCAGGTCCAGGCAGTGGTCGGCATGCAGGTGCGACAGCAGCACACTCACCGACCCCGGATCGACGTGCCGCTGCAGCGCACCGAGCACACCGCCGCCGAAGTCGATGACCAGAGGGGGGGTGTCCGGAGCCTCCAGCAGGTAGCCAGAGGCCGGCGAATCCGGTCCTACCACACTGCCGGAGCAGCCGAGCACGGTCAGTCGCACGTTCCCTACTGTGCCATGTTCGTCGCAGCCATGACCAAGACACGACGGCTTTGCCCGCTATTCATCGCCGAAATCACCGCGAGGGAACGTGGTGGCGTACCGCACCGACGCCGGTGATGGCCGGGCCGAGGAACCGAGTGGCCAATGCGGCGAATGCCTCGGGGTCGCCGGTGGCTTCGAAAACACGGGTTGCAGCCGGCCCGCCATGCGGCCGCAGCAGATCGCGCTCGGTCAGCACCCGCAGTAGGTCTTTGGCGGTCTCCTCCGCGCTGGACACCAGCGTCACCTCGTCGCCCATCGCCAGCTGGATCAGCCCCGACAGCAGCGGATAGTGCGTACAGCCCAGCACCAGGGTGTCGACTCCGGCTCGCTGCAGCGGTTCCAGGTAGCCCTCGGCCAAACCCAGCACCTGACGGCCGCTGGTGATGCCGCGCTCGACGAAGTCGACGAACCGCGGGCAGGCCACCGCGGCGATCTCGGTGTCGCGGGCGGCGGCGAAGGCGTCCTGGTAGGCGTGACTGGCTATGGTCGCACTCGTCCCGATCACCCCGATCCTGCCGTTGCGGGTGGTGGCCACCGCGCGGCGCACCGCCGGCAGAATCACCTCGACGACCGGCACGTCGTAGCGTTCCCGCGCGTCGCGCAGGCACGCCGCCGAGGCGGTGTTGCAGGCGATCACCAGTGCCTTGACGCCGCGGCCCACCAGATCATCACCGATGGCCAGGGCGTGCGCGCGCACCTCGGGGATGCTCAGCGGGCCGTACGGCCCGTTGCCGGTGTCGCCGACATAGATGATGTCCTCGTCGGGCAGCTGGTCGATGATCGAGCGCGCGACTGTCAGCCCACCGACCCCGGAGTCGAAGATCCCGATGGGGCTCACGCAGCTACCTCCCGACGCCGCTCGCGGGCCTTGCGTTCGGGACCCGACAACAGGTAGGCGGCCAGCACTCCCGCCAGCGCGCCACACAGATGCCCCTGCCAGGACACCCCACCGCACACGTTCAGCACCGGTACCGCTCCCCACAGAATCCCGCCGTAGACAACCAGCACGACCACGCCGACCAGGATCTGCCAGATACTACGGGTGAACAGCCCGAACACCATCAGGAATGTCAGCCAGCCGAAGATCAGTCCGGAGGCGCCGATATGGTCGGTCGGCCCGCACGACGAGCCGACGTTGCCGATCAGCCAGGTCCCCAGCCCGCCGACGATCCACACGATCACCGTCGCCCAGAGGAACCGCGACAGGCCGGCCAATGTCAGCAGGAATCCCAGCACCAGCGCGGGGCCGGTGTTTGCCAGCAGGTGACCCCAGTTGGCATGCAGCAGCGGGGCGAAGAGCACTCCCCACAGGCCGTCGGCCTCCAACGGACGGATGCCATTGCGGTCCAGTCCGTGACCGGACACCTGATCGAAGGCCTCCACGACATAGAGCAGCGCGACGAATCCGAGGACGGTCATCCCGCCGGTCTGCCAGGCGGGTCTGGTGCGGGGTTGCGGCTCGGGCGTCAGCACGTCAGGACCTTCCAGCAGTGCGATCGGAGAACGCACCGGGCAATGTGCCCCGGTAGGTCGGTATTGCGGCCACCGAGTCGGCGGCCAGCACGCCCATCAGTACCGCGCGGGCCATACAGTCCGCCGCGGCGGCGCCCACCAGGGTCACCAATCCGGTCTCCTGGGACATCGCGTCGGGCGTTCCCGCTACCGGGGGGACATCGACGGCTCCGGTCGCCAGCGCGAACACCGTGTCGCCGTCCACCGGGGTGTGGGCGGGCCGGATGGTGCGGGCCAGCCCGTCCTGGGCGGCGATCGCCACCCGGCGGCACCCGGCGGGGCTCAGGGCCGCATCGGTGGCCACCACGGCGATGGTGGTGTTCAGAGCCAGGGATTTCGGGTCGAGCCCGCCCAGTATCGCCAGCTGCTCCGACGGCGGCGCTGTCAGACCGAACTCCTCGATGAGCTGCGTGAACCACGGCAGCCCGGTGGTGTGGTCAATGACCTCGCCGGTGGGGTTGACCACCGCCAGGGCCCCCACTGTGACGGCCTGGTCCTCCAGATCCAGTGTCACCGACGCGGTGCCCACCCCGCCCTTGAGCACGCCGGCACGGGCTCCCGTTCCGGCGCCCACGCTACCGACCTTGGGGCTTTCGCCGTCGGGGCCGGCCGCCGCGCAGGCCGCGGCGTAGCCGAACTCGGCGGTGGGTCGTCGGTCCCAGCCACCGACCGGCAGGTCGAAGATGACCGCGGCCGGCACGATCGGCACCACCCCACCGTCGAGCGCCACCCCGCGGCCCTGCTCCTCCAGCCAGGTCATCACCCCGTCGGCGGCCGCCAGACCGTAGGCGCTGCCGCCGGAGAGCACCACCGCGTCCACCCAGCGCACGCTGTTGGCCGGATCCAGCAGGTCGGTCTCGCGGGTGCCCGGCGCCCCGCCTCGGCCGTCGACGGCCCCGACGGTTCCGGGGGGTGCCAGCACCACGGTGGTCCCGGTCGCCCAGCCGGAACCGAGCGTGGCATCGGGATCCAGCCGCTCATGGTGGCCCACCCGGATGCCGGCGACATCGGTGATCGAACCCAGGTTGCTCATCGGCGGGACCTCTTCATCAGCGCGACCACCAGGTATTCCTGGAGCACCGTCAGCCAGTGATACACGCTGAGCTGGCCGGCCATCGGGTGGCCGGCAGGCAGCTCATCGGGGCCTTCGGGACCGATCTGCAGCATGGTGCCCAGCGCCAGCCGAATGTCGTTGACCGCCGCGATCCAGGCGTTGGCCTGATCCTCGGTCAGCTCGAAGCGACCGCCCTGTTCCGGAACGGTATCTAACACCTGTTGCACCGCAACACGTTTCGCGTCGATGATCGCCGGCTCGTGCAGACTGCGCAGCGCAGCGTTCATGGCTTCATCGTTGTTGTCGTCGTCGGAACGATGGAAGTCCGGCAGCAATCGCCGCATGGTGGCGTCCTCCGGCGGCGCGGCGTTGCCGGCCCGAATACCGGTGATCAGTTCGAGCTCATCTGGCGGAGAAGATGATTCGCGCGCATCGAGCATCCCGAGGATCGAGCTGGCCAGGCTCCGCAACAACGCCGACTCGTGCAGCGCCAGCACCGACCGGAAGCGGGGTCCGTCGTCGGTCTCAACCCGCTTCCACTTGTGCACGGTTCGGCCCGGTTCCCTTCGGCTGACGTCTCAACGGTCCTGCTGCATGGTCGCCCACAACCCGGCGGCATGCAGCTTGGACACGTCGATCTCCATCGACTCCCGGCTTCCCGCCGACACCACGGCCTTACCCTCGTTGTGGACCTGCAGCATCAGTTTGGTGGCGTGCGGCTCGCTGTAGCCGAACAGCTTCTGCAAGATGTAGGTCACATAGGTCATCAGATTGACCGGGTCGTCCCAGACGATGGTCACCCACGGTGAGGCTGTCTCCTCGACCGGTTCGGCGTGCCGTTCGCCGGTCTCCTGCGGTTTCACCGGGGCGGACGTCGCTGCTGACGCTGCCATGGCAATCAGAATACCGAGCACAGCTGAGTCGGCGTCCAACCGATACGGTTGGCCGGTGAACTCCTCGGCTCGAAGCGGCGGGCTGCTCACCGACAAATACGAGCTGACCATGCTGGCCGCGGCCCTGCGCGACGGCACGGCGCACCGCTCCACGACCTTCGAACTGTTCGCCCGTCGGCTCCCTGCGGGCCGCCGCTACGGAGTGGTCGCCGGCACCGACCGGTTCCTGACAGCCCTGCCCGACTTCGGCTTCGACGACGCCGCGCTGGGCCTGGTGTCGGAGTTCCTGGACCCCGAGACGCTGCGTTTCCTGGCCGATTTCCGCTTCCGCGGCGATGTTGAGGGCTACCCGGAAGGTGAGCTGTATTTCCCCGGCTCCCCGGTGCTCAGTGTGCGCGGCAGCTTCGCCGAGTGCGTCGTGCTGGAGACCCTGGCGTTGTCGATCTTCAACCACGACACCGCGATCGCCTCGGCGGCGGCTCGCATGGTCAGCGCCGCCGGCGGCCGGCCACTGATCGAGATGGGGTCGCGCCGCACCCACGAGCAGGCCGCCGTCGCCGCAGCGCGGGCCGCCTACCTGGCAGGCTTCGCCGCCACCTCGAACCTGGAGGCACACCGGCGCTTCGGGGTGCCGGTGCTGGGCACCAGCGCGCACGCCTTCACCTTGTTGCACACCGGCGCCGACGGTGAGCTGGCGGCGTTTCGCGCCCAGGTGGATGCCCAAGGCGTCGGCACCACACTGCTGGTTGACACCTATGACGTCGCCACCGGGGTGGCCAACGCCGTGGCTGCGGCCGGGCCGGGACTGGGCGCGGTGCGCATCGACTCCGGCGAGTTGGCGGTGCTGGCGGATCAGGTCCGCGATCAGCTGGACGGGCTCGGCGCCACCGGAACCAAGATCGTGGTCTCCGGTGATCTCGACGAGTTCGCCCTGGCCGCACTGCGGGCAGCACCGGTGGACAGCTACGGCGTCGGTACCTCGCTGGTGACCGGCTCCGGTGCTCCGACCGCCGGCTTCGTCTACAAGCTGGTCGACGTCGACGGCGTGCCGGTGCACAAACGCAGTGCCGCCAAGGTCTCCGCGGGCGGACCCAAGCAGGCGCTGCGGGTGTCGCGTCCCACCGGGACCGTCGTCGAGGAGGTGGTGTACCCCGCAGGCCATCCGCCCGAGGTGGACGGTCCGGCGCGGGCATTGTCGGTGGCGCTGGCGCGCCGCGGTGACGTGGTGGCGGCCAGCGGTGCCGAGGCGCTGGCTGCGGCCCGCGACCAGGTGACGGCGGGGTTGCACAGCCTGCCGTGGGAGGGGCTGAAGCTGGCCGATGGCGAGCCGGCGATCCCGACCCGGGTGCTCTCGCCGGCGGGCTGAGGCGGCCGGCTACTTCCCGTTTCGTTCGCGATGCTTGCAGCCGGGCCAGCAGCACGGGCGGCGCATGCCCTCTTCCAGTTCCTCGCGCGTGCGGCGAATGCGTCGCTCGCGGGTGGCCTGCTGCTTGGCGTCCTCGACCCAGCAGATGAACTCGTTGCGCGCCAACGCCGTGATGTCCAACCACGCGGCCAGCGCGGTTGCGCTGACCGCCAATCCGTCACGCAGGTCATCGGGAAGTTCATGTACCGCCCCACCGGGCAATCGCTCGGTCATCACTACAGGCTAGTGCCGGTTGGCCGAAAATGACTGGGGCCGAGCGTGCCCGTGTCGCTACAGTGCGCAGCGTGGAACTCGATGCTTGGGCGTTCAGCAGCCAGTGGGTGCGGGCCTGGAACTCCCACGATGTTGAAGCGGTGCTGGCGCACTTCGGTGACGACGTGGTGTTCACCTCGCCGGTGGCCGCCGCGATGTATCCCGAGACGGCGGGCGTCATTCGCGGCAAGACAGATCTGCGCCACTACTGGACTGGTGCCCTGCAGCGCATTCCGGATCTGCATTTCGTCGTCGAAGCCGTCTACCGCGGTATCGACACCGTCGTCATCAACTACCGCAACCAGCAGGGCGGGCTGGTCAACGAGGTCTTGCGCTTCGGCGACGACGACTTGGGCATCGAAGGACACGGAACGTATCTGATTACCGGCGATTGGGCAGCAGCGCCGATACAAACCGACGCCACCGGCTGAGTTCGGGGGCCGGCGGCGTCCAATCGCCCGGCAACTCCGTCTCGGCCAGCTCTTTCAGCCACGGCTCAACCGGGTGCCCGGTTATCTTGCTGGCCTTCACGGCAACCCGGGCCGCAGCCACCCGATTACCAAGACTTCGCTCGGGCTTGCGTCCGTCGTCCGGCAGCGCCGTCCCCTCTGTCGACACGGCTGCCCTCCTAATCACTCTCGCCCCGGACCGCGCGCCTTGCGATCACCTGAACGATCTGGGCATCGTCCGCGGTGACCAGTGCAGATTCCAGCAGCACGTCTAGGATGTCCCAGCCCAACCGTACCTGGAGATCATCGTCGCTGAAGGTACGCTCGAAAGCCCATGTCGTCCGCCGCCACCATTCGCTGCGCCGATCGGCCCGGTTCTTCTGCCGCCATGTGACGATGACGCCGACTGCCACGAAGCCACTCACGATCAACGTCACCCACGCTTGTGCCGGCACACCCGCTAATGTCCCAGCATGGGTTCGCTGGCGCACTTCACCCTGTGCACAACATGACTGACCCGTCCGTTCCCGAGCTGTTGGCCGCCGCGGTGGCCGCACTCGGCGGCAGCGAACGCGACGGCCAGGTGCGGATGGCCGAGGCGGTGGCACAGGCCTTCGACACCGACGAGCACCTGGCGGTGCAGGCCGGCACCGGCACCGGCAAGTCGCTGGCCTACCTGGTTCCGGCTATCGCCCGAGCGGTGGCCGATGACCACCCGGTGGTGGTGTCGACCGCGACCATCGCCCTGCAGCGTCAGCTCGTCGAGCGTGACCTACCGCGACTGGCCGACGCACTCGAACCCGTGCTGCCCCGACGGCCCACCTTCGCGCTGCTCAAGGGCCGACGAAATTACCTGTGCCTGAACAAGATCCACAGCGGTACCGCCGAGGAATCCGACGAGAAGCCGCAGGAGGAACTGTTCGAGCCGATGGCGGCCAGCGCCCTGGGACGCGATGTGCAGCGCCTCACCGCGTGGGCCGAAGACACCGACACCGGTGACCGCGATGTCCTCAAACCCGGTGTGCCGGAACGGTCCTGGTCACAGGTCAGCGTCTCTGCGCGGGAGTGCGTGGGCGCCACCCGGTGCCAGTTCGGCACCGACTGCTTCGCCGAGCGGGCCCGGGCCGTGGCCGGCCAGGCCGATGTCGTCGTCACCAACCACGCGCTGCTGGCCATCGACGCCATCTCGGATACCGCCGTGCTGCCCGAACATCAACTGCTGGTGGTCGACGAGGCCCACGAGCTGGTGGACCGGGTGACCTCGGTGGCCACCGCCGAGCTGACGGCGGCCGCGCTGGGCGTCGCGGTGCGCCGGGTGGGCCGGCTGGTCTCCCCCGAGCTGGTTCAGCGCCTCGACGCCGCCTCCCTGACGTTCGGCTCGGCGATCCACGACGGCACACCCGGCCGGATGGATCACCTCGACGACGAGATGGCGACCTACCTGACCGCGCTGCGCGACGCCGCCGGCGCCGTCCGCTCGGCCATCGATACCGCGCCGTCGGACCCCAAAGCCGCTGCGGCACGCAAGGAGTCGGTCGCCGCGCTGACCGAGATCGCCGACACCGCGGCACGCATCCTGACCTCGTTCGAACCGTCCATCCCCGAGCGCACCGACGTGGTGTGGCTGAGCCACGAAGACAACCGCGGCTCGGTGCGGCCCGTGTTGCGGGTGGCACCGCTGTCGGTGGCCGCCCTGCTGCACGACCGGTTGTTCGGCCGGGCGACGACGGTGCTGACCTCGGCGACCCTGACGATCGGCGGGTCCTTCGATGCGATGGCCGGCGCCTGGGGCCTGACCCTGGGCGCGGGCCCCGAGGCATCGCCCTGGCGGGGCCTGGATGTCGGCTCCCCGTTCGAGCACGCCAAGGCCGGCATCCTCTACGTCGCCGCGCACCTCCCGCCGCCCGGACGTGACGGCACCGGCACCGCTGAGCAGCTCGATGAGATCACCGGGCTGATCACCGCGGCCGGTGGGCGCACCCTGGGACTGTTCTCCTCGATGCGGGCCGCGCGAGCCGCGGCCGAGGAGATGCGGAAACGGCTGGACTCCCCGGTGCTGTGCCAGGGCGACGACACCACCGGCGCACTGGTCGAGCAGTTCGCCGCCGATGCCGAGACCTCCCTGTTCGGCACGCTGTCGCTGTGGCAGGGCGTCGATGTGCCGGGGCCGTCGTTGTCGCTGGTGCTCATCGACCGTATTCCGTTCCCGAGGCCCGACGATCCGCTGCTGACCGCCCGGCAGCGCGCCATCAGCGCCCGCGGCGGCAACGGGTTCATGGAGGTCGCGGCCAACCACGCCGCACTGCTGCTGGCCCAGGGCACCGGCCGGCTGCTGCGCAGTGTCGATGACCGGGGGGTGGTGGCGATCCTCGACTCGCGGATGGCGACCGCCCGCTACGCCGGATATCTGCGCGCATCACTGCCGCCGTATTGGGCGACGACTGACAGCGACAAAGTCCTACTGGCGCTGCAGCGGCTGCGGGAGGGCTGAGGCCAACTATTGTTCTTCCCCATGCGACCTGCCCGCCGAACCCTCCGTATGTGTGCGGCGGCGTGCACCCTGATCCTGCTGCTCAGCGGATGCGCCCACATGATCGACGGGAAAGCGGTGTCCAGCTTCGCCGACCCGTTCCGGGTGGGCGGTCTGCAGGCCGTCGACGGGCCGACCGGGCTGCGGCCCGACGCCCCGCCACCGGACCGTGAGGTCAAGGACACCGACGGCGGGCGGATCGATCAACTCGCCGCACAGTCCGTCAGCGACCTGGAGGCGTTCTGGACGACCACCTACCCCAACAGCTTCGACGGTGACTTCCGGCCGGCGAGCTCGCTGCTGTCCTGGGACCCTGCGCGGCCCCGCGGAACGTTCTGCCGGAGCAGGACTTTTCTGCTGGTCAACGCCGCCTACTGCTACCTGGACAACACCATCGGCTGGGATCGCCGGATACTGCTGCCGGCGCTGCGCCGCGCCTACGGCGACATGGCCATCCCGATGGTGCTCGCCCACGAGTACGGTCACGCGATCGCCCGGACGGCCGGCATCACCAAACGGCGTGAGACCCCCACCCTGGTCGCCGAACAGCAGGCCGACTGTCTGGCCGGTGTGTACCTGCGTTGGGTGGCCCAGGGCGACTCGCCGCGCTTCACGCTCAGCACCGGCGACGGGCTGAACGGCGTGCTGTCCACGATGCTGGCGCTGCGGGATCCGCTGCTGCAGCCCGACGAGACGATCGGCGACAACGAACATGGCTCGGCATTCGAGCGAATCTCGGCGTTTCAGTTCGGGTTCACCGAGGGCGCGGACTCGTGCCGGTCCATCGACGCCGAGGAGATCGAAGGGCGGCGCGGTGAACTTCCGGTCCAGCTGCAGCAGGACCAGACCGGCGAGGTTGCGGTCAGCGAAGACTCGGTGCGGGTCGTCGTCGAGGCGATGAACATCCTCTACGAACCCGCCAAACCCCCGCAGCTCAGCTTCGATGCCGGGGCCGCGTCATCGTGCACCGACGCCCGCCCCAGCCCGCCGGCGTCGTACTGCCCGGCGACCAACACCATCACCGTCGACCTGCCGGCCCTACAGGCCATCGGCACACCCAATCGGGACGAGAAGCTGGCGACACTGTCCGGCGACAACACCGCCTACTCGATGTTGGTCTCGCGGTATCTGCAGGCCGTGCAGGTCGAGCACGGCGGGCTGGTGCTCGACAACGCCACCGCCGCACTGCGAACCGCGTGCATGACCGGGGTGGCCACCACCAGGCTGTCCCAAGGGGTCACCACCTCCAACGGCGGCATCATCGCGCTGACCGCCGGCGACCTCGACGAAGCGGTCGCCGGGTTGCTCACCAACGGCCTGGCGGCCGGCGACATCAACGGCGAATCGGTCCCGGCCGGATTCTCCCGCATCGACGCCTATCGCACCGGGGTGCTCAGCGACGACGACCGCTGCCTGCAGCGCTTCCCGTGACGCCCGGGGCCGGCGGCATCGAGGTCAAACCCGAGGACATCGCCCGGCTGCTGGCCGGCGAACACCACGATCCGCATTCGATACTGGGCGCCCACGAGTACGACGGGACCACCGTGGTTCGGGTGCTGCGTCCGCGGGCGCGCCAGGTCGTGGTGCTTGCCGGAACCGACCGGTTCACCATGGACCCTCTGGGCTCGGGGCTGTTCGCGGTCGAGATACCGGTCACCAGCCTGGCCGACTACCGACTGGAGCTGCACTACCCGGAATCGGCCCAGTTCGCCGAACCCACCGGAGTGCACACCATCGCAGACGGTTACCGCTTCGCGCCGACGCTGGGCGAATTCGATCTGCACCTGTTCAGCGAGGGTCGCCACGAACGCCTGTGGGAGGTGATGGGTGCCCACAGGCGGACGTTGACCACCCCTGACGGCGAGGTCACCGGAGTCTCGTTCGCGGTGTGGGCGCCCAATGCCGTCGGCGTGGGCCTGATCGGCGACTTCAACGGCTGGGACAGCAACGACGCGCCGTTGCGGTCCCTGGGTTCTTCCGGGGTCTGGGAGTTGTTCTGGCCCGACTTCCCCCCGGATGGCCTGTACAAGTTCCGTATTCACACCGCCGGCGGTGCGATCACCGACCGCGCCGACCCGTTCGCCTTCGCCACCGAGGTGCCGCCGCGGACCGCCTCGCAGGTCACGCGCAGCACCCACGCCTGGACCGACGACGAATGGATGTCACAGCGCCCCACACGCAATCCGCTGGCCGAGCCGATGAGCACCTACGAGGTACACCTGGGCTCCTGGCGGCCGGGGCTCGACTATCTCGAACTCACCTCTGAGTTGACGGAATACGTTGTGCAGCAGGGATTCACCCACGTTGAGCTTCTTCCGGTGGCTGAGCACCCGTTCGGTGGGTCCTGGGGATACCAGGTGACGTCGTACTACGCCCCCACCGCTCGTTTCGGTACGCCCGACGATTTCCGGGTGCTGGTCGACACGCTGCACCGGGCCGGGATCGGCGTGATCGTGGACTGGGTGCCGGCGCACTTTCCGAAGGACGACTGGGCCCTGGGCCGTTTCGATGGGACCGCACTCTACGAACATTCCGATCCACGGCGCGGGGAGCAACTCGACTGGGGCACTTATGTCTTCGACTTCGGCCGGCCCGAGGTGCGCAACTTCCTGGTCGCCAACGCGCTGTACTGGCTGACTGAGTTCCACGTCGACGGGCTGCGGGTGGACGCGGTGGCGTCGATGCTCTACCTGGACTATTCGCGGCCGCACGGCGGTTGGACGCCCAATATCCACGGTGGCCGGGAGAATCTGGAGGCGGTGCAGTTCATTCAGGAGTTGACTGCGACCACGCACCGGGTGGCGCCGGGCACCGTGACCATCGCCGAGGAATCCACCTCATGGCCAGGTGTCACCCGGAACACCAGCCTTGGCGGCCTGGGCTTTTCGATGAAATGGAACATGGGCTGGATGCATGACACCCTGGCCTACCTCGGCCACGACCCGGTGCATCGCAGCTACCACCACCACAACATGACGTTCTCGATGCTCTACGCCTACAACGAGAGTTACGTGCTGCCGATCAGCCACGACGAGGTGGTGCACGGCAAGGGCACGCTGTGGTCGCGAATGCCCGGTGACGATCACCAGAAGGCGGCGGGCCTGCGGGCGCTGCTGGCCTACCAGTGGGCGCATCCCGGAAAGCAGTTGCTGTTCATGGGCCAGGAGTTCGGGCAGCGCAGCGAATGGTGCCACGACCGCGGCCTGGACTGGTTCCAGCTCGACGAGGCGGACGGCTACTCACGCGGCATTCAGCGCCTGGTCGGCGACATCAACGGCCACTATCTCGCCATTCCGGCACTGTGGAGCCAAGACGACGACCCGTGCAGCTACTCCTGGATCGACGCCAACGACTCGGCCAACAACGTGCTGAGCTTCCTGCGCTTCGGCGCCGACGGGTCAATGTTGGCCTGTGTGTTCAACTTCGCCGGCATCACCCACACCGAGTATCGGCTGGGCCTGCCGCAACCCGGCCGGTGGCGCGAAGTCCTCAACACCGACGCGCAGATCTACCGGGGCTGCGGCATCGGCAACCTGGGTGAAGTCCACGCCACCGAAGATCCCTGGCATGGTCGGCCGGCGTCGGCGGTGCTGGTGCTGCCCGCGTTGTCCGCTCTGTGGCTCGAGCCCGAATAGCCCGGTCAGTACAGCGCGTTGGCCAGGTTGCGCCGGCCGGCGACCACGTCCGGATCGGCGGGGTCGAACAGCTCGAACAGCTCCACCAGCCGGGTCCGAACCGCGGCGCGCTCATCGCCGGCGGTCCGGCGCACCAGGGCGATCAGCCGGTCGAAGGCGGCATGGACGTCCTGGTTCATGATCGCCACGTCGGCGGCGGCAAAGGCGGCCTCGATGTCGTCGGGGGCGGCGTCGGCAATCCCCGGTGCATCGGGATTCCGGCCGGTGGCCCGTTCCAGGAAGGTGAGCTGGCGCAGTGCGCCCTTGGCCTCGGCGTGGTTCGGGTCGGCGTCCAGCAACCCCTGATAGGCGACGCGGGCCGCGTCGAAGTCACCGGCGTCGAGCTGCTGCCGGGCTTGGGCCAGAACAGGGTCGACCGGGGCGGGCTGTTCGGCGTCACCGCCGCCGGAGAGCTTGCCCGCGGTGGCCGACAGCAGCGAGTCCACCCAGCGGCGCAGCTGGTCCGGCGGCTGCGGCCCTTGAAAGCTCGTGATGGGCTGCCCGGCGGCCAGCGCCACCACGGTGGGTACCGCGTCCACGCCGAAGACCTGCGCCACCCGCGGTGCGACGTCGACGTTAACCATGGCCAGCGACCAGGTGCCGCCGTCGCCGGCGGCCAATCCGGCCAGGTTGTCGGCCAGCTGGATGCAGGCCTCACTGCGCGGGGACCACAGCAGCACCACCACCGGCACCTGATTGGACCGGACCAGCACCTCGTCTTCGAAGTTGGCCTCGGTGATCTCGGTGGCACCCGATGGAGTCGGGGCGTCACCTGCCGGTCCCCCAGCCGGTTGCTTGAGACCGGACAGGTCCACTGCGCCGGCCAATGCCGGACCGATCGGGGGCCGAGGACGTGTCACGCCGTTAAGTCTGTCATGTGTGTCGCAGCGCCCACGCCGGCGGCTGACTTCGCCCCGATACGGCCCACTATGAGCAAAATCACACTCCGATTTCCCCGGCTCCGGACCTGCGGGTCCAGCAACCTACGCAACCGTAGGTGCGCTGCTACCCGGCGCGCAGAATCAGGGCGTCACCCTGGCCGCCGGCACCGCACAGCGCCGCCACCGCGTACCCGGACCCGCGCTGCTTGAGCGCCAGTGCGGCGTGCAGCGTGATGCGCGCCCCCGACATCCCGATCGGGTGTCCGACGGCGATCGCCCCGCCGTGCAGATTGACGACGTCGGGGTTGACGCCCAGTTCGCGGGTCGAGGCCAGCGACACCGCAGCGAACGCCTCGTTGATCTCCACCACGTCGAGCTGATCGACCGTGATGCCCTCCTTCGCGACGGCCGCCTTGATGGCGTTGGCCGGCTGGGACTGCAGGCTCGAGTCCGGCCCGGCGACGACGCCGTGGGCGCCGATCTCACACAGCCAGTCCAGCCCCAGTTCCTGCGCCTTGGCCTTGCTCATCACGACCACCGCGGCGGCACCGTCGGAGATCTGCGACGACGAGCCGGCGGTGATGGTGCCATCGGGGCGGAACGCCGGCTTGAGCCCGCCCAGGGAGTCCGCGGTGGTGTTGGCCCGGATGCCCTCGTCCTCGGTGAACTCCAGCGGATCCCCCTTGCGCTGCGGGATCTTCACCGGCACCACCTCATCGGCGAAGACGCCGTCCTTCCACGCCGCGGCGGCCTTGCGATGCGACTCGGCGGCAAACTCGTCCTGCTCGGCGCGGGTGAACTTGTCCTCATCGTTGCGCTGCTCGGTCAGCGCACCCATCGGCTGGTCGGTGAACACGTCGTGCAGGCCGTCGTAGGCCAAGTGGTCGCGCACCGTCACGTCGCCGTACTTGTAGCCGGCCCGGCTGCCGGTCAGCAGGTGCGGGGCGCGGCTCATGGACTCCTGGCCGCCGGCGACCACCACGTCGAACTCACCGGCCCGGATCAGCTGGTCAGCCATGGCGATGGCATTGATTCCAGACAGGCACATCTTGTTGATGGTCAGCGTGGGGACGTCCCAGCCGATACCCCCGCCGACGGCGGCCTGGCGGGCCGGCATCTGACCGGCACCGGCGGTGAGCACCTGGCCCATGATCACGTACTGCACCAGCGAGGCCGGTACTTTGGCCTTCTCGAGCGCCCCGGCGATTGCGATGGCCCCTAGGTCACTGCCGGAGAAATCCTTCAGCGAACCCATCAGCCGGCCGATGGGGGTCCGAGCCCCAGCAACGATCACCGATGTCGTCATGACTACCTCCAGAACGGGTGTGGACGGCCGATCTTGCCGATCGGCGCAGCGCGATGTTTCGGCTCAGGTTACCGTTACTCCTATGACGACCGAATCCGTCGCCGGCCCGTTTGAGGCGCGCACCCCGTTGGCCTCCGCCCTGGTGACGGCAATCGACCACGTCGGCATCGCGGTGCCGGACCTGGAAGCGGCCAAGAAGTGGTACCACGACCAGCTCGGCATGATCGTGCTGCACGAAGAGGTCAACGAGGAGCAGGGCATCGTGGAGGCGATGCTGGCGGTGCGCGGCGCCCCGGTCGGCAGTGCCCAGCTCCAGCTGATGGCCCCCATCGACGAGTCGTCGACCATCGCGAAATTCCTGGACAAGCGTGGCCCCGGTCTGCAGCAGCTCGCCTACCGGACCAGCGACATCGATGCCCTTTCCGAACGGCTGCGCGAGCAGGGCGTCCGGCTGCTCTACGAGGCGCCCCGGCGTGGCACGTCGAACTCGCGGATCAACTTCATCCACCCCAAGGACGCCGGCGGCGTGCTGGTCGAGTTGGTCGAGCCCGCCTCGGACGCTGAGGCGCACTGAACCTCTAGGACCACTTCCGGGTCGGACCCCGGGTTGCGCGGTTCGTCCAGCACGGCGTGTGCCAGTGTCGACGATCCTCACCGGAAGAATCTGATTCAGCTCGCCATGTCACCACATGCGCTACACCGCAACGAATCTCATGATCGCACCCGGGGCACCGATATACCTTGAGCGCCCGGGAACCGGCGATCGCCGCCACCACGTAGTCGTGTCCGTCGGGTCCGGCCTCGACGCGCTGCGGGTTCGCCGACAGCCGCAGCGGCTGGTGCGGACGCGAGGGGCTGCGGCGACGAGCCATGGCCAACAGCGTAGCGATCAGGCCAGCTTGGACAGCGCGGCCGCCGCGTCGTAGCCGCCGAACCCGTCCAGGTCGCCCCGGCGCAGACGATTCACCCAGGTCGGGTCGGCCAGCAGAGCGCGTCCCACGGCCACCACATCGAACTCCCCGGCCTCGAACTGCTCCACCAGACGGTCTAGCGGTGCGGGCGCAATGACCTCGCCGCGCTTCTCGCTGCGGAACTGGGTGTCCAAGCCGACCGATCCCACCGCGATGACGGGCATGCCGGTGACCTTCTTGGTCCATCCGGCCAGGCTCAGGCCGGCTTCGTGGTCTTCGAGGTGGTCTTCGAACGCGGGCACGTAATGCCTGCGCGTGGAGGGGTGCAACATGTCGACTCCGGCGTCGACCAGCGGCGTGAGCAGTTCGGCCAACTGGGTCGGATCCTCGACGATCGACGCCGTGTAATCGGTGCCCTTCCACTGCGAGAAGCGGAAGATGATCGGGTAATCGGGACCCACGGCCTCGCGGACGGCCCCGACCACCTCGGCCGGGAAGCGGGTCCGCTCGGCCAACGAGCCGCCGTATTCGTCGGTACGGAGGTTGGTGCGCTCCCAGAGGAACTCATCCAGCAGGTAACCGTGGGCGCCGTGGATCTCGACCGCGTCGAAACCGACGTCGCGCGCGTTGGCGGCGCTGTGTGCGTACTCCTGCGCGATCCGGTGGAGCTCGTCGCGCTCCAGCGCCCGGCCGCGGGGCTCACCGCGCCCGTCCACACCCGAAGGTCCGACCGGCACCACCCCGTCGTCGTCGCGGCGCTCAACCCCTTGGTGCCACAGCTGGGCGGCAATGGTGGCCCCTTCGGCATGCACGCCGTCGACGACGCGCGTCCACCCGGCGAGCACCTCATCACCGGCGATGGTCGGCACGCTGGCCGGGAATCCCGCCGCCGGGTCGGGCAACCGGATGCCCTCGGTGATGATCAGCCCCACCCCGCCCGCGGCACGCCGTCGGTAGTACTCGGCGACGTCACCGCCGGGGATGCCGCCGGGTGATGCCTGCCGGGTCATCGGCGCCATCGCGAATCGGTTCGGCATGGTCAGCGAACGGACGGTCAGGGGCTGGAATAGGTCTTGCAAGAGTTCAGGGTGTGCCACGGACGGCTCCAACGCGCGACCCGCGCCGGCTATTCCACCGCCCATTCAGAACAGCCGGTACTCGTCGCTGGCCATGCCGCGCATCGCGTCGTAATCCAATGTCAGACAGCGGATACCACGGTCGGTGGCCAGTGTGCGCGCCTGCGGTTTGATCTGCTGCGCGGCGAACACCCCGCTCACAGGCGCGAGCAGACTGTCCCGGTTCAGCAGCTCGAGATACCGGGTGAGCTGCTCCACACCGTCGATCTCGCCGCGCCGCTTGATCTCCACGGCCACCGCTCGGCCCTGCGCATCGCGGCACAGCAGATCCACCGGGCCGATCGCCGTCATGAATTCCCGGCGCACCAGGGAGTAACCCTCGCCGAGCAGTTCGACATGTTCGGCCAGCAGTACTTGCAGCTGGGCTTCAACACCGTCTTTCACCAGGCCGGGATCCACGCCGAGTTCGTGGCTGGAGTCGTGCTCGATCTCCTCGATGGTGATCCGCAGTTGATCACCGGTCTTGTTCGCCACCACCCACACCGGCAGCTCACCACCGGTTTCCTCGGTGAACCGACACGGGGGGCTCATCCAGTTCAGCGGCTTATAGGCACGGTCATCGGCATGCACGCTCACCGAACCGTCGGCCTTGAGTAGCAACAGCCGCCGGGCCGACGGCAGGTGTGCGGTGAGCCGGCCGACATAGTCGACGGTGCACTGGGCGATCACTAGTCGCATCCGATCCACCTTAAAGGCCCGCGCCGAGCAATTATCCTTACGCCACAATGAAGCGTCCAAAGACGACCGCACAGCGCCTGGGCCGAATTCTGGAGCTGTTGACACGCCAGAGCGGCCGACTGCCCGAAACACCCGAATACGGTTCCTGGCTGCTGGGCCGGGTGTCGGAGAGTCAGTACCTGCGCCGGATCCGTATCCAATTCATCATGACCGTCGTCATCGTCGGGACGAACCTGGTCGGGGTCGGCGTGGCGGCTCTGCTGGTGACCGTGGCCTTTCCGACGCCCAGTGTGTTCTCCGACGCGCCGACTTGGCTGACGTTCGGGGTCGTTCCGGCCTACGTGGCGATCGCGTTGATCTTCGGCACCTACTGGATCACGCGGCGCACCATCAAGAAGTTGCGCTGGGCGATCAGGGAACAGAAACCGACACGCGTGGATGAGCGCAACGCCTTCCTGGCGCCGTGGCGGGTGTCGCAGGTCGTGCTCGCGTTGTGGGGCGTGGCGATTGTGCTGTTCACGATCCTCTACGGGCTGTCGGACAACTACTTCATTCCGATCGTCGGATTCACCCTGAGCGTCTGCGGCATCCTGGTGGCCACCGCCTGCTATCTGTGCACCGAGTTCGCACTACGGCCGGTGGCCGCGCAGGCACTGGCCGCCGGCCCGCCGCCGCGACGATTCCTCTCCGGCATCATGGGCCGGACCATGATGGTCTGGCTGCTCACCTCCGGGGTTCCGATTCTCGGTATCGCCCTGACTGCACTGTTCGCCGTGGTGCTGAAGAACCTCACCCTGACCCAGTTCGGCACCGCCGTGCTGATCGCATCGGTGGCGACGCTGATCTTCGGATTCCTGCTGATGCTGATCCTGGCCTGGCTCACCGCAACTCCGGTGCGGGTGGTGCGCGCCGCGCTGCGGAGCGTCGAGCGTGGCAACCTGCAAGCCGATTTGGTGGTGTTCGACGGAACCGAACTCGGTGAGCTGCAAAGCGGTTTCAACGCGATGGTGCACGGACTGCGGGAGCGCGAGCGGGTCCGCGATCTGTTCGGCCGCCACGTCGGCCGCGAGGTGGCCGCCGCCGCGGAACGCGACCAGATACAACTCGGTGGCGAAGAACGCCATGTTGCAGTCATTTTCGTCGATATCGTCGGCTCGACACAGATCGTGACCAGCAAGCAGGCCACCGAAGTCGTCACCCTGCTGAACCGGTTCTTCGCCGTGGTCGTCGACGAGGTCGACCGCCACCACGGGTTGATCAACAAGTTCGAAGGCGACGCGACCCTGGCGATCTTCGGCGCCCCGAACCATCTCGACCAGCCCGAAGACCAGGCGCTCGCCGCCGCGCGCGAAATTCTGCACCGGCTGGCCGACGAGGTGCCGGAGATCCGGGCTGGCATCGGGGTGGCGGCCGGTCAGGTCGTCGCCGGAAATGTCGGCGCCAAAGAACGTTTCGAATACACCGTGATCGGCGAACCCGTCAACGAGGCTGCCCGATTGTGCGAATTGGCCAAAGCACGACCGCTGCCGCTGCTGACCACGGCGCAGACGCTGCTCGCCTCCGACATCGGCGAGCAAGCCCATTGGATCTTGGGCGATTCGGTAACGCTGCGCGGTTACGACAGTCCCACACTGCTGGCCGGGCCACTGTAGCCACAGCTAACCGGTCCACGCCTCCGCCGCGGCGAGGGCGTCGTCGACCGTGGCGAACACCAACGCGTCGTACATCTCTGGGTCGGCGATGACGGCTCCGCCGGGATCGACGAGCAGGCTGCGCTTGCCGAGAGACTGCAGTCCCTCGGCCAGTCCGGCCAGCAGCGCCCGCGCCGGCTCGCTGATCGCGTGTAGGCGTGACACATCCAGGATCGCGGTGTCCAGCTCGGCACAGTCTCGGGTGACGGTGCGGGTCACCTGTTCGGCGCCGGCGAAGAGCAGATCACCATGCACCTCATAGACCCGTACGCCGAAGCGCGGGTTGTAGACGCCGCGAATGGCCGCGTGGGCGTCGCTGCTAACCGTCAGGAAGTGCAGTCCGAGCTGTTGGGAAAGACTGCGGCACACCAACATCCCACGAACACTATTGCCCTTGACATCGATGCGGGGCGAATAGACGCCGATGCCGAGCTGGCCGGGTAGCACCGCCACGATGCCACCGCCCACACCGCTCTTGGCCGGCATGCCGACCGAACTGACCCACTCGCCGGCGGCGTCGTACATGCCGCAGGTCACCATGACCGACAACGTGCGCCGAACCACGATCGCGTCGGTCACCTGACGCCCGGTGAGCGGATTGAGCCCGCCGCGGGCCAGCGTCGCCGCCATCCGGGCCAGATCTGTGCTGGTGACCTTCAGCGAGCACTGCCGGATGTAGAGATCGAGAGCGTCGTCGGGGTCACACGCCAGTGCACCGAAACTGTCCAGTAGATAGGCGATTCCGCGGTTACGGCTGCCGGTGGTCTTCTCGGAGCGGTAGACCTGCTCGTCGAACTCGAGGTGACGGCCGGCGCAGGCGCTGTAGAACTCACGGACCAACTCGAAACGATCGGCGGCGGTCCTGCCCGGAATCAACGAACACGCCACGATCGCGCCCGCGTTGATCATCGGATTCTTCGGAACATTGGTGACCTGGTCGACACTGATCTTGTTAAAGCCCTCACCGGAGGGCTCCACCCCGATCCGTGCATCGACGTCCGCCAGTCCCAATTGGTCCAATGCCAGCGCGTAGGTGAGAGGCTTGGAGATCGACTGCATGGTGAATTGCACACCCGCGTCGCCGGTTTCGTAGACATACCCGTCCGAGGACGACAGGGAGAGGGCGAAACCTGTCGGGTCTACCCTCGCCAGCTCCGGTATGTAGTCGGCCAACTGTCCGTCAGTGACTGCGGCGTGTTCGGCAAAGATTCCGTCGAGGTATCGCTGTACCAATGCCGCCACGTCCAGATCGTAGCTCGTCGGCCCGGCACTGTCGTGTCGCTTTTCCGCTAGTGTCGCCGGCTCCGGCGTGCCATCGTTACAACTGTGCATGACGAGTTCGACCGCTGCTATCGGGCCGTGAAGTCCAGCGATGCCCGCTTCGACGGATGGTTCATCACCGCGGTGCTGACCACCGGGATCTACTGCCGGCCCAGCTGCCCGGCCCGTACCCCGCTGGCGCGCAACGTGCGGTTCTACCCGACCGCCGCGGCTGCTCAGCGGGACGGCTTCCGGGCCTGCAAGCGGTGCCGTCCGGACGCGGCTCCCGGCTCGCCGGAATGGAACATCCGCGGCGACGCCGTCGGCCGGGCGATGCGGCTGATCGCCGACGGCACGGTCGATCGGGAGGGCGTCGCCGGGCTGGCCGGCCACCTCGGCTATTCGGCCCGCCAGGTGCAACGGCTGCTGCAGGTCGAGGTCGGCGCCGGTCCGCTTGCACTGGCCCGTGCGCAGCGGGCACAGACCGCTCGCATCCTGATCGAGACGACCGATCTGCCCATGTCCGACATCGCGTTCGCGGCCGGGTTCGCCAGCATCCGCCAGTTCAACGACACCGTGCAGGCGGTCTGCGCCACCACCCCGAGCGCGCTGCGCGCGCAGGCGGACCGCCGAATTGATCGGGACGCCCACGGCCCGGGAACTGTGTCCCTGCGCCTGCCGGTACGCACCCCGTTCGCCTTCCAGGGCGTCTTCGGGCACCTGGCGGCATCCGCGGTTCCCGGCTGCGAAGAGGTGCGCGACGGGGCCTTCCGGCGCACTCTGCAGCTACCGCACGGCAACGGCATCGCCGCCCTGACCCCCACCCCCGATCACGTCAAATGCCTGCTGACGCTGGGCGACTTCCGGGACCTCACCACGGCGATCGCCCGCTGCCGGCGGCTGTTGGACCTCGACGCCGACCCCGAGGCGGTCATCGACGCCCTCACCGGCGACCCGGAATTGGCGCCCTTGGTCGCCAAGGCCCCGGGGCAACGCATTCCGCGAACCGTCGACGAAGCCGAACTGGCGGTG
This sequence comes from [Mycobacterium] vasticus, assembly GCF_020181595.1. GTDB lineage: Bacteria > Actinomycetota > Actinomycetes > Mycobacteriales > Mycobacteriaceae > Mycobacterium > Mycobacterium vasticus. Next base: position 1,348,548 of record NZ_CP084028.1, on the reverse strand, counting down.
CGGGTGGTTCTCGGCCAGCAGGTGTCGATCAAGGCCGCCCGCACCCACACCCGGCGACTGCTGCTGGCACACGGCGAGCAGATCAGTGACCCGGCCGGCGGCCTGACGCATGTGTTCCCGTCGGTGCAGCGGCTGGCCGACCTCGATCCCGACGAACTGGCGCTGCCCCGGGCACGCCGGCAGACCCTGGTCGGCCTGGTCGCAGCACTCGGGGATGGCACCCTCGGGTTGGGGGCCGGCTGCGATTGGGAGCAGGCCCGCCACGATCTCCTGCGACTGCCGGGGATCGGGCCGTGGACCGCCGAGATCATCGCGATGCGAGGCCTGGGCGACCCCGACGCGTTTCCGGTTGCCGACCTCGGGGTCCAGCTGGCCGCCCGCCAGCTGGGCCTACCCGACGGCACCCGGGCACTGACCGACCGCAGCTCCCGCTGGCGTCCGTGGCGCTCCTACGCCACCCAGCATCTGTGGACCGCACTCGATCACGCCGTGAACGACTGGCCCCCGACTTCCGAGGAGACCGCATGACCATTCAGCGCATCATCGACAGCCCGATCGGCCCGCTGACGCTGGCCGGTGCCGACGGCAAGCTCAGCCATCTGTTGATGCTCAACCACTCTCACGCTCCCGACCACACCGGCTGGCACCGCGATGACACCGCGTTCCCCGACGTCGTCGAGCAACTCGGGGCTTACTTCGCCGGCGATCTCACCGAGTTCGACCTGAACTGTGAGATGGCCGGCACCGACTTCCAGCGGCGCGTGTGGGCCGCCCTGCTGACCATCCCCTACGGCCAGACCCGCTCCTACGGTGAGCTCGCCAACCAGATCGGGGCGCCCAAGGCTTCGCGGGCCGTCGGATTGGCCAACGGCCGCAACCCGATTTCGATCATCGTCCCGTGCCATCGCGTCATCGGTGCCAACGGCAGCCTGACCGGCTACGGCGGCGGTATCGAGCGCAAGCGGGCGCTGCTGGACCTGGAGCGACGCCACGCCAGTGCGACGTTGTTCGACTGACTGCGCAGCCGCCCAACCGCGGCTTATGGCATGGGGAATTCTTCGGTGGAGGTGAAGGCGTCGAAGAAATTGACGATGCCGGCCAACCCTTCCGCCAGGGTCGGATTCGGCGAGTCGAGGTAGCCCGCAATGTATCCGTACTCAACAATTCCGGCCAGCGACGGGTTGTCCTGCAACTCGTAGATCGTGTACGTGTCCGGGTCGAGCAGGCTGGCAATGGAGTTGCTGATCCCGTCCATCACGCCTTTACCCAATGCCGTGAGCAGGTCGCCGAAATCGATATCGGTGGGGAACAGTCCGGACCCCGCGGCCACATCGACGTCGCCCGGCGGCCAGCCGTGGTCGATGCTGCCGTAGCCGAAATTCACCAGTATCCGGGTGACGGGCTCCAGGAGTTCATAAAGTGGCATTCCCAAAATCGGGATCAACTGCAGCGGCGCCAATACCGGCAAGATGTCGGACGTCATCATATGGAAGGTGGTCAGCGCGTCGGGGTCCGAGGACGGTAACTCAATAGCCGACGCGATCTGCTCGGGTGTCGCCGTCAGATATGCCGAATGTGCGTACAGGAAACCCAGCATGGAGTTGAGGTCCGCCAGCGGGTTGAAATACGTCGGCTTGAACGCGACCATGTCATATTCGAAGTTGTAAACGTCGGTGTGATACAGATTCTCCGGGATGCCGGTGGGATTAGGTGAACCGATCAGCACAAACCGCACCAGGTCGTTAGGCACATCCGCGTCGGCGAGCCGCGTCATCACGCTGGATGAGATCGATGCGCTCTGCGAGTAGCCGAACACGACCACCGGATGGTCGGCGTCGACCCCGCCGCCCCCAATCTTGTCCATGATCGCGTTGTAGAGAATCTGTCCGCCCACCGCACCTGATGTCGAACTGATATTTTCGGGTGTCCACAGGGATACCAGATCTCCGGTGAATCCATGCGGCTTGACAAACAGGGTGTCAGCGGCGTCGAGGTAGAGGTCGCTCGGTTGCGGGACACCGGTTCCGCCCATCAGGAACGCGGTCCCATCCCCAAGCGCCGTGCCGTTGCCGGTGAGCGAGAACGGCCTCGCCTGGGCTCCGGCGGCCGGCGCTGCCATCGGAGTACCGGCGATCAGGCCCGCGGCGGCTACGCCGGCGACGAGGGGAAGGCAGTGGAAGGCGCGCACCCGATATCCTCCTGTTAAATTCCTTAAGTAAAACTTAACGGTAGCGCGTAGCGGCGCATCGGGCAAGGGTGCCATGCCCCGGCGGCAACACCGCCGGGCCGGCCGCGCCGTCATCCCTGCGGTGACATGCGACAAGAATGCAAAAATGCCTGTGCCCCCCAATTTCTTGGGGGGCACAGGACTTTAAATTGTGTTCGGCGGTGTCCTACTTTTCCACCCGGTTGGGCAGTATCATCGGCGCTGACAGGCTTAGCTTCCGGGTTCGGGATGGGACCGGGCGTTTCCCTGTCGCTGTGGCCGCCGTAACTCTATTTATTTTTGTTGGGTGTGGACTTTGTGGCCGGCCCCTTGTGTGTGGGGTGGGCTCTATTTGTCCGTCACCGTGTCACCAATGTGTGTTTGGTGGTGGGGTGTGGATGTTCAAGAATTGTGGTTGTGGTTGCGGGCAACACATTTTTGTTTCTTTGTGTTGTAAGTTTTCGGCCGGTTAGTGCCAGTTCCCTGCACACCTTGCGGTGCTTCTAGGTCTGGTCTATCGATCCCGTGGTCTGCGGG
>NZ_CP084028.1:943892-1345705 GCF_020181595.1 [Mycobacterium] vasticus | reverse complement strand
CCTGGTGCTCAGACTCCAACGAAGCAGCCTGGGCACGGATCAACGCGCCGTGAGCGTTGACATCACCGAACTGGTAGTTGATCGACATCTTCCTAATCCTCCCTAGCTGCCCAGGATCTGCTGCGATGCAGCTTCCTGCTGCTCATAGTGGTTGGCATCGCGGATCAGACCATCGCGCACACCGTGCAGCATCGTCACGATGTTGCGAAACGCAGTCTGCATCTGACCCATGGTGTCCATCGAGGTCCGCTCCGCCAGACCACCCCAACCCGCACCCGAGATGTTCGTCGAGGACGCCCACATCCGACGCGCCTCATCCTCAACGGTCTGCGCATGCACATCGAACCGACCCGCCATCGCCCGCATCGCATCCGGATCCGTCATAAAACGTGTAGCCATTGCTCTCTCCTTACTGAAGTCGTGTTGTTTCTTGTGATTTACGTTTGTTGCCGCCGATTACACCGGTAACCGACCGCCGGTCCTGAACCTAGGAAATCGTGTCCCCCTTTCGTCGGCTCGCAACCGGCAAGATCGGTGTCGCGCTCAGCCCGCCGACGCCGCGTTGGCGGCCTCGGTGGCGGCGTAGGAGGTCGCGCTGGTGTTCAGGGTGGCCACGAACATCTCGTGGATGGCTGCGGCCTGAGCGCTGACCTGCTGATACATGGTCGCGTGGGCGGCGAACTGTGCCGCGGTCAGCGCCGAGACCTCGTCGGCGGCGGCCGGGATCACACCCGTGGTGGGAGCGGCGGCAGCGGCGTTCTGCGCGTTGAGCGCCGAGCCGATACCGCTGAGGTTGGCGGCGGCGGCTGACAGCGCTTCGGGCTGTGCGTTGACGAACGACATTGGATTCCCTCCTCGGATCGCGTACAGCAATCGGTCCGACACCGAGCCTAAAGGCTCCGGTGGGGTCTGACGGGCCGAAACGCCTACTGTTCACCTGGCTGTCGCAAGTGTTCACCTCCGGAAACAGAGCGGTAACGCAAACACGGGTGCCGGCGCCGCTTCATCCTCCTCAGCCTGCGGAAACACCAATCGGTAATTTCCACCGGTCGGGCGTTCGGCAGGCCGTAGACGGTCGCCCCGGGCCGACTGGAAACGGCCCCACGGGGTAAAAATCTGGCCGCGGCAAACACCAGCCGCCCACCGGTGCTGTGAGGTGGCCAGCTACCGCCGTGGCACTGTTGTCCACGCCACCGCGGTCACTGGCGCACCGTCGTCAGCCGGCCGGGGTCACCGCCCGCTCCTGCGTCGGCGCCCGGCGCAGTTCGGTCGCGGCCACCTGGACGAACACTCCGGTGTCCTCGGCCATCAGCAGACCACGACCGCGCGGCAGCGGACCGCCCTTCATCTTTCCGCGGATGAAGCCCTCGTCCGGGTCGGCGTCCATCACCAGGAGCGGCGAGTTGGCCTGGTGCAGGGCCCGCAGCAGCGGGTCGCTGCCCGCCGACGACCAGCCACCGAACGTACGGGTGACGATCACGTGCAGGCCCACGTCGGCCGCTCGGGTGACCCACGGGGCGGCCTTCTGGAACGGCGAGTCGAAGCCGGGCGGGAACTGCTGGATGTCGTCGATGATCAAGAAGATCTCCGGCCCGCTCCACCAGGTTCGCGACAGCAGCTCCTCGGCCGACAGGCCCGGCGGCGGTTCACGGTTGGCCAGCGTGGCGGCCAGCTCGGAAATGAGCCCGACTGCGCCATCTAGGTTATAGGCGAACTTCTCCACGTAGTCCGAACCCAAAGTGGTCAGCAACTGGCGCCTCGGGTCGATCAGCCAGACCTGTGCCGACGGCTGCGTCGTGGCCGGCGCGGTGCTGGAACCAGGTGCATAGAGCCGCTCGATCTCGCTCATGATCGTCGCCAGCGTGGTGGTCCGACCGCATTCGCGACGGCCCGTCACCATCAGGTGTCCGTTCTCGGCGAAGTTCAGATACACCGGCTGCAGATCGAGTTCTGAGATGGCCCAGGCGATTCCGCCGACACCCACACCTTCGCGCTGGTCGTTGGCCGCGACCGCACGCACCTCGTCCAACCCGAACCTCGCCGGCAGGCGCCGGACCGGGCGAACCCGGCCCACCGCGACCTGGCTGACGGCCGCAGCGACGCTGTCGGACTCGAACACCCGCTCATCGGTGTCGGCCATCGCGGGCCGGGCGATCAGGGTGTGCAGACCGGATTGCGGGTCGCTGTCGAGTCGAACGTAGTTGACCGCCACCATGCCCCGGCCGGGCTGGACCGGGACGTCCTTGGCGAAGCGGGACCGCACCAGCTTGGCGTCCTCGACCGCGGCCAGGCGAAGCTCGACCCGGGAGCCGAAACCACTGCGCACCGGCGGGCGCAGCTCCGACTCGCGGTCAGCGGTGACGATCACATGTACGCCGAACGACGGGCCCTGGTTGATGATCTGGTTGACCTGCTCGACCAGTACCTCGTTGTCCTCCGACAGCGCGCGGTAGTTGTCGACCACCAGGTAGACATCGCCGAAACCGTCGTTGGGCACCTTTCCCGGGGCTCCGTCGAACTTGCGCCGGCGGAACACGTCCATCGAGGCGACGTCGTTCTCCAGGAAGCTGCGCTTGCGGGCCCGCACCAACGCCAACAGTTCGGCCACCGTGCGGCGCACTCCGTCGGGGTCGGTCGGTCCGCAGACGCTGCCGACGTGCGGAAGCCCGCCGACGGTCGTCAACGCGGTACCGCTGTAGGCCAGGCAGTAGAACTGGACCTGCTCGGGGGTGTGGGTCAGCGCCGCCGCACAGATCAGCGTCTGCAGCGCCGTCGTCTTGCCGGCGCCGCCCGCGCCGAGGATCAGCACGTTGGCCCCCGGACCGGAGGTGTCGAGGGTCAGCGGCGGCTGGTCGTGCTTGAACGGCCGGTCGATGACACCGATCGGGAACACCAAGTCGCGCCGGGTGCCGTAGCCCTGTTGCCACGGGTGACCCAGGTAGCGGTTCACCAGGTCCTCTACCGTCACCGGCACCTCGAGCGGCGGTTGCCACAACCGGTAGGGCTCGAAGTCGATCTGGCGCAGCTGATCGATGATCACCGTGCCGACCTTGGGCGTACGGATGAAGTCCTCTTCCTCGACAACTTCACCAGCCGCGGCGGCAGGCTTGGAGTCGATCGCCGAAATCTCTTCGAGCGCTTCGATCTCCGGCGTGCTGACACTGACCTCGAGCGGAGTGAAGTCGGTGGTGAACAGCTGCGGCCGGATGTAGTCGACGGCGTGCACCAAGGGCATCTGCTCGTCGTCGAGCACGCCGCCGCGGTGGTAGTCGCGCCACAGGAACTCGGCCTGGAAGCGGATGACCTCCTCGCCGCTCTTGCGGAAGTAGCCCAGGCCGGCCTTGGCCGGCAGGTTGACCGCGTTGGGCACACCGGCGGCCTGCGCCGCACCAGCGGTCTGCGCCTTGAGTACCAGCCGATAGCCCATGTTCTCCATCAGCTTCTCGGCGCGGCTCTCGATGGTCTGCGACGCCATCATCAGGTGCACCCAATAGGCACGACCCTGACGGCCGATCGAGTCCAGCACCTCCACCGCGGTAGGCATGATGCGGAACCACTCGTAGAACTCGTCGATCACCACGACGAGCATCGGCAGCGGCGGCATGCTGTCGTCGCCCCGGGCCCGCATCCGATTGCGGATCTCGTTGTACTCCTTGGCGCCGTCGACGCCGGCGTTGTCGCACATGGTCTTTCGACGAGCGATCTCGCCCCACATCGCTTCCAGGAAGCGCTCCATCAGGGCCTGGTCGTCTTCGAGGTCGGTGATGATCCGCGAGACGTGCGGCACCCCGGCGAACGGCTTGACCGCGGACCCACCCTTGAGGTCGGCCAGCACGAACTGCAGCTCGTCCGGCGGGTGCGCCAGCAGCAGCGATTCGATCACAGTGCGCACCAGCGTCGACTTACCCGAGCCGGTGGTGCCCGACATGACGCCGTGCGGGCCGTCGCCACCCTCGTCGAGCGACTTCATGTCCAGGAACAGCAGCTCGCCGTTGTCCGACCGGCTTCCGAACGGAATCCGCAGGCGCGCTTTGGGACCCGCGTCGCGGCGTTCCGCCCACAGCGCATCGAAGTCGATCCGCCCGGCGTCCTCGATGCCGTAGTAGGCCATGATGTCGCGCGCACCGATGTGGCGCGTCACCTTCTGCCCGATCTCCTCGTAGGCCTCAGCGAGGCGCCAGCGCGCCATCCGCTGCGCGAACTGCTCGGCATCGGTGAGGCTCACCTGATCGGCCAGCGCGAAGAACCACTCGTTGTCGTCGATCACCATCCAGGTGTCGCGGTCACGCGGCAAAGCGTTGACGATGCCCTTGTCGTCGAATCGCAGTACCCGCTGGGGCACTTCGCGCCACTCCGGGACTCCGGTCAGGTCGAAGAACGTCACGCCGTCAACACCCTCGGCGGTGTTGACGTACTCCCACTGGGGATCGATGGCGTCGACGATGATCAGGTGGTGCGGCGTCGGCGTCTCCGCCGACGAGCTGGCGTGCCGCGGCATGAACGACCCGCGGCCGGAGAACAGGTCGGCGTGTGAGGTGGCGAAGTCCTGCACCGAGCCGTACACCATCCGCGCATTGCCTGCCGCGTCCTGGCGACGTGGATCACCGAAGTGCGGCAACCACTTCACCCAGTCCCACTCCTGCTTGTCGGAGGTGACCACAACCATGCGCAGATGGTCGGGTCCGTGGGAGAAGGCCAGCTGAAGGACGATCGCGCGCATCAGTCCGAGGACGTGCTCGCGGTCACCGATCAGCGAATACCAGGGCTCGACCAACAACGACACCATCTTCGGCAGGTTGTAGACCACACTCTGGTAGCGCCCGAACTCCTGCAGCGCCTTGCCGGTCACCGGCTCGAGCTCGATGTCGGTCGGCATGTTCTGCGGCTCACCCCAGGTGACCTCAGGACGGGTCATGCCGACCCCGACCCGCGCCAACCCGAAGTTGAGGTCCTTGCCGTTGGGTTGGCGTTCCCACATCCGGGGCGTGCCCACCGCGGCCGTCAGAGTGGACGGAGCCGGGTGGTACCAGCGGTAGTTGGCGTCCATGCTGTCGGCGGACTCCGCCGCCGACTCGCGCAGGCGGTCCAGCATCAGCATGAACTGGGCGCGCATCGCGTCCAGCTTGGGCCGGCTCAACTGCTGGGCCCCGCCGCCGAAACGACCGCCGAACATCATCATCGCGACGCCGCCGATCATGAAGATCGGGAAGATCGAGCCGGCGCCCAGGAACATCCGGGAACCGTTGGCCACCGTCATCGCGACCATGCCGACGAGCAGGCCGACAACCAGCACGCCGACCACCACGAGCCACCACGGCTTGCCTTCCGGCGGCGGCACACTCAGCGGCGTGGGCAACACGATGTTCTCCGGCTTGACAACCGGCGCTCGTTCCGGCGTCGACCGGGCGTATCCACGTTTCATCTGGGCACCGCCAATTCCGCAGGGCTCATATCGGTGGGCAGGGTGTCATGACGCACCAGCGCGTCCTGACGGGACAGGGTCGGACCATGTGCCAGCAGTCGCAGCGCCACCGAGGGCGCCAACGCGGGTTCGCTGACCAGGCCCAGCGCCTTGCGCTCGTCGTCACCCGGGACGCCGAAGCGCACGCCGGACGACGACAGCCACCACAGCGACTCCCGCGTCGAGGCGTCCGGGTCGTTACCGGTCACTGCGACGAAATTGCCGTAGCCCGAACCGAAATACACCCGATCGGCCTGCGGCATGTTGTCGTTGTTGGTCTTTACCAGGCTCACCACTCGGCCGATCTGCTTCTGCGACACCGGAATAGTGGGGCCTGATACCACCTGGATCCGGGCCCGGCTGTCGCCGTTGGACCGCTCCCACCACCAGCAGGTGGACGGATTCTCCTTGATGTCAACCACCTTCAGTGGCCCTTCCGGGTACGCCGACAGGTCCAGGCCGGTGACCACCGGCATCTTGGCCAGCTCCGGCGGAGCCACCACCACCGGCGCGCCACCGGCGGTCGCCCCGGCGTTCTGCAGAATCCGGGCCACCACCGATGACACGGTCTGCACGCCGTTCATCAGAACTACCGAATACTGTTGCGGTCCAGCAAGTTGCGGCGTGGTGAATACCGTGCCGACCGGTCCCGGGGCGTTGGGGAAGGCCGGCGGCTGGCCGGCATCGGGTACGAACGGTACCGCCAGCTCCGGGCCCACGGGCAGCGCGTCGAACAGTGCCTGGCTCATCGGTCGCGCATGGTCGACCTGTTCGGGGGTGAGCCCCAGCGGCAGCAGCACTGCGCGGTCGGCGGCGTCGATGCGTGAGCGGCGGCCCTGCCGTACCACCCAGGAATCGTTGCCGTAGCGCAGCACCACCGCGTCCGGGCCGTCGAGCACCCGGCGGCGCGCGTTGAGGTCGGGGCTTCCGTCGATCACGGTCACCGTCACCGGCGTGGGGGCACCGACCCCCTGGACGTTGCCGACGGTGTCGCAGATCAGCCACGACGACGTCGACGGCGTGGTGGGCTGAATGTCCGAGGGTGCTCCCGGGATGCCGACCAGCGGGCCGTGGGGCTGCTCGGCGATCTGTGTCGAGCGCACCTTGTGCGGATTGTCCGCGCGGCCGGCGATCAATCGCGCCGAGGCAAGATTCAGCGCCGGATACAGCGTGCCGCCGACCCGCACGTAAAGCGCACCCGAATCACGGTCGGCGATGATGGGTGATTCGTTCATCTGACCCGACGGGCTCAGAAACGACCACAGCAATGCGCCCAGGCAGACGACCGCTCCCGCCGACACCGAGGCCACCACCGCGAGCGCCTGCCGCCGGCCCGGCTCCACCTCCATGCGAACCTGCCAGCGGGTCAGCGCCATCGCGGTCCGGCGGGCCAGGAACTGGTAGCCCGTCATCTGGGTGCGAGTAGACAGCCCCAGGCCGTAACCGGAACCCCGCTGTTCGTCAGACACGCCGCGCCCCGATCCGCATGTGTCGCATTTCCCGGCTAGGGCTGCTGAGGCGCCTCTGCGGTGCCATTTTGGTCGTCATCTACCCCTGCCTGGTCACAAGTATCGTCACTGCGCATGCTAGCGGCGTCGTCCATCGATCGCCCGCCACCGGAGATTGCAATCTGGTGGCGGTGGCGGAATTCGTATCGCCGATTCAACTTCGAATTATGGACGCGCCAGGTGAACGGTCAGTGAAGCGCAAGGTTTGCATGCGCGACGGGTCGGCGGCAGTGCAACACGCGGTATCCGTGCACAAAAGATCAGTGCGATCCTGAGCCGGCCCCGGGCGAGACGCCCGATCCTGACACTCGGATTACATCCGGCTGTTTCTCCGCATTTGCGTTACCTGACATTCCTGCCAGCTCCCTGTGAATCCACTGTCATATCGCATGACGACAAGATTGTCCGAGGTAGAGTCGGTGCGTGACGACGTTTGACAGCCACGGCGCTGATGGACAGCTCGACCCACGGGGTCCGGCCACCTCACCAGCCGCTCAAGAAACCACTCATCATGTCAACTACTCCGCCGACGTCGTAGACGTTGAGCTCGAGCTGGAGCAGGGCTACCGCACCGAGATTCACAAGAATCACGACGACACCGTCGACGTCGAGACATACGGTGGCGGTTTCGACCTGACACGTCGCGCAGTCGCGCCGCATCTGCGTATCGGCAAGGACAGGTGGCTGAACCTGCTGTGGCTGATCCCGATCGGCTTCGTCGGCCTCATCGCCGCGGTGGCCATCGGCAAGGGTATCCGGAACATGCCCGGCGTCGAGGAATTCATCGCCCAGTACCCGGGCAGCAGCCCCTCGACCGCGGTTGAGGGCGGCCTGCCCGCCTGGGCCGGCTGGACCCACTTCTTCAACCTGTTCATGATGATCTTCATCATCCGGGCCGGCATCCAGATCCTCTGCGACCATCCGCGCCTGTACTTCAGCCGCAACTCCACCCCCGGCAAGGACGAGTGGCTGCGGGTCGGCCCGCCCGTTCCGGACGACCCGTACTGGACCGCCAACGCCGACACCGTCGCCCTGCCGGCGCAGTTCGGCCTGCCGGGCTTCCGGCACTCGATCGGCCTGGCCCGCTGGTGGCACATGGGCCTGGGCGTGCTGTGGCTGCTCAACGGCGCTGTGTTCTACGTTCTGCTGTTCACCACCGGCCAGTGGCGCCGCATCGTGCCGACCAGCTGGGACATCATCCCGCACGCCGCCTCGGTGATGATCCAGTACATGTCGCTGGACTGGCCGGACGACCACACCTGGACCAACTACAACGCACTGCAGTTGATCTCCTACTTCGTCACGGTGTTTATCGCCGCACCCGCTGCGCTGATCACCGCGCTGGGCATGTCCCCGGCGTTGTCACAGCGGCTGGGCCTGATCAGCAAGCACATGCGGCTGAACCTGCAGATCGCCCGATCCCTGCACTTCGTGGTGCTGGTCTACTTCCTGATGTTCATCCTGGTCCACGTCACGATGGTGTTCGCCACCGATGCATTCGACAACCTCAACCACATGTTCGCCGCTCGCGGCTGCAACGTGGGAGACGGGCCGGAATGTCACAGTGCGACCGGCTTCTGGGTGTTCATGGTGGCATTCGTGATCTGCGCCGTGGCGTGGGTCGCGGCCACACCGCTCACCCTGAAATACCCGCGGGTCGTCCAGAAGATCGGCTACGCGCTGATCGGACCGTTCCAGCGGATGCTGGAGAACCTCGACCCCAAGCCCGGCACCTTCACCGAGGCCGACATCTCGCCGTTCCACTGGCGCAACGGCCGGCTTCCGGAGACCGTCGAGTACAAGGAACTGGAAGCAAACGACTTCAAGGACTGGCGGCTGAAGGTCTACGGCCTGGTGGAGAACCCGATGGAGTTCTCCCTGGAAGATCTCAAGGCGCTGCCCTACCACGACCAGATCACCCAGCACATGTGCGTGCAGGCCTGGTCCGGTGTGGCCAAGTGGGGCGGGGTGTCGATGTCGACGATCATGGAGATCGTCAAGCCGCTGCCCGAGGCCAAGTGGGCCATCTTCTACTCGATGGGCTTGGGCGCCACCGGCGGCATCTTCTACAACGCGCACCCGGTGGACCAGATGTGGCACCACATGTCGATGCTCGCCTACAACATGAACGACCAGCCGCTGCCCTACATGCACGGACGGCCGCTGCGGCTGCGCAACGAACTGCAGCACGGCTACAAGCTGGTCAAGTGGATCAAGGGCATCGAGTTCGTGGCCAGCTACAAGGAGATCGGCAGTGGTCACGGCGGCTATAGCGAAGACCACAAGTTCTTCGGTCGCCACCAGACCATCTGACCAACGCTCGACAGACGAGGGGCCGGCTTGCAAAAGCCGGCCCCTCGTCTGTCGGCCGCGGCGGCGGTCTCGCGGCGGCGGCGTCGTAGGCTGGACCCAACCAACCGAACAACGGGGAGAATCCATGCGGAATCGCGGTATCGGAAAGTCAGCCATCCGGCTGGTGGCAATCGGATTCGCCGTCGGTGCGCTGGCCACCGCGTGCGGCAACTGTGAAAGCGACTCCGAAGACGCCACCCACGGCGAGATCGCGCCGCATACCGCGCCGATGGCCCCGGTGCTGCCCGGCGAGCCCGGCCTGATTCCCGGTCTGATCCCGGACCTGACCGCTGTGCCGCAGGCTCCCCAAGCCCCGCAGGCGCCCGAAGCCCCCGCCTCACCTCCCGCCGAAGCCCCGCCCGCGCAACCCAAGAAACCAGCGGCGCCGGCGAACCCGCGGACCCCGTCAGCTCCGGCCATTCCCGCGATTCCCGCGATTCCGGCGATTCCCGCGATCCCGGCAATCCCCGCCATTCCGGCGATCCCGTACCCGTAAGGTCAGATTCCGGACCAGGCGGAGTCCAATCGCTCGGCCACGTCGATGATCTGGGCCTGCTGCGACTGCGGACTCTCGATCTCCTCGGCCACATAGCCGGCGATGAACCGCCGGATCTCACCGTCGACTCCGGCGAAGATGCGCAGCAGCTCACCCCGTATCGACGTCGACGACACCTCGACGGTGATGTCCGACGAACGCGGTTTGGGCACGTCGATGATCAGCAGCAGCGGCTCGGCAGCGCGCGCGGTGGCGCGCAACGCGATGTCACCGGCAACGGTGAACCGTTGCTTGTCCAGCCGCAGGTCGATGAGCAGGTCGACCAACAGGGGAATGTGGATCGCGAACGTCAGCTGTTCACCAAGACCCCGCGACACCCGGGGCTGCTGGATTCGAACCTTGGCACTGACCTTGGCGATCCCGCCGGGCCCCTGCCGCATCGGGGGCATCTCGAATTCGTCGCCCGCGATCGCCGCGAACGCCGCGGCCACCCGGTCCTCGGTGACCGCTATCTCGAAGAACTTGCGGCCGAACTCTTCGTAAGTCAGATAGCTGTGATCGTCCATAGGCTCCTACCGTCTCACGTCGCGGTCGGCCGCGGCCGCTGATCGGGATGCGCGTCGCCGTCATCATCGCACCCGACGACACCCCGGCTGCTCAGGTGCGCGATCAACGGCAGCACCCCGGCTGCGAGGTGTTCTGCCATCGCGGTGCGAGCCTGCGCCTCGTCGTGAGCTGCCAAGGCGGCCAGCACCTTGCGATGGTCTGCCATGGACCGTTGCGGCCACCCGGTGATGCCCGGGAACACCGCTTCGGGTGCGTACCGGGTGATCTGCGACATGACCTGGGCGAGCTTGGGTGAGTCGGCTGCCACGTTGATCGCCCGGTGGAAGTCGTGGTTGAGCCGGACCGTGCGCTCTTCGTCGTCGCCGGCATAGGCCTGCTCCAGCTGGGACTGGATTTCATAGAGTTCGGCGACCTGTTCGTCGGTGATGGCGGCCGCGGCGCGTGCCGCCAACTCGCCGCCCACGAATGCCTGGACGTCGGCGACGTCGGCCAGGTCCCGTTCGGTCACCGGCAGCACCACGAAGCCGCGATGCGGCTGCTGGTCGAGGAGGCCCTCGGCTCGCAGTTCGAACAGCGCCTCACGCACCGGGGTCACGCTGATGCCCAATTCCGTTGCCAGCTGGTCTAACCGGACGTACTCCCCCGCGGCGTAGACGCCGTCGAATATCCGCTTGCGCACGAAACGCGCAACGGCCTCTGACAATTGCGGGCGAGCGGCGAAGTCGGGAACGGACATCGGCTCAGATACGGTAGTCGGCCAGCAGCCGCTTGCTGATGATCTGCTTCTGGATCTCGCTGGTGCCCTCACCGATCAGCAGGAACGGGGCGTCGCGCATCAACCGCTCGATCTCGTACTCCTTGGAGTAACCGTAGCCGCCGTGGATCCGGAAACTCTGCTGGGTCACCTCCGAGCAGAACTCACTGGCCAGGTACTTGGCCATGCCGGCGGCGACATCATTGCGCTCGCCGGAATCCTTGAGCCGTGCCGCGTTGACCATCATCAGGTGTGCCGCTTCGACTTTGGTGGCCATCTCGGCCAGCTGGAACGCGATGGCCTGGTGGTCGGCGATCGGCTTGCCGAAGGTCTCACGCTGCTGGGCGTAGCGAACCGCAAGCTCGAAAGCACGGATCCCCACCCCGCACGCGCGGGCTGAGACGTTGACCCGCCCCACTTCGATACCGTCCATCATCTGGAAGAAGCCCTGGCCGGGGGCACCGCCCAGGATGTCGTCGGCGGCGGCGCGGTAGCCGTCGAAGATCAGCTCGGTGGTGTCGATGCCCTTGTAGCCCAGCTTGTCGATCTTGCCGGGAATGGTCAGCCCCGGGGCGACTTCACCGAAGCCCGTGGGCTTTTCGATCAGGAATGCGGTCAAGTTGCGGTGCGGCTTGTCGGCACCCTCGTCGGTGCGCACCAGCGCGGCCACCAACGTCGAACTTCCTCCGTTGGTGAGCCACATCTTCTGCCCGTTGATGGTGTAGCCGCCGTCGGCGCCGCGCACCGCGCGGGTCCGGATCGCGGCGACGTCCGAACCCAGCTCCGGCTCGGACATCGAGAAGGCGCCCCGGGTTTCGCCACTGGCCATTCGAGGCAGGTAGTGCTGCTTCTGGGCGTCGGTGCCGTGCTGGCGCAGCATGTAGGCGACGATGAAGTGCGTGTTGATCACGCCGGAGACGCTCATCCAGCCGCGTGCCAGCTCCTCGACGCACAACGCGTAGGTGAGCAGCGACTCTCCCAGACCGCCGTATTCGTCGGGAATCATCAGACCGAACAGGCCCATCTCGCGCATCGCGTCGACGATGGCCTGCGGATAGGTGTCGGTGCGCTCCAGTTCGCTCGCGGCAGGGATCACTTCCCGATCGACGAATTGGCGCACCGTTGCGACGATTTCGGTCTGGAACTCGGTCAGGCCGAGGGTTTGGGCAAGCTTGGTCACGAGTCGACCCTTTCGAAGATCGCCGCCAGTCCCTGTCCGCCGCCGATGCACATGGTTTCCAGCCCGTATCGGGCGCCGCGCCGGCCCAGCTCGCGGGCCAGGGTGGCCAGCATCCGTCCTCCGGTGGCGCCGACCGGATGCCCGAGCGAGATCCCCGACCCGTGCACGTTGGTCCGCTCCCGATCCGCCGCACCGAATCTCCACTCGGCCAGCACCGCGAGCGCCTGGGCGGCGAACGCCTCGTTGAGTTCGATCAGGTCGATATCGGCCAGCGTCAGACCTGCTTTGGCGAGCGCGACCTCGGTGGCCGGAACGGGCCCGATGCCCATGATGTTCGGTGCCACGCCGGCGACTCCCCAGGAGCGCAGCCGCACCAGCGGGGTCAGTCCCAGCTCATCGGCCTTGGCCGGGGTGGTGACCACGCACATCGATGCGGCGTCGTTCTGCCCGCTGGAGTTTCCAGCCGTCACCGTCGCCTCCGGATCATCTTTGCCCAGAACCGCTTTGAGCCTTCCCAGCGATTCCATCGAGGTGTCGGCGCGGGGATGCTCGTCGGTGTCGATGATGTCCTCGCCGTGGCGGGTTGCCACGGTGACAGCGATGATCTCCGCGGCCAGCACGCCGCTGCGCTGAGCGGCGACCGCGCGCTGATGCGAGGTGACGGCCAGCTCGTCCTGTTCGACGCGGGAGATGCCGTATTGCCGGCGCAGGTTCTCGGCGGTTTCCAGCATGCCGCCGGGCACCGGGTGGTGCCGGCCGCCGGCGGTCGTGCGGCCGCGCGCCAGCCCGTCGTGCACCCGTACCCCGCCCCGGGAGCCTCCCCAGCGCATGTCGGTGGAGTAGAACACGACGTTGCTCATGCTTTCGGCGCCGCCGGCGATGACGACCTCGCTGTCGCCGCTGCCGACTTGGAGGCAGGCCTGGATCACCGCCTGCAGCCCCGATCCGCACCGTCGGTCGATCTGCATGCCCGGAACGCTCACCGGCAGACCGGCATCCAGGGCCACCACCCGGCCGATGGCCGGCGCTTCACTGCTGGGGTAGCAGTGCCCCAGCACCACGTCGTCGATGGTGTCGACGGGAAGGCCGGTGCGCTCCAGCAGCCCCTGCAGCGCCGCGACGCCGAGTTCGACCGCCGTCATCGCGGCGAACATGCCCCCGTAGCGGCCGATCGGGGTACGCACCGGCTCGCAGATGACGGTCTCCCGCATGGTCACAGGTGGCGGCCTCCGGTCACCTCGAGCACGGTGCCGGTCATATAAGAGGAAAGGTCCGATGCCAGGAACAGCGCGACGCCGGCCACCTCGTCGGGCTCCCCGGCCCGGCCCAGCGGGACCTCGGCGACTTTGGAGTCCCAGATCCGTTGCGGCATGGCCTCGGTCATCGCCGAGCGGATCAGCCCCGGCTGGATGGCGTTGACCCGCACCCCCAGGTACGCCAGTTCCTTGCTGGCGGCCTTGGTCATTCCGACGATGCCGGCCTTGGCGGCCGAGTAGTTGGTCTGGCCGATCATGCCGACCTTGCCGGAGATCGAGGACATGTTGACGATCGCGCCGCGCTTGTTCTCCCGCATGATCGCCGCGGCGGCCCGCAGTCCGTTCCAGGTGCCCTTCAGGTGTACCGAGATGACCTGGTCGAAGTCTTCCTCGGTCATCTTGCGCATGGTGGCGTCGCGGGTGATGCCGGCGTTGTTGACCATGATGTCGAGCGCGCCGAACCGGTCGATTGCTGCAGCCACCAGCGCGTCGACGTCGGCGGAGCTGGTCACGTCGGTGCGTACCGCTGCCGCAACGTCGGATCCGAGCTGCTTTGCTGCGGCTTCGGTGGCCTCGAGGTTCAGATCACCCAGGACCACCCGAGCGCCTTCGGCGACGAAGCGCTGCGCGATCGCCAAGCCCAGTCCCTGCGCGCCGCCGGTGATCACCGCCGTCTTCCCGTTCAGTAATGCCACCGGTCACCCGTCCTCATCCGTTGTTCTACTGGTCGCCGCACATCATATTTCATATATGATTTTGGGGCCAGTAGCGAAAGGGGCCGTGCCATGACCACCTCATCCGTCTCATCCGTCGACGACGACGTCTTCGCCGAGATCCTGGCCCAGACCCGCCGGTTCGTCCGCACCGCTGTGGTGCCCCGCGAACAGGAGATCCTCGACACCGATCAGGTGCCCGACGACGTGCGGGCGGCGGCGAAGGACCTCGGCCTGTTCGGCTACGCCATTCCCCAGGAATGGGGTGGGCTGGGCCTGAATCTGGTCCAGGACGTCGAGCTGGCCATGGAACTGGGCTACACCTGCCTGGCGGTCCGGTCGATGTTCGGCACCAACAACGGCATCGCCGGGCAGGTGCTGGTCGGTTTCGGCACCGACGAGCAGCGCGAACGCTGGCTTGCACCCATCGCGTCGGGGGCCGTCGTCGCGTCCTTCGCCCTCACCGAGTCCGGCGCCGGCTCCAACCCAGCGGGCCTGCGAACCAAAGCCGTCCGCGAAGGCGACGACTGGGTGTTGGACGGCCAGAAACGGTTCATCACCAACGCCCCGCTGGCCGATCTGTTCGTGGTGTTCGCCCGCACCCGGCCCGCCGACGCCGACGGCGCCGGTATCGCGGTGTTCCTGGTGCCCGCCGACGCCGCCGGGGTCGAGGTCGGCGCCAAGGACGCAAAAATGGGCCAGGAAGGCGCCTGGACGGCCGATGTCAGCTTCTCGCAGGTGCGACTGCCCGCCGCGGCCCTGGTCGGCGGCAGCGAGGACATCGGCTACCGGGCGGCGATGACGTCGCTGGCACGCGGCCGCATCCACATCGCCGCGCTGGCGGTGGGGGCCGCCCAGCGCGCCCTCGACGAGTCGGTCAGCTATGCCGCCACCGCGACCCAGGGCGGCACCGTCATCGGCGATTTCCAGCTAGTTCAGGCAATGCTCGCCGACCAGCAGACCGGTGTGCTTGCCGGGCGGGCGCTGGTGCGTGACGCGGCCCGCCAATGGGTCGACAACGAGGATCGCCGGATCGCGCCTTCGGTGGCGAAACTGTTCTGCACCGAGATGGCCGGCAATGTCGCCGACCTGGCGGTGCAGGTACACGGGGGCAGCGGCTACATCCGCGGCGTTCCGGTGGAGCGCATCTACCGTGAGGTGCGACTGCTTCGGCTCTACGAAGGAACAAGCGAGATCCAGCGCCTGATCATCGGATCCAACCTCGTGAAAAGGGCTAAGTCCCAACGATAAACATCGTGAAATAGGCGGCTTGAACAGGCGAATTGTTCTTGTTAATTGGAATTACGGGCCGCCGCAACCACTCTCGATTGACGTCTGCAGGGCTTCTACCTGCGGTTCATCGATGAAAAACGCTGTCGCATGTGCATTTTGACCGTTCTACCTGGTGTTTTCCATTGCGGCGTAAGACAAAACAACTCTGTCTTCAAAAGTGATGCCTGACACAGATTTTGGCGCCCCGCGTCCACCGTTGTTAACGTGCTTCCTCATGTTTGGACTCGAAGCACTGATGGCCCTAATCCACCAGGTCTCCGGCACCCCCTACATCCCCGGCGGCAACAGCCCCGCCGGGACAGACTGCTCCGGTCTGGCCTCGTGGGTGTCCAACGTCGCCAGCGGTCGTCCGGCCTTCAGCGGCCGGTTCCACACCGCCAACGAGGAGTCGGCTCTGCTGGCCCGCGGCTTCAGGCACGGCACCGCTCCCGGTGCCCTGGTGGTGGGCTGGAACAGCTACCACACCGCGGTGACCCTGCCCGACGGCACTCCGGTCTCCAGTGGCGAGTCCGGCGGTGTCAAGATCGGCGGCGGCGGCGCCTACCAGCGTCAGTTCACCCGCCACATGTACCTGCCGATGGACCCCGAGGCCCCCGCCGAGGAAGCGCCGGCCGAAGCCCCCGTGGAGTTCGCTGCTCTGGTGGAGCCCGCTCCGGCCCCTGAGGCCGAGCCGATGGCCGTCGAGTTCGCTGCCCCGATCGAGGCACCTATCGAGGCTCCGGCCGAGGCACCGTTCGAGGCTCCGGCCGAAGCACCCGTCGAGGCACCGTTCGAGGCTCCGGTTGAGGCGGCTCCCGCCGAGGAAGCTCCGGCCGACGCTGCTCCGGCGCCCGCCGACCGCGAAGCCGCGCCCGCGTAACGGCTCCTAACCGATTCTGGGAGGCTCACCGCTGCGGCGGGCCAGCAACCACGCCACGCCCTGCCCCTCGCCGTGCGCGATCAGTTCGAGGCCCGCGAATGCGGCCGTCAGCTCACCCGGGGCCGCCCGGAAGCGTCCTGCGGTGCCCCCGACCTGACTGAGTGCGCTGAGCGCCAGCAATCCGCCGGGAGCCAGCCGCTGCGTCATCGGCGCATCCAGCCGCCGGTCGCGGAAGCGCGCACAGTACACCACCCCGGCGGGCGGCCCGCCGGGTAGCCCGGCGTCGAGGTCGGCGACCTCGAACAGACAGCGGTGCGCGACACCGCTGCGCTGCGCCAGATCACGGGCCTGCTCGATGGCGACTGCGGAGACGTCGTAGCCACGGACGGTAAGTCCCCGCTGGGCCAGCCAGACGGCGGCCGCGCCCTGGCCACACGCGACGTCGATCGCGTGCCCGGAACTGGGGAACGCGTCCTGATGCGCGGCGAACACCGCGTCCACCCCGATCGCTGTCGGCGCGGCCCGGTCGGTGTACTTGGCGTCCCAGTGGGCGCGGTCGTCGTCGCTCATCCGGGCCTCACCAGCAGGACGGTACCGCGTGCATACTGCGGTGATGAAACTTCGCCCGTCGACGGTGCTGCTGCTGTTCACCGTGGGAGCGGCCGCCGGTCTGATCGGAGACCATTCCCACGTCGTCACCGGAACCACCGAGTACCTGCCGGCCGCACACGCGTGGCCGTTCGTGTGGAGCAGTCCGCTCAACTTTCCGATCATGGTCGGCGCTGCGACGGTGATCCTGGCGGAGTTGCGCCTGCATCTGCCTTCGGTTCGCACCGACGTCACCGCGTGCCAAGCCGTGGCCGGTATCGCCGCAGTTCTGGGCAGCTACGTCGTCACCGCGTTGCTGCACACCGGCCCGGTCGTTCCCGTCACCACGTTGATCTGCGCGTTCGCCGCGCTCACGTACTGCGCGCTAGGTGACCGGCCGGCGATCATCTGCGGTGCACTGGCGGCGATTTCGGGTCCGGTCACCGAGATGGCGGTGGCCGCGGCCGGGCAGTTCCGGTACGCGCCCGGCTCCGACGGACTGTTCGGCGTGGCTCCCTGGCTGGTTCCGCTGTATTTCGCGTTCGGTGTCGTTGCGGCGCTGCTCGGCGAATTGCTCTGCGCTCCAGCACGATCGGAGTCATGAGGCACACGGCATGGAGATCCATCTCAGCGGCTACGCGGCGAAGACGTGCGCCCGGGTCACCCACAATAAGTTCGGCCCGGCAACCCTGGAGCCGGTGGCCGTCCCGCCGGACCTATTGGCGTTGCGTGAGGCCGGAATCGCTTTTGAGGCATTGGTTTTCGATGAGCTCCGGCGCCGCCTCCCGGAGTCCGGGCAGCTGCTGATCGTGGACCCCGACATTGGATTCAGCCAACGGCAGCGGGCGACCGTCGCAGCGATGGACGCCGGTGTCGCGGTGATCGCCGGCGGATGCCTGCCGAGTATCGGCGGCCGGTCCGGGCAGCCCGACGTGCTCATCCGGAGTGGGGCAGGCTATCTGCCGGTCGACGTCAAGGGCCACCGCACACTGGCCACGGCGAAGAAGGGCACAGTGGAGCTGTCGCCGTTGGCCGCACCCGGTCAGCCTATGGCGTACAACGGATTCAGCAATCACGCGGCGCGGTGGCGCGACGATGCCATGCAGCTGGCGCACTACACCCGGATGTTGCAGGAGCTGGGATATCACGCCGGCGAGCACCGCGGCGGCATCATCGGCACCTCGGACCTGACCGGGCTCATCGGCGAGCCACACGGCATCACCTGGTACGACCTGGACGGCGAGACCATCCTCAGCTACTCCGAAGCCGAACCGTCGTACCGCGCGAAGCGCTCCGTCATGGAGTACTACGACCACGAGTTCGTGTTCCGGCTCGCGGTGGCCCAGGCCGCAGCGTCTGGACGGGAACTGGTGCGGCCCTACCGGATCGAGGCCTGTAACACCTGCGAGTGGTTCGACCACTGCGCCGAGGTGGCCGGCGAGAACGACGCGTCGTTCACCCTCGACGCGGGCCATCTCAACGTCCGGGAGTGGCAGTATCTGTATGACCACTGCGGTGACGGGGCGACACTGACCGTCACGCAACTGGCCGAGGCCCAGCCCGACGCCGAAGCATTCGCCATCGCGTCCGTGGGCACCCAGAAGCCGGCAGGCCGGCTTGCCAATGCGATCCGGCGATCCCGGATGGCTTGCGCCGGAGCCGATGTCGAGCCCCGCGGTCCCGATCTCCCGGTGGTGCCGTCGGCCGACATCGAGGTCGACTTCGACATCGAGTGGGACGGCGACCAGCGGGTCTATCAATGGGGCCTGCGCATCCGGGACGGCCAGGACGACACCACCGCCCGTTACGAACCCGTCACCTCCTTCGAGGCGCTCGACGACGCCGGCGAAGCCGCACTGGCCGCCGAATTCTCCTCCCGCATATGGGGGTTACGCACCCAGGCGCAACGTGAGGGCAAGACGCTGCGGGTCTTCCACTGGAGCCATCCGGAAGTCTCGATCACCCGCAGGTTCGCCGACGCCAGCGCCGCACTGGACGGACTCACCTTCGACCTGCTCAAGTGGTTCGACGCCACGTATTTCGCCCGCACCCGGTCGTCGATCAAACTGGTCGCCGGCTATTTCGACTTCCACTGGGACGTCGACGATCCGGGCGGTCTGATGTCGCAGACTTCGATCGAGGCCGCACGTGGACATGGACCGCAGGCCGACGCTGCGCGCCGGTGGTGTCTGGCCTACAACGAGTGTGACGTCGCCGCGCAGGCCGCAATCCGAGACGGGTTGCGCCGCTTGGCGCGGTGATCCCGCTCAGCCCTGTTGCGCCACCGACGGGCAGATGTTCGAGTGCGCCGCCGCCACCACCGTTTCGGCGGTCGGTTTGGCGATCTGAAGATACGCCGTGACCTGATCGGTGATGAGGCTGGTCGGGTACTTGGGGAACTCGAGGCAGGCGGTCCGACCGGCGGCCAGCCGGCGCGCTTCGCTGCCGGGCGCGAACAGTCCGCGGATGGAGTTGAGGTAGGCCATCTCGGCCGGGCGCGGATAGGTCGACTTCTGGTCGTTGCACAACAGGATGTCCGGGCTGTTGCCGCAGTAGTCGGGGTCGCGCGGATTGAGCGGGTCGGCGTGAGCCGATGACGCGGCACCGAGGAGCCCTGCCAGCACGCTTGCGGCCAGGGCCATCGCCAAGGCGGTTGATTTCACGTCCAGCGCCTTTCTCTTATCGCCGCTGACGCTAGCAGTAGCATCGCCGCTATGACATGGATCGCGCCGGCGAGGGCCGCGTTGACAGCTGCGGTGGCGGTGGGTGCGTTGCTCGGTGCTCCACCGGCCCACGCCGACGACGCCTCCTTCATGAAGTACCTCAACTCGCACGGCTACACCGCCCGCTATGCCGGCGATGAGCCGATCTCGGAGCCCAGCGTGCGCGCGATGGGCCACATGATCTGCGAGAACCTGCATGTCGGGCGCAGTGTGGAGGCTCAGCTGCCGAACTATCCGGCGTGGCCGCAGTTCACGTTGATCGCCGACGCCGCACGCGCAGAACTGTGCCCGGGCTCCTAGCGTCGCCGGTACAGCACATTCCGAGCTCGATTCACTAAGGTGCTTGGGGTGAAGTGGGGGAAGATCGCCCGGATCTGCGGTCGCGGCCTCGCCATCGTGGTGTCGCTGGCGGTCTCCGCGGCGCTGCTCTACGCCCAGGACCAGAACGACGCGAAGCCCAAACCCACCGAGACCGCCCAGGCGGCGCCGCCGAGCGCAGCACCGACCTCGGCGCCGCCCGCCGGCACGATGCGCGTCGCCAATCCCGCCGAGGTCGCCGCGCTGGCCGCCAGCGTTCCGATGCCCAATGAGGGCCAGCAGTTCGCGTTCCCCCTGCCGGTCGGGGTGGCACCTGAGAACGGACTGCAGGTCAAGACCATCTGGGCGGCCCGCACCATCGGGGTGCTGTTCCAAGAGATCACGACCATCTACGGCTACCGCCAGGACCCGCTGAAGTGGCATCCCGACGGGTTGGCCATCGACGTGATGATCCCCGATTACCACAGCGATTCCGGGATTCAGCTGGGCGACCAGATCGCCGGATACGCGTTAGCGAACGCCAAGCGCTGGGGTGTCAACCATGTGATCTGGCGGCAGAAGATCTACCCCGGCGTCGGCGGCGGGAACTGGACCTCGGACTACGGAAACGAGACCGCCAACCATTACGACCATGTCCATATCGCCACCGACGGCGGTGGCTACCCGACCGGGCAGGAGACGTACTTCATCGCCTCGATGACGCCGACACCGACGGCCTGAGCCACTCAATTTGTCGAACGTGTGTTCTAATATCTGGCATGACCGCACTCGCCACCGAAGCCCTGCCCGCCACCGACTACGTGCCCGCCGCCACCGACACTGAGGCAGTCGAGCCCGGCGCCTCGGAGATCACGGTTCCAGAGGCCAAGGCCCCCGCCAAGAAGTCGGCCGGCAAGAAGGCCAAGACCCTCGAACTGACGCTGACCGTGACCGGTACCGCCGACGGTGAATGGCACGCCGAGATCAAGCAGGGCAGCAACTTTCTGGTCCGGGGCCTGGCGGTCGCCGCGGCCGCGGTGTCGCGGGCCGCCAGGGAACTCCACGAGGACCTGTTCACGCCGATCGAGGCGTTGATGGATGAGGCGCGCTCACAGCATGCCGCCCGGATCGCCGTCCTGGAAGCCGAGCTCGAAGCCGCTCGCAAGGTGCTCGCCGACCTGGACTGAGGCCTGGGGGGCGGCTGGATCATCGACCCGCGATCCAGCCGAAGAACTCATCCACGGTGATCACCGCCTTGCCGTATTCCTGCGCTTTGCGGGCCTTCCCGGACTGCGTGCCGGCTTCGGCGATGACCAGTACCTCGCAACGTGTCTTGGTCACCGAACGCACCGGTGTCAGCCCGGCAACCGCGGCCACCCGCTCCATCTCGTCGCGGTCCACCACACGGCCCCGGCCGTCCACCGCGGTTCCGGTGAAACAGACGCGGGCCCCGGGCTGCAACACCTCGGCGATGTCGCCCATCGCGGGTGCTTGAGCCAGCCCGGCTCCCAGATCGCCAGCCCCCAGCGCCCCCAACGCATTTCGCAGCCGTGTCAACACCTCGTCAGGCAGTCGGGTTCGGGCTGCAGCCAGTAGCAGTTGATCAGCCGCTGCCTGTCGGGCCGCGTGCTCCCAACTCGTCTCACCGGCCAGCGGCACTTCGCCGGCTGCGGCGGTGCCCAGAAGGATGGCGCCGAGGGATCGGCTGATCTTCAGCAACGCAGACAGGGCCGGAAGGTGTTGTGCTGTCGGGGTTATGACGTCGGGATCCCGGCTGACCAGGATTGCCGTGAGCGCGTCGGTCTCCTCGGGTTCGTCGAACGGCGAAGAACCGGAATCTAAGTCGGCGACATCAAGGCGCTCAAGCATCGACCTGGCACGCTGCAGTGCTGTGGCACCTGGGACGCCGCTCCCCCGCAATTGGACGCCCAGGGGCATCGCCACGACCCGGCCCAGTCGTTTGAGTTCGAAGTCGATCAGCCCCAGCGTCTCATCGACCTTCGCACCCACCGGCGTGCACCCGGCCAGCATCGGCGCGATCACCGCCCAGGCCTCCCGCAGCGTGGGTGCCAGCAGCACGTCCGACACCCCGATCCGGTAGGCCTGTCGGGCGTCAGCCAAGTCCCGCTGCGGATTGATCAGCGTCGACACCGCCGTACCGTCGTCGAACGCGACCGCCAACTCCACCGGGCGGGGCCGGGACATCCGGCCCTCATCGCCGACGGTGAGCAGACCGATCGCACAGAATCGCCGAGATCCGTCGCTGTTGGCCGAGGCGCGCAGGAACCGGGCGATCCGGCGATCCACCTTCAGATCCTTGGGCAGCACAGGGCGTTTCAGCACAAGCCCGGCCAATGACGTGCATCGGCTCAGCGCCACGTACAGCTGCCCCGTGGAGAACATGCCGCCGGACAGGTCCACCACCAGTCTGTCCAGGGTCTGGCCCTGACTCTTGTGAATGGTGATCGCCCAGGCCAGTTTGAACGGAAACTGGGTGAAGGTGCCAACAACGTGCCGGCGCAGGGTTCCGCCCTCGACCACGGGACGGGTGGCCTCCCAGGTGAACGGGGAGACCTCGGCGGTTTCACCGTCGGGGAATTCGATCTCGACCACCGCGCCGTGGCGGTCGTACCCCACGCCCACCACACGTCCGATCGAGCCGTTGACCCAACGCTCCGACTGATCGTTGTTGAGCATCATCACCTGGGCGCCGACCTTGAACCGCAACTCGTCTTCGAGCGGCTTGTCGAACAACGACAGGTCCCCGGATTCGGTGGCCCGGTGCACCATCTCCTCGCCGGGTAACCGTTCGAGCTGCTGGCGGTTGCGGGCGCTCACCAGCCTGTTGGTCGGCGCCAACGTCAACCAGAATTCGCCATCCGGAGGCACGAAGTCGGCGTCCACCCGAGCGTCCAGGTGCTGCTTGGCATGCCCGAGCAATACGCCTTCACGAATCTCGTTGAGGATGGCCGTCATTCGATCATCGCCGAGCTGACGAAACACTGTTGTCAGCGAGACGCTCGGGAAGTCTTGGCGGCTGAAGGATTTTGCCGAAAAGAAGTACGGCGTGTCGTAGGTGCTCGAAAAGTAGTGCCGCTCACCCTCGGCGACCACTGGCGGCAGCTGGTATAGGTCACCGACCAACACCACCTGCACTCCGCCGAACGGGGCTCCGGGCTCCGGGCCGAACCGCTGCAATGCCGCCGCGATCATGTCGAAGACGTCCGCACGTACCATCGACGCCTCGTCGATGATCAGCGTCTGCAGCCTGGCGAGGGTCTTGGTGAATCGCCCGGGCCGGTAGTCCCCACCGGTGACATCGGACAGCGTTGTGGTGGGCCGGAATCCGAACAGCCGGTGGATGGTGTGCCCGTCGACGTTGAGAGCAGCGATCCCGGTCGGCGCGACCACCACGACGTTGCTGTCGGTGTTGGCCATGAAGTGGCGGATCAGCGTCGATTTGCCCGTGCCGGCCTTACCGGTCAGGAACAGGTTTCGGCCTGCCGCCAAGTGTCCCAATGCGTCGCGGAACTCCTCGGTCAGCAGCACCGCGGTGCCCGTTGTCACTTTCCCAGCACGGCGACGACGTTCTTGGCCGTCGCCTTGGCCGATCCCGGGTTCTGGCCTGTCACCAGGCGTCCGTCGACAACGACGTGGGAGCCAAAGGGAATCAGGCCCTTGGTGTATCGGGCGCCGCGCTGCTTCATCTGCGCTTCGACGTTGTAGGGCACCAGCTTGTCGACCCGGGCCAGAATCTCCTCGGACCAGGAGAACCCGGTGAGCCTGCGCCCGGCGACCAGAAGCGACCCGTCCGACAGCTTGGTGTTGTTGTCGTAGCTCGGGAACTTGAGCGACCGCGGCTCCAGCGGCGACAACCCGCCTTTGGGGCTGACGAGCGTCTGTTGGTAGCCCGCTTGGGCGAACACGTCGTAGGCGTGCGTGAGCTCCGAGAGCCACAGCCCGGTCGGCTCGGACGGGTCCGCGTAGTGCGAGACGTTGGAGACGACACTCAGGATGCGCTTGGTCATCCGCCAAGCATTCCGTCCGCCGCCCGGAAGCGCCAGCGGCTCCCTACCGGCAGCGCGGAACGCTTCGGACCCCGCGAATCGCTGGACGCCCGGGTCCACAATGACAGGCCCCACCTGTACCGGGGTGCCTTGACCCAACGTCAACGTACTGCCATTGTAAGTACATGACGTCGACAAAGGGCGATCGGCTCCAACTCCGAGTCGACGCCGCCGCCAAACGCCGACTGGAGGAGGCGGCACGCGAAGCGCACCTCAGTGTCACCGCGTTCGTGTTGCAGGCCGCCAACAGCGCCGCCGACGACGTGCTCGCCGCGCGGCGGACCATTCACCTCTCCCCCGACGCCGCAGCCGCCTTCACCGAAGCGCTCAGCCGCCCAGCGAACGTGAACGAGCGGTTGGCGACAGCATTGCAGCGGCCGGCGAAGTTCACCTGGCTCGACTGAGGTGCATTTCCACCGGCCGACGCTGCTTGATTCGGGCATCCACCTCCTCGACGAATTTGCTTGTGGTGAAACCACGTTGGACGACTGGCTGCGACGCTATGCCGGGCAAAGCCGCCGCGGCAATACCGCCGCGGTGTGGGTGATCACCGACGCGAGCCACGCGGTCGCCTGTTACGCGACCCTGTCGATGACCTCCATCGACCGCTCGGCCGGCCCCAAACCTCTGGCCAAAGGCGCGCCGCGACAGGTTCCCGCACTGTTGATCGGCCGACTCGCCACCGACAGTCGGGCCGCCGGACTGGGCCTGGGGACTGCGATGGTCAAACACATCCTGGCCACCGCGGCCGAACTGAACATCAAGGCAGCCTGTCGCGCGGTAGTCGTCACCGCGCTCAACGCGGATGCAGCCCGATGGTGGCAGCGATTCGGGTTCGTACCGCTAGACCCCGAAGATTCCGCAAGCCTTGATCTCTACCTGTTGACCGCCGACATCGCCGCAACCCTGGCCGGCCCGTAGGACCCATCGATGTATGGATCGGGCTTGCTGCACCGATAGATGTCACATGCCGGTGCGATGCTCCCGCCATGACCACCTACAACAGCCGCCCCTACATCGACCCCGGGTCGCGCATCCCGGGTTGGTATGGGGCTGCGGCATCGAGGGACTGATCGAGCAGCTCGATCTGTGGCCCGTCGTCGGCGATCACGTGCTGGCGATCTGCGATCTCGTGGATCGTCAACTCGCCGAACAGCCTTGGGCTGAGATCAGATGCCGACAGGGACACGCCGTCTTGGAGTTGGTTCATGGCTGGGGGCGCCTATTCCCCAGCGGATGCGCCCGCCAATGCGTCCAGTACCCGATCGATGAACCGGTCGGCGCTACCCCGAAGGCTGTCGTTCGTGTATCGGGTCGTGTCGACCTCGATCGGACTCCCTGATGCAAAACGCACCACCACCGCACGCCGGTACGTTCGCTGCCCGAAACCGTCCGCCGAACCATGGACGCTGACATCGACCCCAGTAACCTGGCTCAACGGCCGGATCAGCGCATCCAGGTCCTGCTCCTCTGCGGCGTCGGCGATGTAGTCCAGCTGTCCGATCACCTGCCTGTCGATCCATACAAGACGGCACTGCTGATCTGGCAGCTGCTCGCGGGCGAAGCCTTCAACCGGCCAACGCCTGACCAGCTCGCCGATCTGCTCAACCACGATCCTGGGCGGCCGCGACCAGTCCGGGAACACAGCCCTGGCGATCTGCCGGAGTTGTTCTTCGTTCGTCATGGACGACAAGTTAGCCCCGCAATGCTGCAACAGCGCCGGCGGCGCCGGCGCGACACCATCTGCACGTTCCACGGGTTGCTGTATCTGCCCCACCGGGCTATAGGAAAAGGCGGTTTCCGATTGCTCAGAAACCGTCGTTCACCTGCTACTTCCACTGTCGGGCTGAGAGGGTTCGAACCTGCGGCCACAAGCTGGAATCATCTCTAGATGATATCAGTTAGAACTGATATCATCTCCGGTGTGCGGAAATGGGAGGTTGATCTGACCCTCATCGAAGCATGGATCGACACCCTCGATGACGAGGAATACGACAACCTGATCGCGGCTCTGGAGCAGTTGGAGGAACACGGACCAGTCACGCGCCGGCCATTCGTGGACACCCTCGAAGGATCAGCGCACCCGAACATGAAAGAACTCCGACCTCGCACCACGAAGGATGGAGCCCACATCCGAGTGCTCTTCGCCTTCGACATCCAGTCCCGGGCGATCATGCTCGTCGCCGGCGACAAAGCAGGAAACTGGACGAAGTGGTACGCGACGAACATTCCTGTCGCCGACCGCCTATTCAGCGAGCACCAAGAACAGATGAAGCAGGCCGACGCAGCCAAAGCCACCAAACCGAAGACAAGGAAGGGAAAGAAACGATGACCACCCTCGATGATCTCCGACGTCGCCGTCCGGGCAACCGTGCCCGCATCGACGCAATCAAGGACGAGATGGATCGCGAGGTTGCTCAGTACCGTCTTCGCGAGCTGCGCGAAGACGCTGGCTACACCCAGACCTCTCTCGCAGCAGCCATCGGCGTCGGACAAAACCGCGTTTCCCAGATGGAGCACGGCAACCTGGGCACCAGCCGGGTCGACACCCTCCGCAAGTACATCGAGGCCACCGGCGGCGAACTCGAGGTCGCGGTCAAGCGCCCAGACGGCTCTCGCGTCGTACTGAGCCTTTAGCGAAGAACGGCAAATGGCGATCGTCGTTTGGGTAGACGCCGACATCACATTCTCGGGGCATCCCTCCAAGGGGACCGACCAGACCCAGCGTGTCACTGCCAGCCAGCCACTAGCACGCGGACAATAGGTCGATTCTCTATCGGCTTGAAAACATGGTCCGGCCTGCAAAAACTCTGTCGGGCTGACAGGATTTGAACCTGCGACCACTTGACCCCCAGTCAAGTGCGCTACCAAACTGCGCCACAGCCCGCCGCCGCCGAATCAACCGGCAGCAGGTCGAAAGCCTACCGCAACGAACCGGGTGCCCCGAACCCGCGTGAGGCCCCCGGCGAGCCCACCCATAACCGCGTAGGCTCGCCAGGCGAGTTCGTCCCATCAGCGCCACGAGCCCCAGGAACCGCTTACCCATGCAGATCCCGTTCGTCGAAGCCCTACTGGGCATGGTCGACCGTCGCCCGGACCCGATGATGATCACCGAGCCCCTCGTCGATGACGCCGAGGTCGTCGACGTCGTCGACACCGGCGACACGGCGCTGCTGCTGCAGAAGATGGAGAACCGGCTGGTCCGGCACTCGCTGCGCAAGCCTGAGGTGCTCACCGCCGAGCAGCTGCGCCGGCTCCGCTACCTGCTGAACTTCGCGCGCCTCGGGGACTTCGAGCCGGGTGCGGCCGGCCCGGGCGGCACCCGGGGCCGCGGCGACGTCTCGGTCGGCGACGAGCTGGCGCCCTGGCGGGCCAAGGTGGCCGAGGCCCTGCACGGTCCGCTGCGCGCCGAACGCGACCCGGTGATCGCGCTGGTCGCCGCCCGCGACGCGTTGGGCAACCTGGCCGCCGAACAGGACGAGCAGCGCCGGCAGCTGGCCGAGCGGCACGCCAACGACTTCTCGCTGGCCGAGCTCGACGCCGAGGTCGGCCACAAGAAGCTGGTCACCGTGCTCGGCGGCGGCGGCGGTTCGGGCTTCGTCTACATCGGCGGCATGCAGGCACTGTTGGAGTCCGGCTCCACACCGGACTACCTGATCGGCTCGTCCTTCGGCTCAATCCTGGGTTCGGTGGTGAGCCGCATCCAGCCGGTCCCCATCGACGACTACGTCGAGTGGGCCAAGACGGTGTCGTTCCGCGCCATCCTGGGGCCCGAGCGCCTCACCCGCCGCCACGGCCTGACCGGGGCGTTCGCGCTGAACTTCGACAAGTTCGCCGACGCGATGTTCCGCCGCGAGGACGGCGAACCGATGCGGATGTCAGATCTGGCCATTCCGTTCGACGCCGTCGTCGCCGGGGTGCGCCGGCAGCCGTTCGCGGCGCTGCCGTCGCGGTATCGCAACCAGAGCCTGGCCGCGCTGAATCTGCGGTCCATCCCGTATCTGCCGATCGGCGTCGGCCCCCAGATCGCGACCCGGCTGTGGCAGACCGCCGCATTCATCGATCCGCGGGTGGTGACCCCGCTGGTCATCGGCGGCGACAACCCCGACCGCGACGTCAACGTCGTCGACGCCGCATCGTTCTCCTCGGCGATCCCCGGGGTGCTGCACCACGAGACCAAGGATCCGGCCATGGAGCCGCTGTTCGACGCGCTGCTGGCCGACAACGATGTCGCCGCCCTGGTGGACGGCGGCGCGGCCAGCAATGTGCCGGTCGAGCTGGCCTGGAAGCGCGTGCGCGACGGCCGGTTGGGCACCCGCAACGCGTGCTATCTCGCCTTTGACTGCTTCCACCCGCAGTGGGACCCCAAACATCTGTGGCTGGTGCCGATCACCCAGGCCATCCAGTTGCAGATGGTGCGCAACGCCCCCTACGCCGATCATCTCGTCCGGTTCTCCCCGACGCTGTCACCGGTGAACCTGGCGCCGTCGGCGGCGACCATCGACCGGGCCTGCCAGTGGGGACGCGCCAGTGTCGAGCCCGCCATTCCGGTGGTTTCGGCACTGCTGCAACCGGTTTGGTGGGAAGGCGACAAGCCTGCGACGGCAAAGCCGAAGGCCACCAAGCCCACACATCAAAGTGCGGCGTCGATGAGTTCGGTGATGGCCGCGGCGTTCCGGGCGCCGCGGGGCCGGTTACAGCGCTGGCGCAACCGGGGAATCTGACCGCGGCACGGGCGCACCCAGGCTAGACCGACAGCAGCCGGTAGAGCCCGATCAGGCCGACCACGATGATCACCGCCCGCAGCGCATTCGGTGACAGCCGGCGCCCGTAGTGGCCACCCAGGTATCCTCCGATCAGTGAGCCGATCGCGATCAATCCGGCTGCGGGCCAACTGATCCGGTCGAACGCCGTCAGAATGTAGGCACCCGCGGCGACGACGTTGACGATCAGCACAAGCAGGTTCTTCGCCGCGTTCATCCGCTGCATGGACTCGGGCAGGAGTACGCCCATGACGCCGATCAGCAGAATTCCTTGGGCTGCAGCGAAATAGCCGCCGTATACCCCGACGGCGAACGTGCCGAGTGCCAACGCGACCATGCGGCCATTGCTGAGCTGGTCAACGGAGCGGCCCTGCGCCGCCGCCCGGCGCTGTGCCAGCGACTGAATCTTCGGGCCGATCACCACCAGCGCCAGGGCACCGATCAGCAGCGCCGGGACGATTCGGTTGAAGACACTTTCGGGCAGGTGCAACAGCAGGTACGCCCCAAGCAGCGCGCCGAGCAGCGAACCCGGGACCTGCCAGCGCAGCCGGTGCCACTGGCCGCCCAGTTCACGACGGTATGCCCAGGTGCTGGAGATACCGCCGGCCACCAGTCCGATCGAGTTCGAGATGGTCGCGGTCAGCGGCGCGAATCCCAGCGTCACCAGCGTCGGAAAGGTGATCAGCGTGCCCGAGCCGACCAGTGAATTGATCGCTCCGGCACCCACCCCCGCCAGGATGATCAACACCATCTGCGAGACCGGCACGTGCAGCACCCTACGCTGGTCATGGCAAAGACGGCTCAGGGCTAAGGGGTGGGGCGATGATCGGCACAAGGGGGCTGCTGGCAATCGGCGCCGGACTGCTGGCGACCGGGTTCGCCCCGGCCGCCCAGGCCGAGCCGGCGGTGCCGTCGGGCCAGTACGCGTTCAGCGCCCAGCACGGGCCGGCGCAGCGGACGGCGACGTGGACGTTCACCCCGTGCGGCCCGGCGTGCACCAGCCTCGACGGGGAACGCTGGCTGCAGAACGGCGAGTTCCATCTCAACGGCGGCCGGTGGGAGTACAGCGGGCAGGGGACCATGGAGTGCCCGGTGGATCACACGCCGATGCCGACCTCGAAGACGGTCAGCTTCGACGCGGCGACCCTGGCCGGCACCTGGACCACCACGACGCTGCAGGCGTGCGGTCGCGGGCCGGCCGGCGGAGTGGTCGGTCAGTGGGACTTCCAGCTGACCAAGACCGGGTGACGCCAGTTATCGCTTGGGACCGCGCTTCTCGCGCACCCGCACGTTGATCCGGATCGGGCTGCCCTCGAAACCGAAGGTCTCCCGCAGCCGTCGCTCCAGGAACCTGCGATACCCGGCCTCCAGGAACCCCGAGGTGAACAACACGAACGTCGGCGGACGCGACGTGGCCTGGGTGGCGAACAGGATTCGCGGGATCCGGCCGCCGCGGGCCGGTGGCGGCGTCGCCGAGACGACCTCCTTGAGCCAGGAGTTCAGCTGTCCGGTAGAGATCCGGGTGTCCCAGGATGCCAGTGAGGTCTCCAGTGCGGGCACCAATTTCTGCACGGCGCGACCGGTTTTCGCCGAGATGTTCACCCTCGGCGCCCACGCCAGCCGGGCCATGTCCCGGTCGATCTCCTTGTCCAGCAGGTAACGCCGGTCCTCGTCGATCAGGTCCCATTTGTTGTAGGCCAGCACCACCGCCCGGCCTGCCTCGACCACCATCGAGATCACCCGCTGATCCTGCTCGGTCAGCGGCTGGGACGAATCCACAAGCACAATCACCACTTCGGCGGCGTCGATCGCGCCGTGCGTGCGCACCGAGGCGTAGAACTCGTGTCCGCTGGCCTGGCCGACCTTGCGGCGCAACCCGGCGGTATCGACGAAACGCCAGATCTTGCCGTCCATTTCGATCAGCGAGTCGACCGGGTCGACGGTGGTGCCGGCAACGTCGTGCACCACCGAACGCTCGTCGCCGGCGAGCCGGTTGAGCAGCGAACTCTTGCCCACGTTGGGCTTGCCGACCAGGGCCACCCGTCTTGGACCGCCTCCGCCGCCGGCCATCTCGGCCACCTCGGGCAGCTTGGCGATCACCTCGTCGAGCAGGTCGGCCACACCGCGGCCGTGCAGCGCACTGACCGTGAACGGCTCCCCCAGCCCCAGCGACCACAGTGCGGCCGCGTCGGCTTCGGCACGTTCACTGTCAACCTTGTTGGCAGCCAAGAACACCGGCTTGCCGGATCGACGCAGAATCTTGGCAGCGGCCTCGTCGCCGGCGGTGGCGCCCACCACCGCGTCCACCACCAGGATCACCGCGTCGGCGGTGCGCATCGCAACCGCCGCCTGCTCGGCGACCAACTGCTGCAAGCCCTTTGCGTCCGGTTCCCAGCCGCCGGTGTCCTGCACCACGAAGCGACGGCCGGTCCACAGCGCGTCGTAGGACACCCGGTCACGGGTCACCCCGGGCAGGTCCTGCACCACCGCCTCGCGACGGCCCAGGATCCGGTTGACCAGCGTCGACTTACCGACGTTGGGCCGGCCCACCACGGCCACCACCGGCGGCGGCCCGACATCTTCGGCGAGATCGTCGAAGCCGCCGTCTTCGCTTATCTCCCAGTCGCTTTCATCCGACCAGGTGCCGTCACTCATCGGACCACCCCGCAACGCTGCTCGACCAACTCCCGCAGGTGGTCCACCACCTGCTCCTGGTTCATCTCTCCGGTGTCCACGATCACCGCGTCATCTGCCGGACGCAGTGGCGACGTCGCCCTGGTGGAGTCCAACTCGTCGCGCCGCAGCACATCGGCCAGCACCCCGGCGTAATCGTCACCCAACCCCGAGGCCACGTTCTGGTCGTTGCGCCGCCGCGCCCGGATCTCCGGCGAGGCGGTCAGGAAGACCTTCACGTCCGCGTCGGGCAACACCACGGTGCCGATGTCGCGCCCCTCGGCCACCACCCCGCGGCCCTGCGACGCCAGTTGCCGCTGCAGTGCCACCAGGCGGGTGCGCACCGCCGGAATCGCGGAGACCCCCGACACTGCGCGGGTCACGGCGTCGCTGCGGATCTCCCGCGAAACATCTTCTCCGCCAAGGTATGCGCGGTCGCCCTCGGGCAGCGAGTCCACCGAGACCTCGGCGGCGTCGGCCACCCGGGCGATACCGGCGGCATCATCCAGGTCGACACCGGCCCGCAGCACCGCCAGCGTCACCGCCCGATACATCGCCCCGGTGTCCAGATAGCGCGAACCCAGCACCCTCGCCAGGCCCCGCGACACCGAAGACTTCCCGGTTCCGGCCGGACCGTCGATGGCGACCACCACACCGTCGTTCACAGTCCGACCGCCGCATACAGTTCGCCGATCTCCTTGCGGCTCAACGCCCGGATGCTGCCGGGTCGCTGCTCCCCCAGCGCCACCGCACCGATGTCGGTGCGCACCAGCTCCTGAACGGGGAACCCGACCGCTGCCAGCATCCGGCGCACGATCCGCTTTCGTCCCTCATGCAGGGTCACCCGCACCAGGGTCTTGCCGGGAACGGCGTCGACCACCGCGAAGTCGTCGACCTTCGCCGGCCCGTCGTCGAGTTCGACTCCCTCGCGCAGCTTCTTGCCCAGGCCACGCGGAACCGACCCCAGCACGGTCGCGACGTAGGTCTTGGGCACCTGGTAGGACGGGTGCATCAGTCGGTGCGCCAGCTCACCGTCGTTGGTCAACAAGATCAGGCCTTCGGTGTCGGCGTCGAGCCGCCCGACGTGAAACAGCTTGGCGTCACCACGAACCCGATGCTCCACGTAGTCGCCGACACACGGCCGGCCAAGGTCGTCCGACATCGTCGAGTGCACGCCGCGGGGCTTGTTCAGCGCCAGATACACCCGGGTGTCGTCGACGGTCACCCGCGCGCCGTCCACCCGGATCACCGATTCGTTCGGGTCCACCCGGGTGCCCAGTTCGGTGACGATCTGGCCGTCAACCTCGACCCGGCCGTCGCGGATCATCTTCTCGGCTACGCGGCGTGAGGCGACACCGGCCTGTGAGAGCACCTTCTGCAGGCGCACTCCCTCTTCGTCCGGCCAGGCCATCAGTCGTGGTCCACATCGAAGGTCAGCGGCTGATCGCTCGATGGCGCACCACCGCCGAGTTTCATGAATCGCGGTTCACTGTCCAAAGATTCGCTCAAGTCGTCGATCACGTCGACGTCGGGCAGCAGCGGCGCGATGTCGGGCAGGTCGGTCAGCGACGACAGGCCCAGCCGCTCCAGGAACAACTCGGTGGTGGCGAACGTCACCGCACCGGTGTCGGAGTCGGCGCCGGCTTCGATGATCAGCCCACGCGCCACGAGCGTGCGCATCACCGCGTCCACGTTCACCCCGCGCACGGCGCTGACCCTCGCACGCGTCACCGGCTGGCGATACGCCACCACTGCAAGGGTTTCCAGCGCGGCGCGGGTCAGCTTGGAGCGTGCCCCATCGAGCAGCAGACGCTCGACATACGGGGCGAAGCGGGCGCGGGTGTAGAGCCGCCAGCCGCCGCCGGCCTCACGCAGGTCCATTCCGCTGTCACGTTCGGTGAACTCGTCGGCCATGGCCCGTAGTTTGGCGGTGATCCGGTACACCGGCTGGTCGGTGGCCACCGCCAGCGCGTCGACGGGCACCGGGGTGTCCACCACCAGCAACAGTGCCTCCAGCACCCCACCCAGCTCGGAGTCCTCCAGCTCGGGCGCCAGGGCGACGTCGATACCCAGGTCGGAGTTCGGCACCGAAACCTCGTCGATCTCGGGTTCGGGCATGTGGTCAGTCATCAATTCGTCTCGCACTACTCGGCCGGCTCTGCTGTCGCCAGGTCTACCAATTCACCCGTGGTCGGCCGCTCGCCGGTCCACGACACCTGGAGCACACCAAGTGGTTCTGACTGGTCAAATGCTACCGCCCGCGCTCGATACAGTTCGAGCAGCGCCAGGAAGCGGCCGACGATCTCGATCGGCACCTCGCAGTCGGCGACCAATTCGGTGAACGACGCCCACTGGCCACTGCCGCGGGCCTCCAGCATCCTCAGCAGCACGCCGGCTTGCTCGGGCACCGACACCATCACCCGATGCAGGTGATCGGTACCCACGATCGGGGCCGGTCGCGGGGTGAACGCGGCCGCCGCGATCTGGGCGAACGTGTCGGCGTCCACGCCCAGCATCACCTCGGGCAGCAGGTTGGAGAAGCCGTCCTCCAGTGCCACCGCCCGCGGGTAGCTGCGCAGCGCGGCGGCTTCCAGCTCGGCGAACATCTGCGCGACGTGCTTGAACGCCCGGTACTGCAGCAGCCGGGCGAACAGCAGGTCTCGCACCTCCAGCAGCGCCAGGTCTTCTTCGTCGTCGACCTGCCCGGCCGGCAGCAGCCGGGCCGCCTTCAGGTCGAGCAGGGTCGCGGCGATCACCAGGAACGCGGTGGTCTCCTCCAGCTCCAGCTGCGAGCCGACGTCGCGGGTGTAGGCGATGAAGTCGTCGGTGACCTGGTGCAACGCCACCTCGGTGACGTCGAGGCGGTGCGCGAAGATCAGCTGCAGCAACAGGTCGAACGGACCCTCGAAGTTGGTCAGTCGAACCTGAAAACCGCTATTGGCGCTGGATGCCTCGGTGTCTGTACTCACGCGCCGAATCGGTCGATGACTTCGCGGGCGAGTGCGCGATAGGCCTGCGCACCGCCGGATTTCGGGGCCCAGCTGGTGATCGGTTCCCCGGCCACAGTGGTCTCGGGGAAACGGACGGTCCGGGTGATCACGGTGTCGAACACCAGGTCGCCGAAGCGTTCCACCACCCGCGCCATCACCTCGCGGGAGTTGACGGTGCGCGGGTCGTAGCGGGTCAGCAGAATGCCGCTGATCTCCAGCTTCGGGTTGAGCCGGTCACGGACCTTCTCGACGGTGTCGGTGAGCAGCGCCAGCCCGCGCAGCGAGAAGTATTCGCACTCGGTGGGGATCACCACGCCGTCGGCGCAGGCCAGACCGTTGACGGTGAGCAGGCCCAGTGACGGCTGGCAGTCCACCAGCAGATAGTCGTAGTTGTCCAGCACCGGCCGCAGTGCCCGCGTCAGTGCGTGCTCGCGCCCGACCTCGTTGACCAGCTGGATCTCGGCCGCCGACAGGTCGATGTTGGAGGGCACCAGGTCCAGGTTCTCCACCTTGGTCGGGATCAGCACGCTCTCGATCGACACCCGCGGCTCCACCAGCAGGTTGTGCACGGTGTGCGCCAGCTCGTAGTGCGGTACGCCCAGGCCCGCCGACAGCGCGCCCTGCGGATCCAGGTCCACCAGCAGCACCTTGCGACCGTATTCGGCCAGCGCGGCACCCAGATTGATGGTGGAGGTGGTCTTGCCGACGCCACCCTTCTGGTTGCACATCGCGATGACCTTGGCGGGACCGTGCGTCGTGCGGGGCTGGGGTTCGGGGATGTCGCGCGGCGGACGCCCGGTCAGGCCGACGCCGAGGGTCTCGTCGTCGCTCATGGCCGGTGCGGCGCTGTGGTGGCGGACATCCGCAGAAGTCTAACGGGTCAGTGCCGCCCGTACGGGCCACATCAGCAGTCATCGGGCAGGTGTGCGCCCTAAACTCGCGTCATGAGCCTCAAGCGTCGCCTCCCGTTCCTGCGCTGGTCGGTGCTTCGAATGGCCACCGGCGCCCGCAACATCACCAGGACGGGCCAGATCGGTGACGGTCGCGAGGCAGCGGCTGTCGACTATGTACTGGCCCATGCGCGTGCCGGTGATGTCGACGACGTGCTGGCCCGCATCGACGAGTTCGCCTACTCCAAGTCGTTGCTGATCAACGTCGGCGACGAGAAGGGCGCCCTGCTCGACGCCGCTGTACGACGGGCCGACCCGGCCCGGGTGCTGGAGTTGGGCACCTACTGCGGCTACAGCGCTTTGCGGATCGCGCGCGCCGCACCGGCCGCCCGGGTGTATTCGGTCGAGCTGGCCGAGGCCAACGCCGCCAACGCCCGGCGGATCTGGGAGCACGCCGGGGTGGCCGACCGGATCACCTGCGTGGTGGGCACCATCGGCGACGGCGGACGCACCCTGGACGCACTGGCCACCCAGCACGGATTCGCAGCCGGCGCACTGGATTTCATGTTCCTCGATCACGACAAGGACGCGTATCTGGCGGACCTGCGCAGTGTTCTCGACCGGGGCTGGCTGCGGCGCGGGGCGATCGTGGTCGCCGACAACGTCAAGGTGCCCGGGGCGCCACGCTACCGG
Source organism: [Mycobacterium] vasticus (assembly GCF_020181595.1). Taxonomy (GTDB): domain Bacteria; phylum Actinomycetota; class Actinomycetes; order Mycobacteriales; family Mycobacteriaceae; genus Mycobacterium; species Mycobacterium vasticus. The sequence goes on along the minus strand of NZ_CP084028.1, from coordinate 1,309,582 downwards.
GAGTACATGCACGCCGAGCAGGGGGCGCGGTGGGACACCATCGAACACCGCACCCACGTGGAGTATCAGAGCCTGGTGACCGACCTGGTGCTCGAGTCGGAGTTCCTGGGCTGATCCCCGGCCACCCTCCGGCGCGAGCGTGCACAAATGCGCACCACCACCTGGGGTTTTGGCGGACAACTCTGCACGCTCGCGCCAATGACGGGCTACTGGGCGCGGGGGTGGGCGCCGGCCCACACCTCGCGCAGCGCGTTGACGGTCACCAGGGTGTAGATCTGCGTGGTGGTCACCGAGGCGTGCCCGAGAAGTTCCTGCACCACCCGAACGTCGGCCCCGCCGTCGAGCAGATGCGTGGCGAACGAGTGCCGCAGCGTGTGCGGCGACACCTTCGCGGTGATCCCTGCTCGCTCGGCGGCGTCCTGCAACACCTGCCAGGCGCTCTGCCGTGACAGCCGGCCGCCCCGGGCGTTGAGGAAGACCCCCGGAGTGCCGTGGCCCCGGCCGGCCAGGCCCGGGCGGCCCCGCACCAGGTAGGCGTCCAGTGCGGCCACCGCGGGCCGGCCCACCGGCACCAGGCGCTGCTTGCCGCCCTTGCCGCGCAACAACACCGACCGGTCCCGCATATCCACGTCGTCGATGTCCAGGCCGACGGCCTCGGAAATCCGGGATCCGGTGGAATACAACAACTCCAGCAGGGCGCGGTTACGCAACGTCAGCGGTCCGTCGGCCTCGCTGGGGGTACCACCCGCCTGTGGGGGAGCGCCTCCGGCGCCGGCCAGCAGCGCCGAGACCTCGTCGATGGTCAGGCTTTTGGGCAGCCGTCGCCCGGGCGTGGGCGGTTTGACCCCATTCGCCACGTCGGTCGGTGTCAGCCCCTCGGCGACGGCGAACCGGTGCAGGCCGCGCACCGCGACCAGTGCTCGACCCGCCGAGACCGCCGACAGCGCCGGCACCCCGGCGTCCGGGTCACCGCGTCGCAACGCCACCAGGAAGTCGGTGACGTCGTGTTCGCCGACGGCGGCCAGGTCCTCGATACCGCGGGCCAGCAGGTACTCGCTGTAGCGGCGCAGATCCCGCCGGTAGGAGCTGAGCGTGTTGGCCGCGACGCCGCGCTCGATGGTCAGATGGTCCAGGTAGCCCTGCAGTTGCCCGGGCAGTGCGCCCACCGGCCGGGTCGCGGCGGTCATGGCCGGCTCTGGCTCTGCCGGGCAACGAACGCGGTCGGCTTGTCGGTCCACTCGGCGTCCACCGGACGCGTCGTGCCCAAGCCCTGACAATGCACATAGGCGGCCAGAATCCCGGCCACCGCAATCCCATTGACGATCTCGCCGCTGAACACCATGGCGACCGCGTCGGCGATCGGATACCAGTGCAGGGTGAGGTCGGCCTCCTCGTCGTGGGCCTCCGGCCGTTCGACCTCAGTCAGTCCGGTGGCCAGGAACACTCGCACCGATTCGTCGGAGAAACCCGGCGTGGTGTCCAGGTCGACCAGCACCTGCCAGCTGCTCGCCGTCAGACCGGCCTCTTCGAGCAGTTCGCGGCCGGCGGTCAGCTGCGGCGGCTCGCCCTCGATGTCGAGCAGCCCCGCGGGCAGCTCCCACAGCCGCCGCCCGAGCGGTTGACGGTACTGGTAGACCAGCGGGATCCTGCCGTCCGGGCTCACCGAATCCATCGCCACCACCGCGACGGCACCGTAGAGCTCGACCACGTCGCGGATCGCCGTCACGCCGCGCGGCATGAGCACCTCGTCACGGCGAACCGCAAAGATCTTGCCGCTGTGCAGCAGCTGCGTCGAGGTGGTCTCGAAGACGTGCTCAGCCACGGGTGGCGTGTTCCGGCAGGTGTTCGCTGTCGTGGGCATGGTCGGGGATCTCCACCGGCAGCCGTTCGGCGGCCTTGTATTCCATTGCCGCACCGACGAATGCGGCGAACAACGGATGCGCCCGGGTGGGCCGGCTCTTGAGCTCCGGGTGGGCCTGAGTGCCCACCAGGAACGGATGGACGTCGCGGGGGTATTCGACGAACTCAACCAGCTTGCCGTCCGGCGAGGTACCCGAGAAGCGCAGCCCGCTCTGGGCGATACGGTCCCGGTAGGCGTTGTTGACCTCGAAGCGATGGCGGTGCCGCTCGGAGACGTGAGTCGACTGGTATGCCTCAGCCACAATCGAATCCTCTTCCAGTACAGCGGGATAAGCACCCAGCCGCATGGTGCCGCCCAGGTCGGCCGTACCGGCGATGGCGTCCTGCTGATCGGCCATGGTCGCGATCACCGGGTCCGGGGTGTCCGGGTCGAACTCCGCGGAGCTGGCCTTCTCGATCCCGGCGACCCGGGCCGCCTCGATCACGATGCACTGCAGGCCTAGGCACAACCCCAGCACCGGCAACGCATGGGTGCGGGCGTAGGCGATGGCGCCGATCTTGCCCTCGATGCCGCGGATGCCGAACCCGCCCGGGATCAGCACACCGTGCATCTCCCCCAGTGCGGCGGCCGCGCCGGCCGGGGTCTCACACGCGTCGGAGGCCACCCAGTGGATCTCCACCTTCGCGTAGTGGGTGAAACCGCCGGCTCGCAGCGCCTCGGTCACCGACAGATAGGCGTCAGACAGGTCGATGTACTTGCCCACCAAGGCAATTCGCACGGTCTCATGCGGTTCGTGAACGCGGCGGAGCAGTTCGTCCCACTCCGTCCAGTCCACATCCTTGAACGGCAGGTTGAGTCGGCGCACCACGTAGGCGTCCAGTTCCTCGCGGTGCAGCACCTTGGGAATGTCATAGATCGACGGCGCGTCCGGAGTGGAGATCACCCCGTCGACGTCGACGTCGCACATCAGCGCGATCTTGTTCTTCAGCGCCTCTGGCACCTCGCGGTCACACCGCAGGATCAGCGCGTCGGGGGTGATACCGATGCTGCGCAGCGCGGCCACCGAGTGCTGGGTCGGCTTGGTCTTGAGCTCGCCGGACGGGGCCAGGTACGGCACCAGCGACACGTGCAGGAAGAACACGTTGTCCCGGCCCACGTCGTGGCGGACCTGCCGGGCGGCCTCCAGGAAGGGCTGCGACTCGATGTCGCCGACGGTACCGCCGATCTCGGTGATCACCACGTCGGGACGCCGGCCGTCGATATCGGGAGCCGACATCGCCAGAATGCGCCGCTTGATCTCGTCGGTGATGTGCGGGATCACCTGCACGGTGTCGCCGAGGTACTCGCCGCGGCGTTCCTTGGCGATCACCGTCGAATACACCTGTCCCGTGGTCACATTCGCCGACCCGGACAGGTCGCGGTCCAGGAACCGTTCGTAGTGACCGACGTCGAGGTCGGTCTCGGCGCCGTCCTCGGTGACGAAGACCTCACCGTGTTGGAACGGATTCATCGTCCCGGGGTCGACGTTGAGATAAGGGTCGAGCTTCTGCATCGTGACCTGCAGCCCGCGGGAGATCAACAACTGTCCCAGGCTGCTCGCGGTCAACCCCTTACCCAGTGACGACGCGACTCCGCCGGTGACGAAGAGATGCTTCGGCTCAGTTTGGGGATGCTTGCGCAATGGTGGCAAAACCAACCTCCGTGACGACGGCGCAGGATCTTGAGGGCCTGCCGACCCACGGAATCTCACCCTAACATCGACTTGGCCAAGCGTGCCCAGACACGCCCGGCCACGCCCGCCGGCGCTACTGCGCGAGGGTGACCGAACCGGCCCCGTGGCCGATGCCGTACTGGCCGGGGTGGCCGCCCTCGATCAGTGTGCTCACCGCCAGCACGGTGGTGATCCGGCCCGACTCGACGTCGACGTCGTCGATCGTGCTGATCGCCCCGGATATGTCCGCGTTGGCGCGGGCCACCGCAACCGCCGCGGTGCCTGCCGCGCAGCCGTCGCGCCCCGCCAGCACGGTCGCCGAGCCGTGCGGGGCCAGTGCCGAGGCGAATTGGGCGACGCTCACCCCGCTGGAGCCCGCGTCCTCGGCCAACCCGCCGCCGGTGATCACCACCGCCGCGTTGGCCGCACCGACGTGCTCGTAGCTGATGAAACCGGTGTCGCGCAATGCGGCCAGCACCGTCTCGCGCTGGCTGTCGTCGGCCGGTGCGATGGTCGGGTTGCGGTTGATCAGCACCGCCAGACCGAGCAGATCGGCGGCCTGAGCCCCTTGGTCGATGAGCTTGGCGTTGAGTTGGCCGCCGGCCGGGACGATCCCGGACTCCAGCACCACGCGCAGTTTCTCCTCGGCGTTGCCGTCGACGAACTGCGGTGTCAACGCCACGGTTCCGGCGACGGTGCCGCCGGCCAGCCCAATCGTCCGTGTCACCGCCTCGACGTCGTCGTCGGCGGCATCGGGAGTGCGGAAGATCACCGCGGACTTGCCGCGCAGTGTGTCGCGCACCATCCGGGGCGCCATCTGGGCGTCGAAAGTGTTTGCGTGGCTGAGGCGTTCGTTCAGCGAGCTCTGCTGTTCGTGCAGTGCGTCGATCTGTGCACGCAAATCCCGTTTGTCGGACTGCATGCCGGCCAGCACCGGCCGGGACAGCAGTCCGGAGCCGGCGATCAGGCCGAGCACCAGCGCCAAAAGCACTGCGGTCAGCGACAACGCGTGATGACGAGGGGTGATCATTGCGGTGTGCGCCCCAATCCGTTTAGGTCACCCAGTGCCGCAGCCACTGCACCAGGTGATGCCAGTAATTGCTGAGCCAGTCCAGAACCACGGCGTCGGTCTGCGACACCCACAGCGCGACGATGACCGCCACCAGCATCGACAGCACCAGCAGCGCGATCGCGCCGGCAGAGACCCGGTTGCGGTACAGGGTTGCCACCGCGCGGGCGTCCACCAGCTTCTCGCCGACCTTGAGCCGGGTCAGGAACATCGACGGGTTCGTCATCTGGCGGGTCCGGTCGAAGAACGTCTCGATGTTGGCGGTGTGCCCGGCCGTCACCAGCAGTGCGGCGCCGTGGTGGTCGGCCAGCAGCAACGCGAGATCCATGGCCGATCCGGCGGCCGGGAAGGTCATCGCACCGACACCGAGGTCCTGGATGCGCTCCAGGCCCGGCGCGTGGCCGTCGGCGTCGGCCGGCAGGACCACCTGCGACCCGCAGCGCAGCACCTCGGCACTCATCTGGTCCGGGTCACCGACGATCAGCTGCGGACGGTATCCGGCCTTGCGCAGCACGTCGGCACCGGACCCGATGCCGATCAGCACGGGCTGGTACTCCTTGATGAACGGCTTGAGCCGCTTGAGGTCGTCAGCGGCGTCGGTCTCGTCGCCGACGAGCACCACGTGGCGACGACGCAGGTCGACGTCGATCTCGGGGATGCCGATCCCGTCGATCAGCAGCGGGCTCTCGCTGCGAATGAACTCAATGGTGTTGCCGGCGAAAGACTCCAGGTGTGCGACGAGCCCGGTCTTGGCGTCCTGCATCATGTCGGCGATCTCGACGTCGTTGCGTTCGACACCGCGGGCCAGCCTGCGATCCCCGGAGTAGACGGCGCCGTTGTGCAGCCGGACCTTGGCTCCGTCGCGGATCTTCTTGAACACCGTGGGGCCGGCTTCGTCGATCAGGGTGACACCGTTGGCGACGAGCACCTCGGGCCCCAGGTTGGGGTAGCGGCCGGAGATGGATGCCGAGGCGTTGACGACGCCGGCGATGTCGGCCTCCACCAGCGCGTCGGCGGTGATGCGGTCCAGGTCGAGGATGTCGAGGACGACGATGTCGCCGGGGCCGACCCGGCGCAGCAACCGGTCGATGTCGTGGTCGACCCGGGCGGTACCGACGACACCAGGCCGAGCGGTGTTACGAGACAGCAACGCAGGCATCTTCATGGGCGCGATTGTGTCCGGCAAATCCGCTGAACAACGGGAGGCGCGCCGTAACAATTGTCCCTTTAGTTATAAACAGTCACACCAGTCACAGGCTCATTCGGGTTTCTCGCGCTCCTCGCGGGCCGCTCCCAGCAACTCTCGGGCGTGCGCCCGGCCGCTGTCGGAATCCCCCAGCCCCGCCAACATCCGGGCCAGTTCGGCGACCCGGCCATCGTCATCGAGGCGACGCACCCCGCTGGCGCCGTTGCCGCCGGCGTCCACGGAAAGGTGCGCGTCGGCGTAAGCCGCGACCTGCGGCAGGTGAGTCACCACGATCACCTGATGGGTGCGCGCCAGGCGGGCCAGCCGGCGGCCGATCTGCACCGCCGCCCGGCCGCCGACGCCGGCGTCGACCTCGTCGAAAACCATGGTGGTGCCCGCCGAATCCCGCGACGAGGTGGCCAGCACCACCTCCAGCGCCAGCATCACCCGAGACAGCTCGCCCCCGGATGCGCTCTTGGCCAACGGCAGCACGGTCATCCCCCGGTGCGCGGCCAGCCCAAACTCGACGTCGTCGATGCCGTCGGCACCGGCGTGCACGGTCTGCCCCGACGGCAACCGCAGGGCCGCCGGGTCGTCTTCGGCCACCGCGCTGGTGCGGACTTCGATGCTGAATTCGGCGTCGGCCATCGCCAGTCCGGACAACTCCTTGCTGACCGCCTTCGCCAGCCCGCCCGCCGCCTTCGACCGCGCCGCGCTGAGCTCGGTGGCGGTCGCCACCACCTGCCCGGTCAGCTCGTCCACGCGCCGGGCCAGCCCTGCCAATGCTTCTTCGGAGACGTCGAGCTGGGCCATCCGGTCGCGGGACTGCGCCGCCCAGGCCAGCACCCCGTCGATGTCGGAGGCGTACTTGCGGGTCAGCGTGCGCAGCTCGGCCTGCCGGGCCAGCTTGGCGTCCAGCGCGTCGGCGCCGGTGGGCAGACCGTCGAGGTAGCCGCCCAGCTCGCGGGCCACGTCGCCGACCACGGTGAGTGCCTCGGTGAGCTGTTCGCCCAGCTCCTGCAACGCGGTGTCGTCGGTGGTGGTCAGCGCCGTCTTCGCCTGCCCCAGCCGGTCGGTGGCCGAGCTTGCCGCATCCGCCATCGCGTCGTCGGCCCCGGTCAGCGCGGCCCGCGCGCCGGACGCCGCCGCCCGCAGCGCGTCCAGCTCGGAGAGCCGGCGGATGTCGGTGCTCAGCGCGTCGTCTTCGCCGGGCTGCGGGTCTACGGCGTCGATCTCACGCAGCGCGAACGTCAGCCGGTCCGCCTCCTGGGCCATTTCCCGGGCCCGGTCCCGGCGCTCGATGAGTTGCCGGCGCGCTTCCTGCCAGGCCTCCCGCGCGGCGCGGTAGCGCTCCAGCCGGGCGCCGACGGCGGCGAACCGGTCCAGTGCGCCGCGCTGCTCCTCCGGGCGCATCAGCCGCAGCTGGTCGTTCTGGCCGTGCAGCGTCAGCAGCCCACCGGTGAAGCCACTCAACGATTTTGCGGGCACCCCGCGACCACCCAGATAGGCCCGCGACGGCCCGTCCCGGCTGACCGAGCGAGCCGCGATCACGGTGCCGTCCTCATCGCGGTCGGCACCGGCGGAATCAAGGATCTCGTCGATCTCGGCGGCGGTGGCCGCGGCCAGATCGGCGGTGCAGAACCTGCCCTCCACCACGGCGCGGGCCGCACCGGAGCGCACCCGGTTCGCGTCGGCACGGGCGCCGCCGAGCAGGTGCAGCCCGGTCACCACCATGGTCTTGCCGGTGCCGGTCTCACCGGTCAGCACGGTCAACCCGCGGTCGAACTCCGCGGTGGCGGCGCTGATCGCCCCCAATGATTCGATTCGGATCTCGGTGAGCACCCGGCCGGCGCCCCTACTGCCCGCGCCAGCCGGTGACCGGCAGCCGGAACTTGCGCACCAGCCGGTCGGTGAACGGCGAGCGGCCCACCCGCGCCCATTTCACCGGGGTGGTGCCGCGCTGCACCTCCAGGCGCCCGCCGGCCGGCACCAGCATCTTGCGGCGGCCGTCGCAGAACACCATCGCCTCATGCCCGTCGCTTTCGACTTCGATCGCGATCGTGGACTCCGGGCTGGTGACCATCGGCCGGGCGAACAGCGCGTGTGCGTTGTTGGGCACCACCAGAATGGCGTCCAAGTCCGGCCAGAGCACCGGCCCGCCGGCGGAGAACGCATACGCGGTGGATCCGGTGGGCGTGGACACCAGCACGCCGTCGCAGCCGAACGTCGACACCGGCCGGCCGTCCACTTCGACGACGACGCCGAGCACACCCAGTCGCGGGCCCTTCTCCATGCTGGCCTCGTTGAGCGCCCAGCCGTTGCCGATGACCTCGCCGTCGGCGCGCACCACCACGTCGAGGGTCATCCGGTCCTCGACCCGGTAGTCGCGGGCGATGATGTGGTCCAGCACCCGGTCGATGCTGTCGGCTTCGGCCTCGGCCAGAAATCCGATCCGCCCGAGGTTGACGCCCAGCACCGGGATGTCGGCGTTGCGGGCCAGTTCGGCGGCCCGCAGGAAGGTGCCGTCACCGCCGAGCACCAGCACCAGCTCGCAGTCTTCGGCTGCCCGGGTGTCCGAGTCGGCCAGGTGGATGTCGTCGGGGTGCAGCGCGCCCTTGTCGACGGCCTCCGACGTGAGCACCCGCAGCGCGATGCCGTGGTCGTCGAGAACCTTCGCGACCCGGCGGGCGGTGTCGGTGGCCTCTTCACGCCCGGTGTGCACCACCAGCAGAACGGTGCGCTGTGGGTTCCCGGTGCTCACTGCGGCCCCCTCGTGACGGCGTCTTCGACGGCGGTGCGCAGGGCGTCGCCGGTCAGGGCGGCGGTGGTGCGCAGATGCAGAAAGTATTCGACGTTGCCCGACGGCCCGGGCAGTGGGCTGGCCGTGACGGCCACGGTGCCCCACCCGAGTTCGGCGGCCCGGTGCGCCACCGACAGGACCGCGTCGGCGCGCAGGCCGGGGTCGGACACCACCCCGCCGGCGCCCACCTGTTGTCGTCCCACCTCGAACTGCGGCTTCACCATTGGAACGATATCGGCGCGGGTTGACGCGCAACCAGTCAGCGCGGGCAACACGGTGGACAGCGAGATGAACGACAGGTCGGCGACGATCAGATCCGCCGGCCCACCGGCGGCTTCGGGAGTCAGGCTGCGCACGTTGGTGCGCTCGACGACGACCACCCGCGGATCGGTGCGCAACGACCAGGCCAGCTGCCCGTAGCCGACGTCGACCGCGACCACCCGCGCCGCACCTCGGTCGAGCAGCACGTCGGTGAAGCCGCCGGTCGAGGCGCCGGCGTCCAGGCACGTCCGGTCGGCAACGGAGATCTCGAAGGCGTCCAGCGCGCCGATCAGCTTGTGCGCCCCGCGTGACACCCAGCTGCGTTCACCGTCGTCAGCGACCGCGAGTGCGGCGGTGATCGCTACGGCGGTAGCCGGTTTCACCGCGCGGATGCCGTCGATGGTGACCCGGCCGGCGTCGATCAATTCCGCGGCCTGCTGACGCGAGCGGGCCAGTCCTCGCCGGACCAGTTCGGCGTCAACACGAGCGCGCCGAGACATGACTGCACTCAGCCTTTCTCCGCCGACTCCAGCGCCCGGACCAACACCTGGTGGGCCTCCTCAAGCTGCTGCGCCAAGGCGTTGAGGTCGCTGTGCGCCGACAACTCGGCCAGCTCCGCCTCGCCGGGCAGTGCGGCCAACACGGCCGCGATGCGGGCCCGGACCTCGTCGATGTCACTGTTCATGGGTGTCACTCACGCTAGTCGATGTCCGTCACGGCCAGGCGCCGAGCAGCGACCAGCGCTGCAGGGCCGCCTCGGCGGTCTCGTCGGCGGATTCCACGCTGAAGGCACGTCCCGCCAGCTCGGCGTCGGCGACCGCGGCCGCCAGCGCACGCACAATGGACAGGCCGTCGTCGTCGGTGTCGGGTTGCGCGGCGGCGACGGTGAAGGTGGTGCCCGCAAGGCTGAGCTGCCACTGCGGCTGCGGTCCGATCGCCAGCCGATCGGCCTCGACCTGCAGCGCCCTCAGGTCGTGGCCGATGTAGATCGGACGCTGCTCGGCCACCGCGCCGACGGCATCGCGCGCCGAGTTGACGCCGGTGAGCACCATCAGGCTGGGCAGCGCCGCGGCATTGGCGGCGGCGATGTCGGTGTCGAGCCGGTCCCCGACCACCAACGGCGCGTAGAACTCACCGCGGGCCAGCGCATCGATGAACAACGCCGGCCCCGGTTTGCCGGCCACCCGGGGTTCGGTGTCGGTCGCGGTACGCAGGGCCGCGACCAGAGATCCGTTGCCGGGCAACAGTCCCCGCTCCGAGGGCAGGGTCTTGTCGACGTTGGTGGTCAGCCACAGCGCCCCGGCCCTGATAGCCAGTGCGGCCTCGGCAAGATCGGCCCAGCCGACCTCGGTGGACAGTCCCTGAACCACCGCCGCCGGCTCATCGGAGGCCAGCCGCACCGGCTGCAGGCCGACCAGGGCGATCTCTGCGGCCAGTGATTCGGTGCCCACCACCAGAACTCGTGATCCCGCGGGCAGTTCCTGGGCCAGCTGGTGCGCGGCGAGCTGCGCGCTGGTGGCGACGTCGTCGGCCGTGGCGTTGAAACCCAGCTCGGTCAGATGTGCGGCGACCTCCGCCGGGCTGCGCGACGAATTGTTGGTGATGAACAGCCCGCGGCTCTGCACCTGCGCCAGGGTGTCCACGGCGCCGTCGGTGGGTTGGCCGCCGCGAAACACGGTGCCATCGAGATCCAATAGCAGACAGTCGTATTCGTCGGCCAGCGTGCCGCTGCCGCCCATTTCGGCGATGCGCTCCTCGACGTCGGTGACCCCGTCGGTGTCGGCGGCCGCCGCCTTGAGGAACCACTCCAGGGCCTCGTCGCCGCGGCCGAGCGCCACCAGGGTCTCGGCGTGCGCGTAGTGCAGCCGGGCCACCGTCGACCCGGTCCGGTCGGGGTCACTCGACCCGGCCGAGAGCACGGTGAGCGCCTGCTCGAGCTGACCGAGGTCGGCGCGGGCGCCGGCGACGACAATCCTCAGCTCGTCGGCCTCGTCACCGTCGAGTTCGGCGGCCTCCGGCCCGGCGGCCAGTTCGATCGCGCGTTGCGGGCGGCCCAGGCCGCGCTCGCAGTCCGCGATCAGCGGCAGCAGCGGGGACTTGCTGCCCATCCGGCGTGCGGCGCGCAGCTCGGCCAAGGCCTGAGTCCAGTCGCCGCACTGATATGCGGCAATCCCGACGGCTTCGCGCACCGCGGTGATCCGGGTGGACCGCGACCGGGCCGCCCGAGCGTGCTTCAACGCAGCCTGCGGATCTTCGTCGAGCAGATTGCCGGCTGCCACCAGGTGGCAGGCCACAGCGTCGGCAGTGGCCTTGCTCAACGTGCTCAGTTCCCGGCGCACCTCGGGAGCCAGTTGCTTGGGCTCGATGCCCTCGGGCAACGGCGGATCGTCGTAGCGCTGGGCGGCATGCTCGCCGGCCGACCGCGCCGGCCGGGAATCACCGTCGTGCTCGCGCCGGGGCGCGGGACGACGATCCCGCTCCGGACCGGCACCCCGAGGCGTCCGACGCTGATCACCGCTGGGTGCACGCCGCTGGTCGCCACCTGTGCGTCTTTGCTGCGGACCGCGCTGGCCGCTTCCGGTACCACCCCGCGACTGACCACGCCCGCCGCTTGCTCTGTTGTCGACCACGGAAACCTTTCGCCCGTAAAACCTCGTGTAAGGATACGGCCCGCCGCCGACGACGATCGCATCCGCGTACCCGCCTCTCAGGCCCAAATGCAAGGGAAATCCCTGTATCCCGGAGACCTTTAACGGACCTAGCGTCAGTGCTATGAAGAGCCCCGCGATCATCACCGCGGCGGCACTGATGGTCAGCGCGGCCATAGCAACGGTCTCCGACGCGACGGCACAGCCCCTCAGCGGCATCTTCACCGCAAAGATGATCGACGGCGGCGATATGTACCAGCGCGGCAGCACGACGACGTTCACGATGACGCCCTGCGGCCGGGACTGCACACACCTCGATACCGGCAAGGGAACACGCAGCGACCTTCGGCTTCGCGGCACTGCCTGGAGCGGGCCGTTCGGCGTCTCAGCCAGCACCGGGGCGCCCTGCACGGCTGTCCTCGACGGCTTCTCGCTGGTGCTGACGGAGCACTGCCCGGGCCTGCGCGATGTGGTCATCCGGCTGGCCAAGCTCGACTGAACGGGAAAAAGAAGTGCAGCAGTAAGGAATAAAAGTGCCTGTGCCCCCCAATTTTTGTTGGGGGGCACAGGGCTTTATGTTGTGTTCGGCGGTGTCCTACTTTTCCACCCGTGTGGGCAGTATCATCGGCGCTGACAGGCTTAGCTTCCGGGTTCGGGATGGGACCGGGCGTTTCCCTGTCGCTGTGGCCGCCGTAACTCTATTTTTTTGTGGTGGGTGCGGCTGGTTGGCCGGCACCCGGTGTCACCAAAGAGTGTGTTTGGTGGTGGGGTGTGGATATGAGTCTTGTGTGTGGTTGCGAGACAACACGTTTTTTGTTTGTTGTGTGTTGTAAGTTTTCGGCCGGTTAGTGCCAGTTCCCTGCACACCTTGCGGTGCTTCTAGGTCTGGTCTATCGATCCCGTGGTCTGCGGGGGGCCTTATCCCTCTAAAAGGGTGAGAATCCTGGTCTTGGAGTAGGTTTCCCGCTTAGATGCTTTCAGCGGTTATCCTGTCCGAACGTAGCCATCCAGCCGTGCCCCTGGTGGGACAACTGGTATACCAGAGGTTCGTCCGTCCCGGTCCTCTCGTACTAGGGACAGGTTTCCTCAAGATTCTGACGCGCGCGGCGGATAGAGACCGAACTGTCTCACGACGTTCTAAACCCAGCTCGCGTGCCGCTTTAATGGGCGAACAGCCCAACCCTTGGGACCTGCTCCAGCCCCAGGATGCGACGAGCCGACATCGAGGTGCCAAACCATCCCGTCGATATGGACTCTTGGGGAAGATCAGCCTGTTATCCCCGGGGTACCTTTTATCCGTTGAGCGACACCCCTTCCACTCGGGGGTGCCGGATCACTAGTCCCGACTTTCGTCCCTGTTCGACGTGTCAGTCTTACAGTCAAGCTCCCTTGTGCACTTACACTCAACACCTGATTGCCGTCCAGGTTGAGGGAACCTTTGGGCGCCTCCGTTACATTTTAGGAGGCAACCGCCCCAGTTAAACTACCCACCAGGCACTGTCCCTGAACCAGCTTCATGGTTCGAAGTTAGAGGTCCAATACGATCAGAGTGGTATTTCAACAACGACTCCACCCACACTGGCGTGCGAGTTTCACAGTCTCCCACCTATCCTACACAAACCGCATCGAACATCAATACCAAGCTATAGTGAAGGTCCCGGGGTCTTTTCGTCCTGCCGCGCGTAACGAGCATCTTTACTCGTAATGCAATTTCGCCGAGTCTATGGTTGAGACAGTTGAGAAGTCGTTACGCCATTCGTGCAGGTCGGAACTTACCCGACAAGGAATTTCGCTACCTTAGGATGGTTATAGTTACCACCGCCGTTTACTGGGGCTTAAATTCTCAGCTTCACCCCGAAGGGTTAACCGGTCCTCTTAACCTTCCAGCACCGGGCAGGCGTCAGTCCGTATACATCGTCTTGCGACTTCGCACGGACCTGTGTTTTTAGTAAACAGTCGCTTCTCACTGGTTTCTGCCACCCCCTCCCGCTGCCGGCCGCGAAGGCCATGACGGTATGAGGGTCCCCCTTCTCCCGAAGTTACGGGGGCATTTTGCCGAGTTCCTTAACCATAGTTCACTCGTACGCCTTGGTATTCTCTACCTGACCACCTGTGTTGGTTTGGGGTACGGGCCGTGTGTGAGCTCGCTAGAGGCTTTTCTCGGCAGCATAGGATCACCGAATTCGCCGCAAACGGCTATGCATCACCTCTCGGACTATGTGCCAGACGGATTTGCCTATCTGACGTCCTACGGGCTTGCCCCAGTATTACCACTGACTGGTACGGCTACCTTCCTGCGTCACCCCATCGCTTGACTACTACCAGCGAAGGTCCCACGCAGCCAGCGGTCGTCGCTCCCCGAAAGGATTGATCGACCACCTTTTGGGTGGTTAGTACCACTGATTCATCATGGGCGCGCACACACGGGTACGGGAATATCAACCCGTTGTCCATCGACTACGCCTGTCGGCCTCGCCTTAGGTCCCGACTCACCCTGGGAGGACTGGCCTGGCCCAGGAACCCTTGGTCTTTCGGCGGGCAAGGTTCTCACTTGCCTCATCGCTACTCATGCCTGCATTCTCACTCCCACACCCTCCACCACTAGATCACTCTGTGGCTTCACCGGATGCAGGACGCTCCCCTACCCAACCCCATACGGGATTGCCGCGGCTTCGGCGGTGTGCTTGAGCCCCGCTACATTATCGGCGCACAATCACTTGACCAGTGAGCTATTACGCACTCTTTCAAGGGTGGCTGCTTCTAAGCCAACCTCCTGGTTGTCTTCGCGACTGCACATCCTTTTCCACTTAGCACACGCTTTGGGGCCTTAGCCGGCGATCTGGGCTGTTTCCCTCTCGACGCACGGAGCTTATCCCCCGCCGTCTCACTGCCACGCTTTCACTCACCGGCATTCGGAGTTTGGCTGACGTCAGTAACCTAGTAGGGCCCATCGGCCATCCAGTAGCTCTACCTCCAGTGAGAAACACGCAACGCTGCACCTAAATGCATTTCGGGGAGAACCAGCTATCACGGAGTTTGATTGGCCTTTCACCCCTACCCACAACTCATCCCCTCAGTCTTCAACCTAAGTGGGTTCGGGCCTCCACGCGGTCTTACCCGCGCTTCACCCTGGCCATGGGTAGATCACTCCGCTTCGGGTCCACAACACGCCACTACACCAGCCCCACTGGACTGGATACGCCCTAGTTCAGACTCGCTTTCGCTGCGGCTACCCCACCCGGGTTAACCTCGCGACGTGCCGGTGACTCGCAGGCTCATTCTTCAAAAGGCACGCCATCACCCCACCACAAGGGAGGGCTCTGACGGATTGTAGGCACATGGTTTCAGGTACTATTTCACTCCCCTCCCGGGGTACTTTTCACCATTCCCTCACGGTACTCGTCCGCTATCGGTCATCGAGAAGTATTCAGGCTTACCGGGTGGTCCCGGCAGATTCACAGCAGATTCCACGGGCCCGCTGCTACTCGGGGACACTGCGACAGCAGAGACCATGTTTTCACCTACGGGGCTCTCACCCACTACGGCAGACCATCCCAGGCCACTTCGATTAACACAATCTTTTCTCACTGCTGCCCACCACGGCGGTGATGAGAACGCAGACCCCACAACACCGCACACACAACCCCCGCCGGGTATCACATGCATACGGTTTAGCCATCCTCCGCTTTCGCTCGCCACTACTCACGGAATCACATTTTGTTTTCTTCTCCTACGGGTACTGAGATGTTTCACTTCCCCGCGTTACCTCCCCACCGGCTATACATTCACCGGAGGGTGACACGACATCACTCGTGCCGGGTTTCCCCATTCGGACATCCTCGGATCCACGCTCGGTTGACAGCTCCCCGAGGCATATCGCAGCCTCCCACGTCCTTCATCGGCTCTCGATGCCAAGGCATCCACCATGCGCCCTTAAACACTTACAAACACAAAAACCAAGAAACAAAAATTGCAAAACAAACAAGACAAACAGTCTCGCTTGTTAGATGCTCGCAACCACTATCCACAAAACAAACACCACACCCCACCACCAAGATGGAGCGACAACAACCCACCCCCCGAAAAAGGGGACAACAGGACCTGTTGCCTCAGGACCCAACAGTGTGCCCGAACAAAGCCGGCCACCAGAAACACAACGCTCCTGGCAGTTGATGATCTCGAACGCTTGTTGTTGCAGAAAACATCTGCACCACCGGACAACCCACTACAGGACCCGGCGAACAATATCCCAACCGCGACACCCTCACGCTGATGTGAGGCACGGGGGAAAAATGGTGCTCCTTAGAAAGGAGGTGATCCAGCCGCACCTTCCGGTACGGCTACCTTGTTACGACTTCGTCCCAATCGCCGATCCCACCTTCGACGGCTCCCTCCACAAGGGTTAGGCCACCGGCTTCGGGTGTTACCGACTTTCATGACGTGACGGGCGGTGTGTACAAGGCCCGGGAACGTATTCACCGCAGCGTTGCTGATCTGCGATTACTAGCGACTCCGACTTCATGGGGTCGAGTTGCAGACCCCAATCCGAACTGAGACCGGCTTTAAAGGATTCGCTAACCCTCACGGGATCGCAGCCCTTTGTACCGGCCATTGTAGCATGTGTGAAGCCCTGGACATAAGGGGCATGATGACTTGACGTCATCCCCACCTTCCTCCGAGTTGACCCCGGCAGTCTCTCACGAGTCCCCACCATAACGTGCTGGCAACATGAGACAAGGGTTGCGCTCGTTGCGGGACTTAACCCAACATCTCACGACACGAGCTGACGACAGCCATGCACCACCTGCACACAGGCCACAAGGGAACCGATATCTCTACCGGCGTCCTGTGCATGTCAAACCCAGGTAAGGTTCTTCGCGTTGCATCGAATTAATCCACATGCTCCGCCGCTTGTGCGGGCCCCCGTCAATTCCTTTGAGTTTTAGCCTTGCGGCCGTACTCCCCAGGCGGGGTACTTAATGCGTTAGCTACGGCACGGATCCCTAAAGGAAGGAAACCCACACCTAGTACCCACCGTTTACGGCGTGGACTACCAGGGTATCTAATCCTGTTCGCTCCCCACGCTTTCGCTCCTCAGCGTCAGTTACTGCCCAGAGACCCGCCTTCGCCACCGGTGTTCCTCCTGATATCTGCGCATTCCACCGCTACACCAGGAATTCCAGTCTCCCCTACAGTACTCCAGTCTGCCCGTATCGCCCGCACGCCCACAGTTGAGCTGTGAGTTTTCACGGACAACGCGACAAACCACCTACGAGCTCTTTACGCCCAGTAATTCCGGACAACGCTCGCACCCTACGTATTACCGCGGCTGCTGGCACGTAGTTGGCCGGTGCTTCTTCTGTACCTACCGTCACCCCCAAGAAAACCTGGGAGCTTCGCCGATACTGAAAGAGGTTTACAACCCGAAGGCCGTCATCCCCCACGCGGCGTCGCTGCATCAGGCTTGCGCCCATTGTGCAATATTCCCCACTGCTGCCTCCCGTAGGAGTCTGGGCCGTATCTCAGTCCCAGTGTGGCCGGACACCCTCTCAGGCCGGCTACCCGTCGTCGCCTTGGTAGGCCATCACCCCACCAACAAGCTGATAGGCCGCGGGCCCATCCCACACCGCAAAAGCTTTCCACCACAATCCATGCAGACCGTGGTCCTATCCGGTATTAGACCCAGTTTCCCAGGCTTATCCCAAAGTGCAGGGCAGATCACCCACGTGTTACTCACCCGTTCGCCACTCGAGTACCCCGAAGGGCCTTTCCGTTCGACTTGCATGTGTTAAGCACGCCGCCAGCGTTCGTCCTGAGCCAGGATCAAACTCTCCAAACAAAACCTGTTCAGAAAAATCCTGAAAACATCAGTTCCGAAAAACCGACAAAAACAACAACCACACCCCCAACACGGGACGCCAAGAATGTGGCCAAACAACAACAAACAAAAACCACCAAACACACTATTGAGTTCTCAAACAACACGCCCGGTTTCAGGCAACCCCGCCACTCTACTCCACAGCCGAAGCTGAGTCAACTCCGAGTTTCGGGGCTACCAGAAGGTCTTCCAGACTGCTCGTCGCACCACTTGGGTGCGCCGGCACGTCCTATCCTACACGTTCGATTTCCGCACCCAAACCGGCCAGGTATTCCACGAACAACGGGTAGCCACGGTCGATGTGATAGACGTCGTGAACTTCGGTCTCACCGTCTGCGACCAGGCCCGCAAGGACAAGCCCGGCGCCCGCCCGGATGTCGGAGGCCCACACCGGAGCGCTGGAGAGCTGCGGCAGACCGCGCACCACGGCGTGGTGTCCGTCGGTGCGCGCATCAGCGCCCAGGCGGATCATCTCCTCGACGAATCTAAACCGCGCTTCGAAGATGTTCTCGGTGATCATCGACGTACCGTCGGCGATCGCAGCCAGGCCGATCGCCATCGGCTGCAGGTCGGTAGGGAATCCCGGGAACGGCAGGGTGGCGACGTTGACGGCCTTGGGCCGGTCGTACTGCACGACGCGGAAGCCGTTGTCGGACTGGGTGACGGTCGCCCCCGCGGAGTGCAGCTTGTGCAGGACCAGCTGCAGGTGCGCCGGGTCGACGCCGGTGACCGAGATATCACCGCGGGTCATGACGGCCGCGATGGCCCAGGTCGCCGCGACGATCCGGTCTCCGATGACCTCGTGTTCGGTCGGGTACAGCCGCGGCACCCCGGTGATCTTCAGCGTCGGCGAGCCGGCACCTTCGATCTGGGCGCCCATCTGATTGAGCATCGTGCACAGGTCGGCGATGTCGGGTTCGCGTGCCGCGTTGTGAATCGTGGTGACACCCTCGGCCAGCACCGCCGCCATCAGGATGTTCTCGGTGGCACCCACCGAGGGGAACTCCAGCTGAATCTCCGCACCCCGCAGGGCATCGGCGTGCGCGACGACGCAACCGTGCTCGATATTGCAGGTGGCGCCCAGTTGACGCAGGCCGGCCTGGTGCATGTCCAATGGCCGCGACCCGATCGCGTCGCCGCCGGGCAACGCGACCTTCGCGCGCAGACACCGGCCCACCAGTGGCCCGAGCACGCACACCGACGCGCGGAACTGGCGCACCGCGGCGAAGTCGGCGTCGTACTTGGGTTCGTCCGGTGAGGTGATTCGGACCGTGGTTCCGTCCAGCTCGACGGTGGCGCCCAAGCCGCGCAGCACCTCGGCCATCAACGGCACATCGAGGATGTCGGGGCAGTTGGTGATGGTGCTGGTGCCCTCCGCCAGCAGGGTCGCTGCCATCAGCTTCAGGACACTGTTCTTGGCTCCACCGACAGCCACTTCGCCGGACAACCTATTGCCGCCGACAACCACGAAACGCTCACCCACTCGCGTCAGTGTAGTGAGGACTGCGCGGCTGTCCCGAATAATCGTCACCTCGCGGCACCCCGGTACGGTTTGAGCTATGGCAGTGCACATCACCCGCGTCTACACCCGTACCGGCGACGACGGCACCACCGGATTGAGTGACTTCTCTCGGGTGCCCAAGACCGACCCCCGGCTGGTCGCCTACGCCGACTGCGAAGAGGCCAACGCCGCGATCGGTGTGGCGCTGGCGCTGGGCAATCCCGACGCCGCCATCACTGCGACACTGCTGCGCATTCAGAACGATCTGTTCGACGCCGGCGCCGATCTCGCGACGCCGGTTGCCGAGAACCCCAAGTACCCGCCGCTGCGCATCACCGCGGACTACATCGACCGGGTCGAGACCTGGTGTGACGAATACAACGAGCAACTGGCCCCGCTGAACTCGTTCATCCTGCCGGGTGGGTCGCCCCTGTCAGCGCTGCTGCATGTGGCTCGCACCGCGGCACGTCGGGCCGAGCGATCCGCATGGGCGGCCGTCGAAGCACACGGCGACGCGGTGTCGGTGCTGCCGGCGAAATACCTGAATCGGTTGTCGGACTTGATGTTCGTGCTCTGCCGGGTGGCCAATGCCGACGGCGATGTGCTGTGGCAGCCTGGTGGCGATCGCACCGACCGTCCCGAAAAATAGTTCGCGACAGCGGATTTCGAACGGTCAGTAGCTCTGCCGGCGAGCTCGCGGCGACGGCCGCGCCTCCAGCCAGGACAGGAATGCGGTGCGGGCACCGCGGTCCAGGGCGATCTCGAATCCCGCGCGACGATCCTGGGTGGTGTCACGAAGTTCGAGGATCACGATCTCCTCGGTCATGATGTCGAACTCGTCACCGCGCGGTGCGCGTCGCGCCACCACGTCGACGCCGCGGCGGCCCAGGCGCCGGTCCGGCCACAGCCGGACACTGGAGAGCCGGTAGAACGCGGCTTCACCGCCGCGATAACGCATCACACCATGACGCCAGCCGTGTCCGCCGACGGCCGGCAGATCCCGCATGATCGCCGCCGTTCCGCCCTGACGCAGCTTCCAGAGCCGATAGCTCAGTGCCACAACGACAGCCAGCAGGACGGCGATGAGCACGACCATCCAGATCATGACCGTGCTCATCGACTCATGCCTGCTAGTCGATCACACCCAGGGCGCGCAGCCGGGCCCGGCCCCGAGCCGCCATCTTGGGGTCGGCGGACTGCGCCTCGTGCCGCGCGGATGCCTCGTCGATCTCCGTGGTGAAGTCGACGGATTCGGCCAGGATGCTGACGCCCTCCTCGGTCACCGACAGGAAACCACCGTGCACGGCAAGCCGCAGCTCGCCCTCGTCCACGCGGTCCACCCGCACCATCGCGTCGTCGACCAGCTCGGCGACCAACGGGATGTGCCGCGGGTAGATACCGATCTCCCCCACCGTGGTTCGGGTGAAGATGAACGTCGCCCGGCCTGACCACACCTTGCGGTCGACGGCAACGATGTCGACGTCAATCTCGGCCATTACCCACCGCCTTTCACCGCAGTAAGGATTCGAGTCACAGCTTGGCGCCGAGGCTCTCGGCCTTCTTGGCCAGGTCGTCGAGACCACCGATCAGGAAGAACGCCTGCTCGGGAAGGTGGTCGAAGTCACCCTTGGTCAGGCGGTCGAACGCCTCGATGGTCTCCTTGAGCGGCACCGTCGAACCAGGCTGGCCGGTGAACTGCTCGGCTGCCATCATGTTCTGGCTCAGGAACCGCTCGATACGCCGCGCCCGGCCGACCAGCTGCTTGTCCTCCTCGGACAGCTCGTCGATACCGAGGATGGCGATGATGTCCTGCAGGTCCTTGTAACGCTGCAGCACCCGGATGACCTCCTGGGCGACGCGGTAGTGCTCGTCGCCGACGATGGCCGGGTCCAGAATGGTCGAGCTCGACGCCAGCGGGTCCACCGCCGGGAAGATGCCCTTGGAGAACACCGCACGGGAAAGCTCGGTGGTCGCGTCCAGGTGCGCGAACGTGGTCGCCGGCGCCGGGTCGGTGTAGTCGTCGGCGGGCACGTACACGGCCTGCATCGAGGTGATGGACCGGCCACGGGTCGAGGTGATCCGCTCCTGCAGCTCACCCATCTCGTCGGCCAGCGTGGGCTGGTAACCCACCGCCGAGGGCATCCGGCCCAACAGGGTCGAGACCTCGGAGCCGGCCTGGGTGAACCGGAAGATGTTGTCGATGAACAGCAGCACGTCCTGGTTCGCCTCGTCGCGGAACCACTCGGCCATGGTCAGGGCCGACAGGGCGACGCGCATACGCGTGCCCGGCGGCTCGTCCATCTGGCCGAACACCAAGGCGGTGTCCTTGAGCACGTTGGCGTCCTCGAGCTCGACCCACAGGTCGTTGCCCTCACGGGTGCGCTCACCGACGCCGGCGAACACCGAGGTGCCACCGAAGTTGCGGGCGATACGGTTGATCATCTCCTGGATCAGCACGGTCTTGCCCACGCCGGCACCGCCGAACAGGGCGATCTTGCCGCCACGCACATACGGGGTGAGCAGGTCGACGACCTTCAGACCGGTCTCGAGCATCTCGGTGCGCGGTTCGAGCTCGTTGAAGGCCGGGGGCTTGCGGTGGATGCCCCAGTGCTCGAAGTCCTCGCCGTAGCCCGGCTTGTCGAGGCAGTGACCCAGCGCGTTGAACACGTGGCCCTTGACCTCGTGACCGACCGGCACCGAGATCGCCTTGCCGGTGTCGGTGACCTCGGTGCCACGCACCAGGCCGTCGGTGGGCTGCATCGAGATGGTGCGGACCAGGTTGTCACCGAGGTGCTGGGCGACCTCGAGGGTCAGGGTCTTCGCCAGCTCCGAGAAGGAGATGTCGGCGTGCAGAGCGTTGAACAGCTCCGGCACCGCGCCCCGGGGGAACTCGACGTCAACCACGGGGCCGGTCACGCGCACGACGCGTCCGGCGGTTGTCTTGTCAGCGGTAACAGTCATTATCTTCTTCGCTTCCTAGTGCTTTCCGTGCTTGGCGGGCTGTGCTTACCGGGCGTCTGCCAGCGCATTAGCGCCGCCGACGATTTCGCTGATTTCCTGGGTGATCTGAGCCTGGCGTTCGCGGTTGGCCTCGAGCGTCAGTGCCTTGATCAGGTCGTCGGCGTTGTCGGTCGCCGACTTCATCGCGCGCTGGCGAGACGCCAGCTCAGAAGCCGCCGAGTCGAGTAGCGCCGCATACACGCGGGTGGTCAGGTACCGCGGCAGCAACGAGTCGAACAGCGTGGTGGCGTCCGGCTCGAAGGAGTACAGGGTCCTGGGACCGGTCTCCTCGCCGACGTACTCGACCAGCATCGGCGCGATGCGCCGGGCCTCGGCCGACTGCGACAGCATCGAACGGAAGTCGGTGGACACGATGTGCAGCTCGTCCACACCGAGCACGCCGTCGGCTCCCGGGTGGGCGCCGTCGTCGTCGACGCCGGCCAGGAAGGCCTCCACCAGCGTCGAGGCGATCTCGGCGGCCTTCTCATAGGTCGGCTGCTCGGAGAAACCGGTCCACGAGTCGGTGACCGCCCAGTGCCGGAAGGTGTAGTACGCCAGCGCCTTTCGGCCCACGACGTAGAGCACCGGCTCCTTGCCCTCCGAGCGCAGCAACGAGAACAGCTCCTCGGCCCGCCGGAAGACGTTGGCGTTGTACCCGCCACACAGCCCGCGGTCGCTCGACACCACCAGCACACCCGCCCGCTGCGGCTGGTCACGCTCGACCAGCAGCGGGTGATCCAGGGCCGCCTCGGCGGCCAGGGTCGTGAGCATCCGGGTGATCTCGTCGGCGTACGGCCGCGCCGTTTCGAGCCGGGCCTGCGCCCGGCCGATACGCGAGGTGGCGATCAACTCCTGCGCCTTGGTGATCTTCTTGATCGACCCGGCGGAGCGGATGCGCCCGCGTAGTTCCCGAAGTGTGGCTGCCATAGCGGGGTTACTTCTTCTTCGCCGGCGCGGCCTTGCGGACCTGCACCGCTTCCTTGCCGAGCTTGTCTTCGTCGAGCGCCTCGACGCGCTCGTCAGGCACCACAGAGCTGCCGTCGGTGGCGGCGAAGCCCTTCTTGAACTGGTTGATCACCGACACCAGCTTCTCGTTGGCCTCGTCGGACAGCTTCTTCGACTCGCGGATCCCGGTCAGGATGTCGCTCTCGGAAGCCTTGATGTGGTCCAGCAGCTCGGTCTCGAAGCGGCCGACGTCCTCGACCGGAACCGAGTCCAGGTGGCCCTCGGTGCCGAGGAAGATCGAGATCACCTGCTCCTCGACGGCCATTGGCGCGTACTGCGGCTGCTTGAGCAGTTCCACCAGGCGCGCACCGCGCTCCAGCTGGGCCTTGCTGGTGGCGTCCAGGTCGGAGGCGAAGGCGGCGAACGCCTCCAGCTCGCGGTACTGCGACAGATCCAGACGCAGCGAACCGGCCACCTCTTTCATGGCCTTGATCTGGGCGGCGCCACCGACACGAGACACCGACACACCGACGTTGATGGCCGGACGCACACCCTGGTTGAACAGGTCGCTCTCCAGGAAGCACTGGCCGTCGGTGATCGAGATGACGTTGGTCGGGATGTAGGCCGAGATGTCGTTGGCCTTGGTCTCGATGATCGGCAGACCGGTCAGCGAACCACCACCGAGTTCGTCGGAGAGCTTCGCGCAGCGCTCCAGCAGACGGGAGTGCAGGTAGAACACGTCACCCGGGTAGGCCTCGCGGCCCGGCGGGCGGCGCAGCAGCAGCGAGATGGCGCGGTAGGCCTCGGCCTGCTTGGTCAGGTCGTCGAACACGATCAGCACGTGCTTGCCCGAGTACATCCAGTGCTGGGCGATCGCCGAGCCGGTGTAGGGGGCCAGCCACTTGAAGCCGGCGGAGTCCGAAGCCGGCGCCGCGACGATCGTGGTGTAGTCCATGGCGCCGCCCTCTTCCAGCGCGCGCCGCACGCTGGCGATGGTGGTGCCCTTCTGGCCGATGGCGACGTAGACGCAGCGGACCTGCTGCTGCGGGTCCCCGGTCTCCCAGTTCTTGCGCTGGTTGAGGATGGTGTCCACGCACAGCGCGGTCTTGCCGGTCTTGCGGTCGCCGATGACGAGCTGACGCTGGCCGCGACCGATTGGGGTCATGGCGTCGACGGCCTTGATGCCGGTCTGCAGCGGCTCGGACACGCTCTGACGCTGGACCACCGAGGGGGCCTGCATCTCCAGCGGACGACGGGTCTCGGCCTCGATCTCGCCGCGGGCGTCGATCGGCTGGCCGAGCGGGTTGACCACGCGGCCCAGGAAGCCGTCGCCGACCGGCACCGAGAGGACCTCACCGGTCCGCTTGACCTGCTGGCCTTCTTCGATGTTCTCGAAGTTGCCCAGGATCACGGCGCCGACGTTGTGCTCGTCGAGGTTCAGGGCCACGCCCAGCACCCCGCCGGGGAACTCGAGGAGCTCCTGGGTCATCACCGAAGGCAGGCCCTCGACGTGTGCGATGCCGTCACCGGCGTCGATCACGGTGCCGACCTCCTCGCGAGAGGTCTCGGCGTTGAAGGAGCTCACGTACTCCTCGATCGCCCCCTGAATGTCGTCAGAGGAGATTGTCAACTCTGCCATGGCTTTTCGTCTTCCTGCCTTCGAAATGGGTTGTGGGCTCTAGATGTTGCTCAGTCGGGCAATTGCGTCTTGGCGGCTGCCAGGCGCGACGAGAGCGTCCCGTCGATCACCTCGTCGCCCACCGAGATCGTCAGGCCGCCCAGCAGTGCGGGGTCGATACCGACCTGCACACGCACCGGGTGGTTGTAGATCCGGCTCAGCACGGTGTTCAGCCGGGTGCGCTGAGCGTCGCTGAGTTCAGCAGCCGCACCGACGTTCGCGACGACCTCGCCGCGACGCGCCACTGCGATCTGCGCCAGTTCGGTCACCGCCTGGTGAGCGGACTGGCCGCGCAGCAACCGGACGGTCTGCTCCAGCAGCGCCGTCGTAATCGCGTTGGTACCGCTGCTGATGACTTTGCGCAGCAGCCCGACTCGGCCCGCGGCCGGAGCCGCGGTGTCACCCAGTAGGGCCTCCAGGCGAGGCTGGGCGTCGAGGATGCGGGAGAACACGAACAGCTGGTCCTCGACCTCGTCGACCTTGCCCTGCCGCTCGGCGGCCAACAGCAGCGCCTGGCGGGCGACGTGCTCGACGGCACCGATCAGGTCTGCACCGTTGGACCACCGCGCCGACGCGGCCTCGCTCACCAGAGTCAGCGCCGGAGCGCCGATCTTGCCGGAGAACAGTCGCTGCACCAGACGAACCTTGGGCGCGGCGTCTTCTGCCGGCACGGTCAGGTGCCGGGTCACGACGGTCTCGCGCTGCAGCACGTCGGCGACCCCGGTCAGGTCAGCCGACAGGGCGGTCAGGCCCTGCTCGTCCAGGCCGCCGGCCACTTCACCGAACTTGTCCAGCAGGCCGGCCAGCGCCAGCCGGCTGGCCGAACGCAACCGGGCCAGGATGGGCGATTCGACCTCGACCGACTTGGGTGCCATCGCGTCGAGCTCGTCGAGGAACCGGTCGACGGTCGCGGCCTGCCGCGCCGGATCGCTGACGTGATCGCGCACCAGATCGCCGGCTCGGCGCACCGACTCGCTACCGAGATCGGCGCGCAGCCCGCGAACCAGTTGCGCACGCAGCAGTTGCACCTGCGCCGCGCCTTGGACCTTGATGCGTTCCACCTCGGCGTCGGCCTGGGTGCGCAACTGAACGCCGATCCGCTCGGCGTCGGTGTTCGCCTCCTCCGTGACCCGCTGGGCCTCGGTCTTGGCGCGTGCGACCGCGGCGGCGTGGGCCTCGTCGGCCTTGGCGAGCCGTTCGGCCGCGGCCGCCGACTCCGCCAACTGCTCACGCACCGACTGCTGCTGAGCGGCCATCATGTTGCGCACCGGCGGCACCACGAAACGCACCAGCAGGAAAACGATCAGCGCGAAACCGACGAGCTGTCCGAAGAAAATATCCATTGCCGGTTACCGTCCTACCGTCGATGCGTCCACGCCGAGAATACGGCCGGCCAGGGTGACCGACAGGCCCTCGGCCTTGGCGCTCAGATCTGCCGCCATGGCGTCGCCGTCCCGCTTGAGCTGCGCTCCGGCGCTGTCCAGCGTGGCGGCCACCTCGGTGTCCGCCCGGCCGCGCATGTCCTCCAAGACCGCGCGGCCCTGCGCCCGTGCCTCGTCGCGCACCGCCGACGCCGCCACCCGAGCCGCAGCCATCTGCTGCTCGTAGTCGGCTTCGGCGGCTGCGGCCTGCTCGGCAGCCAGCCGGCTGTCCGCGAGTGTCTTGGTGACCATGTTCTCGCGCTCCCGAAGCACCTTCATGATCGGCGGCACCACGAAGGTGCTGATCACACCGAGCACGATCAGGAAGATCGCGAGCACGGCGAAGAAGGTGCCGTCGGGAATAAGGAAGCTCTTCTTCTCGCCTTCCTCAGCCGCCTGGCTCACGGCCAGCACGACAACGCTCATGTCACCCATCTCGTGCGTTACTGCGCGGCGATCGGGGTGGCGAAGACGAACAGCGCCATGAAGGCCAGGTTGATGAAGTACGCAGCTTCAACCAGACCGACGGTGATGAAGAACGGGGTGAACAGCCGACCCTGGGCCTCGGGCTGACGGGCGATACCGGCGATCAGCGCGTTACCGGCGATACCGTCACCGATACCGGCACCGATCGCGCCGCCGCCCATGATGAGCCCGCCGCCGATGAGGGCACCGAGTCCGATCAGATTGGGGTCTCCCATTTCCTATCCTCCTTGCTAGCTGGTAGTGCTCTACCAGGTCTGTTGTGGTCGTGCAGGTAGTACTAGTGGTGGTCTTCTTCGAGCTCCATCGCCTGACTGAAGTACAGGATTGTCAGCAGCGCGAAGATGAACGCCTGGATCAGGCCGACGAACAGGTCGAAGGACTTCCAGATCGCGTTCGGCGCCACCATGAAGACGGGCCCCAGCAACGCGATCAGGCTGACCAGGATGCCGCCGGCGAAGATGTTGCCGAACAGTCGCAGCGACAGCGAGACCGGCTTGGCGATCTCTTCGACCAGGTTGATCGGGGCCAGGATCGCGACGTGGCCCTTGAGCACCCGAATCGGGTGGCCGATCAGGCCGCGGCGCCAGAAGCCGGCGAGGTGGTAACCGCAGAACACCAGCAGCGCCAGCGCCAGCACGAAGTTGATGTCGGCGGCGGCCGAGGTGAGCAGTTCGTGGACGCCGTGTTCATTGGAGTACTGCACCGGCAGCACCGAAAGCCAGTTGCAGACCAGGATGAACACGAAGATGGTGACCGCCAGCGGCAGCACGAACGGGGCGATCTTCATCCCGATGGCGCCCTCGATCTGGTTGCGCATCTGAATGGTGATGGCCTCGAAGAACAGCTGCACGCCGCCGGGAACTCCGGTGGAGGTGACCTTGGCCCGCAGGAAGAACGCCAGCGCGATCACGATCACCGCGGCGATACCGGTCGAGATGATGGTGTCGATGTTGACCGACCCGAGCAGCGGCCATACCGCGGTCTCGTGGTGGCCGACCTCGATGCCGCCCTCGGCCAGGATCGACTCAGTCATTTTCCGTCCCTTCAGCGCCCGACTCTGACGCTTGCGCGCGGAGCTTTTTTACCACTGGCAGCGTGGTGGTCAGCACCAGCACCACCTCGAACAGAGCCAAGCCGAACAGCACACCCAGGCCGTCCGGCCGGAACGAGTAGGCGATCGCCAGGCCGATCACGCTGATGACCAGCAGACGCGACGCCGAGTTCAGCGCCATCTTCTTCTTCAGCGGGTGGTCTGCGGCGGTGATCTTCAGCGCGGATCGGCGGATCAACAGCGCGTTGCCCAACCCGAGTGCCAGGCCCAGCCCGAAGAACACCCCGAACAGCGGGTGACCGAATTGGGCGGCGGCAGCGACAGCGACACCGGTGAGCACGAGACAGATCAGCAGCAGCCGAATCGGCTGGAATACCACCGACGGCAACACCAACGGCGCATCCTGCGCTGGTGTCGTCACCGCCTCACCCCAATCCCCACATGTCCTACATCACTGTTGCGAAGTCGCCCGCCGAGCGTATCGGATGCCCGAACGCGTTGCCGAACCACCTACAACCCCATCCTAACCGGTCCTACTACCGAGTGTCGTAGGGGGCGTCGTCGGGGCCGTCGGTACCGCGCAGCAGCGGGATCAGCGTAACGACGATCGCGATGAGCATCGCACCCAGCATCACCGCCCCGGTGTAGCGCGGATCGACGAAAATCGTGCTGGCCGCACCGAATGCGACGATCGCCACCCATAGATAGATCAGCAGCACCACCCGGCGATGGGAGTGACCGATCTGCAGCAGTCGGTGGTGCAGGTGCATCTTGTCTGGGCTGAACGGGCTGCGGCCGGCCCGCGTGCGGCGGATGATCGCCAGCAACATGTCCAGCGCGGGCACACACACCACCGCCGCCACCAACAGAAACGGCGACAGCAACGCGAAGACGTCTCGGGCGCCGTAGGCACTCTGCGAGATCGGGCCCGCGGCCGTCGTCGACGCGGCGGCCAGCATCAGACCGATCAGCATCGACCCGGAATCGCCCATGAAGATCTTGGCCGGATGGAAGTTGTGCGGCAGGAATCCCAGGCAGGCCCCGGCCAGCACCACCGAGATCAGTGCGGGCGGGTAGAAGAGCACGTCGCCGCCGTGATCGGAGAGCAGGCCGACGGAGAACGCGCAGATCGCCAGGGCGGTGATCAGCCCCAGGCCGGCGGCCAGCCCGTCCAGGCCGTCGACGAAGTTCATCGCGTTGACCACCGACACCGTCAGCGCCAGCGTGATCAGGATCGACGACACCTGGTCGAGCACCACCGTGCCGACCCCGCCGAACGGGATGTAGAGCACGCTCCAGGCGACTCCCATGGTGACCAGCACACTGGCCGCGGTGATCTGCCCGGCGAACTTGGTCAGCGCGTCCAGGCCCCACTTGTCGTCGAGCAGGCCGATGCCCATGATCACCCCGCCGGCCAGCACCACCGCCGGCATACCGGTGGAGTAGGCGAAACCCCGGGTCAGCGCGGGCAGTTGCGAGGCCAGGAAGATCGCGGCGACGATCCCGACGTACATCGCCAGCCCGCCCATCCGCGGCGTCGGCTGGACATGGACGTCACGTTCGCGCGGGACCGCGACCGCCCCCAGCCGGGTTGCCAGCCAGCGCACCGGCCCGGTGGTGAAGTAGGTGATGATCGCGGCGGTGAGCCCGACCAGCGCGAGCTCCCGGATGGGAACGCCCGCGCCGCGGTCGGCGAGGGCGAGCAGGCTGGTCACCGCTCCCCCGCCAGATCCGCCGGGTCCAGCCCCAGCACCTGCGCGATCTGCTCGGCGGTGACGGGCCCGTCGCGCACCACCCGCGGTGCCCGACCGGTCAGATCGACGATGGTGGAGGCCGCCTGTTGTTCGGCCGGCCCCGCGTCGAGGTAGACCTCGACGGACTCGCCGAGTTGGCGTTGGGCCTCGGCGGCGTCGACGGCCGGTGCGCCGCCGGAGATGTTGGCGCTGGACACGGCCATCGGGCCCACCGTTTTGAGCACTTCGAGGGCCACCGGATGCAGCGGCATGCGCACCATCACGGTGCCGCGGGCGTCGCCGAGATCCCATTGCAGCGACGGCGCCTGGTTGACGATCAGGCTGATGGCGCCGGGCCAGAACGCCCGGATCAGTTCCCGCGCGGCGTCGGGCACGATCAGCGCGAGCCCGTCGATGGAGGTCCACGATCCGACCAGCACGCCGACGGGCATGTCGCGGCCGCGGTTCTTGGCCGCCAGCAGGGCACTGACCCCGGCGTGGTTGAAGGCGTCCGCGCCGATCCCGTAGACGGTGTCGGTGGGCAGCACCACCAGGCGGCCGCGGCCGACGGCGTCCACCGCGGCGGCAATTCCGGCGGCGCGCTGTTCGGCGTCGGCGCAGTCGAAAACCTCTGTCATGGTTGACCGTTCCTGACTGCTGTGACGAATCGTGGCCGCCCGGCCAGGTCGGTGCGCGCCACCACGTCCTGGAAGCATCCGGTGTCGAGCAGGGCGTCCACGGTTGCCGCCGAGGTGGAGTCGTCGTGTTCTATCGCGACCAGGCCGCCCGCGCGCAGCAGTCGTGCGGCGAGCGCGGCCAGCGGAACGATCACCGACATGCCGTCCTGCCCGCCGAAGAGTGCCTGCGCGGGGTCGTGTTGCGCCACTTCCGGATCCAGCACCGTGCCGTCGGGAATGTAAGGCGGATTGGACACCAACAGGTCGACCCCGCCGTCGAACTGCGACAGCAGCCCCGGCACCGTGACGTCGGCGTCGATCAGCTCCACCGAGGTGCCTGCGCAGTTGCGGCGGGCGTAGTCCAGTGCCGACTCGGAGTTCTCGAGGGCCAGCACCCGCGCTTCGGGGAGACTGTGCGCCAGCGCGATCGCCAGGGCACCCGATCCGGTGCAGGCGTCGACGATCAACGGGGACGGCGGAACCTGTTGCTTGAGGGCCCACTCCAGCATGGCCTCGGTCTCGGGGCGCGGAGTGAACACACCCGGGCCGACCTCGACGGTCACCGGCCCGAAGGGCGCGGTGCCGATCAGGTGTTGCAGCGGGACGCGGGCACTGCGTGCGGCCACCAGATCCCGGTAGCGCCCGAAGAAGTCGTCGTCCGGCGGGTCCAGCAGGGCCAGCCGGCCCCGGTCGGTGCCGGCCAGGTGAGCTGCCAGTGCTTCGGCGTCGTAGCGCGCCGAGTCTATTCCGGCATCGGCGAAAACCGCTGCGGCGGAGTCGATCGCATCCCGGAGCGTGGTCACGTCGTCTGCTGCAGCCGGGTTTGCCTGTCGGCAGCGGCCAGCGCATCGAACATCGCGTCGAGGTCCCCGTCGAGGACCTGGTCGAGGTTGTGCGACTTGTAGCCGATGCGGTGATCGGTGATCCGGTTCTCCGGGAAGTTATAGGTGCGGATGCGCTCGCTGCGGTCCACCGTGCGAATCTGGCTGGCCCGATCAGCCGATGCGTCGGCCTGCGCCTGCTCCTCGGCGACCGCCTGCAGCCGGGCCGCCAGCACCTGCAGCGCACGGGCCTTGTTCTGCAGCTGGGACCGCTCGTTCTGGCAGGTGACCACGATGCCGGTCGGCAGGTGGGTGATGCGCACCGCGGAGTCGGTGGTGTTGACGCCCTGACCGCCCTTGCCCGAGGACCGGTAGACGTCGATGCGCAGATCCGACTCGTCGATAGAGACTTCGCCGACCTCTTCGGGCTCGGGGTAGACCAGTACGCCGGCGGCCGACGTGTGTACCCGGCCCTGGGATTCGGTCACCGGCACCCGCTGCACCCGGTGCACGCCGCCCTCGAACTTCATCTTCGACCACACGCCGTCCGCGCTGTCACCCTTTCCGGCGATGGTCAGCGTGGCGTCCTTGTAGCCGCCGAGATCCGAGGTGGTCTCGTCGAGCACGGTGACCTTCCAGCCGTTGCGCTCGGCGTATCGGATGTACATCCGGGCCAGGTCGGCGGCGAACAGTGCGGATTCCTCCCCACCCTCGCCGGACTTGACCTCCAGCACGATGTCGTCGGCGTCGTGCGGGTCGCGGGGCGCCAGCATGTCGGTGAGCGCGGTGTCGAGCTCGACGACCCTGGCCTCCAGCTCGGGAACCTCCGCGGCGAACGACGCGTCATCGGCGGCCAGTTCGCGTGCGGCCTCCAAGTCACCGCGGGCCGCCTCCAGCTTCCGGTGCGTTGCCACGATCGGCGCCAACTGGGCGAACCGGCGGCCGGCTCGGCGAGCCTCGGCCGGGTTGTTGTGCAGTTCGGGATCGGAGAGCTGGGTTTCCAGATCAGCGTGCTCGGTCAGCAGGGCGTCGATCGTCTGTGTGCTGCCGGTCATCTCACCTCCATCCCCGAACGCAAGCCGACGCCCGGGCTACCTGCGGGGAGGCTCCGGGCGTCGGTGAGGGCGCTAGTTGTCGGCGGCTTCTGCAGCGTCCGCTGCGCCACCGGCCTTGCGCTTGCCGTAGCGCTTCTCGAAGCGGGCGACGCGGCCGCCGCTGTCGAGGATCTTCTGCTTGCCGGTGTAGAACGGGTGGCACTGCGAGCAGACCTCGACCACGATGTGGCCGCTCTCCTTGGTGCTGCGGGTGGTGAAGCTGTTGCCGCAACCGCAGACCACGGTGGTCTCACCGTAAGCGGGGTGAATGTCAGATTTCATGATGTCCTCTTCGATCGTCGGCCGCCGGGTCGCCCGCCGTCGAGACGGACGTGAACCGGAACCTGAGGTGTTCGATTATGCCAGCTTGCGCTGTCGGCTCCTAAACGCCGATCAGTCGTTGTCCATTCCCGGCGTGGTCTTGGAGACCTGAACCAGGAACTCGTAGTTGTTCTTGGTCTTGCGCAGCTGGCTCATCAGCAGGTCGATGGCCTGGTGCGAGTCCAGACCCGACAGCAGACGACGCAGCTTGTGCACGATCGCGAACTCATCCGGCGAGAGCAGCAGCTCGTCCTTGCGGGTGCCGGACGGGTTGACGTCGACCGCCGGGAACACCCGGCGCTCGGCGATCTTGCGGTCCAGCTTGAGCTCGGCGTTACCGGTGCCCTTGAACTCCTCGAAGATCACCGTGTCACCGGTGGAGCCGGTCTCGACCATCGCGGTCGCGATGATCGTCAGCGAACCGCCGTCCTCGATGTTGCGGGCCGCGCCCAGGAACCGCTTCGGCGGGTAGAGCGCGGTGGAGTCCACACCACCGGACAGGATGCGGCCCGACGCCGGCGAGGCGTTGTTGTAGGCACGACCCAACCGGGTGATGGAGTCCAGCAGCACGACGACATCTTTGCCCTGCTCGACCAGGCGTTTGGCCCGCTCGATGGCCAGCTCGGCGGCCTGGGTGTGGTCCGACGGCGGGCGGTCGAAGGTCGAGGCGATGACCTCGCCCTTGACCGAGCGCTGCATGTCGGTGACTTCCTCGGGACGCTCGTCGACCAGCACCACCATCAGGTGGCATTCCGGGTTGTTGCGGGTGATCGCGTTGGCGATGTCCTGCATGATCGTGGTCTTACCGGCCTTGGGCGGGGACACGATCAGGGCGCGCTGTCCCTTGCCGATCGGCATGATCAGGTCGATGACGCGGGTGGTCAGCTTCTCCCCGGTGGTCTCCAGGCGCAGCCGCTGGTTCGGGTACAGCGGGGTCAGCTTGGTGAAGTCAGGACGATTCCTCGCGTCCTCGACCGGACCACCGTTGACCGAGTCCAGCCGAACCAGCGGGTTGAACTTCTGCCGCGGGTTCTTGTCGCCGCTGTCGCCCTCCCTGGGCACCCGCACCGCGCCGGTCACCGCGTCACCGCGACGCAGCCCGTTCTTGCGGACCATGTTCATCGAGACGTAGACGTCACCGGGGCCGGCCAGGTAGCCGGAGGTGCGCACGAAGGCGTAGTTGTCCAGCACGTCGAGGATGCCCGCTACCGGCTGCACGACGTCGTCCTCGCGCAGTTCGGCCTCGCCGCCGCCCTCGCCGCCCCGCTCACCGCGGCGCCGGCGGTCCCGGAAGCGACGGCCTCGGCGCCCGCCCCGGCCGTCGGCGTCGTCATCGGCGCCGCCACGGTTCTGGTCGCCGCCCTGGTCGTCCGACTTGGCCTGGTCGCTCTTGTCGCCCTTGGCCTGGTCGCTCTTGTCGCCCTTGGCCTGGTCGCTCTTGTCGCCCTTGGCCTGGTCGTTCTTGTCGGCCTTGGGCTGGTCGCTCTTGTCGGCCTTGGCCTGGTCGCTCTTGTCGGCCTTGGGCTGGTCGCTGGCCTGCTCGGCGCCATTGGCCGCCGGGGCGCCGGACTCGCGGCTCGCGCCACGACGTTCGCGCCGGCGCGGGGCCCCACCCTCGGCCCGGCCCTCAGCCTGGCTGTCGGCCTGGCTCTCGGTGCCTGCGGGCTCGGTGCTCGTCGGCTCGACGCCGTTGGCCGCACCGTTGGTGGGCGCCTCGACGCTGGGTGCCGCGGATTCTGGGGATTCTGGGGCCTGCGCCGCCTCGCCACCGTTCACACTGTTACCCCCGTTGCCATTGACATCGCGGATCGCCGCGATCAGCTCGCTCTTGCGCATTCCGGAGGTGCCTTTGACTCCGACGCGGTTTGCCAGGGCCCGCAGTTCGGGCAACACCATCGCAGACAACGAAACGTCGGAGGCAGGGCCTGCCTCGGCGGTGGCGGGAGACGAGACCTCGGCAGCGCTGCGGCTCGGGGTCTCGGGAGTGCTCTCGGGAGTCGACGGCGCGTCCTGTTCGGCGCTGCCTTCAGCCGTGAAGAGGTCCGTTTCGGTCACGGATTTCCTTTCTGTCCCTCGTCGGTTTTGTCACGCGAGGGGTTTGGGTGCATCCAGCGGAGTCGCCGAGTGCGTGACACCGTCGAAGCGTGCAACGGTGTGTACCTGTGACTGCGGCGTCATATCGCAAGCCGTCAGCTACGGGAAGAATTTGGTGGTATCCCAGTGACATCGCATTCTGATTCAGGTGCTGATGCCGCGAATGCGGGACGGGACCGAGGATAACGCGGTTGCGAGTCGTGCGCAACAATTGCGGCGCGGCGCGCCTCAACCCGGTACCACGACGCCGGAGTTCCACCGAACTCCGTCGCCGACCTGCATCTCGGTCATGGTGAACGCCCGCGCCTCCGGGGCCTCGCGTACCTCGGCGGGCAGTTCCTTGGCCGTGCTCAATGCGATCACCGCTGGTCCGGCACCGGAAAGCACGGCTGCGATCCCGTTTTGGCGCAGCAACTGCAGCAATTGCGCCGACTCGGGTTGCGCTGCGGCCCGCTGCGGCTGATGCAGCACGTCCTCGGTGGCCGCCAACAACAGATCGGGCCGCTCGGTGAGCGCCACCACCAGCAGCGCGGCGCGACTGAGGTTGAACCGTGCGTCACTGTGGCTGACCTGGTCGGGCAACAACATGCGGGTCTCCGCGGTCGACGACCGCAGTTCCGGTATCGCCGGGAACAGGTGGATATCAGGGTGCAACCGCAACGACACCGCCGAATATTCCGGCTGCGGGTGACTGCTGTCGGTCCACGACACCACCGCGCCGCCCATCACCGCGGCGGCCGCGTTGTCCGGGTGACCCTCGAATTCCGACGCCAACTGAACCAGCCGGGCCTCCGACAGAACGGGCCGATCAAGTTGCGCCACAAGGCCGTTCACCACCGCCAGGCCAGCGACCACCGCGGACGCCGAGGAGCCCAGGCCGCGCTGGTGCGGGATGGCGTTGCGGCACCGCACCACCAGCCCCGGGACGTCGAGGACGAGCTCGTTCAGCGCGCGCCGAATGCCCTGGATCACCAGGTGATCCGAGGTCAGCGGAACCTGACCGGCGCCCTCCCCCTCGACCTGGACCACCAGCCCCGAGTCGGCGGTCTCAACGAACACCTCGTCGTAGAGGCCCAGCGCCAGTCCCAGGCTGTCGAAGCCCGGACCCAGGTTAGCGCTCGACGCCGCCACCGCGACGCCGGCCGTCAACCCGCTCGGCAACACCTCGACCACTAGGCCAGCCCCAACTCGGCAACCACCGTGGCCGCGTCGACGGGAACCGCGGTGACCTCGGGCATGTCCCGCAGGGCGGTGTCGGGATCCTTGAGCCCGTTGCCGGTCACGGTGCACACCACGGTGGAGCCGCGCGGCACCCAGCCGTCTTCGACCGACTTGAGCAGCCCGGCGATGCTGGCCGCCGACGCCGGCTCGACGAACACGCCCTCGGACTGCGCCACCAGGTGATAGGCGGCCAGGATCTCTTCGTCGGTGGCGGCCAAAAACCGTCCGCCGGAATCCTGCTGCGCCTCCACGGCCTGGTTCCACGATGCCGGCGAGCCGATGCGGATCGCGGTGGCGATGGTCTCCGGGTTGGCCACCGGCGCGCCGTTGACCAGCGGCGCAGCACCCGCGGCCTGGGTTCCCAGCATCTTCGGCAGCTTCTCGGTCAGGCCGTCGGCGTGGTACTCGCGGTAGCCCCTCCAGTACGCGGTGATGTTGCCCGCGTTGCCGACCGGCAGCGAATGGATGTCGGGCGCGGTGCCCAGCACGTCGACGATCTCGAACGCGGCGGTCTTCTGGCCCTCGATGCGCACCGGGTTCACCGAGTTCACCAGCGAGATCGTCGGGAAGTCGGTAGCCATCTTGCGGGCCAGTTCCAGGCAGTCATCGAAGTTGCCGTCGATCTGAATGATCTTGGCGCCGTGCATGACTGCCTGAGCCAGCTTACCCATCGCGATCTTGCCCTGCGGGATCAGCACCGCGCAGGTGATGCCGGCACGGGCGGCGTAGGCGGCCGCCGACGCCGAGGTGTTTCCGGTCGAGGCGCACAGCACCGCCTGCTGTCCACGGGCCAGCGCGTCGGTGACGGCCATGGTCATGCCGCGGTCCTTGAACGACCCGGTGGGGTTGAGGCCCTCCACCTTCAGGTGCACGGTGCAGCCGGTCTGCTCGGAGATCCGCTTGGCGTGGATCAGCGGGGTGCCGCCTTCGTGCAGGGTGACCGGGGTCCAGTTCGCGGCGTCGGGCAGTCGGTCGCGGTAGGCCTCGATCAGCCCGGGCCACGCGGTGTGGATCGGCGTCCGGGTGGAGCTCACTGGTCTGTTCCTTCCAGTCGTAGCACACTGGCGACTCGCTGGACGGAGTCCAGGTCGGCCAGTGCGGCAACGGTTTTGGACAATGATGCTTCGGGAGCACGGTGGGTGACCACCACGATTCGGGCACCGATCGGTTGACCCTCGTCGTCGATCACGCCTTCCTGGCGCACCTCGGCGATGCTCACCTCATGCGAGGCGAACTCCGCGGCCACCGACGACAACACACCCGGCTTGTCGGCGACGTCCATGCTCACGTAGTAGCGGGTCGAGATGTCGCCGATCGGCGCGATGGCCAGCTGGGCGTACTTGGACTCGCGCGGTCCGCGCCCGCCCTGAACCCGGTTGCGGGCGGCCATCACCAGATCACCGGTGACCGCCGAGGCGGTCGGGGCACCGCCGGCGCCCTGGCCGTAGAACATCAGCCGCCCGGCGGCCTGTGCCTCGACCACCACGGCGTTGAACGCCCCGTTGACGGTGGCCAGCGGATGACTCAGCGGCACCAGCGCCGGGTAGACCCGAGCCGAAACCCGTTGCTGCCCAGCGGCGGTGGTGATGCGCTCGCAGATCGCCAGCAGCTTGATGGTGCAGTCCAGGGCGCGGGCGGCGGTGAAGTCCGCCGGGGTGATGTTGGAGATGCCCTCGCGGTAGACGTCGTCGGCGGTCACCCGGGTGTGGAAGGCGATGGACGCCAGGATCGCGGCCTTGGCGGCGGCGTCGTACCCCTCGACGTCGGCGGTGGGGTCGGCCTCGGCGTAACCCAGCGCGCTCGCGTCGGCCAGCGCCTGGGCGTAATCGGCTCCGGTGGCGTCCATTTCGGACAGGATGTAGTTGGTGGTGCCGTTGACGATGCCGGCAACCCGCTCCACGGTGTCGCCGGCCAGCGACTGGGTCAGCGGACGGATGACCGGGATGGCACCGGCGACGCTGGCCTCGAAGTACAGGTCCACCCGCGCGGCCTCGGCGGCCTCGGCAAGCTCACCCGCCGAGCGCGACAGCAGCGCCTTGTTCGCGGTGACAACGGATTTGCCGTGCGCGATCGCCGACAGAATCGCCTTGCGCGCCGGCTCGACCGGGCCCATCAGCTCCAGCACGATGTCGACGTCGCTGCGTGAGACCAGGGCCTCGATGTCGTCGGTGAGCAGTTCGGCGGGCACGCCCCGATCGGCCGAAACGTGGCGCACCCCGACACCGCGCAGCACCAGCGGGGCACCGATCCGCGCCGCCAGATCGTCGGCGCTGGATTCGATGATGCGCACGACTTCACTGCCGACGTTGCCCAATCCCAGGACGGCGACGCCCACGGGACTTGCGGTATCGGACACGGTTACCTCACCTCCAGGCTGATCAGATCCTCGACGGTTTCCCGGCGCAGCATAAGGCGCGCCTTCCCGTCGCGTACCGCCACCACCGCGGGACGGGTGAGCAGGTTGTACCGGCTCGACATCGAGTAACAGTAGGCGCCGGTGGCCGCGACGGCGACCAGATCACCCGGGCCCACCTCGTCGGGAACCCAGGTGTCGCGCACGATGATGTCGCCGCTTTCGCAGTGCTTGCCCACGACGCGGGCCAGCACCGGCTGGGCGGCAGGGTTGTTCAGTGCCCGCGACACCAGCCGGACGTCGTAGTGCGCGTCGTAGAGCGCGGGGCGGATGTTGTCGCTCATGCCGCCGTCGACGCTGACGTAGCGACGGGTCGCGGAGGCACTGACGTCGACGTCCTTGATGGTGCCGACTTCGTAGAGCGTGATGGTGCCGGGTCCGGCGATGGCTCGGCCCGGCTCGACGACCAGGTTCGGCGTGGGCAGGCCCACGGCCGTGGACTCGTCGCGCACGATGGCGCCCAGCTTCGCGGCGAGCTCGGCCATGGGCGGCGGATCATCCTGCGGCAGGTAGGAGATACCCAGTCCCCCACCGAGGTCGATCACCGACAGCTGCGCGGTCTTGTCCACCCCGAACTCGGCGACCGCCTCGGCCAGCAGGCCGATGACGCGGCGGGCCGCGATTTCGAAGCCGGCGACGTCGAAGATCTGCGAGCCGATGTGGCTGTGTAGGCCGACCAGGCGCAGGTGGTCGGTGGCGAACACCTTTCTGATGGCGTCCATGGCCGCACCGCTGGCCAGCGAGAGTCCGAACTTCTGGTCTTCGTGGGCGGTCGAGATGAACTCGTGGGTGTGCGCCTCCACCCCGACGGTGACCCGCACCAGCACGTCCTGGACGACGCCGGCCGCCGCGGCGACGGCTTCGAGGCGATCGATCTCGATCAACGAGTCCAGCACGATGTGGCCGACGCCGGCGTTGACCGCGGCGGTCAGCTCTGCGACGGATTTGTTGTTGCCGTGCAACGTGATCCGCTCAGCGGGGAAGTCGGCGTTCAAGGCGACGGCCAGCTCACCGCCGGTGGCGACGTCCAGGCACAGACCCTCCTGGTCGATCCAGCGGGCGATCTCGCTGCACAGGAAGGCCTTGGCGGCGTAGTGCACGTGGGCGCCGCCGCCGAACGCGGTGGCGATCTCACGGCAGCGACCGCGGAAGTCGTCCTCGTCGAGAACGAACAGTGGGGTGCCGAATTCCGCGGCCAGGTCGGTGACCTTGACTCCGGCGATGCTTACCACTCCGTCGTCGCCGCGAACGGTGTTGTGCGGCCATACATTCGGCGCCAAATCCAGCAGTTCGTGCGCGGTCGGAGGCCGCGACGGCAAGCCGTCGTGGTGGATCTCGTCGGCGTGGCGGGGCCCGGCGGGGTGGACGTTCACATTCGCTCCGGTGCGTTCACGCCGAGGATGCCCAGCCCGTTGGCGATCACCTGGCGGGTGGCCTGGCACAGCGCCAGCCGCGCCGCGTGCAGGTCACCCGGGGCCTCGTCGCCCTGAGGCAGCACCCGGCAACTGTCGTAGAACCGGTGGTAGTCACCGGCGAGGTCTTC
Organism: [Mycobacterium] vasticus; assembly: GCF_020181595.1. Lineage (GTDB taxonomy): Bacteria > Actinomycetota > Actinomycetes > Mycobacteriales > Mycobacteriaceae > Mycobacterium > Mycobacterium vasticus. The sequence goes on along the minus strand of NZ_CP084028.1, from coordinate 1,270,169 downwards.
CAGGTAGCGGCAGACCCGGTGCGGTTCACGCAGCGCCGCAGCGGTTTTGAGCACCCGCGGGAACTCACCCAGGCTGCGGATCAGCGCGCCTTCCTTCTCGTGGCTGAGCAGCCCGAGGTTGGCAGTGTCGGCGGTGATGCCGAGCTCGGCGGCGTTGCGCGCCAGCGCGCAGAGCCGGGCGTGCGCGTATTGCACGTAGTAGACCGGGTTTTCGTTGCTGGCCGAGGACCACAGCGCCAGGTCGATGTCGATCGGGGTGTCCACCGACGAGCGGGTCAGGCTGTAGCGGGCGGCGTCGACGCCGATGGCCTCCACCAGGTCGTCCAGGGTGATCACGGTGCCGGCACGCTTGCTCATCTTGACCGGCTGGCCGTCGCGCACCAGGTTGACCATCTGGCCGATCAGCACCTCGACGGTGGCCGGGTCGTCGCCGAAAGCGGCTGCGGCAGCTTTGAGCCGGGCGATGTAGCCGTGGTGGTCGGCGCCGAGCATGTAGATGCACAGGTTGAAGCCGCGCTCGCGCTTGTCGAGGTAGTAGGCGAGATCGCCTGCGATATAAGCGGGTTTGCCGTCGCTCTTGATCACCACACGGTCTTTGTCGTCGCCGTAGGCGCTGGTGCGCAGCCAGGTGGCGCCGTCTTTCTCGTAGATGTTGTCGTTGGCCCGCAGCCGGTCGATGGCCTGCTCGACCCGGCCGGAGGTGTGCATCGAGTCTTCGTGGGTGAAGACGTCGAAGTCGGTGCCGAACTCGTGCAGCGAGGCCTTGATGTGGGTGAACATCAGGTCGACGCCGATCTCGCGGAACGTCTCCTGCGCCTCGGGGCTGTTCAGGGCGTCGGGCGCCTTGGCCTGGATCTGGGCGGCGATATCGGTGATGTAGGCGCCTGCGTAGCCGTCCTCGGGGGCGGGCTCACCCTTGGCGGCGGCGATCAGCGAGTTGGCGAACCGGTCGATCTGGGCGCCGTGGTCATTGAAGTAGTACTCGCGGGTGACATCGGCGCCCTGGGTGCTCAGCAGCCGACCCAGGGCGTCGCCGACCGCGGCCCAGCGGGTGCCGCCGATGTGGATGGGGCCGGTGGGGTTGGCCGAGACGAACTCCAGGTTGACGTTGAGGCCGTCGAACTCGCTCGAGTGGCCGTATCCCGCGCCGGCGTCGATGATGTTGGTGACCACCACGCCCTGCGCCGAGGCGTCCAGGCGGATGTTGACAAAGCCCGGGCCTGCGGTTTCGGCCGAGGAGACGCCGTCGGCGTTGGTCAGCGCCTCGGCCAGCCAGCCGGCCAGGTCGCGGGGGTTGACGCCGACCTTCTTACCCAGCTGCAGGGCCAGGTTGGTGGCGTAGTCGCCGTGTTCGGGATTGCGCGGGCGCTCGACGGTGACGACCGCGGGCAGCGCGGCGGGGTCCAGGTCGTGCGCGGCCAGCACCGCGGCTGCGGTGTTCTTGAGCAATTCGGCCAGATCGGCGGGGGTCACGAGGCCCCATCCTAGAGTCTGACGTGGTCAGACCCCGAATCCGTCCGGTTCTTTGGACCCGACTTTCATGCGTTAGTCTGTCAAAGCCCACCTGGCGCCCGTAGTACGTGCGCCCCCGTAGCTCAGGGGATAGAGCGTCTGCCTCCGGAGCAGAAGGCCGCAGGTTCGAATCCTGCCGGGGGCACTTCGCAAGCAGCAGGTCAGAACCGGCCGGACCCAAGCCTCACGGATAGTTCGCGCCCCTCGACCCGGCCGTCCCGGGTGTTCCGTCGGCGCCGCCGTTACCGCCCGCCGTGCCGTTTCCGGCGACGTTGAGGTAGCCGGTGGCGTCACCGCCGCTACCACCGGCCCCGCCGGCACCGCTTCCGTTCGGGCCGGCGGCACCGCCGTCGCCGCCCTTGCCTCCGACGCCGCCGTCGCCGTAGCTCCAGCCCTGGTAATACTCGTCGCCGCCGTAGCCGTAATAGCCGTTGCCACCGTTGCCGCCGGTGCCCCCGACTGCGCCGTTACCGCCGTTGCCACCGTCGCCGCCCCAGCCGGGCATAGTGTTGCCGCCGTTGCCACCGTTGCCGCCGACTCCGCCGGCGCCGGTGCCACCGTTGCCGCCGTTGCCACCCGCGCCGGCGTACACGGTGTCGGTGGCGTTGTTGCCGCCGGCGCCGCCGTTGCCGCCGCGGGCGCCGTTCGCTCCGCCGTTGCCGCCGTTGCCGCCGGGGCCTCCGCTGGACAGGCCGTTGTTGAGCCCGCCGTTGCCACCGTTGCCGCCGTCGGAGCCGTCACCGCTACCGCCGTTGCCACCGTTGCCGCCGATCGCGCTGTAGCCGAACCCGCCGCTACCGCCGTTGCCGCCGACCGCGCCGTTTGTTCCACCGGCGCCCCCGTTGCCGCCGCTGCCAGCCCAGACGCCGGTACCCACGCCCGTTCCGTTGCCGCCGTCACCGCCGTCGGACCCGGCCCCGGTGCCTCCGGCGCCGCCGTTGCCGCCGTTGCCACCGCCGCCGCCCACAGCGCCGCTCCCGCCGTAGGCTCCGTCGCCCCCGTGACCGCCGGCTGCCCCGTCGTAGCCACCGGCACCGCCCGTCCCACCGAAGCCGCCAACGCCGCTGTAGTACTGAATCAACGCATTGGCGCTGGCGGTGGCACCGTTGCCGCCGTCACCGCCGCTGCCCCCGGCGCCCGCCGAGCTGCCCGGGCCGCCCGCACCGCCCCCGCCCCCGCCCCCGTTGTAGCCGGTGCCGTCGGTAGCACCGTTGCCGCCGTGACCGCCGCTGCCGCCGGCGAAGCCGCCCCCTGCCCCACCCTCACCGCCGCTGGCGCCTTTGCCGGCGAGACCGCCGAGGCCGGCTCCGCTGGCTCCGCCCCAGCCGCCGGGGCCGCCCCAGCCGGCGTTGCCGCCGCCGGCAGCGGCATCGCCTCCGCGACCGCCGGTGCCACCGGTGCCGCCATCACCGCTGAAGGTGCCGTTGCCACCGCGGTAGCCGGACCCGCCTGCGCCACCGTTTCCGGAGTGGCCGCCGGCGCTGGTAACCCCACCGTCACCGCCCCGGCCACCGCTGCCTGCATCACCGGCGGTGCCAACGGCGTTGGCGGTGCTGGGGCTGCCCCAGCCCCCGGCACCGCCCAGACCGCCGGCACCACCGTTGCCGGCGGTACCACCGGCGCCCGCGCCACCGCCGTCGCCACCGGTACCTCCCGTACCGCCGTTGCCGCCTCCTCCGAATGCCGAGCCCCGACCCGCTCCGCCGTCGCCGGCCCCGCCGCCCCGGCCGCCGTCACCGGCAATACCGCCGTCGCCGGCGGCGCCGCCTTCACCTCCGTTGCCGCCAGAGCCGGCGATGCCGCCCTTACCCCCGTCACCGCCGCTGCCGCCTGAACCACCGAGGCCGCCGGTGCCGGCATGACCGCCCGCACCGGCGGTGCCACCAAGGCCGCCGTCACCCGCCGATCCGCCGGCGCCGCCGTCGCCGTCGACGCCGGCACCGCCGAACAGGCCACCGGCTCCGGCCATGCCCCCGGCTCCGCCGTTGCCGCCGAACCCACCGAATCCGCCGTTGCCGGCCTCCAGTGAGTCGGCGCCGCCGGTGCCGCCGGCACCCCCCGCGCCGCCGGTACCACCCGCACCGCCGTCACCCCCGCGGCCCAAGAAGCCGCCCACGCCCCCGTTGCCGCCGACGCCGCCGTCCCCGCCGAAGTCACCCGTCGCACCGTCCTGGCCTGCGGCCCCGGTTTCGCCGACGCCGCCGTTGCCACCGTTACCACCAGCCCCGCCGGCCCCGCCGCTGCTGAAGAACATGCCCCCGGCACCGCCGTTGCCGCCCGCCCCGCCGTTGCCGACAACGAAGTCGTCACCCACTGAACCGTTGCCGCCGGTCCCGCCGTTGCCGCCGTTGCCCCACCAGAGCCCGCCGGCGCCGCCGTCTCCGCCCGCGCCGCCGTTGCCGCCGTTGATGCCGTCGGCGCCGTCGGTGCCGTTGCCGCCGTGACCGAACAGCGTCGCCGCGTCGCCTGCCTGGCCGGGGGTGCCGTCGATCGGGCCATCCACGGCGAACGCGCTGACACCGAAGGTGTTCGGCGCCATCCCGCCGGCGTCGCCCCCATTGCCGATCAGCCAACCCGCGTCGCCGCCGTTACCGCCGTAGTAGGCGTCGCCGCCGTCGCCGAACCAGAGCCCGCCGTCGCCGCCGTCCGGGGTGGCTGCGGTGCCGTCCGCGCCGTCGCCGATGAGGAACTGCCCGGAGATGGTGTTGACGAAGTCGGCGAACTGCAGACCCTCGGGGCTGTTGATCCAGTCCTCGATGGCGGTGTGGACGGGGGTGTAGATGTACTGGTCGATCCATGCGTAGTTGTCGACGGAGGCGGCGTCCACGGCGGTGGCGGAACCGGCCATCGGATCGAACAGGTCGACAAGCCAGTCGATGTCCGCGCCGGCCCGGGGTACGCCGGCCAGCGGGGTGAGCCCGAACGCCAGAAACGCGCCGGCGGCCGCGCCCGTGCCGAGGACCCGCCGGCGCATCGCGGTTCCGGGTGACCGGCCCGTGGTCGTGTTGCCGCGTCGAGTCGCCATGGTCCCCGCACCTCCGGGCTCAATAATTCTTGATCGTTTATCAGACTTTTCTGAGTTTCGCATCGGCGCCAGTGACCGGCTTAAGTAGTCGACTACTGCATTTTCGGTCGACGGCGGCGACAGCCCACGAGCACCCGACGGCGAAGGCGTATTCGCGCACAGCGCAATTCACCCCGCCGAACGTCTCCCGAAACTAAGGTCGACTAAGTGACGATTCGCCTTGGCTTCCAGATCCCGAACTTCTCTTACGGCACCGACGTTTCGGAGCTGTTCCCCACCGTCATCGCCCAGGCCCGCGAGGCCGAGGCCGCCGGGTTCGACGCGGTCTTCCTGATGGACCACTTCTACCAACTGCCCCAGCTGGGCTCCCCGGACCAGCCGATGCTCGAGGCCTACACCGCCCTGGGTGCGCTGGCGACCGCCACCGAACGGGTCCAGCTGGGCACCCTGGTCACCGGCAACACCTACCGCAACCCGGCCCTGCTGGCCAAGATCATCACCACGCTGGACGTGGTCAGCGGCGGTCGCGCCATCCTGGGTATCGGCACCGGGTGGTTCGAGCTCGAACACGACCAGTTGGGCTTTGAGTTCGGCACCTTCACCACCCGGTTCAACCGGCTCGATGAGGCGTTGGAGATCATCCTGCCGATGATCAAAGGCAAGCGGCCGACCTTCGAGGGCAAGTGGTATCGCGCCCAAGAAGCGATGGCCGAACCCCGCTACCGGGACCACATTCCGCTGCTGATCGGTGGCAGCGGGGAGAAGAAGACCATCCCGTTGGCGGCGCGGCACTTCGACCACTTCAACATCATCGCCGGCTTCGACCAGTTGCCCGCGAAGATGGATGCGGTACGGCGCAGCTGCGAGGAGATCGGCCGCGACCCGGCCACCCTGGAGACCACCATGCTGCTCACCGTGCTCGCGGGTCAGGGTCTCACCGCCGACCAGGTCCCCGAGCAGATCTCTCAGCGGGCGGTGGCCGGCAGCCCCGAATCGATCGCCGAGCAGGTCAAGGCCAAGGTGTTCGACGCCGGCGTCGGCGGGGTGACCATCAACATCCCCGGCCACACGCCCGGGGTGATCACCGAGGTCGGTGCGGCGCTGCGCGCGGCACTGAACGGCTAGGTGTCGTGACCCGGGAGGTTGTTGACGGCGTGCCTGCTTGAAATGGGGAGGACCTCCTGACGGAGTGGATGTGTCTGGCATTCACCCGTAGGAGGTCCTCGTGTCTCACGCTAACGCCCGTACCAACCTGTTCGCTCGTCGCCTGATCGTCGAGCGTGTTGCTGGCGGTTGGCCGCCCGCGCATGTGGCAGAACAGCTGGGTATTTCGCGTTCAACGGTCTATAAGTGGTTGCGTCGATACGCCGCCGGTGGCGATGCGGCCTTGTCCGATCGGTCGTCGCGTCCGATCCGGATGCCCCAACGCACCCACAAGCGAGTCGAGCTGAAGGTGTTGGCTGCTCGGCGGCGCCGCAAGCGGGGTGCGGTGGTGCTCGCCGCCGAACTCGGTTTGAACCCCTCGACGGTAGGACGGATCCTGGCACGCCACGAGGTGCCGCATCTGTCTGCCATCGACCCCATCACCGGAGAGCCGGTGCGTTCATCGCGGCGCAGCGCCAACCGCTACGAACATCGCACCCCCGGATCGCTGGTCCACGTCGATGTCAAAAAGCTTGGCCGCATCCCCAAAGGGGGCGGATGGCGGCTGCACGGCCGCGACGCGGCGATCTCAGTTGCCTACCGGCACAAGACGATCAAGATCGGCTACGACTACGTCCACACCGCCATCGATGATCACACCCGGTTGGCCTACAGCGAAGTGCTGCCCGACGAGAAAGACCACACCTGCGCCGAGTTTCTCCACAGAGCGTTGGCCTGGTTCGCCGACCACGGTGTACGTGTGCGACGTCTGCTCACCGACAACGCCTTGGTCTACCGGCGCGGCACGAACTGGGGCTGGGTGTGCTCAGCGTGGGGCCTCAAACGCCGGTTCACCAAACCAGGCTGCCCTTGGACCAATGGCAAAGCTGAACGATTCAACCGAACCCTGCTCACCGAATGGGCCTACGCACGTGCCTGGACCTCCAACGGCCTACGCACACGAGGCCTTGACCGATTCCTACACCGGTACAACACTCAACGAGGCCACTCCGCCCTCGGCGGAAAACCACCCATCAGCCGGCTCGCCGCCTGACAACAACGTCTCAGGTCACGACAGCTAGGCACTAAGTGAAGTCAATCGGCGTCGTTGACTTCACTCAAGCCGCTAAGTGAAGTCAAGCCGAGCCGTGACGCTCAGCCCAGCACCGTGCGCATCAACATCACGTCGTAGGCGTTCCACAGCGACAACGTGAAGTACACCTCTTTGCCCGTCGACCACGGGTGCAGATACGGCGCGTAGATGCCACCCGGAATCTGGCCGGCGGGAATCAGCGTCTGCTCGGCACTCCACGGACCCTGCGGGCTCGGCGCGGTGCGGGCCACCACGTCGTTGCCGCCGTTGCCGTACAGCGCCAGGTACTGGCGAAGGTAGGTGTTGTACTGCACCGACATCTCGCCGACCGGTCCGGGAATCACCGGGGTGGCCGCGGCGGGATTGTTCGGCACCCACGATCCGCTGTCCCCATTCCAGTACTGGTACTGGGTGACATCGGGGATGGCGCGTTCGGGGACCCGCGACAGGTACGCCGATCCGCCCCGGCCCGCGGGCGTGCCGTAGGAGTAGAGGTAGCCGTCGCCGCCGCGCAGGAATGCACCCATCTGAAACTTCTCGTTGCCGGGGACGAAACGCGCCCGCGGGACGTTCTCCGGCGACGACGACCGCACCGTGCCGGGATAGACGCCCCAGGTCTCGCCGTTGTCGTTGGACACCGCCAACGCCGAGTAGTTGGTGGACCACTCGCCGTCGCGACCCCACTGCTTGATGGACATGAAGTTCATGTACTGGTTGCCGGCGATACCGATGGCGGCGGTGGGGATCATACCCTCCTGATGCGGAGCCAGCTGCACCGCGGGCAGGATCTGCTTGGAGAAATTCGCTTGCCGCAGAGGCGAACCCGAGTACCTATTGCCCACTGCCCCAGGACCGATGGTGATGCCGTCGGCCAAGTTGTTGTCCGCGCTGCGGAACAGCACGTTCTGTCGCCACTGCTTGCCCTGGATACGGCAGTAGCCGAAGGTGTCGCCGAATGCGTAGAGCACTTGACGGTTTCCGGGATCGCCGTTATCCCAAGGGATTCCGAGGTCCGTGCCGGAGATTCCAAAGCGCTGCAGGGTTTGGTTGGGGCCGTTGGGCCCGGTCACCCACTCCACCAGCGAGGTTTGCGAACCGGCGATGGCACCGCCGGCGTCGCCCGTCGACTGCCCTGGATTCGCGCCGGCGTTCGGCGCGGGCTGAACGGGCTGCACGGGTTGGGCGACGTTCGGGACCTGGGCACCCTGATTGGGCACCGCCGGCACCACCGCGGCCTGCTGCCGAATCGCGCCGTTCGGGTTGATCAGCGCGGCGATCAGCGGGCCCAGTTTGGGCAACGGCGCCTGATCATTGGTGCCGCGGGGCCGCCGCCCGGTGGGCAGCTGACCGGCTCCGGTGGTCGGTGATCCCGGCGGTGGCTCGATGTTGGCTTCGGGGGCGTTGCACGTGGCAGCGCTCGCCGGCGCCAACTCGCCGGCGGCAACCATCCCCAGGACGACGACCGGCACCATTGCCGCCGAGACCATTCGACGTGTCGCCGACATGTCACACCTTTCCCAGGACCCGCTCCCGGGCCTCGCACCACTGTGACGATAGTGATTCCTGGGACCCCTGTGACTACCGAAGAACGATAGAGACGCATCCGTGACGGTGTCGCAACCAGGCGATCGCCCGCTCAGCCGGCCCGGCTGACCTCAGCGACCACATCGGCCACACCGCGCAGTTGGCCCAGGTCAGAGCTGGTCGGGATCAGGTGAACCTCGTCGGCGCCCACCGCCGCAAACCGGCGCAGCACCGCGGCCAGCTCATCCTCGGTGCCGGCCCACCCCGTCGTCGGCGCCATCGCCTCGACATACTCCGCCGGAATCCAGTTCATGTAGCGCAGCAGGTGCCGGCGCACCTGATCGCGGGCTTCGTCGGGATCACCCAAGGCAAACCAGAACGACGTCGCCAGATACGGCTTGCCCTTGCCGGCCTGCCGCCAAGCGTCGCGGGCGACGTCGAACAGCTCGTTCTGCTTGGCCACGTCGAGGTCCATGGTGATGCCGGCCAGCCCCTCAGCCCAGGCCGCCGCGCTGCGCAGCGTCTTGGGTCCGATGGTGCCGACCACCAGCGGGGGCCCGCCGGGCTGCGTCGGCGCCGGCCCCACCGGCAGCACCGATTCGGTGACCTTCTCCCCCGCCCACACCCGCTTCATGATCGCCACCCGCTCGGCCATCTCCCGCATGGTCTGGGTTGCCGGATCGGCACCAGCCGCTCGGTAATCCTCGTGCCGACCACCGACGCCGATACCGACCGTGAGCCGGCCACCGCTGAGCAGATCCGCCGTCGCCAGCGCCTTGGCGAGCATGACCGGGTTGTGCAGTTGCGGCACGATCACCGTCGTCACCAGACGCACTCGCTGCGTCCACGCGGCCAGCGCACCCAGCAGGGTCAGACTGTCGGGGTTGGTGAAGGCGATCCGCTCGCCCCAACTCAGCGACGCGAACGGCCCGTCGTCGACGGCGCGCGCCCAGTCCCGCAGCAGTGTTGCGTCCAGATCCGGCTCCATCACCGGCATGGTCATTCCGACCTGCATGACCGCGATTGTGGCACGGCCGACGCGCGGCGCCGACACTGGAGCCATGAGTATTTCCTTCAACCACACCATCGTCGCCGCGCACGACAAGCAGGCGTCGGCAGCGTTTCTGGCGGAGCTGTTCGGCCTGCCCGAGCCGCAGCCCTTCGGGCGCTTCATGGTCGTCGGGCTCGACCACGAGGCCAGCCTGGACTACGCCGACGTGCCCGCCGATGAGCCGATCCGGCCGCAGCACTACGCCTTCCTGGTCTCCGACTCCGACTTCGACGCCATCTACGGCAAGATCGCCGAGCGCGGGCTGCCGCATTGGGCCGACCCGGGAGCCCAGCGGCCCGGGGAGATCAACCACCGCGATGACGGACGCGGGGTGTATTTCCGCGATCCCGAGGGTCACGCCATGGAGATCCTGACGCGACCGTACGGCTCGGGTTCGTAGGTGCCGAATCAGTTGCCGTGGCCGCGCTGGCGCTCCTGGCCGCGGTAGTCGGTGGCGAACTCGGCGACGTGAGCGGGCAGGCCACCGGAGGCCACGTCGGCCAGGCTGGTCTCCTCCAGCACTGAGCGCATGCTGGCCCGCAGGGCACGCCACACGTCGGTCAACGCTGCTGTGGGGCCCGAGTAGGGCAGGTCGCCCAAGCCGATGTCGCGGACGCTGGCCAGCGGACCGTCAATGCTTCGCAACACGTCGGCGACGCTGATCTCGGTGGCCGGCCTGGCCAGTTCATAGCCGCCGTCGCGGCCGCGCTGGCTGCGCACCAATCGATCGGTGCGCAGATCGGACAGGATGTCGACGAGGAACTGCGCCGGAATGCCTTGGGCCGTGGCGATGTCGTCGGTCTTGACCAGCGTGCCGGCTTCGGCAGTGGCGAGTTGGACCATCGCCCGCACCGCGTACTCCGCCTTGGCTGACATCCGCATGGTGCAGAAAACCTAACCGATCGCGGCCAGGACTGCGTCAGCGTATTGGGGCTGGCACACCACCAGGTCGGGCAGCAGCGGATCGGGCCGGTTGTAGACCAGCGGCGAACCGTCGATGCGCGAGGTGAACAGGCCCGCCGCGCGGGCCACCGCCACCGGCGCGGCCGAGTCCCACTCGTATTGCCCACCGGCGTGGACGTACACATCGGCGATGCCCTGCACGACGGCGGCAACCTTCACCCCGGCCGAGCCCATCGGGACCAGCACCCCGTCGAGCCGCTCGCGCACCGCCTCGGCCACCGCCGGAGGCCGACTGCGTGACACCGCGATCCGCGGCGAGCCGGTGTGGGCGGGCGGCGCGGGCACCTGCGGGGTGGCCAGGGTGATGCCTCGTGCGGGCATCGCCACGGCGCCGGCCACCAGTTCGCCGGCCTGCCACAGTGCGACGTGCACGGCCCAGTCGTCACGGTCGAGTTCGGAGAACTCCCGGGTGCCGTCGAGCGGGTCGACGATCCAGACCCGCTCGGCCTTCAGCCGCACCGGATCATCGGCGCCCTCTTCGGAGAGCACCGCGTCGTGCGGACGCTCGGCGGCCAGTGCGGCCATCAGATAGTCGTGCGAACGCTTGTCGCCGGCGGCTTTCCGCTCTGCCTCGGTGGCCTGGGACAGCTCTTCGCGGACCGTCAGCAACAGCCGGCCGGCGTCGGTGGCGAGCTTGGCGGCGAGTTCGTGGTCGCTCATCGGCGGGCGTCGATCGCGGCGATGACTTGGCGGGCCTGCTCATCGATGCTGTCGCGCGGGGTCAGCCGCACGTCCGGGTTCTTCGGCCGCTGATAGGGGCTGTCGATCCCGGTGAAGTGCGTGAGGAGCCCAGCCCGGGCTTTGGCGTAGAGCCCCTTGGGATCTCGTTGCTCGCAGTCCTCCAGCGGGGTGTCACAGAACACCTCGATGAAGTCGAACCCGGCGTCGGTGTGCACCTGACGGGACAGCTGGCGATGCTCGTGGAGCGGACTGATCGCCGGTACCAGCACGATCTGGCCGGAGTCGGCCAGCAGGGCGGCCACGTGAGCCAGCCGGCGCAGGTTCTCTGCCCGGTCGGCCATCGAGAAGCCGAGGTCGGCGTTGAGGCCGTGGCGCAGGTTGTCGCCGTCGAGAACGTAAGCGGGCGTGCCTCTTGCGAGCAGCAGCTGCTCTACGCGCATGGCCACCGAGGACTTGCCGGCACCGGACAGTCCGGTCAACCACACCGTGCGGCCCTTGGAGAGCCGGTCGGTGGCCGAGACCAGTGACTCGTGACGCACCGTGTTGGGGCTCGCACCGCGACCGGACACGTCACGCAGCACCATCCCGGCCGCCACGGTTCCGTTGGTGACCTGATCGATCAGGATGAACGAGCCGGTGGCGTCGTTGTGGCTGAATTCGTCGAGCATCAGTGGGACTTGGGCACGCAGCGAGACCCGCCCGAGTTCGTTGAGCCCGAGTTCGTTTGCGTCTTTGTCGCGATGCAGGGTGTTGACGTCGAGGCGATAGTCCAGTGCCATCACCTTCACCCGGGTGGTCCGGGTGGTGTGCTTGATGACGTAGTCGTTGCCGGGCTGCAGCGTGGCACCGTCGGCCATCCAGCACACGGTGGCGTCGAAGTCCTGGGCGACCCGCGGCTGGTTGTTGGTACGGGCGATCATGTCGCCGCGGGAGACGTCGATGTCGTCGGCGAGGCTCACCGAGACGGCCATCGGCGGGAACGCTTCCTGCACAGGACCGTTCGGGCCTTCGATCACCTCGATGCGACTGGGCTTGCCCGACGGCAGCACCACCACGTCGTCACCGGGGCGCAGCACACCACTGGCCACCGTGCCGGCGTAGCTGCGGTGGTCGGCGTGTTCGTGGGTCTGCGGGCGGATCACGTACTGCACCGGGAACCGGACGTCGACCAGGTTGCGGTCGCCGGCGATGTAGACGTCCTCCAGGTGCGACAGCAGCGCCGGCCCCTCGTAGTAGGGCGTCTTGTCGGACTTGGTCACCACGTTGTCGCCGAGCAGCGCCGACATCGGGATGGTGGTGACGTCGTGGACGTCCAAACGCGTTGCGAACGAGTGGAAGTCGTCCCGGATCGCCTCGAACTGCGCTGCATCCCAGTCGATCAGGTCCATCTTGTTGACCGCGAGCACGATGTGCCGGATCCCGAGCAACGAGGCCAAGAAGGTGTGCCGACGGGACTGTTCCTGCAGGCCGTGCCGCGCGTCGACAAGCACGATGGCCAGTTGCGCGGTCGAGGCGCCCGTCACCATGTTGCGGGTGTACTGGATGTGGCCCGGGGTGTCGGCGATGATGAATTTCCGCTTGGGCGTGGCGAAGTAGCGGTAGGCCACGTCGATGGTGATGCCCTGCTCACGCTCGGCGCGCAAGCCATCGGTGACCAGAGCCAGGTCGGTGTAGTCATTGCCGCGCTCGCGGGAGGTGCGCTCCACCGCGGCCAGCTGGTCTTCCATCACGGCCTTGGAGTCGAACAGCAGCCGGCCGATCAGGGTGGACTTGCCGTCGTCGACCGAGCCGGCCGTGGCAATGCGAAGCAGCGTCGTTGCCGCACTCATCAGAAATACCCCTGCCTCTTGCGGTCTTCCATGCCTGCTTCGGAGATGCGGTCGTCGGCGCGGGTGGCGCCGCGTTCGGTCAGTCGGGACACCGCGGTCTCGTCGATCACCTGCTCGACGGTGGCCGCGGTGGACTCCACGCAACCGGTGCAGGTGACGTCGCCGACGGTCCGGAATCGCACCGAGGTCTCGAACACCTCTTCGTCGTCGGCGGGCCGCAGGTATTCGTGATCGGCCAACAGCATTCCGTCGCGCCGGAACACCTTGCGTTGATGCGCGAAATAGATTGTCGGCAAAGCGATTCCCTCGGCGCCGATGTAGGACCAGATGTCGAACTCGGTCCAGTTCGACAGTGGGAACACCCGGATGTGCTCACCGGAGCGGTGCCGCCCGTTGTAGAGGTTCCACAGTTCGGGCCGCTGCGCCTTGGGGTCCCACTGGCCGAACTCGTCGCGGAAGCTGAAGACCCGTTCCTTGGCGCGCGCCTTCTCCTCGTCGCGCCGCGCCCCGCCGAACGCCGCGTCGAACTTGTTCTCGCGGATCGCGCGCAGCAGGGTGACGGTCTGCAGCGGGTTGCGCGACGGACCGTCGTCGACCACCCGTCCGGCATCGATGTCGTCCTGCACGCTGGCCACCACCAGCCGCACCCCGGTTTGCGCGACCAACTCGTCGCGCGCGGCGATGACCTCGTCGAAGTTGTGGCCGGTGTCGACGTGCATCACCGGGAAGGGCAGTCGGCCCGGCGCGAACGCCTTGACCGCCAGATGCAGCATGACGATCGAGTCCTTGCCGCCGGAGAACAGCAGGACTGGACGCTCGAACTCCGCGGCGACCTCACGGATGATGTGGATGGCCTCGGCTTCCAGGGTGCGCAGATGCGTCAGCTGATAGTGCCCGGCCGTGGTGGCTGTCGGGGTATCGGTGATGTTGCTGGTCATGATGTCCTTGTGGGGCTTTCTGATAATCCTGGTGAGATTTACCTGATTTGTTTGGTTATAGGCGCCATGAAAGCAGGCGGGGCCCGGTGCTGTCAACGTGCCGCGCCACCGCGGCAGGGATCAGAGGCTGATCTCCCCCAGCTTGCCGGTGGCGACGTCGAACACGAAGCCCCGCAGCGAGGTCGTCTGGGTGATGAACGGGCTGGCCTTGACCCGCCGCAGCGACTGCCGCACATCCTCGGCCGGATCAGCGAACGCCTCGGCGGCCCAACTCGGCCGGATGCCGGTCTCCTCGACGATCGAGCGCTTGAAGTCGTCGTCGGTGAAGGTGAGCATGCCGCAGTCGGTGTGGTGGATCAGGATGATCTCGCGGGTGCCCAGCAGCTTCTGACTGATGGCCAGCGACCGGATGGCGTCCTCGGTGATCACCCCACCGGCATTGCGGATGCAGTGCGCCTCACCCTCGTTGATCCCGAGCACCCGGTAGACGTCCAGGCGGGCGTCCATACAGGCCACGATCGCCAGGTGCTTGCTCGGCGGCATCGGCAGCGGACCGGTGAAGGTCTTCGCGTACTGCGCGTTGTTGGCCAGGTAGTCATCGGTGACGGTCACGGGCGTCTCCTCGTGGGCTCGGTGGGTCCGAGCGTAGTAGCGGGCATGACCCGACGCGAGCAGGAAGGCCAACCTCTACCCTTGCGCCATGGCGCGGTTCCTGGCGGGCAGGCTGCTCAACTATCTGGTGCTGCTGGCGCTGGCCTCCTTCCTCACCTTCTGCCTGACCTCGCTGGCGTTCGCCCCGCTGGACAGCCTCATGCAGCGCAACCCCCGCCCCCCGCAGTCCGTCATCGACGCCAAGGCCGCCGAACTGGGCCTGGACAAGCCGATTCCGCTGCGTTACGCGCACTGGGCATCGCATGCCGTACGGGGTGACTTCGGCGTCACCGTCACCGGACAGCCGGTCTCGGCCGACCTCGGCCGTCGCATCGGGGTCAGCCTGCGACTGCTGCTGGTCGGGTCGGTGGCCGGCACCGCGATCGGCGTGGTGGCAGGCGCCTGGGGGGCGGTGCGTCAATACCGAATCTCCGACCGGGTGATCACCATGGCGGCGCTGCTGGTGCTGTCGGTGCCGACGTTCGTGCTGGCCAACCTGGTGATCCTGGGCGCGCTGCGGGTGAACTGGGCGGTGGGCGCCCAACTGTTCGACTACACCGGGGAGACCTCGCCGGGGCTGGTCGGCGGCTTCTGGCCCCGGTTGACCGATCGGCTCCAACACCTGGTGCTGCCGTCGCTGACGCTGGCGTTGGGCTCGGCCGCCGGCTTCAGCCGGTATCAGCGCAACGCGATGCTCGATGTCCTGGGCCAGGACTTCATCCGCACCGCCCGGGCCAAGGGGCTGACGCGACGACGCGCCCTGTTCAAACACGGGCTGCGCACCGCGCTGATCCCGATGGCGACGCTATTCGCCTACGGGGTGGCCGGATTGGTGACCGGGGCGGTGTTCGTGGAGAAGATCTTCGGCTGGCACGGCATGGGCGAATGGGTGGTGCAGGGTGTGGCGACCCAGGACACCAACATCGTCGCGGCCATCACGGTGTTCTCCGGTGCGGTGGTGCTTTTGGCGGGGCTGCTCTCCGACGTGATCTACGCGCTGCTGGATCCGCGGGTGCGGGTGTCATGAGCACTGAGGTCGAGTTCGCCTCGCGGCGCACGCTGGTGCTGCGCCGGTTCCTGCGCAGCCGCGGCGCCGTCGGCGCCCTGGTGCTGCTGGCGGTGCTGTTCATCGGCTGCTACGCGCTGCCCCCGCTGCTGCCCTACTCCTACACCGACCTCGACTACGACGCGCTGCTGGTTCCACCGGGTGCCCGACACCTGTTGGGCACCAACGCCCTTGGCCAGGACCTGCTGGCGCAGATTCTGCGCGGCATGCAGAAGTCGATGCTGATCGGGGTGTGCGTGGCACTGATCTCGACGGTGATCGCGGCGACGGTGGGCGCGGTCTCCGGGTACTTCGGCGGATGGCGCGACCGGGCGCTGATGTGGCTGGTGGACCTGCTGCTGGTGGTTCCGGCGTTCATCCTGATCGCGATCATCACCCCGCGCACCAAGAACAGCGGCAACATCGCCATGCTGATCCTGCTGCTGGCGGGATTCAGCTGGATGATCAGCGCCCGCATGGTACGCGGCCTGACCATGAGCCTGCGGGAACGTGAATTCATCCGGGCCGCACGGTATATGGGCGTCTCCAGCCGACGCATCATCATCGACCACATCGTGCCTAACGTGGCGTCCATTCTGATCATCGACACCGCGCTCAACGTGGCGGTGGCGATCCTGGCCGAAACCGGCTTGAGCTACCTGGGATTCGGCATCCAGCCGCCGGATGTGTCGCTGGGCACCCTGATCGCCGACGGCACCGCCTCGGCCATCACCTTCCCGTGGGTGTTCCTGTTCCCCGCCGGGGTGTTGATCACGATCCTGGTCTGCGCCAACGTCGCCGGTGACGGCCTGCGCGACGCACTGGACCCCGACGCCGCGACATTGCGGGGCCGCGGATGAGCGCCTTGTTGGAAGTCTCCGATCTGGCCGTCACCTTCGGCGGCGGCGCCGAGGCGGTACATGCGGTGCGCGGCATCAGCTATCAGGTCTCCCCCGGCGAAGTGGTGGCGATGGTCGGCGAGTCCGGCTCCGGCAAGTCCGCGGCGGCGATGGCTGTGATGGGGCTGCTGCCCGAACACGCGCGGGTGTCGGGATCGGTGCGCCTGGCCGGAACGCAGCTGATCGGGCTGGGCGACACCGCGATGTCGAAGTTCCGCGGCTCCTCGATCGGGATGGTGTTCCAGGATCCGATGTCGGCGCTGACGCCGGTCTACACCGTGGGTGATCAGATCGCCGAGGCCATCGAGGTGCATCAGCCCCGAGTCGGTCGGGCCGCCGCGCGCCGACGTGCGGTGGAACTCTTGGAGCTGGTCGGCATCTCTCGGCCGCAGGAGCGGGCGCGCGCATTCCCGCACGAACTGTCCGGCGGGGAACGCCAACGGGTGGTGATCGCCATCGCCATCGCCTGCGACCCGGACCTGCTGATCTGCGACGAGCCCACCACCGCACTCGACGTCACGGTGCAGGCGCAGATCCTCGAGGTGCTCAGGACCGCACGCGACGTCACCGGCGCCGGGGTGCTGATCATCACCCACGACCTGGGCGTGGTGGCCGAGTTCGCCGACCGGGCCCTGGTGATGTACGCCGGGCGAGTGGTGGAATCCGCACCCGTTGCGACGCTGTACCGGGACCGCCGAATGCCGTACACGGTAGGGCTTATGGGGTCGGTGCCCCGCCTGGACGCCCCGCAGGGCACCCGGCTGGTGCCGATTCCCGGGGCACCGCCGTCGCTGGCCGGCGTCGATCCCGGCTGCCCGTTCGCGCCGCGCTGCCCGCTGGCCACCGAGGAGTGCCGGGCGGCGGAACCCGCACTGCTGGACGTCGGCCCCGCCCACCTTGCGGCGTGCATCCACACCGATCAGGTCACCGGGCGCAGCGCCGCCGAGATCTACGGCGTGCACACCGAGGTCCCGGTGTCCGAGTCTGGCGTGTCGGCCACCGTTGTGCGGGTCCGCGATCTGGTGAAGGCCTATCCCCTGACCAAGGGCGTGCTGCGGCGCAACGCCGGAGAGGTCCGCGCCGTGGACGGTGTGAGCTTCGAGTTGGAGCAGGGCCGCACACTGGCGATCGTCGGCGAATCCGGGTCGGGCAAATCCACCACCTTGCACCAGATCCTGGAACTGGCTGCGCCGCAGTCGGGTTCGATCGAGGTACTGGGCACAGATGTCGCCTCTCTGAAACGCGCGTCCCGCCGTGCCCTGCGCCGCGACCTGCAGGTGGTGTTTCAGGACCCGGTCGCCTCCTTGGATCCGCGGCTGCCGGTGTTCGACGTGCTGGCTGAGCCGTTGCGCGCCAACGGCTTCGACAAAGCCTTGACCCATGATCGGGTCGCCGAACTGCTGGAGCTGGTCGGGTTGCGGCGCGCCGATGCGCTGCGATACCCGTCGGAGTTCTCCGGCGGCCAGAAGCAGCGAATCGGCATCGCGCGGGCTCTGGCGCTGCAGCCGAAGATCCTCGCGCTCGATGAGCCGGTGTCGGCGCTGGACGTGTCGATCCAGGCCGGGATCATCAACCTGCTGCTGGACCTGCAGCAGCAGTTGGGGCTGTCGTATCTGTTCGTCTCGCATGACCTTTCGGTGGTCAAGCACCTGGCGCACACCGTGGCGGTGATGTTCGCCGGGCAGATCGTGGAGCAGGGCGAGGCCGATCAGGTGTTCGGCAACCCGCAGCACGACTACACCCGCCGGCTGCTGGCGGCCGTGCCGCTTCCGGAGCCCGCCTCATGACCCCGAAGGCAGGAGCGGCCTTCGCGGCGCTGGCGCTCACCCTCGGCCTGGCACTCAGCGGTTGCGCGGCCGTCGACATCACCGCCCCGGAGGGCGCCGCCACCGTCGGCAGCGCCAGCGACGTCAACCCGCAGGACCCGGCCAGCCTGCGCGACGGCGGCAATCTGCGGCTGTCGATGAACCAGTTCCCACCGAACTTCAACCCGCTGCACATCGACGGCAACCTGGCCGAGAACGCCGCCATGCTCAAAGCCACCATGCCGCGGGCGTTCATCATCTCCCCGGACGGTTCGGCGACGGTGGACAACGACTACTTCACCAGCGTGGAACTGACCGGCACCAACCCCCAAGTGGTCACCTACACGATCAACCCGAAGGCGGCGTGGAGCGACGGAACACCGCTGTCCTGGAAGGATATCGCCAGCCAGATCCATGCCACCAGTGGCGCCGACAGTGGATTCGCCATTGCGACCACCAACGGCGCTGAGCGTGTCGCGTCGGTGACTCGCGGGGTCGACGACCGGCAGGCCGTCATGCGCTTCGCCAAGCCGTACGCGGAGTGGCGGGGCATGTTCGCCGGCAACTCAATGCTGTTGCCGGCCAGCATGACCGCTGATGCGGAGGTGTTCAACAAGGGCCAGTTGCGCCAACCGGGACCCTCAGCCGGGCCGTTCAAGCTGGCAACGCTCGACCGCACCAGCCAGCGAATCAGCTTGGTACGCAACCCCGAATGGTGGGGCAAGCGGGCGAAGCTGGACACCATCACCTACCTGGTGCTCGACGACGCCGCACGGATGCCTGCACTGCAGAACCACACCATCGACGCCACCGGGGTGGCCACCCTGGATCAGTTGACCATCGCCCGGCGCACCGAGGGCGTCACGATTCGCCGCGCCCCGACGCCGGCCTGGAACCATTTCACCTTCAACGGGGCGCCGGGGGCGATCCTGTCCGACAAGGCGTTACGGCTGGCTGTCATGCGCGGCATCGACCGGAACACCATCGCGAAGGTAACCCAGCGTGGCCTGACCGCCGACCCGGTGGCCCTGAACAACCACATCTACGTCGCCGGACAGGAGGGCTACCAGGACAACAGCGCCGTGGTGGCCTACGACCCGGCACGCGCCGCGCGTGAACTCGACGAGCTGGGCTGGAAGCTCAACGGGAAGTTCCGGGAGAAGGACGGCCAGCCCCTGGTCATCCGCCACCTGTTCTACGACGCATCCAGCACCCGCCAGTTCGCCCAAGTCGCCCAACACAATCTGGCCCAGATCGGGGTGAAACTGCAACTGGACGCCAAGGCCGGCGGCGGCTTCTTCACCGACTACGTCAACGTCGGCGACTTCGACATCGCCCAGTTCAGTTGGGTCGGTGACGCTTTCCCGCTGGCCGGGCTGAACCAGATCTCCGCCTCGTACGGGGAGGCGAACTTCGGCAAGATCGGCAGCCCGCAGATCGACGCCAAGATCGAGGAGACCTTGGAGGCACTCGACCCGGCGGTGGCGCGCGCCCGCGCCAACGAGGTGGACCGGCTGCTGTGGGAGGAAGGTTTCAGCCTGCCGCTGATCCAGACCACCGGCAATGTGGCGGTCCGCAGTGCGCTGGCGAACTTCGGAGCGCCGGGCCTGGCTGATCTGGATTACACCGCGATCGGGTTCATGAAGGATTGACGACCGACCCCCGCAAGCAAGATTGATCCATCAGCTATCACCAACTATAGTACAGGCTAACCAACTATAGTTGGAGACTCTCATGGAACTGCATCGGCCATTCGCCACTGTCACTCCGACGTTGGACGGCGACGTGCTCGCCGTACTGGCGACGCACGACTCCGCTTTCACCACGGGTCAGATCCATCGGATCTTGGACAGGTTCTCCGAGGAGGGTGTCCGGAAAGTTCTCGCACGACTGGTCGCGCAAGGAGTCGTCACGGCCAACCGGGTGGCCAATGCCTTCAGTTACCAACTCAACAGGGATCACCTGGCAGCCGAGCCCATCATGGCGCTGGCCGGTCTGTCCAATACCTTCCTGTCCAAGCTGGAAGGCGAGCTTGACCAATGGGATCACCCGCCGAAATTCGCGGCGGTATTCGGATCGGCGCTGCACGGCACCATGACGGTTCACAGCGACATCGACCTGTTCCTGGTGCAGGACCGGGGCAGCCCCGATGCCGCGTGGACTCACCACGTCGACGAACTCGCCGCGCGGATCACTGGGTGGACGGGCAACGACGCTCGCATCATCAGCTACACCATCGGTGAATTGCGCAGAGCCGCCGCAGAGCCGATGGTGGGTGAGATCTGCGTCAGCGGACTGACGCTCGCGGGATCAAGGGCATGGTTCCTCAATCAGGTTCGGCCAATGGCAAAGAAACGGGATTAGACAACCGCGCGTCGTACGTGATCACGCGCTCAAGTCGATGCGGTGCGCATCCTTGACGCTGCGGTAGCGCTCCGGGCTGCAGGTCAGCACGATCACCTGCCCCTGCGCCCCGACAGCATCGAACACCGCGCCCATCTTCTCCAGTCGGTCCGGGTCGGTGAAGCCCAGCGCGTCGTCGATCACCACCGGAACACTGTCTTCCTTGGCGACCAGGGTCGCCCCGGCCAGCCGGGTCAGGATGCCCAATTGCTCCTTGGCGCCGCCGGACAGCGACTCGTAGGGCACGGTGCGGCCGTCCAGGGTGCGGGTGCTGATCTTCAGGTCGGTGTCGACGTCCACTTCGAAATCGGCACCGAACACGTACTCTCCGAGCCGCTGGATCTCTGCACGGAACGGCTCGACGTAGCGGCGGCGGGTGTCGTCGCGGTGCCGGTTCATGGTCGAGCGCAGCAGCGAGACCGCGCGGGCACGCTGGCCGATACGGTCGTGCTCGGCCGCGGCGTGTTCCCGGGCGATCTGCGCCGCGTCGAGACGGCCCCGGCGGCCCTGCGTGCCGAACACCGCGAGTTCCACCTCGACCTCGTGCAGGGCCCGGGCGGTCTCGGCGTGCCTGGTGCGCAGCGCCTGCGCCGCGGTGTCGGCGGCGTCCAGTTCGGTGTCGACCGCCTCGGGGTTGGCAGCACCCAGTTCGTCAGTCAACGCGGTGACCCGCTGCTGCGCAGCACTAGCGGCCTGGCGGTGGGATTCGGCGGCCGCCGTCACCGCCTCGTCGCTCACGGAAGCCCGGTCGGTGGCCAGACGCACGCTGACAGCATCGAATTCAGCGCGCTGCGTCGATGCCTTGTCACCCAACAGCGCCATTCGGGTGGCGGCCTCGGTGCGCCGAACACCCGCCTCAGTGGCCTCGCGGCGTCGCGCCTGGCAGTCGGAATCGGCTTGGGCACGCAGTGTTTCGGCGGCCTCACGCTGAGCGCGGGCGTCCTCGGCCGTGACGCCGGCTGCCACCTCAACGTGCTCGGTGCGCAACAGGGTCAGGCGGGCGCGCAGCGCTTCGACCGCGTCATCACCGAGCAGCCCGGTCAGGGTGGCTCTGAGCTGATCGCGTGAGCTCGCCAGTTCGCGACGCCGCTGGTCGGCCAGCCGGGCCTGCGCCACATCGGCTACGCCGGCTTCGGCAAGAACGGCCGCCAGCTCCGCTTGCGCTGCAGCGTATTTGGTGTTCGCGTCCAGGGTGCTGTCGCCGGCGCTGACTCGCACACTCAGCAGTCCGGGCACCTCGACCTCGGTGGCGTCGGTGACCGTCGCCGACCAGCTCTGGCCGGCCGGCAACGCGGTGCGCTCACCGGTGATCATCAGCTCGATGTCGGTAGCCGCGGTGAACTCCAGTGTCGCCGAGGTGGCGGCCAGCGATGCCTGCGCGCGATCCAGCGCGGCGGCGGCGTCTTCGACCCGTCGCAGCATCGGCTCGGTCACCACGACCTGCGACAGTTCACCGCGAACCACATCCAGTTCGCCCTCGGTGGCCTCGATGCGGGCCAATCGGGCTGCCAGCCGGTCGGCCTCGTCACGGGCGGCGATCTGCTCCACGACGCGGCGGGTGGCGTCGACTCGCTCGGTGGCCGCCGCCAGTAGCTGTTCGGATTGAGCCGCAGCGTCATCGGCGCTCGCCGCCGCAGCCTCAGCGGTGGCAAGCCCCGTTGCAGCATCGACGATTTCAGCGTCCAGGGCCTTGACCGCCGCGGCCCGCGAGTCGACCTCACCGCACAGCCGCACCCGATCGGCGTGGGAGGCGTCGGCCATGGCGGCCGTGGCGTCGGCGGTGGTGGCCTCCAGTTGGGCCGCGCGCAACTGATCGCGCAACCCGGCGATGGTGGCACCGGCGGCCTGAGCGGCGGTATGGCGGGTGTCGGCCGTGACCTGTTCGGTGGTCAGTTGGGCCAGCTGCTCGCTCAAAGCGGCGTGGCGCTGCACCCGCTCATCGACCTCGGCGAGCAGTTCGGTGCACTGCGTCACCTCGGCGTCAGCAGCCGCCAGTGCGGCGACCGCGTTGGCCCAGTCCCCCGTTGGGCGCCCGGTCGCGGTGAAGTAGCGGGCGTATTCGGCGTCGATCCGCTCGATGAGCACCGGCTCGGTGCCGCTGAGGGTGGCGGTGTCGCCGGCGGCGATGTCGAGCGCACGCGACAGCGCATCGCAGCCGGACAGGTCCACCGCAGCCGTCGACGCCGCCTGCAGCACCCGCTGGGCCTGCCACAAGCCGGTGTCCATGGTCTCGGCGAGCATGGCCCGGACCCGTTCGTGCGCCTCGTCGCCGGTGAGCTGCTCGCGGCGGGGCTCCACGATGGTCAGCCCGGTTTCGGGGGCCTTGTGGAAGCGCTTGTGATAGACGAACCGGTAAGGGCCGGTGCTGATTTCGGCGGTGACCTCGGCGCCGACGTCAGCGTGGGTCGGCTTGACCTGTTTGACGTCCTTCTTGGCGGAGCGGTCCTTGGACTCCAGCAGCAGATCCAGAGCCTCGATCATCGAGGACTTGCCGACCTCGTTGGCGCCGGACACCACCACAACACCGCGGTCGGGGAACTCGATCTCGCGATGCGCCACACCGCGATAGTTGGTCAGGATCAGTCGGTGCAGCCTCATGCCGCACCCCGATCCACCAGCCGCAGCAACAGGGCCAGGGCGGCGTGCGCGTCGTCGGCGGCGGCGCTGGCTTCGCCGCCGCGCGCCACGGCGACTAGCTCCTCAACCGCGTCGGCGGCGAACCCGCCGATCCCCAGATCGGTGAACTCACCGTCGGACGGGATCACCACCAGGTCGGTGTGGCGCTTCCAAGTGCCCACCCAGGCGAACAGACGCGAGTAGCGGTCCAGGCAGGCGTCGAGGGCGGCCCGGTCGGTGACGCTCAGCGAACCGGTCAACGCCAACCGGACCACCGTGCGGTCCTTGTCCGGCAACTGGTCGAGGTTGATGTCCAGATCGGCGACGTCGCGGCCACTGTCGAGCTGGCGGCGTAGCGTCAGGAACCGCCACGAGCCGACCCGGCGTGGCTCGACATGGACGGTGCCGTCGGCCTCGTCGACGTCGACCACCAGGACGTGGCCGGAGTCGGATTCGATGTCGTCGTAGTTGGTGGGTTCCGGGGAACCGGGGTACCAGACCCGCCCGGTGGCACCGACCTGGGTGCGGGAGTGCTTGTCCCCCAGCGCGGCATAGTGGATCGCGCCGCGCGACAGGGCGTCCTCGATGCTCGCGAGGTGGATCAGCGCCGGGTTGGTCGGGTCGGGGTCGAGCACGTCGACGCCGCCGTGGGCGACCAGGATCCGGGTGGTGCCCTCGGCGGCAAGCCCGTCCAGTGCGGCGGCTGCCAGATCGGTGGTGGGCCGCTTCGAGCGCCACGGCGCGGCGACGATCTCCACCCCGGGCCGAACCTGGTGTGCGCCTGCGGTGTCGAGTACGACGACGTTGTCGGGGCATTCGGCGCCGAACAGTGCGCTGGTGTACACCGATGCGGCATCGAGGGGATCGTGATTGCCGGGCAGCAGATAGACCGGAATCCCGATGGTGCGCATGGCTTCCAGGGACTGGCTGATGATCTGGGGGTCGAGTTGGTTGTCCTCGAACACGTCGCCGGCCACGACGACGAACTCCGCACCGACCTCGGCCGCCAGGGCCCCGAGGCCGGCGACCGCGCCGCGTCGGGCAGCCGAGTAGCGCGGCTGGGCGTCACCGGCCAGGAAGTGCCGGGTCATGCCGAGCTGCCAGTCGGCGGTGTGCACGAAGCGCATGTCGGATCGGTCCTTTCCACCCAGCTACCGGCCGAGCACCGCGAGTGTATGACCGGCCACCGACAAGTCCTCGGACCTCGATCGGCAGGTCCGGAAGCCGTCACAGCGGCCCATTCCCGTGCGCCACATGCGGCACTTGAGCAACGGGCGATATCGAGTCGCTGCCCTGCGCCGGTGACTATCGTGAGTCCGGTGAGCGATCACCCACGCACCCTGATCCTGCTGCGGCACGCCAAGTCGGACTACCCGCACGGCGTCGCCGACCACGACAGACCGCTGGCGCCGCGCGGCATCCGCGAAGCCGGGCTGGCCGGCGACTGGGTGCGCGCCAACCTTCCCGCCGTGGATACCGTGTTGTGTTCGACGGCGACCCGGACACGGGAGACCCTGGACCGCACCGCGATCGACGCCCCGGTGCGTTATGTCGACCGTCTCTACGACAGCACCCCGGGCACGGTGATCGACGAAATCAACTCCGTCGCCGACGAGGTCGCCACCCTGTTGGTGATCGGACACGAGCCGACTATGTCGCAACTGGCGCTCGGGTTGGCCGGCGTTCGCGGCACCGACCCGCGCACCGAAGCGCGGGTGGCCACGAAGTTCCCGACGTCTGGCATCGCCGTGCTCGACGTCGACAGGTCCTGGCGTGAGCTTGAACTGGGCGGGGCCGCGCTGGTGGGGTTCCACGTTCCGCGCTGAGATCTGACACATGTAGCACTTGTGCTACCATCGCACGTATGGAAAGCGTTGGGCTCCGCGAGCTCCGACAGCATGCGTCCGACCTCGTTCGTCGCGTCGAAGAGGGCGAGGAATTCACCATTACCGTCGCGGGCCGTGCCAGCGCCCGACTGGTGGCGGCGACCCCCCGGACGTGGCGAAAGTGGTCCGATATCGCGGAACTGTTTCGCGGGCCGAGCGATCCGGACTGGGATGCCGACCGCAATGCAATCGCCGACGAACTACGCGATCCGTGGGCGCCGGCCACCCAGTGAAGGCCATCCTCGACACCAGCGTGGTCATCGCGACCGATATCGGCCCACTCGACGGCGAGTTGGCCATCAGTGCAATTACTTTGTCAGAAATGCACTTTGGCATTCTTGTAGCGAAAGAGCAGAGTGTGCGTGCCGAGCGGTTACGCCGACTGCTGGTTCTGCAGCGCAGGTTCGACGCGCTGCCGATAGATGACACGGTGGCCGTCAGCTACGGCAGGGTGGCCGCAGCCGTCGTCACCGCAGGCCGGCAACCGCGTGCCCGATCGATGGACCTGCTCATCGCCGCCACCGCCCACGCGCATTCGGCTCGGCTCTACACCCGCAACAGCGCCGATTTCGCAGGACTGGACGACCTCATCGAGGTCGTGTCCGTGACATGAGTTCAAATCGGCTATCAGATGCGCTATCACGCCAAGCAGTTGCCGGAACCGCTATCGCCGCCGCGTCGCGCCGACACGGCTACCGCGCTATCTGAAGACGGCTATCCGGTCCCGAGGATCGCGAAGGTGACCAGCGGCCGCACCAATGCCCGCTGCGAAGGCCCGGCCGGAACAGAGCCGCCAGGCGGGAATTCGGTGCCGAGAACCACTACCTGAACGCGTTGGGACACTGACGCCAGTGCCGGTACCGCGACGCGGGCGATAACGACGACGCTGATCACGATGAAGACTCACTTCATCAATTCCTCTGCTCTGACCCATAATCAGGGGTTGTTCGTGTTGTTTAGGGCTCCGGAGCCCGCCGTTCCGTTGGGTTGTCCGTCGTGGCCGGGCACTCCGTTGCTGTCGTCGTCGAACCACAGGCCCGCGTCACTCCCGTCGCCAATCGGGTACTGCCCTGACGGAATGTCCACCACTGGGTTGAATGGGCTGTTGACCCATGGAGCGATGTCGTCGTGAAGCCGCTCAGAGGCGTACTGGTCGAACAACGCCGCGTCGGACAACGCGCCACTGGCCGGCGGCGGGCCGAACAAGTCCGTGATTCGGTCGGTGTCATCGGCCCGAGCCTGCTGCGGACCGGCCAGCAGAGTCATCCCGATCGCGACGAACACGGCGATGACGCCAGCCGAGCCGGTCACCTTGTTGCGACAAGTGCTCCTGGCACCGTGTGTGCGTCGGACGTGCGACTTTTCCCCCATCGACCCAGCCTCTCTGATGCGTGGCTGCGCGTTCATGAGCAGCAACTGCAGGGCGCGCCCCAGTTCGCCGCGGGAATTGACGGCATAACACGCGCCGCTTGGCGCCCATTAACGTAATGACTCTCGGTTGGAGGTGTCAACGAAATTCCTGCAATTCACCAGGAGTGCTCTCCACGCACTTTCCGTGCCGTTGGGGTGCGTCATTGCGGCGCGTTGATCCAGGGAATCCATACTTGATAAATCGGCAGGTCAGAGGTCTGCACACCGCTGTCGGTGGTACGGGAAGGGATTGCCGGTTGAAGCAACGATAATACGTGCCGACTGAAGCAGTAACCGTTGCGCTTTGAATAATTCTGGGCATTGCGGCGCCAGAGTTACCGGAGAAGTCATGCGGGCACGCAAGTGGATTCCAGACCGGGCCGCGACGATTTCACCTTGAAGCAGTTGAGCACGAGATCAAGTTCAATCGGTTTCGCTCAAGACCGCTGACACGGACCCGTTGCCCCGGTAGCTTCAGCCTGTTCGCGATCACCCCAACTTGGGCTGACACAAGTCCTCACCGCCGCGCCAACAGCTGCGGCTTCGGCGGTAAGTCGAGTTATCCCCTTATACGCCAACGGGACACGACGCAAAATGCAGATGGGCAGATCCTCAGCGCACTGGTAGTGCGTGCACAGTTGCCTTGCAGGACAAAATATTTCATATCGCAACGACCTGCCACGATACCCAAAAGTGCTCATTCAAACGATGTTTCGTCGTTTAGTATCAGCCCATGAACGGCTTTACCCCTGGCCGACCCGCTGGGGGAACACCACACCTGACCTTCGCCGAACACAAGTCATGGGAGAACTACTTGTCGGCGGTATTACGGATGACGTCCACACTCAATCGACAACTGACCGACACCCATCGGCTGACGCTGACTGATGTGCATTTGCTGGCCATCCTCGGTAACACCGAAGACGGCAGCGCACAGATGAGTTTCCTTGCCGACGTGCTGCGTTCGCTGCCAAGTCGGCTCACTCGGCAGGTCCGCCGCTTGGAGAGCCAAGGCCTGGTGGATCGGGCGACCAGCCCGCACGACCGGCGCCGTGTCGTTGTCACCATCACCGAGGCGGGCCGAAGGATGGCAGACGAGGCAATGACGACCTATGCCAACGAAGTACGGACGCACTTCCTAGGCCCGCTGACGCGCCCACAGATCAACGCCATGGCGACCAGCTGCGGCCAGATCGGCGAGGGGCTCAAGCAGATCCAGTCATGAGGTTGTTTGATGCGGTGAGCTTCAGCATCACGCGCGGACGAGTTCGTCTGCCCGGTACAGACTGCCAATCGGATCGTCGACACCCTCGATGTAGAACGAGATGTGTACATTGTTGCCGCTGACCTCGGTGACGGTCGCGATGTGTTCCCGACGCCCAAACATCACGCGGACGCGGTCCCCGACGACGAACTCACCCTTCTTACGCCTCGCCACCACTACCACCTCCTGCGATCACTCTGCCGGTCTCGTCCGCCAAGTATGCGCTGGCGACCGCCTCGAAGCCAGATGCCGCATCGTTGAGCGCCCGCCGCCACGCACGGAATGTCCGCAGCGTCAACGGGTGCCGAGAGCGCATCTCGGCGAGTTTTGCCGCATCACTGTGCGCCGCGGCGTTGCGAACGACGTTCAAGCTCTCCAGGATGGTGTTCCATCGCGGGCCTTTCGTCGAGTACCGCTGGCGAACGTCGGACCAGAACGCCATGCCCAGGTAGCCGAAATCGTTGCCGATGTTCCCGGGACTCGCATTGCCTCTGTCGAGCTTTCGGCTGCGGGTGAGCGCCGCCCGTAGGAGCTGCCGATGAATGTCGGCGCCGGCGACACCATCAAGGTCGGCGACGATCATCAGCACGGCGTCGTCGTGGAGATCTCTGCAGAATCCCTGGAACTCGGCGGCGAGGCGCGCAAACAGCGCCAGGTTGAGGTGCTCGGTCGCGTACTGGCGGCCGCGCCTCCTTTCGGTGACGCGCTCGTGGACCGCTTCCAGACTGTCCAACGCCGCGCAGCGTTCGGACCGCCAGCGTTCGAGAGCGGCAGTGGTCATGTTGGTGAAGATATCGAGGCACTCCGACAGTGCCGCCCAGCGTTTCTTATCCCGTGCCGTTTCGCGCGCCGCGAAACACCCGGTCTGGCGAATCAGCCCTGATTAGGCCGCCCGGGCTGCCCACCCCTGATGGCCCCGCGCACCACTCGGCCAGCGGCTGCAGGACGTGGTAGACGAATTCGTAGCGGCACTGGTCTCGCAGCACCTTGCCGCCCAGGCTGGTGGGAATGCTCCACAGCTCGACCAGGATCACCGCATCGGCCCCAAGCCCATGCCGCGCGCGCAACCCGCCCTGAACGGCCGACACCATTCCGACGAACTCGTCTTCCTGAACATCGCGGTCGATCTCCTGCACTACCACAACCTGTTCGGCACCACCGGATTCCGGGGCGACCACGAAAGCCGCAGTTCGACCCGCCACAAAATCCGGGTGGCAATCCCCCACGGTCATCTCGATCTCGCTGGGGTAATGCTCCACACCGCCGACAACGATCAGATCATGGCAGCGCCCGGTGATGAACAGCTCGCCGTCGCGCAGGAAGCCCAGATCCCCGGTCCGCAGGAACGGCACGTCTCCGCAGCCGGCGACGGACGCATGGAACGCCTGCCTGGTCTCGTCCTCCCAGTCCCAGTAGCCCTGCCCCACGCCGGGGCCGCAGACCCAGATCTCGCCGACCTCATCGCACCCACGCACCCGCCGGGTATCGGGGTCGACAATGAGGACCGGTTGACGTGGCCGGCCGCATCCCACCACCGACACCGCGCCGCAGTCGCGCACGTGGGCGTCGACGGCACGCTCGGCGCGCAGCCAGCCACGATCAAGGCGGGCGACCACCGGGGCGCGCGAGCCTGACCCACCGGAGACCAACAGGGTGGCCTCGGTCAGTCCGTAGACCGGGACGAACACGCTCGGCCGAAATCCCGCCGGCGCGAACGCTTCGGCGAATGCCCGCATGGTCGACTCCCGCACCGGTTCACCGCCGTTGACCGCCGTGGACAGACTCGACAGGTCCAAGCGTTCCCGCTCGACGGGTGTGCTGCGCTCGACGCACAACTGGTAGGCGAAGTTCGGTGCCGCGGTCACCGTGCCCCCATAGGCCGAGATGGCTTCCAGCCAACGC
This sequence comes from [Mycobacterium] vasticus, assembly GCF_020181595.1. Taxonomy (GTDB): domain Bacteria; phylum Actinomycetota; class Actinomycetes; order Mycobacteriales; family Mycobacteriaceae; genus Mycobacterium; species Mycobacterium vasticus. The sequence continues at coordinate 1,240,529 of NZ_CP084028.1, read as the reverse complement.
ATCGGCCGCTGCATGAACGCACTCGGCGACATCAACACCGTGCTGCACCCGATGTAAAGCATCTCCAGCACGCCGCCGATCAACCCCATATTGCGGTGCGGCGGGAGCCAATACACCGCCGTCTGATGACTGTCACCGGGCCAGGCTTGATGAATCGCCGCCAGGTTCTGAATCACGTTGTCGTGACTGAGGACTACGCCTTTGGGCGAACCGACTGACGGCGACGTGTAGAGCAGCATCGCCGTGGCGTCGGTATCCACGTGCGGATCCGTCCACTCTCCAGCGTCGGTGGACGCCACGTCGGTGCCGCACCAGCGCGGGGGCCGCCCGTCGGTCCACGCGATCTGCGCGTCCACAGTGGTCTTGATAACCGTCGGCATCTCCGGGGCAGCCAGCGCGAAACGTGCCCGGCTGTTGGGCGCCACCGACGACAGCCTCGGCGCCACCCATTCGTTGACCGGAACTGCGACCGCACCGGCATACAGGCACCCGAGGATCGCGACGATGCCGTCCAGCCCGGGCCGGCAGAACACCAACACCCGCTCACCGGTCGCACCCTGCCACTGCAGATTCGCCGCAATGGCCCGCGCTCGCACGTCGAGTTCGCGATAGGTCAGCTGGGCGCTCCGAACGCCGTCACCGTTCTCGGAGAAGGTAAACGCCACCTTGCCGCCGTACCGAGTGCACTGCTGACGCAGCAGTTCCACCAAGGTGTCCGCGGTTGATGTTGGCAGGGAAGACATTTCGCGGCTTAACGCGTAACCAGAAATGGAGCGGCCATCGGCGTCCCTTTCTAAGGCCCGGGTGCGGACCAAACGTGATGGTAGGCAGCCGACTTGGGACGCCGTTGTCCTCGGCCATTCACGGTGCCACCTCTGCCACCTGACCGCCGGTCGTCGCGTCCGTCGTGGACCCGACGACCGGCGTGGTCTGAGGTGACCGGTCAGCGCTCAGTTGATTTAGCCCGGCTGGCCCTTGGCGCCGGTGGTCCCGTTGGCACCCGACTGGCCTCCTGGCGTGCCACCACCGCCACCGTTGGCACCTGCGCCACCCGTACCACCCTGGCCGGCAGTCCCGCTACCTGTGGGAGTACCGCCGTTGCCACCGGCACCACCATCACCACCGACTCCACCTGCGCCGCCGACTCCTTGGGCACCGTTGGTGCCGTGGGCGCTCACGCCACCCGCTCCCGCAGCGCCGCCGGCACCCCCGGCACCCCCGACTCCACCGTTGCCGCCGGCAAGGCCGTTGCCCTTGCTGTCGACACCGCCAAGGCCGCCGACCCCGCCCGCGGTGCCGGCGCCGCCGACCCCGCCGGCACCGCCCTGGCCTCCGATACCGGTATCAGAAGTCCCGCCTGCGCCACCGCTACCACCGTTACCGCCAGCAGAGCCAGTACCACCAGTACCGCCCGCTGTGGTAGGTGCGGCGGCGCCGCCGGCACCGGGATACGCGGCAGCCCCACCGGCCCCGCCGGTCCCACCGTTCCCACCGTCGATGCCGCCGGTGCCGGCTCCACCAACACCGCCTACACCCCCCACACCAGCGGTTCCGCCGGGAGGAGCGAAGGCAACATTTCCTCCACCAACTCCGCCGTTACCGCCGACACCGGCGTGGCTCGGCCCAATGCCTAGGTCGTTGGCCGGGGTCGCAATACCTCCGCTGGCGCCGCCATTACCACCCACGCCGCCGTTGCCCGATGTCCCGGCACCGCCGCTTCCACCGGCGCCGCCAACACCACCATCACCGCCGGACGCGGTGCCATCGCCGCCAGCTCCACCCGCTCCGCCGTCGCCACCGGTCCCGCTTCCAACGACGAAGGAGCCAGCGGGGCCGCCGCCCGAACCTCCGTTGCCGCCGTTGCCGCCCACGCTGATGACGCCGCTGCCTGTCGCGCCATTGGCTCCTGCTCCTCCTGCCCCGCCGACGCCGCCCACACCGCCGACACCGGTTTTGCCGCCGCCGCCGCCGTCACCGCCGCTACCGCCGATGCTGTAGGTGGTGCCGCTGTCGTTCCACCCGGTGCTGGTACCACCGGCTCCGCCCGCGCCGCCCACACCGCCCGGTGTGCTGCTGGTAGTACTGCCACCTCCCGTACCGCCGCTGCCTCCGTTACCTCCGATGTACGTGGCACTACCGCCAGCACCGCCGATACCGGCGACCCCGACACTTCCGCCGCCACCGACGCCAGCGTTACCGCCCCAACCTCCGTCACCACCGAAGGTCTGGACAGTGTCGTCGCTGGTGGCTCCGCTACCACCGGCGCCACCATTGCCACCGTTGCCACCGGCGCCGCTCACGCTGTTGCCGCCACCACCACCCCAGCCGGCGGCGCCACCGTGACCGGCGGTGGCCTCACCGCCATTACCCCCATTACCGCCGGACCCACCGGTGTTATCGCCCAGAGAGTCTCCGCCAACAGCCGCATTGCCACCACTACCACCGCTGAGACCCGCGCCTCCATCGCCTCCGTTACCACCAGCGCCGCCGATAGTGCCAGAACCCGCCGATCCACCCGCGGCTCCGTTGCCACCATTGCCCAAGTAGGCACCGGTGGTGGAATCCTGGTACGCATTACCGCCGGCGGCACCGTTGCCACCATTGCCGCCGTCGCCCGTTTGGCCTGCCTGCCCGAACGAGCCATAGACTTTGGCGCCGCCTGCGCCGCCCGCGCCGCCTGTTCCACCTACGCCAATAAGGGTTGAGTTGCTTCCTCCGTCAACGTGGTCGAGGGTGCCGTCCGGCGCTGCGCCGCCGTTGCCGGCGTCACCGCCATTGCCGCCGTTGCCAGCATCGCCGATGAGGAAACCACTGCTGCCCCCGCTACCTCCAACACCACCCGCACCGCCGATGGTCATAATCTGGCGGCGACCACCGGTAAACGTACTGGGGGCACCGTCAGCGCCGTGACCGCCGGCGCCACCTTTCCCACCGTCACCGAACAGCCAGCCAGCACCATCGCCGCCGGCACCACCACCCCCGGCCGCGTTGTACGCCCGATTACCACCGACCACGCCGGTGATGCCGTCCCCGCCGTCACCGCCGTGGCCACCCACGCCCCTCAAGGCTCCTCCGGCACCGCCGGCACCACCCGCGGCGCCGGCACCACCGTCACCGCCAACACCGCCGTCACCGATCAACCCGCCGGCTCCGCCAACGCCTCCTGCAACGCCGGCATTGGCACTTTCGTCATAACCAGCACCACCGTCACCGAACCACAGCCCGCCCGCACCGCCATCCGGGTTGGTCGCAGTACCAGCCGCGCCGTCACCGATCAGATACAGTCCCGACCACTGGTTGACGGCGGTATCGACCTGCTCACCGATTGAACTGTGGATCCAGGCCTCCAGGCCGGTGTGGATCGGGGCGTAGAACCACTGGTCGAAGATCTGGGCATAGTCGACCGACGCCGCAGCTGCAGCTCCCGCAGAATCCAACACTGAATCCACCGCGGCCGCGCTCGCACCGGCGAACGTGGGGTCGATTGTCTGCACCCACGCAGTCACATCGGCCCCCCAGGTGGGGTCGATGCCCGACACGGAATCGATAATGGGGTCGAAGATCGCATCGAGTTCATCGGCCTGCGCTGCAGGCGAGCTCACAAGCGGCGCCATTCCGAACGCCAGGAACGTACCAATCGCACTGCTGGCACCGATCACCCGATGGCCCCGCCGTTCTGACTTGCCGTGACGGCTCGACGGGTTGGTGGTGTGATGACGACTCATGGGAACACCTCTCCTGAAAACAGTCAAAAATTTGAGTGGTTAAGACGTGCGGGGGAATTGGCTCGGCAGATCAGAGCCAGGAAAAGAAGTCTTGCAACCAGCCAGATACGTCCGTAGCCAAGGCACTGGCGCCACCGTCGTCGAAAAAGTCCGTGGGAACCGTGGGGAGACCTACCGTGGACAACGGTGACCCGGAGCCGTCCCACCCGAGCAACGCCCCGATAGCCTGCGCCCAGCCTTCCCACGCCCCGAGCGGACCGACAGGTTGGCCGGCGTAATCGAGGGTGCCGACCGCAGGGACACCAGTAAGTGAGATACCCAGGCTGTTGAAGATCGAGCCACCGACCCCCGAATCCGTGCCTACGTTGCCGGGGGTGAGCAATCCGCCGAACGCTATGTCCAGGTTCTCGAGGTTCATACCCGCCGGGAAAACACCCAACTGTTCGATCGCCGGGATCACGCTGTCGAGGTTGAGGGTGGCGCCGTTGAAGAATGCGCCGACCATGTTCGCCAGAGTGGTGTTCCAGTCATCGCCCGCAGTCATGCTGTTCAGCAACGCAATCCACGGGCTGATGGACGGGCCTAACTCGCCCATGATGATGCCACTCTCGGGCGACGCCAGAAAGTTGATGATCGGTAGCACGGTCGCGGAGTCGACATTGGAGGGCAAGTAGGAGGGAATTTGACCGAAGAACCAGGCGTGCCCAGACCCATCCGCGATGTTGTGGTAGTACCCATCCATGGTGTGCGCAGTCACCGTTGAGAAAGTATCGGGGTTCGCGTTCTGGAGCCCATAGCCGGTCAACACTGCCGCCAGGTTGTTCTCCATCTGGGCGCTGATGCTGGCGACGGTGTTGCTCGTCGGGTTGTTGAAGAAGTCCTGCAAGAAGCCAGCCATGTTGGCAACCATCTGCTGGGTGCCAATGCCAGGCGCCTGAAAGAAGTTGTTCATCAGCGTCGTAGCGTTCTCCGACGCGGTGTTGAACTGTTCGATCCACGGCGCCGCAAGATCTGGCAGGGAACTGTCGCCGGCTGTGAGGGCCACGTCACGTAGCTGGATTCCGGGCAGCGGCGCGGCGAGCGGAGTCACCGCGACCAGGCCGGCGCCGACGATCATGATCCCGGCAACGGCGTAGGGACGAAGTGTTTGGCGCACTGCCATCTCCTTTGTTTGGACACTTGAATCCGGGCTCCCACCTTCGGCTTTCGTCCGGAGCCCTTGACTGACACACCCCCCAGGGAGCGCGCTGGCGTTGCGCGAGCGCCGATTCCAGGTGATGCGATGCTGACGAGCCATCTAGGTGTCCCTTCCAACGGGCAAGTGCGTGAGTCAAACGTGATGTGCGAGTGGATAACCCGGGACGACGTTGTCCGCGGGTCGCGTTGAGCTCCGGCCTGTTGCCGGGTCGTTCGCCGCCGTCGCGTTGATTCGGTCGGGCGGGAACGAATGGAAAGTTACCTGAATAACAACTAAGTCACACCTAGGTTTGACTGACTTTTTAAAATCGCCAGTTGCAGTTCGCGATTCTGCAATCACGTGGCGACACGAAGAAGCTGGTCACGCCCAGCAATTTCGCGTCACAGCAAATCTTGTTGACGTCCTTTATGCTTCAAGGCGAAATTACCGTCGGGTAACTTTTTGCGATGCCAAAGAGGCTTCTTACGCTCCCAGCCGACGCGTATTTTTATATCCGACATGCTGTTTCATTCGAATCGTCGCTACGCCGACACCATGCGGGCATCTTCCCGCTTCACTGCCCGACGCCCGACTTCACGGCACATTCAAGCAAATTCGACTTCGGTCGTCATTATTTTCGCATTGAAGCAATTCTGGCGTAAACCATCACGCCATCTCAGCGCCAGGAACTGCGCCAAGGGTCGTGACCATCCGGCGTGCATCCCTGGGTATTTCCTGGCTATTTACGCAATAGTGACTGATGGCACGCCGAGTCGAACACGGATGCCCGTGCGCTACCCGTCCTTGCGGCGCTTCGACTTCGCCGAGGCCTTCAACGGAACACTGATACGCCGGCACGTGTCACCCAGGGCGATCACCTGCGGGCGTGAGATCTGGATGAGGTAGTAGACGCGAATCGCCTCGGCATAGGTCCGCCCCGCTGGACGTACCAGCGCCCGGCCCTCGCGGGTGATGCTGGCGATCACCCCGCGCCCGTCGGTGCGGCTGCGGTTGCGGTTGACCCAGCCCTGCGATTCCATCCGGCGCATCAGTTCGGTCAGCCGGCTCGGCGACAGCACCACCGTGTGGGCCAGATCGCCCATCCGCACCGAACCATGGGCGGACCGGGCCAGCGCGTCGAGCACCAGGAAATCGAACAGATGCAAGCCATGCCGCATGAGCAGCCGCCGGTTCACCATCGCCAAAAGCAGAGTCGACGACTCCAGAAACACTTGCCAGCACCGCTGCTCGATCTCATCGAGGCCGGGCAGGTGATGCGCTGGCGTCTCGGCAGCGTCGTCGTCCACGGCGGGGGACGGTATCCAACGACATCGCCGGATCGGCGAAGAAACTTCGGCAAACTCCGGGGTCACCACGGATTCGTCGGCCCACAACGATGGTCGGCTACGTTTCGTCGGCGATAACACGCTGGTCATACGGCACTTCGATCCCGGCCAGAAAACAGCCGAATTGAACTATCTACTTCAAGGTGAAAACTACTCGTCGGTAGGTTTCTGCAACGTGTTGCAGTACGCGTTGTGAATAGCTACATCTCGTTCGAATCAGACTAAACCTCAGTTCATGACGGGGAAAGACCCAATTTGAGAATTTGCTGTATATCCTACTAACGCAACATGGACTAATGAAATGTTGCAGCGCAACCCAGGCCCCTTGCAAACCCTGCACGGCAAAGACCGACCAAGCCCAAATCGGGCCTCCCCCACCGCCGTACGGCAGCCTGGACACCCCTGCCGACAAGCCCGCGAACGGTGTCGATCACCCTTGATCGGCCAGCGAATCGTTGATCCGCCGGCAGCTGTCGACCAGGCTGACCATTTGCTCGGGCTCGAGTTGGTCGAGGTAATGAGCCCGCACGCCCTGCGCGTAGGTCTCCAACACCTCGTAGAGGCGCAGGTGCCCCTCACCGGTGATCGTGGGAAGAAAGCCCCGCGGGTCGGCCCGATTCGGGGTGCGCGAAACCAGGCCCCGGGCCTCCATCCGGCGGATGTGAGCCGACATCATCGCCGGCGACACCCGCAGCCTCTCGGCCAGAACCCGGATCCGACGGCCCCGGCTGTCCGGCCTGCTGAGCAGGTTCAACAACAGCACGTCACGAATCGTGAGGTTGTGGTTGCCCCTCAGGTGCACGTTCAACGCCGCCATCAGATTCAGCGAGCAGCCCAAAAACTGCTGCCAGCAATGCTGCTCGACGCTGTCGAGCCCTGGAAGTGTCGGCATGGGCTGAATGTCGCGTGTCTGGTCCACGGCGCGCGACGCTAGCGAACCTTGCCGTGGCCCCGCCGCTGAAACCGCGCATTGCTCAGCATTTCCCGCCGATTCACGGTGGCGCGAGTGCCGTTCGGCAACCTGCGGTAGGGAACGATTCCGCTGGTCAGCGAGATGGTCTGGCCCGCAACAGAAACCCTCCACTTCGAACCATCTGGTTCAAACGGAAACCTTCGCGGGCGAGTCCGACGTGCCTTCGCACGCCGGCGGCGTCACTGGCCACCCCGCGCGTGGAGCAGCCCCGTCTAAAAGATTCGCATGCGCCGCAGCTTCGCTGCGTCGACCAGCGGCTTCGTGTGTCGGCCAATATCGGAGACCTCCGCCTGCCTCAGCGGGTCCTCACCGGTCCCATCGTCCTTCCGCCGCAGCCACATCGCCCAATTATCCAGGGTGTTTCCCCACTTGGACGGGTAGACCACGCCATGCGGGCGTTCACCGCCATCCAGATGAACCGAGTCGCGAATCCACGTGGCGATGCCCGTGGTCAGCAGTTTCATGTCCACCGATGAACTGGTCAGTTCGCTGATCGTGAGTTGCTCGATCCCACAGTGAGCCAACAAGGTTGGGCCCAGCTGCTCCGACACGACCGATATCGAGTTGGCTCCCGCGATGTCGACAAACCAGCCGCTATCGGGCAACCGCAGCTCGTAAAGGGAACGCGCCTGCCGCCAGCCCTGCGAGATCGAACGGTAGAGCATCGCGCCGTGCGCCGGTAACTCGCGCTCGATCTGGCCGGCGAAGGTATCGGCATCCTCAGGGCCAACGTCATCGAACAGCTCGTCCAGCGGCGTCGCAGGCAGATCTGCCGTGATGTACTCAAGAACTTCGACGAAAGCCCCGGTCGCTGTCGAGCATCCATACACAGTCCGTCCAGCCGTGTCCCACCGTGACCAGTTCTCCACGGGGTGTAGACCCGGAACACGGGGTGGCGGATTGACGGGGCCATAGGCAGTCTTCGCCACCCGAAAGATGCTCCGCCCAGAGCTGGCAACCACGTCCAAACCCGTTGCCGCGCAGATAACCGCATCCATAGACGGAGCCCGCACCTACCTCCCTGTACACAGCGACCGGGCTGAGTATAGGGAGGACCCGCGACAGGAGCCGTCAGGAGAAGTAGGTGTCGGTTATGAACGCGTCAGCCGCGCGATAGACGGCCGAAAACTCATCCTCACGCACAAGTGCCGCGGGAGTGACACCGTCGAGCCGAGGATTCGCCGAGATCAGCCAACTCCGGGCGACCTGATCATTCTCGGCGTCCTCGATCGACCGGAACACCGCGTGCGCAGCCTTGAGGCGCCGCGCCTTCTCATCCGAGGGTTCAGCATGTGCGCGGTCCCCTGGAGGTGCTGCCCAGCGAGCCGGCATCGCACGACTCTTTGATGCGGCAATATAGGCGGTCAACGTCGGTCCGAGCCGCGCCAGGAGATAAGCGGCGACCTCGTGGGTGTCCATCCGCGCAGTGTCGTCGGCAGCCTTGACCAAGAGGTCAGACATTGGGATCACCTCCGCTCTTCAACAACTCTACTCACGGTACACGGGAAGTACACAAAAATAATCTCCGAAATAATCCCGCGAATGATCACTAAATATACTCATCTTTTCTGGAAATTTTCACTTCGCTCCACTTCACCAAGCAAACCAGCAGGTCAGAATCCATCCTCGGTGACTGCGTGCCCCGAGCTGCCCAGCCGGTCAATCATCTCTCCGGCGAGGCCCACAACGCACAGCACACAGACGCAGCCCGCGGGACTGCTGGAGGTAGCCCAGAACCAGGGCCGCTATCGCCGGCGCCATCCAATTCGAACAGGCCCCATGCCACCAGCCCAGGTGCCACTGCGACTCACGATGCCATTGTGTCGGCATGGGCTGACGCGAATAGCGTTCGGCAACTCACAGCGCTCTTCGGCCGAGTACGACGTGCCTCGCCCTACGAGTTGGTCGCGAGCGTCAGCTCCATCAGCTTGTTCGCCTGCTCGCACGCGTCGATCCCGGGCGCCTGCGGATTGACCCACCAGCCCACCACGCCCGCGGCGTCACTGGCCACCCCACACGAACCGTTCGGGTCGGCCGGCCGCATCACGATAGACGGCACGCCCACAATGGATTTCGTCTCGATCTGGTACTTCAGGAACTCGGCGACCTTGCGCTCGTTGTCCAGGCTGCCCTGCTCGAACCAGAACCGGGTGATGTCGATCAACCCGGCCGGGTTGGCCGCCTGCCAACGGCAGATCGCCCCGACGAAGGTGCTCTGAATGTCCAGCGGGTCCGCGCCGACGGTCTTAGCCAGGATGTCGGTGGTCAGCACCTCGCACTCCTTGAGCAGGTTCGGGTACTGCCGCTCGGAGTTGTTGTTGCGCTTGGTGTCCCCGGAGCCCGCCTTGACCGCGGTGCCGCCGACCTCACGGGAGCAGCCCGTCGGCGCGATCAACACGGCCAGTGCGGCCAACCCAGCCAGAATCCGTCGGCTCATTTCGCGTTCGCAATCGACTGGCGCGTCAGCTCTTTGGCGACGTCGCAGGGATCAGGGAAGGGCTTCTGGGCGAAACTCACCGACCACTCGATGAAGTCGTCCTGGAACTGGATGCCGATCTCACAGAGGTTGTCGCCCATCGTCGGGGCGGTGCCCACCGCGATGAACCCGCTGTGGCCGTCGATGTTGATGTCCTCCACCGAGGTGCGCGACACCTCCTCGGTCTTGCGCTCACGCCCGATGGGGCTGCCGCGATACCAGGAGAAGGAGAAGTGCGGGCCCATGATCCCGCCGCGCAGCAGCCACTGGCAGCCCACCGAGTTCTGCGCAGTGCCGACCACCCCCGCGACCTTGGTCAGGTCCGCGATGGTCTCGTCGCTGATACCGCCGCACTGCGGGAACGACGGTCCGTGACTGCCGGTCTCCGTCTTCGATGTCGGCGACTCGCCGGACTGGGCTTCGGTCGACGAGCCGGAGTCGGAGCAACCGCCGAGAACCAGGGCAGCGGCCAGCAGGGCCGGAACCGTCAATGTGAGCCGCACACGATGCACTGTAGCGGCACCGCACCCCGACAACCACGACACACGGGGTGACCAGTCGGTTTGTGTCGCGGCTGTCGTCCCCGGCCCGCACTGGTGTGCGACAGTAACCCCATGCTTCTGGCGCTGCTGCGCTGCTACATCGGGCCCTACCGCGGGGCTATCGCGGCGGTGATGGCGTTGCAGCTGATCAGCACGGGCGCGTCGCTGTACCTGCCCACCGTCAACGCCACGATCATCGACGACGGCGTCATCCGGGGCGACACAGCCCTCATCGTCCGGCTGGGCCTGGTCATGCTGGCCGTCAGCGCCGCGCAGGTGCTGTGCGCCGTCGCCGCCGTCTACTTCAGCGCCCGCACCGGGGCCGGACTGAGCCGCGATCTGCGCCGCGCGGTGTTCACCACCGTGATCGGGTTCTCCGAGCGCGAGACCGCCCGGTTCGGCACAGCCACCCTGCTGACCCGCACCACCAACGACGTCCGCCAGATCCAGCTGGTGACGCAGCTGGGCACCACGGTGCTGGTGGCCGCGCCGATCATGAGCATCGGCGGAGTGCTGATGGCGGTGCACCAGGACGCCGGGTTGTCCTGGCTGCTGGCGGTCAGCGTGCCGGTGCTGGCGCTGGCCAACTACGCGATCGTAGCGCGGATGCTGCCGAAGTTCCGCCGCCTGCAGATGCTGATCGACAACATCAACCGGGTGCTGCGCGACCAGCTCACCGGGATTCGAGTGATCCGCGCGTTCGCCCGCGAACCCTACGAACGCGACCGGTTCGCCCGCGCCAACCACGCCTTGTCGGACACCTCGCTGTCGGTCGGCAATCTGCAGGCGCTGATGCTGCCGGCCACCACCTTGACCATCAACGCCTCCAGCGTCGCGCTGATCTGGTTCGGCGGGCTGCGCATCGACGCCGGCCAGATGCAGGTCGGCTCACTGATCGCGTTCCTGTCCTACTTCATGCAGATCCTGATGGCCGTGCTGATGGCCACCATGATCCTGGCGGTACTTCCCCGTGCCTCGGTGTGCGCCGAGCGGATCAGCGAGGTGCTGGCCACCGAACCGAGCATCGGTGCGCCCGTTCATCCGGTTTTGCCGGCCGCTGTCACGGGCTCGATCCGGCTGGCCGGGGTCGGCTTCCGCTACCCCGGCGCCGACCGGGCGGTGCTGCACGACGTCTCCCTGTCCGCTGTGCCCGGCAGCACGGTGGCGATCGTCGGCTCCACCGGCTCGGGGAAGTCCACGCTGGTGTCGCTGATCGCCCGGCTGCGTGACGTGACCTCCGGGGCGGTGCTGATCGACGGCGTCGACGTGCGCGAACGCGACCCCGAGGAACTCTGGTCGGGCATCGGATTGGTTCCCCAGCGCGGCTATCTGTTCTCCGGCACCGTCGCCGACAACCTGCGCTACGGCTTGGCGGCGGATGCTGCTGTCAGCGACGCGCAGATGTGGGACGCCTTGCGGGTGGCCGCCGCCGATTTCGTGTCGTCGCACCCCGACGGGCTGGCGATGCCGGTGGCCCAGGGCGGGATCAATCTGTCCGGCGGGCAGCGGCAACGCCTGGCGATCGCCCGCGCGGTGATCCGCCGACCCTCGATCTATCTGTTCGACGACGCGTTCTCGGCGCTGGACACCCTGACCGACGCCCGAGTCCGTGCGGGCCTGCGCGAGGTCGCTTCGGAGGCGACGGTGATCATTGTGGCGCAACGGATCTCCACAGTCGTTGAGGCCGACCAGGTGATCGTCGTCGACGACGGGCGGGTGGTCGGGGCGGGGACGCACCAGGAGCTGCTGGCCGGGTGCCCCACCTATGCGGAGTTCGCCGAATCCCAGATGGTGGCGGGATTATGAGCACGCCGGATCCTGGGGCCCGCGCCGCTGACTTCTCGACGACCGCTGTGCGTCTGGCGCGTCGCCTGCGCCCTTCACGGTGGCTGGTGACCGGGGTGGTCGGTCTGTCGCTGTGCGGCATCGGGATCGGGGTTGCGGGGCCGCGCATCCTCGGCCACGCCACCGACCTGATCTTCAACGGCGTGATCGGCCGCGGCCTGCCTTCGGGCATGACCAAGCAGCAGGCGGTTGAGGCCGCACGCGCCGCTGGTCGGGGCACCTACGCCGACATGCTGTCCGGGATGGATGTGGTGCCTGGCGTCGGAGTGGACTTCGGCGCGGTGGCGCGCACCCTGCTGGTGGCGATAGTCCTGTATCTGGTTGCCGCGCTGATGGTCTGGACGCAGGCCCGGTTGCTGAACGTGATCCTGCAGCGCACCATGCTGGCGCTGCGCCGCGACGTCGAGGACAAGATTCATCGGCTTCCGCTGCGCTACTTCGACAATTCCCGTCGTGGCGAGTTGCTCAGCCGCGTCACCAACGACGTCGATAACACCGCGACGTCGGTGTCGATGACGGTCAGTCAGCTGTTCAGCTCGGTGATGACCGTGCTGGTGGTGCTGGCGATGATGCTGTCCATCTCCCCTGTCCTGGCGGTGATCACCCTGCTGGGCGTGCCGGCGTCGCTGCTGGCGGTACGGGCGATCACCCGGCGCTCGCAGCGGTTGTTCGCCGCGCAGTGGGCCGCGACCGGGCGGCTGAATGCCCACGTCGAAGAGACCTACAGCGGCGTCACACTGGTACGCACGTTCGGGCATCGGGATTGGGCGCAGCAGCGCTTCGACGACTGCAACGACGCCATGTACCGGGCCGGATTCGGAGCCCAGTTCCTCTCCGGTCTGGTGTCACCGGCGACGGGTCTGATCGCCAACCTGGGCTACGTGGCGGTGGCGGTGGTCGGCGGACTGCAGGTGGCCACCGGGCAGATCACCTTGGGCAGCGTTCAGGCTTTCATCGCCTATGTTCGCCAGTTCAACCAGCCGCTGGGGAATCTCGCCTCGATGTACAACATGCTGCAGTCCGGGGCGGCCAGCGCTGAGCGGGTGTTCGAGTTCCTCGATGAGGCGGAGGAGCCGTCGTCGTCGTCGTTGGCGCTCAACGATTTCCGTGGGCGGGTGGAGTTCCGTGGCGTCAGCTTCGGTTACCGCCCGGGCGTTCCGGTGATCTCCGAGCTGTCGCTGGTGGTGGAGCCGGGCAGCACGGTGGCGATCGTCGGGCCGACCGGGGCGGGCAAAACCACCCTGGTCAACCTGCTGATGCGGTTCTACGACGTCGACGGCGGGCAGATCCTGGTCGACGGCGTCGACATCACCACACTGGATCGCTCCGCGCTGCGGTCCTCGACCGGCATGGTGTTGCAGGACACCTGGCTGTTCACCGGGACGATTCTGGAGAACATCGGCTACGGGCGGCCCGACGCCGACGAGGACGAGGTGCTTGCCGCGGCCCGCGCCGCGCATGTCGATGCGTTCGTGCGCGCCCTGCCCAAGGGTTATGCCACCCGGCTCAGCGATGACGGGGCGGGCATCAGCGCCGGGGAGAAGCAGCTGATCACCATCGCCCGGGCTTTTCTGGCCCGCCCGCAACTGCTCATCCTGGATGAGGCGACCAGCTCGGTGGACACCCGCACCGAACTGCTGATCCAGCGTGCCATGCAGGAATTGCGCAGGGGGCGGACCAGTTTCATCATCGCGCACCGACTCTCAACGATCCGCGACGCGGACCTGATCGTGGTGATGCAGGGGGGCCGGATCGTCGAGCAGGGCACGCACGCCGAACTGGTGGCCCGGCGCGGCGCGTATTGGGAGATGGCCGGCGAAATCAACCATTGCTGACCAGTGGTCACCGGCGTAGATTCGACCGCGAAGCAGGCCCGGTTATGGCCGTACCGAAGAGCTGGCCCCGCGAGTGAAAGCCAGTCGCGCAGGATGCGTAAGACGCCTCGCCAAGTCTGACCGGGCCTGCCCTATTTGTCTTGCCGGTCAGCCCTTCAGATCCAAGACATCGGCAAGCGGGCGCCGCGGCGTCGGCTCCGGCATGTGCTCCAGCGCGGGCGTGCCACCGACTCGAATCAGTATCTGCGGCAGGTCATCGCGGCCCACCAGGCCGGCGAGCAACGCCCGGCCCGCCGGAACCTCCGTCAGGTGCGTCACCGGGCAGGTCGCCAAACCCACCATCGTGCATTCGAGCAGAACCGTCGACAGTGCCTCGCCGCAGGCCAGCGCATCGCTGCGATCATCGGAGGCGGTGGACAGCAGCACGATCTTCGAGTGGTCGTCGCCGACCTCGACGCGCCGCTCGCGGTTATGGGTGACCGGGAACGTCCGCCCCACGTCGACGCGGTCGCTCTCCGCCGCCGAGACCAGCGCACTCTCGGGAATGCCGTCGGCGACGTCGAAAGGTGCGGTCCACCAGTTCAGTTCGGCGTGATACGCCGAGTCGTACAGGCGCAGCGCCTCGGACAGCTGCGAAGCCTCCGCAAGCGCGGGCCGCAGCTCGTCGTCGACCACGGACAGCCGCACCGGTTCGTTGACGCTGCTACGCAGCAGCACCTCGAACCGTTCCCAATAGCTCGGCGCCATGAACGGTAGGCGATCGGTACGTCGCATCAGGATCGCGCTCGCGCTGTACCGCTGTGCGTCGGAGACTCGGCCGGCGGCGGTGAAGCCGATCGCGGCCAAGTGCTCTGGGCGCTGCGCGTCGGGGAACCGCTCGATCTCGGCGGTCCAGCCGGCCGCGGCCATCGCCACCCGCAGGTGGTCGAGCACCGCGCCACAGCTGATCAACGCCTCACGCGCCGATCGGTCCCCATGGACCTCTCGGGTCGAATCCAAAAACAGGTCGAGCCGCCCGTGCTCGGCCACCCATCGCCAGGGTTGGCTGTTATGCAACGACGGGGCCCGGCAAGCCAGTCGCACCGCATCGGCGAGAACTTCGGACTCCACTGCCGTGTCGACCATGATCCACCTCCGCGGGTTCGTTATCCCAGGTTCGCGGTCACGGATCGCCGGCAACAGGGGCCAATGGTCCCCGGTCAACCGGCATTGGGCCCGGAGCTGCTCGTGGCCGGCGGAAACAGCTCTCGAGCCGCCGGCGCGTGCCGCGCCCGGTACAGGTTCACCTCACCGCTGATCCCCTTCAGATGCCGCTTACCCGCGAACGACCAACGGAAATACCCGGATTCGGCCAGCGCCACCCGAACCGACTCGGCCACCAGCACCGCGCCCGGCCGCGCCACCCCGGTCACCCGGCTGGCCAGGTTCACCGGAGAGCCGAACCAGTCACCGACCCGGCTCACCGCCTGGCCCGCCGCGATCCCGGCCCGCAGCCGCGGCAGGCTCTCGTCGGCCTCAGCGGCCTCCACCAGCTTGAGCATCGCGTCCACCAGCGGCGCCGGTTCCGGGCTGACGAACATCACCGCGTCGCCGATCGTCTTGATGAAGCGCACTGGCGGAACGGCGATGTCATGTCCCAGCACCGTCAGCCGCTCCGCCAGCTGAACCAGCTCCTCCGGCGGCACCATCTCGCCGAGCCGGGTGAAACCCACCAGGTCGGCGAATGCCACCGCCACCTGCCGCGCCCCCGGCACCGGCGCACCCGCCCGGCGCTCCCCCTCGGTGACCTCGTCGATGTCGAGCTGATGGCGCAACTGCATCATCAGCATGTCCTGCACGAACGGGCCCAGCAGCGGCGCCAGCCCGGCCACCATGTCGCGGGACCGCTTCGCGATCTCCAACTCGGTAATACCCGGTTCGGCGATCGCGGCCACCACCGTGGAACGCATCAGATCTGCGGTGTGCGACAACCCGTCGGCCAACACCCGCAGCGTCTGAATGGCCTGCTGCGGGTCGATGCCGGCCTCGATGAAGCGACGCGAATGCTCGGCGATGGCGCCGTCGGCACGCATCTGCACGTGGGCATCTGGATCGTCCATCCACGGCAGTCCGACCGCCCGCTGGATGCGCTGCAACTGCTCCAGATCCACCCCGGCCGCCGCAGCGACCTCCCGTGCCGAGACGTAGGTGCCGTCGTCGCCGATCAGCCGACGCGACGCCAGAAACGTCGGCGACGCCGAGGAACGGATCTCCTCGGCCGTCACGCCCTGCTCAAGAAGCCAGTCGATCAGCTCTGCGCGTTCGGCACGCGCGGTGCCCTCCAACCCGTCGAGCAGGTCGTCGATCTCGGGATCAGCCACGCGGCCAACGTATCGCGCGGCAGACTGTCGGTGTGGCTGAAGCCTTCGATGCATTAACCCCCGACCGACTCCGCGCCCGCAACACCATCAAGTGGAACCGATTCGACGCGGGCGTGCTGCCGCTGTGGATCGCCGAGATGGACTTTCCCACCGCGCCGCCGGTGCTGGCCGCGGTGCGCGACTGGGCCGACACCGAGGAGTTCGGCTACCCGGTGTTCGACTCCGATGCACTGCCGGTGGCCGCGGCGGCCTGGTGCGCGCAGCGTTACGGCTGGGCGGTGCCCGCGCAGTGGGTGCGGACCGTGCCCGACGTGCTCAAGGGCATGGAGACGGTGATCGCCTTCCTCACCCGCCCGGAGAGCCCGGTGGTGCTGCCCGTTCCCGCCTACATGCCGTTCTTCGACGTGCTGCGGGTCGCCGGCCGACAGCGTGTGGAGATTCCCATGACACAACAGGAATCGGGTCGCTATGTGATGGACCTCGACGCGCTCGACGCCGCGTTCGCCGCCGGCGCGGGGTCGCTGATCCTGTGCAACCCGAACAATCCGCTGGGCACCTCGTTCACCGCCGACGAACTGCGCGCGATCACCGACGTCGCCGCCCGGCACGGCGCCCGGGTGATCGCCGACGAGATCCACGCCCCGCTGGTCTATGACCGCGGCCACGTCGCGGCGGCTTCGGTGTCGGAGACCGCCGCCGACACCGTCGTCACGCTGATGTCGGCGTCCAAGGGCTGGAACCTGCCCGGGCTGATGTGCGCCCAGGTGATGCTGTCCAACCAGCGCGACGCCGACGACTGGGACCGAATCAACTTCCTGCACACCATGGGCGCCTCCACCGTCGGCATCCGGGCCAACATCGCCGCCTACACCGTTGGCGGTGACTGGCTCGATCAGCTGCTGGGCTATCTGCGGGCCAACCGCGACCACCTGACCGCCGCGCTGCCGGCGGCGGTGCCGGGGCTGCGGATCAGCAACCCCGAAGCCACCTACCTGGCGTGGGTGGACTTCCGGTCACTGGGACTGCCCGCCGAGCCGGCCGACCTGCTGCTGGCCGATGCAAAGGTGGCGCTGAGCCCCGGACTGCCGTTCGGCGGCGGCCCGGGATTCGCGCGGCTGAACTTCGCGACCACCCGGGCGATCCTGGACCGGGCCATCGAGGCGATCGGCGGCGCACTGGCATGACCACGATGAGCTGCGTGTTCTGTTCCATAGTCGCCGGTGATGCGCCGGCCGTGCGGATCCACGAAGACGACGAGTACCTGGCGTTGCTCGACATCCGGCCGTTCACCGCGGGCCACACCCTGGTGATTCCCAAGCGCCACACCGTCGACCTGACCGACACCCCGCCCGCCACCCTGGCCGGCATGGTGGCGCTCGGCCAGCGGATCGCAAAGGCGGCGCGGATCTCGGGCCTGCACGCCGACGGCAACAACCTGGCGATCAACGACGGCCGGGCCGCGTTCCAGAGCGTCTTCCACATCCATCTGCACGTGGTGCCGCGGCGCAGCGGCGACAAGCTGGCGTTCGCCAAGGGCATGCTGTTGCGGCGCGACCCGGACCGGGAGCGCACCGCGGAGTTGCTGCGGGCGGCACTGGCGGACGTCGACGCCGGCCGGGCAGACTGAGGCCCATGGACATTGCCGGTTGGATCGAGCAGCGGCTCGGCGGGCGGCTGCTGCGGCTGCACGGCGCGCTGTACCAGGGCACCAACGGGTGGATCGGGCACCGGTTTCCGGGCATACCGCCCAGCCTGCTGCTGCATACCGTGGGCGCCAAGACCGGCGCGGCACGGATCTCGACGTTGAGCTACGCCCGCGACGGGGACACCTATCTGATCGTCGCGTCGATGGGTGGCGCACCCCGCTCCCCCGGCTGGTACCACAACCTCAAGGCCCACCCGGACGTCGAGATCAACGTCGGGCCCGCCCGGCTCGACGCCACGGCCAGGCCGGTGCTGCCCGACGATCCGGACTACACACGGCTGTGGCGGATCGTCAACACCAACAACGCCAATCGCTATGACGCCTATCAGCGGCGCACCAACCGGCCGATCCCGATCGTGGTGGTTACGCCGAAATCCACTTAGTCGGCGACAATTCGCCTCGCCGAGCCCAAGCGTCCGTTGTTAAGGGAACGCTTCGGTAGTACTTTGACTTTCATCGCACGCCCCTAAGCGTGTGGCCGCCGGGGTTCGCCCTCGAAACGGACAGGTGAGGGCCATGGGCTTACGACGCGATCCGCAGCGGCGCCGCGGGACTCGTTGTGCGATCGGGGCATTCCTGGCCGCCGGGACCATCGGAGCGTTCGGCATGAGCCCGCCGGCGCAGGCCGACTCCTGGGACATGGACTGGCTTGTCGAGATGTTCACACCGGCGGCGGGCATCGCCGATCCCGGCCCGATGGACGCCTCGTTCGGCTTCGACATCTACGCCGCACTGCACGCCCAGGCCCAGGCCTGGATCACCAGCCCGCTGGGCATCCAGTTCGACAACTCCCTCAACGCGATGGCCGGGCAGTACTTGATCGGCAACGGCGTCGACGGCACCGCGGACAACCCCGACGGCGGCGCCGGCGGCTTGTGGCTCGGCGACGGCGGCGACGGATACGACCAGACCCTGGCCGGAGCCATCGGCGGCAACGGCGGCGCGGCCGGCATGTTCGGTGACGGCGGCACCGGCGGCGACGGCGGAGCCGGGGCTGCGGGCGGCGTCGGCGGCGACGGCGGATCGTTCATGGGCAACGGCGGCGCCGGCGGAGACGGCGGCGCGGCGCTGTCCGGCGGCGTGGGCGGGGCCGGTGGTGCCGGCGGCGACGCGGTGGCCTGGTTCTTCGGCAACGGTGGCGCCGGCGGCGACGGCGGGATCGGTGTGGCGGGCACCTCTGGTGCCGTGGGGACCGCCGGCGGCGTGGGCGGTGTCGGCGGTGCCGGCGGCTCGAGCCTGTCGGCGCAGTACGGCGAGGGCGGACGCGGCGGCAACGGCGGGGCCGGCGGCAACGGCGGGTCCGGGTCGACCGGTGCGAACGGTGCCACCGGGGACTTCGCCGTCAAAGCGGGCGCCGGCGGCGACGCCCACAACGGCGGCGACGGGGGCAACGGCGGTCGGGGCGGAGCCGGTGGGGCCGGTGGAGCCTCTGGCCACGGTGCGGCCGGCGCCAACGGTGACGGCGGGAAAGGCGGGAACGGCGGCATAGCCGGAGCGGGCGGCAACGGTGGAACCGGTGCGGCCGGCACCGCCGCGCACATCGACGGCGGCGCCGGCGGCCACGGCGGAGACACCGGCAAGGCCGGAGCCGCCGGGGCGGGCGGCGCGGCCGGGACCGGCGGCCTGACCGGAACCGGCGCCGACGGTCTGGCCGGCGCGGCGGGATTGGGCGAGAAGACCGGCGGCAACGGCGGCGACGGCGGCGACGGATTCTCGGTCGCCAGCGGAGTCGGCGGCACCGGCGGAACCGGCGGCGACGGCGGCGCGTACGGCAACGGCGGAACCGGCGGAACCGGGGGCAACGGCGGCGTCGGCGGGCAGGGAATCGACGCGACCACGGTCGGCGGCAGCGGCGGCGTCGGCGGGCAGGGCAGCACTGGCGGAGCCGGCGGTGCCGGCGGAAACGGCGGCGCGCTCGGCGGCAACGGCGGAACTGGCGGCACCGGCGGCGTCGGCGGCACCGGCGGCACCGGTGGCGCGGGATTCACCGGCGCTAACGGCGCCACGGCCGGGGCCGACGGCACAGTCGGCGGCAACGGCGGAGCCGGCGGACAAGGCGGGACCGGTGGTGTCGGCGGCGCGGGCGGCACCGCCGCGCACGGCGCTGTCGGTCAGCAGGGCGTCGGCGGCGCGGGCGGCACCGGCGGGACCGGCGGCACTCCCGGCAACGGGGGCAACGGCACCGACGGCAGCGTCGCCCACGTCAACGGCGGTAACGGAGGCAACGGCGGCGCCGTCGGCGCCGGTGGCCTGGGCGGCAACGGCGGCGCGGGTTCTTCCACCGGGGCCACCGGTTCGGCCGGCGCGGCGCCGACCGCCCACGCCGGCGACGGCGGAACGGGCGGCAACGGCTTCAGCGCAACCACCGCGGGTGCATCCGGCGGGGCCGGCGGCAACGGCGGAACCGGCAGCCTGCACGGCAACGGTGGGGCGGGTGGCAACGGCGGCGCCGGCGCCACGGGTGTTAACGGGGTCGCCAGCTCGAACGGCGGCAATGCCGGCGACGGCGGCAGCGGCGGGGCCGGCGGCAAGGGCGGCAACTCGCTGGGCGACGGCAACGGCGGGGCCGGCGGCAGCGGCGGTGCGGCCGGCGACGGCGGTCGCGGCCTGGACCAATCAGCCCTACCACCCAGCGCCACCCTGCCGGGCAGCGGCGGCAACGGCGGGCAGGGCGGAGCCGGTGGCGCAGGCGGCAGCAGCGTCAGCGCGCACGGCGCCAACACCGGCAACGGCGGCGCGGGCGGTAAGGGCGGGGCCGGTGGAAACGGTGGCGGTAACGGCATCGCCACCCTGGACGTGGCCAACAACGTGCAGTACGGCAGCGGCGGCGACGGCGGCGCCGGAGGTGCGGGCGGCAACGGCGGGCTCGGCGATCAGGGGGCCACCGGCGCAGGCAGCGGCTACGACGGCGGCAACGGCGGCGCCGGCGGCCAGGGCGGCTCGGCCGGTTCGGCCTACGCGGGCAATGTCGCCCTGCACGAGCACGGCCGCTTCGGCACCAACGGCGACGGAGGTGCCGGCGGAAACGGCGGCAGCGGCGGCGGCGGTGGCACCGGCGGCACCGGGGTCGCCAGTGCGGGCGGTATCGGCGGCAACGGCGGTAGCGGCGGGGCTGCCGGTGACGGTGGCGCACCCGGTTCCGGCACCTTCGCCCAGCCCGGGATCAACGCGGCGCCGGTCGGGATCGGCGGTGACGGCGGCAAGGGCGGCGCGGCGGGAGCCGGTGGCACGGGCGGTGCCGGCGCAACCGGATTCGACGGCGGACTCGGCGGCAACGGCGGCGTGGGCGGTACCGGCGGCGACGGCGGTAACACCACCGGCAGTTTCTACGCGCAGGGTTCCAGCGGCGGCAACGGCGGAGGGGGTGGCGCCGGCGGTAACGCGGGCGCCGGCGGTTCGGGTGCCCACGTCGGCGCGGGCGGTAACGCCGGTGCGGGCGGCGGCGGTGGTGACGGCGGCAACGGCGGCAACACCACCCTGGCGGGCACGAATGTCCACGGCGGGGCAGCCGGGGACGGCGGCGTCGGCGGAGCGGCGGGCGGTGTGGCCACCGGTGGCGCCGGAGCCAACGGCGGCGACGGCGGCAACGGCGGTGCGGGCGGTGGCGGTGGCACGGTCGGCAACAACGGCGCCAACGGCGCCCACGGTGCCGGCGGCGCCGGCTCGGGCGGCGGCTCCAACGGGGCCGGTCCGACCAGCCCGCTCAACGCCACCATCCCGCTGTACCTGCAAAGCGGCGGGATCAGCCCGATCGTCTACATCTCGATCAACGGCGGCGCGCCGGTGGCGGTCCAGATCGACACGGGTTCAACCGGTCTGACGCTACTGGGCAGCAGCAACGGTCTGGGCAACTCGGTCTATTCGGGCAGCGCAAGCTACGCCGGACTGAACGGGCAGAGCTACAGCTATCACACCTACGACACCACCGTCGGCTTCTGCGACAAGACCGGCACCTGCCCCAGCGGCCTGGTCACCGACCCGACCGCGGTCAACATCGTCGACCCGTCGTCGAACACTCTGATGACGAACTACTTCAACCAGTACGGCATCGTCGGTGTGCTCGGCATCGGACCCAACAACGGCTACACCGGAACGTCGACGATCATCTCGGCGCTGCCGGGCGCGCTGAACCAGGGCGTGCTGATCGACGAGACCACTGGGCAGGTGACATTCGGGCCCAACCCGATGACCCCGGAGATCTCCCTGCCCGGGTCCCCGTTCGTCGAGACCATGGTGTCCATCAACGGCGGAACTCCGGTGCCGGTGTCCACCTCGATCGACTCCGGCGGCATGTACGGAGCCCTGCCCCCGTCGCTGTTCCCCAGCGCCGGGATCGGGTCGCAGGTACCGGTCGGCACCGTCATCTCGGTTTACACCGCCGACGGCCAGACCCTGCTGTACTCCTACACCACAACCGCGGCCAACGGCCCGTATATCTGGTCGGACCCGTCGATGAACTCCGGCTACTACCCGTTCTCGCAGGACCCGATCTACATCGACTACCGCCCCAGCGGTTTCGGGGCCACCGTCATCAACCGCTAGAACAGCTCCTTGGCGAGCAGCTCGAGGGTCTGCTCGCGCCCGGGAGCGGTGGCGGGGTCGGTGCCGCGGTGAGCCGAGGCCACCGGGTTGACCATGACTTCGTCGACGCCGAAATGTTCTGCCAGCTCCCGGATCTGGCCGGCCGCCTCGGCGGGGGCGCCGACGACCGCACGGCGCAGACTGCCGTCGATGATCCGCTGCTCGGCATCGGAGACCTGGTTCGCGCTCGCGTCCTCGACCAACTCGACGGCGCCCAACGGCCGGCCGGTGCGCAACCGCGCCATCATCTGCAGGTTGGGCAGCATCAAAGCGATTGCCTCATCATGGCTTTCGGCGACCGCTGCGTTGACCGTCAGAAACGTCGTGGGCTCGGCGCACAACGGACTCGGGGTGAAGTTCGCCCGGTAGTAGGCCAGCGCCTCCTCGGTGCCCTGACCGGAGAAGTGGTGCGCGAACACGTACGGCAGGCCCTTGGCCGCCGCCAACTGCGCTGAATACATGCTGGAGCCCAGCAGCCACAGCCTCGGTTCGCTCACGGCGGCCGGGGTGGCCTTGAGCAGGTAGTCGCCGTCACGCAACTGGACCTGCACGCCGCGGCTGCTCATCATCGCCCGGACCTGGTCGAGGTAGTCGGGGAAGTTCTCGATATCCCGATCGTCACGGCCGGCCCCGCCGCGCAGCAGGACCGAGGTGACCGGGTCCGAGCCGGGTGCGCGGCCGATGCCCAGGTCGATGCGGCCGGGCGCGGCAGCCTCCAGCAGCGCGAACTGCTCGGCCACCGCCAGCGGAGCGTGGTTGGGCAGCATCACCCCGCCCGAACCCAGCCGCACCCGGGAGGTATGTGCGGCCAGGTAGGCCAGCAACACCGGCGGGCTGGTGGCCCCCACCGCGGGCATGTTGTGGTGTTCGGCCACCCAGTAGCGGGTGAATCCGAGCCGGTCGGCGGTTTGGGCCAGCTTCACCGTGGCCGCGAGGGCGTCGGCGGTGGACTGGTCGGTACGGACCGGGACAAGATCGAGGACGGAGAGGCGCACGTAGTCAGGCAACGCCGTCGGCCGGCTGAACCTTCCCCGGTCGGCGCAAACTCGGCGCCGAGACGGAATCTGACGACGCGACACGCCGATATTGCGTCGTCAGATTCCGTCTCGCGGCCCAGGTCAGTCCCTCAACCCGGCGATGAGTGCCGCCCGGCCGAAGATGTCGTCGAGCATCGCCGGGGTCAGCCGGCCGGTGAACATGTTCTGCTGGCTGGGGTGATAACAGCCGATCAACCGCAGGTCGGTGCCTAGTTCGGCAACGACGCCATGGCCGAACTTCGGTTTCGGCTTGGGCACCCGTTCAGCTGCCATCCGCAACGCGACCTGCCAGGCGAAGCCGCCGAGCGCCACCAGCACCCGGGCGTGGGGGGCCAGCAACCGCCACTCAGCGTCCAGCCACGGCGCGCAGGTGTTGCGCTCGACCGTTGTCGGCTTGTTGTCCGGCGGCGCACACCGCACCGGGGCGACGATCCGAATGTCGTTGGTGTGCAAACCGTCTGCCGCATCGACACTGGTGGGCTGGTTGACCAGGCCGGCTCGATGCAAGGCTGCGTAGAGCTGGTCCCCGGAGCGGTCGCCGGTGAACATCCGCCCGGTCCGATTGGCGCCGTTGGCCGCCGGCGCCAGCCCGACGATCACGATGCGTGGCGTGGCTGATCCCCAACCGGGAACCGGGCGTCCCCAATAGGGCTGGTCCGCAAAGGACTTCCGCTTGGTGACCGCGACGTCTTCTCGCCAGGCGACCAGGCGCGGGCAGGCCCGGCAGACGCTGATCGGGGCGTCTAGTTCCTCGATCGAGTTCGTCTGGCCGGCCAGCTGCGCCACCTGAGCGGCGTCTAGGGCCTGCGGGGTGGCCGGGGTAGCCGGGTCGCCGGGCCAGCCGGAGCCGGGGGGCACGGGAGATTCGAACGGCTGGCCGGTACGGGGATGGTCGAGCATTCGTCCATCGTGCCGGATCAGCAACTCCGTAGGATCACCTGCGTGGATTCCGACACACTGACCCAGCTGATCGCCGACCTGCCCGAGGGCATGGTGGTCACCGACCCCACGATCACCGAGGGCTACCGGCAGGATAGTGCGCTGGACCCGTCGGCGGGCAACCCGCTGGCGGTGGTGCGCCCGCTTCGCACCGAAGAGGTGCAGACCGTCATGCGCTGGGCCACCACCCACCGGATTCCGGTGGTGACCCGCGGCGCGGGCACCGGGCTGTCCGGCGGCGCCACCGCCGTCGACGGCGGGATCGTGCTGTGCACCGAGAAGATGCGCGAGATCACCGTCGACCCCGTCACCCGGACCGCGGTGTGCCAGCCCGGACTGTTCAACGCCGAGGTGAAGAAAGCCGTAGCGGCACAAGGACTCTGGTACCCACCGGATCCTTCGTCGTTCGAGATCTGCAGCATCGGTGGCAACATCGCCACCAACGCCGGCGGGCTGTGCTGCGTCAAGTACGGCGTCACCACCGACTATGTCTTGGGCATCCAGGTGGTGCTGGCGGACGGCACCGCGGTGCGCCTCGGCGGGCCCCGGCTCAAGGACGTCGCCGGGCTCTCGCTGACCAAACTGTTCGTCGGCAGCGAGGGCACCCTGGGAGTGATCACCGAGGTGACCTTGCGACTGTTGCCGGCCCAACCCAACTCGGCGGTGGTGGTGGCCACTTTCGACTCGGTGGAGGCCGCGGCGCAGGCGGTGCTCGACATCTCCGGGCGGTTGCGGCCGTCGATGCTCGAGTTCATGGACTCGGTGGCCATCAACGCCGTCGAGGATCACCTGCGGATGGGGCTGGACCGCGAAGCCGCGGCCATGCTGGTGGCGGCCTCAGACGAGCGGGGGGCCGCCGGCACCGAGGACATCGAGCTGATAGCCCGGGTATTCGGCGAGCACGGCGCCAAGGACGTGTTCTCCACCGACGACCCGATTGAGGCCGAGGGATTCGTCGCCGCCCGGCGGTTCTGCATCCCGGCCGTCGAGGCGAAGGGCCCGTTGCTGCTCGAGGATGTCGGCGTGCCGCTGCCGCGGCTGGGCGAGTTGATCACCGGGATCGAACAGATCGCAGCCACCCACCGGCTGATGATCTCGGTCATCGCGCACGCCGGCGACGGCAACACCCACCCGCTGATCGTGCACGACCCGAGCGATCCCGACGAGGCTCACCGCGCGCAGACCGCCTACGGCGAGATCATGGACCTGGCGATCGCCCTCGGCGGAACCATCACCGGCGAGCACGGGGTCGGACGGCTCAAGCGGCCGTGGCTGGCCGAGCAGCTCGGCGCCGACGCGATGGCGCTGAACCAGCGGGTCAAAGCCGCGCTGGATCCGCTGAACATCCTCAACCCAGGCTCGGGTATCTGACCCGCCCCTTCCCGCGACCGTGCAGAAACGCTCGGCTCGACCTGCGGGTTTAGCGGACAACTCTGCACGCCCGCGGAGAATTGAGCATTGACAGCATCGCGCGCATGTCGTAATCATGAGACATGTCATCTGTGTTGTCTCATCCAAAGTTCGAGCCGTGCAACGCCGACACCTGGCACAACCCGTGGCCGATGTATGCCGCGCTGCGCGAGCACGACCCCGTCCACCATGTGGTCCCCGAGCACGACCCCGGCCAGGACTACTACGTGCTGTCCCGGCACGCCGACGTCTGGGCGGCGGCCTCGGACCACGAGACCTTCTCCTCGGCCAAGGGCCTGACCATCAACTACGGCGACCTGGAGATGATCGGCCTGGCCGCCAACCCCCCGATGGTGATGCAGGACCCGCCGCAGCACACCGAGTTCCGCAAGCTGGTGGCCCGCGCGTTCACTCCGGCCCACGTCAAACAGCTCGAGCCGGAGGTGCGCGCGTTCGTCGTCGAACGTATCGAGCGGCTGCGCGCAGCCGGCGGCGGCGACATCGTCGCCGAGTTGTTCAAGCCGCTGCCCTCGATGGTCGTCGCACACTTCCTCGGCGTGCCGGCCGAAGACCGCTCCCAGTTCGACCGCTGGACCGAGGCGATCGTCGCGGCCACCATCAACCCCGACGGCGTCGCCTCGGCCGGGGACGCGGTGCTCGAGATGATGACATACTTCAGCGGACTGATCGAACGACGCCGCACCGACCTGGGCGAGGACACCGTGTCGCATCTGGTGGCGGCGGGCATGGGCGCCCCCGGAGACGACGCCGGGATCTTCGCGATCCTGGCCTTCGCGTTCACCATGGTCACCGGCGGCAACGACACCACCACCGGAATGCTCGGCGGCTCAACGCAACTGCTGCATCAACACCCGGATCAGCGCAAGCTGCTGGTCGACGACCCGACACTGATCAACGAGGCTGTCGAGGAACTGCTGCGGATGACCTCACCGGTGCAGGGCCTGGCCCGCACCGCCACCCGCGACGTGACCATCGGCGACAGCACCATTCCGGCCGGCCGGCGGGCCCTGCTGCTGTACGGCTCGGCCAACCGTGACGAGCGCCAATTCGGGCCCACCGCAGAGGAACTCGACGTGCTGCGCAAGCCGCGTCAGATCCTGAGCTTCGGCTACGGCGCACACCACTGCATCGGCAACCAGGCCGCGAGAATGCAGGCCCGGGTGGCGCTGGAGGAACTGCTGGCCCGGTGCCCGGACTATTCGGTCGACGAAGCCGGGATCAGCTGGGCCGGTGGCAGTTATGTGCGCCGCCCCGTGACGGTACCGTTCACCGTCGGGTCATGATGGCCGGCCGGGCCTGGCTGTCCGACCAGCGCGGCGAACTGGCGGCCGAGAAGATCCTCGACGCCGCCGAGAAGCTGTTCGCCGAGCGCGACCCCGCCTCGGTCGGCATGAACGAGATCGCCCGCGCGGCAGGCTGTTCCCGTGCCACGTTGTATCGGTACTTCGAAAGCCGTGATGCGCTCTACACCGCTTACGTGCACCGCTGGGCCAACACGCTGTATCAGGAGTTGACCCAGCGCCTGGCCGGTATCGACGACCCGGCGCAGCGGTTGGTCACCGGGATCACCGAGTCTTTGACCCTGGTGCGCAGCAATCCGTCGCTGGCGTCCTGGTTCGCCGAGACCGGCCCGCCGATCGGTGTCGCGATGGCCGAACAGTCCGACGTCATCGCCGCAATGGTCCGGACCTTCCTGTCCGCGCTGGGCACCGACGACCCCGAGGTCGTGGAGCAGCGCGCCCGTTGGGTGGTCCGGGTGATGACGTCGTTGTTGAGTTTCCCGGGCCGCGACGCCGACGACGAGCGCGCCATGCTGACCGAGTTCGTGGTGCCGGTCGTGGTGTCGCCAGGCGCCACCGCCACCCGCGCCCCCACTCCCCGCCGGCGGTGAACCTAGGTTCACTCTCGATCGCTGGGAGTGAAACCAGGTTCACGCTCGGCGAGGGGGCGAGGGGGCTTCACGCGGGTGAACCGGTGCAACAGCCAGGACACCGGCACGGTGACGATCATGGTCACCACGAACAGGTTCAGCATCGAGCCGGTGTAGACCGGGTAGTGCAGCACGTTGACCATCACCACCTCCATGAGCACCAGGTGGACCAGGAAGATCTCATACGAGATCTCCCCCAGGAACACCATCGGCCGGCTCGCCAGCGCCCTGGCGTACAGGCCCGAGTTGCCCAGGGCCAGCGGCGCCACCGCCAGCGCGGCGATCACCGCGTAGAAACCAGCCTTGACCAGAGCCTCCGACAGCTTGGCCGGCGATGTGGTGGGCTCCCCGGCGAGCGGAGTCGACGCGATCAGATAACAGATGAGCGCCAACGGAATCGCCACGAATCCGTAGCAGCGCACACCCATGGCCTGTAGCACCGCCAGCACCATCCCGGCGACGAACCAGGCCAGATAGGCCGGCAGCCACAGTCGGGCGCCATCGGGCAGGTAGTCGCCCGCGTGCACCAGAGTCAGCCAGGCCGGGGTGATCGCGGCGATGACCGCCAGCCCCGCCAGCAGCAGCCACGGTCGCCACTGCCGACGGCACAACCCGACCAGCGTCAGCCAGGCCAGCAGCGGAAGCACCACATAGAAGGCGACTTCGACTGCGAGACTCCACATCTGGGTGAGGCCCTGATGTATGTAGCCGAACATGTAGTTGTCGGTGTAGATCTGGGTCAGCGTCAGGTTGCGCAGCAGGCCGATCCAGTTGTGGCCGGGATTCGGGCCGCCGGTCCGGTAGTGGTAGATCACATAGGCCAGCAGCACCGTCACGACATAGGCCGGCATGATCCGCCGCACCCGATGCCAGGCGTAGCGGCGCACCGACGGGTCCGGACGCCCGAATGCGGTAGCGCGCACCCACGGCCGAAACAGCAGAAAACCCGAGAGCACGAAGAAGATCGGCACCCCGATCTCCATCCGGGAACCCGCCAGACCGGCGTAGCCGTGGGTGTACTTGCCGGTGGTGTAGGCCGCGTGAGTGCCGACCACCAGGATCGCCGCCACCGCGCGAACACCGGTCAGCGAGGCGACCCGGTCCACATGAGCGACCTGTTCCAGCCCACCCTGTGCGACGTCCTGCTCGCGCAGCGGTGTCATTCCATCCGTTTCCGGTGCGCCCCGCCCTCCCCGCGGCGCTCGGGCTTTCCGGCTGCGTGATCACGGCGCAGGTTGATCAACTGGCCCTGAATACGAGTCTGCTCAAGGGCTTTGAACGTCTTACCGGACAGCTTGGCCGGCAGTTCCACCAGCGAGTGGTCCACCCGGATACTGATGTGGCCGAAGTCGCTGCGGCGCAGTCCGCCTTCGTTGGCCAGCGCTCCGACGATGGCACCCGGGTTGACCTTGTGCCGCTTACCCACCGAGATGCGGTAGGTGGCAAAGCCTTCCTTCGGGGGGCCCTTGCGGTCGTCGCGGCCGCCGTCACGATCCGGCTTGACGCGCTCACGTCGCTTGTCCGGCGGAGGCTCCACCATCAGGAACGCCTCGCCGTCGCGGGACTGCAACGCCAGCGCCGCGGCGATGTCGGCCATCGGCACGTTGTGCTCGCGGCTGTAGTCCTCGACCAGGCGGCGGAACAACTCGATGCCCGACCCGCCCAGATGGGTGGTGATGGCGTCGGCGAACTTCGACACCCGCTGCGCGTTGACGTCGTCGACGCTGGGCAGATCGGAGGCGATCAGCTTCTGCCGCGTCACCTTCTCGATCAGCTTGAGCAGGTGGCGTTCCCGCGGGCTGACGAACAGCAGCGCGATCCCGGACCGGCCGGCGCGGCCGGTGCGCCCGATCCGGTGCACGTAGGCCTCGGGGTCATTGGGGATGTCGTAGTTGACGACGTGCGAGATGCGGTCCACATCCAGGCCGCGTGCGGCCACGTCGGTGGCGACCAGGATGTCGATATTGCCGTTCTTGAGCCCCGTGATGGTGCGCTCACGCTGCGCCTGGGCGATGTCACCGTTGATGGCGGATGCTGAAAAGCCCCGAGCACGCAGCTTTTCGGCGACCTCTTCGGTGGCCTGCTTGGTGCGGACGAACACGATCATCGCTTCGAACGGCTCAACTTCGAGCACCCGGGTCAGGGCGTCCATCTTGCGCGGGCCGGCGACCTCGATGTAGCGCTGGGTGATGTTCTCCGCGGTCGCGGTCTTGGCCTTGACGGTGACCTCGACCGGCTCATGCAGGTACTTGGCGGTGATCCGGCGGATCGCCGGCGGCATGGTCGCCGAGAACAACGCCACCTGCTTGTATTCCGGGGTGTCGGACAGGATGCGCTCGACGTCCTCGGCGAAGCCCATCTGCAGCATCTCGTCGGCCTCGTCGAGCACCAGGTAGTCCAGGTGCGACAGGTCCAGGGTGCCGCGCTCCAGGTGGTCGATGACCCGGCCGGGGGTGCCGACCACCACCTGGGCGCCGCGTTTGAGGCCGGACAGCTGCACGGTGTAGGACGCGCCGCCGTAGATCGGCAGCACGTTGACCCGCGGCAGATGCGCCCCGTAGCGGCCGAACGCCTCGGCCACCTGCAGCGCCAGCTCGCGAGTCGGCGCCAGCACCAGCGCCTGGGTGGCCTTGCTGGTGACGTCGATGCGCGACAGGATCGGGATGGCGAACGCGGCGGTCTTGCCGGTGCCGGTCTGCGCCAGCCCGACGACATCGGAGCCCTGCAGCAACGCCGGGATGGTGGCGGCCTGAATCGCCGACGGGGTCTCGTACCCGACGTCGGCGACGGCCTGCAGGACCGAAGGGTGGATTTGCAGGTCGGCGAAGGTCACATCGGGGGCGTCAGGCGAGGTCATAGCGCCTAGCAGTCTACGGGCAACGGGGCGCCGATCTGTCGCCGTCGTCCTTCATCCCCGCCGCGCCTCCCGGCGATGGCCTCCGCACGACGGTACGGTGCCCGATGTGTCGGGTGCAGTGAAGCCGTTGGCCGTGGTCGGCGCGCTGGCCGCGATTCTGCTGGCCGGGTGCGGTTCCGGTGACTCCACCGTCGCCAAAACACCGCAGAACACCAGCCCTCCGGCCGCCGCTCCGCCGTCGGCCGCCGCGCCGGCTCCCAGCACCGCCACCGATCCCGCCGACCCGTGCGCGGTCAATCTGGCCGCCCCGGCGATCGCCAAGGCCGTCTCGGAGTTGCCCCGCGACCCACGCAGCGGTCAACCGTGGAGCCCGGAACCGGTGACCGGCAACTACAGCGACTGCGCCGACCTGTCAGCGGTGATCGTGAAGGCCAACACCAACGCCGAGAATCCGAGCAGGCGCGCTGTGCTCTTTCACCTCGGGCAGTTCCTCCCGCAGACCGTGCCGGACACCTACGGGTTCAGCGGGATCGACCTGGCCCAGAGCAACGGCGACACGGTGGCGCTGCAGACCGCCAGCGGCATCCCGGGATTGTCCGGGACCGTGAAGTTCCACTGGAACGGCAAGGGCGTGGAGATCGTCGGCAACACCGCCCGATAGCCGTCAGAGGCGCCGACCGATGCGGTCGGTGTCATCGGGATCTTCGCGGTAGTGCCGGTTGCGGCGCGTCGAGGGCTGACCGGTGATCCCGAACTTGGCCAGCACGTCCGGCACCGGAGTTCCATTGACCACCGGACGGAAATGCTGGCCGGCCTCGACGTGAAACCCGTTGCGGGTCAGCGGTTCGGTGATCGGGTCTTCGTAGCGGACCCGGACCGCTCGGGCAACAGGGGCGACGGGAGCGACGGCAGGAGCGGCGGCGACGGGGGTGAAGGGCGCCATCGGCGTGACCGTGAGGCGCGGGATCACCATCGTCGGCCGGTCGGCCCCGTGCGGCACGTCGGCCTCGGCGAAGCGGCGGGGAATGCTGACGCGCTCCACCCGCCGCTTGACCGGCTGCGGTTCATCGGCCGGACCCGCGTCCGCAAGGAACTCCGGCCCGGCCGTCCGCCGCCGGGGATCGAAGACGTAGCCGACCATGAACAGCGCCGCGGCCACCCCGAACAGCGTGATGAACGCGGGCAGCAGCGCCGACTCCGACATCGCCATCGCGAACGGCTCGTGCAGGAACTCCGGCAGGTGCAGCCCGAGGTGCCCCGCTCCGGGCCCACCCGGCATCGGGGGCATGTTCGCCGCGATCCGCGACGTCATGAACGCGGCCATGCCGGCACTGCCCAGCACCGCTCCCACCTGACGGGTCGCGTTGTAGACGCCCGATCCGGCACCGGCCAGCTGCGGCGGAAGGTTACGGGTGGCGGTGGTGGCCAGCGGCGACCAGATGAACGCCATGCCGCCGCCCATCGCCGCGAACGGCAGCAACAGCCGCCAGATCGGCGTCATCGGTGTCATCTCGAACGACAGCCACGTCAGTGCGACCGCCAGCAGCGAGAAGCCGAATCCGACCACGGTCCGCGGATGGGCCCGGTCGACGATCTTGCCGACAACCGGAGCGAGTATCCCGGTGACGATCGACATCGGCGCGGTCAGCAGCGCCGATCGCGTCGGCGACATGCCGCACACCACCTGCGCGTAGAACATCACCGGCAGCACGATCCCGGTGGCCGCGAACCCGATGACGGCCACCCCGATGTTGGACAGGCCGAAGTCGAGGTCGCGGAAGATATGCAGTGGCACCAGCGGCTCGCCGTTCATCACCGCCTGCCAGTAGACGAACACCGCCAGGAACAACAGGCCGCCGCCGATCAGCGCCCAGATCCACAGCGCCCACCCCTGCGATTCGCCTTCCTGCAGGGCGAACACCACCAGGAACAGCCCGATCCCCGACAGCACCATCCCGATCAGGTCGAATCGATGCCGCTGAATCGGCAGGTCGGGGATCAGCACGACGGCCATGACCAGGCCGACGACACCGATCGGGACGTTGACGAAGAAGATCCACTCCCAGCCGAGCCGGTCCACCAACACCCCGCCGACCAGCGGGCCGACCAGGGTCGCCACTCCCGCGGTCGCACCCCAGACAGCCATCGCCATGCCGCGCCGGTCCGCCGGGAAGGTCCGGGTGATCACCGACAGGGTCTGCGGGGTCAGCAGGGCGGCGCCCAGGCCCTGCACTGCGCGCGCGATGATCAGCATCTCGATGCCCCCGGCCAGGCCGCACCACAGCGAGGCGCCGGTGAACACCGCCAGCCCGATCAGGTAGAGGTTCTTCGGGCCGAACCGGTCACCGAGCCGCCCGGCCACCAGCAGTGGCACCGCGTAGGCCAGCAGGTAGGAGCTGGTCACCCAGATCACGGTGTCGTAGCCGACCCCCAGGGCCACCATGATGCTGGGATTGGCCACCGCCACGATCGTGGAATCGACCAGGATCACGAAGAACCCGAGCAACATCGCCCACAGTGCGTTCCACGGGTTGACCGGCTCGCTCAAAGCGCCGTTCCTCCCATCGCTGCGCCACCTCGATGCGACGCTACGGACAGATGTCGGCGACAACAACTCGCGGCCCCGGTGCGGTGGTTCGCTGACCGGACGTTCGGAGCGGGTAGACATCTTTGGGGGCGTTAGCCTGAACAGAACTGAGCCGCAATGGGAGGGCAACCTATGGGCATCTTTCGACGGCGGCGGCCGACGCAGGAGCTGACGCCGACCCCCGACCAAGGCAAGCCGGGCATGACAGCCCGAGTGTTGTCGCAGGTCATCGAACGCAGCGAACGAGTACAGGGCCCCGCGGTGCGCGCCTACGTGCAGCGAGTGCGCCGCGTCCAACCCGACGCCGGCCCGGCGCAGGTGGTGGCCAGACTGGAGAAGCGATATCTCGCGGCCGCGACGGCCAGCGGCGCCGCCGTCGGCGCCACCGCGGCGATCCCGGCGATCGGCACCCTGATGGCCCTGTCGGCGGTCGCCGGCGAGACCGCGGTCTTCCTGGAGGCCACCGCGTTCTTCGTACTGTCGATCGCCGAGGTGTACGGCATTCCCGTGGACAATCGGGAGCGCCGACGCGCCCTGGTGCTGTCGGTGCTGGTCGGCGACGAGGGTAAGAGCGCCATCACCGATCTGCTCGGCTCGGGCCGCACCGGCGGCGCATGGCTGGCCGAGGGGTCGGCCGGGGTGGCCGCGATACCGCTACCGGCAGTCAAGGAGCTGAACTCCCGGTTGATGCGGCACTTCGTCAAACGCTTCACCCTGCGCCGCGGAGCACTGGCGTTCGGCAAGCTGTTGCCGGTCGGACTGGGCGCCCTGATCGGGGCGATCGGAAACCGCCTGATTGGCAAAAAGATCGTCGGGAATGCCCGCAAGGCGTTCGGTCCCCCGGCCGACCGTTGGCCGGTCACACTGCACCTGCTGCCGGGCCTGCGCGATCATCCCGACACCCAAACCAGCTCGGCCTGACCCAGGGCCGAAAATCACAGGTGGCCCGCCTGCCGGAATAACTGCGAGGGGCTAGCCTTTATGAGGCACGGGGCGCAGCGCACCTACCCCGCCGGACAACCAGGAAACGAGGCGAGAAGCTGTCGTGAGCGGTATGAATTCACCCTTCGGTCAGAACGAGTGGCTAGTCGAGGAGATGTACCGCAAATTCCGCGACGATCCCTCCTCGGTAGACCCGAGCTGGCATGAGTTCCTGGCTGACTACCGGCCCGACAGCTCCCCCGCACCTGCCGCACCGGCGGCACCCGTGACCCCGACGGCTCCCACGCCGGTCCCCGCCGCAGCACCGGCCACGGCCGCAGCTCCGGCCCCTGCCGCTGCCGCCCCGACCCCTGCCCCTGCCCCGAAGGCGTCCGCGCCGGCACCGGCCGCCGAGGACGAGGTGCAGGTGTTGCGCGGGGCGGCCGCGGCGGTGGTCAAGAACATGGCCACCTCCCTGGCAGTGCCGACAGCCACCAGCGTGCGCGCCGTGCCGGCCAAGCTGATGATCGACAACCGGGTCGTCATCAACAATCAGCTCAAGCGAACCCGCGGCGGCAAGATCTCCTTCACCCACGTGTTGGGCTACGCGATCGTGCAGGCGGTCAAGCAGTTCCCGAACATGAACCGCCACTTCGCCGAGATCGACGGCAAGCCGAATGCGGTCACACCGGCTCATACCAATCTTGGGCTGGCGATCGACCTGCACGGGCCCGGCGGCAAGCGCTCGCTGGTGGTGGCCGCCATCAAGGAATCCGAGTCGCTGCGGTTCGCACAGTTCGTCGCCGCCTACGAGGACATCGTGCGGCGCGCCCGGGACGGCAAGCTGACCGCCGAGGACTTCGCCGGTGTGACGATCTCGCTGACCAACCCCGGCACCATCGGCACCGTGCACTCGGTGCCCCGGCTGATGGCCGGGCAGGGCACGATCGTCGGCGTCGGCGCGATGGAGTACCCCGCGGAATTCCAAGGGGCCAGCGAACTTCGGATCGCCGAACTCGGTGTCGGCAAGCTGATCACCCTGACCTCGACCTATGACCACCGGATCATCCAGGGCGCGGAATCCGGCGACTTCCTGCGCACCGTGCACGAGATGCTCCTCTCGGATGCGTTCTGGGACGAGATCTTCTTCGAGCTGTCCATCCCCTACGAGCCGATCCGGTGGCGCACCGACAACCCGGACTCGATCGTGGACAAGAACGCCCGCGTCGTCGAGCTGATCGCGGCCTACCGCAACCGCGGGCACCTGATGGCCGACGTCGACCCGTTGCGGCTGGACAACACCCGATTCCGCAGCCACCCCGACCTCGATGTGCTGACCCACGGCCTGACGCTGTGGGACCTGGACCGGGAGTTCAAGGTCGAAGGCCTGCCCGGCCGCGACATCCGCAAGCTGCGCGAGATCCTCTCGGTGCTGCGCGACGCCTACTGCCGACACGTCGGTGTGGAGTACACCCACATCCTCGAGCCCGAACAGCAGCAGTGGCTGCAGGAGCGCATCGAGGTCAAGCACGTCAAACCGACTGTGGCGCAACAGAAATACATCCTCAGTAAGCTCAACGCCGCGGAAGCGTTCGAGAGCTTCCTGCACACCAAGTACGTCGGACAGAAGCGTTTCTCGCTGGAGGGCGCCGAGACCGTCATCCCGATGATGGACGCCGCCATCGACCAGTGCGCCGAGCACGGCCTCGACGAGGTCGTCATCGGCATGCCGCACCGCGGCCGGCTCAACGTGCTGGCCAACATCGTCGGCAAGCCCTACTCGCAGATCTTCACCGAGTTCGAGGGCAACCTCAACCCGGCCGAGGCGCACGGCTCCGGTGACGTCAAGTACCACTTGGGGGCCACCGGGCTGTACCTGCAGATGTTCGGCGACAACGACATTCAGGTATCCCTGACCGCCAACCCGTCGCACCTGGAGGCCGTCGACCCGGTTCTCGAGGGCCTGGTCCGGGCACGTCAGGACCTGCTGGGCCGGGGCGCCTCCGGCACCGACGACGACCCGCCGTTCTCGGTGGTGCCGATGATGCTGCACGGCGACGCCGCATTCGCCGGGCAGGGCGTGGTGGCCGAGACACTGAACATGGCGCTGCTGCCCGGTTACCGGGTCGGCGGCACCATCCACATCGTCGTCAACAACCAGATCGGGTTCACCACGGCGCCCGATTACTCGCGCTCCAGCGAGTACTGCACCGACGTGGCCAAGATGATCGGCGCGCCGATCTTCCACGTCAACGGCGACGACCCGGAGGCGTGCGACTGGGTGGCCCGGCTGGCGGTGGACTTCCGGCAGAAGTTCCACAAGGACGTCATCATCGACATGCTGTGCTACCGCCGCCGCGGGCACAACGAGGGCGACGACCCGTCGATGACCAACCCGTACATGTACGACGTGATCGGCACCAAGCGCGGCGTCCGCAAGAGCTACACCGAAGACCTGATCGGCCGTGGCGACATCTCGATGAAAGAGGCCGAGGACGCCCTGCGCGACTACCACGGTCAGCTCGAACGGGTGTTCAACGAGATCCGCGAACTGGAGAAGCACGCCGCGCTGCCGAGCGAGTCGGTGGAGTCCGAACAGCAGGTGCCGCGCGGACTGAACACCGCGGTGGACAAGGCGGTGCTGGCCCGCATCGGCGACGCGTTCGTGACGATCCCCGAAGGCTTCACCGTGCACCCCCGGGTGATGCCGGTGCTGGAGCGCCGCCGCGAGATGGCCTACGAAGGCAAGGTCGACTGGGCGTTCGGTGAACTGCTGGCGCTGGGTTCACTGGTCGCCGACGGCAAGCTGATCCGGCTGTCCGGGCAGGACACCCGCCGCGGCACCTTCTCGCAGCGGCATTCGGTGATCATCGACCAGGCCAACGGCGCCGAGTTCAGCCCGTTGCAGCTGCTGGCCACCAACGCCGACGGCACCCCGTCCGGCGGGAAGTTCCTGGTCTACGACTCGCCGCTCTCCGAATACGCCGCAGTCGGTTTCGAGTACGGCTACACCGTCGGCAACCCCGACGCGATGGTGCTGTGGGAGGCCCAGTTCGGCGACTTCGTCAACGGCGCCCAGTCGATCATCGACGAGTTCATCAGCTCCGGTGAGGCCAAGTGGGGCCAGCTGTCCAACGTGGTGCTGCTGCTGCCGCACGGCCACGAGGGCCAGGGCCCCGACCACACCTCCGGACGCATCGAGCGTTTCCTGCAGTTGTGGGCCGAGGGTTCGATGACGATCGCGATGCCGTCGACACCGTCGAACTACTTCCACCTGCTGCGCCGCCATGCTCTCGACGGCATCCAGCGGCCGCTGATCGTGTTCACGCCCAAGTCGATGCTGCGCAACAAGGCGGCGGTCAGCGAGGTTAAGGACTTCACCGACGTCAAGTTCCGGTCGGTGCTCGAAGAGCCCACCTACGAAGACGGCACCGGCGACCGCGGCAAGGTCACCCGGGTCCTGTTGACCAGCGGCAAGCTCTACTACGAACTGGTGGCCCGCAAGGTCAAGGACAGCCGCGACGACGTGGCGATCGTGCGGATCGAGCAGCTGGCGCCGCTGCCCAAACGCCGCCTGAGCGAGACCCTGGACCGCTACCCGAACGCCTCCCAGTTCTTCTGGGTGCAGGAGGAGCCGGCCAACCAGGGCGCCTGGCCGCGGTTCGGCCTGGAGCTGCCGGAATTGTTGCCGGACAAGCTGACCGGCGTCAAGAGGATCTCGCGCCGCGCCATGTCGGCGCCGTCGTCAGGCTCGTCGAAGGTGCACGCCGTCGAGCAGCAGGAGATTCTCGACGAGGCGTTCGGGTAGGCGCGCGCATGCAGGGATTTGCCGGGAAAGTCTGCGTCGTCACCGGCGCCGGCTCGGGTATCGGCCAGGCACTGGCCATCGAGCTGGCCCGCGCCGGCGCGCAGCTGGCGATCAGCGACGTCGACACCGAAGGGCTCGCCCAGACCGAGCAGCGGTTGAAAGCACTCGGCGTGCGGCTCAAAGTCGACCGGATCAACGTCACCGAGCGGGAAGCGTTCCTGGCCTACGCCGACGAGGTCAAGGAGCACTTCGGCAAGGTCAACCAGATCTACAACAATGCCGGGATCGCGTTCAGTGGCGACGTGGAAGTCACGCCGTTCAAGGACATCGAGCGGGTGATGGACGTCGACTTCTGGGGCGTGGTCAACGGCACGAAAGCCTTTCTGCCGCACCTGATCGCCTCCGGTGACGGGCACGTCATCAACATCTCCAGCCTGTTCGGTCTGTTGTCGATGCCCGGCCAGGCCGCCTACAACGCGGCCAAGTTCGCCGTCCGCGGTTTCACCGAGGCGTTGAACCAGGAGATGGCGATCAACAAACACCCGGTCAAGGTCACCACCGTGCATCCGGGCGGCATCAAGACCGCGATCGCCCGCAACGCCACCGTCGTCGAGGGGATGGACAAGGCTGCGATGGCCGACTTCTTCGACCGGAAGCTGGCGTCGACCACCGCCGAGGACGCCGCCCGGGTGATCCTCGAAGGGGTCAGCAAGAACCGGGCCCGCGTGCTCATCGGAAACGACGCCCGGGCGCTGGATCTGTTGGTGCGGATCACCGGCTCGCGCTACCAGAAGCTGTTCGCAGCCGTCATCCCCAGGTTCCGGCCCCGCTAGGGCGGCTACCGTCCCAGTGGGTGCTCGTCCAGGAACGCAT
Organism: [Mycobacterium] vasticus; assembly: GCF_020181595.1. Lineage (GTDB taxonomy): Bacteria > Actinomycetota > Actinomycetes > Mycobacteriales > Mycobacteriaceae > Mycobacterium > Mycobacterium vasticus. The sequence goes on along the minus strand of NZ_CP084028.1, from coordinate 1,201,581 downwards.
CGGCCACGGCCTGCGGGTTCCCGCCGCCGGCCACCCGGCGGGACATGTCGATCAGTGCCTCGGAGTCCAGCACGCCGGCCACCTGGTTGACCGCCAGCAGCTGGGCTTCGGTCAGCTCATTGCGCCGGTACAACGGCACCACGTTCTCGGCGCGTATCAGCGCGGGCCGGCCGTCACTGAGCACTACGGCGTCGTCCGGCACACCCACGTCGGCGGTGCTGGTCCACGCAGCGCTGATCTGACGGGCAGTCAGCGCGGCGAACAATGCTGCGGCATCAGGGAATTCCCGTGGCTTCGGCAATGTGCACGACCCGAGGGCCGCCGGTGTCCGGGCGCCCTGGACGGTGCCCACACTCAGCCCGGAGCAATGCCGCACCAGCTTCGACAGATCGGCGCCGGCCCAGGAGGCCGCGGTGGCCGCGCTCACGGCCAGCGCAGGCTTGTCGGTGGCCGTCAACGAGTAGTCACCGAGCGCGAGCCCCTCCGGCAGAGCACCGGCCAGCGCCCAATAGACTCCCCGATCCGAACGAGCCGGCGAGTCGGGGGCGAACACCGCCAGCAGTCGGCCGGTGAGACCGGGAACCAGGGTCAGCTCCCCCGAATCCAGCGCGGACACCGGGTCGGGGGCCGTGTCGATACGCACCGCGGCGCCGGTGCTGCGCAGCGCGTCGGCATACAGGTGGGCCAGTACCTGCGACTGCGGATCCGGTGACGCACCAACGGTCAGCGGCGCCGGCCCGGGGTGCGCGGCACAGCCGGCGATCAGCACCGCCGCCCATCCCAGCGCCGCGCGGCGCAGGCGATGGCGCCCCGGCCGCTTGGACATCAGCGAGCTCAGGACACCGAGGCGGCCGCGGCGACCGCGGCCGCAACGGCGGGTTCGACACGCGGGTCCAGCGGACTGGGTACGACGCGGTCCGGCGCAAGGTCGTCGGAGACCACGGAGTAAATCGCTTCGGCGGCAGCCAATTTCATTGCCTCGGTGATCCGTTGCGCGCCGGCGTCCAGGGCGCCGCGGAACACCCCGGGGAAGGCCAGCACGTTGTTGATCTGGTTGGGGAAGTCGCTGCGGCCGGTCGCCACCACCGCCGCATACTTGGCGGCCAGATCGGGGTGAATCTCCGGGTCAGGGTTGGACAGCGCGAACACCACCCCACCGGGTGCCATCGACGCGATCAGCTTCTCGGGGACCACGCCGCCCGAGGCGCCCAGGAACACATCCGCGCCGTCCAGCGCCGCGGCCAGGCCACCGGTGAGTCCGGCCGGATTGGTGCGCTGCGCCAGCTCGACCTTCACCTCGTTCATGTCGGTGCGGTCCAGATGCAGGATGCCCTGCGAGTCCAGCACGACCATCTGCGAGACGCCCATCGACAGCAGGATGTTGGCGCAGGCCACGCCGGCCGCACCGGCGCCCGAGACCACCACCCGCAGCGACGTGATGTCCCGGCCGAGTACCTTGGCCGCCCCCATCAGGGCGGCCAGTGCCACGATCGCGGTGCCGTGCTGATCGTCGTGCATCACCGGGCAGTCCAGCGCCTCAATCACCCGGCGCTCGATCTCGAAACAGCGCGGGGCGGAGATGTCTTCGAGGTTGACCGCCCCGAACGACGGGCGCAGCCGCACCAGGGTCTCCACGATCTCGTCGGGGTCCTTGGTGTCGAGCACGATCGGAATCGAGTCCAGCCCGGCGAACGTCTTGAACAGCGCCGCCTTGCCCTCCATCACCGGCAGCGACGCCGACGGGCCGAGGTCACCCAGGCCCAGTACCGAAGTGCCGTCGCTGACCACCGCCACCAGCCGGTGCGCCCAGGTGTAGCGGGCGGCCAGGGTGTGATCCGCGGCGATGGCCCGGCTGACCTGCGCCACTCCGGGGGTGTAGGCGATCGACAGCGCACGCTGGGTGTCCAGCGGGCTCTTCAGATCCAGCGCGATCTTCCCACCCAGATGGGCCTCGAAGATCTCCTCGTCGCCGATGACCATCGCGGCGTTCTGCGTCTCGGGTGAATTCTCAGACATCGACAGCCAGGTTACTGTGCCGGTCCTCAAGTCCGTCGATCGGCCGCGTTCGGTTCCCCGGAGACGGCCGGCTCTGACGCCCCCGACCAGCAGATATCGAAGTCAGCGGGTTCGGGATGACGCAGCAACTCAGTGTGCCGCTCAGGCACCCAGGGAAACAGCTCGGGCAGGCCGTCCTTGCCCAGATACCAGCTGCTGCAGCCGCTCACCCAGATCGTCGACGGCATGGCGGCCTTCATCGACTGGTTGTATTCGTCGGTGGCCGCCAGGGTGGGGGTGGCCGCGACCACCCGGCCTGCCCGCATCTCCTGAATCCACCACAGCGCGTAGCCCGCCTGCGCCTCGGCGACCGGGATCAGCGAATTGTTACCGATCGGCGAATGCGGGCCCATCAGCATGAACAGGTTCGGAAAGCCTGCGACCGCCACCGACCGGTAGGCCCGCGGGCCGTCAGCCCAGGCCTGGTCGAGAGTGAGCCCACCGGGCCCGACGATCTGCATGGGACGCACGTAGGCGCGGGCGTCGAAGCCGGTGGCGTAGACCAGCAGGTCGAGTTCACGCAGGGTGCCATCGGCGGTGACGATCCCCCGCGGCTCGATGTGGTCGATCGGGTCGGTGACCACCTCCACGCCCGGTTGCCGGACAGCGCGGTAGAAGTGCCCGGCCATCACCTGCCGTTTGCACAGCGGCTGATAGTCCGGGGTCAGCTTCGCCCGCAGCACCGGGTCGCGCACCGACAGCCGCAGGTTCCACCGGCAGATACTCGACAGCACTCGGCGGCGCAGTCCCGGTTGCACCACCGCACGGCAGAACAGGAATCTGAACGACCAGCCCCAGAACCGATAGCCGATCCGGTTCAGTGCCGGAAACCGGTGCAGCGCCGCGCGACCCAGAGCCGAGTAGCGCGGGTTGGGTACCGGGAAGACCCACTGCGCGGTGCGCTGGAACACCGTCAGTCCTCGTACCGTTCCGCCGAGTTCGGCGATGATCTGCGTCCCGGTCGATCCAGTACCGATCAAACCGATCCGTTTGTCCGGCAACGAAACCGAATGATCCCAGCGCGACGAGTGAAACGCCGGGCCGGCGAAGCTCTCGCGCCCCAAGATCTCCGGGTAGCGCGGCACCCGCAGCACACCGGCCGCGGTGACCAGGACGTCGAAAGCCTCCTCGCCGTCGGCGGTCGTCAGCCACCAGCGTCCGTCGTCGTAGCGCGCAGACGTCACGGCGGTGCCGAATCTGATGTGCCGGCGAATCCCCCGCTCGTCGGCGACCTGCCGAAAATAAGCCTGAATCTCGCGCCCCGGCGGCAGAAAGTGCGACCAGTCGGGGTTCGGCCGAAACGAGTAGGTGTAGTAGCGCGACGGCACATCACAGGTCAGGCCCGGATAGGTGTTGTCCCGCCAGGTTCCGCCGACCTCATCGGCCTGCTCGAAGACGGTGTAGGAGTCGATCCCGGCGTCCTCCAGCGTGGCCGCCATGCACAGCCCGGACATGCCGGCACCGATGATCGCGACCTGCACGCGCCGTTGCTGTGCCATTCGCCGACCCCGCTTCACCCAGGAACGAATGGTCTAGACGCTACGCCGGTAGATCCGAAAACGGGCGCGGCCGGCTCCGTCGGAGTGGACGGAACCGGCCGCGTCAGCCGAATCGACGAATCAGATCAGGCCCAGCCCGGTGACCGCCTCGCGCTCCTCGGCGAGCTCTGCGGTCGAGGCATCGATCTTGGCGCGGGAGAAGTCGTTGATCTCCAGGCCCTGCACGATGCTCCAGTCGCCGCCGGAGGTGGTGACCGGGAACGAGGAGATCAGGCCTTCGGGAACCCCGTAGGAGCCGTCGGAGACCACGGCCATCGACACCCAGTCGCCCGCCGGGCTGCCCTGCAGCCAGTCCCGGGCGGCGTTGACCGTCGCCGACGCCGCCGAAGCGGCCGACGAGGCGCCACGGGCGTCGATGATCGCCGCACCGCGCTTGGCGACCGTGGGGATGAAGTCGTTCTCGATCCAGGCCTCGTCGTTCACGACCTCGGCGGCGTTCTTGCCGCCGACCTCGGCGTGGAAGATGTCCGGGTACTGGCTGGCCGAGTGGTTGCCCCAGATGGTCACCTTCTTGATGTCGGTGACCGCGGCGCCGGTCTTCTTCGACAGCTGCGAGATCGCCCGGTTGTGGTCCAGGCGGGTCAGCGCGGAGAAGCGCTCCTTGGGGATGTCGGGGGCGTTGGTCATCGCGATCAGCGCGTTGGTGTTGGCCGGGTTGCCGGTCACACCCACCCGGACATCGGAGGCGGCGACGGAGTTGAGCGCCTTGCCCTGCGCGGTGAAGATCGCGCCGTTGGCCTCCAGCAGGTCGCTGCGCTCCATGCCCGGCCCACGCGGGCGGGCGCCGACCAGCAGCGCCAGGTTGACGCCGTCGAAGATCTTGTTGGGGTCCGAACCGATCTGTACGCCCGACAGCAGCGGGAACGCGCAGTCGTCGAGCTCCATCACGACGCCCTCGAGCGCCTTGAGGGCGGGCTCGATCTCCAGCAGGCGCAGTTCGATCGGCCGGTCGGGGCCCAGCAGCGAGCCGCTGGCAAGGCGGAACAGCAGGCTGTAGCCGATCTGGCCGGCGGCGCCGGTGACGGCCACCTTGAGTGGGGTTGTGCTCACGTCAAGTGCTCCTCGAACGGGTTCGATTTGGGCGAAGTCTCGGTCGGATCGAAACTAGCGCACCGCACCGTCACACCGAAACTCCGGACGGTCTTGTGGGGGCCGTACGCGTAGCATTTGACCGGCATCTGCGCCGAGAGTGGAGGCTCGCCATGACAGCCCCGAGCGACCCGGCTCCGCGAGTTCTCGTCGACTGCGGCGTGTACGCCGACGGCGCCCGGGTTCCCGGCGAGTTCACCCCCGCGGGGGGCCTGGCCAAGGTCCGCCAGATCGAGTCGACCGGCACGCAGGCCTTCGTCTGGGTGGGGCTGCACGAGCCCGACGAACGCCACATGCAGGGGGTGGCGGGGACGTTCGGGCTGCATGAGCTCAGCGCCGAGGACGCCGTGCACGCCCACCAGCGGCCCAAGCTGGAGCGTTACGACGAAGTCCTGTTCCTGGTGCTCAAGACCGTCAACTACGTGCCGCACGAGTCGGTGGTGCTGGCCAGGCAGATCGTCGAGACCGGCGAGATCATGATCTTCGTCGGCAAGAACTTCGTCGTCACCGTTCGGCACGGCGACCACAGCGGGCTGGCGCAGGTCCGCAGACAGCTGGACTCCGATCCCGAGCAGATGCTGCTGGGCCCGTACGCGGTGCTGCACGCGATCGCCGACTACGTCGTCGACCGCTACGTCGAGGTGACCAATCTCATGGAGGCCGACATCGACGCCATCGAGGAGGTGGCGTTCGCTCCGGGGGCTCGCACCGATGTCGAGCCGATCTACCAGATCAAACGCGAAGTCGTGGAGCTGCGGCGAGCCGTGGCGCCGCTGTCGATGCCGTTTCGCCGGATGCAGACCGACTACAAGGACCTCATCTCCAAGGAGGTGCGGCGCTACCTGCGTGACGTGGCCGATCACCAGACCCACGCGGCCGAACAGATCGCCGGCTACGACGAGATGCTCAGCTCGCTGGTGCAGGCGGCGCTGGCCCGCGTGGGTATGCAGCAGAACACCGACATGCGCAAGATGTCGGCCTGGGCGGGCATCATCGCCGTCCCGACCATGATCGCCGGGATCTACGGCATGAACTTCGACCACATGCCGGCGCTGCACTGGGCGTTCGGCTATCCGGCGGTGACGGCCGCCATGGCGGGTATCTCCGCGGTGCTCTACCGTGCCTTCCGCCGCAACGGCTGGTTGTAGAACTCCCCGATCCCCTCTCCCCGCGAGCGTGCACAGTTGTACGCCTTTTGCGGCGTGTCGGCGTACAACTGTGCACGCTCGGCGCAAATTAGGCGGGCTGTGAGGCGGGCCGGTCGGGGTCGAAGACGTCCACCCCGTCGGACCGCCAGGCCTCGCGCATGGCGTCGGCGCCTTTGAGCCGCACCCAGGCGGCCTCGGTCGCGGTGATCGGCGTGGCCGAGAGAAACCGCACCGGCTCACGCGGCGGATCCAGCGCCACCTCGTCGATGTCACTGTCGCCCAACAACATCGCTGTGAACGGCACCGCCCCGGACTCGCGGGTCCACAGCGGCTCGCTCAGATCCATCAGCGCGTCGGGCACCAGCACCACACCCTCCACCACCGGCGCGGCCGCCACCGTGGCCAGGCTGCGGGCCAGTCCGGCAGTCGAGCCGGAAACCCGCAGCCGCAGCACGATCTCCGCGCGGGGTCCGCGCAACGGGTCGGCGAGGATCTCGCCCGGGTCACCCATCGGATGCCGCGAACAGCCCACCGACACGTAGTGCACCAATCGGTCCGGCCCGGGGCCGAACCGCAGCACCTCGATGGGCTCGACGCCCAGGAAGGTCAACCGCGCGACAGCGGGATCCACAGCGATGCCCGCAGCCGCGAAGTGCTCCCCCAGATGCTCACGCACCCGGTCCAATTCGCCGCTCACAGCGCTGCCGGCGCGATGCTGAGGTTCACCCCGGACGCGGCGTCGAAGACCACCACGTCGTCGGGGTCGAGCGCCAGTTCGATCGGCTGCCCGCCGACCGCCTTCGACGCGGCCGGGACCCGGGCCACCAACTCGTTCTCCGCCGATGTGTCGGCCGAGTCTTCCGGCGTGAAGTACAGGTACTTGTCGGCGCCCAGCGACTCGACCAGATCGACCCGTGCGGTGAACGTCACCGCCCGGTCGCGCCCGTCGGCGTCGAGCAGGCCCGCGTCACCGAGGTGCTCGGGCCGCACCCCGATCACCACGTTGCTGTGCGTGCCGGGGTGTTTGCCGATCGTGTCGCGGACCTGGCCGGTCAGCGGCAGCTCACCGAACGACAGCCGGGCGCCGGTCGGAGTAAGGGTGCCGGGGAAGAAGTTCATCGCCGGGGAGCCGACGAATCCGGCGACGAACAGGTTGGCGGGCCGCTCGTAGAGCTCGTCGGGCGTGCCGATCTGCTGGGCGATGCCGCCCTGCATCACTACCACCCGGTCACCGAGCGTCATCGCCTCTGTCTGGTCATGGGTGACGTAGACGGTGGTGGTGCGAAGGCGCCTTTGCAGCCGGGCGATCTCGCTGCGCATCTGCACCCGCAGTTTGGCATCCAGGTTGGACAGCGGCTCATCCATCAGAAATGCCTTGGGGTGCCGGACAATCGCTCGCCCCATCGCGACCCGCTGACGCTGCCCGCCGGAGAGCTGCGATGGCTTGCGGTCCAGCAGGTCGGTCAGGTCCAGAGTTCCGGCCACCTCAGCTACCTTCTCCTGGATCTGGGGCTTCTTCATCTTGGCGAGTGTCAGCGGGAAGGCGATGTTCTGGCGCACCGTCATGTGCGGGTAGAGGGCGTAGGACTGGAACACCATCGCGATGTCGCGGTCTTTGGGGGCGCGTTCGTTGACGCGCTGGCCACCGATCCGCAGCTCCCCCGACGAGATCTCCTCCAGGCCGGCGATCATGTTCAGCGTGGTGGACTTGCCGCAGCCCGACGGGCCCACCAGGATGATGAACTCGCCGTCGGCGATGGTCAACGACAGATCCTTCACCGCCACAGCGCCATCGGGGTAACTCTTGGTGATGTGGATGAGTTCGATCTCTGCCATCGGCCTATCCCTTCACCGCACCGGAGGTCAGCCCGGCCACGATTCGTCGTTGGAAGATTAGAACAAAGATGATGATGGGCACCGTGATCACCATCGCTCCGGCGGCGATGGATCCGGTGGGCTCCTCGAACTGTGAACTGCCGGTGAAGTTCGCGATCGCCACCGGCGCGGTCACCGACGCCTCGGTCGCGGTCAGCGACAGCGCCAGCAGCAGGTCGTTCCAGGCGAAGATGAACACCAGGATCGCCGCGGTGACGATTCCGGGTGCGGCCAGTGGCGCGATCACCTTGCGGAACGCCTGGCCCGGAGTGGCGCCGTCCATCTTGGCCGCCTTCTCCAGGTCCCAGGGGATCTCGGAGAAGAACGCCGACAGCGTGTAGATGGCCAGCGGCAGCGCAAAAGTGATGTAGGGGATGATCAGGCCTGGCCAGGTGTCAAACAGCCCCGTTGCCCGCTCGATGTTGAAAAGCGGTGTCACCAAAGAGATCTGCGGGAACATCGCGATCAGCAGGGCGGCACCCACCAGCAGCCGCTTGCCTGCGAACTCCAGCCGTGCCACCGCGTAGGCGGCCATCGCTCCGATCACCACCGCGATCACCGTGGTGATCAGCCCGATACCCACCGAGTTGACCAGTGCGGACGCGAACGCCGATCCGGTGCGGCGACCGCTGAAGATCCCGCGGTAGTTGTCCAGGGTCACCGACGACGGAATCAGCTTGCCGTCCTTGACCGTTGACGTCGACTTCAGTGACAGCGACAGAATCCACAACACCGGCACCAGCGCATAGGCCACCACGGCCACGTTGATGATCAGCCACGCCGCGCGGCGGCGAACGTCGGTCATTTCTGGCCCGATCCCGGTGCCGCGGCGCCGAACAACTTGACGAACACCACCGCGATCAGTGCCACGCAGACGAAGATCAGCACCGAGATCGCCGAACCCAGACCCACATCGAAGCCCTTGAACAGGTTGTCGTAGCCCAGGATCGACACCGAACCGGTGCCGTTGGAGCCGCCGGTGAGCACATAGATGTTGTCGAAGATCCGGAACGCGTCCAGCGTGCGGAACAACAGCGCCACCAAGATGGCGGGCTTCATGATCGGCAGGATCACCTTCACCAGTCGCCGCCAGGCGCCCGCGCCGTCGATCTGCGCCGCCTTGAGCAGGTCATCGGGCACCAGCGCCAATCCGGCCAGCAGCAGCAGCGCCATGAACGGCGTCGTCTTCCAGACCTCGGCGGCCACGATGACGGCCAGCGACGGCAGCTGGTGGGTGAGCGGGGCGCTGCCGGCGGGCAACAGATTCGCCAGGTATCCGGTGCCGGGCGTCCAGGCGTAGTACCAGCTGTAGGCGGCGGCCACCGTGACGATGCCGTAGGGCACCAGTACCGCGGTACGCACCAGCCCCTTGGCGAACAGACTGCGGTGCATCACCAGTGCGAGCGCCAGCCCCAGCACGAATTCGATCGCCACCGAGACCACCGTGATGCCCAGCGTCACGCCGAACGCGGTCCACCAGTAGGAGTCGGTCAGCGTGGTCTGATAGTTCGCCAGGCCGACGAACGCGGTGTCGTCGGGGGTGGCCAGGTTGTAGCGCTGCAGACTCAGCCAGATCGCGTAGCCGATCGGGTAGGCGGTCACGGCCAGCATCAGCAGTGCCGCGGGTGCGACCAGCAGCACGGCCAGGCGCCGCTGCGAGGCGGCGTCGTCGGCGCGGGGGGTCACGGAATCAGCCCCTTGCCGTCGATAGCCTTTTGCACCTGGACGGCCAGCTCGTCTGCGGTGCGCTCCGGGTCGATCGCGGTGATGGGCGCCAGCGTCGCCGAGATCCGGGTCGACACCGCCTGATAGACCGGCGTCACCGGGCGCACCGCGGCGTTGGTGAGCTGGTCGCGGATCATCTTGTGCTGCGGGTACTTCGCCTGGAACTGCGGGTCGGCGTAGACCGAGGCGCGCACGGCGGGCAGGCCGCCCTCGATGGCGACGTACTTCTGGTTGGCCGCACTGCGCAGACACCGCACCGCGTCGAAGGCCTCTGCGCGGTGCCGGGTGGTCCGGGCCACCGCCAGGTTCAGCCCACCGAGCGTCACCTTGGCCGGATACCCTTCCCGCACAGCCGGATACGGCGCGAAACCGAGCACCGCGCGGCTGGCGTCATAGGCGATCCGGTACTGCTCGTCGGTTGGCACGAATGCGCCGACGTCGTCGACGCTGCCGACCAGCTCCGGATTGTGCTGCAACGGCAGGAATCCCACCCCGCCTTTGACCGCGTTCTCCAGCATCGACGGCAGCACGAACGGCCAATTGACCTCCAATGCCGCCTTGCCCTGCTCGAACGCCAACCGGGCGGTGCCCTCATCGGTCTGGGTGATCGACGGGTCGGCTCCCGGCGCGGTGGCCACCGCCTTCATGACTCGCAGTGCCGCAACGGCGGCGTCTCGGTGTTCGGCGGTGTCGGTCAAGGTGACGGTCTTGCCGTCCTCGGCGAGCACGCGTCCCCCGGCGCTTTCCAGCAGCGTGTTGAACCACACCACCAGGCCCTCATACTGCTTGGCCTGCACCGCGATCCAGCTCGGCTCGCCCGCGGCATGCAGTCGGGCGGCCTGGGTGACCACGGCGTCCCAGGTGGTGGGCGCCGCGGTCATCAGGTCCGGCCGATACCACAGCAATTGGGTGTTGGTGATCGCCGGCGCGGCGTAGAGCCGCTGGTGCCATCGGGCGGTCGCCAGCGGCCCCGGCAGGGTATCGGCGACGGCGTCGGCCTCGGCGAGTCCGGCGGGATCGTCGGAGAGCGGCAACGCCCAGCCGGCCTCGGCGAACTCCGCCGTCCACACCACATCCAGGCCCATCACGTCGAGGGTCCGGTCGTTACCGGTGAGTCGACGTGCCAACTGCAGACGCTGGTCGTCGGCGGCTCGCGGCAGGCTGACCTGGGCGACGCGGTAGCGGCCCGCGGCCTGTTGGCTGCAGCGCCGGGCGATCACGTCGAAGGTGGCGGCGTCGTTGGCCGGGGTGTACACGCTGATCACCGGGGCACCGGATGCCTGATCACCCGAGCCGCAGGCCGCTGCGGCGGTGGCGACGGTCAGACCGGTCAGCGTGACCGCTCCCAGCCGGCGTAGACGACCGCGCCGACTCGCCACGCCACGCCTCCCTCCGCGAGAACTCTAAAGAGTCAGCTTAGCCAAGAGGTCGCGGCCCTGCTCAGCGCTCTGCGGGTCGCACAGCACGTCGTAGCGGCCCGCGACCAGCTGCATGGTGGAGCTGAAATCCCTTGTGCCGCGTGCCATCGCATACGGCACCGAGGAGGTGATCAAGCCGAAGAACACCCCGGCGATCAGGCCGGTCACCAGCGCCTGAGTCAGGTTCTCACTGAAAATACCCAGCACCAGGCCGATGAACAGGCCCAGCCACACCCCCGACAGCACGCCGCCGCCGAGCACCTTGGGCCAGGTGAGCCGGCCGGTGACCCGCTCGACCTGCATCAGGTCGACGCCGACGATCGTCACCTGATGCACTGGAAACTGCTGATCGGACAGGTAATCCACCGCACGCTGCGCCTCGGCGTAGGTGGGGTAGGCGCCGATCGGCCACCCCTTGGGCGGAGTGGGCAACCGGGCCACATCACGGTGTGCCGGGCCGGCCGCCGCACCGAGCGGATCAGGACCTTGTCCTGGCTGGAACGGGCTGGTCATGGGCTTTTACGCTCCTGTCTCCGGGTGGTTTTCGGACCGGCGAGCATCAGGCAGCCCGCGGTGCATCCGCTAGGTTGAACAGCATGACAGCTCCCGGCGGAGATTCTGGCGAGAATCCACCAGCCAACCCCGACCAACCCTGGGCCGCCGGGACACCGAGGCCCGAACCGGGCGGCGTGCCCTACCCTTCGGACTTCGATCCGTACCCCCCGGCGCCCGGCTATCCGCCCGCCGGCTTTCCGCCCGCCGAGTTCCCGTCGGCGGGTTTTCCGCCCGCCGGTTTTCCGCCCCCGCCGCCGCCCGGCTACGGTCCACCGCCGGGTCCGCCACCCGGCTACGGTCCACCGCCGGGCCCGCCACCCGGCTACGGTCCACCGCCGGGCCCGCCACCCGGCTACGGTCCACCTCCGGGCCCGTCCTCGCCGTATGGCCCGCCCGGCTTCGGCGCCCCGCCCGGATACGGCGCACCGTATCCGGGCGGCTACTACAACCCCGGCCAGGCGCAGCGCACCAACGTCCTGGCGATCAGCTCGCTGGTGGCCTCGCTGCTGGGCCTGTTGTTCTGGCCGCTGGCGCTCGTCGGTGCCGTCCTGGGCGTGGTCGCGATAAGCCAGATCAAGCGGACCGGTGAAGCCGGGCACGGAATGGCGGTGGCCGGTACCGCAGTCGGCGGCGCGGCTGTGGTGCTGTCGTTCGTCCTGGCCATCGCCACACTGCACTGACCCGGCTCACCCCTTAGGTCGGAGGCTCAAACGGCGCCGTCTGCCGGCGCATCCCGGCCGCCCGGCCCTTGCCGGCCACCACCAGCGCCATCTTGCGGCTGGCCTCGTCGAGCATCTCGTCGCCGAGCATCACCGCGCCGCGCGCCCCGCCGGCCTGCGAGGTGTGCCACGCGTAGGCCTCCAGGATCAGCTCGGCGTGGTCGTACTCGGCCTGGCGTGGGCTGAAGATCTCATTGCCGGCGGCGATCTGGTCGGGGTGCAGCACCCATTTGCCGTCGAAGCCCAGCGCGGCCGACCGGCCGGCCACCCGGCGGAACGCCTCGACGTCGCGAACCTTCAGATACGGCCCGTCGACCGCGGCTATCCCGTGGGCGCGGGCGGCGACCAGGATCGTCATCAGCACGTGGTGGTAGGCGTCGCCCTCGGTGTAGCCCTCGGGCTGCTCGCCGACTTCCAGGGTGCGGGTGTTGAGGCTGGCCATCAGGTCGGCCGGGCCCAGGACCAGTGCCTGTACCCGCGGGGCTGCGGCGATCGCGTTGATGTTGGTCAGCCCGCGGGCGTCCTCGATCTGGGCGTCGATGCCGATCTGGCCGGCCGGCAGGCCGTGGACGGTCTCCAGTTGGGTGAGCAGCAGGTCGAGCGCCTGCACGTGGGAGGCCTCGGACACCTTGGGCAGCACCACGACGTCGAGGCGGGTCCCTGCGGCACCGACGGCTGAGACCACCTCGATCAGGTCGGCGTGAGTCCATGCGGTGGTCCAGTCGTTGACGCGCACCCCGATCAGCGGCGCGGACCAGCCCGGCGCCGCGAGCGCTTCGGCGACCCGGGCCCGCGCCTGCTCCTTGGCGGCCGGTGCGACGGCGTCCTCCAGATCGAGGAAGATCTCGTCGGCGGGCAGAGCCTTGGCCTTGTCGATCATCTTGCTGCTGCTGCCCGGTACCGACAGGCAGGTCCGGCGGGGCCGATATGCGTTGGTCACCCAATCACTCTTACCCTTTCAACCATGGCGTCGAACAACAGGGTTTATGCGGCGCGGCTGGCACGAATGTTGGTCCTGGGCGCTTCCGGCGAATCCGTCGGACGGGTTCGCGACGTCGTGATCAGCCTCAGCATCGTGCGTCAACAACCGCGAGTTCTCGGCCTCGTCGTCGAATTGCCCACGCGCCGAAGGATTTTCGTACCCATCCTGCGCGTCGCGGCGATCGAGCCGCATGCGGTCACACTGAACACCGGGACGGTGTCACTGCGCAAGTTCACCCAGCGGCCCGGCGAGGCGCTGGTGCTGGGCCAGGTGCTCGACACCAAGGTTCGCATCACTGACCCCGAACTTCCCGAGCTGGCCGGCGTCGACGTGACCGTCACCGATCTGGCCATCGAACAGAGCCGCACCCGCGACTGGCTGGTGACGCGCATCGCGGTGCGGCACTCGCGGCGGTTGGGCCGTCGTGCCGCCGTGCACACCGTGGACTGGCACAACGTGCAGGGCCTGACCCCGTCGGCGCTGGCCATGCCCGGCCAGGGTGTGGCCCAGCTGCTGCAGCAGTTCGAGGGCTGGCGGCCCATCGAAGTCGCCGACGCCATCCGTGAGCTGCCGCCCAAGCGGCGCTACGAGGTGATCAGCGCGATGGACAACGCGCGGCTGGCCGACATCCTCCAAGAGCTGCCGGAGGAACGCCAGGCGGCGGTGCTGGTCCAGCTGGGCACCGACCGCGCCGCCGACGTGCTCGAGGAGATGGACCCCGACGACGCCGCCGACCTGCTGGGTGCCATCAACCCCAGCGAAGCCGAGGCACTGCTGGCGCGGATGGACCCCGACGACTCCGATCCGGTGCGCCGGCTGCTGGAGCACTCCCCCGACACCGCCGGTGGCCTGATGACCTCCAACCCGGTGGTGCTGACCGCCGACACGTCGATCGCCGAGGCGCTGGCCCGGGTGCGCGACCCCGACCTCACCCCGGCGCTGTCGTCGCTGGTGTTCGTCACGCGCGCCCCCACCGCCACCCCGACCGGCCGCTACCTGGGCTGCGTCCCGTTGCAACGGCTGCTGCGCGAACCACCGGCCGACCTGATCGGCGGGATCGTCGACTCCGATCTGCCGGTGCTGAATCCGGAGGTTGCCCTGGCGGAGCTGACCCGCTATTTCGCCGCCTACAACCTGGTCTGCGGGCCGGTGCTCGACGAAGAGTTTCACCTGCTGGGCGCGGTCACCGTCGACGACGTGCTGGATCACCTGCTGCCGCATGACTGGCGTGAAACCCCCGAGCCCGACCTGGGGCCGAAACTTGCCGGGAGGCCCTCGTGACCGATCGCCCGGGATCGCAGCGGCTGTCCACACCGCGCACCTCGCGGCTGCCCGGCCTGCGGATGGACCCCGACGCGCTGGGCCGGTTCACCGAGTCGGTGGCGCGGTTCTTCGGCACCGGCCGTTACCTGGCGATCCAGACGGTGCTGGTGGTGGGCTGGATCTTGTTGAACATCTACGCGGTCAGCCTGAAGTGGGACCCCTACCCGTTCATCCTGCTCAACCTGGCTTTTTCCACCCAGGCCGCTTACGCGGCGCCACTGATCCTGCTGGCCCAGAATCGGCAGGAGAACCGCGACCGGGTCAGCCTGGACGAGGACCGGCGGCGGGCCGCCCAGACCAAGGCCGACACCGAATATCTGGCCCGGGAGCTGGCGTCACTGCGGCTGGCGGTCGGTGAGGTCCCCACCCGCGATTACCTGCACCACGAACTCGAGCGACTCCGCGAGGTGCTGGAGGCGTTTCGCCCGGAGCCCGAGATCGTCGATGACGAGCCGGCAGCGCCGCAATCCGGCAGACCAAACTGAGCATCCACTGGCGCGGATAGCCTCACCAGCGGTACCGGCGTTGGGTATGGTGACGTAGTTCACGAAGCCCGTGACGGGTTTCATCACCGCGAACGAGGGGCGAACGAGTGCCGACAGGGGGGACCGCAGCGGAGGGGCAGCTACCCCGCGCGGCCAAGTGGCGCAGGTCAGCGCGCGCTGCCCTGCGTCCGGCGTTCGGCCTGACCTTCATCACCCCGCTGGTGTTCGCCGGCGCGGTGGGCGCCACGCCCCGGTCTGTGACCGTCCTCCCGCTGCGTACCGCGGCGGTGACGCCGCTCGCGGCCTCGGTGAACACCGGCTCCACCGCCAAGAGCTCCCCTGGCCCGGCGGTGGTCGCGGTCCGCCGCCCCCCGCAGGCGAACCTGCACGTGGCCGCGGGGGCACTGTCGGTGCAACCGGCGGCGGTGGTCTTCTCGCCCGGCACGCTGGGCATCCCCAAGACCGCCCTGGCGGCCTACCGCAGCGCCGAACATCAGATGTCGGTGGCGGCGCCCGAATGTGGGATCAGCTGGAATCTGCTGGCCGGTATCGGCCGCATCGAATCCAGCCACGCCAACGGCGGAGCCACCGACGTGCACGGCACCGTACTGCAGCCGATCTACGGCCCGACGCTGGACGGCACCCTGCCGGGCAACGAGGTGATCGTCGCCAACACCGCCACCCCCGGACGGGTCGTCTACGCCCGTGCCATGGGCCCGATGCAATTCCTGCCCGGAACGTGGGCGCGCTACGCCGCCGACGGCGACGGTGACGGAAGGGCCGACCCGCAGAACGTCTTCGACGCGACGCTGGCCGCGGCGCGCTACCTGTGCAGCGGCGGGCTCAACCTGCGCGAGCACTCCCAGGTGCTGACCGCGATCCTGCGCTACAACAACTCGATGGCCTACGCGGAGAACGTGATGGGCTGGGCGGCTGCCTACGCCACCGGTGTGGCACCGGTGGATCTGCCGCCGATCGTCGGCCCGGCGCCGCCGATCGCCGACCTTCACCTGGAGCACCTGGAGAACCCCGAGGGCCTGGGACCGGGATCGCCGCTGAACCTGCACGGACTGTCCTCGGTCGATCCGACGGCCGGGTCGTCGGTGATCGACCTGGGCCAGTCCACCGCGGAGAACCCGCTCACCAACCAGCCGTGGGTGCCGCCGTGGATGACCCCCGCCGAGCCGGCGCGTCCGACGGTGGCCTGCCGCATGATCTGCTTGGAGCCGCAGGCCGGGACGGCGGCGCAGGCCGGTCCGGGACCGCAGGTTCCCGAGGCACCCCAGCCGTTCGCGCCCCCGGAGGCAGCCCCGGCCCCGGCAGCGCCAATGCAGGCGTATGCCGTGGCGCCCGCGCCGATCGCGACCCCGGACGAGCCGCCGGCCATGCCCGCTCAGGCTCAGGCCCCCGCGCCGAATGACGTTCCGCCGAACGGCCCGCAGGCCGGCCCGCCCGCTTGACCAAGATCACTCTCGGGGTCTGGCAAGCCCTGGCTTAGACTCATCTGTGATGGCAACTCAAGACGACACCGCCGCCCTGCACACCGCGGTCTATGCAGCACTGGGCACCGTGCTCGACCCCGACATCCGGCGTCCGCTCACCGAACTCGGCATGGTCAAGAGCATCGAGATCGCCGATGACCACAGCGTTCACGTCACCATCTACCTGACGATTTCCGGCTGTCCGATGAAATCGGAGATCACCAACATGGTGACCAACGCCGTCAACGACGTGCCCGGCACCGGACCGGTGAAGGTGACCCTGGACGTGTTCAGCGACGAGCAGCGCGCCGAATTGCGCAAACAGCTGCGCGGTGACGCCAAGGAACCCGTCATTCCGTTCGCCCAGCCCGGTTCGCTGACCAAGGTGTACGCCATCGCCTCAGGCAAGGGCGGGGTCGGCAAGTCCAGCGTGACGGTCAACCTGGCCGTGGCACTGGCCGAGCGCGGCCTGTCGGTCGGTGTGCTCGACGCCGACATCTACGGCCACTCGGTGCCGCGGATGATGGGCGTGACCGCGCTGCCCAGCCAGGTGGACTCGATGATCATGCCGCCGATCGGCTTTGGCGTGAAGGTCATCTCGATCGCGATGTTCACCAAGGGCAACACCCCGGTGGTGTGGCGCGGCCCGATGCTGCACCGGGCGTTGCAGCAGTTCCTCGCCGACGTCTACTGGGGCGACCTGGACATCTTGCTGCTGGACCTGCCGCCGGGCACCGGTGACATCGCCATCTCGGTGGCCCAGCTGGTGCCCAACGCGGAGATCCTGGTGGTCACCACCCCGCAGCAGGCGGCCGCCGAGGTGGCCGAGCGGGCCGGGGCGATCGCCCTGCAGACCCGTCAGCAAGTGGTGGGTGTGGTGGAGAACATGGCCGGGCTGGCCATGCCCGACGGGTCCACCATGCACCTGTTCGGCGAAGGCGGCGGCGAGCGGGTGGCCGAGCGGCTGACCCGGGCGATGGGCCGCGACGTGCCCCTGCTGGGTCAGGTGCCGATCGACACCGAGATGGTGACCGGCGGTGACTCGGGCGCGCCGGTGGTGCTGTCGCCGGATTCGCCGGCCGGCAAGGAGCTGCGCCGGATCGCCGAGCAGCTGTCCACCCGCAGCCGCGGCCTGGTCGGGATGTCACTCGGCCTGAACACCGGCAACACCCAGCGTTAGGTCGCGTCGGCGTCGAACGGGGCCGGCCCGCGCAGCTTGGGCGCCCCAGACGGCGCGGGAGCCGGCGCCGCGAACGGATTCTCGGCCAGTGAACCGACCGCGGTGAACACCGAGTCGTCGCCGTCGAGCAGATGCTTGGTCAGCGCGGCCCGCGGCGTCATACCGCGCAGTTTCTGCAGCTCGTTCAGCGGCGCCCGCAGGTCCTCGAACTCCGGGCCGATCTCCTCGCGCAGCTGATCGGTGGCCGTGGTGACGTAGTCGCGGGCCTGGCGCAGCGCGCCGGCGGTCCAGCGGATGGCGCCGGGCAGCCGCTCGGGGCCCAGGATCACCAGGCCGACCACCACCAGGACCAGCATCTCGCCCCAGCCGACGTTGGCGAACATCTATCCGTCGCCGGTGGGAGTCACGTTCAGCGTGACGTGGCGGCCTTCGCGGACCACCTCGACGGGCGCTTCCTTGCCGATGGTCAGCTGGCGCACCGCGACCACGAACTCGTTGGCGTCAGCGACGGTGCGGTCACCGATCTTGACCACCACGTCGTTCTCCTGGATGCCGCCCTTCTCCGCCGGGCCGCCGACCTTGACGTTGGCGATCTGCGCGCCGGAGGCGATGGCGTTGCTGACCGATCGGGCGCTGACCCCGAGGGTGGCGTGAACGATCTTGCCGTCCTTGATCAGCGCGTCGGCGACGGTCTTCATCTCGTTGACCGGAATGGCGAAGCCCAGCCCACTGGCGCTGTCGGACAAGGACTTTCCGGCGGTGTTGATGCCGATCAGCTGGGCGTCCATGTCGATCAGGGCGCCGCCGGAGTTGCCGTGGTTGATCGAGGCGTCGGTCTGGACGGCGTCGATGACGGTGTCGGTGTCGGACTCCTCGCCGGAGAGCGGCACCGGCCGGTGCACGGCGCTGACGATGCCGTGGGTGACGGTGCTGCGCAGGCCCAGCGGGGCGCCGGCGGCGATCACCTCGTCACCGACCCGGATCTTGTCGGAGTCACCGAGCCGGGCCACCGACAGGTTGTCGACGTTGTCGACCTTGAGCACGGCCAGGTCGGTCTTGGGGTCGCGGCCCACCAGGTTCGCCAGCACCTCTTTGCCGTCGTTGAACACCACGGTGGTCTTGAACTTGCTGGGGTTGCTGGCCGCTTCGGAGATGACGTGGTTGTTGGTGACGATGTAGCCCTTGCCGTCGATGACCACACCGGAACCCTGCATACCCGCGTCATCGCTGACCGATTCGATGGTCACCACCGAATTGGCGATGGCCTCGGCGACCTTGGCGAACCGGCCGGCCGGCTCCTCGGCGTTGCCCTTGGTCGACAGCGTGACCTTCGAGGTGGTGAACGCCTCGACGACCTGGGCGGTGGTGCGCCCGACCCAGCCCCCGACCATGCCGATCGCCAGCGCGATCGCGGCGAGCACCCCCAGCGTGCGGTAGGACACCCGGTCGCCGAACAGCACGTCGCGCACCCCGAGCCGGCCGCCCACGTCGCCCACCGCGCGCGGCGGCGGCGGAACCACGGCCGGTGCGCCCAGGCCGGCGCCGGCCGCCGGGTCACGCCACGGGTCCTCAGGCGCGGTGCGCCCGTTGCGCTTGCCGTTGCGTTCGAGCGCGCCGGCGTCGGCGGGATGGCGCTGCAAGGACGAGCCGGAGCCGAAGGGACGGCCGAAGGCCTCCTTGAGCACCGGGTCCGGCGGCAGATCACGCGGGGTGAACTCACCCTGATCCCGGTAGTGCTTGGGC
This sequence comes from [Mycobacterium] vasticus, assembly GCF_020181595.1. Taxonomy (GTDB): domain Bacteria; phylum Actinomycetota; class Actinomycetes; order Mycobacteriales; family Mycobacteriaceae; genus Mycobacterium; species Mycobacterium vasticus. Next base: position 1,182,244 of record NZ_CP084028.1, on the reverse strand, counting down.
CGCACATCACCGGGGATGAACGATCCGGGCACGCCGTCGGGACGGCCGAAGGCCTTCTTGGACGCGTTGTCCACGGGGGGCCGGTAGACAGGCCGCGGCGCCAGGCGGTTACCGCCGGCGTTGTCGTTGTTGGAGCTCACCTAATCCTCTTCCGGGTCCGCCCCTGGGTGGGCTGTCCAGGCGCCGAAGGCACTGGGTCCACCTTACCGACGTTTACGGCGATCTTCCGGTTTGCCGTCGGTGAACCGGGCCGGCATCGGGGTGGTCGGGTCCTCGGGAGGACATTCCGGAATCTGCGAGAGCAGGCCCAGCAGCGCCGACGGAATCCGGATCGGGTGCGAATCCCGCAATGCCGAACGCGCCCTGCCCTGATACTCCACTTCGGCCGCGCAGTCCGGGCACAGCGACAGGTGGTGGGCGGCACGCAGATGGGCGTTCATCCGCAGTTCGCCGTCGACGTAGGCGGCGATGGCCTCGCTGCACAGATGCTCGGTGGAGCCGAACTGACGCGGGGCCCCCACCGGCGCATCGCTCTGGGAGGCGAACTGGGAGGGCAACCAGGAGAACGCGCGACGGAAAACACCACCCCGGTCCGTCACACCGGACTCCTCTCCCATCACCAACCGCGCCGATCGGCAGCACCGAAATTTAAGACCTAATAAGAATGTAGCGCGATATCACGCGTCAACGCGTAAAGCAGTGCCCAGCGCGGGCCGATGCGGCGGGCCTCAGCCGGCGGCGATGCCGCCCAGCGCCGAACCGTCACGCTGACCGGGACGGTCGGCGAGGTAGTCGCGCAGGGCCTGGCGACCTCGGTGGATGCGGCTGCGCACGGTGCCCAGCTTCACCCCGAGGGTGGCCCCGACCTCTTCGTAGGACAGACCTTCGATGTCGCACAGCACGACCGCGGCCCGGAACTCCGGCGGCAGCGAGTCCAGCGCGGCCTGCAGGTCGGGGTCAAGCCGGGCGTCGTGATAGATCTGCTCGGGGTCGGGCTCGTCAGCCGGGACCCGGTCATAGTCCTCGGGCAGTGCCTCCATGCGGACGCGCCCCCGCTTGCGGACCATGTCCAGAAAGAGGTTCGTGGTGATGCGGTGCAGCCAGCCCTCGAAGGTTCCCGGCTGGTAGTTGTGCACCGACCGGAAGACCCGGATGAAGGTCTCCTGGGTCAGGTCCTCGGCGTCCTGCTGGCTGCCGGAGAGCCGGTAGGCCAGCCGGTACACCCGGTCGGCGTGCTGGCGGACCAGCTCATCCCAGGACGGCATGGCAGCCGAGTCGCCGGTGGCGTCGAACACCGCGGTGCCCTGCGGTTCCTCGGACGGCACCACCCAATCGTTGTCGCTGTAGCGCTCCGAGTGCGTGGTCGGGTGCGACATGGCGACCGGGGGCAGCAAGGTGGTTATGTCGAGTTCCTTCGCGTCAGGGCCGCCGTCGGGTGACGACAACGCATCATGTGGGCCAACGCCCGAACGGCCCGTCGTATTCCGAAGCCGGCTGCTACCTCGCTCCATGCCCGATACCGTTCCGTACCGCCGTATGCCCGCTCTGTGTTGCCACTGAACGCCGACTGTGAACTCACGTTCGAATATCCCGCGCACTGCGGTTATGGGCCTCGGTAACGGTTTGGACACGGCTTCGCGCCGGGCGTGTCGAGCCGGTGTCTGCGCGCCGCCGCGCGACGGTGTGTCCTAGGCTGCGGTCATGGCCAGCACCGATGACACCTCCGGCCCGACGGCCAGCCGGGCCGACGCCCTGTTGGCGCACGCCGAGGGCTCGATGTCCGAAGACGCGGTGCTGGCGGCCGCCCGGGACCGGGCCGGCGAGATCGGCGTGACGTCGGTCAGCGCGGCGGTGGGTGCGATGTTGAGCCTGCTGACCAAGCTCAGCGGCGGTAAGGCCGTGGTCGAGGTCGGGACCGGAGCCGGCGTCAGCGGGCTGTGGCTGCTGTCGGGAATGGGCGAGGACGGCGTGCTCACCACGATCGACATCGAGCCCGAACACCAGCGCACCGCCAAGCAGGCGTTCGGCGACGCCGGAATCGGGCCGTCGAGAACCCGGTTCATCAGCGGCCGCGCCCAGGAGGTGCTGACCCGCCTCGCCGACGAGTCCTACGACCTGGTGTTCGTCGACGCCGACCCGATCGATCAGCCCGAATACGTCCACGAGGCCGTGCGACTGCTGCGCCCGCGCGGCGTGGTCGTGGTGCATCGGGCCGCGTTGGGCGGCCGGGCCGGAGATCCCGCGGCCAACGACGCCGAGGTGGTCGCGGTACGCGAGGCGGCTCGGCTGATCGCCGAGGACGAGCGGCTGACCCCGGCGCTGATCCCGCTGGGCGACGGCCTGCTGGCCGCGGTCCGCGACTGATCCACCCTTAGCGCGAGCGTGCACAGATGTACGCGACACGCCGCGTTTTGACGTACAACTCTGCACCCTCGCACCAAAAGGGCAGGAATTGCTTGACGCCGCACTGAACGCGTGTTTAGCCTATTGAACATGCGTTCAGCCGACTTGACGGCCACCGCCCGCATCCGCGACGCGGCCATCGAACAGTTCGGGAAGCACGGCCTCGGCGTGGGGTTGCGCGCCATCGCCGAGGCCGCCGGGGTGAGCGCTGCGCTGGTGATCCACCACTTCGGATCCAAGGACGGTCTGCGCAAGGCCTGCGACGACTATGTCGCCGAGACCATCAAGATCGGCAAGACCGAAGCGATGCGCTCGGCCGACCCGGCCACCTGGTTCGCGCAGCTGGCCGAGATCGAGACGTACGCGCCACTGATGACCTACCTGGTCCGCAGCATGCAGGACGGCGGCGACCTGGCCCGCACCATGTGGCGGCAGATGATCGCCAACGCCGAGGAATACCTCGACGAAGGCGTGCGGGCCGGCACCCTGCGGCCCAGCCGCAACCCGCAGGCCCGCGCCAGATACCTGGCGATGACCGGCGGCGGCGCATTCCTGCTGTACCTGCAAATGCACGACAACCCGACCGACCTGCGGGCGGTGTTGCGCGACTACGCCGCCGAGATGGTGCTGCCCGCCATGGAGATCTACACCGAGGGCCTGCTGGCCGACCGAACCCTGTACGACGCCTTCCTGGAAGCACAACAAGGGGGAACAGATGACTGACAACCGTTGGCCCGCAATCGAAATCCGCGGCCTGGAGAAAAGCTTCGGCGCGGTCAAGGCGCTCGACGGGCTGGACCTGACCGTGCACGCCGGTGAGGTGCACGGGTTCCTCGGCCCCAACGGCGCCGGTAAGTCCACCACGATCCGCATTCTGCTGGGCCTGGTGCGGGCAGACAGCGGGACGGTCCGCCTGCTCGGCGGAGACCCGTGGACCGACGCCGTCGACATTCATCGCGAGATCGCCTACGTACCAGGCGATGTCACGCTGTGGCCGTCACTGACCGGTGGCGAGACCATCGATCTACTGGCCCGGATGCGGGGCGGCATCGACGAGAGGCGCCGCCAGGAACTGGTGGAGCGCTTCGACCTGGACCCCAGCAAGAAGGCCCGCACCTACTCGAAGGGCAACCGTCAGAAGGTCTCCCTGATCTCCGCCTTCTCCTCACCCGCCCGGCTACTACTGCTCGACGAGCCCAGCAGCGGGCTGGATCCGCTGATGGAGAACATCTTCCAGCAGTGCGTCGCCGAGGCGAGCCAGCGCGGCGTCACCGTGCTGCTCTCCAGCCACATCCTGGCTGAGACCGAGCGCCTGTGCCGCCGCGTGACGATCATCCGGGCCGGCCGCGTCATCGAAAGCGGCTCGCTGGACTCGCTGCGCCACCTGAGACGCACCTCGATCGAGGCCGACCTGCTCAGCGACCCAGGCGATCTCACCCGCATCCCAGGCGTCGGCAACGTGCACTACAGCGGAACCGTGCTGCACGCGCAGGTCGACAGTGCCAGCCTCGGCGAGCTCATCCGGGCGCTCAGCGTCGCGGGCGTACGCAGCCTCACCAGCCAACCACCCACGCTGGAAGAACTGTTCATGCGCCACTACGACACGGTGCAGGCGTGACCGCCGTCGCGCTCGAACGCCCGCACCGGTCACCACAGCACCGGCCGGAGCTGGTGGGCACCGGCGCGATGCTGCGCATGTATCTGCGGCGCGACCGGATCGTGTTGCCGCTGTGGGTGTTACTGCTGTCGCTGCCGCTGGCCAGCGTCTACATCGCCAGCATCAAGGCGATCTACCCCACCGCCGCCGACCGCGCCGACCTGGCGGCCACGATCATGGCCAGCCCGGCCCAACGCGCCGTGTACGGGCAGGTCTACAACGACACCCTCGGGGCGGTCGGCATCTGGAAGGCCGGAATCTTCCATCTGCTGATCGCGGTCGCGGTGATCCTGACCGTCATCCGGCACACCCGCGGCGACGAGGAGACCGGCCGCACCGAACTGATCTCCTCGACCGCGATCGGTCGCTACGCCGGGCTGACCGGCGCGCTGCTGCTGGCCGCAGCGGCGGCGGTGGCGACCGGGGTGATCGGCACGCTCGGCCTGCTCACCACCGGCGTACCGGCGGCCGGATCGTTCGCGTTCGGTGCAGCGCTGGCCGGCTCCGGGCTGGTGTTCGGCGCCGTGGCCGCCGTCGCCGCACAGCTGTCGGCGAGCGCACGTGTCGCCCGCGGCGCCGCCTTCGCCGTGCTGGGGGCCGCCTTCACCATTCGCGCGGTCGGCGACGCCGGATCCGGTGCGCTGTCGTGGCTCTCACCGCTGGGCTGGTCGCTGCAGGTCCGCCCGTACGCCGGCGACCGGTGGTGGGTGCTGATCCTGCACCTGGTGACCGCGGCCGCGCTCACCTGGCTGGCCTACCGGTTCGCATCCCGCCGCGATGTCGGCGCAGGGTTGCTCGCCGACCGTCCGGGACCGCGCCGGGCGGCGCCGACGCTGGCCGGGGCCTTCGGGCTGGCGTGGCGGCTCGACCGCGGCGCCCTGGCGCTGTGGACCACCGGCCTGGTGCTCTACGGCCTGATGATCGGCAGCGTGGTGCACGGGATCGCCGACGAGGTAGGCAGCGACAGCGCGCGTGACATGGTGACCCGGCTGGGTGGCAGCCAGGTGCTCGAGCAGGCCTTCATCGCGGTAGCCTTCTCGATGTTGGGCATGGTGGCCGCGGCCTTCGCCGTCTCACTGGTGCTGCGGCTGCACCAGGAGGAGACCACCGGGCGGGCCGAAACGCTGCTCGCCGGATCGGTCAGCAGAACACGTTGGCTGACAAGCCATCTGGTGATCGCACTGGGCGGCTCGGCTATGGCGATACTGGCCGGCGGCGTGGTGGCCGGGATCGTCTACGGGCAGTCGGCCGGCGACATCGGCGGGCACTTGGGCCAGGTGCTCGGCAGTGCCGCAGTGCAGCTGCCGGCGATGTGGCTGCCACCGGCGGTCACGGTCGCGTTGTTCGGGCTCGCACCGAAGTACGCCCCCGCCGCCTGGGGGGTGCTGATCGGCTTCATCGCGCTGTACCTGCTCGGCACGTTGTCCGGGCTGCCGCAGTGGGTTCTCGACCTCGAGCCGTTCACCCACATCCCGTTGGTGGGCTCCGACGCCGGCTTCAATGCGCTTCCGCTGGTGGCGCTGTCGGCGATCGACGCCGCGCTGATCGGGCTGGGTCTTAGGGCGTTCCGCCGCAGAGATCTGACATTGTGAGGAGGAATCCATGAAAACCATTGGCAAGGGATTTCTTTCGGCGGCCTTGGGCCTGATCGCCTTCGGGCTGTTGCTGTTCGTGCCGGCCGGAACGCTGCACTACTGGCAGGCCTGGGTGTTCCTCGCGGCATTCGCCGTGTCCACCTGGATTCCCAGCATGTACCTGATCCGCACCAATCCGGCCGCGCTGGAGCGCCGGATGCGCGTCGGACCCGCGGCCGAGACGCGGCCGGCGCAGCGGATCATCATCGCCGTCATCTTCGTCTGTTTTCCGGCCATGTTCGCCTTCAGCGCCCTCGATCATCGACTCGGCTGGTCGACGGTGCCGACGCCGGTGTGCCTGCTGGGCGACGCCCTGGTAGCGGCCGGGCTGCTGCTCGCCATGGCGGTGGTGATCCAGAACGGTTATGCCGCAGCCAATGTCACGGTTGAGGCGGGCCAAACGCTGGTGTCGACGGGACTCTACGGCGTGGTGCGCCACCCGATGTACACCGGCAACGTCATCATGATGATCGGCGTCCCGCTCGCACTCGGCTCCTACTGGGGGCTGGTCTTCCTGGTGCCGGGGCTGATCGTGCTGGTGCTGCGGATCCGCGACGAGGAAGAGCTGCTGAGCCAGGAGCTGGCCGGATACCGCGACTACACCACACGGGTGCGATACCGGCTGCTGCCCTACGTGTGGTGATCGGAAGGAGACGCGCGTGAACGTGAAGGCAATCGGTCAGGGCGTGGCTTACGGGCTGGCAGCGGCGGCCGTCTACGGCCTGCTGTTGTTCTGGCCGGCAGGCACTTTCGACTACTGGCAGGCCTGGGTGTTCCTGGCGATCTACGGCATCATCAGCGTCGCTTGCTGCGTCTATTGGGGCCTGACCGATCCGGCTGTGCTGCAACGGCGTTTGCGCGGCGGACCGAAGGCCGAAACCCGGTTCACCCAAAAGCTGGCCAGCACAGCGCTGATCACGGTATTCACCTCGGTGTTCGTGATCAGTGCACTGGATCACCGGTTCGGCTGGTCGGCGCCGACCGCGGCCATATCGGTGCTCGGCGAGGTCGTGGTGACCCTCGGACTGAGCCTGGGCATCCTGGCCGTCGTGCAGAACCACTACGCCGCGGCCAACATTACCGTCGAAGACGAGCAGCCGGTGATATCGACCGGCCTGTACGGCCTGGTCCGGCACCCGATGTACCTCTCCCTGCTGGTCACCATGGTGGGACTCGCACCGGCGCTCGGTTCCTACTGGGGGCTGGCGGGCGCAATCGTCAGCGTGCCCATCCTGGTGGTGCGCATCCTCGACGAGGAGCGCCTGCTGACCCAGCAGCTGGCCGGATACCGCGACTACACCCAGCGGATCCGCTACCGCCTGGTGCCCGGAATCTGGTGAGCCGGGCCTGCGCTCGCCGCTAGATCCACACGCCCTTGCCGACGGCCACCACACCACCGGCGCTGATCGCGAACCGCTCCCGATCTTTCGTCAGGTCGACGCCGATCATCTCGCCAGGACCGACCACGACGTTCTTGTCCAGGATCGCGTGGCGCACCACCGCGCCGCGTCCCACCCGGACGCCGGGCATGAGGACGCTGCCCTCGACGATGGCGCCGTCGCCGATCAGGACGTTCGACGACAGCACCGAATCCCGCACCGAACCGGCCGAGATGACGCTGCCGGCGCCCACCACCGACTCCTGCGCGGAGCCGCCGTTGACGAACTTCGCCGGTGCCAGGTTCTCGGTCGCGCCGTGGATCGGCCAGCGGGTGTTGTACAGGTTGAACACCGGGTGCGCCGACACCAGATCCATGTGCGCGTCGTAGAAGGCGTCGAGGGTCCCGACGTCGCGCCAATAGCCGTGGTCACGCTCGGTGGCGCCGGGTACCTCGTTGTCGGAGAAGTCATAGACCGCGGCCATCCCGTCGGCCACCAGGCGCGGCATGATGTCGCCGCCCATGTCGTGGTCGGAGTGGTCGTCGTCGGCGTCGGCGCGGATCGCGTCGATCAGCACCTTGGTGGTGAAGATGTAGTTGCCCATCGACACATAGGTGCTGTCGGGGTCATCCGGGGTTCCCGGCGGATTGGCCGGCTTCTCCATGAACCCCCGGATGCGTCCAGAATCGTCGGCGTCGATGCAGCCGAATGACGACGCCTCCGAGCGCGGCACCCGCACGCCGGCGACCGTCGCGCCGGCTCCGCTGGCGATGTGGAACCGCACCATCTGTTCGGGGTCCATCCGGTACACGTGGTCGGCGCCGAAAACCACTATGTAGTCCGGATCTTCGTCGTAGATCAGGTTCAGTGACTGGTAGATGGCATCGGCCGAGCCGGTGTACCAACGCGGCCCGAGCCGCTGCTGCGCCGGCACCGGGGTGATGTACTCCCCCGCCAACCCGCTCAGCCGCCAGTTCTGCGAGATGTGCCGGTCCAAGGAATGCGACTTGTACTGCGTCAGAACACAAATCCGCAAGTAGCGCGCGTTGACCAGATTCGACAGGACGAAGTCGATCAACCGGTAGGCGCCGCCGAAGGGGACCGCCGGCTTGGCCCGGTCCGCGGTGAGCGGGTGCAGTCGCTTGCCCTCGCCGCCGGCCAGGACGATGCCCAGCACGTGCGGCATTTCCCTCATGGCCCCAAACCTATCGGCCACACCCGGGCCCTGCCAGGCGACCCGGCGATTCTGACCGTTCTGTGACACTGGCGCGCCGGCTACCGTGCGAGTTATGCGGGTGGCCAAGCAGACTCTGGCCGTCTATCGACGAGCCGGTGGCTGATTCGGGTGACGCCTCAGCTGGTGACGGCCTTGAGCTCGTCGCCGAGTGCGGCGGCCTCGTCGGGGGTCAACTCCACGACCAGCCGTCCGCCGCCCTCAAGTGGTACCCGCATAACGATGCCGCGCCCCTCTTTGGTTGCTTCCAGTGGACCGTCGCCGGTCCGGGGCTTCATCGCCGCCATCGAGTGCTCCCTCCAGGTGCCGGCCCGCGGACCGTGCCCTTGATCTGCAAATCTCTAGCCATTCTTCCCTATCGGTGGCGCTGAGCGCACAAGACCCGATTCCGTACTGCATTTTAAAGGATCAATCAGTGACCCGCGGGACCCAACAGGCCTGCACATGGTCGTCGACCATTCCGGTGGCCTGCATCAACGCATATGCCGTGGTAGGACCGACAAATCGGAAGCCGCGGCGCTTCAATTCGCGAGCCATCGCGGTCGATTCCGGAGTGACCGCCGGAATTTGCGACAGGTCCATCGGACGGGGCCGCGACGGCGGGGCGAAAGACCACAGCAGCTCGGCCAAATCGGTGGATTCCAGGGCAAGGGTGGCCCGGGCGTTGGCGATCGTCGCCTCGATCTTGGCCCGGTTACGCACGATGCCGGCGTCGTCGAGCAGTCGGGCGACGTCGCCGTCGGTGAACCGCGCCACGGTCTCGACCTCGAAGTCGGCGAACGCACGCCGGAAATTCTCCCGCTTACGCAGAATCACCAGCCAGGACAGCCCGCTCTGGAAGGCCTCCAGACTGATCCGCTCGAACAGAGCCGTCGAGTCTCGCAGCGGACGACCCCACTCCTGGTCGTGGTAGTCACGGTAAAGCTCCGGAACGTTGTCGACCCAGCCGCACCGGACCAGGCCGTCGTCGCCCACGCTGGTCAACCCCGCCCCACCGGGTTGGCCTGGGCGGCCTGCACGGCCGCCAGTTCCCCGCGGAGCTGATCGAGCTCGGCACCCAGCCGGTCCAGCACCCAGTCGACCTCGCCGGTGTTATAGCCGCGCAGGACCTGCGAGAACTTGACCGCGTCGACATCGGCTCCGGTGACCCCGGAGGCCGGCAGCATGGTCGCGGTGGTGGCCCGCGGCAGTGGAGGCAGCTGTTCGCCACGGCCGAACAGCACGCTGGCCAGCCCGAACAGCAGCAGTGCGGTGAGGGCGAGGACGACGAGGTAGAGCAACACCAGTGTCACGGCATCGATAGTGCCTCATCGGGCCGTGCCGTGGCGTCAGCGCAGCGTGTTCATCGGCGGCCGGTCGACGAGCGACAGCGGCGTGGTGCGCGGCAGGTAGTCCATCCCGTCCGGGCCGCCGGCCACGAACTGGGTCAGGCCGACCCCGGAGTCGGGAACGCCGCACCGCGACAGCAGGGTCGCCACGACCTGACGGCTCATCAGCGCCAACTCGGACAGCGGCCGGTTACGGTGCGCCCGCACACCCAGGTTGACCTGGGCGATCGCTTCGAGGCCCAGCCGGTCGTAGGTGTCGATCAGCAGCCCGATCTCCACCCCGTAGCCCGGGGCGAACGGCACCGACGCCAACAGTTCGCGGCTGCCCGCGTATTCACCGCCCAGCGGTTGGAGCACCGCACCCAGATCGGGGCGCAGGGCGGTCAGCAGTGGCCGGGCGACCAGCTCGGTGACGCGGCCCCCGCCGGTGGCGTCCTCGGTGCCGTTGACCTTCAGCGGCCGCCGATAGAAGCCCTTGACCAGGTGAATTCCGTCGCAGGTGAGCAGCGGGCCGACCAGGTTGGGGACGAACATCGGGTCGGGGTCGATCAGATCGGAGTCGATGAAGACCACGATGTCGCCGGTGGTCGCGGCCAGGGACCGCCACAGGGCCTCGCCCTTGCCCGGCTGTGGCGCGACCTCGGGGACGGCCTGCTCGCGGCTGACCACCCGGGCGCCGGCGGCGATCGAGCGGATCTCGGTGTCGTCGGTGGAGCCGGAGTCCAGCACGATCAGCTCGTCGACCAGACCGTCCGCCAGGCCGGTGATGCTGTCGATGACCGTCCCGATGGTCTCGGCCTCGTCGAGGGCGGGCAGCACCACCGAGATGGTGCGGCCGGCCTTGGCGGCCACCAGCTCGGCGACCGTCCAGTCCGGACGGCTCCAGGTGCGCCCGGCCAGCCGGGTGTCACCCAGTCCCGCGACCAGGTCGGTCATGCAAGTCCCCTTACCGTGCTGGTCGGGGCCCGATCGCCCTGGATGGCTGCCACCATCTCCAGGACGCGCCGGGTGGGCCCGACCTCGTGTACCCGAAACATCCGGGCACCGGCGGCCGCCGCCAGCGCGGTGGCCGCCAATGTTCCCTCTAGCCGTTCGGTCAGACCCACTCCAAGAGTCTCCCCGATGAAGTCTTTGTTGGAGAGCGCCATCAGCACCGGCCATCCGGTACCGACCAACTTCTCCGTGTGTCGCAACAACGCTAACCCGTGGAAGGTGTTCTTGCCGAAATCATGGGTGGGATCGATCAGCACACGATCCGGCGCGACCCCCGCCGACACCGCCCGTTGCGCGGCCGCGGTGACCTCACCGATCACCGCGTCGACCACCCCGTCGACGCTGGTGCCGTAGCTGACCCGGAACGGTCGAGTGCGCGGCTGGGCGCCCCCGGTGTGCGAGCAGACCAGGCCGGCGCCGAACTCCGCGGCCACCGCCGGCAGGTCGGCGTCGACACCGGCCCAGGTGTCGTTGATCAGGTCGGCACCGGCCGCACAGGCCCGTTTGGCCACCTCGGAGCGCCAGGTGTCGACGCTGATCAGCTGGTCCGGGTAGGTGCCGCGCAGCCATTCGATGAACGGGACCACCCGGGCGGTTTCGGTGTCGGCGTCGACCGTCTCCCCCGGTCCGGCCTTGACCCCACCCACGTCGATGACGTCGGCGCCGTCGGCCACCGCGGCGTGCACCGCGGACTTGGCCGCCTCGTCGCTGAAGGTCGCGCCGGCGTCGTAGAAGGAGTCCGGGGTGCGGTTGACGATCGCCATGATCAGCGCGCGATCAGCCGCCACCGGACGGCCGCAGAAGAGGGACTGCACGGTTCTATGGTGCCTGGTCGGCCGCGCCCGCTGTGTCGGTACCCAATGAGACGGTCGGTGGTATGACGGCGTTCTCTGAGTCGACACATCGTGGTGATCAAGGCCGTCCACCATGACCGCCTTCACCGCCTGGCTGGATGAATCCGGCTCCAATCAGGTCGCGGACCCCGGAACTTACATCCTCAGCGCGGCCATCTGTGAGCCACACCATGTCTCTGCGACCCGGGAAGCGATAGGCGAGCTACTGCTGTCCAAAGGCGGCAAGCTGCACTGGCGAGACGAAGGCCGCCGCCGTCAGGAGTTGATTGCCAGGACGATCGCCAGCCTTCGCGTTGAGCACCTCGTCGTCGTACGGTCCAATGCCACGATCGCCCGCCCGGAGCGGCAACGACGACTATGCGTGGAGCGCATGATTCCCGAGCTGGTCGCGATGGGGGTCGGCGCCGCCGTCTTCGAATCACGTGGACTGAAGGACGATCGGCGCGACCGCCGCACATTGGATCATCTGCGGCAAAAACGGATAATCGCCAGCAGTTTGCGAATCGACCACGTCGGAGGCCGCACCGAACCGATGCTCTGGATCGCCGACGCCTGCTGCGGAGCAATTACCCAGCTGCGGTGCGGCGACGGGTACCACCACAGTTTGATCGAATCCAAAGTCACGATCATCAACATCACTTAGCCAGGAAGCGCGAAACCCCAGGCCCTGTCCTCCGGCAGGAACTCCTGGGGTTCACTTCCGACACGCACCGCGGTGGCATCAGCTTGCCTTTCACTATAGCCGACACGCACGTCATGGGTCAGGCCGTCTCCCGGGCTGCTTCCAGTAGCGCGTCGGCGGCCAGGTGGCCCAGTTCGTTGGACGCCAGTGGGCTGTCACCGGTGAGCAGCTTGCGGTCCTGGTGGGTCTGACCGGTCATGGCGTCGTTGACGACGGTCAGGCCCTGCCGGCTCAGCAGATCCGCAACCAGCCAGCGCAGCCGGCCGGGCAGGTAACCGATATCGAGGTTGGGGCCTTCGTCGAGCGCGTCGGGGAAGACGCACACCGAATATCCGGCGAAGGGCGACTCGGGCTTGCTCACCGACGCCGCGAGCAGCGCCGCGGGGCCGTGGCACAACGTGATGATGAACTTGTTGTTATCCAGCGCCCAGTCCAGTGTCTGCTCGACAGCAGTGCTGGTGGGCAGTCCGACGACGGCACCGTGGCCGCCTGGGATGAACACGGCGAGGTAATTCGAGTCCGGGCCGAGCTCGCCTGCGATCACCTCGGAGAGTTTCTTGGGCTGCTTGAGTTTCGGTTTGAGCGCCTCGTAGGCCGCCAGCACCGCTTCGTCCTGCGACGGCATCGCCCACAACTCCAACTTGGCCGGGTAGCCCGAGATCGTCGCCACGTCGATCTCGAAGCCGGTCTCCATCAGGTGATAGGCGGGCAACAGCATCTCGACCGGATGATTGCCGGTGGAGAACATGCGTCCGTTCTCCAGAAGGACGTAGCGCTCCTCGGTGGCGATCATCAGCACCTTCCACCGGCCGGTGTAGGCACCCCGATGCCGCACCGAATCGAAGTCGGTTCGCGGGGCGGTGTACTGGCTCAGCGAATACGGGGACGGGAAGAACGCATTGTCCTCGGCCGGATCCGGCGTCGGCTCCCTGCTCAGGTCTGCCATGCCCCCGAAACTACGCCGTTAACCCGCTGCGTCAGCCCCGCGACCGCTTGCATGCCGGCCGTCAGCCGACCACGATCTCCGGCTCATGCTCAACCGGAAAGTTGACGGAGCGGGCGATGAAGCACACCGCCGGGACCTTGGCGTGCAACTGCGCTGCGAGCCGGGCGTCGCTGCCTGACGTGATGGTGACGCGCGGCCGCAGGGTGACCTTCTCGAAGTGGCCCCCGCCGTCGGCATCGATGGCCATGACGCCTGCTGGCTTGTCTTCGTAGGCAGTGACGATCACCCCAGATTCGGCGGCGAAATGCAGATACCACAGCATGTGGCACTGAGACAGCGCGATGATCTGAAGCTGTTCGGGGTTCCATCGCGCAGGATCACCCCGGAAAACCGGATCGGCTGACCCCGGGATCAGCGGCAGCCCACGGCCGGTGATGTCGTGGTCACGTCCGTAAGCCCGGTAGGAACTGGTCCCGGTCCCGGCGTTGCCGATCCATCTGACCGCGAGGTTGTCGTATCGATGTTGCCGAGACATGGACTCAGGCTCGCTCAGCCGCGCGGCCGCTTGCCGGCGGCCACTTCGCCGGGGTAGCCGGCGTAGTAGGGCACGTAGCCCTCGCCGCGGCCGGCGAACACATACAACGGGTCGTCGATCACGCCGTCGGCGCCGTAGCCCTGCTCACGCAGCTCCACCTTGCGGCTCTTGAACGTCGTGGTGTGCGCCATCGACTCCACCAACCGGACGAACAGCGGCACCGCGTAGGCGGGCAGCCGGTCGCAGACGATGGCGGCCAGGCCCTGTCCGTCGAACGTCGCGCCGTCGTGCAGCTTGACCGCGGCCATCCCGGCCCGGCCGCCGGTGTCGGGCACCTCCACGCCGTAGACGGCGCACTCCTCGACCGAGTCGTCGGCGTCCAGCGCGGCCTCGACCTGGGTGGTGGCGACGTTCTCGCCCTTCCACCGGAAGGTGTCGCCCAGCCGGTCGGCGAAGGCGGCGTGCCCCATGCCTTGGGGGCGCATCAGGTCACCGGTGTTGAACCAGCAGTCGCCGTCCTTGAAGGCGTTGCGCACCAGCTTCTTCTCGGTGGCCTCCGGGTCGGTGTAGCCGTCGAACGGCGACAGCTTGTTCACCGGGGACAGCAGCAGTCCGGGCTCACCGGCCGGCACCCGCCGCACCCAGCCGGACTCGTCGCGCAGCGGACCGCCGGTGTCGGGGTCGTACTCCACGTAGGCCAGCGGCATCGGATAGACGCCGACGCTGCGCGGCACGTTGAACACGTTGAGGAAGGCGGTGTTGCCCTCGCTGGCGGCGTAGAACTCGCAGATCCGCTTGATGCCGAATCGTTGGGTGAACTCGTCCCAGATCTCGGGCCGCAGACCGTTGCCGCAGGCCACCCGCACCTTGTGGGCCCGGTCGGTGGGTTTGGGCGGCTGGTTGAGCAGATAGCGACAGACCTCGCCGATGTAGACGAAGGCCGTCGCGTCGTAGCGGATCACCTCATCCCAGAACCGCGACGCCGAGAACGAGGTGCCCAGCGCCAGCGTCGCACCGGCGTTGAGCACCGAGGACACCGCGACCGTCAGCGCGTTGTTGTGATACAGCGGCAGGCAGCAGTACAGGGTGTCGCTGCCGCGCAGGCGCAGCCCCAGCCCGCCGAAGGCCGCCAATGCCCGCAGCCAGCGGTAGTGGGTCATCACGCTGGCCTTGGGATAGCCGGTGGTGCCGGAGGTGAAGATGTAGAACGCGGTGTCGCGGGCCAGCACCGCCGACACCGACTCCGGGTTGTCGGCGGGTGCGGTGGCGGCCAGGCGCTCCACTTCGCCGATGGTCACCGGCTCGTTGGGTGCGCCGCTTTCGTGCACCGCGGCCACCAGATCCGACTCCGAGACCAGCAGCTTGGCGCCCAGCAGCCCGAGGCTGTGGGCGAGCACATCGCCGCGCTGGTGGTAGTTGAGCATCCCGGCGACCGCGCCGCTTTTGGCGACGGCCAGCATCATCAGCACCGCATTCGGCGAGTTGCGCAGCATGATTCCGACGACGTCGCCGTGGCCGACACCGCGGTCGGCCAGCACTGCGGCGTAGCGGTTGACCGTCGCGTTGGCCTCGCGGTAGGTCAGCCGTTGGTCGTCGAAGCGGATGAAGGTCCGGTCGCCGAACTTCGCGGCACGTTCCTGGAAGACCTTGCCGATCGAGGCCGTGGATGTCGGGCGGGCCAGCATGCCGGTCCGCACGCCGCTCAGGATCGACGGTGCGTCGGCCAGCAGCCCGGGCAACCGGGTCGCGATGTCGGACAGCCGCACCCGGGTTACGGCACCGGAGTTGTGATCAGACACGACAGCAGAGCCTAATCGATACCGGCGGTACCGGATGCGCAGGCGGCCAGCGCCTCCTCGATCTTGCCGAAGACCTGCAGCCGGTCCATCGCCCGCTGCGCCACGAAGCCGGTGTCCAACAGTCCGGACAGCCAGTTCCACAGCCCGTCGTAGTGCCCGTCCGGGTCCAGCAGCACCACCGGCTTGTCATGCAGGCCCAGGTACGCACCGGTCCACGTCTCGAACAGCTCCTCCAGCGTGCCGATCCCGCCGGGCAGGGTCAAGAAGGCATCGGCGCGCTCATCCATGACCTGCTTACGTTCGCGCATGGTATCGGTGACGATCAGCTCGTCGGCGTCGACGTCGGCCACTTCGCGGTGCAGCAGCGCCTTGGGGATGACCCCGACGGTCCGGCCGCCGCGCTCGCGGGCCGCCGACGCCAGCGCACCCATCGCCGAGACATTGCCGCCGCCCCACACCAGGGTCCAGCCCCGCTCGGCGATCGCGGCGCCGACCTTGGCGGCCAGCTCCAGCAGTTCGGGATCGGTGGGACCGGACGCGCAGTACACACAGACCGCCCAGGGATTCGTCGGCACAGTCGAAAGGCTAACCGGACAAGGGCGCAGACCGTAAAATCTGCGCGGTGCCGATCCGGTGGAACGTCCCCGAGCATTCGGCGGCGCTGCACCGGCTGATCGAGACACTCGACGCCGGGGCGGACGGGGCCCGGGCCGGAGCGGTGGTGCTCGGTCCCGACGGCTGCGGCAAATCCACGTTGGCCCGGCTGGCCGCCGAAGACCACGCCCGCCGCCATCCGGACACCCTTCTGCGCTGGGTGATCGGCACCCCCGCGGAGGCGACCGTGCCATTCGGCGCCGTGGGCCACCTGGTCCGGATCGCCGAGATCGGCAAGCCCGCCGCGTTGCTGCGGTCGGCACGGGCCTCGATGACCGGGGGCGAATCCGAGCTGCTGTTGATCGTCGACGACGCGCATCACCTGGACATCCTGTCCGCGACACTGATCTACCAGCTGGCCCTGGCCGGCGAGGCCCGGATGATCGTCACCGGCCGGGCCGACGCTCAGGCTCCGGCCCCGGTGGCCGCCCTGTGGGGCGATGATTTGCTGACCCGCATCGACATCGCCGCGGAGCCCAACGGTGCCGCCCCCGACGTCGACGCCTTCCTGGCCGAACTGCCGCCGGCCGCGCGCGCGGCGCTGGACTACCTGGCCGTCCTCGAACCGCTGTCGCCGTCCGTCCTGAGTGCGCTGGCCGGCGACGACGCGGTGCATCTGGCCGAGGAGTTCGGTGCGGCGGAGACCCGCCACCGGGGCGGTGACGGACCCGACCCGGTGGTCTACACCGCTCACCCGCTGTTCGCCGAACGGGCGCTTGCGGCCCTGGGTCCCGCCGGTGCGCGCCGGCTGCGCACCGACCTGGTCGGGGTAGCCGGTCCGGCCGAGCACATCGGCGAGCAACTGCGGCTGGCGGCACTGGCCACCGAAAGCGATGCGCCGCAGCCGGTGGAGCAGGTGGTGGCCGCCGCCGCGCAGGCCCTGCGGCTGGGGGACGTGAACCTGGGCGAGCGACTGGCGCGCAGCGCCCTGGACCGTGACGGTGGGCTGCCCGCCCGGTTGGCCCTGGCCCATGCACTGGGTTGGCAGGGCCGCGGGCGCGACGCCGACGCCGTGCTGTCGCAGGTGGATCCGGCCGCGCTCACCGAGGCGGAGCTGATGGCCTGGGCGCTACCGCGCGCCGCCAACCAGTTCTTCATGTTGGGCGAGCCCGAACGCGCCACCGCGTTCCTTGCCACCACCCGCGGCCGGGTCGCGAGCGCGGCTCCGCGGATCACCCTGGACGCACTGGGCGCCACCTTTGCGATGAACGCCGGCAACATCGGCCGGGCCTCCGAGGCCGCTGCTGCCGTGCTGGGCGACCCGGCCGCCGACGACATGGCGGTGGCCTGGGCGGGCAGCGCCGCGGCCCTGTGTGCGGCGCGGGCCGGCCGGTTCGACGACGTCGGGCCGCCGGCGCGCCGCGCCCTGGACGCCGAGCATCCCGGACTGCTGCGCTTCACCATCGGGCTGGCCGAGATCACCGTGATGCTGATGACCGGCCGGCTCGCCGAGGCCCGCGAACTCGCTTGGCAGTTCACCGATTTCGCCGAACTTACCCAACCCGGCCGAGCGATCGGCGAGGTACTGGTGGCCCACGTGTTGTTGGCCGGGGACGACTTCGGCGGCGCGGCGCAGCTGCTGCGGCCGGCCTCGGCCACCCTGGAGCGCACCGGTTACTCCTGGGGCCCGCTGTCGCTGACGTTGCTGGCCACCGCGCTGGCCCGCCAAGCTGACATCGCCGGTGCGGCAAAGGCGTTGAGCCGGGCCGACTCCCGGCACGGAACCAAATCCGCGCTGTTCGCCCCGGAGCTGGGCATGGCCCGGGCCTGGCAGCTGGCGAGCGTGCGTGACCAGCACGGCGCTGTGGCTGCCGCACGTAACGCCGCCGCGATGGCCGAGCGCACCGGCCAATCGGCGGTGGCGCTGCAGGCCTGGGACACCGCGGCCCGGCTCGGCGATGCCCGGGCCGTCGATTCGCTGGCGCGGCTGTGCGGCGAGGTGGACTGCGCGTTCGGCCGGGACGCGCTGGAGCGGGTCAGGCGCTGAGGAAGCCGCGCAGCAGCTCTGCGACGGCGGTGATCTGCTCAACCGGCACCCGCTCGTCGACGGTGTGGGCGAGGTTGGGATCACCCGGGCCGTAGTTGACCGCCGGAATGCCGCGGGCGGCGAAGCGGGACACGTCGGTCCAGCCGTACTTGGCCCGCACCCGGCCGTCGGCGGCCGCCACCAGGCCCGCCGCGGCGGGTGCGGTGAGTCCCGGCAGTGCCCCGGCGGCGCCGTCGGTCTGCTCGATCGTCACGTCGAGCCCGTCGAACACCTCATGCACATGGGCCAGCGCCCCGGTGAGGCTGCGGTCCGGAGCGAACCGGAAGTTCACCGTGACGCTCGCGGCGTCGGGAATGACGTTGCCGGCCACCCCGCCGTCGATGCGGACCGCCGAGAGACCCTCCCGGTAGACGCAGCCGTCGATGTCGACGTCGCGCGGCCGGTAGGCGGCCAGCCGATCCAGCACCGCCCCCAGTTTGTGAATGGCGTTGTCCCCCAGCCAGGATCGCGCCGAGTGCGCCCGAGTGCCGGTGGCGCTGATGACGACACGCAGGGTGCCCTGGCAGCCCGCCTCGATGTAGCCGCCGGTCGGCTCGCCGAGGACGGCGAGGTCGGCCGCCAGCCAGTCCGGCAGGTTGCGTTCGATCCGGCCCAGGCCGTTGGCCGCCGCGTCGATCTCCTCGCAGTCGTAGAAGACCAGGGTGAGGTCATGGGCGGGCTCGGTGACGGTGGCGGCCAGATGCAGGAACACGGCGTCCCCGGATTTCATATCGACGGTGCCGCAGCCGTGCAGCACGTCACCAACCCGCCGGCTCGGCACATTGCCGGCCGCCGGCACGGTGTCGAGGTGCCCGGCCAACAGCACCCGGGTCGGTCGACCCAACCGGGTGCGGGCCAGCACGGCGTCGCCGTCGCGGACGATCTCGAAGCCCAAAGCGGGAGGCAACTGGGCCCGCAGCGCGGCTTCCACCTCGTCGGCGATCCGCGCTTCGTGCCGCGATTCACTGGGGATGTCGACCAGCGCCGCGGTCAGTTCGATCGGGTCCCCGCGCAGATCCAGCACCCGCTCAGCCTAGTAGCGTTAGCGCCCATGACTGCAGCTTCGGGCATTGGAGTGGCGACACTGGCCGCCGACGGATCGGTTCTCGACACCTGGTTCCCGACCCCGGAACTGTGCAGCACCGGTCAATCCGGGACCACCCGCCTTTCCGCCGCCGATGTGCCCGCCGACCTGGCTGGACTGATCGGCCGCGACGAGGACCGCGGCACCGAGACGGTGGCGGTGCGCACCGTGATCGGTTCGCTGGACGACCCGGCAGCCGACGCCTACGACGCCTACCTGCGGCTGCATCTGCTCTCGCACCGGCTGGTGGCCCCGCACGGTCTTAACGCGGGCGGCCTGTTCGGGGTGCTGACCAACGTGGTGTGGACCAATCACGGACCGTGCGCTGTCGAGGGCTTCGAGTCGGTGCGCGCTCGGCTGCGCCGCCGTGGCCAGGTGACCGTATACGGGATCGACAAGTTCCCGCGGATGGTCGACTACGTGCTGCCCTCGGGCGTGCGCATCGCCGACGCCGACCGGGTTCGCCTGGGCGCGCACCTGGCCTCAGGTACCACGGTGATGCACGAGGGGTTCGTCAACTTCAACGCCGGCACACTGGGCACCTCGATGGTGGAGGGCCGCATCTCGGCCGGCGTGGTGGTGGGCGACGGCTCCGACGTCGGCGGCGGCGCCTCCATCATGGGCACACTGTCCGGCGGTGGCACCCAGGTGATCTCGATCGGCAAACGCTGCCTGCTCGGGGCCAACTCCGGGCTGGGCATCCCGCTGGGCGACGACTGCGTGGTCGAGGCCGGCCTCTACGTGACGGCCGGCACCAAGGTCGTCATGCCCGACGGCAACACGGTCAAGGCCCGCGATCTGGCCGGCGGCAACAACCTGTTGTTCCGGCGCAATTCGACAACCGGGGCGGTCGAGGTCGTCGCCCGCGACGGGCAGGGCATCGCGCTCAACGAGGCCCTGCACGCCAACTAGGGTGCGTCATTGAGTAAGCGAAAGCTAGCGAGCTCTTTGACTATTGATGGGTCCAGTTCGATGGATGGGTCGAGAGTACGGACGGCCTGCAGGGTCGTCACAAGTGTTGCGGCCGCGAGTTCGACCAGCGCTTCGCGGTCGACGTCGTCGTGGTTGATGCGGTCGATCATCATCTCATCGAGGTAGCCGACGAATCCGTGCATGGCCGTGCGTAAGACCGGCGGAATCGTTTCGCCGATCCCGATTGCAGCCAGGATCCGCTGAGCACCCAGCCAGCGCAGCTGGTCCACGGTGTCCTGTTGATCGGAGTCGGATCCGAGTTGGCCGCGAACCAGCGCGACGAAGCTGTCGGCGTAGCTGTCGATGTAGGAGATGTGATTGCGCAGCGCGTGACGCAGCTGATCGGCCAGGGAGAGGCCCTCAGGAGGCGGCGCCTGTTGCACCGCTGCTATCTCGGCAGCGATGTCGTTCATGGCTGCCAGGTACAGGCCGCGCTTGTTCTCGAAGTGGTGCGCGATCAGACCGTAGGCGACGCCGGCTTTCTTGGCGATCTCTGTCGTGGTGACCTGGTCGTAGGGACGCTGCGCGAACAGCGTCCGTGCCGTGTGAATCAGCTGTTGTCGCCGGTCGGTCGTCATCGGGCGCCGCTGCTGCCGATAGCCTCTTGGGTGTCTACGCGACGTCCGCCGACGCTCGCCACGAGCCGTCCGACCGCTGGGATTTCCAGCGGGACAACCGAATAGGACGGGTATACGATTCGACGCCTGCCCATGCTGAGGCCGCGCACGATCGCAGTTGCGGTCGACTCCGGGGATACCGGCGGCAAGGTGTTGGGTGGAGAGTTCTTCCAGGGCAGCTCGTCGATGTCGCGGAGCGCGGTGTCGGTGGCCCCGGGAACCACTTCGATGACCCGAATCGGCGACTCGGCCAATTCCAGCCGCAGCGCCCGAGTCGCCTGCGCCAGAGCCGCTTTCGATGATCCGTAATAGCCGCCCAACAAGGGCAGGGGCACCGACTGAATTGTCGACGTGACATTGACAATGGTTCCCGAACCGCGCGCGATCATGGCGGGAATCAGCGCTGCGCTCAGTGCCAGCGGCGTCCAGAAGTTGACTTCGTACACCGTTCGCGCAGTCGAGTCGTCGCCAATAAGTGACTGCGCACCAATAAGGCTGGCGCCGGCGTTGTTGATCACCATGTCGATCTCGTGCCCGAAATGCTGCAGCGCGTCGGCCCCCAGCTGCGCGGCCGCGCCCGGTATGCCGAGGTCGGTCGGGATCGAGTGGGGGCGAGAGTGGCGGGCTGCGGCAAGCTCATCACTCAGCGACTCAAGCAGTTCGGCGCGGCGGGCGGCCAGCACAAGTTCGGCTCCCCCGGCGGCAAGCCGGTGCGCGAGGGCGCGGCCGATGCCGCTGGAGGCGCCGGTGAGAAGAACCCGTGCACCCCGCAGTTGGACTCGGCGAACGGCGCGCCGTGTCATACGGGAACTACCGATCGCGAAGTGAACATCGTTGCCCTTCCATCGAGGCGGGCCGACCGGCGGTTGACGGCCCATGTCCAGGGACCTACGGTCTCATACTGACTGATAATCAGTCAACGATGCGGTGGGGCGGGCGACACGCACCTCGCCGCCGACAGCCACAACGGTCAAGGGACCGCCGTCAGACCAGCGCCTCTTCGCGCTCTTGCCGGATCGGCTGCGGCCACGGTGACGGAACCGGGCGTGGACGCACCACCTGCGGCCACCAGAACCAGCGCCCGAGCAGGGTGGCGATCGACGGTGTCATCAGGGACCGCACGATCAGGGTGTCGAAGAGCAGGCCCAACCCGATGGTCGTTCCGACCTGGCCGATCACGATCAGGGCGCTCACGGCCATCGATGCCATGGTGAAGGCGAACACCAGGCCCGCGGCGGTGACCACGGCGCCGGTGCCGACCATGGCCCGGATGAGCCCGGTGTGCAGGCCGGCGTGGATCTCCTCCTTGATCCGTGAGACCAGCAGCAGGTTGTAGTCCGCGCCGACGGCGAGCAGAACGATGATGGACATCGGCAGCACCATCCAGTGCAGTGGGATGCCGACGATGTGCTGCCAGAGCGTCACCGACAGGCCGAACGCGGAGGCCAGGCTGAGCACCACCGTGCCGACGATCACCGTTGCGGCCACCACAGCGCGGGTCAGCACCATCATGATGATGAAGATCAGGACCAGGGCGGCCGCCGCAACGATCAACAGGTCGTAGTTGGCGCCCTGCTGCATGTCGTAGAACATCGCTGCGCTGCCGCCGAGGTAGATCCTGGCGCCCTCGAACGGCGTTCCCTTGATCGCGTCGGCCGCAGCGACCTTGAGCGGTTGGATGCGTGAGATTCCCTCCGGCGTCAACGGGTCACCCTGGTGAATGATGGTGAACCGGACGGCATGTCCGTCAGGTGACATGAACAGCTTGATGCCGCGCTTGAAGTCGGCGGTCTCGAAGGCCTCCGGCGGAAGGTAGAACGAGTCGTCGTTCTTGGCCGTGTCGAAGGCCTCGCTCATCGCGGTGGAGTTCTGCTGCATCGCGATGTTCTGGTCCTGTTGCGCCTTCTGCACCTGGTACTGGTTGAGCAGGGTCTGCTTCTGGTTCTTCATCGACTGGATCTGCGCCGGCATCACCGCGACCATCCGCGGCATCAGCTCGGCCATGCGCTGCATGTCGGGGACGATGTCGTCGAAGTCGCCGGACATGACATCGATGCCGTCCATGGTGTCGAAGATCGACCGCAGCGCATGGCAGATCGGGATGTCGAAGCAGTGCGGCTCCCAATAGAAATAGTTGCGGAACACCCGGAAGAAGTCGTCGAAATCGGCCATGTGGTTACGCATTTCGCCGATGTCGACCGCAGTGGTGGCCATCTTGTCGGCCATCCGCTGCGACACCTCGGCCAGATCCTGCTGGATGCTCATCATCTCGGTCATCGAGTCGATGCTGGCCTGCAGATCATCGGCCTGCTTGAGCAGGTTCTCCAGGTTGGTCTGCATGTAGTCGTTGTTCATCAGCTGAGCAGTGCCGCTCTGGCCGATGGTGTACGGGATCGTCGAATGCTTGATCGGATCCCCGTCGGGGCGGGTGATGGTCTGCACCTGGGCGATGCCGTGCACGCTCTTGAGGGCCTTGGCGATCTTGTCGATCACCAGGACGTCCGCCGGGTTGCGCAGATCGCGATCGGCTTCGACCATCATCAGGTCCGGGTTCATCTTCGCCTGGGAGAAATGCCGGAATGCCGCGGAGTAACCCACATTTGCCGCGACGTCATCGGGCAGATAGGTGCGGTCGTTGTAACTGGTGTGATAGCCGGGCAGCGCGAGCAGGCCGATCAGTGACGCCGCGACGGCACCCACCAGGACCGCTCCGGGCCAGCGAACGGTGGTGGTACCGACCCGGTGCCATCCGGTCGACCGGGTGATGCGCTTGGGCTCCAGCAGCCGACCGAAGCGACTGGCCAGCGAGATGACCGCGGGACCCAGCGTCAGGGCCGCAGCGACCACGAGCACCATGCCGATCGACAGCGGGAAGCCCATCGTCTGGAAGTACGGCAGCCGGGTGAAGTGCAGGCAGAACGTGGCTCCGGCGATGGTCAGCCCGGAGGCCAGCACCACATGGGCGGTGCCGTGGAACATGGTGTAGTACGCGGATTCTCGGTCTTCGCCGACCTTGCGCGCCTCCTGATATCGGCCGATCAGGAAGATCGCGTAATCGGTGGACGCGGCGATGGCCAGGGTGACCAGCATGTTGGTTGCGAAGGTCGTCAGCCCGAACAGATTGTGGTATCCCAGGAATGCCACCAGTCCCCGGGCACCCGAGAGCTCGAGCACGACCATCAGCAGCACGATCAGTGTGGTGATGACCGACCGGTACACGCCCAGCAACATCACCGTGATGACGGCGAAGGTGAGCAGTTCGATGGTCTCCATGCTCTTATCGCCGACGTGGTTCTGATCGGAACTCGTTGCCGCGGGGCCCGTCACGTAGGCCTTAACGCCAGCCGGCGCGGGGCCTTCGGACGCGATGTGGCGCACCGCGTCCACCGACTCGTTGGCCAGTGTCTCGCCCTGGTCGCCGGCTATGTAGACCTGAACGTAGGCGGCCTTGCCGTCGGCACTCTGGGCGCCCTTGGCGGTCAGCGTGTCGCCCCAGAAGTCCTGGACGTGCTGCACGTGGGTGGTGTCGGCCCGCAGATCGCGCACCATCTGGTCGTAGAACTCGTGTGCCTCAGCACCCAGGGGCTGGTCGCCTTCGAGGACGATCATCACCGAGCTGGAAGTGTCGTACTCCTGGAACACTTTTCCGACGCGCTTGGTGGCGATCATCGACGGGGCGTCGTTGGGGCTCATCGAGACGGCGCGCAGCTTGCCGACCTCTTCGAGCTGCGGGACAACGGTGTTCAGCACGAAGATCAGGGCGATCCACGCCAGCACGATCGGCACCGCGAACGTCCGGATGAACCGCGGGAGCCACGGGCGCACGGGGGCCGGCGCCACCGCGTGCTTGGGCGTGTCGTGCGTCGGGGCGCTCATGCTGCCTTCACAAAGCAGTAGGTCTCGGCGTTGAGGCCGGTGGCGGTGCGCTCCTGCTTGATTTCGTCATCGACGGTGACCCGGCAGCCGATCTGGTCGCCGTCGCCCTGGGCGAGGATGTTGGGCATCACCGAGGGCAGGGTGGTCTGCAGGGTCAGCGTCCACGGCAGCGGCACGTCCGCGACGCGTTGCGGCCGGCCCTCGAGATCCATGTAGTTGATCACGGCGGTGCTGCCGGTGCCGAAGATCTCGTAGGTCACGAACTTGGGGTTGAAGTCCTCGGCGTTGTCCGAGGACAGATCGGTCACCACCACCGGATTCGAGCCGAACACCGTCCGCAGTTGCGAGACGGAGACGGCACCCGCTGCGACCGCGATCACAATCAGGGCAGGTAGCCACACCCGTCCGATCAGCCCTTTCATGGCCACCTTCCCCGTCGTCTTCGTCACCGCCGAGCATCGGCCGCGCCCGAGGTTCCAGGTAGCTAAGCTAATTATTTAAGTGGATGAAGTCAATCCGGTTTCTTGTTGTTCGCATTACATTAGGGTGGGTGAGTGTGAGTGAGGCCACCGAGCGCCCGTTGCGCAAGGACGCCGAGCGCAATAGGGCCCGCGTCCTGGAAGCGGCCCGCGAACTGTTCGCCGACAAGGGCCTCGAACCCAACCTCAACGATGTCGCACACCATGCGGGCGTGGGCGTGGGAACCGTCTATCGCAGGTTCGCCAGCAAGGAAGAGTTGCTGGAGGCGATCTTCGAAGACGGCATGAACCAACTGGCGGATCTGGCGGAATCAGCTCTGCAACACGAAGATTCTTGGCAGGGGTTCGCAACCTACGTCGAGCAGATGTGTGAGATCACCGCCACCGACCGCGGCCTGCGGGAGATCGCCTTCAGCAGGGGATACGGGGGCAACCGGGTGTCGGCCGTGCAGGACCGGCTCGTCCCGCTGCTCAAGCAGCTCGTCGAACGCGCCTGCGCCGACGGCCACCTCCGACCCGGGCTGTCGAGCACCGACATGCCGATCTTCGGGCTGCTGTCCGGAACGGTCAGCGAGTTCGCCGGTCACATCGACGCCCAGCTGTGGCGCCGCTATGTGGCCCTGCTGCTCGACGGCATGCGCAACCGCGGTGACCAGGCTCCGCTGCCGGTGCCCGCCCTCGATGACGACGGCGTCGAGGCCGCGATGCGGCACTGGGAGCCGGCGGGCCCCTGCCGCAACCACTGCTGAGCTGCTACAGCATCGCTTCGCGGATCTTGCTGCTGTCCTTGCCGATGGTCTTGCAGAACGCGCTGGCCGCCATCCGGGTCGCCGACAGTTCGATGTTGGACGGCTCATTGCCGTCGCGGTCCTTGAGCATCTTGGAGACCGCGGAACGCTGCTTGGCGTCGTCCATGGCGTTGAACTCCCCGCAGGTGGTGTCGCCGCCCTTGTTGGTGAGCTGCTCCACCGTCGAGCAGCCGGCGAGCGCCAGCGCAGCGCCGGCGAGGACGGTGAGTACGGCGAGGCTGATTCGCGTCATGAGCGCGAGACTACGTCAGTAAGGCCTTCTTGAGGACCTTTCCCATCGCGTTGCGCGGCAGCGCGTCCACGATCCGCACCTCACGCGGCCGCTTGTGCACCGAAAGCTGCTGCGCCACATAATCGATCAGCTCCTCTGGCCGGGCGCCGCCGTCCGGCGAGGCGACAACGAATGCCACGATGCGCTGCCCCAGGTCCTCGTCGGGCAGTCCGACGACCGCCACCTCGGCCACCCCGGGATGACCCAGCAACGCGGTCTCGATCTCGCCGGCGCCGACCCGGAAGCCGCCGGTCTTGATCAGATCGACCGATTCGCGTCCGACGATGCGGTGCATCCCGTCGGCGTCGATCACCGCAACATCGCCGGTCCGGTACCAGCCGTCGGCGTCGAAGGCGTCTGCGGTGGCATCCGGGCGGCCCAGATAGCCGTCGAACAGGGTCGGGCTCTGCACCATCAGGCGACCGATGGTGGCTCCGTCGTGCTGAACCGATTCGCCGTCCTCGTCGACCAACCGGGTCCGCACACCGCGCAGCGGCAGGCCCACCCAGCCGGGCCGCCGCTCACCGTCGACCCTGGTACTCACCGTGATCAGCGATTCGGTGCTGCCATACCGCTCGATGGGCGCGTGGCCGGTGAGCCCAACGATCCGGTCGAAAACCGGAACCGGCAGCGCCGCACTGCCCGACACCAGCAGCCGTGCCGGCCGCAGCGCCTCGGCGGCGGCGGTGTCGGCCACCACCCGCGACCACACGGTGGGCACCCCGAAGTACATCGAACCCCCGGCCGCGGCGTAGGCCGCCGGGGTGGGTTTGCCGGTGTGCACGAAGCGGTTTCCGACGCGCAGCGACCCCAGCAGTCCCAGCACCAAACCATGTACGTGATACAGCGGCAGGCCGTGAACCAGCACGTCGTCGGCGGCCCACTGCCAGGCCTCGGCCAGCGCATCCAAGTCGGCAGCCAGCGCCCGCCGGCTCAACAGGACGCCCTTGGGCGGACCGGTGGTACCGGAGGTGTAGATGATCAGTGCGGTGTCGTCTTGTGAACCCGCTGGTTCAGTGAAGCTCGAGGACCCTTCGCCACCCCGGCGCACCGGCACATGCGGCAGCCCGGCGAGGTCGTCGGGCCGCTCCCCCAGCCAGGCCTGCGCACCGGAGTCCGTCACGATGTGCTCGCGTTCGGCCGCGCCGACGTCGGCTGGAACCGGCACCACCGGAATCCCGGCCAACAGGCAGCCCGTGACGGCCAGCACGGTCGATACGGAGGGGCTGGCCAGCACCGCGACGCGCCGAGCGCCCCCGAGATCGGACGACACCGAAGCCGCCGAGGCGATCAGTTCACCTCTACTAAGTACAGTGTCCTGAACACGCACCGCGTCGGCGATATCGTCGGCGGCGGAGACCAGCGAAGACAGCAGCACCCGAGCGACGTTACCGGGTGGGCGTCCCAGGAGGTCGGGGCACATCCAACTGAACAACGGCCCCGAGAATTTTCAGGGCTGGCGCAAACGGATATCGGCCATTAATTTTGACGGATACAGGGCGAGGAGGTGCGGCGATGCAAGACCAGCGACGTGGGATGCGCAGCCGGCGACTGCCCCGTAACCAGCAGCGCGAACGGGTGATGCGGCTGGTCGGCGAGGCCGACGGCCCCGTCGACGCCAGCGAGATCGCCGACCAGATGGGCCTGCACATCACCACCGTGCGGTTCCATCTCGACGCGCTGTGCGAAGACGGCTCGGTCGCGCGGACCCGGATCAAGCGCGACGGCGTCGGGCGCCCCCGCACCGGATACGTCGCCGTGCGCGACCGTCTGGACTACCGCAGCCTCGCGGAGGTCCTCGCGATGGAGCTCGGCGACACCGTCGCCGAACGCCGGGAACGCGCCGAGCGGGCCGGCCGGCGCTGGGCCGAGCGGATCCTGTCCAGCGATGATGATCCAGACGAGCCAGGCGCGCACGGCGGTACCGAGGACGCCGCCGACCAGATCGCCGGGATCTTCGAGCGCATGGGCTTCGGCCCCGAACTGATCGAGAACACCGACGGCGACGGCCCGACCCAATGCACCATCCGGCTGTACGCATGCCCGGTTCGCGACCTGGCGCGCACCCACCCGGAGGTCAGCTGCGGCATGCACCTGGGCCTGTTGCGCGGACTGCTGAACGGCAGCGGGGCCGACGCCACGCTGGAGCCGTTTGCCGAGCCGGAGATGTGCATCGCCAGGTTCGCCGGCAACTGACCGGCGCCGATCAGCCGCGCAGCGCAGGGGCGACGATCTGCCGCGGCAGGTGATCGGGACTGGGATAGGCGACGACGACCCGAGTCCGATCCGGATCGCAGCCCTCCACGAACGTCACACCGCTGTCGACGTGGATGAATACCGCGGGGTCGTGCTCGCGCAGGCGTTGCTCGATCGCCTCCAGTTCTTCTCGACTGTCGGTGGCCCACATCAGGAATTCGACCCCGATGGTCCCGCGATCATGTCGTCGGGACGGATCGATGGAGTTCAGGTAGAGCTGAAACCCACTCGGCGACAGCAGTAGGGCCACGTCGCTTTCCCGAAGCGTGACCCGGAACCCGAAAACATCGCAGTAGTACCGGAGCGAGCGGCCCAGGTTCGACACTCGGATCACTGCCGATGCCACCTTCACCCCGCCTCCGCCCTTGGGCTGCGGGGGTGGCCGGTCACTGGGTGGGGAAGCCATCACGATGCCTCACGTGTATCTCGGCGCGCAGTCGCGGCACCATATGCGGGTAGTGCAGCTCGAAAGCCGGCCGCTCCGAACGGATCCGGGGCAGTTCGGTGAAGTTGTGCCGCGGCGGCGGGCAGCTGGTGGCCCATTCCAGCGAGTTGCCGTAACCCCACGGGTCGTCGACCGTGACGACCTCGCCGTAGCGCCAGCTGCGGAATACGTTCCACACGAACGGCACCACCGAGGTGGCGAGGATGAATGCCCCTACCGTGGAGACGATGTTGAAGCCCCAGAAGCCGTCGCTCGGCAGGTAGTCGGCGTAGCGGCGCGGCATGCCCGTATTGCCCAGCCAGTGCTGCACCAGGAACGTGGTGTGAAACCCGATGAATGTCAGCCAGAAGTGCAGCTTGCCCAGCCGCTCGTTGAGCAGCCGCCCGGTCATCTTCGGGAACCAGAAGTAGATTCCGGCATAGGTGGCGAAGACGATCGTCCCGAACAGCACGTAATGGAAGTGCGCCACCAGGAAATAGCTGTCGGTGACGTGGAAGTCCAGCGGTGGGCTGGCCAGCATCACCCCGGTCAGACCACCCGCCAGGAACGTCACGGCGAAACCCACCGAGAACAGCATCGGCGTCTCAAATGTCAACTGGCCCTTCCACATCGTCCCGATCCAGTTGAAGAACTTGATGCCGGTCGGGATGGCGATCATGTAGCTCAAGATCGAGAAGAACGGCAGCAGCACAGCGCCGGTGGCGAACATGTGGTGCGCCCACACCGCCGTCGACAGGCCGGCAATGCTCATCGTCGCGTAGACCATCTGGGTGTAACCGAACGTGGGCTTGCGGGAGAACACCGGGAAGATCTCGGTGACGATGCCGAAGAACGGCAACGCGACGATATACACCTCGGGGTGGCCGAAATACCAGAACAGGTGCTGCCACAACAACACTCCGCCGTTCGAGGCGTCGTAGATGTGTGCGCCCAGGTGCCGGTCGACTGCCAGACCGAGCAGCGCTGCGGTCAGCAGCGGGAAGACGATCAGAACCATGATCGAGGTGATCAGGGTGTTCCAGGTGAAGATCGGCATCCGGAACATCGTCATCCCGGGGGCGCGCATGCAGACCACGGTGGTGATCATGTTGACCGCGCCCAGGATGGTGCCCAGGCCCGAGACCACCAGGCCCATGATCCACAGGTCACCGCCCGCACCGGCCGAATGGGCCGCGGTGCTCAGCGGCGTGTAGGCGGTCCAGCCGAAGTCCGCGGCGCCGCCCGGCGTCAGAAAACCGGCCAGGACGATCAGCCCGCCGAACAGATACAGCCAGTAGCTGAATGCGTTGAGTCGCGGGAACGCCACGTCGGGAGCACCGATCTGCAGCGGCAACACCAGGTTGGCGAAGCCGAAGACGATAGGCGTGGCGTAGAGCAGCAGCATGATCGTGCCGTGCATGGTGAACAGCTGGTTGTACTGCTCAGTGGACAGGAACTGCATGCCCGGTGCGGCCAGTTCGGTGCGCATCAGCAGCGCCATCAGGCCGCCGACCAAGAAGAATCCGAACGTGGTCACCATGTACAAGATGCCGATCAGTTTGTGATCGGTGGTGGTGATGAGCCGGTAGGCCAACGCCCCTCGCGGGCCGACTCTGGCCGGGTACGGCCGCGTCGGCAGTAGGTCTTTGAGCGGAGGGGCCGCGATGCTCACGCGACGCCCCGACCCACCACGTCGGCCATAGACCGCCTCCCGCAGAAGTCGTAGCCCACCAGCGGGATGCGCCGGTAAGAGCAGCGGTTATAACGGTCTACGGTACTCGAAAATCTTCAGGCCGCATAGGCGACCGCGACCTCCGCCGCCAGCCGGGCATTGGCCAGCACCAGTGCGACATTGGCGGCGACCGACGCGCCGTGGGTGGCCCGGTGGAAGTGGTCGAGCAGGAACGGTGTGACGTCCTTGCCGCGCACCCCGGCCACCTCGGCTGCGGCCAGCCCGTCGGCCAGCACCCGGTCGTGCAGTTCGCGGTCCAGTTCGGCATCGGCGGGGATCGGGTTGGCCAGTACCAGCCCGTAGCCGTCGGCACCCAGCCGGTCGCGTGCCCGCAGCACCGCGGCGGCCTGCTTGGGGGTCTGCACCCACCAGTCCAGCGGGTGACCGGAGTCGGCGAGGTAGAAGGCCGGGAAGCGGTCGGTGCGGTAGCCGATCACCCCCACCGACAGCGTCTCGAGGCGCTCCAGCGTCGCGCCGATGTCCAGAATCGACTTCACCCCCGAACACACCACCAGCACCGGGGTTCTCGACAGCACGGTCAGGTCCGCGGACTCGTCGTAGCTGTCCCGCGCGCCGCGGTGCACACCGCCCAGCCCACCAGTGGCGAACACCGTGATTCCGGCCGCCGCAGCCAGGTGTGCGGTCGCGGCCACGGTGGTCGCGCCGTCGGCGCCCACGGCGGCCAGCGTCGCGAGCTCGCGGACGCTGACTTTGATCACGGTGTCACCGGTGGCGATGCGCTGCAGGGCTTCGTCATCGAGACCGATGTGCGGCTCGCCGTCGATGATCGCGACGGTGGCCGGAACCGCTCCGCCGGCGCGCACCGATTCCTCGATCTCGCGGGCGATGCGCAGATTGTCCGGGCGCGGCAGGCCGTGACTGATGATCGTGCTCTCCAACGCGACCACCGCCCGGCCGGCAGCGAGCGCATCGGCGACTTCGGGGTGGACGCGCATCGCTTCAGCCTATGTCGGAGCGGGCTAGTAGCGTCTGGGCCGGCAGCGATGGAGGGTGTTGTGGTCAGTCGCAGGTGGCGAGCGTGTTCGGCGGTGATCGCAGCGGCGTTGCTGCTCGCGCCGACCGTCGGCGCCGAACCCGATCCGGCTGATCTGGCGATGCTCGACACCCTGCCGATCAAGGGCCGGGCACCCAAAACGGGCTATCACCGAGCCGAGTTCGGCCAGGCCTGGAGCGACGACGTCACGGTGCCCGACGGCCACAACGGCTGCGACACCCGCAACGACATCCTGCGTCGCGATCTGGTCGACATCGAGTTCAAGCCGGGCACCGGTGACTGCGTGGTGCTCACCGGTGTCCTCAACGATCCCTACAGCGGCACCGCGATCGCCTTCCAGCGCGGTCGGGGCACCTCCAAAAACGTGCAGATCGACCACATCGTGGCGATGTCGGACGCCTGGCAGAAGGGGGCCCAGGGCTGGGATGAGGTGACCCGTCGCAACTTCGCCAACGATCCGCTGAACCTGCAGGCCACCAGCGGGCCGATCAACGAGGAGAAGGGCGACGGCGACGCGGCAACCTGGTTGCCGCCCAACAGGTCCTACCGCTGCGCCTACGTCTCACGCATCGTGGCGGTGAAGTCGGGCTACGGCCTGTGGGTGACCCAGGCCGAACATGACGCGATCGCGCGGGTGCTCACCGAGGACTGCGGCGCGCCGGAGGGTTAGGCCAGCCGGGCAGCGGCGGCGCTGATGCGTTCGTCGGTCGCGGTCAGCGCCACCCGCACATGCTCGGCGCCGGCCGGACCGTAGAACTCCCCCGGCGCCACCAGGATTCCGCGCTCGGCCAGCCAGTCGACGGTGCGCCGGCACGGCTCGCCGCGGGTGGCCCACAGATACAGCCCGCCCTGCGAGTGCTCCACGGTGAACCCGGCCGCCCGCATCGCCGACAGCAGTGTGGTGCGGCGGCGGCCGTAGCGGTCGCGTTGTTCGCGCTCGTGGGCGTCGTCGTTCAGCGCGGCGACCATGGCGGCCTGGATCGGGGTGGGCACCATCATCCCGGCGTGTTTGCGCACCGCGAGCAGCTCGGCCACCAGGGCGGTGTCCCCGGCGACGAAGCCGGCCCGGTAGCCGGCCAGCGATGAGGTCTTCGACAGGGAGTGCACCGCCAGCAGGCCGCGGTGATCGCCGTCGCAGACCGCCGGGTGCAGCACCGAGCGCGGCTCGGCGTCCCAGCCCAGGCCCAGGTAGCACTCGTCGGAGACCAGCAGCACGTCGTTGGCTCGCGCCCAGCCGACGAGCGTGCGCAGCTCCTCGACGGTCGCGATCGCCCCGGTCGGGTTGCTCGGCGAATTGAGGTACACCAGGGCCGGCGGCGCGCCGTCCTGCGGGGCGTCGCTGCGCACCCACGGCGCTCCGGCCAGCCGGGCACCCACTTCGTAGGTGGGGTAGGCCAGTTCGGGGACGACGACGACGTCGTCGCCGCCGAGGCCGAGCAGGCTCGGCAACCAGGCGATGAGTTCCTTGGTACCGATCACCGGCAGGATCGCCGACTCGGCCAGCCCGGTGACGCAATAGCGACGGGCCAGCGCCGCAACGGCCGCCTCGCGCAGCGCCAGGGTTCCCGCGGTGGTGGGGTAACCCGGTGCCGACGCCGCCGCCACCAGGGCCTCGCGGATGATCGGGGCGACCGGGTCGACCGGGGTGCCGACGGACAGGTCGACGATGCCGTCGGGGTGTGCCTTGGCCCGCGTCGTCGCCTCGGACAGGGTGTCCCACGGGAACGTCGGCAGTGCGGCAGATCTGCGGACCGGACTCACGCGGCTGATAGTAGCCGCCACGC
This sequence comes from [Mycobacterium] vasticus, assembly GCF_020181595.1. Lineage (GTDB taxonomy): Bacteria > Actinomycetota > Actinomycetes > Mycobacteriales > Mycobacteriaceae > Mycobacterium > Mycobacterium vasticus. The sequence continues at coordinate 1,148,801 of NZ_CP084028.1, read as the reverse complement.
CGGCGGACCCCTCCCTATGCACCCAGTTGCTGTGCAACAAGTTGCATAGCATTGGCGTGCGCGCCTAAGCTCTCGCCCGTGGCACTTCCCCACGCGATCCTGGTGTCGCTGCGCGAGCAGTCCGGCTCCGGCTATGAGCTCGCGCACCGCTTCGACAACTCGATCGGCTACTTCTGGAGCGCCACCCACCAGCAGATCTACCGCACGTTGCGCACCATGGAGGCCGACGGCTGGGTGCACGTCACCGAGGTGACCCAGCAGGGGCGTCCGGACAAGAAGGTCTACACGGTCGCCGAGGCGGGCCGCGCCGAGCTGGCCCGCTGGATCTCGGCGCCGCTGTCCGGACGCGGCAGCTCGGTGGTGGACAACCGGCTTCGCGAGCTGGCCGTCAAGATCCGCGCCGCCGGCTACGGCGATGCCACGGCGGTGCGCGACCAGGCCACCACGCTGCGCGCCGAGCGTGCCGAACGGCTCGATGTCTACCGCGCCCTTGCGAAAAGGCAGTTCCCCGATCCGAGCTCGCTGACCGGCGCCGCGTTGCATCAGTACCTGGTGCTGCGTGGCGGAATCCGGGCCGAGGAGAGCGCGGTCGACTGGCTCGACGAAGTAGCACAGGCATTTCAGACGAAGGCGGCACCGTGACAGGCGAATCCAGCAATCCGTATCCGATCATGTTGTCCCCGTTGGACTTGGGGTTCACCACGCTGCGCAACCGGGTGGTGATGGGTTCGATGCACACCGGCTTGGAGGATCGGGCCTCCGACACCGGCAAGCTCGCCGAGTACTTCGCGACACGTGCCCGTGGCGGCGTCGGGCTGATCATCACCGGCGGCTATGCGCCCAACCGGTCGGGTTGGCTGCTGCCGTTCGCCTCCGCGATGAACACCCCCGCCGACGCCCGCCGCCACCGCCGGATCACCGCTGCGGTACACGACGCCGGCGGAAAGATCCTGCTGCAGGTGCTGCACGCGGGACGCTATGCCTACCACCCGTTCTCGGTGAGCGCGTCGGCGATCAAGGCGCCGATCAACCCGTTCCGGCCGCGGGCACTGACGACCCGCGGCGTCGACTCCACCATCGATGACTTCGCCCGGGCCGCGGAGTTGGCCCGCGAAGCCGGCTACGACGGCGTGGAGATCATGGGCAGCGAGGGCTACCTGCTCAACCAGTTCCTGGCACCGCGGACCAACAGGCGCACCGATCGCTACGGCGGCAGCGCGGAGAACCGGCGCCGCTTCCCGGTGCAGGTGGTGGCACGCACCCGCGCGGCAGTCGGACCGGATTTCATCATCTGCTACCGCATGTCGATGGCCGACTACGTCGAAGAGGGTCAGACCTGGGACGAAACCCTGGCGTTGGCAACCGATGTCGAGGCGGCCGGGGCCACCATGATCAACTCCGGCTTCGGTTGGCACGAGGCCCGGGTGCCGACCATCGTGACGTCGGTTCCCAACAGCGCCTTCGTCGACATAAGCAGTGCGGTCGCCGATCACGTCACGATCCCGGTGGTGGCGTCGAACCGGATCAACATGCCGCAGGCGTGCGAGCAGGTGCTCGCCGAGACCTCGGTGCAGTTGATCTCGATGGCCCGCCCGATGCTGGCCGACCCGGACTGGGTCAACAAGGCGGCCGACGATCGGGCGCAGGAGATCAACACCTGCATCGCGTGCAACCAGGCCTGTCTGGACCACGCGTTCGTCCACAAGAAGGTGTCGTGTCTGGTCAATCCGCGGGCCGGGCACGAGACCACGCTGGTGCTCGGACCCACCCGGCGCCGGCGGCGCATCGCGGTCGTGGGCGCCGGTCCGGCCGGATTGGCGGCGGCGGTCTCAGCCGCCGAACGCGGCCACGACGTGACGCTGTTCGAGGCGAACGAGTTCATCGGCGGCCAATTCGACTTGGCCAAGCGGATTCCCGGCAAGGAGGAGTTCGCCGGCACGATCCGCTACTACACGGCGATGCTGAACAAGTATGCGGTGACGGTGCGATTGGGCAGTCGCGCCCATGTGGACGAGCTGGTCGGGTTCGACGAGGTGGTGCTGGCCACCGGGGTGAAGCCCCGCATTCCGCAGATCCCGGGCATCGACCATCCGATGGTGCTGTCCTACGCCGAGGCGATCAGCGGCCGGCCGGTGGGACCGTCGGTGGCCGTGGTGGGGGCCGGCGGGATCGGCTTCGATGTCAGCGAGTTCCTGGTCGTGGAGAACCCCGAGTCCTCCCCCACCTTGAATCTCAAGGAGTGGAAGGCCGAGTGGGGCGCCGCGGACCCGTGGGACGCTCCCGGCGCGTTGGTGAAGCCCGACCCGGCACCACCGGCCCGCCAGGTCTATCTGCTGGCCCGCACCGAGGGAGCCCAGGGCCGCAAACTGGGCAAGACCACCGGCTGGGTGCACCGGGCTTCGGTTAAAGCCAAAGGTGTCCAACAGATCTCCGGAGTCAACTACGACCTCATCGACAACGACGGTCTGCACATCAGCTACGGCCCGAAGAAGTCACGGCCGCAGGTGCTGGCCGTGGACAACGTGGTGATCTGCGCCGGCCAGGAGTCGGTCCGCGACCTGGAGGACGGGTTGCGTGAACGCGGGGTGAGCTCGCACGTCATCGGCGGTGCCGCGCTGGCGACCGAGCTGGACGCCAAGCGGGCGATCAAGCAGGGCACCGAGCTGGCCGCCCGGCTGTAGGCCCCTCCCCCTAGCGCCGAGCGTGCAGAAATGTCCGGCAAATCCCCAGGTGGGGCCGGACATTTCTGCACGCTGGCTAGGCCGGCAGCGGCGCGTAGTCGGTGGCGCGCTGCCGCGCCGGGCGGCCGATGCCCTCGGCGATACCCACCAGCTCGGCGATGGTCTTGGCCGACCCGTGCTCGGAGCCGGCCATCCGGGAGATGGTCTCCTCCATCAGGGTGCCGCCCAGATCATTGGCCCCGCCGTTGAGCATCACCTGGGTGCGCTCGGTCCCCAGCTTCACCCAGCTGGTCTGGATATTCGGGATGCGGCCGTGCAGCATGATGCGGGCCAGCGCGTGCACCGCGCGGTTGTCCCGGTGACTCGGGCCGGGCCGCGACCCGCCGGCCAGATACAGCGGTGAGCTCTGGTGTACGAACGGCAACGGCACGAATTCGGTGAAACCACCTGTGCGGTCCTGGATGTCGCGCAGCACGCGGAAGTGCCCGATCCAGTGCCGCGGCGAGTCGATGTGGCCGTACATCATCGTCGAGCTGGACCGCAGTCCGACCTCGTGCGCGGTGGTGATCACCTCAACCCACATCGAGGTAGGCAGCTTGCCCTTGGTCAGCACCCAGCGGATCTCGTCGTCGAGGATTTCGGCGGCGGTACCCGGGATGCTGCCCAGGCCGGCCTCGCGCAGGCTGATCAGCCATTCTCGAATACTCAAGCCGCTCTTGGACACTCCGTTGGTGATCTCCATCGGGGAGAACGCGTGCACGTGCATCGAGGGCACCCGGGCTTTGACCGCGCGCACCAGATCGGCGTAACCGGTGACCGGCAGCTCCGGGTCGATCCCGCCCTGCATGCAGACCTCGGTGGCGCCGGCCAGGTGGGCCTCGTAGGCGCGTTCGCCGACTTCGGCATTCGACAGCGAGAACGCGTCAGCGTCGCCCTTGCGCTGAGCGAACGCACAGAACCGGCAGCCCACGTAGCAGATGTTGGTGAAGTTGATGTTGCGGTTGACCACGTAGGTGACGTCGTCGCCGACGGCCTCGCGGCGCAGCGAATCCGCCAGTGCGGCAATGGCATCCAATGCAGGACCGTCCGCGGTGGCCAGGGCCAGATACTCGGCGTCGGTGCAGCCGGCTGGGTCGCGTTCGGCCGAGCGCAGCGCGGCCAGCACATCGGTGTCGACGCGTTCGGGCGCGCGGGCCGCCAGCTCGTGGATCTGTTCGCGGATCGACTCCCAGTCCCCGAATGCACTGCCCAGGTCACTGCGGGTCTCGGTGTTCCGGCCGTCCACATCGATGGCGGTGTGCAGATCCACCCGGCCGGCGGAGACCACCTCGTCGGGCTCCTGCCAGGCCAGCCCCACCGGGTTGACGTCACGCGCCCAGCCGGTGTCCGGATCGGCCAGCGCCGTGACGTGCGGGCGCACCCGCGGATCGATCCACGCCGCGCCGGCCTGCACGTAGTCGGGTTGCGCGGTCAGGCGCTGCACCAGGTCGTAGCCGGCCTGCTCGGTCACCGCGGCCAGGTCGTCCAGCGCGGGCCAGGGGCGTTCCGGGTTGACGTGGTCCGGGGTCAGCGGTGACACCCCGCCCCAGTCGTCCACGCCGGCGCCGATCAGGGCCAGACACTCCTGCGGCGACACCAGGTTGGGCGGCGCCTGCACCCGCATCTTGGGTCCCAACACCAGTCGGGCCGCCGCCACCGTGGCCAGGAATTCGTCGAATCCCGCATCCGGTGTCGCCGCCATCGCAGTGTGTTCCTTGGCCCGGAAGTTCTGCACGATCACTTCCTGGATGTGGCCGAACTCCTTGTGCACCTTGCGGATCGCGTGCAGGGTGTCGGCGCGCTCGGCGAGGGTCTCGCCGATGCCGACCAGCAACCCGGTGGTGAACGGGATCGAGAGCCGACCGGCGTCGGTCAGGGTGCGCAGCCGCACCGCCGGGTCCTTGTCCGGGCTGCCGTAGTGGGCCAGGCCCTTGGTCTCGAACAGTCGCCGGGAGGTGGTCTCCAGCATCATGCCCATCGACGGCGCCACCGGCTTGAGGCGCGACATCTCCGACCAGCTCATCACCCCGGGGTTCAGATGCGGCAGCAGCCCGGTCTCCTCCAGCACCCGGATCGCCATCGCCCGCACATAGGCCAGCGTGCTGTCGTAGCCACGCTCGTCGAGCCACTGCCGGGCTTCGGGCCAACGTTCTTCCGGACGGTCACCGAGGGTGAAAAGCGCTTCCTTGCAGCCCAATTCCGCACCGCGGCCGGCGATGTCGAGGATCTCATCGGGCCCGAGATACATCTCCTTGCCCTGGGCACGCAGTACGCCGGGCACCGTGACGAAGGTGCAGTAGTGGCAGGTGTCGCGGCACAGGTGAGTGACCGGGATGAACACCTTGCGCGAGTAGCTGACCGGCAGCCGGCCGCCCGGCCCGCGCCGGCCGCCCGAGACCAGACCCGCGTCGCGTACTCGGGCGGCGCTGGCGCACAGGTCGGCCAGGTCGTCGCCCCGCGCGGTCAGCGCGACGGCGGTCTCCTCGGGGTTGAGCAGGACACCGTCGCGGGCCCGCCGCAGCACGCGGCGCAACGCCGACGGGTTCGTCACCCGCGCACCGGGAATCTCGCGAATGCCATAACCGCCACAGTAGTCGGCTCGCCGAGCGGGCCTTGTTCAGGGACTGCCGGCATTGAGCGCCTGACGACGCCGCCACAGCACCCACGCCGGCGGCGCGCTGCCCAGCACGATCAGCAACAGCACGCCGTAGGCCATCAGACCGCGGTCGGCGAAGATCACGTCGTCGCCGGGCCCACCGAAGGTCATCAAGGCGATGGTCAACAACCAGGTCCACAGCGGTAAGGCCGCGAGCCGCAGGGATGTGGTGCTGCGCAGCGCGACCCAGACCAGGCCGGCGTTGACCAGGCCCCCGATCAGTGCGCTGAGCGGGAACGGGACGGTGCCGAGGCGCGAGGGCAGGAGCAGCGCCGACGCCACGGCGCATAACACGCCGTCGATGGCCAGCAGGGCCAGTACCGGGTGGTTGACTGCGCGGTCCGGTGTAGCGGGAGGGATCGCGGGCTCGGAGAGCGGCGCGACCGGGGTCAAGTGGGGATGCTGTCCAGCTGGCTGACCAACGAACCGATCATCCACTGGTAGCTGTCCAGCCACCACTGCCAGTGCTCCAAGTTCGGGTCCAGATCGGGATCCATGCCTACCTCACCTGCCGATGTCGCGACGTTGCTCAGCTGGAGCTTACCCGGCGGCCCGCGGCTCCGAACTCAAGTCCGGCCAGAAGGTCGGTTTCCCATCCTCGGAAATCACGCGGACCGGCCCGGCCGGCGACCAGGACATAGTGCTCACTGTCCAGGATCGGCTGGGCGACGTCGTTGGACAGCGCAAATGCCCGACCGGTGGGGCCGACGGTGATCTGGGTGGCGTGCGCGGTCATGGCGGCGATCTTGGCGGCGCGCGACGCGCCCGCTTCGACGACGGCGTCGATCCGCTCGTCGGGGAAGTCCCCGGGGTGGACGGCGTCGACACCGTCGGCGGGCACCGTCCAGTGCGGCAGCCGATCCGCAGCACCCAGCGCCCGCCCGGCCTCCCGGCGGGCACTGCCGGAGGTCACCGTCCAGTAGAACTTCGGGGTAGCCCAGCCGGCGACGCCCGCGGCTCCCCTTTCGCTGGCGGCCACCGCGGCGGTGGTCACGTGGTGGGCGTGGATGTGGTCGGGGTGTCCGTAGCCGCCGTGGGGGTCATAGCCGACGACGACGTGCGGCCGCAGCTGCCGGATCAGGGCGGCCAGCGCGGTGACGGTGTCGGCGTCGTCGGCGTCGATGAACCGCTGTTGGTGCCGGGCGGGGGTGCCGGCCATCCCCGAATCGCGCCAGCGCCCGGCTCCCCCGAGGAACCGCGGCGGACCGGCACCCAGTGCCCGAAGCGCCGCGGTCAGTTCGCCGATCCGGTAGCCGCCCAGCTGGTCGGCCTGATCCGCCGCCAGGTGGGCCCACCGGTCGCCGATGACCTCGCCCTCCTCGCCGAGGGTGCAGGTCAACACATGTACGTTCGCGCCACTGGCGGCGTAGCGGGCGATGGTGGCCCCGGTCGTCAACGTCTCGTCGTCGGGGTGGGCGTGGACGAACAACAGCCGCGGAGTCTGATCCGACACGGCCGGAACCCTACCGCCGCGCGCCGCCTGGCGCCGCTTTCAGAACAGGCCGCCGAACAGACCACCGAACAGGTCAGCCCAGTCGATACTGCCCAGCAGGGTCATGTTTTCGGCCTGGATGGCATTGATGATGTCGGTGAACTCAGTCGGGCTGAGCCCGAACAGGGTGCTCCAGTCGGCGTCGGCCAGCCCCGGCTCAAAGTGGCCGAGCAGGCTGGTGTGGGCGTCGAACGGAATCCCGAACAGGGTGTTGAACGCACTCTCGTTCTGTGCCAGCAGGGTGTTGTTGATGCTGAAGATCCAGTTCACAGCCTCGTTGGCCTCGGGGCTGTCACCGAACAACCGTTCGGCGGCCAGGAGCTGCGCTTCGACCAGGGCGCTGTTGAGCTGCGCTTCCATGGCTGCGACCGCGGCGGTCAACGACTGGTACGCCAGCGGCAGATCCACGGCGAGTCCGGCGAGCAGGGTGGAGGCCGCGGCGCCGATCGCCTGCTCGGTGCCACCGAGTGCCGATGTGGTCGTCGGTCCGACGGTGCCGCCGATGGCGCCCGCTTCAATCGACTCGAGAACCCCTGCGACACCCTGCTGCAGGGCCTGTGTGTCCAGGCCGCCACCGGCCAGGTCTTTGGCCAACTCGTCGCTGATCGTCAGTTCGCCGGTCGACTCGGAGCCACCTCCGAGGAGGTCATCGTTGCCACCGTTCAACAACACGTCACCCAGGCTGATGTGCGCAGTGCCACCGTCGCCGGTGCCGGCCAGGTCCGGCCGTACATGGTTTTCGACGGTCTCGACTGCGGGGCCGGTGTCGACGTTGATGGCGGACAGGTCGAAGTCGCGAATCTGCACGTCCGCGAGGGGCTGTGACATCGAGGTCAGGCCCGCGACCAAACCGGCGGCCGCCAGAGCCGCCGCCGCCGTCACACCACACCGTTGAGCAAGGTGGTCCATCAACAACCCCTCCAACACGAACCCGAAAGTTGCTTAATACTACCCAAGAATTGTCTGTGCGCAAGGCGCCCAACGAGTCAAGTCTTCACGCGAGGCTAACACCGTGCTACGGGTGCCCCCGCCGCCCGTCAAGCTAACTCTCAGCAAACCGGAAGTATTACGGCCGCTTCGCCCAGCCCCCGGCGTCCCCGACGATGCCCACCGGCACCGCCCCGGACATGCTGACGTTCGCCACGCTCGGGCCGACCGCCACGATCGTGGTGTCCTGCAGAATCGGCAGCACCGTCGCCATGTTCCACAGCCTGGGTTCCACCACCGAGATCACCTCGCCGATGCTCTTGGAGCCGTCGAGCGCGGCGTTGATCTCGCTCTGGATGCCGCGATCACAGACACCGGTGATGTTCGACGGCGCCTGCACCAGCGCCCCGGGCCCGGCCGCCTTCGGCGGCACAGTCGACGCCGGGGTGTTCGGCGCGGCCGGCGGCACCGTCGAGGACGGGGCGTTCGGTGGCGCCGATGCCTCCGGTGTCGGCGACGGTGTCGGTGCCGCCCGGCCCGGTGTCGAGACGGCGGTGGCCTCCAGTGCTACGCAGCCGTAGCGCGACGCCAGCAGGGTAGCCAGATCGCCGCCCGCCGGCTGCCAGCCGACGATGGCGTCGACCTGGTTGGTCAACATGGCCTCCCGGTACAGCTTCACCGGGTCCAGCGCCAGCACGGTCGCCGCGATCCCGACGTTACGCAGCTGATCGGCCGCGGTGTTGGCCACCGCCAGCGAAGCCGGGTCGTTGGCGCCGACCCCGATGGTCAGCGACAACTGCTCATCGCCCTTGCTGATCCGCCCGCGGGTGTTCTCCTGCGGGCCGACCGGCGGCCCTGTCGACGGAGCCGGCGCGGCCGGGGGCGCATCCTTGTCCAACCGGTAACCGGCCGAGTGCAGCAGCGCCAGCGCCGCCTGCTCCGACATGGCCGGCGGCGCGGTCGGCACGTAGCCGGGGTCGCTGGGGGTACGGATCTGCGCCTGATCCAGCATGACGGTGTTATCGCTGCCGGCGCCCACGGTGGCCAGCAGGCTCACGTCGAGCAGCCCGAGGATGGCCCGCCGCACCCGCGCGTCGGCCAGCTTGGGTTCGACGGCGCGCAGGGCCAACTGCATCACCCGCGGCGTTACCACCCGGGAGGTCTGCACGCCAGGAATCACCGACAGCTGCGCGAACGCGGCCGACCCGCCGTGCACCTGGGCGACCTGGGTGTCGCCGTTGCGGATCGAGTCGGCCAGCGCGGCCGCCGACCCGGCCCGGCGGAACAGGATCAGGTCGGGTTTGGCGGGCGGGCCCCAGTAGCGGTCGTTGCGGGCCAGCAGGATGGCGTCACGCTGCGGGTCGATGTTCTCCACCCGGAACTGGCCGCCGGTGACCGGCAGCGCCCGCGCCAGCCCGGCCGGGAATCCACCCGGCACGTCCTTGACGATGTGCGCGGGCAGGATGTTGGTGAACAGTTCCCGCCAGGCCGGATACGGCTTGGCGAAGGTGACCACCACCTGCTTGCCGCCGTCGACGGACTGCACCCCGTTGATCAGGTCATAGCCTGCCGGGTCGACGACGCCGGGCTGGCTGACCATCTGCTGCCACAGGTACCAGAAGTCGTCGGCGGCGATCGGCGCGTTGTCGGTCCAGGACGCCTCGGGCCGGATCCGGTAGGTGACGGTGAAGGGAACGTCGTCGGTCACCTTCGCCGATACCAGCAGGTTCGGGTCCATCTCCCAGCGCGAACCGGTCGGTGTGCCCGAGTCCGCGACGGGCCGGAATGCGCTCGGCAGCACCAGAGCACTGACCGCCGCGTTGACCGGCGACAGGTCAGAGCGCAGGTGCGGGTTGAAACCGGCGCCGATCGAGTCGATGCCCATGATGATCTGGCTGATCCGGGGCGGCGGCGGTGCGGTGCTCTTGGTGGTCTCGGTGCTCTGCGGGGCCGGCGGCGGATTGACCGTGCAGCCCGTGGTGGCCTGCGTCAAGGTCAGTAGCATCGCCGAAATCAGCGCTCCCGCAGTCACATGGGGGCGGCGGGCTGGCTTCGGCACGGGCACCAGGGTATCCGGCGAACCCGGAGCTAGAGGTTCTTGGCCCGGGAGCGGCTGCGCGCCCGCAACGTCGAGTCCAGTTCGACCTTGCGGACCCGGACCACCTCGGGGGTGACCTCCACGCACTCGTCTGCCGCGCAGAACTCCATCGCCTGCTCCAGGTCCAGCTCGATCGGACGGGCCAGCGTCTCCATCACATCGGCCGTCGACGACCGCATGTTGGTCAGCTTCTTCTCCTTGGTGACGTTGATGTCGAGGTCCTCGGCCCGAGGATTGATCCCGACCACCATGCCCTGGTAGGTGTCCTGGCCCGGCTCGACGAAGAACTGCCCACGGTCGGCCAACTGGATCAGCGCGAACGGAGTGATGGACCCGGCCCGGTCGCTCACCAGCGACCCGGTGTGCCGGGCGCGGATCTCGCCGGCCCACGGCTGGTAGCCCTCGAACACCGCGTTGGCGATGCCGGTGCCGCGGGTCTCGGTGAGGAAGTCGGTGCGCCAGCCGATCAGGCCGCGGCTGGGGATGATGAATTCCATCCGCACCCAGCCGGTGGTGTGGTTGGCCATCTCGGTCATCCGGCCCTTGCGTGCCGCCGCCAGCTGGGTGATGGCGCCGACGTACTCCTCGGGGCAGTCGACGGTCAGGTGCTCGAACGGCTCGTGCACCTTGCCGTCGACCTTGCGGGTCACCACCTGCGGCTTGCCGACGGTCAGCTCGAAGCCCTCGCGACGCATCTGCTCGACCAGAATGGCCAGCGCCAGCTCGCCGCGGCCCTGCACCTCCCAGGCGTCGGGACGGCCGATGTCGACCACCCGGACCGACACGTTGCCGATCAGCTCGGTGTCCAGACGCGTCTTGACCATCCGCGCGGTCAGCTTGTGCCCGGAGACCTTGCCCGCCAGCGGTGAGGAGTTGGTGCCGATGGTCACCGAGATCGCCGGCTCGTCGACGGTGATGCGCGGCAGCGCGACCGGAGTGGCCAGATCGGCCAGGGTGTCACCGATCATGATGTCGCCGATACCGGCGACCGCCACGATATCCCCGGCCGACGCTTCCTCCGTCGGGGTGCGCTCCACGCCCTCGGTGACCAGCAGTTCGGTGATCTTGGCGCTTGCGGTGACCGGTTCCCCGTCGACCTCACGCATCCAGGCGACCTGCTGGCCCTTGCGGATGCGGCCGTTGTAGACCCGGATCAGGGCAAGCCGGCCCAGGAACGGCGAAGCGTCAAGGTTGGTGACCAGCGCCTGCAGCGGCGCCTCCGGGTCGCCGGACGGCGGCGGAACGTGCTCGAGCAGGACGTCGAACAGCTCGTCCAGGTTCTCCCCGTCGGGAACGGAGCCGTCGGTCGGTGCGGTCGTGCTGCACACCCCGGCACGGCCGGATGCGTAGAGCGTCGGCAGGCCCAGCGCATGCTCGGCGGCTGCCTGCGCCTCGTCGTCGAGATCGCTGGCCACGTCGAGCAGCAGATCGTGGCTGGCGTCGACGACCTCGGCGATGCGGGCGTCGGGCCGGTCGGTCTTGTTGACCACCAGAATCACCGGCAGATGCGCGGCCAGCGCCTTGCGCAGCACGAATCGGGTCTGCGGCAGCGGCCCCTCGGATGCGTCGACCAGCAGCACCACGCCGTCGACCATGGACAGCCCGCGTTCGACCTCGCCGCCGAAGTCGGCGTGACCCGGGGTGTCGATCACGTTGATGACGGTGACGGTTCCATCGGGGTTGTGGCGATGCACGGCCGTGTTCTTGGCCAGGATCGTGATGCCCTTTTCACGCTCCAGGTCACCGGAGTCCATCACCCGTTCTTGCGCCTCACCGCGCTCCTGCAGGGCGCCGGACTGGCGGAGCATGGCGTCGACCAGAGTCGTCTTGCCGTGGTCTACGTGCGCGACGATGGCGACGTTACGAAAGTTCACCGGGCGATTCTGCCAGCGCACCCTGTCAATCGCGAAAACATGAAAGCCACGTCACAGCTTGAGGGGGGACTCGTCGGAGAACCTCTGCAGCTCTTCGAGGTGCAGTTCGGTCAGTGACTGCAGGCACTGCGCCGACGTTTCGGTGAGTTGCAGCCGGATCACCCGCTGGTCCTCACTGTCGCGGACCCGGGTGACCAGGCCGGCCGCCTCGGCTCGCTGGATCAGCTCACCGGCACTGTGGTGGCGCAACAGCAGATACTCGGCGATGTCTCCGACCGTCGGCCCCCGCGAGTCGCTGTGCCCCCGCACGGCCAGCAACAACTGGTGCTGGGCCGGGGTGAGCCCGGCGGCCTGAGCCTGGTCGGCGCTCCACCGCTCGAAGCGGCGCAACCGGGTCCGGAACGTGAGCAGCCGGGTGTAGACATCGTCTGGCAGTGCCACGCAGGTAACTCTAAGCCGACGGTGCCGAGCTGTCCCAGTCAGCGCAGCCGAGCGGTGACCCGAATCTCGACGACCGCCCCCGGGATCGCCAGTTCGGAGACTCCGACGGCGGTCCAGGCCGGGTAGGGACGGGACACGAAAGAGTTCTTGACGGCAATGAATTCGTCGATGTGCCCGGAGAGCCCGACGTGGTAGGTGGTCATCTCAACGACGTCGGCAAGGGTGAGCCGCACTTCGGCGAGCAGGCTGCGCAGGTTCTCGAAGGCCAGGGTGAACTGCTCGGTGAGGTCCTCGGGCACGCTCAGGTCGGGACGGTGACCGATCATGCCCGAGCAGCGCAGGTGATCTTCGTCGATGACGGCGGGGGCGTAGTGGTAGTTGTCGTACATCGGCTGCATCCACGCCGGGATGACGACCTTCACGGTTGCTCCGTCGTATGCATCAACTGATCAGGGCAGTACGTATGCGCCGCGATGCCGACGAACAACGTCCCGTGCTCGGTGGACAGGCCCGGATTGCGCGCCTTGAGGCCTTCGAGCACCTCGGGGCTCGGTCGGCCCTCGGCGATCAGCCCGCAGACCAGCTTCGCGGTGATGATCGCCTGATCGGCATGGTTGTAGGTGATTCCCGACGCCCGCAGAGCCCCCAGAAAGGTGTTGTCGGTGTCGGTGGTGGCGGGATCGGCCTGCACCGGACCGGCCAGCGCCGCGGCTGCGAGGGCGGCCGGTCCGGCCACTCCGGCCAGCAGCGCTGCGCTGCGCTTCACCAGCCCCGCCGTTCCGGCCGGGAGCCCATCGGCTGGCCCCGCTTGGCAACGTCGCGGCTGCGATAGACGATGTAGGGCCGGAACAGGTATCCGACCGGGGCACTGAACGCGTGCACCAGGCGGGTGAACGGCCAGAGCGCGAACAGCGCCAGCGCGATCATCACGTGCACCTGGAAGTAGATGGGCGCCTGCACCATCAGATCCCCGCGCGGATCCAGCGTCCAGATCGAGCGGAACCAGACCGAGACGGTCTGCCGGTAGTCATGCGCCTCACCATAAGCGGTGGTGCCCATCAGCGTGCAGGACATGCCCGCCACCAAAGCGCAGACCAGCACCGCGTACATCAGTTTGTCGTTGACGCTGGTCGCCTTGAACACCGATCGTTCGGTGCGGCGCCGGTAGATCAGCAGCCCGACGCCGATCAGGGTGGCGATGCCGGCGGGAAGGCCCAGAATCAGCGCCTGCAGGTGGTAGAGCCGGTCGCTCATCCCCAGGGCCCGGGTCCATGATTCCGGGACGAACAGGCCCATGATGTGCCCGGCAATCACCACGAAGCTGCCGAAATGGAACATCGGGCTGCCGATCCGCAGCAGCTTGGATTCATACAGCTGCGACGAGCGCGTGGTCCAGCCGAATTTGTCGTAGCGGTAGCGCCACCAGATGGCGACGACGACGATAGCCAGCACAAAATACGGCCCAATCGCCCACCACAGCTCCGCGGTGTTGACGATCGCCGTCATCGGGTCGGCACCTTCGGCATCCCGAGCGACACGGTCGCCGAATACGGTTGCAGCCCGACGGCTTCGGCGGGCGGGCCGGAGGCCATCAGCTCACTCACGTTGTGTACCTCCTGGTCGGTCGCCACCGGCAGTGTCTCGCACACCGCGGCGACGGCGTGGGCATACGGCGATCCCGCATCGGACAGTGCCTTGTGCAGCACATCGATCGGCACCCGGTGCGCCAGCAGTAGCCGGCGGCCGGCCTCGGGGTCGACCAGTGCGGCGAACTCCAGCACCACAGGCAGATGATCGGGCGCCTCACCGGCGGGAGGCTCTGCGCCGGCCTCGCGGTAGGTGGTGGCGAAAGCCAGCATCTGCATCCCCCGGTTGCGGGTGTCCCCGCCGGTCCAATAGGTCAGAAGCAGGGTCGAGCGACGCCGCATATCGAAGGTCTCGACGTAGTCGACGGCCGCGGCCATCGGGTCGGCCGCGCGCAGCACGTCCGCGGTGCGGCGCAGCAGGGCCGCCGACTTGGCATCGGCATGCTCCAGCAGAGCTTCGACGGTGTCGAGCCGCCGGCCCAGCCCGTCGTCGGGGTAGGCCAACAACAACGACGCCGCCTGCCACACCGCCCGGTCGGCGGGCCCACCGGCTTGGCGCCGCAGCGAGCGGATCAGCCGCCTCACGTGTGCTCCGGGAACATCTCGGGCTCCGCCCGGTCACCGCCGCCCCAGTTGAGCAGGTTGGTCCTGCCCCGTGGCCGCTGCGCGTGTCCACCGTTCTCGACCATGTGAAACGACGCCCCCGCCTCACCGTCGGCGCCGACGAACGGGTCGTCCTCGCGCCCGTTGGGGCCGCCGGTGATGGAGCACCCCATGTGTTCCAGATCGTGCGCCTGCTGGCTGTAGGCGGTGGGAATCACATAGCGCTCTTCGTATTTCGCGATCGCGAGCAGACGGTACATGCTGTACATCTCCTCCTCGGTCATGCCGACCGCGGCGGGGATGTGTGGTTGGGTCTCGCGCCCCAGACTGATGTCGCGCATATAGGAGCGCATCGCCGCGAGCCGTCGCAGCACGTCTTCGATGATTCCGGTATCACCGGCAGTGAACAGTTCGGCCAGGTAGGCCATCGGGATGCGCAGTGCCTCCAGCGCGCCGAACAGGTTGCCCATGTCTTCGCCGTCGTGCCCGTCCCGGCTGACGGCGTCGACCACCGGCGACAGCGGGGGGACATACCAGACCATCGGCATGGTCCGGTACTCCGGGTGCAGCGGCAGTGCCACCTTGAAGGTGTTGATCAGCGCGTAGATCGGCGAGCGCTGGGCGGCCTCGATCCAGGCGTCGGAGATCCCCTCGGCGCGCGCACCGGCGATCACCTCCGGGTCGTTCGGGTCCAGGAACACCTCGCGCTGCGCCTCGTAGAGGTCGGTGTCTTTTTCCACCGACGCCGCCTCCAGCACCTTGTCGGCGTCGTAGAGCACCAGCCCGATGTAGCGCAGCCGCCCGACACAGGTCTCCGAGCAGATGGTCGGCAGGCCGACTTCGATACGCGGGTAGCAGAAGTGGCACTTCTCGGCCTTGCCGGTCTTGTGGTTGAAATACACCTTCTTGTACGGGCAGCCCGACACGCACAGCCGCCAGCCTCGGCAGCGGTCCTGATCGACAAGCACGATGCCGTCTTCTTCGCGTTTGTAGATCGCCCCGGTCGGGCACGAGGCCACACACGACGGGTTCAGGCAGTGCTCGCAGATACGCGGCAGGTAGAACATGAACGTCTCTTCGAGCTCACTTTTGACCTGGTCACTGACCTTGCGCAGGATCGGGTCGTTGACCAGGTTCTCCGGGGAGCCGGCGAGGTTGTCGTCCCAGTTGGGGCCCCACTCGATCTTGGTCGGATCGCCGGTGATCGCGCTGCGCGGCTCGGCGACCGGGATGGTGTCACCCAGCGGGGCGGTGGTCAGATTCTCGTAGTCGTAGGTCCAGGGCTCGTAGTAGTCCTTCAACCCGGGCAGGTTGGGGTTGGCGAAGATGTTGAGCAGCTTGTGGACTCGGCCACCGGCCAGCAGGCGCAGCCGGCCCTTGCGGTCCAGCGTCCAGCCGCCCTTCCACCGACTCTGGTCTTCGTAGGTGCGCGGATAGCCCCCGCCAGGCCGGGTTTCGACGTTGTTGAACCAGACGTATTCGGTGCCCTCGCGGTTTGTCCAGGCCTGCTTGCAGGTCACCGAGCAGGTGTGGCACCCGATGCATTTGTCCAGGTTCATCACCATGGCCATCTGCGCCATTACTTTCATGTTTTCAGTACCTCACGTCCTGGCTGCGACGGCGCACCACCGTCACCTCGTCACGCTGGTTACCGGTCGGCCCCAGGTAGTTGAACGCGAACGCGTGCTGACCGTAGCCGCCGGCCAGATGGCTTGGCTTCACCCGGATTCGGGTCAGTGAGTTGTGCGTGCCGCCGCGTTGGCCGGTGGTCTCGCTGCGGGGTGTGTCGACGGTGCGCTCCTGGACGTGGTAGACGAACACCACACCGTCGGGCATCCGCTGACTCACGATCGCCCGGCCCACGAAGACACCGTTGACGTTGACCGCCTCGATCCAATCGTTGTCTTTGACACCGATTTTCGCCGCGTCACCCGGACTCATCCACATCGTCGGGCCACCGCGCGACAGCGACAGCATGTACAGGTTGTCCTGATACGTCGAGTGGAACGACCACTTCGAGTGCGGGGTCAGATACCGCACCGTGATCCCGATCCCGTCGCCGGTCTCGCCGAGCTCGGGGGCATCGAAGAGCCGCACCATGTCCAGCGGCGGTCGGTACACCGGCATGTGCTCGCCGAGTTCTTCGATCCAGTCGTGCGCGGTGTAGAAGTGCATCCGGCCGGTCAGGGTATGAAATGGCTTGAGGCACTCGATGTTCACCGTGAACGGTGCGTAGCGCCGTCCTCCGGTCTCGCTGCCGGACCACTCCGGGCTGGTGATCACCGGCACCGGCCGGGCCTGGGTGTCGGCGTAGGTGATGCGCTTCTCCTCGCTGCCCTCGGCCAGGTGCGCCAGCTGCCGGCCGGTGCGCTTCTCCAGTTCCCGGAAACCCTCGACCGCAAGCCGTCCGTTGGTGGTGCCCGACAACGCCAGCACGGTGTCGGCCATCCGCAGTGCGGTGGTCAGCGCCGGGCGACCTTCGGCGACACCGGAGTCCAGCACCCCGAATTTTGCGGACAGTTCTTCGACCTCTTCGTGCGGAAACACCGTGTAGCCCTTGGTGGTCATGCCAAGTGAGTCCACCAGCGGTCCCAACGACCGCCACTTATCGTGGATCGCGGTGTAGTCGCGCTCCACCACGGTCACCTTCGGCATGGTCTTGCCCGGCACCGGGGTCTCACCGCCTCGCAGCCAATCTCGTTCGGTGCCATCGGGATAGGCCATTGCATCGGCGGTGTCGTGCTGCATCGCGGTGAGCACCACGTCGTTGCGGACCCCGAGGTGCTTGCGCGCCAGCGCACTGAATACGCGGGCTATCGCACCGAATGCGTCGTAGTCGCTGCGGGTCTCCCACGGCGGGTCGATTGCCGCCGCGAACGAGTGCACGTACGGGTGCATGTCGGTGGATGACAGGTCGGCCTTCTCGTACCAGGTCGCCGCGGGCAGCACCACGTCGGACATCAGCGTGGTCGAGGTCATCCGGAAGTCGATCGACATCAGCAGGTCGAGCTTGCCTTCGGGAATCTCGCCTGCCCAGTTCACATCCTGCGGTTTGACTCCGCCGGCGGGCGGTTCGCCCAGCACGCTGGCGTCGGTACCCAGCAGGTGTTTGAGGAAGTATTCGCCGCCCTTGCCCGAGGCTCCGATCAGGTTGGCCCGCCACACCGTCAGCACCCGAGGCCAGTTCACCGGGTTGTCCGGGTCGGTCACCGACAGCTTCAACTCACCCGCGGCGAGTTGCTCGGCGACGTACTCCCCCGCATCGCGGCCGGCGGAGTCGGCCGCGTCGGCCACGTCCAGGCTGGACTTGTCGAACTGCGGATAGAACGGACTCCAGCCCATCGCGGTGGCCGACGCCAGGATGTCCATCGTGTGCTTGCCGTCGAACCGGCCGCGACCCAGCGGCGTGGTCAGCTTGTCCGCGCCGTAGGCGTCGTAGCGCCACTGGTCGGTGTGGGCATACCAGTAGGAGGTGCCCGGCACCTGCCGCGGCGGCCGCGACCAGTCGCTGCCCGCGGCCATCGTCTGCCAGCCGGTCAGCGGGCGCACCTTCTCCTGCCCGACGTAGTGCGCCCAGCCGCCGCCGTTGCGTCCCATCGAGCCGGTCAGCATCAGCAACGCCAGCACCGCCCGGTAGGTCGCGTCACCGTGGAACCACTGACAGATCCCGCTGCCCATGATGATCATCGACCGGCCGCCGGATTCCTCTGCGTTGCCGGCGAACTCGCGCGCAATCCGGATGGCCTGAGTGGCCGAGACCCCGGTGATCGGCTCCTGCCATGCCGGGGTGTTGACCGCCGTACCGTCGTCGTAGCCGGTCGGCCACTCACCCGGCAGCCCGGCCCGGCCCACCGAGTAGTTGGCCAGCATCAGGTCGAAGACGGTGCACACCAGGTGTTCTCCGACCTGGCGGATCGGAACACCGCGCTGCACCACGGTGCCGGCGCCGCTGACCGCGTCGAAGCCGGGCAGCGACACCAGCCGCCCCCCGCCGTTCACACCGGCTGCGCCGGCCACGCTCAGCGCCGGGCGCACCTCGCCGAGGTCGAGGTTCCACTTGCCCAAACCCTCATCGCCCCAACGGAACCCGAGCGAGCCGTGCGGTACCACCACGGAGTCGGTGACCTCGTCGAGCACGGCCGGCTTGAACGCGGCGTTCTCTACATCCTGGCCCAGGTCGGCCGCGGTCAGGTTCTTGCCCGGCACCAGCTGCCCGTCGCGCTCCTCGAGCTTGATCAGAAACGGCAGGTCGGTGTACTGGCGCACGTAGTCGGTGAAGAACGGCACCTGCTTTTTGACGTAGCACTCGGTGAGGATGACGTGGCCCATCGCCATCGCCAAGGCGCCGTCGGTGCCGGCCGCGCACGGCATCCACTCGTCGGCGAACTTGGTGTTGTCGGCGTAGTCGGGGCTGACGCTGACGACCTTGGTGCCGCGGTAGCGGACCTCGGCCATCCAGTGCGCGTCGGGGGTCCGGGTGATCGGGACGTTGGAGCCCCACATCATCAAGTACGCGGCATCCCACCAGTCGCCGGATTCGGGGACGTCGGTCTGGTCGCCGAACACCTGGGGCGAGGCCACCGGCAGGTCGGCGTACCAGTCGTAGAACGACGTCATCACGCCGCCGAGCAGCTGAACGAACCGGGATCCGGCGGCGAACGACACCATCGACATCGCCGGGATCGGCGAGAACCCGGCGACCCGGTCCGGGCCGTAGGTCTTGATGGTGTGCACGTGCGCGGCGGCGATCATCTCGGTGGCCTCGGCCCAGCTCACCCGGACCAATCCACCTTTGCCGCGGGCCTGTTGGTAGCGCCGCCGCCGCTCGGGGTCGGCCTGGATGTCCGCCCAGGCGTCCACCGGGTCGCCGAGCCGCGCCTTGGCCTCCCGGTACAACTCGACCAGCACGCCCCGGGCGTACGGGTAGCGCACCCGGGTCGGCGAGTAGGAGTACCAGGAGAACGACGCCCCACGCGGGCAGCCGCGCGGCTCGTACTCGGGACGGTCCGGGCCCACCGACGGGTAGTCGGTGGCCTGGTTCTCCCAGGTGATGATCCCGTCCTTGACGAAGATCTTCCAGGAGCACGAACCGGTGCAGTTCACTCCGTGGGTCGAGCGCACCACCTTGTCGTGGCTCCAGCGGTCCCGGTAGAACACGTCGGCCTGGCGCCCGCCGCGGTGGGTGACGGTGCGCAGATCATCGGAGAACTGGCCGGGGGTGAAGAATCGGCCGCCGCGTTCCAGCAGCTCTTCGAGGGGGCCGCCGATGCGGGGCGCAGCTTTGGTCATGCGGATCTCCTTATAAGGGGTAGCCGCACTCCGGCGGGGCTTGCTGCCGTCCGGCGCCGCAGCACGCCATCTGGGGATCTGACTTAGAGGGTAGCGAGCTGTGACGCTCTATATCGCCCTACGACTGATGCCGTACGCAGATTTAACAGGCTTGTTTCACCTACAGTGCCCGAGCCAGGTCGGGGAGCCAAGCTCTGTCAGCGGGTACCCAGGCGATGTCCGACAACTCCACAGCGGTCACCCAGCGCAGCGCCTGATGGTCGTCGGGGCGGGGCTCGCCGCGGACCCGGTCAACGCGGTAGGCCCGCAGGATCAGGCCCGGCAGCTCGACATCGGCACCGATACGCTGCCCCACCCTGATCGCGTCGACGTCCAGGCCCAGCTCCTCGGCGAGCTCACGTGCCAGGGCCGCGGGTTCGCTCTCACCCGGCTGCACCTTGCCGCCGGGCAGTTCCCACAGGCCGGCCAGCTCCGGTGGCCGGCGGCGCTGGGCGATCAGCAGCGCCGGCCCGGCCTCGGTGTCGGCGATCACGGCTCCGGCGACGACGATCTGGGTGGACATGGCGTGTGAGGCTATACCGGCCTACCGTCGGGTATGGCTTTGTTGACTGATGATCAGGTGGACGCGGCGTTGTCGGGCCTGGACGGCTGGGAGCGGGTCGACGGCACGCTGCGCCGTTCGGTGACGTTTCCGGCGTTTCTGGCCGGCATCGACGCGGTGCGTCGGGTGGCCGAGCACGCCGAGGCCGTCGATCATCATCCCGACATCGATATCCGTTGGCGCACTGTGCTGTTCACACTGGTGACACACTCTGCCGGCGGGATAACCGAGAAGGACGTCGGGCTGGCGATCGAGATCAATCGGCTGCTGGCGAGCTGACGCGCACGGTCGCCATCCAGGCCAGCGTGGCCAGCGCGCCGACGATGTAGACCAGTCCGGCCCACGCCAGGTACCAGGGCCGGCCGATCTCCCAGATGGTCGGCTGGAAGAAGCTCAGCAGCCACGGCACGCCGACGACGGTCAGTGCCAGCCAGACCCAGCCCAATACGCGGGCTCCGCGGCGATCGGCGTAGGGACCCGCCAGCAGCCAGATCATCAGCGGCACCAGCCACACCCAGTGATGGGTCCAGGAGATCGGCGAGGCCAGCAGCCCGAACAGCTCGACCACCAGCAGCAGCCCCAGCGGGTCGGGTCTGGCGCTCAGCGCACGCCAGGCCAGCACGGCCAGCACGGCGGTGACGGCGACCGCGACCAGCACCGGCGCGCTGTACCCGGCGTCGTGCCCGAGGATGCGGGCGATGCCGCCGCGCCAGGACTGGTTGAACGACGTGGCGATCGGCCCCACCCGGTGCGCGTCGCCGAGCAGCTCGGTGAAGTAGCGGCGGACCTGGTCTCCGGCGGCCCATACCGACACCGCGATGGTGCCGGCGAAGACGACGGCCGAGAACGCCGCGGCCGCCCAGCGCCGCGCCCCGGCCAGGTAGACCCCGGCGATGGCCGGGGTGAGCTTCACCCCGGCGGCCAGTCCGACCAGCAGGCCCGACACCCACCACCGGCTGCTGTAGACGGCGTAGAGCACTGCCAGTGCCAGGATCACGTTGATCTGGCCGTAGTCGAAGGTGCTGCGCAGCGGTTCGGTCCAGATACCGACGGCCGTCCACAGCATCGCCATCCCGTGGCCGCCGGCGGCCGAACCGCCGAGCAGGCGCTGACTGAGCCTGATCACGCCGTAGAGCGCGGCCATCGTGCCGATCTGCCAGCAGAGCGCGACCAGCCCGAACGGCAGGAAGTGCAGTGGGTAGAACACCACCGCGGCAAACGGCGGGTAGGTGAACGGCAGCGGGAAGTCCGGGGTCTGGTCGGCGTAGACGTAGTCATACAGCGCGCCGGGCCCGCCCAGTGCGGCGCCACCGGAGATGTAGACGTGCAGGTCGACGAAGTTGGCGCCGCGCGGGGTCAGATAGGTCCAGGCGAGTCGCGCGGCGATGCTGATCGCCAGCAGCAGCGGGGCCCAGGCGATCAGTCGGTTGGTCCACGAGCGCGCGGCCGGGGTGTGCAGGGTGGTGTCTACCGGCATGACTGTAGCGAACGGCGGGCTGATCACCGTCGAGGTTCGGGTCCGTAACGGTTCCATAAATCACACACGTGTCACTTGAGCCTCACCAGTAACACGCTAGCTTCGGTTTTTGTAGACGCCACCGCCGAGAGATTGGGGATCTCATGTCGCGCCTCCGGACACTGTTCAGCACCACCGCCATCGCCGTCGGATCGTCGGCCACTCTGGTCCTCGGCGGCCTGGGTGTGGCCGCCGCCGACCCGGCCATTCCGGCCCTGCCGCTGCCCGTCGCGGGCTTCCCGGGCCTGCCGGCGCTGGAGCAGCTGAGCCCGGTGATCCAGCAGGCGGCCGCCGACCCGGCCGGAGCGACCTCGCTGCTGATGGCCGCCGCCGCCGCGTTCACCGGCAACTCCTCGGCGCCCGCCGGTTCGCGTCAGGTGGCCGACTCGGTGGCGCAGTTCGTGCAGTCGCCCCCGGAGGCCGCGTTGGCCGCCGAGCACGTACCGACCGCCGGCTCGGCCCCCGGCATGGAGGCGCACCTGCCCACCGGCATCGACCCGGCCAAATCGGTGGGCCCGCTGGCCCTGGTGAACGCGCCCGAGGCAGTCCCCGCCGCGCCCGAGGCCGTCGTCGCCGCGCCGGCACCCGCTCCGGAAGCCGCCGGCCCAGCACCTGAGGCCGCCCCCGGCGCCGACGTCGCAGGCCCGGCTGCCGCACCCGCAGCCAACTCGGGGTTCGGCCCGGACGCGCCTCCCACCCAGGACTTCATGTACCCGTCCATCGGCTCGAACTGCCAGGCCGACGGCGGCAACGTCATCGCCTCAGCGCTGTCGGTGGCCGGCCCGGCGCCCATTCCCACGCCCGGACCCAAGCCCGGCCAGACCGCCTACGTGTTCACCGCGGTGGGCACACCCGGGCCGGCCGAGACCCAGAAGCTGCCGTTGAACGTCACCTGGGTGAACCTGACCACCGGCAAGTCCGGCAGCGCCACGCTGCAGCCGCGCACCGACATCAACCCGGAGGGGCCCACGACGCTCACCGCGATCGTCGACACCGGTTCGGGCAGCATCATGTCGACGATCTTCGGTCAGGTGTCCACCAAGGACCACCAGTGCAACTTCCTGCCGACCATCGGTTCGACGGTGGTGCCCTGAGCGGGGGAAACCCCCGCGAGTGTGCGTCAGTAGGCCATGAAGAGGATTTCGTCCCGGCCGTAGCTCATGCCGGGGTGCGCATCCGCGAGATGCTTCTGGGTCAGGTCGACCAGTTCGTCTTCGTCCTTGCCGACGATGGCCTCGCCGCACGGGCAGTTGAGGTGGGTCTTCATGTCAGACGCCTTTCTGTTGCGCTGATCAGCCCTGACGGGCCTGCTTCGCAGCCTGTTTGTTCGCCTTCTTGGTGGACCGTACCTGTTGCAGCGACGCGGCATCCACGACGTCGGCGATAGACAGGTAGGTGCCGGGGCCGCCGTAGGCACCGGCCGCCTCGCGCCAGCCGCTCGGGGTCACGCCGTACTGCTTGCCGAGCAGCGCCAGAAAGATCCGCGCCTTCTGCTCGCCGTACCCGGGCAGCGCCTTGAGGCGCTTCAACACCTCGGCACCATCGGGTTCACCGACCGTCCACAGCGCCGTCGCGTCGCCGCCGTACTGATCGACCAGCGCCCGCGCCAGAGCCTGGATGCGGCCGGCCATCGAGCCCGGAAAGCGGTGTATGGCAGGCTTTTCCGCGCACAAGGCGGCGAACTCTTCGGGGTCGCGACCGGCGATGTCGTGCGGGTCCAGGCCGCCCATCCGGTCGGCGAGCTTCTTCGGCCCGGCGAAGGCGACCTCCATCGGAATCTGCTGATCGAGCAGCATCCCCACCAGCAACGCGAACGGGTCGGCGCCCAACAGGGCATCGGCGGCCGGGTCCCCCACCAACTGCAGCTTCGCCATGGCGCACAGTCTATGACCGCGTGTGAATGTCAGTGGAGTGTGCAACCGTGTATCCACAACACCCGGCAAGGAGGCAGGCGTGAGGCGTGCAGTGAAAGCTCTTTTCGCGGCGGTGGTGACCGCCGGCGCCGCAACCCTGGCCCTGGCCCCCGCGGCCGGCGCCATCCCGGATCAGGGCACTCCGGAGTTCGACACCTACATGGCCGGCCTGGAGCGCAACGGGTTCAACCTGAATCCGGACACCGCGTGGCGGGTGGCCCACCAGGCGTGCGAGGGCGGTCTGCCCGGCTACATCGGGTTGGAACTCGCCGCCCAGGGCGTCATCGGGCCGGGCGCGGACCAGCGGTTGATGGAAGTGGCGCGCAAGTACGCCTGCCCGGTGCAGTAGGAGCTACCCACTCTTGCGGCGGAACTCCCGGCGGTTCTCCAGCGATCCGTGCGACCGCGACTGCTTGGCGCCGCCGTCCTTGTGGTCGGAACCACCGGATGCCTTGGCGTTCTTGCGGTCCAGGGCCTCTCGGAACTTGCGCTTGTTCTCGTCTGCGGCAGCATCTGATTCGGCCATGCCCGGAGCCTAGCTCAGCGCATGCCCGGCGGCATGCCGTACAGGTGCGTGATCGGCAGGCTCAGCAACACCCGCCGGTCTTCGACCATGGCTGCGCGGTACTCGTCCCAATCCGGATGCTCCCCGGAGAGGTTGCGGTACAACGCGATCAGCGCCTCCACGGTGTCATCGGCAGGGTCGGCGGCGGGTGCGGTCAGCTGGGCCTCACCCTCGGCCACGGCATAGGACCAGCCGTCATCGGAACTGACCAACAGCGATGCGCGGGGGTCACGGCGCAGGTTGCGGGTCTTGGCCCGCGGCTCGGTGACCGACACCTGCACGACGAGGGTGCGCGGGTCGAAGTGGTACCGCACGTTGGACAGCTGGGGGCGCCCGTCGCGTTTGACGGTGGCCAGCACACCCAGCGAGTTCCCGCCGATCAAGGCCAGCAACTTGTCGTCGAACACCTGGCGCCCCATGCCCGAAAGCGTACCGATTGAAGCGGGCGTGCGCGGTGGTTACCATCGCGCAGATGACCCGGTATGCGGCGTTCCTGCGGGGTGTCAACGTCGGCGGAGTCAACCTCAAAATGGCCGACGTCGCCGACGCGCTGACCCATGCCGGATTCACCGACGTACGGACCCTGCTCGCCAGCGGCAACGTACTGCTGGACTCCCCCGAGAATGCCGCGACGGTGCGCGCCACGGCCGAGGCGGCGTTGCGGGAACGCTTCGGCTACCAGGCGTGGGTGCTGGTCTACGACATCGGCACGCTGCGCGGCATCGTCGAGGGCTTCCCGTTCGAGCCCGAGGTCAACGGGTGGCATTCCTACGTCACGTTCGTCGCCGACGAGACGGTGCTCAGCGAGCTGGCACCGCTCGCCGAAGCGCACGAGAAGATCACGCTCGGCGACGGGGTGATCTACTGGCAGATCCCCAAGGGCGACACCCTGACCAGCGCCGTCGGCAGAACCATGGGCAACAGGCGGTACGCGCCGTGCACCACCACCCGCAACCTGCGCACCCTGAGCAAAGTGCTGCGTTGAGGCCGCCCCGGTAAGGTCGGGAAGGTGAGCCAGACCGAAAAAGTCACCCTTACCGGCGTGTCCGAGACCGCCCTGCTGACGCTGAACGCGCGGGCCAGGGAGGCCCGTCGTCCCGACCGGATCATCGACGACCCGATGGCGGTGCGACTGGCGGACTCGATCGATTTCGACTTCGCCAAGTTCGGCTCGACCCGCCAGGACATCGCCGTGCGAGCGCTGGGTATCGACGCCGAGGCGCTGCGCTTCTTCGCCAAGTACCCCACGGGCACCGTGGTGGCCTTGGCCGAGGGCCTGCAAACCAGTTTCTGGCGGCTCAGCGAGGCCGTTGCCGATCCCCAATTCCGTTGGCTCACCGTCGATCTGCCGCCGATCATCGAGATCCGTGAGCGGCTGCTGCCGGCCGCCCCGCAGGTGTCGGTCATCGCCCAGTCCGCGCTGGACTACAGCTGGATGGATCAGGTGGACGCCACCGACGGGGTGTTCATCAGTGCCGAGGGGCTGCTGATGTACCTGCAGCCCGAGCAGGCACTGGGTCTGATCGCCGAATGCGCCCGACGCTTCCCGGGTGGCCGGATGATCTTCGACCTGCCGCCGGCCGTGATCGGCTGGCTGGTACGCCTCGGGGTGCCGACCTCGCTGCGCTACCGGGCGCCGGTGATGCCGTTCACCCTGACCGCCGCCGAAACCGCCAAGCTGGTGGACACCGTGCCGGGAGTTCGGGCCGTCCACGACCTGGCGCTGCCGGCCGGCCGCGGGCCGCTGTTCGGCACCGTGCTGCCGGCCGCCTACCGGATGCGGTTCCTCGCCGACGCGCGCCCGTCGCTGACGCTGTTGGAGTTCGGCTGATCGGTCACGGCGCGCTGAACGCCGCATCGAGGTAGCGCAGCGCTTCGTCTCGGCCCAGACCGACCTTGCGGGCCGCCGCGACGAAGGCGCCCGCGGCCGCCGACATGGCCGCCTCGACCGGGTCGCTGCTGGCCACGAAACTGCCGAAGCGACCCCGGGTTTCGACGATCCCGGCCGCCTCCAGCTCCCGGTATGCCCGGGCCACGGTGTTGACCGCCAGACCCAGTTGACCGGCCAGCTCGCGCACCGTCGGCAACCGGGTCCCCGCCGGCAGCGCCCCGTCGCGCACGGCTTCGATGATCCGGGTCCTGACCTGCTCGAACAGCGGCTTGTCCGGGTCCGGTGCGGTCTTCGGGTCGACCTTCAGCAACTCGGTGAAGTCCATTCGCCCAGTATCGCCCACCGCCTGGCACGCCCATTATGTTGGAGACGTGCGGGTGGTGGTGTTCAGCGGTGCGGGGATCTCCGCGGAGAGCGGGATACCCACCTTCCGTGACGACGAGAAGGGCCTCTGGTCGCAGTACGACCCCTACGAGGTGTCCAGCGTCGACGGCTGGAACCGGCGCCCGGAGTTGGTCTGGGGCTGGTACGTATGGCGCTATCACCTGGCCCGCCGCTTCGAGCCGAACCTCGGCCACCGTGCGATCGCGGACTGGGAGCAGCACGCGCAGGTGCAGGTGCTCACCCAGAACGTCGACAACCTGCATGAGCGCGGCGGCAGTTCCACGGTCCACCATCTGCACGGCACCATGTTCACCTTCCGGTGCGCGGCGTGCGCGCAGCCGCATGAGCCCGATCTGCCGGAGCTGGACGAGCCCGTCCTGGAGGTGGCACCGCCGGTCTGCGAATGCGGTGGCCTGATCCGTCCGGACGTCGTCTGGTTCGGCGAAGACCTGCCTGCCGGGCCTTGGAACGCAGCCGTTGAAGCGGTGGAGAACGCCGACGTGCTGGTGGTGGTGGGCACCTCCGGGCTGGTCTATCCGGCGGCCAGCCTGCCGGAGCGGGCGTTGGAGCTGGGCAAGGCCGTCATCCAGGTGAATCCCGAGCCGACGCCGCTGTCGGAGCGGGCAACGCTGTTCCTGCGCACCACCGCGTCGGCGGCGCTGCCCGGGATGGCGCAGCGGTTGCCCTTCTTACTGAGCTGACTCAGGCCGGGCGGGCGGCGGAGCCCAGCGCGAACTCCGACACCGGCACCGGCGCCCACGCCGGGAACTGATGCCCGCGCCGGGACGCCTGCACCACGAAGCCGGCGTCGGTGATCATCCGTTCGGTGTCGCGGTGGGTGTGGCAGTTGCCGAACAGCCGCGGCCAGATGGTGGCATCAGCCAGACGCTGCAGCCCGCCGCGCGCCCCGGCGCTGGCGACGTGCTCGAAGTACCGCAGCTGCCCGCTCGGCTTAAGTAACGCGAATAGACCGCGCAGCACCTCTTCGGGTTCGTTCACCGAGCACAGCACCAGCGAGCAAACAATCGCATCGAACGCACTTGCGGCATCGAGGGCCTCGACCGTGCTGGCCAACACGGTGACCGGAACCGGCGCCCCGGCCGCGACCTCGGTGGCGACCTGGCGCAACTGTGACTCGGGCTCGATGGCCACCACTTCGGTGACCGTGTCGGGGTAGAACGCGAAGTTGCTCCCGGTGCCGGCGCCGACCTCCAGCACCCGCCCGGACAGGCCCTGCAGGTTCTCCCGGCGGCGGTCCCGCAGCCACTCGGTCTCGCGGCTGGACATGAAGGTCCAGATACGGGCGAACAGCGGGTTGTCGAGAGTCACCGGGGAGGCCATGACCGCTACCCTATCGGCGAGGGCAAGGGCGCCCGGGGCAGCGCCCCGGCTGGGGCGGCCGGCAAAGGCTACCCGTCAGTAGAATTGCCATCATTTCCCGAATCGTGACTCAACGATCCCTTAATAGTGACCAATACTCTCAGTGTCATGTGGATCGACGACTCAAGTGCCGACGTGATCAAGGTTGACTTCGAGGCTCTGTACCACGGCGATGTCCTGGTCGAGGGCGACACCTCCGAGCAGCTCGACTCCTGGCACGCCATCGCCAGCTGATTGAGCGGCGCCGCAGCAGCGGTGTCCATCGATATCGGCTGGTTGCACGATGGCTGCCGCCTAAGAAGGGGCGCCCTCAGTCACTGCTGATCATGCGTGACACCGCCCGCAACACACGACGACTGGCTGAGTGCCGCAGCCGCTGAACCACCGGCTGCCGCATCGGCTGCACAGATCCCAACCTCGGAAAGAGCGCGAGCGCATTGGTTCGCTCGATCGCCTGCCGGACGGAATCGTCGGCGTAGTTCTCCAGCCCGGCGGCGAACAGTTTCCCGGCGGCGAGCGGCGCGAACGGCCAATCCGATCCGAACGTGACATGCCCGGGACGTGCGAAAGCGAGCAGGCTGGGCAGAGCCGCGGCGCTGGACGACAGCGCGGTGTCGAAGTAGAAGCCGGCGAAGTCGTCAATACTGTCGGCCGGGCTCGCACCGGTGTCGGCCATGATCGCGACGGCCATCCGGTGGCTGGCGTAGGGCACGAATCCCCCGGCGTGACTCAACAGGAATCGAATGTTCGGATAGCGTCGCCGAATACCGTTGCGCACCAACAGGTAAGCGGCCCGCGTGGTGTCCAGCAGGAAATCCGCGGCGAACGGCGCGACGCCGGGAACGACGGGACCCGGTAGGTCCGCGGGATGAATGAAGACCACCGCCGAACGCTCGTCGAGCGCGGTGAACAGCTCGTTGTACCCGTCCTGGCCCAGGTACACCCCGGCGCTGTTGGCCAGCAGCACCACACCGTCGGCTCTGAGTTCGTCGAGTGCGCGCACCGCCTCCGCCACGGCGGGCCGCCGATGCGGCATCGGGACGGTGGCGAAGAACCCGAACCGGCCGGGGTGCGCGGCGACCAGTGCTGCGGTGTAGTCGTTGAGCTCGCGTGCCAGCGCCGCCGCATCCGCCGGGTCGGGCAGGAACGTGGTTCCCGGCGTCGACACCGACAGGATGGCGGTGTCGATCCCGAGTTCGTCCATCACCTGCAGGGAACCCTCCGGGCTCCAGTCCGGCAGCGCCCGTCCGCCGGCTTCGTCGATCCCGGCTTTTCGCAGGGCGTCGCGGTAGGCGGGCGGGATCAGGTGGTGGTGGGTGTCGATTCGCAGCATGTGGGCTCCTTGAGTCAGTTGTCGGGAATGCCTGCACCCGCCAGGGCGGCGACCATGTCTTCGCGGTGCAGCACCGATGCGGCGGCGGCCCCGAACTGCGTGAGCTTGTCGACGACGGTCGCGCCCTCCGGCGTGTGGCCCCAGATGCTGATGCCCTGGTGGGTGGTGGGTTCCCAGGTGGTTTCGTCGACGACGAGGGGGTTCCAGCCGACTTCCCATTCGAATCCGGACGGCGTCTTGGCGTAGAACGACAACTCCCGGTCGTTGGTGTGCTGCCCGATGCCCAGCGCCATGTCGAAGCCCAGCTGCTTGACCCGCTGATAGGACGCGACCATATCGTCCAAGTCCGCTACCTGAATGTTGACGTGCTGCACGCGGGTTCGGATCGGGTTGATCGGCAGTCGGGTCGCAGCGGCGATGGCCACCGTGTGGTGGCGTTGGTTGACCCGCAGGAAGCGGATCTTGACCTTCACCCCGCTGATCGTCTCGTCGATGTAGTCCGAGAGCCGTGCGTCGAACACCGTCGCGTAGTAGCCGCGCATCTGCTGGGGCCCCCTGGTGGTGATCGCGACGTGGCCGATGCCGCCGTCTCCGGTGACGAATCCCCCGGGCACGGCGGTCATCAGCGGGGCGTCGGCTACCGCCGGCCGGGTGTAGATCTCCTGGGTCAGCGAGTTGGGGCCGGGAAACCGAGCCAGACGCTCCACCCCGCGCAGCGCGGCCTCCTCCGCGGTTCCCTCAGCAACCGGCACTCCGTGCTGGACCACCCGGGCGACGACCTCGTCGAAACTGCGGTCGTCGTCGAGTTGCCAGCCCAGCGCGGTGACGTCTTCGACAGGTCCGCGCTGCACCAGGAATCGGCAGGCGTTGTCGTCGAGTCGAAACCGCATCACGTCGGGTGAGGTTTCATCGACGTGCATACCGATGGCATCGCGCCCGAATCGTCGCCAGTCGGCGAACCGTTGCGTCTCGAGGGCGACGTATCCCAGCCGGACGCTGCCGAACACCTCCGTCATGGCGTGAGGAATTCGGTCACGAGCCGGTTGAACAGCACCGCGCGTTCCCACTGCATCCAGTGCCCGGTGCGGGCGGTCATCACCAGGTCGGCGTTGGGCATCAGGTTCACCAGCAGCGGCCCTCCGGCGGGCCGGTTGACCTTGTCGTCACGTCCCCACAGCACCAGGGTTGGGGTGTCGAGTTTGGCCAGCCGCTTGTCGCGGGTCAGATCCATCCGCCACAGCGTGCGCAGTCCCGACGGCCGGCGCAGCGGCGGGTTGGCCACCACCTCCGGATCGATCGACGCCGTATAGCGCAGGTCGATCAGATTGTCGGGGACCGAGGCGCCGTCGTAGACCAGGTAGGTGCGGATGAAGGCCTCCAGCTTGGCGCGGCTGGGGCCGTCGCCGCCGTAGTAGGCCAGCAACTTCTTGAGCCCCGCGGTCGGTGCGCCGCGCGTGGTGCCGATACCGCCGGGTCCCATCAGGACCAGCTTGCCGACCCGTGCGGGCGAGTCCATTGCGAGCCGTAGCGCGCACGCTCCCCCGTACGAGTTTCCGGCCAGATGCGCTGTGGCGATGCCGAGTTCATCGAGCAGGCCCCGAATCATGTCAGCGAGATAGCCGAACGGGTCTGCCTGGTCGACGTGCTTGTCCGAGCGGCCGTAACCAGGCATGTCGGGCACGATGACGCGGAAATGCTGCGCCAGCGCGTCGATGTTGCGTGAATAGTTCGACACCCCGGTCGCTCCCGGTCCCCCTCCGTGCAGGAGCACGACCGGGGGGCCGCTGCCGGCCTCGGTGAGGAATATCGGCCGGCCGGCGACATCGACGGTCTGCTCGATCTGGCTGGTGGTCATGCGATTGCCTCGTTTCTTGCTGTGACGGTGAAGCCATCCGGTGGTGCGGGCAGGGGTTTTCCGGATCCGGCTGCGGCATAGACGAATCCGTCCGGGCGAAGCACCACCGTGGCCGCCTTCCTGCTTCGCAGCCAACGCAGGAGACCCGGGTCGGAGATCCGTTGTGCCGCAACGCCGCGTTCGGTCCAGGCGGCCACGCTCGGTGGCGCCTGGCCGGTGTGCAGGACGGTCCATTGTCCGGCCAGCAGATCGTCGAGGCGGATGCTGGCGCCGGCGTGATCGGTGATCCACGGTTGCGGGATCTGCCATCCGACCGCGCGATGCCGACTCTCGGCGAAGAAGCCGTCCGCATAGCGGGCCTCGGGAACCCACATCCGCCGTTGCGATGCGGCCTGCGCAGCGGGCACTCGTGAAACCACCCGCATCACGTGGTTGCGCACGGCGGCGATCCCCCGGTTACGTTCGGTGATGATTCGCCCGACCATCCTTGCGCGCCGGGTGGTTTCGGTGACGTGCGGCTTGCGTTCGGTCTGGTAGGAGTCCAGCAGCGAATCCGGTGCCCGCCCGTCGATGACGGCGGCGAGCTTCCAGCACAGGTTGGCCACGTCACGTACCCCGGCTGACATGCCCTGGCCGATCCACGGCGGCATGGCGTGTGCGGCGTCGCCGGCCAGGAAGATCCGGCCCACCCGCCACCGGTCGGCAACGCGGACGTGGTGGCTGTAGATCACCGCTCGCAGGATCTTGACGTGCTCGGGTGTGATGCCCTGGCTGCCAAGGACTTTCCATATCTCGTCTTCGCGCAGAAGCTTCTGCTCGTCCTCGCCGGCCCGGGCCGGGAACTCCCAGCGGTGATGCCCCAGCGGAGTCGGGCAGTCGACCATCGGCCGGGCGGGATTGCAGTGGAATCGCAGCCGGTCGTGGGCCTCCCATTCCTTGAGAACCTTGGTGTCGATGACCACCCAGCGTTCACCGTAGGTGCGGCCCGAATAGCCGATCCCCAGCTGTCCCCTGGTCGGTGATGCACCGCCGTCGGCGGCGATGACGTAGCGGGCGCGGACCCGTTTGAGGGTGTCGGCGCTCAGGTCAGCACAGAGCAGTTCGACGCCGTCGTCTGACGGCAGCACCCGAAGGCATTCGTGCTCCAGCAACACCTCGACGCCCGGGTAGCGCTGTACGCCCTCGCGCAGGACGCGGTCGACGGCCGGCTGGTACAGGAACTGCTGCGACGGGTGCCCGAACCCGCGTGACGTGATCTTCAGGTCGATGAAGGGGACCCCGGCGCGGTCGACGAAATTCAGTGGCCGGTCCGGCAGCATGTCGCGCTGCAGTCGCTCGGCCAGGCCGACCGATTGCCAGACCCGCATGACCTCTTCGTCGGTGGAGATCGCGCGAGCTCGTCCGTATATGTCCGAATCGCGCTCGACCACAATTACTTTCAGACCGAGCCCGCCCAGGATATTGGCGGCCGTGGCCCCGGTGGGCCCATAGCCGATCACCGCCACGTCAAAGGTGCCTGTAGTCACAATGCCCACCCTCGGGGTACTTGTTCTGTAGTGATCGCTACGGTATTGTAATGATCACTACAGAGTCAAGACCCGGAAAGAGGCGCGATGACAGACCCCGGCCGGTCGAAGCGGCGCAGGAGGGTTGACGGCGAGCTGTCCCGCGAACGCATCCTTGACGCCGCCTCCGAGATCGCAACCGAGCGCGGCTACGAAGGCACCAGCATCGCCCTGGTCAGCGCCAAGTGCGAGTTGCCCGCCAGCTCGATCTACTGGCACTTCAAGAACAAGGACGACCTGATCGCCGCGGTCATTGAGCGCAGTTTCGCCAGCTGGCTCAACGCCTGGCAGGTTCCCGACGAAGGCACAGCCCGCGAGCGGGTTCAGGGATTGGCCATGCAGATCGCCAAGGCCCTGCTGGAATCACCGGACTTCATCCGACTCGGCCTGATGCTGGCACTGGAACGCCGGCCCATCGAGGCCCGCGCACGGGCGATGTTCATCCAGGCGAGAACCCAGGCCGCCGCCACGCTGACCCAGACCCTAAGCGAGCTCACCCCGGGCCTGACCGAAACCCAGATGCGCCAACTGGTCACCTATGCCATCGCCGGCGCCGACGGCCTGTTCATCTCCAACGAAGTCGACGACGGCGCCGTGGATCTCATCGAGTTGTTCGACCTGCACGCCAATGCCCTCTACAGCACGGCGCTGCGCCTGCTCGCGGAGAACGCCGGACGATGACCGGCACCCAGGGCGCCCGCCGCAGGGAACATTGAGTCGCGTCCGACCAAAGCGCCGAACGTGCACCCTTTGCGAAAGGCCAAGCGGGATTTCGCAATAGA
Organism: [Mycobacterium] vasticus; assembly: GCF_020181595.1. Taxonomy (GTDB): domain Bacteria; phylum Actinomycetota; class Actinomycetes; order Mycobacteriales; family Mycobacteriaceae; genus Mycobacterium; species Mycobacterium vasticus. Next base: position 1,115,330 of record NZ_CP084028.1, on the reverse strand, counting down.
TGCACGTTCAGCGCATGGAGAGAGGGGCGTTAAGCCACGTTCTCCGCGTCGTCGTCCTCGACCATGTCGCCGAGCCGGCCGGTGATGATGTCCTCGGCCTCGCTCACGATCCTCGACACCAGCTCCCCGCACGTCGGGATGTCGTTGATCAAGCCCATGGCCGTACCCACCGACCAGATCCCGGCCTCGACGTCGCCGTTCTCGAAGACCTTGCGGCCACGCACACCGGCCACCAGTTCCTGCACGTCCGGGAACTGGCCGCCCTTGTCGAGGATGTCGACCACCTCACGCGAGACGGTGTTGGACGCCACCCGGGCGGTGTTGCGCAGCGGCCGGAAGATCAGTTCGGTGCCGCGCTCGTCGCCGGCGACGATGGCTTCCTTGACGTTCTGGTGGATGCAGGACTCGACGGTGCACATGAACCGCGAACCCATGTTGATGCCGTCGGCACCCAGCGCCAGTGCGGCCACCAGGCCGCGGGCGTCGGCGAAACCACCGGAGGCGATCATCGGGATCTCGATCTGGGCGGCCGCGGCCGGGATCAGCACCAGGCCCGGGATGTCGTCCTCACCGGGGTGCCCGGCGCATTCGAAGCCGTCGATGCTGATTCCGTCCACGCCTAGGCTCTGGGCCTTGACCGCGTGCCGCACCGAGGTGCATTTGTGCAGCACCTTGATTCCGTTGTCGTGAAACATCGGCAGGTGCGGCGCCGGGTTGGAGCCGGCGGTCTCGACGATCTTGATGCCGGCGTCGACGATCACCTGGCGGTATTCGTCATAGGGCGGCGGGTTGATCGCCGGCAGGATGGTCAGGTTCACCCCGAACGGCTTGTCGGTCAGATCGCGGGTCTTGGCGATCTCGTTGGCCAGATCCGCCGGCGTCGGCTGGGTCAGGGCGGTGAGAAAACCCAGTGCCCCGGCGTTGGCGACCGCGGCCACCAACTCGGCCCGGCCCACCCACTGCATACCGCCCTGGGCGATGGGGTGCTCGACCCCGAAAACCTCGGTGAACTTCGTCGTCAGGCTCAATTCATCTCTCCTCGTAGGCCGACCAACCGTTCGGTTGGTCGAGACTATACCCAGTCCGCTTCGATGGCCTCGTTGTCGGTACCCAATGGCACCGGCGGGGTCGGCACATCGGGCACGCTGCGGGAGAACCGCGGTGCCGGCTTCGGCTGCAGGTAGCCGTCGACGTCGTAGAAGGTGTCGCGTTCGGCGATGTGCGAGTCGGCCAGCACCTCGCCGAACGCCAGCACCGGCGCCACGCAGGCGTCCGAGGTGGCGAACACCTTCGCCCAGTGGTCGCGGTCGTGGGCGGCGAACGCCTTGGTGAACACCTCACGCAACTTGGGCCAGCCGCTGACGTCGTTCTGCGCCGGCAACTCGGCCGGGTCCAGTTCCAGCTTGGCCAGCAGCTCGGCGTAGAACTGCGGTTCGATCGAGCCCACCGAGACGTACTTGCCGTCGGCCGTCTCGTAGGTGTCGTAGTAGGGCGCACCGGTGTCGAGCATGTTCACCCCGCGCTCGTCGCTCCACAACCCCTGCGAGCGGAAACTCCACATCATCGCCCCGAGCATGCTCGCCCCGTCCACCATGGCGGCATCGATCACCTGACCCTTGCCGGAGGTCTGTCGCTCCCACAGGGCGGCGAGGATGCCGACCAGCAGGAACATCGATCCGCCACCGAAGTCCCCGGCCAGGTTCAGCGGGGGAACCGGGCGCTCCCCCTGGCGGCCGATGGAGTGCAGGACACCGTTGAGCGAGATGTAGTTGATGTCGTGACCGGCCTGCTGAGCGCGTGGGCCGTCCTGCCCCCAGCCGGTCATCCGGCCGTAGATCAGCTTCTCGTTGACCTTGGCGCAGTCCTCCGGGCCCAGGCCCAGCCGCTCGGTGACGCCCGGCCGGAAGCCCTCGATCAGCACGTCGGCCTTGGCGACCAGGCGCAGCACCAGGTCACGGCCCTCCAGCGACTTCAGATCCGCGGTGACCGAACGCCGGTTGCGCAGCATGGTGTCCTTCGGTGCTCCGCCACCGAATTTCGGCGGACGGTCCACCCGCACCACCTCGGCACCCAGATCGCCGAGGATCATCGCCGCGTGCGGCCCCGGTCCGATCCCGGCCAACTCGATGACCCGCAACCCTGCCAGTGGACCCGCCATGTGTGCCTCCTCGTCGCAACCGGATGTGATCTGCATCTTAAGGTGAGGGCTATGACCACAATCGACTCCGGCATCGACACCCTCGCTCCAGTGGACGGGCTGACCGTCACCCTGACCGACGGAGTGCTCTCGGTGACCATCAACCGACCCGACAGCCTCAACTCGGTGACAACCGGCGTGCTGACCGGAATCGCCGACGCCATGGAGGGCGCTGCCCGCGATCCGCGGGTGCGTGCGGTGCGGCTCGGCGGTGCCGGGCGCGGATTCAGCTCGGGTGCCGGGATCAGCGCCGAGGACGCCGACGACGGCATTCCCACCCAGATCATCGTCGAGGCGAACCGGGCGATCCGGGCCATCGTGGCGCTGCCCCGTCCGGTGGTGGCCGTGGTGCAGGGCCCGGCCGCCGGCGTCGGGGTGTCGCTGGCGCTGGCCTGCGACCTGGTGGTGGCCTCCGACAAAGCCTTTTTCATGTTGGCGTTCACCAAGATCGGGCTGATGCCCGACGGCGGCGCCTCGGCCCTGGTGGCCGCGGCCGTCGGCCGGGCCCGGGCCATGCGACTGGCGTTGCTGGCCGAGCGACTGCCCGCCGCCGAGGCACTCGAAGCCGGACTGATCAGCGCGGTGTACCCGGCCGAGGAGTTCGACGCCGAAGTGGACAAGGTGCTGGCAACTCTGCTGGCCGGCCCCTCGGTCGCCTTCGCCAAGACCAAGCACGCGATCAACTCAGCGACGCTGACCGAGCTGGACTCGGCGCTGGACCGCGAGTTCGTCGGGCAGTCAGTGTTGTTGACCTCCCACGACTTTCGCGAGGGTGCCCGGGCCTTCCAGGATCGGCGCAGCCCGAACTTCACCGACTCCTGACGCGGGCCGCTACATCCCGAAGATCGGCGGCAGCGCGAGCACCATCATCAGGCCCCACACCAGATGCGTCAGCACCGGTGCCAACACACCGCCGGTGGCGCGCCGCTCGATGGCGCAGACTGTGCCCACCACCAGGGCGGCCACCCCCACCGTCGGATTGCCGGCGGCCATCATCGCCACGACGTAGAACAGCGTCGAGAGCACCATCGGCTGGTGCCGGCCGAACGCGCTGAACAGTGCACCGCGAAAGAACATCTCCTCGGCGATCGCATTGACGATCGCGATCAGCACCACCAACCGCCAGGAGATCTGCGTGGTGAACTCCAGGACGCCGACCACCCCGTCTGCCAGCACCGGAATATGTTGCACCACAAGCGCACCCAGGATGAAGAACCCGCCGAGCACCAGGCCCACCCCGGTGCCGGTGAACACCGGCCGCTCGCCGCGCCCGCGGAACCGCACCATGCCCAGATGCAGCGGCCCCGACACCAGTGCGCCCACCGCCCAGACCGCGCCGAGCAGCAACGACAGCCAGTAGAACCACGCGTCGCCGGGCTGCTTGGTGTGCATGAATCCCAGCATCGCCGCGCCGAGCACCAGCACCAGCGCGACCACGATGCGCCGGCGCAGCACGACGGCCTTCGGCTCGTGGTAGGGCACCGAGACCTTGGTGATGATGTCGGTGAACTCGCGGAGCAGGCCGGGTCGGTTCGGAGTGGTCTGGGTCATGCAGGACGTCCCCTCGGCAGCGGGTTGATCAACGTCTCTAGAACGTAGCTGCCGTACCGCGGTCGGTGGCCCGAATGCGTCAGTTCGCCCGATGGACTTCGGTCAGCATGCGATAACCCTCGGCATTGAACCGATTGTTGGCGACTTCAGCCTCGCTGAGCTCGCGCCGCACCTTGCCCGGCACCCCCGCCACCAGCGACCGGGGCGGCACCACCATGCCCTGCGGGACGACCGCGCCAGCAGCGACCAGGGACCCTTCGCCCACCACGGCTCCGTTGAGGACGATCGCACCCATGCCGATCAGGCAGTCGTCGCCGACGGTGCAGCCGTGCAGCACCGCGTTGTGGCCCACGCTGACCCGGGCCCCGACCCGCGCCGGGAAGTCCTTGTCGACGTGCATCGTCACACCGTCCTGAATGTTGGAGCCGACGCCGATCTCGATCGGCTCCATCTCGGCGCGCAGTGTGGCCGAGTACCAGACGCTTGCCCCGGCGGCCAGGCTGACCTGGCCGATGAGGGTGGCGTTGGGCGCCACCCAGGCCTCGGCGTGCACCTGCGGCGCGTGGCCGGCAACCGCGATGATCAGCGGCTGCGGCACCCGGCTCACCGAGCCTTCCACACCGGCGCCCGCTTCTCGGCGAACGCCCGCGGACCTTCCTTGGAGTCCTCGGAGCGCAGCAGCGCGGCGAACTCCCGGCCGCTGCGGGCCCAGTCCGCCACCTCGCCGGTGATGACGCCGTCGTCGACGCCATAGGCGATGCGCTTGCTGGCCCGCACCGACAGCGGCGCGTTGCCGGTGATCCTGGCCGCCAGCTCCAGCGCGGCATCCAGCACAGAGCCATCCGGGACCACCCGGTTGACCAGTCCCCAGCGGGCGGCGTCATCGGCCGAGATCGGATCCCCGGTGTAGAGCAGTTCCAGGGCCACCTTGCGGGGCAGCTGATCGACGATGCGGAACACTCCGCCCGCGCCGGCGATCAGGCCGCGCTTGACCTCGGGGAGACCGAACTGCGCGCGCTGCTCGGCGACCACCAGGTCGCTGGCCAGCGCCAGTTCGGTGCCGCCGCCGAGTGCGGTGCCGTTGACCGCCGCGATCGTCGGCTTGTCGATGAAGTGCTCCACATAGCCGGCGAAACCCCACTCCGGGTGCTCGGCGTGAAAGATGTTCTCCCGGTTGACCACCGCCTTGAGATCGGCCCCGGCGCAGAACGATTTGTCGCCGGCCCCGGTGATCACCACCGCCCGCACCTCGTCGTCGGCCTGAGCCTGGGCCAGGGCGTCACCGATGCCGGTGCTGACCGCGCCGTTGACGGCGTTGCGCGCCTCCGGCCGGTTGATCGTGATCAGCGAGACGTTGCCGCGCCGTTCCACCAGAACGGCCGGCTCACTCACAGCAGCTCCAGGATGGTGGCGTTGGCCTGGCCGCCACCCTCGCACATGGTCTGCAGACCGTAGCGAATCCCGTTGGCGCGCATGTGATATAGCATGGTGGTCATGATCCGCGCGCCGGAGCCGCCGAGCGGGTGGCCGAGCGCGATCGCGCCGCCGTTGGGGTTCAGCTTCTTCGGGTCGGCGCCGATGTCGGCCAGCCACGACATCGGGACCGGGGCGAAGGCCTCGTTGACCTCGAACACCCCGATGTCGTCGACGCTCAGGCCGGAGCGCTGCAACGCTTTCTGGGTGGCCGGGATCGGCGCCGACAGCATCATCACCGGGTCGGCGCCGGCCAGCGTGGCGGTGTGCACCCGCGCCAGCGGCGTACAGCCCAGCTCCCGCGCCTTGGCCGCCGACATGAACAGCAGCGCCGCCGAGCCGTCGGAGATCTGGCTGGAGTTGCCCGCGTGGATCACGCCGTCCTCTTTGAAGGCGGGCTTGAGCTGGCCCATCTTCTCCAGCGTGGTGCCACGCCGAATGCCCTCATCGGCATTCACGACGTTGCCGTCGCCGTCCTTGATACCGACGATCTCGTCGGTGAAGACACCCGAATCCTGTGCAGCGGCGGCCTTCTCGTGCGACTGGAGCGCGAAGGTGTCCAGCGCGGTGCGGGTCAGTCCCCACTTCTGCGCCATCATCTCCGCACCGGTGCCCTGGTTGGGGGTCTGGGTGTAGCGGTTGCGGAAGGCCTCCGGGTAGGGGTGTCCGCCGTTGGCCAGCGAAGCACCCATCGGGGTGCGCGACATCGACTCGACACCACCGGCGACGACGACGTCGTAGTGTCCGGCGACCACACCGGCAGCGGCGAAGTGCACCGACTGCTGACTCGATCCGCACTGGCGATCCACCGTCACACCCGGCACGCTCTCCGGCCAGCCCGCGGCCAGCAGGGCGGTGCGGCCGATGTCCAGGGCCTGCTCACCGGCCTGCATGACGCAGCCCCAGATGACGTCGTCCACCAGTTCCGGGTCCACGCCGGCGCGCTGCACGAGCCCGTTGAGCACCTGGGCGGACAGCTCTGCGGGGTGCACCCCCGACAGGCCGCCGTTGCGCTTGCCGATTGGCGAACGCACCGCTTCGACGATGACGGCTTCAGCCATGACTGCGTCTCCTTAGGTCGGTTGTCTGACGTCGATTCAACCAACCCGTACTGGACTCGGCCGGCCGGGGTCTGCGGTGGGAGATCAGCCGGCCGGAGTGAACTCCAGGTGCAGGTCTTGCAGCCCCCGCATGATGAAAGTCGGCTCGTAGCTGTAGCGGCGGTCCCCCGGCGGGCCGTGCCGCTGCTCGCAGATGCGAATGTCGGTCATCCGGTCCAGGATTCGGTTCAGCGAGATCCGTCCCTCGGCGCGGGCCAGCGGCGAGCCGGGGCACGAATGCACTCCCCGGCCGAACGCCACATGCTCGCGGACGTTGGCCCGGTCGACCCGGAACTCGTCGGGGTCTTCGAACTTGCGCGGGTCACGGTTGCTGGCCCCGGGCAGCAGCATCACCGTGGTGCCGGCCGGCACCGTGATGTCGCCGACGGTCGTCGTGGTGCGCGCCATCCGGAAGTGGGATTTGACCGGGCTCTCGGTGCGCAGGGTCTCCTCCAAGAAGGTGGGGATGCGGTCGCGGTCGCTGCGCAGCAACTCCTGGATGTCGGGTCGTTCGGCGATCACCCGCAGCCCGGCGCTGAGCAACTTGACCGTGGTCTCCTGGCCGGCGGCGAACAGGAACGTGGCGACACGCACCACATCGATGATCTCGGGCGGGGAGCCGTCGTCGTATCTGGCCTGCGCCAGTTGGGTCAACACGTCCCCGCGCGGCTGCCGGCGCCGGTCTTCGATGTAGGCGTAGAACCTGTCGTCGAGCCACTGCAACGGGTTGTGGTGAACCGGGTCATCGTCGTCCACCGCACCGACCAGTTCGCCGGCCATCACCCGGCGAAACTCCCGGTGATCGTCGGCCGGGACTCCGAGCAGGTCCGCGATCACCAGCATCGAGAACGGCTTGGCGTAGTCCTCGATGAACTCACAACTGCCACGGGCGACGAACTTGTCGAGCTGTTCGTCGGCCAGCCGCCACATGAACTCCTCGTTCTCCATGAGCCGCTTGGGTGTCAGCAACCGGCTCAGCAACCCGCGGGTCCGGGTGTGCAGCGGAGGATCCTGGGTGACGATGTGCTCACTCATCGGAATCTGATCGCGGTGCGCCTCGATGAGGTCGCTGATGTCGTCACCGGTCGGGGTGAACGGCAGCCCGGAGAACGGCCCGGCCACCGACACGCAGGCGGAGAACGCCGGATCCCGGTACACGGCAAGCGCTTCGGCGTGCCCGGTCACGGCCAGCACCCCTTGGTGCGGCTCGTGCACCATCGGGCATTTGGCCCGCAGATGATCGAAGTACGGGTAGGGGTCGGGGATCAACGACTGATCGGTGAAGAAGTCGATCGAATCAAAATCGCTCACTGCTGAACCTCCTTTGAATCCGTCACAGCACCATCTGGGTGACTTCGGCGACCTGGGCATCGGAAACGTTCATGATCTCCTCGAGGTTCTCGGCGATGTCCTCGGCAGTCAGCGGGGATTTCGTGACGCCGGCGGTGCGCACCACGGCGATGCGCGCAACATTGCCCATGCCGATCTGCAGCACCTCGCCGTTGAGCGGGCAGTCCGGGTGGGCCAGGAACGCGGCAGCGGGTGCACACAGTTCCGGGGGCATGGCGGCGTTGACGGTGTCCATCATCTCTTTGGGGATGGACAGTTGGGCCGCAACCGAATCCGAGTGCGACGCCGACATCCGGGTATAGGCGCGCGGCGAGATCGCGTTCACCGCGATGCCGTGTGCGGCGCCTTCGGTCGCCAGATTGCGGGTAAGGCCGAACACAGCCCCCTTGGCGGCGCCGTAGCTGGTCAGCTCGCTGATGCCGCCCAGCATCGCTTCGGAGACGGTGTTGACGATGCGTCCGTATCCGGCTTCGACGAAGTGCGGCCAGGCGGCACGGGACACCATCAGGGTGCCGAGGTAGTGGACGTCGAGCATGGTGCGGAACTGCTGCACCGACAGGTCGCCGAAGAACCCCGGATCGTGGATGCCGGCATTGTTGATCACCGCGTCGATTCGGCCGAAGGACTCGATCGCGGTGTCGATGATGGCCTGCGCACCCTGCGGTTCGGCGACCGAGGCATAACACGCGACGGCCCGCCCGCCGGCGGCGATGATGTCGCGCACCACCTCATCGGCCGGCTCCGATGACGTGCCGTCACCGTCGATGCCCACCCCGTGGTCGGCCACCACCACGGCGGCGCCCTTGTCCGCCAACAACATCGCGTGGCCACGCCCCACCCCGCGACCCGCGCCGGTGACGACGGCGACCCGCCCGTCGAACCGCAGCTCGGTCACGGGGCATCGAAGCGCACGGGCAGCGCCGTCGGTGACCGGAACACCTGGCCGCGGATGTGCGGGTCAGCGCCGTCGGGATCCAGCCGCAGGTTCGGCAGCCGATCGAACATCAGGCCCAGCGCGTCGCGCATCTCCATCCGGGCCAGGTGACTGCCGAGGCAGACGTGGGCGCCGTGGCCCCACGACGCGTGCACCTTGGACTCGCGAAAGATGTCGAACAGGTTCGGGTTGGCGTAGCGGTCGTCCTGACGGTTGGCGGCACCCAGCATCGGCATCACCGCCGAGCCCGCCGGAATGGGCACCCCGCTCAACTCGGTGTCGCAGGTGGCCACCCGGGTGATGGTCAACAGCGGTGCGTCCCAACGCACTCCCTCTTCGATCGCCTGCGGCAGCAGGGACCGGTCGGCGCGCACGGCGTCGAGCTGATCGGTGTGGGTGAGCAGCGCGAACAGCAGGTTGCCCAGCGAGCGGTAGGTGGTCTCGATGCCGGCCGGCAGCAGCAGCCGCAGGAAGGAGAAGATCTCCTCGTCGGACAGCTTCTGGCCGTCGATCTCGGCGTCGGCCAACCGGCTGATCAGGTCGTTGCGCGGGTCGAGCCGGCGGGCGGCCAGGATCGGGGTGAAGTAGTCGCGCAACGCCAGCGATGCCGCGCGGCCCCGCTCGGGGTTGATGGTGAACGACAGCAGGGAGATCGACCAGCGCTGGAACTGTTCGTAATCGCCTTCGGGCAGGCCCAGGATGCGGGCGATGATGCGGGTCGGGTACTCGAAGTTGAACTCCTTGACCAGATCCGCGTGGCCTCGATCGGCGAAGCGGTCGATCAGCAGGTTGGCGACCGGTATCACCAATTCTTGTTCCCAGCCGGCCACCGCTCGCGGCGAGAACGCCTTGGACACCAGCGCCCGGTGCCGGCCGTGCTGGGGCTCGTCCATGCCCAGCATCACCTGTTGGCCGAGCACGTCGCCGAAGGTATCGATGATGATCGACGACGAGAAGGTCTCGTTGTCGCGCAACATCTTTATCACGTCCTCATGGCGGTACACCATGAACACGGGTTTGGATTCCTCGTGCGGCATCCCGGAGATGTCGATGCGCTGCACCGGTTCCTCGCGGCGCAGCCGGGCCAACTCGGTGTAGGGGTCTCGGACATCGCCGGACACCACGTCGTCGAAGGCGCCGAAGTCCTCCAGGTCATCAAACAATTGCACAATTACTCCTCTAACCGGCGGGGTTGATTCGGCGGTCCAGCTTCGCCTCTCCTTCGTCGAGGCTCGCTAACCGCCGGGTAGGCCACAGATTTGATCTCGGTGTACTGGTCGAATCCGGCGGTGCCGTTCTGGCGGCCGACCCCGCTGGCCTTGTAGCCGCCGAACGGTGTGTCGGCGCCGTATCCGGCGGCGCCGTTGAGGCCGATGAATCCGGCGCGCAGCCGCTTGGCCACGGCCAGTGCGTGATCCAGGCTCCCCGACATGACGTTTCCGGCCAGGCCGTACGGGCTGTCGTTGGCGATGCGCACCGCGTCGTCTTCGTCGGCGTAGGGAATCACGGCCAGCACCGGCCCGAAGATCTCCTCCTGGGCGATGGTCATCGAGTTGTCGACGTCGACGAACAGGGTGGGCCGCACGAAGTATCCGCGGCCCAGGCCGTCCGGGGCTTCGGTGCCCCCGACCAGCATGCGAGCCCCTTCATCGATGCCCTTCTGGATGTAGCCGCGAATCCGGTTGCGCTGCTTGGCCGAGATCACCGGACCGCACAGCGTCGAGGCGTCCTGCGGGTCACCCGGCACGATGCCGGCGTACATCGCCTGCAGCATGGCGACGCCTTCGTCGTAGCGTGACCGAGGCAGCAGCAGCCGGGTGGGGTTGGCGCAGCCCTGCCCGGCGTGCATGCACGGCGCGATGCCCATCATGGCGCCCAGCGCCAGGTCGGCGTCTTCGAGCACGATGGTCGCCGACTTGCCGCCCAGCTCCAGGAAGAGGCGCTTCATGGTCGCGGCGCCCTTGGCCATGATGCGCTGCCCGACCGCGGTGGATCCGGTGAACGAGATCAGGTCGACCTTGGGCGAGAGCGTGAGTTCCTCGCCGACCAGGTGATCCGATGAGGTCACCACATTCGCCACACCCGCTGGGATATCGGTGTTCTCGGCGATCAGCCGGCCCAGCCGGGACGCGTTGAACGGGGTGTCGGGTGCGGGTTTGAGTACGAGTGTGTTGCCGGTCGCCAGCGATTGACCGATCTTGTGGATGGCGACTTCGAACGGGAAGTTCCACGGCACGATCGCCCCGACCACCCCGACGGGTTCCCGCCAGACCTTGCGGGTGGTGTTGACGCCGGTCACCGAGACGAACGCGTCCCCCAACGACGTCTCCCACGGGTAGCTGTCGATCAGCTGCGCCGGGTATCTCAGTCCGTCCGACAGCGGCGCGTCGAGCTGCGGACCCGCGGTGATCGCCCGCGGGCAGCCCGCTTCGAGGATCAGCTCTTCGCGCAGCTCCTCACGCTCGGCTTCCAGGGCGTCCTGCAGTTGCAGCAGACAACGTTGCCGGAAGGCATGATTGGTCGACCAGTCGGTGTCGTCAAATGCCCGCCGCGCGGCGTCGATGGCGCGGTGCATGTCGGCCGCGGAGGCATCAGCGACCTCACCGATCGCCTCCTCGGTGGCCGGATTGAGATTGACGAAGGTGCCGTTCTGGCCGTCGACGAGCTTGCCGTCGATCATCATCTGCGACTCGAGGCGGGGAATGTCAGGCATCTGGACCCCTGTCCGTCAAGGCCCCGAACCTCGGCAGTCCCATCATCAGGCGAATCGCATGATGGAAGCCGGCGCCGGGGAGCATTCGGTTGGCGATCAACAGCATTCGGGCGTCAGGTCCGCCAGGCTGTCGGACGAAGGGCTTGCGGGACTCCAGCGCGGCCGCAAGTCCGGCGGCGAAGCGTTCCGGAGAACGGGCGGCGCGTTTGACCGCCGCGCGTCCCCGCCGGTCCATGGTGCTGTGATGACGTGCGTAGGGGCCGTTGAGGTCTCGGCAGTCCGTGGTGCCCGCATCGGTGATGATCTCGGTGTCGTAGGTGCCGGTCACCAGGATGGTCACGCCCAGGCCGAACGGCGCGATCTCGTTGGCCAGGGATTCAGCCCATCGTTCCGATGCTCCCTTGGCCGCGGAGTACGGCGCGGTGGCGGGCATGCCCCGGACACCGCCCGCGCTGGACACCACCACGATGCGCCCCCGGCCCGCCGCGCGCATCGCCGGCAACAGGGCGTTGGTCAATGCCACCGGCCCGAAGACGGTGGTGCGAAACATCCGCTCCCACAGGTCCACCGGTGTCTCTTCGGCCATCCCCGCCGCCGAGATCCCGGCGTTGTGCACCACCGCGTACGGAGCGCCGACGGCCGCCTCGATGGCCTTGGCGGCGGCGGCCACCGATGCGAGGTCGGTCAGGTCCAGCGGAATGCCGATCAACCGCGGATCGTCGGCGGGTGCACCGGTGGCCCGATGCAGCTCCGCCAACCCGGCCTCCGGTGATCGCATCGCGGCCACCACCTGCCAACCGCGGCGATACAGGTGCACCGCCGACGCCAGCCCGAGCCCGCGCGAGGCGCCGGTGACCACGACGCTGCGCGGTTCACCCATTGCCGGGACCGCACCGTCCGCCGTCGGCCGGCGGTTGCACGTCCGGACGGCCATTGGGCTGGCCGCTCTCCCAGCCCGACCAGATGCCTACCGAGTAGGGGCCGGGCTGGCCTGCCTCCTCGTAGAAGCCTTGCGGGTCGTAGATCTTCGCCTCGGGGTACGGCCACGGGCAGGCGACGGTGTCGGACAGGTGCGCCATCTTGACCAGTGCGAAGGTGGCGCCGTAGCACATGTAGCCGAGGTTGATCAGGACCAGCATCACGACGAACATGCCCAGGGTGGGGCGGCCGGCGAAGATCTTGGCCCGCTGCGCCAATCTCTCCGCCACGGTGCGGCCGGTGTCGTCGCGGTACAGCAGCACCCCGGCGGGCACCATCACGAAGTTGACCGCCAGAATCTCGACGATCAGCGGGAACTGGTGCGTCTGCCCCATGAAGATGGAGCCGGCCGGGACCTGGGAGTAGATGTACATCCCGGTCTGCACCAGGGTGATCTCCAGCGCCGCGTCCAAGATCATCCCGAACGGCAAGATGCAGGCCGCCAGACTGATCAGCGGGTGGCGCCAGACGAAGGAGTCGACGGGCCGGCGGGCCTGGATCTTGCGCAGCAGCCAGATGCCCGGGAAGTAGGGCGCCAGGTAGAACATGATGTAGCCCAGCACCACGAACGGTTCGACGGTCGGCGACAGCGACACCAGCGGCCAGTCCTCGGGCAGGTGATGCAGATCCGGGTTGTAGACCGCAAACGGCCCCCAGTTCATGATCGGGTCCTGCCAGACAATCAGCGTCGTAACGATTCCCATCAGCAGCACCGGGTGATAGGGGTGGCGGCGCCACGCCACCACATAGGTGATGGTGATCAGCACCATGACGACGACGGTGAAGGCTTCCAGCACTCCGAGCCAGTGTTCGAAGCCGAACAGCACCGGTACCGGCCGCTCCGGGGGTGTCTGCGTGTACGCCGCATCGCGAACGCGATCGGATTCCAGGCCGGTACGGGCATTGGCGAGTAGGAAGGCCAGGAAGCCGAACGCGGCTGCGGCCCAGGCCCATACCCACGGTGATCCCTTTCGGGACTCAGTGGTGGATGTGTTGGTTGAGGCCGGCAGTGTCTGTTCTGCGGTCATCGATCATTCCTCTCCGAATCGGTGCACCAGATGTGAGTTGACGCCGTCGGCATCGAGCCTGCGGGCCACCAGGTAGCCGGCGCCCATCCAGGCGCGGCGCGTCCAGTTCCCGAACGACACCCGGGTGCCGGGTGCGCCGGACGCGGCGGGCATCATCTTCACCCGCTCCAATGCCTCCTTGACGCCGCGCGGGCTGAGCGGATGCGCATCGCCCAGGGCCCGCACCAAGGTCATCGCGACGTCCCGGTTAACCACCGACACACACCACTCGGTGCGCCGGCCGTAGGCCTGCTGGTAGTCGTCGAGGAACGCCTGGCCGACCGGATTTCCCTCGTCGTACTGGTCGATACCGGTCCAGCCCAGGAAGGCGTTCCACATGATCGGGTTGATCCAGGCGTTCTGAAACGCTGTGCTGGTGTAGCGAGGTGGATCCCAGTTCAGCTCCTGCAGAACCGGGTTCACGAAGACGATGCCGAACCCGAAGCCGCAGTGCACAATCGCGGGCGCCTTGGCTTCGTGCAGTACACGGACCGCGGCGGAGACATCTTGGGCCGTCTGCGCGATGGTCGCCTCGGCGACGATCCGGATGCCCCGGCGCGCGCACGCGTCCCGGAAGTTCTTCAGGTAGGTCTCACCCACCAGGGACTGCTCCTTGAGCACCCCGACCTCGGTGTGGCCGTCCTTGATCAACAGGTCAGTCCAGAAGATCGGCTCATCGGTCAGCGATCCCTGCGGGAACGCGAAGAACCACTCCCCCAGCGCCGCATCGGAACCGGTGACACTGATGCACGGCACCTTGAAGCGTTCCTCGATCGCCTCCCGGGTCGGCACACAGTTGTCGGTGATGTGCGGCCCGAAAACAGCCAGGCAGCCCTCGTCGCAGAGTTCGCCGTAGGCGTCGATGACGGCCTTGACCGAGCCTTTCGGCAGGCCCTCGACTTCGCGGTAGACGATCTCGATGGGCCGATCCAGCAGCCCCTGTTCCGTGGCCTGCTTGAAGACCAGCTCGAACGGCTGGGTGAGGTCGTCGAAGTAGGTCTTCGGGAAGCCTTCGGGGAGCCGGAAATCCATCAGATAGCCGATCTTGATCGGCTCTGCCGCACTCTCGTAGGACATCTCACCTCCGTCGAATCTTACTGCGACCGGGCTCCGCACTTACAACCTAATATTTGTTCCGACCTTAACCTGAAGCCGACCCACCGTCAATCACCGATCCGCCAGATACACGTCGATCATCTCCATCAGGCCGGCCGTCGCCAGCGAGTCGTCGGTCAACGGACCGGCGATGGCAGCCCGGCCCGCCGCCCGGGGAGACAGCCCCTCGGCGATCAGCCGGCCGGCGGCGATCAGCACACGGGTCGAGGCCACCTCCCGCAGGCCACCGGTCTCCACCCGTCTGATCGCCTGCCCCAACCGGACCAGCTCGGCAGCGCGCTCGTGATCGACGCCGGATTCGCACGCGACGATCTTCTCCTCGACATCGGCTGCCGGAAAACCGAATTCGATGGCGACCATGCGCTGACGGGTGGAATCCTTGAGATCCTTGAGCACGCTCTGATAGCCCGGGTTGTAGGACACCACCAGCCCGAACCCGGGTGCGGCGTCCAGCGTCAGTCCGAGTCGCTCGATCGGCAGCTGACGCCGGTGGTCGGCCAGCGGGTGCAGCACGACGGTGGTGTCCTGGCGTGCCTCCACCACTTCGTCGAGGTAGCAGATCGCACCCTCGCGCACGGCCCGCGTCAGCGGTCCGTCCACCCACTCCGTCTCGCCGCCGCGCAGCAGGAAGCGGCCGACCAGATCGGCGGTGGTGAGGTCGTCGTGGCAGGCGACGGTGATCAGCGGCCGGTCCAGATCATGGGCCATGGCTTCCACGAAGCGCGTCTTACCGCAGCCCGTCGGGCCCTTCAGCATGACCGACAACCCTTGCCGGTACGCAGCTTTGAAGACATGCTCCTCGTCGCCGACCGACACGTAATAGGGACGCGGACCGTGGACCGCAGTTGCCATGGTGTTCACACCTTCCTGTTCATGCGACCCTGCGCCGCAAGTCGGCTGAGCGCAGCGCGGTACGCAACAGCGGCCCGATCACCCGGCTGAGCTCATCGAGCCGCGGAATGGTCGCGTGCGCGGTGCTGCCGAACACCTGACGCAGTTCCTCGACGTCGGTGGCGGCACCGATGGTCAGACACAGGCACCCGGTGCCCCGCCGGCGTGCCTCCGCCAATGCACGACGGGCGTCGGCGGCGCCGTAGGCCCGTTCGTAGCCGTGGTCGTAGGCCAGTCCGTCGGAGACCACGATCAGCAGGCGACGCGCGGTGCCGCCGCGGTGTTCGGCGATGTTGGAGCCGTGCCGGATCGCGGCGCCCAGTCGGGAGTAGGCCCCCGGCTTGAGGCTGTGCAACCGCGTCATCGCGCGCGCATCCAGGGCGTCGTCGAAACGCTTCACCGGCGTGACGTGCACTGCTGCTCTGCCCTGCGAGTGAAACGCGTAGAGCGCCAGCCGATCCCCCAGTTCATGCAAAGCGGTCGCCAATGCCGCGGTCGCCGCACGCTGCGCAGCGTGCACTGTCTGGCCGGCGCTGCCGGGTTCGGCGGTCGAACCCGAGACGTCCAGCAGGATCACCACCGACAGATCCCGTCGGCGGCGCAGGCTGTCGAGGTAGACCGCTTCGTCGGGAGCTGAACCGGCCAGCAGCTCGGTCCGTGCCTCGATCGCCGCATCGATATCGATGTCGTCGCCCTGGTCCTGCCGACGGTAGCGGTCCAGGCCGACGCCGAGCCGGGCCAGCGGCCGACGTAATCCGTAGTCAACCGGGCACAACGGTGGTTCGCCGTCGACCTTGGGCGCCATTTCCACTACCGTGCACCAATTCTGCCGATAGCTGCGGCGGTGAACGTCCCACTCGTGATAGGTCGCCCCGGTTGCTCCGTTCGCCGCGTGGTCGTCATCGAGGGTCCCGACGCCGGCCGAGGAGACCGCCGTTGCGCCGCCCCGCACACCGGACCGGGTCTTGTGGGTGGGCGCGTCCGCACCGGGTGGCCCGTTGCCACCGATCCTGCGGGTGACCTCGAGCATCTTGGCGACCATGCGCCCCAGTGCTCCGCTACCGCCGACCGGACTGGAGAACATGTCGGGGCCGGTGTCCTCGGCGGCCTCGTCACCCAGGTCGTCCAGTTCGGCCGGCGACCCGTTCTGCCGGCGCGGCTGATGCGCCATGCCGCCTTGCCGGCTGTCACTGCTGCCGCTCTGCGACAATATCTTTCGTGGGCGAATTGCCCCGAAGACGCTCGGCGCAGTGGCAGCGAACTCGCGGGAGCCGGCCAGCAGCATCGACGTGGCCGGCGAGTCGGTGCGGGCGGCGAGGTGCTGATCGACCAGGGCAGCCACCGCCGGCGGCAGCAGTTCGGCGTTGGCGGCCAGCGCCCGATGGCCCTCGACAGCCAGGTAGCGGGCGGCCAGTGCGCGGCGCCGGTTCAACCTGCGCACCAGGTCGGGCTCCAGACTTCCCGCCGACAGCAGGCAGGCCTGCACGGCCACGGCGGCGAGTTGGCGTGATGCCTCTGAGCTCGGGTCGATGAACACGGTCTTGCCGTCGGTCCATGCGGGTTCGCCGGCATCGACCTCGGCCACCGTCAGGACGCGCCCGGATAACGCCGACGCCAACATGTTCCAGCGCTGCAACGATTCAGCTGGATCGTGGCGATCCGTCACGGACGCCCCCGTTCACCGTTTGACCAAATATCTGTTCCACCGTAGAGTCCACTTCGACCGCAGTCAATCGGTTTCAGGGGCAGGCACAGCGTTGATCGATTTCGAGGGCCAGGTCGTGATCGTCACCGGCGCGGGCCGGGGTCTGGGCCGGCTCTACGCGATCGAGTTGGCCCGTCGCGGTGCCTCGGTGGTGGTCAACGATCTGGGTGGGTCGATGCACGGCGAGGGCGCGGACAGTTCCGTCGCCGACTTGGTGGTCGACGAGATCACCACCGCCGGCGGTGCGGCAGTCGCCTCCTATGAGTCGGTGGACAGCCCGGCGGTGCGGCGAAGCCATCGTCGAGACCGCCGTGCGGCGATTCGGCCGTCTCGATGCCGTGATCAGCAATGCGGGCATATTCAACAGCATTGCGTTCGAGGAGATGTCCGCCGCGGACTGGCGTCGCATGCTCTCGGTGCATCTAGACGGCGCGTTCTATCTGAGCCGGCCCGCCTACCAGGTGATGAAGAGCCAGGGTTACGGCCGGTTCGTGTTCATCTCATCCTCGGGTGGGATGTTCGGGCAACCGCTGGAAGCCCACTACGGCGCCGCCAAAGCCGGCCTGGTGGGGCTGTCCAACGTCATCGCGATCGAGGGTGCGCCGCACGGTATCAGCTCCAATACCGTTCTGCCGTTCGGCTTTTCTCGAATGGTCACCGATACCGTCGATGACCCGAAGGCAATCGAGGAGGCCGGGTTCCTGCAGGCCATCCGACCCGAACTGGTGGTGCCGATGGTGGTCTACCTGGCCAGTCGCGCCTGCGAACTCACCCATCAGAACTATTCGGCCTGCGCGGGCCGGTTCGCGCGCGTCTTCGTCGGCCTCGGTGCGGGCTGGCTGGCCGAGTCCGGCCGCGACCCCACGGCCGACGACATCGCGGCGCAGCTGGCGCAGGTCTGTGCCACCGAACCGTTCACCGTGCCGGCCTCCATCTTCGATGAGGTGTTCGAGGTCTGCAACCGCCTCGGTGTCACGTGAGCACGGGTAACCTCGCCCAGCCCCGCACACTCGCGGTATGCGCGCGGTGGGCGCCTGTGTAGTCGACTTCCCAATCGGGCCAGCGTTTGAGCATCTCTTCGAAGGCGACCCGAGCCTCCAAACGGGCCAGCGCCGAGCCGAGACAGAAGTGCGCCCCTTTGCCGAAGCTGAGATGGGCACCCTGGCGGTGAATGTCGAAGCTATCCGGGTCGGTGAACTGACGGTGGTCGCGGTTGGCGGATCCGTTGAGCAGCAGCATGAATGACCCTTCCGGAACCAGTCGACCGTAGAGCTCGGCGTCCCGGGCGACGTAGCGCGCCTGAACCGGCGAGGGAGGCTCGTAGCGCAACGTCTCCTCGATGGCGCCGGGAATCAGCGACGGGTCGGCGTGCAGCTCGCGGCGTTGATCCGGATGATCCGAGAGCAGCTGTGCCATGAAGCCGATCAGCCGGGCGGTGGTCTCATTGCCCGCCCCGGCGATCATGGCGGTATAGGCCAGTACCTCGGTGCGCGACAACGGACGTCGTGTGCCATCGGCCTCCTCGACCTCCGCCTGCAACAGATCGGTCATCAGATCGTCGGACGGATGTGCGGCTCGCCACTCGATGTACTCGGCGAACATGACGATGGTGTCGGAGAAGATCTTCTGACTGATATCGCCGATCTCCCCGGCCGTCTCGATGAAGGAGCCGCTGCGGTCTCGGATCACCTCCTGGTCCTTCTCCGGGATGCCGAGCAGGTAACCGATGGTCCGCATCGGCATCATCGCCCCGAGGTCGGCGATGACGTCGAAGCCACCGGTGCCGACCAGTGGGTCCAGCTCCCGGATGCAGAAGTCGCGCACCAGCGGTTCGACAGCCAGCATTCGCCGCGGAGTGAACACCCGCGAGAGCAGGCCGCGATGCAGGTCATGAAGCGGCGGATCCTCGAACAGCAGGATGCCGGGCGGAACCTCGACGTTGTTGAACAGGATGTCGGCGGTGGTCCCCCGACCCGACCGGTAGGTCTGCCAGTTCGGCAGTTCGCGGGCGACGTCCTCGTAGCGGCTCAGTGCATAGAAGTTGTACTTCTCGTTGTGGTACAGCGGTGTTTCCTCACGCATCCGCTTCCACACCGGGTACGGATCGTCATCGATGTCGTGGTCGAACGGGTCGTAGTACAACTCGGCCGTCTCGGCGCCGGTCATCGTCGTCCCCCTTCAGCAGGGCCCTCAAGTCGGTCATTGCGGTGCAGGAAGCCGTGCAGGCTCGCCTGGGTGAGCTCCTCGACGATCACCTTTCGCGACGGTGGCCTGGAACCGAAGTAGGTCGACCGCAGTGCGGCCATTCCGGCGATCATCGCCACCGTGGAGTGGGCCGGCAGCTGCGGGTGCGCCGATCCGATCGACCGCAGGTCCATCCCCTCCGCACTGATCTGGCCCAGCAGAGCGATCGCCCGCCGCACCTCGGCGATGCCGGCCTCGGCGATCTCATCCTCGGGCAGCGAGTCCGACGCCATGAGCGTGATCAGCAGCCCCTGATGCCGGACGAAGACGTCGTAGAGCCGGCCGACGAAATGCCTGGCGAGGTCCTCCTCGCTGGTCTGATCCCGATCGAGCGAGGACCACGTCGCACCGAAATCGTCGATGAAACTTGTGAAGGGCACGACCAGTGCCTCACGGAACAGCGCCGCCTTCGAGCCGAAATGGCGGAACAGCAGCGGTTCGGTGACACCTGCCGCGGTCGCGATCTCCCTGGTGGTGGTGCTGCGATAGTCACGGCGCGCAAACAGGTCTCGCGCGGCGTCCAGTAGCAGCCGGCGAGGTTCGCCGCGGGGCCTGCGGGTGGCTGGAGCCGATCGACCGGTCACGGATCAAGGCTAGCGTCCACTATCTACTTTGGATAGTATCCACTATCCATTAGCGAGCACTGCCGAAGGAGCCGTTGACGTGGGAGCTGTCATCATGCTGGGCACGCTGTTCGGACTCATCGCCCTGATCTACGCCGCGGTACTGCACTTCGACCCGGAGGCACGCCGATGAGCTCCGGGCTGGCGCCCTCGCTGCAGGCCGCCCAGACGTTCTCCTACGTCAGCGGAATCATGTTCTTCGCGATCGGGGCGTATCTGAGTTTTCGGCGGCGGCATCTGCACCCGCTGTTGCTGCTCGCCATCTCGGCGGTCTCGTTCTCCTGGATCGAAGCACCCTACGACTGGGCGGTATACGCGCAGTTCCCGCCGGACCTGCCCCGGATGCCGGCGTGGTGGCCACTGAACATGACCTGGGGCGGTGGGCTGCCGTTGGCGGTGCCCATCGGCTACATCTCCTACTTCGTCTCCCCCGCCCTGATCGGGGCCTGGCTCGGGCGCCGGGTGGCCGCGAAGTACGGCTGGCGCCGACCGCTCACACTGCTGACGGTCGGCCTGGCCGTCGGCTGTTGCTGGGCTTTTCTGTTCAACGGGATCCTGGGCGCCCGGCTCGGCAACTTCTCCTACGGCTACGTGATTCCCGGCCTGGCCCTGTGGGAGGGCACCGCACACCAGTACCCGCTGTATGACTCGCTGGCCATGGGTGTGCAGATGATGGTCTTCACCTACCTGTTGGGGCGAACCGACGCGCAGGGCCGCAACGTTATCGAGGCGTGGGCCGACCGGCGATCCACCAGCCGGCTGCAGTCGTCGGTGCTGTCCATCATCGCCGTCATTGTTCTCGGGAATGGGCTCTACGCAGCGGTATTCGCTCCGCACCTCGTGACCAAGCTCGGCGGCTGGGTGAACGTGGGCCCCACCGAGCAGCTGTTCGAGGGCGTGCCGAATCAGCCGTTGGTGGGCCACTGACCGGTTTTCTCGGTACCCAGCGAAAGCGTTGACCACCCGGCGATCGCAGGATAGGCTCCGCTGACGAAACCAAACATTCGGTCCAGGAGATCGGGGGGCGGCGCTCCGGTGCCGTGAGCGGGGTGGGTTTCGTCAACTGGGAGGGTCCGCTGACTGTCTCACCGGAGCGCGAAGAGCACGTCGACGGGGGTTCGCCGCTCGCCGAGGTCGGGTCCTGGGCCCGGTCCTACGCCCGGTCCCACCCGCTGCAGTCGCTGGGAACGGTGGGTGGTCAGACCGCACTGGGCCTGCGCACAGTCCAATACCTGTTCGTCGATCTGTTCACCGGGCGCTTCGCGCTGTCGGAGTTCGTCAAGCAGGCGGCGTTCATGGCGGGCACCGCGTTACTGCCGACCCTGCTGGTGACCATCCCCGTCGGAGTCACGCTGTCGATTCAGTTCGCGGTACTCGCCGGGCAGGTCGGCGCCGAGTCACTGTCGGGTGCCGCCAACGGACTGGTGGTGATCCGCCAAGGGGCTCCCCTGGTCGCGGCGATACTGCTTGCCGCAGCAGTCGGCTCGGCGGTTAGCGCCGACCTGGGATCGCGGACCATGCGTGAAGAGATCGACGCGATGGAGGTGATGGGCGTTTCGGCGATCCGCCGGCTGGTGGTTCCACGCTTCGCGGCACTCATCCTGGTCGGCGTCGCGCTCACCGGACTGGCGACTTGTGCCGGCTTCTTCGTCGGATACCTGTTCAACGTGTTCGTCCAAGACGGCACACCCGGATCGTTCGTCGCAACCTTCGCGTCGTTCGCGACCGTCGACGACCTCGTCCTGGCACTGGCCAAGGCCATCGCCTTCGGGGCGATAGTCGCAGTCGTGGCCTGTCACAAAGGTCTGGACACCCATGGCGGACCGGCCGGGGTGGCCAACTCGGTCAATGCCGCGGTGGTCGAGTCGATTCTGTTGCTGATGATCGTCAACGTCGGAATGAGCCAGCTCTACCTGCTGCTCTTTCCCAAAGCGAGCCTGTAACTGCAGATGACCGTCGCCGTCTACCGCCCCCGGGTGTTTCATCACATCCTTCGAGCGAGCGCGGCCGTGTGGGTGCCGGTGGCGAAAGCCGGACACATTCTCGACTTCTTCTGTCAGGTCGTGTTCGCGGTGCCGGTCATGCTGGCCCGCTACCGTCGTGAATTCGTCCGTAACCTCTCCGACATCGCCTGGGGCAACGGCGCTCTGGTGGTGGGCGGTGGAACCATGGGCGTGTCGGTGGTGTTGGGCATCACCGCCGGCGCGCTGCTCGCGATCGAGGGTTACAACGCGCTGAACCTGTTGGGCCTGGGACCGGCCACCGGCCTGCTGTCCTCATGGGGATCGACGCGGGAGTTGGTACCGGTCATGATCGCCATCGCCTTCACCACGCAGGCCGGCTGCCGATTCACCGCACAGTTGGGCGCCATGCGCATCGCCGAAGAGATCGATGCGATGGATGCACTGGCCATCAAACCCATTCCGTATCTGGTCACCACGCGGGTTGCGGCGTCGGTTCTGGCCGCCGTTCCGCTGTTCCTGGTCTGCCTGGCGGCCGCATATCTGTCGGCACAAGTGGTGGTCGGCATCATCGCGCACACCTCCGCGGGAACCTACGAACACTACTTCTCACTGTTCAGCAGCGGGCGCGATGTCTTCTACGCGACTCTCAAGGGGGTCATCTTCATCTTCTTCGCCGCCATGATCCAGTGCTACTACGGCTATTTCGCCGCCGGCGGGCCACAGGGAGTCGGCGTGGCCGCCGGACACGCGATGCGGGCCACCATCACCGTGGTGATCATCTTGAACGCACTGCTGACCATGGCGATGTGGGGCGTCAACGCCGGTGCGAGATTCGGCGGCTGAGCATGCCGAATCGCTTCGAGTCCAACGACCACGGCCCGTCCAATCGCCGACTGTTCTTCACCGGCCTGGCCCTGCTGGCGATCGTGGCGGTCTCGGCCACGCTGATGATCGCGCAATCCCAGGGCGCCCTGCAACATTCGGTGCACGTCAGCGCCGAGATCACCAACGTGGGCGACGGCCTGCCGGTCAAGTCCGACGTCAAGTTCCGCGGGGTCCTGGTGGGGTTCGTGTCCGGCGTCATTCCCGCGGCCGTCGGCCACCCCAACATCGTGCGTATCGACCTCTACCCCGAGCACGCGCCAGGCATCCCGGATACGGTGACCGCGCGAGTGGTGCCGTCCAACGTCTTCGCGGTGTCATCAGTCCAGCTGGTAGACAACGGAAACCACGCGTCATCGCTGCGATCCGGTGCCGTGATCAGCGAAGACCAGACATTGCCGACAGTGCTGTTCCAGACCACACTCAACAAGTTCCGGCAGGTACTGTCGGCCGTCGGCCGCCAGGCCGGCGTCGACAGCGTCGGGTGGCTCACCGCGTTGGGTGACGCCACCAGCGGCCGCGGCAAGCGGCTCGAGGACGCCGGGCGGGATCTGAACCAGATCGTCAACGAGCTCAACACCATCGTCGCCGACGATCCGACCAGCGCCTCGACCATGTCGGCTCTGGTCGACGCCACCTCCGCCCTGAGCCAGACCGCACCGGACCTTCTGGACGCACTCGACGGCGCGGTGCAGCCGATGCGGACGCTGGCCGAAGAACGCTCGCAGCTGATGAACCTGCTGAGCGTCGGACTGGGAACAACCGGCGTGCTCGCCGACGCCTTCGGCAACAACACCGACCGGATGATCGAGATCTCCACCAAGCTGACTCCGGTGCTAGGGGTGCTGGGCGACAACGCTGAGACCATCCATGACATCGCGACCCGGCTGACAACACTGATCGCCAGGGTCATCGATGTCGGATGGAACGCCGAAACCAACCAGCTGCAGGCCAAGGCCGTCATCTCGTTGACGCCGACGCGGACCTATGTGCGATCGGACTGCCCCCGCTACGGCGAAATGGCCGGGCCCAGCTGCTTCACCGCACCCGAAGTCCCGACCGCCCCGGCCCTGACGCCGGCGCTGGAATCCCGCGGATTTCCGCTGCCCCCCGGAATCACCGAGAACCGCCCCAATTTCGCGCCTCCGCGCGGGTCCGTACTGCCGCCCGAAGCCGATCCACCCGCCCAACCGCCGCCGGCACCAGATCCCGCGCCCGCAGACGCTGCACAGCCACAGTCGGCTGTGATCGGCGGCAACGTCGGCTCGGTCGGCAGTCGGATGGAGAACCAGCAGTTGGAGGTCATCATGGGCGACCGTGTCAGCACCGCCACTCAGATTTTGTTCGCACCGCTGGTGCGCGGCGCCACGGTCCGCCTAACGACGACCAAGGGCGGCCGACGATGAGATACGGCAAATCGCTGATCGGATTGAGCCTGTTTCTGGCACTGTCTATCACCGCGACCTACCTGGTGTTCGTCACACTGCGCCGCGAGGTCAGCGGGCCGACCAACACCTACCACGCGTTGTTCACCGACGTATCCGGGCTGCACAGCGGCGACGACGTCCGCACCGCCGGTGTCCGGGTGGGTCGCGTCGACAAGGTCGAGCTGGACGGTAACCTCGCCAAGATCACCTTTCGGGTGCCGAAGTCCCACATTCTCTACGACGACACCACGGCTTCGGTGACGTACCAGAACATCATCGGCCAGCGCTATCTCGGGCTCGCCCCCGGAACGTCGCAGTCCCACAATGCATTACCGGACCACGGCAGCATCCCGGTAGAACGCACCAGCCCGTCGTTCGACATCTCCCATCTGCTCAGCGGGTTCGAGCCACTGTTCACGCTCCTGAGCCCACAGCAGGTGGACAATCTGACCGGCGGCATCATTGCGGCACTGCAGGGTGATTCGGCATCGGTGGTGACCCTGATCAGTCAGACCTCGGCGCTGGCCGAATCATTCGCCGGACCAGACCAGGTCCTCGGCGATGTGATCGTCGACCTCGACAAGGTCACCGCGATCCTGGCCCGCCAGGATCGCGACCTGCAATCGGTCATCCGCAATTCCCGTCAGGCCCTGGCGACACTGGCCGGTCGCCGTGACGAACTCGTGGCGTCGACCGGATCCATCACCCGCGCGGCCGATCGGCTCTCGACGATCCTGGACGCCGTCTATCCCGAGTTCCACGAATTCCTGCTGCGTGAGCCGGGATTCGTCGGCCATCTCACCGGTGAGGGACGCGAACGATTCGCCTTCTACGGCGCCAACCTGGTCCTGGTTCTCAAGGGACTCGCCCGAGCGACCCAGGACGGGAGCTACATCGACGGCTACATCTGCGACATCAACTCCACGGTCTTCGCATTCCTGGGCAGGGTGATTCCGGGCACCGTCAAGCTCGCCTCCCCCGGCAACATCGTCCAACACTCCCCGATCTGCAGGTAGGCGGACATGTCACTGAGACCGAAGCGCCCGATCGAGAACTACAACCCGATCCGGCTCGGAACAGGCACCGTTGCGGTCATGGCGGTGGTGATCATGGCCCTGGTCGGTATCGGCAAACTGTCCCCCGGTCACACCGGATATCAGGCCGAGTTCGCCCAAGCCGCACAGCTCAGTCCGGGAGATCAGGTCACCGTGGCGGGCATCGAAGTCGGTGTCGTGAAAGATGTCGCACTGTCGGGCAACCACGTCACGGTGAAATTCAACGTCGGCAACGGGGTGCGGGTGGGTGACGCATCGCGCGCTGCGATCAAGCTGACCACCCTGCTGGGGCGGCGCTACATCGAGCTGTCCCCCGCTGGCGAAGGCGAACTGCCCTCCCACACAATCGGATTGGCCAACACGTCCGTCCCCTACAACCTCCAGGAGACGTTGGCCGACGCGACCAGCACCTTTGAAGCGGTGGACGCCGACCGCATCGCCGAATCGATGTCAAAGATGAGCAACGGTCTGATGGGCGTGCCCGAGGCGCTGCCGGAGGCACTGCAGAATGTCCGGTCTCTGGCGGCGGTGATCGCGGCACGACGCGATCAGATGGGATCGCTGCTGAGGAATGTGGACACCGTCACCGGGGTGATCCGCGACCAGAAGGCCGATCTGGGCGCACTGGTTCTGCAAGGCGGAGACCTGCTGCAGACGATCACCGCGCGGCAAGCCGCCGTGCACCGCCTGCTCGCAGGCACCACCACACTGGTCGACACGTTGAAGCTGGTTCTCGACGACGAACCCGCCATCAACGAACTGCTGGCGAACATGCAGCAGTTCGCGCAGATGGCCGCCACCCACGACGCGTTGATTCGCAACACCTTTCAGGTGATGCCGGTGACCTTCCGCAATCTGGCCAATGCCAGCGGCAGTGGCACTGCGCTCGACATCAACCTGCCGGCCGGAATGCTGGTCGATTCGTGGATGTGCGCGCTGAGTGGGCGTGGCAAACAGTTCGGCCTGGCGCAGTACTTCACCGACTGCAAACCGGCGGCCGACCCGTTCCCGGGCTGGCCGCCGCCGGACCCGGCGAGGCTGCCGGGATGAGCCGCCTGTACGCCCACGCCAGGTCGATCGCGGTTGCGCTGGCCGCCGTTGCGCTCACCGGAATCCTGGCCTGGCACTTCATCTCCGCGGAACGTCACCATCCGATGACGGTGACCGCCCAGTTCGAGGACGCGGTGGGACTCTACGTCGGCAACGCGGTGTCGGTGCTCGGTATGCCGATCGGCAAGGTCACCGACATCACCCCCAACGACAGCTACGTCGAGGTGACGATGGTCATCGACAAGCAGGTCGACATCCCCGCCGGCGCCCAGGCTGTCACCGTCGCGACATCCATCCTGACCGACCGGCACATCGAACTGACTCCGGCCTACGACAGCGGCCCCAAACTGCGCGATCGGGATGTCGTTGGCCTGAGCCGCACCAGAACTCCCGTCGAGTTCGATCGAACACTTGCCATGGCCGACAAGCTCTCTCGCTCCCTCAGTGGCGACGGCCAGGGAAACGGCCCGCTGGCCGATCTGATCGGAATCGGTGCGAAGATCTCAACCGGCAGCGGGCCCGACATCAAGTCCGCCCTCGATCAACTCTCGCAGGCCCTGCGTCTGAGCTCGGACAACGGAACCGCCACTCGCAAGACCATTGAGTCGATCTCCGCCCGGCTCGCGGACCTGACCCAGGCGGCCGCCGAGAACGACACCGCGATCCGGGATTTCAGCTCCAACGTCCGCGCGCTCAGCGACATCGTCGCCGCCGAGAATCTCGGCGCGGGCCGAACCGGTGCCAAAGCCAACCAGATTCTCGACCAGGCCACCCGGCTGCTGGACGACAATCGCGACAAGCTCAAAGGCACCATAGGCGACTTCGGCCAACTCACCACGGTCATGACGGACAGCCGCCGCCAACTCGAAGAGATTCTCGACGTCCTTCCCCTGGTGGGCAACAACATCTACAACGCCGTGGATCGTAGCGGCCGCACACTGCGGCTGCATCCGACGCTGGACAAGCTGATGCTCAACGGTCAGATGGCCAAGGAGATCTGCAATCTCGCCGGAATCAAAGACCTGGGTTGTGCCACCGGGACAGTCGCCGATAATGCACCCCAGTTCGGCACCACCTTCTTCGTCGAAGGAATGACCGGACTGCTGGAACGCATGGCGGGGGCCGACAAATGAGGCCACTGCACCGGGTGCTGCGATCTGTGCTCGCCACCGCAATGACGGTCACACTGGCCGGTTGCGCCGGCGGGCTGGCGAGCATTCCCCTGCCCGCGCCCGGCCGAGTCCACGGGGACATCACCCTGTCCGCCTTGTTCTCCAACGCGTTGAACCTTCCGGTCAAAGCCAAGGTCAAACTCAACGGCGCCGACATCGGCGAGGTCGAATCCATCAGCGCCGAGGCGTTCTCGGCCCGGGTGATCATGAAGGTCGACGCCGAAACACCGTTGTACACCGACACCATTGCCGAACTGCGATCGGCAACTCCGCTCGGCGATATCTTCATCGCCGTGCGACGCGGACCCAACGCAACCGCCGACGCTGCGCGCCTGCGCGACGGAGACACCATCGCCTTAGACCACACCACCTCCGCGGCGACCATCGAAGACGTGCTCAGCTCGGCAGCACTGCTGGTCAACGGCGGCGCCATCCGAAGGCTGGTCTCGACGGTCAACGGAGCAGGCACCGCGGTGGGCGGCCGAGGCTCCAAAGTCGCGGCACTGCTGCACAATTCCAATGCACTGTTGTCCCGGCTCAACGCCCGCACCGACCAGATCGACAGCGCATTGCGCAATACCTCGAACCTCGCCGTCACCCTGGCGGATCGCCGGGACACCCTCGATGCCGTTCTGGACTCTGCCGCACCGGCGACAGAGACCCTCGCCGACAACGCCACCAGCCTCGCCGACATGATCTCCGCCGCCGGCCGGATCACCGACCAGGTCAACCGATTTCCCTCGATGCGGGGAACCGACGAGCGCAGCACCCTGGGTGACCTCAACCGGCTCTCGGATGTCTTGAATCAGATCTCGGTCGACCCCGAGCTGAGCCTGAACAAGTGGAATCGGATGATCCCCGCCTTCACCCACATCACCAGCGGGCCCAACGTCCACGCGGTCGGAACCGTCACCCAGTTGGCGTTCGGCGCACTGCCCGACAAGAACTATCCCGGCGATCCCGGATCCCACGGCGCCGACGGAACCGACTGGCACGCCATGATCGGCAGCCTCCGCTATGAGTGGAACCTGTTGCTGAGCCGCATCTACGGACCCGAACACGAGCCCCGATGACGGCCCGCACCCTGCGCCCACTGGAGTGGCCGGCCCGACTACTGGTCGACTCGGCCGGCTGGATGCGGCGGCACCGGGTACTGGTCTCGATAGCCGGGATCGTGGTGACACTGATACTCGTCACGAGCTATATCGTCGGCGGGACGCTCGGTATCAGCCCGCTGCGCTCCACCATCTCCGTGCAGCTGCGGCTGCACGAGTCGGGCGGTCTACTGCCCAACCAGGACGTCACCCTGCGGGGCGTTCGGATCGGACGCGTCAAGGCGGTGCAGCTCGGCGACACCGGAGTGGTGGCCTCGATCGAGATCGACGGGCGGGTACGCGTTCCGAGCAACAGCCACGTTCGGGTCTCGGCACTGTCCGCCGCCGGCGAGCAGTATGTGGACTTCCGGCCCGATCAGTCCGGCGGGCCGGCTCTGACCAACGGTGCCGTCATCGGCGAGGACAACACCGCCGTGCCGGTGTCGTTGGC
This sequence comes from [Mycobacterium] vasticus, assembly GCF_020181595.1. Classification (GTDB taxonomy): domain Bacteria; phylum Actinomycetota; class Actinomycetes; order Mycobacteriales; family Mycobacteriaceae; genus Mycobacterium; species Mycobacterium vasticus. The sequence goes on along the minus strand of NZ_CP084028.1, from coordinate 1,086,293 downwards.
AAGACTGTTGGGTGACGCCAACGGATTGCTGGCCCAGGTGGATCCGCAGAAGTTGGCAGCCATCACCAACGAGCTTCGGGTGTCGAATCAGGGGCCGGCGAAGTTGGCGGCGCTGCTTGACGGTGGCGCGTATCTGATCTCGACCCTCGACTCGGTGCTGCCCGAGACGGTCAGCGTTCTGCGCACCAGTAGAACCGTGCTCACGACGGTCGTCGACACCCAGTCCGGTCTGGCCCAGACCACCGGCAATGTGAACGCCATCATGGGTGGCGCCCGCTCGATGGACGGCGGATTCCGCACGTTGGTCGACACCGGAGACCGTCCACTGACGATGCTGGACAAGATCATCGACGACAACTCCGACACCATGGTCAAGCTGCTCGCCAATCTCGCCACCACCGCTGAGCTTTCATCGGCCCGACTTCCCGCCTTGACCGAGATCGTCAACTCCTCTCGCGGGGGTTCGGCGGTCGAGTCGTTGAGCAGTGTGGTGCGCGACGGGGCGGTGTGGGTGATGATCGATCTGTATCCCCGCTACAGCTGCGACTACGGGATGCCTTCGCTGCCACCGGCGTTGCCGAATTACCCCGAGCCATACCTGTACACCTACTGTCGCAATCCAGATCCGTCGGTGCTGGTCCGCGGTGCGCGTAACGCACCGCGCCCGCCCGGAGACGACACGGCCGGCCCGCCACCGGGCGCCGACCCCGAAGCGCAGGCCGACCCGGTTCCCGCCGACCCGGCCACGCTGCCCACTCCGTTCGGCGGGACACCGCTTCCTGTCCGTCTTCCCGCCGACCCGCCGAGCTGAGATCGTGACCGCCACAAGACTTGCCTCAGTTGTCCTGGTGCTGCTCACGCTGTGCAGCACCGCGGTCCCGGACGTGGCAAGGGCAGAGACCTGGGAGGCGGTGATCTCGGCAACCAGCCCGGACGGGTTGGGCACCGCGACAGTGCACTACCAACACCTCGCGGCCGGCGATTCGCCCACGGCGGAGGAGATCAACGATCACATCGACGCGGAGGCTAACCGCGCTGTCACGCAGGCGATGTGGGACGGATCGACCAGACGGCCCTGGACTTTCGACGCCAGCGGAAGGCTCACGACGTGGGCCATCACGGTCTCCGAGGTGTTCACCGGGGTGTACAACACCGCCGAGCCGCACATGCCGATGAACCGCCTCGGCAGCGTCGTCTGCGACACCCGTAGCGGCATCATCATCTCCTGGGACAATCTCTTCTCCGACAAGACCGCCGGCCTGACCCGCCTCGGAGAGCAGCTCGAAACCCAGGTTGCCGCCGTCGCCTCGCCGACCGAGCTGCGCACTTGGCGGCGCTCCGGCCAGTTCGCCCCGGTCGACGTCAACTTCAAGTACTGGATCCCCACCCGTGAAGGAGTTGCGTTACAGATCCCCGAAGTCCAATTCGGTCGCGGGCTCAAAGTCGTGATCGTCCCGTGGTCGGCGATAAGCGATTTGATCGCACCTGAATTCCTGCCGATCACCGGCTGAGGCCATCACTGTTGACCAAATATCTGTTCCGCGCGTAGAGTTCGGAGAGGCCTTCGGTCCGGACGGTCGACACGAACTCGCACCCACAGCGCAGGGAGCCCGCAATGCAGCTGGACGACTTCGTCCTCGTTTCCGTCGACGATCACCTCGTCGAGCCGCCGGACATGTTCGCCGGCCACATCCCCGCCAAGTACAAAGACGACGTGCCCAAGCTGATCCAACGGGCCGACGGCACCGACGCCTGGGTCTTCGAAGGACAAGAGGCCACCAACGTCGGCCTCAACGCCGTCGCCGGACGCCCACCGGATGAGTACGGCGCCGAGCCGACGAAGCTCAGCGAGATTCGCGAGGGCTGCTACAACATTCACGAGCGGATCCGTGACATGAACGTCAACGGTGTCGCCGCCGCGATGAACTTCCCCTCCTATCCGCAGTTCTGCGGCCAGTACTTCGCGCGGGCCAAGGACAAAGACCTCGGCCTGGCCGTACTTCGCGCCTACAACGACTGGCATATCGACGAGTGGTGCGCCACCTATCCGGGCCGGATGATCCCGCTGGCACTACCGCCGATCTGGGATCCCCAGCTGATGGCCGACGAGGTTCGACGGGTGGCCAGGAAGGGCTGCCATGCGGTCACCTTCTCGGAGAATCCCACCAAGCTCGAGTATCCGTCGCTGCACGACCCGCACTGGGATCCGTTCTGGCAGGCCTGCAGTGACGAGAACACCGTCGTGTGCCTGCACATCGGATCGTCGTCGTCGGTCGTGATCACCTCGATCGACGCCCCGGTGGACACGATGATCACCCTGCAACCGATGAGCATCGTCAACGCGGCCGCAGATCTGGTCTGGTCACCGACGTTGCGCAAGTTTCCCGACCTGACATTCGCGTTGTCCGAGGGCGGCATCGGCTGGATCCCGTACTTTTTGGAGCGTATCGACCGGGTCTACAAGATGCACCGCGCCTGGACCCATCAGGATTTCGGCGACAAGCTGCCCAGCGAGGTGTTCCTGGAGCGCATCGTCACCTGCTTCATCGACGACGGCTTCGGCGTCGAGAGCAGGCACAAGCTCAACGTCGACATGATCACCTGGGAATGCGACTACCCCCACTCGGACTCGACGTGGCCGATGGCACCCGAGTCTCTCGCCGGCTACCTGAAGGGTGTCCCCGACGACGAGATCAACAAGATGACTCATGAGAACGCGCTGCGGCTCTTCTCCTTTGACATGTTCGCCCACCTTCCCCGGGAGCAACTCACCGTCGGGGCGCTGCGGGCCCAGGCTCGCGATGTGGACCTGGGATACCGTTCCTCGCAACGCCTGAAGAAGACCGGCACCGACACGGTGACCGTCCTCGATCTCGCCGCCAAACTTCCCACCGGAGCCTGACCCGTGTCTGCCCCGAACTGCGCGGGACGCTGACCACCCTCTGGTAGCGTTTAGCCAAACATTAGGTCGGCATCACGGGAACAGTGGAGGAGCGGTGGGGCGCCAAAAGTCGGCCGGAGCGGGAACTTCCGCCAATGACGACAGTTCCCGCCGCACCGAGATCCTGCAGACTGCCGCCACGCTGATCGCCTCCTCCGGCCTGCGAACCTCATTGCAGGAGATCGCCGACGCCGCGGGCATCCTGCCCGGCAGCCTCTATCACCATTTCGACTCCAAGGAAGCAATCCTGGTCGAGCTGGTCCGGCGCTACCACGCCGATCTGGAACGGCTCGGCGACATGGCGGACGAGCGGCTGGACGAGCTGGGTTCCCGGCCGGTCTCCGACGCCATCGTGGACCTGGGGTCGGCGATCGCTCGTTGCGCCGTCGAACATCGCGCCGCCCTGCAGATGTCGTTCTATGAGGCTCCGAGTGCCAACCCGGATCTGGTGAAACTGCTCAAGCATCCACCGACCGACGCGCAGCGGGCGATGCTGCAGACGCTGCGGGCCGCAAGATGGAGCGGCTACATCCGAGCCGAGATCGATCTGCCGACACTGGCCGACCGGATCTGTCAGTCGATGATGCACGTCGGCCTCGACGTGATCCGGAACAAGGCCGCCGCCGACCAGACCGCAACGGTGCTCAGTCGTATCATGCTGGAGGGCTTGGCCTCTGGACCGCACACCGATGTTCAGCTGGACAGCTCCCCCGCCTTCGTCGCCGCCGAGGACGCGATCGCGACCTGGGCGGCCGAACAGCCGGCCAAGGACGACAAGGGCGCACACATCCGGGCGGTGGCCCGCGCCGAGTTCGGCAGCAAAGGCTACGAGGTCACCACCGTCCGCGATATCGCGTCCGCGGCGGGGATGGGGACCGGCACGGTCTACCGGCTGATCGGTTCGAAGGATCAACTCCTGGCGTCGATCATGGCGTCGTTCGGCGCCAAGGCCGGAGGCGGATTCGCAGCCGTCCTGCGCGCAGACGCCACGCCCATCGAGAAGCTCGACGCGCTGAGCTGGGTCAATATCAATGCCCTGAACCAGTTCCCGGACGAGTGGAAGATCCAGCTGGCCTGGATGCGACACTCCCCGCCTGACACACCCAACCCCGGCCTGGCGTTCACCACCCGCCTGCGGCAGCTCAAGTCGATGCTGTCGGAAGGAACCAAGTCGGGCGAGATCCGGGTCGACGCTCCCTCGATGGAGATGCTGTCGCGCTGCGTGATGGACCTGCTCTGGATTCCGGAGAACATCGTGCGGGCACAGGGAACTCGTGCCGCCCTGATCCTGGCCCGCGATACCCTGGTCCGCGGCGCCGCGGAGCGCAGCCCGAACAGTTAGCCCGAGATCAGCGGCGCACGCACTACCAAAGTTTTGTTCCGAAATCTATTGATTAAACCGGAGCCGTCACATACGTTCTATCCATGCCCGGAAAGCTCAGCGGCAAAGTCGCATTCATCACCGGCGCGGCCCGCGGACAGGGTCGCGCCCACGCCCTGGCGATGGCCGCCGAAGGCGCGGACATCATTGCGATCGACATCTGTCGCCAGATCGAGTCGAACCCCTATCCCCTTGCGACCCCCGACGATCTCGCCGAGACCGAGAGAGCTGTCAAAGAATTGGGCCGCCGGGTGGTCGCGCGGATCGCCGACGTCCGCGAGCGGCATGAGTTGCGTGACGCGGTCGAGGCGGGACTGGCGGACCTGGGCCGGATCGATATCGTCGTCGCCAACGCCGGCATCCTGCCGATGGCGATGGGCAAGCCGGACCCGATGCAGTTCGTCGACGCCTCCGACGTGGACCTTCTCGGGGTGATGAACACCGTCGCCGTCGCCATTCCGCACCTGCCGGACGGCGCTTCGATCATCGTCACCGGCTCGACCGCCGGCATGATCCGCGGCACCACCGACAACCCGAACATGGGTCCGGGCGGCGCGGGCTACGGCTGGAGCAAGCGCATCGTCATGGAGTACGTCGACGAGATGGCGCTGCACCTGGCGCCCCGGATGATCCGGGTCAACGCCGTCCATCCGACCAACTGCAACACCCACCTGCTGCAGAACGACGGGATGTACTCGATGTTCCGTCCGGACCTGACCAACGAAGGCAAGAAGGCCACCCGCGAGGACGCCGAGCCCCTTTTCACCCTCTTCCAAGCCATGCCTATCCCCTACGTCGAACCCGAGGACATGGCCAACCTAGGGGTGTTCCTCGCCAGCGATGACGCGCGCTACATCACCGGTCAGCACATCCGCGTCGATGCCGGCTCCCTGCTCAAGTGGCCCAACGGGCCGGGCAGGTGATTATTCGAGCACATTGCGGGGCAACGTGATCGGCAGATCCAGTGAACTCAGCAGGCCCGGCGCCGCGTCCACCACGTAAGGCACGGCGTTGACAACACGCATCGCCGTGGCCGCCATCGCGCCCCGGCCGGCACCATGGCCTTCCGCGTCGCCCAGCGTCAGCGAGCAATGAATGTCGGGATCCCCATCGATGTCCACTTGGTAAGTGGCATCGGAATCCGAGGTCTTCCAGTCCGGGGCCACGTCGCGCGCCATCCGGATGATGTGCTCGACCACAATGGCCTCCCGGCCATCGACGACACCTGCCGCCCGCGTACACACCGCACCGCACGTCCCGGCCGCGATGGTTCCGAAGGCCACTTCCAGATCGCGATCGGTGACCCGCCGGTCCAGCGATCCGCGGATCTGCAGTACCTGAGCACCCAATGCCTTCGCTATGAGCTGAATGGGTGCGCTCCAGGCCATCTCGATGAATCCCGGTGTGCTCAGCATCGGCTCGAACTCCAGGGGCCGGCCGAATCCCATCCCGTCCATCATCACGTCGGCGACCGGATAGTGATCGTTGAGCGCGATCTCGCGCACTGTCAGTGTGCGGATCGTCTTGGACTGCGTCGCCAACAGTAGAGCCAGCTGGTCGGAGCCGAACCCGGGAAAGACGCCGGATGCGTAGAACGATGCACCACCGGCTTCGGCGGCCGATTCGAGTTGTTTGCGCCACTCAGGGTGAAAGTAGCTCGGCGGGTACACCAGGCTGGTCGACGACGTTGAGACGACGTTGATTCCCTCCCCCAGCAGTCGCAGATAGTCAGGCACCGCGCCGGCGTCACGTTCGGGCCCGCTCGCGGCGTAGACGACGCAGTCCGGCCGTAGACCGATCAGCGCTTCGGCATCGTCGGTCGCCGCTATCCCCAGTGCGGTTCCACCGGCCAGTTCACCGGCGTCACGCCCGACCTTATCCGCTGAATGCACCCAGACCCCAACAAGTTCCAGATCGGGACGGTGTCGGATCGCGTCGATCGCGATTGAACCGACACCGCCGGTCGACCACACGACCACACGGCTTTTCGAGTTCATGTGTTCCCCTCATCCGGAGTTGCTGTTTCGCGCAACGGCCGCCACCGCGTGCTCCAGATACGGCCAAGCGAGCGAAGGTGGGAGCCCACCGCACAGCGGCAGCAGTGGCAGGCTGCGGCCCGACCGCAGATGCGCGACCGCCTCGTCCAGGGTGAAGATGCGGTAGGGCCCGGGCGTGGCACGCAGTTCCGCCACGCTTGCCGCCCGCGAAATACTGGCGACCTCGGCATCTCCGTGTCGATAAGCTGCGGCGGTTACCGCATCGTGGAGCAGATACAGTCCCAGTTCGCTCCAGGCCCTGTCCACGTCATCAGTGACAAACACTGTCGTCGGAGCATCGGCTTCGGGAAATTGGGTCGGGCCCGGCTCCCGTCCGTGTACTCGGCATTGCGACTCGTAAAGTTCGCGCAGGCCAGGGAGATTCGTTTGGGCGAGGAATCCCAGCCCGTGGCGGGCGGCCCGCTTTGCCGCCGCCGCGCTGCCGCCGGCGACCATGATGTGGGGTCCTCCGGGGGTGATGCACGCCGGCGATGCGCGGATACGACGGCCCTCATACTCGATCGGTTCACCGCGTAACAGCTGCAGCAGCAACGTCAGCTTGTCATCGGCCAACTGTCCGCGACGTCGCATTTCGATGCCGAAGTGCTCGTATTCCTCCGCACGGTGACCGATTCCGAAGGCGTAGGCGACGCGCCCATGGCTGATGATGTCGAGGACGCTCATGTCTTCGGCCAGCCGAACTGGATCCCAGAACGGAAGGATCACCGCAGCGAGCATGATCCTCAACGCCTCGGTGCGGGCGGCGATGGCCGTGGCCAGCACCAGCGGTGACGGCAGGTGACCGTCCTCGGTGCCATGGTGCTCGGACAGCACCGCGGCGATCGCGCCACGGGTCTCGGCCCACGCGCACATCTCAACGGCTGCCGCGTACAGCTCAGCGCGGGATGCAGTCGGCGCGCGCGCCCGCATATCGAAGCGAAGCGTGAACATCGTGCGACGACTCCTTCCGCGTCCGGCTGACTTTAACCTAATATTTGTTCCTGCACCTACGAACGGGCCGGAGCGCCGGCGGTGGAGCGCAGGTACAGTCGAAGCCATGGCGCGCGTTGTGATCCCGCACACCGGCAAGGGCGAGGTGTCCCGGGGCAATGTCGCACTGATGATCGCGGCTTGCCTGACCGATGACTCGACGATGCGCCGCACCCTCGAGTTCAACGGCGGCCAGGCGCCCATCCCGGAGGCTCGTCAGCGCGATTGGCGGGTAACGTCGATCACGCAACTGGTTTGCCGGCATCGCCCGAACGTGGCGGCGCCGACATCGAGCGCAAAGCGGTTTTCCGTGGAGCGCTAGAGGGAACCCGGTGAGAATCCGGGACTGTCCCGCAGCGGTATGCAGGAACGACCGCCGTCATAAGCACTGGTCACAGCTTCGTGACCGGGAAGCGACGACCATTAGGAGCACCGTGAGGTGCGCGCCTGCGAGTCCGAAGACCTGCCTGTTGTGCCGAGCGCGCCGCGCCCGGCGGATCAACGCCTCGCGGAATAGGCGTCTGGTTTTGATGGTTATAGTGCGTTAAATTGCACAGACCGGATTGGCTGGACACCCACCAGGCGGTGACCCACCTCTCCGAATCGAAGGATCACACTATGTCCACCCAGACCGCCCAACCCTTTACCGCCACCGTTCTCGGCTCACCACGAATCGGGCCGCGCCGCGAACTCAAGCGAGCCACCGAGAGCTACTGGGCCGGCCGAATCGGTCAGGACGAACTGAAGAAGGTGGCCGCCGGCCTGCGCCGCGACACCTGGGCTCAGCTGGCCGCCGCCGGACTGGACTCGGTGCCGGTGAACACGTTCTCCTACTACGACCAGATGCTCGACACCGCGGTACTACTCGGCGCCCTGCCGGCCCGGGTCGGCGAAGTGGCCGACGAACTGGACCGCTACTTCGCCGCGGCCCGCGGCAACGCCGAGATCGCCCCGCTGGAGATGACCAAGTGGTTCGACACCAACTACCACTACATCGTCCCGGAGATCGGCCCGGACACCAAGTTCGCGCTCAACCCCGCCAAGGTGCTCGCTGAGCTCAACGAGGCTCAAGCGCAAGGCATTCCGGCACGCCCGGTGATCATCGGACCGCTCACGTTCCTACTGCTGAGCAAGGCCGTCGACGATGCTCCCGCTCCGGTCGTCCGACTCGACGAGCTGACCGACGTCTATGGCGAGCTGCTGGCCAAGCTGGCCGACGCCGGCGCCGAGTGGGTGCAGATCGACGAGCCGGTGCTGGTGACCGACATCTCCGCGGACGCGCCCGCCCTGGCCGAGCAGGTGTACAACCGCCTCGGCGCGCTGAGCCACCGGCCGTCGATCTTCGTGGCCACCTACTTCGGTGACCCCGGCGCCGGGCTGGCGGCGCTGGCCCGCACCCCGGTCGAGGCGATCGGCGTGGACCTGGTCTACGGGTCGGTGGCTTCGGTAGTCGCGGCGCCGGAACTGGCATCCAAGACGCTGGTCGCCGGCGTCGTCGACGGGCACAACATCTGGCGCAGCGACCTCCAGTCCGCCCTGGCCAAGCTGGCCAGCCTGCTCGGCTCGGTCGGCTCGCTGGCCGTGGGCACGTCCTGCTCGCTGCTGCACGTGCCCTACTCGCTGGAGCCGGAGACGGGTCTGGATGACGCCTTGCGCAGCTGGTTGGCGTTCGGCGCCGAGAAGGTGACCGAGGTCGCGGCACTTGCTCGCGCCCTGAAAGAGGGCCGCGAAGCCATCGCTGACGCGATCGCCGCGTCCAATGCCGCCGTGGCGTCCCGCAAGTCGGACCCGCGGCTGAACAACGCCGACGTCCGCGGCCGGATCGCGGCGATCACCACCGCCGGGGCCAACCGGGGCAGCGCCGCGGCACGGCGGGCCGCCCAGGACGAGCGACTGCACCTGCCGCCGCTGCCGACCACCACCATCGGCTCGTTCCCGCAGACCGTAGACATCCGTAAGGCACGGGCGTCGCTGGTCGCCGGGGAGATCGACGAGGCCGAGTACACCCGCCGGATGAAGGCCGAGATCGCCGACGTCATCAAGCTGCAGGAGAACCTCGGTCTGGACGTGCTGGTGCACGGCGAGCCGGAGCGCAACGACATGGTGCAGTACTTCGCCGAGCAACTGGACGGCTTCTTCGCCACCGCCAACGGCTGGGTTCAGTCCTACGGCAGCCGGTGTGTGCGTCCGCCGGTGCTGTTCGGTGACGTCTCGCGGCCGCACGCGATGACGGTGGAGTGGGCCACCTACGCCCAGTCTCTGACCGACAAGCCGGTCAAGGGCATGCTCACCGGCCCGGTGACCATCCTGGCCTGGTCGTTCGTCCGCGACGACCAGCCGATGGCCGACACCGCCGACCAGGTGGCGCTGGCCATCCGCGACGAGACGGTGGACCTCGAGGCCGCCGGTATCGCGGTCATCCAGGTCGACGAGCCGGCGCTGCGAGAGCTGCTGCCGCTGCGCCAGGTCGACCAGCAGAGCTACCTGGACTGGGCGGTCGGCGCGTTCCGGCTGTCGACGTCGGGCGTGCAGGACGCAACCCAGATTCACACCCACCTGTGCTACTCGGAGTTCGGTGAGGTGATCGGTGCGATCGCCGACCTGGACGCCGACGTCACCTCCATCGAGGCGGCGCGCTCGCACATGGAGGTCCTCGACGACCTCAATGCGATCGGGTTCGCAGGCGGGGTCGGCCCGGGTGTCTACGACATCCACTCGCCGCGAGTGCCATCCACCGGCGAGATGGCAGCGTCACTGCGTGAGGCGCTGGAGGCCGTTCCGGCACAGCGGCTTTGGGTCAACCCGGACTGCGGCCTCAAGACCCGCAAGACCGACGAGGTGACCGCGTCGCTGGCCAACCTGGTCGCCGCCGCCAAGGACGCCCGCACCGGCCTGTGACCGCCTGACATGTTGCGCCCCAGAACTGTTTCTGGGGCGCAACATGCCTGTTCGAATGAGATCGCAGTCCCCTGGTGCCGTTGAACACCATTGCACTGGAATCAGTACCGCCCAACACCGATCGCGGAGCCGAGCACGCCCGCGAAGAGGCATACAAGGTCCTGCAGCTGTCCCCGGTGTTTCGAAACCGGCATTCGATACCTTCGCCGAGATACTCACCTATTGGGCGCCGCGCACATGAACCCCGCCCGGCCTCGGTGCCCCGGTCCCGAGGCGCACTGATCAGATGGGTGCAACTAGCCTCGGAGAGATGACCTTCAACACGCTGCGCCACGACGTCGAAGACGGCATCCTCACCCTCTATCTGGACCGGCCGGACAACCTCAACGCCTTCACCGTCGAGATGGCCGAGGAGTTGGAGCGCACCTTCGTCGAGGTCAACGACGACGACGACGTCCGCGCGGTGATCGTCACCGGCTCCGGGCGGGCGTTCTGCGCCGGGATGGACCTGTCGAGTGACGGCAACGTGTTCGGGCTCGACGAGTCCAAGTCGCCGGCGCTGGCCGACATGGCCGACCTGGCCGATCCGGAGCTGGCCCGGGTGCGTGACACCGGCGGGCGGGTGACCCTGGCGATCTACAACTGCCGCAAGCCGGTGATCGCCGCGGTCAACGGTGCTGCGGTCGGGATCGGCGCCACCATGATGCTGGCGATGGATGCCCGGCTGTTCTCCACCAAGGCGCGGTTCGGGCTGGTGTTCGGCAAACTGGGCATCACCCCGGAGGCCTGCTCGACGTGGTTCCTGCCCCGGATCGTAGGACTGCCAACGGCTTTGGATCTGCTCTACCGCGCCGACATCCTCGACGCCGAGGCTGCGAGGGAATGCGGGATCGCCCAGTCGCTGCACGCGCCGGAGACCCTGCTGGCCGACGCACGGGCACTGGCCGACGCCTGGACCAAGGGCCGCTCGCCGGTGTCTTTCGCACTGATCCGCCAGATGCTCTACCGCAACTCCGCGCAGCCCGACCCGGTGGACGCGCACCGGGTGGACTCGCTGGCGATGTTCTACACGAGCATCGGCGACGGGGCCGACGGGGTGCGGGCGTTCCTGGACAAGCGCGAGGCGCAGTTCACCTCGCGGGCTTCGGCGATGCCGCCGTTCTACGACGAGTGGGTGCCGCGCACCTAGCCGGCCGGCTCCCAGCCGGGGCCGCGAAACAGGTGCCCCCACAACGCTTGCCGGCTGCGGGCGCCCTTGACGTCACGCCAGATCGAGACGTACTCGTGGGTGGCCACCCGCACCGGATTGAAGGTCTCGATGTTCTTGGTCAGCCCGTAGACGACCGGCTCACGCTCCGGCTCGAAGGTGCCGAACAACCGGTCCCACACGATGAGGATGCCGCCGTAGTTGGTGTCGAGGTACTGCGGGTTCGACCCGTGGTGCACCCGGTGGTGCGACGGGGTGTTGAAAACGAATTCGATAGGCCGCCAGAGCTTCCCGACCCGCTCGGTGTGGATGAAGAACTGATAGAGCAGGCTGATGGACTGCTGCAGCAGGATCATCCACGGGGCGAATCCGGCGAAGCCCAGCAGGATCCAGAACGGGACCGCGGTGAACGGAGTCCAGGTCTGGCGCAGCGCGGTGGACAGGTTGTAGTGCTGGCTGGAGTGGTGCACCACATGACTGGCCCAGAACACCCGAATGGTGTGGTGGGTGCGGTGATACCAGTAGTAGGCGAAGTCGTCGGCGACGAACAACGCGATCCAGGTCAGCGGATTGCTCGCCGGCAGGTGGACCGGCGCCAGCATGTAGGCGACGCCGTAGGCGGCCAGCACCACCAGTTTCCAGCCGATGTTGATGATCACATTACCGATGCCCATGGTGAGACTGGTTCGGGTGTCGCGCAATTCGTAGCCGCGCTCCTCGTCGTCGGGCAGCACCGCGAACGACACCGCTTCCAAGACCAGGCAGAGGATGAACACCGGAATCGCGTGTGCGATGAGGTCGAACATGCCGCTATCCCTCCCCCTGCGTGCCGGCCTGGCAGGCCGTGACGAATCGGGTCAGCAGATCTTCGGCGAGGCGATATGCCCGGTCCGCGTCGGCGGCCGCTATCGCGGCGGCCAGGTCGATATGTGCGCTGCGGTCGGCGAATTCGGCGGCCCCCAGCGCGTAGATGGCATCGCGCCCGATCTCGTCGTAGGCGGCGACCAGGGTGTTGAGCGCCAGCCGGTAGGCGATGTTGGCCGAGCCGTCGATGACCGCGATCCAGAATGTCAGATCGGCGTCGATCACCAGGTCCAGTTCCCCGGAGACCGGGTAGGCCGCGGCGGCGGCGGTGATCGCGGCGCGCTGCTCCGGTGAGGCGCGCCGGGCGCACAGTCGCGCGGCGTCCGCGGCGATCGAGCGCCGCATCACCGCGACGTCGCCGATGATCTGGCGTGCCGGGATCACTCCGGCGACGGCCAGCCCGGTCAGGGCGTCCAGGCCGGCACTGGTCCGCCAGTCCAGCACCCGGGTCTTACCGCCGTGGCTGATCCGAACCAGTCCGGCCTGCTGCAGGCGTTTGAGTGCTTCGCGCACCGCATGCCGGTTGACCTGCAGCGTCAGTGACAGTTCGCGTTCGGACGGGAGTGGTTCACCGGCCGCCAAGCGACCGGTCAGGATCTCCTCGACCAGGCGCACGAAGATCGTGTCGGAGATCGCGGTGCGGGCGATCGGGGCAAGATCCATGGGCTATATGGTCAGGCACTGGACCCGACTGGTCAACTGGTTGTACCAGTGATCTGGATCACACTGTGGCGCCGTCGTCGACGTGTACCGGCACGTCGTCGTCCCACGGCTGGCGCGAGACCATGTCCGCCACGTTGACGTAACCGTGCTCGAACTCCCCGGTGGCGGCGTCCACCAGCCGGTAGCGCTGGGTCTGACGGTGGATGGGCTGGGCGTCCAGGATCACCACCCGCACCTCCCCCGGCTCGAACCGACAGCGCTTGTGCAGAGCGGCGATCAGCTGTTCGTTGCTGAAGTGTCCGTCACCGAAATTCCAGCCGATCGCCGTGCTGGTGATCCGTTCGCCGTCGGTGAGGACGAAGTCGTCCTCGTTCTGATCGGCCATTGCACGGTGCGCCAACGTGAACAGCGCCCGACCGTGGGTGTTGAAGGCACGGAACGCATATCCCATGTACATCGGGATCTGCGCGGCTTCGGCGCTGCCGTAGAACTTCTCCAGCTGTGCGGCGGGCATGCTGGAGATCGCCACGATGTTACGGGCGATCTTGGCGTCGGCGGACGGCTTGATGCACCACAGCGTGGTATCCCAGTTACCGGCGTAGTAGCGCATGCCCGGCAGGAAAGACACCTTGCGTGGGAACAGGTTTCCGAGAACGACGGTTCCGGCGACGACCACGAGCAGCGCGATCGGCAACGGCGTCGTCAGATCACCCAACCCGACCCCGGCATGGCCGACGAACAGTGCCAGCACGGAGAACATCATGAAGACGTTCCATTCCAGCGGCACACCCATCGGAATCGACGACAGGATGCCGAAGTGGAAGCACAGCATGATGAACGCGGCGATCACGGTAGGCCACCCACCGTGGCTGAAGAACAGCACCAGCGGCACCACTCCCTCGACCAGCGTGCTGAAGTGCGCGAGCCAGCGCGACGGCCAGCCCGGGCGCAGATCGTCCGGGAAGTGCTCGAAGAACCTGCGCTTGATGAACCGTGGCCGAAACACCGGGTTGTTGCTCATCATCGTGGAGATGACGAACGGGAAATGCCGGTTGAGTTTGGACACCGCCGCGCCCAGCCAGATGACCAGGCATATCAGCTTGGCGGCCACGATCATGTCCACTCCGTAGCCGGCGAACAGGAATGCGACGGTGAAGGAGCCGTACACCTCTCCGCGGGCGGCCAGGAAGATGACCTTGTCGCGCAGCCCCAGCACCGCCAGCACACCCAGCACCGCCCAGATCTGCCAGATCGGTAGCACCCCGACCGTCGTCCCCAGTTCGGCGACCGGCCCGGTGCCGTCGGAGAACAGCGCGATGACCAACAGCACCAGCAGCGCCCCGTACAGCAGCGCATCGAACGGCGTGCGCCGATCGCCCTTGGTCAGCGGTATCCGGCCCGGCCACGGTGGCAGCCGAATGGTGTTGGGCCGCAACCAGTACAGGATCGATCCCAGTGGCGGGAAGAACCGGTTGTTCAGCGGCCCGAACCCGCAGCCCAGCCCGACCACTTCGAACAACATGGTGTAGAGCACGACCTTCTCGAACACGATCGGCTCGGCGTACCAGTGTGCGACGTTGGTGAAGCCAGCAATACCGGCGGTACTCAGCGCGATCAACCACGCGCCCAGGATGTACAGGCCGATCTTGACGACGTAGAACAGGTGCAGCAGCACCGGCGTGCCGAAGCCGACCTCGGCCCAGTGCCGGGCCATCGGGACGATCTTCTCCGCCCGTGTGCCTTTGCTCCATTCCGCGAAGTCGATCTGCGGGGTGTCCTGCTTGAGAAAGCCCATGACCACAAGACTAGAACGTGTTCTAGATTTGCGCGGTGGAACCGATCACAGCGACCGGCTGATGATCTCCTTCATGATCTCGCTGGTGCCACCGTAGATCCGGTTCACCCGCGATCCGGTGTACATGTTCGCGATCGGATATTCGGCCATATACCCGTAGCCACCGAAGATCTGCAGACACTTGTCGACCACCTGGTCGGATTTCTCGGCGGCGAACAGTTTGGCCATCGACGCGGTCATCGGATCGTTCTTGCCGTCCACGTACTGGCTGATCGCGTAGTCGACCAGGGTCTTGATCGCCAGCGTCTCGGTCTTGCATTCGGCCAGAACGAATTTGGTGTGCTGGAAGTTGCCGATGGGCCGGCCGAACGCCTCGCGTTCCTTCGAGTAGCGGATGGCCTCCAGTACCGCCGCCTCAGCCAGTGCCGCGCACAGCGTCCCGATGATCAGCCGCTCCCGGGCCAACTGTTCCATCAGCTGGTAGAAGCCCAAGCCTTCTTTGTCGCCGAGCAGGTTGGCGACCGGCACCCGCATGTCAGCGAAGAACAGCTCCCGGGTGTCCTGGCCGTGCTGGCCGATCTTGGCCAGCACCCTGCCGCGTTCGAACCCGGGCAGGTCGTTGGTCTCGGCGACGATCAACGACACCCCGGCGGCACCCTGGGACGGGTCGGTCTTGGCCACGATCACCAGCAGATCGCAGTGAGTTCCGTTGGAGATGAACGTCTTCGAGCCGTTGATGACGTAGTGGTCGCCGTCGCGCACCGCGGTGGTGCGCACCGATTGCAGATCCGATCCGGTGCCCGGTTCGGTCATCGCGATGGCCAGCACGGCCTCGCCGCTGATGACCTTGGGCAGCCAGCGTTTGCGCTGCTCGTCGTTGCCGTAGGCGTACAGGTAGTGCGCGACGATCGGCGAATGCACCGAGAAGCCGAAGCACTGGTCGTGGGCGTAGACCAGTTCTTCCTGCACCACGCAGTGCATGGCGTAGTCGCCGCCGGCGCCCCCGAACTCCTCGGGCAGGTCCAGGCCCAACAGCCCGGCGTCGCCGGCCTTGTTCCAGAACTCGCGGTCCACCCCGTGCTGGGCGACCCAGCGTTCCTGGTGCGGCGTCGATTCCTTGCGCAGGAAGTCCGCGGTGTGCTTACGCAGTTCGCGGTGCTGGTCGGTCTCCCAGAGCGGACGGTAATCGGGGAACAGTTGGGACATTCCCCGGATGGTATCCGCGCCGCGCGCTATCCGTCAGATTGTGCGGGCGCGTCCGCCTTGGCCGGAGCGCGGTAGAACAGCGCCAGCTGGCCGACCGCACCGGCCAGGCCCAGTCCCAGCGCGATCGCCAGGCCGTTCCAGCCGTTCTGCCAGCAGTGGCAGAAGATCTGGTGGTCCGCACTGAGGTAGCCCGGTCCGATCATCGCCACCGCGACGGCACCGGTGGCCAGCACCAGGTTGTACTCCCAGCCGTTGCCGAGCACGAAGAAACCGTTCGCCCGGTGCACGGTCCACACCGCGACCGCCATCAGCGCCACGAATCCGGCGGCGGCAATCGGGGTGAACAGGCCGATGGCCAGTCCCAGTCCGGCAGCGGTTTCGGCTGTTGCCGCCGTCACCGCCTGGAACTTGCCGTACTTCATCCCGATGCTCTCGAACCACCGCGCAGTGCCGGGGATACGGCCCCCGCCGAAGAACTTGTTCAAACCGTGCGCCGCCATAGTCAGCCCCAGGACCAGGCGCAGGATCAGCAATGCGACATCAGCAGCAGTAGCCATGTGCCCCAACCTACAATGCCGCGTCCAGCAGGCCTAGATAGACGTCGATATCGCTGATCGCCGACGAGGCCGCGTGCACGCTGATCGCCACGGTGCCCCCGATGCCGTGCACGCCGTGGGTCAAGCCCATAACCGGCGACAAAGCCGGGAACCCCGTCGTCAGCACCACCGGCGTCGCCCCGAAGCTCAGATCGGCTGCGCCGCGGTACACGCTGGACACCACGGTGTTGCCGGTCACCCGCGCCGGCCGGGTGTGCGGGTCGAACTTCCCGACGCCCCAGCGCAGCAGCGCCGCCGGGGTCGCGGCGAACGCCCGGTCGGCTGCCTGCGACGCAGGATGGTTGGCCCGCAACCGGCCGCCGGCCACATCGGCGGCTATCCGCCGTGCCCGGGTGGCCCGATCAGCCTGTGGGTACAAGCCCACCGGAACGTTGCCGAAGTGGTTATTAGCCTGCCGGACACCGGATTTAGTCATCGGAACCTCCGCACCCAGCTCATCGCACGGCTCGTCGAGATAGCGCGCAAGCGCCTCCGCCACCGCCGAGAGCACCGCGACGGTGACGGTGGGCCCGCCCAGCTCGGCGCGCCGGCGCATCAGGGTGCGCACCGCGCGGGCCCCGGCCGGCCGGTGGTTGGTGGCCAGCAAAGGCCGCTCCCCGACCGGCGGCGGCAGCAGGCCTGCCCGGGTGTCGGCGACCCGGCTGCGGTGCGCACGGGCGGCGACCACGGCGCGCAACGGTAGACATCCACGGTGTGGCCACTGCACCGCCGGCACCGGCGTCGGCCGGCCGAACAGCCAGGCAGCCAGCGCCGAGGCCCGCGCACCGTCGGCAAGAGCGTGCGCGGCCTGCAGCACCGCGACCGTCCCGGCGCCGCGGTGCCCGGGAATGCCGTCCACCGGGGCGAACAAGTGCAACTTCCATGGCGCCACCCGGACGTCGAGTTGGTCGTCGGCCAGGCGCACGACCTCGTCCAGGCAGCCGGCCCAGCGGTCACCGGGCGCCCGATGCACGGTGACGCCGAGGTGATCCGACGACGGCACCCACCGCGGGTAGCGCAACTCGCCGGCGTCTTCGACCCGCATGGTCAGATCCGGGATCAGCCTGGCGCGGTCGAGCACCTCGGCAGCCGCGGCCTCGAGATCGGCGGGCACGCCGGCGAAGGCGTACAGCAGGAACTGGTCGCTGGGAACCTTCTCCGACATCCAGTAGAACTGCGCGTCGACGGCGGCCATCGGGTTTCCACGCATCGCCGACCTCAATTCATGAAGTGCAGTACCTGATCGGCCACCTCGTCGGGCTGCTCGAGTTGCAGGAAATGCCCCGCGTTTTCGATCACGGCCACCGCGCTGCCGTCGGGCAGCGCCGGGACCACCCACTGGGCGAACCCCGCGGTCATGCAGCCGTCGTTGCGCCCGTGCAGGTACAGGCTCGGCAGTTGCGGAAGTTGCAGCCAGTGCTTGTGCAGCTCGGCGTAGCGGGGCGGCACCCGGACCTTGCGCAGCGCCCGGTAGGGCCCGAGTGCCGCGCGCCAGCTCTCCGGCGTCCCGATGGCGGCGTCAACGTGACGCAGGTCCTCCTCGGCGTCATAGCCCGGCGACCACCGCCGCCACAGCCGCGGCAGCACCCAGGACGCGGACCGCTCCGGCAGCCACGGCAGCTGGAAATAGCCGATGTACCAGCTGCGCATCAGCTGCGCCGGCAATTGCCCGGTCACCGCGAGCCCGGCCTGGCGCAGCGCCGCGGGCGGCGGAACCGACATCATCACCGCCTTGGTGAACGGACTGTCCGGCAGCGCGGCCAGCCCGGTGGCCGCCAGGGCGCCCCAGTCGTGACCGATCACCACATCGGCGCCGGTGTGTCCCACCGCGTCGAGCACCCGCAACGCGTCGTCCATCAGGGCACCGATGTGATAGCTGCCGTCGTCCGGGATCGCCGACGGAGCATAACCCCGCATGAAGGGGGCCACCACGTGCCGGCCGGCCGCCACCAGCCGGGGCGCCACCCGCCGCCACCCGTAGGCGGTGTCGGGAAAACCATGCAGGCACAAGGCCACCGGATCGCCCGGCGTGCCCCAGCTCAGCGCCTTGAGGGCCACCACGGGCGTGGCCACGTCGATCCATCGCGGTTCGCTCATCGCCCACCGTTTCCGTCCGCCTTGTCGTTCTATCTATCTACCATTTGGTGATGAGCACAGCCCAGACCGTCGAGTACCAGGGCGTCGGCGGAGTAACGCTGGTCGCCGACGAGTGGAACCGGGGCGCCGCCGAAGCCGCCCAGCATCCAACGATCGTGATGCTGCACGGCGGCGGCCAGAATCGGTTCTCGTGGCACAAGACCGGTCAGATTCTGGCCGATCAGGGCTATCACGTCATCGCTCTGGACACCCGCGGGCACGGCGACAGCGACCGCGCACCCGGCGCCGACTACGCCATCGAGACACTGGCCGGCGATGCGACCGCGGTGATCGACGCGATCGGCCGCCCGGTGGTGCTGATCGGGGCGAGCATGGGCGGGCTGACCGGCATCCTGGTCGCCGAACAGGCCGGACCGCAGCGAGTGCGAAAGCTGGTGCTCGTCGACGTGGTGCCCCGCTACGAGAAGGACGGCAGCGCCCGGATCCGCGACTTCATGTTCGGCAACATCGACGGTTTCGACTCCCTGGAGCAGGCCGCCGACGCGGTGGCCGCCTATCTGCCGCACCGGGCCAAGCCCCGCAGCCCGGATGGCCTGAAGAAGAACCTCCGGCTCCGCGACGGCCGCTGGTACTGGCATTGGGACCCGGCGTTGTTGACCAAACCCAGCGACGATCCGGCCCTGCGCACCGAGAAACTCGAAGCGGCCGCGATCGGCCTGCAGATTCCGATCCTGCTGATCCGCGGCAAGCTGTCCGACGTCGTCAGCGCCGAGGGCGTCGCGGACTTTTTGGCCAAGGTGCCGGGCGCGCGACTGGTCGAACTGTCCGACGCCGGACACACCGCCGCCGGCGACGACAACGACGCCTTCAGCGCAGCGGTCGTCGAGTTCGTGTCCGCGCCTTGACCGGGTGGTTCGCACCGCCGATGATCGCGGCCTACCTGCTGGCCGCGGTGTCGGTCGGCGAAGCGGTCGCGCTGGTGGTGCTCACCGCGCGGCTGCGGCAGGTCAGTGCGGAGGCCGAGGAGCTGCGCAACCGGGTCGACACCCGCAACCTGCTACTGGAGGGCGGACGTGAGGCCGTCAAGACGGTGTGGCAGACCGCAAACCTGGTGCGCAAGCAGGGATTCGGTGCGGCCGTGCGCAGTTCGATCGAAGACCTCGCCGACTGGGCGGCGGTGGAGCGCCCCGATCTGGCCCGTCTCACCGTCGACGGCCATGTGGTGATCCTGTTCACCGACATCGAGGAGTCCACCGCGCTCAACGAGCGGATCGGTGACCGGGCCTGGGTGAAGCTGCTCGCCCGGCACGACGAGATGGTGCAGCGCTCGGTGCGCGGCCACGCCGGCCACGTCGTCAAGAACCAGGGCGACGGATACATGGTCGCCTTCGCCGATCCCGAACAGGCGGTGCGTTGCGCCATCGACATCCAGCGGGGCCTGCAACACCCGCGGGGCCGCAAGCCGCAGCACCCGATCCGGGTGCGCATCGGGGCGCACATGGGCCGCTCGGTGCGCCGCGGCGACGACCTGTTCGGCCGCAATGTGGCGATGGCCGCGCGGGTGGCAGCGGCCGCCGACGGCGGGCAGATCCTGATCAGCGGGCCGGTGCGCGACGCCATCAAGGACTGCGACGGCATCAGCGTCGGCGCCGGCCGGGATGTCGAGTTGAAGGGCTTCGCCGGCACCCACCGGCTGTATGCGGTCGAAGCCGGCTAGTCTGCGCCGTCGGCTTCGGCCAGCCGTTGATGCAGCCGGGCACGGACCTCATCGGGGGTGTAGGCCCGACGTCGGCGCTGATCCCGCGCCACCAGCACTCCTCCGGCCGCGACCCCGACCACGCCCGCCAGGCCGATCCATTTCCAGATGCTGCGCACCAACACACCATAAGGTGCCTGTCGTGGACGAACACACGGTGACGTTGGACCAGGCGCTGCGCGAGACCCGCACCGGCGACATCTGGCTGTTCCGGGGCCGCTCCGGCCCGGACCGGGCCATTCAGACGCTGTCCAACGCCCCGGTGAATCACGTCGGCATGACGGTGGCCCTCGAAGACCTGCCTCCGCTGATCTGGCATGCCGAACTCGGCGACAAGCTGCTGGACTACTGGACCGGCACCAACCACCGCGGCGTCCAGCTCAACGACGCCCGGGCCGCCGTCGAGCAGTGGCTGGGCCGCTACGAGCAGCGCTGCTGGTTTCGTCAGCTCAGCGGAACCGTGACCCGTGAACAGGAGGACCGGCTGCTGCGGGCGATCGCCCGGATGGACGGCACCGCGTTTCCCACCACCGCGCGGCTCACCGGCCGGTGGCTGCGCGGCCGGCTGCCGACCGCGGCCGACTGGACCCGCGGAATCCCCTTCCTGGACCGCAAGGTTCGCGAAGTCACCCAGCGCCGCAAGGCACGCCGCGGCAAGGTCGCGCTGCAAACCGCGTACTGCGCCGAGACGGTCGCGATCACCTACGAGGAGATGGGCCTGCTGTCGACCGACAAGAGTGCGAACTGGTTCGACCCCGGCTCGTTCTGGAGCGGCGACATCCTGCCGTTGGCGCCCGGCTATCAGCTGGGTCGCGAGATCGTCGTCGTTCCCTGATTGCGATTTCGGCGCGATTGTGCCCGCTCAGCGGTGACTATCGCGCCGAAATCGCTTAGCCGATCGTCAGCTCACCCATCGGCGACCAGTCGGTGGCCTCGATGGACTGGCTGATGATCTTCGGCGTCGACGCCAGCGCCTGCGGCATGTCGGCCATGGCCTTGGTGAAGTGCTCGCTGTTGACGTGGGCGGCGCCGGCGTCGCCGTCGCGGAACGCCTCGACGAGCACGTACTCGCACGGGTCGTCCAGGCTGCGCGACCAGTCGAACCACAGGTTGCCCGGTTCGGCCCGGGTGGCCTCGGTGAAGCCGGCCACCAGCTGCGGCCAGCGCTCCGCCCACTCGGGTTTGGTCGAGAACTTGACGACGATGAAGATCACGGCCGCGGCCCGATCTCCAGGGTGCTGCGCACCGGCGTGACGTTGGTGGTCAAATCCAATATCGGGCAATGGGATTCGACGATCCGGTGCAGCTCGGCGTAGCGTTCCTCGGCCTCCGGGCCGGTCACCGTGATGGCCACGCGCACCTCGGAAAAGCCGGGGCGAACCGAGTCGTCCAGGCCGAAGAAGCCGCGCACGTCCAGGTCGCCTTCGGCTCGCCCGGTGATCTCGTCGACCGTGATGCCCAGCTTCTCGGCCCAGTACCGCCAGGTGACGATCTGGCAGGACAGCAGGGATCCCAGGTAATACTCGACGGGGTTGGGGGCGGTGTTCTCGCCTCCGAGCGTCGGCGGCTCGTCTACTTCGACGCTGTAGCGCCCCATGGTGACCGTGCTCGCCACGGCGTCATGGGCGACGGCGGAGGCGCGGAACACGACTTGCGAGGCGGCCGGGTCGGCGGCGGCTGGGTCGCTGGTCGCGGCGACGACGGCGGCCAGGCGGGTTGTCGATGAGGTCATGCCGGTCAAGCGTAGTGACACCTCGCCACCAGATGCGTCGCACTCGAATGGCCAACGCCATCGGCACGGGCTAGCCTGAGCGACGTGGAGGTACTACGGCACGTAATAGTTCTGCTGCACATTATCGGGTTCGCGGTGATCTTCGGGGCCCTGGTCTCCGAAGCCGCGGCACGGCGCTTCCAGCTCACCCCGGTCATGGACTACGGCGTGGTGCTGTCCTTGGTGACCGGACTGGCGCTGGCCGCCCCCTGGCCCGCCGACGTGGTGCTCAACTACCCCAAGATCAGCATCAAGCTGGTGATCCTGATCGCCCTGGGCGCAGTCCTCGGCATCGGCCGGGCCCGGCAGCGCCGCTCGGGCGGCGAAGCCCCGCGTGCGCTGTTCTACGCCGCGGGGGCGCTGGTGCTGACCGCGGCGGGACTCGCCGTCATCTGGTAGCCCGCCCCGGTTCAGCCATTCAATCCGGCAGAGCGTGATGGAGTTTTCGCGCGGCGAAGTCGTGCGCGCGACACAGTGGGTCGAACCTATCGACTGACCGCGGTGCTTACCCGTTGGCGGCTTGCCGGATCAGCCCAACCAACTCCGGAACCAACGCCATGACGTGGCCGTAGTGGTCGCCCCAATCGACGTGGACAAGCCCGAGATAGTCCTGCCCGGCCAGCTCCAGCAGGGCACGATCGTGCCCCGTCAATCTCGGTGCGACCCGTCGAGCGGCAACGTCCTTGGCGACAATCCGTCCGGTCTCGATCGTGACCAGGATACGAGCCAAGGTCAGCAGGAAGAACCGCTCTTCGCCCGCCGGATCGTTCATCAACTCGGGCAGCGACGCCAGCAGGGCGCGTCGGAGAAATTCGGGTGGCACCGGCGCGACCAGAGCGTCACGAATCCGCACCGCGGTCAGATTTCCGATCGAGGGTCGCCACGCGTCGATACCCTGTAATCGATGGACGCGATCGAGGACGTGGGCCCGTTCTTTCACGGCACCAAGGCTCAACTGATGGTGGGTGACCTACTCAGCGCGGGCTTCCGGTCCAACTACCGGCCCGAGGTCGTGATGAACCACATCTACTTCACCGCGCTGCTCAGCGGTGCGGGGCTGGCGGCCGAGCTCGCCCCCGGCCACCGGGAACCGCGGGTGTACCGCGTCGAACCGACCGGGGAATTCGAGGACGACCCCAACGTCACCGACAAGAAGTTCCCCGGCAACCCGACCCGCTCGTATCGCAGCAGTGCACCGTTGCGCGTCGCCGAAGAGATCATCGATTGGCCGCGACTGACGCCCGAGGCACTTCAGGAGTGGCGTGATCGGCTGGCCGCGCTGCGAGCTGACGGGCGCGACGAGATCATCAACTGAGCGGCGCTCCCGAAGACGCCGCCTCCGGCAACCGCACGCTGAAGAACGGAGGCACCGACGGCGGCCACTGCCCGGTACGGGCTGATGGCGTGCTCGATGGACAGTCGCACAGTGTCTATCAGCCCGGTCACCTGGCGGCGCCTGGCACGAAGCTTCACCAGGTAGTGGCCTCCGACGCACGCCGCGGCCATCACCACAACAATCCACAGCACAGCCGCGACCAGGTAGATCGCCTCAACCACCGACATGAGGATGAGCCTCCCCTATCGCCGTCGCGGTGAGGTCACCGGCGAGACACACGTCGGCGACTTCGGTGTCTCCGCGTTCCTCGGCGAAGTGATTCGGGTCTGCTGCATGAATAGGTGATCTCGGCCGTCACACGTTGAACCGGAACTCCACCACGTCCCCGTCGGCCATCACGTAGTCCTTGCCCTCCATGCGCACCTTGCCGGCGGCCTTGGCAGCGGCCATCGACCCGGCCTCGACCAGGTCGTCGAACGACACGACTTCGGCCTTGATGAAGCCCTTCTCGAAGTCGGTGTGAATCACGCCGGCGGCCTTGGGTGCGGTGTCGCCCTTGTGAATGGTCCAGGCCCGCGCCTCCTTGGGCCCGGCGGTCAGATAGGTCTGCAGCTTCAGGGTGTGAAAGCCGGCCCGCGCCAACGCATCCAGGCCACGCTCGCTCTGCCCGATCGACTCCAGCAACTCCATCGCCGACTCGTCGTCCAGCTCGGCGAGCTCGGATTCGATCTTGGCGTCGAGGAACACCGCGTCGGCCGGGGCCACCAGCTCCCGCAGCGAGGCGACCCGCGCCGCATCGGTGAGCACCGCCTCGTCGGCGTTGAACACGTACAGGAATGGCTTGGTGGTCAACAGATTCAGCTCGCGCAGCGGTGCGGTGTCCACGCCGGCGGCGAACAACGTCTTGCCGGTGTCGAGGATCGCTGCGGCGGCCACCGCAGCCTCATGCATGGGCTTGCGGTCCTTGTTGTTGCGGGCTTCCTTCTCCAGCCGCGGCACCGCCTTCTCCAGCGTCTGCATGTCGGCCAGGATCAGCTCGGTGGCGATCACCTCGATGTCGGCCTCGGGATCGACCTTGCCGTCGACGTGCACCACATCGTCGTCGGCGAAGACCCGCACCACCTGGCAGATGGCATCGCACTCGCGGATGTTGGCCAGGAACTTGTTGCCCAGCCCCGCCCCCTCCGAGGCGCCCTTGACGATGCCGGCGATGTCGACGAACGTCACCGGCGCGGCCAGGATGCGCTCGGAACCGAAGATCTCCGCCAGCTTGGCCAGTCGGGGATCGGGCAGCGGCACCACGCCCTCGTTGGGCTCGATGGTCGCGAACGGATAGTTGGCTGCCAACACATCGTTGCGGGTCAGCGCATTGAACAGGGTCGACTTACCGACGTTGGGCAACCCCACGATTCCCAGGCTCAGGCTCACAGGGAGCCAAGTGTAAAGCGTGACGCAGCCCACGTCCGCGCGGTGATCCGGCAACGCCTTTCGGATTCAGACACCTCAAGCCGGTACCGTCAGTGTGTGGCAGCACAGCGTGGCAAGTCGGCGGTGGCGGCTGACCACCGTTCGATACTGCCCAGTATGGCCGGTCTGCCCTGGTGGGGCGCGGTGATGGTGGCGGCGGTCACCACCGCGATCGGGATCGCGTTCGACGGTGGATCGGGCAGCAAGGACCTGAGCGCCGTCTTCTCCACCCTCTATGTGATTGGTTGCGTCGCAGCGGTGCTCGCGGTGCGCCAGTCCGCGGTGTTCACCGCCGTCATCCAGCCGCCGCTGATCCTGTTCTGCGCCGTACCGGGCGCCTACTGGCTCATCCACGGCGCCGGGTGGCCCGGCCTGAAGAACATCGTCATCAACTGCGGATATCCGCTGATCGAGCGATTCCCGCTGATGCTGTTCACCGCGGCCGTGGTCCTGCTGATCGGGATGGTCCGCTGGTATCTGGGGATGCTGGGGCACGCGTCGACGGCCGAGACCGAGGACACCAGCGCGCGCCGGGGCTCCGCCCTGGCCCAGCGGCTCAGCGCCATGCTCACCGCGGCCGTCAACCGCAAGCCCGCCCACGCCATCGAGCAACCCGGCTCGCGGACTCGCGCCGAACGCACCCGGCCCCGCACCGAACGAACCCGCACCGAACGCAGCCCCGGTGACCGCCCCCGGCGGGCCACCCCGGAGGCGCGCCGCGCCGCCCGGGAACGCGCCGCGAACCGGACAACGGAGCGCCGGCGGGGCACCAACGGGTCGACGCCCACCCGGTCGCGGCACATCAAACCTGCGATGGACGAGGCACGCGCCCCGGAGCACCGCCGACGACCCGCACCCGACCTGCGTGACGAGCCGATGCCGAGCCGCCGGCGCAATGAGCCGGGCTGGCGTGATGAGGCGCCGCGCCGGCGCGCCGAACCACCGCAGCGAGCCAACCGCGATCCGCGGGCCCGCAGCCACCGACCGACCGAATCTCCCGAGTCGCTACCGCGCCGTCGTCCGGCCTCCGGCGCAGGCCGCAGCAACAGTGCGACCACCAGCCATCACCCGGTCTCCAACGTGCGTTACCGCGGCGAGCCCAGCACCGAGGCGCCGAGCCGCCCCCGCCGGCAGCGCGCCGAGCAAGCCGACTCCTGGGAGTACGACATCTAACGCTGGTCCGGACGGATCTCCCGCGGCAGCGCGAACACCAGCGTCTCGTTGGCGGTCGTCACCGGAAACACCGTGTCGTAGCCGTATTCGGCGAGCCGCTCCAGCACGCCGCGGACCAGGATCTCCGGGACTGACGCGCCCGAGGTGACTCCGACGGTCTGCACCTGGCCGGACGCCGGGCTCAGCCAGGCCGGGTCGATGTCGGCGGCGTAGTCGACCAGATGGGCCGCGTCGGCGCCGGCGCCCAGGGCCACCTCGACCAGCCGGTTGGAGTTCGATGAGTTCTTCGAACCGACGACGATCACCAGCTCGCATTCCGGTGCCATCGCCTTGACTGCGGTCTGGCGGTTCTGGGTGGCGTAGCAGATGTCGTCGCTGGGCGGATCCTGCAAGTTCGGGAACCGCTCGCGCAGCTTGACCACGGTCTGCATCGTCTCGTCGACGCTGAGCGTGGTCTGCGAGAGCCACACCACCTTGTTCTCGTCGCGCACCTTCACCGCGGCTACAGCATCCAAGCCGTCGACCAGCTGCACGTCGTCGGGGGCCTCACCGATGATCCCGATGACCTCCTCATGCCCGGCGTGGCCGATCAGCAGGATGTCGTAGCCGTCGCGGGCGAACCGCTTGGCCTCGTTGTGCACCTTGTTCACCAGCGGGCACGTCGCGTCGATCACCCGCAGGCCGCGGTCGGCGGCCAACTCGTGCACGCTCGGGGCCACACCGTGCGCGGAGAACACCACCATCGCGCCCTCGGGCACCTCGTCGGCCTCGTGGACGAAGACCACGCCCTTCTGGGTCAGGGTGTCCACCACATGTTTGTTGTGCACGATCTCGTGCCGGACATATACCGGCGCGCCGTGTTTCTCCAGGGCCCGCTCCACCGTCTCGACGGCCCGGTCGACGCCCGCGCAGTAGCCGCGCGGTTCGGCCAGCAGCACCCGCTTGCCGGTGTGGCCGGCGGCGGCCTGCGCACCAGAACTGGCTGAAGTGTTCGCGGTCTCCACATCGAGGGTCGGCATGGCACCCAGGGTACGGTCTGGCCGCCGAGAACCGCCAGCTCGCGCCGGTCACCGTCAATACTTGGAGATGACCCGCGGGTAAGGCAGGCTGGGGGCCATGTCTACTGCACCATTCGGAGTCCGGCTTCTGGTAGGCGCGGCGACCGTCGCCGTCGAGGAGACCATCAAGCTGCCGCAAACCATCCTGACCTACCCGATGACGCTGGCCAGCCAGGCCGCGCACGCGGTGATGCGCTGGCAGCAGGGCATCGCCGAACTGGTCAACAAGGGCGACAACACCCTGGAGTCGCTGTTCCCGCCCAAGGATGAGCAGCCCGAGTGGGCAACGTTCGACGAAGACGACGACGGGTCCGCTGGGGCCGATTCCGAGGCGTTCGACGACGACAATTCCGCACAACGCTCCGAGGGCCGCTTCGCCCTTTACTCGTTCAGCGAGGACGGCAACGACGGGTCTGCCCGGCCTCCGCAGACCGCCTCCCCGAGCTCCAGCAAGACCTCGCAGGTCCCCACCCCCGACCTGGTGGACGAACTCGACTACGGAAACCTCACGCTGGCCCAGTTGCGGGCCCGGCTGGCCTCGCTGAGCACCGACGAGCTGGAGACGCTGCTCGACTACGAGGAGGCCACCAAGGCAAGGGCGCCGTTCCAGACGCTGCTGGCCAACAGGATCACCCGCGCCAACTCCAAGTGACCGCGCCGGCGCCGGGCAGCTCACCGGAGAGCCCGTTCCCGGTTCGCGCCGTCGCCACCCGGGTCAAGGGCTGGATCGACCGGCTCGGATCGGTGTGGGTCGAGGGCCAGCTGACCCAGATCAACCTGCGCCCCGGGGTGCGCACCGTGTTCATGGTGCTGCGTGATCCCGCCGCCGACATGTCGCTGACGGTCACCTGCACCCCCGAGATGGTGGCCGCCGCACCGGTCAAACTCACCGAAGGCACCCAGGTGGTGGTCTGCGGGAAGCCCAACTTCTACACCGCCCGCGGAACGTTCTCGCTGCGGCTCAGCGAGATCCGGGCCGTCGGGATCGGCGAACTGCTGGCCCGCATCGAACGGCTGCGCAAACTGCTGGACGCCGAGGGCCTGTTCGATCCGCGGCTGAAAAGGCCGCTCCCCTTCCTGCCCGCCACGATCGGGCTGATCACCGGCCGGGCGAGCGCCGCCGAGCACGACGTGATGTCGGTGGCCGGCGCGCGATGGCCGGCTGTGAACTTCGCGGTGCGCAACACCGCCGTGCAAGGGCCGACCGCGGTGGCCCAGATAGTCGAGGCACTGCGCGAACTGGATGCCGACGCGGGCGTCGAGGTGATCGTGCTGGCCCGGGGCGGGGGCAGCGTGGAGGACCTGTTGCCGTTCTCCGACGAGACCCTGTGCCGGGCGATCGCGGCCTGCCGCACTCCGGTGGTGAGCGCGGTCGGACACGAGCCCGACAACCCGTTGTGCGATCTGGTCGCCGACCTGCGGGCCGCCACACCCACCGATGCGGCCAAGCGCATCGTCCCGGACGCGGCCGCCGAGCAGGCGCTGGTGGACGACCTGCGCCGGCGCAGCGCCCAGGCGGTGCGCAACTGGGTGATCCGTGAGGACCGGGTGCTGACCCAGTTGCGCAGCCGCCCGGTGCTGGCCGACCCGCTGCGTGCCCTGACCGATCGCGGCGACGAGGTGCGACGTGCCCTGTCCGCGGTGCGCCGCGACGTCATCCGGCTGATCGATGTGCAGACCGAACGAGTCGGGCACCTGTCGGCGCGGCTGGCTACCCTGGGCCCAGCCGCAACGCTGGCCCGCGGCTACGCCGTCGTGCAGGCCATCGGCACCAAGGCGCAGGTGCTGCGGTCGGTCGAGGACGCACCGGCCGGAACCCAGCTGCGGATTCGGGTCACCGACGGCGCGATCACCGCTACCAGTGAAGGACCCAACGATGGCAACTGACGAGCCCACTTCGACGATGCCCGTTAGTGAACTGGGCTACGAGCAGTGCCGCGACGAGCTCATCGACGTCGTGCAGCGGCTGGAACAGGGCGGCCTGGACCTCGACGCCTCGCTGGGCCTATGGGAACGAGGCGAACAGCTGGCCAAGCGCTGCGAAGAGCACCTCGCCGGGGCCCGCCGCCGGGTGCAGGACGCGCTGTCCGCCGGTGACGACGACGCCGGCTGATCGTGACTTCAGCCCCAAGAACTGGAACACGTTCAGTTATGCTCGCCCGATGGGTGATCCAGTACTGACTACTGAACTCGGCCGGGTATTGGTGACCGGTGGCTCCGGCTTCGTCGGAACCAATTTCGTCAAGACACTGCTAGACCGCGGCTACCAGGTGCGCTCCTTCGACCGCGCGCCTTCGACGCTGCCCGCGCACCCGCAACTGGAGACCGTAGAGGGTGACATCTGCGACGCCGCCACGGTGGCCCAGGCCGTCGAGGGCATCGACACGGTGTTCCACACCGCGGCGATCATCGACCTGCAGGGCGGCGCGAAGGTCACCGACGAGATCCGGCGGCGCAGCTTCGCGGTCAATGTCGACGGCACGAAGAACCTTGTCCAGGCCGGACAGAGCGCCGGGGTGAAGCGGTTCGTCTACACCGCCTCCAACAGTGTGGTGATGGGCGGCAAGGCCATCACGAACGGCGACGAGACCATGCCGTACACAACCAAGTTCAACGACCTCTACACCGAGACCAAGGTCGTCGCCGAGAAGTTCGTGCTGGGCGAGAACGGTGTCCGCGACATGTTGACGTGTTCGATTCGCCCGTCCGGGATCTGGGGCGACGGGGACCAGACCATGTTCCGCAGGCTGTTCGAAAGCGTCGCGGCCGGCCACGTCAAGGTGCTGATCGGCAGCAAGCGCGCCAAGCTCGACAACTCCTACGTGCACAACCTGATTCACGGATTCATCCTGGCCGCCGAGCACCTGGTTCCCGGCGGCACGTCACCGGGTCAGGCCTACTTCATCAACGACGGCGATCCGATCAACATGTTCGAGTTCGCCCGGCCGGTCATGGAGGCCTGCGGCGAACACTGGCCGAAGATGCGGGTCTCCGGCCGCATGGTGCGCGACGTCATGGTGGCGTGGCAGTGGCTGCATTTCCGGTTCGGCCTGCCCGAGCCGCTGCTGGAACCCGGTGCGGTGGAACGGCTTTACCTGAACAACTATTTCTCCATCGCCAAGGCGCAGCGCGACCTGGGCTACCAGCCGCTGTTCACCACCGCGCAGGCTACAGCCGCCTGCATTCCCTATTACGTCAGGCTGTTCGCACAGGTCAAGGCCGAAGCCCATCCGCACCTTGCGACCGTGATCGCCGAGCCGCACCCGGAGTAGCCGGTCACAACCGACCCATCTCCCGGGCCATGGCGGAGTCTCCGAGGATGTCGTTGAGCTGCGGTGGGTAGTGATGCGGCGGGTACCACGAGTGCGCGGTCGACATCACCTCGTCGGCATGGTGCGAGAACATCGCGTGCACGGCGGCAGCCAGGTGCGCAGAGACCATATGCGGCAAGGGCACAACTGAGACGGACATGATCTGTCTCCTTCCGTGAAGGTGTTACCGACAAATCGTCACGCCTGGGCGGAACGTCGAACCCAGTGGCGAGCCACTGCAATTTGCCCTGCCCAGCCGGATGGGATCGCAGTAGTCCGCTGCCGACGCCTGTCGCCCTACACTTTGTCGATTGGGATTGTCGGACTCCCGGATCGGCGGTGCTCGGATGACAACGAGCCTGACCTGCGGGTCGTGCGGTACTGAGCTACGGGCGGGCGCCAAGTTCTGTGACGCGTGCGGTACCCGGACCACCGCGCCGGAGAACACCGCCGAGTACAAACAGGTGACCGTGCTGTTCGCCGACGTCGTGCACTCGATGGACATCGCCACGGCGGTGGGCGCGGAGCGGCTGCGGGAGATCATGGCCGAGCTCGCCGACCGCTGTGTGGCGGTGGTCCAGCGCTACGGCAGCACCTTGGCGCAGTGGACCGGCGACGGAATCATGGCGGTATTCGGCGCGCCGGTCGCATTGGAAGACCACGCCGCACGGGCCTGTCTGGCGGCGCTGGCCGTGCAAGAGGTAGCCAATCGGCTGGCTGTCGACGTCGGCGAGCACGACGGCGTCGAGCTGCGGCTGCGGGTGGGGCTGAACTCCGGTGAGGTGATCGCCGGTGGGATCGGCTCGGGCCGGTTCGGTTACGCCGCCGTGGGCGCGCAGGTCGGGATGGCCCAACGGATGGAGTCGGTCGCTCCGCCGGGTGGAGTCATGTTGAGCTTGTCGACCGCCCATCTTGTCGAAGGCGTGGCCGCGCTGGGAGATGTCGAGTCGGTTTCGATCAAGGGTGCCGCGGAATCGGTGCCCGCCCGTCGGCTGTTGGGCATGGCCGACGGACGTCGCACCGCTGGGGGTGCCGAGGCCAGTCTGGTCGGCCGGCACTCGGAGATGGTCACTGTCGCGGACTTGTTGGGCCGTGCAATCGACGGCCATGGCGCGGTGGTCGGCGTAGTGGGGTCACCAGGCATTGGCAAGAGCCGCCTGGTACGTGAGCTGGGGGCCAGAGCCCGTCGCCACAACGTGGAGGTGTTCACCACCTTCTGCGAATCACACGCCAGCGACCTTGCCTTCCACGTGGTGGCGCGGTTACTGCGTGCGACGATCGGCGTCGAGGGACTCGACGAGCACAGCGCTCGCGACCGTGTGCGTGACCGCTTTCCCGACGCAGACCCCGAGGACGTGCTGCTTGTCCATGACCTGCTGGGCATCGCCGACCCGGATGTGACGCCACCCAAGATCGACCCGGACGCCCGGCGACGCCGGGTGACGGCACTGGTCAATGCCGCGTCACTGGCCCGCATCGAACCGACGGTCTTCGTCATCGAGGACGCGCACTGGATCGACGAGGTCAGCGAGTCGATGCTGGCCGACTTCATCAAAGTGATCCCGCAGACGCCCTCCCTGGTGATGATCACCTACCGACCGGAATACCAGGGTGCACTCACCCGGGGGCAAGAGGCACAGGTGATATCCCTTGGGCCGCTGAGCGATCCGGAGACCACGGCACTGGTCGCAGAGCTGCTCGGCCAGGACCCCTCAGTTGATGTGCTAGGCCAGAGGATCGCCGAGCGGGCCGCCGGCAATCCGTTTTTCGTCGAGGAGATCGTGCGCGACCTGGCCGAGCGTGGCGTGCTACGCGGCGAGCGCGGCGCAT
Source organism: [Mycobacterium] vasticus (assembly GCF_020181595.1). Taxonomy (GTDB): domain Bacteria; phylum Actinomycetota; class Actinomycetes; order Mycobacteriales; family Mycobacteriaceae; genus Mycobacterium; species Mycobacterium vasticus. The sequence goes on along the minus strand of NZ_CP084028.1, from coordinate 1,053,917 downwards.
ACGCGGCGGCCGAGGTGAGCGACGTGAGCGTGCCGGTCACGCTGCAGGCGGCCATCGCCGCACGTATCGATCGCCTCGACCCGAAGGCCAAGCGGACCCTGAGCGCAGCGGCCGTGCTCGGTGCGCGATTCACCCTCGCCCTGTTGGAGACCCTAGGCGTTGAACCTCTCGTAGCAGATCTTGTCGGCGCCGAACTCATCGATCAGGTGGGGTTCACCCGACACCCCGAGTATGTGTTTCACCATCCGCTGATTCGCACCGTGGCTTACGAGTCACAACTGCGATCCGACCGCGCAGACCTGCATCGGCGCGTGGCGGGCGCCATCGAATCACGTGGCTCGGCGGCGACCGAAGAGAACGCGGCCCTGATCGCCGAACATCTACAGGCCGCCGGTGATTTGCACTCCGCCTACGGTTGGCACCTGCGCGCCGCAAGCTGGGCGACCTACCGCGACATCAGCGCGGCGCGACTGAGCTGGGAGCGTGCCCAACGGATCGCCGACGCACTCCCCGTCGACGACCCCAACCGGCTGTCGATGCGCATCGCACCCCGCACCATGCTGTGCGGGATGGCCTGGCGAGTCCACGAAAGCGTTGCCGGGGAACGGTTTGATGCGTTGCGGGAGTTGTGTGCCGCCGCCGGAGACAAAACGTCGCTGGCCATCGGAATGTCTGGACTGGTGATGGATCAGTTGTTTCAGGGTCGGGTGCGCGAGGCCTCGCAGCTGGCATCCGAGGCCATGTCCCTTCTCGACTCGATCGGTGATCCGGTCCTGACGGTGGGATTGTCGATCGCGCCGAGCTACACCAAGGCCGAAAGCGGTGCGTGGCGTGACGTGCTGATGTGGTCGCAGCGGGTTATCGACTTGGCGGACGGCGATCCATCACGCGGCGACTTCATTATCGGATCTCCGTTGGCAGGAGCCCTGCTGCAGCAGGGTATGGCTCGGTATTGGCTGGGCTGTCCCGGATGGCGCGACGACCTGCGCAGCGGTATCGACACGGCGCGCAGCGCCGACACCCTGACCTATGCAGTGGTCGTCGGCTACGTCTATTGCGTAGCGGTGCCGGTTGGAGTGTTGAGCCCCGACGATTCCGTGCTGAGCGAAATCGAGGATGCCCTGCGGATCGCGGAGCGATCCGGTGATGACCTCGCGGTGGTGTGGGCCCGAGTGGCGCTGGGTCAGGCGCTGGTGCACCGCCCCACCTACGTGGAGCGAGACCGCGGACAAGCCCACCTGGCCGAGGTCGGCGAGGTGTTGCAGCGCCGCCGATACCTGTTGTGCGATCTGCCGTTCATCGAGGTGTGCTTGGCGCGGGAGATGGCTCGGCGTGGTGATCGCGACGGCGCGATACCACTCATGCGCGCCGCGATCGACGTCCTGGCCCACCAGGGACAGCTGCTGTTGTGGGGCGTCCCAGCGACCGGCGTTCTGGTGGAGACATTGCTGGATCGCGCCGCCGACGGTGATCTGGCCGAAGCCGAGCTGGCGATCGAACGGCTGGCAGTCGCCGGGGCCGACGAACGTCTGGCGGCACACGACATCTGGCTACTGCGGCTGCGGGCGCTACTGGCACGGTCCCGCGGCGACGACGACCGCTACCGCGATTACCGGGATCGCTACCGTGACATGGCGAAAACGCTTGGCTTCCAAGGTCACATCAACTGGGCTGCGGCGATGCCATGACGGCGATCGCGGTTTCGCGAGGTCATGTGTTCTCCTGGCCTTCCGCCCAGCGGGCCGCTACTTGGTGCACTTCCTCGTCTGACCCCCTGACCTGCGAAATGACCCGCAGTCCCAGGTCGTAGTGCGTGGCAACCCAGTCGACGCCACGGTCGCAATCGACACGCAATAACGTGCCGTCCCCTGCCCATGCGTGGCCGGTCGCGTGCGGAGCGATCCTCATCAGCACGTCGCCAAGGCCGTCGAAGTCTGCGGTACCCATTGTCACTCTTCTATCTGTGTCCGTGCGCCGTCGAGCACCAGCGGCAACGACACATCGATCGTGACGTCTATATCCCGAAGTCAGGGACCAGGTTTGAAAGGTCGAGGTCCGGGATGCCGACATCCGGAACGGAGAGGTCGAAGTCCGGGACGGCGGTCGCCAGTGCGCTGGCGGCGTCGTCGGGGAAGATGTCGAAGCCGAAAAGATTTACGACCCAATCAATAGCGTCTTGCAGCCAGGCAAACGGGTTCGTGAAAAGCGCCGCGATGAGTTGAGCAAGCGCCGCGACTCCCGCCATCAGCCCACTGAGGGCCGCGTCTTGGTCCTCGGCAGGTACACCCAAACCGCCCAAGTAGTCATAGTATTCGTCCGGCACTCCGGCAAGCGCCGGACCGGGGTCCGCACCGTTCAATGCATCGATGACCGCACCCACGTCGCTGACCATCAGGTCTCCGGCGGACGACAGCGCAACCGCGGGCGACAAGACGGTCGGTGGCAACGACGGAGGGATCGCGACGAGGCAGGCGCCTATCACCGCCACCGCCATCGGGACGGAGGAACAAGACGTTGTGTTCATGATCATCTCCTGTCATCACGAAAAACGCCGGTTGGCGTACCAAGGATCGTCACCGATATCCCGTGGGTGCGCCTCAGTGGTGGACCACTGCAATTTCGCCCGGTTTCGACGACAGCACTACTGAGCGGGGGACCTCACGTCCGGCGCCGAGGCCGCAGGGCGGCGAGTTCGTCACGGCTGGAGGTCCCGGTCTTCAGCATGGCCCGGTAGATGTGGCTCTCGACGGTGCGGACCGAAAGCGCCAGGCGCTCGGCGACGGCGCGGTTCGACAGGCCCTCCCCGATCAGCATCACGATCTCGGACTCCCGATCGGTCAGCGGTAAGGGCTCCGCGGCTTGGCGAAGTGCCGGCGTGTCAGCGCCTCCGCATTGTTCGGCCAGCGCCGAGGCGCGCGCCGCGCATCCCAGCGCGGTTCCTCGCAAGTCCTGACGACGAAACGTCAGTGCAGCCTGGGCGCTGGAATCGACGGCGGCGACGAGGTCGCCGATACGCTCGAAATCCTCTGAAACCGAGACCAACTCCGCCCCATCACCCTCGCGGAGTGCGGCGGCGAACCGGGCGGCGACACCAACGCGTGGGCCCTCGACGATCGCTTCGAGTTCACGTAACCGCGATCCACCCGAACGGTCCCCGAACTGCGTCGCGGTCTGCAGACAGAATACTTCGGCAGCGAACTGCCCAGTGGCCCTGGCGCGTTCAGCTGCCGCCAATACGACGCTGATCGCCTCGCTGACAGCGCCCTGTCCGGCGGCCACCCATGCGTGCGCCAGACTCCGCTCATAGTCGAGTGACCGGAATGGGCGCTTCAGTCCAGCGAGCACGTCCAGCCCGTCGGCAGCCTCACCGGCGGAACCACGCATCGCCAGCGCAGTGATGCGCGGAATCAGATAGCGGTATCCCCAGCCGGTGAGGTGGCCGCTGTCGGAGAAGCTCACCCCAGCCTGGTCCAGCAGGAAACACGCAGCGTCGATACGGCCGGCGCCCAGCGCAGCTCGTCCAGCAACCGCACCGCCGAGCGACTGTGCTACGCCCGGCAGTTCCGCCGCCTGACGACGCACTCGATCGGCCACCTCAACGGCCTCGATTATCTGTCCTGCCAGCAGCAGCGCGCTGACGTGCGCGTCGGCGATGTTGAACATCATGTGTGGGGCATCCAACGAGCGCGCCGCCACGGCATACCCCGCATCCGCGACCGCTAAGGCTTCCGCCGTCCGCCCCGCATCGGCGGCGATAACCGTGCGCACCCAGGCGATCTCGGCGCCGACGACCGCAGGCAGGTCGTCCAGGGCTAGATTCTCAGCGGCTCGCCTGGCTGCATCCAGCTGGTCGGTCGCAAACCAGTACACCGCCAGAAATGCGTCAACATAGTCGCGCGCCGGTGCCGATACCGAGCATGTGGCATCGTCGATGATCTGCCTGGCACGTGCGGGCTCGCCAAGACCCCAGAGCATGTTGCTGGCCCGCAGAAAAGCCAGCCTGGCGCGGTCGACATCGGTCAGGTCCGTTGTTGCGACCTTAGCCAGTACCGCGTCGGCCTCCTCGCCACGGCCCAGCCACGACAGTGCGTGTGCCCGAATGAAACTCGAATCCGGGCCGGCTCCGGCACGGATGGCCGCCCGCCCGAGGCGGTCGGCCAGCACCAGATCCGCCAGCCAGACCGCACCGTGAGCAGCCCTGGCGAACAGGTCGGCGTCGGGCGCGAGGTCCGACTCAACACTCAACGCCGCACGACGCACCAGCGCGGCGATGTCGTCGCGGTCTTCGGATCCCGCGAGTTCTGCGGCAACCAACCCACGTAACCGTCGTAGCCGGGTGGGCACCGCCCGTCTACGACGGACCTCCCCGTACAGCGGATGCGCAACCCGCACCTGCGTACCGCCGTCGACGGGGTCGAGAGTTATCAGGCCGCGAGTGTCGGCCTGTTCCACCGCGACCGGATCGGTGATCCGCATCAGTGCCGCCAGTTCGATCGGCTCTCCGACGGCCAGCACATCGAGTACATCACTGACCGGCCCCGGCAGAGAGCCGATACGGGATTCGATGAGCTCGGTGAGGCTGGGCGCGATGATCGGATCCCCGATCCAGCGCCAGGCCCCGCCTCGTTGCACGATTCTGCCGTCGGCGATCTCGTGTTCGACGATGTTGCGTAGATATAGCGCGTTGCCGCGGGTCAACTTCCACAGTCGTTGAACCGCATCGGTATCCACCGGGCCGGCCAGGGCCGCCGACATCAACTCGGAGGTCTCATCGAGTGACAGCGTCTGCAAATCGAGTCGCTCGAACCGTCCTGCTCGCCAAATCTCATGTGCCGCATCCGGTATCGCCTGGTCGTCACGGACGGTGAGAATCACCTTCGCCAAGCCGCGTTGAACGATCTGGTTCACCACGAATGCCGACAGGTCGTCGATCAGATGCACGTCGTCGACACCGAGCATCGCGGTGCCCGACGGCGCGACCGTCAGCGATTCGATCACCCCTTGCAGCAGGGCAGTGGTGTCGGTGACACCCGTGGGCGCCCAGGTTGAGAAAGCGCCGAGCGGAACGCTGCGTGCCGAGGAGGTGCAGACCGCCCATCGCACGTCGTGGCCCTGCGATTCGGCGGCCGCCAGCACATCCCGGACGATCCGGCTCTTTCCCACCCCCGCCGCACCCCACACCACGGCCCCGGAGACATCCGATGCCGCAATGGCCGTTTGCAAGATCTGCATCTCTTCTGCGCGGCCGACCAGGGGCCACGACAAGCGTGCGTCGCTCATCTCATCGCCTCCGCCATCGCCAGGTGTCCGGCGTAACCACACGTCTGCGCTTTGGCGCGGTAACGGTCCACGCACTCGCGGTAGGTCGCATCGTCGCCCCGAGCCCGCGCCAGCAACGCCTGGCCGCGCAGCAACCAGGCCTCGTGCAAGCCCAATTCGGCCACCTTCGCCGCCTCAGCGAAGCGGTCGAGAATGGCTTCGGCCTCGTGGCAGTCACCAGGGGAGGCCCGATCAAGCAAACGTTGTACCAAGCCGACTGCCGCTGGCACGTACCAGATAAGGACACCGTCTTCCAACAGCGTCCGAACCACCTTCCGTAGCAGATCGATGGCGCCATCGAGGTCACCCGTCTGCGCCATCTGCAGGGCGATCTGGGTGTCGGCCACCTGCGCCAGGCTGGCGATGAATCGTTGATTTAATGCGGCTTCCCGAGCCAGTGTCAGCAGTTCCGCACCCTGGTCCCGATCTGAATCAGGATGGTGGGCAAGGGCAATTCCCCGGGCGAGACGGGCGGCGGCCAAAGCGAATTCATCACCGGACTGCTCCGCCACCTCCAGTAGGTCCGCGCTGTTCCTCATCGTGGCATCGGGCAGGATCGCACCTTGCGGTATCAACAGGCATTGGAACATCACCGTGACGGCGCGAGTGGTGGGGTCACACGCACGGGCCATCTCGACGGCCTCGTCGAGGTCGTCGCCCCAGCCCGGGCAGCCACGCAGCATTCCGAAAGCGCCCCGAACCGCTATCGCGGCGGTCAGAGGTGAGCCGAGTAGCAGGTTGCCCTTCTCCGGATCGCCCTCGGCCAGGTCGATCAGTCGCTGTGCCAGACCCCAGCCCTCTACTGCATCGCCGGGTTCGAGTTTGGCCCACAGCGCCGCGAACAACAGCCCTACCGACAGGTCTGGGTCACCGATGGTCTCGAGCAAGTCGACCAGTTGTGCGGTCAGCTGCGGCACTTCCTGATAGCGGGAGTTAAATGCCATGGCGGTCAGCAGGCCGGCCATCCCGACAGCCAGTGACACCTGGTCACCAGAAGCCGTGCACAACTCGCGCAGTTCGTCGAAGCCAGTATCGGAAGAACTTCCTCCCACTCGCCAAGCACTGCCGCACAACAGGGTTCGTGGGGCGATCCGCATCGGTATACGGTCAGGATCGTTCATCGGCAATCGGTCGGCCACCACACGGGCGCAATCCCAGCTGACGCGCGCGGCACGGATGTCAAGATCCCGCGCCCAGGCCCCGGCACGCATGTGCCAGCCGAACGCGGCGGGTAGGTCCTCGGCCGCCTCAAGATGCTCGGCGATCATCGCCGCGTTCTCATCGAGCGCACCCGGGTGGTGTTGCTCTATCGCGGCGGCAAGGCGCCTATGCAGCATGGCGCGCTGCGACTTCAACTGTGATTCATACGCCACGATCCGGACCAGCGGGTGATGGAACGCGTACTCGGCATGCGGGGCGATACGCACCTGATCAATGAGTTCCGCCTCCAGCAGTGGCTCGATCTGCGCCACGTCGTCGAGCAAGGCCAGCTGCTCGGAGTCGAACCGCAACCCGATCACCGCAGCGGCTTGCAAAGTCCGTTTGACCACCGGGTCGAGTCGGTCGATGCGCGAGGCGATGGTGGCCTGCACAGTTGCCGGCACCACGAGCTCGGCATCATCGACCGCGCACACATATCGGCCACGTGATCCGGTCAGCACCGCGCGCTCGGCCAGGTCTCGCACCATCTCCTCGGCGAAAAGCGGATTCCCGGCTGCCCGCTCTACGACCCGCCTGCACAGCCCCGCCGTCGACGGGTCTGGACCGATCAGTTCGGCAGCGAGCATGGCCGTCTGCGACGCGTTCAGAGGCCCTAGCGTGATCGCCTGCGAACTGACCGTTCTGGCCAGCGCCCCGTGATATTCGGGCCGGTAGGTGACCAGCACCAGCGAGGGGGTTTGCCGCGTCACAAGGAGTAGATCCGCCAGCAACACATCGCTGACCTCGTCGATCCAATGCGCGTCCTCGATCACATAGACCGCCGGCGTGGTGCGCGCCAGCGACATGGCGTTGACCAACCGCGTCACCCGGCGTCGCCGGGCGTCGGGGTCGATCGCGGGCAACTCGATACCGGTACCGCGAACCCCGAGCAGATCCTCAAGCAGTAGCAGATCCTCAGGATCTGCGCCTGGTGCGTGTTCCTCGATCCGAGCGCGCGCCGACTCGTCGTCGAGATTGTCTATCCCGAGTGCGCTGCGCAGCAACGAAGTCGCCGCGTATAACGGGATTTCTCGTGCGTGGGACTCGCAGTAGGCGGCGAATACCTCGACGCCGTGGCTCCGCGCCAGCACGCCGACCTCACGGACGATCCGGCTCTTGCCGATGCCGGGAGGTCCGGCCACACCCACTATGCAGCCGGTTCCGGCGATCGACTCATCCAGGATTCCCTTGAGCGCAGCCATCTCCCAGGCACGACCCACCAGTGTCGGATCCTGCCGCGGCACATGCCGACGTTCCGGGGACACCGCCAGAAGTCGACACACGGGCACTTGCGCGCCGGCACCCTTGAACTGGACTACCACCGGCTCGCCCAGTACGGCAACGTCTTCGACCAAGCGGACGGTCGATTGGCTGAGCACCACCCCGCCCGGCGGCGCCACCGACTCCATTCGCTGCGCCAACCCGACCTGCTCGCCGATCGCGGTGTAGCTCAACGGATCGGATCCGAGGTCACCGGCGACCACCTGACCGGAGTTCAGCCCCACCCGAAGCTCCAGGCTGACGCCGTCGACGCGAGCCACTTCAGCCGCCAGCTGTTGTGCCTGCTGTTGGATGTCCAGGGCCGCCAGGCATGCCCGTAACGCGTGGTCCTCCAATGCCACCGGTACACCGAACACCGCCATAACGGCATCCCCGATGAACTTCTCCACCACCCCGTCGTAGCGCCGCACCACCGCAGCACAGCGGCCGAAGAGCGCGCCCATGATCTCGCGCAACCGCTCCGCACCGACCGCCGCCGCGAGGTCCATCGAATGCACCACATCGGCGAACAACACCGTCACCTGCTTGAACTCGGCCGGTGTTGTGGCAACCGCGATCGGCGAACCGCAGGAGTGGCAGAACTGCGCGTTCACCAGTAGATCCGTGCCGCACTTACGGCACGATGTTGACGTGCTCATCCCGACGCCGCCGATCCGTAAACCTCAATCGCTCGGCCAAGAATATTCTTTTCCGTTACTACCTGAGCATTTGTTACGTAATTTTCACAGTGGCGGCGCCAGCGACGGCGTCAGCCATACCGCAAGTGATGAATTCGCCCTCAATTCATCGTCTCCGCCAGCGCCATGTGGCCCTCGAAGCCCAGATGGTTGGCCATGGCGCGGTATCGGGCCGCGAAATCCCGGTAAGCGGCGTCGTCACCGCGAGCCCGGGCCAACAGGGCACGCAATCGCAACAGGATGAGATCCCGCAGAACGTAGTCGTCACTCAGCGGAGCCGCGACCAGCCGGTCGATGATCGCCTGGGCTTCGTCCAGGTCGTCGTCGTGTCCGCGTTCGAGCAGCATCTCGGCCAGGACCTGCGTACCGAATACGCAATAGCCCAGCTGACCCGAACGATAATGTTGGTTCAGGGCGTTCCGTGCCACGGCCACCGCACGATCGAGAGCTCCCCGCCTGACCATTGCAACCGTGATCCAGGCATCGATCGAGGCAATCTCCGATGAATAGAACCGACCGCGCACGCACATGTCACGGATTCGTCCGAACAGCTCCACAGCGCGCTCGTTCGCCGGTGGATCCTGGTGCAGCATGGCCACGCCCAATGCGTACATCGCGAAGCCAACAGAAATATCGTCGGCCGACCGCTCGGCGATGCGCACCGCGTCTTCGATTTCCTGGATCATGTGGCGATCGGGTAGCAGCACTCCCGACGCAATCGCGATGCCGTATGTCCAAGCCACACAGATGGCATACGACAGTGGGTCGGTGCTGGCAGCCATGGCGGTCGCCCGACTGAAGTCCTCTCGCCATCCGGTACGCCCCAGCGTGCTTCGGGCGAAGCCCCTGGCAGCCAAGGCCAGGGCCAGCGGGGACCCGACAATGAAATTCCCTTTCCGGGGGTCGCCGTCAGCGAGGTCGATCACGTATTGCGACCACTGCAGCACTTCCCCCGCCTCCCCGGTGCTGATCTTGCTTCCGCTCAGTCCGAAAGACAGCCCGACTGTCAGTGTCGGGTCACCGATCGACTCGATTCGCGTCCGCTGTTCGGAGGCCTGCCTTGATGCCGCCGACACCCGGCCGTGAAACATGTGCTCGGCGATCAGCCCGGTCATCGCGACCGCTATCGACGCCTTGTCACCGGCAGCCGCACACAGCCCCTGCAGTTCATCGAACCTTTCTCCGGCGATCGTGATATTCGCCCGGAATCCGTGGGCACAGATCAGCGTGCGAGGGGCGATCCGTATCGCCAGCAGATCTGCCTCGCCGTCAGGCAACGCATCGGCGAGCTGCCGGGCGCGCTCCCAACTCACCTGAGCGGCAGCGATATTGCGGTTGGTGGACCAGGCGCCGGCGCGCATGTGCCAGGCATACGCGGCCCGCAACTCTCCCGCGGCTTCCAAATGCTCGCCGATCAGCGCGGCGTTCGCGTCGGCCGCTGCGGGATCGCGACCTTCGATGGCCGCGGCCAACCGCCGATGCAGCGCAGCACGATCGGCCTTCAGCTGCGATTCGTAGGCCACCGCGCGGATCAACGGGTGATGGAAGGCGTACTCCGGATACGGGGTGAACCTGACCTGATCGATCAACTCGGCGCGGGCAAGCTCGTCGAACACCGGATCAATGCCCAACTCGACCAACAGTTCGGCGCCGAACCGGGACCCGATCACCGCCGCGGCACACAACGTGCGTTTGGCGGCCGGCTCCAGCCGGTCGATACGGGCCGCGATGGTGGCCTGCAGGGTGGCTGGAACGCTGACCTGATCGGTCGCTCCGGCAAGCAGATACCCCCCTCGCTTGCCGTGCAGCACACCGCGTTCGGCCAGATCCCGAACCATCTCCTGAGCGAAGAACGGGTTCCCGGCCGCCCTGCCGACAACCTGCCCGGACAGCGCCGTCACCGACGAGTCCGTACCCAGCAACTCGGCGATCAGGGCCGCAGATTCCGAATCGCTCAGCGGCGCAAGGGTAATCGTGTGAGCACCGGCTATACGCGTCAACCCGCCCTGATACTCGGGCCGATAGGTGATCACCACCAGGGATCGGGTTTGCGGAATCACGGCCATGAAGTCGGCCAGCATGGATTCACTGACCTCGTCGATCCAATGCGCGTCCTCGATGACATAGACCTCCGAAGTGGTCCGGGCCAGCGTGACCGCATTGACCAACGCGGTCAACCGTCGCCGCCGCGCGTCGGGATCGATGCGGGGCGGTTCCACGGCGGGATCGGCAATGCCGATCAGATCGTCGAACAACAGCAAGTCCTGCGCGTCGGCGCCGGGAACCCGGGCCCGTATCTGCGCCCGGGCCGCGGCGGGGTCGAGATCGGCCACCCCGGTGGCGGTGCGCAGCAGCGCCTCCACCACATGAAACGGGATGTCGCTGGCGTGGGACTCGCAAAAGCTGGAGTACACCGGGACACCACGTTCAGTCGCCGCCGCGGAGATCTCGCGCACCAGTCGGCTCTTGCCGATCCCCGGTGGTGCCACAACGGCGACGACGCCACCGTGGCCCTCGATGGCCCGCTCCAGGATCGCCGTCACAGCGGCCAGTTCCCAGCGGCGGCCCACCAGGCTCGCGTCCGTGCGCCCGCGGGCCCCGTCGTGGGCTTCAGCGCGTAGCAACCGACGCGCCGGCACGGGCTCGACGGCGCCCTTGATGCGCACCAGTTCCGGCGCCGCCAGCACCACCCGGCCCTCGACCAGTCGCGCGGTCGCCTCGCTGAGCATCACCCCGCCCGGGGGCGCCACCGACTCCATCCGTTGCGCCAGACCGACCTGGGCACCGATCGTTGTGTAACTCCCCGGCCCGGAACCGATCTCGCCGGCGACCACCTCGCCGGAGTTCAGGCCGACTCGCAGTTGCAGCCCATCACCAGTGCTCTCACGTTGAATCTCCAGGGCCGCCAGACAGGCCCGGAACGCATGGTCCTCCAACGACACCGGCGCACCGAACACCGCCATGATCCCGTCGCCGGTGAACTTGTCCACGGTGCCGCCATAGCGTCGCACCACCGCCGCACAGTGGTCGAACAACTGCGCCATGATCTCGCGCAACCGTTCGGCACCCACCGCCGATGCGATGTCCATCGAATGCACCACATCGGCGAACAACACCGTCGCCTGCTTGTATTCGGCCGGTCGGGTCGCCGCAGTGATCGGCGAACCACAGGAATGGCAGAACCGCGCATTCTCCAGTGGTTCGATGCCGCACGCCTGACATGTAGTTACCGTCATCCCGACGCCGCCGATCAGCGAACCTGTCCGATCGGCAAAGAATAGGCTTCTCCGCCGCTACCAGCGAGTCTTATGCCGGATTCGGGCGTTCACCCTCCTCAGCGGTACAGATGCACCGGATGGTGGGTGGACTGCTCGATCTGCATCGAGGCGGTCTCCAGCAACGCGGTGCCCAAGGCGATCAACCCCCGGGCCGCGGCGATCTCCTCGCCGACCATCGGCTGACGGGCATCCTTGGGGTGCCGATAGGCGTCACCCCGCGTGATCATGGTTTCCCCGGTGCCGAAATCCGCGCGCACCGTCGCCCGCGTGTGGGTCTCGTCCTCACCGAACTCAATGTCGACATGCCAGTTGGGGTCCAGCTTTGCGTCATACATCGCAATCACCTCCGTAGTGTCTAGGGTGCTCCGCGAAACGCTCGCTGTCACGAAGGAGGTGCCGTGGACACGGTGCTGGTCACCGGCGCGTTCGGGTTAGTGGGATCGGCCACGGTCAGGCGTCTGGCAGCCGACGGGCGCCCCGTGGTCGCGACCGACCTCGACACCCCCGCCAACCGCAAAGCCGCGGCCGATCTGCCGGTAGCGGTACAGGTCCGCTACGCCGACCTCACCGACGCAGCGGCCGTCGACGACCTGGTCAGCACCGTCAAGCCGGCCGCGATCATCCACCTGGCCGCGGTAATCCCGCCGTTCATCTATATGCACCGAGAGCTGGCACGCAAGGTCAACGTCGAGGCCACCGGGCACCTGTTGGCGGCGGCGGCTCACCAGCCGGAGCCGTCTCGCTTCGTGCAGGCCTCCAGCATCGCGGTGTACGGCTCCCGCAACCCCCACACCGTCTCGGGCGTGCTGACCGCCGACACCCCGACCAACCCCGCCGACGTCTACGGCGATCACAAGGTGCAGGCCGAACTGCTGGTTCGCGGCTCCGGGCTGGACTGGGTGATCCTGCGGCTGGGCGGGGTGATGACCGTCGACCCGGGCTCCTACATGAAGCTCGACAATCTGTATCTCGAGCAACTGCTCCCCGCCGACGGCAGGCTGCAGACCGTCGACGTCCGCGACGTCGCATCCGCGTTCGCCGCGGCCACCATCGCGCCCGTCGTCGGAGAAACCCTGCTGATCGGCGGCGACGACTCGCACCGGCAGATCCAGCGCGACGTCGCACCTGCCATGGCCGCCGCGTTGGGCTTGGTCAATGGTCTGCCAGCCGGGCTGCCGGGCAATCCCGACGACAACGAGGACTGGTTCAACACCGACTGGATGGACTCGAGCCGCGCCCAGGAGGCGCTGGGCTTCCAGCACCACTCCTGGCCGGACATGCTCGTCGAGACGGCGGCCCGAGCCGGCGTCACCCGCTTCCTGCTGCGGGCGGTTGCCCCACTGGCCCGCGTCGTACTGCAGTTGCGCGCTCCCTACTACCGCACCGACAACAAGTTCGCCGATCCGTGGCGGGCTATCGGCGACAAGTGGAGTGACCCCCGCCCATGAACCAAGAATTCACGCTGTCCCAACGCCGCGCCCTGGCGGTCTTCACCGTGATCGCGCTGGCGTTCGGCGCCTTCTTCCTGCGCGGCTATTTCGTGCTGATCGTGGTGGCCGCGGTGGGCGCCTACCTGTTCACTCCGTTGTTCCGCGCCCTGGAGCGGCGGATGCCCACGGGTCTGGCGGCCACCGGCACGCTGTTGGCCGCACTGGTCGCCGTGATCGTCCCGGTGGGCCTGTCGATCTTTCTGGCCGTCGCTCAGATCACCCGCACAGCCGGCGACGTGGCGCAGTGGGTGCAGGCCACCGACCCCACCACACTGGGCGACAAGGCGCTGAAATTCGCCAACGGCCTGCTGGCACGGATTCCGTTCGTGCATGTCGAGCTGACCATGGACTGGGTGCGCGAGGCGATGGTCAATGTCGCGCAGAAGGGCGGTGAGCTGCTGCTGCACGTGCTGCAGGGTGCCGTCGGCGGTGCGGTGGGCGCGGTGACCTCGGCGATCATCTTCTTGTACGTGTTCCTGGCGATGCTGACCAACCGCGAGGAGTTGCAGACCCTGATCCGCCGGCTCAACCCATTGGGCGCCGAGGTCACCGACCTGTACCTGGCCAAGATGGGTTCGATGGTGCGCGGAACCGTCGGCGGGCAGTTCGTCATCGCGTTCTGCCAAGGCGTCGCCGGGGCCGCCTCGATCTATATCGCCGGGTTCCACCAGGCGTTCTTCGTCTTCGCGATCCTGCTGACCGCGCTGTCGATCATCCCGCTCGGCGGCGGCATCGTGACCATCCCGTTCGGCATCGGCATGGCACTGTTCGGCAACGTCGCCGGCGGGGTGTTCGTGGTGGCGTTCCACCTGATCGTGGTGACCAACATCGACAACTTCCTGCGCCCGATCCTGGTGCCACGCGACGCCCGGCTCAATTCCGCGCTGATGCTGCTGGCCGTCTTCGCCGGGATCGGCATGTTCGGGTTCTGGGGCGTCGTGATCGGCCCGGTGCTGATGATCATCATCGTGACCACCATCGACGTCTACCTGGCGGTGTATCACGGTGTGCCGCTGGACAGCCCCCAGGAAGAGTCCGAGGAGCCCGCGGAACCCAAACCGCGCCGGTGGAGCGGACTGCGGCGGGTGTTCTCGCGCTGACGCGTAACCCCTATCGCTGCGCCGGTAGCGGCGCCTGCGACTGCACGGCCGCGGCCAGCACCCGGAAGTCGTCGGCACTGGCCGCGCCGGTGATCGCCAGCTGCGTCGCCCCGGCCTTCGAGGTCAGGCGGGTTGTCCACACCCGCTTGCCGTCCCCTTCGTAAACCACCCAGCGGGTGCCGTCGACGTCCTGGGCCCCGGTCGGATGCAGTCCGGGCTGGATGGAGGCCACCAGCGGGACCTCGTCGGCGTTGCTCTGGGTCAGGCTCACATACATCCCGTTCGGGCTGACGTAGCCCACCCGCGAGGTGACCGCCCGCAGCCGCTGGCCGGTCGCGTCGGCGTGCCCGTCGGTGATGCTCCCGCGGCCCCCGGAGTTGGGCTGCCAGCCCTCGGGCAGGTCGGGCTTGCGGACCGGGAAGCCGAAGGTCTGCGCGTCGGCGTTGAGGGCGGTGACGACGTCGTAGGACGGCACCGGCCCCGCCTCCATCCGCCCCGGACGAAACGAGCAGGTCCCGGCCAGGCCGGCCAGCACGATACAGGCCACGACCAGCGGCGCAATCGACCAGAACATGTCCCGCCCGTCCTGCAGCAGGCGCGGCTTGGCGGGCCTCGGGGCGGGGTGGGGCGTCGGCGGGGGCTCTGCGGTCACGCTGCCAGTATCCCAGCTCAGTGACGCTGATCCGGTTCTGGGAGAATCAGCAACCGTGACTGCCATGACGGGACCCCCTCGACGAGAAGCTCCAGACCGCAACCTGGCCATGGAGCTGGTGCGGGTTACCGAGGCCGGGGCCATGGCCTCGGGCCGCTGGGTCGGCCGCGGCGACAAGGAAGGCGGCGACGGCGCGGCCGTCGACGCGATGCGCGAACTGGTCAACTCGGTGTCGATGCGCGGCGTCGTGGTGATCGGCGAGGGCGAGAAGGACCACGCTCCGATGCTCTACAACGGCGAAGAGGTCGGGAACGGTGACGGCCCCGACTGCGACTTCGCCGTCGATCCCGTCGACGGCACCACCCTGATGAGCAAGGGCATGCCCAACGCCATCTCGGTGCTGGCGGTTGCCGAGCGCGGCGCGATGTTCGACCCGTCGGCGGTGTTCTACATGAACAAGATCGCCGTCGGCCCCGACGCCGCCGACGTCCTCGACATCACCAAGCCGATCGCCGAGAACATCAAGGCGGTCGCCAAGGTCAAGAACCTGTCCCCCCGGGACATGACGGTGTGCATCCTGGACCGTCCGAGGCACGCCCAGCTGATCGCCGACGCCCGGGCCACCGGCGCCCGGATCCGGCTGATCTCCGACGGCGACGTGGCCGGGGCCATCTCGGCATGCCGGCCCGACTCGGGCACCGACATGCTGGCCGGGATCGGCGGCACCCCGGAGGGCATCATCGCCGCCGCCGCGATCCGCTGCATGGGCGGCGCGATCCAGGCCCAGTTGGCGCCCACCGACGACGCCGAGCGGCGCAAGGCCCTGGACGCCGGCTACGACCTCGACGAGGTGCTGACGACCGAGCATCTGGTCTCCGGCGAGAACGTGTTCTTCTGCGCCACCGGGGTCACCGACGGCGACCTGCTCAAGGGAGTGCGTTACTACCCCGGCGGCTGCACCACCCAGTCGATCGTGATGCGCTCCAAGTCCGGCACCGTCCGGATGATCGAGGCCTACCACCGGCTGTCGAAGCTCAACGAGTACTCGGCGGTCGACTTCACCGGCGATTCCAGCGCCGCCTATCCCCTGCCCTGACCGACTACCCGAGGACTGCATAGCAATGAGCGAGACCGAATACCGCATCGAACACGACACCATGGGCGAGGTCCGGGTTCCGGTGAATGCGTTGTGGCGCGCCCAGACCCAGCGCGCGGTGGAGAACTTCCCGATCTCCGGGCGTGGCCTGGAGCGCACCCAGATCCGGGCGCTGGGCCTGCTCAAGAGCGCCTGCGCGCAGGTGAACGCCGACCTGGGCCTGCTCGCCCCGGAGAAGGCCGCGGCCATCAAGGCCGCCGCCGCCGAGATCGCCGACGGTAAGCACGACGACCAGTTCCCCATCGATGTGTTCCAGACCGGCTCGGGCACCAGCTCGAACATGAACACCAACGAGGTGATCGCCTCGATCGCCGCGGCGGCCGGCGTGACGGTGCACCCCAACGACGACGTGAACATGTCGCAGTCGTCCAACGACACCTTCCCGACCGCCACCCACATCGCGGCCACCGAAGCCGCTGTGCGCCACCTGATTCCGTCGCTGCAGATACTGCATGACGCGCTGGCCGCCAAGGCTGCCGAATGGCGCACCGTGGTGAAGTCGGGCCGCACCCACCTGATGGATGCTGTGCCGGTGACCCTGGGCCAGGAGTTCTCCGGCTACGCCCGCCAGATCGCTGCCGGAATCGAGCGCGTGCAGGCCACCCTTCCGCGCCTGGGTGAGCTGGCGATCGGCGGCACCGCCGTCGGCACCGGACTCAACGCCCCGGATGGCTTCGGCGCCAAGGTGGTTGCGGTTCTGGTCGCCGAGACCGGCATCACCGAGCTGCGGACCGCGGCTAACTCGTTCGAGGCCCAGGCGGCGCGTGACGGCCTGGTCGAGGCGTCCGGCGCGCTGCGCACCATCGCGGTGTCGCTGACCAAGATCGCCAACGACGTCCGCTGGATGGGCTCAGGCCCGCTCACCGGTCTGGCTGAGATCCAGTTGCCGGACCTGCAGCCGGGCAGCTCGATCATGCCGGGCAAGGTCAATCCCGTTCTGCCCGAGGCGGTCACCCAGGTGGCGGCACAGGTTATCGGCAACGACGCGGCGATCGCCTGGGGCGGCGGCAACGGTGCCTTCGAGCTCAACGTCTACATCCCGATGATGGCCCGCAACATGCTGGAGTCCTTCACGCTGCTGAGCAACGTCTCGCGACTGTTCGCCGAGCGCTGCATCGTCGGACTGGTCGCCAACACCGAGCACCTGCGGGAGCTGGCCGAGTCCAGCCCGTCGATCGTGACGCCGCTGAACTCCGCGATCGGCTACGAGGAGGCCGCCGCGGTGGCCAAGCAAGCCCTCAAGGAGCGTAAGACCATTCGCCAGACCGTGATCGACCGCGGCCTGATCGGCGACAAGCTGTCCGAGGCCGAGCTGGACAAGCGCCTCGACGTGCTGGCGATGGCCAAGGTGAAGGACTGAGCCGCAACCGATGAACGCCGAACCCGCTGCGTCTGCGGCGGGCACCTCGGCGATCGCGAAGGTGTCGCGGCGCCTGATCCCGTTCCTGGGGCTGCTCTACTTCGTCAACTACCTCGACCGTGTCAACATCGGCTTCGCCGGGCCCAACGGGATGAACGCCGAGCTCGGCATGACAGCGACGACGTTCGGGTTCGCCTCGGGGATCTTCTTCTTCGGTTACCTGCTGCTGGAGATACCGTCCAACATCGCACTGCACCGCTTCGGCGGCCGGCGCTGGCTGGCCCGCATCATGTTGACCTGGGGAATCGTCAGCACCGCAATCGCTTTCGTTCCGAACGCGCCGACGCTGGTGGCGCTGCGGTTCCTGTTGGGGGTGGCCGAGGCCGGATTCTTCCCGGGCATCATCTTGTACCTGACGTTCTGGTTCCCGCAGCGGCAGCGGTCGCAGGCCGTGTCGCTGTTCATGGTGGCGGTGCCGGTGTCGACGGCAGTCGGCTCCACCCTGTCGTCACTGGTGATCGACTGGGGCCAAGGCATATTCGGGCTGTCCGGCTGGCGGGTGATGTTTGTGGCCGAGGGGCTGCCGGCCGTTGCGCTGGCGTTCGTCTGTTGGTTCTACCTGACCGACCGGCCGACACAGGCACATTGGCTCGATGACGATGAACGGCAGTGGCTGGAAACCACCCTGACCGACGAGCAGGCGGCAGCCGATGGGCATTGGCCGCTGAAAAAGGCGCTGACCCACCCCAGAATGCTGGCCCTGGCGTTCGTCTACTTCGGAATCGTCTACGGGCTCTACGCCGTCGGGTTCTTCCTTCCGACGATTGTCGCCGGGTTCGAGCAGCAGTACGGCATTGCGCTGAGCGTCATCGGGCGCGGCATCGTGATCGCCATTCCTTGGGCCATCGCGGCTGTGGCCATGGTGCCGTGGGCGCGTCACTCCGATCGGACCGGGGAACGCGTCTGGCATGTGGCGATCCCGGCGATCGTCGGCGGCGTGAGCATTCCCGCGGCGCTCTACATGAGCAACCCGTACCTGGCGATGGTCGCGATCACGCTGTCGACGTGCTCGATCATGTGCGCGATGCCGGTCTTCTGGGCGCTGCCGTCGACGTTCCTCACCGGAACCGCGGCGGCCGGCGGCATCGCGTTGATCAACTCCCTGGGCAACGTCAGCGGTTTCGGCGGTCCCTACGTCACGGGCTGGCTGACAGACCTGACCGGCAGCAGCAGGGCCGGCCTGTGGGTGGTCGGGGCGCTGTCACTGGCCGCCGCGGTGGTGGTCGTGGTTCTCGGTGCTGCCGGCCAGCGAAAACCGTCAAACACGGTCTGACCCGTCGGCAGCCTTTCGTTCCCAACCGACAACAGCCGCGGAAAACGTCGTTTCCGCACGACGTAGTCGCCGATGGTGTGAGCTGGGTAATTTTTGTCACGCCTGGAGACCCAGTTCACGAGTGTGAACGGCAACGAATTCCGGTGACATGCGGCCGCAAAACCGGCTACCACATAACCCATTTCAAGAGAAGGCGAGTAAACCCATGGATGGCTACCTGCTCCTGGCCGTGGCTCTGGCGGGAATCCTCTCCCCGTTGTGGTTCGTGATCGGCCTTGCGCTTGCGCCCTCGATCGCCCGCGGGATTCGGCGAATGGCGGGACGGAACTCCACCATCTCGCAGCGACTCGAGGCCACGTCCGCCCGCCACCACATCCCAAGCAGGCCCGCTACCAGCTTGGCGACAGCGCGAGGCTGACCCGCACTCAGGGGGCCGAACGGCAAGATCTTCAGACGCAACATCGTTAGTCCGGCGGAGGTGTGATGAGCAAGTACGACTATGACTGGCTGGTGATCGGTTCAGGTTTCGGCGGCAGTGTGGCGGCGCTGCGGCTGGCCGAGAAGGGCTACCGGGTAGGGCTTTTGGAGGCGGGCCGCCGGTTCGCCGACGATGAGTTCGCCGAGACGACCTGGCAGATGAACCGCTACTACTGGATGCCCAAGATCGGACTGAAGGGCATCCTGCGGCTGACCATGTTTCGCGACATCTTCATAGCGTCGGGCTGCGGTGTCGGCGGTGGATCGCTCGGCTACGCCAACACCTTGTACCGGGGCCGGCCCGCGTTCTATGGCGACCCACAATGGAAAGACCTCGCCGACTGGGAGGCCGAGCTCGCGCCGCACTACGACACCGCCGAGCACATGCTCGGCGTCACCGAATATGACGAGGACTCCGCGGCGGGCAAACTGCTGCGCGACTACGCCACCGAGAACGGCTTCGGCGACACCTACACCCGTACCCGGGTCGGGGTGTTCCTCGGCGAGCCCGGGAAAACAGTCAAAGACCCGTTCTTCGGGGGCGAGGGACCCGAGCGTGCCGGCTGCATCAAGTGCGGGGCGTGCATGGTCGGCTGCCGCTACAACGCCAAGAACACCCTGGTCAAGAACTACCTGTACTTCGCCGAGCGCCGCGGTGTGGACATCCTGCCCGAACGCACCGTCGTCGACGTACGTCCACTCGGTGCCGCAGACGGGTCCGACGGGTACTCCGTGACGCATGTGCGGTCAGGAGCGTGGGTGCGCGGGGATCGTCGGCAGCTGACCGCGGGCGGCATAGTGGTGGCAGCCGGACCGCTGGGCACCAACAAGCTGTTGTTCCGGTGCAAGCTGGCCGGCTCCCTGCCACGGCTTTCCGACCGGCTCGGCGAATTGGTGCGCACCAACAGCGAATCGATCCTGGCGGTGACCGCACCCGACGGCGGGCATGACTTCAGCCGCGGGATAGCGATCACCGCGAGCATCTATCCCGACCCGGACACCCACATCGAACCGGTCACCTACGGCGGTGGCGCGGACTCGCAGTCGCTGTTGTTCTGGCTGCTGACCGCGGCCGGCACCCGGCGGACCCAGCCGCTCCATCTGCTGGCCAACTTGATTCGCCACCCGCGCCTGGCGCTGTCTGCGTCGCGAATCCGCAATTGGTCGGACCGGACGGTGATTCTGTTGGTGATGCAGACGCTGGACAACGCGATCCGCCTGAAGGTCAAGCGCCGGCTGCCCAACGGCAACGTGACCCTGACCACCGAACAAGACCGCGACAACCCCAACCCGGACAAGATTCCGGCGGCCTACCGCGCGGCCGACTGGATCCAGCGACACATCGGCGGGGCTCCGCAGGCGATGTTCACCGAAGCACTGCTGTCCATCCCGACCACCGCCCACATCCTCGGCGGCGCCGTAATCGGCGCCGACCCGGACAGCGGCGTGATCGACGCGTCCCATCGTGCGTTCGGCTACCAGAATCTGCTGGTCACCGACGGCGCCGCGATCCCGGCCAACGTCGGGGTCAACCCCAGCCTGACGATCACCGCGCTGGCCGAACGCGCCCTGGCGCAGGTCCCGCCCAAGAAGGAGACCACACCATGACCAGCACCGCACCGCAGACGGCCACCCAGCACAACGTCGGCCGAGCGTCGATCCCGGTTGAGAATCCGGCCACCGGCGAGGTCATCGCGCAGGTTCGGAACATGGCGGTGGCCGAGGTCGCCGAGCTGGCACGCCGGGCCCGCGTCGCGCAACCGGCTTGGGAGGCACTGGGCTTCGACGGCCGCGGACGGGTGCTGCGGCGGATGCAGCGCTGGCTGATGGATAACGCCGACAAAGTGATCACCACCATCAGTGCCGAGACCGGCAAAGCCTACGAGGACGCGCAGATCGCCGAACTGTCCTATGGGGCAGCGGCGTTCGAATTCTGGGCCAAGAAAGCGCCGCGCTATCTGGCCGACGAGAAGGTCCGTTCGAAGTCGATCTTCGTCAAAGGCAAACGCCTGATGCTGCGGTACCGCCCGATCGGTCTGGTCGGCGTCATCGGGCCGTGGAATTACCCGTTGACCAACTCATTCGGCGACTGCATCCCCGCGTTGGCGGCCGGTAACGCCGTGATCCTCAAACCGTCGGAGATCACCCCGCTGACGTCACTGCTACTCGCCCAGGGGCTTGCCGAATGCGGCTTGCCCGATGGTGTTTTCGCGGTGGCAACCGGCAGCGGTGACACCGGCGCAGCGGTGATCGACGAAGTCGACATGGTCATGTTCACCGGCTCGACCGCGACCGGGCGCAAAGTCGGTGTGCGCTGCGCCGAACGACTGATTCCGGTCTCGCTGGAGCTGGGCGGCAAGGATCCGATGGTCGTGCTCGCCGACGCCGACGTGGAACGCGCATCCAATCACGCTGCCTACTACTCGATGTTCAACTGCGGTCAGACCTGCATCTCCATCGAACGTTGCTATGTCGAAGCCCCCATCTACGACGACTTCGTAAACCGGGTCACCGAGAAGGTGCGAGCAATCCGACAGGGTGTGCCCGCCGGGCCGGGCAGTGTCGACGTGGGATCGCTGACGTTCCCACCCCAGGTCGCAACGGTGGAACGCCACGTTCAGGAGGCATGCGAGCGTGGGGCGAAGGTTCTGACCGGCGGGCAGCGGGGGCGGGACAAGGGGTACTGGTTCGAACCGACGGTGCTTGTCGACGTCGACCACGACATGGCCTGCATGCGCGAAGAGACCTTCGGCCCAACGCTTCCCATCATGAAGGTCAAAGACGTCGACGAGGCGATCCGACTGGCGAACGATTCGGAATACGGGTTGTCCGCCGCGGTGTTCTCCCGCGATCTTGCGCGCGCCACAGCCGTCGCCAAGCAGCTGAACGCGGGCGCAGTCACCGTCAACGACGCGGTGATCAATTACCTGGCGCTGGAACTGCCGATGGGCGGTGCCAAACCCGGTTCCGGTTCCGGCCACCGGCACGGCCCAGGCGGCATCCGAAAGTACTGTCGCCAGCAGTCGTTGCTGATCTCGCGGATCAACCCGAAGCGCGACATCCACATGCACCCGTACACAGCCCGGCGTACCCGGCTCCTTGGCCGGGCGTTGGCCATCTTCAACAGGGGACTCAAGTAGCGCGCACTGGCTCCATCCTCACCCAACACGAACTACCGTTTAGCCATGACGGTCAGCAATCGTGACGATCCGGCCGTGGTCCAGGCCGCCGCTGCACTCGCCAAGCGGTTCGAAGAACAGTTGCCTGAGCTGACCGGTTCAATCCAGCAACTGCTGATCAGTGAGATTCCCGAACTGCGCGGCCAAGCGCAACTGCTCCAGCTCCTTCATGACCACATCGCCGGTAGCGTCGAAACATTTTCCACAGTGGTTCGCAACGATATCGCGATCCAGAACGTCACATCGCCGACGGCCGCGCTCGAATATGCCCGGCGGCTGGCGCAACGCGGCGTATCGGTGGCGGCGTTGATGCGGTCTTATCGCCTGGGACACCGAGCCCTGCTCGCAGGTGTGGCCGACGAGATACGTACCGCCGGCCTGGAGCCCGGGTTGGCCCTCGGCATCGAGGAGCGGATCACCGCCATCTCGTTCGATTACATCGACCAAGTCGTCGAGCAGGCCGTCGCCGCATATCAGGACGAGCGCGATCGGTGGTTGGAACACCAGAACAGCCTGCGAACATCATCGCTGCACCAATTGCTCTCGGACGAGGACGTCGGTGCCGACGCCGATGTGCTCGAAGCAGCAATCCGCTACCCACTCAAGCACGTTCATCTCGCACTGGTGATGTGGTACGACAAGTCGGACAGCGAGAGCGGGATAGCGCTGATGGAGAGCTTTATCCGGCGAGCTGCCGAATCTTTAGGCGCTCAACAGTCTTGGCTGTTTCTGCCGCTGGACCAGACGACCGGGTGGGCCTGGATCGCACTGCCACCCGGTGTCGCGCCCGATGCGGTGTCTCGCCTTCAGGTCTTCGTCGATTCCGCGACCGCCGCCCCTGCCGTAGCGATCGGCAACCCGTTGCCCGGTGTCGACGGGTTTCGTCGATCTCACCGACAAGCGCAGGACGCCTACACGGTTGCCACGACGCCGGGGTCCGGTGCACGGCGGGTCATTTCCGCCGGCGACCCCGGCGTGGCGTTGGCGGCGCTGCTGGGCAAGAACGTCGCCGCCGCCGCGGAGTGGGTGGCCGAGGTGCTCGGGCCGCTTTCCGAGGCGACCGACAGCGACAACCGGTTACGGGAGACGCTGCGAGTATTCCTGCGCAGCGGCTCAAGCTACACAGCCGCCGCCGACGAACTTCATCTGCACTACAACTCGGTCAAATATCGCGTTCAGCGCGCGGTAGAGCGACGCGGTCGGCCGGTCGAGAAGGACCGCTCCGACGTCGAAGTCGCGTTGATCCTCTGCCATTGGTTCGGCTCCGCGGTCCTGAGTTGATCGACGGCAGTAACGGGCCGGCGCAGCGCCGGTCAGGGCGTGACGATGTTGAACCAGAACGGGAACGTATCCAGCAGGCCCATGAACTCATCGAAGGCGCCCCGGTTGCCGTCGATGGTGATCCGCTTGGTGGAGATGGCCTCATCCAGGGTGACGTTCTTGAGCTCGATGTCGTCCAGCGTCGCCTTGGTCAAAGTCAGGTTGGCGTCGGCTCCCGCAACCGGCTCGGGCGCGTAGTTGAGCACCGCGTTCTCCACGGTGAGGCCGTACTCCTTCTTGAGGTCGGTGAATTTGATGTTGAGCGTGATCTTCTTGCCCGCCGCCTTCGGCCCGTTGAGCCGTACCCCGAAGTAGTCGAACAGCTTCTCCGGGGGCATGGCCCGGATGGTGTCCGGGCTGGCGGTATCGGTGGCGGCGATGTCCGGCACCCCGTTGCGCAGTTCGGCGGCCCCCTGCAGATACTCCGAACGCCAGGGTCCGGACTCGGCCTGGTAGCCCAGCTGCTCGTAGCAGTCGGCCAGCAGGTTCTTGCCGTCGACGCTGTCCGGGTTGGCGAACACGACATGCTTGAGCACCATCGCGGCCCAGCGGTAGTTGCCGGCGTCGAAGTCGCCCTTGGCTTTTCGCAGCACCGCACCCTCGCCGCCCATGTACTCGATGTACTTGGTGGCGGCGTCGGCCGGCGGGAGGTCGTTGAGATCGGACGGGTTGCTGTCATACCAGCCCATATAGCGCTGGTAGACGGCACGGGAGTTGTGGCGCAGGGTGCCGTAGTAACCCCGGCCCGGCCAGAAGTTCTCCAACTCCGGCGGCAGCGCGATCTCTTCGGCGATCTCCGAGCCGATGTAGCCGTGGTTCATCAACCGCACCGACTGGTCGTGGGTGTACTTGTACAGGTCGCGCTGGCGCTTGAAGTAGTCGATGATCTTGGCGTTGCCCCACATCGGCCAGTGGTGGCTCTGGAACTTCACCTCCGTCTGCGCGCCGTACAGCCGGATGGTCTCGTCGATGAACGCCGCCCAGATCAGCGGGTTGCGCACCTGCGCGCCGCGCAGCGTGAGCAGATTGTGCATGGTATTGGTGGTGTTCTCCGCCATCCACATCGCCTTGAACTGTGGGAAGAACGTGTTCATCTCGGTGGGCGCCTCGGTGCCCGGGGTCATCTGGAACACCATCTCAACTCCGTCGACGGTCAGCTTCGTTCCGGTCGTGCTGATGATGTCGGTCGGGATGACCAGACTCGGCTTTCCGGTCGAGATCGTCTGCCCCAGACCGGCATTCACCCCGCCTTGGGCATCGCGGGGCAGCAACGCGCCGTACATGTAGACGGCGCGTCGCGACATGGCGTTGCCGGCGATCACATTCTCATCGACCACGTCCTCGACGAAATTCACCGGTGCGATCACCTTGACCTTGCCCGAGTCGACGTCGGCCTGGGCGATGATGCCGCGAACCCCGCCGTAGTGATCGGTATGGGAGTGGCTGTGTACGACGGCGACGATCGGCTTCTGCCCCAGGTGCTGGTTCGCCAGATCCAGCGCGGCCTTGGCGGTCTCGGGTGAGATCAACGTGTCGAACACGATCCACCCGGTGTCGCCCTGGATGAAGGTGATGTTCGACAGGTCGTACCCGCGCACCTGGTAGATCCGATCGACCACCTTGAAAAGGCCGTAGTTCATGCACAATTGGGCGTTGCGCCACAGACTGGGATTGACGGTGTCCGGCGCCGGCGAGGCGTCACCGATGAACTTCTTGTAGCTCTCCAGATCCCAGACGGTGTTGCCGTCGGCGCCGTTGATGGTCAGGGTGTCGGGTTTGGCGATGAGATTGCGCTGGGCGTCCTCGAAGTCGCTGCGATCGTTGAAGGGCAGCGAATCGCGCACTTGGGCGTTGGCGGCCTTGGTGGCATCGGTGGCCGGCTTGACCTTGTTGTCGGTCGGTGTCGAACCGCCTACTGCTTGCTTGTCATCGCATGCGGATGCGAACGCGGACGCGGCTGCGGCGGTGACGCCGACGGCAGCAAATCGACCGAGAATTGCACGCCTGGTGAAATCAGTCATGCGTGCAGATTCTGTCACGCTTCGTCGTCTCACCCACCGGAATTCGCCGTGCGCGCTAGAGTTCGCAGTCATGCCCATGCGGGCGCTGCGCGAGCGCGTGATCGATCTGCGGGATCCCGAGCAGGATCTGGCGCGGGGGCGGGCGCAGCGCAAGATCACCCCCCGCCGGGAGCTGGCCCAGCTGACGCCGAGCACGCGCAGTGCCACCGAAATCCTGGTCGCGCAGAACGCCAGGAGGGTGCCGGAGCTGGTTCCGCTGCGGTTCGCGCGGATGCTCGCCGACCCGTTCTCGTTCTATCGCGGCTCGGCCGCGGTCATGGCCGCCGATCTTGCCGCCGGCAGATCGAGCGGGATCGAGGTGCTGTGCTGCGGCGACGCCCACCTGGCGAACTTCGGTATCTACGCCGCACCCGACCGCGCACTGGTGTTCGACCTCAACGATTTCGATGAGGCCGCCATCGCACCGGCGGAATGGGACCTCAAGCGCTTGGTCACCAGCGTCGTGATCGGGGGCCGGCACGCCCGGTACCCATCGAAGGCGATCCGGCAGACGGCGGAGCGGACGGTGCGCGCGTACCGCACCGGACTGGACACCATGCTCGACATGACGGTCCTGGGCCGCTACTACCTGCGCATGGAACCCGAGCGTTATCGCAACCAGATGGACGCCGGCGTTGCGGCCGTCCTCAACCGCACCCTCAAGCGGGCCCGCAAGCAGACCTCGTCACGGGTGTTCGCGCGCATCATGACGCTGGGACCCGACGGGACGCCCCGGCTGCTGGAGAACCCTCCGGTGCTGGAGCACGTCGACATCGACGCCGAGACCGAACTGGTCGAGTCGCTGAGCGAATACATCGGCGGCGTGCCCGTCGACGTCGCAATGGTGCTGTCGCACTTTCGGGTCACCGACATCGCCCGACGGGTCGTGGGGGTGGGCAGCGTCGGGACACGGTGCTATCTGGCGATCCTGACCGGTCCCGCCGGCGAACCGCTGATCCTGCAGGCCAAGGAGGCGTCCCGGTCGGTGCTCGACGAGTTCGGGCACGCGCCGCAGCCGGGGATTCTGCGCGAGGCCATCGCGACCTACGGCCAAGGCGTTCGGGTGATGGACGGCCAGCGGATCCTGCAGGGCAGCTCCGACGTGTTCCTGGGCACGATGCGCTACGACGGCCGCGACTTCTACGTTCGCCAGTTCCATGACATGAAGGGCACCGTCGAACTCCAAGGCATGCCCGCGAAGACGTTCGGCGAGTATGCGATCGCGTGCGCGGTGGCCTTGGCGCGGGCACACGCTCAGAGCGCCAATCTGTCGATGTTGCGCGGATACCTCGGCAACAACGACACCGTGGTGCGGGCGATCGTCGAGTGGTGCTACGCCTATGCCGCGAAGTCGCTCGACGACTTCCATCAACTCCGGGCTGCGGCCAAGGCGGGTGACATCGATGTCGCCGACGAACCCGCTCGGTGACCGCGCCGGTCAAGCCCCGTTGTTCGGCCCACCCGAATTCGCCCCGGGAATGTCAGTGATCGGGAGGTTCGGCATCGGCGGCGGCGACGATGTCGCCGGAAGCCCAGGGATATCGCCGGCCGGGATGTCGTGCAGATCGTTGACCGGCGGGCCGTTGTCCCGGCTGCCGTACACGCTGCCCGGAGCGCGCGGGCCGAGCAGCTCACTGACCGTAACCATGTGGTAGCCATTGGCTTTGAGCACCGGCAGGAACTGGTACACCAGGTCGACCGTGGATGAGTAGGTGTCGTGGAACAGCACCACCGATCCGGGCTTGATCTGGGTCATCAGCATGTAGCGGCTGGCAGCGGTGTCGGCGTCGTTGATCCAGTCGAAAGGGATGACGTCCCACAGGATCCCGGCCAACCCCTGCCGGGCGGCCTCGGCGTTGACAGCGTCATCGGTGAGCCCGCCGGGCGGACGCCACAAGTCCGGCGATGAGCCGGTGGCGGCGTGGATCGCATCGTTGGCCCGACTGAACTGGGCGGGCACGTCCGCTGCCGGGATCGTGGTCATGTTGGGGTGTTCCCAGGTGTGGCTGCCGATCTGCATCCCGGCCTCGGCGATCCGCTTCGCGCCAGCCGGATCGGCAGCCACCTTGTTGCCGATCAGGAAGAACGTCGCGCGCGCACCGGCGTCGTTCAAGATCCCCAGCAGCCGATCGGTGTAGGGCGACGGGCCGTCGTCGAACGTCAGTGCCACGCACTTGACGGCGGCGCAGTCCACCGGTTCGGCCAACGCCTCGTGTACCTGGCTGGTGCAGGCGCCGAGCACCGCAACAGCTATCGCCACGACACCTATGCGCGCACGTTCTGCCACCCCGGCAGCCTACCGGGGGCTCAGGGCAGCGACTCGGGGTTGATCTCCTCGAGCATCTCGGTGACCAGCGCGGCGATCGGCGAGCGCTCGCTGCGCAGCAGCGTGATGTGGGCGAACAGCGGGTGGCCCTTGAGCTTTTCGATGACCGCGGCGATCCCGTCGTGCCGGCCGACGCGCAGGTTGTCGCGCTGGGCGACGTCGTGGGTGAGCACCACCCGCGACCCCGTGCCCAGCCGGGACAGTACGGTCAGCAGCACGTTGCGTTCCAGCGACTGGGCCTCGTCGACGATCACGAACGAGTCGTGCAGGGAGCGGCCCCGAATGTGGGTCAGCGGCAACACTTCCAGCATCCCGCGGGAGAGCACCTCTTCGAGCACCGCCGGGCTGGCCAGACCTTCGAGGGTGTCGAACACTGCCTGGGCCCACGGCCCCATCTTCTCGTTCTCGCTGCCCGGCAGGTAGCCCAGCTCCTGGCCGCCGACGGCGTACAGCGGTCGGAACACCACCACCTTGCGCTGGGCGCGCCTTTCCAACACGGCTTCCAGGCCGGCGCACAGCGCCAGGGCAGACTTGCCGGTGCCGGCCTTACCGCCGAGTGAGACGATGCCCACCGATTCGTCGAGCAGCAGGTCCAGTGCCACTCGCTGCTCTGCGGAGCGCCCGCGCAGCCCGAACACCTCCCGGTCGCCGCGGACCAACTGCACCCGCTTGGCGGCATTGACCCGGCCCAGTGCGTGCGAGGCACCGGCGAGTAACCGGACTCCGGTGTGGCACGGCAGATCCCGCGCCGCGGCCAGGTCGATCTCACCCTCGCCGAACAGGGCGTCGATGTCGTCGACGGACGCCTCGACCTCGTCCATCCCGGTCCAGCCGGAGACCACGACGTCCTGGGCGTGGTACTCGTCGGCGGCCAGGCCGAGCGCAGCGGCCTTGACCCGCAGCGGAATGTCCTTGCTCACCAACGTGACTCGCCGTCCCTCTGCGGCGAGGTTGGCGGCGCAGGTCAGGATCCGGGAGTCGTTGCTGTCGGAACGGAATCCGGTCGGCAATACGGCGGGGTCGCTGTGGTTGAGCTCGACGTGCAGCGTACCGCCCTGCGTCCCAACGGGAATGGGCTGATCGAGCCGTCCGTGCTCCAGTCGCATGTCGTCGAAGATGCGCAGCGCCTGGCGCGCGAACCAACCCAGCTCATGGTGGTGGCGTTTGGCCTCCAACTCACTGATCACCACCAGCGGAACCACGACTTCGTGTTCGGCGAACCGGGCACAGGCCCACGGGTCCGACAGCAACACGGAGGTGTCGAGCACGTACGTCCGGATTTCAGGCACTTCAGCGCTCCAGCGGGTGCAGGCCCGCGCGACCCCGCGCGAGCAATTCGACGGGGTGAGACAGCGCCAAGACCAGGGCCGGTCTGTCGTGTTCACGACCGGAGGTGCCGCCTAGACAGCAGAGCATGTGGCTAGCCATCGAGTGCGACGGTACCCCCGTCGACGCATGCGCGCCCCGCAGGCGCGCCGGAGCAAATCAGCTGATGGCGAAGCCCTTGAGATCGGGGTTCGCGGCCAGCCCCCACGCGCTGATCCGGTCGGAGACCACCCGTCGCAACTGGTCGGGTCCGAAGATGCCGGCCTCGGCGATCCCGGCCTGCCGGTCGGCATAGGCGTCGATCTCGGCGCCGACGACTTTGACGTCGGCGGCCCGGGCGGCGATGGCGGCCACCGTCTCCTCGGGCACGAAGTCCAGGCAGTGGGTCACCAGGTTCGCGAAGAACTCCTCGTGGCGCTCCTCGTCGGCGGCGATCCGGCCGATCAGCCCCTTGAGCACCGGCTCCTCGGTCTTGTCGGCCAGGTTGCGGCAGAACTCGGCGCAGGCGCGCTCGTAGAAGGCCATGAACACCAGCGTCTCGACCTGGCTGAAGTGGTCGGCGCGGTAGCCCTTCTGCACGTGCTCCATCCGGACCCGCTCGTTGGCGTTGGGGTCGATGTCGCGGGTCACCATCAGGTACTCCCGCAGCGCGATGGCGTGCAGGTGCTCCTCGGCGGTCCAGCGGCCGATCCAGCGGCCCCACTTGTCTTCGAGGATGAAGTGCTCGACAAGCTCGCGGTGGTAGCCGGCCAGGCTGTCCTTCTCGACGAGCAGGATCTCGCAGGCTTCGGCGATCACCTTGGGCAGCGAGACCTGCGACGGGTCCCAATCCGTGCCGCCCAGGAAGGCGAAGTTGCGTCCCTGCTCGAACGGCACGTAGTCGTGCGCGAACCACGGGTCGACAGTGTCGATGTGCCGGACCAGGTTCGCGTCGACCACCGGCTCCAGCTCGCGGATCAGCGCATTAGCAACAGGACGTTCAGCCATGAAAGTTACTGTAACCCGAATTCACACTATCTTGTCAACTCGGGCGCGGCGGGCGTGTCAAACCGTGCCCTAAACGAGCTTCCAGTCCTCCAGGCCGTCGTACAGCGGGAAGTCCTGCGCCAGCTTGGTGACCCGGGCCCGCAGCGCCGGCACGTCGGAGGCCGAACCTGCCGCCAGCGCGGTGGCGATGATGTCGGCGACCTCGGTGAACTCCGCGTCGCCGAAGCCACGCGAGGCCAGCGCCGGAGTGCCCACCCGAAGCCCCGAGGTGACCATCGGCGGCCGCGGGTCGTTCGGGACGGCGTTGCGGTTGACGGTGATTCCGACCTCGTGCAGCAGGTCCTCGGCCATCTGGCCGTCCAGCGGCGAGTCACGCAGGTCGACCAGCACCAGGTGCACGTCGGTGCCACCACTGACGACCGACACCCCGGCCTTGGCGACGTCGGCGGCAAGAAGCCGGTCGGCGAGGATCTTCGCGCCGGAGAGCACCCGCTGCTGACGCTCGGCGAACTCGGCCGTGCCGGCGATCTTGAGCGCGACGGCCTTGGCCGCGATCACGTGCATCAACGGGCCGCCCTGCTGGCCCGGGAAGACCGCCGAGTTGATCTGCTTGGCGAACTCCTTCTTGCCGATGATCAGCCCGGAGCGCGGGCCGCCGAGGGTCTTGTGCACGGTGGACGAGACCACCTGGGCGTGCGGCACCGGCGAGGGGTGCAGTCCGGCGGCCACCAGTCCGGCGAAGTGCGCCATGTCGACCCACAACGTGGCGCCGACCTCGGCGGCGATCGAGGCGAACGCTTCGAAGTCCAAGATGCGCGGGTAGGCCGACCAGCCGGCGACGATCACCTTCGGCTTGAACTCCAGCGCCTGCGCCCGCACCACGTCCATGTCGATGCGGTGGCTGACCGCGTCCACCCCGTAGAAGGCGTTCTCGTAGAGCTTGCCGGAGAAGTTCAGCCGCATCCCGTGGGTCAGGTGTCCGCCGTTGGCCAGGTCCAGGCCGAGCAGCCGCTCGCCGGGCTCCATCAGTGCCTGCAGCACCGCGGCGTTGGCCTGCGCGCCGGAGTGCGGCTGCACGTTGGCGAAGTCGGCTCCGAACAGTTCCTTGGCGCGGTCGCGGGCGATGTTCTCCACCACGTCGACGTGCTCACACCCGCCGTAGTAACGCCGGCCGGGCAGGCCCTCGGCGTACTTGTTGGTCAGCACACTGCCGTGCGCCTGCAGCACCGCCCGCGGCACGAAGTTCTCCGAGGCGATCATCTCCAGGGTGTCGCGCTGGCGCCCCAGTTCCTTGCCGAGCAACTCGGCGATGTCGGGGTCGACGTCAGCCAGCGGGGCGGACATCGTGGATGAGTGGGTTTGAGGTGCGGCAGTCACGCCGGCAAGTCTATCGCCGACGGAATGAGCGGCTCGTCCAGCAGCCGACCGAACCGCTCGGTGAGGTTCACACCCACCGGCCGGGCGTCCAGCCAGGCACGCAGCAGCCGGTAGCCCTCCACGTAGGTCGAGGTGTAGGCCCGCCACAGCGGCGAGGACAGGAACCGCAATGTCTGCCGGGCACGGTCGTCGGTGACCAGCAGCCAGCGGCGCAGATACGCGGCCACCTCGTCGGTGTCGCGGTGCTCGTCGTGCAGCATCAGCGCCGCGTCCTGGCGCACATCGGCCAGCTCGGCGGCCGCCGCGGACACCGCCTCGGCCCGTTCGCCGTCGAACCGCAGTCCCAGATCGGCGTAGATCTCCGTCGCCCACGCACCCCACCCCGGGCCGACCGCGGCATACAGCGCCAGATCGGCCAGGCCCTCGGCCATCAGGCACTGCGGGGTGTTGACCAAGAAGATGGTCTGCTCGGCCTGACCGAGCCGCGCCACCAGCCCGGCCTCCTTGCGGCAGTGCTCGGTGTGATGCCCCGGGTAGGACTCGTGGGCCACCAGCCGCGGCAGGTTGGACATCAGCTGCTTGAGGTCGGCGTTGACGGCCACCGTGGATTGATAGTCGCCGCGGTAGTAGTTGAATCCCGACCACGGCTTGTCGGTGACCACCTCGTAGGTGATGGTCTCGGTGTCTGGCAGCGGGAAGTGCGCGCGGACCCGGTCGCGCAGCGCCGAGGAGAACGCGTGGATGCACGCCTCCAGCCGCTCCGGCGGAATCTCGTCCGCCTGACGGTGCGCGGCCATCCGGTCGGCCAGCGGACCCGTTCCGCCCAGGGCTTCGTCGAGCCGGGCGTGCGCGGCCCGGTAACGGTCGGGGTCGCCCTTGACGATGGTCGCCACGTCGAAGTAGTCGCTGACCTCCTCGACGAATCCGACCTGCTGCCCGGCGAACTTGCGCCCGGCGCACGCCAGGGCCCGCAAGTGCACCCGCAGGTAGTCCGCCCGAGCCTTGTCGAGGCCGCCGGGTAGTGCCGCACGCAGCCGATCCGCCTGACGCGCCAGTTCGGCCGGGTCGGGTACCGGTTCGTTCTCGACGAGGCGTTGCAGCGCCGGATCTCCGGTGAACGCGTCGACGTAACCCGGCTCGATCCGGTCGAAGCGCAGACCGAGCAGCAGGTATTCACGGATCAAGACGTCGGGCTCCATACCCGATCAGGCTAACGGTCGAGGCGGCTGCAAGACTGTACGGTCATGCGGCGGCTGAGTGAGCCGAGTCCCTACGTGGAGTTCGACCGACGGCAATGGCGGACGCTGCGTATGTCGACGCCGATGCCCCTGAGCGCCGAAGAGGTCGTGGCGCTGCGCGGCCTCGGTGAGCAGGTCGACCTGCTCGAGGTCGAAGAGGTCTATCTGCCGCTGGCCCGTCTGTTGCATCTGCAGGTCGCCGCCCGCCAGCAGCTGTTCGCCGCCACCGCGGAGTTCCTCGGCGAGAACGATCTGAGCCCCGACCGGCCGGTGCCGTTCATCATCGGCGTGGCCGGCAGCGTGGCCGTCGGCAAGTCGACGACCGCACGTGTGCTGCAGGCCCTGCTGGCCCGCTGGGGCCACCATCCGCGGGTGGATCTGGTCACCACCGACGGGTTCCTGTACCCCAACCACGAGTTGGAACGCCGTAACCTGATGCACCGCAAAGGTTTTCCGGAAAGCTACAACCGCCGCGCCCTGATGCGCTTCGTGACGTCGGTGAAGTCCGGCGCCGACATGGCGTGCGCGCCGGTGTACTCGCACCTGAGCTATGACATCGTCGCCGGCGCCAAGCAGGTGGTCCGCCACCCCGACATCCTGATCCTCGAGGGCCTCAACGTGCTGCAGACCGGGCCGACGCTGATGATCTCGGACCTGTTCGACTTCTCGCTCTACGTCGACGCCCGGGTGGAGGACATCGAGCACTGGTACGTCTCGCGGTTCCTGGCGATGCGCTCCACGTCGTTCGCCAACCCCGACTCGCACTTCCACCACTACGCGGCACTGAACGACCAGCAGGCGGTGGCCGCCGCGCGTGACATCTGGCGTTCCATCAACCGGCCCAACCTGATCGAGAACATCCTGCCGACCCGGCCGCGGGCCACCCTGGTGCTGCGCAAGGACGCCGATCACTCCATCAATCGGCTGCGGCTGCGCAAACTCTGAGCCCGGGCAGAGAGGGCTTTTACGGCAGCGTGGCGGTGCCCGGCTGCGGCTGACCCGGCTGCGGCTGCCCCGGCTGCGGCTCGGGCTGGCCCGGCCCGGGCGGCGGCTCGTTCGGCGGCGGGGGCTCGTTCGGCGGCGGGGGCTCGTTCGCCAGTGGGGGCGGCGCCTGCTCCGCCGCAGGGTTCTCCGGCGGCAGTGGCGGGATCACCTCGTTGGTCGGTGTCGGTTCCGCCGGTACGGGTGTGGCCGCCGAGGCCGGCGGCGACGTCGCGGCCAACGTGTCCGGGCACATCTCCTTCTGCGCGGCGTCGACCACCACCTTGGAAATCCCGTCGGCGACCTTCGTGCCGAACCGGTCCCGGGCGGGACGGCCGCGCCGCAGGTTCTGGCAGATATATCCGCCGAACTGGACCGCTCCGGCCGGCGTGGAGAGCCCCGGGCTGTTCTGGTACTTGAAGCCGTGCGACTCGAGGTAGCTCAGGTAGCTCTTGTCGTCGGCCTGCGCCGGCGCCTCGGCGAACATCAGGGTCACGGGAATCAGCGTCATCGCCGCCAGCCGCCACATCATGGCCCAAACTGTAGATGGTGGCGGCCGCGGCGACACGCTGAGCGACCCGCGATCAGCTCAGCCGGCGCAGCCCGCGGTACTGCATCCACGCAAAGAACGCCGTGTAGACGGCACTGCCCAACGTGGCCGCGATCCCGATCCCGGTGAGCGGAAACACACTCGCCTCCACCACCGCGACGGCGGCCACCGTGCACACCAGGTTGGCGGTGATCACGCCGATACCGGCCCGGCGCACCTGCGGAAGCGCGGACAGGAAGTACACCACCACTCCGTAGAGCACCAAGAACGCTGACAGGACGTATTCGTGGGCCGGGGTCAGGCCCTCGATCGCCGCCATCGGGCGGGCTGCGATCACACCGGCCAGGCCGATGGTTCCGGTGATGACGGCGTCGGCGCGCAGGGCGAAGCGCAGCAGGGAGTCGGTCGAGTCGGACAGGATCGGGGTGGTGATTGCGGTCATGATCAAGCTCCTTATCCAGGGTCTTCTGTGAACACCCTCGACGTTGCTCACAACCTGCTGCCACATCGACGCACGGCACTGCCAAGCACTGCCAATCGCAGGTCAGAGGCTTGGCGACACCTCGACCCGGCCGCGCAGATCGGCGGCGATCACCCGGGCCCCGGCGTTCTGCCAGTTGTGCAGAGAGCGCTGCGGTACCTCGGTGACCAGCCACTGCCAGGCTTGGCGGGCGGTGGGATCGAGTCCGGCGGCGGTGGCGTTCTGTGCGTAGGCCCGCACCCCCACCACGTAGGGGAAGTACAGCGCGTTGTAGTGCCGCCACTGCTCGGTGGTGCCGAACTCGCCGCAGTCACGCGGTTTGAGCGCCGAGATCCGGTCGGCCAGCAACGCCTTGAGTTCGTTGGCGCGCTCCAGCGGAGCGTCGGGGGCGCCGCGGGCGGCCAGCCGCTCGTCGATCACCGGCAGCGCGGTCAGCGGGCTGGCGACCAGTTTCGACAGGTCCCCGTAGTGGCCCAGCGCCCGCCGGGTGAGCCGGACGAAGGCGTCCTCGTCGAGGTCGTCGAGCGGGCCACTCGAGCGCAGCGCCAGCGCCGCCTCGGTCTCACGCAGCGCGGCGCGGTCCGCACGCAGCTCCGGAGACCGCCAAAACGCCAGCCGGTCGAAGATCCCGGCCAGCCGGTCGATGAACACCTGCGCCTCGATCGCCACCGCGATCATGGTGAACATCAGCACCGTCAGCGCGACCTGGGTGTCGGCGTCGTTGCGGGTCAGCACCAAGGCGAGCAGGACCTGACCACCCAGCAGCGTCGTCATCGCACCGGAGGCCAGAAACGAGCGCAGCATGTCCAGGCGCAGCGCCTGGCCTTCGTCGAAGGCGTCCCACAGCGCCACCGCCAGACCGAGCAGCAGTACGTCGAACCCGGTGGAGGCCAACGCGATCCCGCTGGGCACCACCCCCAGCGGGATGATCAGGATCGCGTTGGCCAACGCGAAGAACAATGTCGCAACGCTCACCACCCCGAGTACCGAACCGGGCTGCGCCGGCCTG
Organism: [Mycobacterium] vasticus; assembly: GCF_020181595.1. GTDB lineage: Bacteria > Actinomycetota > Actinomycetes > Mycobacteriales > Mycobacteriaceae > Mycobacterium > Mycobacterium vasticus. Next base: position 1,017,760 of record NZ_CP084028.1, on the reverse strand, counting down.
ATCAGCGCCTTGATCATCGCCCCGACCGTGGAGGCCGAGATCACCGCGAACAGCAGCCAGTGCCCGGCGCGCAGCGGACCGTCGACACTGCCGGCCCAGGCCGCACCGGCCAGCGCCGCCGCGGCCACCGCGCCGATCAGCACGCCATCGCGGCCTCGGCGGGACCAGCGGTCGCAGGGTCGGCCCAACTCCAGCAGCACCGCGAACCAGGCCACCCCGGGCACCACGGCCAGGTAGATCTCCAGCTTGCCGAGCAGCTCCGGCTGCCACACCGCCCGCACCGCGTCGGCGGCGACCACGGCCGCGAAGCCACACAGGCCGACCGCGGCCAGCACCAGCACCGGCTTGCGGGGGTCACGGGCCAGCAGGTAGGTCCCGAGCCACCAGCTCAGGGTGAACACCAACGCCGACAGCACGATCATGGCCCGCTACCGCCCGAATCGCCGATGCCGGACGCTGTAGTCGCGCAGTGCGCGCAGGAAGTCGACCCGGCGGAACGCCGGCCAGTGCGCCTCGGTGAACCACATCTCCGAATAGGCGCTCTGCCACAGCAGAAAACCGGACAGCCGCTGCTCGCCGGAGGTGCGGATCACCAGATCGGGATCGGGCTGACCGGAGGTGTAGAGGTTCTCCGAAATGCCCTCGACGGTCACGGCTTCGACCAGTTCCTCGGCGGTGGCACCGTTGGCCAGTTCCTTGCCGAGCAGGCCGCGCACGGCGTCGACGATCTCCTGCCGGCCGCCATAGGCCACAGCCACGTTGACATGGAGGGTGGAGTAGCCGTCGCCCTTGTTCGTGGACTCCACGGCGTCTCGCAGCCGGCGGGCGGGCTCGTCACCCAGCAGCTCCAGATCCCCGACGGTGCGCACGCTCCAGCGGTTGGCGGGCGCGCAGATCTCTTCCACCACGTCGGTGATGATCTCGATGAGCGCGGTGAGCTCCTCGGGGTCGCGCTGCAGGTTCTCGGTGGACAGCAGATAGACGGTGGCCATCTCGATGCCGGCGTCGGCGCACCACCGCAGCATCTCGGCGATCTTGGCCGCGCCCATCCGGTAGCCGTAGCTGACGTCGTCATAGCCTGCGTCGCGGGCCCAGCGCCGGTTGCCGTCGCACAGCACCGCGATATGTCGCGGTAGAGCCGAGCGCGAGGCAGCCAGGCCCTGCCGTAGCCGCAATTCGTAGAGCCGGTACAGCGGCTCTTTCAGGCGCGCCGGGATGATCGCCACAAAAACCCAGACTACTGTGATCGGGAGAAGTTGCCGCGAATCGCATCCGGGAATCCGCTTGGGGAAGGTCCATGAGCACCCACGCCGACATCACCACCGAGCCCAACTCGGGCCTGCCCGTCGAGTCCGACGCGGGGCCGGTCAAACCGAGGGCGCGCGGGTGGATTCACCTGGTCTCGGCGATCGTGGCGGTCATCGCCGGGGTCACCCTGATCGCGGTGACCTGGCCGCTGGCCGGGCTCGAAGCCGGCCTGGCGACGCTGGCCTACACCATTTCGGTGGTCGGCATGTTCGCCGTCAGCGCAACGTATCACCGGGTGACCTGGAAATCGGTCGCCACCCGGATCAGGATGAAGCGCCTTGACCACGCGATGATCTTCATCTTCATCGCCGGCACCTACACGCCGTTCGCGTTGTTGGCGATGGACCACGGCCGCCAGGAACGGCTGGTGATGATGATCGTGTGGGGCGGCGCCCTGGCCGGTGTGGTGCTCAAGTTGTTCTGGCCGACCGCCCCGAAATGGGTGGGGGTGCCGCTCTACCTGCTGCTGGGTTGGGTGTCGGCGTTCTTCATCGCCACGATCATGCACAACGCCGGGGTGGCGGCCATGGTGCTGCTGACCGTCGGCGGCGCGCTCTACAGCATCGGGGCGATCATGTACGCCCTGAAGTGGCCGAACCCGTGGCCGGCGACGTTCGGCTATCACGAGTTCTTCCACGCCTGCACCGCGGTGGCGGCCGTCTGTCAGTACATCGCGATCTGGTTCGCCGCGCTGTACTAGTGGTTCGCCCCGCGCCAGTGCAGGGCTTCCAGCGCGACCGCGATGTGCACGCCGCCCTTCTCCAACGACTGCGGCAACAACTCGTTGGCGCGGGCGATCCTGCGCAGCACAGTGTTTCGATGGGTGTAGAGCAGCTCGGCCGTGCGTGCGGCGTTGCACTGCTCGTAGACGAAGGTCAGGACGGTGCGCTGCAGTTCGGCGTCGGCGGACTCGAAGTCACCGAGCGTCTGTTTGATGAAGCGGTCCGCTTCTTCTGTCTTCGCGGTGACCAGCGCGATGAGATAGATGTCGGTGAACTTGGCCAGCCGCTGGGGTGAGCCCAGCCGCGCCATCATGCGCTGGGTGGTGATCGCGTCGAGATGGCTGCTGCGAAACCCCTCGATCCCCGCGGCGGTGGGCCCGATGGCCATCCGCACGCCGGACCGCTGATTCAGTTCGACGGCGATGTCGCTCAGGTCCGGGTCGTCGGCTCCGGGTAGCCACACCCAACGGGTCCGGGCATCGGCCAGCACCGACAACGCCCGCCGTTCGGTGTTGCCCGTCAGCATTTCGGCGGCATGGTCCAGATCGGACAGGTTGGCGTTGGATTCGTCTCCCCAGATCACCACCGCGGTATGGCTGCCCCCGAGTTGGTACCCGAGCCGATCCTCGATGTGCCGCCGGCTGATCGGTGCCCCGTCGATGACCAGCGCAACGGTCTGGCGTCGTTGGGCGTGCGTTCCGCGGGTCAGCTCATTGCGCTCGATTCGGATCTGGTGGCAGACCGCACCGACCGTCTCATCGATGAAGCCCGCCAGCGAGCGAGCCGACACATCGAGCAGCTCGCGCAGTTCGTCCGGGTCGGACGTCAGTTCACATGCGAGCTGCAGCCAGGACTTCCATGTCACATTGTGCGCGACCCGGTAGCCGTCGACGATCGCCGCTTCATCCAACCCGTGTCGAACCAGATCACGTGCGGCGGTGAGTGATTCGTCATCGAGATTGGCCGCTACCGGCGTACCGGGGTGAGCGACGTTGGCTGCCAGCCAGTGCAGCAGGTTCGAGCGAAGGCTTTGCCGGACCGCCTCGACGATCACTGGATCATCGGCGATGGTGCGCACATAGTCCGAAGCGAGTGTTGCCCGGTGAAGTTCGCCCAGCCACGGTTCGAGACCGCTCACGCCCAGCTGGGCGCCTTGGCGCATCAGCTCGCAGACCCGGTCGGAGGGCCGCTCCCAGTTCACCGGCCGAGCGTATCTCCGATAGTGCACAGTGCACCAGAGATGCCGAATTCCGGACGGGAAATCGGTGCAGCTGCCACTTGTATCACCGGATTGCTTCAAGCCAGCATTAGCGGGAATCAGCCGATCTATCAGCACCTGGAGCAAGATGAACCACCAGCAGTCCGCCTCGAAAGTCACCCGTCAGGCGTCGCCGGGACGCGCTCGTGCGGCGGCCACGGCGGCCGGCGCGCTGGTGGTCGCCTTGACGGCGTCCCCCGCGGCGTCAGCGGCAGCGCCGGCGGTCAAGGCGCCGTCGATCCTGCTGACGACGGGAGCGACGAGCCCCTTCCAGGCTCTGCTCGACCAGATCGTCGCGGGGCAGAACACCGTCATCGCCACGAACAGCCAGTACCCGTTCGTCACCGAGTTCGACAAGACCCTGCTGCCCGGGTACGCGCAGATGTCGGCGATGAACCAGCTGGTTCTCGGACTCTCGCAGTACAACCTGGACCACAACTACTCGCAGAACTCCACGTCGGTCATCCCCTACCAGTGGAACGCCCCGGGCGCCGAGCCCTACAACTTCCTGAACAGCCCCAACCCCGATGAGCAGTACCACCTGCTGCCCGTCGGAGACAAGACCGACGTGGTCACCGTGCGCCCCGGGCCGGGCACCGAGGAAGTGACCTTCACGATGATGACCGGCAACGGCATGACCAAAGAGACCGACTGGCACTCGGTCACCGCGTTCAACCTGTCGGAGTTCCACGCCAATCCCGACGGCACCTACACCATCTACGTGGGTCCCGACGCGCCCACCGGCACGGGCGCCAACTGGATCGACACCAGCGGGTACGGGTCGGTGCTGATCCGCGACACCCTCGGCGACTGGGGTCTGCAGCACACCGCCGTCTCCGTCGCGCTGGAGGACCAACCCGCGTTCACGTTGCCGGTGCTCTCCCATGACGACATCTCCGCGCTGCTGGGCCAGGCCGGCGACAACCTGGTGGACAACAACTCCAGCTTCACCCTGCTGGGCCTGCAATATGTCTTCGACACCATCCCGATGGACTCGGTGAAGCCATGGGCGACGACCACCGCCGCCATTCCGGGTGGGCCGCTGCTTCCTGGTCAGATCACGAGCTTCGTGCACTTCCAGCTCAACGACGGCGAGGCGATGGTCGTCAAGGTGCCCAACATCGACGCCACCTACACCGGCGCCCAGATCGCCAACGCCTGGACAGGCACCTCGGCGTACGCGACCGTGACCGGCAGCCTCAACAACACCCAGGCGTTCCACGACTCCGACGGCTACACCTACTACATCCTGAGCAGCCAGAACCCGGGTGTCGCCAACTGGATCAACACCTCCGGCCTGCAGGACGGGCTGCTCGCGCTACGCATCCAGGGCCTCGAGGGTGACATCCCGGCCAACGCACAGATCCTCGGAACCGTGCCGGTCGGCGAGATCGGCACCCTGCTGCCGTCGGACTACCCCACCGTCAGCGCCGCCGAGTACGCCGCGGAGATCCAGCAGCGGATCTTCCAGTACGACTACGCCATGGACCAGACGCACAACCCGATCGGCTGGGTGACGACCAACCTCGAGTTCGACCAGATCAAGGCCGCCGTCGGCGCCGAGCAGTTCGAGCAGATCTTCGGTGGCCAGCAGGACGTTCCGTCGGTGATGGACCGGATGACGGACGCGACGTGGATGCCCAACCTGGGCAGCGTCATCAACACCTTCCTGGCCGACCCGAGCGGCGCCACGGCAGCGTTCGTCGAGAACCTGCCCCTGGCGCTCAAGGACATCGAGCTGCCCATGTTGCTGGCGACCCTGCGCATGGAGATGATCGCCGGAGACGCCTTCAAGGCCATCGAGGCCGACCTCTCGTCGAACCAGTTCTCGCAGGCGATCACCGATCTCACAGCCGGTATCCGGGACCTCAACGGCGCCTTCGACCAGATGTGGACCGACCCGGCCACCAGCGTCACCGCGGGCCTCCTCAACGCGCGCGACGACCTGGCAACCTCGATCCTGAATTCCGACGGCCACCCGGCGCTCACCGCCGGTGACCTCACCTCTGTCAGTGACCAGATGACCGAGCTCTACCAGGCCGCGCAGCAGATGCTGTCGGCCGGCATGAGCTACCTGTTCGACGGCGGCGTCGCATGACCGGGGTGAGCCGAACCGGTTACGGTTCGCTGGCCGGCGGTGGACTCAATTGGCACAGTTTGCCGTTGAAGCTGTTCGCCGGTGGCAACGCCAAGTCCTGGAACCCCGCCGACATCGACTTCTCCCGCGATCGGCAGGACTGGGAGTCGCTCTCGGAGCGAGAGCGTGACCTCGCCACCCGGCTCTGCGCGATCTTCATCGCCGGCGAGGAAGCCGTCACCAGCGACATCCAGCCGTTCATGGCGGCGATGCGCGCCGAAGGCCGGCTCGGTGACGAGATGTATCTGACCCAGTTCGCGTTCGAGGAGGCCAAGCACGTTCAAGTGTTCCGGCTGTGGCTCGACGCAGTCGGGATCACCGAAGATCTGCAGAGCCTGCTGGACCCGATGCCGTCGTACTTGAAGATCTTCAACACCGAACTGCCGCAATCACTGAACGCGCTGCTGGCCGACCCGTCGCCGGCCGCGCAGATCCGGGCCTCGGTGACCTACAACCACGTGGTCGAGGGCACCTTGGCACTCACCGGCTACCAGGCCTGGAAGCGGGTCTGCGCCCACCGCGGCATCCTGCCCGGAATGATGGAGCTGATCGGCCACATCGGCGACGACGAGCGCCGGCATATGGCGTGGGGCACCTTCACCTGCCGGCGCCACGTGGCCGCCGACGACGCCAACTGGGCGGTGTTCGAAACGCGCCTGAACGAGCTGGTGCCGGTGGCGGTGCGCGTCGTCGACGAGGTCTTCGGGCTCTACGGCGACGACGTCCCGTTCGGCCTGTCCACGGCGGAGTTCACCGGATATGCGATGGACAAGGGGATGCGCCGGCTCGGCACCATCGAAAGCGCCCGCGGCCGCCCGCTGGAGGAGATCGACGTGGACTACACGCCGCTGGCACTGGAGGACCGGTTCGCCGACGAGGACGCCAAGGTCCTGGCTACAGCTGGGTGATGTTCTCCGCCGACCAGTAGGCCTTCATCGCGGCGATCTTGCCGTCGCCGTCGAACATCATCACGTCGATGGGTTCGATGCGCATCCGATGGTCGCCGTTGGTGATGGTCAGCGCGAAGTGGAACGCCGCCTCGTTGCCGGCGACCCGCAGCGTGACCAGCTCGGCCTTGCGGTCCAGGCCGGTGATGGCCCCGTAGAAGTTGCGGATGGCCTGGTGGCCGATGTGCACCTCGCCGCCGACCGGGTCCTCCAGGGTGGCGTCGGTGGCGTACAGCCCGACCAGCTCGTCGGCGTCGCCGCCGCCGACCAGCTCGATGTAGCGGTGGACGGTCTGCGTGATGGCCTGGGCCCGCTCGGGTGCGCTCGTCATGTGGCGCAGGTTACACGGATGACGGGTTCGCGGGCACTTCGAGGGCCGCGGCCAACTCGGCCGCACCCGTCACCGGCAGGTCGCACGCGGTGCCCCGGCAGACGTAGGCGGCGTCGGCGCCGCCCACGCGGTCCCGCTCGATCAGCAGCTCCGAGGAGCCGGTCACACCGCCGACGACGATCGCCCCGCCGGGCGCCAGTTGCCGGGCCTGCGCCAGCAGCGCCGAGTCGCGGTCTTGGCAGGCCACCGCCACCTGCAGCGGCCCCCGCACGTAGGCCTCGGCGACCGCCAGCCAGTGCCCGGCCGCCCGCGGTGACCGGGCCAGCAGCCCCGAATGCGCCGCCAGCGCCTGCTGCGCTGCCTGCCGGTAGCGTTCGCCGCGCTGCGCGTCGGCCAGGTGAGCGGCCGTCAGCAGCGCCTCGGTGATCAGCGCCGCCCCCGACGGGGTGGCACCGTCGGCCGGTTCGGCGGGGCGCATCACCAGCGCCTCGGCGTCGTCGGCGCTGTCGAACCAGCGGCCGGGATGCGCCGCGTCGGCGAAGTGCTCCAGAGCGGTGTCCAGCAGGCCGGTTGCGGCGTGCAGGGCCTGCGGGTCGCCGGTGAGCTGATGGACGCTGAGCAGGCCGGTGGCCAGCGCGCCGTAGTCCTCCAGGATGGCCGCACTGTCGCCGACGCGGCCGCCCAGGCTGGCCCGGCGCAGCCGGCCGTCCACCAGATGCAGGTCGACCACCGCCGTCGCGCAGCCCTGCGCGGCGTTCAGCAGGCTCGAATCACCCAGTGCCACAGCGGCTTCGACCAGTGCGGTGACCGCCATCCCGTTCCATGCGGTGACGACCTTGTCGTCGCGGGCGGGCTGGGGCCGGCCGCGTCGGGCGACCAGCAACCGCTGCCTAATCCGGTCGAATCTCTGTTGATCGGACGGATCGACGGGTAGCTGCAGAACGGACGCACCCGCTTCAAAAGTGCCACTTTGGGTCACCCCGAAAACGTCTGCCGCCCAAGGACCGTCGTCGTCGCCCAGCAGGTCGAGCAACTGCTGGCGGGTCCACACATAGGTCGAGCCCTCCCGGCCGTCGGCGTCGGCGTCCAGCGACGAGACGAACATGCCGCCGTCACAGAGGTCATCGAGCAGAAACCGTGCCGTCTCACCGGTGATCCGGATCGCCAGTGGATCACCGGTGCGGCGGGCCCAGTGGGCATACGCGCGCAGCAGTAACGCGTTGTCGTACAGCATCTTCTCGAAATGCGGTACCACCCAGGCATTGTCAACGCTGTAGCGGGCGAATCCCCCGGCCAGCTGGTCATAGATTCCGCCGCGGGCCATCGCCCGTCCGGCGCTGGCCACCGCGTCCAGCGCGGCGCTGCTGCCGGTGCGTTCGTGATGGCGCAACAAGGTTTCCAGCAGCGCCGACGGCGGGAACTTCGGGGCGCCGCCGAAGCCGCCGTGTTCGACATCCTGATCGGATAGCACCGCGGCCACCGCGGCGTCGCACAGCTGCTCGTCCACCGGCAGTCCGTCCCCGAGCACGCCGGCCGCCATTGAGCGCAACTCGTCGGCGATGTGCTGCGAGGTGTCCAGAACTTCGTCACGACGATCCCGCCAGGTGCTGGTGACCGCCGAAAGCAGTTCCAGGAAAGCGGGTTTCGGGTAATAGGTGCCACAGAAGAACGGCCGGCCGTCAGGCGTCAGGAAGCAGGTCATCGGCCAGCCGCCGCGGCCGGTGAGCGCGATGGTGGCGTTCATGTAGATCGCGTCGATATCCGGTCGTTCTTCACGGTCGACCTTGATGCACACGAAGTCGGCGTTCATCGCTTCGGCGACCTCGGCGTCCTCGAACGATCCGTGGGCCATCACGTGACACCAGTGACAGGCCGCGTAGCCGACCGACAGCAGGATCGGCACGTCGCGCCGCGCGGCTTCGGCCAGCGCCTGCGGTGTCCACTCCTGCCAGTGCACCGGGTGGTCGGCATGCTGGCGCAGATACGGACTGGTGGACTGTGCGAGGCGATTGACCACACCGCCTACGTTAATCCAGGTGCGGACGGCCTATTCAGCCTTGCGCGATGTCGTCCTCACCGACGGTTCCGTCGTCGGCGGCCTGGTCAGCGGCCGGGTCCTCGCGGTCGAACGATTCCGGCAGCTTCTTGAGCTGAGTGTTCATCGACCGCACCAACCCGAAGGTGCCCAACAGCAGCAACACGATCACCAACAGTCCCAACGGACTGGCCTTGCCGAAGTCCGGCCCGGTGTTGCGGGGCACGTCATCGGCCAACAGCCACAGCGTCGTCAGCACAGCATGATTCATCGGTTGTCCTCGATCCCGGCGAACAGGTCGGTCTCGGGCAGGCTAACCGGCACCCGGGACCGGGCCAGCTCGAATTCCTCGGTGGGCCACAGTCGTTGCTGCCATTCGATCGGGGCGGCGAAGAAGTCACCGTCCGGATCGATCTGGGTGGCGTGTGCGCGCAGCGCGTCGTCGCGCTGGGAGAAGTAGTCGGAGCATTCGATGCGACTGGTCACCCGATCGGCGAACACGTCATGGTCGGGCTGCCAATGCTTCAGCCACCTGGCGAACGGGCCGACCTGGCCGCGCTTGGCGAATTCGTCCTGCAGCAACTGCATCCGCTGACGCAGGAACCCATGGTTGTAGTAGAGCTTGGCGACCGACCACACCTCACCGGCGTCCGGGAAGCGACGGTAGTCACCGGCGGCCTCGAAGGCGGCCACCGAAACCTGGTGGCAGCGAATGTGATCGGGGTGCGGGTATCCGCCGTTTTCGTCGTAGGTGGTCATCACATGCGGCCGGAACTCCCGGATGACCCGCACCAGGGCCTCGGTGGACACCTCCAGCGGCTCCAGCGCGAAGCAGCCGTCGGGCAACGGCGGCAGCGGATCACCCGAGGGCAGCCCGGAGTCAACGAACCCCAGCCAGTGATGCTCGACGCCGAGGATCTCGGCGGCCTTGGCCATCTCGCCGCGACGGACCTCGGCGATGCGCCCGTGCACGTCCGGCAGGTCCATCGCCGGGTTGAGGATGTCGCCGCGCTCCCCGCCGGTCAGCGTCACCACCATCACCCGGTGCCCGGCGTCGGCGTAGCGGGCCAGGGTCGCGGCCCCCTTGCTGGACTCGTCGTCGGGGTGGGCGTGCACCGCCATCAACCGCAGTCCGCTCATCTGCACGTTCCCCTATTACCCCTATAGTTCTGGTTGGTTTCCGGCCCCCATCGTTCCACCACGCGCGACGGGCGCGGCAACCGATCCCGACGACCATGGGGCGCACCGCACGATGACCGACTCCACGACCGATCCGACGCCGGCCCGCTACGGGGATTCCCGAGGCAGTGCCCTGCCCCGGCGGCTGCTGGCGATCACCCTCGGTGTGCTGGCGGTCGCGACCGCTGCCGCCCTTGCCGTGCTCGGTTACCAGCGGCTGACCGCCGCCGAGGTCAAGGGCGACATGTACGGCTACCGGGTGCTCGACGACCACACGGTGTCGGTGACGATCAACGTGACCAGGACCGATCCGTCGCAGCCGGTGGACTGCATCGTGCGGGTCCGGGCGGCCGACGGCAGCGAGACCGGCCGGCGTGAGCTGCTGATCGGGCCGTCGGAGTCGGCGACCGTCCAGGTGACCACGACCGTCGCGTCGTCCCAGCCCCCGGTCATGGGCGATGTCTACGGTTGCGGGACCGATGTACCAGGTTATTTACAGTCACCCTGACGGTGCGGTGGTACCGTGTACCGATGCACGGTTCCGGATGGGACCGTGTATTGCTGCATTAACGACTGCATTATTTACAAGCGTCGACCCCCGCTGACTGAAATCGCCGGGTCCGACGACACGAGGAGCACAGTGAGATGACGGACACCCAGGTGACCTGGTTGACGCAGGAGTCACACGACCGGCTCAAGGCCGAACTCGACCAGCTGATCGCAAACCGTCCGGTGATCGCCGCGGAGATCAACGACCGCCGCGAAGAGGGCGACCTGCGGGAGAACGGCGGCTATCACGCCGCGCGCGAGGAGCAGGGCCAGCAGGAGGCCCGCATCCGGCAGCTGCAGGAGCTGCTGAACAGCGCCAAGGTCGGCGAGGCCCCGACGCAGTCCGGGGTCGCGCTGCCGGGTTCTGTGGTCAAGGTCTTCTACGACGGCGACAAGTCCGACACCGAGACCTTCCTGATCGCCACCCGCCAGGAAGGCATCAGCGAAGACAAGCTCGAGGTGTACTCACCGAACTCGCCGCTGGGCCACGCCCTGCTGGGCGCCAAGGTGGACGAGGAGCGCAGCTACACCGTGCCCAGCGGCAAGACCGTCAAGGTGACCCTGGTCAGCGCGGAGCCCTATCACTCCTGAGCTTGACTCAGCGCCTGCTCCAGATCGGCGAGCAGGTCGCCGATGTCTTCGATACCGACCGACAGCCGCACCAGGTCGTCGGGGACTTCCAGTTGTGAGCCGGCCGTCGACGCGTGCGTCATGGCGCCCGGGTGTTCGATCAGCGACTCGACCCCGCCCAGCGACTCGGCCAGGATGAAGATCCGGGTCGCCGCGCAGAGTTGTTGTGCCGCGGCCCGACCGCCGCGCATCCGCACCGACACCATGCCGCCGAAGCCGCTCATCTGGCGCGCGGCCACATCGTGTCCGGCGTGCCCCGGCAGACCCGGATAGAGCACGCTGTCCACTGCCGGATGCCCGTTGAGGAAATCGGCCACCGCCGCGGCGTTCTCACTGTGCCGCTGCATCCGCAGCACCAACGTCTTGAGGCCCCGCATGGTCAGGTAGGCGTCGAAGGGACCCGGGACTGCACCGGCCCCGTTCTGCAGGAACGCGAAGGCGGCATCGAGTTCCTCGTCGTCGGTGACCAACGCGCCACCCACCACATCGGAGTGCCCGCCGATGTATTTGGTGGTCGAGTGCAGCACCACGTCGGCGCCCAGGGTCAGCGGCTGCTGCAGGGCAGGTGAGGCGAAAGTGTTGTCCACCAATATCTTTACGCCTTTTTCGTGCCCGATGGCTGCTATGCCTGCGATGTCGGCGATCGACAGCAGCGGGTTGGTGGGGGTCTCCACCCAGATCAGCCGGGTGGAGTCGGTGAGCGCTGCGCGCACCGCGGCCAGGTCCGACAGCGCCACCGGCGTGTGCGTCACGCCCCAGTGGGCGAACACCTTGTCGATCAGCCGGAAGGTGCCGCCGTAGGCGTCGTCCGGGATGATCAGGTGATCGCCCGGGCGCAGCATCGCGCGCAGCGCACAGTCGGTGGCGGCCATCCCGGAGGAGAACGCCCGCCCGTAGCGGCCCCGTTCGACCGCGGCCAGGGCGGCTTCCAGGGCGGCGCGGGTCGGGTTGCCGGTGCGGGCGTACTCGAAGCCGCTGCGCAGCCCGCCGACGCCGTCCTGGGCGAAGGTGCTGCTGGCATAGATCGGCGCGTTGACCGCCCCGGTGGCGGGGTCGGGACGGTATCCGGCGTGGATCGCGGTGGTGGCCAGGCCCATGGGTTTGCGGTGCTCAGTCATCGCTGACCAGCCTAGGCCACCAACCACCAGGTCACGCCAGATGATTTGCTGCTGACGTCAGCGACGCCCCGCCTCGATGTCGGCCACGATCGCGGCCGCTTCCGGGCCACACGTCATGTGCAGATCCACCGGGCCGTCGGCGATGAATCCGTCGATGCGGCGCTTGAGGTCGCCCGAGGTGACATGCGCGTACAGGCTCTCCCCGGGACAGGTGGTGCCATCGCTGACATCGCGATGCCCGGCCAGCGTGTCGGTCGCAATGGCGAACCGCTGAGCCGCCCAGGCGAACACCAGTGCCGCTGCGTTGAGCTGAGCGTCCGACACGGGTTCCTTGTCGAAGTCGCCCTCGCACACGACCAGGAAGTGACCGGTCGGGTCGTAGCCTGTTGCGGTGTCCCCCACGATCTCTGGGCTGCGCAGCTGGTAGATGTTCCCGTTTCGGTCGACGCCGACGTGGTAGGCGATGTCGATCCACCCGTGCGAATCCTGGTGGTAGCGCTGGTGTTGCCGCAGGCGGGCAGGTGCGTCGCTGTTGTCGCCGAGGACCACTTCAGTGTGGTGGACCGTCATGCGATTGGGAGTGTGCGGAACCCCCGGTCCCCGGGGCGGCCTGGCTCCCCAAGCTTCACGGCACAGCAGCGGAGCCGACGCACCGACGCGCGGGGGCGGCGCGATCGACTCGGGCACGGGCGCCGAAATCGGCTGTGGTGCAGCCGGAATCAGCTCTGATGCAGCCGGGATCGCCGATGCCGACGGGTCCGCCCGACGCGCACACCCGCTGAGCTCCGCGGCCGCGCCCACACCCGCGGCGCCCGCCAGCCAGATCAATCGCCGACGGGTCAACCCAGCGCCGCCGGCCCCGTCACTCATTCGATGGGCAGGCAGACCGTCGTCATGATCTTGTCGGCCAGCGTCTGACGTTTGGCATCCCACAACGGGAACAGGTACCCGATGAAGAACGTGATGCTGTCGACGATGTGGGCCAGCTGGCGCACCACGGACATGCCGAACCCGATCGGCAGCCCGGTCTGCTCGGAGACCACCTTGAACTTCAGCACCGACTTGCCGATGCTCGAGCCGGTGGTCCCCTGCCGGTAGCCGTAGTTCCAGATCACGTAGGCCATCGCCGCCACCCAACCCACGAACATCAGCAGCACGCCGACGCCCGACGGCGTGACCGTGCACGCCACACCCGAGGACGTGGTGATGCATTCCTTGTCGGCCATACCGTTGGCGATCATCGACGGGATTCCGTAAACGACCATCACCGGGAGGGTGTCGATCAGGTACGCCCCGAAACGGGTGAGCCACGACGTGTAGGCCTGCTGTGGAAGCTGGCCCACCGGGTTTCCGACCGGCGGCGAGTAGTAGCCCGGAGCGGGCGGCGGGAAGTTACCGGCCGGCGGCGGCGGGTAGTACCCACCGGGGGGCGGGGGGTAATTGCCCGGCGGCGGGAAATTGCTCGGCGAGGGCGGGTAGTTGCCCTGCTGCGGGTAGTCGCCGGGCATCGGCGGCGGGTATTCACCGGGGGGAGGCGGAAGGTTGGTCATGGACACCCTCTCTTGAATGAACCTGGCGTGCGATCACCGAATCGGCAAAACGCTAACGCAGCAGGCCTGCCGCCGCGAGGTTATCGGCGGCGTGGCCCGTCCGACAAGAAACCCAGCAGGTCGTGACGGGTGATCACACCCACAGGCTTGCCGCCCTCGACGACCATCACCGCGTCGACCTCGGCAAGGGTGGTCGCGGCGACGCCGACCACCTCACCGGAGCCGATCAGCGGCAGCGGCGGGCCCATGTGCTTGGACACTGCGTCGGCGAGCTTGGCCCGGCCCTCGAACACCGCCGAGAGCAGGTCGCGCTCGGACACGCTGCCTGCGACCTCACCGGCCATCACCGGTGGCTCGGCGCCGACGACGGGCATCTGCGACACCCCGTACTCGCGCAGGATGCCTATGGCGTCGCGCAGCGTCTCCGACGGGTGGGTGTGCACCAGGTCCGGCAGCACCCCGGACTTGGCGCGCAGCACGTCGGCGACGGTGGGCTGCACGGTCGAGCCGTCCAGCCGGGAGCGCAGGAACCCGTAGGACGACATCCAGGCGTCGTTGAACAGCTTCGACATGTAGCCGCGGCCGCCGTCGGGCAGCAGGACAACCACGAGCGCGTCGGGCCCGGCCTTGACGGCCGCCTCCACCGCGGCCACCACGGCCATCCCGCAGGAGCCGCCGACCAGCAGCGCCTCTTCGCGGGCCAGGCGCCGGGTCATCTCGAACGAGTCGGCGTCGGACACGGCGATGATCTCGTCGGGAATGCTCGGGTCGTAGGCAGCCGGCCAGAAGTCCTCACCGACGCCTTCGACCAGGTAGGGCCGGCCGGTGCCACCGGAGTAGACCGAGCCCTCCGGGTCGGCGCCGACGATCTGCACCCGGCCTGCCGACACCTCCTTGAGGTAGCGGCCGGTGCCGGTGATGGTGCCGCCGGTGCCGATGCCCGCCACGAAGTGTGTGACCTGGCCGTCGGTGTCGGCCCAGATCTCCGGACCGGTGGTCTCATAGTGACTGTCCGGCCCGGCGGGGTTGGAGTACTGGTCGGGCTTCCAGGCGCCGTCGATCTCGGTGACCAGCCGGTTGGAGACGCTGTAGTAGCTGGCCGGGTCGTCCGGCGACACGGCGGTCGGGCACACCACGACTTCGGCGCCGTAGGCCCGCAACACGTTCTGCTTGTCCTCGCTGACCTTGTCCGGGCAGACGAACACGCACTTGTAGCCGCGGCGCTGCGCGACCAGCGCCAGCCCGACACCGGTGTTGCCCGAGGTGGGTTCGACGATGGTGCCGCCGGGTTTGAGTGCGCCGCTGGCCTCGGCCGCGTCGATCATCTTCACCGCGATGCGGTCCTTGGAACTCGCACCGGGGTTGAGGTATTCGACCTTGGCCACCACCCGGCCCGCCCCGGGCGGGACGATCGAACTCAGCTCGACCAGGGGGGTGTTGCCGATCAGATCAGAGATGTGGCGCGCTATCCGCATGCCTGCCATGGTGTCAGGTTGTTCGCCCTCCCGGGTCAACCGGTGGCGTCCCGGATGTATTCGCCGATCTGGCGCAGCGAGCGGGTGGCCTCGGGAACCAGCGGCGCGGTGAGCTGGAAGACGTGGATCTGGCCGGGCCACACTCGAACCTCCACCGGAACACCGGCCGCCGCAAGAACTTTGGCCCCGAGCCGGGCGTCGTGCAGCAACACCTCCGAACCGGAGACGTGGATCAGGGTGCGCGGCAACCCGGGCCGGACGTGCTGGAGCGGTTCGAGGACGTCGCTGCCGTGGACGCGGTCCCGCCCGGCGGCGGCATGGATGAGCTCGACGAACGCGTCGAACGCCTGGGGCGGGAACATCGCACCGGTGTGGATGTTCGGGTGTGCCTTCTTGGCCTCCTTGGCGATCTCCAGTAGCGGCGACAACGCCACGATCGCAGCCGGTGACTCCTCGTCGTCCTCGTCGAGCAGGCGCTCGGCCAGCGCGAGCGACAGGTAGCCGCCGGCGGAGTCGCCGGCCAGCACGATCTGGTCCGGCGCGTAACCCTGCCGGCGCAACCAGCGATACGCGTGGTAGCAGTCGTCGATCGCGTCTGCGATGGAGTACTTGGGGATCATCCGGTACTCCACCACCAGCACCGGGCTGTCGGCGTACTTCGACAGCTTGGTGACGAGCCGGCCGTGGGTGTTGGCCCCGCAGGTCACAAAGGCGCCGCCGTGCATGTAGAGCACCACTCGACGGGTGCCGTCGGCCGGGAGCACACCAGCGGCCCGCACCATCTGAGCCGAGCAGTGCGGCAGCCGGATGGTGACGCGTTCGGTGCCCGGCGCCGGCAGCACCGCCTTGGCGGCGAAGTCGAGCAACCCGAACGGCCAAGGCATGCCCGGGAGGTAGCTGCCGACCGAGAGCACCGGCCGGATCGTGAGTCGTGCCGCCAGCCACGCGAGCCGTCCTTCGATGCTGGGCGAGTCCTCGACGATCTCGACGGGCCGACCGTCATGACGGGGGTAGCGGTGACGTCGCAACCCGGCCCGCAGACCGGTGTAGGCATGTGACGAGCTGGGTATCAAGCTGGGTGCGGTCATGATGCACACTCCCCTCAGCCGGCCCCGGGCCGGCACAGCCAACGCGGTTCAAACTATCGTCACACGCGATAATTTTTGAGGAAATCTTAGAATTCGTTCTGATGCATCTTCGGGTCCGCATCGTGACCTCTTTTGTTTGCTGTGCACGGGTATCGCGCAGGTTCGCTCCCTAAAATCACCGACATGGCTATGCGGGTACCTCGACGGTCGGCGATCACGCTGGCCGCGGCCGGCGCGTTCGCCTCCAGCGGCGGCCTCTACCTCGGTGTACGCAATCTGCTGGCCGGCCAGGCCGACCGAGCGCGCAAGACCATCCCCAAGGCCTGGGACCGGCCGCCCAGCGCCGACGGTGTCTACAGCCCCGACGAATCCGATGTTCAGCCCTTTGCACGCGACGCGAGCGTCGATCTGCACCTGATGGTCTTCGGTGACTCGACCGCGACCGGCTACGGCTGCCGTTCCGCGGCAGAGGTGCCCGGCGCGCTGATCGCCAAGGCCCTGGCCCTCCAGACGGGCAAGCGAGTTCGGTTGAGCACCAAGGCGATCGTGGGCGCCACATCCAAAGGACTGGCCGGCCAGGTCGACGCGATGTTCGTCGCCGGCCCACCGCCGGACGTGGCCGTGATCATGATCGGCGCCAACGACGTCACCGCGCTCAACAGCATCGCCGGCTCGGTGCACCGGCTGTGGTCCGCGGTGAAGAGGCTGCGCGCCGGCGGCGCCGTGGTGGTGGTCGGCACCTGCCCGAAATTCGGCGCGATCAGCGTCATCCCGCGACCGCTGCGCTGGGTGGCGCATCTACGGGCATGCCAGCTGGCCCGCGCCCAGACCCAGGCCGTCAAGGCCGCCGGCGGCGTCGCGGTCCCGTTCGCCGACTTCCACGCGCCGGAGTTCCATCACAGCCCCGAGCTACTGTTCGCCGCGGATCAGTACCACCCGTCGGCGGCCGGGTACGCGCTGGCAGCAGGCCAGATGATCCCGGCGCTCTGCGCGGTGCTGGGCGAACCCGATTCACCGATGGTGGCGCAGTCGGGCTAGATTTCCTTGAAGTACCCGACCTCAAGGAGTCAGAAGTGCCCGAAGCTGTCATCGTCTCAACTGCGCGTTCGCCGATCGGCCGGGCCGGCAAGGGTTCCCTGGTCACCATCCGGCCCGACGACCTGGCCGCCCAGATGGTGCGCGCCGCCCTGGACAAGGTGCCCGAGCTGAACCCGCACCAGATCGACGACCTGATGATGGGTTGCGGCCAGCCTGGTGGCGCGGCCGGCTACAACATCGGGCGCGTCGTGTCGGTCCTGCTCGGCTACGACTTCCTGCCGGGCACCACGGTTAACCGGTACTGCTCGTCGTCGCTGCAGACCACCCGGATGGCGTTCCACGCGATCAAGGCCGGCGAAGGCGACGCGTTCATCTCCGCCGGTGTGGAGACCGTCTCGCAGTTCGGTATCGGTGCCGCCGACGGCGCCCCTAACAGCAAGAACTCGCTGTTCAACGACGCCATGGCCCGGTCCGAGGCCGCCGCGGCCGGTGCAGAAGAATGGCACGACCCGCGCGCCGACGACCTGCTGCCCGACGTCTACATCGCCATGGGCCAGACCGCCGAGAACGTGGTGCTGCACACCGGGATCAGCCGCGAGGACCAGGACCACTGGGGTGTGCGCAGCCAGAACCGCGCCGAGGAGGCCATCAACAGCGGCTTCTTCGCCCGCGAGATCTCCCCGGTCACGCTGCCCGACGGCACCGTGGTGAGCACCGACGACGGCCCGCGCGCCGGCACCACCTACGAGAAGATCAGCCAGCTCAAGCCGGTGTTCCGTCCCAACGGCACGATCACCGCCGGCAACGCCTGCCCGCTGAACGACGGCGCGGCCGCGGTCATCATCACCAGCGACACCAAGGCCAAGCAGCTGGGCCTCAAGCCGCTGGCGCGGATCGTGTCCACCGGGGTGTCGGGCCTGTCGCCGGAGATCATGGGCCTGGGCCCGATCGAGGCCGTCAAGAAGGCACTGGCGAACGCCAAGATGTCGGTCTCCGACATCGACCTGTTCGAGATCAACGAGGCCTTCGCGGTGCAGGTGCTGGGCTCCGCGCGCGAGCTCGGTATCGACGAGGACAAGCTGAACGTCTCCGGTGGGGCGATCGCGCTGGGCCACCCGTTCGGTATGACCGGCGCCCGGATCACCGCCACCCTGCTCAACAACCTGGCCACCCATGACAAGCAGTTCGGCGTGGAGACCATGTGTGTGGGCGGCGGCCAGGGCATGGCCATGGTCGTGGAGCGGCTCTCCTAAAGTTTTTCCCCGTTGACTCTGCGCTCACCAGGCAAATGTGCGAGTAACCTGCCTGGTCAGCGCAGAGTCAACGTCGTTTTAGGGCATCCCAGGCGCGCCGGACACGCCGGACCACGGCATGCTGCCTGCACCCCCCGACATAGCAGTTGACTCTGCGCGTACCAGGCGGAAGTGCAAGTAAGTTGCCTGGTCAGCGCAGAGTCAACGGGGAAAACGGGGAAGCTAGCGGGTCACTCGTTCTGGAAGTAGCTGAGCAGCCGCAGGATCTCCAGGTACAGCCAGACCAGGGTCACGGTCAGTCCCAGGGCGATACCCCAGGCGGCCTTCTCCGGCGCGCCGGCCCGGATCAGCTGGTCGGCGGCGTCGAAGTCGATCAGGAAGCTGAACGCGGCGATGCCGATGCAGACCAGCGAGAAAATGATCGACAGCGTGCCGCCGCTGCGCAGGCCCAGACCCTCACCGCCACCGACGCCGAACAGCGACAGCACCAGGTTGCCGATCATCAGGGCCAGCACGCCGAACATACCGGCCACCAGCATCCGGGTGAACTTCGGGGTGACGCGGATGGCGCCGGTCTTGTAGACCACGAGCATGCCGCCGAACACCCCGAGGGTGCCCATCACGGCCTGGCCGATCATCGAGCCGGCATTGCCGGTTCCCACGGTGAAGGCGGTCAGCACCCAGGAGATGGCGCCGAGGAACATGCCCTCCAGCGCCGCGTAGCTGAGCACCAGCGCCTTGCTGTCCTGCCTACGGGTGAACATGGCCACCATCACCAGGGCCAAGCCGCCGAATGCGCCGATGAAGGTCAGCGGACCGGCCAGCGCCTGATTGGCCGACACCATGAAGAAGGAGATAACCGCGGCGACGCTGAGCACCCCCAGGGTGATGCCGGTCTTGGTGACGACGTCGTCGATCGTCAGCGGACGGCTGTCAACCCGCTGGTAGGAAGCTTCCGGACTCTGTAGACCGGGGTAGCCCTGATGCACCTGCTGCACCTGCTGCTGGGCTGTGGCGGCTCCGAATCCGGTGCCGAACTGTGCGTAGCCGCCCTGCTTGGGCAGCGAACGAAATACCGGGTTGCTGGTTTCCCGCACCGTTCCGTTCCTCTCTTAGGTGCTGTGACGCGAAGGGTTGCGAACACTTGATCAACGCTCGGCGGCCCACCGGAGTTCCCAAGGACTGCAGGCCGCTCTGCCGCCAAACCATACCCGCGCACAATGAACGGCGGCTAGGTATCTACATTGCGAAGGCGTGACTGGCGAATCTGACGAGGTCTTGACGGAAGTCCGAAACGGGGTCGGCCTGCTGACCCTGAACCGTCCGAAGGCGATCAACTCGCTGAACACCCCGATGGTGACCGCGATGACCGCGTCGTTGACAGCCTGGGCCGATGATCCGGCGGTGAGCGCGGTGATACTGGCCGGGGCCGGCGAGCGCGGGCTGTGCGCCGGCGGCGACGTGGTCGCGATCTACCACAGCGCGAAAGCCGACGGCGCCGAAGCGCGGCGCTTCTGGTACGACGAATATCTGCTCAACGCACAGATCGGCCGGTTCGCCAAGCCGTATGTGGCGTTGATGGACGGCATCGTGATGGGCGGTGGCGTCGGGGTGAGCGCGCACGCCAACACCCGCGTGGTCACCGACACCACGAAGATGGCGATGCCCGAGGTGGGGATCGGCTTCGTTCCCGACGTCGGCGGTACCTATCTCCTGTCACGGGCGCCGGGCCGGTTGGGCCTGCACGCGGCACTGACCGGGGCCCCGTTCTCCGGGCCGGATGCCATCGAGTTGGGATTCGCCGACCACTTCGTCGCCCACGACGCGCTGGCCGCCTTCACCGACGCGATCATCGCCGACGGGGTGCCTCAGGCCTTGGCCGCCCACGCGACCACTGCACCGCCGAGTCCGCTTGCCGCCCAACGTGACTGGATCGATGAGTGCTACGCCCACGACAGTGTCGCGCAGATCGTGGCGGCGCTGGCCGGACATGCCAGCCCCGAGGCCAACGCCGCAGCCGAACTCATCGGCACCCGCTCCCCGGTCGCCTGCGCGGTGACTTTGGAATCGGTGCGCCGGGCAGCGAAGCTGGCCACCCTGGAAGAGGTTCTAGTCCAGGAGTTCCGGGTGTCGGTCGCCTCGCTGCGCAGCCATGACCTGGTGGAGGGCATTCGCGCGCAGCTGGTCGACAAGGACCGTAACCCGGCCTGGTCGCCGGCCACCCTGGCTGACGTGACCGCCGCTGACATCGAGACCTACTTCGCCCCAGCCGAGCCCGACCTCACCTTCTAAGGAGCAGCTATGACATCGCAGACCTACGAAACCATCCTGGTCGAGCGCGACGGTCGCGTCGGCATCATCACCTTGAACCGGCCCCAGGCGCTCAACGCCCTCAACAGCCAGGTGATGAACGACGTCACCACCGCCGCAGCCGAACTCGACGCCGACCCCAGCATCGGCGCGATCATCATCACTGGCAACGCCAAGGCGTTCGCCGCCGGCGCCGACATCAAGGAGATGGCCGACCTGTCCTTCGCGCAGGTGTTCGCCGCCGACTTCTTCGCCGCCTGGTCGAAGCTGGCCGCGGTACGCACCCCGACCATCGCCGCGGTGGCCGGGTTCGCCCTCGGCGGCGGCTGCGAGCTGGCGATGATGTGCGACCTGCTGATCGCCGCCGACACCGCCAAGTTCGGCCAGCCCGAGATCAAACTCGGTGTGCTGCCCGGCATGGGCGGTTCCCAGCGGCTGACCCGGGCCATCGGCAAGGCCAAGGCGATGGATCTGATCCTGACCGGGCGCACCATCGACGCCGCCGAAGCCGAACGCTCCGGTCTGGTGTCGCGGGTGGTGCCGGCCGATGACCTGCTGGCCGAGGCCGGCAAGGTTGCAGCCACCATCGCGGGCATGAGCCTGTCGGCGGCGCGGATGGCCAAGGAAGCCGTCAACCGGGCCTTCGAGTCCACCCTGGCCGAGGGCCTGCTCTACGAGCGCCGGCTGTTCCACTCCGCCTTCGCCACCGAGGACCAGACCGAGGGCATGGCCGCGTTCACCGAGAAGCGCCCACCGAACTTCACCCACCGCTAGGCCTGTCGTGTCGAGCCAGAAGCCCTGGTGGATAAGGCATTACACATTCACCGGCACTGCGGGCGGACTGGTCTTCATCTGGTTATCGATGACGCCGTCGCTACTGCCGCGCGGGCCGCTGTTCCAGGGCCTGGTCAGCGGCGCGTCCGGCGCCATCGGTTACGGGCTCGGGGTGCTCGCCGTGTGGGTGGTCCGCTACATGCGGTCCAAGGACTCCACGCCGCCGGCGCCGTGGTGGGCCTGGGCGGTGCTGATTCCGGTCGCCCTGATCATCCACGTGGTGATGATCGTCCGCTTCCACGACTGGCAGTGGCAGGTCAGAGCGCTGATGGGCGTTCCGCAGCTGACGTGGTCCTGCTTCCCGCTGGCCGCCGCGCTGGCGGTGGTGTTCCTGTTCGCGCTGGTCGAACTGGGCCAGCTGTTCCGCCTGGTGGTGCGGCTGTCGGTGCGCCCGCTGAACCGCGTTGCCCCGCCACGTGTCTCGCTGGTGGTGGTGCTGACATTGCTGGTGGCGCTGACGATCTCACTGCTCAACGGTGTGGTGGTGAAGTTCACCATGCGCACGCTGAACAACACGTTCGCCAACGTGAACAACGAGATGGACCCCGACCGGGCGGCGCCGACGTCCCGACTGCGTTCCGGCGGACCGGAATCGCTGGACTCCTGGGAGTCGCTGGGACATCAGGGCCGGGTCTTCGTGGCCGGCGGGCCGACCGTCGAGCAACTCAGCGACTTCAACCGCACACCAGCCACCGAGCCGATCCGCGCCTACGCCGGGCTTAATTCGGCCGACGGGATCAAGGCGACCGCCGAGTTGGCCGCGGCCGAGTTGGTGCGCAGCGGTGGGCTGAACCGCGCCGTCGTCGCGGTGGCCACCACCACCGGCACCGGCTGGATCAATGAAGCCGAGGCATCGGCTCTGGAGTACATGTTCAACGGCAACACCGCGATCGTGAGCATGCAGTATTCGTTCCTGCCCAGTTGGCTTTCTTTCTTGGTGGACAAGGAGAACGCGCGCCAAGCCGGGCAGTCGCTGTTCGAAGCCGTGGACAAACAGGTGCGTGCGTTGCCGGAGTCCAAGCGACCCAAGCTGGTGGTGTTCGGCGAGAGCCTGGGGTCCTTCGGCGGCGAGGCGCCGTTCATGAGCCTCAACAACGTGCTGGCCCGCACCGACGGCGCATTGTTCTCCGGACCGACGTTCCAGAACACCATCTGGAAGGACCTGACCGTCAACCGCGATCCCGGTTCCCCGCAGTGGCTTCCGATCTACGACGACGGCCGCAATGTGCGGTTCGTCTCCCGCCCCTCCGACCTGGCCCGCCCGGATACGCCATGGGGCACGCCGGATTCTCCCAGGGTGGTGTACCTGCAGCACGCCTCCGATCCGATCGCCTGGTGGAATCCGGACCTGTTGTTCCACAGACCGGACTGGCTGGCCGAGCCGCGCGGGTATGACGTTCTGCCGCAGGTGCATTGGAAGCCGATCGTGACCTTCCTACAGGTCTCGGCCGACATGGCCGTGGCCGTCGACGTGCCCGACGGCCACGGTCACCACTACGTCGCCGATGTGGCCGACGCGTGGGCGGCGATATTACATCCAGCGGCGTGGACTGCAGAGAAGACCGAACGACTGCGCCCTCTGCTGCACTCCAATGCCTAACTGCCCCAAACCCGCTGGCTCGACCAGGTCACCGGCGGCAGCCAAAGCCTGGTAGCCGCCGATCACGTCGGTGGCGCGATGCAGCCCCAGGTCGATCAGCGCGGCGGCGGCCAGGCTGGAGGTGTATCCCTGCGAGCACAGGATCACCCACTGCACGTCGTCGTCGACGGCCTGCGGCAACCGGGCCTCGCTCGTCGGGTCGCAGCGCCACTCCAACACGTTGCGTTCGATCACCAGGGCGCCGGGCACCTCGCCCTCCAGGGCCCGCTGGGCGGCCGGCCGGATGTCGACCAGGTACGCGCCGTCGCGCAGTGCCGCGGGCACCTGGGTGGCATCGAGCCGGTGCAGCCGGGCCCGTGCCGCTTCGAGCATCCCGTCGATTCGACTGGCGGTCAGTACAGTCATGATGCCTCCGGGTGTTCGGTGAGCTCGGTTCGGTTGCGACGCAGGGTGTTCTGCGAAGTGACGTCGTAGTAGGACATCTCGACCAGCGGCGGCGAGTAGGCGTGCACGCTCAGGGTGGGAGCCGCCACCCCAGAAGACGACGTCGGCGCCCAGACCACGTCGTGCACCCAGCCGCGGGAGAAGGCGGCCTGATCGCCCTCCTCGAGCCGACGCTGGTTCAACTGCCGCCCGTCCCAATGGAATTCGCCCAGCGATCCGGACAACACGGTCAGCGCGCCACGCGAATCACCGTGGTCGTGCAGTTCGGTGGCGTGCCCGGGCACCCAGCTGATCAGCCAGACGTCGAGCCGCGCGTCACCGTGCAGGCGGGTGAACCAGCGACCGTCGGCGGGTAGCCCCGAAGCCGGCAGCAGACGGTCGTAACGGCCGTCGAGTACCGCTTCGGCGGCCAGGTCGGTGGTCTTCAGAAGGTCAGGAAGGCTCAGCGAGCGCGACCGGTGGGCCGGGCGCCGCAATGCAATGGGATCAGCGATGGTCATGGTGAGACTCCAGAACAGATGGATCGGGAAAGGGGTCGGCGGCAGCGCTCAGCTGCGGCAACAACACCCTTGGAATCCCACATGCTCGCTCACGTCGACGACGGTACGCGGGCGCGACGGCGGCGAGCCAGACCCGGGTCCGGAGAAATCAGTCACGTATCAGGCCGGATCGCGCACCATGACCTGGTCATTTAGGCACGACTCAGGTTTGCAATCATGGTGACCGAAAAACCGGGATCGGCGCGACCCGCAGAATGGACGCCATGACGTCTTCATCTGCGCCGCGGGTCTCGGTGGTGTTGGGTAGCGGCGGCGCGCGCGGATACGCCCACATCGGGGTGATCACCGAACTTCGGGCGCGCGGTTATGAGATCGCCGCAATATCCGGGTCGTCGATGGGCGCACTCGTCGGCGGTCTGCAGGCGGCCGGGCGGCTCGACGAGTTCGCCGAGTGGGCCAAGTCGCTGACCCAGGGCGCGGTGCTGCGGCTGTTGGACCCGTCGTTCACCTCGGCGGGCGTACTGCGGGCCGGGAAGATTCTCGACGTGGTCCGCGACATCCTGGGCGACATCGACATCGAGCGGTTGCCGATCCCCTACACCGCCGTCGCGACGGATCTGATCGCCGGCCGGTCGGTGTGGCTGCAACGCGGTCCGGTCGACACCGCTATCCGCGCATCGATCGCCATCCCCGGGGTGATCGCACCGCATGTCGTCGACGGGCGGCTGCTGGCCGACGGCGGAATCCTCGACCCCCTGCCGATGGCCCCGCTGTGCGCCGTCAACGCCGACCTGACCCTTGCGGTGAGCCTCAACGGCGGTGACCCGGTTCCGACGCCCGACCCCGAGGAGGGCGTTCAGACCCGGCGCCTGACTCGGATGATGCGTAGCACGTCGGCGTTGCTGGACACCAGCGGAGCGCGCTCCCTGCTGGACCGGCCGACGGCACGGGCGATCCTGGACCGATTCAGCAGTTCCGAATCAGAGCCCGGCGACGACGACGCGACCGAGGGCACCGGCGCGCCCAAGCTGGGCAGCTTCGAGGTGATGAACCGCACCATCGACATCGCCCAGTCGGCGCTGACCCGCCATCAGCTGGCGGCCTATCCACCGGACGTGCTCATCGAGGTGCCGCGCACCGCCTGCCGCAGCCTGGATTTCCATCGCGCCGCCGAGTTGATCGAGGTGGGCCGTAAGCTCACCGCACGGGCCCTGGACAACGCGAAACCCGGTTAACCCGCGAGAAACTCGGCGATGTCGGCGGCATTCCGGCGACCCTGCTCGCGTCCGGACTGCGCCGACGGGATCCGGCACGCCGGGTCCAGCGGGTTGGTGCCGAACGCCCGCACCGCGACCCGGTCGGCGAACACCGCGTGGACCCGACCTTCGAACGCCGCGATCTCGGCGGCCGCGCCCGGACCGAACGGCGTCGGCGAACCCTCCCCCGACGGCACCAGCACCACGGCCGCATCACAGTCGTCGGCGACGTCGAGGTTGATCGCGCTGCGCATCCCACCGTCCATATAGCGCCGGCCGTCGATCACCACCGGCGGCCAGACGCCCGGGACGGCGCAGCTGGCCGCGACCGCGTCGACGAGTTCCACGCCGGAGTCCGGATCGAAGACCCGCAGCACACCGGTGTCGATGTCGATGGCGGTGATCCGCAGGCAGCGATCCGGCCACTGATGCGATGGGAGCCTGCGCTCGATCACCTTGCGTCGCACCGCGACCGGAACCGTCTCGGCGGCCAGCGCCACCGCGCCGATGCGCTGCATCTTCTGCACGGCAGTGGTATTCGGTCTGGTCATGGCGGCCAGGAACATTTCGGCGAGCTCCGGGCCGCCCACCCCGGGATCGAGCTCGGGTGAGCTGTCACCTACCTGGCGGGCATACAACTCGTCGATGCCTGTGCCACTGCCGATCTGTGCGCTGACCGCCGAGCCGGCCGAGGTGCCGACCAGCACATCTGAGGCCAGCAGTGCCGTCGCGGTGGCCGGCGATTCGTCGGCGATGCCGCGGAGCACTCCGGTCTCCCACGCGATGCCGGCCACTCCCCCGCCGGCCAGCACCAGGGCGCGCTTGGACGTCACAACCATGGATGTTGAGCCTCCTCGGCGACAGCGGTCAGTTCCTCCCGGCGCAATTGGCGGGCCGGTGGGTCGGGGAAGGCCAGTTCGGTGGTGATCGTCAACCCGGCGTCGACGTGCACCAGTTCGCCCGGGGCGATCAGCCGCCAGCACGTGTCGGCGTCCATGGGTTCGGTGGCGAACACCACCGCGGGGCGGCCGTGCAGCTGCTCGGCGTGCGCCCGGATCCGCCGGGTGGACAGATCCAAGCCGACGGGTGCCACCCCGTCGCGGCGGTCCAGCACGTACAGCTCGTGGGTTTCGGGATAGCGCAGCGCCCACATGTCGGTGGCGGTGCTCAGCAGGATGTTGAGCGCATAGATCGGCACGTTGGCCGCCAGCCAGCCGACGGCGTCGCGCAGCCCCGCTCCCACGTCACCGTCGCACTCCCGGATCGCGGCGGTGATCAGTGCGAAGGCTCGCTCGGAATCCGTTTGTCCCGCAACCAGATCAGTGGATCCGAGCTCGGCGATCCGGGCATCGATGACGTCGAGGCCGCGCAGCACCCCGTTGTGCGCGAAGATCCGGTTGTCCTGAAGGAACGGGTGGGTGTTGACGACATCCCGGGCGCCGGTGGTGGCGTAACGCACGTGGGCGATGAACGTGGTGCCGGTCAATTCGTGTGCTTCGGTGGCGAATTCGGTGTCATGCCAGGCCGCGATCGGCTGTTTGTGCAGCTGCGGATTGCCGTCGCGGTCGAACACCCCCAGCCCGGTGCCATCGGGGTTGCGCCGGCTCTGTTTGGCGAGGTTGTCCGGCGCGTCAAGCAGCCAGAAGGTGGCGGTGACGACATCGGTCCCGGCGTGCAGCCCGAAGAGTCGGCACATACCGGCGTCAGTTCTCCAGCAGGTCGGCCAATTGAGCCAACGCCCGGCGAGCGTAGCCCTTCCACAGCCAGCCGAGTATCGGCATGACTGGCGCGGCCACAATGGAGCGCGGGTGGATCACCCAGCTCCAGGTGATCGTGGTGCCGGTACCGGTGGGCGTGAACTGCCAGCGGCCTTCGACGTGACCCGCCAGCGCTGCCAGCGGGCCGGTGATGTCAGTGAGCCGGTAGCCGAACGCCCGGGGCCGATCGACCTCGGTCAACTCCTCCCGCATGCTGCCGCCGCCGGCCAGCAGCACGGTCCGGGTCTGTCCGACGGACTCCCAATCACCGGCCTGGTCACGGACCTCTTTGATCGGCGGGATCGGCCCGTACCAGCGGCGAAAAAGATGTGGCAGCGGTAACGGCAATGTTCCCGCGAACGCGCCGTCGGCGGTCGCGGGTACCGTGCGGGACTCTTCGACAACCAGGGCCATCTGTTCGAGGGTAGCCCTCAGCGCGCCAGGTGCGGGGCGGCCCGGCCGGTGATGAGTGGCAGGTCGAAGAAACTCGCGATACCGGGCGGGGCAGCACAGGTGGCCGGGACGGCGTTGACGCAGTGCGCGGCGGTCGCCACGATGCCCGGGTTGCTGATCAGGCCGGCCTCGACGGTCTCGGGCTGCCAGCCTTTGACGGTGACGAAGGTGTCGGGGTTGCCGCGCACCTCCATCTCGTAGCGTTCCCGCGCCGACCCGAAAGACCAAGGCGGGTCGAGGTTTTCCTCGCCCATCAGCCAGTTCACCGTGATCCGCACAACCGGAGTGTCACCGACCATCGCCTCCCAGTGGAAGCGGCGGGCTGCGACCTGGCCCGGCTCGATGACGCCGATCGGGGAGTCGATCGGCGCGGTGGCCACCGCCACCTCCTGCGACGGGCGGATCTGCTCGTCGGCAGCGAATCCCAGCCGGTCCACGCACAGTCGAGCCGCCTGGATGAAGCCGCTGTTGAGCATCTTCTGCATCGGTCCGGTCAATGCGTCTTCCGGCGTGCCGCCGAAACCCATCACGTGGCGCAGCACGTCGGGTGCACCGTAGGTGCGCAGGTCGGAGAACTCTTCGCAGCGAACGAATGTGACGCCGGTCGACATCACAGACAGCAGCAGCGGGAACAACTCGCTGACGGCACCGGGTGCGATGCCGGCACCGTGCAGTGTCGCATTGCCGGCCTTGGCCGCCGCTTCCAGCGGCGCTGCCGCCCGTTCGCTGGGATAGACCCAGCCGACCGGGGTCACGACGTTCTTGCCTGAGCGCAACAGGGCGGCCACCTCATCGGCGTTGCCCATCAGCGGGGCGTAGATCACCGCGTCGGCATCCAACGCCACGATCTCCTCGACACTGTCCGTGGCCGTGACGCCCACCGCGTCGGTGCCGATGATCTCTCCGACGTCCTTGCCGCTCTTGGCCTTCGAGTGAACCCAACAACCGACCAGCTCCAGGTCGGGATGCTCGAGCACGCCCTTGATCGCGGCGACCCCGACTCCCCCGGTCGCCCATTGGATGACACGCAGGGGCATCAGTTGTGGACCTCGCTCACGTGGTAATTCCCCTCCGCGTACCGGGCCCGGATGGCCTTCTTGTCGTATTTTCCGACGCTGGTACGCGGGATCGCATCGACGAAGGTCCAGCGCTCCGGAAGCCACCAGCGGGCGACCTTGTCGGACAGGAATGTTCGCAGTGCACCGCCGGTGACGGAGGCGTCGGACCGAACCACCACCACGGCCAGCGGTCGTTCATCCCAGCGCTCGTCGGGAACCCCGACCACGGCGGCCTCGAGCACATCGGGGTGGCCGATCAACTCGTTCTCCAGCTCCACCGAGGAGATCCACTCACCGCCGGATTTGATCACGTCCTTGGCCCGGTCGGTCAGGGTGATGAAGCCGCGGGTGTCGATGCTGCCCACGTCACCGGTGCGCAGCCAACCCGAGGAGAACTTGGACTCGTCTTCGCCGCGGTAGTAGGCGCCGGTGATCCACGGACCGCGCACCTCCAACTCGCCGACCGCCTCACCGTCGTTGGGCAACACCTGGTCCGCGTCGTCGACGATGCGGGCCTGCACACCGCAGACCGGCTGCCCCTGGGTACCGCGCAGGGCCCAGTGCTCTTCGGTCGAGGTGCCCGGCGGCGGCCAGGCCATGGTGGCCAGCGGGGAGGTCTCGGTCATGCCCCACAGTTGGCACACCAGTACGCCGTAGCGGTCCTCGAAGGCGCGCATCAGCGACACCGGGACGGCCGAGCCGCCGCAGGCAACCTTCCGCAGTGACGAAATATCATGGCCGGGTTCGCGATCCAGATAGTGCATGACGTCGTTCCAGATCGTCGGCACCGCGCCGGCAACCGTCGGTCGTAGCTTCTCGATGAGGGCGACCAAGGACTGTGCGTTGAGATGCCGGTCGGGCATGGCCAGGTCCGCGCCGGCCATCAGCGCCGAGTACGGCAGGCCCCACGCGTTGGCGTGGAACATCGGCACGATCGGCAGCACGCAGTCCCCCGATCCCACGCCGATGCCGTTGGTGGTGCAGCCGGCCATGGTGTGCAGGTAGCTGGACCGGTGGCTGTACACCACGCCCTTGGGGTTTCCGGTGGTTCCGCTGGTGTAACACATTGCGGCGGCGGAGTTCTCGTCAAGCACCGGCCAGTCGAACTCGTCGGACTCGGCGGCCAGGACGTCGGCGTAGCGCAGCACCGTCTTGCCGGACTCCTCCAGCGTCGCGATGTCGCCGTCGCCGACCACGATCACGGTGTGCACGGTGTCGAGCTGGCTCAGCACCGGCGCCAGCAGGCCGATCAGTGATGCGTCGACCAGGATCACCCGGTCCTCGGCCTCGTTGGCGACGAACACGATCTGCTCGGCGAACAGCCGAATGTTGAGGGTGTGCAGCACCGCACCCATCGACGGGATCGCCAGGTAGGCGATCAGATGCTCGGTGTTGTTCCACATGAACGTGGCCACCCGCTCGTCGCCGGTGATGCCCAGGCGGCGCAGCGCGTTGGCCAACTGTGCCGCCTGCGCACCCACCTCACGGTAGGTGGTGGCCCGAAAGCCGTCGTCGGTCATGGTTGTCACGGTGCGGGCGCCGTGGACTTCGGTGGCGTACCGCAGGATGGCGCCGATGGTCAACGGCCAGTTCTGCATGGTGCTCTGCATCGACGTTCCGCCTTCTCATCCCGGTGCCGGCAACAATCCGTATTGGATCATGCCCGCACCGCGGCGGCGGCGCCTGGGGATTACACCGCGGGTTCGAGCAGCAGCATCCGGCTGACGGCGTCGTCGAGGGCGAGCTGCTCGTGCAGCGACGCCGACGGTGCCGGCAGGTCGGCCAGTGAGGCGACGGTCACCGCGCCGTCGAAGTCGGCGATGTAGAGCCGGCTGCCGTCGGGGCTCTCCACCGCGCACGACGGTGCGGTGGTCGCGTTCAGGGTGCCCAGAGTCTCGCTGGTGCGGGCGCAGATGGCCACGATCCCGGCGGCGGTCACCAGGTAGACCCGGTCGCCGTCGCGGCTCACGATCAGCTGGATCAGCTGGGCGTCGACGACCAGGCCGGCGCCGGTGGCGTGGGTGCGGGCATCGACGACGTGCACCGTTCCGCGCCCGTCGGAACCACAGGTCGCCACGAACAGCAGCGACCCGTCCGGGCTGACGGCGACGTCGATGATGGTCACGCCGACCCTGATGACGTCGATGACGTTGAGGTTGCGGTCGAGCACGGTGACGGCGTCGCCGGAGGGATGACGCACGGCGGCATACAGTCGCTGGCCGTCCGGGCTGATCCGCAGGCACGCCGAGTCGGCGACCCGGCTGCCGGAGACGGTCACCGCACCCAACGGGCGCATGGCCTCATCCAGCGCAAGCACCTCGACGCCGGCCGGGCCGGTACGGGTGATGTAGACGCGCCGGCCCATCGTGTCGGCGACCAGGTGGCCGATGCCCAGCTCGACCGGGTAACACCCGATGATCTCGGCGGCGTCGGTGTCGATCGCCAGCACGGCATCCAGCGCCATGGTCGAGGCGGTGACGTAGGCCCGGGCGGTACCGGCGGGTCCGGCGGCGATCGAGAAGGGCTCGTCGGCGCGGAACACGGTGCTCACGACGGTGCCGCTGGCGGTGTCGATGATCGAGATGGTGTCGTCGCCGTAGTTGGTGGTCATCAACCGGGCGCCGTCCGCGCTGACGGCGAGGCCACCGATCGGGCCGCGTTTCACCGCTACGGTGTCGACGATGCGGGCGCCAGGGTTGGCCGGTCCAGTAGCCGCCACGTCGTCCACATCGCTCCCATCGATCACTGTTCGTATCGTCTTCGTATCGTCAACGCATGCCTCGCAGGCGAGCTGGTGCGGTCAGGTGACGACGGGCTACCCAGGCGAGGCGTTCGGTCGATCTTAGCGGTGAATTCCAGGTAACCCGAAAATGTCGCAATTATTGTGAGCGAGGTCGCACGGCGAACCCGGGTACCGCGCCGCGCGCCGCGGACCAGGGCTCGTTCAGCAATCTTAGCTAGGGTTGTTGTGCTGCCCGGACGTCATATCCAGCTAATTTGTGATTTGAGTCGCAATTAATAATTCAATAAGACGTCAGAAATTCGCTTCATGCGAATTCGACAGACCTCGTCACAGACTCTTGCAAAAATTCCGGTGGGCGAGTAGAAGGGTCGCGGCGCTGCCGCTCCGTGCCCCGCGAGGCTGTAGTTAGCGTGCTCACCACTCGCACTTCTTCGCGCTGACAACAGGCTCGCGAACGCCGTGCCCCCAGTCGGACTCGAACCGACACTGTGCGGATTTTAAGTCCGCTGCCTCTGCCAATTGGGCTATGGGGGCTCGCGGCGAATCTAACGCGACGGCCTCGCCAGCGCCCTACCGGCACTCCGAGAAGAGGTAGAAATCAGGCGTGCTCGGGGCAGTAGTTCTGCGCGGCGATCCGGGCGAATTCCGCGGCGCGCTGCAGCGAGAAACCCGGGTTGGTGGTCTGCACCGCCACCACGGTGTCCATCGGGGTGAGGCCGGCGTCCATCAGCTGGCACACCGAGTGACCGGCCGAGATGGCCACCTGGTCTGAGCCCCGGTGACTCAAGCCGGCCCCGGACAGCTGGGTGAGAAAGGCTGCGTCGCTGCCGACCGGCTCTGCCTGCGCCGGGGCCGCCAGGCCGACCATGGCCGCGAAGCCCGCCAGCAGCAGAGACCGATTCATAGCTCGTAGTGTGCTGAGTGTTCGTTAAATGCGTGTTACGCGCGGTTTACTCCGCCAAATCCAGATGTTAAATCCGCGTTACGCAGCCCTCACTGCCCCGGGGTGAGCGGCTGGCGAGTCGGGTTGACACGGACTAAATATGTTGTCCATCAACACATTTGACAGTTATCCGGGCTGGGCCGAAATGACCGCGCCGACGCCCAGCGCGCCGGTGTGGGCTGGACCACTTTCACTGCAACGCGAAAACCGTTCGGCGAACACCCGAATACCGCCACGCACGGCTTTTGCGTCCCGGCCCTCGTTCGGCCTCCGAGACGCCGAACTCGTGACGCCCCACACACCGCAGACACACCACGGCCGGGGCGCATGTAAAGAGTTCCAACACCGCGGTTAAGAAGCGGTTAACGAGCTTTCACAATCACCCAGTCGTACGCAAGTGTGGTGCCAGAAGCCAATTCGTCACCTGGCTTGTAAGGAGAATCCCATGTCCTTCGTGACCACCCAGCCCGAGGCGCTGGCGGCCGCGGCCGGCAACCTGCAGGCCATCGGCGCGGCGCTCAACGCCCAGAGCGCTGCGGCGTCAGCCCCGACCACCGGGGTAGCTCCCGCGGCCGCCGACGAAGTCTCGGCACTGACCGCCGCGCAGTTCGCCGCACACGCCAGCCTCTACCAGACCGTGGCCGCGCAGGCTGCGGCCATTCACGAGATGTTCGTGGCCACGCTCAAAGGCAGCTCCGAGTCGTACGCGGCCACCGAGGCGGCCAACGCGGCGGCGGCGGGTTAGGCGGACATCATGTGGGATTACGGAGCCCTGCCCCCCGAGATCAACTCCGGGCGCATGTACACCGGACCAGGTTCGACGCCGATGATGACGGCCGCCGCGGCTTGGCGCGGACTGGCCGCCGAGCTGTCGTCGGCCGCCCACGCCTACGAGACGGTGATCTCCGAGCTGTCCGGCGACGACTGGCTCGGTCCGGCATCGACATCGATGGCCACAGCTGCGGCCCCCTACATCGCCTGGATGAACACCACCGCCGCAGTGGCCGAACAGGCCGCCGTCCAGGCCACTTCCGCCGCCGCCGCATTCGAGACGGCGCGGGCGGCCACGGTGCCCCCGGCTGCGGTCACTACCAACCGCGTGCAGCAGGCGGCGCTGGTGGCGACGAACATCCTCGGCCTCAACACCCCGGCCATCGCGGCCCTCGAAGCCCACTACGCGCAGATGTGGGCGCAGGACGCCGCGGCCATGTACGGCTACGCGAGCGGTTCGGCCGCCGCGTCGCAGGTCACCCCGTTCAAGGAACCGGCCCAGAACACCAACTCGGCCGGGCTGGCCAACCAGGGGGCCGCGGTCACCCAGGCCGGTGGCAGCAGCACCGCTAACAGCACCGCGCAGACGGCGCAGATGATCTCGGCGCTGCCGAACGCCCTGCAGAGCATGGCGTCGCCGGCAGCAGCATCAACCGACTGGATGGAGCCGATCATCGAGTTCCTCTTCAACGACTCGGTGAACGGCTGGGCATACATGTTCGGCACCCCGCTGTACAGCCTGTTCAACACCGCCGGTACCGGCGCGGCCTTCATTCCGTCCGCGCTGCTGCCAAGCCTCATCGGTTTCATGAGCGGCGGTGGCTTCAACGCCGCCACCGGCAGCGCGCTCGGCAGTGGTCTGGGGGCCGCTTTGACCCCCGGTGGTGCCCTCGGCGCCCTCGGCGCGCTCGGTGGTGGCATTTCGAGCGGTGTCAGCAGCGCATTCGGGGTCAGTGCGGTCACTCCGGCCGTCACCGCCACCATGGGTAAGGCCTCGCTGGTCGGGACGTCGTTCTCGGCTCCGGGCGGTTGGGCGGCGGCCACGCCTGCCTCCGCGGCGCTGACCAGCGGGCCCGGCGGTTGGGCGGTCCCCTCAGAGACCCACAACAACATGGCCTCCATGCCACCCCCGGTACCGACCGGCGTCGGGCGACAAGGCATGAACTACGGCACTCCGCGCTACGGGTTCCGGCCCAAATTCATGCCCAAACCGATGGTGGTCTAGGAGCAACGATGATCGACTACTCAATGCTGTCGCCGGAGATCAACTCCGGGCGCCTGTACTCCGGTCCCGGCTCCACTCCGATGATGACCGTCGCCTCCGCCTGGCGCGGACTGGCCTCGGAGATCTCCTCGGCTTTGACATCGTGTGAAACGACGATCACCCAGCTCGTCGACGAACAGTGGATGGGCCCGGCATCGGCATCGATGACCGCCGCCACCAAGCCGTATCTGGCGTGGATGGCCGACACGGCAGCCAAAGCCGAGGAAGCAGCCACCCGAGCCACCGCCGCAGCCGCGGCGTTCGAGGCCGCCCACGCCGCCACCCCTCCCCCGGCAGCGATCGCCGCCAATCGCGCCCAGCAGAAGCAACTGGTGGCCACCAACGTCGTCGGCCAGAACTCGGCCGCGATCATGGCCAGCGACGCACAGTACTTCCAGATGTGGGCACAAGCCACCAACGTCATGTACAGCTACGCCGCGTCCTCCGCGGAGGCCACCAAGGTCACGCCGTTCAACGAGCCCAACCAGACCACGAATCCCGACGGGACGGCCAACCAGGCCGCTGCGGTCAGTCAGGCCAACGGCACCGCCGCCGGCAACACCGCGCAGACGGCGCAGGCGATTTCGGCGCTGCCGAACACGCTGCAGACGCTGACCACACCCGGTACTGCCGACGCCGGACTGCCCCCGCCCACGTGGGCCGGACTGCTCGAAGCCATCGGCCGGAACGCGTCGATCAATGGTGTTGTGTCCCTGACGACCTACCCGCTCAACGGCCTGATGAGCTTCACCGGAACCTCGGCGGCGTTCACCCCGGCCAGTTTGATTCCGACCATGACCACGTTCTTCTCCGGTGGTGGTTTCAACGCCCTCGGCGGTGGTGCGGCGGGTGCCGGGATCGGTGCCCTGCTGGCCCCGGGTGGTCCGCTGAGCAGCTTGGGGGCGCTGGGCGGCGCATCGGCGTTCGCCGCGAGCGCCCCGACAGTGACGGCCGGCGTGGGTCAGGCCACCCTGGTCGGTGAGCTGTCCGCGCCGACGACCTGGGCCGCGGCCGCTCCCGCCGCCGATGCCGTCGAGACAGCCAGCGCCTTGCAGGCCAACAGCTGGACAGCCGCCCCCGAAGAGGTCCAGTCGATGGCGGCCATGCCCGGCGGGATGCCGATGGGTGCGGAACGGGGCGGCTTCGGTCTGGGTACCCCGCGCTACGGCTTCAAACCGACCGTCATGGCCCGGCCGGTAGTCGCCGGATAAACCCTTACCGCACAAACGGAACCGCAGAAGAGGAGACACAAAATGGCAACACGTTTCATGACCGACCCGGACGCGATGCGTGCGATGGCGGGCCGTTTCGATGTGCATGCCCAAACCGTGGAAGACGAGGCCCGACGCATGTGGGCGTCGTCGACCAATATCTCCGGTGCGGGCTGGGGTGGTCTGGCCGAGCGGACCTCGATGGACACCATGGGTCAGATGCAGACCGCGTTTCGCAACATCGTGACGATGCTGCACGGGGTGCGCGATGGTCTGATCCGCGACGCGAACCACTACGAGAGCCAGGAAGCTGCGTCGCAGCAGATCCTGTCCGGCAGCTAGCAGAAGGGGAAGTCGAGCTATGTCGATTAACTACCAGTTCGGTGATGTCAACGCTCACGGCGCCTTGATCCGCGCCCAGGCTGCCTCGTTGGAGGCTGAGCACCAGGCGATCGTGCACGATGTGCTGGCTGCCGGTGATTTCTGGGGTGGTTCGGGTTCGGTGGCGTGCCAGGAGTTTGTGTCCCAGTTGGGTCGCAACTTCGCGGTGATCTACGAGCAGGCCAATGCTCATGGTCAGAAGGTGCAGACCGCCGGCAACAACATGGCCAACACCGACGCCTCCGTCGGCTCCAGCTGGGCCTGATCCGGCCCGGCCAACAAGCAAAAGACCGGCGCAGCGGAGGGGGCTGCGCCGGTTTTTTCTGTCTACAGCACCGCGAGCACCCGACGGCTGAAAGCAAACCGTCAAAAATCCCAGAAAGCCCATAAAGAACTCGTTAACGACCGATCACCTCAAGTAGTCGGGCGGAAACAGTGGAGTCCGTGACCGAGCCCAGCTGGGGGCCGGCTCGTATCCCACCAGGAGTCGTCATGTCCTTCGTGACCACCCATCCCGAGGCGATGGCGGCGACCGCCACCAACCTGCAAGCGATCGGTTCGACGATGACCGCGCAGAGCGCCGCGGCAGCCGCACCCACCACGGGTATCGCACCGGCGGGCGCCGACGAGGTCTCGCTCCTGCAGGCGACCCAGTTCTCCGCCTACGGTCAGCTGTACCAGCAGATCAGCGCCCAGGCTGCGGTGATTCAGGAGATATTCGTCAACACCCTGCGCACCAGCGCGGACTCCTACGGCAGCACCGAGACCGCCAACTCAGCCGCCGCCGACTCGTCGGCGGCCGGGGGCCTGCTGGGCGCACTCACCGGGACGTCGGCCGCCGACCCGACCTACGGGCTGGGCGGAATCGCCAGCAACAGCGCCATCTTGGCCGCCATGCAGGGTGGCACCATCGGCTCGGCCGCCTCGGAGTTCACCGGGTTGGGCAAGGGCTACATCACCGCCCCGTCGGGAGTGGTGCACCACGTCGCACCCGAAACCGTGGCCTTTCCTTCCGCAAATCTCGCCAGCGAGGCCACCCCTGCGAGCGCGGCAGCAGGCGCGCCGGTGCCGATGGGCACGGGCCAGGCGGCGGCACCGGCCCCCGGTGCGCCGGTGCCACCGAACTGGGCCGGCCAGACCGCCCCGGCGCAGGCAGCACCGGCTCAGGCCACACCGGCTTCGTTGTCCGGTACCGGTACGGCCGCCGCCGCACGGGGCGCCTCGATGGGCGCGGTTCCCGCTGCGATGCCCGGATCCTCAAGCGAGCAGGGCAGCCGCGGCCGGCTGCGATACGGCATCAAACCGAAGGTGATGCCGCGCCCACCGGTGGGCTGACGGCAGACACCTCGACTACCAGCGATCGGAACTGACGAACATGGATTTTGGCGCCTTACCCCCGGAAATCAACTCCGGTCGCATGTACGCCGGTGCCGGTGCGGCACCGATGATGGCGGCCGCTGCGGCGTGGAACAGTCTCGGCGCGGAACTTTCGACAACCGCGACGTCCTACCAATCGGCGATCTCGGCACTGACCGGCGAGGAGTGGCAGGGACCGGCCTCGGCGTCGATGGCCGCAGCGGTGACGCCGTACGTGAACTGGCTCAACACCACCGCGGCCGCCGCCGAGTACGCAGCCACCCAGGCCATGGCCTCGGCCGCCGCGTTCGAGGCGACGTTCGCGATGATGGTGCCGCCCCCGGCGATCGCCGCCAACCGGGCGCAGCTGGCCGCACTGGTCGCGTCGAACATCCTGGGCGTCAATACCGCGGCGATCGCCGCCACCGAAGCGCTCTACGCCGAGATG
The DNA here is from genome assembly GCF_020181595.1 of [Mycobacterium] vasticus. Taxonomy (GTDB): domain Bacteria; phylum Actinomycetota; class Actinomycetes; order Mycobacteriales; family Mycobacteriaceae; genus Mycobacterium; species Mycobacterium vasticus. The sequence goes on along the minus strand of NZ_CP084028.1, from coordinate 979,813 downwards.
TGGGCACAAGACGCCATCGCCATGTACGGCTATGCCGCCTCCTCGGCGAGCGCCGGGACGCTGCAGCCACTGTCCTCTCCCAATCCGATCACCAACCCAGTCGGCACGGCGGGTCAGGCGGCCGCGGTCGGCCAGGCAACGGCCGGCAGCACCCAGTCCGGGTTGAACCAGTTGGTCTCCGGGCTGCCCAACGCCCTGCAGACCATGTCGTCGCCGTTGAGCGCCGCAGCCTCGCCCACCCAGGCCGGTGACTTCCTGTCGAATTTCATCAACTCGACGCAGAACATCGGTATCTGGAACGCAATTCAGACCTACAGCACCTACGGGGTGACCGCCGGGTCCTGGCATCTGTTCGCGGGCATCGCCAGCGCCATCGCCATCGCCAACCCCGGCGTGGGGGGTGCCGCCGGGGTGATGCTGATGGACTCGGTCGATGCCGCCCCGGGCGGCGCGGCGGTCACCGGCCCGGCACCCGCCGGTCGCGCACCGGTCCTGGCCGGCATGGCCCAAGCCGCGCCGGTCGGTGGACTCTCGGTGCCGTCGACCTGGCCGGGGGCGCTGCCCGGCGAGACCGGTACGGCGCCGTTGATCACCTCCGAGTGGATCCCGGGGTCGGTCGAGGAAGGACAGTCCGTGTCGGCGGTTCCCGCTGGAATCGGTGCCGCCGGGGCGGCCGCCGGGCGCAGCGGCCGAGGTCTCGGCGACCCGCGCTACGGGTTCAAACCCACCGTGATGGTGCGGCCTGTCGTCGCTGGCTGATGCCCTCGGTTGCCGCGATGATGGTCTGGTGAGTCTGGTGAACCAGCGCGGCGGGCGCGGAGAACTGCGCATCTACCTCGGAGCCTCGCCCGGGGTCGGCAAGACCTACGCGATGCTCGGTGAAGCGCACCGCCGCACCGACCGCGGCACCGATGTCGTTGCGGCCGCGGTCGAGACCCACGGCCGCGACAAGACCGCGGAGCTGTTGTCTGGCATCGAGATCGTCGGCGAGCCCGGTGGGGAGCTCGATGTCGACGCGGTACTGACCCGCCACCCGGAAGTGGTCCTGATCGACGATCTCGCCCACACCAACCCCGCGGGCAGCCGTAATCCCAAACGCTGGCAGGACATCGAGGAATTGCTTGCCGCCGGGATCACGGTGATCTCCACCGTCAACGTGGAGCAGCTGGAGAGTCTGAGCGACGTCGTCGCCAAGATCACCGGGACCACCCAGCACGACACCGTCCCCGACGCGGTCGTGCGCCACGCGACGCAGATCGAACTCATCGACGTCGCACCAGAGGCTTTGCGCCGCAGGCTGTCCCACGGAAACGTCTATCCGCCAGAGAAGGTCGACGCGGCGCTGTCCAACTATTTCCGTGGCGAAACGCTGACTGCGCTGCGGGAATTGGCGCTGCTGTGGCTGGCCGGCCAGGTTGACGCGACACTCACCCGCTACCGTGCCGACAAGAAGATCACCGAGACCTGGGAGGCACGAGAACGCATCGTCGCCGCGGTGACCGGCGGCCCGGAGTCCGAGACGCTCATCCGGCGGGCCTCGCGGATCGCGTCCAAGGCCGGCGGTGACCTGTTGGTGCTGCACGTCCTGGGCGGTGACGGGCTCTCCGGTGCGCCGGCACCCCGGGTCGGCAAGATCCGCCAACTGGCGATCAGCTTGGGCGCTTCGCTGCACACCGTCATCGGTGACGACGTGCCGACCGCGCTGCTGGACTTCTCGCGTGACGTCAACGCCACCCAGTTGGTGATCGGTACGTCGCGCCGCTCCCGCTGGGCCCGCATCCTCGACGAGGGTGTCGGTGCCGCGGTGGTACAGCAGTCCGGCGACATCGACGTCCACATCGTCACCTACGAGGACGCCAAGCCGAGTTTCCGGGGAATCTCGATCTCGCCGCGCGAACGACGTGCGGCTTCCTGGCTGGCCGCCATCATCGTGCCGTGCCTGATGTGCGTGATCATGGTGAGCTGGTTGGACCGCTACTTCGACGCCGGTCAGAGCGCGCTGTTCTTCGTGGGTGTGCTGGTGGTGGCCCTGCTCGGCGGTATCGCTCCGGCCGTGCTCTCGGCGTTGCTGTCCGGGGTGTTGCTGAACTACTTCGTGCTCGCTCCGCGGCGCGACTTCACCATCGCCGAACACGACGTGGCCGTGACCGAAGTCGTCCTGCTGTTGGTGGCCGTCGCGGTGGCGGCCCTGGTCGACGGCGCGGCCAAACGAGCTCGGGAAGCCGGTCGCGCGTCCCGCGAAGCAGAGTTGATGACGCTGTTCGCCGGTTCGGTGCTGCGCGGCGCGGACCTGGACACTCTGCTGGAGCGGGTGCGCGAAACCTACGCGCAGCGGGCGGTGAGCCTGGTCCGCGTCCCGAACAGCACCGCGGCGCCTGAAGTCGTCGCCTCGGTCGGTGATAATCCCTGCACCACAGTAGATCTCGCGGACACCTCGATCGATGTCGGCGACGACGAATTCTGGATGCTGATGGTCGGCCGGCAGTTGGCCTCCCGTGACCGCCGGGTGCTGTCGGTGGTGGCCCGGCAAGCCGCCGGACTGGTACGCCAGGAGGAACTGGCCGCCGAGGCCGGCCGGGCCGACGCGGTGATGCGGACCGACGAGCTGCGCCGTTCGCTGTTGTCGGCGGTCAGCCACGACCTGCGCACCCCGCTGGCGGCAGCCAAGGCGGCAGTGTCGAGTCTGCGCGCCGACGATGTGGACTTCTCCCCCGACGACACCGCCGAACTGCTTGCCACCGTGGAAGAATCGGTCGATCAACTCACCGGCCTGGTGGGCAATCTGCTCGATTCCTCGCGGCTGGCCGCGGGTGTGATCCGGCCGGAGTTGACCAAGGTGTATCTGGAGGAGGTGGTGCAGCGCGCCTTGATTGGAATCGGTAAGCGCAGCAACACCTTCGGCCACGGTCGCGGGCTCGACCAGGTGAAGGTCGAAGTGGGCCCGACGGTGGCGATGGCCGATGTCGGGTTGCTGGAACGCGTGCTGGCCAACGTGATCGACAACGCGTTGCGCTACGCCCCAGACAGCATGGTGCGGGTGACGGCCGGCCGAGTCGGCGACCGGGTCCTGATCAACGTCGCCGACGACGGCCGCGGGTTGCCCCGTGGCGGCGAGGCGCACGTGTTCGACCCGTTCCAGCGCCTCGGCGACCGCGACAACACCAGCGGCGTCGGCCTCGGGCTTTCGGTGGCACGAGGATTCACCGAGGCGATGGGCGGCACCATATCAGCGACCGAGACACCGGGAGGCGGGTTGACCATGGTGGTGGACCTGGCCGCACCGGCGGGAGACATCTGATGAGCACACGAGTCCTGGTAGTCGACGACGAGCCGCAGATCCTGCGCGCGCTGAAGATCAACCTCTCGGTGCGCGGCTACGAAGTCGTCACCGCGGCGACCGGAGCCGGCGCCCTGCGCGCCGCTGCCGAGCAGCGTCCCGATGTGGTGATCCTCGATCTGGGGCTGCCCGACATCTCCGGCATCGAGGTGCTGGCCGGGCTGCGCGGCTGGCTGACGGTCCCGGTGATCGTGCTGTCCGCCCGCACCGACTCGGCCGACAAGGTGGAGGCGCTCGACGCCGGTGCCGACGACTATGTGACCAAGCCGTTCGGCATGGACGAGTTCCTGGCACGGTTGCGCGCCGCCGCACGACGCAACGCCGCAACCGCGGAAATCGACCAGCCAATAGTGGAAACCGCTTCGTTCACCGTGGATCTGGCGGCCAAGAAGGTCACCAAGGACGGCGGTGAAGTCCACCTGACTCCCACCGAGTGGGGCATGTTGGAGATGCTGGTCCGAAACCGGGGGAAGCTGGTCGGCCGCGACGAGTTGCTCACGCAGGTATGGGGCCCGGCATACGCAAAGGAAACCCAATACCTTCGGGTCTATCTGGCGCAGTTGCGCCGCAAACTCGAAAACGATCCCTCGAACCCCAAACACCTGCTCACCGAGGCCGGGATGGGCTACCGATTCGAAGTGTGAATCTTTGAGGTTTTGAAATCCGCCGGCGCGGATATGCCTGAGGGACCTAGCGGAAGGAGCTTTACTGTGATGTTCTCTCAGATTGCGAAGAAGACGGCAGTAGTCGGAGCCGGCCTCACGACGGCCGGAATGCTGGCGGTGGCGCCCGCCTCTGCGGACCCACAGGTGGTCGGATTCGGGCAAACCCAAGAGATTCAGAGCCCCGGTGGGGCCATCGACTACACCGTCTCGGACCTGCAACCCAGCGGGCACAACGACGGCATCTGGTACTCGGATGTGACCGCCGAGGCAGTAAGCGGTTCGCCCACTCCAAACATCGCCAACTTCAATGCGCGTGCCGTCAACAGTTCAACGTTCGCGGTGATGAAGGGCAATGAGGTCGACGGCCTGCCCAACGGGCCGATCGCCGCGGGCAGCGAGACCAGCGGACGACTGTACTTCGACGTCAAGAACGGCACCGCGCCGGACAGCGTCGTCTACCGCGACGCCGCTGGCGTCGACAAGGTCGTCTGGAAGAGCCGGCATCCCGCTTGAGTCACGTCGCCGGGGGCGCGGCCAGATCCACCACCATGGTGAGGCCGCCGCCCGGAGTCTCGGTGGCCGAGATCGTTCCGCCCATCGACTCGACGAACCCCCGCGCGACCGACAGGCCCAGACCTATACCGGTGGTGTTGTTCTGATCGCCGATCCGCTGGAAAGGCTCGAACAGGCGCTCCCCTCCCGGCGGTAGGCCGCACCCCTGATCGGCGACATTGATCAGAACCCGATCACCGACCTGACACGCACTGACCCGGATCGGACCATCGGGGGCATAGCGCAACGCGTTGTCCAGGAGATTGGCCAGCACGCGTTCCAGCAATCCGGCGTCGGCCAGCACCACCGAGTCACCGACATCGACTCCGACCCGGTCGATACCCGAACGGAAGAAGCCGGTAGCGCCCCGGCCGATGCTGGCCAGGGCCCGTTCCACGGCTTCCTCCAGGTACACGTGGCCCAACTCGGGGTGTACCACTCCGGTGGCCAACCGGGATGAGTCGAGGAGGTTGCCGACCAGAGCGGTGAGTTGGTCGATCGACTCCTCCACGGTGGCAAGGAGTTCGCGGGTGTCCTCCGGGGAGAACCCGACGTCTTCGGCACGCAGACTCGACACCGCGGCCTTGGCGCCGGCCAGCGGTGTACGCAGATCATGGCTGACCGCTGAAAGCAGAGAGCGGCGCAGCTCATCGGCTCGCATGACGGCCTCGGATCGACTCGCCTCGTCGGTCAACTCACGTTGCCTGACCAATCCGGCCGCCTGCTTGGCCACCGCGGACAGCACGCGTCGATCGCGCGCCGCCAGCTGTCTGCCCCCGATCAGCATCCAGAATTCGTCGTCGCCGACGTCGATGGCGGTGTCCGCGGAGTCGACAGTCATACCCGGGTCATTGCCCGCGGCGGCAATCACCGTCGGGCCGGCCGGCCGGCCGTCGAGCGTGGGTATCCGCAGGATGCTCACCGCCTGCAGCGCATAGGTCTCCCGGACGCGTTCCAGCAACGTCTCAAGGTCGGCACCCCGCAACACCGACCCGGCGAACAGAGCCAGCAACTCCGCCTCCTGGGAGGCACGGCCGGCCTCCCTGGCGCGTTCGGCGGCGCGATCCACGAGCACCGACACCGCGACCGCAACCAACAGCAGCACGACCTCGGTGACCGCCGAATCGGTCTCGGCGATGGTGAAACTGTGCCGGGGATCGATCAGGTAGTAGTTGAGCAGCAGACCGGATATCAGCGCCGAAAGTATTGCTGGGGCAACGCCGCCGAGCAGGGCCACCGCCAGCACGCTGACGAAGAACAGCGCACTCTCGCCACCGAGGCGCAGCACCGGATCCAGCCATGTCGCGGTGATCGCGCAGACCGCGGACGGCACGAGCACCGCCGCCAGCCACGGCAGCACCCGCCGCTGCCGCGGTGAAATCGGTGCGAATCGGAAACCTTGCTTGGACTCTTCATGAGTCACGATGTGTACATCGATCTTGCCGGACCGCCGCACCACCACTGCGCCGATGCCCTCGTCGAACAAGCGCGCCCAGCGGGACCGCCGCGACGTCCCGATCACCAACTGGGTGGCGTTGACTTCCCGGGCGAAGTCCAACAGCGCCGTCGGCACGTCGTCGCCGACGACGACGTGCAGTGAGGCACCGAGACTGGCCGCCAGCTCACGAATCTTTCCCATCCGCGCAGTGGGCACGGCCGAATGTCCGTCGCCGGCCAGCACATGAAGCGCCAGCAACTCGGCGCTGGACTTCGAGGCGATCCGCGAGGCCCGCCGTACCAGCGTCTCCGATTCCGGGCCGCCGGTGACGGCCACCACCACCCGCTCGCGGGCTTCCCAGGTGGCGGTGATCTTCTCGTCTGCGCGGTACTTCGCCAGTGCTGCGTCCACCTGGTCGGCCACCCACAGCAGTGCCAATTCCCTTAGTGCGGTGAGGTTTCCGCTGCGGAAATAGTTGGACAACGCCGCGTCGACCTTCTCCGGTGCATAGACGTTGCCGTGGGCGAGTCTTCGGCGAAGCGCCTCTGGAGCGATGTCGACGAGTTCAATCTGCGACGCCTGACGAACAAACGAATCCGGCACCGTCTCCTGCTGCTCGACCCCGGTGATCTCCGTGACGACGTCGTTGAGGCTCTCCAAATGTTGCACGTTGACCGTAGAGATCACCGTGATCCCCGCGGCGAGCAGCTCCTCGACGTCCTGCCACCGTTTGGGGTTCGCGCTGCCCGGCGTATTGGTGTGGGCCAGTTCGTCGACGAGCACGACCTGCGGTCGTCGCGCCAGCACCGCTGCAACGTCGAGTTCGGGGAAACGCCTTCCCCGATAGTCGATCAGGCAGGGCGGGACGACCTCGATACCCTCGAGCAGCTCCGCTGTCTTTGTCCGACCGTGCGTCTCGACCACAGCGGCCACCAGGTCGGTGCCACGTTCCAACCGTCGATGGGCCTCACCGAGCATCGCGAACGTCTTGCCGACACCGGGGGCCGCACCCAGATAGATGCGCAACTCCCCGCGTCTGCGGTCGGAGTCATAGGCACTCACCCGAAGATCATCCACCGGAACAGCACCCGGGGACAGGATGCTCGTGGTCCAGTTCCAGATTCACCGCAACCACGTTGACGCGGGACTCACCGAGGTATCCGAGCAGTCGTCCGCTCTGGTGAGCACGGACCATGGCGCGGACCTGCTCGGCTGGCATGCCGCGCGCCTTGGCGACCCGGTCGACCTGAAGTTCGGCGTAGGCCGGTGAGATATCGGGGTCCAGGCCGCTGCCGCTGGCGGTGACGGCATCGGCGGGCACCACGGGATGCTCGGCCGCCACCCCGCGGATCGCGACGATCTGGCCGGCCGAGTAGTTCTCACCGAGCCGGGCGCATTCCACCCGGACACCGTGATATCCGGACACAAACGGCTCGCTGCCGGTGGTACACGGCTCGTTGACGCTGACCACGCGGGTCGGGCGGGCGACGGTGCCACCGGGGCCACGCGGGCCGAACACGGCCAGCACCGCGCCCCTCCCCCCGGGAGTGCAGAACGGCCGCGACGCTGCCGCCGCGTCAAGACCCTCGGTCTTCGCAACGGCCACGCTGCGGGCGCAGACCCCGGTGAGCAGGCTCGGCCGATCGGGCATGTCGACGATGCTCTCCGGGCCCAGATTGCTGGCTCCACTGGCCAAGGCGTCGTAGCCGATACCGGCCTTCGACGGCCGGCCCTGAAAGTACTGCCGCAGCGGTCGGCCGGCTGCGTCGGTGAACGACTGCCCGATCAGTGCACTTGCGACGGGTCGGCCCCCGGCGTCGGTGATCAGTGACCCCTCGGCACGGCCGTGCAGACCCGGGATCTGGGCCACCAGCCAGACGAACACCGGGTAGCCGATACCGAGCACGACGGTCAAGACCAGCAGTGCACGCAGCGCGGCCCAGTGGCCGCGAACCAAGCCCGCAGATCTCATGTCAGGCCATCCCGGGCAGAAGTCGGACCAACAGGTCGATGAGCTTGATCCCGACGAACGGGGCCACGATCCCACCCAGACCGTAGACGGCGAGGTTTCGGCTGAGCAGCGCCGAAGCACTGCCCGGAACGTAGCGAACCCCGCGCAGCGCCAACGGAATCAGCGCGGCGATGACCAGTGCGTTGAAGACCACCGCCGACAGGATCGCCGACTGCGGGCTGTACAACTTCATCACGTTGAGCAGACCCAGGCCCGGGAAGATCGCTACGAAAAGCGCTGGGATGATGGCGAAATATTTGGCGATGTCGTTGGCGATCGAGAACGTGGTCAGGGCGCCTCGGGTGATCAGCAGCTGTTTGCCGATCTCCACGATCTCGATGAGCTTGGTGGGGTCGGAGTCCAGGTCCACCATGTTGCCCGCCTCCTTGGCGGCGCTGGTGCCGGTGTTCATCGCCACGCCGACGTCGGCCTGCGCCAACGCCGGGGCGTCGTTGGTTCCGTCGCCGGTCATCGCGACCAGTCGCCCACCCTGCTGCTCCCGTTTGATCAGCATCAGCTTGTCTTCGGGGGTGGCTTCGGCGAGGAAGTCGTCAACGCCGGCCTCATCGGCGATCGCCTTGGCGGTCAACGGATTGTCGCCGGTGATCATCACGGTCCGGATACCCATGCGCCGCATCGCATCGAACCGCTCGCGCATACCCTGCTTGACCACATCCTTGAGGTGAATGACGCCGAGCACCCGGGCGGGTCCACCGACGACCACCTCGCCGACCACCAGCGGTGTTCCCCCGGCGGCGCTGATGCCGTCGACGATCCGGCCGAGCTCAGCGGGGATGTCACCGCCTTGACCGCGCACCCAGTCCCTGACGGAATTGGCTGCGCCCTTGCGCAATTGGCGGCCACCGATGTCGACACCGGACATCCGGGTCACCGCGGTGAACTCGACCCAGGACGCTGCGGTGAGCTCGCCAGGTGTCCGGGTTCGCAGCCCGTAGGCCTCCTTGGCGTAGACCACGATCGAGCGGCCTTCGGGAGTTTCGTCGGCAAGGCTGGACAGTTGCGCGGCGTCGGCGAGCTCGGCGGCGGATACCCCCGATATCGGAAGGAAATCCGATGCCTGCCGATTGCCCAGCGTGATCGTGCCGGTCTTGTCCAGCAGCAATGTGTTGACGTCGCCGGCGGCCTCGACCGCCCGGCCGGACATGGCGAGCACATTGCGCTGCACCAGCCGGTCCATGCCGGCAATTCCGATGGCGGACAGCAGCGCACCGATTGTGGTGGGGATCAGACAGACCAGCAGTGCGACCATGACGATGCCGGTGACACCGTTGCTGTCGAGCGCCGCCGTATCCGAGACGCCCGGGTTGTTGGCCTTGGAGTAGATCGCCAGCGGCTGCAGGGTCGCGACCGCCACCACGAAGATCAGGGTCAGCGCGGCCAGCAGGATGTTCAGCGCGATCTCGTTCGGGGTCTTCTGCCGGTTGGCGCCCTCGACCAGGGCGATCATCCGGTCGACAAAGCTCTGCCCCGGCTTCTGGGTGATGCGGACCACGATCCGGTCCGACAACACCAGAGTCCCGCCGGTGACCGCGCAGCGGTCGCCGCCGGATTCGCGGATCACCGGCGCCGATTCGCCGGTGATCGCCGATTCGTCCACCGCCGCGATGCCCTCCACGACGTCGCCGTCGCCGGGGATGATCTGACCCGCCTCGACGGCGACGATGTCGCCGCGTTGCAGCTGGGGTGCCGCGACCGCCTCCTCGATGCCGGGGGTAGTGGGCGCCCACCCGCGTAGCCGACGTGCGACGGTGTCGGACTTGGACTTTCGCAGCGCGTCGGCCTGCGCCTTCCCGCGGCCTTCGGCGACCGCCTCGGCCAGATTGGCGATGACCACGGTCAGCCACAACCAGCACACGATCAGAGCGCCGAACCAGGTCGGCTCGCCGACGGCCAGCACCGTGGACCACACGGCGCCGATCTCGACGATCAGCATGACCGGGTTGCGCCACAGGGTGCGGGGATCGAGCTTGCGCATCGCCGCGGGAAGTGCTGCCAGCACAACAGTTGTGGCCGCGCGCATTTCAGTGCAGCCCTTCGGCGGGTGGCCCCAAGGCCAGTGCCGGCAGGAAGGTGAGGGCGACCAGGATGAGCGTCACCCCGACGACCATGCCGACGAATTGGGGCTTGTGGGTGGGCAGTGTGCCAACCGATCCCGGGGTCTGACCCTGCGCGGCGAGCGCCCCGGCCAGCGCAAGCACCAAGATCATCGGCAGGAACCTGCCGATGAGCATGGCGATCCCCAGCGCGGTCTCGTACCACGTCGAGTCGGCTGCCAGGCCGGCGAACGCCGAACCGTTGTTGTTGGCTGCCGAGGTGAACGCGTAGAGCACTTCGGAGAGTCCGTGCGGTCCGGTGTTGGCCATCGCCGAGCGCGGGCCCGGCAACGCGATCGCGATCGCCGTTCCACACAGCACCACCACCGGGGTCACCAGGAAATAGCTTGCCGCCAGCTTGATCTCGCGGGAACTGATCTTCTTGCCCAGGTATTCCGGGGTACGCCCGACCATCAACCCGGCGACGAACACGGTGATGACGGCGAGGATCAATATGCCGTACAGTCCCGAGCCGACACCCCCGGGGGCGACCTCCCCGAGCTGCATGTCGACCATCGTCAGCAGGCCGCCCAGGCTGGTATAGGAGTCGTGGGTGGAATCCACTGCGCCGGTGGAGGTCAGCGTGGTCGCCGCGGCGAACACCGCCGAGTCGGCCACGCCGATTCGCTGCTCGATCCCTTCGCTCGCGGCCCCACCGCGGTCGGGACGGTGCCGTGATGCGCCAGCTGCGACCAGCCGAGCAGGCTGACGCTGATGAGGGCGATCAGGGCCATGACGGCGGCGATGGCATTGCCCTGCCTGGTGTTACCCACCATTCGGCCGAATGTGCGGGGCAGCGAGAAGGCTATGACCAACAGCAGGAAGATCTCGACCCAGTTGGTCCACGCGGTCGGGTTCTCGAACGGATGCGCGGAGTTGGCGTTGTAGAAGCCGCCCCCGTTGGTGCCGAGCAGCTTGATCGCCTCCTGACTGGCCACCGGACCGCCTGGGATGGTCTGCGGTGCACCGGTCAGGGTCGTGACCGTCTGGTCGTTGAGGTGAAAGTTCTGCACTACTCCGCCTGCAATCAGCACGGCCGCGCCGACGACCGCGATCGGCAACAGGATGCGCAGGGTGCCGCGAACCAGATCGACCCAGAATGAGCCCAGCACTGCGGTGCGCCGGCCGACGAACCCGCGGACGAATGCGACGGCGACTGCCATGCCGACCGCGGCGGAGACGAAGTTCTGCACCGCCAATCCGGCCATCTGCACCAGATGCCCTTGTGTCGACTCGCCGGCATAGGCCTGCCAGTTGGTGTTGGTGACAAAGCTGACCGCGGTGTTCCACGCCAACCCGGGTGTCATCGACGTCGCCGGATCATTCAGATGCAGGGGAAGCACTGCCTGGATGAGCTGCAGAACGAACAGGAACACCACGCAGACGGCGGAGAACGCCAGCACGCTGCGCGCATAGCCGGCCCAGGTCTGTTGGGATTCCGGGTCGACCCCGATCGTCCGGTAGACGAATCGTTCGCTGCGGGAATGTTTTTCACCGGTGTAGACCCGATACATGTAGTCGCCCAACGGTACGTGCACTGCCACCAGCGCCACGACCAGTGACGCCAGGAACAGCACGCCCGCCGTTGTCGTGCTCAACTAGAACCGTTCCGGGAACAGCAGGGCGGCCACCAGCAGCGCAACCGCCGCAAGGGCCAGCATCAGACCGACAACATTGGCAGGGTTCACAGTCGCTCAACCAACCTCAGCGCCCCGCCGAGCAGGACGAAGATGGCCGCCGTCAACAGTAGGTAGGCCACTACAGCCACGTGTTCTCCGTTCTCAGGACCCGACCGGGTCTGAGCTGAAGTTAGACCCGGTCGCCAGGCACGGCGGAGATCGTTGACGCTTTCTTTACGCTGGACGCGGCGACTTTTACGTCTTTACGGCCGGCCGGCAATCGCTAGGCGATCGACAGCACAATGCCGTCCAGGATGTCATGTTCGCTGACCACCAACTCCGCGATTCCGGCGCGCTCAGCCAGAATGTGGGCCAGTTCCTGCACCACGATCGCGCCGCCGCCGATCACGTCGACACGGCCGGGGTGCATCGGGCCCAGGGCGGCCCGCTGCGTCCTGGTCATGGCGATCAACCGATCGCATACCGCCAGCAGTCCCGGTAAACCGATGCGGGACAGGTGAATGACCGCCGGGTCATAGTCGGTCAGGCCGTGGGCCAAGGCCGACAGCGTGGTCATGGTGCCGGCCACCCCCACCCACGTTCGGGCATGCTGCACCGGCACCGCCAGCACTGCCTCGCCGAGCAGTTCGCGGGCCACGTCGCGAGCGGCCGCGATCTCCCGGGCGGTCGGCGGGTCGGAGTGCAGGCACCGTTCGGTCAGCCGGACACAGCCGATGTTCGCCGAATAGCTGGCAGACACCCCGCCGGCCGAGTCCCCCAGCACCACCTCGGTGGATCCGCCACCCAAGTCGACGACGACGAACGGCCCTTCGGCACTGTCTAATTCACCCACCGCACCGCGGAAGGAGAGTTCGGCCTCCTGGGTGCCGGTGATCACCTCGGCGACGGCGCCGGGAATCACCTCGCCCAGCACCTGCGCCGTCATGTCGAAGAACACGTCACGGTTGGCGGCGTCCCGGGTGGCCGACGTCGCCACCATTCGCACACCCGAGACACCGTGTGCGGCCAGCAGTCCGGCGTAATCGGCCAACGCCACCCTGGTGCGCTCCAGCGCCTGGGCGCTGAACCTTCCGGTGGCGTCGACACCCTCGCCGAGGCGCACCACGCGCATCTCGCGGTGCACATCACGCAGCCGGCCGTCAACGACATCGGCGATCAGCAGGCGAATCGAGTTGGTGCCGCAGTCGATTCCCGCGACCCTCACAGCCATTGCTCCGGAATCAGGACACGGGCCATCGCCGGTTCGGCGGCCAGGATCGCCAACGCCTCATCCCCGAACGGATTGACCCCGGGCCCCTTGGCCAGCGAGTGGGCGATCAGCACATGCAAGCACTTGACCCGGTCGGGCATCCCACCTCCGGTGAACGTCGTCCCCAGCGATTCGATGGCGTCCCGCTCGGCCAGATACGACTCGTGAGCCGCGCGGTATCCGGCGGCCAACGCCGGGTCGACGTGCAGTCGTTCGGTCATCTCGGCCATCAGCCCCGAGGACTCCAGTCGGCTCGCCGCGGCGGTCAGCATCGGGTGGGTCAGGTAATACAGCGTCGGAAACGGTGTTCCGTCAGGAAGTTTCGGTGCCGTCTTCACCACGGCGGGCTCTCCGTCGGGGCACCGGTAGCAGATCTCCAGGACACCGCGGGGCTCGCGGCCCAGTTGACGGCGCACCGCGTCCAAGTCGGCGGCATCAACCACCGGGCACCGCCGGGACGGGTGCGAGCGGAGGCTCGATGGGCGCGGGTGGCTGATGCGGCGCGTCGGCGATGGTGTGCCACAGCGACGTGTACCAGGGATCGTCGGTGGGTCCGGTGACCGCCACGATGCCCGGCTCCGCCGGCACGTCGGCGCCCGGGGGCAGTTGAACCTGATACGGGATCTCACCGGGCATCACGAAGCCCAGGCGCTGGCGGGCCTGCGCCCGGATGTGTGCCGGGTCGTCCATGTTCGTCTTCTGCTGTTTGAGGTCGGAGATCTGTTGGTGCAGCGTGTTTTCCAGCTGGGACTGTTGCTTCATCTCGGCGTGCTGGGCGAAGAAGGTCCGGACCGGTCCGGCGACGGTCAGGGTGAGCACGCACATCACCGCGGCCAGGATGACGGCCCGGCGTGCGGTGAATCCGACCCGCAGCTCGGCGCGTTCATCGGCGGCCGCCGCGGCGGACCGTTTGACCGGCGCCGCAGGTGATTCCGGCTGCGCTGTCCGTGAGTTGGCCGGTGCCCGCCGCACCGCGGGTGTGCGGCGCGGGTGGGCACGGCCGGTCTCGCCGGCCCGACCCGGCCGTGACGTCGCGGCGCGCCGCTTGGCGTCGGGCCGTTTCGGATCGGACATGCCAGCGCCCTCTGGTGGCTACTTGCTCTCCGGCGCGTAGCGCGGGAAGGCCAGCTCACCGGCGTAGCGGGCGGCGTCGCCGAGCTCTTCCTCGATCCGCAGCAGCTGGTTGTACTTGGCCACCCGTTCGCTGCGGGCCGGTGCACCGGTCTTGATCTGGCCGCTGCTGACGGCCACCGCGAGGTCGGCGATGGTGGTGTCCTCGGTCTCGCCGCTGCGGTGACTCATCATGGTGCGGTAGCCGCTGTTGTGGGCCAGGGTGACCGCATCCAAGGTCTCGGTCAGTGTGCCGATCTGGTTGACCTTGACCAACAGCGCGTTCGCGGCGCCCCGCTCGATGCCGTCTTCGAGGCGCTCGGGGTTGGTGACGAACAGGTCGTCGCCGACGAGCTGGACGCGGTCGCCGATCGCCGACGTCAGCGCGACCCAGCCGTCCCAGTCGTCCTCGGAGAGCGGGTCTTCGATGGACACCAGCGGGTACGCGTCGAGCAGCGACGCGTAGAACTCCGCGAGTTGGGCGGCGGTGCGGTTCTGCTTCTCGAACGCGTAACCGGTTCCCTCGGTGTAGAACTCGGTGGCCGCGACGTCCAGCGCCAGCGCCACGTCGGTGCCCAGCTTGAAGCCGGTGGTCTCGATCGCCGTGCTGATCAGGTCCAGCGCCGCGGTGGTGCCGGCCACGTCGGGTGCGAATCCGCCTTCGTCACCGAGCCCGGTGGACAGACCCTGCTTCTTGAGCACCGACTTCAGTGCGTGGTAGACCTCGGCCCCCCAGCGCAGCGCCTCGGCGAAGTTGGGGGCGCCGATCGGGGCGACCATGAACTCCTGGACGTCGACGCCGGTGTCGGCGTGGGCACCGCCGTTGAGGATGTTCATCATCGGCACCGGCAGGATGTGGGCGTTGGGGCCGCCGAGGTAGCGGTACAACGGCAGCGCCGCGGAGTCGGCGGCCGCCTTGGCCACCGCCAGCGACACCCCGAGCATGGCGTTGGCACCCAGCCGGGACTTGTCCGGGGTGCCGTCGAGGTCCACCAGCGCCTGGTCGACCAGCCGCTGGTCGTCGGCGCTGATCCCGATGACCACCGGCGCGATCTGGTCCAGGACCGCGGTGACCGCCTTCTGCACGCCCTTGCCGCCGTAGCGGGTGCCGCCGTCACGGAGTTCCACGGCCTCGTGCTCGCCCGTGGACGCACCGGAGGGCACCGCGGCCCGGGCGAACGTACCGTCCTCCAGAGCGACCTCGACCTCGACCGTGGGGTTGCCGCGGGAATCGAGGATCTCGCGGGCGCCGACCTGCTGGATGATGGGCACTGACTTCTCCTAGAGCTGGGGGTTGAACGTCGTTCTCCTAGGGGAGCCTAAACCGTGGCCGATCGCGGACACGTCACCCACATCTCACAAGGGCCGGCCGGCCGCGTAGGAGGCGGCCCAGTCCCGCACCGCGCGGGCATATATCTCCGACTCGTTGTAAGCCATCAACGCCGTCATCCAGCCACTGGGGGTGGCCAGGTCCTTGCCTCGCCAGCACAGGTAGCCGGCGGCCGACAGTGCGGCGTCGTCGATGTTGTCCGGGCTCACGATGCCGTCGTTGTTGGCGTCGACGCCGTAGAGCCGCCAGGTCTCCGGGATGAACTGCATGGGGCCCATCGCACGGACCACGCCGTCGTCGTCGGCCATGTCGGGCTGCACTTCCTCGACGATGTGCAGATTGCCCCCGGAGCCGTCCAGGCGGACCCCGCGGATCTTGGGCCGGACGTCGCCGTTGCGGGCCACCGAGGCGTGGTTATAGCGCCCGTGATGGCTCTCGATCTGGCCGATGGCCGCCAGCGTGGTCCAGCCCAGGTGGCAGTTGGGGTTCTCCACCTCGGCGACGCGCGCGGCGTAGGCGTAGGCCTCCAGCGCGGTGACCGGGATGTCGAGCATCGGTGCCCGCGCAGCGGCCCAGTGATACAGCTGGTCAGCGGGCCGGCCGTCCTCCAGGCGGGTGTTCACCGCCGGAACGGGGTCGCCCGGCGGGGGCGGCACGCCCTGCGGGATGGGGCTGCCGAGCTGCCAGCTGCAGCTGGATGCCAACAGCATCGCCGTCGCGCCCACGACGGCAGTCGCGCGCAGCCAACGAACCGCGGACACTGCCTCTCCCCAACCTTGAATGTATTGATACCTGTCCATGGTTCCACGGACAGCAGAACTAGCCGGTCAGGCCGTCACGCTCGGGATCGGCGAGCAGGGCGCCTCGAGCGCGCGCCACCCGGGACCGGATGGTGCCCACCGGGCAGCCGCAGACCGCAGCGGCATCGGAATAGGACAGCCCGAACAGTTGGGTCAGCAACAGTGCCTCGCGCTGGTCGGCGGACAGGTCCGCGATCAACGTGGTGACTTCGACGACATCCTCGAAACCGCGCGCCGGGCGATCCCGGTCCAGCAGCAACTCCGGGTCGGCACCGTGCACCCTGCGCGGACGTGACCGCAGGTAGCGGATGTGGTCTGCGACCACTCGGCGTGCGATGGCCAACAGCCAGGTCCGGGCGCTGGAACGCCCGGCGAACCGGGGAATCGCGCCGATGGCCCGCAGGAAGGTCTCCTGCGTCAGGTCGTCGGCGCTGACCGCGTCGAACAGGTAGGTCACGAACCGCCAGACGTCGTGCTGGGTGGCCTTGATGAACGCCTCCAGCGCACCGGCGTCGCCGTCGGCCGCGGCCAGCGCGAGCGCGGTGACGACGTCGTCGGCGTCGTCCTGCCCCCGGTCCGCTCCCACCATGGAAAACCACCCTAGATCAGGTTGTTCCGCGCCACTACGACGCATGGTCGTAGAGTCACCCGACCGGTTCACCGAGCGCAGGTGCCGGCCCCGTCGGCCGGCCGGGCCGCGGCGGGATTCGCCCGCCGCCGCGGCGGGGTCGATGCTGCCGGACAGCGAGCCGGACGCGTGGCCGCCGGTGCGCTCGCGGGCCACCAGCAACGCGAACACCAGGCCCAGCAGGACCGGCAGATGACTGGCGATGCGTTCCGCGGTCACCTGGCCGTGGTAGGCGTCGATCGTCACATAACCGGTCAGGGCCAGGGCATACACCCCTGCGATGACGGCAACACCGATCGCCATCGCCGGCCAGATGCCGGCGGCGATCATCGCCCCGCCCAGCGCCAGCAGCCAGGAGGTGGACTCGTGCAGCAAATGCGCACCGGTGGCCGCGCCGTGCCCGTGGGCCGACACCATGCCGAAGTCGACGCCGGCGATCTGCGCCAGCGCCGTCAGCACCTGCACCACCCCGACCGCGATCAGCGACAGCCGGCGGTAACCCCAGCGCGTGGGTGCGGTGATCCGGTCGGTGACCGATGTCACCCCGGCGGCCGCCAGGATCTGGGCGGCCAGGTCAGGACCGGCCTCGGCGTGGGCCCCCGATTCGATCTCGGTCAGCCGGCGGGCCTGGGCGGCGGCACCCACCAGCCAGCGCCGGCAGCTACGGCATGATGCCAGGTGCGCGTCGACCTGCTGCGCCGGCAATGCCTGCTGCTCGCCGTCGAGCAACGACGACAATGTTTCACGCACCACCTCGCACCGCATGCCGACATAGTCGCGCATCCGGCGGACATACACAAAGGTCACCGGGTGCGGGAACCAAACCGGGCGGCCGTGCGACCACTGGTTGTCCGACTAATGGTCACGATCGCCCGAGGAGAGCTGTCCGCATGAGCGCACCGGTCTGGCTGGCGTCGCCGCCGGAGGTGCACTCGGCGCTGCTCAGTGCGGGTCCGGGACCGGGGCCGCTGCTGACGGCGGCGGCGGCCTGGTCGGCGATGAGCGCCGAATACGACGCGGCCGCCGCCGAACTCGACGCCCTGCTGGCCGGCGTGCAGGCGGGGCCCTGGCAGGGGCCCACGGCCGCGCGGTACACGGCCTCGCACGGGCCGTACCTGACCTGGCTGACCGACAGTGCCGCCAAGAGCACCGCCGCCGCCGCCGGGCACCACACCGCCGCGGCCGCCTACACCTCGGCCCTGGCCGGAATGCCCACGCTGGCCGAGCTGGCCGCCAACCACGCCGTGCACACGACGCTGGTGGCCACCAATTTCTTCGGCATCAACGCCATCCCGATCGCACTCAACGAGGCCGACTACGTGCGGATGTGGATTCAGGCCGCGGAGATGATGACCGTCTACCAGGGCGTCGCGGGCGCGGCGCTGGCATCGGTTCCGGCCGCCACCCCCGCGCCGATGATCGTGGCCGCCCCCGCAGCCGCCTCCACTGCGGGCTGGGACCAGCAGATCGCCGACTGGCTCAAGCAGTACAACATGGGCTTCGCCGATCCGATCGCCAAGTGGCTGTGGTCGCAACTGGGTGTCGACGGGTATCCGATCCAGGCGTTTCCGTTTGCCAGCGCGGTCGGCCAGATGCTGGCGCAGATCCCGGGGATGTCCCCGGTTCTGGCCGCGGCCCTGGGATGGAGCACCTTCCACACGCTGATGCTGTTGTGGCCGATGGGCCAGATCGCCGTGCAGCTGGCGATCCCGATCGTGATGGCCGCCGCGCCCGCCTTCATCGCTGCCGCCGGGCTCGGTGCGCTGGGCGCGATCGGTGCGGTGGGCGGGGTCGACCAGGTGGTCGAGCCGACTCCGCCGATGCCGGTGGGGGGCAGTGTCGGCGCCCCGGTCGCGGGTGTCCCGATGCACGGCCCCGCCGAAATATGCACGTGCGCCGACCCGATCTCCTCGGCCGGGCCGACAGCGCCCGGCACCGTGAGCGGCGGGATGCCGGCCGGCGGAGCGGCCGGCGGTGGTCCGGGTGTCGGTTTCGGGCCGACGTCGTGCCTGTATCTGGTGAGCAGCGCGTCGTCGTCGGCGCGGCAGTCCGCCGGCAGCCGGCGGCCCCGCGGCGCCGAGGAGGACGCCGCGGAGAGTCAGGGCGCCCCCGGGGAAGCGACGGCGCAGGCCCTCGCCACTAAGCGCCGGCAACGCCAACGCGTCGCGCAACACGGTTTCGGCGACGAGTTCATGGATATGAACATCGGGGTTGCCCCGGACTGGTCGGGGCCCACTACTTCGGTGTCCGAGCGGGGCGCCGGTGCGTTGGGCTTCGCGGGCACGGTCCCCGACAGCGGCCGGCAGGCGGCGGGGGTAGCCGTGCTCACCGGCGACAGGCTGGACTCCCAGCCGCGGGTGCCGATGCTCCCGGGCGGCTGGGGCGAATCCGCGGAGTGACCCGGCTCGTCATCCGGCTCATGCCGCTCCCTCATTGATCATGCGAACCAGCAGCGCAATCATGAGGTCTTTCTCTCTCGGATCACTCATCGCGACCATCAGGGTGATGGCAGCAAGGGCGTTGTCAGGTCGAGGTTGTAGAAGGGAATCTCGCGGGCCACCCGGCCGAATGTGCTCGACGATGTTCGTGCGCGACGTCTGGAACAGTTCGGCGATCTGCTGCTGGCTCAGCCACACGGTCTCCGCGTCGAACCGCACCTCCAGCGCGGGTACGGCGAGTCGCCGAGGAGCCGCGTACCACGGTGGATCACCACGAACGTCTGGCCCCGGCACTACCGCTGCGGCCAGTGCGCGCGCCACTGCTGCTCACTGAACTCCCCGAGCATCATCTTCTCGACGGCGCGGACGGTGTCCATGAGTTCCAAAACTGCTGTGCGCAAGTCGTTTTCCGCATCGACATCGGCGGCGACGGTGATCGAGGTGACGGTCTCGGGGATCAGGTCTTCGGGCAGACCGGCGCGGGCGAGCCGCTGCAGCACTTTGCTCGCCAACGCCAACGCCGGCTGGGCGGTCGGCAGGTCGTCCATGATCGAGTCTCTGGACTTCGCCTCCAGAGCTTTGCGTTCATGCCACTGCGCCACCTGGTCATCCACCGAGATCTCCTCGCCGGCCAGCACCGCCGGCACCCGGTTGGCCAGCTTGCGCAACAAGGAATCGGCAACATCGTCGATGCCGAAGGCATGCTCGCGCGCGTCCTCGGCAATGCGGGCGTGGAACAGCACCTGCAGCAGCACATCCCCGAGCTCGGCGCACAGCTCGTCGGCATCTCCGCTACGCACCGCGTCGAACAGCTCGTAGGTCTCCTCCAGCAGGAACTTCCGCAGCGAGTCGTGGGTCTGCTCGCTCTCCCACGGGCCGTCGGTGCGCAGCCGGTCCATGATCGCCACGGCGTCGACCAGGCGCTCCCCCGCCGGTGCGTCGGGTGCGGCGATCAGCGCCTCGCCGGCCGCCAGGCGGGCCACGACGGCCGGATGGTTGCGGTCCGAGGACAGCAGCACCGCGGCTTCCGCTCCCGACAGCACCGATCGCGCCGCCGGCAGCGACCACGCGACCACGATCGGCAGCTCCTCGGTGTAGAGGATGTCGCCGCTCAGCAGCGCCAACGCCTCCACCGGCATCAGCGTGGGCCGGCGGGGGTCGACCAGGACGACGGTCATGAACCGACCGCATCGAGCGCGCGGGCGGGTTTGCCGTCGAGCGCGTTGATCAGGTCGGCCACCATCTGCACCAGCTCGATATCGCGGATGCGCGGCGCCCCGACCGACGCCCCGGCACCTCCGGACCGCGGGATCGGGACCTGCACGGTCGCGGTGGTGGCGCGGTAGCTCGCCGACGGGTGCAGCCGCTTGAGCCGGATCTGGGCGGAGTCCGGCAGTGTCATCGGCGACAGCTTCAGCGTCGTCGCCGACACCCCCGAAACCTCGGTGATCCCGGCGGCGCGGCACAGCAGCCGAAGCCGAGCGACGGCGACCAGCCGGCCCGCCGGTTCGGGCAGCGGCCCGTAGCGGTCGATCAGTTCGTCCACCACCGCGGCCACCGCGTCGTCGTCCGGGGCGGCGGCCAGCCGGCGGTAGGCCTCCAGCCGCAGCCGGTCGGAGTTGATGTACTCCGGCGGCAGGTGGGCGTCGACCGGCAGGTCGATCCGCACGTCGCGGACCTCCTCGGTGGTGATGGTCTCGCCGTTGAAAGCCGAGCGATAGGCCTCGACGGCCTCGCCGACCAGCCGCACATACAGGTCGAAGCCCACCCCGGCGACGTGGCCGGACTGCTCCACCCCGAGCACGTTGCCGGCACCGCGGATCTCCAGGTCCTTCATCGCCACGGCCATGCCGGCGCCCAACTCGTTGTTCTGGGCGATGGTGGCCAGCCGATCGTGGGCGGTCTCGGTCAGCGGCGTGTCCCGCGGGTACAGGAAGTAGGCGTAGCCGCGTTCCCGGCTGCGGCCCACCCGGCCCCGCAGCTGGTGCAGCTGCGAGAGCCCGAAGGTGTCGGCGCGCTCCACGATCAGGGTGTTGGCGTTGGAGATGTCCAGGCCGGTCTCGATGATCGTGGTGCACACCAGGATGTCGTATTCCCGGTTCCAGAAGCCCTGCACCGTGGTCTCGAGCATCTCCTCGGGCATCTGGCCGTGCGCGACGACGACGCGGGCCTCGGGCACCAGCGCCCGCACCCGGGCGGCGGCGGCGTCGATGGAGCTGACCCGGTTGTGCACGTAGAAGACCTGCCCGTCGCGCAGCAGTTCGCGCCGCAACGCCGCGGCCACCTGCTTGTCGTCGTGGCCGCCGACGTAGGTCAGCACCGGGTAGCGGTCCTCGGGCGGAGTCAGGATGGTCGACATCTCCCGGATGCCGGCCAGGCTCATCTCCAGGGTCCGCGGGATCGGGGTGGCGCTCATGGTCAGCACATCGACGTGCGTGCGCAGCGCCTTGATGTGCTCCTTGTGCTCGACGCCGAACCGCTGCTCCTCGTCGACGATCACCAGGCCGAGGTTCTTCCATGCCACCCCGGTCTGCAGCAACCGGTGGGTGCCGATCACCACGTCGACGCCGCCGTCGGCCAGGCCGGCGATCACCGCCTTGGACTCGGCCGGATCGGTGAAGCGGGACAGGCCCTTGACGGTGACCGGGAATCCGGCCATCCGGGTGCTGAACGTCTGCAGGTGCTGATCGGCCAGCAGTGTGGTGGGCACCAGCACCGCGACCTGCCTGCCGTCCTGGACGGCCTTGAACGCCGCCCGCACCGCGATCTCGGTCTTTCCGTAGCCGACGTCGCCGCAGATCACCCGGTCCATCGGAACCGGCTTCTCCATGTCGGCCTTGACCTCGCTGATCGCGGTGAGCTGGTCGACGGTCTCGGTGAACCCGAACGCGTCCTCCATCTCGGCCTGCCACGGGGTGTCGGGGCCGAACGCGTGCCCGGGCGCGGCCTGGCGCTTGGCGTAGAGTGCGACGAGTTCGTCGGCGATCTCGCGAACGGCCTTGCGCGCCTTGGCCTTCGTCTGACTCCAGTCGCTGCCGCCGAGCTTGGACAGCGCCGGGGCCTGGCCGCCGACGTAGCGCGACAGCTGGTCCAGCGAGTCCATCGGCACATACAGCTTGTCGGTCCCGTTCGCGCCGCGCTTGCCGGATGCGTACTCCAGCACCAGGTATTCGCGCCGCGCCCCGCCGACGGTGCGCTCGGTCATCTCGACGAACTTGCCGATGCCGTGCTGGTCGTGCACCACCAGATCACCGGCGGTCAGTGCCAGCGGGTCAACGGCGTTGCGGCGCTTGGCCGCAAGCCTTTTGCCCTCCGGGCCGGCGACCCGGTTGCCGGTCAGGTCGGCCTCGGTGATCACCACCAGGTTGGCGCCGGGTATCACCAGCCCGTCGTTCAGCGGGCCGGCCAGCACCCCGACCACCCCCGGCCCAGGTGCGGCACCCGACTCCAAAAGGGTTGCCGCGATGTCGGATTCGCCCAGTTGCTCGACGATCCGCCGCGCCGTTCCCACACCGGGGGCCACGATGGCCGCGCAGCCGCCGGTGACGGTGTGCGCCCGCAGCATGGCGAAGACCTCGTCTATATCGTGCTGGCGGCCCCGCGCCGACGGCGACGCCCGCACGTCGAGCTCGGTGGCGGTCTCGTCGGAGAGCTGGCTCAGCGTCCACCACGGATGCCCGGCCGCCGCTGCCGCCGCGCGCACCTGGTCCAGCTCGCGGAAGCCCGAGCCGCCCAGCGCCTCGATGTCGATCGGCGCGTCCCCGCCGATGGCCGCCACCGACCAGGACGCCTCCAGGAACTCGCGGCCGGTCTTGATCAAGTCGACCGCGCGGGCGCGGACCTTCTCCGGGTCGCAGACCAGCACCGGGGTGCCGGCGGCGAGCTGATCGGTCAGCAGCGCCTGCGGGCCGGGCCGCAGCACCGGGCCCAGTGCCTCCATGCCGTCGACCGGGATGCCCTCGGCGAGTTTGGCCAGCATGTCGCCGACCCCGCCGGTCACCGAATCACCGGTGGATTTGTGCGCCCCGGCCAATTGCGCGGCCCGGTCGCGGACGTCCTCGGTGAGCAGCAGCTCCCGGCAGGCGACCGCCACCACGGCGCCGGCCTCGATCTCGGGGATGGATCGCTGATCGGCCACCGAGAACGGCCGCATCTCGGTGACCTCGTCGCCCCAGAACTCGACGCGCACCGGGTGCTCGGCGGTGGGCGGGAAGACGTCGAGGATTCCGCCGCGCACCGCGAACTCGCCGCGCTTGCCCACCAGGTCGACCCGGGTGTAGGCCAGCTCGACCAGCCTTGTGATCACCGCGTCGAACGGCGTTTCGTCGCCGACGGCCAGGATCACCGGCTCGATGGCGTCGAGCTGCGGCGTCATCGGCTGCAGCAACGACCGCGCGGTGGTCACCACCACCTGCAGGGGCGGGCCCAGCCTGGTGTCGTCGGGATGGGACAGCCGGCGCAGCAGCAGCATCCGGGCACCGACGGTGTCGACGCCCGGGGACAGCCGTTCGTGCGGCAGCGTCTCCCAGGACGGGAACAGTGCCACCGTGTCGCCGTAGACACCGCGCAGCTCGGCGGCCAGGTCGTCGGCGTCGTGTCCGGTGGCGGTGACCACCAGCAGCGGGCTGCGGCGGGCCAGCGCCGCTGCCACGAACGGCCGGGCCGCGGCCGGGCCCACCAGGTTCAGCTCGACGGGCCGCTGCCCGGCGCGTTCGATGAGTTCGGCGAACGTCGGCGCGCTCAGCGCGAGGTCGACGAGGCCGGCGATCGGGGTGACGGTGCCGCTCATTCGTCGTGCAGAGTCGGGTCGGACTCCAGGTGCGTCAGCCCGTTCCAGCACAGGTTCACCAGGTGCGCGGCCACCACTTCTTTCTTGGGCTCACGCACGTCCAGCCACCACTGGGCCGTCATCGACACCGAACCGACCAGCGCTTGGGCGTACAGCGGCGCGGTCTCCGGGTCCAGCCCGCGTTTGGCGAAGTCACCGGCCAGAATCGATGAGACCTGGCCGATCGCGTCGTTGAGCAGCGTGGAGTAGGTGCCGGAACTGATCGAGGCCGGAGAGTCGCGGATCAGGATCCGGAATCCGTCGGTGTGCTCGTCGACGTAGGTCAACAGCGCCAGCGCGACGCGCTCGACCCGCAGCCGGGACTGGTTGTTGGTGGACTTGGTCAGCGAGGTGGTGATGCCGTCCAGCAACGCCGACATCTCCCGGTCGACCACCACGGCGTAGAGGCCCTCCTTGCCGCCGAAGTGCTCGTAGACCACCGGTTTAGACACGTTGGCCCGTTGTGCGATCTCCTCGATGGAGGTGCCCTCGAACCCGCGCTCGGCGAACAGAGTGCGGGCGACGTCGATGAGTTGGTGCCGACGCTCGCTGCCGGTCATCCGGGCTCGAGGCGCCCGACCATCCTTGTCCAGACCAGCCACGCCGAACAGCGTAGTCGTTTGGACTAGAGTCACTCCCCGAGCACCGATCCGTCGTGGTGTAATCGGCAGCACCTCTGATTTTGGTTCAGATAGTTCAGGTTCGAGTCCTGGCGACGGAGCACACAGAGAAGAGGGCGGGTGACAGGGCAACACGAGACCGCGGTCGTGATTCTGGCGGCCGGCGCCGGAACGCGGATGGTCTCCGACACACCCAAGGTGCTGCACTCCCTCGGCGGGCGTTCCATGCTGTCGCACTGTGTGCGCTCCGCCGCCGGGATCAGCCCCCGCCACCTGGTGGTCGTGCTGGGCCACGCCCACGAACAGATCGCCGGGCCGGTGGCTGAGCTGGCGCAGGCCCTGGACACCCCGATCGACATCGCCCTGCAGGACCAGCAGTTCGGCACCGGGCACGCGGTGCTGTGCGGCCTGTCGGCGCTGCCCGACGACTTCGACGGCACCGTCGTGGTGACCTCCGGCGACATCCCGCTGCTGGACACCGCCACACTGGAGACGTTGGTCGACACCCACCGCACCGCCCCGGCCGCGGTCACCGTGCTGACCACCACGCTGGCCGACCCGACGGGCTACGGACGCATCCTGCACACCCAGGACGGTGAGGTGACCGCGATCGTCGAGCAGGCCGACGCCACCGCCTCGCAGCGCGAGATCCGCGAGGTCAACGCCGGGGTGTACGCCTTCGACATCGCCCCGCTGCGCTCCGCGCTGAGCCGGCTCGGCTCCGACAACGCCCAGCACGAGCTGTACCTGACCGACGTGATCGGGATCGTCCGCGGCGACGGCCAGGTGGTGCATGCCCGCCACGTCGAGGATTCGGCGCTGGTGGCCGGGGTCAACGACCGCGTGCAGCTGGCTGATCTGGCCGCCGTGCTCAACCGCCGCCTGGTGGCCGCCCACCAGCGGGCCGGGGTCACGATCGTCGACCCCACCACCACCTGGATCGACGTGGACGTGCGTATCGGGCGCGACACCACCGTCGCCCCCGGAACCCAGCTGCTGGGCGACACCACGATCGGGGCGCACTGCCAGATCGGACCGGACAGCACCCTGACCGACGTCACCGTGGGCGACGGCGCCTCGGTGATCCGCAGCCACGCCACCTCGTCGTCGATCGGGGCCGGTGCCACGGTCGGCCCGTTCAGCTACCTGCGTCCGGGCACCGCGCTCGGCGCCGACGGCAAGCTGGGCGCGTTCGTCGAGACCAAGAACTCCACCATCGGCACCGGGACCAAGGTTCCGCACCTGACCTATGTCGGTGACGCCGACATCGGCGAGCACTCCAACATCGGCGCATCCAGCGTGTTCGTCAACTACGACGGCCAGACCAAACGGCGGACCACCATCGGCTCGCACGTGCGCACCGGCTCGGACACCATGTTCGTCGCGCCGGTCAACGTCGGCGACGGGGCCTACACCGGCGCCGGGACGGTGGTGCGTGACGACGTGCCGCCGGGTGCGCTGGCGATCTCGGCCGGCCCGCAGCGCAACATCGAGAACTGGGTGCAGCGCAAGCGGCCCGGCAGCGCCGCCGCCCAGGCTGCCGCCCAGGCTGCCGAAGATCAACCGGACTCCGTACCATGAGGCCCGAGTTAACTCGACCATTTTCCGAGATCTCCAACAGCGAGGGCAGCACGTGAGCCACCAGTGGACAGACAACCGCAAGAACCTGATGCTCTTCGCAGGTCGAGCGCATCCGGAGCTGGCCGAACAGGTCGCCAAGGAGCTGGACGTCACAGTCACCGCGCAGACCGCGCGCGACTTTGCCAACGGCGAGATCTTCGTGCGCTTCGACGAGTCGGTGCGCGGTTGCGACGCCTTCGTGCTGCAATCCCACTCGGCGCCGCTGAACCAGTGGCTGATGGAACAGCTGCTCATGATCGACGCCCTCAAGCGGGGCAGCGCCAAGCGGATCACCGCCATCCTGCCCTTCTACCCCTATGCCCGCCAGGACAAGAAGCACCGTGGCCGCGAACCGATTTCGGCTCGCCTGGTCGCCGACCTGCTCAAGACCGCCGGCGCCGACCGGATCGTGACGGTTGATCTGCACACCGATCAGATCCAGGGTTTCTTCGACGGCCCGGTCGACCACATGCGCGCCCAGCCGCTGCTGTGCGGCTACATCCGCGACAACTACCTCAACAACGGCAAGGACGTCGTGGTGGTCTCGCCCGACTCGGGCCGGGTGCGGGTCGCCGAGAAGTGGGCCGACTCGCTGGGCGGCGTGCCGCTGGCCTTCATCCACAAGACCCGTGATCCGCGGGTGCCCAACCAGGTCAAGGCCAACCGGGTGGTCGGCGAGGTGCAGGGGAAGACCTGCGTGATCACCGACGACATGATCGACACCGGCGGCACCATCGCCGGGGCGGTGGGCCTGCTGCGTGAGGCGGGCGCCATCGACGTGGTGATCGCCGCTACCCACGGCGTGCTCTCCGCGCCGGCTTCCGAGCGCCTGGCCGCCTGCGGCGCCAGCGAGGTGATCGTCACCAACACCCTGCCGATCACCGAGGACAAGCAGTTCCCCCAGCTGACGGTGCTCTCGATCGCCCCGCTGCTGGCCAGCACGATCCGCGCCGTGTTCGACAATGGTTCGGTCACCGGGCTTTTCGACGGGGACGCCTGACGTGGCAGAGGGAACCATCTACCACAACCCGCGTTGCTCCACCTCGCGAAAGACGCTGGACCTGTTGCGCGACAACGGTATCGAGCCGACCATCGTCGAGTATCTCAAGACGCCGCCGTCGCGCGCCGAACTGGCGACGATGATCCGCGACGCCGGTATCGGGGTGCGCGACGCGATCCGCACCGGCGAGGCGGTGTACGCCGAGCTGAACCTGGCCGACGCCTCCGACGACGAGTTGCTCGACGCCATGGCCGCCAACCCGATCCTGATCCAGCGCCCGTTCGTGGTGACGGCGAACGGCACCCGGCTGGGCCGCCCGATTGACGCGGTCCGCGAGATCCTGTGACCCGACTGGCACTGGTGGTGGTGACCGGTTTTGTGCTGGCCGGTGCGGTTTCCGGGTGCGGCTCCAAAACTCCTGACTACCAGTCGATCTGGAGCAACGGTTCCACCACGGCGACCACGTCGCAGGAGGCTCAGGCCCCGGTGACGGTGGGGCGCTACCTGGAGGACCAGGGGGTGGCCGCCGAAGCGGTGGACCCCAAGGACCTCACCGACTTGACCGTGACCATGCCGATGCCTCCGGGCTGGACCAAGAAGCAGAGCAAGATGCTGCCGGCGACCACCCAGGTGATCGGCAAGGGCGACAAGCTGCCCCGGGCGATGCTCAGCGTGGTCAAGCTCACCGGAGACTTCGACGGCCACGAAGCCATCAAACACGGCGTCGCCGACGCGCAGCTCTCCAAGAACTTCCGGCTGCTCGACGCCTCCAACGAGGACTTCAACGGGTTCCCGTCGTCGATGGTCCAGGGCACCTACGACCTGGACGGACAGCGGCTGCACAGCTGGTTTCGGATGGTGATCGCCACCGGTTCGGCACCGGCCGACCAGCGCTACCTGGTGCAGCTGTCGGTCACCGCCGCCGCCGACGACGCTCCCGGGCAGGCCGCCGCCGTCGACGCGATCACCAAGGGGTTCACCGTCGCGGCCAAGTGAAGCTCCCCACCTATCGCCTGTGAGTTTGCTAGAGTGCACATCTCGCACCCCGTTGAAGGGAAGTCAACGATGCCCCATAACCCCATCCCCCGAACGTCACTGCGCGTTGCCGGCGTGACCGCGGCCGCGTTCGCCACGGCTTTGCTGTCGCCGACCGCGGCGAACGCCGACCCGGCACCCGGCTGCACCGCCGCCGATATGGCCAACGTGGCCGCCGGCGTCGCCGCGCAGACCTCCGGTTACCTGTTCGCGCACCCCGACCTCAACGCGTTCTACACCGACCTGCACAACAAGCCGGACGACCAGGTACCCGCCGCGGTTGACGCCTACTTCGACGCCAACCCGCAGGCCCACACCGATCTGCTGGGCATCCGCCAGCCGCTCACAGACTTCCGCAGCCGTTGCGGGTTGACCCAGCCCGACCGACCCCTGCTGGGGGACTGATGTCGCGGCGAATCTGGGTCCTGGCAGCACTGGCCCTGACCGCCCTTCCGGGGGCCGTTGTCATCACGTCACCGGGAACGGCCAGCGCGGGCACCGGCGTGTGCTTCGGAGTGGGCCGCCGCATTCACGTCAGCACGTGCACCGACCTCACACCACCGCCGGCCTACTACGCGCCGCTGCCTGAGGACGTGCCGCCTCCTCCGCCACCACCGGCGCCGTGAGCGCGGGCCGCTGGGTCGACACCAACAACTGCCACTAACTCTTGACGGCCTTCGGCGGTGTCCAGCCGCCGCCCAGCGCCTCATCCTTGGGCCAGTAGAGCCGCAGGATCATCTGGAACGGGCCAGCGGGGGCCGGCAGCCAGTTGGCTTCCCTGGCCGCACCCGGGGACTCGTTCTGCACATTGATGGTGATGCCGCCGTCGGGGTCGCGGATCAGGTCGTCGAGCATCGGTGAGTTGATCAGGTACCGATTGATCGGGTTGGCCACCAGCAGGCTCTGCGGCAGCTGGTACATGGTCAGCGACCAGAACGCGTTGACCGGTGGCAGCTGCTCGGGCGCGAACCGCAGGGTGTAGCTGCCGGACCCGTCGAGCGGGGCACCGGCGGAGTCCACCGCGAGCGCCGGATAGATGGCTTCGGCCGCGGTGTTGCCGTAGATCCCCAGCACCGCGCCGGCCATCCGGTAGAGGTACTTGCCGGCCAGGAATTCCCGGTTGCCGAACAGCTGCGCCGACGTCACCTGCCCGGTGTCGAGCCTGTCCTTCTTGAAGGCGTTGAATTCCGCCCAGGCGTCCGCCATCCCGGCCTGCACCGCCGCGCGGGTCTCCGGACTGAGCTTGTCGGCGTCGAAGTCACCGTCAGCTCCGATACCGATGGAGGCGAACCGGGCCCGCTGGCCCTCCTCCCCCGGCAGCACCGGCGCGTACTTCAGGACGAAGCTCAAGATCTCGAAGAACTTCGGTGAGGTCTTCTGCGTCTCGACCGTCAGCGGCGCGATGAAATCCACCGGCGGGGCGCTGATCGCGGGCTGGTTGAGGAACGCCGAGAGCGGTTCGACGGTGTAGCCGTTCTGGATCGCCTTGACGTTGTCGATGTCTTCGGCACCGAACAGCTGGGTCCGGTAGATGACCGACCCGAACTCGGTGTCAGACCGGATCACCTCGTCGATGCCCTCCGGCTTGTCGCCGCTCCAGCCGGGCCCGGCCAGCAGATACCTGCCGCCGTCGTTGCCGGTGGCCCGGCTTCCCAGGTAGGCGTAGTCGGCGGTGTAGGCGTCGACGAACTGCAGCGAGTAGTAGCGGCCCTCCTCGATCTGCGGCACCGTCAGCACCAGCGGCTCGGCCCGCAGGTCGGTGCCGAGCATGGTGTAGGGCGTGTCCGAGTTGGGGGTCTGCACCGCGGTGTCCTCGGGCGTGTACACCCGCGCCGAGCTGTGCGTCTGGTCCCACCCACCCTTGTACTCCGGATTGTTGGAGTCCACGAAGTAGGCGTGCTGGATCCGGTAGTTGTCGACCATCGGGAAGCCGTAGATGTAGGCCTCTTTGGCGATCTGGCGCACGTCGTCGGTCGCGGAGCCGGTGGACGTCGGGGCGCCCGGTTGAGCCGACTGCCGGTCGCCGCAGCCACCGAGCGCCGCCAGCAGCACCACGATCAATCCCAGAGCGCTCCATAGCTTCACGCATAGAGTGTCAGCCATGAGTTCCTGGACCGCCACCGATCTGCCGTCGTTCGCCGGCCGCTCCGTCATCGTCACCGGCGCAAACAGCGGGCTGGGTGCTGTCACCGCACGCGAGTTGGCCCGCGTCGGCGCGCACGTCACCCTCGCCGTCCGCGACACCGCCAAGGGGCTCACCGCCGCGGCCGGCATGCCCGGTGAAGTGACCGTGCGCGCCCTGGATCTGGCGGACCTGTCCTCGGTGCGCCGGTTCGCCGACGAGACGGCACAGGTCGACGTGCTGATCAACAACGCCGGGATCATGGCGGTGCCGTTCGCCACCACGGCCGACGGTTTCGAAAGCCAGATCGGCACCAACCACCTGGGGCATTTCGCGCTGACCAACCTGCTGCTGCCCAAGCTCACCGACCGGGTCGTGACGGTGTCGTCGTTGATGCACCGGATGGGCTACGTGAGCCTGAAAGACCTGAACTGGCAGTCGCGCCGGTATTCGGCGTGGCTGGCCTACGGCCAGTCCAAACTGGCCAATCTGCTGTTCACCAGCGAACTGCAGCGCCGGCTGGTCAACGCGGGCTCACCCGTGCGTGCCCTGGCCGCCCATCCGGGCTATTCGAACACCAACCTGCAGGGCCACACCGGCAATCGCCTCGGCGACGTGCTGATGCGCACCATCGGCAACGGACTGCTGGCCACCAGCGCCGACTTCGGGGCCCGCCAGAGCCTGTACGCGGCGTCGCAGGACCTGTCCGGCAACACCTTCGTCGGGCCGCGGTTCGCGGTCGTCGGCCGCAGCGGCCCGGTGGGCCGCAGTCTGCTGGCCAAGCGCGGCTCCACGGCCGCGGGGCTGTGGAGGTTGTCCGAGCAGCTCACCGGGGTGCAGTTTCCGGGGTAAGGCCTTTGCTCACCGCCGCAGCGGCGACCTACTTCGCGACGCGCGCGGCGATCTGGTCGCCGAGCCGGCGGCCCTGGTCGGTGATCTGCTGAGCGCAGGCGGTGACGTCGACGACGACGTTGGCCTCCGCCCGCAGCGCACGCTGGCAGGTCCACCTGACGTCTTGGCGGCTCTCGGCGATCGAGATCGTCGGCGGCACCCCGACAACGCCGGCCAGGCGCCAGGTCATGGGAGGTTGCTCCGCCTTGACGGTCACCACTTCCTGGTCCGCACACAGCCGCCACAGCGCCGCGGAGTTGGCCACGAACGCCTCGGCCCGCCCGGCATCGGGGAAGGACGCCACCGACTGAACGAAGTAGTGCTCCATGTTTTCAGCAGAGTCCCGCGCCTCGTTCCAGCGCAGGCCGGTGTAGCCGCTGTCGGTGTAGGTCAGCTCCTGTGCGGCGACGAGCGCTCCCAGGCAACCGGCCTTCGACAGGCCTCCCGGGTTCGTCATCGCCTCGGTCGAGACATCCCCGGCGGTCATCTGCGCGCCCATCACCGAGCTGATCTGGCTGTTGTCGAGCAGCAGCGCGGCAAGCTTCTCACCCTTGATCAGTCGCGGCGACGCCGCGAACCACCACAGCCCAGCGACGGCGAGCACGACGGCTGCCGCAGCCGCCCCGATCGTGATCCACCGCTTGGCGGGGCTTGCCTTGCCGTCCAATCCTGCAGTCAGTGCGCGTCTACTCAACCTGCCACCGCCTTCTCACCAGCGAGAAATCCACCGTTTCGGTTCCACGTACCGCCAGCCGGCGGCGGGCGTCGGTTCAATATAGTGCAGCCGCCACTCATCCACCGAATCGCTGACGCCCACCGCCTTTGCGACCATGTGGCTCGGGTGATTCCGAACCTCGTTACGGCGCCTGCCACCCAAATACCGCCTGCGTGGCATTGACGGTGTTCGTGCCGGTGCTCGCCGCCACCCAGATTGCGCCGGTCAACGGTGATACCGCGATGCCGTGCGGGATTCCGTTGTGAACGATGCCGCCCGGCGTGGCATCCCAGCTGCCCACTGACTGGTTGGTGGTCGGGTCGATGACCGTCACCGTGCCCGCAGCGTTGGCGCTCGTGACGTAGATCGCGCCCGCGTTCGGCGTGCCTGTCGGCGCAATCGCCACGCCAAAGGCCGCTGGCACGCCGGTGATGGTCTTGACGACCGCACCGGTGTCCGGGTTGATCACCGAGACCTGGCCCGAGGCGTTGCCGGCGACGTAGAGATACCCCGAGTACGCCCCGGTCGACTGAACCGCGATCCCCTCAATTCCGTTGCCCGCACCCACCGAGATCGTGCTGGTCACCGTGTTGCTGACGGGGTTGATCACCGACACCGTGTTGCTGCCCTCGTTGGTGACATAGACCATCCCGTTATTGGGGTCCACCGCAACGAACTGCGGTGTCACGCCGATTCCGGTGATCGCCGTCACGCTTGAATCTGACGGGTCATACACGTGCACCTGTCCGGTCGAAACAACGTAGACCTGCCCGTCGTTGCCGAC
The DNA here is from genome assembly GCF_020181595.1 of [Mycobacterium] vasticus. Classification (GTDB taxonomy): domain Bacteria; phylum Actinomycetota; class Actinomycetes; order Mycobacteriales; family Mycobacteriaceae; genus Mycobacterium; species Mycobacterium vasticus. The sequence goes on along the minus strand of NZ_CP084028.1, from coordinate 946,886 downwards.
CGCCACGCCCATCTGTGAACCGCCCGGGATGCTCACCGTGTGAACGGCGAAAGTAACCGGGTCGATCACCTTCAGACCACCGGCCACGGTGGTCACGTAGGCGTGCCCATCGGCACTGACCGCGACGTACTGCGGCGTAGGTGTTCCGCCCAGGTTGATGTCGGCGACGGTCGCACCAGTCGACGGATTGATGACCGTCACATCGTTGTGACCACCAATAAGCTGCGTGGAATTGACCACATAGACGTAGCCCGTGTTCGGATCCACCGCCACACCTTGAGGCGTGTGGAATCCGATGAGCGGCGAGTTCGCCACCTGTGAGCCTGGCACCGTCGCCGGCCGCAGCCCCGCCGGTCCGGTCGGCCCGGTCGGCCCGGTCGGTCCGGTCGCGCCAGTCGCCCCGGTAGCACCCGTGTCACCCGTAGCCCCGGTGTCACCCGTCGGACCCGTAGCCCCGGTCGAACCAGTCGCACCGGTGGCACCCGTAGCCCCGGTAGCACCCGTGGCACCAGTCGCCCCGGTGTCACCCGTAGCGCCGGTGTCACCCGTAGCGCCGGTAGCACCCGTGGCACCCGTCGCACCGGTCGCACCGGTCGCGCCCGTCGCACCGGTCGAACCAGTCGCACCGGTCGCGCCAGTCGCCCCGGTAGCACCCGTGTCACCCGTAGCCCCGGTGTCACCCGTGGCACCAGTAGCACCCGTGGCACCCGTCGCACCGGTCGCGCCCGTCGCACCGGTCGCGCCCGTGTCACCAGTCGCGCCCGTGTCACCAGTCGCCCCGGTGTCACCCGTGGCACCGGTGTCACCCGTCGCACCGGTGTCACCCGTGGCACCCGTCGCCCCGGTGGCACCGGTCGCGCCAGTCGCCCCGGTAGCACCCGTGGCGCCAGTCGAACCAGTCGCACCGGTGTCACCCGTAGCCCCGGTAGCGCCCGTCGGACCCGTAGCGCCCGTGGCCCCGGTCGCACCCGTGTCCCCGGTCGCCCCGGTGGCACCCGTGTCACCCGTCGGACCAGTAGGTCCGGTGTCGCCCGTCGGACCGGCAGGACCGGTGTCGCCGGTCATACCCGGACCGCCGGGGCCGCTCACCCCTGGCGAGCCGGAGGGGCCGCTCACACCGTTGTGCAGGCCGACACCGCCGTAGCCACCGTCACCCTGAGCGCCGCCGTAGCCGCCGTAGGCACCTGGGCCACCGATGCCGCCATTGCCGCCGTCACCACCGGCGCCGCCGTTGCCGCCGTCGCCCTCGGTACCGAACAGGAACGACGCACCGCCATTGCCACCCTTGCCGCCGGCGCCGCCCGCACTCGCGTTGCCGCCGGGCACACCGGGTGTGTTGCTGTGGGGACCGTTGGCACCCCACCCGCCGTTGCCGCCCACTCCGCCGTGGCCGCCCTGACCGACCAGGCTGCCGCTCAGACCGCCGTTGCCGCCGTTGCCACCGGCACCGCCGGGCAGCAGGGGCGAGGTGCTCGTTGCACCCACGCCACCGGGACCGCCGTTGCCCCCGTTGCCCATCGCCAGGATGCCCCACAGGTCACTGGCCGCGCCCGCGCCGCCGCCGTTGCCGCCGTTGCCGCCAATGCCGTTGCCGCCGTTGAGGTAGGTGCCGGCTCCGCCGGCCCCGCCGTCACCGCCGGTACCCGTGTTCTCGCCGCCGTTGCCGCCGTTGCCGCCGTTGGCTCCGAGGCCGCCCATCCCGCCGTCACCGCCGTTGCCGAATGCCCCGGCGTCACCGCCGTTGCCGCCGTTCACGCCGATCTGGTCGCTGTTCCAGCCGTCGCCGCCGTCGCCGAACCACAGGCCGCCGTTGCCACCGTCCGGATCGGTCGCCGTGCCGTCGTCGCCGTTGCAGATCAGGCCGCAGAATCCACTGAACTGACCACCCGGGTACGTCCCCGACAGCGGACCCAGCGTGTCGTTGATGAACGCGTCGACCTGCTGGCCGAACGGGCTGGCAATCCAGTCCTGCAGAGCTGTGTGGAGCGGCTCCCAGACTTCGGCGTTGAACCAGAACGCAAAGGGGTCCTGGGCGCCGACCCAGTCGGGTGTGGGCGGAACCCCGGGCGGCAGCGCCCCGGCACTGCCGGGGAAGTCAAAGTCTGCGGCTGCGATGCCGCTCGTCAGCGTGGAGTCCACACCCGGGTCGACAGCGTAGGGACCCAACACGACCGTCGGGTCCATCATGTCGTCGATGATGTCGGCGCGCGCCGTGCCCAGGCCCATGATCGGGTGGGTCTGCATCGCCAGGAAGATGGCGACAGCAGTGACCGATGCTCGCTTCTCAATGCGCTTGTTGCGATCCAGGCGTGCCTGATAGCGGACGCCTTCGTCCCGGAGGCGGTCGAGGCGTGCCTCATAGCTGTCGCCTGCTTTGCGGCGGTTATTGGACACGCGGCCCCCTCGGTGAGATGTCTGCGACCAAGGGCACGGCACGCCGATGGCTGTGAGCAAACTATCTGGTGACCCTCAGATTTTCAAAGGTTCCGTTCATGCGCGGCTGGGTTGCGACACGTTCATTGCCCAGATTCCCGCCTCCGGCGGGAATTCCCAGCCGGTTGCGGGCGGCGCCCTGCTCGCCGGAAAATATGTCTGACCTGGCTTTTTGAGTCTCGCCGGCGGCCGATGATCCGGTGAGCGGAGGCAAAATGTGAGTTAACTTGCTGATAGCTGTATTTTTACGAGTTACCGTTAACATAGTGAGGATCACGTCCATAATGCGGAACTCGATGCAACTGTTGATGTACAACTGTGCCCCTTGGTGAGCGTCAGGAGACCCACCTTGCCGCGGTGAGTTGAACGCCACCGCTGCACCCGCGGCGCCCGAGATGCCGGTGGGCGTGCTGCCCCGCATAAGGTCCTCAAGCCAAGGGACGCGGCACCCCCGGGGTTCGTTCCTGAGTTGCGTCCAAGGGCGTGGTGTACGGGCTGGTAGGCCTGGTGGGCGTGTCATAGCCCGATAGGGGGCGGTCATCGCGTGATTCTTCGAAACGA
>NZ_CP084028.1:871517-943792 GCF_020181595.1 [Mycobacterium] vasticus | reverse complement strand
AACCACCACCGGCACCCGCCAACAACTACACTGACGGCTGCTCACAGGTGAGGAATTTCGGCGAGCACAGCCGGGGATTTTCGATGAGCGCCGTCACCACCGCGTCGAATCTTGCGATTTTCCACAAACAGGCATTTGGGAAACTCTCTAGTGAACTAGAGTCCGGTTCCGTGACGAGTGAAAACGGAGTCGGCCATGCGTGAGCTCGCCCCGTTTATCGGGGTGCTGGTCCTGGTCGGACTGATCCTCAAATACTGGTGGGCATTCCTGCTCATCGCAGCGGTCTACGGCGCTTACCGGTATCAGAAGCGGCAGAATCACCTACGGGCAGCGTCCAGCGCTGACGAGAGTCCGCGTGCAGGACGCGCTACCGCCGCGCCGGCCAAGTTCACGGCGATTAGACCACCATCTGCTGGAAAGTCAGGCCCCACCGACCTTGCGTCACGCGGAATGGAGAGCGCCGCTCCAGTGAAGCTGACCGCGCGGCGGCCCAAGGCCGCACACGAACGGCACCAGCCACGTATGTCAGACCCACCTAATGTGTCGATCTGGTACAGCGACGACGAGGATTCCAGTCACGCGGTCGTCTACGGGGTAGGGAACGACGACGATCGCGACGAGGGGGTGGACAACCCGACCTACATACTCCCGTACGCCAACCTGACCAGGCTCCCTACTGGCTGGCCAGCAGACCAGACCACTTACACAGCGGTCGATCTCGAAACCACGGGCCTCGACCCGTCCGCCGACCGAATCGTTGAGATCGGGCTGGTGAAGTTCACCGGCGACGGCACCATCATCGATGAGTTCGCCACGCTAGTGAACAACCCGGGCTCAGCAGCGGAAGCCCGCCGAGTACACAATATCGACGACGCGGACCTTGCCGGCGCACCATCAACGACCGACGCACTGAGTGAGGCTTTCGCGTTCATGGCTGGCACCGTAGTGGTCTCGCACAAGTGGGAATTCGAGGAAGGCTTCCTGGCCGCCGCAGCCGAGCAGTGCGGGCTGCTACTGCCAAATGCTGTGGCAGCCTGCACCTGGAGGACAGCTCGCCGGCAGCTCGACGGACGCGGGTACAGCGCGAAGATCCTCTACAAATCCGCGACCGGAGAATTCCAGCACAACGCCCACACCGCACTATCGGATGCCCGCGCAGTCCGCGAGATCCTGTTGTGGCTCCTACGCACTTCCCCCCAAAGGCTCTATCTGACCGAGGAACCACCACGGCCAAGTTCACCACCGTTTGCCGGAGGAACTTGCCTGATCAGTTGTCGGCCCGCTCCGATGGGACGTTCGTCAATGGCCGAACTCATCGCCGCATTCCCTCAGTCCCCGAACCCGCGCACCGGCGACCCGGACGAGGTCGAGAACTACCTTGCGCTACTTGCGGAATGCATTGAGGATGGCCGACTTACCTACGACGAGACCACTGCAATGGCACGGCAGGTGCAACGCACCCGACTCACCGGGACGCAGATCCGGTATACGCACCAGCTCGCCTGGGAATCACAGTTTCCCGACCACGAGCGGCCGTTGATCGAGCTCGATTCGCTGAGTCGCCGGGAACGTTACTTAATGGCTGACGCACTCGGCCTCGCTGAGCTTGCCGACAAAATCGATGCCGTAATCGAGCAGCTCGACGAGCCGAAGCCCACTGCTGAGGCTCGCTACCTCAAAGGCCTGCGCATCGGGGTTGTCGGCGACACTACCGAATTGGTGGCGCTGCGGGAGCGCGCGACCGCTCATGGTGCCAAGATCGCGATCAACATCACTAAGACCGTTCAGTGGATGGCTACCGTGACTCCTGATGGGACAGATTCGGCGCACAACTCGGCGCGGAGACTCGGCGTCATCATGGTGTCACCGTTCGAAGGCACCCTCCGCCTAGACGAAGCGATTCGGGATGCCGAGCTGAAAGCCGTTGCCCGCCAGCGTGAAATCGATCAGATGGATGCCGAGCGCCAGTCTTACCGTGATGAGCGGGAGGCATACTGGCGCCCGGTGTGGCGACCAACGGAACTGGACTATGACCCGGCGCAGGAGTGGTATTAGCCCCGGCCGCAGCCATTTCGGCAGCTTGCTCATCGCGTCGGCCGCGACCTTGAAACATTGGGCGGTCGATGTCGGCGCTCACCACGGTGCTCTCGTGCCCGAAATGGCGCGAGACCGCGGTCAGCGGCTCACCACCGGCCAGGACCCAGGACGCGCAGGTCTTCCGGATTTCGGTGGTGTGTTTCGGAACCGTTACCAGCCCGTTTGAGTGGAGCTAAGGGGAATCGAACCCCTGACCTTCTCGATGCGAACGAGACGCGCTACCAACTGCGCTATAGCCCCTGACGGCTTGCCAGGTTACCAGCCTGCGGCCGCTCCCCTGAAACCGAGACCTACTGACCGGACGCGCGCGGCAGGTCGCCGCGCCAGTCGTACTCGCCGGCGGTGGAGGCGTACTCCAGGTGCTCGAACACCGGGTCCTCGTCGTCGATCTCCAGCACCGCCACGCCCGGCCGGCGCAGGCGCGACGGCGACACCTCGAACGCCTCGGTGTGCGCGGCCTCGCGCTGGGCACGCGGCCGTTCGGCGCGACGCGCCCGACGCGCCCGCACCTGCTGCTCGATGCGGGTCTGGCGCCGCAGGTAAGCCAGGTAGAGCACGGTCGCGCCGGCCGCTCCGCCACAGATCCACCACGCGGTCGGGGCGACGGTGAAGGCCGTCAGCGCCGAGACCGTCAGGATCGACGCCAGCGACAGCAGCACCCGCTTGCGGAACTCGAACTTGCGGGCGCTGACCGCGACCGCGGTCTTGCTGTCGGAGCGCGGACGCCGGACGGCCTGGCCGTCATTCGACGACTCGGCGGCGGCTTCCAGCCCCGAGCTGTCGTCGATGGTCTCGTACTCGTAGCCCTCGGCCTCGGTCTCCCCCTCGGCCTCAACAGCCGCCTCAGCCTCAGCCTCCGCAATGCGCGCCGCCTCAGCCTCCGCCTCCGCAATGCGCGCCGCCTCAGCCTCAGCCTCCGCAATGCGCGCCGCTTCAGCCTCCGCGGCAGCCTCGGCCTCAGCAGCCGCCTGCGCCCGCGCCTGGGCAAAACCCGCCTCCGACAGCGGCGATACGTCGGGGTCGTCGTCGGCGACGACGTCCACGTCGAGATAGTCGAGTTCGCACTGCTCGCCGACGGCCGCGGCGACGAACACCCGCGACTCGGAGCTCTCGGCGGACTCGGCAGAATGCTCGGATTCGTCGGACTCATCAAGGTCGTCGTCGGCGGTGTTCTGCTGCCAGTCCGGGTCGCTGCGGTGTCCGGCGGCCGGCCCGCCGCGCTTGAGCAGCCGGGCGCTGGAACCGCTGGTCAACACCCGGGTGGCCAATGCGATGTCGCTGGTGCGCCGCACGGCGTCGCGCTTGCTGACCAACATCGGCACCAGCACGAACAACCAGAGGACGACCAGGGACATCCAGAGCAACGATTGCGGGATGCTGGGCATGGTGGCCTGCTCCTTTCCCAGCCAAGGCTAGGTCTGTGACCTACGCGACCTTCGACGGCGCGCCGAGCCAATTACACAGTTGTAATTTACTCCCTGACCTCGGTAGTCACAACTACCACACGGGCAACAACACGCCCTTAAACCCAGGCGGCACGTCCGGAGTGGACCAGCGCCGAGGTCACCGACCCCGCCAGCTCCTCGACGGTCAGCGCCACCAGCAGGTGATCCCGCCAGCCGCCGTCGACGTCGAGGTAGCGCTGCAACAGCCCCTCTTCGCGGAATCCGGCCTTGGCCAGCACCGCTCGGCTGGCCGCGTTCTCCGGCCTGACGGTGGCCTCCACCCGGTGCAGCCGAAGCGGCCCGAAGCAGTGGTCCAGCCCCAGCGCCACCGCCCCGGTCGCCACTCCTCCGCCGGCCGCCGCACTGGACACCCAGTAGCCGATCCACGCCGAGCGCAGCGCGCCGTGGGCGATGTTTCCCACGGTCAGCTGGCCGCAGAACCGGCCGTCGAGCTCGATCACGAACGGCAGCATCCGCCCGTAGCGGGCCTCGGTGCGCAGGCTGGAGCAGACCTGCGGCCACGCCGCGGAGCTGTGCCGGGTCTCCCAGTCCACTTCGAGACTGGGTTCCCAGGGTTCCAGGTGAGCGCGGTCGGCCGTCCGGATCCGGCTCCACGCCACGCCGTCGCGCATCCGCACCGGCCGCAGCCGGATCACTCCGGCCGCCACCCGCAACGGGCCGAGCACCGTCGGCCAGCCCGGGTGCTGGACGGCCTTGAAAGGCCACAGATTCACCAGCATGTCCCCGAACTCAACCCCGCTGCGCCAAGAATGCGACGTCGACGACTTCGCCGGTGCCGACCTGCTCGATCTCCTCGGGAATCACCACCAGGCAGTTCGCCTCGGCCAGCGTGGCAAGCAGGTGCGACGACGTGCTCGCCGTCCCACCGAGCACCTGCACCAGGTACTCGTCGGTCTCGTCGTCGCGCATCAGCTGACCCCGCAGGTAACCCTTACGCCCCGGCATCGACGTGATCGGGCCCAGGGTCCGGGCCTGCACGATCCGGCGCATCGGTTCGCGTTTGCCCAGCGACAGCCGGATCAGCGGGCGGATCATCACCTCGAACACCACCAACGCGCTCACCGGGTTGGACGCCAACAGGAAAGTGGGCACACCATCCGGGCCGAGCTGGCCGAAACCCTGCACCGAGCCGGGATGCATCGCGATCCGGGCGACCTCCAGCTCACCCAGACCGGACAGCGCCGTGCGGACCTCCTCGGCGGCCGCCCCGCCGACCCCGCCGGCGATCACCACCACCTCGGCACGGTTGAGCTGACCCTCCACCACCTCGCGCAGCTTCTTCGGGTCGGCGCTGACGATGCCGACGCGGTTCACCTCCGCGCCCGCATCGCGCGCGGCCGCGGCCAGCGCATACGAGTCGACGTCGTAGACCTGGCCGTTTCCGGGCGTCCGGTTGACGTCGACCAGTTCGCCGCCCACCGCCAGCACCGAGACCCGCGGCCGCGGGTGCACCAGGACACGATCGCGGCCGACGGCGGCCAGCAGACCCACCTGCGCGGCGCCGACGACCGTGCCGGCGCGTACCGCGATATCGCCCGGTTGGACGTCGTCCCCAACCCGGCGCACATAATCACCCGGTCGCACACCGCGCAGCACCCGGACCCGGGTGTTCCCGCCGTCGGTCCAGCGCAGCGGCAGCACAGCGTCGGCCAGGGTCGGCATCGGCGCGCCGGTCTGGATGCGGGTGGCGAGCTTGGGCTGCAGCCGGGTGGGCGTTCGCGCACCGGCCTCGATGGTGCCCAGCACCGGAAGGGTGACCGCGGCGTCCTCTCGCACGGAGCCGTCGGAGCTGTCGCCGATCGCCTCGGCGCCGTACACGTCCACGCTGCGCACCGCGTAGCCGTCGATGGCGGCCTGGTCGAAGCCCGGCATGGGACGCTCGGCGACCACCTCTTCGGCACACATCAGACCCTGCGCCTCGGCGATCGCCACCCGAACCGGGCGGGGCGCCACCGCGGCAGCCGAAACCCGGGCCTGCTGCTCCTCAACCGAACGCACGACGCGCCTTTCTCCGTTGCCGCCTGGGTCCGACGAGGGCTGGCGCCAGGTCAGTTCTCCGCCAAGCCCAACCGCGCCACCAGCCACCGGCGCAGATCCGGACCGTAGTCATCACGATCCAACGCAAAGTCAACCGCAGCCTTGAGGTAGCCGCCCGGATTTCCCAGGTCGTGTCGCGACCCGCGGTGCACGACGACGTGCACCGGATGGCCCTCGGCGATCATCAAAGCGATGGCATCGGTGAGCTGGACCTCGCCGCCGGCCCCGCGGTCGATGCGGCGCAGCGCATCGAATACCGCCCGGTCCAGCACGTAGCGTCCCGCCGCGGCGAACATCGACGGGGCGTCTTCGGCACGGGGCTTTTCCACCATGCCCCGCACCCGCAGTACATCGGGGCTGTTCGCGTCCGGCGCCTCTTCGACGTCGAAGACGCCGTAGGCGCTGACCTCCTCCGGAGTGACCTCGATGGCGCACAGCACCGAGCCGCCGCACCGGGCCCGCACCTTCGACATGGTCTCCAAGACCCCGGTCGGCAGCACCAGGTCGTCGGGAAGAAGGACGGCCACAGCATCTTCGTCGGCCGACAGCACCGGTTCGACACAACCGATGGCATGTCCCAGCCCCAGCGGCTCGGCCTGAACCACCGACTCGACCTTGATCAGCTCAGGGGCCCGACGCACCTTGGCGAGCATCGCCTCCTTGCCACGCGCCGCCAGCGTGCCCTCCAGGACCAGGTCCTCGACGAAATGCGCGACGACCCCGTCCTTGCCCTCGGAGGTGATGATCACCAGCCGTTCGGCACCGGCCTCGGCCGCCTCGGCCGCGACCAGCTCGATCCCGGGCGTGTCGACGACGGGCAGCAGTTCCTTGGGCACCGTCTTGGTGGCGGGCAGAAACCGGGTGCCCAAACCCGCCGCGGGAACAATCGCGGTGCGGGGAATCGAGACCTTCGGCGTGAGCATTGCTCAACACGATAACCGCACCAGGCTCCACCTCCGCCCTGGCGGTGGGCGTGCCGATGCTGACAGGCTGGACGCCGTGACCGACAACGCGCCTGCGGCCGCCAAATCCGCGTTGCGCGCCCAACTGCTGGCGGCCCGGCGCGCGCTGTCGCCCGAGGTACACGCCGCCGAGGCGGCCGCGCTGGCCAGTCACCTGGCTGGGCTGGCCGCCGCGGCCGGCACGGTCTGTGCCTACCTGCCGGTGCGCGGCGAACCGGGGTCGACGGCCATGCTCGACCGCCTGGCCCGCCGCGGGGTCCGGGTGCTGCTGCCGGTGGTGCGCACCGACGACGACGGTGTTCCGCTGGCACTGCTGTGGGGCGACTATCACCCTGACACGCCGGCCAATCCCCTGGTTGAAGCCCGATTCGGCCTGCTCGAACCCGCCCCGCCGTGGCTGCCGGCGGAATCGGTGGCGCAGGCGGATCTGATGTTGGTCCCGGCACTGGCCGTCGACCGCCGGGGCGTTCGACTGGGCCGCGGGGCGGGGTTCTACGACCGGTCTCTGGAGTTGTGCCGGGCGGGAGTCCCGCTGGTGGCGGTGGTTCGCGACGCCGAGCTCGTCGATGAACTGCCTGCCGAGGACCATGACGTGCCGATGACCCATGCCCTGACGCCGGGGTTGGGCGCGGTGGCTCTGGGGTGACCCGGAATGCGGAAGGCCACATAGCGGTTCTAGCACTTGGCACGGTAGAGTGCTAACCCGATTGTCTCGATTCCACGGAGGTTCGTGTGCCCACCTACAGCTACGCCTGCACCGAGTGCGGCAACCGCTTCGACGTGGTCCAGGCCTTCACCGATGACGCGCTGACCACCTGCGATCAGTGCAACGGGCGGCTCCGCAAGATCTTCGGCAAGGTCGGCGTGGTCTTCAAGGGCAGCGGGTTCTACCGCACCGACAGTCGCGAGTCGGGCAAATCCTCCTCGAATGGCAGCAGCCCCGCCGCCAAGAGCGATTCGGGCAGCACCAGCACCGCAGGCGAGAAGCCCGCCTCCACCGAGAAATCTTCCAGCGACTCCAAGCCGGCCGACAAGCCCGCCACCCCCGCTGCCGCCCCGGCGACCGCTTCAAGCTAGTTATCCACACCCTCGCAGCCTCGCCGACGGCCTCCGGCGGCTCTGGCACTTAACGTGTCGGCATGGGCGAATCGCTCAACCCGACACTGATCAACCGGATTTCGGCGACCCTGCGTCCGGATTGGACCCGCACCGTGCTCGCCCGCCGGGTGACGGCCGGCGCCCTGGTCGTGCTGGCCGGTATCGCCGCCGTCCGCCCCGACCCGCAGGGCGGCCTCACCGACGTGGTGGTGGCCAGTCGCGACCTCGCCCCCGGCACAGCTCTGACGGTCGATGATGTTTCGATCGAAAGTCGTTCAGCCCGTACGGTTCCCGACGGCGCCTCCACCGACACCGAGACGGTGCTGCGTAGCACGCTGGCCGGGCCGGCCCGCCGCGGCGAGGTCCTCACCGACGTCCGACTGTTGGGCAGCCGGTTCACCGAGGCCGTCGCCGGGCCGGATTCCCGCGTCGTGGGTATCCACCCGGCAGACGCCGCCTTGACCGATCTGGTGCGCCCCGGCGACGTCGTCGACGTGGTGGCCGCAATTGATGACGCCGCCGACCCGCCCGGTGCAGCACGAGTGCTGGCAGCCGGCGGGATCGTGGTGCTGGTGTCGGACAAGGGCAACCACGACGACCGGGTGGTGCTGGTGGCGTTGCCGGCCACCGCCGCAGTTGCGGTGGCCGGCGCCACGCTTACTCAGTCGGTGACGCTCACGCTGCGATGAGCCGCTATGCGACGGCCGGTTGCACGCTGGCGCAGAACTTGCACTTGGTCGCGTCGGGATCGATCTCGGACTTGCACTCCGGGCAGACCTTGGTCGGCGCCGGATCACCGAACACGGTCTTCCCCCGCCGCTTCTGAATGTGCTTGTAGGGCAACACGATCATGAAGTAGATCGTGGCCATGAACACGATGAAGTAGATGACCGCCGAGATGAGCGCGCCGATGTCGACGAAGGTGGCCGTGTTGCCCGCCGCCCCCAGCTGGTAACCGAGACCGAGCCCGGCGGTGTCCGGCTGCGCGGCGGCGACCAGCGGGTTGATCACGCTGTCGGTGAACGCCTTGACCAGGTTTGAAAATGCCAGCGCCACTACCAGACCGATGGCAACGGTGATGACGTCATCACGCATCAGAAAATTCTTGAAACCCTTTAACACCCCTGCACCCTCCGTCTGTGACCCACTGCAGCGGCCCTACACCGCCCACGCGAACCGTAATGGCCCGCCTCAGCTGTGCGTGAGGGTTTCAGCGAAGTCGAATCTCAACCGTGATGAGGCGGAACGTTGTCCCGCAGCCAACGCTCACGTTCCTCGGCCTCGCGGAGGTCGTCGGTATCACGCTCGTCGGACGACTCCTGTTGCTCGCCGAGTCCGGGCATGGCCGCTTAGATCTCCAGGCTCGACAGCTGGCCGATAATCACCGCTGCCAGCGGGTTCAGCGTCGCCATGCCGTCGCGCACCGCAGCCCGGGAACCGGCCAGGTTCACCACCAGGGTGCTGCCGGAGACCCCGGCCAGCCCGCGGGACAATCCGGCGTCGGCGATCCCGGCCGACAGGCCCGATGCCCGCAGCGCCTCGGCGATGCCCAGCAGCTCACGGTCGAGGATCTCGCGGGTGGCCTCCGGGGCGACGTCGCGCGGGGTGACCCCGGTACCGCCGACCGACACGACCAGGTCGACCCCGCCGATCACCGCGGTGTTCAGCGCGTTGCGGATCTCCACCTCGTCGGCTGACACCGCCACCACACCGTCGACCATGAATCCGCCTTCGGCCAGCAGCTCGGTGACCAACGGACCGCTGTGGTCCTCATCGCCGTGCGCGGTGCGGTCGTCGACGACGATGACAAGCGCGCGGCCGGCGAGTTCCGGGGACTGTTCCATGGGTGCAACCGTATATCCGGTTTCCGACACCCGGGTCACCAACCCGTCACTGCTGCGCTTTACCCAGGGTGACCTGCGCGGTCTTGGTCGCGCCACCGGCATCCAGGTACGTCAGGGTCACTTGGTCGCCGGGCGCCTTGGACCGCACGGCGGCCACCAACGCGTCGGCGCTGCCGATCGGACGCTTGTCGAATGCGGTCACCGTCGCGCCCTCGGGCAGGCCGGCCTTGGCCGCCGCCTGGCCCGGAACCACCTCGACAACCTTCGCGCCGTGCAGGCTGCGCTCGCTGGTGACCCGCACGCCCAGCGAGGCATGCGACGCGATGTGGTCCGGGGAGTTGATGAGTTCGTCGGCGATCCGCTTGGCCTGATCCACCGGAATCGCGAAGCCCAGGCCGATCGAGCCGCTCTGGGCATCCGCGGAGTCGCCGCCCATGGTTGCGATCGCCGAGTTGACTCCGACCAGGTCACCGTTCATGTTGACCAGCGCGCCGCCGGAGTTGCCGGGGTTGATGGCGGCGTCGGTCTGGATCGCGTCCAGCACGGTGTTCTGGTTGCCGGCCTCGCCGCTGGTGGAAACGGGCCGGTTCAGCGCACTGACGATGCCCGTCGTGACGGTGCCCTCCAGGCCCAACGGCGACCCGACGGCCACCACGTTCTGGCCGACCCTCAGGTCCGCCGACGAGCCGATGGTGATCGGGGTCAGATCGGAGACGCCCTGGACCTGCACCACCGCGATGTCGCTGGCCGGGTCGGTCCCCACCACGGTGAACGGTGCGGTGCGACCGTCGTAGAACGTCACCGTGGTCTTCGGCGCGGCCTTGCCGCCCGGATCGGGCTTGCCACCGGCGTCGGCGGTCTTGGCGGCAGCGGCCACGACGTGGTTGTTGGTCAGGATCATCCCGTCGGCGGACAGGATGATGCCGGAGCCCTCCTCGGACTGCCGGCCCAGGTCGGTCTCCAGCATGACGACGCTGGGCACCACCTTGGCGGCAACCTTCTCCACCGAGCCGTCCGGCAGGCTCACCGCGGCGGGTACGCCGGGCGCCTCGATCGGCGTGTGGCTTCCGGAGGCCACCGGCCGGTGATCGGAGTGCAGCGCGGAGCCCACCATGCCGCCCATCACGCCGGACATGCCCGCGATGGCGACCGCACCGATCACCAGCGGCGCGGTCCGGCTGCGCTTCGGCGGCGCCGACGGCGGACCCGCGGGAATCCCCGGCCGGCCGTAGGGAGCGTCATAGCCGGGGCGGTATCCCGGCTGCGCCGGCTGTTGGCCGTAGCGCCAGTCGTAGTGGGAGTAGGGGCCCGGCGCACCCTGGCCCGCGGCCGGGTTAGGCCGCTCCGGCTGCTGAGGCTGCTGGGGATACCCCGGGTGGTTCATCATTGTGTTGACTACTCCTAGTGACGCGGCTGCGGCGACGTTGCTTCACCACCATGCCTACGCGGACTGAGAACCGCCTGTGACTGTTGCGGCCGATTCGGCGCCGCCGGAGACGGGCGAGCCGGGCAGCACCATTCGGATCGACGTTCCGGGCGGCGTCCCTCCGGGCACGGTGTCTTCGACGGTGATCGCGCCACCGTGTTTGAGGACCACCTGTTTGACGATCGCCAACCCCAGCCCGGACCCGGGCATCGCCCGAGCCTGGTCGGACCGGAAGAAGCGTTCGAACACCAATGCCCGCTCCGCCTCGGGGATTCCCGGGCCCTGGTCGGAGACCACCATCTCGACGTGGGTGGAGTCCAGGCGCCGCATCCGCAGCCCGACCACGCCTCCGGACGGGCTCCACTTGGCGGCGTTGTCGAGCATGTTCAAGACCGCACGCGACAGGCCCGCGGCATCGCCGTGCACGTACCAGGGCACCACCTGGATGTCGAACTCGATGTCGTTGCGGCGCCGCCTGACTCGTTCCATGCTGCGATCGACGACTTCGGTGATGTCCACCTGCTCGACCACCGCCTCGCGCTGGTCATCACGGGTGAGGTCCACCAAATCGCCTACCAGCGTGGACAATTCCTCGATCTGACCGATCGCGTCCGCACGCAGTTCGGCCATCTCCTCTTCGGGCAGCGGCGGGGCGCCCGGCGCGGCTGAGGCCATCAGCAGCTCGACGTTGGTGCGCAACGACGTCAGCGGAGTCTTCAGTTCGTGCCCCGCGTCGGCGACCAGTCGGGCCTGACGTTCGCGCGACTCGGCCAGCGCCCGCAGCATGGCGTTGAAGGCCTCGGTGAGCCGCGCCAGCTCGTCGCTGCCGTACACCGGAATCGGATGCAGATCGTCGGTGCGGGCCACCCGCTCGGCCGCCTCGGTGAGTCGGCCCACCGGTCTCAAGCCGGTGCGGGTGACCATGCCGCCGGCCACCGCGGCCACCACCACTCCCGCGCCGCCGACGACCAGCAGCACCCAGCGCAGTTTTATCGTGACCGCCCGGGTGGGGGCGAGGCTCTTGGAGATCAGCAGCGTGCTGCCGTTGGGCAGATGCACCGCCAGGACCCGCTGGCCTGCGGCGGTGCGCCGCGACAGGAACAGCTCGCCGCGGATGACGGCCTTCTCCTGCGGCCCCACCGGCATCCGCTGGCCCGGCTGATTGGCGGTGTAGATCGACCGGCCCGGGTTGACCAGCATGGCGTTGACGTCGGAGTAGGCGGTGCCCTCGATGGCCTTGCGCGGATCGGCGGCCAGCGAGCCGCTGGCGATCAGCATCTCGGTGCGACTCTGCAGCTGATTGTCGATGTCTTTGTACAGCGCCGCCGAGATCACCGCGTACACGGCGACGGCCATCAGGATGACTACCAATGCCACCATCGACATCGCCAGCAACATCACCCGCCAGCGCAACGACAGGGAAGTCTTCTGTTCGTCTGTGTCGCCGCCCTGCCTCCGGCGGAACAGCTGCATCAGGGTGGGGTCTCGCGCAGCACGTAACCCACACCGCGAACGGTGTAGATCAACCGTGGCTCCCCTTCGGCTTCGGTCTTGCGACGCAGGTACCCGATGTAGACCTCAAGCGCGTTGCCCGAGGTCGGGAAGTCGAAGCCCCACACCTCTTCGAGGATGCGGCTACGGGTCAGCACCCGGCGCGGGTTGGCGATCAGCATCTCCAGCAGCGCGAACTCGGTACGGGTCAGGCTGATCTGACGCTCACCGCGGGTGACCTCGCGAGTCACCGGGTCCAGCGTCAGGTCCTCGAACGACATCGCCACCGACTCCGACAGGTCCTCGGCGGTGGTGCGGCGCAGCAGCGCCCGCATCCGCGCCAGCAGTTCCTCCAGGGCGAACGGCTTGGGCAGGTAGTCGTCGGCGCCGGCATCCAGGCCCGCCACCCGCTCGGAGACCGAGTCGCGGGCGGTCAGCACCAGGATCGGCAGGTCGTCACCGGTGCTGCGCAGCTGACGGCAGACCTCCAGGCCGTCCAGTCGCGGCATCATCACGTCGAGAATCATCGCGTCCGGACGATCGCTGGTGATCGCCTCGAGCGCCTCGACGCCGTCGGTGGCCAGCGAGACCGAATAGCCATTGAACGAGAGAGACCTGCGCAGCGATTCGCGCACTGCGCGGTCGTCATCTACAACCAGTACCCGGGTAGCCATGACTGCCATCCAATCATTGATGGGCGTTCTGGTGGGTAAGGCACCGCTCGTGTCGGGACCTTATTAGGCCCTATTAGGCCTTATCTAGGCCTTTTAGCGACGGTCGAGGTCGATCAGGCCCAGCCGAGCGGCCTTCAGCAACCGGCGCGGAACCTTGTGCGCCCGGCCGGCGACCGACACGTTGACCAGGCCGGTTTCCTCGGCCTTCCACTGCGCGCGGCGACTACGGGTGTTCGCGCGCGACATCCTGCGCTTCGGCACGGCCATGGTCGAGCCTCTCCTTGAAAGTTGACATATTGCCGCTAGACGCCAGCGGCGGACTCTCGAAAGGATAGCGGGTGACCAGCGTCGGCTCCAAAATGGAGGGCCCCACGGATACCGCTCCTTGACGCGACACCCGCGGTACCGGCTAACCTACCGGTTGGTTGAGTGATGGGACGGTGGATGACGGCAGCGGTTCGGATCGGCAACTGCTCGGGTTTCTACGGCGATCGACATGCCGCGATGCACGAGATGCTCACCCAAGGTGACCTGGACTTTGTCACCGGCGACTACCTCGCCGAGCTGACCATGCTGATCCTGGGCCGCGACCGGATGAAGCACCCGGAGCGCGGCTACGCCAAGACCTTCCTCACCCAACTCGAACAATGCCTCGGCCTGGCCCGCGACAAGGGCGTGCGCATCGTGGCCAACGCCGGCGGGCTCAATCCGGCCGGCCTGGCCGCCGCGGTACGCGAACTGGCTGACCGGCTGGGCATCCCGGCCAACGTCACCCACGTCGAGGGCGACGACCTGCTCCCCCGCGCGGCCGAGCTCGGTTTGGGCACCCCCCTCACAGCCAACGCCTACCTGGGCGGCTGGGGCATCGTCGAGTGCCTGGCCGGCGGCGCCGACGTGGTGATCACCGGCCGGGTGACCGACGCCTCGGTGATCGTCGGCCCGGCCGCCGCGCACTTCGGCTGGGGCCGCACCGACTACGACCGGCTCGCCGGGGCGGTGGTCGCCGGCCATGTGATCGAGTGCGGCATCCAGGCCAGCGGCGGCAACTACGCCTTCTTCACCGAGATTCCGACGGCACAGATGCTGCACCCCGGTTTCCCGCTGGCCGAGATCTACCCCGACGGCTCATCGGTGATCACCAAGCACCCCGGCACCGGCGGGCTGGTCAGCGTGGACACCGTCACCGCGCAACTGCTCTACGAGGTCACCGGCGCCCGGTACGCCAACCCCGACGTCACCGCCCGGATGGACAGCATCGAACTGTCCTCCGACGGACCGGACCGGGTGCGCATCTCAGGTGTGAACGGCGAGCCGCCGCCGCCGACCTGCAAGGTGTCGCTGAACAGCATCGGCGGGTTCCGCAACTCCACCACCTTCGTGCTGACCGGCCTGGACATCGAGGCCAAGGCCGACCTGTTGCGCACCCAGCTGGAGGCGGCCATGACGGTCCGGCCGGCCGAGCTGGAATGGACACTGGCGCGCACCGACCACCCCGACGCCGACACCGAAGAGGCCGCCAGCGCGCTGCTGCACTGCGTGGTGCGCGACCCGGACCCGGCCAATGTGGGCCGGCGGTTCTCCGCGGCCGGTATCGAGCTCGCGCTGGCCAGCTACCCGGGGTTCTGCGTCACCGCCCCACCCGGTGACGGCCAGGTCTACGGGGTGTTCACCCCCGGCTACGTCGACGCGACGGCGGTGCCGCACGTGGCGGTGCACGCCGACGGCACCCGGGTCGACATCCCACCGGCCACCGAGACCCTTGAGCTGGCGGCTGCGGCGGAACCCGCTGCGCCCGAAGCACTTGCGTCCGAGCCGGTCCGGCGCGCGCCGCTGGGGTCGATCGCCGGCGCCCGCAGCGGCGACAAGGGCGGCTCAGCGAACATCGGGGTCTGGGTGCGCACCGACGAGCAGTGGCGCTGGCTGGCACACACCCTGACGCCTGCCAAGCTGCGTGAACTGCTGCCCGAGACGGCCGATCTGCCGGTCACCCGGCACGTGCTGCCGAAGCTGCGGGCGGTGAACTTCGTCGTCGAAGGCATCCTCGGCCAAGGCGTGGCCTATCAGGCCCGATTCGATCCGCAGGCCAAGGGGCTGGGCGAATGGCTGCGCAGCCGGCATGTCGACATACCCGAAAGGTTCCTATGAGCATCTGGACCTCCCCCGAGCGCGACGCGCTGCGAAAGACCGTGCGCGCCTTCGTCGAACGCGAGATCTCGCCGAACATCGCCGAGTGGGAACGCACCGGCGAGTTGCCCCGGGAGCTGCATCGCAAGGCCGCCGAGATCGGCCTGCTCGGTGCGGGCTTCCCCGAGGAGGTCGGCGGCAGCGGCGGCGACGGCGCCGACGCGGTGATCGTGTGCGAGGAGATGCACCAGGCCGGGGCGCCGGGTGGAGTGTTCGCGTCGTTGTTCACCTGCGGTATCGCGGTGCCGCACATGATCGCCTCGGGTGACGCCCGCCTCATCGAGGAGTTCGTGCGCCCGACGCTGGCCGGCGAGAAGATCGGCTCGCTGGCCATCACCGAGCCGGGCGGCGGCTCCGACGTCGGGCACCTGCGCACCACGGCGTTGCGCGACGGAGATCACTACGTGGTCAACGGTTCCAAGACCTTCATCACCTCCGCGGTGCGGGCCGACTACGTGGTGAGCGCGGTGCGCACCGGCGGGCCGGGGGCGGCCGGGGTATCGCTGCTGGTGGTCGAGAAGGGCACGCCCGGCTTCGAGGTCTCGCGCAAGCTGGACAAGATGGGCTGGCGCTCCTCGGACACCGCCGAGCTGTCCTACGTGGACGCCCGGGTACCGGTGGCCAACCTGGTGGGAGCGGAGAACAGCGGATTCGCCCAGATCGCGGCGGCTTTCGTCTCCGAGCGGGTCGGGCTGGCGGCGCAGGCCTACGCCAGCGCGCAACGTTGTCTGGAGCTGACGCTGGCCTGGTGCCGGGACCGCGAGACCTTCGGCCGTCCGCTGATCTCGCGGCAGGCCGTGCAGAACACCCTGGCCGAGATGGCGCGGCGCATCGACGTGGCCCGGGTGTACACCCGCCACGTCGTCGAGCGGCAGCTGGCCGGGGAGTTCAACCTGATCGCCGAGGTGTGCTTCGCCAAGAACACCGCGGTGGAGGCCGGCGAGTGGGTCGCCAACCAGGCCGTGCAGCTGTTCGGCGGCATGGGTTACATGGCCGAATCCGAGGTGGAGCGTCAGTACCGCGACATGCGGATCATCGGAATCGGCGGTGGAACCACCGAAATCCTGACGTCACTGGCCGCCAAGAGCCTTGGATACCAGTCATGACAACCCTCAAGTCCACCCTGGACCCCAACTCCGCCGCCTACGCCGACGCGGCGTCCGCGCTCACCGAGAAGCTCACCGAACTCGACGCCGAGCACGCCAAGGCGCTGGACGGCGGCGGAGCCAAATACGTCGACCGGCACCACGCCCGCGGCAAACTCACCGCACGCGAGCGCATCGAGTTGCTGATCGACGCCGACTCGCCGTTCCTGGAACTGTGCCCACTGGCCGCCTGGGGCAGCGACTTTCAGGTCGGGGCCAGTCTGGTCACCGGGATCGGCGCGGTCGAAGGCGTGGAGTGCATGATCGTCGCCAACGACCCGACCGTCAAGGGCGGCACCAGCAACCCGTGGACGCTGCGAAAGATCCTGCGGGCCAACCAGATCGCATTCGAGAACCGGCTTCCGGTGATCTCCCTGGTGGAGTCCGGCGGGGCGGACCTGCCGACCCAGAAGATGGTCTTCATCCCCGGCGGTCAGATGTTCCGGGACCTGACCCGGCTGTCGGCCGCCGGCATCCCGACCATTGCGCTGGTGTTCGGCAACTCCACCGCGGGCGGGGCCTACGTTCCGGGCATGTCCGACCACGTGGTGATGATCAAGGAACGCTCCAAGGTGTTCCTGGCCGGCCCGCCGTTGGTGAAGATGGCCACCGGTGAGGAATCCGATGACGAGTCACTGGGCGGCGCTGAAATGCATGCCCGGACATCCGGTTTGGCCGACTACTTCGCGATCGACGAGCTCGACGCCATCCGTATCGGACGGCGCGTCGTGGCCCGGCTCAACTGGGCCAAGCAGGGCCCGAAGCCTTCTACCGTCGTCGAGCCCAAGTACGACGCCGAAGAGCTGATCGGTATCGTCCCCGCCGACCTGCGTATCCCGTTCGACCCTCGTGAGGTGATCGCCCGGATCGTCGACGGCTCCGACTTCGACGAATTCAAGCCGCTCTACGGGTCCTCGTTGGTGACCGGCTGGGCCCGGCTGCACGGATATCCGATCGGCATCCTGGCCAACGCCCGCGGCGTGCTGTTCAGCGAGGAATCCCAGAAGGCCACCCAGTTCATCCAACTCGCCAACCGCTCCGACACTCCACTGTTGTTCCTGCACAACACCACCGGGTACATGGTGGGCAAGGACTACGAAGAGGGCGGCATGATCAAGCACGGCTCGATGATGATCAACGCCGTGTCGAACTCCACGGTGCCGCACATCTCGCTGCTGCTCGGCGCGTCGTACGGGGCTGGGCATTACGGCATGTGCGGGCGCGCCTATGATCCCCGTTTTCTGTTCGCCTGGCCGTCGGCCAAATCCTCGGTCATGGGCGGCGCGCAGCTCGCGGGCGTGCTGTCGATCGTGAGCCGGGCCGCCGCGCAGGCCCGTGGGCAACAGGTCGACGAGGAGGCCGACGCCGCCATGCGCGCCATGGTCGAAGGGCAGATCGAGGCCGAGTCGCTGCCGCTCGTGCTGTCGGGAATGCTCTACGACGACGGGGTGATCGACCCGCGCGACACCCGCACTGTGTTGGGAATGTGCTTGTCCGCCATCGCCAATGGCCCGGTCGAGGGGACGTCGAACTTCGGCGTCTTCCGGATGTGAGGACTCCCATGATCAGCAACGTTCTGGTGGCCAACCGCGGCGAGATCGCCCGGCGGGTCTTCACCACCTGCCGCCGGCTGGGTCTGGGCACCGTCGCGGTCTACACCGATCCCGATGCCGGCATGCCACACGTCGCCGAGGCCGATGCGAAGGTGCGCCTGCCGGAGACCACCAGCTACCTGTCGGCGGAGGCGATCATCGCTGCGGCGCACGCCGCCGGCGCCGACGCCATCCATCCCGGTTACGGATTCCTCTCCGAGAACGCCGAATTCGCCGCCGCCGTCCAAGCTGCCGGGCTGACCTGGATCGGGCCGCCGGTGGCAGCGGTGACTTCGATGGGCTCCAAGATCGAGTCCAAGAAGATGATGGCCGCCGCGGGCGTGCCGGTGCTGGAGGAACTCGACCCGGCAGGCGTCACCGCTGCCCAGCTGCCGGTGCTGGTCAAGGCCTCGGCCGGCGGCGGCGGCCGCGGTATGCGGGTGGTCACCGAACTGTCGGCGCTGGCCGACGAGGTCGCGGCCGCACAGCGCGAAGCCGCTTCGGCCTTCGGCGATCCGACGGTGTTCTGCGAGCGCTACCTGCCGACCGGCCGCCACATCGAGGTGCAGGTGATGGCCGATGCGCACGGCACGGTGTGGGCGGTCGGCGAGCGGGAGTGCTCCATTCAGCGCCGCCACCAGAAGGTCATCGAGGAAGCCCCCTCGCCGCTGGTCGAACGCACCCCCGGCATGCGCGAGAAGTTGTTCGAGGCCGCCCGGCTGGCGGCCGGCGCGATCGGCTACACCGGCGCGGGCACCGTGGAATTCCTCGCCGACGAACACGGTGCGTTCTACTTCCTGGAGATGAACACCCGGCTGCAGGTCGAGCACCCGGTCACCGAGGAGACCACCGGCTGCGATCTGGTCGAACTGCAGCTGGCGGTCGCCGACGGCGCGCGTCTGGACCCCGAACCGCCTCCGGCCCAAGGCCACTCGATCGAGGCGCGACTGTATGCCGAGGACCCGGCGCGGGGATGGCAGCCGCAGGCCGGCCTGGTGCACGCCATCGACATCCCCGGAGTGTCCGCGCGGTTCCACACCCTGTGCCGGCACACCGGGGTCCGACTGGACTCCGGCATCGAGGACGGCTCGGCGGTGTCGATCCACTACGACCCGATGCTGGCCAAGGTCATCAGCTATGCGCCCACCCGCCGGCAGGCGGCCGCCGTGCTGGCCGCTGCGTTGACCCGCGCCAGCCTGCACGGCCTGCGCACCAACCGCGACCTGCTGGTCAACGTGCTGCGGCACCCGGCTTTCCTTGCCGGTGACACCGACACGGCGTTCTTCGACACGCACGGCCTGACTGAACTGTCCGCGCCGCTGGCCGACGCCGCGACCGTCCGGGCATCGGCGGTGGCGGCCGCGCTGGCCGACGCGGCGCAGAACCGCGCCAGCGCACAGGCATTCGGCTCCATTCCCGGCGGCTGGCGCAACCTGGCGTCGGGATTCCAGGCCAAGACCTACACCGACGACGACGGCGCCGAGCATCGGGTCGAATATCGTTTCAGCCGAACCGGATTGACCGTCAACGACGACGTCAGCCTGGTCTCGTCCTCCCCGGACCAGGTGGTGCTGGCGGATGCGACCGGGGTGGCGCGCACCTTCACCGTCACCCGCTACGGAACCGACATCTACGTCGACTCCCCCGCCGGACCGGTGCACCTGGTGGCGCAGCCGCGCTTCGGAGACCCGGACTCGGCCGTCGAGCAGGGATCACTGCTGGCGCCCATGCCCGGCAACGTGATCCGGCTGGGCGCTGCCGTCGGCGACCAGGTGACCAGCGGCCAACCGCTGATCTGGCTGGAAGCCATGAAGATGGAGCACACCATCACCGCGCCGGCCGACGGAGTGCTCACCCAACTCGACGTCAAACCCGGCGATCAGGTCGAAGTCGGTGCCGTACTGGCCCGCGTAGAACAACCCGAAGGAGATTCACAGTGACTGATTCGACGAGCGACACCAGCTTCATCGAGAGTGACGAACGCCGCGCGCTACGCGAGGCCGTCGCGGCGATGGCCAAGAACTACGGCCAGGACTACTACCTGGAGAAGGCCCGCGCCGGTCAGCACACCGACGAATTGTGGAACGAGGCAGGCAAACTCGGCTTCATCGGCGTCAACCTGCCCGAGGAGTACGGCGGCGGCGGCGCCGGCATGTACGAACTGTCGCTGGTCATGGAGGAGATGTCGGCGAACGGCTGCGCGCTGCTGATGATGGTGGTCTCACCGGCCATCAACGGCACCATCATCTCCAAGTTCGGCACCGACGAGCAGAAGAAGCGCTGGATCCCCGGCATCGCCGACGGGTCGCTGACCATGGCGTTCGCCATCACCGAACCCGACGCCGGATCCAACTCGCACAAGATCACCACCACCGCGCGCCGCGACGGGTCGGACTGGATCCTCAAGGGCCAGAAAACCTTCATCTCCGGCGTCGACCAGGCACAGGCGATGCTGGTGGTCGGACGCAGCGAAGACGCCAAGACCGGCAACCTGCGGCCGGCGCTGTTCGTGGTGCCCACCGACACCCCCGGATTGAGCTACACGCCCATCGAGATGGAGTTGGTCAGCCCGGAGCGCCAGTTCCAGGTGTTCCTCGATGACGTGCGGCTGCCGGCCGACGCTCTGGTCGGCTCCGAGGACGCCGCCATCGCGCAGCTGTTCGCCGGGCTGAACCCGGAGCGCATCATGGGCGCGGCCAGCGCGGTGGGCATGGGCCGCTTCGCAATCGGCAAGGCCGTGGACTACGTCACCACCCGGCAGGTCTGGAAGACCCCGATCGGATCGCACCAGGGCCTGTCACATCCGTTGGCGCAGAACCACATCGAGATCCAGCTGTCCAAGCTGATGATGCAGAAGGCGGCGACCCTGTACGACGCCGGCGACGACTTCGGCGCCGCCGAGGCGGCCAACATGGCCAAGTACGCGGCCGGTGAGGCCTCGACGCGGGCGGTCGACCAGGCGGTGCAGTCCCTGGGCGGCAACGGTCTGACCAAGGAGTACGGCATCGCCGCGGCGGTCACGGTGTCGCGGCTGGCCCGGATCGCGCCGGTGAGCCGGGAGATGATCCTGAACTTCGTCGCGCAGACGTCGCTGGGTCTGCCCCGGTCCTACTGATGGACGTCCTGGTCCGCTACACCGGTCCCGAGGAGACCGGCGACGGGTCGGCCCGGCTGACCCTGGACTCGCCGCACAACCGCAACGCACTGTCGTCAAGGTTGGTCGCGCAGCTGCACGCCGGGCTGCGCGACGCCGCCGCCGACCCGAACGTGCGGGTGGTGGTGCTCGGCCACACCGGGAACACGTTCTGCGCCGGTGCGGATCTGAGCGAGGCCTCCGGAGCGCCCGATGCCAGCCCTGGCGACCTGGCCGCCGACCGGGCCCGCGAGATGGCAGCGCTGATGCGGGCGATTGTGGAGTCGCCGCGCCCGGTGATCGCCGCGGTCGACGGCCACGTGCGGGCCGGCGGCATGGGGCTGGTCGGTGCGTGCGACCTGGCGGTCGCCGGGCCGGCCAGCACGTTCGCCCTGACCGAGGCACGGATCGGGGTGGCCCCGTCGATCATCTCGCTGACGCTGCTGCCCAAGCTGACCCCGCGGGCAGCCGCCCGCTACTACCTGACCGGGGAGAAGTTCGGCGCCGCCGAGGCCGCCGCGATCGGGCTCATCACGCTGGCGGCCGAGGACATCGACGCTGCCGTCGCCGGCCTGGTCGCCGACCTGCGGCTCGGTTCCCCGCAGGGACTGGCGGCCTCCAAGGCGCTGACCACCGCCGCGGTGCTGGCCGGATTCGACCGGGACGCCGAGCGGCTCAGTGTCGCCTCGGCGGGGATGTTCGTCTCCGAGGAGGCCCGCGAGGGGATGCTGGCCTTTCTGCAGAAGCGTCCACCCAGCTGGGCCGGCTGAGCCCGGTGGCTTTTTGGGCAACCCTTTAGTGCGGCGCTGCGCTTCGTCGTAGGCTCTCTACCCGATGGGACACATAACCCGGCGCAATCACAACGCCGCCAGCACCGTGTCGCGCGTCAATGACGCCGACCGGATTCAGCTGGCGCAGCTGCTCGGCGACGCCGTCGCGCAGGGTCAGCTGCCGATGAACGAGTACGAGCGCCGCCTGGCCAAGGTGTATGCCGCGCAGACCTACGACGAGCTCGACGGGCTGCGCGCCGACCTGCCGGGCTCGTCGGTGTGCCGCGGCGGTGACTGCAAGCCCGCGCCGTCGACTGTGCTGCTGGCCATCCTGAGCGCCTTCGAGCGTCGTGGCCGGTGGAACGTGCCCAAGCGACTCACCACGTTCTCGTTTTGGGGCGGCGGGGTCGTCGACCTGCGGTATGCGGACTTCACCTCGCCGGACGTCGAGATCAACGCCTACTCGATCATGGGCGGGCAGACCATCCTGCTGCCGCCCGAGGTCAACGTCGACATCCGGGGCCACGGGGTGATGGGGGGTTTCGACCACCAGGTCGACGGCTCCGGCGCACCGGGCGCCCCGACGGTCAAGATCGGCGGCTTCGCGCTGTGGGGCGGGGTCGGGATCAAGCGCAAGCGTCGTAAACACCGCAGGTCAGAGGTGAATTGACGGCTCCGCGTCGGCCGGTAGGCTCTCTGACCATGCACGTCGTTCCTCACGCACTACGCACCGGCGCCAACGTCTCCGACGACGCCGGCGGCCACGCCAATAACGGCGCCCAACGGCTCGGCCTGGCCGGCGTCACCGCGGGCATGTTCGGTGACTTCGACGACGCGCACAGCTTCCACACCGCACTGGGCAGCGCCAAGGACGACCACCGCGACGCCCTCGCCGGCCACCACGAGAACCTCACCGGCATCGCCACCAACGTGCGCACCGCCGCCACCACGTTCACCAACATGGACGACCACAACGCCAAGTTGCTGGGCGCCGGACTGCGGCGACCAGTTCCGCTTTCTCCCCGTCGACCGCCCCCGGTACCGTTGAATCCATACGTTACGGTGCCGACAAATCCCTATCCGCCCGGAGGCCCGAGACATCTGGCGGTTGCCGACCTCAATACACAACTGGTCACATATGGGACCGATTTAGCCAGTTACAGCAACAAACCGGCACCGCTGAATCAGGCCGAGTATCTTGAGCGGTATGCCGAGTTCGTACAACTCCAAGGGGATTTGGCGGGCATCGTGGCAGGATACAAGCAGTACAATATGCCAGTAACATTCCTGCCTCCCGCCCCACCACCCGGGCAACCAACATCCGCGCCCCACCGATGATCGGAGAGAGGAATATAAACCGGTCGCCCATACGTGCCGCGGTGACTAAAGTCGCCCAGTTCGGCGCAATCATCTGCGGCGTCGTGGTAGCTGCGTCAGCCTGCGCCCAGCCGGAGTGCGCCAACCGGGCGGGGCCTCAATCCAGGTCGGTCGACGCCGCCGATTCGCTGGTGGTCGGCCTCGATGCCGTGCGTCAGATAACCGGCGTCGACGGCCTCACGTCGAATCCCAATGGCGATGATCATCAGCCTCACCGCCCCAGCTCTGAGCCCCCAGGACCCTGTCGGGTCTTCGACCCGCAGGTCGCATTCGGAAGCGACTGGATTCAGTTTCGATCGACGGTCTACAACGGGCTCGCCTATGATCCGATACCCGCCGCACACGAACCCGGACCCATGCAGCCCGACTCCACCGGCGCCGCCGCTTCCCTACCACCCAAACCGCTGATGGTCGGCCAGGCCGTCGGGATCTACTCAGATAGAAACACGGCGAATGCCACATTCGAACGCCTCATCCCGGCACTGATCGAATGCTCCGCCCTGCACGCCAAGTATTATGACTTCGTCGTCGATCGACCCGACAAGTCGACCGTGGTGCTTAATTATGGCAACGATTCAAGGGCCATGTACCACGTCAAAGGTCCAGCGTTAATCAACCTCTCGGCATTAGGATTCCCCGAAAGCGAGCGGGTCATGGATCGAATTCTACAAAACATCACCGACCGCGTGAAATGACCTCCCTATGATTTATCGCGAATAGCACCGGGTCCCATTACGATGATGCAGCCGCATCGCGTACAGCAACTCCGGGGCAGCAGGTCGGCAGAGGTGAATTGACGGCTCCGTGTCGCTCGGTACCCTTCATGGAGCTACCCAGGCGCGGAAGGCCCCAGAGCATGCACGTCGTTCCTCACGCACTACGCACCGGCGCCAACGTCTCCGACGACGCCGGCGGCCACGCCAATAACGGCGCCCAACGGCTCGGCCACCACGAGAACCTCACCGGCATCGCCACCAACGTGCGCACCGCCGCCACCACGTTCACCAACATGGACGACCACAACGCCAAGTTGCTGCGAGACATCGCGCCCGGCTCCGCGCAGTGAGCCGCCCCACCCTGCAACATCTGCAGGTTGACGAGCTGATCACGCAGGCCGGTGGCGACCCGTGGGCCATCGACGACAGCCTGCAGTCCGGCAGCCCGACCCAGATCAACTTCCTGGCCCAGGCGTTCCATCAGGCCGCCGGTTCGGCCACCTCGGCCGAGGAGACCTTCGCCACCGCCCAGCAGCATTTCCAGCAGTACAACCGCGAGAACGGCGAGCAGCCGATCAACAACGGCGCCGAGGTGCAGCGGGTCAAAGACGGCCTGCACGCCACAAATGAGCAACTCGGCCAGATCGCGGCCGACCTGGAGACCATCGCCGCCGCGCTCGCCGTTGCCCGCGGAACCTCGAAGGCCAACATCCAGTCACTCAATGACAACCTGCAGACCGCCGACTATCTGATCGGCCACTACCTCGACTTGGAGAGCCAGGGCCTCAATCGCGACGCCGATATCGAAGAGGTTCGTCGGGCAGCCAAGGCCGACACCGAGACGGCCCTGCACAACGAGACGTATTTCCGCAACGACTACTCCAAGACCCTGAAGCAGTCCCTGAACAACCTGCGGACCAAAGACGGCTACACCCCCAAGATCTCCACCTACGACGCCGAGAAGGAGCCGGTCGCCGGAGCCGACGGCGGCAAGGGCGGTCCAGCCCCCGGCACCCCCAACAGCACCCCGGGTGCCGGCCCCAACGGGACTCCACCAGCCGGTAACGCTCCCGGTGCTGACGGCGGCGCAGGCGGCAACCACAACGGCACCCCGCCCGTCGGTGACGCAGGCAACCCCGCCGTGCCGCCCGGCACGCCGGTGATGGGCCCCGCCGGGGGACCGCTGGTGCAACCTGCGCCGCCCCCGCCCAAAGAGATCACCGGGAAGTGGGGCAACGCCGGCGACGGCCTCGCCGCGGCCGGTGAACGGGCGAACATACCAGCCAATGTTGCGAGGATGCCGGGATTCGTTCCGGGCGGGTCGCCCAGTTCCGCAATTCCCGGCGGCGTCCCGACGGGCACTGCGTTGGAGACCGTCGAGAAGTTCGGCAAACGCCTGGGTATGGCAGGAAACGTCGTGACCGTAGCCAACGGGATCATGGAGGGCGTCAACGACGTGAACAACGGTGCCGCCGTGAGCACCACTCTGGTCGACGTCGGTGCCAAAACCGCGGGAGATATCGGCGGCGGCCTGGTGGGCGCCAGCACCGGGGCCGAAGCGGGGGCCTTTATCGGGACCATGATCGCCCCGGGGGCCGGGACCGTCATCGGCGCCGGCGTCGGAGCGGTGGTCGGCGGCCTGGCCGGCAGCGAGATCGGCAAGAAGATGGGCGAAGAGATTGCCGATGTTTCCCACAGCGTTTGGCGCAGCCTGTTCGGCTGAGCCGGGCAGATGAAGGAGAACGATCACCATCAGTAACGCAGAGCGCATCATCTTCGCCGCCGCGGTGGTCATGCTTGCCATCGCAATCCCCGTGGACCCCCGTAAGGACGCGAAGTCGAAATGGCTGTTTTGGCTCATCGGCCCCATGGTGTGTACAGCGTTATTCGCCGTCGCGCTCTACAGCGCGGTGAAGAATCCTGAGACATCAGATCTGATCACCGCCGTCGTTGGCGGAGCGTTCTTCGCCTACCTCGGCTTCGGCGCCGCCTACTTCCGCAAGGCATTCTTCTGATTTGACGATAGGAGTGGTGGCATTGATGGACATTTCGGATCACCCGCCCGCCGGAGAACCCATCCAGCTGGCCCCCCGCACCCCGGACGAGCCGACGATCACCGTCCCCCAGCCCCCGGGTTGGGGCTTCATGCCGGGTAAGGACGACACGGCGATCCGCGGCATCCTGTTCAACCAGGACCTGCGACTGCACGGCTTCACGCCCAACGCGGTCGTGACCCTCGAAGAGCTCACCGGCCAGGCCGGGGTCCCGTCGCAGGCCCTGGCCAAGGAGCGCGCCGCGATCATCGACATCGTCGGGGAGATCGACACCGAAAGCCCCGGCACCGTCTCGGGGTTCGCCAGCAGAACCATCGAGTACAACCTGCAGGGCCGCTCCGCGACCGGCCTGATCGTCGCGGTGCAGAACGCCAAAGACCGCATCTGGGCCGTGACCGTCACCATCCAGACCACCGACGCCGACAACCCGCACTACGCCGCCGCGAAGACGTCGATCCTGCACTCACTCGAAGTCCGCCTGCCCGACCAGTAGCGCGACCGCCCTGCGACAATGCACCCATGGTCGAGCAGAGCCTCTGGATGCAGAAAGTCGCCGACGATCCCGGGCATTCGCAGTGGTACATCGAGCGATTCCGCGAAATGGCCCGCGCCGGTAACGATCTGGCCGGCGAAGCACGTTTCATCGACGCGCTGGCCGCCCGTGGTGCGCGCATCCTCGACGCCGGCTGCGGTCCCGGCCGGGTGGCCGGTGTCCTGTCCGCCGACGGGCACGACGTGGTCGGCGTCGACGTCGACCCGGAACTCATCGAGGCCGCCGAACAGGACTATCCCGGACCGCGCTATCTGGTGGGCGACCTCGCCGAGCTCGATCTGCCCGCCCGCGGAATCGCCGAGCCGTTCGATGTCATCGTGTCGGCGGGCAACGTCATGACGTTCGTCGCCCCGAGCACCCGCGTCGAGATCCTGCGGCGGCTGCATAATCACTGCGCCGACGACGGGCGCATCGTGATCGGATTCGGTGCCGACCGCGACTACGAGTTCGACCAGTTCTTCGACGACGCGACAACGGCCGGTCTCACCGCCGAATTACGTTTGGGCACCTGGGATCTACGTCCGTTCACCGCGGACTCGGATTTCCTGGTGGCGGTGCTGCGCCCGGTCGACTGACATCCTGATCCTCGTCGGTGAGCTCTACCAACTGGTCGACGGCCAGCACTTCGGTCATGTCCTGCTCCTGGTAGGCCAGCCGGCCGACCCGATGCGCGACCACCGGTGCGGTGATCAGGGTGAAGATGATGCTCACGGTCACCATCCCGGCGTCGTGGCTGCCGCGCAGCCGAATCAACGCCCCGACCAGCACCAGTATCAAGCCCAACACCTGGGGCTTGGTGGCCGAGTGCATCCGGGCCAAGGTGTCCGGCAACCGGACCACCCCGATCGCCGCCGTCAGCGCCAGCACCGACCCGGCGAGCACCAGCACCGCAGCGATCACGTCGAGCACCATCACGGCTGCCTCCCCGAGTCCAGCGGCTCGTCAGGCACTCGGAACCGAGCCACACTCACCGATCCGATGAAGCCCACCAGAGCCAGCGCCGCGAGGCTGTAGGTCGCGGTGGTGTCCCGGGTGACCGCGGCCCACGTGCCGATTCCACACATCGTCATCGCAGCCAGAGTGTCGAGCGCCACCAGTCGGTCCAGCGTGGACGGTCCGGCCAGCAGCCGGTACATCGTGATGATCGCTGCGACTCCCAACAGCACGCCTGCGCTGCCCCACAGCACGTTCACGAGTTGCCTCCCACCGGTATCCACTCCGAGTCGCGCTCGAAGGCGTCCAGCAACAGTCGCTCGACCTGTGCCACCTGGTGATGGAAGCGCTCGACCGATTGGGCCGACCCGACGTCGATCACGTGGCAGTACAAGATGCGTCGCACCTGGTCGATCTCCAGCACCATCGAACCGGGAATCAGGGTGATGATGCTGGAGGCCAGCACCAGCACCAGATCGGATTTGATGCTCAGCTGCACCCGCAGCACACCGGTGAGCGGTGGTGGGCCTGGTCTGACGGCCAGCCACATCAACTGGGCACTGGAGGCCGCCAGATACCAGCAGAACAGCCCGGTCAGCTTCAGCAGCGGAACCAGATGCAACCGGCCCCGCACCGGCACCGGCGGCAACGGCAACAAGACCATGATGGCCACCGCGACAACTGCACCGTTGACCAGATTGGGGACCGTGAAGCGGCCCCACAGCAGGGTCCAGACGATGGACAGGGCGCACACCCCGAAGATCCGCAGCGCGATCGTTCTCACGGCGCACCTCCGGTCAGCACCGCCGAGATGTATTCGCCGCGATCGAGCACTTCGGCTGCGGCGCGCTCGGTATAGCCGAAGATCGGGCCGGCCAGCACGGTGAACGCCAGCCCTAACGCGATCAGGGCCAGCGTCGGCACCACCATCCCAACCGGCATCCGGCCCACGTCGTCGCGGTCGTCGTAGGCGACCTCGGCGACGTCGTCGAGCAGTACCGGCGGCACGGCGCTCACCAGCGCTCCCTCGGGGGCGTCGCTGCGCAGCCGCCAGAACGACTTGGTCCACACCCGCGCCAGCACGAACAGGGTCAGCAGGCTGGTCACCACCGCACCGCCCACCAGACACCAGGCCAGCACCGATCCGTCACTGACACCGGCCTGCAGCACCGCCGTCTTGCCGATGAACCCTGAAAACGGCGGTATACCACCAAGATTGAATGCCGGGATCAGGAACACGAACGCCAGCAACGGGTTCGCCACCAGGCCGCCCAAACGCTTCACAGACGACGCGCCGCCTTGACGTTCGATCAGTCCGGCCGCCAGGAACAGCGTCGTCATCACGATGATGTGGTGCATCACGTAGAAGATGGCGCCGGACATGCCCAACTGGCTCGACAACGCGATCCCGAACACCATGAATCCGATGTGGCTGACCAAGGTGAATGACAGCACCCG
Source organism: [Mycobacterium] vasticus (assembly GCF_020181595.1). Taxonomy (GTDB): domain Bacteria; phylum Actinomycetota; class Actinomycetes; order Mycobacteriales; family Mycobacteriaceae; genus Mycobacterium; species Mycobacterium vasticus. The sequence goes on along the minus strand of NZ_CP084028.1, from coordinate 914,782 downwards.
TTTGATGTCGCTCTGTGCGATCGCACCGAAGATGCCGACCAGCATGGTCAGCAGCGCCGCGACCAGCAGCACCGAGTCCAGCCCGCCGTCGGGAAACAGCAGCGAATGCGCTCGGATGATCGCGTACACACCGACTTTGGTCAGAATGCCGGCGAACACCGCGGTGATCGGGGCTGGCGCGGTGGGATAGGAATCGGGCAACCACGCCGACAGCGGGAAGACCGCGGCCTTGATGCCGAACGCCACCAGCAACACCGCGAACACCGCACTGCGGGTGCCGCCGGGCAGGTCGCCGGTCCGGGTGGCCAGCTCCGCCAGGTTCAGCGTGCCCGTGGTGGCATAGACCAGGGCGATGCCGAGCAGGAAGATCAACGACGACGTCATCGAGACCATCACGTAGCCGATCCCGGCGCGGATGCGTTCGGCGCTGGCGCCGATGGTCAGCAGCACGAAGCTCGCCGCCAGCAGCATCTCGAATCCGACGAACAGGTTGAACAGGTCACCGGCCAGGAAGGCCAGGGAGACACCGGTGGCCAGGGTCAGGTAGGTGGGCAGGAAGATCGACACCGGCTGACGGTCATCGCCGTCGCGGACTCCCTGCCCGATGGCGTAGACCATCACCGCCAGCAGCACGACCGCCGACACCACCAGCATCAGCGCCGACAGCCGGTCGACCACCAAACTGATGCCCAGCGGCCCCATCTCACCCTCGATCGGGCCCCAGCCACCGACATGCAACACCAGGGTGCCGTCCCGGTCGGTCAGATACAGCAATGCGGCACTGACTATCACCACCGCGCACAGAACCCCAATGGTGATCGGCCGCTGCAACTTTGGCCGTCGGCCGACGATGAGGGTCAGCGCCGCACCCAAGGTGGGCAGCAGCACCGGAAGCGGGATCAGCACAGCAGCGAGGCTCACCGCAGCACCCCGCTTTCGGTGACGGCGCTTTCCACGACGGCGTCCAATTCGCCGGGCGCCACCGGCTCGCTGTGGTCTTCCTCGGCGGCGATGATCTCCTCGTCGGAGAGTTGGGACAGCCTGGTGGATTCGTGGTCGTCACCGATGTCGTCGGTGGTGGTCAGGTTGTAGGAGCGGTAGGTCAGGGCCAGCACGAACGCGCCGATACCCATGGTGATGACGATGGCGGTCAACACCATCGCCTGTGCCAATGGGTCGGCGTCGGTCTCCATCCCCTCGGTGCTGTTGTAGATCGGCGGGCTGCCGCCCGGCCCGGAGACGTCGATGATCAGCAGGTTGATGGCATTGCCGATCATCATCAGGCCCAGCAGCGCCCGGGTGAGGTTGCGCTCCAGCAGCATGTACACCCCGCAGGCGGTGAGCCCGGCGGCCATCAGCAGCGGAACCAGATGTGCGGTCATGACGTCCTCGCTATCGGTCGACGAGCGGGCCGCGATTCCAGTTCCTGGTCCAGTCGGGCACCGAGACTGCGCAGCACATCGAGCACCATGCCGACCACGACGAGGTACACCCCCACATCGAAGAACACCGAGGAGACCACCTTGACCGGGCCCAGCACGGGCAGGGTGAAGGCCCATGCCGCCGACGACAGCACCGGCGCACCGAAGAACAGCGACGCCAGCGCCGTCCCCCCGACCAGGCTCAGCCCGACGCCCAGGATCTTGCCCGAGTCCAGCGGCAGGGTCTCACCGAGTTCGTATCGCCCACCGGCCACGTAGCGCAGAGCCAGTGCCAGCCCGGCGGCCAGCCCGCCGGCGAAACCTCCGCCCGGGTGGTTGTGCCCGGCGAACAGGAAATACAGCGAGACCACCATGATCAGCGGGAAGATGATCCGGGTCGCCACCTCCAACACCAGCGACCGTTGATTGGGATCGTGGTAGTCGCTGCCGCGCAGCCAGGTGGTGGACGCGATGGCCGGGCTGTAGGGAGTGGCCACACCCAAATCCTTGCGGTGTTCGCCGGCGTCGGCGATGCGTGGCGCGCGGCCGAACCGCTGGTTGCGGAACACCATCGAAGCCACTCCGGTCGCGGCGACCAGCAACACCGAGATCTCCCCGAGGGTGTCCCAGGCCCGGACGTCGACCAGGATCACGTTGACGGTGTTGGCCCCGTAGGCACGCTCATAGGCCTCGGCAGGCAGCAGGCCGGCCACCCCGTCGCGGGTGCGCGCCGCCATCGCGAAGGCCCCCAGCACCGCGACGGCGGCGCCGACCGACATGGCCAGCAACGCCCGGGGCAGCCGGTTCATCGCCATCGAGGGACGCTCTGCCTCCGCCGGCAGCGTTCGCAGCACCAGCACGAAGATCACCAGGGTCACGGTCTCGACGAGCAACTGGGTCAACGCCAGGTCGGGAGCCCCGTGGAACGCGAACGCCGCGGCGCAGCCATACCCGGTCACCCCGACCATCAACACCGCGGACAGCCGGTTGCGAGCCACCGTGGCGCCGATCCCGCCGGAAACCACCAACACGGCCAGCGTGAGCTGCAACGGCGTATCCCACAGCCGCAGATCGACCCGGTCACGCGCACCCAACATCAGCACCGTCAGCGGCAGCAGCACCAGCGTCGCGAAGATCACCGCCTGGTTGACCGGCAGGGACCCACGCTGGGTGATCGCGGTCAACCGCACCGCGGCCACATCGAGCACCCGCAGGAAGTCGTCGTACATCTGATCGGCCTTGCCCAGCGGCAGCCGGCGCAGCCGGGCCAGCCGCAGTGGGCCGCGCGCGGCGAACACCCCGAAGCCCACCAGCAGTACCCCCGCCGACAGGAACACCGGCAGTCCCGCACCGTGCCACAGCGCCAGGTGGTACGTCATCCCGTAGGGCACGGTGTCGGCGTAGCCGTGCAGCGCGGTGTCCAGCACCAACGGCCACAGGCCCAGGGCCAGGCTGGCGGCGGCCAATACGGCCGGCGCCGCCAGGAAGGCCATGGTCGGCCGGTGCATCTCGGCGACGTCGGCGCTGGGCTCGGTCCGGCCCTTGCCTGCGAAGCCGCCCCAGATGAACCGCGCGCTGTAGATCACGGTGAACATCGAGGCGACGACCGCCGCACCCAAGACGTACGGGCCGGAGGAACCCAGCGCGGGTGCCTGAGCCTCGGTCCCGTAGATGGCCTCCTTGGCGATGAAGCCGATGAACGGTGGCACCCCGGCCATACTCGCGGCGGCCGCCGCCGCAACCACGAACAGCCCCGGCGCGCGGCGGCCCAATCCGGCCAGCTCGCGCAGATCGCGGGTGCCGGTGGCATGGTCGATGATCCCCACCACCATGAACAGCGCCGCCTTGGCCGCCGCATGTGCGCACATGGCGGTCAGGCCTGCCAGCATCAGATCACGACCACCGCCGCCGACCAGCACGATCATCATTCCCAACTGGCTGACCGTGCTGTAGGCCAACACCAGCTTCAGGTCGTATTCGCGGATAGCGCGCCAGCCCGCCAACAGGGCGGTGGCCAGGCCCAGGACCACCACCGTCGGCCGCCATCCCGGCGAGTCGGCGAATCCCGGCGTCAACCGCGCCACCAGATAGATCCCGGCCTTGACCATCGCGGCGGCGTGCAGGTAGGCACTGACCGGTGTCGGTGCCGCCATCGCGCCCGGCAGCCAGAAGTGCAGCGGCACAATCGCCGACTTGCTCAGCGCGCCGACCAGGACCAGCAGCACACCGACGGTGACGACCGTCCCCGACGGCGGATCGGCCACCAGGTCCGACAGCAGGTAGCTGCCGGCCCTCTGGCCCAGCATGATGATGCCGACCAACATGGCCAACCCACCGGCTGTGGTGACCACCAACGCCTGGATGGCGGCGCGCCGGTTGACCGCGCGTTCGGCGTAGTGGCCGATCAGCAGGAACGACAACACCGTGGTCAGTTCCCAGAACACGTAGAGCACCAACATGTTGTCGGCGACCATCAGCCCGAACATGGACCCGGCGAACCCCAGCATTTTCGCGGCGAAGCTGGGCAGTCGCGGGTCGAGTTCGGTGTGCGGGCTGACCGGGCGGAAATACTCGGCGCAGTAGAACAGCACCAGCGCACCGATTCCCAACGCCAGCACGCACATGATCGCGGCCAGCGTGTCGAAGCGCAGCGCGATGTCCATCGACAGTCCGGGCACCCAGCTGATCAGCGCCCGCCGGTCGTCACCCGGTCCAGGTGGCCAATTCCCCACCACCCACACCAGTGACAGCAACGGGATCGCGCCCAACGGATAGAACGCCGCCCGACCCCACCTGCGCACCATCGTCGGTGCCGCAGCCGTGCCAACAGCATGGGCAAGCAGTATCGCGAGCATCACTCTCCACGGACCGGTCTCATCGAGGCATCGGTATCAGGACACGGCAGCATGCGACAGCGCGCCGGACGACGCCGCAGTCGGACACACGTCAACGACTGCCCACCCGGGCAAAACGGTAGACCGCCTCGTGGACCTGCGTACCCACGCCCGGATCGTACCGTCTGCTCAATGCGCACCAAGGATCCTGACTGAACTGTCTCCAGTTTCCGTGGCGAACTGGCGAGGCGCCATGGGATGCAGCCCGCATTCGGCGGGGGGTGCTACCCCCATAGGCCCTACGGGCTGTTGACGCTAGGGCTCTATCAGGCCCGTCCTGATCGCATACCGGGTCAATGCCAAGCGATCGCGCAGCCCCAGTTTCTGCAGGGTGTTGGTCCGGTGCCGGTCGACCGTCTTGGCACTGATGCCGAGGGTTTTGGCGATCTCACGGGCCGAGAGCCCCTCGGCGATCAACTTCAGGACTTCCTCCTCACGCGGCGTCAGGATGTTGTCCGGCACCGAGTCGCCCTGGCGTGCCCGGTGCAGGTGGTCCCGGATCAAGGCGGTCACCGCGCCGGCGTACAGAAAGGGCTCGCCGCGCATCGTGGCGCGGCAGGCCTCGATCAGGTCGCGGTCGGCGACGGATTTCAGCACGTAACCGGACGCGCCGGCCTTGAGCGCTTCGAACAGGTACTGCTCGTTGTCGTACATGGACAGCATCAGCATCCGCACGTGGGGATGGCTGCGTTCGATCTCCCGCGCAGCCTGCAACCCGGTCATCCGGGGCATCGCGATGTCCAGGATCGCCAGGTCGGTCGGGGTGTCCCGCAGGATGGTCAGTGCCTCGGCGCCGTCGGCCGCTTCGGCCACCACGCGAAGGTCCGATTCGGCGTCCAGGATCATCCGCAGCCCACTGCGCACCAGGGCGTGATCGTCGACGAGCAGGATGCGCGCCGGTTCGGGTCTCGTCACGCGCCACCATCGCTGCGAGTCGGTGCCGCCAGCTTGATCTCGGTTCCTTTGTCGTTCGGGGAGGTGATCGTGAGCGTGCCCCGCACCAGTAGGGCTCGTTCACCCATTCCGCGGATACCCGCACCGGTGGAGCTGACCCCGCCACGACCGTCGTCGGCGATCCGCAGCACCAACTCCTGCGGGCCGACATGCAGATCCAACCAGACCTTCTGGGCTCCGGAATGGCGGGCGATGTTGGTCAGGCTCTCCTGCGCGATCCGGTAGCAGGCCAGTTCCAGGTCGGGGTTCAATCGGTCGACGTGGGCTGGGATGTCCCGGACGACGTCGATACCGGCCGCTTGGGTGAACTGGTTGCACAGGGCCTGCAGTGCGCTGGGCAGGCCAAGGTCTTCAAGCACGTCGGGGCGCAGCCGGCCGGCGATGCTGCGCACCTCGTCGAGGCTGGACCGCACGATCTCCTGGGCGTCGCGAAGGTCGCCGCGAATCTTCGCCGGCGCGTTGTCGACGGCCCGCTTGAGGGTCAGCAGGGCAGCGGTGAGGGTCTGCCCGATCTCGTCGTGCAACTCCCTGGCGATCCGCTGCCGCTCGCTCTCCTGTACGGCCAGCGCCAACGCGCTCGATGAGGCCCGCTCGGTCTCGAGCCGGTCCAGCATGGTGTTGAAGGATTCGATGAGGTTGTGCAGGTCGCCGCCCGGTTCATAGATTCGGTCGCTGCGCAGCGGCGGATCGACGCGGCGCATCGAGGCTGCCAGCCGATCCAGCGGGGCAAGACTCGACCTCAGGAGCAGTGCGTTCGCCCCCACCACGATGGCCAGCCCGACCAGCAGCACCGGAACCTCGGTCAACTGGGTGCGCGCCGAAACCGCGGCCGGCGTCACCGCAAGCAACAGGGTGCCGACGGTGAAGACCAGACCATTGATCAGAACGACCCGGTGGAACAGCCCTTGTGCCGGTACCCCGGTCAGTCGCCAGAACTTATCGATGACCGCCGTCCAACGGTGCATGTCACCCAGCCTCGCCTGCACACCACATATTTGTCCATACGGGTCACGCCTACCTCGGAATGGGTGTCAAACACCATGGCGACGGAGTCGGCCCGATCCGGAAAATGGAGGTACGTCCACAACGCCCGAGCCGGTGCCAAAGAACACATATCCCTGCCCACCTCCGGGATATCATGCGGTTTCGGAGAAGCGGCGGACGGCCTGACCCACGGATCGGGCCTGCCCGGACCGAACCAGCAAGAACCGGAGGAGCTGAGCCCCACGATGGATTTCGCGGCATTACCGCCGGAAGTCACCTCCGCCCGGATGTATACCGGCGCCGGCCCGGGGCCGCTGATCACCGCGGCCACCGCCTGGGACGGGGTGGCCACCGAACTGCACCTGGCGGCGACCGCCTATCAGTCCGTGGTCACCGAGCTGACCAGCGGAGCGTGGCGGGGCCCGTCGTCGATAGCGATGGCGGCCTCGGTCGCCCCGTTCGTGACGTGGTTGAACAGCACCTCCGCGCAAGCGGCAACGACCGCGGGCCAGGCCAAGTCGGCAGTGGCCGCCTACGAGGCCGCGTTCGCCATGGTGGTGCCTCCGGCGGTGATCGCGGCCAACCGTGCTCAGTTGATGACCCTGCTGGCCACCAATGTTCTGGGTCAGAACGCCGCGGCGATCGCGGCCACCGAAGCCCTGTACGCCGAGATGTGGGCCCAGGACGCCACCGCGATGTACGGCTACGCCTCGACGTCGGCGACCGCCGCCGAGCTGGCACCCTTCCAGCCGCCCCCCAAGACCGCCTCAGGACCGGGCGATCAAGGTGCCTCTCAGGCCGCCCAGGGCAACTCGGTGGCCAACAATGCCCAGGCGCTGCTGTCCAAAACGGCCTCGACGCTGTCGGGGCCCGGATCGTCGGAAGCCTCATCGCCGTTCACCGCCATGCCCGCGGAGGCCGCCGTACCGGTCGATCCATTTGAATGGCTTGCGATCCTGGCCGACGAGGTCGGCATCGGCATCGCCCTGCCCCTGTCGATCGTCGGTGTCTACTTGGCCGGCGCGGCCATGTATTTCTCCGAGATGGACTCCCGCGAGATCTTCGACACCCAGGATCTGCTGCGCGGTGGGCAGCGCAGCATCCTGGACGCCCTGGGCCAATTGGGAGTGGAGGGGGAACTGCCGTCGACCGACAACCTCCGAGTGCCGCACGCCTCGGTCATTGCGGCCAGGGGCGAGGCGTTCCCACTCGGGTCGCTGTCCACGCCCATCAGTTGGGCCGAGATTGCCCCGGAGATCCGCAACGCCAGCTTCTCGACGCCGCTGGCCGCCGGACCGTCGGCGACCACGCCGGGCGGGTTGGGTACCGCGTTCGGCCAGATGGCCCTGGCGGGTATGGGCGGCAGCGCGCTTGCCGGCGCGGTCAACCGCAACCGCGGCGGTGACGGCCAGCCGACTCCCGCCGCGGAAGGCACGCCGGCGCAGGAGCCCGGTTCGCCGTCGCCGACAGCACCGTCACCGGTGCGGCCACTGACGGTTCCGCTTGCTGAATTGGCGGCAGGGATTCGGGAACTCGGCGAGCTCCACGACGCCGGATATCTGACCCCGGAGGAATTCGCCGAACAGAAACGCCGGCTGCTGTCCCGGTAGGAGATCAGCGCCGCCGCGAGCGCAGATAGTCGCCGACGACCGCCGCACCCAGCCCGTCGAGTTCGGGCACCACGACCCGGCCCTGGACCCGCCGCGCCACCTGGTCGATGAATCGGGCCAGCCCGGGATCGTCACCGAGCCGGAAGATCGTCACCTGCGCGCCGAGCCGGGCCACGTCGTCGAAGCCCTTGACGGTGTGGGCGATGGTGCGCGGGTGCGGTGGGTAGTCGAAGAAAACCGATGCGCCATCGCCTCGGTAATCCTCCAGGTGCGCCGTCGGCTCACCATCGGTGACCACCAGCACCACCGGCTGGGCATTGGGGTGCCGGCGCAGGTGCCGGCTTGCCAGCGCCAGCGCGTGATGCAGGTTGGTGCCCTGCTCGTAGACGCCTTCCAGGCCCGTCAGTTCGGCGGCGGTCACGGTGCGGGCGTAACGCCCGAATGCGATGATCTGCAACGCATCCGAGCGAAACCGGGTACTCACCAGGTGATGCAGCGCCAGCGCGGTGCGTTTCATCGGCAGCCAACGGTTGTCCATCACCATCGAGAACGACGTGTCGACCAGCAGTGCCACGGCGGATTGGGTGCGGGTCTCGGTCTCGGACACCTCGACGTCGTCGACGCTGATCGACAGGCGGCCACCGATGTTGGGTTGGGCGGCCTGCCTCAGGACCGCATTGGTCAGGGTGCGGGTGACATTCCACGGCTCGGTGTCGCCGAACTGCCATGGCCGGGTCGCCCCGGTCAACTCGCCGGCAGCCCCGGCCCGGCGGTGGTCACGTTCACCGCGCCGGCCCGAAAGTTGGCGTGCCACATCACGCAACGCGGTCTGCCCCAGTTGGCGCATCGCCTTGGGCGACAGCCGCCACTGCCCGTCAGAGCTGCGGTCCAGAAAACCCTGATTGAGCAGTGCACGCTCCAGCTCGGCCAACGTACGTGCGTCGACCGCGGCCTCGTCTCCCAACTGGCGGGCCAGCGCATCGAGGTCGACGTCGTCCATGCTGGCGCCCGGATATGCCTGTGAGAGCTGCTCAGCCAACTGTTCGAGCTCGGCGATGTCGCTCAATGCCTGGGCACCCTCGCCCATGCCCAGCGGGTTGCTGCCGGAGAACTCCGATGAGCCGTTCCAGTCCTCCCCCGGCCGGGCCGCCTGCAGGTGTGCATCCAACCGGCCAAGCGCCTGTTGCAGCGCCGGGGAGCCGAATGCCTGCTGCGCCAATGCATCCAGTTCGTCTCGTTGCTCATTGGTCAGGCTGTTGCGGAAGCGCTGGGCGGCGGCCGCGCGCTTGGCCAGGGAGTCCAGCAGCTCATCGACGTTGGCGGGGTTCTCCGGGAAGAACTCGCCGTGGGAGTCCATGAAGCTCTGGAAATCCTCGGGCGTGTCCTCGCCTTTGGCATGTTTGTCCAGCAGCTCGTTCAGGTCGTCGAGCATGTCGGCGACCCGTTGCCGGTCTGCGTCGGTGGCGCCTTCCAGAGCCTGCTTCATCCCGGCGAACCGTTGGTCGAGCATCTCCCGGCCGAGCAGGTCTTTGATCTTCTCGTAGGACTCCCGCGCCTGCGGGCTGCGCCAGTTATAGTCCGACAATTCCTGCACCGCCTTGGCCGGTGACGGGGACAGCGCCTCGATCTGCATCTCGGCGAAGCGCGCGTCGTCGTCCAAGGCGCGGGCCAGTTCCTTGCGCTCGGCCAGCACCGCGTCGTCGAGCAGTTTCTTGATGTCCGCCAGCGTTCCATCTAAATTATTGCGGCGCAACAGTTCCCGGCGACGACGTTGCACCTCTGCCGCCAGCCGGTCGGCACCCGGCATGTTCTTGGTTCCGCGCCGCATCAGTTCCTGCAGGGCCCGGCGCGGCGACGTCCCCTCCATGACATCGCGCCCGATCTCTTCCAGCGCCTCGGCCAGATCGACCGGCGGCGCCAACGGATCCGGCCCACCGGAGTAGGCCGAATACCGGGAGCCGTGCGCTCTAGCCATAGACGGTTTCGCCCTCATCGGACGTCTTGTCGATACGCTTGGCCAAATACAGTGCCTCCAAGGCCAATTCGAGTGCTGCGGCGCGCTCCCCCTCGGACTCCGCACCGAGGCGCTGGGCGACGGCGTCGACCACCGGCAGATCCGGCAGCGCCGCCAGCACCGCCTTGGCCGACACCCGGTCGCCGGTCGTCACGGCCGCGTTCTCGACCGCGGCCACCAGCGGCCCGACGTCTATGCCGCCCAGTGCCCGCGACGCGGTGTCGGCAACGGCCCGGCGCAGCAGGTGCTCCAGCACGGCCTGTTCACGCCCCTCCTCACCGGATTCGAACTCCAGTTTGCCGCGCAGCACGTCGATGATGGTGCCGAGGTCGACGACCCGGGCTACCGGATCGGTCTCGCCCAGCAGCGCGCCGCGGTGGCGCGCCGAGGCCGCGACCGTCTCCGCGGCGGCGATCGCGAATCGCGCCGACACCCCGGAACGCTGATCGATCGACCGCGACTCGCGCAGGTAGCGGGCGAACCGGGCCAGCGCGGCCAGCAGATAGTCCGGCACACTCGCGCTCAGGTGCGCCTCCTGGGCGATCACCCCGACCTCGGCGTCGAGCTCCAGCGGATAGTGCGTGCGGATCTCGGCGCCGAACCGGTCCTTGAGCGGTGTGATGATCCGGCCCCGGTTGGTGTAGTCCTCCGGGTTGGCGCTGGCCACCACCACGACGTCCAGCGGCAGTCGCAGCGTGTAGCCGCGCACCTGGATGTCGCGTTCCTCCATCACATTGAGCATCGCGACCTGGATGCGCTCGGCGAGGTCGGGCAGCTCGTTGACCGCGACGATGCCGCGGTGCGCCCGCGGGATCAGGCCGTAGGCGATGGTCTCGGGGTCACCGAGGCTACGACCCTCGGCGACCTTGATCGGGTCGATGTCGCCGACCAGGTCGGCCACCGAAGTGTCGGGGGTGGCGAGCTTCTCGGTGTAGCGCTCGCTGCGGTGCCGCCAGGTCACAGGCAGGCTGTCGCCGAGTTCGGCAGCACGGCGAATCGACTCGGGCGTGATCGGCGAGTACGGGTGCTCACCGAGTTCGGCGCCGGCGATCACCGGCGTCCACTCATCGAGCAGCCCGACCAGGGCCCGCAGCAGCCGGGTCTTGCCCTGACCGCGTTCGCCGAGCAGCACGATGTCGTGGCCGGCGATCAGGGCGCGCTCCAGCTGCGGGAGCACGGTGTCGTCGAATCCGAAGATGCCCGGCCAGATCGCGGCGCCGTCGTCACCTTCGGAGAGTCGGGCCAGCAGGTTCTCGGCGATCTCCTGCTTGACCCCCCGTTCACGGTGGCCGGCGGCACGCAGCTCGCCGAGGGTTGAGGGCAGATCGTGCGGGATTTTCGGCGCGGTCACGACTCCACGCTACGACGGGTGCGATGGTCCGTCACGGCGTCCTGCTTTATCCGGCCGGCAGATACCCGATACCCTGGGTACCGTGAACTCACCGGAATGGCGTGATCGGCCGCCTCAGACCTACTTCGGCCCGGCCAGTTGGCAGGCCCGACTGCTGGGCTTGGCGGCGCTGATCTTCCTGCGCTCCTCTATCGCCGTGCTGACGGTTTTCGGGACGGTCATCAACCGGTTCTGGCCCGCCGGTATGCAGCGGGCTCGGCTGGACCTCATCGACAAGCCGATGCGGTTCATCCGGCCGCTGCCGGGCACCGACGTGTCACGGGTGCAACTGCCAGATTGCCCGGCGGAATGGGTGGTGGCCCCTGGGTCCCGCGATTCAGACCGGGTCATCGTGTACTTCCACGGCTCAGCGCTGGTGACATTGGGCCTCAACTCGCATCGCCGGTTCGCCAGCAAGCTGTCCGAGGCCGCGGGTGCCCGGGTCCTCAATGTCGGGTACCGGTTGGCTCCGCAGGCCGGCATCGACGAGGCGATTGCCGACGGGCTGGATGCCTACCGATACGCGCTGGATGCCGGGTACTCCGCGGATCGCATTGTGCTGGCCGGCGATTCGGCCGGTGGCCTGATGGCAGCCAACACCGCGCTGGTCGCGCGTGACGCCGGGTTGCCGGTGCCGGCCGGTCAGGTGCTGATGTCGCCGCTGACGTCGTCGGACATGGAGATCAAGCGGCAGGCCGCCGCCGCCCACCGCGATCCGTTCTTCCCGTTCATGGCGTTCATGTTCCTGTATCGCGTCTACGCCACCGTGAACGGAACCCGCGAGCTGCCGGTGATGCCCACAGAAGCCGAGCTGCGCGGCCTGGGTCCGTTCCTGCTGCAGGTGGGCAACAACGAGATGCTGCGCAACGACACCTTCTTGCTGGCCGACGAGCTCACCGCCGCCGGCGTACCGAACTGGGTGCAGGTTTGGGACCGCGCGCTGCACATGTTCCAGCTCACCTTCGACTTCAACCCGGATGCGCGACGCGCCGTCGACGAGATCGTGGCCTTCATGGACGACGTGACGGCGGCCGCGCCGCCGAGAGACCTAGGCCTGTCCGTCTAGCAGCTTCAGCAGCAACGGAATTCGATTGGCCTCGATCTCAGGCTGCGGCAGCACGGTCCGCAGGATCGCGGCGCCGTCGAAGGTGTTGGTGAGCAACGCGACCACGTTGGGGAACATCTCCTCGGGAAATGCATCGGCGCCGGGAAACCCGCGGGCGGTGTCGTAGATCTTCGCGCCGTATTCTTCCAACACCTCCGACAGCGTGGACCGCAGCCTGTCGTCGGTGCGTGCGGCGATCAGCAGCTCGTAGACCACCGCGTTGTTGGGGTTCGCCGTCAGATCACGCAGCACGGTCAATACCGCTTCCAGCGCCGAGCCGTCGGCCGGGATCTCCGCCACTTGCTTGCTGATCAGCTCCAATTGGCGGCGCAGCACCTCGCGTGCGGTGGCCGCCATGAAGTCACCCATGGTGTCGAAGTGGCGGAACAGCGCCCCATCAGAGACTCCTGCACGCCGGGCGATCACCTTCGCCGACGCGCGGGCGTATCCGATCTCGGCGATCGTGGCGATGCTGGCGTCCAGCAGTCCCGCGACGGTCGCCTCCCGGCGTTCCCGTTGGGTTCGGGCCATGGTCCAAACCTGCTAAACCCGTGCCAGCTCACGCGATCCGGCACGCAGGAACCGGCCGGACTTCAGCGTCGTGCCGTAGCCGTCGCGGAACTGCCCGTTGCCGTACACCACGGTGCCGCCCACCACGGTCGCCACCACGGCGTCGTCGTTGCGGTTGACCATTCGGCTCAATCCACCGTAGAACTCCACCTTTTCCTCGTGGTAGGCATCCACTTCCTGGTTCAGTCCGGCCGGGTCGATCACCACGAGGTCGGCGCGGTCGCCTTGGCGCAGCGTGCCCGCATCCAAGCCGAACCAATCGGCGACCTCGGCGGTCAGCCGGTACACCGCCCGCTCGACGCTCATGAACGGCCGGCCCGCCAGCTGCGCGTCACGTACCCGCTTGAGCAGGCGCAGCGCATAGTTGTAGAACGCCATGTTGCGCAGATGTGCTCCGGCGTCGGAGAACCCGAAGTGGATGGTCGGCTCGTTGGCCAGCCTGTCGAGCTGGCGGGGCCGGTGGTTAGCGACGATCGTGGTCCAGCGCACGTTGCGTTCGCCGTTGGCCACCAACACATCCAGGAACGCGTCCAGCGGATGCAGTCCCCGCTCGTCGGCGATCTGCCCGAAGCTCTTGCCGACCAGGCTCGCGTCCGGGCACTCGACGATCACCGCGTCGTGGAAGTCGCGGTGCCACAACGTCGGACCCAGCTTCTTGCGGTCGAACGACTTGCGGAACCGGCGCCGGTAGTCGGTGTCGGCCAGCAAGGTGTTGCGTTCCAACTGATCACGCAGGTGCAGCGCGGCGGTGCCGGCGCCGAACTCCTCGAAGACCGGCAGATCGATTCCGTCGGAATACAGTTCGAACGGCACCGGCAGGTGCTGAAAGCGCACCGAGGAACCGAGCAGTGCGTTGAGCAGCCGGGTGCCAGGGCCGAGAACGCGCACCGCGCCCGGTGAGGACTTGGCGTCGGCGGAGACCAGCAGGCTCATCCGTACCCCGCGCCGGCGGCCGAACATTCCGCTGCTGGTGAGGAAGAAGTTCAACGCCGTCAATGGTTTTGCCACATTCGGAGCACTTTGCAGCATCCGGCCGCGCTTGCGCAGCACCTTGATCAGCCGGCGTCGTTCCCGCCAGGTGGCGAACGTCGAGGGCAGTGCCCGCGAGCGGAAGCGCTCGCCGTCGAGTTTGTCGATGGCCGCATCCATTCCCGACATGCCGAGCAGTCCGGCGTCGAGCCCGTCTTCGAGCAGTGCGGCCATCTTCTCCAGCTCGGCGTCGCTGGGGACGACGCCGTCGGTGGTGGCGCGGTCCAGGCCCAGCACCGCGGTGCGCAGGTCCGAATGACCAAGCATGGAGCCGATATTGGGCCCCAGCGGCATGTCATCGAGGGCGCGGACATACTCGGCCGGGGTGGTCCAGGTCTTCTTGGCGTGCAGCGCATCGAGCACGAATTTGCGCGGCACCGCCTCCACCCGGCTGAACAGGTCAGCGGCGTCCTCGGAGTCGGCGTACACCGTCGACAGCGAGCAGTTGCCCAGCAGGATGGTGGTGACGCCGTGGCGCACCGATTCGGGCAGACCCGGGTCCAGCAGCACCTCGGCGTCGTAATGAGTGTGCACATCGAGGAAGCCGGGCACCACCCACTTGCCGGCGGCATCGATCACCTCGGGGCAGTCCGTCTCGTCCAGCGGCCCGGACGCGATGTCGGCCACCACGCCGTCGCGGATGCCGAGGGTGCGGACCTGCGGGGTATTGCCCAGGCCGTCGAACCACAGTCCGTTGCGGATGATCAGGTCGTAAGCCACCAGCGCTCCTCACTTCGGGGTTGAGTTAGATAGTGAGTGCCTGCAATCTTTTTGTCAAGGGTTGGCATTGGGCTTGCACTCGTTGGTCACTCCTTTCACTTGTGCCACTGCGGTTTTGATCGCAGGCTACTTGTCGGACGGCCGCACTACCATTCGAACATGCTTGCGAATCCGGGTCGCGATGAGGTCGTCGAGGTGTTCGACGCCCTGGCCGCTGACCTGGACCGGGCACAGAACCTGGACTTCGACGTCCTGACCTCCCGGGAGGCCCTGGCCCTGCTGCAGCGCTGCGAGGTCCTGCGCCGGCGGCTGTCGGCGGTGGAGCATCCGATGGTCAACCAGATCGCCACCGCCGACCCCGGTGAGATCGGCGGCAAACCCCGCTGGGTGCTGGCCGACACCTTGCACATCACCCGCGGCGACGCCGCACGCCGCATCGCCGACGCCGAGCAGTTGGGGCCACGACGGTCTCTGACCGGGGAACCCTTGGAGCCGGTACTACCCGAAGTGGCCGAAGCCCAACGTGACGGCCGAATCGGGGCATCGCATGTCGCAGTAATCCGCTCCTTCTTCGACTACCTACCCGCCGACATCGACCCCGGAACGTTGACTCACGCCGAGAAACATCTGACCGAACTGGCCGGCCGGTGCCGGCCCGACGAACTCGCGAAACTAGCGCAGCGATTAGCCGATCACCTGCATCCTGACGGTGATGAGCCCGACGAGCGGGCCGAGCAGCAGCGTGCCAAACGCCGCGGGGTGATCTTCGGTCCGCAGGACCGGGACGGCATGAGCCCGATCAGCGGCTTCCTCGACCCCCAAGCACGCGCCACCCTCGACGCCGCCCTGGCCCCATTGAGCGCACCAGGAATGTGCAACCCCGATGACCTCGCCCCCTGCACCTCAGGCACCCCCACCCAGGCTCAGATCGACGCCGACACCCGCACCGAAGCCCAACGCAAACACGACGCCCTGACCGCAATGGGCCGGGCCCTGCTCGCCTCCGGTGACCTCGGCCAACACAACGGCCTGCCCGCCACCATCGTCGTCTCGGTCGACCTGGCTGAACTCGAAGCCGCCACCGGAAAAGCTCCCACCGGCGGTGGCACCTGGCTGCCCATGGGCGATGTCATCTCTATGGCCACCCACGCCCACCATTACCTGCGGATCCACCACAAAGGCAAAGAGATCGCCCTCGTCCACAGCAAACGACTGGCCTCACCAGGGCAACGCCTCGTGCTGTACGCCAAAGAGCGGGGCTGTTCGCACCCGGGCTGCACGGTGCCGGCCTACCTCTGTGAAGTGCATCATGACACCGACTACGCCACCACCAACATCACCGACATCGGCGGCCTGTCCCTGCGCTGCGGACCTCACCACCAACTGCTCACCAACAATGGCTGGAAAACCCGAAAACGAGCCGACGGCACCACCGAAACCCTGGCCCCGCCACACCTCGACCGAGGACAACGACGCACCAACACCTACCACCACCCCGAAAAACTATTGCGAGACAGCGAAACCGGCGACGAGGACGGCGAAGTTCCCTAGCCGGGCCGTAGCTGAATCAGTGCGCGAAGTGCCGGGCCCCGGTCAGGTACAGGGTGATCCCCGCCTCGGCAGCAGCGGCGGTCACCTCGTCGTCGCGGACCGAACCGCCCGGGTGCACAACCGCCTTCACCCCGGCGGCGGTCAGCGTCTGCAGACCATCGGGGAACGGGAAGAACGCGTCCGAGGCCGCCACCGCGCCGGCCACCCGGTCGCCGCCGCGCTCCACGGCCAGTCGGGCCGCGTCCACCCGGTTGACCTGCCCCATGCCGACGCCGATGGTGGCGCCGTCGGCAGCCACGACGATCGCGTTCGACTTGACCGCACGGCAGGACCGCCAGGCGAACACCAGATCCGCCAGCGTGGCCGCATCGGCCGCCGGCCCCGTGGCCAGCGTCCAGTTGAGCGGGTTGTCACCGTCGGCGTCGAGGCCGTCGCGGCTCTGCATCAGCAGCCCGCCGCTGACCTGGCGCCACTCGGTGCCACCGCGCAGCGGCTCGGAGGCCACCAGCACCCGAATGTTCTTCTTGCGGGCCAAGATCTCCACGGCCCCGGGCGCGTAAGCGGGCGCGACGATGACCTCGGTGAAAATGGTGCTGACGTACTCCGCCATCTCGACGCTGACCTCGGTGTTCGCCGCGATCACTCCGCCGAACGCGCTCAGCGGGTCGCACTCGTGCGCCTTGCGGTGTGCGTCGGCCACGGAGGTCGCCGAGACCGCGATGCCGCACGGGTTGGCGTGCTTGATGATCGCCACGCAGATCTCTTCATGGTCGAACGCCGCTCGCCACGCGGCGTCCGCGTCGGTGAAGTTGTTGTAGGACATCTCTTTTCCGTGCAGCTGATCGGCCTGCGCCAACCCCGGCCAGGCTCCGCCGTCGCAGAACAGGGCGGCCTGCTGGTGCGGGTTCTCGCCGTACCGCAGCTGCGTCGCCCGACGGTAGGTGCGCCCGATCCATTCCGGCAGGACCTGGCGAGGCTCCTCGGGCGCAAGCGTCGACGACATCCAGTTGGCCACCGCGACGTCGTATTCGGCGGTGTGGCGGAATGCCAACGAGGCCAGGCGCTTCCGCTCGGCAAGGGAGAAACCGCCGGCCTTGACCGCGGCCAGCGCCCCGTCGTAGCCGAGCGGGTCCACCACCACGGCCACGCTGGGGTGGTTCTTGGCGGCCGCCCGGATCATCGACGGGCCGCCGATGTCGATCTGCTCGACGCACTCGTCGATACCCGCACCGGAATCGACGGTCTCGCTGAACGGGTAGAGGTTCACGACCACCAGGTCGAACGGCGCGATGTCCAGTTCTTCCAGCGCCGCAGCATGTTCGGGCTTGCGCAGGTCGGCCAGCAGCCCGGCGTGCACCCGCGGGTGCAGCGTCTTGACCCGGCCGTCGAGCACCTCCGGGAACCCGGTGATCTGTTCCACGGGAGTGACCGGAATGCCCTTGGCGGCAATTGATTTGGCGGTAGAGCCGGTGGAGACGATAGCCACCCCGGCGGCATGCAGTCCGGCAGCCAGGTCGACCAGGCCGGTCTTGTCGTAGACGCTGATCAGCGCCCGGCGAATCGGTCGCTTGCCGTCGGTCATCCTATGGTTGCCTTTCGTCCGGTCCAGGTCACGCCGCGGGTCGCCAGCGCGGCCAGAACGTCTACCAGGAGCTGGCGCTCCACTGTCTTGATGCGTTCATGCAGGGAGTCTTCGTCGTCGTCGTCGAACACTGCGACCGGCTCCTGGGCCAGCACCGGACCGGTGTCGGTCCCGGCGTCCACCAGATGCACGGTGCAGCCGGTGACCCGCACTCCGTAGGCCAGCGCGTCGGGCACCGCGTGCGCGCCGGGGAAGGCGGGCAGCAACGCCGGGTGGGTGTTGACGGTGCGCCCCATGAATCGGGACAAGAACTGCGGCCCCAGGATCTTCATGAAGCCGGCCGAGACCACCAGATCAGGGGCATGCGCGGCGGTGGCCTCCGCCAGCGCGAGGTCCCAGGCAGCCCGGTCGGAATGGTCGGACATCGCGACGGTGAACACCGGCAGCCCGGCATCCTTGGCGATCTGCACGGCCCGGCAGTCGCGGTCGGTGCCGACGGCCACCACCCTTGCCGGGTAGTCACCCACCGCCGCGGCCAGCAGCGACTCCAGCAGCGATCCGGTACCCGAAGCCAGCACCACCAGCCGCGACGGGACGTGTGGGGCCACGTGGATCGGTTGCACGAAGCAAGAGCCTACCGCCGAGGATCCGGCCGGCGATCAGGCCTGGCGCTGCCCTTCGTCGCGCACGATCCGGAGCGCAGCGGCCACACCGTCGGTCCAGATCTCGACCTTGTCCCAGATCACGTCGGGGTGGCCGACCGGATGGATGCCGTGGCTGATCTTCTCGACCCGACCACACGCAAGATCCTGGAAGTCGCGATCGTCTAGCTCCGGGAACTCGTCGTATTCGCTACAGAGCTCGGCGCCTTCCAGCTGCTGGTACAGGTCCTCCGCCAGGGCGCGGGACAAACCGATCGATGCCGCCTCGGCCATCTGGAACCCGGCCTCGACGCCGTCGACCCAGATCGACGCCATGACGTCGAGGATCGGCTCATGGCCGGGTGGCAACACCAGCTGCGTCAGCTTCTCCACGCGGGCACTTGCCAGTCTGTGCAGGTTCCACGTGCTCACGACGCTTGTCATGTCACTATGCGACCAGGACAGCGAGCAGGATATAAGGGACTCAAGTCCTTAATTCTGCCAAGGGGTGGTGCTAGCGCGGTCGGTCGAGCCCGTCATCGTCGGTGAACATCAGGTCTTCGGGGTCTTCCCACGGGCCGGGCGGCTCGGTCGGCGGGTGCGGCTCAGATGCTGTCGGCTGCTCGGGTTGCGGCGTCCAGCTCAGCTCACCCCCGTCCTCGATCTCGTCGGGTTCGAACAACTCGTCAGGTTCGAAAAGCTCGGGTTCGACGGGCTCGGGGTCAAGCTCGGGCTCGGGCTCGGCCGTAGGCACCGGCTCGCGGGCGGGCGGCAGCATCGGCCGAGGCAGCACCGGCCCGCGCCGCACCCCGCCGATCATCACCACCGTCAGCGCACCGATCGACGCGAACCACAGGAACACCGCCGGGCCGAACGTCACCTGGTCCACCCCGACGTCGCCGAAGTTGCCCAACCGCCCGCCGCCGGCCCACCCGAGCAGCGCCATCAGTACCGCAGCGATACCCGCTGCGGCCGCAACCTTGCCCAGTGCCGGAACCAGCGGCAGCGGGCGCCGGGCGCACTGCTGACCGACGGCCACCGCCGAGGCGGCGCCGATGATCAGCAATGCCACCCACGCGGGTCCCAGCGGAGGGGTGGGCGCAGCGGCCAGAATCGGCAGCGCCGGAATGTCGCCACCGAGCACGGTGAATGCACTGAACAGCGCGGGGCCGATGTGCGCACTCGATCCGACGGCCATCGCCGCCCCGCCGACCAGGACGTTGGGCACATACAGCACCGCCAGCAGCGTCAGACTGAACTGACCGAACAATGAATCGGTGACCGCGTACAGCTCGTGCATGGTCCCCCAGTGCAGGACCAGGGATACGACAGTGATGGTCCCGACTAGCCCGACCAGCGCCAGCATTCCGGCGACCGCGGCTCGCAACGCGTCGAAGATCCAGTCCGGCAGCGGCGTCTCGGCCAGAGCACGCCGGCCCACCCGCGTCCCCATTCCGATCGCCGCGCCGATCGCATGCACCAGGAACACATGGCCGAAGGCGCCCAACGCATGTGGGGTCTGCAGTTCGGTCATGACCGATGCCGCGTCATGGATGACCGCCAGGCAGATCGCCGCGATCAACAACGGGCCGCCCAACGCCGACGCCACGATCCAGCGGATGACGAACCAGGAGGCACCCCGGTCGGTGGCCTGCGCGGTCGTCCGGGCCGTCCCGGCAACCATCAGCAGCACCGGCAGCAGCGGCAGCACTCCCAGCTCCCGACCGCCGATCGAGATCGGTACCTGATGCACACCCAGCCACATGCTGGCGATGGCACCCGACGCCCCGGTCATGTCACTGTTGGCGATCAGCAACTGCAGCAGCGTCACCGCTGCGATCACCGTCAACGCCACCACGGACGGGCCGAACGCGACCCGCAACAGATCGCGGGTCGGGTTCGAGCCTGGTTTACCGACGGCCACCGGTGTCACGTCACGGGCACGTTCAACTCGGCGCGCCGGAGCGCGCTAGGGCTGAGCCGGACCCGACGGGGCGGAACCGCCCTGCGCCTGCTGGCCACCCGTCGAGCCCTGGCCCGGCCCGCCGGAGCCCCCGGAACCCGCAGTCGACGAGCTGCCCGAGCCGCTGGACGGCGGCGGGCTGAAGCTGGGGAATCCGGTCGGAGGGGTGGGCGGGCCCTGCTGCATCGACGGCACCGACTGGGTCGGCTGCGAGGCGGTGCCGAAGCCACCCATCGAACCCATCCCGGACGACGCGGGACCGGACTGCGCCGGACCGGGCTGCGCTCCGAAGCCACCGGAGGACGGAGCCGACGGGTAACCGCCGTAGGAGGGGTAGCCGGGCTGCTGCGGCGCCTGCTGACCGTAGTAGTTGCCGCCCGGGGGCAGGCCGTACTGGCCGTAGGGGTCGTACTTGGGCCGCGGCGCCGGGGCGGTGACGACACCGGTCTCCAGCAGCAGCACTCCGACCGCGGCGGCGGCCTGCAGGATGCTGAACGTCAACACCAGCCACAGTCCCCAGCCGACCGTGTAGTCATCACCGGCGTCGGCAAGCGTGGCAATCGCCAACAGTGCTCCCAGCGTCGAGATCACCGCGACCACCGTGGTGTAGGACTTCACCTTGGGCAGCAGACCCGCCCCGGCCAGCAGCCCGGCCAGCAGTGCCAGCGGAACGGTGTGGCCGGCGTCGCCGAGGATGAGCGGGTACTCACCGTTGCTGACGGTGACGATCGGCCCGAAGTTCGCGAGGTAGACGCCCAGCCCCAGCATCGCGACCGTCATCTGCAGGTACAACGGCAGCTTGCTCTCGGCATCTGCGGTCTTGGTGAACGACGGCGTGGACGGGCCGAAGGAGCCCGGCGGTTGGGAAGACTGGAATCCGGGATTCCCGGGCGAGTAGGTCATGACCTCTCCTGATGATCGGCGGCAGGTGGGGGGCGGCGCGGTTCGACCATTCACGCTAGCGCACTCCGCGGTGAGCCCGCCGAGTCAACACCGCCGGTAGGGGACCCCCGGTTGCCTGAACAAACAGGAACACGTTCTAATCACGGATATGGATTACGGGCTTGTGCTGTTCACCAGTGACCGAGGCATCGCCCCTGCGGCGGCCGCCAAACTCGCCGACGACCACGGCTTCACCACCTTCTACGTACCCGAACACACCCACATCCCGATCAAGCGTCAGGCGGCGCACCCGACCACCGGTGACGAGTCACTGCCCGACGACCGCTACATGCGCACCCTCGATCCGTGGGTCAGCCTGGGGGCCGCGAGCGCCGTCACTTCCAGGGTGCGGCTGTCGACCGCGGTGGCACTGCCGGTCGAGCACGACCCGATCACCCTGGCGAAGTCGATCGCCACCCTGGACCACCTGTCCGGTGGCCGGGTGAGCGTGGGCGTCGGATTCGGTTGGAACACAGATGAACTCGCCGACCACAATGTGCCGCCGGGACGTCGTCGCACCATGCTGCGCGAATACCTGGAAGCCATGCGTGCGCTGTGGACGCAGGAGGAAGCCGAATTCGACGGTGAATTCGTGAAGTTCGGTCCGAGCTGGGCCTGGCCCAAGCCGGTGCAGTCACACATCCCGGTGCTGGTCGGCGCCGCCGGTACCGAGAAGAACTTCAAGTGGATCGCCCGCAGCGCCGACGGCTGGATCACCACGCCACGGGACTTCGACATCGACGAGCCCGTCAAGCTGCTGCAGGACACCTGGGCGGCCGCCGACCGGGACGGGGCACCGCAGATCGTCGCACTGGACTTCAAGCCGGTGCCCGAGAAGCTGGCGCACTGGGCCGAGATCGGCGTCACCGAGACGCTGTTCGGGTTGCCGGACAAGCCCGAGGCCGAGGTCGCCGCCTACGTGGAGCGACTGGCCGGCAAGCTCGGGCTCAGCCGCTAGCGACCTATTCCCCTCTCGCCCCTCTCGCGCGACCGTGCACAGTTGTCCGCGCCCACCTGGGCTTTTGGGGGACAATTGCGCACGCTCGCGCAAAAAATAGCTAGGCCAGCGAGCAGCGGTTGCCGTAGTCCAGGGCGCGCACGGTGACGGCCGTCCCCAGCGGTTCACCATCGGACAGCAGCGCCACCAGGTCGGCGTCCTCGCTGGTCGCCAGGAAGCGACTGCCGTCGGCGTCCAATCGGCCGATGATGATTCCGGTCGGGGTGTCCCAGTCGTAGCGGACGCTGTAGGTCTCGATGGTCCCCGGACCGTCGGCGTGCTCGGTGACGGCGACGGCCGGCGCGGCGTCGAGCCCCGCCTGCAACTGCGCGCTGCGATCCGCGGTCCAAGCCACCGGCGTGGTCGAATACACCCCGGCCGCGAACTTGCTCATCATGCCGCCGTTGGCGCCGACGAATGTGAACTGTCCCGGGTCGTTGCGCGCCGCCGCCACCGCCTCGGCGATGGCGTGCGTCGAATAGTTGTTGCCGGCACCGCCGAAGAACGGCAGCCCACCGGTCAGGGTCAGCCCACGCGGATCATCGGCGGCCAGGCCGAAGGCATCGCAGATGGTGAACACCGGCACCGGGAAGCAACTGTAGAGGTCCATCGCCGCGACGTCGTCGAATCCGATCCCGGCCATCGCCAGCGCCTCGGTGGTGGCCGCGACGGCCGCCGGGTAGGCGCTCAGGTCGGCGCGTTCCAGCAGACGTTGCGCACGCAGGTCGGCGTGGCCGTGCAGGTACACCCAGCGGTCTTGCGGCACACCGAGGCGCCGGGCGGCCTCGACCGACATCAACAGCGCCGCGGCCCCCTGGTTGACCTGATCGCGGGCCACCAGCAGCCGCGGGTAGGGGTCGCAGATCATCCGGTTGGTGGCGCTGATCGTGGCCAGCTCGTCGGCGGAGCGCTCCACCGGTGACGCCGAGAACGGATTCTTGGCGGCGATCTTGGTCATCGGGGCGAACAGTTCCGCCATCTCCCGGCGGTAGTCGGCCGGGCTCAGGCCAAGCCGGGCGCGGCGGGCGTTCTCCAGCAGGCCGTACTGCACCGGCGCTCCGGTCAGCCCATGGATCACGGTGTAGTGCTCGATGAAGTCCTCGAGTCCGTAGCCTCGATCTTCGAGCTGGCCGTCGACGGTCTCGGTGAAGTCCGGCTTGTCGGCAGCGTTGGCGAAGTGCCGCAGCGTGGAGGTGGCATCCGCACCGCACAACAGCACCACGTCGGCGGCGCCGGAGGCGATCTCGCCGGCGAACTCCGTGAGCAGCTTCTGCGGGCCCTGGCCGCCGACCTTGTCCAGCACCGCACGGGCCGGGTCAGCACCGATCAGCCCGGCAACCGACCGCGGGAAGTTGTTCGACTTGCCCAGCGGCGCAGGAGCTTTCGGAATCGAGTTCTCGAACGCCCGGGTGGCCACCACCGTGTCGATGGCGGCTGCGGCCGAGGCGGCCCCGCAGTCGGCCAACGCGGCACGGGCGGCCGCAGCGGCCAACTGGACCGGCGACATGGCGCGGTAGCCGGCGTCGTCGATGCGCTCGGCCGCCTGCCCGACGCCGACGACGACGGGTGTGCGGGGATCGATGCTCATGGGTTCACCCTTCGCTGGGCGGGAGACACAAAAGCCCCCGACGAAGCGGGGGCTTTTGCGTCTGCCGTTTTACAGGCTCTGCAGGATCTCGCGAGCCAGGGCCGCGGTGGCCGACGGGGTCTTGCCCACCTTCACACCGGCGGCCTCCAGGGCCTCCTGCTTGGCGGCCGCGGTGCCCGACGAGCCCGACACGATGGCGCCGGCGTGGCCCATGGTCTTGCCCTCCGGCGCGGTGAACCCGGCCACGTAGCCGACGACCGGCTTGGTGACGTTGGCCTTGATGTAGGCCGCGGCCCGCTCCTCGGCGTCGCCGCCGATCTCACCGATCATCACGATGACCTTGGTGTTCGGGTCCTTCTCGAACGCCTCGATGGCGTCGATGTGGGTGGTGCCGATCACCGGGTCGCCGCCGATGCCGATGGCGGTGGAGAAACCGAAGTCCCGCAGCTCGTACATCATCTGGTAGGTCAGGGTGCCCGACTTCGACACCAGACCGATCGGGCCGGTGCCGGAGATGTTGGCCGGGGTGATGCCGACCAGGCACTCACCCGGGGTGATGATGCCGGGGCAGTTCGGCCCGATGATCCGGGTCTTCTCACCCTTGTCGACGTTGTAGGCCCACGCAAAAGCGCTGTCCTGCACCGGGACACCCTCGGTGATGACGACCAGCAGGGGAATCTCGGCGTCGATGGCCTCGATCATCGCGTCCTTGGAGAAGGCCGGGGGCACGAAGGCGATCGACACGTCGGCGCCGGTCTCCTTCATGGCCTCGGCGACACTGCCGAACACCGGCAGCTCCACGTCGGCACCGGTCTTGTCCTTGTGCGTCACGGTGGTGCCGGCCTTGCGGGCGTTGACACCGCCGACGATCTGGGTGCCGGCGGCCAGCATGCGCGCGGTGTGCTTGGTGGCCTCGGCACCGGTGATGCCCTGGACGATGACCTTGCTGCCTGAGTTGACGAAGATCGACATGTTTATACGTCCTTTCCGGCGTGCGCCAGCTCGGCAGCCTTGTCGGCGGCCTCGTCCATGGTGGCGACGACGGTCACCAGCGGGTGGTTGGCCTTGGCCAGGATCGCCCGGCCCTCCTCGACGTTGTTGCCGTCGAGGCGGACCACCAGCGGCTTGGTCGCGGCGGCGCCGAGCATCTCCAGGGCCTTGACGATGCCGTTGGCCACCGCGTCGCACGCGGTGATCCCGCCGAACACGTTGACGAACACGCTCTTGACCTGCTTGTCACCCAGGATGACGTCCAGGCCGGCGGCCATGATCTCGGCGGAGGCGCCGCCCCCGATGTCGAGGAAGTTGGCCGGCTTCACGCCACCGTGGCGCTCACCGGCGTAGGCGGTGACGTCCAGGGTCGACATGACCAGGCCGGCGCCGTTGCCGATGATGCCGACCTCGCCGTCAAGCTTGACGTAGTTCAGGTCGTGCTCTTTGGCCTTGATCTCCAGCGGGTCGGTCGCGTCCAGGTCGGCGAACTCGAGGTGGCCGGGCTGACGGAACTCGGCGTTGCCGTCCAGGGTGACCTTGCCGTCCAGCGCCAGGATCTGGTCGTCGGGGGTGCGCACCAGCGGGTTGACCTCGACCAGGGTGGCGTCTTCGGCGACGAAGACCTCCCACAGCTTCTGGATTGTGATCGCGGCGGCGTCGAGCACCTCGGCGGGCAGGTGGCCCTGCTCGGCGATCGAGCGGGCGAACGCCAGGTCGACGCCCTTGACGGCGTCGACGGGCACCTTGGCGAGGCGCTCCGGCTTGGTGGCGGCGACCTCTTCGATCTCCATGCCGCCCTCGACCGAGCACATGGCCAGGTAGGTGCGGTTGGACCGGTCGAGCAGGAAGGAGATGTAGTACTCCTCGGCGATGTCGCTCGCCTCGGCCACCAGCAGCTTCTTGACGATGTGGCCCTTGATGTCCAGGCCGAGGATGTTCTGCGCGTGAGTGAAGGCGTCTTCCGGGGTGGCGGCGTACTTGACGCCGCCGGCCTTGCCGCGTCCGCCGGCCTTGACCTGGGCCTTCACCATGACCGGTCGGCCGATCTCGGTGGCGATAGCTTTAGCGTCCTCGGCGGTGGTGGTCACGCGGCCGGGAGTGGTGGGCACGTTGTGCTTGGCGAACAGTTCTTTCGCCTGATACTCGAAGAGATCCATGGGCTCACTGTCTTATAACGGGTAGCCGGTAGGCCGGCAACTGTCGGGTTCATAAGGATTTAACTCCGGTCGCACTGTATCGACCCAGCGCCGAGGTTCCCTCCTCGCCAACCGCTGCTGTGGCACATCTCACCACCAGAAATTAGTGATTCGGTTCACATTCAATCCCCGGATTCAGCCGATGGCTTGCCAGGAACCCCACCCAGTGGTTACCGTCTCCAGGTCTAGGTCTTTATAACGTTCTGATCACGACCAGAGGAATTCCCAGGCTGATGCAGCGCGGTACAACCATGCGTTCTGTTCCGGGTGGGGCTATGCCCCGCCGTCGGGCCGACGTTGCCGCGCGTGCATATCGCCCCTCAGAACTCGACCCCGCCGAGATCACCGACGTCCTGCCGTTCAACGGCCGCCTCGGTGCCGCGTTCAGTGACCTCCCCTTCGACGACGCGTCGGCGGAGGTCCTGGAGGCCCCTGAGCTCGACGACCTGACCGACACCGACAACATGCCGGTGCTGCGGCTGGCGTTCCCGCGCGGCGGCTACCCGGACGAGTACGCCCAGCGGCCGACCCGGGGCAAGCACCGCGGGCAGCCGGCCGGTGCCGTCAAGAGCCGCGTGATGATCGCCGCGATGGCCGCCGGGGCAGCTGCTGCGGCCGCGCACGCCGCCACCCACCCGTCGGGTGACACCGTCAACCGGCCCGCGGTGCTGGCCGCCAGCAAGACGGTCCTCGACGACGCCACCACGACCACCTCCAACCGCGGCATGCAGATGATCACGGTCAAGGCGGCCGCCAACGTTGTAGTGCACAACGAAGAGCTGGCCAAGGGTGTGGCGTTCGCCCAGGAGCGCGCCGAGCGCGAGGCCCGGCTGCAGCGGCCGCTGTTCGTCGCACCGACCCACGGCGCATTCACCTCGAACTTCGGCTACCGCTGGGGTGTGCTGCACGCCGGCATCGACATCGCCAACTCCATCGGCACTCCGATCCTCGCGGCCTCCGACGGCGTGGTGATCGAATCCGGCCCCAGCGCGGGCTACGGCATGCTGGTCAAGCTGCGGCACTCCGATGGCACCGTGACGCTCTACGGCCACATCAACCGGTCGCTGGTCAGCGTCGGCGAGCGTGTCATGGCCGGCGACCAGATCGCCGAGATGGGCAACCGGGGCTACTCCACCGGCCCGCATCTGCACTTCGAGGTGCTGCAGAACGGCACCAGCCGGATCGACCCGGCATCCTGGCTCGCCAAGCGCGGCATCAACTTCGCCTAACCTGGTTGGGTGACAGATCCCCACCGACCCCCCACCGGCGCGAATCCGGCAACCTCTCCCAGCCGCATCATTCGTCGTGCCCCCACCGGCGCCATCCCGATCGTCACCGGCGCCATGCGCGCGTCGTCCCCCATGCCGCCGCCGTCGGCCCAGCCGGCCGGTCTCCAACCCCCGTCGGCCGTCCTGCCGATCATCACGTGCGTGCTCGCCCTGCTCGGCTGCTGGGCCACCTCGGTGGTGTCCACCGACCTGATCGCCAGCTGGTGGCACACCGATCGGCTGTTCTGCGTCGCGGTGACATTTTTGAGCCTGGTGTTCGCGACGACGACGGTGTCCGGGGTGATCATGCTGCTGCTGCGCCGCCCGCTGGGCCGCTACCTCATCGCGGTCGGGGCGGTGGTGGCCCTGCTGACCTTCGGCAGCCTGTTCATCGCCGGTGCCCGGGTTCCGTGGATCGTGCAGGTGATCCCGGTCCTCGAGATCGCGACCGTGGTGGCCGCGCTGCACCCGGTCACCCGGCGGTGGCTGCTCTAGAGTTTGCTGACCGGTGCGTGGTTGTGCATCAGCTTGACCCGCCCGGAGCTGCCGAAATCGATCAGCGACATCGCCGACTCCCCCACCCCGGACACCTCCTCGACCCGGCCCAGGCCGTACTTGTCGTGCGTGACCCGGTCCCCGGCCGCCAGCACCAGCAGCGGGCGGTTGCCCGACCGCGTCGGTGCCGGCCGCGGGGAGCCGAACCGGCCGGCCCCGCTGACCGGGGCGCTCGGCCCGCCGGTGGCTTCGGTGCGCCGCCAGTCGACGAGCTGCTGCGGGATCTCCCGCAGGAAGCGTGATTCCGGGTTCAGCATCGGCTGCCCCCACGACGAACGCACCTTGGCCCGGCTGAGGTAGAGCCGCTGCCTGGCCCGGGTGAGGCCGACGTAGGCCAGCCGGCGTTCCTCGGACAGCTCGCGGGCGTCGCCGAGCGACCGCATGTGCGGGAACATGCCGTCCTCCCAGCCGATCACGAACACCACCGGGAACTCCAGACCTTTGGCGGTGTGCAGGGTCATCAACGTGACCATCCCGGAGCTGTGCTCGGGGATCTCGTCGGTGTCGGCGACCAGCGAGACCCGCTCCAGAAAGGCTGCCAGCACCCCGACATCGGGCACGTCCTCTTCATCGGCCAGGGTGTCCTGTTCGGCGAGTGCATTGGCCCGGTCGATGCTGAATTCGTGTGCGACGCTGACGAGTTCGTTGATGTTGTCCAGCCGGGCCAGGTCCTGCGGGTCGGTGGAGGCCTCCAGTTCGCCGCGGTACCCGGTGCGGTCCAGCACCATCTCGACCAGCCCGCCGAGGTCGTCGTCGGCAGTGTTCAGATGCGCCCGCAGTTCGTCGAGCATCGCGACGAAACCCGAGATCGCGTTCTGCGAGCGGGTATTGAGCATCGGCACGCTGCCCTCGGCCCCCGCCCGAAGCGCCGCCGCGAAACCCGTCCCGGTGTTCTCGGCGTGCACCGAGACGCACGCCTCGGCGCGATCACCGATGCCGCGGCGCGGGGTGTTGAGAATGCGCCGCAGGCTCACCGCATCGCCGGGGTTGTCCAGCACCCGCAGGTAGGCGATGATGTCGCGGATCTCCTTGCGCTCGTAAAAGCGAACGCCGCCAACGACTTTGTACGGGATACCGGCTCGGATGAACACCTCTTCCAGCGACCGGGACGCATTGTTGGTGCGGTAGAAGATCGCGATGTCGGAGTAGTTGACCGTGCCGGCCTCAGTCAGCGCGTCGATCTCCTGGGCGACGAAGCGCGCCTCGTCGTGTTCGTTGTCGGCGACGTAGCCGACGATCAGCTCGCCGTCGCCTGAGTCGGTCCACAACCGCTTCTCCCGGCGACCGGAGTTGTAGGCGATCACCGCGTTGGCCGCCGACAGGATGTTCTGGGTGGAGCGGTAGTTCTGCTCCAGCAGCATGGTGACCGCGTCCGGGTAGTCGCGTTCGAAGTCTTCGATGTTGCGGATGGTGGCGCCGCGGAAGGCGTAGATGGACTGGTCGGCGTCACCGACCACGCACAGTTCCGCCGGCGGGATGTCACCGGTCTGATCGCCGTGCCCCGCCAGCTCGCGCACCAGCATGTACTGCGCGTGGTTGGTGTCCTGGTACTCGTCGACCAGGATGTGCCGGAACCGGCGTCGGTAGTGCTGGGCGATCTCGGGGAAGGCCTGCAGGATGGCGACCGTCTCGCCGATCAGGTCGTCGAAGTCCAGCGCGTTGGCCGAGCGCAGCCGGCGCTGGTATTCGACGTAGACGCCCGCCACCACGCGGCTCAGGTCGTCGGAGTCCTCGGTGAGCTCGGCCAGCGCCCGGTCCGGGTCGATCAGTTCGTTCTTGAGGTTGGAGATCGCATTGGCCAGCAGTCGCGGTGTGTGCCGTTTGACGTCCAGGCCCATGTCGCGGCCGATCATCAACAGCAATCGCCGCGAATCGTCGGCGTCGTAGATGGAGAAGTTGGAGTTCAGGCCGGGCACCACCGTGGCCTGGTTGCGCAGAATCCGCACGCAGGTGGAATGAAACGTCGACACCCACATGACCCGGGCCCGCGGACCGATCAGCGAGACCACCCGCTCGCGCATCTCGGCGGCGGCCTTGTTGGTGAAGGTGATCGCCAGCACCTGCCCGACGCCGACGTCACGCGCGGCCAGCAGGTAGGCGATGCGCCGGGTGAGCACCGCGGTCTTGCCCGACCCGGCTCCGGCGACGATCAGCAGCGGCGAGCCCTCATGCACAACGGCCTGGCGCTGTTGCGGGTTGAGCCCGTCGAGTAGGTGATCGGCTTGCGACGTCGCGTGCACACTCATAACGCAACCCAACGTACCGCCGCCCGCTGACACTCTTTGCGCTGGCACGGCCGTTGGTGGCAGACTCGATTCGTGCTCGCCACACCCAACATCGATGAGTTGCGCCAGGAGATCGACCGCCTCGACGCCGAGATCCTGGCCGCGGTGAAACGCCGCACCGAGATCTCGCAGGAGATCGGCAAGGCGCGAATGGCCTCCGGCGGCACCCGCCTGGTGCACAGCCGCGAGATGAAGGTGCTTGAGCGCTACAGCGAGCTCGGCGAGGACGGCAAGGACCTGGCCATGCTGCTGCTGAGGCTGGGCCGCGGCCGGCTCGGCCACTAGCTACTGTCGGAGTATGAGTTCCGTTCCCCAGATCCCCGACATCGCCACCACGCCGGCCTGGAACTCGTTGCTCAAACACCACCAGCAGATCGGCGACACCCACCTCCGTCAGTTCTTCGCCGAAGATCCCGACCGCGGCACCAAGTTCACCGCCACCGTCGGTGATCTCTACATCGACTACAGCAAGCACCGCGTCAACGACGAGACGTTGCGGCTGCTGGTCGACCTGGCCCGGGCGGCCGGCCTGGAGGACCGCCGCGACGCGATGTTCGCCGGCGCGCACATCAACACCTCCGAGGACCGGGCGGTGCTGCACACCGCTCTGCGGCTGCCGCGCGATGCCGAGTTGCGCGTCGACGGTCAGGACGTGGTCGCCGACGTACACGCGGTGCTCGACGCGATGGGTGACTTCACCGACCGGCTGCGCAGCGGGCAGTGGACCGGTGCCACCGGCAAGCGCATCAGATGCGTCGTCAACATCGGTATAGGCGGCTCGGACCTGGGCCCGGTGATGGTCTACCGGGCACTGCGCCACTACGCCGACGCCGGGATCTCGGCGCGGTTCGTCTCCAACATCGACCCGACAGACCTCACCGCGAAACTGGCGGACCTGGACCCCGCCACCACCCTGTTCATCGTGGCCTCCAAGACGTTCTCCACGCTGGAGACACTGACCAACGCCACCGCGGCCCGCCGCTGGCTGACCGCCGCGCTGGGCGACGACGCGGTGTCACAACATTTCGTGGCGGTCTCCACCAACGCCGAGCGGGTCGAGGAATTCGGCATCGATACCGCGAACATGTTCGGCTTCTGGGACTGGGTCGGTGGACGCTATTCGGTGGACTCGGCGATCGGCCTGTCGGTGATGGCGGTGATCGGCCGGGAACGCTTCGCGGAGTTCCTGTCCGGTTTCCACCTCGTCGATTCCCATTTCCGCACCGCCCCACTGGAATCCAACGCACCTGCCCTGCTCGGGCTGATCGGGGTGTGGTACTCCAACTTCTTCGGCGCGCAATCCCGCGCGGTGCTGCCCTACTCTAACGACCTGGACCGGTTCGCGGCCTACCTGCAACAGCTCACCATGGAGTCCAACGGCAAGTCGGCCCGGGCCGACGGGTCCGCTGTTGTCACCGACACCGGTGAAATCTATTGGGGGGAACCAGGAACCAACGGCCAGCACGCGTTCTACCAACTGCTGCACCAGGGCACCCGGCTGGTGCCGGCCGATTTCATCGGATTCGCCACGCCGGTCGATGACCTGCCCACCGCCGACGGCACCGGCAGCATGCACGACCTGTTGATGAGCAACTTCTTCGCCCAGACGCACGTGCTGGCGTTCGGCAAGACCGCCGAGGAGATCGCGGGTGAAGGCACACCCGCCCAGGTCGTTCCGCACAAGGTGATGCCCGGAAACCGGCCCAGCACTTCAATTCTCGCCGACCAGCTGACGCCATCGGTACTGGGCCAGCTGATCGCGCTCTACGAGCATCAGGTGTTCACCGAGGGCGTGGTGTGGGGTATCGACTCGTTCGACCAGTGGGGCGTGGAGCTCGGCAAGGCGCAGGCCCAGGCGTTGCTGCCGGTACTGACCGCCGATGCCGCACCGCAGCCGCAGACCGACAGCTCCACCGACGCTCTGGTGCGCCGCTATCGCGCCGAGCGCGGCCGGGCGACCTAGCGATCGGAGTCAGGCGAAGCGTTTGGTGAACCGCGCCGGCATCAGGCGCAAGAGCCACACCAGCGGAGCCCACGGCCACGGCGGTACCGCCGCCCGCCCGCTTTCACGCTCGATCGCGCGCACCATCGCCTTGACCCCGGTTTCGTTGTCCACCATCAACATGGTGGATCCCGACTTGGCCGTCATCTCCGATTCGATGTAGCCCGGCTCCAAGACCGTGACCTTGATCGGGCCGTGCGAGTACTCGGCGCGCAGCGACTCCCCCAGCGACGACACCCCGGCCTTGCTGGCGGCGTAGGCGGCCTTGACACCCGGCACGACCCGGTTGCCCAGCACCGAAGAGATCAGCACCAGGTGACCGCCGCCGGCGTCGTTGAACATCTCGATCGCCGTCTCGATCTGCACCAGCGCGGCAACCAGGTTCGTCTCGATGGTGGCCTTGTTGGCCCACAGCTTGCCCGACCCCAGCCGGGCGCCCTTGCCGATGCCGGCGTTGACGATGACCCGGTCGATCCCACCGAGCTCATCGGCAAGCTTGGTGAACACCCGGGGCACCTCGTCGTGGTCGTTGACGTCAAGCGCCGCCACCGCCACCGCGATCTCGGGATACTTCTGCGTCAGTTCGCTTTTCAGCTCATCGAGCCGGTCGGTACGACGCGCGCACAAGGCCAGGTCGCGTCCGCGTGCGGCGAATGCGCGGGCCATGCCGGCACCCAGGCCGGAGCTGGCGCCGGTGATGAGGATCTTCTGACGGGTCACGTCGGCAGCCTACTTGAGCAGCCGCGACATCCGCCGGTCCGCGAGCACCTTGCCGCCGGTCTGACACGTCGGGCAGTACTGGAAGGACTTGTCGGAGAACGACACCTCGCGCACCGTGTCGCCGCAGACCGGGCAGGGCAGCCCGGTGCGCGCGTGCACCTTCAGCCCCGAACGCTTCTCGCCCTTCAACGTCGCGGCCTGTTGCCCCACCGACCGCGTCACCGCGTCGGTGAGCACGGACCGCATCGCGTCGTGCAGAGCGGCAAGCTGTTCGGCGGACAGTTTGGATGCGGTGGCGAACGGGGAAATCCGTGCGGTGTGCAGGATCTCGTCGCTGTAGGCGTTGCCGATCCCGGCGAGCACCTTCTGATCGGTGATGACGGTCTTGATCCGTCCGGTGTTGCCGGCCAGCAGTCCGGCCAGCTGCTCGGCCGTCAGCGCCAACGCGTCGGGACCGAGCCCGGCGATGCCGGGCACCGTGGCCGGATCCTCGACCACCCACACCGCCAGCCGTTTCTGGGTGCCGGCTTCGGTGAGGTCGAAGCCCGGCACCGGCCCCGGAACACCCAGGTGCACCCGCAGTGCGATCGGTCCCTTGCCGGGCCGCAGCGGTGCCGGCGCCAGCGCATCCGACCAGCGCAGCCAGCCGGCCCGCGACAGGTGGGTGATCAGATGCAGCGAGCCGGCCTGCATGCCGAGATATTTGCCCCAGCGGTGCGCGCCGGTGACGATCTGCCCGCACAACGCGTCGATCGGCGGATCGAAGGTTTTGAGCACCGAGAAGGCGACGACGTCGACCCGGCCGACAGTGCATCCCACCGCATGCCGGCGCAGGTGATCGGCGAGTGCCTCGACCTCCGGCAGCTCCGGCACGGCTACCCGCTAGACCCGGGTGGCGCGGCCCAGTACCAGCGACAGCACCCAGCTCACCAGGGACAGCACGATCGCCGCCCAGATGGCGTCCCACCAGAAATCGGCGATGTGCAGTCCCCAGTGCGTGGTGTTGTCGGTGATCCACGCGGTGATCCACAGCATCAGTGCGTTCACCACGATGTGGAACAACCCCAGCGTGAGGATGTACAGCGGGATCGACAGCAGCTGCACGACCGGTTTGATAAAGGCGTTGACCAATCCGAAGACCAACGCCACCACGAAGATGATGCCCACCCGCTGCAGCGTGGTGTCACCGCCGACGAACGTGACCCCCGAGACCACCTTGGTGACCACCCACAATGCGAGTCCGGTGAGGCATGCCCGAACGACGAATGTTCCCATGGGCGCAAAGTTACACCGCCGTGATGACTGTCACACGAGTACCGCAAGTATCCGGTACCGTGGGTATTGACATGCTCTGTCACGGCTCCATAATTTTCTGGAGAACCGATGCGAGAGGGGACTGCTGCGATGACCACGGTGGTGCGACCCAGCGAACCGACTCGGGAGGAATTCGCCGAGCGGCTGCTGAAGGGTTCGGTGAAGAAGTCCTACGCGCCGGTCGTCGACATCGACTGGGATGCCCCGGTGGAGGAGGACAAGTTCTTCCTGCCGCCGCGGATGTGCACCCTCTACGGCACGCCGCTGTGGGAGGCGATGACCCGCGAGCAGCAGATCGAGATGACGCGCCAGGAACTCGTCAACGTGCTGTCGGCCGGGGTGTGGTTCGAGAACATCCTCAACCAGGCACTGCTGCGCGACATGATGCACAAGAACCCCACCGCGCGGACCACGCACTACTCGCTGACCGAGCTGGGCGACGAGACCCGGCACATGCTGATGTTCGGCAAGACCATCGACCGGATCGGTGGCGTGCCGGTGCGCCCGAAGCGCTACCAGCGCATCGCCATCAACGCGCTGCCGTTCGCGTTCCGCGGCAGCATCCTGTGGGGCGCGGCGCTGGTGGGCGAGGAGATCTTCGACGCGCTGCAGCGCCAGATCCTCGACGACCCGGACATCCAGCCGATCGTGCGGCGGGTGATGCGCATCCACGTCACCGAGGAGGCCCGCCACATCCAGTACGCCCGTGACGGTCTGCGTCGCAATGTGCCGGTGATGCCGCGCTACCGCCGGGTGCTGCTGGCCAACCTGCAAGGCGTCGGCGGGCCGTTCTACCGCCACCTGTTCACCCTGCCGATCGTCTACAACCGGGTCGGGCTCGACGGCCGCGAGGCGCGCCGGGTGGCGCGGGCCAACCCGGCGTTCCACGCCGCGTCCCGGTCCTCGTTCGCGCCGCTGGCGGCGTTCTTCGAAGAGGTCGGGCTGATGGGTGGCCTGGCCCGGCGGATGTGGCGGCGGGCCGGCTTCCTGTGAGCCCGGACGTGATCGTGCTGGGCGACCCGGCACGCCTGCACGGGCTGCTGGACGGCGCCCTCGCGGTCGGCTCGGCGGCGAGCACCCGGTTCGACAGCGCCACCGAGACGTGGACCGTGACCACCGCCGACGGTGAGGTGAGTGCCCGGGTTCTCATCGACGCGGTCGCTTCGGCCGACGACGTCGTCGCCGCGCACGGCGTCCCCAACCGGTTCCGGATCCCGGGTCCGCACACCCGCCGGCAGGCCCGGTATGTGGCCAGGCTCGTAGACGCCCTGCGGCGCAGCGGGGCCGCCCGCATCGAATCCCGCTCGCCGCGGCTACGGGTGCACCCGCTGCTGCCGACGCGCGGGCTCTCCCGGTTCTATCTCACCGGGTTGGCGGGCACCAGCGACGACGACGTCTACGACGGGCCGGCCGTGATCACCCACAACGGCCAGGACTACCCCTCCCGGGTGCAGCTGGCCGGACACTTCGACCCGATCGATGGTCAATACCATTGGCAGGGAATGTTTTTCACCGATCTTCCGGGCACCAATGTGACCGGCTCCAAGGTCAGCATCCGGGTCGGCGAGCACACCGCCGACGGGCGGGTCGCCGAGCGGACACCGTGGGGCACGCTGACGGTGATCGGCGCCGCGGGCTACCCACCTTTCCCACTGGAGGACGTCGAGATCGCGATTCCGCCTCGGGTCTAAGCTGCGGGGAATACCCGCAGCGACCACCGAGGAGACCACGTGCGCTTCACCTACGCCGAGGCGATGACCGACCCGAGCTACTACGTTCCGCTCGCCAAGGCCGCCGAGGCCGCCGGGTATCACAGCATGTCGATCCCGGACAGCATCGCCTATCCGTTCGAGTCGGACTCGAAGTATCCCTACACCCCCGACGGCAACCGAGAGTTCCTGGACGGCAAGGCATTCATCGAAACATTCGTGTTGATCGCCGCGCTGGGCGCGGTCACCAGCACGCTGCGGTTCACGCCGTTCGTGATCAAGTTGCCGATCCGCCCGCCGGCCCTGGTGGCCAAGCAGGCCGGCTCGTTGGCCTCGATGATCAACAACCGCCTGGCGCTGGGCGTGGGCACCAGCCCCTGGCCGGAGGACTACGAGCTGATGGGCGTGCCGTTCGCCCGGCGCGGCAAGCGGATGGATGAGTGCATCGAGATCATCCAGGGGCTTACCACCGGCGACTACTTCGAGTTCCACGGCGAGTTCTACGACATCCCCAAGACCAAGATGGCCCCGGCCCCGACGCAGCCGATCCCGATCCTGATCGGCGGCCACGCCGAAGCCGCGCTGCGCCGGGCGGCACGCCACGACGGTTGGATGCACGGCGGCGGCGACCCGGCCGAGCTCGACGGTCTGATCGCCCGGCTCAAGCAGCTCCGCGCGGAGGAGGGCCGCGCCGACGATCCGTTCGAGATCCATGTCATCTCGGTGGACGGATTCACCCTCGACGGCATCAAGCGCCTGGAGGACAAGGGCGTCACCGACGTCATCGTGGGCTTCCGGGTGCCCTACATCATGGGGTCCGACACCGAGCCGCTGGAGAACAAGATCCGCAACCTCGAGCGGTTCGCCGAGCACGTCATCGCCAAGGCAGTGTGATGCCCGTCACACTCTGACAGTCGGCGTGGGCAGGCTCACCATGTCGGTGGGATAGATTTCGCGCCCGCCGACGTTGGATGGGTCGACTAATGCAGATCTCATCGCATGACCTGCGGGAGGTACTCGATGAAGACCCAACCCTGCCTGCCGGCCCCGCCCCGGGGTTGCCAGGGCGACTACCAGCGAGCTGTTCACGTGCTGCGGGCCGCGGCGTCCGACGCCGGCCAGAGCGATGCCCGGCGCCAGTGGATCCGCGACGCCACCCAGTGCTGAACCCTTCCATTTTGTGAGACAAATCGTTTAGCATTCTCAGACGCACCTCAGGATTTCGCGTCATGGGAAGAGGTCCACCGGGATGGTTGGTCGCCGCAGCAAGGTTGCCGGAATAGCCGCGTTCTTGGCCATGCTCCCAGTGGCCGCGCCGCTTGCCTCGCCGGCTCGGGCCGACGTCGACGACATGATGGACGTGCTGTTCGCGCCGTTCCTGACCGCTGCGGGCGCCCTCGACGGTGACGCGCTGTTCGACGCAGGAGCGTGGGACACCTTCCTGGCCGCCGGGCACTGGGACGCAGCGCTGGCCGCACTGCCCGACGTGTCCGGGCCCGCCGCGGGATTCGACTTCTATACCGGTCTGCATGAAGCCGCCGAGCAGTGGATCGCCAGCCCGCTCGGCAGCCAGGTCAACACCGTGATCAACCAGCTGTTCGGATCGACCGTCATCGGCGACGGCGCGGACGGCACCGAGGCCCACCCCGACGGCGCGGCCGGCGGCTGGCTGTTCGGTGACGGCGGCGCGGGTTGGAGCAGCACGGAAGACGGCGTGGCCGGGGGCCACGGCGGTTCTGCCGGGCTCTTCGGCGAGGGCGGCGCAGGCGGGGACGGCGGCGCCGGAGCCGCCGGTGGTGACGGTGGAGCCGGCGGCTCACTGATGGGCAACGGAGGACACGGCGGCGATGCCGGTGACGGGGCGACCGCCGCCGGACTGCCCGCACTCGGCGGCGCCGGCGGCAACCCCGGACTCTGGTACGGAACGCACGGCGCGGCCGGTCATTTCGGCGCGCTGCCGGGCGGTATCACCGGGACGACGACCCCACCGATCGAGGTGTCCGACGGCTGGCTCACCAACGCCGACGGCCAGGTCGTCATGCTGCACGGCCTCAACCAGGTCTACAAGATCCCGCCGTATGAGCCCTCCGCCGACGGATTCAGCGACGACGACGCCGCATTCCTGGCTGCCAACGGCTTCAACGCGGTGCGGCTGGGCGTCATCTGGTCCGGGGTCGAGCCGCAGCCCGGGGCGATCGACTACACCTACCTGGCGTCGATCCAAAGCACCGTGGACATGCTGGCCCGGCACAACATCGTCGCGATCCTCGACATGCACCAGGACCTCTACAACGAGGAGTTCGGCGGCGAGGGTGCACCCGACTGGGCTACCGACGGCGGTGGGCTCGACAACCCCGACATGGGATTCCCGGGCAACTACTTCCTCAACCCGGCCCAGAACCACGCCTGGGATGCGTTCTGGGGCAACGCCAAAGCGTCCGACGGCGTTGGGTTGCTGAACCATTACGCGCTGACGATGCAGGCCGTCGCCAACTACTTCAAGGGCGACCCGAACGTGGGCGGCTACGAGATCATGAACGAGCCGTGGGCAGGCTCGAACTGGCTGGGCAGCCTCTTCGGCAACCCGTACTTCGAAGGCCAGCAGCTGACCCCGTTCTACAACCAGATCGACGCGGCGATCAGGTCCGTCGACCCGAACAAGACGGTGTTCTTCGAGCCCACCACGCTGTTCGGCAGCCTGCCGGTTCCGACGCACCTCGGCACGGTGGACGACGAGAACTCCGCCTTCTCATTCCACAGCTACTGCATCACCACGTCACTGATCCCCGACGCCAGCTTCGGCTGCGATCTGAACGCCGACGTCGTGTTCGGCAACGCGGCGGATTACGCCCAGTCACACAACATCCCGGCGCTGCTGACCGAATTCGGCGCCACCAACACGATTCCGACCATCACCGCGAGCATGCAGGCCGCCAACAAGTACCTGTGGGGCTGGACCGAGTGGGCATACACCGGCAACGACATCACCAGCTCCTCGCCGAACGGGCAGGCCCTGGTGCTGGACCCCAGCCAGCCTCCGGTCGGTGACAACGTCAACGTCGACAAGCTGACCGCGCTGTCCGAGCCCTACCCGCAACTGATCTCGGGCACCCCGACCTCGGTGTCGTTCTCGGGCGGGGTCTTCTCGTTCAGCTACTCCACCGATCACGCCGACGGCTCCGGTGCCTTCGGCGCCGGTTCGGAGACCACCATCTCGGTGCCGCCCAGCCAGTACCCGAACGGCTACACCGCGACCGTGACCGGCGGACACGTCACCTCGGGGCCGAACGCATCGATGCTGACCATCAGTTCCGACTCCGGCGCGTCCACGGTCAGCGTGAGGGTAAGCGCAGCAAGTTGATCCTGAGCAGATTCGCCGCTGTATAAGGTTGGGGCATGTGCACTGAGCCTCAAGCACTTCTGCAGACCTTTTGCCTTCAATCGTAGGTAGGAACATGAGCGGGGGCGGTGATCGCGCCCGTCGCGGCCAAGTCGAGAAACCCGGTCGCGACTCACAAGGCGTGTCCAGGCGCGGCCGTAAGCGAGATTCGGAAATCGACCGGCGGATCCGGCATGCTGCGCGAGTTCTGTATGCCACCGACGGATGGATCGGCTTTCACCTTGTCGGCGTGGCGAAGGCGTCTGGTGTGAGCCGAGATGCGGTCAATCGACGCTACGCCGACAGCGCGACACTGCTGTTGGATGCGCTCGCCGACCAAACTCTGCCCGCTCTGTCCGAGACGGCACCGGTCCAAGAGGCCTTAGTGGCGTACGCGGTTGCCACTTTTGACTATGTTGCCAGCGGCGACGGGTTCGCCAACTTGCGGGTGCACCTCGATGGCGAATGCCACCCGGAGATCCTCTGGGCGTATCACGAACGTGTCGTGGCGCCCGCAGCGAAGCGAGACATCGAAACGCTGCAACGGGCCCGCGATGCGGGGTTGCTCGGGACTACGACCGACTGTGAGGCGGTGATCATGACCGTCAATGGAACGATGCTGGCGATCGCGCTCGCACGACAGGCCGGTGCAGTGTCCCAGGATCGTCAGAGCACCATCCGTCACATTCAGCAAGTCGTGCATCAGATTTTGCACGGTGCGGTCGGACCACGAACCGATCCTTCGCAACTCCACGATCCGGACTGACTGACCAAAGCCGGAGGCTCGTGTCGTTGGACTGGCTCCCCAACCTATACGGCCCCATCAGTACCTATAGATCATCTAGCCAATTTCATTGCCATACACGTCGTGTACGCATTATGGTTGTCGAGTCATCAAGTACGCCACCTCACGCTCGCATCCGGTTGTAGCCCAACGGGCTGACCTACTTGACGTGATGTGCACAACCGAAACGGATCTGGGCGCAGTCGTGGTTCCCGCGGGCCCGGTCAATGACGAGTGCGGAGTGAATATGCGGATCGGGACAATGGCCAACAGTCTGCCGCCCTTCGAGGTCGCCGTGCAGAGCGCGGTCGCCGCCGAGGCAGCAGGGTTCGACTTCATCATCTATTGGGATCAGATGTGCATGACGATGCCTAGCTCGATCGTTCAACCCGACATCACGTCTATCGCCAACGTCTATCCGGACTTCGACGCCTACATGGAAAGCGCGCCCCTGGTGGCACTGGCGGCAGCACAGACATCTCGTATCGAATTCGGTTACGGCCCATTGGATGTAGTCCGTCGGCACCCGTCCATGTTGGCGCAGACGCTGAACACACTTGATCATGTGACCGGCCACCGCATTTTCACGATCCTTGCCAACGGTGAGAACAAGCAGATGAAGCCGTACGGGATCAGCCGCAAAGGCGCCAGCGACAAGTTGCACGATGCGCTGCAGATGCTGAATCACTGGCTGACCAGCAATGAACCATTGACTTACCAAGGCCGCCTGTACAAAGCCAACCAGGGCAAAGTCGCGCTACAACCGCTGGGCGACCAACGCCCCGGGGTGCTGGTGGCGGGCGGGGGCAAAGAAACCCTGGAGGCCGCCGGCCGCTATGGCGAGGGATGGATGACCTACCTGCCAGGCAGTATGGCCGACGACCCGGACCAATACGCGCACGAAGTGAGCATTCTCAAACAGGCTGCGGTTGACGGCGGACGCGATCCCGACCAGCTCCGCATCATGCCCATAATCTTGTCGGTGGTCCACGAGGATCCCACGGCGGTGACAAAGGTTTTACGGAACCCTCTGATGAAATGGAATGCGATCGGCACCACTCCGAGCGGCACCACGTTCGGCCAGTGGGGGCTCGAACATCCCCTCGGCGATAACTGGATATTCTCCCGAGACTGCATCCCGCCGTGGATGTCTCGTGAAGAGACGCTCGCGATTCTGGACAAGGTGCCCGAGGGCGCCATGGAGCACACCGTATTCGCCGGTAACGCAGAACAAGTCTATGAGCGCATCAAGCCGTGGCTTGCCGCCGGCGTTACCGACGCAATGATCCTGAACTGGGCTCCGTTCGCCGGTGTCGAGCACATCGAGGGTGCCCAACGGGAGGAAGCCCGCTTGATCGAGATCCTCCGCCGTCATCAGTAAGCGCAGTCAGCGGTTCCCCCTTCACCAGAGAGGACATTCCACATGCCGAGAAAAAGCCCCTACCGGGCTGTCGTCTGGGGCCCCGGAATCCTGGGACGCGCACTTCTTCGCGAAATCGCGGCGAAGCCTGAGCTGGAACTGGCCGGAGTATTGGCCTACAGCCCGGAAAAGGACGGTAAAGACGTCGGTGAATTACTGGGAACCGCTCCGATGGGGGTGCTGGCCACCACCGACAAGGAAGCCATCCACCGACTCGATGCTGACATCGTCTTGCATTGCCCGCAGAACACCTCCGATGTCAGCATCGATTCGGAAGTCACCAACGATGTCGTGCAACTACTCGAATCCGGCAAGAACGTAATCTCGTCAATCGCCTATCACTGGCCCCGCTTTCACAGCGCCACGTTCGAAGAGAAACTACAAGCAGCCTGCTTGGCAGGTGGATCCACGCTGCACTCGACGGGAATCAATCCAGGATTTCTGAACGAGCGCCTAGTGACCACGCTCACCGGCGTTTGTACGACGATTGAATCAATTGCGGTGCGGGAGATCAGCGATACTTCGACGATCGACAGTGCCGATATGATGAGTGCGATCGGCTACGGCAAGAAACCTGACGACCCCAACCTCATGGTGGTGTCACTGGGTGACCGCTACTATGGCGAAACGCTCTGTCAGACGGTTACTCGCCTCGGCCACAGCGTGGAACGCATTGAGACCGACCGCGACTACCTTTTGGCCAAACACGATTATCACCTCAAGGCCATAACGATCCCCGAGGGCACCATCGCCGGCATCGTCCACAAGTGGACCGCCGTTGTTGATGGCAAACCGTTCATGAGCATCGAGGAAATTTATTACAACCATCCCGAGATCTGTCCGGTGCCGATGTCGGAGGGCTCTGGCGACGGCTGGACTATCGAAATCGAAGGCCAACCCACATCGGTCAAAGTTCACATGGACATGATGCACTCGGTGAAACACAGGCAGCGATTCAATGGAGATGACCGGACCCTGCCTGGCTACTACGCCACCGCAGTCCCGATGATCCAGACCATCCCGGTCACCGTAGCGGCTCCGCCGGGGATCCTGTATCCATCGGTATTCGCCCACTACGTTCCCGATCTTCGCGACTCCCCGGTTCCCGAACCGGCGCCAGCCACGCAACATTGACGAACTGAGTCAAACGATTGATTTAGCTGACCGGCGGCGTTCCCCCGCTACCGTGGTCATGTGAGCAGACCGGCCGACGCGGTGCGTGGCGGCGTCGCATGGACCTCGCTGCGATACGCGGCCGGGCTGGTGTTCGCACATCTGCTTAGCGTCGCCGAAGTGCTCATCGTCGTGGTCGCACTGCGCGGCCGCTCTCCGGACAACCCGCATTTCTCCGAGCACTACGTCGCCACGACGGTGGCGCTGTCGCTGCTGTCCACACTCGCCGTCCTGATCGGCGGAGTATGGATAATCGCCCGGTCACTGCGGTGGTTCCTTCGCGGTGACGTACCCACGCCGGCCCAGCGCGTCGTCGCGGTGAACATCATCCGGGACCAATCGGGCTCTTCCCGATCGGGAGTGCGTGGGCGGGTGCGGTGCTGACGGGGTGAGGCTGGGGATGTAGGCGGGCCCTGGGTGTGAAGATGAGAGCACCTACACACACATCTCACGACCACAGGACCCAATGTCTGAGCCTACGTGCCTTGTTGCCGACACCATCTGCCGAACCG
>NZ_CP084028.1:574966-871417 GCF_020181595.1 [Mycobacterium] vasticus | reverse complement strand
CCGCGGCGACTCCGTGCGCCTGGCCCAGGCCCTACACGGGAAAGGGGTCAAGCCCTTGAGCTGAACCGAACCAAACCGGTGGCAGACAGACCCTCATGGGCAGATTCATGTCCGCCACCGGGCAGTTCTTATTGGCCACCTACGGGCAGTCCTCATGTCCGCCCACGGGCAGTTTCCGATGACCATTGACACTGCGGCGTTCGGTCGACTGAATCAGAGCGACTGGGAGACCGAAGGTATCACGCCGGTGTACCCGCGAGATTGGCATTACGCTCTCAAGCTGCTACCTGCGCAGGAGTCGCAGGAAACGGTCGACGCGATCGTCGCTCAGACGCCGGTCGACATGTGCCGCCGTGGCTGGTTTTGGGGTAATCCGAAGGAAGTCGCGAGCAGCATCCAGGCCTACGTCGACGCAGGTGCGACCTGGGTCAGTGTTGGCGACATGATGCCGCTATTGCTGCCGGCTGACGAGGCGCCGGCGGCCCTCGAGCGCCAGATCGAGACCTGTCGGATTCTCAAACAAGTTTGACCGGCACCGCACACATCGGAAACACCAAACCGGAGGCGGCAATACCCCGCGGCTCCCCCGTCCAACGTTGACCGCAGAAGACCGACTCATCGGATTTCAAGACCGCTCGATCAACTCCAGGATCGTCGCGTTCGCCTGGCCGCCGCCCTCACACATGGTCTGCAACCCGTAGCGAATACGGTTGTTGCGCATGTGATGGATCAGTGTCGTCATCAAACGCGCCCCGCTACCGCCCAGTGGATGGCCCAACGCGATGGCGCCGCCATTCGGGTTGAGCGCCTTGACATCAGCTCCGGTTTCGGCGAGCCACGCCAGCGGTACCGAGGCAAAGGCTTCATTGACTTCAAACACGCCGATCTCATCAAGGGACAGGCCGCTGCGCCGGAGTGCCTTGGCGGTCGCGGCGATCGGCGCGGTCAGCATGATGACCGGGTCGTCACCGGCCAACACCGCGGTGTGAACGCGGGCCAGCGGGGTCAGTCCAAGCTGTACCGCTTTCTCGCTGGTGGTCAGCAGCAGCGCAGCCGACCCGTCGCTGATCTGTGAGCTGTTGCCCGCAGTCACCCGCCCGTCGTCCTTGAACGCCGGCCGCAGTCGCGCCATGGCCTCCAGCGAGCCGCCCCGGCGCACTCCTTCGTCACGTACCACCCAGTTCGTGCCGCCGCCCTGGACTGGTGCCGCGATCGGGAAGAGCTCATCGTCAAACACGCCGTCGTCATGGGCGATCGCCGCTTTCTCATGTGATTGCAGGCCGAACTCGTCGAGCTGACCACGCGACAGACCCCACCGCTCGGCGATCATCTCCGCACCCAGACCCTGATTGGGTGCGGTATCGCCGTAACGCGCGCGAAAGCCCTCACCGTAGGGCCATTTACCGTCAACAGACGAGCCCATCGGTACCCGTGACATCGACTCCA
Source organism: [Mycobacterium] vasticus (assembly GCF_020181595.1). Lineage (GTDB taxonomy): Bacteria > Actinomycetota > Actinomycetes > Mycobacteriales > Mycobacteriaceae > Mycobacterium > Mycobacterium vasticus. Next base: position 869,971 of record NZ_CP084028.1, on the reverse strand, counting down.
CTCCGCCGGCAACCACGACGTCATACTGGCCGCTGATCACGCCAGCTGCAGCGAAATGCACCGCCTGCTGCGAAGAACCGCACTGCCGGTCGACGGTTGTGCCCGGCACCGTCTCCGGCCAGCCTGCACCGAGCACTGCGTTACGTGCGATGTCGAATGATTGCTCACCGATCTGGCTGACGCAGCCCCACACCACGTCGTCGATGACTGCCGGGTCAACGCCCGCGCGCTCAATCAGGGTGTTGAGGGTCAGGGCCGACAGATCAGCGGCAGCGATCGTCGACAACCCGCCATTTCGCTTTCCCACCGGGGTCCGGACCGCTTCCACGATGACCGCATCACGCATCTGTTCACTTCCTCGCTGGAATGTGGGGCCACGACGTCACGCTGAGCGTTTGACACCGACCAGCCGTCGCGCTCACGGTAGCGACGGTTCCAGGAGTTAAGCCAGTGCTAGGCGTGAAAATCGCACTTCGGATAGCCGACTGGCGCCCGCATCGTTACTGGGCGGTGTACCCACCGTCGACGGAGTAAAACGAACCCGTGACAAAGGACGCATCATCGGAGAGCAGGAAGGCGACCACGGCGGCGACCTCGCGCGGTGTACCCAGCCGGCCGATGGGATGCAGCGCCGCTACCGCGTCGCGCACATCCGGTCGGCTCGCCGTCATCGGGCTCTCGATGACTCCGGGCCCAACCGCGTTGATCCGCACTCCCCGAGACGAATATTCCAGTGCGGCACTGCGTGTCAACCCAACCACCGCGTGTTTGGCCGCAGAGTAAGCGCCGCCGCCGGGCATCGAAACGTGTCCGAACATGGACGACATATTCACGATGGATCCACCGCCGGCGGCCAGCATCGCCGGGATTTCCGCCTTCATGCACAGCATGACCCCGTCAAGATCGACAGCTGTGATCCGTCGCCAGGATTCCAGCTCGACATCGGCGGTGTGCGGCTGACTCGAATCGCCGATCCCGGCATTGTTGACCGCAAGGTCGAGATGTCCGAAATGAGCGACAGCAGCTTCGACCATCGCGCGGGTGTCGGCTTCGAGCGTGACATCGGTGCGTTGCGCGATTGCTGCCTTGCCGAGCCGCGCGGCGACCCTACCGGCCGCGGCCTCATCGATGTCCGCGATCACCACCTGGGCTCCGCGTTCGACGAGCAGTTCGGCACATGCCTCGCCGATTCCCGACCCACCTCCGGTCACCACCGCGACCTTGCCCGACCAGCTCGTCATGGACTCACCTTCCGTTGTCGAATATCGTTGTCGCTCAACACGCCCAACTGGGCGGACGCTTCGCCGCGAAAGCAGCCAGGCCTTCGCGGCCCTCGGCGGACTCGAAGTAGCGCGTCGACAACTGTTCCAAGTCGCCGAGCCGGGTTTCCAGATCGGCGATTGCCTTCGCGCTGCGCGTGAGCCGTTTGGTGCCCGCCAGCGCGCCCGGCGCCGCCAGCGCGAACGCGTCGGTGATTCGGCGGGTTTCGGTGTCAAGTTGCTCGGGTTGCACGATCAGCTCAACCAGTCCGGCCTGCTGGGCCCACTGCGCACTGAACGGTTCAGCGGTCAGGAACAGTTGATGCATCGCGGCGGGGGACATCCTGGGCGCCAGCACCGCGGAAATGACCGCGGGAATCACTCCGATGCGAACTTCGGTGCAGGCGAAACTGATTGTGTCACTGGCAATGACGATGTCACAAGCCGCCACCAGACCCAAGCCACCGGCTCGGGCCGCCCCGGCGAGTGCGGCCACGACCGGTTTGGGAGTACGCCAGATCTCAGCCAGAATCTGCGCAACAGTCGGGGTGTCGGGCGCGGGCGGGCCGCTGCGCATCTCTTTGAGGTCAGCACCCGCGCAGAACACCGGCCCGGTGTGACCCAGCACGATGCTGCGCACCCCGTCGTCGTCACCGGCGTCGCGGAGCGCCTGGTACAGCTCGGCGCGCAACTGCGCCGACAGTGCGTTGCGGTTCGCGGGCGAATCCAGCAACAGCCGGGCCACGGCGCCCTGGCGTTCGGTGCGAATCAGGCTCACGTCACGCGCCGGTCAACCCGGCTGATACCGCAATAGCGTTGCGATGCAACGCCGATGGGCCCAGCAGGGATGCGTTGACCTGTGCCCGTCGTAGGTAGCGGTGCGCCGAGTGCTCCCAAGTGAACCCGATGCCGCCATGAATGTGAATACATGATTCGGCGGCAACCACCGCAGCTCGGGCAGCTACGACGAATGCCAGCTCAGCATCATCGAGTGCGCCCCCATCGGCGGCCTGCGCAACGACGGAGTCCGCGAGCTCGATATTCAGCAGTACGTCGGTGCAGCGATGCTTGATCGCTTGGTATGACCCGATGGGCGAGCCGAACTGGGTCCGGGTTTTCGCATACTCGACCGCTGTCTCCAAGCAAGCTCGCGCCACACCGACCTGCTCCCCGGCCACTGCCAGCAGGCTCCGCCGGTAAGCCGCCGCGCTTCCCGTTGCAGTGGCGGTGGGCGATGCGAGCTGTCGCGCCGGCGACTGCACCAGTGTCACGTCGACCAGGCCCCTATCGGAATCGAGCTGGTCTGCCGGCGTCACCCCGGCGTGTTCGATTGCCACCGCGAACAGCGCGGCGCCGTCACCGGTGGACGCAACGGTCAGCAGCACGTCACTTTGAGATGGCGAAATGAGCGCCGCTGTACTCCCGCTGACCGACCACTCGCCGTCAGCGGTCGATGTCGCCTCGACCGCTGTGGTGTCGGCGCCGGCCAGTGCCACCGCACAACGCGACGTACCACCTACCACCGCGGCCAACAGATCGGCGGCGGCGGCGGTGTCGGCGTGCGACAGAAACGTGCTGGCGATGACCGCGGTCGGCAGAAAAGCGGACGGGGACAAGGCGCTACCGAGCTCGTTTGCGACCAAGACCATTTCGCGTTCCCCGAGACCCGATCCACCCGAACCGGTATCGACAAGCAACCCGGCCAGGTCGAGTTCTTCGATGACATCGCCGGCCGCCGCCCGCAGCGCACGGCGCGTCGTTGTCCGCAGCTCATCGAGCAGTTCGGGGCTCAATTTCACTCTCCTCCACCTAGTGTGAGGAAAAGTATAACCAGGTTAGCTATCTTATGGATAGGCGTTACCCGATGAGGTCGAGAAGCTCGCGCTGTCCTTGGGTCTCGAGCATCCGGTCGGTCGTCTCCTCCAGATGCCGACGCCACAGCAGCTCGGCGTCGGCGGCCTTGCCGTCTTCCACCAGTCGCACCAGTTTCCGGTGCACTCGGTGCGCCAACTCGGCGGCGGTGCGCTTCTCCGTGTCGTCTGAGGCCTGCTTCCAGACGGCCTGGGTATGCGCGGCAGTGATCTCGGCCATGATGTGAGCAAACAGCGCAAGCGTGTTGCTACCCGACAGCTCCACCACCAATGTGTGAAACGCACCGTGGGTTTTGCCCCACACCCGTGGGTCGTTGACGGCGTTGGACTCTTGTTCCAGTGCGTCACGCAGTCGTTGGATCGTCACCGCTGTCGCATTCTCCGCCAACAAGCGGACCGCCGGTGGTTCGATGATCGCGCGAGCGCGGAAGACGTCGAAGACGGTCGTGTGACCGTATTGGAGTAGGCCCCCGGCCTGGCGCGCCACCGGCTCCGGCCGCGGCGCGTTCACCCGGGCTCCCCCCTTGCTGCCGCGCCGTATCGTCAGCAGCGATTCCGACTGTAGAATCCGGATCGCTTCACGCAACACCGGCCTCGATACGCCGTACTGCGTCAACAGCTGGGCTTCGTTGGGCAGAAAATCGCCGTCACGAAATTCACCCAGGATGATCTTGCGGCGGATGTTGTCGGCCACCAGCTGGCCCGCGGTGGGATGCGTAATGGCGTCACTGTCAGGATGCACACGGTCATTGTCGCATCTAAATAGGCATCCTGGTTAGCCTATGCCCGCGGTCTCGCTACTCCGCTCCAGAATAGTCAGCAGCACGGGCAACGGATGCTCGGCGGCGACTACCGTGGCGCCGCCGTCGAGGACCCCGAACAGGCTCGCGACTTGCCGATGGTCGACACGGGGTATATCAGCGTCGAGAGCGGGAGCATCCTGCAACACCTCGACTGGACTGCGTCGCTGCGCCCAGCTCAGCAATGCCGCCATATCCGGGTCGTCACTGTCCAACGGCCGGGCCAGCGGCAGCAGTCCCCGATAGACGGTTCCCGTGGCGCCGTCGACGGTGACATCGGTACCAATCAAAGGAGCCAGGCTGCCCTGACCACAGCCGACGACACACGGTGTCTGCAGCTCCCGACTTACCACGGCGGCATGGGAGGTGGATCCGCCCTGCTCGGTGATGATGGCCCGGGCCGCAATCATGCCGCCGACATCGTCGGGGCTGGTGGTTTCGCGAGCGAGCACCACGTCCTCACCGTCGTCGGCGGCATCCTGCGCGGACTCGCTGTCGGCTACAACGCGGCCGGCCCCGACACCCGGAGATGCCGGCAAGCCGGTGGCGACCACGGCGGCACCGGCCAGTGCGGCGGGTTCGATCACCGGCGCCAGCAGGGTGTCAAGTTGTGCGGCAGTAAGACGAGCCAGCGCGTCATCGGTGCTGATGAGACCGTCGCGCTGGAGAGCCACTGCGATGACCACCGCGGCTCGCGCGGACCGTTTGGCAGCCCTTGTCTGCAGCAGGTATAGCTTGCCCGCCTCGACCGTGAATTCGACGTCCTGAACATCAGCACCCTGCACCTCCAGCCACGACGCAGCCTCCAACAGTTGTGCGTAGACGGCCTTGTGCTGCTCAGCGAGCGCGGTCAGTGGCAGCGGGTCGAACTTGCCGCTGACGACGTCCTCGCCCTGCCCACCGGGCAGCCATTCTCCGTATGGCCGCGCCTCCCCAGTGAGCGGGTTGCGGCTGAACAAGACACCGGTACCCGAACTGTCATCAAGGTTGCCGAACACCATGGCCTGCACGGTGACCGATGTCCCGGCCATCTTGCCCTCGAGGTTGTGATGCCGACGGTAGGCGACGGCACGCGGCGAATTCCAGGAATCGAATACCGCGGTGATCGCTGCTCGCAACTGCTGAAAGGGATCGGCGGGAACCCGACCATCGGACGGGGCGACGACCTCGCCGTACAACTGCTGAAATCGCCGGTGAGTGTCCCTCGCAAAATTCTTCCCGCAGGTGTCTGCGAGGAGTCGTTCGACCTCGTCATTGATGCCAAGGTTCAGCACGGTGTCCATCATCCCGGGCATGCTGGCCGGTGCGCCGCTGCGCACCGAGACCAGCAACGGCACCGGGCCGCGCCCGAAGCCGTGCCCGGATTCGGCTTCCAGCCAGGCCACGCCGTCAGAGATCTGGGGCCACAGCCGGTCCATGAGTTCGTCGGGAGCATCGAAGTACTGCCTGCACGCATCGACGGTCACGGTGAACGCCGCGGGGGTCGGCAGACCCGCGGCCCGGATCTTGGACAGGCCATGAGCCTTGCCCCCAACCGACATTCGGGAATAGACGCAGCTGCCGTCCAACCGGACGACCAGCTGCCCCTCCTCAACCTGTTCGGCATGGTGCAGGGCAGATGATGGGGAACTCACGCAAGACTCCTCACAGGTATCGTGATATAAGTATCATATAACCAGGTTAGCAATTAGGTGCCAACTCCGCGGACAGTAGAGAGCGTGATGCCCCAAACTCCGATCGACACATTCGTGAAGGACGCCAAGGACTTCCTCGACGCTCATGCCGAGTACAAGCCTGATGGTTTCCCGGACACGATGTTCGCCCAATTCCGCCTCATTGCCGACCCGGAGGCCTGGCGGGACCGCTGTATGGCATGGCAACGCCTGCTCTACGACCACGGCTTCGCCGGGCTGACCTGGCCCCACGAGGTCGGCGGACGCGACCTACCTTCGGCATACGCGCTGGCATGGGCCGACCTGGAGTCAGAGTACGAACTTCCACGCGGACTGTTCGGTGTCACCCTGGAGATGGTCGGGCCGACCCTGCTCGCGTTCGGGACGCCAGACCAGAAGCAGCACTGCGCAGCCATACTGCGCGGCGAAGAGGTCTGGTGCCAGCTGTTCAGCGAACCGGGGGCCGGAAGTGACCTGGCCGGGGTCTCCACTCGGGCGACCAAGACGGCCGACGGCTGGCGGGTGAACGGTCAGAAAGTATGGACATCGGAAGCGCGGCACGCACGATACGGCTACCTGCTGGCCCGTACCGATCCCTCGGAGACGCGACACCGCGGCCTCACCGCCTTCGTGGTGGACATGTCCAGCCCAGGAATCGACGTCCGGCCACTGCGGCAGATGACGGGCGGAGCCTCGTTCTCGGAAGTTTTCTTCGATGACGTCGAATTGCCGGCCGATGCGACGCTCGGCGAGGTCGGCAGCGGGTGGTCTGTGGCGATGACGACCCTGGGTTTCGAACGTTTCTCCAGTTTCGGCCGGTCGCTGGGGCGACTGGTGCGCCAAGCCAGCACACTGGGGTGGAGGGAAGGCGGCACACGGGAAAAGTTCGTCGACGCCGTGATCGACCAGCGTTCGCTGGCCGCGTTCGAAGCCAATATGCATCGACGCCTGCTGGCCGGCGTGCCACCCGGGCCCGAAGCGGCGCTGGCCAAACTTGCGACCGGTGCGGTGGTCAGCACTCTTGCCGACGCAGTCGCCGACCGCTTGGGCGCCCAACTCTCCAGGCGCGACAGCGGCCTCGACGATTGGCGGCTGGTGCTGCTGTCCGCACCCGCATTCCATATCGCCGGCGGCACCGACGAGATTGTCAAGACGATGATCGCCGAGCGAGTGCTCGGCCTGCCGAAGGGCTGAAACATGAGTAGATCGCACGGGATCCCCGTGATCGACGCGTGGGTGCAGCCATGGCTGCCGAGCACGGTGGCCAAAATGCCCGAGCGTAATTTCACACTGGCCGACCGCATGGCGCACGGTGCCAGACTGCGAACCGGGCTTCCCCTGGAGGCGCTGATCGACGAGATGGACGCCAATGGGATCGTCAAGGCCATCTGCTCGGCAGGACCGCTGATACCGAACGAGGACGTGGTCGACGCCGTTCGCCGTTACCCCGACCGGCTTATCGGTGTCGCCAGCGTCAACCCCTGGTCGGTAGACGGGGTGATGCCAGCCGTACACGAACTGCGCAGGCTGGTAAGCGACTTCGGGTTCAAAGGACTCAAACTCGAGCCGTTCATCCTCGACAAGGTACCGACCGAACCGCAGTGGTATCCGTTGTATGCCGCCTGCGCTGACCTCGACATCACACTGCAGGTCCAGGTCGGCGGCACCGGTCCGTCGACCTACACCTCCGAGACCGGTCGGCCCGGGCACATCGACCGGATAGCCATCGACTTTCCGGAATTGCGCATCGTCGCCGGACACATCGGCTGGCCGTGGACCGAGGAGATGATCGCGGTCGCCGCCAAACACCCGAACGTCTGGATCGACACCAGCGCCCATCTACCGAAGTACTATCCGCCGCACTTCACGCACTTCCTGCGCACCTACGGCCGCCGCAAGTGCATCTGGGCCAGCGACTGGCCGATTCTGACATTCGAGGCGGCCCTCGATGGACTGGCGGAACTTGAACTCGCACCGGAAGTCGCCCAGCTCTTCCTCAGCGATAACGCGGCGCGGGCCTTCGCACTCTTGCCCTGAGGCCGCATTCGAACCCACCACTTGCCAAACAGGCATCAAGTTTTATATAACCAGGTTAGCGATTTTGGAGGTGCAGTGCCGGTCCTGGCCACGGAGGTCATTCCGTCCAGCGAGCCCTATCAACGGGGCCGCCAACGCATGCAGGCGTTGCTTGCAGATGTGCAAGGCCTCCATGATCAAGTGGTACAAGGCGGTTCACCGGCCTCGGTGCAACGCCACCGCGACCGTGGGAAACTACCGGTCCGCGAACGGCTGGCGCTGTTGGGCGACCGCCATGGCTTCACGCTCGAGTTGTCACCGCTCGCCGGATGGGGCACCACCGATCCGTTGGGGGGCGGCCTGGTCACCGCCATCGTCGAGATCTGCGGGCGTGCGGTCGTCGTGATCGGCAACGATCCGACCATCCGCGGCGGATCGCTTTCCCCGACATCGATCACCAAAACGCTGCGGGCGATGGACATCGCCGAGACGAATCGACTTCCGGTAGTGACGTTGGTCGAGTCCGGCGGGGCGGATCTGGATAAGCAGGCGGATATCTTCGTGCCCGGGGGCGAGCAGTTCCGTCGACTCACCGAGTTGTCGGCAGCCGGAATCCCCACAGTGTCAGTGGTGTTCGGCTCATCAACCGCCGGCGGCGCATATCTGCCGGGCATGAGTGACTACACGATTTTCGTCAAGGATCGCGGATATGCGTTTCTCGGCGGCCCGCCGCTTGTCAAGATGGCGATCGACGAGGACGTCACCGAACAGGAGCTCGGCGGCGCCGACATGCACGCACGGGTGTCAGGTTTGGCCGACTACCTCGCCGCCGATGAAGCCGACGCGATTCGGCAGGCGCGCGCGGTGGTGTCCAGGTTCGGCGCCCCGCCGTCGGTGCCCGGAGGACCCGCCCCGCTCTACGACCCCGACGAACTGCTGGGCGTCGTACCGGAAGACCCCAAGACTCCCTTCGACATTCGCGAGGTCATCGCCCGCATCGTGGACGGCTCGTCATTCGACGAGTTCAAACCCCTCTACGGACCGAACTTGGTCACGGGATGGGCGCACCTGAACGGTATGCCGATCGGCATCCTTGCCAACAACGGGATCTTGTTCTCTCCCGAATCGCAGAAGGGTGCGCATTTTATCGAGTTGTGCAATCAGCTCGCGACGCCGATTCTGTTCATCCAGAACATAACCGGCTTCATGGTCGGTACCGCTGCCGAGCGAGGTGGCATCATCAAGGACGGCGCCAAACTGATCAATGCCGTCGCCAACTCACGTGTCGCACACGTGACACTGATGGTCGGAGTCAGCTACGGGGCCGGAAATTACGCAATGGCCGGACGCGCGTACCGACCTCGGCTGGTGCTGACGTGGCCCACACACCGCATTGCGGTTATGGGCGGCCGGCAACTGGCCGGTGTGATGTCGATCGTGCGACGACGTTCCGCAGAGTCGAAGAACCTCGAATTCGACGAATCCGCCGACGAAGCCCAGCGCGCCGAAGATGAAGCCCGCATCGAGGCGGAGTCCACGGCCATGTATGCCACCGGACGTGGTTGGGACGACGGGGTAATCGACCCCCGGGACAGCCGCGCCGCACTCACCGTGGCCTTCGCCATCTCACGCGACGCCCACGCCGCAGCACGCCAATCGGCGGCGGGCTTCGGTGTCTTCCGGTTCTAGGAGCATCGTGCATCGTTTGTTGATCGCCAATCGCGGTGAAGTCGCCAGCAGGGTCGCCCGTGCCGCCCGCAGCCGAGGAATCGGCACTGTGGGGCTGTACTCCGATCCCGACTTTGCGCTGCCCTACCTCGACGATGTCGACGAAGCGGTTGCGTTGCCGGGCATATCGGCCACCGACACCTACTTGAACGTCTCGGCAGTACTGGCCGCTGCGCAACGAACCGGGTGCGACGCTGTCCATCCCGGCTACGGGTTCCTGGCCGAGAGCGCCCAGTTCGCCGAGCAGGTTGCCGCGGCTGGCCTGGTGTTCGTCGGTCCGCCGGCGGAGTGCATCGCAGCGATGGGCTCGAAGGTGCGCGCCAAGGAGCTCGCCCGCAAGGCTTCGGTACCGGTGCTGCCCGATGCGGTGGTCGACGACACCGCCACCGATCTGGGCGAGCTGGGTGGCCGCGTAGGGTATCCGCTGCTGGTAAAGGCCAGCGCCGGCGGCGGCGGGCGCGGTATCCGCCTCGTCGAATCCGCCGACGACCTACCCGCCGCGGTCGCCGCGGCGCAACGCGAGGCGCAGGCCTACTTCGGCGATGACACGGTATTCCTCGAGCGGTTTCTCGCCGGACCGCGTCACATCGAGATCCAGGTGTTCGGTGACACCCACGGCAACGTCGTACACCTCGGCGATCGCGAATGCTCGGTGCAGCGCCGCCACCAAAAGCTGCTTGAGGAGTGCCCAGCCGTATCAGTGGATGCGGCGCTGCGTTCCGCTATGGCGGCCGCAGCCGTGCGGCTGGCCGAAGACATCGGTTATGTCGGCGCGGGGACCTGCGAGTTCTTGGTCCAAGGCGACGAGTTCTTCTTCCTGGAGATGAATACCCGACTGCAGGTTGAGCACACCGTCACCGAGCAGGTCACCAGCATCGACATAGTAGGGCTGCAGCTGGATGTGGCCCGTGGAGCTCAGCTGCCTTTCACGCAGACCGAGATCACCTTCACCGGCCATGCCATTCAGGCGCGAGTCTGCGCCGAGAACCCGTACACCGGCTGGCTGCCCAGCACCGGTGCGATACAACGGTATTGGCATCCGGACGACGATGGTGTGCGTTATGAGGACGGGATCGCCTCCGGTGTCACGATCAGCCCCTTCTATGACTCGATGATCACCAAGGTGATCGCACCGGGCGAGACGCGGGATCACGCGATCACCACGCTCGACGGCGCACTGGCGCGGTTGGTCCTGCACGGTCCGGACACCAACGTAGCCGTCTTACGACGAATCCTGTCCGATGCGGATTACCGGCACGGTGACGTAACGGTCAACTGGCTTGAACAGCGCGCGGATCTGCTTGCAGCCGAGCCGCTTTCGGCACATGCTGCGGCGGCCGTCGTTGCATGCGCCCTCAGCACCGACACACCGCTGCTACCGCTGCCCGCGGCGTGGTCGAACACTCCCCGCCCCGCTGTCCAGTGGACCTTGTTGGATGACCACGGCACCGAACACCAACTGGACTACCAGCCGCCCAGAAACGGTGAGGCCTTCCGCCTGTTCCGCGTCGACGGGACTGAGTTCGCGGTTCGCTGTCTTGCCCATGGCGATGATCGCTGGCGAGTCGAAGTCGACGGCATCAGCCGGGTGCTGCGGGTCAGCGCCGAGGGGTTGCTCGGGCACGATCCGGGCGTTCGGGTCTGGGTCAACGATATTCACGGTCAGGTCGGCTTTACCGTGATGCCACGCTTCGTCGAACGCAATATCGACAGCATCGTGGGCGGCCCGACATCTCCGATGCCCGGCACGGTGCAATCGGTACACGTCGAGACCGGACAGCGGGTGTCAGCAGGTGATCGGCTCGTCGTGGTGGAAGCCATGAAGATGGAACATGTCATCCGTGCTTCATCGGACGCGGTGGTGTCCCGTGTCCTGGTGCACGTTGGCGAGTCGGTTCCCGCGGGAACCGTACTGGTCGAACTGGATGATCAGGAATGACAGCACACACTCGGCCGATCCGGATCGCCAACTGCTCGGGTTTCTACGGCGATCGGCTCGACGCGCCGGTGCAAATCCTGCGTAGCCCCGAACCGATCGATGTGCTCACCGGGGACTGGCTGGCGGAACTGACCATGTCCATCCTGGCCAAAAGCCGAATGCGTGGTCGAGCCGGCTACGCCACGACTTTCATCACCCAGATGCAGCAGGTGCTTGGGCTGTGTCACCAGCGCGGCATCAAGGTGGTCTCCAATGCCGGAGGCGTCGACCCACACGGGTGCGCGGCGAAGGTGCGCAGTATCGCCGACGACCTCGGGATCGCGATCTCGGTCGCGGTGGTCGACGGTGACGATCTGCTCGGTCGACTTGACGAACTGCGCACGGCGGGCGAATGTTTTCGGCACTTGGATACCGGCGAGGTGTGGGCAGGTGACGCCACCGATGTCGTAGCGGCCAACGCCTATCTGGGCGGCCACGGGATCACCGCGGGTCTGCGCGCGGGTGCCGACGTGGTGATCACCGGGCGAGTCGCCGATGCCGCCGTTGTCTCAGGAGCGGCCGCATGGTGGCATGACTGGGATATCGAGAACTTCGACGCCCTGGCCGGGGCGACCGTCGCCGGTCATGCCATTGAATGTGGAACCCAAGTCACCGGTGGAAATTTCGCGTTCTTCGACGAAATCCCCGATCTCACCGAACCCGGGTTCCCCATCGCGGAAATCGCCGTCGACGGCAGCAGCGTGATCACCAAGGTCATCGGAACCGGAGGCGCCGTCACCGTCGACACCGTCACGGCGCAACTGCTCTACGAAATCAGCGGACCTCGCTATCCGGTTCCCGACGTCGTCGCCCGGTTCGACACCGTGCAGTTGCGGGAACTCGGCACCGATCGGGTGCAGATCTCAGCGGCCTGCGGCGAACCCGCCCCCGAATGCGCCAAAGCCCTACTGACCTATCCGGGCGGTTTTCGCAATGCGATGACGCTGGCGATCACCGGCGCCGAGCGGCACGCCAAAGCTGAATTGGCACAGCGGGCGGTATGGGCCCAGATCCCGGGCGGACAAGAACGCTTCGCGGAATCGCTCGTCGAGGTAATCGGAGCCGGCCTGGACTCGGTCGCGCCCGACGATCAGAGCTACCTGAGGCTGTCGGTGTCCGATCCCGACTCCGCGGTGGTGGGCAGAGAGTTCTCCTCCGCGGCGGTGGCGACCGCGTTGGGCAGCTACCCGGGGCTATATCTGACCACTCCCCCGGGACCGGCGGCTGAATTCATGGTTGGCTGGCCCACCTTGATCGACGTTTGCCACGTGCATCCCCGCATCACCCTCGATGGTTCTCAACTCCAGATCATGACGCCTACGACCGCGGAACTCGCCGTCGACCAACCGCGAAATACTAAGCCCGACAACGAGTTTTCATCAACCGAACCGGCACCGATCACCATCGGTGAGTATCTCGGTGCCCGTTCCGGCGACAAGGGCGGCAACGCCAACCTGGGCCTGTGGGTACGCGACGAGCGCTACCTGCCGCTCCTTACATATCTGACCGAGCCGGGGCGACTGGCCTCACTACTGCCAGAGTTCACCGGGCGTGACATCAGGGTCTACCCACTGCCGAACCTCAACGCGGTGAACGTCGTCATTGCCGGCCTGTTGGGCCACGGGGTGGCGGCCTCATTGCGCGAGGACCCGCAAGCCAAGAGTCTCGGCGAACGCTTCCGCGCCGTCCGCACCGCGGTACCCGGCTCGCTACTGTCCCAACCAACACCGGAGGCCTGAAATGCAGTTCACCGCCGAACACGAACTGTTCCGAACCAGTGTCCGAGAGATGCTGGCCAAGACCGTCGAACCGCACTACGAAGAATGGGAGGCGCAGGGCCGCTTTCCAGCTCACCAGCTGTTCGGTGAATTCGCCAAGCTGGGCTTGCTGGGGCTGGAATATGATCCCGCCTACGGTGGCGAGGGTGCCGACCACTGGTTTACCGTGATCGCCTGTGAGGAGTTCGGACGCCTACCCGGCAACGGTATTCCCATGGCCTACAACGTGCAGGCCAACATGGCTACTCCCTCGCTTCACGCGCACGGCAGCGATGCGCTCAAGCGTGAATTCCTGGCACCGGCGATGCGCGGCGAACAGGTCTGCTCCATTGCGGTGACCGAGCCCGACGCCGGCTCCGACGTGGCCGGCATCCGGACCAGGGCGGTCCGCGACGGCGGCGACTGGCTCATCAGCGGCGCCAAGACCTACATCACCAACGGGGTGCAGGGCGACTGGCTGTGCCTTCTGGTGCGCACCTCCGATGAGGGCGGGTACCGCGGAATGAGCCAGGTGATCGTACCGACGAACACCCCCGGGCTCACCGTGAGCCGTTCGCTGAAGAAGCTGGGCAACTGCTGCTCCGACACAGCCGAACTGACTTTCGATCAGGTCCGGGTTCCGGTCACCAACACCATCGGCGAGATCGGACGGGGCTTCCAGCAGCAGATGGAACAGTTCCAAACCGAACGGATCTGCGCGGTCTACCAGGCGGTCGGCCAGATGGAGACCGCCATCGAACTCACCGTGGACTATCTCAGTGATCGCCCGGCGTTCGGCGGCAAGCTCATCGACAACCAATACCTCCAATACAACTTGGCCGAACTGGCCTGCGAGGTCGACGCAGTCAAACGCTACGCGCACTCGTGCGCCGAGCTGATCGTCGCCGGCGTCGACGTGACGCGACGCACCAGTAGCGCAAAACTTCTGGCCGGCAAGTTGATTCGCCGGGTGGCAGATACTTGTCTGCAGTACCACGGAGGGATGGGCTATATGGCCGAAACATGGACATCCCGCTTTTTCCGTGACTCCCGGCTGCTGTCGATCGGCGGGGGTGCAGACGAAGTCATGTTGCGGGTGCTGTCCCGTGACGTCATCGGCAAGACATTTTTCACCGACCCACAAGGAGTGAGCTGACGTGACAACACCCGATCAAAACAACCGACTGGTCTTGACGAAAGACCATGAGAGCCACATCGCTCGCATCACCATCTGCAATCCGGACAAAAAGAATGCGATGGCGCCCGAGGACTGCGAACTGCTGGGCCATTATCTCGACGATATCGCCGACGACGACGCCATCAAGGTGGTCATACTCCGAGGCGAGGGAGGTGTATTCACCACCGGTGTGGATCTCAACCGCGCCTACGGCTGGTATGCCACGCCTGGCGATGACCGTCGACCGAGTCAACGGCGCCGGCTGACCGTTGACCGTCGCGGACAGCGAATGTTCCACGAATTCATCGGCTTCCCGAAGGCCACCATCGTCCAGATCGAGTCCTATGCCCTCGGGTTGGGTTTCGAGCTCGCCCTGGCCGCCGACCTCGCCGTGGTATCGAGGCAGGCCAAGATCGGTATGCCCGCGGCACGTTTCCTCGGGCCCGTACTGGGTAACGTCGCGCTGTTCATGCACCGACTGGGCCCGGTGATCGCCCGCGATCTGATGCTGACCGGTCGGATGGCCTCGGCCGCTGAGTTCGAATCGGCGAAGCTGTTCACCCGCTTCGTCGACGAAGCCGATGTGGCTGCCGAAACGGAGGCACTGGCCGCGCAGGTCGCCAAGATGCCCGCCGACGGCATCACCATCGCGAAAGAGGCCTACCGGCTCGTCGAGGCGAGTTCGACGCTGGGCCTGGAAGAGACCACCGCGTATCTGTTCCACAGCTATGGCACCAACCTGCGCTTTGAACCCGACGAATTCAACTTCGTCAAGGAACGCAAACAGGGTGGCACCAGTGCGGCGTTCCGCAAGCGCGACGAGCACTTCGGAGAGGGCAGCGCACAATGACCACTCAGACCTACACCCGCACCCTGCCGGACAAGGTGCTCGTCATCGGCGGCAGCCGCGGCATCGGCCGCTCCACCGTCGTGCAACTCACCGCCGCCGGGACCCGGTGCGCCATCGGTTACGTCGAAAACGAAGCGGCTGCAAAGGAAACCCAACGGCTGGCGGCTGCCTCGGGCGGCCCCGAGCCAACGCTGGTGCGGGGCGATCTGGGCGCCGATCCAGCCGGATTGGTAACCGCAGCCATCGAAGCACTCGGCGGTCTGGGCGGACTGGTAACCACGGCGGTGCCGATCATCGCCGGTCGCACCCTCGGCGTCACCCGCGAGGACTATGACCGGGTGTTCGACGTGCAGGTATGGGGTTTGTGGGAAGCCGTCCGTACCGCACTGCCCGAGCTGGAGAAGGTCGGCGGCTCGGTGGTGGCGGTCAGCAGCCTCGGCGCCAACCACTACGCCCGCTACTACGGCGCGATCGGCCCGGCCAAAGCGGCAATGGAGAACCTGATCCGCTACTACGGTGCAGAGCTGGGCCCGCGTGGTGTGCGAGTCAACGGCATTTCCCCGTCACTGGTCGACAACCCGGGTCACGGCGGCGAGGACATCATCGCCGGAGTCAAGGAGATGCAGGCGGCGGTGGCCCAGAAGACCCCACTGCGCCGACTCGGCCACCCCGACGAGCTGGCCTCGGCGATCGTCGGACTGTTGTCCAGCGACTTCCAGTTCGTCACCGGACTGACCATTCCGGTCGACGGCGGCTACAGCCTGCTGGCCTAGAACCTCGAAAGGAACCAGCGACATGCAGTTCCGGCTTGATGAACAGGAACGGGCCGCTCGCGATGACCTGCGTACCCATATCGACGATTTCAGCGCCGCAGACATGGCGGCGATGCACCGGGAGATGGCCGAGCTGGAAAGCGACCGCCAGGCACCCACTGTCTTTCACCCCTGGCTGGTTGAACGCGGTGTCATCGGCTTGGGTTGGCCGCCGCCGTTTGGCCGTCCGGGAACCCAGACCCGCCGCTTCGTAGCCCATGAGGAGATGGATTCGGCCGGACTGCCCACCTACGGCTTGGAACAGGCCGAAGCAGTCGGCTGGATGCTGGCGACCTTCGGCTCCGAAGACCTGGCCTCCGAACACCTTCCACATATCCTTGATATGTCGTGGAGTTACGCCGGCGGTTACAGTGAGCCCGAGGCCGGCAGCGACATGTTGGCGCTGCGCACCAAAGCCACGCGAACGCCCGATGGCGACTTCGTGGTAAACGGGCAGAAGATGTGGACCTCTGGCGCCCACCTGGCGGACTGGATTTTCACCCTGGTGCGCACCGAGCCGGACAGTACCCGCCACCGAGGCCTGTCGCTGTTGATGATCGACGCGCACGCTCCCGGTGTAGCCATTCAACCGGTACGAGTGATGGGCGGCTGGCGCGTCAACGCGTGCTTTTTCGACGACGTTCACGTCCCAGCGCGGGCACTGATCGGCCAGCCCGGTCACGCGTGGGCCATGATGTCGCAGGCGCTGGACATGGAACGTTCGATGAGTTTCGGTGGCCGCGAAGCACGTCTGCTGCTGGCCCGCTACCTCGATCGGATCGGCAGGCGTGGCATCCAGCTTGACGAAGGCGCCTACCGCGATCTCGGCGAGTTCATCATGGAGCTTCAGGCCGAGCGACTGCTCGGACAGCAGGTCGTGGCAAGGGGCGAGCGCGGTGAACCCGCGAGCGGCGAGGCGTCGATGAGCAAGCTGCACGGGCCCGCGATCGCACAGCGAGTCGCGCAGTGGCTGGTCGATGCACTCGGTCCTGACGCCTACACCCTGAACTCCGGCGATCCGCTGGCCGAAGACGCCGAGCAGTTTCTACGCGCGTCGACCGTGCTGTCGATCATCGGCGGCACCAGTGAAATCCAGCGCAATATCATCGCCCAACGCTGGCTGGGCCTACCACGCGGCTGAACGGAGAAGGACTTTGGACCTCGGACTCAAAGACAAGGTCACGGTGGTGCTCGGTGCCACCCAGGGAATGGGCCGGGCCACTGCGTTGCGACTCGGCGCCGAAGGTGCGCACGTGGTGCTGTGCTCCCGCGGTCGCGCCGACGGTGATTCGGACTATCAATATGTCACCAAGCCGAGCCTGGACTCGGTCGCCGCGGACGTCGCCCACGCCGGGGCAGCCTCGACGCTGACCGTGGAAGCCGACCTGACCGTCGACGGGCACGCCGAACGGGTGGTCGCGGCGACCACGGAGCGCTACGGGAAACTGGACGGGGTGGTCAACACCGTCGGCATCTGCGAGGTGCGAACCTCACCGGTCGAGGAAGATGAACTGTGGGAGCGGGCATTTCAATCGGTCTTGATGACCTCCGTGCGAATCGCTCGAGCCGCGATCCCGGCAATGCTGGAACGTGGCGGCGGTGCGATTGTGACAACCTCCGCGATGTCCGTGCGCCACTTCATTCCCCGGATCGCGCACTATTCCGCGCAGAAGGCCGCGCTGGCCCACTTCACCAAGAACCTCGCCAAGGAGTACGGCGCACAAGGCATTCGGGCCAACTCCGTATTGCCCGGCATGATCCTCAACGAGCAGCTCGTCGAAGAACGCAAGCAGCGGATGAACGAATCCGGGCACACCGAGGATGAGGATTTCCGGGAACGCAATCAGGCGTACGGCGGAGCCACCTGGGGCGACCGGTTCGGAATGCCGGAGGATATCGCCGATGCGATCGCGTTCCTGTTGTCGGCGCGGGCGAGCTACGTCAACGGCGTGCTGCTCAACGTCGACGGCGGGTCCGAGTACTTCTGAGCGGAGTCGATCAGCACCAAATGCACCATGCTCCAAACCGATTCACGTCGTTTGCAATCCGTCCAAGAGGGCATTCAACGCCTGAACACTGTGATCGCGGGCGGCACGCTTGTCGGGTGCATTCGCGATGTACAACGCAGCTTCGTCGGCGGCAGCCAGCAGCACGTGCGCGAGGGCATCAACGGGTGATGTGGCCGCAAGGTCACCCTCCTCGACGGCGCGGTCGAGCATCGCACGAACGGCTCCCAGGCCGTAGCGACTTTCCAACTCTCGCCATCGAAGCCAGCCCAGCACGGCCGGCCCATCGATAAGCAGGATGCGCTGGACGCGAGGCGTAAGGGATGCATCGAGGAATCCCACGAGCCCCTGCCGCAGTTGACTCAACGCCCGCATTTCCGGACCGGGATGTTTGGCGGCGGCCTGTGCGACCAATTCCTCTTCGACCGTTACGAACACCGCCTCAAAGAGCGCCAACTTGTCGGCGAAATGGTGATAAAGCGCGCCGCGCGTACCAACTCCGGCCTCCGCCACGACTTCTTCGGTGCCGGTGTGGTGGTATCCCTTCTCAACGAACAACCGGAGAGCGGCTTCGATAAGCGCGGCACGGGTGGCTTCGGCCTGCACGGCGCGACGCGACCTCGACTCCTTGCGCTCGTGCATCGCCGTAGCTTATTGCATACAGGGCGCATGTCACATACGCTCTGTATGTCAGATGCAGGTTGTATGTGAGACGGCGGCGCGCCGACCAGGTTCATTGTGCGCAATGCCCTAAGCAACAACGTATTACGTGTGGCCGACCGCAGGAGTACAACGTGGCGAAGACGATTCTGGTCGATGGCGTCGAGATCGAGTACACCGAAATCGGATCGGGACCGCCCATCGTCTTCGTCCACGGCGTCTACGTCACCGGAGCCTTGTGGCAAGACGTCGCAGACCGGCTTTCCCGCAACTATCGCTGCATTCTTCCCACGTGGCCGTTCGGTGCGCAGCGCAACCCCGCCGGCCCAGGCGTAGACCTCGGCGTGGCGGCGGCAGGCAGCAGGATCTTGCGGTTCATCGAGGCACTCGATCTTTCGCAGGTAACCCTGGTGGCCAACGACACTGGCGGCGGGATCGTGCTAGCGGCACTGGGTAACAGCGCACACGACTTTGGCAGGGTCGCTGCGATGGTGTTCACCAACTGCGATAGTTTCGACCACTTCCCGCCTCCTGGATTCTTGCCGCTCGTCAAGCTGTGCAGACTGAACGCGGCGATCGGTCGTGGCATCTTACGAATGTTGGCCAGCCGCCCTGGGCTGAACTACTTCGCCTCATCGGTGACGCGGCACGGCATCGACGTCACTCGCAGGCCGGCGATCTTCGGCGGTTTCGCCACCTCGGCCCAGGTTCGCCGAGAAGCTGTACGGCTGACAGCCGAGATCGACCCCAAACACACCCTGGCAGCCACGGCGGCACTCGAAACGTACCCGAACCCAGTGCTGATTCTTTGGGGCGCCGCCGACAAACTGTTCCCAGTGGAGGACGCACACCGACTTGCCAACGCCTTCCCTCACGCGGCACTACGCACCATCGAAGACAGCTCCACCTATGTGATGCTCGATCAGCCCGATGATGCCGCGCAAGCGATCAGGGAGTTTCTGACCTCTATCGCGTGACGGGGGACGTTGGCGAGTGCCCGGGCTGACAGCCCCACAAGACCTCAGCCAGCGGGAAGGGACCGACCCTCCAGCAGGAAGTCAACGAGCCGCTCCGCCTCCCGCCGTACGCCGGCCGACTTCTCGGGGAAGGCCATGTGCGTGTAGATGCCCTGCAGCAGCGTCGCACCGGTGAGGCTGCGAAGAAACTCCGTCGAGGCCACGTCCGCCCGCCATGCACCTCGCACCACACCGCGCTCGAGAACCTCCGAGGCGTGGCTGAGCCGTATGCTGTTGATCTTCTCCCACTCAGCGCGCAGCGCCTCGTCGTCACGGCTGTCGAGGACGATCCGAAAAGTCGCCATTCCGTGCGTGCTGGCGAAGCCTTCCAGCATCTGTTGCGCGACCGATACCAGTTGATCTCGTACGGTGCCCACATCGGGCACCTCGAGTTCGGCGTCAAAGGAGCGCACCGCCGCCAGGAGCAGGTCTTCGCGCGTTGGCCAGCGCGCATACACCGCCGGCCGGCTGCATCCGGCCGTCTTGGCGACCAGATCGACGGTGAAGCCCGCCTTGCCGTGGGAGGCATAGACCCGCAGCGCAGCGTCCAGAACGCGCGCATCCATGTCCGGATCCCGCGGACGTCCGGGGCCACGCGACTCACTCACAGACGGGATTCTTACAGGTCCGCGCCCGAGCGTGAAGATCCCGCACCGTACCGCCGATCAGCTGAAGCGCTGCGCCCCGTCGATCCGAATGACTTCGCCGTTCAGGTAGTCGTTTTCGGCGATTGTGCGTACCAGCTGACCATATTCGGCCGCGCGACCCATCCGCTTGGGGTTGGGGACCATCGGACCCCATTTCTCCTGAGCCTCGGCCTCGGTCATCCGGTAGGCCGGCGTGTAGAAGGTACCTGGCGCAATCGACATCACCCGGATGCCCAGCGGCGCCAAGTCACGGGCCGCGGTCAGGGTCATCCCGATGACGCCGCCCTTGGCCGCCGAATAGTCGCTTTGTCCGACCTGGCCTTCGAATCCGGCGATGCTTGCGGTGGTGATGACCACGCCCCGTTGCCCGGACTCCCCCGCCTCGTTGGTCGCCATCTGCTCGGCGGCTCTGCTCAGCGCGGTGAAGGTGCCGACCAGGAAGATCTCGATGGTGCGCCGGAAGTCGGCGACCGGGTATGACTGCCCGGCGCGGTTGACGACGCGAGCCTTGGCGACCGGCCCCGCGTGCACCACGGCGGTGACCCGGAGCGGTCCTTGCGCCGCGGCGGCGGCCACGGCGGCGCGAACCGACTCCTCGTCGGTCACATCGGTGCGTTGGAACGAAACCGCTGGGCCAAGTTCCTCCGCAAGCGCAGCCCCAGCGTCCTCGGCGAGATCGGCGATGACCACCCGCATACCTGCCGACGCCAGATCACGAACGGCTCCCGCGCCCAATCCGCCTGCACCACCGACTACCAGCGCAGACGCTCCCGCCAGCTCCATCTCCCACCTCTGCTTTCACGACGCCACGCTCGACACGGACATTCAGTTAACTCGTTAACTGCTTGAGCATACAACGCACCTTGTCGCCCGCCGGAACCCGTGTGGGCATCCAACAGCTAAATAGATGCCTGGTTGCGTAGGGTGGGCACCATGACCGCCGAAGCCGCAGCCCCCTCGACACGCAGTGCCATGCTCAGTGATGCACCGCGCCGGGGCAAGAAGGCAGCCCAACGGATCGCCGACTACATCCGCGACTTGATCGGCAAAGGTGAACTGGTGGAGGGGGATGCGTTGCCGCCGGAGGCCATGTTGCTCGAACAATTCGAAGTCTCGCGTCCAACCCTGCGGGAGGCGTTTCGCATCCTGGAGGCCGAGTCATTGCTGGTGACCCGACAGGGAGCCGCCGGCGGTGTCTTCGTGACCCGACCCGACCTGTCGGTGGCCAGCCGCAACATCGGGTTGTATCTCCAGCTGTCGGGGACCACCATTGCCGACGTCTTCACCGCACTGGAGTTCGTCGAACCGATCACGGTAGGACTCCTGGCCCGCTCGCATTCCCGTGCGGACATCCAGGATCTGCGTGCTGCGATTGACGATCTGGAGGCGGTGAGCCGCGCCGAGCAGCCCACCGGGACGATGTGGAGCTCGGCGTCGTACCGCTTCCACCAGATGCTGTGGGACCGCTGCGGCAACGCCACCCTTGCCGCACAGGTCACCGTCTTGCGTGAGCTGCTGCGCGCACAGTGGGATGCCGGCATCCGGTATTCCATCGAGCACGGCGACCACGTGCGTCAGATTCGGCAATCGTGTCGCTCCTATACGCGTGCCGTGGATCTTATCGAAGCCGGTGATTCCGTTGCCGCGGAAGACCACTGGCGTAAGCACACCCGGACGTCGGGACGCCGGATCATCGGAGCCAGCGGCAGCGAGACCGTGAACCCGATCGGCTGACCAGCCTGCAGGGGCGTCCGTTCAGGCGGTACTTGGCCTCAGGAGAAGGGTTTCGCCCGTTCCAGATTCATCAGTCGGTCCGGATAGGTCTCCATCCACGCGTCGGCATGGACCCAGGTACGCGTTTCGCCGGCCTGCTGGAGGACGCCCTCGACCCAGCAAGGACCGCCCGGCAGTGGCGATTTGGGTAGCCGGGCACCGCCCACCCGCGACCATTCCCAGACATCGCCGGGCACCGGCTCATAGCGCATCCGTAGCGCGTATCCGTCGTCGTCGAGCTCGTATTCGACACCGATATCACTGGCGATGTAGGAAGGTCCGTCGGTTCGATGGATGATGGCCAGCGAGAAGTTGTCCCGGCCGACGATCAGGTGACCGGAATGCACGTTGCCGTCGGCGAATTCGGTGGCAAACGCCACCCACGTTCCCTCCAGATCTTGGAAGGGTGCCGCGCCTGTCCAGCCGCGACCGAACGGGAGATGGCCGTGTTCGTGAAACAGGTAGCCCCCTACCTCTTCTCCCATGATCGTGCTGCCCTCACACACCCGAAGTGCGGCCGATGAGTAGTGCAGCGGCGAGACGGAGTCGGGCGCCGCGATCTGGAACATCGGCTCGCGAACCTCGGCGGTCACGTCAACGAGCCCGCGCTCATACCAGCGGGCCGTCACTCCGTCGGTCAGGAAATAGGCTCGCGGCTCCGGTTCCGGCCGCCACCAACCCCATCGGCCGTCGTCCCGCTGACCCATATCGATGATCCCGCGGTGGGCTTTGGCACTGTCTCGCTCATAACGGAAGTCCGCACCGACATCGGACGAGTAGACGAACAGGCTCAGCGCCGCATCGGTGTGGAAGTGCCGCACCGGGGCGAAATACCGGTTGCCGTCCACCGACCGAAACGACCCGAACAGGTACTGGGCACCGATGGGCAATCCGAGGGCCTGACGTCCGGTGAAGGGACCCACCGGATCATATTCGACCAGCGACCCGATCAACTGGTGTCCGAACCTGCCGTAGGGACGCACTGGGGGATTCTGCTCCAACATCGCCATGGTGATGTCCTTTGCGCTGTTTTCTGGCCGCCGGTCAGCAAGCGGGCATTATCGGTTCACGAATCCTCAGTACGGTATCCCTTACTTGAATCGAACGCAATGAATGTGAACCCGCCAGGCGCAGGCGATCCCAGTTGATAACTCGCCTTCCACCCTTTGCAGGCAGACGTGGGCACCAAAGATCAGGGCGGGTTTCCTGAATGTGCGGGATACTCTACTGTGGTGGACATGTCTAATACACCTCCTCTGCACGGACGGGTCGCGGTCATCACCGGCGCCGCGCGCGGCCAGGGCCGCGCCCACGCGGTGCGACTGGCCGCCGACGGCGCAAACATCATCGCCCTGGACGTCTGTGGGCCGGTCAGCGAAGCGCTCGGCTATCCGATGGCCACATCGCAGGATCTCGACGAGACGGTCCGCCTGGTTGAAGAGGCCGGCGGCAAGATCGTGGCTCGGCAGGCCGACGTACGGCATATCGATGCGGTCCGCTCCGCGGTCAACGCCGGACTCGATGCCTTCGGGCGCATCGATATCGTTGTCTGTAACGCCGGAATCATCACCTACGGGCTGGGCTGGGAACTTGAGGAAGAGGCCTTCGACGCCGTCATGGACGTCAACGTCAAGGGCGTCTGGAACACGGTGCGGGCGACGGTGCCCGCCATGATCGAGGCCGGCAACGGTGGATCGATCATCATCACCAGTTCCACCGGAGGTATTCGCGGCAACCCGGTGATGCTCAGCTACGACGCCAGTAAGCACGCGGTGGTCGGCATGATGCGTTGTCTGGCCAACGAGCTCGGCCAGCACAGCATCCGAGTCAACACCGTGCACCCCACCGGGGTGCGCACCGCAATGGGATTCGACCCGCAGATCCAAGCGGTGGTCGACAAATACCCGGACCTCTTTGCCGGCGTAGGGCAGAACGTGTTGCCGGTGCCGTCTGTGCGGGCCGAAGACATCGCCAACGCCGTCGCGTGGCTGGCCAGTGACCAGTCCTGCTACGTCACCGGAACGACCCTGCCGGTCGACGCCGGGTCCACCAACCGGGCGTGAACGCCGATGGCTGACGTGAGCGGCCCGCTGCGCGGGGTGAAGGTCGTCGAACTCGGCGGCATCGGCCCGGCCCCCCATACCGGAATGGTGCTGGCAGATCTGGGCGCCGACGTGGTGCGCATCCGCCGGCCCGGCGACGGCACGGACGACGGCCGGGATCTGCTCCAGCGCGGCAAGAGGATTGTCGAACTGGACGCCAAACGAGACGCGGCTACGCTGCTCGGCTTGATCACGAAGGCCGACGTGGTACTCGATGGCTTCCGCCCCGGCGTCTGTGAACGGCTCGGGATCGGCCCGCAGGTGTGCATGGCGGCCAATCGTGGGCTGATCTTTGCCCGCATCACCGGCTGGGGACAGGATGGCCCGCTGGCCCAGACCGCCGGGCACGACATCAACTATCTGTCACAAACCGGCGCACTCAACGCCATTGGCGATCGGGACCGACCGCCGGTGCCGCCACTGAATCTGGTCGCCGACTTCGGCGGGGGTTCGATGTTCGCGCTGTTGGGCATCGTCGCGGCGCTCTACGAGCGGGAACGCTCCGGGCTGGGCCAGGTGATCGATGCCGCCATGGTGGACGGCGTGGGAGTTCTCGCCCAGATGCACTGGAAGTTCAAGAGCGCCAACGGGATGACCGATGAGCGCCAGGCCGGTCTGCTCGATGGCGGAAGTCCGTTCTACCGCACCTATGAGACCGCTGACGGCAAATTCATGGCGGTGGGCGCCATTGAACCGCAGTTCTTCGCACAATTGCTGGAAGGGCTGGGGTTGACGGCCGATGAGGTTCCCGCACAGCGCGATCACGCTTCGTTTGAGCGGATGCGGACGATCTTCGCGGGCCGGTTCGCCACCAAGACCCGCGACCAATGGGCATCCGTCTTCGCCGGTACCGATGCCTGCGTGACCCCGGTGCTGTCGTGGACCGAGGCCGCTGACAGCGAACACATGCGTGTCCGGGCGAGCATCATCGATCATGGTGGCGTATGGCAAGCCGCTCCCGCGCCGCGGTTCTCCCGTAGCCGGCTGGCCGCGGTCTCCACTCCCCCGCACGCGGCGACGACGTTGGATGCGATTGGCTGGTGAGCCGCGGCTCGGCTGCGCGAGCTGATCAAGGTGATGTTTGATCCGTCGACAAGGCCTGGTCCGCGATCGCGGTCGTCAAATCCGCTGTGGCGGAGCAGAATGCCGAGTGATCAGCGGTCAGTTCCAGCGATCTGGCCTTCAGCGCCGCGCGTGCACGCTGATACTCCGGGGCCAGCGCGAGGTCCTGACTGCAGATCACGTACAACGCCGGCACCGAGCGCCACGCCGGCGGCACCGCCAACGGGGTGGTCGCGCATTCCGCGGCGAACGGCCGCAGCTGGCCGAATGCCCACTCCCCGACCGTGTCATCACAACAGCCATAGAACGCCGGAATGGTGTCGCGGGTGAACACGATGTTGCCATCGTCGAAGACCAGCCCGGGGATCGCCGCGAGCCCCTCACCCAGCGCCTCGAAGATCGATTGGCCTTGGTCGGGGTCCATCGCCGCGACGTAGACCAGTCGGTCCGCCCCGTGCCCGGCCGCGTTGACGACCTGCCCGGCATAGGAATGCCCGACCACACACACCCGGCCCCGCCGCTTTGCCTCGGCGACGGCGTCGCACACGATCGCGGCGTCTTCGTCCAGCGTGCGCATCGGTAGTTGCACTGCAACGACATCGAGCCCGCGCTGCTCCAGCCCGGGCACGATCGGTTCCCAGCACCAGGGGCCGTGCCAACCGCCGTGCACCAGCACGACGGTTGTGGGCACCGTCACGACTCGACTGTCACGACTCGGCTCCCAGCCGCTGCGCATAGCATTCCATCCAGCAGCTCGACGCGGTGATCTTGCGGGTGTCGCCGCGCGGGCGCATGTAGCCCTCTCGCCAGTAGGGGCCGGCCGCGTAGGGCGAGTGCGGCATCCGACCACCATCGCCGGTCGGGGTCCAGTCCCACCACTGCCCGTCGCCGACGTCGAAGGACACCGATTCGGTGAATCCCTGGGCATCCAGCGAGTATTCGGCGCGGACCTGGTTGGTGATCACCGGCGGGCCATCAGTGCGCTGGATCACCGCGAACGCGAAGTTGCCCGCACCCGAGCACAGATGGCCGTAATGCACCGACCCGTCCTCGAATTCGGTGGCGAACTCGGCCCACACCAGTTCCAGTTCCTTGACATAGCGGGTCTGCGTCCAGCCCTGGTTGGGCGCCAGGTACATGGTGTCGTGGAAGATGAAGCCGCGCACCCGCTGGCCCATGCATTCGCCGGAGTCGACCAAGAAGCACCGGGTGAGATAGAACAGCGGTGTCTCGACATCGGGCACCGCGACCTGCGCCGCGCCGACTTGGGCGACCCCGGTCAGATCCAGGAATCCCCGCTCATGCCAGTACCCCGACGTCTCGTCGGCGAGATAGAGGCTGCGGGGCTGCTTCTCAGCCCGCCAGAACCCCCATTTGCCGTCGCGTTCACCGAGGTCTACCAGACCCTGATGGGCTTTCTTGCTGGTCGGCTCATAGGCGTAGTCCTTGCCGTCCTCCCCGGTGTAGAGCATGAAGTTGATCGCGACATCATTGTTGAATTGCCGTACCGGAGCGTAGATCTGGCCATCGTCGGTGCGCAGCGTTCCGAACAGGTACTGCGATCCGGTCGCCATTCCCATCACCGTGCGCCCGGAGAACGATGCGTTCGGCGTGTGCGCGGCGACACCTACCACCGGACTTCCGGCGAAATCTCCCAACTGCCGTGTTGCTCCACGGAACTCCGGGTCTGCCCACTGATGAAATTCAGCCATACTTGTTCCCTTTCACTCGGTCCGTTCAGTAGTCACGTTTGATCACGATGCCCGCGGCCCGGCGGTCCCAGGTCCGCGCGGAGTTGCCCATCTGGCGCAGTTTGAACTTGAGGTGACGGGCGGTGGCCTGCGTCTTGGGCAGTTCGTCGATGACCTCGACGAAGGTGGGAATCGCGAAGTAGTGCAGCCGGGTGCGGCAGTGTTCAATGAGGTCCGCCGGATCAAATGCGTCTGCCTCGCGCACCACGATGAAAACCTTGACCTCGGCGTCGTTACTGGTTTGATTGGCCACGCCGACGCACGCGACGTCGATGACGTCGGGGTGAGAGATCACGGCACGTTCCACCTCGAAGCTGGAGATGTTCTCCCCGCGGCGGCGGATGGAGTCGGTGGCCCGGTCGACAAAGAAGTAGAAACCCTCGTCGTCGCAATAGAACTGGTCACCGGTGTGGAACCAGCCGTTGCGCCACGTCTTGGCGGTCAGTTCGGGCTGGTTCAGGTACTCGGAGCAGATCTCCCACGGCCGATCGGACCGCATGATCAGTTCGCCGGGGCTTCCCGGCGGAACGGGGATGTCGTGTTCGTCGACAAGCCGGACCTCCACCCCGGGTTTCGGTTTGCCCGCCGATGCAGGTTTGGTGATCTCGCCCGGCCATTGATGCGACAGCGCCAGTCCGAGCTCGGTCATGCCGTACCCGGCAACCACGGTCTTGATGCCGAAGCGTTTCCGCAGTAGATCCGCGTCGGCGGTCACCGGGATCATCACCGTGGTGTGCAGGGGATTGTCGGCGTCATCGGGATGTTCCGGCGTGGCCATCAATGTGGGTGTCATCGATGCCACCAGAATGCTGCGGGTAGCGCCGGACTTACGCACCATCTCCAGCCACTGGTCGGCGACGAAATGCGAGCGCAATGCCAGGGTGGCGCCCAGTAGCCACGCCGACATGCCGTAGATGCATCCGCCGATGTGGAACATCGGCGTGTAGATCAACAGAGTGTCATCAGCCGCCGCACCGAATTCCGGCGGTGAGGCGGTGCGCGCCATCTGGGCGTGGGTCATCACCGCCCCTTTGGCGGGTCCGGTGGTGCCCGACGTGTATCCGATCCAGGCGGTATCCCAGATCTGAATGGGCTCGACGGCCGGTGCGATCGCGTCCCCGTTGTGCAGCGTCACCGGGTCGAGAATTCGCACTTGCGAACCGCAGTCCTCGATCCGATCGACGAGATCACCGACCGCGAACACCACTTGGGGTTCCGAATCGTCGAGGACATGGCGCAGTGCCTCGCCGCGCAACGCGGGGTTGATGGCCACCACGATGCCGCCCAGGCAAATCGTGCCCCACCACGCCCGGAGCCAGTCCAGGCCGTTGGGCAGCATGATGCCCACCCGGTGGCCGGGTTCAATTCCCATCGCACGCATCGCGTTTGCGGCGCGGAACATCTCTTCGCGGGCATCCGCCCAGGTCCAGTCGCCTTCGTCGGCGGTTGTCACACACGCCTTGCCGGGGTGCAGTGCAGCGTATTTCTGGACCACCTCGCTCATCACAATGTCGACGGCGGCGGGCGCAACCAACGGTGCGGGCGGGGACATGGTGGGCATTAATAGACCTCCGGTGCGGGTGGGTGGTAACTCGGTGTCATTGCGGTCAGTCGTCGAAGAGAACCAGGCCACGCAGAATGCGGCCGTCGCGCATGTCCTGGTAGGCCTCGTTGATCTGGTCGAGGCGATAGGTGTGTTTGACCAGTTCGTCGAGTTTGAGGTGGCCCTCGCGGTAGAGCGACACCAGTTTGGGTACCTCGGTGCGCGGATTGCAGCCACCGAGCACGCCTCCCACGATGTGCTTTTGCATCATGGCCAGATCGACCAGGCTCAGGGATACTTCCATCTGCGACATCGGGGCCACCGCGGTCACCACGGCACGGCCGTGCTTGCCGGTCAGGAACAGAAGCGGCGCAATCATTTCGCTGGTGGCCACGCCGGCGGTCAGAATGGTCACATTGGCCATCCGGCCCAGGGTCAACTCGGCCACCAACGGCATCGCCTCTTCCATCGATGCCGCGGTGTGCGTCGCGCCGAATATCTCGGCCTGTTCTCGCTTGAGAGCGACCGGGTCGACGGCGACGACATGACGTGCACCGGAGAATCGTGCGCCCTGAACGGCATTCATCCCGATGCCCCCGGCCCCGACGACGACAACCGTGTCGCCGGCCTTCACCTCACCGAGGTGGGTCGCGCTGCCCCATCCGGTCGGCACACCGCAGCCCAGCAGCGAGGCCTTGTCCAACGGCATACCGCGATCGATGACGACGGCCGAGTACTCGTGTACGACCACATAGGGTGCGAACGCACCCAGCGTGCACATCTGGCCGAGATCATGGCCGCGGGCGTGGATCCGGTGGGTACCGTCCGATAACGCCAGTCCGCTGAGCATGTTTGCCCCGGAGTCACACAGGTTTTGGTACCCGTCCACACACGACGGGCAGCGTCCACAGCTGGGGATGAAGCTCAAGACGACATGGTCACCCTCCGAAACGCTTTGCACACCGGGGCCGACCTGAACGACCACGCCGGCACCTTCATGGCCACCCACGATCGGAAGCGGCACCGGCAGGTCCCCGGTCACCAGATGCTCATCGGAGTGGCACAGTCCGACAGCCGCGAGTTTGACCAGGATCTCGCCCTGCTTGGGCCGATCGAGTTCGACGTCTTCGACGCTCCACGGCTGATTGGTCTCCCACAGAACGGCAGCGGGGATCTTCACACCAGGCTCCTTTGATCGACAGCGAACGGGGCAAAAACGGTGGGCAGCAGCAGGCCCGGAGCGGCGGCCACCACCACCGGGATGGCGTTGCGGAACAACGCGGGCAGAAATGCCTTGCTGCCCACATCGGGTGTCACGCCGTCGTAGTTCAGTCGCAGCACGAACGGCGGTTCTCCGGCGGTACGCAGCGTCCAGCCGGTGTCGCGGTCCCAGCCCGCCGGAGGTTCACCCACGAACCACCGGTTTTCCATGGTGAAGAAGTCCCGATCGTCCACGACGGCAGTGAATCGCAGATGTATCGCCCGAACGGTCCCCGCCCGGACCGGAACTGAAAGGCCTTCCAGCGCAACCTCGGTCGCGGTGGCCTCCGCGTGGGTGTGCATGCCTTGCACTGACTTCCCGAGTTGCGCACAGACGAAATGCAGGGTGTGCGAATACAAGAACTCATACGCCGGCACGATGGCCTCGGCGCGGAACTCACCTGGCGAAGCCCCGAAACCCATCCGGCCAGCGGTCGATGCGTCGATGTGCGAGCAGTCGTAGGTCTCCACCAACGATAGGGCCGAGACGCTCAGGCAGCCGCCGGTCAAGGTGGTCAGGAGGCGCTCACCGACGAATCCCGGGTTGTTGCCGATACCCAGCAGCGTCGCTCCGCCCGCCTTTCCGGCATCGTCGAATATCCGCGCGTAGTCGGCGTCGACCACCATCGGGTAGTGGTAGCCCCGGGTGCTGATCACGTTCTTGCCGGCTTCCAGCAGAGTCAGCACGTCCCGGTCCAACGTTTCGTCCCGGTTGTTGCCGCGGGGCGCCATGCACACCACGTCCGCGTCAAGACCGGCGATAGCGGACTTGTCGGTCGTCGTGATCACCCCGGTCCTCGGCAATCCCACCAGTTCGCCGGCGTCAACCCCGTCCTTGGCATCGGAGTAGACCAGCACTCCGGCCAACTCGAGGTCCGGATCCGCGATAACCGTGCGCAGCAGCGCTTTTCCGGTTCGCCCCGTCGCCCACACCACTACCCGAGGGGTCATCGTGCCGCCGCCTGCCAGGTGGCGGGCCCCAGCGGCCGGGCACGCAACTCATGCTTCTTGACCTTGCCGGTGGGGGTCAGGGGCAGGGCGTCGACGACGTCGATGTAGCGGGGCAGCATGAACGCCGCCAGTCGGGTCAGCAGGAATTCCCGCAGCGCGGCCGGGTCGATGGTGGCGGCCTCGGCGAGCACGACGAAGACTCGTACGTCGTCGCCACCGTGGCCGTCGTCGGCTCCGACACACGCCGCGTGCGTGACGTCCGGATGGGCCAGCACTTCTCGTTCGACCTCGAACGTCGAGATGTTCTCGCCGCGGCGGCGGAGGTAGTCCTTCTTGCGGTCGACGAAGTACAGATCACCCTCGGCGTCGGCGACGAAGATATCGCCGGTGTGAAACCAGCCGTTGCGCCAGGCCGCGTTGGTTTCCTCCGGCCGCCCAATGTAGGAGACGGCCAGCTCCCAGGGGCGATCTGTTCGCACCACCAACTCACCGGGCGCACCGACGCTGACCGGGTAGTCGTGGTCGTCGACCAGCCGAATGTCCGCACCGGCACGAACCCGGCCGCAGCTGTCCGGCTTGGCGGTATCGACGGTGCGCACGATGACCCCGGTCTCGGTCATCCCGAACAGCGAGACCAGGTTGTCCAGCCCGAAACGGGCCGTAAACCGTTGGGGTTCACGCACCATCGGCACGCTGACCACCGATCGCAACGGTAGCGTCGCGTCGTCGTCGCGGGCCGGAGTGTTTTCGATGACGCTGGGCATGGTGCCGACCAGGATCGCCGACGTGACCCCCAGCTGCCGGATGTCTTCGACCCATTGGGTGGCCGAGAAGCTCGGCCCGAAGACCACCGCGGCACCCAGCGACAGGGCCGCCATCGTCGGGTGCTGCGCGCCGATATGAAACAGCGGCGTGTTCACCAGGTGCCGATCCCCCGGGCCGAGCAGGGATGCCCAGTGCGCCTCCTGAACGGCATACGTCGAAAGATACGTGGCCAAGGCACCTTTGGATCGACCGGTGGTGCCCGAGGTGAAGGTGACCGACGCCGGCGTCCAGGGCTCGATCGCGTCGTCCAACGGCGGGGCCGCATCGGCGCCGCCGACCAGTTCCGTGACGTCGAGAATCGGCGCGGCGATGCCCGCCTCGCGCAGCAGCGCGGCGCCGTGTGCGGTGCTGACGATGCAGGCCGGGTCGGTATCCTGACACACCTCCGCCAGCATCGCGCCGCGATAGGCGGGATTGACCGGCACCCAGACCGCGCCCAGCATTTGCGTTCCCCACCAACACCGCAATGCATCCGGCCCGTTCTCCAACAGAGCCAACACCCGCTGGCCATGCCGAACTCCGTGCTGGTACAAGACATTGCCGGCCTTATTCGACTCCGACAGCACGGTTGCGGCGTCCCACTGGGCGCCGTTGCCGAACACCACACACACGCTGTCCGGTTCGGATACCGCGCGCCGCTCCAGAATATGGCGCAACACGCATACCGACCGGTCCGGAAGCATGCTGGCCGCCGCGGGCGTCGTGGCAGCCGCCGTCATGTGGTCTCCAGCCACTCGTGCAACACGACAGCCTCATCGGCGCCCAACTCGGGGGCGGGCCGGCGACCCGTCCCCACTCGTTCGCCGCTGTCGGCGAACCGCACCGGGTCCAAAACGGTGGGGGGTAAACCGGGTTCGCCGTCAATGAGCAGGCCGCGTTCGGCCAGGTGCGGTTCGCCAAGAAGTCGACGCGGGTCCATGACCTGACATCCGGTGACATCCCAATCCAGGAAGTGCTGCTGCCACTGGGACGCGGTTCGCTCGGCAAAGATGGGTTCCAAGGTGTTACGCAGGCCGTCGTCGCCGAAGTCGAGTTCACCGTCGCTGCGCCACTCGGTGAGCAGATCCGGCCGTCCAATCCCGACGCAGAAGCGTTCGAAGAACTTGAATTCGATGGCCGCGAACAACACCAATCCGTCGTCGCTGGTGCGATAGAGGGCGTAGAGCGGTGCTTCGCCGCGCTGCTGTTCGAAGCTGGCACCGGTCGCGGCCTGGATCGCCATCGCGGCACGGTTCATTTCCACCGCGCTGTCCCAGCAGGAGATATCGAGCCAGGCTCCGGTTCCGCTACTGCGGGCACCGTGCACCGCTGCCAGTATCGCGAAGGCAGCGTTCAGTCCGGCGGCTTCCGAGCCCAGGCTGGCGTAGAGGCCCAACGACATCCGCGGCGCCGACTGCCCGTCGTCGACGATCGGCATGACACCGGCCAATGCGTCCATGTTCTTACCGTGGGACGGCAGATCGCGCCAGGGGCCGGTTTGGCCGAATCCACTGATGCTGCAGACCACCAGGGCCGGGTGACGCCGGCGGACCGCGTCGAGGTCGAGACCCAACTGTTTCCACCGACCCGGGCGCGCCGATTCAATCAGGACATCGGCTTTGGCCACCAGACGGTTGAATTGCTCCAGTCCGGAAGCGGAAAGCAAGTCGAGCGCAATACTGCGCTTGCCGCGGTTGAGCAGGTGATGCCAGACGCTGGCCCCGCCGATGATGGGCCGGACCTGGCGCAAATAGTCACCGCGCCCGGGCTGTTCGACTTTCACCACGTCCGCGCCGAGGTCGGCAAGCTTACGACTGGCCAACGCACCGGGGATGAGTCGACTCAGGTCCAGCACGCGGATATCGGCCAGCGGGTCACGACGGCTCATCGGGCGGCCTGGGCGACATCGGTGTGCAGAAAGTCGAGGACCGCCGAGCCGAACACATCGTTGTCCTCGCCGACCAGTTTGTGACTGCCGCGTGGCACGGCAAGCCAGCGGCCACCACATAGGTCAGCCAATTCCGCTGCGGCAGAGTCTGATACCACGTCGCTGATGGCGCCGCGGACCACCAGGACCGGGCACTTCACACCACGGGCCGCCGCCCGCGCCCGATCCGGTGTAGCCATCGAGTCCACGCCCTTGCCGGTCATGAACTTCGGATCCCAGTGCCAGCGCAACCGGCCGTCCGTGCCGCTACGCAGCTGCGCCCGTAGGCCGCTGAGGTCCCCGGGCGGCCGGGAGCCGCGGAACAGTCCCAACCGTTGCGCCGCCTCCTCCACGCTCGCGAAGCCGTCGTCTTGGCCCGACATGAAGTCCAAGATCTTGCCGAGTCCTGCCGAACTTCGACTGGGGGCATAGTCGACCACGACCAAGCCACTGAGCAGCCCTCCGCGGGATTCCCCCTCGGCCAGCAGGCCCAGCATCGCACCCATCGACGCACCCACCAGCACCGGAGGCGTCGCCAAACCCGCAATGACCGCACGGACATCGGACACCAGCGTGTCGGTGGTGTAGTCGCCGACGACCGACCAGTCGCTGTCACCATGACCGCGGAAGTCCATCAGGAGCACCTGGAAGCCGTCACGCACCAACCGTTGCCCGGTGGCCGCCCAGCTGCGCCAGGTCTGTCCTCCGCCGGGCAACAACAGCACGGTCGGCGCCTCCGACGGGCCCCACCGGCGGACCGCCAGGCGCAGGTCCGTATCCACCTCTACCCAGGTAAGTCCGGCGGTCTCCTCGGCTGACCAGTCGGGGTGCATGTGATCCAGCCCTTTCCGCAAGCGTCGACGTGACTCACGCGACGACGTCGTAAGTACAGTATCCTATACTTCGGCACGCGGCAAGGGTGGCTTTACGCTGCGGCAGACATTTGAGGTCAGCTGAGCTCGGCCGGCGGCTATCATCAGCGAATGGCGGTCGAGGCGGGTTCAGGTGCAATCGCACGGCGTTTCCGCACCGATCCACATGCGTCCGGCAAGCGGGGGCAGATCACCGCCCGTGCGATCGCCGACGAAATCGTGCGCCGCGGCTGGGTGGTGGGTGAAAGCCTGGGCTCGGAAGGCGAATTGCTCGAACGCTTCGATGTCAGCCGTGCCGTGTTGCGCGAGGCGATCCGGTTGCTGGAGCACCAGGGCGTGGCCCGGATGGGCAAAGGCCCCAGCGGCGGCCTGGTGGTGACCGCTCCCGACGCCACGGCGGTCGTGGAGTCCGCGGCCTTGTACTGCGAATTTCGTCGCGTCGATATCAGCCAGCTCTACGAGTCACGCTCGGCACTGGAGTTGACCTGTGTCGAAATCGTGGCACGCCAGATCACCGAGACGAATATCGCGGCCCTGCGGGCGGCCCTCGATGAGGACCAGGGCGGCGGCGATGCGAAACGACTTGCGGTGTCCGGTCATGACCTCCATGTCCTGATCGCGCAGTTGACCGGCAATCCGACCCTGGAATTGTTCGTCAGCAGCTTGGTCGATTTGACGGCTCGCTACACCGCGGACCTCCCGAATTCCGACTGCGTATCGCCGATCAGCCGCACCGCCGCCGACGACATGGATGCCGCGGCACACGCGCACCGCGGCATCGTCGAGGCGATTGTGGCCGGCGACGCGGCGCTGGCACGTCATCGGATGGACCGCCATCTCGCCGCGATGGCGCAGTGGCTGACGGACCTGTCCACCCCGAGCGAGTAAGGGATACTGTACGACAGGTTTCCGCTCGTGGAGATGACCTACGTCGCCGCGGACCCGAAGCGGGCACGTACCGCGTCACTGCCGGCGAGCACGAACTCCACCAATCGATCGATGTAGTCGGGGAGCATCGTGCGGGCGTGGTCCTCCAGCCGCCGCGGGGTGCTCAACGCGTGGTTGAGCAGCGCGCCGCAGAGTCCGTCCAGCACAATCGAGACCGGCGTATCCGCCGGGATTTCGCCCCGTTGGATGGCGCGACGCATGATCGAGCGCGCCGCCATCACCTGGGCATCCTGGATCTTTTGCGACTGGGCGGCCAAAACCGGATGGCGTTGGGACTCCAGCACCAACCGCAGCGTCGGCCGACCATAGTCGCTGAAGTAGAGTCCGGCCACGCTCGTCGCGAGGGACCGAAGATCGGAACGCAAGCTGCCGGTGTCGATTTCGGCCACGTGGAGATCACGCGCACCCAAGCACGCCAACAACAGCGCGTCGCGGCCCGACCACCGCAGATACAGCGTCGCCTTGCTGACTCCGGCACGCTGCGCGACCCGCTCCATCACCAGGCCGTCGTACCCGGCGTCACCGTATTCCAGGATCGCGGCCTCGAGAATGCGGCGGTCCACGTCGGGATCGCGGGGGCGCCCACTTCCGCGCCCGCCCGGCGGCCCCGACGTCGTCATCAGGGGAATCGTAGCGGGTGGGTCGGGCCTGCGCAGTCACGCACAATCAACTCGAGTCACCGTCCCGCGAGTCCCGTCGACCTCGACGATGTCACCGTCGCGAAGGTCGAGCGTCGCACTACCCGTTCCGACAATGCACGGCACACCGAATTCCCGCGCGACGATCGCGGCGTGCGAGTGCAGTCCGCCGACGTCAGTGACCACCGCTGCGACGCAACCGAATAGCGGGGTCCACCCCACGTCCGTTACGCGCACGACGAGCACCGCCTCAGGTTCGATGTCGTCGACCGCCTCCGAGGAGTGCACGATCCGCACCGGGCCGCGTACTACGCCCGGTGAGGCTCCGATTCCATGCAGCATGTTCGCAGTGGTAGCCGATGCCCCGGTGGCGTTCAACGGTTCCCACTTCAAGGTGAACATCGGCGGCAGGTTCAGCGCCGACAGGCGGGTACGCTCAGCGCGCCGATCGGGGACGCGTTCGGCAAACACCTCGGGAGCTGCGATCTCCTCCGGCACCAGGTAAAAGACGTCGCCGGCTTCATCGAAGACGCCCGCGTCGACATGCCTGCGGCCCAGCTCGCGCAGCGCCAATCTGAGCAGGTGGGTGCCACGCATGGCCACGTCCTTCGAACGTTCCCTGCGGCGCACGGCGGAATTCAGGAGTGCCACCGCGCGCCGCGCCGGCCCGGACATCTCGGAGCTCAAACCCGTTGTGCGAGAGGGCACATCAAGCGTCTTACGCACGACGTAGATCAACTGCGCGGGCTGGTCGCCATACATGAGGTTTGCCAGTTCGGTCTCACCCGGGCCCCGGTGGCCCGCGTCGGCGATGAGCTTGCGGAATGCCGCTGCGAACATCGGATCGATATCGTCGAGCCGTTTGACCAGATCCTCGGCCGGTTCGTCGCGGAGCAGGCGCTCCATGGCGGGCTGCGCTCGCGCCAGATCCGCCAGGTGTCGCACGCCCGACAGCAGCGATGCACTGGCCAGACCTTCGGTACCGCCCCGCATCGCCGCGAGGCCGAGAGTCGGTGCGACCTTTCGCACCAGCGCCTGGGCCGCCGATGCCACGAGGTTGGTGGTGGTGCTGTAGGCCCACGCGTCGAGCGTGAGTTCGCGGGTCGAGTCGATCAGCGTCAGCAGGCCGTTGCCGTCGAGTTCTCGCAGAGCGCCAGCCGACAGACTCATCGAGCGAACGCGGTCCTCGATCTCGGCGATGCGGCGCCCCGCTCCGGCCATGCGCAGGGCGGCATTCGGCACTCTCAGCACCGAACGAAGCGACGATACGACCGAGCCTCGTCGGGCGTCCTCCTCCGGCTGGTGGGGGATGCCGAGAATGTGTTCGTCCACCTCGCGCGCGTTCGTACCCGGCATTGCTGCGGCCATCGCGTGCACGACAGACAGGTTGGTGTAGAGCCGGTGACCAACCGAGGCGATGTTCAGCGTGCGCTGAGCATCGACGACGTCCGGGTCACGCATGCCCAGCACCTCGACCTGGATCGAGCCGGCGAGGCGCAGTGCGTCCCTGCCGACCAGCAGCGACATCGGCGTCAGCGTTCCGCCGAACGCCTCTCCCACATTGGCCGTGGTCAAGGTGGGGTAGCGATCGTCGACGTAGTCGTCGAACTCACCGCGCATGCCGGGCGGTGCTGGATCGACGCGATGGTCCGCGGGCGGAAGGTGACCGCGGGTCCACCGATGGTCGGGTGCCGGTGTGCGCCAGGGGGTGGGCACCTTGGCCGTTCCCAGATAGGTGACGGCCCTGACTCCGGCGCGTGCGTCGGCGAGGGCCGCGCGCGAGTCGTACACGGGTTTGTATCCCCACTCGTTGACCAGGCGACTGGTGTCGAGAGTGGGCATGTAGCGGAAGCCGTCGAGATCCGCCGGGCTGAGTTCGAGCAGATCGGCGCGCCAGGCGGCGCCGGCTCCGGCACGAAGGGCCTTGAAGGGCAGGCGGATGAGGGGTTTTCCGAGGATCTCGGCAATCTCGTCGATCTCGATGCCGGTATCCAGCGGCCCCACGTTCACAGTGCCCGTGCGCGTTCCCAGCGCTGCCTGGGCGTGGAAGCGGCCGACGTCGTCGGTGTGAACGAACTGCCAGGCCTTCATCGCACCCGTCGGCGCGACCAGCATCGGGTGTGCGAGGAAGCGGAACTCGTAGTTGTCCATGTCCCGGCCGGCCACCACACACGTGCGCGTGATGACGGCGGGCACTCCAGACTTGTGGATCAGCTCCTCGCAGATCGCCTTGTGCCTGGCGTAGAGCACGTCGGGGTGCGGGCGAAGCGGGTGCTCCTCGGGGATGACCTCCGGATTGTCCGGCCAGGGCCCGTAGGCGAGGGTCGACGAGGTGAAGACGAGATGCCCGGCTCCAGTGGATTCCATGGCGCGCAGCACGTTTCGCATGCCGCCGATGTTGATGTCCTCGACGCCGGTCGATGACCTCAGCGGTGCGAGCAGAAATGCCAGATGCACGACGCTGTCGCAGTCGCGCATGGCCCGTTCGACCACCTCGGCGTCACGGATGTCCCCGCTGATCGAACTCACGCCGGGAAGGTCAACGGTCCGCCGAGCGAGCGCCACCACGTCTGCACCCTGCCGCACCAGGTCGCGGCAGATCACGCGACCGAAGACTCCGCTGGCTCCGGTGACGAGTACTCGCATGCCCAATTCCTCCGGAAGATGGTCTGAAGTGGTTCCGGACCGGTGCTAGACGCGGCTCGGAAAGACTTCCTGCCAAGCCCAATGCCGTTTGAGTGCACGGGTTTCGCCGACGCGCCGGATCACACCGGTGTGCCCGGACCAGCCCGGACGCGCGGCCGAGAAGTCGACCATCTTGCCGTTCGGGTCGGTGACAAACTCCCAGGGTTTGCCATCGCCGACGTCGAAGGTGATCCGGTCGACGAACTCGTCATCGCGCCATTCGATCTTGTCCTCGACGGACGAGGAGTTCACCAGCACGGAGTCCGCGGAGGTTACGGCGACGAACCGGAAGCGGTCTTTGCCGATGCTCATGTGGCCCCACTCGATCGAGCCGTCTTCGTACTCGTTGGCGAATACATTCCAGCCGCCCTGTAGCCGCATCCAGATCGCACTGTTGTTCCACCCCACGCCGTTCGGCAGATAGCTGTGGTCCACGGCGAAGAACCCGGTGACGGGCTTGCCGAGCATGGTGCCCTCGGCGAGGTAGGGAGTGGAGGTGTAGAAGCACGCACCGACCTCACCGGGTACGCCACCCTCCCCCGGCTCGGTACGCCACGGGACGTACACCTGGAAGCCGGGTGCGGCGGAGGTGCCGGAGATATCCAGCAGCGATCCCTCGCTGCCCTGCTCCCGCCACAGGAAGTCGTCGTCGCCCAGTCGCACCTCGAAGTTCGCGCCCCGCGACGACCCGCCGACGAACGTCTCCCGCCCGTCCACCAGGTGGCGTTCAACCTTGCAGCCCTTCGCTCCCTGGGCACTGGCAGGATGCACGCGCAACCCGGTCTCGTCGGCGGCCATGATCGAGATGTCGCGGGTCGTGTACGTGACGGCCTTGCGGATGAACGCGAACTCCTCGCCGTCCTCGGTGTGCATGATGCCGTAGAAGTACGTGCCCTCCAGCACCAAGCCGAAGTAGCCCTGATGCAACAGATGTTGATCAGCCTCCGGGCGGAAGAACCCGACCAGCGGTTGGTGATCGAAGTCGCCGCGACGCGGCAGGTTGTTCGTCATCGTCATCATCGACGCCCTCTCTGAAAATAATTATCTGCATATATTGCAGTTAATTACGTGAGAGACGATATTACGGCCGGCCGCACGGTGGCAAGCCCCTCTATCCGCTTCGGCAGCTGCATCACTCGTCCAAAGTCCTATTATTCCCGTACGGTACCGTTTAGTAAGTCGATCGGTAGGGGTGTGCATGTTTCTTGACGGTGTACGGGTGCTGGACCTGACCGATGAACGGGGCCTGCTGGCGGGCCGGGTCCTGGCCGATCTGGGGGCCGACGTGGTGCAGGTCGAGCCGGTCAACGGCAGCAGTGCCCGACACCGCAAGCCACTCCCGCCGGGGGACACGACCCGTAGCTCATATGTGTGGCAGACGTACGCGGCTAATAAGCGCGGAATCGTCGCCGACCTCGCTACCGAGCACGGTGCGGAGCTCATTCGCAGCCTCGCCGGTGTCGCCGATGTGCTGATCGAATCCGCCGATCCGGGCGTGTTGGCGGACCGCGGTTTGGACTTCGCCGACCTGCAGGCGGTCAACCCCGGGCTGGTGTACGTGTCGATCACGGCGTTCGGCCGCACCGGCCCCAAGGCGCATCTGAAAGCACCCGACCTGGTGGCCTGGGCGGCCGGAGGTCCGCTGGACGAGCACCGTGACGGCGACCGGCCGCCACTGCGGATCTCGTTGCCGCAGGCCTATTTACATGCCAGCCTGGATGCGGCCGCGGGAGCCCAGCTGGCGTTGGCGGCTCGACGCCGAACCGGGCGCGGACAGTTGGTCGACGTCGCCGTACAGACCAGCTTGACGACGGCGACCCTCGGGCACGCGCTGACCTACAGCGTCGGCGATGTGCCCCGCGACATGACCAAGGGGCACGTGCTGGAGGCGCCCCGCATCGACCAGTCGGGCAGCGGCGCGAACACCGATCCCACCCTGAAGAAGTGGACCTGCCGCGACGGCATGATCGAATTCCACATCGGCATCGGCCCGGCGTCGGGCGCCTTCACCAATGACTTCATCGCCTGGCTGGCCGATGAGGGGGCGCCGGTCGACGACTTCCGGAAGCTGGATTTCCGCGCCCTCCCAGAGCAGATCGCCTCCGGCGAGTTCTCCGATGCCGACAGCACGCGGCTGCGCGCGGTGATCAAGGACTTCCTTGCCACCCGCACCAAGGCCGAGGTGCTCGACGCGGCGATCGCACGCAAGCTGCTGTGCGTGCCGATCTGCGACATCGGAGACATCCTCGCCAGTCCACAACTCGCCGCCCGGGATTTCTTCGTCACCGTCGGTGCGGGCGACAACGCGGTACGACTGCCCGGTCCATTCGCCCACACATCGGTGCCCGACGCAGTGTCGGTGCGTCGACGAGCACCGGGAGTCGGTGAGCACCAACAAGAAGTGCTCGAGGAATGGCTGGGCACCCGGCCACCGGTGGCGGGCACCGCATTTCAGCCGGGCTCCGCTCCGCTGGAAGGACTCAAAGTGGTCGATTTCAGCTGGGTGGTCGCCGGGCCGCTAATCGGTCGCGCACTGGCCGACTTCGGTGCCACCGTCATCCGTGTCGAATCGGCCGGGCGAATCGAGACCGCCCGGTTCATGCAACCGTTCGTCAACGGCCAGATCGGTCCGGAGAGTTCGGCGCTGTACGGGACCTGCAACGCGGGCAAGCTGGGCATGACGCTGAACCTTGGCACCGAGCAGGGACGCGCCGTTGCCCACCGGCTCGCGGACTGGGCCGACGTCGTGATCGAATCCTTCTCCCCTGGGCGGATGACGCACTGGGGCCTGGATTACCAGACGCTGAGCCGGAACCATCCCGACCTGGTCATGCTCAGCACGTCCATCAACGGCCAGTTCGGGCCGCACGCACAACTGGCCGGCTACGGCAATGTCGGTGCGGCGCTGTCGGGTTACCAGTTCCTCACCGGCTGGCCCGACCGCGCCCCGATCGGACCGTTCGGCCCCTACACCGACTACGTCGGGCCGCGTGCGTCGTTGTCCACGTTGCTGGCCGCGTTGGCTCATCGGGACCGCACCGGCCAGGGTTGTT
This sequence comes from [Mycobacterium] vasticus, assembly GCF_020181595.1. Taxonomy (GTDB): domain Bacteria; phylum Actinomycetota; class Actinomycetes; order Mycobacteriales; family Mycobacteriaceae; genus Mycobacterium; species Mycobacterium vasticus. The sequence goes on along the minus strand of NZ_CP084028.1, from coordinate 828,352 downwards.
ACCTCGACGTCGCACAAGTCGAAGCAGGCATCTGGCTGCAGGCTCCCGAGGTTGCCGATTGCGCGGCGAACGGAATGGTCGCGGCCCGGCTCGGCAACGCTGACCGGGAGTTGGCGCCGCACGGCGTGTTCCGGTGTCGGCCCGATGCGGATTCCGGCGAGGACCGCTATGTGGCGATCGTGGTCACCGACGACGCCGAATGGGCCGCGCTCACCGAGACCATCTCCCGACACGACCTGCGTGACGACGACCGGCTGCGCAGCGCCGACGGGCGGCTTGCGCATGCCGCCGAGATCGAATCCGCGATCGCGCAATGGGCCGCCGCCAACGACATCGCCTCCGCGGAAACACTTTTGCAGCAGGCCGGGGTGCCGGCACACCGCTCGGCGAGCAGTCGCGATCTGGCCGAGGATCCACAGATTGCGCACCGGGGCCATTTCGTGCGCGTGAGTCACCCGTTGTTCGGCCACACCGTGGTGGAAGGTCCCCGCTACCTGCTCTCCGACACCCCTGGCTCGGTGCGGTGCGCGGCACCCACCTTCGGGCAGGACAACGACTATGTCCTGACCCAGGTACTCGGCCTCGACGCCGACGAGGTGGCGCAATTGCAGCAGGACGGGGTGCTGCGATGAACAGCGACTCCTGGACCGCGGACTGGGCGGACATGATCGCTCTGGTGGGCCGCGATCTATCCGACGGAGCGACCGTCTGGGGCGCCGACCGGGTGGAGGCCGGCACCATCCGGCGCTTTCTGGAACCGCTGGAAATCGGCGCCGCAATCCATTGCGACGCGGATACGGCCCGGGCCGCCGGGTATGCCGACCTCGTCGCGCCCGTCTCCAGCCTGTTGTCCTTCACGATCCCGCCGATGTGGTCGCCCGGCGACGCACCATTGTTCGATGGCGCCGATGCGAACGCCCAGCCGCTGCGCTCCCCCATCGACAATCCCAACCGGGGACCGGCGCCACCGACATCGGGGTTCTTCGCCACCGACATGAGCATCGACTTCTTGCGGCCGGTCGTGGTCGGCGAGCGACTCGGCCTGCGGGGTCGGCGACTGCTGTCGTGTGTCCCCAAGGAGACCGCGGTCGGGCGGGGGGCGTTCAGCACCACCGAAACCGAAATCGTCAGTGACCAAGGCGACGTCGTCGCGGTGATGCGCACCGGAACGTATGCCTATAACCCGTTCGGCCCCGATGAAGGCAGGAAGCCGAAGTGACACAGCACATCACCGCAGTCTCGCAGGCAGCGGTCGGGACCGAGCTGCCGGCCGTCGCGTTTCCCCTCTCGCTCTACCGGCTGGTGATGGTGGCCGGCGGCAACCGGGATTTCAACGCGATCCATCACAACCGCGACTACGCCCGCAACACCGGGGCACCCGATGCATACGCCAATACCCTTTTCCTGATGGGCATGTGGGAACGCGCGATCGACGACTGGACGGGATCCACCGGGCGGATCGTGGCGATTCGCGGGTTTCGGATGTCGCGCTTCAACACCGTCGGAACGACCGCGGTGGTTTCCGGGCGGGTACAGGCCGCCGATGCCGAGCGCGGCATCGTCACCTTCACCATCGGCACCGCCGATGACGACGGCGCCACGGTCGGTCCGGGTGAGGTCGATGTGAGCTTCGCCCGTTGACCCTGCGCTCACCACGGCAAAGTTCGCCTGGCACGCCTGGCACGCGCAGACTCAACGGTTACGGGTCGGTATTCCCGAGCAGGGTCTGGGCCGCGCGTTCACGATGCCAGCTGCTGGACCCGTAGAGCGCCTGGTTGGCGCGTGCCCGGCGAACGTGCAGATGTGCGTGATGTTCCCAGGTGAATCCGATACCGCCGAACATCTGCACCGCGTCGCCGGCGACCGTGGCATAGCTGTCAGCGCACTGGGCCTTGGCCAACGACGCCAGCCGTGACGCCTCCGCCGTACCGGCGACATCGATGGCAACCTCGGCAAGAGCGCGCGCCTCCCTTGCGTGGCAATACATCTCAGCCAATGTGTGTTTGACAGCCTGAAACGACCCAATCGCTCGACCGAACTGGTGTCGCGACTTCGCATGGGTGACGGCGTCGGCAGTGACCGCTTCGGCGGCCGCCGCGCTGTCGATTGCCACCCAGGTTGCCGCATTGGCCACCAACTGTTGCACAGCAACGTCGTCAAGCACGCCCAGCACCCGTTCGGCAGGGACTTCGGAACCATCGAAGGTGCAGGAACCGTAGCGTCGAGTCAGATCCAGCTGAGCGATGGACCGCACATCGCGCGATGTGACGTCCACCAGCAACAAAAGGACTTCATCGCTGCCTTCAAGGCCTGCCAACAACAACAGGTCGTCGGCATCCACCAGGTCCGGCACCCAGCTGACTTCGCCGGTCAGCACTACTCCCCCGTCGATCGACTTGGCACGAACGGAAGGCCGTTGTGGTGACCATGCCCCGCCGCGGGTTGCCCACCCGGCGGTTGCGCGCCGCTCACCACGAGCCAGCGGTCCCACGAGTTTCCCGACGTGATCGGGCGCGGCCTGCGCCGTGACCGCCGGGATGACCACGCCGGTATGCACCAGCACCGACGTCGGCGCGAGCGTCCGGCCGAATTCCGCGGCCAGCACCGCAAGGTCGTCAATCCCGCCGCCGGCGCCGTCGAACCGTTCGTCGACGCCGATTCCGGTCCAGCTCAGCTTGACCGCGGTGTCCCACAACTGCTCGATCGGTTCCTGAGCGCCTTCGACGGCGCTGCGAAGCGCCTCCGGCGTGTAAATCTCGGCGAGAACCTCGCGCACCATGGTGCGTAGTTCTTCTGTGTCGCTTTGGGCCATCATCGAACCTTCCCGTTACCGTTATCGCGCTGCGGGCTCACGGGGCAGGCCGAGGATCCGCTCGCCGACGATCGAGCGTTGAATCTCATTGGTGCCACCGGCAATTGACCACGCCCACGAGCCCATATAGTCGAGGAGCCAGGAGCCGGCGTCCCACGCGGCACCTGCAATTGGGGCTGCGTACCGCAGGGTCGCCATTCCCTCCAGCATCGTGCCCAACCGGGTCACCTGACGCAGGGCGTCGGCGTACACGAGTTTGATGACCGAACTCTCGGCACCAAGTTCGGCCCCCAGCGCGGCACGTTCGAGGACCTCGGCCGCGAGCCGGCGCACCGCGGCCACCCGGGCGTCACATGCTGCAACCTGCTGGCGCACAGTCGAATCGACACATACCGGGTTGCCATCGTCGTCGGTGGCGCGGCGGGCCAACGCCACCAGGTCATCGAACTGGACGGCAAGCCGTTCGGCCAACTCCACCATGGTCGCGCCGCGTTCGGTGGACAAAGTCGCACCGGCGACCGCCCAACCCTCATTTTCCGGACCAAGGCGGTTCTCGGCCGGGATCACCACGTCCTCGAGGAACATCTCACAGAACTCATCGCTGCCGCTGCTTTGGCGAATCGGTCGAACAGTGATGCCGGGCGACGTCATGTCCATCAGCAGATACGTCAGCCCGTTGCGGGGTTTGGCATCTGGATCGGTCCGGGCCAGCAGCAGGCACCAGTCGGCACTGTCGGCGCGGCTCGACCAGATCTTGTGCCCGTTCACCACATATTCGTCGCCCCGTCGGACCGCCCGAGTGCGCAACGACACCAGATCCGAACCCGCCTCCGGCTCGGAGAAGCCCTGACACCACACCTGCCCGTCCAGGATGGCGGGCAGAAAGCGGTGTCGTTGCTCCTCGGTGCCGGCATACCGCAGCGACGCCGCGACATGGTTGAGCGCCACGAAGTACAACGACAGCCTGGGCGCGTCAACGTGGGCGAGCTCGGCGTAGAACGCGGCCTGGTCGCGCACGTCGAAACCCGCTCCGCCGTCCTCAACCGGCCAATGCGGCGCGGCCCAACCCCGTTCACGCAGCGCGGCGAACCAAGTCTTTTGGAACGCAACGTAATCCTCACGCGATGCGCCCTGCATCCGGGCACGCCAATCGCGAGGCACGTGTTCGGCCAGCCACGTTCGGATCTCGTCGCGCAGGGCAGCGCGTTCGGCATCGGTACGGTTCAAGAGGTGATCCCGATCGGGGTGAAGGTCACCGGCGCCCGAAGGTATCCGCGAACCACGCTCAACGTCGCAGCACGTTCGAGCCCGTCGCGACTCACCCGGTAGTCCGGGAAGTGCCGCAAGAACTCCTGGACCACCAGACGAGTCTGCAAACGCGCCAGATTGGAGCCGATGCAACGGTGCTGACCGATGCCAAATGCCATGTGCCGGTTCGGGAAGCGGTCCGCGATCATGACATCAGGATCTTCGAACACCTTGGCGTCTCGGTTGGCCGACGCCCAGAGCAGCAGCAGACGATCGCCCGCACGGATCTGCGCCCCGCCCAGTTCGACGTCGCAAGTCGCACGACGCGCCAACGAGTGCACGGGCGGCTCATATCGCAGCATCTCCTCCAGGAAAGTGTCGAGTGCTTGGTCATCCGTCACGTAGCGCTCCCGACCCTCGGGATGTTCATCCAGAAAGAGCAGGGCGTTCACGATAGCGGTGGCAGTGGTGTCCAGGCCACCGGCGAGAACCAAGGACACGGTATTGATGATCTCTTCATCGGTCAGAAGGCGCCCATCAAACTCAGCTCGGACAAGAACGGAGATCAAATCCTCGCTCGACGTGGAACGACGTGCGGCGATAACCTCCTCGATCTGGGACCGGAGGACGAAGAATGTCTGAATATGAGCTCGCTTCTCCTCCGGGCTCATCACCATAAGCCGGGTGCTGTTGTCGTGATACCAGTGCATGTAGTCACGCCAGCCGTCCTGCGGAATGCCGAGCAAACGCATGGTGATGATCGACGGCACGGGCGTAGCGATGTCCTCGACCAGGTCGCATCCGCCCTGCGCGCCGACGGCTCTGATCCGTTCGAGCACCAGGGCGGAAATCTCGTCTCTCCGCACTTTGGCGGCACCCGGTGAGAACAGCGGACTGAGGATGTCGCGGTAGGCCCTGAGGTCCGGTGGGTCCGCCGTGATCGGAATGACCTTGGCCGCCTGCTCCGGTGGGATCGTGACACCGTCGCCGGAGCAGAACGTCTCATCGTCGCGCGCCGCCGTATAGACCTCGTCGTATCCCGCCACCGCCCAGAAGCCGCCGTGCGCATCACTCCACGTCACCGGCCCGACCTCTCGGAGCTTGGCGTAAGTCGGCCACGGGTCATGCACCAATGCCGGATCATGGTGGTCGAATTGGACGACCGGAGAACGGTCGGTGGCAACTAGCACTTCTGGCTTGCTCATCGTCAATTCCCAATCGGTATATAGACGTTTTTGGTCTGCACAAAGTCCTCCACACCGGCTCGGCCACCTTCGCGACCGAATCCGCTCGACTTCCACCCTCCGAAGGGGGTTTCCGGTGGCAGGTAGGCGAATCCGTTGACCGAGACGTAGCCCGCCTCGAGATCCCGTGCGACCCGATGGGCACGCTTGAGATCCTCGGTGTAGACAAACGCCGACAGCCCGTAATCGGTCCCGTTGGCCAACGCGACCGCTTCGGCCTCGTCGGTGAACGATTGGATGGTGACGACCGGCCCGAAGACCTCACCCTGCACCACCGCAGCGTCCGGTGCGACGTCGGCGACCAGGGTCGGTTCCACCCAGAAGCCGTTACCCGACGGTCCGCCGTCGGCGCCACCCCCGATCAGGATCGTGGCGTTGTCGTGCTCTCGGGCATGCTCAATGATCCCGACCACGCGCCGCTGGGCATCGGCCGAGATCAGCGGCCCGACATCGGCGCTCTCATCGGCGGGATCGCCCATCCGAAGTTCGGCGAACCGCTTCGCCACCGCGGAAGCCACTTCTTCGTACCTGCTCTGCTCCACGATCACCCGAGTCGGCAGGGCGCATGCCTGGCCCGCCAGGGTTCCGACGCTGTAGCCGACCGCGTCGCTCGCGACCCGATCCGCATCGACGTCGTCGAACGCGACCAGGGCCCCCTTGCCACCGAGCTCGAGGGTAACCGGCGTGAGATTAGCTGCCGCAGTGCGCATTACGGCCCGGCCTGTGGCGACACCGCCGGTGAACGTGATCTTGTCCACCCCGGGGTGGCCGACCAGCAGCTCGCCGGCATCGGCACCACCATGAACCAGGTTGACCACCCCGGGCGGAAACCCGGCCTCCTGGCACAGTTCCACGAATCGAACGGTGGCGAAGGGTGCCAGCGGAGATGGTTTCAGGACGACGCAGTTGCCCATCGCCAAAGCGGGGCTGAGTTTCATGCCCAGCGATGGCACCGGGGCGTTCCACGGAATCAGCGCCGCTACCACGCCGTAGGGCTGCGGCAGCACATAGTCCAACGCGTTGTGACCGACCGGGGCGACCAAGCCGTCAAGTTTGTCGGCCCACCCGGCGAAATACGCGGTGTAGCGGGCCGCGAGTACCGCTCCGCCGCCTTGCCGCACCGGCGTTCCGCATTCAGCGACACCGATGTCGCGCAGCTCGTCGCGAGCGGCCAAGATCAGTGCGCTCAGCCGTTCCAGGAGCTGCCGCCGCTTGGCGGGAGCGACCTTGCGCCACTCGACGAAAGCCGACCGCGCGGCGGCCACCGCGCGGTCGACCTCGTCCGCACCGGCGCCGCTGAAGCGTGCCTGCACTTGGCCCGTCGAGGGAGAGATGTGTTCGAGTAGCTCCGGCCCGGTGGTTGTCCATTCCGAGCCGAGCAGGTGTCGAATATGTGGTAATCCGGCGGATGCCATGGGCTGCACTTTCCAGTCGACCGTGGGCTGGGAGATCATCTCAGCCGGGGAAGTTGAATACCCGTTCTGCGTTACCGTGTGTCATCAGGTCAACCTCGTCTTTGGGCACGCCTTCCATGTTCTTGCGCACGTGCTCTTGACTGTTCGGCCAACTGGAGTCGACGTGCGGATAGTCGGACTCCCACATGATTTTGTCGACCCCGATCGCGTAACGCGCCTCGACTCCGCTGCGGTCGCCGGTGAAGCAGCCCCAGATGTTGCGTTTGAAGATCTCTGACGGTGGGGTGTCGGACAGGTTGTCCCAGTGGCCATGCTTCTCCCAGATCCAGTCCGCACGCTCAAGCGCGAACGGAAGCCACCCGATACCACCCTCGGACATCACGAACTTGATGGCCGGGAACTTGTGCGTGATCGGGCTCCACATGATGTCGGTGGCCGCCATGTGGGCGTTGAGCGGTTGCAGTGCGGCGGCGATGCTCCATGGAGCATCGGGCGCGGTGTGCTGTTCGGTCGATGACGACCCGATGTGCATGCAGATCGGCATGTCGGTCTCGACGGCAGCGCGCCACACTGGATCCCAGTGATCGCTGTGTAGCGAGGGCAGCCGCAGCAGGTGCGGATTCTCACTGAATGAGATCGCCTTGGCGCCCTTCGCCGCGCAGCGCCGAACCTCCTCAGCAAACATTTCGGGGTCCCACAACTGGCCGATGATCATCGGGATGAAGCGGTCCGGACCGGCAGCGCACCACTCGTCGAGGATGAAGTCGTTCCAGGCTTTCACGCAAAGGTCGGAGAGAACCTTGTCCTTGCCCTTCATGAACTTCTGGCCGCAGAACTGCGGGTAGCTCGGGAAGCTCAGGCTGCCACGGACTCCATCGCGGTCCATGTCTTTAACCCGCTCCTTGGGGTCATAGCAGCCCGGGATCATGTCCGAAAACCGCGCCGGCTCCTGGCTGTACTCGGTGCGCTCCTTGCCGGCCACGGCGTTGAGGCCCATCGTCTCGCCGCGGCGCCCCTCGTACACCCAGTACTCGCGGTCCCCCTCGACCTCGACGTGCGGGCCGATCTCGCGGTATTTCGCCGGCAGCCGGTCCACCCAGAGGTGAGCCGGCTCGATGATGTGGTCATCGACGCTGATGAGATCGAATTCGTGCTCGGAAGTCATTCGTTACTCCTTCTCCGTGGTATGAGTACAGTATCCTGTACTAGGGTTTACCGCAAGTCTGTCCTCGGGCTATCCTCGGAGTTGCGGTTGTGCAGTGCTCTTAACTCGATATTCGGTTTCGACGGTTCGTCACTCGCGGGGAAGGAAGTCGGTCGCACTGCCGACGAGCACGTTTTCCCCGTTCTTGATGGTCCGCAGCACGAAATAGTCGCCCTTGTAGGCGCGGTGGTCGTACGGGGCCAGGCTCATCACGGTGCCCGGAGCGCCGGCTGCGGCGGGCAGCATCCGCACCATCTCCAGCCCGGCCTTGACCCCGGAAGGTGAAGTCGGCTTGGCGTTGGCAAGACCTTCGGCCAGCAGCCGGCCCTGGTCGTAACCCACCGCGGTGTAACCGTGGGCGGGCCGTCTGCCGAACCGGCGCTCGAAGGAATCCATCAACTTTACGAACACCGGGTTGCGTTCGTCGAACTGTTCCACGCCCACCCAGCCCTCGAAGTCCTGTTTGCGCTCAAACCCTTCGATACTGCCGATGAAGCTGGTGCCGGTCACCTTCGGCGGGTTCCAGTCGAGTTCGGCCAAGGCACTGGCCAACTGAAGATGCAGGGCGCCCACACCGACATACATCAAGGCCTCCGCACCGGAGTGCCGAATCTTGCCCAGTGAGTCCACCAGCATGTCGTGCGTCGCAAAGGACGGCACCATCTGACTACTGCTGACGGTGAGCTTGCGTCGACGTGCTGCGTGCAACGCCGAGCGTCCGTACTCTTCGCCGATGAAGTTCATGTCGTAGACCAGACCCATCGAGGACACTCCGATATGACGCAGATAGTCCACGCCGACTTGGGTCTCGTCGGCGAAGGTGCCGTTGGGGGTTTGGAAGCAGTACTCGCCACCGAATCCAAAAGTGGCGCTCAAGGTCAGAGTGGGTACTTTGAGTGTTTCGATGGTGTCGCGCAACGACACCGAGTCTTCACTCATGCTGGGTCCGATGACGGCCAGCACCCCGGAATCCACCAGCTCCCGCCACGCCTGATGGACGTCGTGGGCGGTGCCGTTGGGTAGTCCCCACGCCTCTTTGATCTCCAGCTCGACCGGGCGTTCCAACAAACCGTCCTCGACGGCTTCGTCGAGGCCGAGCCGGACCGCGTCGTAGTAGTCCTGGGTGGGTTGCAGACCCAGCGCCCAGTCCTGCACCAAGCCGACACGCAGCGGATGGATCTCACCATGGCGGGTGTTGGTGACCCACTTGGGTTGGTGCGCAGTTTCGGCGACGGACATAACTTCCTCCTTGAATCCGGTTCTGGGGAAATGAATTACGACGACAACGACTCACGTGGCAGCCGCAGGAGCCGCTCCGCGATCTGATTGCGTACGATCTCCGTGGTGCCGCCGGCGATCGTGTAACACCGGCCCAGCAGGTAAGCGTGCACCAGATCTGTGAAGTCACCACCGTTGATCGCCTCGACACCGATCACCTTCATCGCGAATTCAGTGACACGCTGAATGTGCAAACCGTTGACCAACTTGGTGATGTTGCCTTCGGGCCCCGGCCCCTCCCCGGTGACCGCGCGGGCGGCCTGGCGGAGGTTGAGCAGCTGCAGAGTTTGCTGCTCGGAGATCAATTCTCCTGCGGTACGCAGACTTCCTGAGTCATCGCGACCGAGCACGGACAACAGGGGGGGCAGTTGATCAGCGGTGAAGCCGACCCGCGACGCCCCACCGCCGATCGAAATCCGTTCATTTCCCAGTACGGCGCGGGCCACCGCCCAGCCCTCACCGACCGGTCCGACCACATCGGCGTCCGGCACAAACACCTCGTCCAGGAACACCTCATTGAACAGCGACTCTCCGGTCAGCTCGCGCAGCGGCCGAATTTCTACGCCGGGACCGGTCATGTCGATGGTCATCATGGTGACGCCGGAGTGTTTCGACCCGGAGGAGTCGGTACGCACGGTGGCGAATCCCCAGCGGCAGTCCTTCGCACCGCTGGTCCACACCTTCTGGCCGGTCACCAGCCAACCGCCGTCGGCACGGATTCCCTTCGTCTTGATCGCGGCGGCGTCAGAACCGGCGCCCGGTTCCGAAAACAGCTGGCACCACTTCTCGGTGCCGGCCAAGGCCGCCGGCACCCATCGGTTCTGCTGTTCGTCGGTACCCGCCTGGATGACGGTCAGGATGTTCCACCCGGTGATCCCCAAATTCGGAACCTCAACACCGCGGAACTCATCCTCGATGACCAGCTGTTCGGCCGGGTCGGCTCCCCGCCCCCACGGCGATGGCCAGTGCGGGCTGAGGTATCCGGTTTCGGCGAGGTACCGCCGCCGCTCAGTGATCGGGAGCCCAGCCACATGAGCGGCGGCCTCGGCGGCCTCGGCGCGGAACCGTTCGGCGTCCTCGGGCAACTCGATCCCGTAGTGCCGGGTGACACCGTCGGCGGTGCGTTCGGCCACTTCCATCTCGGCGTCGCCGAGCGCTGACAGCAGTGCTGATAATGCCGACGCCCGTCGCAGGTACAGCCCGGCATCGTGTTCCCAGGTGAAGCCGATTCCGCCGTGCACCTGGATGCAACGCTGGGCGTTGACGACAGCGGCGGGCATCGCCTGCACGGCCGCGACCGCGGCGGCCAGTTCCATTGCCGGCTCCGTGGGGTCGCATCGCACGGCGTCCCACACCGCTGCGGTAGCCATCTCAGTGCTCACCAACATGTCGGCGGCAAGGTGTTTGATGGCTTGGAACGATCCGATGACACGTCCGAACTGCTCTCGCTGCTTGGCATATTGCACTGCCATGTCGGTGCACGCAGACGCAAGGCCGGTTGCTTCCGCCGCTAACAGCAAGCGCGCCACGGTAATCACGTGACGCGCCCCGCCCGACAGCAGGACATCGACCGGAACCTCGGCCAACGACACCGCGGGAGCTCGCCGGGTCGGATCAAGGTCCGTGCCGTGACAGATCACCACACCCTTGGCGCCGGCCTCGACGACCACCGCGTCGTCACCGACCACCAACAGCAGCACATCCGCCAATTCCGCGCCGAGTACCGCGGGCACCGTACCACTCACCGACGACTCTGATCGACGCAGCCCATCACCGAATCCAACTGCGGCAGTGCAGGTTCCATCTGCCAACTTGCCGACCAGCTCCGGCGCCGCACCCAGTTGCGCCAGCACTGCGCTGGCCAGCACCGTCGGCAGGTAGGGCCCGGGGGTGACCGATCGGGCCAGCTGTTCGAGGATTACCGCCAACTCAGGCAGACCGAAGCCCTGCCCGCCGCAATCTTCCGGCAGATGTAGGCCCAACCAGCCGAGGTTGACGATGTCCGGCCAGAAGTCCGGGCAAGTCTCAGATGGGGCGTCAAGCAGTTGTCGCGCGACCGCACGTGTGTCGTGTTTGGCGACGAACGACTGGACGACCTCGGTCAGCGCCTCGTGTTCGTCGGTGATAGCCAGTGCCATGCAGTTCCTCCTGTGGAGTCGGCGAGCGGTTGATTTACCAGCCCCGCCCACCGGCGGGGCGAGCGCCGACCACGGCGGTGTCGACGAGCTTGGCGTAGTCGTCATCGCTGAGCCCGAGGAGACCGCAGAGCACGTCGCGGTTGTGTTGGCCGAGTGTCGGGGCGGGATGGCGATGAATCCGGCGGGGACCCGCGGAGAACCGGGCCGGGAACCCGATGTGACGATTGGTGCCGGTGATCGGATGCGCCACCTCTTCGATGAATTCGCGCGCGGCAAATTGGTCGACGCGGTCCAGTTCATGCGGAAGCAACACCGGGGCGGCGGGAACTCCGCGCAACCACAGTTTGTTGACGATCTCATCGGCGGACCGGACTGCGCACCAATCCGCCAGGTGCTGGTCGAGCAGATCGTGAACTCGGCTCCGGCTCGCCGCGTCGGAGTCGAGCCAGTTGATGCCCGCTTCAGCGGGTGCTCCGACCACTGTCAACAATGCGCGCCACTGTGCATCGGATTCCGCGGCGATCACCACCCAGGAGTCGCGTGACCCGTCGACGCCCACATCGGCTGCCAGGTAGACGCCTTGCGGTGCCGCCCACGGCGACCGGTTGCCCTGTCGTTGCACCAGATTGCCGTACGCGGAGTATTCGATGACCTGCTCGGCGGCCACATTGAGCGCCCCGCCGATCATGATCGATTCGATCTGCAGGCCACTGCCGGTACGGCGCCGGTGTTCCAGACCCAGCAGCACCGCGATCGCCGCGTGCACCCCGGCGATCGGGTCGCAGATCCCGTTGGGCGTCTCCGGCGGCCCGTCCTCGTAGCCGGTGACGAAGGCCAGCCCGGACAGTTGCTCCATGGTTTGCGCGAAGCCGACCCGCTCGCGCGACGGTCCGGTGAGCCCGAATGCGGGCATTCGCACCACCACCAGGTCGGGCCGCAGCTCCAACAGGCTCGCTTCATCAAAACCCCACTGGTCGAAAACCCGCGGGCTGTAGTTCTCCACGACGACGTCGCAGCGAGCGATCAGCCGACGGGCCAAGTCGCGACCGCTCTCAACAGACATGTCCACAGTCACGTCGCGCTTGTTGGTATTGGGCCCGGCGAACAACGGTGCCCATTCCCACCAGTCGTCATCGTGCAGCAACTTCACGGTATTGAAACGCATCCCGTCCGGACGTTGCGTGGACTCGACGTGAATCACGTCCGCCCCCAACATCGCCAGGCACTGTCCCGCGATCGGTCCGGCCCAGAAAGCGGTGAAGTCGGCCACCCGAAGCCCCTCGAACGGCAGCCCACCGTCACTGGTAGTCGCGGGAGCTGTTTTGGGGGGCAACTCGCCATTGGCGATGCGGTCCAGATAGTGGTACGTCGCCTCGCCCAGGACGGGGGCCGGTTCGGGGAGGCGTTGCTGCGCTCGGCCGCCCAGCCGGTAGGGCACCTCCGGCTGTAGAAAGCTCCCGCTCGGATCACGCCGGTAGAAGCCTTGCTCCGCAAAGTGTTCGAGTGTGGGTACCGACTGCCCATCGCCGACTTCAGCGACCGGAATTCGCAGCAGGCCGGCGAATTCCACGATCTCGGCCGTGGTGCGCTCGCGTGTCCAGCTGTCGATGTGAGCGAGCAGTTCCTCGGCGCGGGCACGGCGATTGACCAACAGGCCCAATGAAGCATCCTCAGCCCAGTCGTCGCGCCCAACCATGGTGGCGAAGTCCAGCCACTGTTGTCCGGTGACCACCATGAAGCCAACGAACCCGTCCGCGGTGGCGTGGATATCAGGAAGGTTTGCGGTCCGTTCCGTCCGCCAGGGGCGACCCGCGATTTCGTTGTAGCTGAATGCGTACGGCGTTGACGACAGGGTCATCGCTTCCAGCGCCGAAATATCGACCAGTTCACCGACACCGGTGCGCTCACTGCGATAGCGAGAAGCGAGCAGCCCAAACGCCGCGAACATTCCGGTGATCCATTCGCTCGGCCGTCCCCCGACCAGTACCGGCGCCCGCGACGGTGTACCGCGCACACCGAGTCCACCCGACAACGCCTGCAGGGTGGCATCGGATGCGCAGCGCTGCGACCACGGACCGTTGAGACCGAACGGGGTGATACTGACGATCGGTGCGTGAGGGGCTATCTCGGCAAGAGCGGTCGGCTGAAATTCCGCAGTCACTCCGGCTACTCCGTCGGGACTCCACACGACCGCATCGGCAGCCATCACCAAGCTGCGCAGAAACTCCCGGTCAGCCGGATAGTCGAGATCGACCACGGCGCTGCGCTTGGAGGCTGCCAGAAACTGAAAGAGTGCGCCGTCGTCTCCGTCCTGGCGGCCACCACCCACCGACCACCTCCGCAGCGGGTCACCGGAATCCGGCTCCACCTTGAGTACTTCCGCGCCCGCATCGGCAAGGAGCTTGGTGGCGTAACCGCCCGCGATACCCGCGGACAGGTCAACCACGAACAGGCCATCCAACGGGCAGGACCCGGTCAAGCCGACGACATGGCCGGCGTCGCCCACACCATTCACTGGCATAGCCTTCCCCTCTCCGGATACACGATCGATAAAGCGCGACGTGCGAGTACAGGATACTGTACTATAGAACTCGGTTGATTTCATCGGGGAAAGGGGCCGACTTGTGGCGTCATCAGCATCCTGTACGTGTGCTGCTGCTCCGGCGTGGTTCCACTCAGCGCTCAACGACACACCCGAGCACCGCGATGCTGTAGTTGACGGCCATCGGATACATCTGCGCTGTTGGGGCCGGGTTGAGAACCCAGGACTGGTCTTGGTCCACGGAGGTAGCGCACACTCCGGCTGGTGGGACCACATCGCCCCGCTGCTCGCCGGCTCCTATCGCGTCGTCGCCTTGGATCTGACCGGACATGGCGACAGCGACCGTCGGCCCCGGTACGGCCTCACGGCGTGGGCGGCAGAAGTACTGGGCGCCGCGGCCGCCGCAGGGATCTCAGGGAAACCCACCGTGATCGGGCACAGCATGGGTGGCTGGGTCACGGCCACGACGGCATTGCATTTCGGGGATCAACTGGCGGGGATCGTCATCATCGATTCGACGTTGCGCGACGAACCGGATGAGCGGTCACGATTTCGCGGCCGGGGTCGAGCGTCAGTGTATGAGTCTCGCGAAACCATCCTGTCTCGGTTCACCACGGTTCCCGAGCAGGCGGTGCTGCTGCCCTACATCGCCGAACACGTCGCCGCGGAGTCGATTCGTCAGACCGACGATGGTTGGCAGTGGAAATTCGACCCGGCGCTCTTCGATGATTCGTTCTTTGACGAGGGTTGGCCGGAAGAACTCACCCTTGCCGATCACCTACCACACATCAGCGGCCGGGTAGCCTTCCTACGCGCCGAACAGGGACTGGTCCCTGTCACGATGCGCGAGGAGGTGAAAGCGCTGCTGGGCCATCGCGGGCCGGTCGTGGACCTTCCCGACACCGGTCATCATCCGATGCTGGACCAGCCACTGTCCCTGGTGACCGCGCTCCGAACCGTGCTGGCGCAGTGGGAGATCACGCCACCTCAATGACGACAGCGCCACCCTGCCCGCCGCCGGCGCACATCGTCGCAACCCCGATCCCGCCGTTACGTCGCCGCAGTTCATAGATGAGCGTGCTCAACATCCGAGTTCCGGTGGCCGCAACGGGATGCCCCAGACTGCAACCACTTCCGTAAATATTGACGTTGTCCTCGTCGAGGTCGAACTTATGCACGGCGGCGATCGGAACAGACGCGAACGCTTCGTTGATCTCCCACAGGGCGACGTCGTCGATGTTGATCCCGGCACGATCCAGGGCCTTCGGAATCGCGTCCAGCACCGACAGACCGGTTCGGGCCGGATCGACACCCACCGCCGCCCAGGACCGAACCGTCGCCAGCGGTGTGAGGCCGTGATCGCGGACCGCACTGGACGCCGCGATCATCAAAGCCGATGCGGCGTCGTTGACACCACTGGAATTTCCGGCCGTGATCGAAAAGCCGGGAATCTCCGGATGCAACGGTTTCAACGCAGCCAGCTTTTCGTAGCTGCTCTCCCGCCGAGGATGCTCGTCGATCGCGAAAGGAACTGTACTGCCGTCCCTTTGCCGCGCGTCGACAGTCACGATCTCGTCCGCGAACCGCCCCGCGTCAATCGCTGCGACGGCACGCTGGTGTGAACGCAACGACCAGGTGTCCATCATCTCCCGACTGATACCCGCTTCCTGCGCGGTGTTCCAGCCGACCGTGATCGTCATGTCACGGTTGGGTGCATCGGGACGGTCGGGGTGACCGGGGGGATGCCAACCCTCGATGTAATCATCAACGGTTCCCGGGACCCGCCACGTCATGATCGGAGCGGTCGAAGTCGACTGAACCCCACCGGCGACGACGATCCGATCCATTCCGGCCCGCACCGACGCCGCGGCATTGCCGACGGCGGCCAGGCTTCCGGCGCAGTGGCGGTTGACGGCCTGCCCTCCTGCGCCCGTCAGCCCGGCAGCCACCGCCGCGTAGCGGGCGAGGTCACCTCCGCCCCACTCCGATTCAGCAAAGATGACATCCTCGACGAGCGCGGGATCGACAGTCGCACGCTCCACACACGCGCCCAGAATCGCCTGCGCCAGTTCGTACGCCGGCGTCTCGGCCAGCGCGCCCTTACGGGCGGTCGCAATCGGGGTGCGCGCCGCGCTGACAATCACAGCTTTTTCCACGAGTACCTCCTCATCGCCGTACAGTATCCCGCATTACCTGGCGCGCCACACGGGTGGTCGCTTCTCGGCGAATGCCCGCGGCCCTTCCTTGGCGTCCTCGGAGGCCCGCACCCGAGCGGACTCACTCGCGGTGCGCTCCCAGGATGGCTGCTCGTCGGCGACCCGACCGTCATCAGCTCCATACGCGATTCGTTTGCTGGCACGGACCGCCAACGGCGCATTCCCCCCGATCCGTGCGGCAAGTGCCAATGCGGCCTGCAGGGCGGTCCCGTTGGGCACCACCTGGTTGATCAGGCCCCACTCGGCAGCAGCCTGCGCGGACATCGGCTCGCCGGTGTACAACGCGGCCAACGCGACCTTGCGGGGCAGTTGATCCACGATGCGGAATGCTCCGCCGGCGCCGGCGATGAGACCCCGTTTGACCTCGGGTAGGCCGAAGGTCGCACGCTCATCGGCGATAGCTAAATCGCTGGCCAGGACCAGTTCAGTGCCGCCACCCAATGCCGTGCCGTTGACGGCGGCAATAGTCGGCTTGTCGATGAAGTGATTGACATACCCGGCGAAGCTCCATTCCGGATGCTCCGGATGCAACAGGTTCTCCCCGCGGGCAATGGCCTTCAGGTCGGCGCCCGCGCAGAAGGACCGCTCCCCGCTGCCGGTGATGACCACCGCTCGGATCTCGAGGTCGCGCTGCGCACTCTGCAATGCGTCACCGACGGCCGCGCTCACCGCACCGTTGACCGCATTGCGCGCCTCCGGACGGTTGAGAGTGATCACCAATACGTTGCTATGTCGCTCCAGCAGTACCGCCGGATCGCTGGTCTCGTCACTGACGGCCGTGCCGATTCCGCCGATCACAGATACCTCCCGAAGCCAGACAAAGGATTCCGGTCATTCGTCCCCGAACAACCCCAACCAATGTAGAGTATCCCCTACTTAGTTTTCGCGGAGGAGTGCAGTGATGACCACAACGATGACCTCAACGCCCACGACAACCAAATATCTCCAACAGCCGGGTCGGCACCTCATTGGCGGCGAGTTGGTGGCGTCAGCGAGCGGCGAGACCTTCGACGTGTTGAATCCGGCGACCGAGGAGTGCGTCGGATCGGTGGCAAAGGCGGGTCAGTACGAAGTCGACGCCGCCGTCAGCGCAGCCCGACGCGCCTTCGATGACGGCCGCTGGAGCACGTTGGCCCCCGCACAGCGCGAAGCGTCCCTCCACAAGCTTGCCGACCTGATCGCGGCCCATGCCCAAGACTTCATCAACCAGGATGTGCTTGAGAACGGCATGCCACTGCCTTTCGCAGAGTGGGAGCTGGCGAAAGCCGAAGGTGTGCTCCGCTATTTCGCCGGCTGGCCCACCAAGTTGTACGGACAGGTCAATCCGGTGGCGCCGCCGCTGTTCAGCTACTCGTTGCGTCAACCGATCGGGGTGTGTGCGGGGATAACACCGTGGAACGCCCCGGTCGCCAATCCGATCGTCAAGATCGCTCCGGCTCTGGCGTTCGGCAATACGGTCGTCATCAAACCCGCCGAGCAGACTCCGTTGGCGGGCGCACTGATCGCCGAACTGTGTTTGGAAGCGGGGATTCCGGACGGAGTCGTCAACATCATTCACGGGCCGGGGGACGTAGGAGCAGCCCTGGTAGCCCATCCCGAAGTGGACAAGATTGCCTTCACCGGATCCACCGCAACGGGGAAACGGATCCAAGCCAAAGCGGCCGAGACGCTCAAGCGGGTAACACTGGAGCTCGGCGGCAAGAGTCCCAATCTCATTTTTGCCGACGCCGACCTGGAGGCGGCTATTCCGGGGGCCCTGCTGGGCGCGTTCTCGAACTCCGGGCAGATCTGCTTCGCGGGCACCCGGCTGTTCGTCGAACGCCCCATCCATGACACCGTCGTCGATGCGCTGGTAGGTGCCTCTCAACAGATGACGGTGGGCAGCGGCTTCGATCCCGCCGTCCAACTCGGACCGCTGGTTTCCGATGAACAACTGGCCCGGGTACTCAATTACATCGAACGCGGACAGGCCGAGGGCGCCGAGCTTGCGATCGGCGGCGCACGGTTGGGCGAGCGCGGCTATTTCGTGCCGCCCACCGTATTCAGCGGTGCCACCAACGCGATGACGATCGCACGGGACGAGATTTTCGGCCCGGTCATCACGGTTATCCCGTTCGACGACGAGCGCGACGCGCTGAAGCAGGCCAACGACAGCGATTACGGTCTGGGCGCAGGGATTTGGACGCGCGACGTCAGCAGGGCACACCGGGTGGCCGAAGCCATACGCAGTGGTGTCGTCTGGGTCAACACCTATGGGGACATGGCCGACTCGGTACCCTTCGGCGGATTCAAGCAGTCCGGCCTGGGCCGCGAGTTCGGAGAGTCCGCCGCTCACGCATACACCGAGACCAAGAGCGTGGTGATGAAGCTCTAGCTCGCACCGCCGGTAACCCGCCCGAAGGTACGGACGGTCGACACTTAACAACGAAGGATCATCACGTTACGGTGACGCGGTGATCCTCGATAAATTCCGACTCGACAACTCCGTCGCCGTCGTCACCGGCGCAGGCCGTGGCCTGGGCGCAGCAACCGCGGTGGCATTCGCCGAAGCCGGCGCCGACGTCGTCATCGCCGCGCGCACCCGATCCCAACTAGAGACCGTCGCCGAACAGGTCGAAGCCGCCGGGCGACGCGCCCACATCGTCGTCGCCGATCTGGCCCATCCCGAAGAGACCGCCAAGCTGGCACAAGAGGCCGTCGACGCGTTCGGCAGGCTCGACATCGTCGTCAACAACGTCGGCGGCACCATGCCCAACACGCTGCTGACCACCTCGACCAAAGACCTCAAAGACGCATTCACCTTCAACGTCGGTACCGCGCACGCACTGACCACCGCCGCGGTGCCGTTGATGCTGGAGCACTCCGGTGGCGGCTCGATCATCAACATCACCTCGACCATGGGACGCCTGGCCGGGCGCGGATTCGCCGCCTACGGCACCGCCAAAGGCGCACTCGCCCACTACACCCGACTCGCCGCGATGGACCTGTGCCCGCGAATCCGGGTCAACGCGATCGCGCCGGGATCCATCCTCACCTCAGCGCTCGATGTGGTGGCGTCCAACGACGAACTGCGCGCCCCCATGGAGAAGGTGACTCCGCTGCGCCGGCTCGGCGAGCCGGACGACATCGCCGCCGCGGCAGTCTATTTGGCCTCACCGGCCGGCAGCTACCTGACCGGCAAGGTACTCGAAGTCGACGGGGGCATCACGTTCCCGAATCTCGATCTGCCCATCCCCGACCTGTAAAGGACACCATGGCAATTCGCGTCGCCCAGATCGGTACCGGAAACGTCGGCGTCCACGCCCTCAAGGCGCTGATCACCAACCCCGACTACGAACTCACCGCCGTGTGGGTGTCCTCGGACGCCAAGGCCGGCAAGGACGCCGGACAGCTTGCCGGGCTTGACGTCTCGACCGGAATAACGGCCACGACCGACCTGGATGCGGTGCTGGCAACCCAGCCCGACTGCGTGGTCTACACCACCCTGGCCGACAACCGGCTGATGGAGGCGCTGGAGGATTTCCGGCGCATCCTGGCCGCCGGCGTCAACGTGGTCGGCAGCAGCGCGGTGTTCCTGCAATACCCGTGGCAGGTGCTCCCGCCGGAAATGCTGTCCCCGATCGAAGATGCTGCACGGGAGGGCCGTTCAAGCTTATTCATCAATGGCATCGACCCGGGCTTCGCCAACGACCTGTTGCCGCTGGCCTTGGCCGGCAACTGCCAGAGCATCCAGCAGATCCGCTGCATGGAGATCGTCGACTACGCCACCTATGACAGCGCGGCCGTCATGTTCGACGTGATGGGGTTCGGCAAGCCCATCGACGAGATCCCGATGCTGCTGCAGCCCGGCGTGCTCAGCCTGGCCTGGGGCTCGGTGGTGCGCCAACTGGCGGCCGGGCTGGGCATCGAGTTGGACGAGGTCGTCGAGATCTACGAGCGCGAGCCGGCGCCCGAGGACTTCGACATCGCGTCCGGCCACATCCCCGAAGGCACTGCCGCGGCACTGCATTTCGAGGTGCGCGGCATGCTCGACGGGCAACCGGCCGTGGTGCTCGAACACGTGACCCGACTTCGTGACGACCTGTGCCCCGAGTGGCCGCAACCGGCCCAGCCCGGCGGCTCCTACCGGGTCGTGGTGACCGGCGAACCGTCGTATTCGCTGGACCTGCGCCTGTCGAGCCCGAACGGCGACCACAACCATGCCGGCCTGGTGGCCACCGCGATGCGGGTGGTCAACGCGATTCCGGCGGTCGTCGCGGCACAACCCGGTATCCGGACCACCCTGGACCTGCCGCTGATCACCGGGCGGGGGCTTTACGCTCGACCCCGATGACACACGGGGACACGTCGGGTAGGCGCGGCTGGTATCTGCTCGGCCCCGCATTCGTCGCCGCCATCGCCTACGTCGACCCGGGCAATGTCGCCGCCAACGTCAGCGCCGGTGCCAAGTTCGGCTACCTGCTGGTCTGGGTGATCGTCGGCGCCAACGTGATGGCCGGCCTGGTGCAGTACCTCGCCGCCAAGCTGGGCCTGGTGACGGGGTTGTCGCTGCCCGAGGTGGTCGGCGCCAGGACCCACCGGCCGACCCGGATCGCCTACTGGCTGCAAGCTGAATTGGTGGCTGTGGCAACCGATCTCGCCGAGGTGGTGGGCGGTGCCATCGCCTTGAGGCTGATCTTCGGCCTGCCCCTGGTGCTCGGCGGGCTCATCACCGGGGTGGTGTCGATCGGCCTGTTGCTGATCGGCGACCGCCGCGGGCCGCGGGCCTTCGAGCGGACCGCGACCGGCCTGCTGGCGATCATCGCGATCGGGTTCCTGGCCAGCCTGGTGGTCGAGCCACCGCCAATCGCCCACGTCGCCGGCGGCCTGCTGCCGCGGTTCGACGGCGCCGAGAGTGTGCTGCTGACCACGGCGATCCTGGGTGCCACCGTCATGCCGCACGCGGTGTACCTGCACTCCGGCCTGGCCCGAGACCGCCACGGGCGACCCACGCCCGGCCCGGCCCTGAACCGGCTGCTGCGGGTGACCCGCTGGGACGTCGGTCTGGCCATGCTGGTGGCCGGTGCGGTGAACCTGTCCATGCTGGTGGTGGCCGCGGCGCACCTGGCCGGCCACGACGGCACCGACTCGATCGAGGGCGCACACGCGGCGATCGGCGATGCATTGGGTCCGACCATCGCACTGCTGTTCGCGATCGGTCTACTGGCCTCCGGCCTGGCCTCGACCTCGGTGGGTGCCCACGCCGGCGCAATGATCATGGCAGGCCTACTGCGGGTGTCGGTCCCGATGCTGACGCGCCGGCTGATCACCCTGCTTCCGGCGTTGGCGATCCTGGCGACCGGTATCGACCCCACCCGGGCACTGGTGATCTCCCAAGTGGTGCTGTCGTTCGGCATCCCGTTCGCGCTGGTGCCGCTGGTCCATCTGACCGGCAACCGGGAACTGATGGGTGACGACGCCAACCGGCCGCTGACCACAGCGCTCGGCTGGACCGTCACGATCGTCATCGCGGCGCTGAACGCCGTCCTGATCTACCTGACGGTGAGTTAGGAGCTCAGCACGCTCTCGCGCGCCTTGGCCTTCTCCTCGTAGTACTTGGCCCGCTCGTCGACCATCTTCATGAAGCCGATGACCTGCTCACGCGCCTCTTCACCCTTGGGGCCGAAGTCGTTGCGCTCGTTGATCTTCCAGAACCGCAGCACCGGCTGGATGACGTCGTCGTGGTGGATGCGCAGGTCGTAGATGCCAGCCTTGGCGATCAAGAGGGCGTTCTCCTGGAAGCCGGGCATACCCATGCCGGGCATCGCGAAGCCGAGCACCTCGTCACGGATCGCGCACATCGCGTCGTCGGGCGAGATGTCCAGCGCGGCCTGCATCAGGTTGCGGTAGAACACCATGTGCAGGTTCTCGTCAAGGGCTACCCGCGCCAGCAACTGGTCGGCGATGGGGCAGCCCGACGCCTTACCGGTGTTGCGGTGCGACACCCGGGTGGCGAGCTCCTGGAAAGAGACGTACGCCAACACCCGCAACGCCGACTTGCCGCCGGCGTCGTAGCCGGCGATGGTGTGCTGCATCCGCATCTGCTCGAGGTTCACCGGGTCGATGCCGCGGGTGACGATCAGGTAGTCGCGCATCGCGATGGCGTGGCGGCCTTCCTCGGCGGTCCACGTGCCCACCCAGGTGCCCCAGGCACCGTCCCGGCTGAACGTGGTGGCGATCTCCCGGTGGTAGGACGGCAGGTTGTCCTCGGTCAGGAGGTTGACCAGCATGGCGGCCTTGGCGACCGGGTCCAGCGGCGAGTCCTCGGGTACCCAGTCCTCCCCGCCCAGGAAGGCGAAGTCGCGGCCCTTGCTCCACGGCACGTAGTCGTGCGGGAGCCACGGCTTGGCCGCCTTGAGGTGGCGGTTCAGGTTCTGCTCGACGATCGGCTCCAGCTCATGCAGCAGCGCCGTCTGGACATTGGTCATGCTTTGCTCCATCCCGGATCGACGTGGGCGTCGATTGGCCCCCCGCCATAACCTACGGTCCCGTAGGTTTGCCCCACGGTAAACGCGGAACTTGCCGCCTGTCAATAGTGCCGTGAGGTCGCCGCGAGGTGTTCAGATTGCCGATTTAGGCCGTCGACCTCCATGTCGACATCGCGTTGGACACGGCCACCCAGCTGCAACCACTACAGTGATCCAGGCCACGATGGCTGGATAGGGTGGTGCAACGGCTTGGATCCAATGAACGACGGGCCGCAGGTCGACGCAGAAATCGAGGCCCCGGGCCAACAGGCCGAGCTCGAACGCGATGCTCTCATCACTGCTGCGGCGGAGGTGTTAGCGCGTAGCGGATGGTGGGGATTCAAGGTCGAAAGCGTGCTCCGCCAAGCACGCTTGTCGACCCGTAGTTTCTACCGTCAGTTCGAGACGAAGGACGATTTGCTCGCGGCGTTGTTAGAGCGGGACCTGCTGCGGATTGCGAACGAGGTAGACAGAATCATCGACGTGGCTGCGCCGGTCGAGGATCGCTTCTGGCAATACGTCAATGCGTTGGTTGCGTGGAGCTTCGATGATGACTTCGCCAAATCAGCAGCGTTGTTCGCTTCGACAGTGCGCAATTTACGCACCTCGCATGCCGAGCAGTTCGAACGATGCATGGTAGCGATTACCGCACCCTTGGTCGAGATTCTCAAGGAAGGACGCCGTCTGGGCGTTATCGCGACCGATAACCCTGTTGACGACGCGCGGATTGTCCAGGGCTTGATCGGAGTCTCCGTTTTTGACGGGCCCGAGACTGAGCCGAGCATGGTCCGCACGTACCTCGCGCGATCGGTCGTCCCGTTCATCGGCCGGTCCTTTGGAGTCCAGGTACCGGCTTCGGGCTTACCTGCCCTCACACCCGACTGACCGCAGCGACAGCTGGCGATTCACCTGCGCTCGGGTTTGTCAGAGTCCGATGAGTTGGGCCAGCCGCTCACGGTGTTGGTCGGGATCCCCGAGCAGCAGTTGACTGGATCGGGCACGTTTGAAGTACAGGTGTGCCGGCAGTTCCCAGGTAAAGCCCATGCCGCCGTGGAATTGGATCATCTGGTGGGCGGTGGAGACGAATGCGTCGCTGCAGTAGGCAGCGGCTAGCGCAGCGGCAGCCGGTATCTCCTCGTTGCCTTCAGCCAAGGCAAACAGCGCGTAATACGCCGCTGAGCGTGCAGTTTCGACCTCGACGAAGACGTCGGCTGCCATGTGCTTGAGGGCCTGGAACGAGCCGATGGGCTGCCCGAACTGCACCCGGGTCTTGAGGTAGTCAACCGAAATATCCAGCGCCGCATGCGCTCCGCCGACCTGTTCAAGAGCCAGAGCAACAACTGCGAAGTCGCCGGCACGGGCCAGCACGGGCTCGGCCGGTCCGTCACCCAGTGGCGTTGCTTGGACAGCCTCTAAGGTCAGGTCAGCGAGCTTGCGGGTCTGATCCAACGTCGGCACAGCGGTGGCAGTGCACCCAGCGGCGGAGCCATCGACGGTGAACAGTCGCAACCCGTCGCTGGTGGTGGCGGGTATGAGGATCAGGTCGGCCACATGTCCGTCAAGCACGAGGGCGGCGTTGCCGGTCAGCGACCACGTGTCTCCCTTCCGGGCGGCTTCAACGGCGGTGCCCTCACCGGGCAGCGCTACGGTGGCGATCGTCGAGCCGTCGGCGATGCCGGGAAGCAGACGTCGCTTGGCCTCGTGGTCGCCGCATTCGAGGATCACCGTGGCGGCGAGGACAATCGACGAGAAGAAGGGTGCGCACAGCAGAGCCCGGCCCATTTCTTCGATGACGATTCCCAGTTCGATCCAGCTGAAACCTTGACCGCCGTATTGCTCGGGAATGGCCAGTCCGTGCACACCGAGCTGAGCGGCGAGAGTGCTCCATACTTGTGGGTCGTAGCCCCGTTCGGTGTCCATGTGCGCGCGGACATCGGCTTCGGTGGAGTGCTCGTCGAGATAACGGCGGACGGTGTTACGCAGTTCGCGCTGTTCGTCGGTGAAGTCTTTGATCATCGTGTCTTTCCTGGGATCAGTGTGCGCTCTGGGCGGTGCCGCCCTTGCGGATTTCGCGGAACGGGACACCCTTGTCGGGTTCAAACCCCTTAGGCAGTCCAAGGACTCGCTCGCTGATGATGTTGCGTTGGATCTGGTCGGAGCCACCGCCGATGGAATTGATGAACGCAAACATCAGAGCGTGATCGACGGGGTAATCCTGCGGGCGGCTGTAGTCGTAGATCAGGGACTTTCGGCCCTGCAGTCGGTATTCGAGGTCGGCGGCGCTGTGCAGGATGCGCGACATGGCCAGTTTTCCGACGTTGGCCAGAGCCAAGGATCCCCGGAAGGCCTCGACGAGCGCCCGCTGCCCGGTCCAGGTGTTGCTCAGACGCCACGAGAGAATTTTGACAATCTGTTGGCGGACAACAGGATCGTTGTGGCGTCCGGCCGCGCGTGCGGCCTCGACGAGATCTTTGGCCGCACCGGCGAGCGTTCCGTCGCCTTTCGGTGCCAGCGCCTCGCCGCCCATCCCGGCGCGTTCGGCGGCCAGCGCAGTTTGGATGACTTTCCAGCCGTCACCGGGGTTTCCGATTATCCGCGAAGCGGGCACCCGCACGTCGGTCAGGAACACTTCATTGAATTCGGTGTCACCGGTGATCTGCTTGATGGGACGCACTTCGATGCCCGGGGAGTCCATGTCCAGCACGAAGAAGCTCAGCCCGGCATGCTTGACGACATCCCAGTCGGTGCGGGCGATCAACAACGCGAACTGCGCTTCATGACCGAGGGTGGTCCAGATCTTCTGACCGTTGACCACGTAATGATCGCCGTCGAGTTCGGCGCGCGTCTGCAGGCCCGCCAAGTCAGAGCCGGCACCCGGTTCGCTGTACAGCAGGCAGCCGATCGACAATTCCTCGCTCAACAGTTTGGGAAGCAGCTCGGCCTGCAGTGTCGCGGACCCGAAGGCCTTGAGCGGATCACCCAGCAGGTGCAGCCAGGGCGCCGCGCGGAAGGTCCGCAGCTCCAGCGCCGCGCCAGGGGCTCCGGCAGCGGCGAATTCCTCTGCGATCGCCTGCGCGTCCGCACGAGACAACCCGCGCCCGTAGGTATCAACGTTCCAGGTCGGCGCGGCCCAGCCGGCCTCAACCAGCGCAGTTCGCCACGTGTTGTCGTCGGTGCCGGTCCAGTGCTCACCGATCCAGGCGCGCGCCTCGGCGCGCACCGACGCCGAATGGTCGGCGGTCGTGCTCATATGTTCCTCGATTCATCACGTCGTCGGGGTCGCTGACAGTGTGCCCACATCAATTTAGGACGACTGTCGTCCCGTTAGTGCCGAACGTTATACTGAACGAAGTTCGTCCGCAAGGGGTGTGTATGTCCAGTTCGTCCCAGGCGACAGTGATGGGTCGCCCACGCGATCCCGATGTTGACCAACGCACGTTGAGTGCGGCAGCACGAGTTTTCGGCGAGGAGGGCTGGTCGGGTTTTACGATCGACGCGGTCGCGCGGCTGGCCGGGGTGGGAAAGGCATCGATCTACCGCCGATGGCCGGATAAAGATGTGCTGTTGGCTTGCGCGCTGCGGACGCATCTGGAGCATCTGGCCGGCGTCGACACCGGTTGCCTACGTGACGATTTGATCGCTTTGGCATGCCAACTACTACGTCTGTATCTGGGAGAGGCGGGACGCGCCGCACAACGCCTCGCCCATGAAGCCCCAGCCACGCCGACGCTCTCGGCGCAGTACCAAGCGCTGCGCCGCTCGCAGTTCAAGGCCGCACGCGGCGTTGTGCGCCGCGGTATTGCCCGCGGCGAGATCCCCGCCGACACACCAGTCAATCTGCTGCTCGACTGCCTGGTCGGCGGTGCGATGAACCACGTGGTGGCAACACCGCCGTCCAAACGTGCTGCCCTTGCTGCCGCCATGGAGGCCTACGCCACCGAATTGGTCGACTATCTCCTGCGGTGATGCGGGTTCGCCCCTCGACGCTTAGTCGCCGGCGGCGGCCGTCCGCGCGCGTTCGCGCATCGAGGCGACCACTCCCCCGTCGGCCAGAATGTCCGCCCCGTGCAGGTAACTGCACTTATCGCCGGCGCAGAAGGCGAACAGCTCAGCCATCTCCTCGGCGGTGCCCCATCGCGGGATCACCGCGTCGGGCATCATCGCGCCCACCCCGGCCTCCGCTTCGCGCCGGCCCAGTTCTGTGTCGATATTGCCCGGTGACACCGAGACGATGCGCAGGCCGCGACTGCCGAATCGTTCGGACTGCGACTCGGTATACCACTTCACGAACGCCTTGCTGACGGTGTAGGAGAAACCCGACCGCATCTTTTCGGGGGCGTGGTTGCAGTGCGCCGTCATCGCGGCCACGAAGGCGTCGGCGTCGCTGCACGCCAGCGGGAACTGCGCGGTGGGGATGATCTTGTCGGGCAGCAGGTACGCCGACATCGATGCCACGTTGACAATCACCGCGCCTTCACCAGCGACGGCGTAGAACGCTTCGTCGACGACGATCGTGCCGTAGGCGTTGGTCCGCATGACGAATTCGGCGTCGCCCGTGCTCGGGCCGACGCCCGCAGTGTGAAACACCGACGTCAGCGTCCCGACACCGGCGGCGACCTCGAACAGCTCGGTCACCGCGTCGCGGTCAGTGACGTCGCAGTTGACGACGATCGAGGTGATGCCGAGGTCTTTGAGCTCGGCCTGCGCCGAGTCGAGCCGATCCTTGCGGACATCGCACAACACCACCGGGTGATCGCGTCCGATGACCTTGGCCGTCGCCAGACCCATGCCGCCCGCACCGCCGGTGATCACCGATACTGAAGCCATCACTGGACCGTATACGGCCGCGTTGCCGCGCGGGCTTACCGGGTGAGACGAGGAATCGACATGACCGATCTGACGGGCAAAGTGGCGCTGGTGACCGGTGCGTCATCGGGGCTGGGCGCCGCCGTGGCCCAGCTGTTCGCCCGGCGCGGGGCGACGGTGTTCGGGCTGGCCCGCGACGCCGAGCGACTGGCCACGGTCTTCGCCGACGTGCCCGGCGGCCACTACACCCCCACCGACATCGGCACGGCCGAGGCGTGTGCGACGGCCGTGCAGCAGTGCGTCGAGAAGTTCGGCCGGCTCGACGTCCTGGCCAACGTCGCCGGCGCTCACCAGATGCGCCACACCCTGGCCGTCACCGATGACGAATGGGAACACGACCTGGCGGTCAACCTCAACGGCCCGTTCTATCTGTGCCGCGCCGCGCTGCCGCACCTGCTGGAGACGGCCGGCAACATCGTCAACGTCGCCTCGATCGCCGGGGTGGAGGGCCAGGCCTATTCGGCGGGCTACTGTGCCGCCAAGCACGGCCTGATCGGGCTGACCCGGGCATTGGCCGTCGAGTTCACCGCGGAGAAGTTGCGGGTCAACGCCGTGTGCCCGGGCGGGATGCTGACCCCGCAGGTGACGAACTTCCAATTGCCCGAGGGCGCCGACGTCAAACTGATCATGCGCATCGCCGCACTGCGCGGCATGAGCCAGCCGAGCGACGTCGCGGAGGTGATCGCGTTCCTGGCCAGCGACGCCGCGGCCGCGGTGCACGGCGCGGTGTACATGACCGACAACGGCAAGACGGCCGGGTAAGAGGAGACGCCCATGTTCGACCTGGACGGCGCGCTACAGAAGGTCCAGGCGGCCGAGGACGCCTGGAACACCCGTGACCCGCACCGGGTCAGCCTGGCCTACACGCCGGATTCGGTGTGGCGCAACCGCGATCAGTTCATCACCGGGCGTGCGGCGATCGTGGAATTCCTGACGGCCAAGTGGGAACGCGAACTCGACTACGCGTTGCGCAAGAGCCTGTGGGGCTTTCGCGACAACCGCATCGCCGTCCGGTTCCAATACGAATCCCACGATGCCGCCGGACAGTGGTACCGCAGCTACGGCAACGAACTCTGGGAGTTCGACGACCACGGTCTGATGCGCCGCCGCGAAGCCAGCATCAACGACGTCCCCATCGATGTCGCAGACCGCCGTTACTTCGGTCCCCGGCCCGAATCAGAACGCGGGCAGGACATCCCGCTGCACTAACGCAGCGGCAGGCCCGTCAGGGCGCGGGCGATCACCAGCCGCTGGATTTCGCTGGTGCCCTCGAAGATGGTGAAGATCTTCGCGTCGCGGTGCATCCGTTCGACCGGGTAGTCGCGGGTGTAGCCGTTACCGCCGAGGATCTGGATCGCCTCATCGGTGACGTAGACCGCGGTCTCGCTGGCGAACAGCTTGGCCATCGAGCCCTCGGCGTTGTCGAAGGCCTTGTTGTTGCGGCCCATCCAGCCGGCCCGCCACACCAGCAGCCGGGCGGCGTCGATGCGGCTCTTCATGTTGGCCAGCTTGAACGCCACGGCCTGGAACTCGCCGATCTTGCGGCCGAACTGCTCACGCTGGCAGGCGTATTCGAGGGCGTACTCGTAGGCGGCGCGGGCCACCCCGACGGCCATCGCGCCGACGGTCGGGCGGGTGCGCTCGAAGGTCTTCATCGCCGCCTGCCCGCCGGCCGACGCGCCGGACTTCACCCGGGCGACGCGGTCCTCGAACTTCTCCCGGCCGCCGAGGATCATCTCCTCGGGCAGCCGCACGTTGTCCAGGACGATCTCGGCGGTGTGCGAGGCCCGGATGCCGTGCTTCTTGAACTTCTGGCCCTGCGACATACCCGGCATCCCGGGTGGGATGACGAAACTGGCCTGCCCGCGGGAGCCGAGCTCGGGGTAGACCGAGGCCACCACGATGTGCACATTGGCGATTCCGCCGTTGGTGGCCCAGGTCTTGGTGCCGTTGAGCACCCATTCGCGGGTCGCCTCGTCGAAGCGGGCACGGGTCCGGATCGCGCCGACATCCGAGCCGGCGTCCGGCTCCGAGGAACAGAAGGCGCCGAGCTTGGGGTCATCGGCGGTGCCGAACATCTGCGGCAGCCACTGGCCCAGCTGTTCGGGGGTTCCGTTGCCCGCCAGGGCCGCTGCCGCCAATCCGGTGCCCAGAATGGACAGCGCGATACCGGCGTCACCCCAGAACAACTCCTCGAACACCGTCAGCATGCCGATCCCGCTGGGCTCGGCGGCCTGGGTGACGAACAGCTCGGGCGAGTACAGGCCGACCTTGGCGGCCTCGGCGATGATCGGCCACGGGGTCTCCTCGCGCTCGTCCCACTCGGCGGCGGCGGGGCGGACGACGTCGGCGGCGAACTGGTGCACCCAGTCCCGAACCTCGATCACATCGTCGCTGAGATCTATCGAGAACGTCATGGTCTCTCCTGGAGCGGTGGTCGGATAGCCGGTTCGATTGTGGCACCCGGATCACTGCCGTTTCACCCGCCCCGGGGGTAGGATCGATTTCACCAGGCGATGAAGCTCGCCTTTGACCGCCGTATCGGGGCTAATAGCTTCTACCCCGATTGATTCGTGGTGGAAGGCGGTGCCGGATGGACTTTGGCGCGCTGCCACCGGAAATCAACTCCGGGCGAATGTATCTCGGACCGGGCGCTGGGCCATTGCTGACCGCCGCGGCGGCATGGGACGTTCTGTCCGCGGAATTATCCACTGCCGCAAACGGATACGCGGCAGTCACCTCGGAGTTGGCCACGAATTCCTGGTTGGGGCCGACCTCGGTGGCGATGACGGCGGCGGTGACACCGTTCGTGGCATGGCTGCATGGCACGGCCACGGGCGCCGCTGAGATCGCCGGGCAGGCCCGAGCTGCGGCTACCGCCTTCGAGCTGGCCTTCGCGATGACGGTTCCACCGCCGGTGATCGCGGCCAACCGCAGCCTGTTGGCGGCCCTGGTCGCCACCAACTTCTTCGGGCAGAACGCCGCGGCCATCGCCGCAGCCGAGGCGCACTACGCGCAGATGTGGCTGCAGGACGCCACCGCGATGTACCTCTATGCCGAATCATCGTCGCTTGCATCGGTGTTGCCCGCGTTCCATCAGCCACCGCAGGCCGCTGATCCGGCCTCGTCGCAGCTTCAAACAGTGTTGTCCTCGCCACTGGCGCAGATCCTCGAACACGTCCCGAACGTGACGAACTCCGCGCTGTCCTCGGCGAACGCCGTCACCTCGGGTCGGGGAATCTACACCGTCAACATGCGGCTCGCCGCCCAGGAAGCCGCCGAACCAGGCACATCGTTTCCGTCGGGCGCCCGCCTGGCCGCGGTCGGCGCCTGGGTCTCCGCCGCGTGGGGCCGAGCCGGGTTGGTCGGCAAGCTCTCGGCGCCACCGTCGTGGTTTTCCGCCGCACCCGAGCTGCGGCCGACCGGATCAACACTGCCGGGCCCGGTCCTCAGCGCCGCCCCGGCCGACCCCGCCGGTTGCGGCAGCGTGTTCAGCCAGTCCGTGCTGGGAACGCTGTCCCGCGACGGTCCCCCGCCTTCGCGTGCCAAGAGCAAACCGATCATCGTGCGCTCCCCGGCCGCCGGCTGACGCGCATAACCCGGAATCGATCAGGAAAGGATGCCCGCGCCATGAACTTCGATATGGATTTCGGTGCCGTGCCACCGGAGATCAACTCGGGCCGGATGTACGCCGGACCGGGCAGTGGGCCGCTGCTGGCGGCAGCCACCGGCTGGGATCAGCTGGCCCGCGAGCTGAGCACGTCCGCGGCGGCCTACCGCTCGGTGGTCGCCGGACTGTCCACCGACAGCTGGCGCGGCCCGTCATCGGCGACGATGGCCGGCGCCGCCGGTCGGTACGTCGACTGGCTGCACGCGACCGCCGGGCAGGCCGAACAGACCGCCGTGCAGGTCCGGGCCGCGGCGACGGCGTATCAGACCGCGTGGGCGGCCACCGTCTCGCCGCCGCTGATAGCGGCCAACCGGCTGCGGTTGACGACGCTGGTCGCCACCAACTTCTTCGGGCAGAACAGTCCGGCGATCGCGGCCACCGAAGCCGACTACGAGCGGATGTGGGCCCAGGACGCCGTCGCGATGCACAGCTACGCCGCGTCGGCGTCGAGCGCCTCGACCTTGGCGCCGTTCACCGCGGCGCCCACCGTGACGGCACCCGCTCCGGCCGCAGCGCTGGATCCGTCCACGCTGCTCTCGATCGCGCTGGATGTCCCGTCGCTGACCAGCGCGGCGGCGTCGACGACGAGTTCGTCGTTCTCGGGGCTCTCCATCCATACCACCAACCACGCGCTGGCGGTCAATGCGATGCGCGACGAGCACCAGGGCATCGGGCCGTTCCTCGCGGGCACGGCCGGCCCGGTGGCTGCGGCGTTGACCGGCCGGGCCAGCCTGGCCGGCGCGCTGTCGGTACCGCCGGGCTGGGCGGCAGTCGAGGCCGCGCCGACACCCAACCGGGCCGTCCTGGCGAGTACCGGCAGCCCGATGACCGCGCCGGCGATGGCCTCTCCGCTGCCGCCGGGTGTGTTCGGCGAAGCGATGCTGGGCACCCTGGCCGGGCGCGGCGCCAACACCGCGGCGGCGAAACTGCGCCGGCCCAGCGTCATACCCCGATCACCGGCGGCCGGCTGACGCGGCCTCGCGGGTGATCTGCTCGAACTGCGCCCCCATCGCCTCGGCGAGCGCGGTGGCCGCCGACAGCGGCCGCACCATCACCATCAGGTCATCGATCTTGCCGTCGGCGTCGATGTGCAGGAAATCGCATCCGGTGAGCCGCTTTCCGGCCACCGTGGCCTCGAACACCAGGGCGTGGTCGGCCGCAGCGTCGTCGCCGATCTCCCGGATGTACCGGAAGTCCTCGAATACCCGCATCACACCGCGAAGGATCGCCGCGGTGATCGCCTTGCCCTGATACGGCTTGAACGCCACCGGGCTGGTGAACACCACATCCTCGGAGAGCAGGGCCTCCATGGCCGCGGTATCGCGGGCTTCGACGGCTTGCCGGAACGGGTGCATGTGACGCCTCCGCGGGTCAGCTGGGTCAGTGTGAGTTGCTGGCCAATACCGTAGACGCATCACCGGCCGCAGCAACCGAAACCAGATCCGGCACCGGGCGCAGCACCTGCACGGCGGCAGTCGGTCCCTCGTCAGTCGGTCCGTCGGCCTCGGGCTCCACGACGAGCCACGTCTCCGGCAGCAGCTGCGGGGCCACCGCGATCCCCAGGACCGCGGCGCCGGTCGCGCCGAGCGCCTGCATCCAACCCAGCGGGCCGATCGGGACACAACCAAGGAACTGGCTGATCCCGGGCACACTGATCATCGCCGCGAAGGCCGCGAACGACCCGGCCGCGGTGAGCCACACCAGTGGTGCGTGTGAGTCCACCAGGGTCTGAGCCAGCTCGGTGGTCACCAGCGTGATCAGTGCGACCGTCGCCGCGCGCTGCGGGCCGCCCATCAGACCGGTCATGCGGGCCATCCCCCACGCCGCACTGGCCGCCGCCCCGGTGATGGCGCCACGCACCACGACCGCGCGCATCAGGCTGCGTTCGTCGATACCGTGCACCACCCGCTGCGCCGGGCCGGCCGGAGTGCTGACCGCGACGGCGGTGGCCGGCAGCGCGTCGGTCAGCATGTTCATCAGCAGCAACTGGCGGTTGTTCAACGGCGAACTGCCGGTCAACGCGGTGCCGATGACGCCGAAGATCACCTCGCCGACGTTCCCGCCGAGCAGTCCGGTGACCGCCAGCTGCACCCCGCGCCACAGTCGCCGGCCCTCGTCGATGGCGTCCACCAGGGCGCCGATCCGGCCGTCGGTCAGCACGATGTCGGCGGTCGTGTGCGCGGAGTCGCTGCCGCGGGCGACAACGCCGAGTCCCACGCTGGCCGCCCGGATCGCCGCCGCGTCGTTGGCGCCGTCGCCGACCATGGCGCACACCGTTCCGCTGCGCTCCAGGGTCTGCACCACCTGAACCTTGTTCTCCGGTGACATCCGGGCGAAGATCACCCGCTCGGCCACCGCCCGC
Source organism: [Mycobacterium] vasticus (assembly GCF_020181595.1). Taxonomy (GTDB): domain Bacteria; phylum Actinomycetota; class Actinomycetes; order Mycobacteriales; family Mycobacteriaceae; genus Mycobacterium; species Mycobacterium vasticus. The sequence continues at coordinate 794,851 of NZ_CP084028.1, read as the reverse complement.
TCCTGCTGCTTGCGCGAGCACGCGTTCCATTCCGCGCCGGTGATGACCTGGTCGGGCCGGACCGGCACGCCCAGTTCGGCGGCGATGGCGGTTGCGGTGACGGGGTGATCCCCGGTGATCAGCCGGATGCCGACGCCGCGCTCGGCCAGCTCGGCCAGCAGTTGCGGCGCCTCGGCGCGCGGGGTGTCGGCGATGCCGAGGAAACCGGTCAGCGACAACCCGGCGGCGCACAGTGCGGTGATGCCGTCCGGGTCGGTCTTGATCGCCGCGGCCTGGGCGGCGGTGAGCCGGCGCTGCGCCACCGCGATCACCCGCAGTCCACCGGCGGCGAGTTCGGCCACCGTCTCGGTGATGTCCGGGCCCAGGCCCTTGCAGGCTGCCAACACCACTTCCGGGGCGCCCTTGACCATCAGGTCGTTGCCCGAGACCGACGCCGAGAACGCCCGGCCGGAACGGAACGGCAGGTGCGCATCCGTCGTCGTCCACAGCGGTTGGCCGCCGGAGATGCCGGCGGCAGCTTCGGTGACGGCCTGGTCGGTGGCGTGCGCCTGCACTACGCCTTCTGGCGCGGGGGCGGCGTTGGCCGCGGCGCGCAGCACGTCGTCGTCGGCGTGCCCCGCCACCGGATGCACCCGGGTGACCCGAAGCCGGTTCTCACTGAGCGTGCCGGTCTTGTCGAAGCAGACCACTTCGACGCGACCGAGCGCCTCCACCGACCGCGGAATGCGGACCAGCGCGCCGGTGTCGGTGAGGCGTTGCGCCGAGGCGTGCTGGGCCAGGGTCGCCATCAACGGCATGCCCTCGGGGACGGCGGCCACCGCAACGGCGATCGCGTTGCCCAGCGCCAGCTTCAGGCCGCCGCCGCGCAGCATGCCCAGCACCCCCACCATCGCTCCGCCGGCCGCGCTGGCCGGGAATGCGCGGGCCATCAGCCGGCTCAGCTGGTGCTGCAGGCCCACCACCGGCAGATCCCCGGCGGCCAGTTCGGCGGCCCGGCGGGCCTGGGAGTCGGCACCGACGGCGGTGACCACCGCGACCGCGGTACCGGCGACGACCGTCGTACCCGCGTAGAGCATGCAACTGCGGTCGGCGAGTTCGGCGCCGGGCGCCACGGCCTCAATCTGCTTGTCCACCGACAGGGACTCACCGGTGAGCGAAGACTCGTCGACTTCCAGATCGGTGGCCTCGATCAGCCGGGCGTCGGCCGGCACCACCTCATTGCTGCGGATCTCGATCAGCGTGCCGGGCAGCAACCGGTCGGCGACGACGTCCACGTAGGACCCGGCGGCGACGGTGCGCGCCGGCGGGGTCTGCTGGGCCAGCAGCCGGTTGAGCCGGTTCTCGGCCTGCAACTGTTGACCGGCCGCAAGCATGCAGTTGCCCACCAGCACGGTGCTGACCATCAGCGCGTCGATCGGCGAGCCCAGCATCGCGGTGGCCGTCGAGCACAGCGCGAGCACCGGCATCAGCGGATCGGACAGTTCGGCGCGCACGGCCTTGGCGAACTGCCACACCATGCTCGGCGGCGCCTCTGCCTCGGCGGCCATCGCACCGAGGTCAGGGGCCGGCAGCATCTCGCGGACCGCCTCGATCGGCATGGCGTGCCAGTCGTGGTTCGGCGCGGGGCGTGGTTGCGGGGTGCGGGCCACCTGCCGGGCCAGCAGGTATCCCGACACGAGTCCGGCGGCGGCGCCGGCGGTGATCGGGCCGGTGCTTCCATTGCCCCGGACTACTGGTCCGCCCCGGAAGCCCCGGACACCGGGAACCATCAGCAGGGCACCGAGCGCCGATGCGCCGGTGGAGATCGAGATGCCGCGTTCGGTGGCCGCGCGGGCCCTCGGCAGGGCGTGCAGCACCCGCCAGACGCCGGCCAGGTCGGGCAGCAGCAGGTCGGCAGTGAAAGGAGGGACGGTGTCTTCGGCCAGCACGCCCACGCCGACGTCGGCCGAGCACAGTGCTTGCGCGGCGGTCGACGACACCACCGCCACCGTGCGGCCGGCCTGTTGCAGGCCGGTCAGGGCGGCGGCCAGCGCGTCGTCGAAGTCTTCGCGGTCTTGATCGACGGGCGCGAGTTCCTCGAACGCCGGGCGCAGCTCACCGAGCTCGGGGACGTCCAGCGTGATCAGTTGCACGCCGGACGCCCTGGCCTCCCCGAGCAGGGCGGCCGCCAGCGGGTGGTGCGCGCCGGCCTGGCAGAACAGCCGCGGGTCGAGCAGCACCGCATCGATGCGGTCCAGCCGGCGCAGTCCCTCGGAGTTCAGCGGCAACGCCGAGTGCTGCTCGACCAACGATCGGCTCAATGTCGCGGCGAACGATTCGGTGGTGATGCGCATGGCCTTTGGGGCGGTCACCACGGTCGCGGTCGCGGCCATCGTGACGTTGCGGGTGATGACGCCCACCACGCCGGCGCCGAGCAGCTGCGCGTAAGCCATCCGCCTGCCGTGCCGGGCGGCCGACCCCTCGGGCATCGGCACCGGGCGCGACGGCAGGTGCAGGTCGGGTTGGCCGGCATGCCGGGCCAGCAGCGGCTCGTGACGGCTCCAGGCCTGCTCCGCGGCCTCGGCTTCGGCGGCTTTGACGCCCTGCAGCGCTAAGTCCACCGCCAGGTTCGCCGGTGACAGCATGGCGATGCGCGCGCCGACGGAGATCAGCGACAGCACCGTGTCGGCCGGCCCGGTACCGATCCGCTCGGCCAGCCCGCGGCGCAGCCACGGCTGGTAGTTGGCGAAGGTCGCCACCGCGTCGACGGCCATCGGCGCCTGCGGCAGCCGCAGCGTCCAGCCGACGACCGCGACGGCCAGCCCGGCGGCGTGAGCGCCGACCATCATGCCCCTGGCGAGCAGCATCAGGCCGTCGCCGGGCAGGCTGACCGGTGCGCTGCCGCCGCCACGACGGTGCAGACGTTCGGTGTCGTCGATCAGGCCGCACAGGTCCTTGAGGGTGGTGTCGTCGGTCAGCTCCACCACGACCCGCGACAGCTGCCGGTTGATACGCACCTTGAGCACCCCGGGCTGGGCGAGCAGTGCATCGAGGACGCGCTGCCCGAGCTCGGTGCCGTCGGCGTCGGCCAGCCCACGCACCTCTATCCATGCGCGGTCTTCGCCGCGCCAGCAGCGCCGGGTCAGCGACGCGGTGGTGGCCTCACCGGAGAGCAGCCGGGCGCCTCGGAGCATCAGCGATATCGGGTTCAAGACAGCTACCAATCGTGCGATCTGGCGGCAGGGTGGTGGACCTGCACGGCGGAAGCTGCAATTCTGACCGATACTTTGATGATTACGCAACTATGCGAATGTGTTGTTCGCCGAATCCTGTCGTCGAGGGTGGGTCAAAATGAATGGCGAGATGGCGAAACCAGAAGAACGGCTACCCGAAGATGAACCCACCCGCCCCCAACTCTCCTCGGCTGCCAGCACGTTCGGGCTGCTGAGCAGTCCGGCTCGCCTGCACGTCATGTGGCTGGCCGCCCAGGGCAGCTACGACGTGACCACGCTGGCCGAGCGCGCCGGCATCAATATCGCCACCATGAGCCAGCACCTGACCAAACTGCGGCTGGCCGGATTGGTCAGCGCACGCAAGGAAGGCCGCCACCACATCTACACGGTGGACGACCCGCACATCGTGACGCTGCTGGCGCAGATCTTCGCCCACATCGCCCCGGACGGCAGCCTGGCGCCGGATCCGTGACCGCGGTCACATGCTCGACCGTACGTGCTGCCGCTCACGGACCAAAGTCCCCAGATGCAGTGATCGCCAACACTTCTCGGGTTTTCACAACCCGCGATTGGATTACGGTCTGCAGCTATGAAAGACCCCGTGTTGGTACTGCCCGCCGTCGCGACGATCATCGGAATGCTCGTCTTCGGATTCCTAGCCCTTGAGGTGATCTTCCACCTCGGCTGAGCCGAACAGCACCGCCTCCATCAGTGCGAGGATCCGGGACCGCTGTTCGTCGGTGTCGTCGAAGTTGACCAGACGCCCGATATCGACGACGAGTGCCAGGGCCGCGTGGACGCGGAACACCGCTTCGGTCTGAGCTGATCCGACCTGGGTGACCAGGTGCGCCCACTCGTCGACGTTCTGGCGCTGCAGCCCGCGCAACTCGGTGCGGTCGCGTTCGGGCAGGTTGGCGAACTCGGCGAAGTAGATGTTGATCAGGTCGGGCGCCGCGAACGACAGCGCGGTATAGCGTTCGGCGATGCCGACGGCCGCCTGACGTGGGCTGCTCGACTCGGCCAGCGCATCGGTGATGGCGTGCAGCACCCGGTCGCCGGCCCGATGAAAGGCCGCGGCCAGCAGCGCGGCCTTGCTCGGGTAGTAGCGGTAGGCGCTGGAGCCGGTCAGCCCCGCGGCGGTACCGATCTCCTCCATGCTCACCTCGTAGAAGCCCCGCTGCCCGAACATCCGGATCGCCTCGGCCAGCAGTCGTTCACGCTTGGAGGTGCTCGGCAACCCGCGCTGCGGCCGCCGCAGCACCGGACCGGACGGGGGCGCCGGCAGTTCGGCGTGCAGCACCGACCAGCACAGCTGGCCGAGCAGCTCGGCAAGTGCGGCGGCGGACAGCCGGGTTCGGTGCGCGGAGATGCTGCCGATGACGCTCAGTGTGGCGGCGGCCAGGGTCGCCGTGTCGGCAGCGGGCAGCCCGGGCCGTAGTGCGGCCAGCGGTTCGGCGATGGCGGCGTTCAGCGCGTCATAACTTGTGCGGATACGCCGTCGATCCGGCGGCTGCAGATACCGCCGCTCCCACCGATAGAAGGCACCCTCGCCGCGCTTGCCGATGGTGGTCTCGATCAGTGCGTCGGTGATGGCACGCAGGCGTTCGGGCGCCGGCCGGGCCGGGTCGTCGGCGGCGCGGGCCGCGGTCACCAGCGCCTCCACCGTGTACTCCGCGGTGGCGACCAGCAGCGCGTACTTGTTCGCGAAATGCCGGTAGAGCGCAGGCCCGGAGATACCGACCTCGGCGGCGATCTCGTCGACACCGACCGCGTGATAGCCGCGCTCACTGAACGCCCGAGCCGCGGCCCGCACGATCTGGGCCTTGCGGTCCTTGGGGCGGCTGGCCACCTTCACCCCCTGGGAGTTGACAGCTCGCTACGACGCCCTAATGTTAACCACAATTTACGTTTCAGATCATCGGAGGCTGGCCATGGCCACAGACACTGGGCCCGAAAAGTTCACCGCGACCCGCGACGGTCGCATACTGCGGGTGACGCTGACCAATCCCGCCCGGCTCAACGCGATCGACTACGCCACCATGGCGGGCCTCGGCGACACCGTCACCGCAGCGGCCGACGACGCGGACGTGCGGGCCATCGTGATCACCGGCGAAGGCAAGGCGTTCTGCACCGGCGCCGACCTGTCGGCCATGTCCGGCGGCGTCGGCCCCGAAGAGGTGATGGACTGCGCCAGCCGGCTGGTCACCGCGATCGCACAGGCCCCGGTACCGGTGATCGCGCGGATCAACGGACCGGCCGCCGGCGTCGGGGTCGGTATCGCCCTGGCCGCCGACCTGATCTACGCCGCCGAGAGCGCCTATTTCCTGTTGTCGTTCACCAACATCGGCCTGATGCCCGACGGCGGCACCACCGCGCTGATCGCCGCCGCTGCAGGGCGCGCCGTGGCCAACGAGATGGCACTGCTCGGCGAACGCCTGCCGGCCACAGCCGCCCGGGACGCCGGTCTGATCAACGCGGTGCTCACCGACGCCGAGCTGGACGCGCAGGTCGATGCGGCAGCCGAGAAGCTGGCGCACGGGCCCCGGCGGGCGATCGAGCTGACCAAGCGGGCGCTCAACGCCACCAACCTCGCCGCGCTCGACGCCGCTCTGGCCCGCGAGAAGGCCGGCCAGGTGGAGTTGCTGGGCTCCCCGGACTTCTTCGAAGGTGCGGCGGCGATGCTGCAGAAGCGCAAGGCGGTGTTCTCCGGATGACCGCACAACCACTGCGTTCGCGTCGCAACCACTGGATGAACCAGGTGGCGATCCACGCCGAGATGCGTCCCGACGCCGTCGCCTTCCGCTGCCGCGGCACCGACACCACCTGGCGCCAGCTGCACGATCGCTCACAGCACCTGGCGTCGGCACTGTTCCGCCGCGGGATCGGCTTCGGTGACCGCGTGCTGATCGTGATGCTCAACCACACCGAGTACATCGAGGCGACGCTGGCGATCAACGCGCTGGGCGCCATCGCCGTGCCGGTCAACTTCCGGCTGACCGACCCCGAGATCCGCTACATCGTCTCCGACAGCGGCGCCAAGGGCGTCATCACCGACGCACTGCTGGCGCCGCTGATCGATGCGGTCCGCAAGAACTCGCCCGGGCTCGATGTCGCCGTGGTGCTCGGCGATGACTACGAGTCGCTGATCGCCGAGTCCGGGGTGGCGCATCCGGGTGCCGACGTCCCCGAGGACACCCCGGCGCTGATCATGTACACCTCCGGGACGACGGGAAGTCCCAAGGGCGCCATCCTGTCCCACTCGAATCTGCACGCCCAGTCGCTGACCTGCATCCAGGCCCTGCAGACCAGCCCGGACAGCGTGTACTTCTGCGCCGCACCGATGTTCCACATCGCCGGGCTGGGCAGCATCGCACCCAACCTGCTGCTGGGCACCAAGACCGTCATCCACCCGCTCGGAGCGTTCAACGCCACCGACACGCTCGACGCCTGGGAGGCCGAGCGGGCCACCTCGGTGTTCCTGGTGCCGGCGCAGTGGCAGGTGATCTGCGCGGACCCGACTGTGCGGCAACGTGATCTGGCGCTGGAGGTGATCAGCTGGGGTGCGGCTCCCGCGTCGGACACGGTGCTGCGCGCCATGGCTGAGACGTTCCCGGATGCGCTCAACGTCGCGGTGTTCGGCCAGACCGAGATGTCGCCGATCACCTGCGTGCTCGACGGCACCGACGCGCTCCGCAAACTCGGGTCGGTGGGCAAGGTGATCCCGACCATCGCCGCACGGGTGGTCGACGAGAACATGAACGACGTGACGCCCGGCGAGATCGGCGAGATCGTCTACCGCGGGCCCACCATGATGCAGGGCTACTGGAACAAGCCGGACGCCACCGCGGAAGCGTTCGCCGGCGGCTGGTTCCACTCCGGTGACCTGGTGCGCGTCGACGACGAGGGATTCGTCTACGTCGTCGACCGCAAGAAAGACATGATCATCTCCGGCGGCGAGAACATCTACTGCGCCGAGGTGGAGAACGCGCTCTTCGAGCATCCGATGATCCGCGAGGCGGCGGTGATCGGGCGACCCGACGACCGGTGGGGCGAGGTTCCGGTGGCCATCGTTGCTGCCGTCAGCGGCGAGACGCCGCTGACGCTGGGCGACCTCGAACCGTTCCTCAATGACCGGCTGGCCCGCTACAAACACCCGAAAGAGCTTGTGCTGGTGGATGATCTGCCCCGCAACGCCAGCGGCAAAGTGGTCAAGCACCAGTTACGCAAGACGTACGGCTGAGCCCCTGCTGGGCACTACCGCCGGCGATTGAGTACCGCGATGTGCCCGCACAGCACGGTGGCGAAGGTGCACCACATCGGATAGAGCGCCAGCGGCAGGGCGCGCCCGCCTCCCACGGCGACCGCCCGGCGCGTCAGGTCAGCGCTGCTCGCGGCCAGAGCCGCACTGACCAGCGTCGCCGGCCCGAAGCGGCGCCGGTTGAAGAACAGCCACGACCAGCCGGCGTTGAGCGCAAGGTTGATCAACAGCGCGGCCTGATACGTCGCGCGCTTCTTGTGCTCGCCTTGGGCGTCCAATCGCTCGATGGTGGAAGCCGATACGACGGCGACGTCGGCGTAGAGCGCCGGCCAGACCACCGGGAAGACTTGGCGGGGCGGTTGATACGGAGGCTTTCGCAGCTGCTGATACCAGTCGCGTTCGATCTCAGGTGTGGTTGCGGCGGCCCCGATGACCGCCGTGACGGCGACTGCGGCACCGGTGCCGAGCAGAGTGGATAGACGCACGTTCTCCCCTTTCATTCGTTCATTGAAAAGTACCGGCGCAGCGCCTCTTCACGCTCTTCGCGGTGATCCACGATCGGCGCCGGGTAGTCCGGTGGCCGAGGCCCTTTCGCCAGGTGGGGGTCTTCTGTATCGGCCAACTCCGGCACCCAGCGGCGCACGTAACCGCCGTCGGGGTCGAACTTGGCGCCCTGCAGCGTCGGGTTGAAGACGCGGAAGTAGGGCGCCGCGTCGGTGCCGCATCCCGCGGACCACTGCCAGCCATGCTGATTGTTGGCCATATCCCCGTCGACCAACTGGTCCAAGAACCAGCCCGCTCCCCACTGCCAGGGCAGGTGCAGGTCTTTGACGAGAAACGACGCCGCGATCATCCGCACTCGGTTGTGCATGAATCCGGTGGCGCCCAGTTCACGCATCCCCGCATCGACGATCGGAAAGCCGGTCTGCCCGGTCTTCCACCGCTCGAACCGACGTGTCGCCTCGGCATCGGTATCGGTCTGGATCGAGTCGAAATCCTGATTCCAATTGGTCCAGGCACTGCGCGGCCAGTGATACAGCACCGCGGCATAGAAGTCCCGGAAAGCCAACTGCCGCAAGTACGCTGCCCGCCCGCGACGCTGCGCATCAAGGTCGACTGCCATGGTGCGCGGATGGATGTTGCCGAATTTCAGGTAGGCCGACATCCGGCTGCCGCCATCGCGATCTGGCCGGTCACGGTCCGACTCGTAGCGGTCCGATCGCTCCTCCACAAAAACCCGCCAGTGCTGCAGTGCTGCGAGCTCCCCGGCGGGCAGTTCGAGGTCGACACCGAGGTCGGGGGCGTCCACCGGATCGGCACCGGGCAGTTCTGAGGGATCGATCCACCGCGCGACTTCGGGGCCGGTGGAAGCGGGCGGGCGCCAACCATGTTCGCGCCACCGCCGAAAGAACGGGGTGAACACGCGATACGGGCTGCCGTCGTCTTTCACGACGCGCCCGGGCGAGACCAGGTAGGGCGAACCGGTGGACACCAGCGGCACGCCGCCGAGGGCAATCTGCACCTGCTGGTCACGCCGCCGCCCGAACGGGCTGAAGTCACCCGACACGTGCACAGCCGAGGCGGCGATCTCCCGGGCGAGCTGCGGGATCCGCTGATGCGCCGGCCCGCGGGTGATCAGCAGCCGGCCACCGAGATCAGCACGCAGTTGCCGCAGGCAGTCACCGAGGAACTGCAGTCGGCGTTGACCCGATGACGCCTCCAGCCGTGGATCCAGCACGAAACAGGCCAGGACTTCGGGGTCATCGGCCACCGCAGCCGACAGTGCCGGCAGATCACCGACGCGCAGGTCGCGGCGAAACCACAGCAAGGTCGGCATCTGACCATCCTGCCTGCACGTGGGCTAGGAAGCGGCGGGAGTGATCTCCAGGCCGATGTGAACCTTGTCGATGCCACCGCGCACGATCGAGTGCGGCACGAACCACCAGGCATGCCACCAGTAGCGCTTGACCACCGCGTCGTAAACCCGCCGGGTCTCGCTCTTGGGCAAGACTCTGGCGACCGCTTCGACCGGCTCGCCCTTCGGGGCGCCCAGCGCGCCGCATTTCTGGATGGTCACCCGCGGGGTGTTGCGGATCCGCTTGGTCTTCCAGGAACCGTCGTCGGTGATCACCAGGAGTTTGTCGCCGTCGGGCGCTCCCCACACCGCGGTCGGCTTGGCCCTGCCGTCCTTGGTGAACGTGGTCAGCAGCAGATATTTCTCATGGGACACCTCGGAGAACGTCGGCACGGCGCCAGGATAGCGGCGCAGGGTCGACGGCGCATGGGGCGTCATGGTGCCTGCGGCAACCGCAGCGCGCCGGGCGCGCTGTCGGGGACCGTCGGGTGCTGCGGAGCCACCGGTGGGATGCGCCGATAGGGCTCGCCGAGCGGCGGACGGGAATCCGGTTCACCGACGTTGGGCCAGAACGCCATGGCGCGTTCGGCCTGCGCGGTGATGGTGAACGACGGGTTGACGCCCAGGTTGGCGGTGATCGCCGAGCCGTCCACGACGTGGATTCCGGGATGCCCGAAGGCCCGCTGATACGGGTCGATGACGCCGGCGTCGGCGGAGTCACCGATCGGGCAGCCGCCGATGAAGTGCGCGGTCAACGGAATGTTCAGCGCGTCGAGGTAGGTGCCGCCGGCGAAACCGCCGATCTTTTCCGCCATCCGGCGCGCCACGTCGTGGGCGATCGGGATCCAGTCCGGATTGGGTTCCCCCGCACCCTGTTTCGTGGTCATCCGGGTGCCGAACAGGCCGCGTTTGAGGTAGGTGGTCAGCGAATTGTCCAGCGACTGCATCACCAGGATGATGATCGAATGCTCCGAGGCGCCGCGCGGAAACAGGCTGCGCAGCAGCAGCCCCGGGTGCCTCAGGATCGTCAGCAGCAGCCGCGCGAAACGCCAAGGGCCACCGTCGATCAGATGGGTGCCCATCATCGACAACAGGTTGGAACCCTTGCCGTAGCGGCACACCTCGACATGGGTGTTGGCCTCCGGGTGGATCGAGGAGGTGATCGCCACGCCCTGGGCGAAATCGTCACGGTCGGGCGCCAGAACCACCGGTACCTCTTCGGAGTTGGTGCGGGTCAGCTCCCCCAGCCGCGGTGAGAGATGCGGCAGTGATCCGGTGTCGCGCAGCTTGTGCAGCAGCCGCTGGGTGCCCAGCGACGCCGCGGCGAACACCACCTGGCCGGCGGTGATGTCCCGCTTGTGCTTACGCAGCCACCGGCCGGTGCGCACCGTGCTCACCACATAGCCATCGCCGTCGGGCCGCACATCGGTGACCATGGTCAGCGGATGGATTTCGGCTCCGGCATGTTCGGCCAGATACAGGTAGTTGGTCTCGGTGGTGTTCTTGGCGTTGTGCGGGCAGCCGGTGAAGCACTGCGCGCATCCGATGCAGCCGGCGCGATCCGGGCCGGAGCCGCCGAAGAACGGGTCCGGGACGGTCTTGCCGGGCTCGTCACCGAAGAACACCCCGACGTTGGTGGGGTGGTAGGTGTGCTCGACGCCGAGATCGCGGGCCACCGCCAGCAACACCTCGTCGGCCGGGGTGGTGTGCGGGGTGGGCGTCACCCCGAGCATCCGGCGGGCCTGCTCGTAATACGGTGCGAGCTCGGACTTCCAGTCGGTGATGTGGGCCCACTGCGGGTCGGTGTAGAAGCGCTCCAGCGGCTCGTAGAGGGTGTTGCCGTAGATCAGTGATCCGCCGCCGACGCCGACCGCGCTGGCGATGAACGTCTTGCCCAGCACGGTCAGTCGTTGCGGGCCGTAGCAGCCCAGTTTCGGCGCCCACATGGCCTTGCGGACATGCCAGTTGTTGGGCGGGAAGTCGGTGAGCGCCCAGCGCCGGCCCATGTCCAGCACGCCCACCCGATAGCCCTTCTCGGTCAGCCGCAGCGCCGCGACGCTGCCGCCGAATCCCGAGCCGATCACCACAACGTCGTAGTCGTATGTCATGCGAGGTCCTCGGTGGCGTGGCTACGTGCGGGGACGAGCAGGATAAGCGACAACACCAGCAGCAGGCCGAGGCTGACGACGTTCAGTACCGCGTCACGCCGGCCGTACATGTGCAGCATGCCGACGTGGTAGATCAGGTGCAGAACATTGAAGACCGACCAGCTGACCGCCGTGATCACGACGACGGGGCGGTTGCGCAGGTAGTACAGCGCCAGGGCGCTCAGCACCGCGAGCCCGAAGAACAGGGAGCCGACGTCCTTCACGAAGTGCTCGTTGTAGGGGCCGAGCACCGGCAACCAGCGCATGCCCATGCCGGGAAACGTGTTGTACCAATTCAGCGGAGCGAAGTAGGCCCACACTCCCAGGCTGAGCGCGACGAGCGTCAGCAATGTCAGGCATACGCGATGCACGAGGGGGCTCATGCCCGGTTGACGACGCAGCGCGCGACTTTGTGACACGGCGACCTTCATGCGCGTCTCCTTCCGGAAGGCACGTCTCCGACCACGATCAATCTGCCCATTGTTGCCGCCCCGTGGGATCTTGTCCGGAGGATGCCATGACCGACGCACACCAGACCTCAGTCGAGAACCACCACCATTTTGCCGCCGGCTTCCCCTGCTTCCATGACCCGATGCGCCTCGCGGATCTGGTCGAAGGAGAAGATGCGGGAGGGGGCGGCCTGCAGGCGGCCGTCGCGGACCTTTTCGGCGATGTCCTGCAGCGGGACGTCCGACAGCGCAAACCCCGGGGTGCCGAAGGCGAAGCTGCCGAAGAAGCTGAGATTGACCCCGCTGGCCATCTGCAGCAGCGGATTGAAGTCGGCGATCGGGTCCAGCCCGCCGAGCCAGCCGGCCAAACATGCCGTACCGCCCCGGCGCAGCATGTCCAGGGAGTCGAGAATCGTGCTGTTGCCCACGAGATCGAGAACGGCATCGACCTGCTTGGCTTCGGCAATGTGGGTACCCAACTCGGGAGTCTCCAGCTCGGCCCGTTCCGCGCCGAGCGCGGTCAGCAAGCCGAACCGTTCCCGGTTACGCGTGGTCGCGATCACGTGCGCTTTGGCGTCCACGGCCAGTTTCACCGCCGCCTGACCGAAAGACGATGTCGCCCCTCGGATCACGATGGTCTGGCCCGCGGTGAGGTTGAGGTTGCGGAACAGGCACGTCCACGCGGTGGCATAGGTTTCCGGCAGTGCAGCGAGCTGATCCCACGACAGCTCCGATTCGATCAGCGCGACATTCTCGACGCGCACCCGGGTGAATTGCGCGTAGCTGCCGTTGATAGTGCGGCCCAGTCCGCCCATCAGCGCCGCGACTTTGGCGCCGACCGGGAATTCTCCGCCTGGGCACGCATCGACGATGCCGACGCATTCGATGCCGCTGACTTCGGCGGCCTCGGCCCACTCCCCCCGGCGCATGTGCATCTCCGCGTGGTTGATTCCGAATCCCTTCACCCTGATCACCACCTCGCCCTGCTTGGGCAGCGGCTTGGGGATCTCGGTGTAGGTCAAGGCGTCCAGTCCGCCGAAGCCGTCGAGAACAATGGCGTTCATGGTCGGGCCGCCTGCGGCTTCTCGCACCACCGTGGGTTCGGTCAGGGTCACCGGTGTGGGTGTCGTAGCCATGTCTTCCCTCTCCTCTGAATATCGTTGTGGTGTCTCATTTCTCAAATTTCTGGGCCAGTTGCCGCGCGAGATAGGGCTCTAGCACCTCGATGTCGATGAGGGTCTCGATGACGTCGAAGACCAGGACCGCAGGTCGGGCCACGGTAGCCATAACAGTTACCGCCCGACGACCCGGTGCAAGAAGTCCTTGACCAACTGCACGACTTCCTCGGCGGCGGTCTCCAGCAGGAAATGGCCGCCGTCGAGCAGATGGATTTCGGCATCGCGGGCGTCCCGGTCGAACGCCCGGGCACCGTCCGGGCCGAAGATCGGGTCCCCTCGACCCCAGACGGCCAGCACCGGGACTCCGCTGGTGCGCAGGTAGTCGTGCAGTGCGGGATACATCGGTGAATTGGTGGCATAGTCCCGGAACAGCTTGAGCTGAATCGCGTCATTGCCCGGCCGAGACAACAGGGCGCTGTCCAGGGTCCACGTATCGGGGCTGACCAAGGACTCATCGGGTGCGCCGGTCAGATACTGCCATCTGACCGACTCGGCATCCAGCGCCGTGCGTATGGCCGCCTCCGTCTCGACGGTCTGCTCACGCTGGTAGTCCCAGACGGTTTTCCAGAAGCCCTCGATGAAGCCCTCGTCGTAGCCATTGCCGTTCTGCGTGATGATCGCACTGATGGTTCCGGGCCGGTTCAGCGCCAGTCGCCAGCCGATCGGCGCGCCGTAATCCTGGACGTAGATCGCGTAGCGGGTCAGCCCGAACTGGTCCAACAGGCGCTGGGTGAGGTCCGCGAGTTTGTCGAAGGTGTAGTCGAACTCGGTCACCAAAGGCATGTCCGAGTAGCCGAAGCCGAGAAGATCTGGGGCGATGACGTGGTACTCGTCGGCCAGGCGACTGATGAGGTCCCGGAACATGTAAGAGCTTGTCGGAAAGCCGTGCAGCAGCACGATCGCGGGCGCGTCGGCGCTCCCCGCCTCCCGGTAGAACAGCCGTCGCCCGTCGACGGTGGCGTAGTGGTGCCGCACCGAAGTCATCATGACTAACTCCTTAAAGTTATTTTGATAGTTAGGAGTCAAACACCTCTCGTGTAACCTGTCAATAGACGTTTGGAGGTTATATGGATATTGTCGCGGCCGGGCCCGGCGACGAAGCGCTGCTGTTGGACTTGCTCAACTCAACCCCCGTGATCGACGGCGTGGCCAGCGACGAACTCGGGGACCCGGTGACGGCGCAAGCGTGGTTGAATTCCCACGGCGCCGGCCAGGCAAACGAGCAGCGACTACAAGAACTCATCGACGTCCGGAACGCCCTGCAAGATGTGGTGCGCGGGGGCCGCTCGCCGCAGGCGTTACAACCGTTCCTGGACGGCGTTGGCCTGTCCCCCACGTTCAGCGACGACGGCCTCACCTGGACGCTGACCACGCACGGGACTTCACCGGCCGCCGCCCGGGCGATACTCGCCTGGGACGCGTTACGGATCACCAACCCCGGGCGCCTTCGGCCATGCGCCAATCCCGAATGCCAGCTGTTCCTGATTGATCGCAGCAAGCCCAACACTGCGCGGTGGTGCTCGATGTCCATCTGCGGCAACCGGATGAAGGCGCGTCGGCACTACCAGCGGAACAAAGCCACCGTTCAACCCAGGGCACATCGGGATTAATCTGCCCGTTATCGCCGCACCGTGGGCCGTTGCCTGGAGGATTCATGACCGACCGCTTCGCCACCCCGCCCGCAGATGTGTTGCGGGCCCGCGAAAAGCTCGTGCTCGATCACTTCCACGACGAGGTGCGCCAGGACTGGGACGACGTGCTGGCCACATTCCCGCACCCGCACTACGAGATCATTCCGACGCTGACCGTGCACGACGGGGACGCCGAGGTCCGCCGGTACTACCAGGACACCCGCGTCGCGTTCCCCGACCAGGACCACGAGATCATCGCGCTGCGGCACAGCGCCGACGCCGTGATCGTCGAGTTCTGGTTGCTCGGAACACATTTGGGCCCGTTGGGCGGTATTCCGGCCACCGGATCGCGGCACCGCACCCGGATGACGGCCTACTTCGTGTTCGACGAGGACGAGAAGCTGGTGGCCGAGCGGATCTACTTCGACACGTTGTCGATGCTCAAGCAGCTCATCGGCGGGCTCAACCTGCGCGACCCGCGGAACTGGCCGCTGGTGATCCGCGGCGTACGCGGGCTGTTGGCGATGTCGGCCGAACCCGACCCGCGGCTGGTAAATACGCGGTAGCACCAAGTAGCACGTGGTAGCACACCGTCCTACAATGGGCCGCATGGTTGCTCAGCCGGAAATCACCCAACGCGATCTGCGGAATCGGTCTAAAGAAATCATGGACGCCGTTCAGCAAGGGCAGGCGTTCACCGTCACGCGGGACGGACACCAGATCGGCGAATTGATTCCGCTGCGCACGCGGCGGCGGTTCGTGTCCAGAACAGAATTCGCGGCAATGTCACGTGGCGCACCAGAAATGTCCATCGCCGCCTTCCGCGCCGACCAAGACGCTATGGCCGACCAGGCTGCGAACGATCCCTATGCCCGCTGACCACGCGCAAGGCCTGCTCGACACCAACATCATGATTCTGCGACGGTGGATCGATCCACAGCAGCTTCCGGAAGCGATGGCCATCAGCGCGATAACCCTGGCGGAACTGTCGGCAGGGCCGCACGAGGTGCGCCGAAACGACGAGCAAGACGACTACGACGAACACACCGAGCGTGCTCGCCGACTGGATGTACTCCAGCGCGCCGAGAACGAGTTCGACCCGATTCCCTTCACCGCGGAGGCAGCACGGATATACGGGAGAATTTGCGCTGCGGTTGTCAGCGCCGGCCGCAAACCTCGTCGCCGCGTGGCCGATCTCATGATCGCGGCGGTTGCGGTCGCCGAAGGGCTGCCCCTGTTCACTACGAACCCCGAGGACTTCCGGGGCCTGGAGGAATTACTGACAGTGGTTCCGGTGACGCGGCCAGAATCGCCGGAGTGACTCGATCGGGTTGCGGAACGCCACGTCCGCGGCCTGGACGGCCTGACGGAACCTGTGCGTCAGATCTTCTCCAATCTCGCGGGAACGGACTTGTGCCACGGGGTGCCGACGAACTCGTCGCAGTCTTCCGACGCGGTCAGATTGTTCAGGCGCACCCCGACCTTTTCACCGTCTTGTGAAGTCAGTCCGAACCCGTTCGGTAAGGAGATGTGCCCGCTGCGCATGGTGTCGACAACGGTGACGACGGCTTCCGCCGAGCCGCGGCGGGTGCTCACCCGCACCCGGTCGCCGGTCGCCAACGAGAAGGCGGCAGCGTCCGCCTGCGACACCCGCAGCGCGCCTTCGGGATCGCGTTTACGCCAGGCCGGGTCGCGGAAGATCGTGTTGGCGGTGAAGTCGCGTCGCTCCCCGGCGGAGAGCACCAGCGGATAGTCGGGGTCGGTGACGACGGCTTCGTCATCGCCGAGCTTGCGCACCACATCGAGGAGTTCGGGCACGTCGAGCTGAACGCGCCGGCCACCGAGTCGATGCCAGGACTCGTCATCTTCGTCGTCGGTGATGACCACCCCGTGGCGGCCGGCGAGGATCGCCTCGAAGAGCCGGTCGCCGGCCATCAGCCCCTCACCGTAACCGGCCCGGGCGACACCGGCCGGGTTCTCCATCGCGCACATCAGCGATGCCCCCCACAGCACGGCCGCGGCCGCTGCACCGTCCGGGAGTGTCGGGCCCAGCGTCCGGTAGAGCAGGACCGGAGCCAGCTTGGCCAGCCGGCGGTCAGCGAGCACCCCCAGCATCGCCTGGGCGAAAGCCTCCCGTCCTTGGGCCAACGCCGCCCGCAACGGCGCGTACTCGGCCTCCCCGACCGCCCCGGCCAACTCGCACAGCCGGGCGTGGATCTCGGGCTCGGCCAGCTGACCGGCCGGGGCGTCCAGCAGCGGATGACGGAGATGGAACAGGTTGCGCGGGAACTCGAAGTCGAAGAAGGTCGCCTCGTACTTCTCGTACTGGGTCGGCGGCGGGAGCACGTAGTCGGCCTCACGCGCCGTCTCGGTCATGGCGACGTCGATGACGACCACCAATTCCAGGGCCCGGAATGCCTCCGTCATCCGCAGGCTGTCCGCGAGCGAGTGCAGCGGGTTGCTGCTCTCGACGATCACGGCACGGAACCGGCTGGGATGGTCGGTGAGGATCTCGCCGGGGATCGAATTGCAGGGAATCAGCCCGCTCACGATGGCCGCCCCGCCGACCGGTGTACGAGGGATCTCGTCGAACGCGAGCCCGCGGTCACGGGCGATCGGTGCGAGTCCGGAAAAGACATACTGCGTGCCGGGCTTGGCGAAATTGCCAGTGAGCAGCCACAACAACTTCTCGACATAGGAAACCACGGTGGAGTTGCGGTTCATCTGGACGCCGAGGTCCTCCAGTACCGCCACCGCCCCGGCCGCGGCAATGCGTCGCGCAGCGGCGCGCACAAGGTTTTCCGGCACGTCGGCGACAGCGCAGTAGTCCGCGACCGACACCTCACGCATCACCGCCGCGATCTCGGCCAGCCCATCGGTGTGCTCGCTCAGCCAGGCGTGGTCGATCAGGTCCTCCTGCACCAGCACCGCCACCATCGCGGTCAGCAGGTGCAGGTCGGTGCCCGGGCGCAGCTGCAGGTGGAAGTCGGCCAGCTCAGCCGTCTGGGTGCGTACCGGGTCGATCACGATCATCGACCGGGCCGGGTCCTTGCCGATCTCCTTGAGCACCGAGCGCGCTCGCGGAAAGCCGTGGGACTGATACGGGTTCTTGCCGACGAAGACCGCGACCTCGCAGTGCTCGAAATCGGATCGGTGCGGGCGGCCCAGCATCCTGGCAGCGACCCAGAACTCACCGGTTTTCTCCTGGGCCAGCGCGCTGGAGCGAAAACGCGCACCGTAGGCGGCCATCGTCGCGGGCGCGTAGGCCCCGCAGAGATGGTTCCCCTGGCCGCCTCCGCCGTAGTAGAAGATCGACTGGCCGCCGTGTTCGTCGCGCAGCCGCGTGAGCCGCTCGGCGATCTCGCACAGCGCGGTCTCCCACTCGACTTCTTCGAAGGTGCCGTCGGCACGGCGCCGCAGCGGCTTGCTGAGCCGGTCGTTGCGGCCGTTCTGGTAGGCGTCCAAGCGCAGCGCCTTGTTGCAGGTGTAGCCCTCCGAGGACGGATGGGCCTTGTCGCCCCGGATCTTGAGGAACCGTCCGGTATCGGACTCGACGAGCACCTCGATGCCGCAGTTGCACTCGCACAGGATGCAGGCGCTCGGCTTCCACTGGGCCTCACACTCGGTGGTGACGGTGATTTCGGACATCCAGCGCCCCCAGACAGTTGCATATTAAGACTGTTCTGGAAGATAGTGCATTCGTCCTCGGCGGCGCAAGTCCGTCTTAATACGAGACTGATAGGCTTGCCGGCGTGAAAACGACCTCATTCGCCGCATGGCCGTGCACCATCGCGCGGACCGCCGACCTGCTCGGTGACGCCTGGACACTGCTGGTCCTGCGCGAGGTCTACTACGGCGAAACCCGGTTCGACGCGCTCATCGCCTCCCTGGGCATTGCCCGCAACACCTTGACCGCCCGGCTGCGCAAACTCGTCGACGCCGGCCTGCTCGAGCGCCGGGAATACCAAACCGAGCCGGTTCGGCACGAATACGTACTCACCGAATCCGGTCGTGACTTCTTCCCCGTCATGGCCGCGATGAAGACCTGGGGCGACCGATGGATGCATCAGGACAAAGAACTGCCGGTGATCCTGAGCCATGAGCCGTGCGGCCATGATCTGGAGGCCGTCGTGGTGTGCGCGCACTGCGGTGCCGCGGTGGCCTCCGAGCAGACCCACGCCCACGCCGGTCCCGGATTCCCCCGGCGCCTGCTCGACAATCCGCAGATTGCTGCGCGCTTCACCCCACGGGTGCCGGCTCAGGGCTGACGGCCGGGCGCTCGCGCCACCGCGCACCGCGCCTTGGCGGCGATCCACTAGAGTTTTCAACACCTATTCCTACTGGTCCCCCGCCCCCGTAGCTCAGGGGATAGAGCACGGCTCTCCTAAAGCCGGTGTCGCAGGTTCGAATCCTGCCGGGGGCACCAAAAATGCGTCTGTATTACTTCCAGAACGCGTTCATGGGTGTGGCGTAGGCGTCGTTATCGGTGAGCGGGGCCAGACCCAAGGCCTGTTCGATGGTGGCCATAACGCTGTACTCGTTGTAGTAGTCGTCGGTGGTGAAGTGACCGGATTCCATGCCGCCCGCCGAGACCGCGCCCGCGTTCGGGATGACGATCATCGGAACGTTATTGCCCTGGTTGCCGAAGCCGAGTGACAGGTTGTTGTTGTCCTCGTCAGTGGTCAGGATGATGACGTCCCGCTCGTTCGGGTCGGTCCACGTCTTCGAGCTCTCGATGGTGGAGACCTCCTGCTGGACGAACTGGTCAGCGGCCGCGACGTTGTACTGGTGGTCTCCGAGCTGGGTGGCGATGAACTGCAGAACGCCGCTGAGCGAGTCGACCGGGCCTTCACCGTTGTTGTCCTCGTTGGCGGCGATCCAGGTGAATCCGGGGAACTTGCTCGGGTCAGCGAGGTCGGTGGACAACTGCGTCAGCGGAAGCAGGTGGTCCTGCAGGTAATCAGGGGTGTTGCCGTAGACGTAGCTGAAGTCGGCAAAGGGCAGTTGGTCGGGCGAGTAGTCACCCGATGCCGTCAGGTCACCCGCCGTCGGCATGCTCTGCGCGTAACCCGCCCACGAAACGCCCGCCTGGTCCATTTCCTGCATGAGGTTCGGCGCGTCGATGGTGTTCAAGCCGGCGTTGTAGTCCATGCCGAAGTCCGAGCCGCCCAGGATCCGGAAGTAGTTGGGGTCGCTGGGGTGGCCCAGTGCGTAGTAGTTGTCGTCATAGCCGTATTTGTTGATCAGGCTGTTCATGTACGGCGCGTTGGGGCTGCCAACGATGTCGGCGGCACCCTTGTTCTCCATGTAGATGACGAACACGTGGTCCAGTTGGCCGACTTCGGACGTCGGCGCGACCAACGTCGCGGCGGTCAGGCTGGGATCGCCGACGGTGAACGACTCATTGTCGGCGTAGGCGCCGTTGTAGTTGCCCAGGGCCGCGTTCCGGTCGGTGAAGGTCGTGGTCACCTGTGCGGAGACGGCGCCCTCGGGAACCGTCCCGGTGGTGGAGCGGTCCTCAAACCCGGTGAAGCCCCAGCGATCCCATACCGAGACCGGCGCGAGCGACCCGGTGCCCACCACGGCGCCGTTGGCGTCGTAGAAGGTGACCTGAACCCCGGCCGAGGACGGGTCCCAGCCCTGGCCGCCGAGATCCGCACTCAGCGCATACGGCGTTCCGGCCGCGCCGGCGACGTCGACGGTCTGGCTGATGCTCGACGTGGCGACCGGTCCCCCGCCGGCGAAGTTGTCACCGGCGCCCGGGGGCGCGGTCAGCGGAAAGCTCGTCCACGCCGGAATGGGAGTCGACACCGGCGACGGGTAACCCATCGGGGTGCCGTAGGCGATCACGGTCGGGGTGCCCGTCTCGGTCCAGCCCGGGATGGTCACCCCGCTGTAGCCCGACCCGGACGGATCGGCCGTCTCAAAACTGGGGTTCACCAACAGGTTCTGGCTCATCGCCTGCGCGTCGACGCTGGCGGCGCCAACCGGGTCAAGACTGTTGAGCCAGCTGATGAGCTCGGTGTCCGTCTGCGAACCCAACACCGCGCTGACCGAGTCGAGCTCCAGGAAACTCGTCATCGAATTGAGCACCTGGTCGATGAGCATGTCGAAGTCGTCAGCATGGGCGTCGGGCGCAGACACCAACTGGCCCAGTCCCAGCGCCACAAACGCGCCCGCCGCGCCCATCATCCCGATCCTCAGACGCTGAATAGCCATGGCCTTGACAATCCTCAGGCGTCACTATGCCGTCAAGAAGCTCCAGCTAATACATTTCGAAGCCACAGCAACTCGACAGACTCGCGCGACCGCGGGATCAGCCGAACAGATCCACCAGGCTGAAACTCGGCGTCGAGGCGATCAGATCAGACATGTTCGCCCACTGCTGGGCGGCCTGCGCACTGAGCTCGGTCGGCCAGTCGTTGTTGCCGCTCAAGATCACCGTCGCGAAGTCATCACGAGCGTTGAGCAGCCCGGCCAGGATGCTGGTGTTCGGGTTGAACAGTGCGTCGTCGATGGCGGTCAGTGCCATCTGAGGCAACAGCAGCGACATGGCGCCCTGGGCCAGCGCCAGGCTGATCGGCATGGTGATGTCGGCGCTCAGCACCGGCAGGGCGTTCCACACCGAGGTCAGGCTCTCCATCGGATGATCCATGACGCTGCGCATCACGGCATCCCAGTCCGGGCTCAACGCGTCGGTGAACCGCAGCTCGATCGGGGTGGACGGCTGAGTGCCGAACACCGACTCGAAGTTCTCGCTGCCCATCACGGCCGACAGCGCGTTGAGCTCCAGCTGCTGCAGCACCCAGGCGGGCTGGGCATGGATCCGGGAGATGTCCATCGCGTAGTCGTAGGAGAACACCCGCCGGGCCATGTCAGCGGCGAACTCCTCCGGGCTGACGGTGGGGGTGTCATCCGGCAGCCAGTTGGCCAAGTCGTCCATCGACACCACGTGCGCCTCCACGCCCAGCCCGATCGCGTCGGCACGGTCGGTGACGTTCTCGTAGCGGGCGAAGATCTCACCTGTGGTGAGCCCGCCGGTGTCGAGCCAGTTGGCCACGCCCGGATTCGTCGCGCTCACAACGTAATAGGTGTAGCCGTCGTCGGAGTGGAACGCCTGCGTGTCGTTGAGGGTGGTCTGCGCCATGACATAGGGCAGCGCGCCGCCGTAGACGTTCATCAACTCGATGCCGCTGTAGGCCGCATCCACGGTCGGTAGCTTCAAGACCAGTGCCTCACCGGGATCCAGATCGAAGTTGCCGCCGGTGACCACCGCGGACTCCAGACCGACTCCGAAGCTGGTCTCCGGCGCCAGGTTCATCATCGTGTTGGCGGGCACCTCCATGCCCACCGATGCCCCACCTTCGATACTGCGCTGGTTGAACGGGACGACGATCTGAGCGAACGCGCTGAACAGCATGTTCAGCACGTCGTCGACGGAGCCGATCTTGGCCGGCTCGGCCGGCACGTCGGTTCCACCGCCATCGGTAGGGAAGAATCCGCCGGCGGGGATGGAGAAGAACGGCGGGCAGTCGGCCACGCATTGCAGGCTGATGTTGGCCGGGCCCTTGGCCCAGTCGCCGGTCATGTCGCGGATCAGCAGGGAGGCCGCACCGCCGACGGTGGCGTCGCTGGAATCCAGGAAATTGACCGCACCCGCCGGTGGTTCCGGCCCGACGTAGATGGTGAAGTTGCCGTTGGCGTCCACCACCAGGCCGTGGTTGAGCTCGAGATCCTCGATGGTGTGGGCCGTGGCACCGGTGACGGCCATGGTGCTGATCGACATGTGCTCGGTCGCCCCACCGAGGGTTCCCTTCAGCACGTAGGTCGCACCGGGAGCCAGGCCCGCGGTGACGTGGTAGTTGATGTCGGGCGTGAAGTAGTCGAAGTACTGGCGCGAGTCGGCGACATTGCCGGCAACCACTTCCGGCGACTGGAAGAACACCCCGTTGAACAGCTCGGTCACCCGCGACAACCCGGTGGTGATCAACTGGTAGTTGGTGTTCTGGATCATCGTCATCAGCGTGTCCGCGTCGCCGGGTGAGGCATAGGGCAGCGCCAGATCGTTGGCCTGCGCCTGCTTCATCGCGGCGAGCAGGTCATCGAGGGCATCTTGATATCCGGCCGTCAACCGCACCGCGGGCGCCAAGCCACCGGCGGTGGCCAGCGGGGTGCCCACCATCATCGACAGCGCACCGCCCAGAACTGCCGCCGCGGTCAACAGCCGCCGGGCCCGTTTCGATTCGACGCGCACGGTCACGCACTCCCCGATCTCGTTAACCAATTTCTCTCATTGCTCACGGCAGATTCTTATTTGGGACCATACGGGCGTACCCGAAGAGGCGCAACAGGCCCGCCAATGCCGACATGAGCCCACACCGCCAGGTAGGTTGCGCTGCATGTCCAAGCGATGGCTTTGTGCGTTCGGCGCGTCGGCAGCGGCCCTGGTACTCGCGGGATGCGGCCTGACGGTGACCAAGGCCGGGCCGAACCCGCTGACCAGCCCGCGCAGTACCCCGAACGGCATGGTGCTGGTCTCGCCGGACAACTACGTGCGCGCGGTGACCGACCAGGAGTTCACCAACGTCGTCAACGAGAACGGCTTCGGCAGGTTCTTCCACCTGCGCGAGGTCACCCCGATCGACCGGCAACTGGTGGTGCGGTCCAACCGGGACACCCTGTATTCGGCGGGCGTGTTCGACTTGCAGGCCGGTCCGGTGACCATCACGCTGCCCGATCCGGGCGAGCGCTACATGGCCGCGCAGGTGATCAACCAGGACGAGTACGTCACCGACGTCTTCTACGGCGCCGGCGAGCACACCCTGGACCAGAAGCACATCGGCACCCGCTACGTCATGGTCGCGATCCGAATCCTGGTCAACCCCAAGGACACCGCCGACATGGCCGCCGCGCACGAGCTGCAGGACGCGATCACGGTGGCCCAGGACGACGCCGGCAGTTTCGACGTCCCCCGCTGGGATCCGGTCACCCAGAAGAAGGTCACCGATGCGTTGCTGAGTCTGGCCGAGACCGTCCCCGACACCCGCGGCATGTTCGGCACCCTGGCCGACACCGACCCGGTGCGTCACCTGATCGGGGCCGCTGCGGCGTGGGGGGGCAACCCGGAGAACGACGCGCTCTACCTCAACGTCGTCCCGTCCCGCAACGACGGCGACACGGTGTACCGCGTGACGGTCAAAGACGTTCCGGTGAAGGCGTTCTGGTCGATCAGCGTCTACAACCGCAACGGCTACTTCACCGAGAATCCGCAGGATGCCTACTCCATCAACGACATCACCGCGACAAAGGCGGCCGACGGGTCGGTAACCGTGCAGTTCGGTGACTGCTCGTCGGAGGTGGCGAACTGCCTGCCGATCACCCCGGGGTGGAACTACCTGGTGCGGCTCTACCAGCCGAAACCGGAGATCCTTTCCGGGAAGTGGATGTTCCCCACCGCGCGGGCGGATGAGGCCGACACCAAGACGGGCACGACACCCGCCCCGACCACCCCGGCGCCTTCTCCGACGACCATGCCGGCACCTTCAACCACACCGGCACCTTCGACTACGACCACTCCGGCTCCGTCTACGACCCAGGCGCGCCCGCCACGCTGAATGGCCACACCACGGCACGCCTACTTCGCGTACGGGTCCAACCTGTGCACGCAGCAGATGATGCGCCGCTGCCCACACGCATCCGACCCGATCCCCGCGACGCTGGCCGACTACGACTGGCTGATCAACGAACGGGGCGTCGCCACCGTCGAGCCGTTTCCCGGATCACGCGTGCACGGCGTGCTGTGGCAGGTGTCCGATGACGATCTGGCGGCACTGGACCGCGCCGAAGGTGTGCCAGAGCGCTATCGCCGCGACCGGCTGACCGTGCACACCGCCGCTGGACCGGCACCGGCGTGGGTGTACGTCGACCACCGGGTGCAGCCCGGCCCACCGCGCGACGGCTATCTGGAACGCATCATCGGCGCCGCGGCCGACCACGCACTGCCGTCGAGCTGGATCGAGTTCCTGCGTCGCTGGGATCCGGCCTGTTGGCCGCTGTCCCCGCCCACCACGAACGGCTCGGGGCCACAGTCACTTTCAGAGCTGTTGGCCGACCCCGACGTCGACGAGGTCAGTCGGCTGCGGTCCCGATTCGGGTTCCTGGCCATTCACGGCGGAGGTCTGGAGCGGATGACCGACGTCATCGCCGAACGAGCCGCCGAGGCCGGCGGCGCGTCGGTCTACTTGCTGCGCCACCCCGACGGGTATCCCCACCACCTGCCCTCGGCCCGCTTCCTGCCTGAGGAGTCGGTATGCCTCGCCGAATTCCTGGACCACGTCGACGTGGTGGTGTCGGTGCATGGCTACGGCCGGATGGGGCGCAGCACCGAGCTGCTGGCCGGTGGCGGGAACCGCACCCTGGCAATGCATCTCGCCCGATGCGTCGAGGTGCCGGGTTATCAGATCGTCACCGATCTGGGCGCCATCCCGGTAGGTTTGCGGGGGCTGCACCCGGACAATCCGGTCAATCGGGCGCGCGGCGGAGGCACCCAATTGGAGTTGTCGCCACGGATCAGGGGCCTCAGCCCGCGCAGCCAGCCGCCCGGCGACGACGGATTGTCTCCGGCCACGGCGGCATTGGTGCGTGGTCTGGCGATCGCGGCAAGAACCTGGGACGTTTAGGAGGCGGTTGGTGGACAACGAGTTTCGCTTCGGCGTGGGTGTGCAAGCGATCCGGTCTGCGGCTGCGCTGGCCGAGACCGCGCGGCGCCTCGAGGGGTCCGGTTTCGATGTGTTCCACGTGCCCGATCACCTCGGCGCCCCGGCACCCTTCCCCGCGCTGGTCGCCGCCGCGGCGGCCACCTCGACGATCCGACTGGGGACCTATGTGCTCAACGCGTGCTTCTACAAGCCGGCGTTGCTGACCCGCGACATCGCCGACACCGACCTGCTGTCCGGCGGACGACTGGAGGTCGGGTTGGGTGCGGGCTATGTCCGTGCGGAGTTCGAGGCCGCCGAGCTGCCGTTCCCGACCGCGGCCCGCCGCATCGACTACCTCGAACACGTGACGACGTATGTGACCAGGCGCCGGCCCGACGTGCCCATCCTGATCGCCGGCAGCGGCGATCGACTGCTCACCGTGGCGGCCCGCCACGCCGACATCATCGGATTGACCGGGGCGCGGGTGGCCGGCCAGGAAGACCGCGTCGACCCCTTGGCCGAGCGGATCGCCTTCGTCCGCGCAGCCGCCGGTGACCGATTCGACGCCCTTGAACTGAACCTGGCCATCACCGCGGTGCCGACCGACGGCTCCGGAATACCAGACCTGTCGCTGACCCGCCGGTTCGCCCCGACACTGTCGGATGAACAGTTGCTGGCCTCGCCTGCAGTGCTGTCCGGATCAGCTCACGACATGGCCGACACGCTGCGGGAATATCGCCGTCGCTACGGGGTGAGCTACTTCACCGTTCAGCAGGATCACGCCGAAGCCTTCGCCGAAGTCATTGCCGCACTGCGGTGATCACGGCCCACACCGAGGCGCCCAACGCGCCCGCCACAGCCACCCCGCCGAGATACAGCCCGTAGGCCGCGGTGATCGGCTCGACGATGTTCAGCCGGTAGTACCAGACACCCAGCGCCAGCAACCCCAGCGAAACCACCAGCGCGGCAACCGATGCCAACCGACTGAACAGGCCACCGCCGATCATCGCACCGGCCACCAGCAGCACGGCGGCCAACAGCACGATCAGCTGGCCGACCCCGAAGCGCGGCGGCAGCGCGATACTTCCGACGCTCCCCCCGATGGCGCTGGCCCGCCCGCCGCCGTTGGCCGATGTGGTCAGCCACGGCAGCCACGCGCTGACCGACAGGATCGCGGCGAACAGTGCGACGAGCCAGCCCGGGTGTACGCGAGTCATGTTGTGACACTAACCGGCTCAAGCGGGAGCGAAGACCGTGACGAACTTGTGCAGCGACTCGTTGATGTCGCTCTTGAGGGCGGCGGCCACCAGCATGCCGATCGGTCCGAACAGCGCCGGACCGCCCAGGTGCACGTCGAAGCTGACCTTGGAGCCGTCGCCTTCGGGGGCAACCTTGGCGAGCAGCTTGATCTTCACCCCGCCCTTGCCGTCGCCGTTGAGCGTCATCCCCGTCGGCGGTTTGTAGTTCACGATCGTCCACCGGATGCTGTTGGGCATGCCCTTGACCTCGACGATCGACTCCAACGTGGTGCCCTTCTCGAGCACCTCCGGCAGCGCGCTGCGCCATACCCGGTGGATGGTCAACCACTCCCTGTAGCGCGATAGATCCGAGGCGTGCGCCCAGGCCACCTCGGGGGGCAGCGGTACGTTGATGGATCCGGAGAGCTTGGCCATGAGTTTCCTTCCGTTATCGCCCGGTCATTGTGGCCATTGACGGGTCCCGCCACAACTTCGGCTGCTCACCGAGCATGGCGCCGCGAACCCACCACATCGCCTCGATGACGGCAGCACCCAGCACACCGATGCCGAGCGCCATCGCCGTCAGCGCGACGTTGGAGGGATCCAACAGGAACTTCTCTCGGGCCAGCGGGATCGCGAAGATCCCCACATACGCCAGGCCGCAGCAGATCACCAGCATCAGCCGCCACCACTGATAGGGCCGCGCCACCACGGCCAGCACCCAGCCGGCGGTGGCCAGCAGCGTGATCAGGGCGGTGGTGGAGGCCTGGATCTGTTGCACCGGGGTGGCTTCGCTGCCGCGGTAGGCGATCAGATAAGAGGAGAAGGTGGCGACGCCCACCACCAGTCCGGCCGGCAGCGCCCCGGTCATCACCCGCCGGACGAAACCGGGGTGCGCCCGCTCGTTGTTCGGCGCCAGCGACAGGATGAACGACGGGATGCCGATGGTGAACCAGGCGGCGATCGTGACGTGGATCGGCTGGAAGGGGTACAGCAGCGGCTTGGTGCCGAACAGCGCCGAAGCCAGCCCGACCAAACCGACCAGCAGGGCGAGCAGCACCGAGTACACCGTCTTGGTCAAAAACAGGTTCGCCACCCGCTCGATGTTGCCGATCACCCGGCGGCCCTCGCCCACCACGTAGGGCAGGGTGGCGAACTTGTTGTCCAGCAATACGATCTGGGCCACCGAGCGCGCTGCCGGGCTGCCCGCCCCCATCGCGACGCCGATGTCGGCGTCCTTGAGCGCCAGTACGTCATTGACGCCGTCGCCGGTCATCGCGACCGTGTGGCCACACGCCTGCAGGGCCGCCACCATGGCCCGCTTCTGATCGGGACGCACCCGGCCGAACACGGTGTGCTCCTCCATTGCACCGGCCAGCCGATCCGGCTCGGCCGGCAGTTCACGAGCGTCCAACACCTTGCCGGTCAGCCCCAGCTCCTCGGCCACCGCGCCCACCGACACCGCATTGTCGCCGGAGATCACCTTCACCGAGACATCCTGGGCGGCAAAATAATCCAAGGTGCCCCGGGCATCGCCCCGCAGCTTCTGCTCCAACACCACCAGCGCGGCGGGGGTGACCCGACCGGGCGCATCAGTGGCGTCCACGACGCGGTCACAGGCAGCCAGCAGCAGTACCCGCAGTCCGCGCGCCCCGATCTGCTCGGCCTGCTCGGCGGCCGCCGAGGACGGTTCGAGCAGCACGTCGGGCGCACCGATCACCCAGTTGCCGTACTCGCCGAAGGAGACTCCGCTCCACTTGGTGGCCGATTTGAACGGCGCCGTGGCACTGGAGGACCAGCCCGGCGACTCCGGGAACGCCTCGCCGATGGCCTGGATGCTGGCGTTGGGCCTGGTGTCGGCGGCCGCCAGCGCGGCCAGCGCGTCATGCACCGGAAGGCCTTCGGCGGCGGCCAGTTCGACGACGTCGGACACCCGCATGCCGTTCTCGGTGAGGGTGCCCGTCTTGTCCGCGCAGACCACGTCGACGCGGGCCAGGCCCTCGATCGCCGGCAGCTCCTGCACCAGGCATTGCCGCCGGCCGAGCCGCACCACCCCGACCGCGAACGCCAGCGACGTCATCAGCACCAGGCCCTCGGGAACCATCGGCACCAGGGCGCCGACCATCGCCAGCACCGACGCCCGCCAACCCACATCGGTGGTGAACAGCTGGGTGTAGATGATCAGCAGTCCGGCCGGGATCAGCAGGTAGGTGATGAACTTCAGTATCTGGTTGATGCCGTTGCGCAGCTCGGATTTCACCAGGGTGAACTTGCTGGCCTCCTCGGCCAGCTTGGCCGCGTACGCGTTGCGCCCCACCTTGGTCGCCCGGTAGGCACCGCTTCCGGAGAGCACAAAACTGCCCGACATCACTTGCTCGCCAATGCCTTTGCCGACCGGGTCGGCCTCACCGGTCAGCAGCGACTCGTCGATCTCGAGATCGGCCTCCTCGACGATGTCGCCATCGACGACGATCTGGTCACCCGGACCGAGTTCGATGATGTCGCCGAGCACCACCTCGCCGGGCGGTAGCGACCGCGTCCCGGATCGCCTGCGCACCAACGGTTTCGCCTGGCCGACGATGGCAAGCTTGTCCAGCGTCTGTTTGGCCCGGATCTCCTGTACCATGCCAATGACGCTGTTGAACACGATCAGCAGACCGAACAGGCCGTTGATCAGTGAGCCGGTGGTCACCACGATGGCCAGCAGCACCCCCAGGATCGCGTTGATCCGGGTGAAGACGTTGGCCCGCACGATCTCCAGCACGCTGCGTGCGGCACGGACCGGGATGTCGTTGGTCTGGCCCTCGGCCACCCGCTGAGCGACCTCGGCTTCGGTCAGGCCGGCGGCGGTCCGCGACACGCTCACCCGCGCCACCATTTTTCGGCGTCGCGCGTTGCGCCCCGGACCTGCTCGCCGGGACGCGGAACCGCCACTTCGACTCGCGCTGCGTGGGCGGCGTCCAGCAGCCGTTCCACCGGCTCCACCCACGGGTGCGGGGCCAGCCGGAAGGTGCACCAGTGAATCGGCACCAGCAGGCCTGCGGACGCACCGTTGAGGTCCCGATGCGTGCGGACGGCCTCCTCGGGGTTCATGTGCACATCCGGCCAGGCGGTGTTGTAGGCGCCGATCGGCAGCAGGGTCGCGTCGAACGGGCCGTGCTCGGCACCGATCTGGCGAAAACTGGTGGTGTAGCCGCTGTCTCCGCCGAAGAAGACGCGGTGGCGGGGGCCGGCGATCACCCAGGACGCCCACAGCGTGACGTTGCGGCTCAGGAACCGCCCGGAGAAGTGCCGGGCCGGGGTGCAGGTCAGCCGGAGCTCGCCGAGTGTGGTGTGTTCGTCCCAGTCCAGTTCGACGACCCGCTCGGAGGGGACACCCCAGGACCGCAGGTGCGCTCCCACCCCCAGCGGGACGACGAACGGCGCCCGCTGGCTGCGGGCCAGCGCGGTCACCGAATCGATGTCGAGGTGGTCGTAGTGGTCGTGGCTGATCACGATCGCGTCCACCGCGGGCAGCGCCGACAGTTCCACCGGCGGCGGATGCAGCCGCCTCGGGCCGACCGCGTCCGACGGCGAGCACCGGTCACTGAACAGCGGGTCGGTCAGGACGCGATACCCGTCGACCTCGACCAGTGCGGTGGCATGGCCCAGCCAGGTGACCGCCAGCGGTTCGGCGGCGCCGCCGAAGTCGGGCGTCACCAGCGGAACCGGGGCAGGCGGCCGTCCGGCGCCGCGGTCGGCGATCAGTTCCCGCAGCACCGCACTCTGCTGCTCGCGATCCGCGCTGAACATCGAGACCCGCTCTAGATTGTGGAAGACGCCGTCGTGGTAGTTCGCCGAACGCACCGCCACCGCGTGGATCGCACCCGGCGCCGCACCCAGGGCGGCCGGCGTGCCGCGCAGGGCGCGCAGCATCCAGCTACCGGCGGCCAGGGTGGCCGTTCCGACCCCCAGCCGTAGGGCCCCCCGCAGCATGTCCACCCCCCTGCTAGGCGCCCTGGAAGTTCGGCGGGCGCTTCTCGATGCGCGCCACCTGGGCCTCGACCACGTCCTGGCTGCCCCAGGCCCGGTCGAACAGTTCCTTGTGCTCGGGCTGCTGGTCCTCGTAGGCGCCGTCGTCGTTGAGCACCCGCTTGGCGTGCTGGAGCGCCAACGGCGCCAGCCCGGCGATCTCCTGCGCCCAGGCCTGGGCGTCGGCGACGGTACCGAGCCGGTTGGCCATACCCGTCAGCAGGGCATCATCGGCGGTCAGCTTCTCCGCGGTCAGCATCATCGCCCTGGCCCGCCCGTAGCCGACCAGCGAAGTCAGCCGGCGGATGCTCCAGTTGTCCAACGCCAGCCCGTACTTGGCCACCGGGAACTGGAAGAACGCCTCGGGAGACACCACCCGCAGGTCGCAGACCATCGCCAGCTGCAGGCCGGCACCGATCGCGGCCCCGTTGATCGCACCGATCACCGGCACCGACACGTCGGCGATGCTCTGGTGCAGGGCGATCAGTTTGTCGGGGTAGTCGGCGGCGAACGCGTCGCCGGACAGGTCGGCACCGGCGCAGAACACGCTGCCCTGCCCGGTCAGCACGATCGCCCGGACGTCGTGGGTGGCTGCGTCCAAAACCGCCTCGCGCAGTTCGGTGACGAGCTGGGAGTTCAGTGCGTTGCGCCGCTCCGGGCGCTGCATCTCGATGGTCGTGACGGCTTCGTTGCGAGTAACACCGATCATGAGATCCCAGGGTAATTAGGCTTGCGGGGTGAGCCGGACCGGGGCCGACGAACTGCGCGATGCGGTACTGGACCGCGGCTCGTTCACCAGCTGGGACGACGAGCCGCTGGCCGTGCCGACCAGCGATGCCTACACCGCTGACCTGGCCGCGGCCCGGGCCGCCACCGGCCGCGACGAGGCCGTCAGCACCGGTGCGGGCCGGATCAACGGCCGCCGGGTGGCGGTGATCGCCAGCGACTTCGACTTCCTGGCCGGCTCCATCGGGGTGGCCGCCGCCGAGCGGATCACCGCCGCGGTGCGCCGCGCGACCGCCGAACGGCTGCCGCTGCTGGCCTCGCCGAGCTCCGGTGGCACCCGGATGCAGGAGGGCACCGTCGCGTTTCTGCAGATGGTGAAGATCGCCGCCGCGGTGCAGCTGCACAAACGCGCCCACCTGCCCTATCTGGTCTACCTGCGCCATCCCACCACCGGCGGGGTGTTCGCCTCCTGGGGGTCGCTGGGCCACATCACGCTGGCCGAGCCCGGTGCGCTGATCGGGTTCCTGGGTCCCCGGGTTTACGAACAGCTCTATGGGGAACCTTTCCCGCCGGGTGTGCAGACCGCCGAGAACCTGCAGGCGCACGGCGTGATCGACGGCGTGATCCCGGTCAAGTGGCTGCGGCGCACCTGCGCGCGGGCGCTGAAGGTGATGCTCGACGAGCCGGGCGCGGCTCCCCCGGCGGTTCAGCGAGGCTCGACGGAGGAGAGGCGAAGCTGGGACCGGCGCATGAACCCGGCGCCGCCGGTCGAACCGATCCCCGATGTCCCGGCGTGGGATTCGGTGTGTGCGTCGCGGCGCCCGGACCGGCCGGGGGCGGGATTTCTGCTGCGGCACGGCGCCACCGAGCGGGTGCTGCTCTCGGGCACCGGCCACGGTGAGGCGGCGACCACCCTGCTGGCGCTGGCCCGGTTCCGCGGTCAGCCGGCGGTGGTGGTGGGCCAGCAGCGCCGGGCCGGCGGAATAGTCGGGCCCGCGGCGCTGCGGGAGGCCCGGCGCGGGATGGCGCTGGCCGCGGGTCTGCGGCTGCCGCTGGTGCTGGTGATCGACACCGCCGGGCCGGCGCTGTCCGCCGAGGCCGAGCAGGACGGCCTGGCGGGCCAGATCGCGGCGTGCCTGGCCGAACTGGTCACCTGCGAGGTCCCGACGGTGTCGGTGCTGCTCGGGCAGGGCAGCGGAGGGCCGGCGTTGGCGATGGTGCCGGCGGATCGGGTGGTGGCGGCGCTGCACGGCTGGCTGGCGCCGCTGCCGCCGGAGGGCGCCAGCGCCATCGTGTACCGCGACACCGGCCACGCCCCGCAACTGTCGGCCGCCCAGGGCATCCGGTCGGCGGAGCTGAAGGCCAACGGGATCGTCGACGTGATCGTGGCCGAGCGCCCGGATGCCGCCGACGAGCCGATCGACTTCACCAAGCGGATGTCGCGGGTGATCGCCGCCGAGCTGGCCGCGCTGCGCGCGATCCCCGACGAGCAGCGCCTGGCCGCCCGGCTGGAACGCTACCGCCGGATCGGGCTGCCCTGACCCGCGATTTCGGCGCGATAGTGTGCGCTGAGCGACGATTATCGCGCCGAAATCGCCCGTAACCACGCCTCGTGCAGGGCAGCGTAATGACCCTCGGCGCGGATCAACTCCGCGGGCGCCCCGTCCTCGACGATGCGCCCGCCCTCGATGACCAGCACCCGGTCGGCGATCTCCACCGTGGACAGCCGGTGGGCGATCACCAACGCGGTGCGCCCGGCCAGCACGTCGCGCAGGGCACGCTGCACCATCCGCTCCCCGGGGATGTCCAGTGACGAGGTGGCCTCATCCAGGATCAGCACCGCCGGGTCGGCCAGGAACGCCCGGGCGAACGCCACCAGCTGACGCTGGCCCGCCGAGAGTCGCCCGCCGCGTTTGGCGACGTCGGTGTCATAGCCGTCGGGCAGCGCGGTGATGAACGCCTCTGCCCCTACGCTGGCTGCGGCCGCGGCCACCTCGGCGTCGGTCGCGTCGGGACGTCCGAAGCGGACGTTGTCGGCGACCGTCCCGGAGAACAGGTAGTTCTCCTGGGTGACCATCACCACGTGCCGGCGCAGCTCGGCCTGGCTAATCCGGCGCAGGTCGACGCCGTCGAGAGTGACGGTACCCGACACCGGGTCGTAGAACCTGGCGATCAGCTTGGCGATGGTGGTCTTGCCGGCGCCGGTGCTGCCGACCAGCGCCACGGTCTGGCCTGCCGGAATGACCAGCGACAGCCCGTCCAGCACCGGGGTGTCAGCTCGGTAGCCGAAATGCACGTCGCGCAAGGCGATCTCGCCGTGCACCCGCCCCGGGCTGACCGGGTCGCTCGGGTCGGTGACGGCGGGGGTTTCGCCGAGCACTCCGGCCAGCTTCTCCAGCGCGGAGGTCGCCGACTGGAAGGTGTTGAGGAACTGCGTGATGTCCTGCATCGGTTCGAAGAACATCCGCAGGTACAGCAGAAAGGCGGTGAACGTCCCGATCGTCATGTGCCCGTGCAGGACTCGCCAGCCCCCGTAGAGCAGTACCACCCCGGTGGTGAGGTTGCCGATCAGTTTGACGCCGGGGCTGAAGACGGCGATCAGCTTGAAGGCCTTCTCGTTGACGGCGCGGTAGCCGTCGGCGACGCGGTCGAAGGTTTCTTGGCTGCGGGCTTCGCTGCGATAGGCCTGCACCGCCTTGATCCCGGTCATGGTCTCGACGAACTGCACGATCACCCGGGCAGCCTGCTCCCGGACCGCGGTGTAGGTCTTCGCCGATTCGCCCCGGAACCAGCTCAGCAGCACCACCAGCACCGGAAAAGCGGCCAGGCACATCAGGCCGAGCCGCCAGTCCAGCACCACCAACAGCACCGCCGTGCCGGCCAGCGTGAGCGCCGCACTGACCAGGCCGTCGAACCCGGACAGCAGCATCTCCTGGATCGCGTCGACGTCGTTGGTCAGCCGGCTCACCACCCGGCCCGAGGTGTAGCGGTCGTGGAATCCGACATCGAGGCGCTGGAAGTGGCGGAACACCCGGCGGCGCAGCTCCAGCAGCACCCGCTGACCGATCCGCCCCGACCACTGGGTGAACAGGATCCGGCTGGCGGCCGCGATCAGCACCGCCACACACAGCACCGCGACGACTGTGCCCAACGTCCGCATCGATCCGCCGGCGGCGATCGGCGGGATTCCGCGGTCGATACCGCGCTGGGCCAACATCGGAACCGCCAGGCGGGCAAGGTTTTCCACCACCACAACCAGCGCCAGCAGCGCCACCGACGCCCGGTACGGGCGCAGCAGCGACCACAACAGGCCGCGTGCCTGCACCCGGCCCGCGGTCACCGGCGCACCCACTCGACCAGGTGTTCGGCGCCGTCGTCGATTTCGTCGTCGGCGGCCAGCAGATCGCGGTAGCGCGGCACGCGAGCCAATAACTCGGCGTGCGTACCGACCGCCGTGATCCGCCCGTCCTCCAACAGCATCACCCGGTCGGCCAACGCCACCGTCGACGCCCGGTTGGCCACCACAATCGCGGTGATCGCACGATCGCGCAGCACCCGGCGCAGGGCGTCGGTGACCGCAGCCTCGGTGTGCATGTCCAGCGCCGAGAGCGTGTCGTCGAGCACCAGGATGGTCGGGGCGGCCAACAGCGCCCGGGCCAGCGACAGCCGCTGACGCTGACCGCCGGACAGGCTCATGCCCTGCTCACCGATCCGGGTGTCCAGGCCGGACGGCAGAGCATAGACGAAATCCGCCGACACCGTCGCCAGGGCGTCGGCCAGGTCGGCGTCGCCGGCACCCGGCCGGCCCAGCCGCAGGTTCTCGGCCACCGACAACGAGAACAGGGTCGGGTCGTCGAACGCGGTGACCACGGCCGAACGCAACGCGGCCAGCGTCAGCCCGCGGATGTCCCGGCCGCCGATCAGGATCTGGCCCTGCGTCACGTCATAGAGCCGGGAAAGCAGCATCGCCAGAACCGATTTGCCGGATCCGGTGGCGCCCACCAGGGCGACGGTCTCGCCGGGCGCCACCGTCAGGTCCAGCCCGCGCAGCACCCAGGGGCCGCCCGTGAAACGGAACCCGACGTCACGCAGCTCCAGGGCGCCGCGCGGCGGGACAGGATCGTCGCCGTCGGCGATGTCGACGGGCGCATCGAATATCTCGGCGATCCGGTCGGCGGCGGTCATCGCCTCCTGGGTGGCCGACAGCAGGAAACCCAGCGACGACACGGGCCAGGCCAGCGACATCATCAAGGTGATGAAGGCGACCAGGGTGCCCATCGTGACCAGGTGGTGGCCGGCCGCGTACGCGCCGACGGCGAGCACCACGATCAGGGTGAGGTCGGGGATCACCCCGAGCAGGGCCCAGAACCGTGACGACACCACGACTTTCGCGATGCCGATGTCGCGCAACGCGGTGGCCTGGGCGTCAAACCTTTCGAAGACGTGGTCCTCACGGCCGAACGCCTTGATGGTGCGCAGACCCAGCGTGGACTCTTCGACCACGGTAGCCACCTGCCCGGCCTGGTCCTGCGCCCGTCGCGACAACAAGGTGTACTGCCGGCGGAAGTACTGCACGACCAGCACCACCGGCACGATCGAGATGCAGACCACCACGCCCAGCGGCCAGTACAGCACCAGCAGAATCGTCGTCACCGCAACGATCTGACATGTGTTCAGCACCAGGAACACCAGCACGAAAGAGAGGAAGCGGCGGATGGTGGACAGGTCGTTCATCACCCGCGACAGCAGCTGCCCGGACTGCCAGCGTCCGTGAAAGCTCATCGGCAGCACCAGCAGTCGGGCGTAGAGATCCTTGCGGATGTCGGCTTCGACACCCATCGTGGTGCGCGCGACCAGCCAGCGCCGCACCAGCCACAGCGTCGCCTCACCGACGCCCAGCGCGACGGCTGCGGCGCCCAGCACCCACAGGCCGTGCTGATCGCGGTGGGCCACCGGCCCGTCGATGACGGCCTTGGTCATCAGCGGGATGACGACGGTGACACCCAGACCGGCCACCGCCACCGTCACCATCGTGATCCACCGCGCCCGGTACGGACGCAGATAGGGCAGCAGGCGCCGCAGCGACGACGATGCGGCGGCCGGCTTCACGACTTCGACCCTAGATTGATGGCGGCGACCCGCGGCGCATCCCGCGTGGACCGACCACAGTCAGGCAAAATGGCGCCATGGACAACGCTGCCTCGCCCCGGGTACTGGTCGTAGACGACGACGCCGACGTGCTGGCGTCGCTGGAACGCGGACTGCGGCTCTCCGGCTTCGAGGTGTCGACGGCCGCCGATGGCGCCGAGGCGCTGCGCAACGCCAAGGAGACCCGGCCCGACGCGATCGTGCTCGACATCAACATGCCGGTGCTCGACGGGGTGAGCGTGGTGACGGCACTGCGGGCGATGGGCGACGACGTTCCGGTCTGTGTGCTGTCGGCGCGCAGCTCGGTCGACGACCGGGTGGCGGGGCTGGAGGCCGGCGCCGACGACTACCTGGTCAAGCCGTTCGTGCTCGCCGAGCTGGTGGCCCGGGTGCGCGCGATGCTGCGGCGACGCGGCTCGGCGGCCAGCTCGTCCTCGGAGACCATCACCGTCGGTCCGCTGGAGGTCGACATCCCGGGCCGGCGCGCCCGGGTCAAGGGTGTCGACGTGGACCTGACCAAGCGGGAGTTCGACCTGTTGGCCGTGCTCGCCGAACACAAGACCGCTGTACTGTCCCGGGCGCAGCTGCTTGAGTTGGTCTGGGGCTACGATTTCGCCGCGGACACCAACGTCGTCGACGTGTTCATCGGCTATCTGCGACGCAAGTTGGAGGCCGGCGGCGCACCCCGGCTGCTGCACACCGTCCGCGGAGTCGGTTTCGTCCTGCGAACGCAATGAGGGCCACCATGAACGTGATGAGCATGCTCCGGCGGATCTTCGCCCGGACACCCTCACTGCGTACCAGGGTGGTGTTCGCGACCGCGATCGGTACCGCGATCGTGACCGTGATCATCGGCGCCATCGTGTGGGTGGGTATCACCAACGACCGCAAGTACTGGCTGGACCGCCGCCTGGATGAGGCCGCCGGTCTGACCGTCCCGCTGATCGGCCTTGGCGAGCTGCCCCGGTCGGCGGGCGCCGGCGATGCGGTGATCACCCTGCGCCGGCCCAACGAGGTGACGTCGAACTCCTCGGTGGTGCTGCCGGAGCTGGAGCCGGGCTACGCCGACACCGAGATCAACGGCGAGCTCTACCGGGTGCGCACCGTCGACATCCCCGGGCCGGGTCCGCGGTCGCTGGCCGTCGGCGCCACCTACGAGGCCACGCT
The DNA here is from genome assembly GCF_020181595.1 of [Mycobacterium] vasticus. GTDB lineage: Bacteria > Actinomycetota > Actinomycetes > Mycobacteriales > Mycobacteriaceae > Mycobacterium > Mycobacterium vasticus. Next base: position 757,134 of record NZ_CP084028.1, on the reverse strand, counting down.
GGCCGACACCAGCAACCTGCACCGCCGGGTGATCCTGCTGTGCACGCTCGCGATCGGCGCGGCCGCCGTGCTGGGGTGGCTGTTGGCGGCGTTCGCGGTGCGGCCGCTGCGCCGGCTCGCCGAGCAGGCCCGCTCGATCGATGCCGGCGACGAACGCCCGGATATCGAGGTGCGCGGCGCCACCGAGGCGGTGGAGATCGCCGAGGCGATGCGCGGAATGCTGCAGCGGATCTGGACCGAGCGGGACCGCACGCAGGAGGCGTTGGCCTCAGCCCGCGACTTCGCCGCGGTGTCCTCGCATGAGCTGCGGACCCCGCTGACCGCGATGCGCACCAACCTCGAAGTGCTGACCACCCTGGACCTGCCCGACGATCAGCGCAAAGAGGTGCTCAACGACGTCGTGCGCACCCAGACCCGGATCGAGGCGACGCTGTCCGCGCTGGAACGCCTTGCGCAGGGCGAACTGTCCACGGCCGACGATCACGTCCCGGTGGACATCACCGAGTTGCTCGACCGGGCCGCCCACGACGCGATGCGGGTGTATCCGGATCTGAAGGTCTCACTGGTGCCGTCGCCGACCTGCATCATCGTCGGGTTGCCGGCCGGGTTGCGGCTGGCGGTCGACAACGCGATCGCCAATGCGGTCAAGCACGGCGGGGCGACGCAGGTTCAGCTGTCGGCGGTCACCTCGCGCGCCGGTGTCGAGATCGCCATCGACGACAACGGCAGCGGGGTGCCCGAGGAGGAACGCCGGATCGTCTTCGAGCGGTTCTCCCGGGGGTCGACGGCGTCGCACTCGGGGTCGGGCCTGGGGCTGGCCCTGGTGGCGCAGCAGGCCGAGTTGCACGGCGGCACGGCGTCGCTGCACGACAGCCCGATCGGCGGGGTGCGACTGCTGCTGCAGCTACCGCCGCCGCGCTGAACTGCCTCCGCCCCGGGGCGGCTACTTCTCCTTGTCGGTGCGCCAGCTGTCCCAGCGTTTGAAGCCGGCTGCGGCGGCCGTCTCCTCGTCCTTGAACCACACCTCGGCGATGGTCGCATCGTAGGAGGGGCTCTCCGGGCCGTGGTAGAGCATCGAGTCCTCGTTGCCCTTGATCGTCCATCCCGACGGGCCGCTGCCGCCGGCACCCGCTCGTGCCGAACCGTCTCCGTACGGTGCCCCGCTGACGGCAAGTTTGGCCGTCGCGGCCTCCGAAGCGGCGGTGCCGCCGGCCAGCTTCGCCGCCGCCGGTGCCTCGCGGGTGACCCGCCGGATGGTGAAGGCGAAAGTCAGCAGCAGTCCCAGGACGAACGACAGAACCATCAGGCAGCAGTTGGTGCCGTGCATCAGTTGGCTCCGATCTCAGCTGAGCCGGGCAGGTCGGCGATGGCGGCCTGTCTGCTCGTGCGGCGAACGAACGCGACGGTGAGCAACCAGGCGACTGCCGAGCCCACCGAGAATGCCAGCAGGTACCACAGCCAGTGCATGACGAAATCCATGGACGATTCTCCTTAGCTAACCGTGATGGCGACGCGACGGTTCTGGGCGCGACCGTCGGGAGTCGCATTGCTGGCGACGGGGTCGGCCGAACCGTGCCCGTTGGACGTGACGCTGCTCGCGGGCACGCCGTTGGCCACAAGGAAGTCGGCGACCGACTTGGCCCGGCTCGCACTCAGCGAGACGTTGATGCCGTCGTTGCCGGTGTTGTCGGTGTAGCCGCTGACCGTCAGGTGAGCCTTCTGGCACCCTTTGACCTTCTCGGCGACCCGGCTCAGCTGCTGCTGGGTTTCGGCGGACAGGGTGTAGCCGTTGGTCACGAACGTCACCGGCGCGCTCATCAGGTTGGTGATGTCGGTCTGCAGGTTGCCGCAGTCACCGGATGCCGCAGCAGCTGTGCTGGGTGTCGCGGGCTCCGCCGTCGCAGTGGAGTTCCCTGCGTTCTTCGACTCTTCGGGCTTGATCTGGATGTCGTTGGCCAGCGTCAGGTTCGGCCAGGCCAGCTTCGCTGCCGCCTCGACCGCGGAGCGAACCGCGTCGGACGCGGCCGTGCCCCGCAGGGTGATGGTGTTGTCTTCGATCTTGAACTTGAAGTCCGGCATCGACAGCGCAGCCTTGAACACCGAGCCCAGGCTGCCCAGGTCCGGCGCGGACACACCCGGCTTGATGTTGATGTTGTCGACCAGCTTCACCCCGCTGCCGAACATGCCTTTGAGCATGTCGATCAGGCCGGTCCGGGCGCTGATGTCGGGCACGTTGCCATTGAGGGTGATGACATTGCCGTTGCGCATGATCGACAGCGGCGCGATGGACAGAGCCGGCGGGCTCACGCTCGGCACCGACAGGGACGGCGCGGACAGGGACGGCGCCCCGAGTTTGGAATCGTTGATGTCCAGTTTCGAGCGATCCGCCGTTCCGAGACCGATCAGGGCGAGCAACAGCGGTACCGCGGCCGCCGCCAGCAACCAGCCGAAGCCGGGTGGCCGACGGTAGAAGCGCGAAGCCTTTCGCATGAACACTCCTCGTGGTTCGAGACACCCCCATCCGGGACAACGCGAGTGTAGTGGGTTCATGGTTAGCTGGCGGGAGACTTCGGCGGATTCCGGCCGAGCCCTGTCAACCTTCCCCAGCGACCACCAGTTCGTTGACGATATGGCACCGTGGCCAGGCATGTTCGGCGGCGTCCGTCACGGCGGCAGCCTCGGCCGCAGTGGCCGCGGTACCTGCCAATATCACAGTGTCATTGTTAGCTCGCAAGCTGAAATCTCGGATCACTTCGGCTGTTTCGAACACCGGGGCCGACGCACTCAGATCAGGTGTGGTGGCATTCGGGGTGACCGTGAGGCGATCGACGACGGTCACGTCGTCGGCCGAGCTGACCACGGCGTCCACCAGCTCACGCTTGGCCGCCGGGTCCGTCACGTCACCGGTGAGCGTGAATTCGTTGCCGTGCCGGACAACCGACAGCGGTACCGGATCGGTTGCGGCGGCATCGGATTCGGTATGGCGCGGCCCACAGCCGATCGTTGTCAGCAGCACCGCAACCAGTGCCGCCCCGATCAGCCGGACGCGCAACTCAGCGAGTGCCGAGGAGATCGATCACAAAGACGAGGGTCTTGCCGGCCAGCTGGTGCCCGGTACCCGCCGGACCGTAGGCCAGCTCCGGCGGGATCACCAGCTGACGCCGACCGCCGACCTTCATCCCCGGGATGCCGTCCTGCCAGCCCGCGATGAGCCCGTCCAGCGGAAATTCCAGGGACTCACCACGGTTCCACGAACTGTCGAACTCCGCGCCGGTGTCGTAGTCCACGCCGAGGTAGTGCACGTTGACCAGCGCACCGGACGCGGCCGAAGCACCGTCGCCGACGACGATGTCTTCGATGACCAGTTCGGTCGGGGCCGGGCCGGTCGGAACAGTGATCTGCGGCTTGGCCGAGTTCGCCATGTCGGTTACCGCCCGTCGATTCCGGCGTAGTCGCGCTCGGTGTAGCCGGTGTAGATCTGACGCGGCCGGCCGATCTTGGAATCGCCCTCGTCGTGCATCTCACGCCAGTGCGCGATCCAGCCGGGCAACCGGCCCAGCGCGAACAGCACGGTGAACATCTGGGCGGGGAAGCCGATGGCCCGGTAGATCAGGCCGGTGTAGAAGTCGACGTTCGGGTACAGCTTGCGCTCGACGAAGTAGTCATCGGTGAGCGCGGCCTCTTCGAGGGCCTTGGCGATGTTGAGCAGTTCGTCGTCGCCGCCGAGCTTGCTCAGGATCTTGTCGGCCTGTTCCTTGACGATGCGCGCCCGCGGGTCGTAGTTCTTGTAGACCCGGTGACCGAAGCCCATCAGCTTCACGCCGTCCTCGCGGTTCTTGACCTTGCGGACGAAGTCGCTGACGTTGCCGTGGTTGTCACGGATGTCCTCGAGCATCTCCAGCACCGCCTGGTTGGCGCCGCCGTGCAGCGGGCCCCACAGCGCGTTGATGCCGCCGGAGATCGAGGTGAACAGGTTGGCCCGCGACGAGCCCACCAGCCGCACGGTGGACGTCGAGCAATTCTGCTCGTGGTCGGCGTGCAGGATGAACAGCATGTCCAGGGCCCGAACCACCTCGGGGTCGGCCTCATACGGCTCGGCGGGCAGCCCGAAGGTCATCCGCAGGAAGTTCTCCACCAGGCTCTGCGAGTTGTCCGGGTACAGGAACGGCTGGCCGGCCGACTTCTTGTAGGCGTAGGCGGCGATGGTGGGCAGCTTGCCCAGCAGCCGGATGGTCGACAGCTCGACCTGGTCGTTGTCGGCGGGGTCCAGCGAGTCCTGGTAGTAGGCGCTCAGCGCGTTGACGACGCTGGACAGCACCGGCATGGGGTGCGCGTTGCGCGGGAAGCCGTCGAAGAACCGCTTCAGGTCCTCGTGCAGCATGGTGTGCCGCTGGATCCTGCCGGTGAATGCCGCGAGCTGCTCGGCCGTCGGCAGCTCGCCGTAGATCAGCAGGTAGCTGACCTCGATGAAGGTGGACTTCTCCGCGAGCTGCTCGATCGGGTAGCCGCGGTAACGCAGGATGCCGGCGTCGCCGTCGATGTAGGTGATGGCGCTCTTGACCGGCGAGGTGTTGGCGTAGCCGTTGTCGAACGTGGTGTAGCCGGTCTTGGACAGCAGCGAACCGATGGCGATGCCGTCGGATCCCTCGGTGGCTTTGACGATCGGCAGCTCTACCTCGCCCCCCGGGTACTTCAGGGTGGCGGAGTCGTCGGTTGCGGCCACAAGGAACCCCTTTGCACTATTCGGCTAACCAGTCGATTGGGTGTGTATTAGGAAAGGTAGTCGGTTCCGGGCCGACGCGCCCCCCCGGGTCACGGTATCCCTCACCGGTCATAGCGGGACGGCGGTCGTTGAACCGCGCCGGGCCTGCGGTAGCCCAGGAACGCGGGCACCGCGAGCGCTGCGAGAACCGCGCCCACCACCACCAGCACCCCACCGCCGGCGGCCGCAACCGAGGTGCCCACCGCGGCTCCGGCCGCGCCGTGGACAGTGTCCGCGAGCCGCGGGCCACCTGCGACGACGACGATGAAGACCCCCTGCAACCGGCCGCGAATCTCGTCGGAGGCGGCCTCCTGCAGCATCGTCGAACGAAACGCCGCCGACACCATGTCCGCGGCTCCGCCGACCGCCAGGAAGGCCAACGCCACCCACAACACCGCGCCGGGATGGCCGTCGGCCCTCCCGACCGCCAGCCCGAAGCCGGCCATGGCCGCTCCCCAGACCACGATGGCGACCACGATCGCCAGGCCCTGCCGGTCGACCCGCGGCAACCAGCCGGAGAACACCCCACCGGCCACCGCCCCGGCCGACATGGCCGCGGCCAGCAGCGCCATCGTCGTGCCGCCCTCGACCGGCCCGCCGAAGTCCACCGCGGCGATCTGCGGGAACAGCGCACGCGGCATGCCCAGCACCATCGCGATCAGGTCCACCACGAACGACATCAGCACCACGGTGTTGGTGGCCAGATACCGGAAGCCGTCCAGCACCGCCGCGAACCCGAACCGCGACTCCCCCACCGGGTTCATGCGGCGGTCCCGGCTTCCCCTCGCCTTCGCCGGCCCGGGGGCCGACTCCCGCGAGCATCGCCGAACCGCCGCCCCCACCGGCGGCATCGGCGAGAGCCGCCACGTCGCCCAGACCGGGATCAGGCACGTGACCGAGTCGATCAGGTACAGGGTGGGCAGGTCGACCCATTTCAGCAGCAGGCCCGCCAGCAGCGGCCCGACGATCGCCCCGAACTGCGCAACGGTCATGTTCAGCGAGTTGGCGGCGGGCAGGTCGCCGGCGGCGACCATCCGCGGGATCGCCGCGGAGCGCGTGGGTGCGTTGATGGCGTAGAACGCCTGCTGCACCGCCAGCAGGCACAGCACCACCCAGACCCCGGCCCCGACCAGGGCCTGCACCCACAGCAGCACCGACGCGACGGCCAGTCCGCACGAGGCGATGATCAGCAGGGTGCGGCGGTCCATCGCGTCGGCCCAGGCGCCGCCCAGCAGCCCGAATACCACCAGCGGAACCAGCGCGAACAGCCCGGCCAGCCCGACGTAGGCGGAACTTCCGGTGAGCGCGTAGATCTGCACCGGTACCGCGAAGATGGTCAGGTTCGCCCCGATGACGGTCGGGATCCCCGCCACCCACAGCCGCCGGAAATCCGGGCTGCGCAGCGGGGTGGTGTCGGCGAACAGCCTCACCCGGTCAGTTTCCCCCGCAGCCCGGCCGGGGCAGGACTCAGGCCGGACGCACGACGACGTTGACCGTGCTTGCGCCGCCGTGAGATTCGATGAACAGCACCGGAGCGTTGGGATCTGAGACGACCGTGCCGCCGGTGACCTCCACGTGGTAGCCGTTCGGGTATTCGACGGTCGGCACCGAGATGACCGTTTGCGTGCCGGCCGTGAAGCTGCCCAGCCCGTCGGCGCGCTCGGTGGAGTAGCTCAGCTGGAATATGCCGTCCTGATACGACCAGGATTCCGGCGTGCCGCCGATCGCCTGTGGGTAGGGCGCGGCGATGATCGCCAGCTTGTCCCAGTCGACGTTGTCGCCGACCGGCGGCTTGCTGGGGTCGAAGACCAGCGCCTGACCGATCGGGTCCGAGCTGGTCACCTCACTGGTGGCGTAGGCGAACTCGGTCCAGTTGAGCCCGAATCGGTCGGCGACCGGAATCATGGCGTCGATGGCCTTGAGCCGGGAGGTGGATCCGAATTCGGTCAGGTAGGCCGGGATACCGTGCGAATCCGCGTAGTGCTCGGCGCGGGTCAGCGCCAGGTCGTAGTAGTCCCCGCAGCCGAAGTCGATTCCGAACACGGCCGATTGCAGGCAGTAGGTGTGGAAGGAGAAGACCGTGTTCGGGTCGTCCACCTTGCCCAGATGGGTGTCCACCGGCAGATTGCCGAACATGGTGTTCGGTTGGAAGAACACCGGGGTGTGCGGGTCTACGGACCGGATCGCCGCGTCCACCTGGTTGTAGAAGGGCGTCAGCGCCTGGCTGTCGAAGTGCGGATCACCGAACAGACCTCCCAGCCATTGGGTGCCCGGCCACGGCTCGTTGATCAGCTCGTAGCCCAGCACGTCGGGGTTGCCCCGGAAGTAGTTGGCGACGTACTGCCACATCTGCGCGTAGTGGTTCTGCAGTCCGACCCCATCGGGGGCTTTGGCGTTGCCCCAGAAGGCATCCCAGGCGTGGTTCTCCGCGGGATTGAAGATGTAGTTGGCCGGGAAGCCCAGCTGGGGGTTGGGTAACCCGCCGGTCTGCACCATCCAGTCCGGGAAGCCCTGGCCGCCGAACGTGCTGCTGTAGAGACCCTGGGTCGGGTAGAGCAGGCTGACGATGCCGTGGTTGGCCAGAGTCTGTACGGTCTGCGCGACCGAGGCGAGGTAGGCCGCGTCGAAGACACCGGGTTCGGGCGCGACGGCCTCCCACGCGAAACCCAGCCGTACCGCGGTGAAGCCGTTGTCGGCCAGGAACTTCGCGTCGTCGTCGCTGAACCCGTCGGCGGACGGCGTATACGGGGGGACCTTGTAGTTGTGGTTGAGCCCGTGCAGGACGACGACCCGACCGTCGCTGTCGGTGAACCAACGTCCGGTGACGCTGAGCCCGCCGTCGTCGGTGATCGGCGGTGCGTCGGTCCGTGTGCCGTAATGGCCGGCCGCGCCGTGGTCGCCGAACAGCACGCCACCGGTGCCGCCGGTGCCGCCGAGAGCTGGCAGTGCGGTGGAGGCTCCGCCGATCCCGCTGTCGCCGGCGGCGCCGCCGTGGCCGCCGTTACCCATCAACCATCCACCGGCGCCGCCGTCCCCGCCGTGGCCGCCGTCGATGCCGCCGGCACCGTGGCCGCCGACGCCGCCGTTGCCGAACATCCCGGCTGCACCACCGGCACCGCCGACGCCACCGGGCGCCGTGTTGTCCCAACCGGCCCCGCCGTCGCCGAACAACCAGCCGGCAGCACCGCCGTCTGGGGTCGTCTCGGTCCCGGCCGTGCCGTCGGCGATCATCGACCCCCACCCCAGCGCGTTGCTGAAGCCGTTGAGCCCGTCGAGGATCGGTGTCGGCCCGGTGCTGTTGATCCAGCCCTCGATGCCGGTGTGCAGCGGGGTGTAGATGAGCTGGTCGAACCACGCGCTCGCGTCCGCGGCGCCGGGCATCGGTACCGCAACCCCGGCGAGGGCGGCATCCCAGCGCGCAGGATCGAAGAACGCCTCCCAGGCCGCCGGGTTCCACAGCGTGTCCCAGTCCACGGTATTGGTCGCCGCATCGGTGAACGGCGCCAGCATCTGATCGAGCACATCGTCGATGCCCTCGGCATCGGCCGGCGGCGACGCAGCCATGCCCAACGCCAGGACGGCCCCCAGCGCTGCACCCGACCCGATCGCCCGGACGTGCCGACCTGGGGAATCCGCAGTCGACCGCCGCTTCACCTCAGCGCCACGACGAGACACTTCCCGACGCCTCATTTCCTTTGCCGGAACTCTCAATCTGAAGAATTCCGAATGAAATGAGAAGCTACTACAAAGTGCTGTCTGAGATTCGCAAAAGTGCGATGGTGATTGCGTAGCCGCGTCAGGGCTGCAGGCGCTCGATGTGCCCGCCGGTCACCCGAATCCTGTTGTGCAACCGGCCTTCCCGGCCCTGCCAGAACTCCACCACCTCGGGAGCGATGGTGTATCCGACCCAGTTGGGCGGGACCGGAACCTGCTCGAGGTCGGCGAAGCGCTCGGTCACCTCGGCCAGCTGGCCCAGCAGCGCGGCCCGCGAGGCGACCGGACGCGACTGCTGCGACGCCCAGAACCCCAACTGCGACGCCCGCGGCCGGTGCACCCAGTATTCGGCCGGCTCTGCGGCGTCGGTCCGGCTCACCCGGCCGCGGATGTGGACCTGCCGGCCCAGCTGGTACCAGGGGAAGGTCGCCGACGCGAACGGGGTGGCCGCCAGGTCGGTGGCCTTGGCGGAGCCGGCGTCGGTGAAGAACGTGACGCCGCGGGCGTCGAGATTCTTGCACAGCACCGAGCGCGTGACCGGGCGGCCGTCTTCGAGGGTCGCGACCACCATCGCGTTGGGTTCGGCGATCCCGGCGGCCTCGGCGTCGCCGATCCAGTTGCGCAGCAGAACCTCCCAGCCGTCGGCGAGCCAGTCGGCTTCGAGGTCACCGCTGTTGTCCTTCTCCCGGTATTCCACTCGCATCGCCGCCAGGTGCTCGTTGTCGGGGCCCGTCCTTCGCACCGCCCAACGCTACGCCCCGGCGCAGCCCAGGCAGTGTTACCGGCCGGTAGCAAGTTTCCCGCGCCCAAGTGGGAGAATCGCGGTCATGACTGCTGCGGTACCGGAGAACTTCGTCGCCGGCCTCGAGGGCACGGTGGCCTTCACCACCGAGATCGCCGAGCCGGACAAGGACGGTGGCGCCCTGCGCTACCGCGGTGTGGACATCGAGGATCTGGCCGGCAAGGTCAGCTTCGGTGACGTGTGGGCCCTGCTGGTCGACGGCTCGTTCGCCCGTCCACTGGACCCGGCCGAGCCACAGGAACTGTCGGTGCGCACCGGCGACGTCCGGGTGGACGCCCAGGCCGGGGTGGCGATGCTGGCACCGCAGTGGGGCTTTGCGCCGTTGCTGGACACCGACGACGCCACCGCCCGCGACCAGTTGGCCCGCGCCGCGGTGATGGTGCTGTCCTACGTCGCCCAGTCCGCGCGCGGCTCGCAAACGCCGGTGCCGCAGTCGAAGATCGACGGCTGCGCCACCATCACCGAGCGGTTCATGACCCGCTGGCTCGGGGAGCCCGACCCGGCCCACGTCGAGGCGATCGACGCCTACTGGGTGTCGGCGGCCGAGCACGGCATGAACGCCTCGACCTTCACCGCACGGGTGATCGCCTCCACCGGCGCCGACGTCGGCGCTGCGCTGTCAGGTGCGATCGGCGCCATGAGCGGGCCGCTGCACGGTGGTGCGCCGGCCCGGGTCATCCCGATGATCGCCGAGGTGGAGAAGTCCGGCGACGCCCGCGCCGTGGTCAAGGGCATCCTGGACCGCCGCGAGAAGCTGATGGGCTTCGGGCACCGGGTGTATCGCGCCGAGGACCCGCGCGCCCGGGTGCTGCGCGCCACCGCCAAGCGACTGAACGCGCCCCGCTACGAAGTGGCCGCGGCGCTGGAGCAGGCCGCACTGGCCGAGCTTCGGGAGCGCCGCCCGGACCGGGCCATCGAGACCAACGTCGAGTTCTGGGCCGCGGTCATCCTGGACTTCGCGCAGGTGCCGCCGGCCATGATGCCGGCGATGTTCACCTGCGGACGCACCGCGGGCTGGTGCGCGCACATCATGGAGCAGAAGGGGCTGGGCAAGCTGGTGCGCCCGTCGGCGATCTACGTCGGCCCCGGTCCGCGCAGCGCGGCATCCGTTGCGGGCTGGGACCAGATTTCCAAGGCCCTGATCTGACCGGCCGTCACGCCGAACGTGTAATCAGCGCGATTATTGGGGCGATTTTTCAATCTGAGTACACGCTCGGCGCAAGAGCGGATTCGGTGGCGGGCTCGAATCAGCTGGCCCAGGCCTAACAGCCACCATCCGACCGCACCCGCTCGGCCGTCAACACCCCCAGCCAGTCATCCGTCGAGCACCACGGCCGTCCGTTTGGGGCATATCGCTTGGCGAGGTCGGCGACTCGCGCTTGGTCACGCACGACGAAACCGGGACCATTGAGCGCATCGGTCAGCTCGGCTATGGACAGGGCGGTAAGCCACGGCTCGCCACGACGGCGTACCAGTCGGGCGGTACGGCGGGCACCGGCGAGATGATGCTTTCCGGTCACCGTCTCGGGGTCGCCGAAGTCAGTGACGAGAAGACTTCCGGGCGCGCAGATATCGGACAGATCTGTCAAGGTCTGGTCGATCGCCGCCCGGGTGAGATAAACGGAGACGCCAATCCAGACGACGACGCATGGTCTTGTCGAGTCGAAGCCGGCCTGATCAAGACGCTCCGCCAGACGATCAGTCTCGAAATCACACGGAACCCAGTGGACTCCCGGCCCAACTGCGCGATTGGCGCGCTCCAGCAAGCGCCGCTTCTCCAGCTGGGTGGTTGGGGCGTCAACCTCGAAAATCGCCGGCCCGGAGTCCGTCGCAGGTGTGCGCAAGCTCGTGGTGTCAAATCCCGCCCCCAGAAGGACAACCTGATCGATTCCCGTCGAGATTGCTTGCCGGACCACATCATCCGTGTACCGGACACGAAGGACGATGTAGACATGCAACCCGGGGAGGTAGCCATCGAGAACACGCAAACATGCTCGCGCAATCACTGGCTTCGTCAACAGGAGTTGGTATCCGTTCACGAAAAGCGCTGAATCGGGGTCATCGAGCAACCTGCGATGAGGCGGTTGTAGAGATTCCGCCGCGCGCTGCAGAGCGCACGTCTGCGCCGTCAGGCTGGCATCTCGATCCAATCGACGACGAGGCACCGCTTCAAAGTATTACAGCGCGTCGAGTTGGACCACCGATCCGTTCAGCGTCTCCGCAACGCGCCGAGCAGGTTCTGCAGCAGCGGCACGTCGGAGTGGTCCGCCACCTGCTCGAGCATGTCCGGGACCCGGGTGAACTTCACCCGCGGACGGTCCTGCGCGTCACCTCGGCTGATCTCGGCCTTGTCGATGGCCTTCCAGCCGGCGGCATCGATCACGTCGGGCTGACGGGCGTGCACCATCCGGGTGACCGCGCGCGGCCCGGCGGAGGGTTCGCGCAGCAGCCCGGCGTTGTAGTCGGCGGCCAGGGTCTGGATCGTCATCAGCGAGTCGGACTTGTTGGTACCGATGAACCCGTTGGTACCGCGTTTGATCCAGCCCGACACGTAAGCCCCCGGTACCCGCTGCCCGGTCGCCGGGTCGACGACGCGGCCGCCCTCATTGGGGACCACACCGGCGTCGTCGTCGAACGGCAGGTCGGCGATCGGGGTGCCGTGATAGCCGATCGAGGTGAGCACCAACCCGGCATCGATGCGCCGGACCTGTTCGGTGCCAGTGACGGTGAATTCGATTGCGGTAGGCCGGCTCTCGCCGATCACCCGGGCGGGGGTCAGGCCGTAGGCGAACCGGATGCGCGGCTTGGTGATCGGCGCTGAGGAGTCACCGAGCTTGGCCAGGATCTCCAGCTTCCGGCGGGTGAAGTTGTCGGTGACGGTCGCGAGATCGTTGCGCACCCGGGCGTGGTCCTCGGCATCGAGCACCACGTCGACGGCCTGGGTCAGGCCGACCAGCTCGGGCAGCGTGAACGCGGAGTCGATCGGCCCGCGCCGGGCGACGATCACCACTTCCTGCACGTTGGATTCGCGCAACACGGCCAGCGCGTGATCGGCGATGTCGGTGTCGGCCAGCTGGTCCGGGTCGCAGGTGAGGATGCGCGCGACGTCCAGCGCCACGTTGCCGTTGCCGACGATCACCACCCGCTCGTGACTGAGATCCACCGGCAGACCGACGAAGTCGGGGTGCCCGTTGTACCAGCCGACCACTTCGGTGGCGGTGCCGGTGCCGGGCAGATCCATGCCGTCGATCTCCAGCCGGCGGTCATGCAGCGCGCCGGAGGCATACAGCACCGCGTGGTGGTGCTCGAGCAGGTCTGCGTGGCTGATGTGTTTGCCCACTTCGACGTTGAGGAAGAAGCTGAAGCCGCGCCGCCAGGAGATCTCGTCGAAGAGCCGGGTCACCAGCTTGGTGTGCTGGTGATCCGGCGCCACTCCGGCGCGCACCAAACCGTAAGGCGTGGGTAGCTTTTCGAACATGTTGACCAGCACGCCGGGCTGGGTGAGCAGCTCGTCGGCGGCGTACATGGCGGCCGGTCCGGAACCCACGATCGCGACCGTCAGCGGGTACTTGCCGCGCTGGTGCAGTTCGGCGGCGGGCAGGATCGGAGCCAGCTTGGACGTCGGCGGAAGCTTCACCCCTTCGGGGCGCTTGGGGTAGTACGACTTGTTGATCTCGACGAACGGCAGCTGGGCGGCCGGCAGCGCGGTGTCCGGATAGATCGCGTCGACCGGGCAGGCCCGAACACAGGCGCCGCAGTCCACGCAGGCGTCCGGATCGATGTAGAGCATCTCCGAGGTGGCGAAGTCCGGCTCGTCCGGGCTCGGGTGAATGCAGTAGACCGGGCAGGCGAAGACGCAGGACGCGTCGTTACAGCATGCCTGGCTGATTACGTGCGGCATGAGGCGGTGAGCTCGGGCGGGCTCAGGCGGCGGGCGCCAGGTGCGCGCGCTGCGGCTGGGCGCGGAACCGCGACGGTGCCCCGCTGATCCGGCAGATCTTCCACACCAACTTGGCGACCGGATTCATCAGCCCGGTGTCGTGGCAGAGCATGCGCACGTCGGCGAACATGTTGGACAGCATCAGCTTGGCATCCGCCGACCGGAAGAAGATGTCCTTGCGCACCGAGCGGGGAATGTCGAACTCGTTCCAGAACGCCTTCGGCGGGACGACGATCGCCGAACACAGGATGCGCATGGTCAGCGGCACGAACAGCGACAGCCAGAACCGCTTGCGGCGCGGCAGGTCCGGGATGCGCTTGCTGAGGTACTCGTGGGCGAAGGAGATGTGGCGTGCCTCTTCGGCGACGTGAATCGCCATCACCTTCTCCATGATCGGATGCAGCGTCTTGCCCTCGCGCAGGATGTCCTTCTGGATGTGGTCGATCGGCTCTTCGCCGGCGAGGATGCCGAACCAGAACGGGATGGGCAGCGGCCCGGCGACCAGCGGGATGAACGCGGCGATCCACTTGAGCATGCGCGGCATGCCGGGCACGTCGGCGCCGATGTGGTTCACCATCTCCTGGAACATCAGGGTGTGGTTGCACTCCTCGACCGACTCGTGCAGGCAGTACCGGTACTCCGGTGAGCCGTTGGGCAACCAGAACGCGTAGTTGAGCAGGCCGCGGATCAGGATGGACTCGAAGTGCAGACCGACCTTGGCGACGTTGGCCTGACGCCACATGCCGATCTTGATCTGGCGCTCTTCGGACTGCTCGGCGTACCAGGGGTGCTTGCCGATCGGGTCGGTGGCGGGCAGCTTCCAGCGCGGGTCGTTGTCGATGACCTTGAATTCCGGGCTGTCCCAGTCGATGTCGATGTAGGGGTTGAAGTGCCGGCGCACCGACCCCTCCGACAGGGTGTTGAGCATATCGACGTACTGGGTGTCGTCGGACACCTCCATGTTGACGCGCCACCGCCGAATGATGCGCGTGCGAGCCGGCTTCTGAGCAACGGTCTGAGCCATTGAAGACACCCCCGGGGAGTTCTTTACATTTGGGCTTGTTATGTATAACGGTACCGCAGGTATCGGCTACTCGTCTAGGCCTCTGAGCGGGACTGTGGCCGTGACAGGTGTCGAGCACTTCCTGTGATACAGGTCACGATAAACCTGCTGTAGGAGGCGCCGCGAGCCGCTGTCTACGCTAGGGGCCATGGCTGAGCAGCTCACGATCCCGGACTCCCTCAAACCCGCCGACGGACGGTTCGGCTGCGGGCCGTCGAAGATCCGCCCGGAACAGCTGAACGCGCTGGTCACCACCGCGGCGCCGCTGTTCGGCACCTCGCACCGGCAGGCGCCGGTCAAGGATCTGGTCGGCCGGGTCCGCAGCGGACTGCGCGAGCTGTTCTCGGTGCCCGACGGCTACGAGGTGGTGCTGGGCAACGGCGGCTCCACCGCATTCTGGGATGCCGCCGCGTTCGGACTGGTAGACAAGCGCTCCCTGCACCTGACCTACGGCGAGTTCAGCGCCAAGTTCGCCTCCGCGGTGGCCAAGAACCCCTTCGTCGGCGACCCGATCATCATCAAGGCCGACCCGGGCAGCGCTCCCGAGCCGACGTCGGACCCGTCGGTCGACGTCATCGCCTGGGCGCACAACGAGACCTCCACCGGGGTCGCGGTGCCGGTGCGCCGGCCTGAAGACACCGGCGGTGAAGGAGGGGCCCTGGTCGTCATCGACGCGACGTCGGGTGCCGGTGGCCTGCCGGTGGACATCACCGAGGTCGACACCTACTACTTCGCGCCGCAGAAGAACTTCGCCTCCGACGGCGGGCTGTGGCTGGCGATCATGAGCCCGGCCGCGCTGGCCCGCGTCGAGGCGATCGCCGCGTCGGGCCGGTGGGTGCCGGAGTTCCTGTCGCTGCCGATCGCGGTGGACAACAGCACCAAGAACCAGACCTACAACACCCCGGCGATCGGCACGCTGGTGCTGCTGGCCGAGCAGATCGACTGGCTACTGGGCAACGGCGGACTGGACTGGGCGGTCAAGCGCACCGCCGATTCGTCGCAGCGGCTGTACTCCTGGGCCGAGGAGCGCGACTTCACCACCCCGTTCGTCGCCGACCCGGCACTGCGGTCGCAGGTGGTGGGCACCATCGACTTCGTCGACGGCGTCGATGCCGCAGCGGTCGCCAAGGTGCTGCGGGCCAACGGCATCGTCGACACCGAGCCCTACCGCAAACTGGGCCGCAACCAGCTGCGGGTCGCGATGTTCCCGGCAGTGGACCCCGACGACGTCAGCGCCCTGACCCAGTGCGTGGACTGGGTCGTGGGCAAACTCTGAGTTCGTCGCGCCGTGATCATCTCGTTATAAGGCCAGCGTGTCACCGCGGTCGGGGCCGCGCGCTGCACTAGAGTCCGCAGCTAACGGGCCGTCGCGAGGAGAAGTCATGAGGGAACTGACAGTCATCGGTCTCGATGTCGACGGCAAGCACATCATCTGCGAGAGCGTCGGCGGCGAGGACGAGCGCACCGACATGTTCCGGCTGCGCATCGAAGACCAGCTGCGCGGCGCGTTGCGCGACGAGGGCCGCCGAGCGGGCCAGACCACCCCGGGAGGCAAGATGCTCCGGCCCAAAGACATCCAGTCCCGGATCCGCGCCGGTGCGTCGGTGGAGCAGGTGGCCGCGGCCGCAGGCGTCGAGGTCTCCCGGGTGGAGCGGTTCGCGCACCCGGTGCTGCTGGAGCGCTCGCGGGCCGCGGAGCTGGCGACCGCCGCCCACCCGGTGCTGGCCGACGGTCCGGCGGTGCCGACCCTGCTCGAGGTGATCACCGGCGCCCTGATGGCGCGCGGCCTGAGCACCGAGCACACCAGCTGGGACGCCTGGCGCAACGAGGACGGCCGCTGGACGGTGCAGCTGGCCTGGAAGGCGGGCCGCTCGGACAACGTCGCGCACTTCCGCTTCACCCCGGGCGCGCACGGCGGGACGGTCACCGCCGCCGACGACGCGGCGATGGAGCTGATCGACCCGGCCTTCGACCGTCCGCTGCGGCCGGTTGCCCCCGTCGCCGAGCTGGACTTCGAGGAGCCCGCCGCACCGGCGGCGCCCGAGAGTGAGCCGGTCCGCCGGCGCGCGGCACCGCGGGCCCGTCGCAGCAAGCCGGAGGTCCCGGGCTGGGAGGACGTGCTGCTCGGGGTGCGCTCCACCGGAACCGGAACGGCCGGCCAGGGCTGACCTCAACCGGCCGTCGCCAACAGCACCAGCCACGCCCCCGCGACACCGATTCCGATTCCCAGCGCGAACCACCGCAGCACCTGAGTGTGCCGCCAGCCCCACACCGTGGGCGCCAACCCGCCCACCGCGACCACGTTGAGCCCGACCGCCACCGCGGGGTGCACCCGTTCCAGGCCCATGCTCAACACGGTGATCGCAGTGCCGACCACCGCCGCCACGAATCCGGCCACCGTCAAACCCGTTGCCCAAGGGGTCTGCTCGTCGGGCATCACGGCGCCGTCCTGCAGCGTTCGTAGAAGGCCAGCGCGGCCGCCGTCGCGACGTTGAGCGAGTCGGTCCCCCGCGACATCGGGATGCGCACCCGGATGTCGCTGGCGCGCATCGTGGTTTCGGACAGTCCGGGGCCCTCCGCCCCGACCAGCACCGCCAACGGCTCGTCGCGCACCGTGTCCATCGCCGCCGACAGCGTCTGCGCCCGCGGGTCCGGCGTCATCGCCAGCAGTCGGAAGCCGTGCTCGCGCAGCAGGCCCAGGTCGTCGGGCCACCGGGTGGAGCGGACGTAGGGCACCAGCAGGGCGTGCCCCATCGAGACCCGCACCGCCCGCCGGTACAGCGGGTCGGCGCAGCCGGCACCGAACACCACCGCGTCGACGCCCAGCCCGGCGCCGTTGCGGAAGATCGAGCCAAGATTCTCGTGGTCGTTGACGCCCTCGAGCACCGCGATGGTGCGGGCGCCACCGAGCAGGTCGGCGAGTGTCGGCTCCGGCACCCGGGAGGCGGCGGCCAGCACGCCGCGGTTGAGATGAAACCCCACCACCTGCGCCATCACCTCGGCCGACACCCGGTAGTAGGGGACGTCACGGCCGGCCAGATCGTCGGCGAGCTCGCTGAGCCGGCGATCGGTGCCCAGCAGCGCCCGGGGGTCAAACCGCGAGGCCAGCATCCGCTGCACCACCAGGACCCCTTCGGCGATCACCAGGCCTTTGCCGGTGGGCAGGTCCGGGCGGCGGTCGATGCTGTTGAGGTCACGGAAGTCGTCGAGCCGTGGATCGGCGGGATCCGCGATGTCGACGACGTCGAGGACCCTGGCCACTGACCGAACATTACCGGCGAGGCGCTAACGTCAACGGCGATGACCCCGCCTGAGCCCACCCCCGAGCCGCCGCCGTTGCCGGCCGCACTGCTGCGGGTCTGGCCGGTGATCGGGACCGGCGTCTCCGGGTTCTCCCTTGCCACCATCGCCGCGTTCGCGGTGCCCGGCTTGGAGTCCTGGCGGCCGGTGAGCCTGGCCGGCCTGGGCGTCGGGGTGATCGGAACCACCATATTTCTGGTGCAACGCAGCGCAGCGCGCCGCGGAGCACGCGGTGCCCAGACCGGGCTGGAGAACGAATAGGGCTACCGGCCCAACCGATTCAAGGAGGATCGCAATGGCACAACCACTGCTGCAGACACATATCGACATCGACGCGCCGGTCGCCAAGGTGTGGGAGCTGATCTCCGATTTCCGGCGTATGCCGCAGTGGAGCCCGCAGTGCCGGTGGATGAAGCCGCTCGGCGCGGTCCGCCCGGGAACCCGCACCATCAACTTCAACCGGCGCGGCTGGACGTACTGGCCCACCACCTCGGTCATCACCGAGTACGTCCCGCAGCGCAAGCTGGCCTTCCGGGTCGTCGAGAACCGCAGCGTGTGGAGCTACGAGCTGGAGCCAACCGCGCAGGGCACCCGGGTCACCGAGAGCCGGCACGTCGAGAACGGCGCCACCACCGCGTTCTCGGCGTTTATGGTGGGCAAGTTCATGGGCGGGACGCCCAACTTCGAGCAGGAGCTGGTCGAGGGCATGAACGCCTCGTTGAACAGGATCAAGGCAGCCGCCGAAAACGGCTGAGCCGCTTGCCGGGCGGGGGTAATGTCCGTCGTCAAACGCGGGAGGGAGCCTTGAACATGATCGACACCACCAGACCTCGAATGCTGAGCATCTGCGCCGCAAGCGCATTGGTCATCGGCCTGACCCCGATAGCGGCCACGCCCGCGATCAGCAGCGGCGCACTGGTCGAGGTGTCCACCGCAGTGGCGCTGACCAGCGGCGCGGTGGGCAGCATCCTCCCCGGCCTCGAAAACGCCCTCAGCACAGCGGTGTTGGACACCCCGGGCGCCGCCGACGCCTTCGACATCGTCGGCCTGATCAATGCCGAGATCGCCGCCGCTCAGGGCTTCTTCAACAGCCTGTTCAGCCTGCCCGTCACGTTGTACAACGACGTCACGAGTGTGATCGACAACCTGATCAACCTAGATTTCGGAATGGCCTTCAGTGTCGCGATCACCATCCCGCAGGACATCATCAACTACGTGCTCGGGCTCCCCGGACTGCTGGTCAACACCGCCTTCAACATGGCCTTCGTCCTGCCGGGCGAGTACCTGTTCAACTTCGGCTAGGGCGTCCCCGGCTTCGCCTACGCGTCGGGGAGAAGCGCGCGCGCCACGACATCGATGAGCGCGGTCCGCGCCCGTCGGTCACTCCATCCCCGGTCGACGGTGAGTGAGCGATACGGGCCGGTGCTGTGGCCAAGCGCCCACCAGAGGTCTACCGCGTGGTCGATCGACAGGCGCAGTGGCCCCGCTTCTGCGAGCAGCTGCACGAGCCCCCGAAGGTCGCTGCGCCGTCGGCGTTCGAGTTCGCTCTGAAGTTCGGCAATGTCTGGATCGGATGCGGCCACCGAACGCACGATCTCGTCGATCGGCGCCACGCGACGAAGCACGTCGCGGGTGGCATCGGTGATCAGCTCGAGTCGGCGCCGCTGGGTGGGCTCGGCCCTTACTAGGGCAAGCCAGTCGCCGGTTTGCCATGCGTCGGTGCTCGGCGCTCCAGCGGATGCTCCCTCTACCACCGCGCGCAATAGGTCTCGCTTGGTCCCGAAGACCGCGTAGACGGTCTCCGCCGATACCTGGGCGCGCGCGGCGATCTGCGCGATCGTGGTTGCCGGATAGCCGTTCTCGATGAATCCGGCCGTCGCCGCATCCACGATCGCCGCACGTGTCGCTTCCCGCTGCCGGGTGCGCGCAGCCGAACGGTACTGCCGGCGGGGCTTGACTTCTTCGGGCATTTAACTACAGTTCCACTGTATTCATTACATCAATACCATAACCAAATAGTTGCACTCTCTCACTCCATCATGCAGTGGTCGCGCCTGGCCACCTCGGCGCGACACGGGAAGGGAGCCGTCATGCCGACCGACGCGTTCGACATGGCCGTTGCCCACCGGGTGTTCCGCAACGAGTTGCACAACATCCTCGGGCTGGTCCGAGACGTCGAGTTCGCCGATACAGCGCGATCCGCAGCGGTCGGCGCTCACCTCGAACTCATCCTGGCCGCACTCCATCACCACCATGCCGCGGAAGACGAGTTGTTATGGCCGAAACTACGAGCCCGAGCACCTGCCTGCGCCGAAGCCATCGCCCGCATGCAACACGCGCATCGCGACATCTCCGACGCGGACGCCAGGATCAAATCGATCCTGGCGTCGTGGGCCCGCTCTGCCGATGCCCGGCTCGCTCGACAACTCGCCGAAGCCGTCGCGGATCTGTCAGAGCGATTGGACGAGCACCTTGCCGACGAAGAGCGAAACATCGTCCCACTCATCAACCAACACATCACCGCCGAGGAATGGCAGCAGTGCGCCGCTCGTGGGACCGAATTCATTTCGCGGAAGAATCTCCGTCTCGGCCTCGTCTTGGGCGGCTTGACCTTCGACGCCGCGTCAGCTGATGAAGCACGGCGGATCTTGGCGCACGTACCGCTGCCACAACGCGTCCTGATCCGATTACTCGCGCGACGCTCACTGTTGAGATACCGGGCCGATCTCTATGGCCCGCAGCGATCCAGCACGAATGTGCGATGTGGAGTCTCAGTGTGCGATCCCGTCGGCTCGCCGGCAATCGAGATTGTCGAGAAATTTCGAACGTGTGAGCTGACCACGATGTCCCGAGACGGTTCGCCGCAGACCTGGCCCATCTGCCCTCTGCTACTCCCGGATGGTCGTTTCCTGGCCTGTACCAGCATCGGCCTGCCGCAGAAGGCGCTCAACATCCGCCGAAACCCGAAGGTGAGCATGCTGTTCTCCGAGCCGATCGGTTCGGGCATCAAGGATCCGGGCGCGGTGCTGATTCAAGGCGTGGCCACCGCGGAAGACCGCATCGTTGCCGACATCGGGGGCGACGAGGGATTACGCCGGCTACTCGAGAGAGTGTCCGCCCGACAGCCGGCGGGCGCCTTCATGAGCAGCTGGCTTGGTCGACGGCTCTTTCCATTCTACTACCTGCGGATTCTGATACACGTGACACCGTGTCGTGGATTATATTGGCCTACAAGAGATTTCAGCAGCAATCCAGAAACTCTCGACCTGAAAGAGCTGAGTCGTGCGAACTGAAGAGACCTCGGCGCTGGCGGCATTCCCGGAGGGTGTCGTGACCGCGATTGATCCCGACGGATATCCGGTCAGCGTTCGACAGAACCTCCTGAGCTACGACGCGACCACGGGCGAGATGTACGTTTCCTGGCCCGATGGTGTCGCGGTCGCAGCGGGGCCGGCCAACTTGCTCTGTCACTCGCACGACGAGAGGCTCTGGAACATCAGAGCTCTGCAGATCAAAGGCCGCCTTGAGCGCCGCGGTGGCGACTGGGTTTTCATCGGTACCGCCGTCACCCCACCCGCCAACATGGTTGTCGTGTTGTGGCGGGCCGCCAGGAGCAATCGGGCGGCCGGACAGCGCTATCTGGAAAAGCGGGGACTCCAGCGTCCCCAGGTGAATTGGGCTGCAATCAAGGAAATGCATCGGCGCGTCCGACTCGAACAGCCGGACTGACGACGGGCTCAGGTGGTCTCCGACTCCCCCGGCTCCGCGGGGGCTTCGGCGACCACCTCAGGCGATTCGGCAGGCAGTTCGGCCAACTCGATCGGCGCCTCAGTCGATTCGACCGAGGCTTCCACCGGCTCGGCCGGCTCCGCCTCCGGCTCGGCGGCAACGGCCGGAACCGTCGTGACTTCGACGATCTCCAACACGCCGTCATCGAAGGGCTCATAAGCCGGCGAACCGGCACCCGCCGGCGCCGGGGTGTCACTGTGGGCGCCGCAGCCGTAGCGGACGTCGACCACCCGTCCGTCGGCCGACATCTCGTTGCCGCAGACCCCGAACTGGATGCCGAGGGCACCGGCCAGAGGCAGATAGAACCCGCAGTCCCGGCAGACCCGCTTGGTGGAACGCGCCATGGCCGAATCCGGCCCGAACTCGCCGTCATGCCAGCGCTGAGCGGCGTCGGCGCGGCCCTCCGGGCTCATCACCTTGCAGCGGCCCAGCCCGATCTCGCCGGCCACCTCGTCGAGGTCCGGGTCCCCGCTGGAGACATAGCCCGGGACCAGTCGCGGATCGTCGGCCGGTGGCGCCAGCAGGTCGCCCGGCCCGAGATCGCCGGGACGCACCCGCTGGTCCCACGGCACCCACTCCGGAGCCAGCAGCGCCGTCGGGCCGGGAACCAGGACCACCTCACTGACGGTGACGTGGTCGATTCCGGGGATGGCCGCCACGACAACAGCCCACTGCCAGCCCTGATAGCCGGGCAGCAGCGCGCCGAACCGGTGGGTGGCAGCGTATGCGTCCTCGTAGTCGACGCCCAGATGCTCACCGACGGTCTCGGCGCCGCTGAACTCGGCGACGGCCGCACGGGCCTGTTCGACGGCCCCGGCCAGCGCCGTGGGCACGGCGACGGTCGCGGTGGCTGATTCCTCGCTGGGGCGCATCACGCGGGTCCCTTCCGTTCTTTTGACGCCACTCATCTTGCCGCAGCCCGGCCCGCGGGGCCACACGCAGGCACGACAACGGCTTGCGCAGCCATCACGCGAGGATAGGGAAGAATTGCACCGTGTCTGCGCGACGGCCCGATCTCCCGCACCCCGGCATGGCCAACTATCCCAGTGACGACCCCGCTGACCAGCGGTCGCGCAAGCCCATGCCCAGTGCCAACCGCTACCTGCCGCCGCTGCGCGACACCCCGGGCGAACCGCGCCGGCAAGACCCTCCCCCCGCTGATCGCGTCACGGCGGCCCGGACCGCCGCAGCCCGCAGCCGCGAGATGGGTTCCCGGATGTATGACCTGGTGCAGCGCGCGGCCACTGCCGACGGCGCCGACAAGTCCGGGCTGACCGCGCTCACCTGGCCGGTGGTGGCCAACTTCGCCGTCGACGCGGCCATGGCCGTCGCACTGGCCAACACACTGTTCTTCGCCGCCGCCACCGGCGAGAGCAAGGGCCGGGTGGCGCTGTACCTGCTGATCACCATCGCGCCGTTCGCGGTGATCGCCCCGCTGATCGGCCCCGCGCTGGACCGCATCCAGCACGGCCGGCGCGCAGCACTGGCATGCTCATTCGCGCTGCGCACCGCCCTGGCCCTGGTCCTGATCGCCAATTACGACAGCGTCGCGGGCACCTTCGCCTCCTGGGTGCTCTACCCGTGTGCGCTGGCCATGATGGTGCTGTCGAAGTCGTTCACGGTGCTGCGCAGTGCGGTAACGCCGCGGGTGATGCCGCCGTCGATCGACCTGGTGCGGGTCAACTCTCGGCTGACCATGTTCGGGCTGCTCGGCGGGACCATCGTCGGCGGCGGGATTGCCGCGGGCGCCGAGTACGTCTTCATCCGGCTGCTCGGGCTGCCCGGTGCGCTGATAGTGGTGGTCGCGGTCTCAGTCGCCGGGGCGGTGCTGGCGATGCGGATTCCCCGGTGGGTGGAGGTGACCACCGGTGAGATCCCGACCACGCTGAGCTACCGCTTCGACGAGCGTCCCCGCAGTTGGCCGGAGCACGTGAGGCGGGCCGGCGGGGCGCTACGCCAGCCACTGCGGCAACCGTTGGGGCGCAACATCATCGCCGCACTGTGGGGCAACTGCACCATCAAGGCGATGGTCGGCTTCATGTTCTTGTATCCGGCGTTCGTCGCCAAGCAGCACGACGCCAACGGATGGGTGCAGCTGGGCATTCTCGGGCTGATCGGCGTGGCGGCCGGAGTGGGTAACTTCGCGGGGAACCTCACCAGTGCCCGCCTGCAGCTGGGCCGGCCCGCGGTGCTGGTGGTGCGCGCCACGATGGCGGTCACCGGTGTCGCGCTGGCGGCGGCGGTGGCCGGCACCCTGGCGATGGCCGCGGTCGCCGCCCTGGTGACCTCGGGCGCCAGTGCGGTCGCCAAGGCCTCGCTGGACGCCGCGTTGCAGCACGATCTGCCCGAGGAGTCCCGCGCGTCGGCGTTCGGCCGCACCGAGTCCACGCTGCAGCTGGCCTGGGTGTTGGGCGGCGCGCTCGGGGTGCTGGTGTATACCGACCTGTGGGTGGGCTTCACCGCGATCACGGCCATGCTGATCCCGGGGCTGGCCCAGACCATCCTGTCGTTCCACGGCGACTCGTTGATCCCCGGCCTGGGGGGCAACCGCCCGGTGCTGATCGAACAGGACGGCGCCCGCCTCGATCCTCGTCAGACAGGGGTGATGAACAGGTGAGACGTTCGACGGTCGTGCTGGTTGCGGTGCCGGCGGTGGTGGCGTCGCTGCTCGCCGGCTTCGGCACCTGGTACTTCACCCGAGCCGAGGAGCCGACGCCACCGCAGATCAGCGCGTACTCCAACGGGCACCTCACCCACGTCGGGCCGTACCTGTACTGCGACGCGCTCGATCTGGAGGCCTGCCTGCTCTCGGAGTCGCAGGGCACGCTGAGCGTCGATGAACGCCACCCGGTTCAGCTGTCGGTCGACGACCGCATCGGCAGAGCTCCGTGGCGGTTGGTGCGCGTCTACGACGACCCCGGTGACACCACCGGCCAGATATTTCCGCCGGGCAGCACCCTGGCGGTCACCGTGCCCACGATGGATCCGCACCGCGGCCCGTTGCGCGGCCTGGCGGTGCAGCTGCTGACGATGGTGCGCGATCGCGACACCGGCGACACGTTCGCGATACCGCACGCCGAATGGGCGGTGGGCTTGCACTGGAACCGTCAGTCCAGGACCGGCTGAGCTCCGTGACCCGCGGGCACCTGCTCGCCGGGCGGAACCGGCCCCGGCGGGGTGCCGTCACCGAACGGCCTGCCGCCCAACGCTTCCCGGCCGTGCGGCGTTAGCCAGTTCGCCAGATCCGGCCCGGCGGGAACGATCCGCGACGGATTGATGTCGGCGTGCACGATGTAGTAGTGCTGTTTGATCTGGACGAAGTCGGTGGTGTCGCCGAATCCGGGCGTCTGGAACAGATCCCGCGCATACGCCCACAGCACCGGCATCTCTGACAGCTTCTGCCGGTTGCATTTGAAATGTCCGTGATAGACCGGATCGAACCGCGCCAGGGTGGTGAACAGCCGGACGTCAGCCTCGGTGATGTTGTCCCCCAACAGGTATCGCTGAGAGGTGAGGCGGTCGCTGACCCAGTCCAGGGCGGTGAACAACCGGTCGTAGGCCGCGTCGTAAGCCTGCTGGGTTCCGGCGAAGCCGCACCGGTACACCCCGTTGTTGATCTCGGTATAGATCCGCCGCGCCACCTCGTCGATTTCGGCGCGCAGCGGTTCCGGATACAGCTGCGGAGCCCCGTCGCGGTGATGGGCCGTCCACTGCGTGGAGAAGTCCAGGGTCATCTGGGCGAAGTCGTTGGTGACGACCGCCCCGGTGGGCACGTCGACCATCGCCGGAACGGTGATGCCCTTGGGGTAGTCGGGAATGCGCTTGAAGTACGCGTCCTGCAGGCGCGGGATTCCCAGCACCGGGTCCACGCCACCGGGGTCCAGGTCGAAGGTCCAGCTGCGCTGATCATGGGTGGGCCCGCAAAACCCGATGGAGATGACCTTTTCCAGGCCCAGCAACCGCCGCACGATGATGGTCCGATTGGCCCACGGGCAGGCTCGCGCGACGATCAGCCGATAGCGGCCCGGTTCGACCGGATACCCGTCCCGGCCGTCGGCGGTGATCCGGGTGTCGATGTAGTCGGTGTCGCGCTTGAAATCGCCGCCGGCGAGATAGCTGGCCATGGCTATCAGCGTGCCACGGCGTGCAGCCCCGATCTATGCGTCGAGCTCGCGAGCCACGGCCTTGACCACCTCGGAGATCTGCCGGGCGGTCTTGCGGTCGGGGTATTTGCCCTTGCGCAGCTCGGGCTGCACCGTGCCTTCCAGCAGGGTGATCATGTCCTCGACCATGCCGTGCAACTCGTCGGGGGTGTGCTTGTGCTCGGCCGGGGCCGCGTCGCGTCGGGTCCGGGTCAGGCTCGGCGGCGGGTCGATCAGCTTGACGGTCAGCGCCTGCGGGCCGCGGCGCCCGGCTGCGACGCCGAACTCCACCCGCTGGCCCGCCTTGAGCCCCTCCACGCCGTCCGGCAGAGCCGAAGAGCGGACGTAGACGTCCTCGCCCTCTTCCTGGGACAGGAAGCCGAAGCCCTTCTCGGCGTCGTACCACTTCACCTTGCCGGTCGGCACTGGTCTCACCTGCTTGTCTAGCTGATCACTTGTTCGGGGGACATAAAGGACGCGTCCCGCCTGCGCAGGACGCGTCGGTTGCAGATCTTACTCGGAACACAGGCACGTGAGCACCCCGGTTTACTGGGTAAGGTGGTGGTGCCGCTGGAGAAGCCAATTCGCACTCCCGCCGACCGAATCGGACAGACACATGACACACAGGCAACGGACCCAGGAGGCCTTCCACCAAGCCGTGGAAAAGGCCATCGCGGAACCGATGCCGACGTCGGGGCCGCTGGTCGACACCTTCGGGCGGGTGCACACCGATCTGCGGATCTCGCTGACCGACCGGTGCAACCTGCGCTGCACCTACTGCATGCCTGCCGAGGGCTTGGACTGGATTCCCAGCGAGCATCTGCTGCAAGACGACGAACTGGTCCGGCTGATGCGCATCGGCGTCACCCGCTTGGGCATCACCGACATCCGCTTCACCGGTGGTGAGCCGCTGCTGGCCCGCCACCTCGAGGGTGTGGTGGCGGCCGCGGCCGCCTTACAGCCGCGGCCGGAGATCGCGCTGACCACCAACGGACTGGGCCTGGCGCGCCGGGCCGGCGCTCTGGTGGCGGCCGGGCTGGACCGGATCAACGTCTCCCTGGACACCGTCGACCGCGCCCACTTCGCCGAGATCACCCGACGTGACCGGCTGCCCGACGTGCTCGCCGGTCTAGACGCTGCCGCGCAGGCCGGGATGACGCCGATCAAGGTGAATGCGGTACTCGACCCGAAGATCACCGGCGAGGACATCGTCAACCTGCTGCGGTTCTGCCTGCAGCACGGCTACCACCTGCGTGTCATCGAGATGATGCCGCTGGACGCCGACCACACCTGGAGCCGCGATGCCGGCCTGGGCGTCGAGCAGCTGCTGGAGATCGTGCGGGCGCAGTTCGCCCTGCAGCCCGACCCCAAACCGCGCGGCTCCGCCCCGGCCGAGGTGTGGCTGGTGGACGAGGGCCCCGACACCCCGGCTGGAACCTTCGGGATCATCGCCTCGGTGTCACGGCCGTTCTGCGGCGACTGCGACCGGACCCGGCTCACCGCCGACGGTCAGATCCGCAACTGCCTGTTCGCCACCGAGGAGTCCGACCTGAGGGCACTGCTGCGGGACGGCTCCGACGACGACGCCCTCGAACAGGCGTGGCGGGCCGCGATGTGGACCAAGCGGGCCGGCCACGGCATCAACGATCCGGACTTCATCCAGCCGGACCGCCCGATGAGCGCAATTGGAGGCTGACCCATGACCCAATCCACCGGCCTCGCGGTGACCGTCCGCTACTTCGCGGCGGCGCGCGCCGCCGCCGGCGTTGACTCCGAGACCGTCACCGTGCCCGCCGGAACCGGAGTGGCCGAACTCGCCGAGACCCTCGCCGACCGCCATGAGCGGCTCGGCACCGTGCTGCTGCGTTGCGCGTATCTGCGCGACGGGGTCGCAGTGCGCGACCATGCGGCAGCGCTGAGCGCCGGGGAGACCGTCGACGTACTGCCGCCATTTGCCGGCGGTTAGCGAGGCTCGACGAAGGAGAGCCGACGCTGGACCGCCGAATGGACCCGGCGGTTAGCGAGGCTCGACGAAGGAGAGCCGACGCTGGACCGCCGAATGGACCCGGCGGTTAGCGAGGCTCGACGAAGGAGAGCCGACGCTGGACCGCCGAATGGACCCGGCGGATAGCATGATCTACGTCACATAACGAATTGATTACGGCCCGGCAACGGCCCGTTACCTAGTGCTTTGACCAGCACAGATAAATCGCCTTCCTGGGGTTACGCGAAGTAGTCTCAGTGAAAACACGCGGGTCTTCACAGGGTGACTCTGCAGATGAGTGCGGTTACGGTACCTCTTCGGGTGTATCGAAAATCTTCCGGTCGATCCGCCTTTCCCCGCTCGTAGCGCCGAGCTCCATCCAACGGGTGGGGAAAACCACAGATACCTGATGGATGGAGGCGGGGGACCCACCGGTCCGCCGCGAGCGGACCTGGAGCCCTGTTCGGCTCCTTGGGGTGAAGCCGACATAGTGCGGCCGGGCAGCTTCTGCGGCCCGAACCCGACGCTGACCTCGCAGGCGTAGACAGAGAGGAATTCACCAACCGTATGAGTGGACGGCATCGCAAGCCCACCCAGTCGAACGTCAACATCGCCAAGATCGCCTTCACCGGTGCAGTGATCGGTGGCGGCAGCCTCGCCCTCGCCGGGCACGCAGGCGCAGCCACCGATGACGAGTGGGACCGGGTCGCCAGGTGCGAATCCGGTAACAACTGGAGCATCAACACCGGCAACGGCTACCACGG
This sequence comes from [Mycobacterium] vasticus, assembly GCF_020181595.1. Classification (GTDB taxonomy): domain Bacteria; phylum Actinomycetota; class Actinomycetes; order Mycobacteriales; family Mycobacteriaceae; genus Mycobacterium; species Mycobacterium vasticus. The sequence continues at coordinate 728,874 of NZ_CP084028.1, read as the reverse complement.
CGGGCTGCAGTTCTCGCCCAGCACCTGGAGCGCGCACGGCGGCGGCAAGTACGCCTCGACGGCGAACCAGGCCAGCCGCGAGCAGCAGATCGCCATCGCCGAGCACGTGCTGGCAACCCAGGGCCGGGGCGCGTGGCCGGTCTGCGGTCGCGGCCTGTCCGGCGCCTCTCAGCGCGAAGTGCCGGTGGACCCGCCGGCCGAGAACCCGGAGAACAACGGCGAGACCGTCGCCATGGCCTTCCCGTGGGAGCAGGCGCCCGAGGCGCCGGCACCCGCCGAGGAGAGCGCCCCGCCGGTGGTTCCCGCCGGCTGGATGCCCGATGCACCGGAGGCTCCCCCGGCTGAGGCCCCCGAGGCTCCCGCGTTCGACGCCCCGCCCGCCGAGGCACCCGCGTTCGACGCCCCGCCCGCCGAGGCACCCGCGTTCGACGCCCCGCCCGCCGAGGCACCCGCGTTCGACGCCCCGCCGGCCGAGGCACCCGCGTTCGACGCCCCGCCGGCCGAGGCTCCGATCGGTGAGGCCCCCGAGGCTCCCCCGCTTGACGCCCCGGAGGCTCCGGCCCCCGAGGCTCCGGCTCAGGGCCCCGAAGGCAACCGGCAGCAGGAGGGCGTCGCAGTCGGCTTCCACGAGCAGCTGCGCGCGGCCATCGCGTCGGAGAACATCACCGTCACCGCGTTCGCGTAACAACGCACAGACGAAAATGAGGGGGCCGGGTCACCGGCCCCCTCATTTCGTATCTGAGGTAGTTACGCCGAGCCGACCCATTCCTCGGTGCCGTCGGTGAAGAACTGGTGCTTCCACACCGGCAGCCGCGCCTTGACGGTGTCGACCAGCAGCGCGCAGGCCGCGAACGCCTGTCGGCGGTGATCGGCGGCCACCGCGGCCACCAGGGCGGCGTCGCCGATGTGCAGGACACCGACCCGATGACTGGCCGCCAGCGCGCGCACCCCCTCGGCCTGGGCGGCGACCTCGGCCAGCACCTCGTCCATCACCTGCTGCGCCGAGGGATGGGCGGAATACTCCAGCCGCGTGACGTTGCGGCCCTCGTCGTGGTCGCGGATCATGCCGACGAAGCCGACGATCGCCCCCGCAGCGCGGTGGCCCACCAGCTCCTCGTGTTCGGCCAGCACGATCGGTTCCTCGGTGACCGCCGCCCGCAGCACCTGCACGTCGCCTGCGGCCATCAGCGGTGGTCTCCGCCGGCCAACTGATCCAGCGCGTGGTCCAGGACGTCGGCGAGCACCCCGAGCCCGTCGCGCACCCCGCCGCTGGAGCCGGGCAGGTTGACGATCAGCGTCCGGCCGGTCACCCCGCACACGCCGCGCGACAGCACCGACGTGGGCACCTTCGGCAGGCCCGAGCGGCGGATCGCGTCGGCCAGGCCGGGGATCTGGTAGTCGAGCACGGCAACCGTCTGCGCCGGGGTGTCGTCGGTCGGAGAGATGCCGGTGCCCCCGGAGGTGATGATCAGGTTCACGCGAGCGGCCACCGCGGCCCGCAGCGCTGCCCCGACCGGCTCGCCGTCGGGCACCACCTCGGGCTGCACCGGGGCGAAGCCACGTTCGGTGAGCCAGTCGGCGATGATCGGCCCGGTGCGGTCGGTGTAGACCCCGCTCGAGGCCCGGGTGGAGGCGATGATGATGTGGGCGGTCCGGTCGGTCACGCGCGCTCCCAGACTCCGGTGCGTCCACCTTCTTTGCTCAGCACCCGGATGTTGTCGATGACGGCCGCGCGGTCGACGGCCTTGATCATGTCGTAGAGGGTCAGGGCGGCCACGCTGACCGCCGTCAGGGCTTCCATCTCCACCCCGGTGCGGTCGGTGGTGCGCACGGCGGCGGTGATGTCGATCTCCGTCTCGCCGATCACGAAGTCGACGTCGACTCCGGTCAGGGCCAGTTGATGGCAGAGCGGGATCAGATCACTGGTGTTCTTGGCGGCCATGATGCCGGCTACGCGCGCGGTGGCCAGCGCGTCGCCCTTGGGCAGTCCGCCCGATGAGATCAGCTGCACCACTTCGGCGGTGGTGCGCAGCACCCCGCCGGCTACCGCGGTGCGCTTGGTGGGTGCCTTCGCCCCGACGTCGACCATGTGCGCAGCGCCGCGTTCGTCGAGGTGTGACAGCGGGCCGGCGCCGGTCATGACGGTCAGCGCCTAGCGGTTGACGACGGTGACCGGGTGCAGGTAGGGCAGGTCCTCCGACGGCACCGGGAACACGATGTCCCCGAACGGCGACAGTGCGCCGGCCCGGTCGGTGCGCAACTCGCTCACCGCGGGCTCGCCGTCGGTCTCCGGCCAACCCTTGTCGACATATTGCTTCTTACTGCCCTGGTTTCCAGCCACGGCAACCATTCTGACAGGTCGCGATCGGCGGCGTTATCCGGTTGGGCCTTACGCTTGTCGACGATGACTGAGCACGCCCGGGGTGTGCCGCTGGGATCGTGGCTGACCGACCTGCCCGACCAGGGGCTGATCCGACTCATGGAGCTGCGGCCCGACCTCGCCCAGCCGGCGCCGGGCAGCATCGCCGCCCTCGCGGCCCGCGCGCAGGCCCGCCAGTCGGTGCGGGCGGCCGGCGACGAGCTGAACTTCCTGCACCTGGCCGTGCTGGACGCCCTGCTGGTGCTGCACGCCGACACCACCGACGTGGCCGTGGCTGACCTGCTGGCGTCCCTCGGTGCGGCCGTGTCCGCCGACGCGGTGACGGCTGCGCTGGCCGACCTGACCGAGCGGGCACTGTGCTGGGGCTCCCCTGAGCCGGAGGGTTCGCTGCGGGTGGCCGCCGAGGCGGGTGCCGGGCTGCCCTGGCATGCGGGTCAGGTCACCGGCGAGTACTCGACGCACGCCGCCGAGCAGATCCCCGGGATCGTCGCCGCGATCGACGATCTGGACGCGCCGCAGCGCGATCTGCTGGACAAGCTGCTGGCCGGGTCGCCGATCGGCCGCACCCGCGACGCCGCGCCCGGGGCGCCGCCGGAGCATCCAGTGCCGCGGCTGCTGGCGTCGGGACTGCTGCGCCGCGTCGACGACGAGACGGTGATCCTGCCGCGGGTGGTCGGACAGGTGTTGCGCGGCGAGCAGCCGGGTCCGCTCGAGTTGAACCCGCCCGACCCGGTGGTGTCGCAGACCACCGCGGCCGACGTGGACGCCGCCGCCGCCGGCGCGGTGATCGATGTGCTGCGCGAACTCGACGTGATCCTGGCCTGCCTGGCCGAGACGCCGGTACCCGAACTGCGCAGCGGTGGGTTGGGGGTGCGGGAGGTCAAGCGGCTGGCCAAGGCGACCGGCGTCGACGAGACCCGGCTGGGCCTGCTGCTGCAACTGGCGGCCACCGCCCGGCTGATCGCGGCCGACTTCCCCGACCCGGGCACCGCCGATCCGCACCTGTGGCCGGACTCCGACGGCCCGTACTGGGCGCCGACGGCGCTGGCCGACCGGTTCGCCGAGCGGCCCACCGCCGAGCGCTGGCACCTGCTGGCCGCCACCTGGCTGGACCTGGCGGCCCGGCCGGGCCTGATCGGCAGCCGGGGCCCGGACGGCAAACCGCGGGCGGCACTGTCCACGCCGCTGTTCTCCACCGCCGCGCCGCTGGATCGCCGGCTGCTGCTGGGCATGCTCGCCGAGCTGCCGGCCGGCGCCGGGGTGGATCCGCGGACGGCGTCGGCGGCACTGGTGTGGCGCCGGCCGCGGTGGGCCACCCGGCTGCAGCCCGCGCCGGTGGGTGAACTGCTCGACGAGGCGCATGCGCTCGGTGTGCTGGGCCGCGGCGCCATCAGCTCCCCGGGGCGGGCGCTGCTGGACGGTGTCGGCACCGAGGGCCCGGTGGCAATCGCCTCGATGGCCCGCGCGCTGCCCGAGCCGATCGATCACTTCCTGGTGCAGGCCGATCTGACGGTGGTGGTGCCCGGTCCGCTCAAACGCGAGCTGTCCGAGGAGCTGGGCGTGGTGGCCACCGTGGAGTCGGCCGGCGCCGCGATGGTCTACCGGGTGTCCGAGCCGACGATCCGGGCCGCCCTGGACGTCGGCCGGACCGGCGCGGGACTGCAGGCGTTCTTCGAGAAGCACTCCAAAACCCCGGTGCCGCAAGGGCTCACGTATCTGATCGACGACGTCGCGCGCCGGCACGGCCAGTTGCGGATCGGGCAGGCCGCGTCGTTCGTGCGCTGCGAGGATCCGGTCCTGCTGGCCCAGGCGGTCGCGGTGCCGGCCGCCGAGACCCTGGGTCTGCGGCTGCTGGCGCCGACGGTGGCGGTGGCGCAGGCCCCGATCGCCGACGTGCTGGCGGCGTTGCGCGCCGCCGGTTTCGCGCCGGCCGCCGAGGACGCCACCGGAACGATCGTCGACATCCGGGCCCGCGGGGTGCGGGTGCCCACGCCCGCGGAGCGGCGCACCCAGCGTGGCTCTGGCGCGCCCAGCGCAGAGAGCCTGACCGCGCTGGTACGGGTGCTGCGCACCGTCACGTCGGCGCCGTTCGACAACATCCGCCTGGACCCGGTGACTGCGATGATCCTGCTCAAGCGCGCCGCCACGGAGGGCGCCACGGTGCTGATCGGCTACGTCGACGCCGCCGGGGTGGCCACCCAGCGGGAGGTGTCGCCGGTGATGGTCCGCGGCAGCCAGCTGGTGGCGTTCGACTCGACGTCGGGACAGATGCGCGACTTCGCCGTGCACCGCATCACCTCGGTGTCGTCGGCCGAGCAGTGAGCCTGCCGAAGCCTTCCGGATAATGGGCCCATGAGCACCGACGGGCCGTTGATCGTCCAATCCGACAAGACCGTGTTGCTCGAGGTCGACCATGAGCAGGCCGGCGCGGCGCGCGCGGCGATCGCGCCGTTCGCCGAACTGGAACGCGCCCCGGAGCATGTGCACACCTACCGGATCACCCCGCTGGCGTTGTGGAACGCCCGCGCCGCCGGTCACGACGCCGAGCAGGTGGTCGACGCGCTGGTGAACCATTCCCGCTACGCGGTGCCCCAGCCACTGCTGGTCGACATCGTCGACACCATGGCACGCTACGGCCGCCTGCAGCTGGTGAAGAGTCCGGTGCACGGGTTGACGCTGGTGAGCCTGGATCGCGCCGTGCTCGAAGAGGTGTTGCGCAACAAGAAGATCAACCCGATGCTCGGCGCCCGCATCGACGACGACACCGTCGTCGTGCATCCCAGCGAACGCGGCCGGCTCAAGCAGATGCTGCTCAAGATCGGTTGGCCGGCAGAGGATCTGGCCGGCTACGTCGACGGCGAGGCGCATCCGATCGAGCTGGCCCAGGACGGCTGGGTGTTGCGTGACTACCAGGAGATGGCCGCGGACTCGTTCTGGTCCGGCGGTTCCGGGGTGGTGGTGCTGCCGTGTGGCGCGGGCAAGACGCTGGTGGGCGCCGCCGCGATGGCCAAGGCGAAGGCCACCACGCTGATCCTGGTCACCAACACCGTGGCCGGCCGGCAGTGGAAGCGCGAGCTGATCGCCCGCACCTCGCTGACCGAGGAGGAGATCGGCGAGTACTCCGGGGAGCGCAAGGAGATCCGGCCGGTCACCATCGCCACCTACCAGGTGATCACCCGGCGCACCAAGGGCGAATACCGGCATCTGGAGCTGTTCGACAGCCGCGACTGGGGCCTGATCATCTACGACGAGGTGCACCTGCTGCCCGCACCGGTGTTCCGGATGACCGCGGACCTGCAGTCGCGCCGCCGGCTCGGCCTGACCGCCACCTTGATCCGGGAGGACGGCCGCGAAGGCGACGTGTTCTCCCTGATCGGGCCGAAGCGCTACGACGCGCCGTGGAAGGACATCGAGGCGCAGGGCTGGATCGCGCCGGCGGAATGCATCGAGGTGCGGGTCACCATGACCGAGAGCGAGCGGATGAACTACGCCGTCGCCGAACCGGAGGAACGCTACAAGCTGTGCTCGACGGTGCATTCCAAGATCGCGGTGGTGCGCTCGATCCTGGCGCAGCATCCCGGCGAGCAGACCCTGGTGATCGGTGCCTACCTCGACCAGCTCGACGAGCTCGGCGAACAGTTGAACGCCCCGGTGATCCAGGGCTCGACGCGGACCGCCGAGCGCGAGAAGCTGTTCGACGCGTTCCGCACCGGCGAGATCTCCACCCTGGTGGTGTCCAAGGTCGCCAACTTCTCCATCGACCTGCCGGAGGCGTCGGTGGCCGTGCAGGTCTCGGGCACCTTCGGGTCCCGGCAGGAGGAGGCCCAGCGACTCGGCCGGCTGCTACGGCCCAAAGCCGACGGCGGCGGCGCGGTGTTCTACTCGGTGGTCGCCCGCGACAGCCTGGACGCCGAATACGCCGCGCACCGGCAGCGCTTCCTCGCCGAACAGGGCTACGGCTACATCATCCGCGACGCCGACGACCTGCTCGGTCCGGCGATCTGAGGCGACCCGCCAGCACGGCAACCGCTTGCCGCGCGACATTGCGGTTAGCCTCGAAACATGGCCCTGTCCAAGGACGAACGCGAGCGGTTCCTGGCTGAACCGCACATCGCTGCGCTGTCGGTGGATGCCGGCGAAGACCGGGGCCCGTTGACGGTGCCGATCTGGTACCAGTACTCGCCCGGCGGCGAGCCCTGGGTGCTGACCGGGGCCGGGTCGCGCAAAGCCAACCTCATCGAGGCGGCCGGATGTTTCTCGCTGATGGTGGAGCGCACCGAGCCCACGCTGCGCTACGTCGCCGTCGACGGCCCGGTCAGCCGAATCGAGCCCGGCACCGAAGACCACCACGCTGAGCTGGCCCACCGCTACCTTCCGCCCGAACGGGCCGAGAGGTTCCTACAGTTCGCCCTGGCCGAACTGGGCGAGCAGGTGGTCATCTATCTGCGTCCCCAGCACTGGCTGTCCGCGGACATGGGAGCGATCTAGGCATCATGTCGGCGAGGCGACTGCTGTTCCGGGGCATGTATCGGCTGGGCTTCACCCCGTGGGACGGCCACGCACTGGCCCGCGGGCTGCGCAACGTGGTGGAGGACGATTCGGGTGCCGCCCTGTCGCCGGGCACCGCCCTGGATCTGGGCTGCGGCACCGGGGACAACGCCATCTACCTGGCGCAGAACGGCTGGACGGTCACCGGCGTCGACTTCACCCCCCGGGCACTGCGGATCGCCCGGGACAAGGCTCAGGCCGGCAAGGTGTCGGTGCGCTTCCTGTGCGTCGACATCACCCAGTTGAGCGGGGCGGGTCTGGGCAACGACTTCGATCTGGTGACCGACGGCGGCTGCCTGCACGGGATGAACGCCGCGGACCGCGCGGTGTACGTCGAACAGATCAATGCGGTCACCCGGCCCGAGTCGCGGTTGCTGATCATCGGGTTCACCCCCGGCGCGCTGTTCGGGGTCCGCGGTATCGACCAGTCGGAGATCGAGCGGATGTTCACCCCGCAGTGGGAGCTGATCAGCTCCGGCGACGAGCCGAACTATGTGCCGACCAATGGCAACCAGCCGGTGCGGCACTACCTGTTGGCCCGCCGGACCTGACGCCTCAGCCCCCGCAGGGTGTGCTGGGCAGCACCATCATCACCGGCCACAGCAGCACCCCGCCGATGGTCGCCACCTCGTAGATGCTGCTGGGTGGTACGCCGAACTGCTCCTGAGCGCGGGTCTGCAGGATCTGCACGCCGTCGGGACGCAGAAACAGGCAGACCACGCCGATGACCACGTAGATCAGGCCGAGCCACAGCGCCGACTCCAGCAGCTTCGCGACGGTGATGGTGATCTTGTAGTCCAACAGACGCGAAATCCCCCGAAACCACTGGGGTTCGGGGGATGTCACGTCTGCAGCCTAGAGCAGCGACGCCGGCGGGTTGAACCGATCGCCGTAGCGGGCGGCCAGTTCCTTGGCCCGCGCCACGAAGCCGGCCTTGCCGCCGGGGTAGCCGACGATGAACTGGGCGGTGCCACCGGTCCACGGCGGGAAGCCGATGCCCATGATCGCGCCGATATTCGCATCCGCCGTCGACGTCAAAACCCCTTCGTCGAGGCACTTCTGGGTCTCGAGCACCTCGGCGAACAGCATCCGGTCGATCATGTCCTGCAGCGGCATCTCCTTGGAGCCCGACTTGAACGTCTCGGCCAGGCCCGGCCACAGGCCGGTGCGCTTGCCGTCGACGTACTCGTAGAAGCCCTTGCCGACCAGCTTCGAAGACCGCCCGAGCTCGATCATCTTCTCGACGACGACCTCGTTCATCTGCTTCTCGTACTTGCCGCCCGCGGCCTCGATGCCTTCGCGGGTGGCGACGGCGATCTTGTGCATCAGCTCCAGGTTGAGCTCGTCGGAGAGCTGCAGCGGAGCGGCCGGGTAGCCGGCCTGCAGACCGGCCTGCTCGATGCTGGCCGGCGCCACACCCTCGCCCAGCATGGCCAGCGCCTCGTTGATGAAGGTGCCGATCACCCGGGAGGTGTAGAAGCCGCGGCTGTCGTTGACCACGATCGGCGTCTTGCGGATGGCCAGCACGTAGTCGAACACCCGGGCCAGCGCCTCGTCGGAGGTCTTCTCACCGCGGATGATCTCCACCAGCGGCATCTTGTCGACCGGCGAGAAGAAGTGGATCCCGACGAAGTCCTCCTGGCGCTTCACCCCGGTTGCCAGGCCGGTGATCGGCAGCGTGGAGGTGTTCGAGCCCAGCAGCGCGTTGGGCTCGACGATGTCCTCGATCTCCTGGAAGACCTTGTGCTTGAGCTCCTGGTTCTCGAACACCGCCTCGATCACGAAGTCGACACCCTTGAGGTCGGCGGCATCGCCGGTCGGGGTGATCTTGTCCAGCAAGGCTTTTGACTTCTCGGCGGTGGTCTTGCCGCGCGAGAGGGCCTTCTCCTCGAGCTTCTCCGAGTAGCCCTTGCCGCGCTGCGCCGCCTCCAGGCTGACGTCCTTGAGCACGACGTCGTAGCCGGCCTTGGCCGACACATAGGCGATGCCCGCGCCCATCATGCCCGCGCCCAGCACCGCGATCTTCTTGATCGGGGTCTGCGCGATGCCCTCGGGCCGGCTGCCGCCGCCGTTGATGTGCTGCAGGTCGAAGAAGAACGCCTGGATCATGTTCTTGGCGACGTTGCCGGTGACCAGCGAGACGAAGTACCGGCTCTCGATGCGGCTGGCGGTGTCGAAGTCGACGGCCGCCCCCTCGACCGCGGTGCTCAAGATGGCCCGCGGCGCGGGCATCGGGGCGCCCTTGAGCTGCTTACGCAGCAGTGCCGGGAACGACGGCAGGATGGCTGCCAGCGCCGGGGTCGACGGGGTGCCGCCGGGCATCTTGTAGCCCTTGACGTCCCACGGCTGGGTGTGCGATTCCGGGTTCGCCTTGATCCATGCCTTGGCGGCGGGGACCAGCTCGTCGATGCTGCCGACCAGTTCGTCGACCAGACCGGTCTCCTTGGCCTTGGCCGGGCTGAACCGGGTGCCCTGGGCCAGCACGTTCATGAACGCGTTCTGGATACCCAGCATCCGCACCGTGCGGGTGACGCCACCGCCGGCGGGCAGCAGGCCCAGGGTGACCTCGGGCAGGCCGATCTGGCTGCCCTTGACGTCCGCGGCGATCCGATGGTGGCACGCCAGCGCGATCTCCAGGCCGCCACCGAGCGCGGCGCCGTTGATGGCGGCCACGACCGGCTTGCCGAAGGTCTCCAGCACACGCAGGTCGGCCTTGATGGTCTCGACCTGGTCGAAGACCGCCTGCGCGTCGTCCGGACCCACCTGGATCATCGCCTTGAGGTCACCACCGGCGAAGAAGGTCTTCTTCGCGCTGGTGATCACCACACCGGTGACCGAGTCCTTTTCGGCGACAAGACGTTCCACCGCGTTGTGCATGGACTCGCGGTAGTTCTCGTTCATCACGTTGGCCGACCCGGTCGGGTCGTCCAGGGTCAGGGTGACGATTCCGTCAGCGTCCTTGTCCCACTGAATGGTGTTCTCCGCCATTGCTTAAACCCTCTCGATGATGGTGGCGACGCCCATGCCGCCGCCGATGCAGAGTGTGATCAGAGCGCGGCGGGCACCCCGGCGCTCCAGTTCGTCGACCATGGTGCCGGTGATCATCGCGCCGGTGGCGCCCAGCGGGTGGCCCATCGCGATGGCGCCGCCGTTGACGTTGAGCTTCTCGTCCGGGATGTTGAAGTCCTTCTGGAACTTCATCGCCACCGAGGCGAACGCCTCGTTGATCTCGAACAGGTCGATGTCGTCGACGCCCAGACCGGAGCGCTCCAGCACCCGGCGGGTGGCCGGGGTCGGGCCGGTCAGCATGATGACCGGGTCGGCGCCGCTGGTGGCCGCGGCCACGATGCGGGCCCGCGGGGTCAGCCCCTGCTCCTTGCCCGCCTTTTCGCTGCCGACCAGCACCAGCGCGGCGCCGTCGACGATGCCGGAACTGTTGCCGCCGGTGTGCACGTGGTTGATCTTCTCGACGTAGTGGTACTTCTGCAGCGCCACGTCGTCGAAGCCGCCCATCGCGCCGACGCCGTCGAACGCGGTCTTGAGCTTGCCGAGGCTCTCCACCGTGCTACCGGGCCGCATGTGCTCGTCGTGGTCGAGGATGACCAGGCCGTTGCGGTCGCGCACCGGCACCACGGACTTGGCGAAGTAGCCGCCCGACCAGGCCTTGGCGGCCAGGTCCTGGGAACGCGCCGCGTAGGCGTCGACGTCCTCGCGGGAGAAGCCCTCGATGGTGGCGATCAGGTCGGCGCCGATGCCCTGCGGCACGAAACCGATCTGGTAGTTGGTGTCGGGGTCGGACGCCCAGGCGCCGCCGTCGGAGCCCATCGGCACCCGGCTCATCGACTCCACACCACCGGCGAGCACCAGGTCGTCGAAGCCGGCCTTGACCTTGGCGGCCGCGGTGTTGATGGCCTCCAGGCCCGACGCGCAGAACCGGTTGAGCTGCACGCCGCCGGTGGTCTCGGGCATGCCGGCGGCCAGCATGGCGGTGCGGGCGATGTCGCCACCCTGGTCACCGACCGGGGACACCACGCCGAATACGGCGTCGCTGATCTGGTTCACATCCAGGTCGGGGTAGCGGGTTCGCAGCTCGTTGACCAGGCCGACAGCCAGGCTGACCGGCTTGACCTCGTTCAACGCCCCACCGCGCTGCTTACCGCGCGGGGTGCGAATGGCCTCGTAGATGAAGGCTTCTTCGGACATGACTGGAGTTCCTCTTCGGATTGGGGTTCGACACGGATTTTCGATTGCGCCTGCTGGGAGAATAGTCCCCTGTTCGCCACCCTAACAGGGCGGCCGATCAACCGGATGGTTGGGCCGTATGGGCTGCCGTGCGCGACGCCGGCGGCGGATGAATACACTGCCGTTCCGTGGCTGATGCAACACTGTCCCCGTCCTGGCAGCAGCGCTTCGCCTTCTTCGACGCCTACGGATTGCCGTCGTCGTCACCGGAGGCACGGGACGCGATCAAGGCACTGGGGTGGCGCGCCCGGATACGCATCACCTCGAACTTCCTGGCGTTCGTATTCTTCCCGTTCTACTTCTTCGTCAAGGGCATGTGGCGCAAGGGCCTGGTGTGGATCGCGGTGGTGATCGCCTGCGCCGCGGTGGGTATCGCCCTGGACGTCAGCGACCAGATCGCCAGGGCGATCGGCATCGGGATTGCGGGCGGCTCCATGTCCACCGCGAACTTCGCCTATTACCTGCATGCCGTGAAGGGCAGCCGGTCCTGGAATGTTCTGGAGGGGTTCGGGTGGCGTTCGGCGAGCTGACAATTCCGACCGCTCCCTAAGCTGGCCGACTATGACGGTGTCGCGGCTGCAGCCCTATGCCACCACGATCTTCGCCGAGATGTCGGCGCTGGCGGCACGCATCGGGGCGGTCAACCTCGGGCAGGGCTTCCCCGACGAGGACGGGCCGCCGGCCATGCTGGAGGCCGCCCGCGCCGCGATCACCGACGGGGTGAATCAGTACCCGCCCGGTCCGGGCATCCTCGCGCTGCGCGAGGCGATCGCCCGGCAACGCAAGCGGCACTTCGGCATCGACTACGACCCCGACACCGAGGTGCTGGTGACGGTCGGGGCCACCGAGGCCATCGCCGGCGCGGTGCTCGGGCTGGTCGAGCCGGGCTCGGAGGTGGTGCTGATCGAGCCGTTCTACGACTCCTACTCCCCGGTGGTCGCGATGGCCGGGGCGCGACGGGTCAGCGTTTCGCTGGTTCCCGACGGGTCCGGCTTCGCCCTGGACGTCGACGCGTTGCGCCGCGCCATCACCCCCGCCACCAAGGCGCTGATCGTCAACTCGCCGCACAACCCGACCGGCACGGTGTTCACCGAGGCCGAGCTGGCGGCGATCGCCCGCATCGCAGTCGAGGCCGACCTGCTGGTGATCTCCGACGAGGTCTACGAACACCTGGTGTTCTCCGGCCGGACCCATCGGCCGCTGGCCGGATTCGACGGGATGGCGCAGCGCACCGTCACGATCTCCAGTGCGGCCAAGATGTTCAACTGCACCGGCTGGAAGATCGGCTGGGCCTGCGGGCCGGCGGAGCTGCTGGCCGGGGTGCGGGCCGCCAAGCAGTACCTGAGCTACGTCGGCGGGGCGCCGTTCCAGCCGGCGGTGGCACTGGCCCTGGACACCGAGGACGCCTGGGTGGCAGCACTGCGCGCGAGCATGCAGGCCCGCCGCGACCGGTTGGCCGACGGGCTGCGGCGGGTCGGGTTCGAGGTGCACGACAGTTTCGGCACGTATTTCCTGTGCGCCGATCCGCGCCCGCTGGGTTACGACGACAGCACCGCGTTCTGCGCCGAACTTCCGCACCGCGCCGGGGTGGCAGCCATTCCGCTGTCGGCGTTCTGCGTCCCGACGGCCGAAGCCCCAGCGTCGGAGGTCTGGAACCACTTGGTGCGCTTCACTTTTGTCAAACCCGAGGCCACCATCGACGAGGCGCTGCGGCGACTGGAAACCCTGCGCGGGGCGACTACTCGGCCTTGACACCGTCGCCCATGACCCGCTGACGCAGCCGCTCGGTGGCGGTCTGCAACACCAGCTTGCTGGCGCGGCGGACCAGGAACTGCGGGATCGGCCCGGTGGGTTCGACGGTGATGTCGAAGCGCACCCGGGTGCTGTCCGGCGATTCCCGGGTCAGGGTGTACTCGACGTGCTGGGCGCTCTGCTGCGCGGTCGACTTGGCGTCCCAGACCACCCAGTCCGGGCCCCAGTGGTATTCCAGAATCTCCTTGTCCACCAAGCCCAGCACCTTGATGGTGGCGCGCACGTGATGGGGGCGGCCGTCTTCGTAGCAGTCGAGGACTTCCATGCGCTTGTGCACCGGCGACCAGGACGCCACTTGGGACACATCGGCGAGCGCGTCGAGGATCTTCTCCGGCGGCGCGTCGATCACAATTTCCCGCGATGCTCGAACAGCCATTACCTCAACCCTAGACCGCTGGTCCGGGCGAATTCGAGGTGTGGAGTCAGGCGCCCTTTTTGACGTCGAGCACCTGCTTGCGCAGGCCGTCGGTGGCGGTCTTCATGCCGCCCTTGAGGGTGTTCTTGAGCAGGAACCCCGGGATCGGGATCGACGGGTCGACGGCCATGTCGAAACGCACCTTGGTCTTGGCGCCGTCGGCGGTCAGGGTGTACTTGGCGTCCTGGGCCTTGAGCTGACCGGCCGAGACCAGCGTCCAGCCGACACTGTCTGCCGCCCAGGTGTATTCGATCACCTGCTCATCGGTCAGGCCGGCGGCCTTGATCCGGGTGCGAACCCGGCGCGGGCGCCCGTCGTCGTAGCTGTCGAGCACCTCGGCACTCTGGTACTGCGGCGACCAGGACGGGAGGGCTTCGACGTCGGCGAGGACGTCGAGGATCTCCTCCGGGCTCGCTTCGATGACGACTTCGCGGGAATCCTTGACTGCCATGGCTGGCACGATAGCCACGCGCGCGGGGCTGCGCGGGGATTTGCTCCGGACCGTATCGTGTCGCCGCGCCGGCGGCAGTGGCACGATGGGGACCATGCATCTGACAGTCCAGATTGCCGCACCGCTATTGGCCGTCGCAGCGTTGACCGTCGCGCCCGCCGCCCACGCCGACGACGCCAGCTACCTGGCGCGCGTCAACTCGTCCGGGGTGGCGATCCCGGTCGCCGATCGGGTGAAGGTGTCCTCGGGGCACTACATCTGCGCCCAATTGCGGATGTACGGCCACACCGGCACCTACCGGTCCGGTATCTCCCCCGGCGACCTGGTGCGCCAGCTGACCAACACCTTCTACTACAGCCCCGAGGCCGCCGACGTTCAGATCGCCGCGGCGCAGTCGGAGATCTGCCCGGAGACGTTGCGGCCGTGAGCAGACGTCGTCATCTGATCGCCGCGCTCGGCCTTGCCGCCGGCGCCCTCGCCTTCAGCAGCCCTGCACAGGCCGACCCGGACTACACCGGATATTTCCGGGACCTTCGCTACAACGGCATTCCGGTTTTGGATGTCGACGCGGCGGCCCGCGAGGGGCTCTACATCTGTGACCGGTACCGAAACGGCGCCACGTTCGATCAAGTCGGCAACTACTTGGTGGGCGGCGGGATTTCGGTGGAGAGCAGTGGCGTGATCATGGCGGTTGCGGTTCGCAACCTGTGTCCCGATCAGAAGCCGAACGTCGACCATCAGGCCGGCATGTAGCCAAGCTCTTGGTTGATCAGCCGGCCAGGGTGAATCCGGCGCCCGGACCGCCCTTGGCGTTGACGTCGTCGACGATCGCAGCGAACAACACGACGGCCGACCCCGGCTGCGCCAGCGGCGCCACCGGTACGGCGGCGTCACCGACCATGCCGACGATCAGATCGTCGACGGTGACCGGCGCCCCGTCATCGCCCGGCAGCCACCACTCGTTGCCCTCGGCGTCCACCGCGGCGGATTCGCCGTCCCAGCAGTTGACGCCGGTGGCACGGCCGAGCTTGCAGGCCTGCTGCAGGTGCTCGGGATCGGGGTCGACGCCCTTGATCGCGAAGCCTTCGTAGTTGCGGATGCCCGCGGCCTTCTCTTGATCGAATTCGATCACCGCGTAGCCCAAGCCATCATCGGTGGCCACCACCGTGCCCACGACGCCCTCGTCTTCGGCGCCGTCGGCGACCACCGGTGAGTCCACACCTCCGCATTGTGCGGCGGTGAAGCCGATCAGCCGGTCGGCGGAGTCGTAGCCGATGGCGGTCAGCGTGCAGAGCCTGTCACCGTTGAGGAAGATCCCGGCGCCGCCGCCGAGCAGGATCTTGTCGCTGGCCGTGGCGGTGGCCGGCAACGCGCAGGACGCGATCACGGCGGCAGCGGCCACGATGGCCGTCCGTTGCGGGGATCCGGGGCGCACAGGCGCCAAGTCTATGGGCAGTGGGGCCGGCCTCCCTTGAGGCGCGGTCGTCTCGCCGCGGCCCACCGACGCCCGCGGCTACGCAGTCAGGGTCGGACGGTCAGCACCGCCGGCGGCGGCAGGACGTCCACACCGGCTGCTTTCATATCGGCGAGGGTCAGCGGCGATCTGCTGCCGTCGTCGAGCGCCGCGGCCTTGCAGCAGCGGGACTGCGTCCGCTGGCGTCGACGCCGGGCAGAAGCGGCGAAATGCGAGCTACCCGCGGGCGGCCGCTGCCCGCTTGGCTGCCTCGACCAGGTCCGAGGCGGCAATACCCGCGTCCACGTAGAGATCGCTGGCAGCGTTGGGCATCTCCCCACCGAGATGTTCCGCGGCGTCGAAGAACTCGTTCGCTTTGGACAGGCGCCCCGCGGTGACCACGGCGTCACAGTTCCGCTGTCCGGCCATCAGGACCTCCTCGCCGAGCGCAGCTGCGCGTTGAACCAGGTCCACGTCCCCGCGACGGTCAGGCCCTGCTTCGACACGTCATCGTGGGTCACGCGACGTGTTCAGTAACTCATTACGTTCAATAAAAATGAACATGCCGCTACGACAAATCCCTGCACTGCCTCGCCCGCATCCCTCGACTGGGGAGGGCCACGACTCAGAAAGTAACTTACTGAAACAATGTTACAGTAGATTCATGCACCCTGGCGGTGTCGACCGCGTACTCGCCCTGCCGGCCGACGAGGCGGTCGAGCAGCTCGTTCACCTCCGTGAGAGCCAGTGGTTCGAGCGCAAGTCGGGGCGCATCAGCCCCAGGGACCTGGCCGTCCCCTTGGTCGCGATGGCCAACGCCGAAGGCGGCTACGTCGTCGTCGGAATCCACGACGGCGCCGTAGACGGAGTTCGCGAAGGCCGTCTCAACGCGCTGCACCAGACGGCTCACGACTTCACTGTGCCGGTGGTCCGCTGCTCAGTGAACGAACTCACGAGCCGCGACGGCCACGTGCTGCTCGTAATCCGCGTCGATCCTGGCGAGCAGGTCCACGAGACCACCAAGGGTGATGTCTACCTGCGGGTTGGCGATGAGTCGCGACGACTGGGCTATGCCCAGCGTCGAGAGCTTGAGTACGACCGCGGCAGCGCTCCTTTCGACGGCACCGCTGTTGACGCCGATATCGCCGACCTCGATCGCGCACAAGTCGTCGCTTATCAAGCATCCATCGGGGCAGCCACCCCCGAAGGCATGCTCGCGGCCCGTGACCTCCTCACCCGCGACGGCCGGGTCACGGTCGCTGGGTGGTTGCTCTTCGCAAAGCGACCACAATCACTGTTTCCGAGTGCGCTAGCGCGGGTGCTGCGCTACGCCGACACTGACCGCGGTACCGGCGCGGCGATGACGTTGTACGAAGGCGGGGACGTCCGCTGCGAAGGCTCCATCCCAGAACAAATCGCGAGCGCGGCCAAGCTCATCGAAGAGTGGATCCCCAAGGTTCAGGCCCTCGCACCAAGCGGCCGTTTCGAGCCCCGACCGATCATCCCGCGCGACGTCTGGCTTGAGGGACTCGTCAATGCCGTACTCCACCGGTCCTACTCGATCGCAGGGGATCACGTCCGAGTGGAGATCTTCCCGAATCGAATCGAAATCGAAAATCCAGGCCGCTTCCCAGGCCTCGCCGATCCGTCCAAGCCACTGTCGATCAGCCGCTACGCTCGCAATCCGCGGATCGTCCGAGTCTGCTCTGACCTTGGCATCGCACGAGAGCTCGGCGAAGGCATCAAGCGCATATTCGGGGAGATGCGAGCCCTCGGGCTTACCGACCCGATCTACTCACAGGGCAGCGGATCGGTTCGGCTTGTGCTGTCGTCTGCCGACGCACTGCCCGAGGATGTCCGAGCAAGCTTGTCCAGTGCGGCGCGGAAGGTGCTTGACGTCCTCCGCCTGGAGGGACGCCCTATGAGCACCGGACAGGTGGCCGAGTTGGCCGGGATCGCTCGACCGACCGCGTCTCGCCACCTACAGGCCCTCCGCAAGCTCGAGCTCGTGGCTTGGGATGGCCAGGGGCCCAAGGACCCCCGCGCGTCGTGGTCCCTGCGCTGATCTACTGCAACACCAATGTTTCAGTAGATTGTTGCAGCTCGCTCAGGCCATCGTCACCGCGCCGATCGACGTCCCGGGTGGGCAAATCCTTCACCACGGGTGAAAGATTCTCCAGGCTGATCCGCGCTTGGCTTCGTCAGCTACGGTTCCACGATCTTGTCGGCAATCCAGCGACGAACCCTGCGCGCATTCGCCGAGCACGCCCACATGCAGCGCGCGCACCTCATCCTGTTCGATGACGGCAGCAAGCGCCCTGTTCGAAAGCCCGGCGATTGCCCGATAGCTGAAAGTCAGGCCTCGGCATCGGAACTGAGTGGCCAGGGCCGGGATCGAACCGGCGACCTTCCGCTTTTCAGGTGGATGAGATGGCCACTGACCTGCGGTTTATCTGCTTCTATACGTCGTATGCGCCGCATTGAACAGGGCTGACGCTTTCAGTCTTGCCGGCGAACGGACATAAACCGGACACGGTGCTTGCACTCCCGACCAGGGATTCCCCCGATGGCCCGTCACTTCGTGATGCGCGCCGCGGGCCCCCGGGGAGCAGGTACCGGATGCCCCGCATCACCGGATCGACCGGCGGTCACGCCACCCCCGACGGCGCAGCGGTCCCCCGCCGTTGGGCCAGCCACCACCCGAACAGCCAGCCGGAACACGGCCGTAGCCGCGGACGCCGGGAGGCCGCGAGCGCCCGAGGCCGCCAGGCCGCAGGGTGCGACAGTCGGCCGGGAGGCGGGAGCGGCGTAGGCCGTGTTCCGGCTGGGACTCCCGGGCTTGTTATATGTCCCAAAAGTGTCCGCGACGATGCGGAGTCCGGTGTCGACGCGGATTGGTCGGCCGCTGATGCACTGAGGCTGCGGTTCCCCAGCCCCGAGATGGTCACGTCGGCGGCATCGCTATTCGATCAGGCCGAGCCCTGGGCTGCCGGTCGCGATCTACGTGGAGTGGAACCGGAATCCGGCCGCTTCCGGATCACCGTCGGCCCCGGCGTAGTCCGCCTGAGCTGGGCCAGTCCCGTCCGCGCCGAACGATCAGGCGAACGGGAGGTGGATCGACGCCGGTTCGACGTGGCGGTTGAAGAAGACCGCATCAAGTCCGGTCGTGACGAAGCTGACTCCGCTGGCCGTTCGATCACCGAGTGGTCCCGCAAGTCGCGTGCCGCCATGTGCCGCACCTTCGCCGAACTCGACTACACGCCGTTGGTGGAATCCGGACGAGTACCGGCAATGATCACCCTCACTTACCCCGGCGACTGGGAGATCGTCGCCCCAAATGGCGCAAGCGTGAAGCGCCACATGGTGTTGTGGCGCAAACGATTCCAACGTGAGTACGGCGAACCGGCTCGTTACATCTGGAAGCTGGAATTTCAGCGACGTGGCGCACCGCACATCCACCTGTGGATGGCACCGCCCATGTCGCCGGGCCGCTCAGGTCGCGGCTTCGCCCAATGGCTGTCCGAGACGTGGGCGCGGGTCGTCGACCATCCCGACCCGGAAGAGAA
Source organism: [Mycobacterium] vasticus (assembly GCF_020181595.1). Classification (GTDB taxonomy): domain Bacteria; phylum Actinomycetota; class Actinomycetes; order Mycobacteriales; family Mycobacteriaceae; genus Mycobacterium; species Mycobacterium vasticus. Next base: position 710,007 of record NZ_CP084028.1, on the reverse strand, counting down.
GGCCCGCCATCGGCTGGCCGGCACTGCGATCGACGTACGCAACGGACTGCGGGCGTGCGACCCCAAGCGGCTGGCGATCTATTTCACCAAGCATTCTTCACCAAACCTAGACGGCGACAAGGAATATCAGCATGCAGTGCCCGAATTGTGGCGGCAGCCTGGCCGTGGCCCGGGCCGGTTCTGGGGCGTGTACGGACTTAAGAAGTCTCTCGGTGTTGTGGAGGTCGCCCAGGACGCGTACGTGGCTGCACGCCGGATCGTGCGACGCTGGTCACGCAACCAGGCGGTGTACGGCGACTCTGCCAGCCGCTTCCCCACAGCCGTCGTCCCCCGCACAGCGGTCCGCCTGGTCCCCCGAATCGACCGCGATACCGGCATGGTGAAACACCGGCACGTCCGGCGACGACGAACGCTTTGCGGTCATGGCGGTCTGGCAGGCGGCTACGCACTGGTCAACGATGGGCCAAACTTCGCGGCCCGACTCGCTGGAGCAATTCAGTAAGCTTCACTCTTTCTGACCACAACGCCGGAGCAGCAGGCACCACCCGTGAACATGCTTCCTCTGTGGCTCAGCGCCAGCGCAGGCCACTGACCTGGTCTAGTCCATCCCGGCCTGAAGTAAGCGCGGGTGGACGTAAGGCGATGTCACAACCGACCGATACCCTCAGCAGGCGCAAGCGAGGGTGGGACTCCGCGTCATCCGCCCACATCGCGTCGATGACGAATTGCGGCTGGCCGAGGGGGTGTCCCGGTAGCCTAATGCGAGCCCGCCGTCGAAGGTGACGCACGTAAAGGAGGTGGAGTAATGGCGCGACCCAAGGAGCGGCCTACTGCTGAACAAGTGCGACTCGCTGAGGAGCAGATAGTTGCACAATCCAAGCGGATCGACTTTTTCCTTACGGAATACTCGGTTGAGTTGCTTGCTCAAAAAGTCCGTGATGGCGAATATGTCGTACCTGACTATCAGCGAGAGTATGTATGGGAAGAGCGGCGCAAGTCGCGTTTCATTGAATCGTTGATCATGGGCCTCCCCATCCCTTTTGTTTTCTTTTGGGAAATGCCAGATGGACGGCTCGAAATCGTGGACGGCTCTCAGCGACTCCGGACGATTGAGGAGTTCGTTTACGGCGGCCTCCAGCTCGGAGAGCTCGACCCTCTAACGCATCTTTCGGGATTTCGGTTTGATGACCTGCCAGAATCAAGACAACGCAAGATCAAGAACCGCTCCGTTCGGGGCATTGTCCTAAACGAGCACGCCGACGAAGCAGCTCGACTCGACATGTTCGAGCGTATCAACACCGGCAGCAAGACCGCCAAAAACGCGGAGATACGGCGGGGGGCGCTCAAGGGCCCGTTCCTCGACGTCGTGACAGAACTTGCCAACGCCCCACTCCTGGCTCAACTCGCACCCCTGCCCTTAAAAGCGAAAAGAGAGCGCGGCTATGAGGAACTCGTCACCAGACTCTTTGCGTACGGCGATGGTTTAGAGGACTATAAGGACAGACCTTCCGAATTTCTCTTCGCGTACTCAAAGAAGATGAACGCGGCTTTCGCGGCGGACCCAAAGTTAGCGGAAATCTATCGTGAACGATTCAACGCTGTCCTGAATTTTGTTTCTCAGAACTTTCCATTCGGATTCCGGAAGGCCGAAAGAAGTACGGCAACGCCACGGACGCGGTTCGAGTCTATTGCGATCGGCGTTGATCGCGCCTTGGCCGAAAGGCCGGAATTGGCTGACCGCGCCGCCGACGAAATCGCCGTAAGTTCTTGGATCAACCTACCCGAGTTCCAGAAGATCACCAGTTCCGACGGCGCGAATGCAATCGCTCGCCTACGGGGACGTATCGATTTCGTGAAGAACAAGTTGGTGGCGAATGCCATCAATTGACCTAGCTCCATTCTTCGAAGAGAGATATGCGGAAATTGACGCGTACTTGTCGTTTTTGCAGAACGTCGAGGACGCAGCTCGCGAGGGCGCTCCACGGTTCCGTGGAACCGATGCCTCGATCACCCCTGAGCAAAAGAAGATTCTCAATTCAAGCCTGTACCTCCAGCTTTACAACCTGGTAGAGGCTACGGTGCTCCGATGTCTTGAAGCAGTAGTTGCGGCAGTTGAAGAAGCGGAGCGTCGTCCGAGTGAACTTAGCCTTGAGCTCAGGACTGAGTGGGTGCGCTCAATCGCGCGCACTCATAGCGACCTGGGTCCCGACAAGCGACTCAGGGCGGCGCTCGACATGTGCGAGCAGTTGTTGCAGCAGATGCCGGTCAAAGACTTCAAGATCGAGCCGGGCGGGGGAGGTAACTGGGACGACTCGTCCATCGAGAAGATATGCGAACGCGTGGGGTGCGGACTGAAGATTTCTCCCAGCGTCGTCCAAGCTGCCAAGCGCCACATACGAGACGACATGGGCGCGTTGAAGCTCGTCAAGGATCGCCGCAACGGGCTTGCACACGGCTCGTTATCGTTCGTCGACTGCAGCGATGGCGTGACCGTTGCTGAGCTCAAGGGAATCGCATCTGCGATTGGAGACTACCTACGGGAAGCGGTTACGTGTTTCGTGAGCTACGTCGAAGGTGAGATCGCCAAGAAGGATGCGGTGATCGCGTCATGACAAATCCGACCATACGAGCCATCGACCTGTTCTGTGGAGTTGGCGGCCTCACGCACGGACTAGCGCGGGCCGGTATCGACGTCGTGGCTGGGATCGATATCGACCCTGCATGCAAGTATCCATACGAGGCGAACAACACGGCCGAGTTCATTAAACGCGACGTCAATGAACTCGCCGCAGCGGACGTAGCTGACATGATCGGCGGTGCCGCCCTAAGCATGATCGCCGGGTGCGCGCCGTGCCAGCCGTTTTCCACTTACAGCCGATCCGGTCGGAGCAAGAAGCGCGGAAGTGACTGGCAACTAGTCGAGGCTTTCGGTCGGATAGTAAGCGAAGTCCAGCCGGATCTAGTGACGATGGAGAATGTTCCGCAGTTGCTCGACCACCTCGTCTTCGAGAAATTCCTCGAGAACCTCGGAAACTACAAGGTCGAGTGGTCCGTCGTTCAGGCCGCCCGCATCGGCATTCCGCAGACACGGAAGCGACTAGTCCTCATTGCCTCGAAGCTCGGCGCCGATGGCCTCGCGCTCCCCCAAGACAAGCGACGAGTGAAGACCGTCAGGGAAGCGATTGGCAGCCTTCGACCAATTAGGGCCGGCGAGGCAGACCCGAAGGACCGGTTGCACGTCGCATCGCGATTGAGCAAGACAAATCTGGAACGGATACGTCAGTCGAAGCCTGGCGGCACATGGCGCGATTGGCCTGTCGAGTTGCAAGCGGCATGTCACAGAAAGAGCACAGGCTCGACCTATCCGAGCGTGTACGGCCGGATGTCCTGGGATGAAGCAAGCCCGACAATCACTACCCAGTGCTTTGGCTACGGGAATGGGCGATTCGGTCACCCCACACAGGATCGAGCCATCTCGCTGCGCGAGGCCGCCATCTTGCAGACGTTTCCGCCAAAGTACAAGTTCGTCCGACCCGACGAGGCCGTGCGTTTCAGCGTATTGGGCCGGCTGATCGGAAATGCAGTACCCGTGCGGCTTGCGGAAGTCGTTGGCGAGACGGTGATCTCGCATGTCAGGCGTTGCAGGCAGCCGGCCGATTAAAAAACGGCCCCAAAGCTACGCCACACCCTATGTTGACCCATTCCCGGTTTTCCCATATCGGCAGCTACGCTGCTGACGCTGTTACGGTGCTTACCATGCATCTGGAAGCAGGGAGCGAGGCTCCGGCGGCCACCGGCCAGCGCGACGAATACGTGCTGACGAAAGATTGGCCGGGAGAACACGAGCGACTATGCCTGCTTGAAGAAACTGTCGATGCGCTCAGCATTACCGCTCTTCGAGCCGCCGGACTCAGCCCAGGCTCTCGTTGCCTAGAGATCGGAGCCGGATCCGGGTCTATTGCTAGTTGGCTCGCGCGCGAGGCCGGTGATCCGACGCTAGTTACCGCCACCGACATTGACACCCGACTGCTTGGGCCGCTCGCGGATGCGGGAATCCAAGTGCTTCAACACAATGTGGTTACCGACGGATTCCCGGCGGGCTCCTTCGACATCATCCACATTCGGGCGGTCCTCGAGCACATCACACACCGTGAGCATGTCCTTGACCGGATCAGTTCGTGGTTGGCGCCTGGCGGCTGCTTGGTAGTCGTGGACTGCGCATCGTTCCCCCTGACCAGCAGCCACAACCTGATTTTCCGCACGGCGATCGAAGCGTATATCGACATGGTTGCACTGACCGGCACCGACTACGAGTGGGCCCGCAGTTTTCCAGAGCCGCTGCAGCGGCAGGGGTTTCGGGATATCGGAGTTACGGCGATGGTGCCCACGGTTCAGGGCGGCACTCCATTCGCCAAGTTCTGGAGTCTCACCCTGGAGGCAGTTCGACGTCGGCTGCTCAATGCCAAGCTGATCGGGAATGAAGAGATCGACCGGGCACAACACCTACTGGCTGATCCTGAGTTCTTCGATCTCGGGCCAGGATTTTTAGCAGCCTGGGGGCACCGCCCACATTAGGCACGGAACAGACCGAACAATGAGCGAAGATTAAATGCAACCGGAAACGAGTTACATTCGGCATCACATCTGGCGGCGAACATCTATCAAATGGTGATGCAGCTCATGGAGCGTGTGGGTAGCAACCCAGCGAAGCGAACGCTCTCCCGGCTCCGGGTCTGGGTACGGATAGGGATAGATGATTGTTCGATCCCAGTCGGCAGCCGACAGTCTGCGAAAAACATTCGATAATAATAGCGCTGAGTCATGGAGTTCTCGCGCGACATCAGCGGGACGTTGGTCGTTATAGCCGTCGTGCTCAACCCTCTCATCACGCCCCATCGATTCCGCGACGGGCCGATCCCGACGGCGAGCGGCCAAAACCCTTTCGCGCTGCACATACAATAGATCGCGGACGTGACATGCATATTCCAGCGGCGACCACACGCTCGGGGAAGGTCGAAGTTGAACGGAGGTCGCACTGGCAGCCTGAAGCAGGCCAACGTAGGCATCGATTAGCGGAGTCGCTGCTGCAGCAAAGTCATCTACGACTAGCTCGTAATCAAAACCACATTCAATACATCCAGCCACATTGTCTCCCTAACCTACGTTTCCGGATGAAGTTACAAGCGCGGCAAGAATACCGCCTTGTAACCATTGCCGCTCCACGGACCGAATAACATACTCGCCATCAAGCCAGCCTTCCACTCGGGGACGAAGCCGAGAGACCCCACTGCAGCGAACTGACAAGGAACCTCTGCGCCGCCCGGTCCGCGGAGAGACCTACGAAGCATAAACCGGTACGCCCTCGCCTACATGAGATTGATCCCATCATGCACTCGCGACTGCGGCAGCTCTTCGAACGCATCTAATACACGTATCCCAAATGCGGGCGTCATCATTCTCTGTACGTCTCCGGTTGTTATCCAACGGATTTCACGAGCCTCCTCGGTCACGTGTGGCTCACCACCGGCTGGCCTGCAGCGGTACACCAGAGCGACGATTCCGTGGGTTAGGTTCTTGTAGACGCCGGTGAGCCGCTCGACCGCCACCGCAAGTCCGGTTTCTTCCAGTACCTCGCGCCGTACGCCGTCCTCGAATGACTCATCGAGTTCGAGGACACCGCCGGGGGCTTCCCAATGGCCGTTGTCATCGCGTTTGATGACCAGGACGCGGCCGTCGTCGCGGACCACGATGCCGGCGACGCTGACCGAATGCTTCGGCGTGGTTGCCATGCGAGACTCCATTCTCCGGCCGACTTCCGATAGTGACAGGGTCGTGTTGACTCCTTACACTAGTCGTCTAGACATGCAAGGGAAGGCTCGTAGGTGCTGCAACTTGGCCAGATCGACCGGGCAGACGACAAACCGCCGTATCGACAGATCGCCGGCATGCTGCGCGAGGCGATCAACTCTGGCCAGCTCACCGCAGGAGAACGCGTACCGTCCGAAGCCGCGTTGAGCGAGCACTTCGGGGTAGCCCGCATGACTGTCCGCCAGGCCGTACAGGAGCTGCGTTCGGAGGGCCTGGTGGTCTCCGAGCACGGTCGCGGAGTGTTTGTCCGCCCCGCTCCCCCGATCCGCCGACTTGCATCCGATCGGTTCGCGCGGCGACATCGAGCCGAGGGCAAGGCAGCGTTCACCGTCGAGGCAGAGAAATCGGGTTACACACCACAGGTCGACAACATCGCGGTGACGCGTGAGACGCCGAACTCGGCTGTAGCCGAACGGCTCCGATTATCGGAAGGCGACGAAGTTGTGGTGCGATCACGGCGTTACCTCGCCGATGGCCGGCCAGTTGAGACGGCGGTCTCCTACATTCCTGCCGCATTCGCCCGCGATACGAAAATAGAGCAAGTCGACACCGGGCCTGGTGGCATCTACGCGCGGCTTGAGGAAGCCGGCCACACGCTTGCCCGATTCACCGAAGAGGTTGGCGCGCGGATGCCCACCCCTGAAGAGCGCCGAGTCCTGCAACTCGCGGCCGGCGTGCCGGTGCTGACCGTGGTCCGAACGGCTTTCGACACGGACGACGTCGCTGTCGAAGTATGCGACACGGTCAAGGCAGCACCCGCCTACCTGCTCGAATACGGCTTCTCGGCCCGCTGAGACTTCACGAGACAACCAATCACCGCGCAATCCTTGACAAACTCCCCTAGTCAACTAGGGTCAGTAGTCATCTAGTCCATCTCATCGAAAGGTTTCCGCAATGTCCATCCGCAAATGGCTCCAGATCGGCAATGATCAGGTGTTTTCACTCGGCGCGTACCTGGTGTCCGAGGTGACGCCGATGATCGATTTCGACAAGTCCTCCGGTGACAACCGCGTCCAGGCGACCGACCGCGATACCGGTGTGCCGATGTGGCAGGTCGAAGTGCTCGACGGCGATCCCGCGGCACCGAAGCGCAGCCGAACGGTGACCGTCAAGTTCGCCGCCCAAACACAGCCGACTGCACCGGCCAACACCAGCGGAACGCCGTTTACCCCTGTGGTGTTCGAAGGTCTGATGGCCCTGCCGTACATCGAGCGGTCGGGCGATTTCTCGCGGATCGCTTGGTCCTTCCGAGCTTCGGGAATGACAGCGCCGGCCAAGACCTCCACTGCGGCCAACACGGCTAAGGCGTCAGCATGAACCCCGACCCGTTCGCACCCGTCGATCCAGACACACCGCTGCGGCTCGACCATCTCCTGCACCTGGTGACGAATCTCGTCATGTGGGTCGCGGTCATCGTGGTGATCGCCGGTTCCGCCTTGATCTACTGGCGGTTGAGCTCACCGGAATCCTACAAAGAACAGTTCGCGGGACCTGCCCGCCTCATTCGCTGGCGGCTTTGGGCACACATGTCGTGGCAGCGCCTCTGCAAGCGTTGCGGCCTGTCAGCCTCTGAACAGGTCACTCATCGCGATCGCGAAGGACGCCAGGTGACCTCAATCCGCTGGTTCCATCCGAAGCTGGTGGGAACGGAGGTGACCCCCAGCAGCCTGCGTCTGACGGTGCGGGCCAGGATGGGCCAGACCGTCGATGACCTGGAGAGGGCCGTTCCGGCGATTCGTGACGCCGCGCGTGCCCACTCGGCACGTTCGGTTGTGGTCTCGCCCGGCACCATTCGGATCGACTTGGTCATGCGCGAGCAGCTATCCACAGTCGGCAACGCGGCGCCGACGACGACGGTCACCACAGCACGAGTCAGGCTGGGGCGGTGCGAGAACGGCTCCGCCTGGACTCTTCCACTGAGCGGCCGACACACCCTGACCGTGGGTTGCTCCGGCGCAGGTAAAGGTTCCGTCTTCTGGGGTATCGCCGGCGGACTTGGCCCCGCGGTGGCCGCCGGCGTGGTCCGACTGGTGGGAATCGATCTCAAATACGGCATCGAGTTGTTGGTTGGCTCGGCGTTGTTCACCAAGATCGCCACCACCGAATCCGATGCCGTGAAAACCCTTGCCGCACTGGAACAGTTGATGAATAAACGCGGTACTGCGATGGCCGGCCGCGTGCGCGATCACACACCGACTGCATCGGCTCCGCTGACGGTGTTGCTGATCGACGAGCTGGCCGGAGTCACCGCGTACATGAGCGACCCTGCTCTCCGTAAAGAAGCCTCAGCCTCGCTGTCGCGAATTCTGACCAAGGGCCGCGCCCTGGGGATCGTGGTGGCCGCGTTCCTGCAAGACCCACGCAAGGAGGTCCTGCCGATGCGCGGCCTCTTTACCCAAACCATCGCACTGCGGCTGCGGTCTCGCGACGAGGTCGCGATGGTGCTCGGCGACGGAATGGCCGACGCCGCACCCGCACATCGGATCAGCCCCGATGCACCGGGCACCGGCTACGTCGTTGCCGAGGACGGCCATGTAACCAAGGTGCGATCGGATTTCTGGACCGACGATCAAATCCGCGCCATTGCACAGCAATACAGCCGCACTCCTGGGCGAAAGGCAGCGCAATGATCGACAGCCTGCCCTTCGTCGAACCACCTGACCGGGAACGGTTGGCCCGCCGCGCCGACGATCTTCGACAGCGCGCCACGCTGGTCCGCCGATACGGATGGGACCAGTACCGCCATCGCTGGTCCAGCGGCGAAGTCCTCGGTGCCGCGCTGGTCATGGACGACCAGGCCGAACTGCAGCGCTGCGGTGAGACGACCGACTCCGCCCTTTCCACCTGGGCATTCACCCTGTGGGGAATCACCGGCGGACAATCCGACACCGCAGCCGGGCTGCCGTCTACCCGAGCCTGGTTCGCCGCAATCCGATGCCAGGCCACGAGGTGAGAGATGACGATTACTCATGGCCTGCGGGATACCCTCGTCACCGCCGGCACGTTCCCCGAGTTACTCACCGCCGAGCAAGTATCGACGCTACTCGGCGTATCCGCTGCGACGCTCAACCGCTGGGCCGCACTGCGCGAAACCACCGGTGAGCAGATCGGCCCGCCCTGCTACACCCTCTCGGAGCGGGTGCGCCGCTGGGACTGTGCAGAAGTCCGGTCCTGGCTCAAGCAGGTGCGGCGGTAATGGCCGGCAACACGCCCCGCGGCATCCGGAAACGCCTGAACACGGCCGGGGAGCCCCGCTACCAAGTCCGCTACTTGATCCGTGATCCAGACGCCCCGTCAGGCTGGGTTGAAACGTCGGCGACGTTCCCGACGCTGCGCGAGGCGAAGGCGTTCAAATCCGAACGTGACAACGAGGCCGCACTCGGCGCCCGCCGATTCGATCCGCGCCTCGGCCGCACACCGCTCAACCGGATCTGGACCCAGTTCTCCGGCTCCAAGAAACCGGCAGTGTCGCCGAAGACCTGGAGCGGTTACACCCAACACTGGGAACTGCGCATCGCCCCGCGGTTCGGTCACGTGCCCGTCGACGAGATCACCCGCGCCGACGTCCAGGCGTTCGTCGATGGCTTGACCGTCGGGCCATGGGCGAAGGTGTCCACGCTACGTCTCCTGCGGTCGATCCTCGACGTGGCCCACCAGGACGGCCGAATCCACCGCAATCCTGCCCTCGGCGTCTCAGCGGGCCGGATTCCTGAGCGAGAACGGCACCGCTACCTGACCGCGCAGGAGGTCCAGAAACTTGCCGTCGCATGCGGGGACCAAGGCGACGTCGTGACCCTCCTCGCCTATACCGGCCTGCGCTGGTCCGAACTCGTCGGCCTACGCGTCAAGGACGTCGACCTTGTCGCTCGCCGGCTCTACGTTCGACGGGCGGCACCAGAAGTAGAGGGCCATATCGTCGTCGGCCCTCCAAAGACCCGCGCCGGCATCCGAACCGTCCCACTGCCGCAAGTCGTCGTCGAGATCTTCAAGGGGCGTATCACCGGTCGGGAGCCCGACGAGCCCGCCGTCACCTCACCCAATGGCGCGATGCTGCGCTCCAACAACTGGCGTCGGCACACGCACTGGAACAAAGCACTGCGGAAGACCGACCTGGCACCCCTGACGATCCACGACCTGCGCCACACCTACGCCAGCCTCGCCCGAAAATCCGGCGCCGACCTTCGCTACGTCCAGAAGACCATGGGCCACTCCACGCCAACCGTGACGGCGAACATCTACAGCGACCTCTATGCCGACGAGCTAGACCAGGTCGCAACGAACCTCGATCAGCTCCACGCGACCGAGATCCACCAACCGAAGAGCGGACAAGAACCGGACAAAGAAAACTGACAACCGAGTGCAACACCCGTGTCGATGCAGGTAAAGAATGGTGGCCAGGGCCGGGATCGAACCGGCGACCTTCCGCTTTTCAGGCGGACGCTCGTACCAACTGAGCTACCTGGCCGGAAGGCACCAGGTGCCTCGCCGCGTAAAGCGACCCTGACGGGACTTGAACCCGCGACCTCCGCCGTGACAGGGCGGCGCGCTAACCAACTGCGCCACAGGGCCTTGCTGTTCGCTCCGCCGTCACGCGATGCGAGTACCCCCAACGGGATTCGAACCCGTGCTACCGCCGTGAAAGGGCGGCGTCCTAGGCCACTAGACGATGGGGGCCAGAACCGAATCTCTCCGAGGCACTCGCAACGTTTCACGTTGGGAGCTTGGCTAGCTTAGGGCACGGTGGGCCCAATCCTCAAACGCGCCCCCGCTCGGGCCGGATCGGGGAGGCAGTATCCTGTTCCGGCGCGGCCCCTATAGCTCAGTTGGTAGAGCTACGGACTTTTAATCCGCAGGTCCCAGGTTCGAGCCCTGGTGGGGGCACTTCAGGCATCGCCGGTGCGGCGGCCTAGCCGCCCGGCACCCAACCCGGCCGATGTGATGCTTTTCATATCGGCCGATTCGCGCCCGAGGCCGACCGGACCTGCGACGTCCGCAGATATGCAAACCAACTTCGCATATGACCCGGATATGTAAATTTTTCCGTGGAAACTTTACATATGACCCATCGGGCTGGGATCGTAGAACTCCATGACCAGCTGGCGACCGGATCGTCCTTACAACGAACTGCCACCGCCTCCACACGCCGACGAGCTCGAGACACGCCCCGTCCTCAGGGCTGCGATCAGCGCGAATAAGGCTTTGGCCCAGCTGGATCAGGCCGCCGTCTCGATCCCTGACCCGACGGTTCTGATCAACTCGCTTCCCGTCCTGGAAGCGCAGGCAAGCTCGGAGATCGAGAACATCGTCACGACGACGGACGAATTGTTCCGGCACCTCGACAACGATGAAAGTGCTGATTCCGCAACTCGCGAGACGCTGCGCTACCGCACAGCCCTACGCATCGGCTGTGAACTGGCCACAGACCGGGGAGTGACCAGCGCAACCGCCGCCGCAGTCTGCAGCGCGATCAAAGGTCGCGAGATGAACATCCGCGCCGTTCCCGGCATACGGATCGCGAACCCCGCAACGGCGGAAGTCATCTACAGTCCCCCGGAAGGGCGTGACGTCGTCGCCGAGAAGCTCAGCGATTGGGAACGCTTCGTCCATCGTGAGGACGGTCTTGACCCACTGGTCCGCATGGCAGCTGCGCACTATCAGTTCGAAGCCATCCACCCGTTCTCTGACGGCAACGGGCGGACTGGGCGGATCTTGAACATGTTGATTTTGGTGGACGCCGGCCTGCTCCGGTTACCCGTCCTCTATCTGTCGCGGTACCTCATCGACTCGAAGAACGACTACTACCGACTCCTTCGTTCGGTGACGGCCGAGTCCGCCTGGGAAGAGTGGGTCCTCTACATCCTGACCGGTGTCGAACGGACTTCGCGGTCCACTCTTCGAAAGATCGCGGCCATCCGTGCGCTACAAGAAGACTTCGGACGAAGGGCACGTGCGGTGTCCAAGGGCGGCGGAGACTCTGAGTTTCAGTCGGTCCTCTTCGAACAGCCCTACTGCCGGATCAACACCGTCGTGGAGCGCTGCGGGGTATCGCGCCCGACCGCCACCTCCTGGCTCGGAGCCTTGGCCGAAGCGGGCCTGCTCCAAGACGTCAAGGTCGGCCGCGACCGGTTGTTCATCAACCGAGAGCTTCTGCACCTGCTGATTCGGCCCGAACCCACGGACTTGTAATCCACAGTCCGTAGGTTGACATCGCGCCTCAGGCCGGCAGCACCGCGCTCAGATACGTCAGATCCCCGAACGCCACCGCCAGGGCATCGTCGCCGTACTGCAGGCCGGCATCGTGATAGAGCTCGGTGACCTGCCTGCCCGACACCGTCCAGCCGGCACCGGTCAGGTACTCGACGATGTGGCTGCGCTCGCCGTGGTAGACCAGATCGCCGATCTCGACCTCCATCCCCAGCGCGGACAGCTTCTCCCGGTGCTCGCGCCACTCCGGGCTGGAGAACACCGAGGTGTCCTGGATGAACTCGCATGCCAGCCGACTGCCCGGGGCGCTGAGCCCGGTGATGGTGTCGAACAGCGCGTCCTGGGCATCGGGCTGCAAATAGACCAGCAGGCCCTCGGCGCTCCACACGGTGGGCGCGGACGGGTCGAATCCGGCGGCCTTGAGCGCACTCGGCCAGTCGTCGCGCAGGTCGATGGCGACCGTGCGGCGCTCCGCGGTCGGCTCGGCGCCGAGCCCGGCCAGGGTCGTGGTCTTGAAGTCGATCACCTCGGGCATGTCGATCTCGTAGACGACGGTGCCCTCCGGCCAGGCCAGCCGGTAGGCGCGGGAGTCCAGCCCGGAGGCCAGGATCACCGCTTGACGGACGCCGGCCTCGGTGGCGGCCAGGAAGTGCTGGTCGAAGAACCGGGTCCGTACCGCCATGCCGTGGCTCATCTTGTCGGGGTCGAATTCGTCGCCTTCGGCGTAGTCGACCTGGCCGTCGACCATGCGAGTGAAGAAGTCGATGCCCACCGCGCGCACCAGCGGCGCCGCGAACGGGTCGTCGATCAGCTTCTGCGGCCGTGAGCTGGCCAGCGCCCGCTGGGCGGCCACCATGGTCGCGGTCGCCCCCACACTGGTGGCCAGGTCCCACTTGTCACTGTCCGAACGCGTCATTGCCGTGCCTTCCCTGATCCGCAAAGTACATAGACAGGCTACACACTGCCGAGGGGCTGGTGCACCACCTCGCCCGCGACGACGGTCACCCGGACCAGATCCGCGTCGAGCGCGGCCAGCACCTCCTCGGGCCCGCCGGCCAGCACGCACACGTCCCCGGGTTCGCCGGGTGCGATGGTGCGCGGCGTCGCGGGGCGGTCGGCCCGGCCACAGAACAGCTGCAGCGCTTCGCGGGCAGTGACGGCCTCGGCCACGCCCAGCACGGCCCCGGCGCGGGTCTTCCGCTGCACCGCGGCGCGCATCGCCGCCCAGGGATCACCGTCACCGAACGGTGTGTCGGTGGACAGTGCCACCGGAATCCCTTTGCGGCGCAATGTTTCCAGCCGCCATAGCTCATGGTGGTCTTCCGGAGTTATGTCGGCCAGGTAGCTATCGCCGCGTTCGGCGACGAAGCCGGGCTGGGTGACGACGGTGATGCCGAGCGCGGCCAGGTCCGCCAGCCGGTCGTCGGGCACCACCGCGGCGTGCTCGATCCGGTCGTCGCGGTGCGTCCCGGCGCTCTGCCATGCCGCGATCGCGACGGTGAGCTGCGCGTCGGTGACGCAGTGCAGGGCCACGCCGTGGTCACGGGAGTGGTTGTGCGACAACGCCGTAGTGAGCTCATCGAGGTCCAGTCGGGCGTCGTCGAGAATGATCTTGGCCGGGCCGAGCGTGACGCCGGGCGCCGCGGCGGTCCCGGCGGGCGCCAGGCAGTGCAGGCGCTGCAGCAGCTCGCCGCGGCGGCGCGCCGCGCCGAACGTGGCGATGTCGGCGCTCGTGAAATCCGGTGTGGCATCGGTGATCCCGGTGACCCCATAGCCGGCCAGCCTGCGACTCAGCCGGGTCAGCGACGGTTCCCGGTGCGGCACCGGCGGCACCGGATCGCCGTGCGCCCGCAGCAATCGGCCGTCGGCGGGCCCGGCCATGCCGAGCCGGGCCAAGCCGGTGGAGCTGAGTACCCACAGTGCGCCACTGCGGTGCGCCACCCGAACCGGGACGTCGGGTGAAATCCGGTCCAGCAGTGCGGCATCCAGCTCCCCGGCGACGGATTCGTGGTAGCCGTAGCCGCGCACCCAGCCGTCGTCGTCAACGTGGGCGGCCCGCAGCGCAGCCTCGAACTGCTCAGGAGTGCCCACCTGCGGCGGGCCCAGACACACCGACTCGCATGCTGCCGCCGCCGAACGTAGGTGCAGGTGATGGTCGTGCAGCCCGGGCAGCACGGTGGCGCCGGCGGCGTCGTAGACGTCTTCGCCGCGGCGCGGCCGCAGCGCCCCAGCGACCTCGACGATGATCTCGCCCAGCCGGATATCGACGAGCGCCCCGTCCAGCAACCCCGCCCGCTGGATCAGCACCGCGACACCAGTTCGGTGACCCGCGCGTTGTCGGCGCCTAGCGCCGGGCCGGCGGCCTCGATCCGCGGGCGCTGCGGCGCCAGCACGGGATGCGCGCCTGCGGACTGGAGCGGCAACGCGGCATAGCCCGCCGCAACCGACGCCAGCGACACACCGATCACCTCACCGCCACCGCGCCCCAATGCATCGACCACCGCGACGGCCGCCTCGATCCCGGTCAGCGGATCGGCGATGGCGTCGCCGCAGAACACCGGCCCGCCCGCCTCGTCAAACCCCACCAGCCCGCCGGCCACCGCGGCGTCGTCGCCGAACCCGGGGAAACTCCCGTCGGCATGGGCGGTGATCTGCAGCCACACCCGCCCGGGCCGGGCGGGCACGTCGAACGGCCCCAGGCCGCGGCGGGCCAGCGCAGCGGGACGCGAACCCTCCAGCACCACGTCGGCGGCACCCAGCAGCTGGGCAAGAAAGGCCCGATCGGCGTCGAAATCGACCGCGCAGGACAGCTTTCCGCCGTTCACCCAGTCGAAGAACTCGCGCGGTCCCAAACGGCTGCCGTCCGGGCGGGCCGGACTTTCGACCTTGACCACCGTCGCACCGGCCTGCGCCAGCAGCCGCCCGCACAACGGTCCGGCCCACAGCGAGGTCAGGTCGACCACCAGGGCACCGCGCGGCCCGCGGGCCGGTCCGCGCGGTCCGGCCGGCCGGATGGCCGCCGGTAATGCGGCGGCCTCCCCCAGCGCCGCCGCGGGGATGTCGAGCAGCCGGGCCCGGGCCACCACCTCGGCCACCGGCCTGTCGGAAGCCCAACCGGCCAGCGCCGCCCAGGGTTCGCCGGGCTGATCGGAGCTGATCAGCGCGCCGACGGCGTCGACGTCGTCGGGCCGGGACAGCGTGAGCGCCCACCAGCCATCCGTCGCAGCCAGCAACCGGGAGGCTCCCCCGGCCGAACAGCGACCGGCCCGGGTCCAGCCCCGCAGCGCGGCGCGCCCGGCCAACAGGGATGCGGCATCAACGCCGAGGCCCAACCGGCCCAGCACCTGCCCGGCGTGTGCCAGCACCGCGGCGCGGGAGAAGTCGGGCGGCCCGTCGGGCGCACCGGTCAGCCAGGCCAATCCCGAGGCGCCCCAATCGGATGCCACGCTCACGAGACCTCGTCGACCAGGCCCCACCGCAGCGCGGTGCGCGCATCGATGGTGCGCCCGGACAGGATCAGATAGCCGGTGCGCCACCGCCCGATCCGGCGGGTGATGCTGACGGTGCCGCCGGCACCCGGGACCAGCCCCAGGCTCAACTCGGGCAGGCCCAGCACGGTGTCGGGGTGCGCGGTCATCCGCCCGCAGTAGGCGGCCATCTCCAGGCCACTGCCGAGCACCTGGCCGTGGATCTCGGCGCGGCAACGAGCTCCGAGCCGGGAGGTCAGTGCGTCCAGCGCCAGGGCGGGGCTGTACCGGGTGCGCGCCAGATGGGCGCTGGCGACATCGGTGAACCTGCCGAATTCGGCGAGGTCGCCGCCGCTGCAGAACGACGGTCCGGTCCCGCTGAGCACCACCTCGCTGATCGAGGTGTCGGCCCGGGCGACGGCCAGCCCGTCCAGCAGTCCGGCGCGCATGGCGTTGCTGAAGGCATTGTGGCGCCCGGGCCGGTTGAACCGCAGCGTCAAGGTGTCGCCGTCGCGGTCGATCAGGACCGGGTCGGGTGTTTCGGGCACCTCGGCAGGCCCCCGCTCGGCGAGCCACCGCGCGAATTCCGGTCCGCCCTGCAGCGTCGAGTAGGCCAGCGACTCGGTGGTCACCCCGGCCGACGCGGGCGCGGTGGGGTCGACGGCGCGCAGCACGTCGTCGCAGATCGCGGCGGCGTGCGGGTGGGCCCGGCAGTGGGCCTCGATCTCGGCGAGGGCACGGGGCACCGAGAGCACCCGGATCACCCGACGATCGGTGTCGTCACGCTCGGTCAGGGTGAAGGTGGCACGGTCGAGCCGAGGGTCGGCGGGGTCGAACCTCGATCCGGTCGCGATGACGATCCCGGCGCCGGGCTCGGTGTCGGGTTCCCCGTCGAGGTCGACAACGCTGATCATGACGCATGTCAGGGTAGGCGACGGAAAAGGCCCAGCAGACCGACGCGGACGGTATCGAAACTACCGAAAAATGATAATGTCGTTCTCATGACGGTTACCGGAGCCGCACGGTGAGCATTTCGTTGTTGCTGGAGATGGCCATGTCCGGCGACCCCGACCGGGTTGCCGTCGTCTCCGAGACCGCCCGTCACACCACCGCCGAACTCAACGCGCTGGCCGACGCCGGCGCGGGCGTCATCAACGCCACCGGGGCGCGCAGTGTGGCCTATGTCGGGATGGGCGGCGACATGCTGCCGCTGCTGCTGTTCTCCGCGGCGCGCGCCGGACAGCCGTTCGCCCCGTTGAACTACCGGCTCAGCGGCCCGGCGCTGCGCGAGCTGATCGACCGTCTGCCGGCGCCGCTGGTCGTGGTGGACAAAGAGTACCGCGACCTGATCAGCGAAGCGGGCGACGTCGGTGTGGCGCTGATGGATTCGGATGAATTCTGCGCGGCCGCCCGTACCACCGCACCCGACGTGCAGTGGCCCGACCCCGACGACGTCGCAGTCATCCTGTTCACCTCCGGCACCACCTCGCGACCCAAAGCCGTTGAGCTGACCCACAACAACCTGACCAGTTATGTCACCGGCACGGTGGAGTTCGGTTCGGCCGACGCATCCGACGCCGCACTGATCTGCGTCCCCCCCTATCACGTCGCCGGCGTCGGCGCCGCACTGAGCAATCTCTATGCCGGCCGAAAGATGGTGTACCTGAGGCGGTTCAGTGCCCCCGAGTGGATCCGGCTGGTCGCGGGCGAGCGGGTCACCACCGCCACCGTCGTGCCGACCATGCTGGAGCGCATCGTCGCCGAACTCGAAGCCCACCCCACTGCGCTGCCCACCTTGCGCAACCTCGCCTACGGCGGTTCGAAAGTGGCACTGCCGCTGGTCCGTCGGGCCCTGGACCTGCTGCCGCAGGTGGGCTTCGTCAACGCCTACGGCCTGACCGAGACCAGCTCCACGGTCACGGTGCTCACCCCCGAGGACCACCGCGAGGCGTACGAGTCCGGCGACGAGGCGGTGCGCAGGCGGCTGGGTTCGGTGGGCCGGCCGGTCCCGGGCCTGGAGGTGGTGATCCGCGACGACGACGGACGGCCGGTACCAGCCGGGCAGCCCGGCGAGCTGTTCGTGCGCGGCGAACAGGTCTCGGGCACCTACACCGGCATCGGATCGGTGCTCGACGCCGACGGCTGGTTCCCCACCCGCGACCTGGCCGTGCTCGACGACGAGGGCTACCTGTTCATCATCGGGCGTTCCGACGACACCATCATCCGCGGTGGCGAGAACATCGCCCCCGCCGAGATCGAGGACGTGCTGGTCGAACACCCCGAGGTCAGCCAGGTCGCGGTGGTGGGGGCACCCGACCCGGAGTGGGGCCAGATCATCGTGGCGTGTGTGGTCCCCACGCCCGGGAAGTCGCCGGATCCCGCCGTCCTGCGAGAGTATGTTCGAGAGCAGCTGCGCGGGTCCCGGACCCCGGACCGGATCATCTTCCGCCCCGAACTGCCGACGACGCCGACCGGCAAGGTGCTGCGTCGCAACATCGTCTCCGACCTGCAAAATGCCGATATCGAAGGGGCACAATGATCAAGTCCGGTACCCGCCTGAAGAGTCAGGTCTGCGACACCCAGGTGATCGTGGTCAAGACCGCCGACAGTCTCGATGAGCTGCGCGCCGGCGGTGCCCCGATGGTGCCGCTCGACTCCGACACGGCAGGCGGGGACGCGAGCTTGGACCCGGAGTTCGCCGCGGGTGCGGTGATGGGCAAGCGCTACGTCGACGACGCCGGCGCCGAGGTGCTGGTCACCAAGGCCGGCGCGGGCACGTTGAGCATCGGCACGGTGCCGATGTCGATCAAAGAAGCCAAGCCGCTGCCGGCCAGCGACTGATCAGACGCGCATCAGGTGCGCCAGGTGGCCGACGAACACCGGCGGATAGACCCCCACCCCCGCCCGGGTGATCCAGTCGTCGGAGAAGGCCGGTTGGCTGATCCAGGCGCCCGCTCTAGCGGCGGCCACCTCCTCGGTGGTCTCCTGCAGCATGAACACCTCGCGGGGGTTGTCGAAAGCCTGGAATACCAGGACCTTCCGGATTCCCGCCGCGGCGAAGTCGTGGGCGGTGGCGTGCACGTGGGCGATCAGCGTCGCGGCGTCGGCGACTTCGGCTACCGCGGCCACCACTGCCTCCGGCGGTTCGGCGGATTGTTGGGTCGGACTGGGGTCACCGTCCCCGACCGCGATGCGTTCCACCAGTGAGCCGGCGAACACCGCCGGGATGTCGTCGACGCCCACGGCGTCGAACCACTGCATGAACGCCCGGTTGCGCAGGATGTCGACCACCGGCTGCTCGGCGCGGATGGCCAGCACCGCCAGTACCCGGCCGGGATCGACCGCCGAGGTGTAGACGAGTACGTGCCGGGCTCCCAGGTGGGCCAGGGCGTCGCGCTGGCGTTCCAGCAGCGGCCAGACCCGGCTCGGGTCGGGCACCCGGTAGTCGGTCACCAGCACCAGGGAACGCGACAGTGCCTCAGGCTCGATGTCGGTCAACGCCGGGTTGCGGAGCTCAGCTGGCCGGGCTCAGGTCCGCGGCCACCGAGGGACACTCCGCCGGGCCGCGCCGGAACAGCTCGACGCGCGCGGTGGCTGCCGCCGGGTCTGCGCCGGCCGCCATCAGCGCCTGGGCCTTGAACACCCGGGCGGCCGCGCTGAGCCGGTGCTCGCGCATGTCGACGTCGGAGTCCAGTTCCGCCGGCACCGCACCCCACAGGATGACCTCGGTGCCGCCGTGTTCCAGGGCGTCGCGCACTCCGTCGCGCACCCGGTCGTCGCGCGCGAACATCTCGGCGCACACCGCGATGGTCTGCGGGTGCGGCCACTGCTCCCACTGTTTGAGCACCGACGCCAGCTCCAGCGCCCGCACACCGAGGATCTCCAGCGGCCGGGTGTCGCCGACGTCGCGCAGCAGCACGGTCACGTCCCAGCCGGCCGCCGCCCGGTCGTATAGCCATCCGCCGGCTGCGGCGACCACGTCGGTGGCGCTGCCGCCGACGACGTCGAACCGGTACCGGGATTCGGACTCGGCGGTGTTCACCGCACGGCTCCCTGCGGAGCGAAATCTCGCGCCAGCGATTCCGCGTACCCCGTGAACACGTCGGTCAGAGGTATTGAAGGATCCAGCAGCCATGACATCTCCATTCCGTTGACAAATGCGATGATCTCCGCGGCCTTGGCGTCCGCGTCGAGGTCTGTGCGATAGCGGCCGGCGGCCATGCCGCGCCGAATCAGGTCGGCGACGATCTCCAGCGAGCTGCGGTAGCGCTCCAGCATCCGGTCGTGCAGAGGCGCCTCGGGCTGGACGTTCTCGGCGAGCAGCACGGTGAACGTGCCGACCAGCTCTGGCGCCCTGGTGAACCGTTCGGCCACCCGCTGGATCTCTTCGATCAGGTCGCCGCCGCGGTCGGCGTGGATGTCGTCGTCGGCGTCGCGGGCGTCGAGCACGGCGTGCAGCAGTTGTTCCTTGGACGCGAAGTGGTGCAGCAGGCCGGCCGCGCTGACGCCGGCGATCCGGGCGATCTGCGCAAGCGAGGTGTTGCGCCAGCCGTTCCGGGCCAGCAGATGCTCAGCGGCCAGCAGAATCCGCTGCCTGCGGTCCTCACCTTTGGCGAGAAGTGTGGCGTACGGCCGGGGTGACGTCACCGGTCTCCTTCGGGGGGTAACCAACCAAGTGAACACACAGTAGGTTGGTTAGGGCCATTGTGACAAGGGTCTCATCGAAGAATTTTTCTCCCCGGCTTACAACCCGAGCGATTTGGCGATGATCACCTTCATCACCTCCGAAGTCCCGGCATAGATCCGGGCCACCCGCGCATCGGTGTACAGGCGCGCGATCGGGTACTCCATCATGTAGCCGTAGCCGCCGAACAGCTGCAGACAACGGTCCACCACCCGGGCCTGCATCTCGGTGCAGAACAGTTTCGTGCGCGCAGCATCGGCCCCCGACAGCCGTCCCTCGACGTGGTCGATGACGGCCCGGTCGAGCATGCACTGGGCGGCCTCGATCTCGGTGGAGACCGCGGCCAACTCGAACTTGGTGTTCTGGAACGACGCCACCGACGACCCGAACACATTGCGGTTCTGCACATAGTCGATCGCCGCGGCCAGCGCCGAACGGGCCTGGGCCACCGAGCCCACGGCGACGGTCAGACGTTCCTGGGCGAGGTTGTGCCCGAGGTAGCCGAATGCCGCGCCCTCATCCCCCAGCCGGTTGGCCACCGGCACCCGAACGTCGGCGAACGACAGCTCGGCGGTGTCCTGGACCTTGCAGCCCATCTTGTCCAGTTCGCGGCCCCGCTCGAAGCCCGGCATCCCGTCCTCGACCACCAGCAGCGTCAACCCGTTGCGCCGGTTGTCGGGGTCGGTGGCGGTGCGGGCCACCACGATCACCAGGTCGGCCTGAATACCGCCGGTGATGAAGGTCTTGGCGCCGTTGAGGACGTAGTGATCGCCGTCCCGCACCGCGGTGGTGCGCATGCCGGCCAGATCCGATCCGGTGCCGGGTTCGGTCATCGCGATGGCCGTCAGCAGCTTCCCGGCGGCCAGCCCGGGGAACCACCGGGCCCGCTGCTCGGCGTCGGCGTAACGCAGGAAGTACGGCAGGATCACCTCGAGCTGGGTGCGCACCGTGGACAGCGTGACCAGGGCGCGGGCCGCCTCCTCCTGCAGCACCACGTTGTAGCGGTAGTCGTCGACGCCGCCGCCGCCGTACTCCTCGGGAATGGACATGCCCAGCATCCCCAGTGAGCCCAGGTGCTCGAAGACCGAGCGCGGCATCCGGCCGGCCTTCTCCCATTTGGGGTATTCGGGTACGACGTGCTTGGCAACGAAGTCGCGGGCCAGGGCGCGAAACGCCTCGTGGTCTGGCGTGAACAGATCCCGGTGCATGCGCCGGCCCTAACCGACCAGCTCGACGATAGTGGCGTTGGCGGTCCCGCCGCCTTCGCACATGGTCTGCAGCCCGTAGCGAATCCCGTTGTCGCGCATGTGATGAATCATCCGGGTCATCAGCACCGCACCGGAGGCGCCCAGTGGATGACCCAGCGCGATCGCCCCGCCCAGCGGATTGAGCCGCTCCTGCGCGGCGCCGGTCTCGGCCTGCCAGGCCATCGGCACCGGAGCGAACGCCTCGTTGACCTCGAACACGCCGATCTCGTCGATGCCCAGCCCGGCCCGCTTGAGCACCTTCGCCGTCGCCGGGATGGGACCGGTGAGCATCAGCACCGGGTCGGCGCCGATCACCGCGCCGGCGGTGTAGCGCACCAGCGGGGTCAGCCCGCGGCGGGCGGCCTCCTCTTCGGTCATCACCAAAAGCGCTGCGGCACCGTCGGATATCTGCGAGGAGTTGCCGGCGTGGATCAGCCCTTCGTCGCGGAACGCCGGCTTGAGCCCGGCCAGCTTCTCGGGCGTGGTGCCGCGGCGGATGCCCTCGTCGGCGTCCACGACGCCGGCATCGGTGGCGACCGGCACGATCTGATCGGCGAACGCCCCGGCGTCCTGCGCGGCGGCGGCCCGCTCATGCGAGCGCGCCGCGTACTCGTCGACTTTGGCTCGGTCGAAACCCCACTTCTCGCAGATCATCTCGGCACCGATGCCCTGGTTGAACTGGAATCCGTCATAGCGGGCAAGGGCTTTCGGCCCGTAGGGCTCTCCGGTGGCGCGCGCGGCCCCCAGCGGCACCCGGCTCATCACCTCCACCCCGCCGGCCACCACGATGTCCTGCTGACCCGACATCACCGCCTGCACCGCGAAGTCCAGCGCCTGCTGACTCGACCCGCAGGCCCGGTTGACAGTGGTGCCCGGGATGCTCTCCGGCCAGCCCGCGGCCAGCACCGCGTACCGGCCGATGTTGGACGACTGGTCGCCGACCTGCGAGACGCAGCCCCACACCACGTCGTCGACGACGTCCGGGTCGGTTTCGGTGCGATCCATCAGTTCGTTGAGCACGATCGCGGACAGGTCCGCGGCGTGGGTGCCGGCCAGGCCGCCGTTGCGTCTGCCGACGGGGGTGCGTACCGCGCCGACGATCACCGTTGCTCGCATCTGGTCTACTCCTTCGGTTTCGTCGGCCATCCGCCGGTGAAGCGCGGCGTGCGCTTCTCGGCGAATGCCGCGTAGGCCTCCGCGGCGTCGGTGCCCGCGAAATTGAGTATCTGGGAACGTGTTTCGCCTGCCAGCGCCTCGGCCAGGGTGGCATCGGCGCCCTGGTTGAGCAACGCCTTGGTCTGCGCCAGGGCCCGCGGCGGCCCGGCGGCCAGCCGGGTGGTCAGGTCGTCGACGAATCCGTCGAGCTCCTCGGCTCCCACCACCCAGGTCACCAGGTTCAGTGCCTGCGCTTCGGCGGCGTCGATGGTCTCGGCCAGCAGCGCCAGCCGCTTGGCCTGCTGCAGCCCGACGAGTTTGGGCAGCAGCCAGGACCCACCCAGGTCGATCGAGAGCCCGCGTTTGGAGAAGATCTGGCAGAACGTCGATTCCGGGGTCGCTACCACCAGGTCGCAGCCCAGCGCGAGGTTCCAGCCGGCGCCCACGGCCACGCCGTCGACCTTCGCGATGGTGGGGATCGTCAGCGCATGCAGGGCCAGTGCGACGTCGGAGAGCCGGCGCAGCTTCTCCACCGGGTGGGAGTCGTCTCCGGTGCCGATGTCCGCACCCGAGCAGAACGCACCGCCGGCGCCGGTGATCACCAGCACCCGCAGGTCCGGGTCGTCGGCGGCGTCGCGCAGCGCGTCGCGCAACTGCCGCCACAGCTCCGGGTTGATCGCGTTCTTGCGGGCGGGCCGGTTGAGGGTGAGCGTGCGCACCCCGCCGCGGTCAGCGCGCAGCAGGACGGGTTCGGCGCTCATCAGATCGCACCGCTGTCGCGCAGGCCGGCGATCTCGGCGTCGGTCAATCCCAGTTCGCCCAGCACCGCATCGGTGTGTTGGCCCAGGCCCGGCACCGCGCCCATCGGCGGGTCGTAGCCGGCGATCACCGGCGGCGGCAGCAGCGACGGGATCTGCCCGGCCGGGGTCTCGATATTGCGCCACCGATCGCGCTGCGCCAGTTGCGGATGCGCCAGCACGTCGCTGGGCAGGTTGTAGCGGGAGTTGCCGATTCCGGCCGCGTCGGCGGCGTCCTGGATGTGCGCCAGATCGTGTCGGGCGCACCACGCCGCGATCGCCTCGTCCAGGATCGCGCGATGCGCCACCCGGTCGGCGTTGCCGGCGAAGCGCGGGTCGTCGGCGAGGTCGTTGCGGCCCAGCAGTTCGCGGGCCAGCCGCTGCCACTCCCGGTCGTTGGTGGTGCCCAGCACCACGGTGTGCCCGTCGCCGGTCGCATATGCGCCGTAGGGGGCGACGGCCGGTGAACTCATGCCCAGCGGCTGCTGGTCGATGCCGGAGTGCCGCGCATAGGTCAGGTGGTAGCCCATCATCTCGGCCATGGTGTCGAACAGGCTCACGGTCACCGACGGCGCGGGTGCGCTGCGGTCACGGCCGATCAGCACCGCCATGATCGACAGCGCGGCGTACAGGCCACTGGTGACGTCGGCGACCGGCGGCCCGGGTTTGGCTGGGGCGCCGGGGTTTCCGGTCACCGAGCACACTCCGGACTCGGCCTGCACCAGCAGGTCGTAGGCCCGCTTGTGCGACAGCGGGCCGTCGGCCCCGTAGCCGTCGATCTCGAGGCTGATCACTTTCGGGTGCCGGCGCGCCATGTCGGCCGCCGACAGGCCCAGTCGCGCGGTGGCGCCGGGGGCCAGATTGGACACCAGCACGTCGGCGCGGTCCAGTAGCCGGTGCAGGATGTCTCGTCCCGCTTCGCTTTTCAGGTCCAGCGTCACCGATTCCTTGCCCCGGTTGACCCAGACGAAGTGTGCTGCCTGGCCAGCAACCACGTCGTCGTAGTAGCGGGCAAAGTCACCGCCGTCGGGGTTCTCGACCTTGATGACGCGCGCCCCGAAGTCCGCCAGTGCGCGGGTGCACATCGGGGCCGACACCGCCTGTTCCAGCGCCACCACCGTGACACCGGCCAGCGGTGCGGGCATCAATAGCTCCTCGGCAGGCCGAGGACGTGCGAGCCGAGGAAGTTCAGGATCATCTCCTGGCTGACCGGCGCGATCTTCATCAGCCGCGACTCACGGAAGAACCGGGAGATGTTGTACTCCTCCGAGTAGCCCATTCCCCCGTGGGTCTGCAGCGCCCGGTCGGCCGCGGCGAAACCGGCGTCCGCGCAGAGGTATTTGGCCATGTTGGCCTCACGCCCGCAGGACTTGCCGTTGTCGTAGAGCCAGGTGGCCTTGCGCAGGATCAACTCGGCGGCGTCCAGGCGGGCCAGTGAGTCGGCGAGCGGGAACGCGATGCCCTGGTTCATGCCGATCGGCCGGTCGAACACCACCCGCTCGTTGGCGTATTTGACCGCACGGTCCAGGGCGACCCGGCCGATGCCGAGGGCCTCGGCGGCGATCAGCATGCGCTCCGGGTTGAGCCCGTGCAGGATGTAGGAGAAGCCCTTGCCCTCTTCGCCGATCCGGTGTTCGGCCGGGACCCGCAGGTCGTCGATGAAGACCTCATTGGAGGACACCGCATTTCGGCCCATCTTGGGGATCGGCCTGATGTCGACGTGGTCGCGGTCGATGTCGGTGAGGAACAGGGTGAGCCCCTCGGTGGGTTTGCCCCCACGCCTCTCCACGTCGTCGCGGGACTCGGTGCGGGTCAGCAGGAGGATCTTCTCGGACTCGAGCGCTTTGGAGATCCAGACCTTGCGGCCGTTGACCACATAATCACTGCCGTCACGCTTGGCGAACGTGGTGATCCGTGACGTGTCAAGACCCGCAGTCGGTTCGGTGACGCCGAAGCACACATGCAGGTCACCACTGACTATGCGCGGCAGGGTTTCGGCTTTCATCTCGTCCGAGCCGAAGACCACGACCGGTTGCATGCCGAAGATCGACATGTGGATGGCGCTGGCGGCGTTCATGCCACCACCGGAACGTGCCACTTCCTCGGCCAGGATGGTGGCCTCGGTGATGCCCAGCCCGTGCCCGCCGAACTCCTCGGGGATGGTCATGCCCAGCCAGCCGCCGCCGGCGATGGCGTCGTAGAACTCCCGCGGGAATTCGTGCGCCTGGTCCTTGGCCATCCAGTAGTGATCGTCGAACTTCGCCGCGAGTTCGGCGACCGACCTCCGGATCAGTTCCTGGTCCTCGGTCAGCTCGAAGCTCATTCCGCCGGACATGCTCTCCTCCAGCCCATCAGCGCGTGGAAATTCATTAGGCGAAAACGAGAATAACATTCTCGTCTATTGGGTGCCCTCCGCGTACCAGGTACGGAATTCCGCGTAGTTGGGCATCTCCTCGGAGTTGGCCTTCGGATCGATGCAGACGTGGATCACCGAGGTCCCGCCGCGGGCGAAGGCTCGCTTGACCGCCGGCCCGATCTCGGCCTCATCCTCGACGAATTCGCCGTGGCAGCCCATGCCCTGCGCGATCGTGTCGAACCGGACGTTCTTGCTCCAGTGCACCCCCGGCTGCGGCGACGGCTGCTCGAAGGTCCGCTTGTACACCCCGACTTCCAGGCCCCATTGGTGGTCCACGCCGACCACGCAGACCAGCGGCAGGTTCAGCCGCGCCGCGGTCTCCAGCTCGGCGATGTGGAACAGGAACGCCGAGTCGCTGGTCAGCAGCATCACCGGCCGCTTGCCGCCTTCGGCCACCGAGGCTCCCACGGCATAGGGCAGCCCGGTGCCGAGGTGCCCGAAGTTCTGGTTCCACATCACGTCGTGCGGCTTGGCCTGCGAATAGGTCCACTGGAAGATGACGGTGGCGCCGCCGTCGCGGACCATGATGCCGTCCTCGGGGAACGCCTTGCTGGCCTCGACCACGTAGCGCGCCGGGTGCACCGGACTGCGGCCCGACGGCGCGGTGGCCGCCAGCTCGGCCAGCTGGTCGGCGTCCTGCTTGACCCACCGGGCCAGATCGGCCGACGCGGCGCGCGGGGTCTTCTTGAGGGCCTCGACCAACTGCGGGACCACCCCGCGCAGGTCACCCACCAGCGGCACGTCGATGGGCCGGTTCACCCCGATCGCCAGCGGGTCCTGCTCGACGTAGATCCACTTGCGGTCGGCGTTCTTGTCCGCCCAGTGCCGAGTCGTGCCGTAGTGCACCGGCTCGCCGAGCTCGGTGCCCAGCGCCACACAGACATCCGAGGCGGCGACGGCTTCGACGGCGGCGCTGGAGAACCCGTACGGGAAGGTGCGGTCCTCAAGCCCCGGGATGAACGCGGTGCCACCGGAGGTCTGGATCACCGGACAGGCCATCAGCTCGGCGAGCTCACGCACCGCCGATCCGGTGCGCGAGGTGTGCACTCCGTGGCCCACCAGCAGGATCGGGCTGGCGGCATTGCGGATGATCTCGACGGCTTGGGCCAGCTCGGCGGCCCCGGCGCGCTGATTCACCAGCCGGTAGCGGTGCGGCTCGGGCGGGCCGGCGACGTCGAGCTCTTCGAGGATCACCTGCGACGGGTATTCGATGTAGGCCGGCCCGGGGGTGCCCGACATGGCGCGGCGGATCGCCTCGTGCACGATCTCATCGGTCTGGTCGGCGTACTCGATGGACGCGCTGTACTTCACCGACGGCGCGAAAAGCTCTTCCTGGCGCACGAACTGGATACGGCCGCGCCGCACCCGGCGCTCGGTGATTCGGGCCCGCTGGCCACCCAGGAACACCACCGGGGAGTTCTCCACCTTCGCGCACATCATCGCCCCGGCGATGTTGGCCACCCCGGGGCCCAGCGTGCCGATGCACAGCCCGGGCCGCCCGGTCATCCGGGAGGCCGCCTCGGCCATGAACCCGGCGCTCTCCTCGTGGTGCGGCGCCACCACCGACCAGCCGCGCTGCTCGGCCTCGACGAACATGTGCACGAAGTTGGGGTCGGGGATGCCGAACAGCGTGTTGACGCCCTCGGCTTCGAACAGCTCCAGAATACGACGATAGACGGGTACACCCATGATCGAAACTCCTTGTTGTACTTACTGATATCGGTGAGCGAGCTTTCTGCGGTGCGCTGCCGGTGAACCGAACAGCGACCGGTTGAACGTGGCGCGTTTGAGGTAGACGTGGATGCCGCTCTCCCACGTGTAACCGATGCCGCCGTGCAGCTGCATCGCCTTGCCGACGACGTCGACGGCGGCACCGCAGGCGTAGGACTTGGCCATCGCCACAGCGGTGTCGGCGTCGGTGTCGGCCAGCACTGCGTCGATGGCCTCGCGGATCAAGGCGCGGGCCACCGAGTTCTTCACCAGCATGTCGGCGCAGGCGTGCTTGACAGCCTGGAAGGATCCGATGGGCCGGCCGAACTGGGTGCGGGTCTGCGCGTAGGACACCGTGGCTTTCAGCATCGCCTCGGCCAGCCCGAGGCTGTCGCAGGCCACCGCCAGCGCCGCCCGATTGCCCAGCGCCGCTGTTCGGTTGGCGGCCAGCACCGCATCGACCTCGACGCCGTCAGCGGTCACGGTGGCGACGCTGCGGGTCTCATCGAGCAGCGGCTGCGCGCTGACGGTCAGGTCATCGGCCACCACCACGACGTCGGCGCCGCCCGCGTCGGTGGCCGCCACCAGCAGCCGGTCCGCCCCCGCCGCGTCCGGCACGAAGTCGGCGCGTCCGGTCAGCCGGCCGTCGGCCGAGACGGTGAATTCACCCAGCACCGCGGTCGCGCGGATCGTGCCGTCGGCGATCCCGGCCAGCAGCGGGTCACGAACGGCGCTGTCGGCCACGGTGTTCAGCAAAGCGACGGACAGCACCGCGCCGCCGAGGTAGGGCGTGCTCGCCGCGGCCCGGCCCAGCTCCTCGCAGATCACTGCGACCTCGGCGAAGCCCGCCCCCGACCCGCCCAGCTCCTCGGGTACCTCCAGCCCAGCCCAGCCCGCCGCGACCAGCGTCGTCCAGTCCGCGCCCCGGGAAAGCACGTCGGCGGCGACGGCCCGCAGGTCGTCATGCAGCTCGGTGAATTCCGTTGCCATCAGGGCACACTCGGTTCTCGCGGTAGGCCCAGGCCGCGCTCGCCGATGATGGTGCGCTGGATCTCGCTGGAGCCGCCCGGGATGGTCCACTCCCAGGATCCGATGAAGTCCAGCACCCAGGCGCCGGACTCCCAGCCGCCCGACGCCGGTTTGGCCAGCACGGTGTGGGCGGCGGGCCCACCGATCTCGGCGCCGAAGTCGGTGACCCGTTGCAGCAGTTCGCTGTAGAACAGCTTCACGATCGAGGCGTCGGCCGGCCCGGCGCGGCCCGCCTCGACGTCATGCACCAGCTGTCGGCACATCGCCCGCAGCCCGGTGATCTCGATCTCCAACTGCGCCAGCCGATCCGCCACCACCGGGTCGTGTTTGGGGGCGGCCTGCACCAGCCGGCGAAAACCCGCGCCTCCCAGCCGCTCGGCCAGCTCCAGCATGGTCAGTCCGCGTTCGGCGCCCAGCGTCGCCTGCGCCACCTGCCATCCGGCGTTCTCCGCGCCGATCAGATTCGCCGCGGGGATCAGCACGTCGTCGAGGAAGATCTCGCAGAAATGGTCGTCGCCCACTGCGTTTCGGATCGGCCGCACCTGCACACCGGGGCTGGACATGTCCAGCAGGAAATACGAGATGCCCTTGCGCTTGGGGGCATCCGGGTCGGTACGGGCCAGCAGCAGGCACCATTGGGCGTGCCGGGCGCCGCTGGCCCAGAGCTTCTGGCCGTTGACCACATAGTCGTCGCCCACCCGGCGGGCGGTGGTACGCAGCGACGCCAGATCCGAGCCCGCTTCGGGTTCGGAGAAGCCCTGCACCCAGATCTCGCCGTCGCAGACCGCCGGCAGATGCCGCCGTTGCTGCTCCTGTGTGCCCGCGGCCAGCAGGGTGGCCGCCGCGTGGTGGATGCCGACGAACGCCAGCACCAGCCGGGGTGCGTCGTGGGCGGCCAATTCCTGGTACAGCACGGCCTGATCGGCCACCGACATGCCGCCGCCCCACTCCCGCGGCCAGTGCGGCACCGCGAAGCCGGCGCTGTGCAGGGTGGCGAACCAGCTCCGTTGGAAGGCGACGAACTCGGCTTCGCTCACCCCGGTCTGACTGCGGCGCCAGTCGGCGGGAATGTTCTCGCGACACCACTGGCGTACGTGGCCGCGGAAGTCCTCGGTCATGTTCTGCTCGCCCGGTTCTTGACGGCCAAGAGCCGGCGGCGGTGTTCGTCGGTCTTCATGGTGGCGACCTCGGCGGCGAACCCGGCCTGCAGCGGCCCGCCGAGAACCTGCGACAGGTACATGTTGACCACCCGCTTGGTGCCCTGCAGCGCCTCCGGCGGCTGGGCGGCCAGCCGTTGCGCCAACTGCTGGGCTTGGGCGTGCAACTCCTCGGGCGCCACCGTCCGGCTGGCCAGCCCGAGCTCGACGGCGGTGGCGGCGTCGATCCGGTCGCCGGTGTAGAGGTATTCGCGCGACCGCAGGATCGGGGTGAGCAGCGGCCACAGTGCGGCCCCGCCGTCGCCGGCCACCAGCCCGACCGCCACGTGCGGGTCGGCGAAATAGGCTGTCTGCGAGATCAGCACGATGTCGCAGAGCAGGGCCACGCTGCAGCCCAGGCCGACGGCGGGGCCGTTGACGGCCGCGATGATCGGCAGGGGAAACCGCAGCATCTCCTCGACGATCTGGGCGCCCTCGCGGATGCTCTCGTCACGGGCCGCCTCGTCGTCGAGGAACGTCTCGATCCAGTTCAGGTCGCCGCCTGCGGAGAACGCCCGGCCCGCGCCGGTGAGCACCACGACCCGGGCCTGCTTGTCTGCGGCGATCTGACGCCACACGTTGGCCAGGCCCCAGTGCAGGTTGGCGTTGACACTGTTCAGTTCGGCGGGGCGGTTGATCGTGACCGTGCGAATCGGTCCGTCACCGGTGACGGTGATCTCCTGCGGCAGGTCGTATTTCATGCGTAGAGCCCCCTCAACCCGGCTCTCCCGGCGCGCTGCACCAGCAGATCTCGAGTGCGGGAGAGTCCCCACGGCAGTCGTCGCAGCGGTTGGCTGTAGCGCGACAGCCAGGACAGCACCGTCTCGTCGCAGAAGCCGACGGCACCATGCAGCTGGTGACAGACCCGGAACACCACCTCGGCGGCCTCCAGCGCGGCGGCGCGGGTCGCCAACGCGTCGTCGAGAACCTCGGGCCGCCCGGCGGCGATGCTGGCCAGGGCGTACTTGGCCAGCATCTCCAGTCCGGCCCGCTCCACCTCGGCGTCGGTCAACTGGAACTGCACACCCTGGAACTGCGACAGCGGCTGGCCGAACTGTTCGCGTAGCCGCACATGATCCACGGTGAGATCCATTGCCCGGTCCAGCATTCCCAGCAGGGTCCAGGCCGGCAGGACCAGGCCCAGCGCCACATCAGCAGCGCCGTCACCGACGCTTTCAGCCAAGGTCAGGTCGGCCACCAGCGCCGGCCGGACCGAAGACTGCACCATCACCGAGCTTCGCGCCCCGCCCAGCGTGACCGCAACCCAGCGCTTGTCCAGCCCGGCCACCGCACCGGCGGGGGCGTGCTCGTCAACCACGATCATCCCGTCAACGTCCAGATCAGCGGGTGCGGCAAGGCATTCGGCGACCGGGTAGGGCACACAGGAGTAGCCGGCGCTGCGGCACAGCGCCGCGGCGGCCTCGAGTTCGTCGGCGTCGTCGCGGGGCCGCAGGTCAAATGCCCCCAGCCGGCTCAGGATCGGGCCCACCAGGTCCTCGCGGCCAGCGGGGTCGGCGTCGGCGCGGATCACCAGTTCGTCGCCACCGGCGGCCTCGAACGCCCGCCGCGCCGACTGCCCGTATTCGACTGCGTCCGCTCCGAGTTCGAGGTTCATCGCGTCACCGCCAGCAGGGCACGGGACAGCAGGATGCGCTGCATCTCGATGCTGCCGGAGGACACCGTCGCCGCCTGCGAGTAGCGCCAGTGGTCGTCGACGTCGGCGCGGAACCACGAGTTGTCGGGTGCTTCGGCGGCGATCTCGGCCAGCACTTCGGCGCTCTCCTGGTCCAGGCGGGTGACTGCGATCCGGTAGGCGGCGGCGTCACCGGGCGAGACCTGGCCGCCGGCCTGCATGGCCACCACCCGGTAGGCCATCAGCCTGGCCCGCCGGCAGTGCGTGAGCATCCGCATCCAGCGGGCCACCAGTTCGGCGGGCAGGGTGTCCCAACGCTCGCCCAGCGCATCGGGCGCTGCGGCCAGCAGGCGTTCGCAGCGCGCGTAGCGGGCGATCCCCACCCGCTCGAACGCCATCACGTCGCCCACGATCGACCAGCCGGCGTCCACCTCACCGAGCACGTCGGCGTCGGTGACCCGCAGGTCGTCGAAGAACACCTCGTTGAGGTGGTGCGGTCCCATCATGGTGCGGATCGGGCGGACGGTGATCGCCGGATTGTCCATCGGGACCAGGAATATGCTCAGGCCCTGCTGTTTTCGCTGTACCCCGCCCTCTCCCACCCGGGTGGTGCGGGCCAGCAGGAAGCACCAGTGCGCCATGGTGGCGTACGAGGTCCAGATCTTCTGGCCGTTGATCAGCCAGCCGTCACCGTCGCGGCGGGCATAGGTGCGCAGCGACGCCAGGTCCGAGCCGGCTTCCGGCTCGGAGAATCCCTGACACCAGATCACCTCGCCGGCCGCGATCGGCGGCAGATGCCGGCGCTGCTGCTCAGTTGTGCCGTGCCGCATGATGATCGGCCCGACCCAGTTCACCCCCATGTACTGGGCGCCGCGCGGTTCGTGGTGCGCCCACATCTCCTCGCGCACCACGGTCTGCTCCCACACCGAGGCGCCCGCCCCGCCGAACTCGGCCGGCCAGGACAGACAGAGCAGGTCGCGTTCGGCCAGTGTCCGGCAGAAGCGTTGTGCCGCAGCCAGGTCGGCGGGGTCGTCGGTGAACGCCCCCGGAAACTCTGCCGGCAGTTCGGCGCCGATCAGCTCGCGCAGTCGTCCACGAAGTTCGTCGGCGCGCGCGCCCATCTCGAAGTCCATCACGGCGTCCCCGCCAGGCCCAGTTCGGCGAGCACCGAAGCGGTGTGGGCACCCAGCTCCGGTGCCGGCCCGGCGACCCGCCCCGGGGTCTGCGACATAAAGGTCGGCACGCCGGGGAAACGCACGGGGCCATGCGAGGTCTCGACAGTTTCGAACAGTCCCACGGCGTTGAGGTGCGGGTCGTCGAACAGGTCGCCGGGAGTGTTGAGCGGGGCGGCCGGGATCTCCAACTCGCGGAACAGCGTCAGCCACTCCTGGGTGCTGCGCCCCTTGATGGTCTGCGCCAACAGCCCGTAGACGGTGTCGATCTGGCGGGCCCGTTGCGCCAGGGTGGCGTACTGCTCGGACGCCCAGGGCGGCTCGACGGCGGCGATGAAGGCGTTCCAGTGCTTGTCGTTGTAGATCAGTGCGGCGATCTGGCCGTCGCTGGTCTGATACGGCCGCCGGTTGGGTGCCACCGTGCGCGGGTAGACGGCCGGGCCCAGCGGCGGGTCGAACATGGCGCCGTTGGCGTGTTCGACGAGCATGAACGAGGCCATGGTCTCGAACATGGCGACCTCGACCTCTTGGCCCTGCCCGGTGCGTTCCCGGTGGAACAGCGCCATCATGGTGGCGTACAGCGCGGTCAGCCCGGCGATCTTGTCGGCCATGATCGTGCCCACATAGTCGGCCCGTCCGGTGAGCTGTTGTTGCACGGCGGGCAGCCCGCATTCGGCCTGGATGGTGTCGTCGTAGGCCGGCCGGTCGCCGTCGGGGCCGCGCCGGGAGTACCCGTAACAGTTGGTGTAGACGATCCCCGGGTTGAGCGCGGCCACGTCGTCGTAACCCAGGCCCAGTTTGGCGATCGCCTTGGCCCGCATGGAGTGGATGAAGACGTCGGCGCGGGCGATCAGCGCCGCGATCGCCTCCTTGCCGGCATCGGTGCGCAGGTCCAGTACGACGCTGCGTTTGCCGCGGTTGACGTTGACGAACACCCCGCTCATGTCTGGGGCCGGGCCCGCGGAGATGTAGCGGGTGGCGTCGCCCTCGGGAGGTTCGACCTTGACGACGTCGGCCCCCATGTCGGCCATGATCTGGGTGCAGTACGGCCCCATCACCATCGTCGTCAGGTCGACGACGGTCACGCCGCGCAGCGGTCCGGCCACCGGGCCGCCGACCGTTTTTTGTTCGGACAAAATACTCCGTTCTGCGTAGTGAAGAACACTATTCCGCAGTGCTTATTGGTGCGTCAAGGCTCGGGTACGCATCTGTGCCCGCTATTGTCTGGACTAACCAGCTCTTGGTAGCGTCCGAAGTCATGGTCCCCCGCGAAGTGCTCGCCAGCCCCACGGTCGCGCCGGGCTGGCGGCTGGAACGCCTCACCGAACCGAGTCGGCTGTTCGGCGCCAACGGCCTGCGGACCGGTCCCGACGGCCGGGTCTACGTCGCCCAGGTGACCGGCAGCCAGATCAGCGCGCTGGACGTGCGCACCGGCGAACTTGCCGTGGTGAGTGCGCGCGGCGGCGACGTCGTGGCACCCGACGATGTCGCATTCGACAGCGCCGGCAATCTGTACGCCACCGAGGTGATGGACGGCCGGGTCAGCGTGCTCGACCCGTCCGGCGCCGTCCGCGTGCTGAGCGACGGCCTGCCGTGCGCCAACGGGATCACCGTGCACAACTCTGCTTCGGGGGATCACCTGTTCGTCGGGGAATGCCGCGACGGCGGACGGCTGATGGAACTGGACCGGGCCACCGGCGCGCCGCGCATCCTGGCCGAGAACCTGCCGTCACCCAACGCCATGGAGGTCGGACCCGACGGCCTGCTCTACTTCCCGGTGATGACCGCCAACGAGATCTGGCGGATCGATCCGTTTGCCAGTGACGCTGTGCCGCAACGGGTTGCCGGCGATCTGGGGGTTCCCGACTCGGTCAAGTTCGACGCCGACGGCTGCATCGTCTCCACCCAGGCAGCCAGCGGCCAGGTGCTGCGCATCGACCCGCGCACCGGCGAGCGCACCGTGCTGGCGCAACTGACGCCGGGCCTGGACAACTGCACCTTCGCCGACGGCCGGCTGTTCGTCTCCAACTTCACCGGCGAGGTCACCGAGATCGCCGGCGGCACCACCACCGCGATGCTGCCCGGCGGACTGAACTGGCCGCTGGACCTCACCGTCGACGGCGCCGGCAAGCTCTACGTCGCCGACGGCACCTACTTCTACGCGGTCGGCACCGGCGGCCGGCTCGAGACACTCGGAATGCTGTTCAGCCCCGGCTATCCCGGCTTCGTCCGTGGCGTGACCGCCGTGGGCCCCGGTGAATTCGTCGTCACCACCTCCGGCGGCCAGGTCAGCCGGTATGTCCCGGCGCGCTCGCACAGCGAGGTGCTCGCCGACGGTTTCGACCAGCTCTACGGCGTGGTGGTCGGTTCGGCCGGTGTGGTGGTCACCGAGTTCGGCACCGGCCGGATGCTGGCGGTGCGCGGCGGGACGGTCGATGTGCTGGCGCAGGATCTGGCGCGTCCGATCGGGATCGCCCTGACCGAAGACGGCCGTTACCTGGTGGCCGAGTCCGGCGCCGGACGGGTGGTGCGGGTCGGCGGTGCCGGCGTCGAGACGGTGGTCGACGACCTGGTGCGGCCCCAAGGCCTGCTGCTGGCCGACCGCACGCTCTACATCGTGGACGCCGGTGCTCGTCAGGTGTTGGCCGTCGAGGTGGAAACCGGTGCGCGGCAGGTGATCGCCGACGGGCTGGCGATCGGGCCGCCACCGGGCGTGACACCCAAGCCACTGCGGGGGATGCCCCCGTTCTCCGGTCCCCAGGGTCCGTTCGCCGGCATCGCCCGTGGCCGCGACGGCACCCTGTACGTCTCGGCCGACGGCGACGGCAGCGTACTGGCCCTACGGCCGGCCGGATCGTGACCGACCACCGCTACCTGCGCGTCGCGCGGGAGCTGCGCAAGGAGATCGCCGACGGGGTGTATCCGGTCGGCTCCCAGCTGCCCACCGAACACGAACTGTGCGAACGGTTCTCGGTCAGCCGCTATACCGTCCGAGAAGCACTGCGGCGGCTGCGCGAGGACAATCTGGTGGTCTCGCGGCCCCGGGCGGGCACCGTGGTGGTTCCCCGCACCGAGACGAGCTGCTACGCCCAGGACGTGGTGTCGATCAACGACCTGGTCGCGTTTGCCGCCGGCTCGTCATTCGAGATCGACTCCAACGCCATGGTCACCGTCGACGAGGAGATCGCCGCCCGCACCGGTCTGCCGATCGGCACCGAATGGCTTGCGGTGCGCGGCATTCGGCGCGCCGATGGCCAGGACACGCCGATCTGCCGCACCGAGTACTACGTCAACCGGACGTTCGCCGGCGTGGGCCGGCTGCTGCAGCGGCATTCCGGCCCGATCTTTCCGCTGATCGAGGACGTGTTCGGGGTCAGCGTCGTCGAGGTGCGCCAGCACATCCGCGCGGTGATCGTCGGCCCGGAACTGGCCGAGGCGCTGCGTGTCGGACCCGGCACCGCCGCC
This sequence comes from [Mycobacterium] vasticus, assembly GCF_020181595.1. Taxonomy (GTDB): domain Bacteria; phylum Actinomycetota; class Actinomycetes; order Mycobacteriales; family Mycobacteriaceae; genus Mycobacterium; species Mycobacterium vasticus. The sequence continues at coordinate 673,964 of NZ_CP084028.1, read as the reverse complement.
CTGCAGATGCAGCGCACCTACACCACCTCCGAGGATGAGGTCGCCCAGGTCACGGTGAACACCCATGCCGGTGACGACTACCGGTATTCGATGACGCTGCACCGGGTCAGCGGCCCGTGACGACCCTGGCCGATGCCCTGGCGCGGGCCGCCGAGGACACCCCCGACCGGGTTCTGCTGGTGGACGGCGAGATGCGGCTGACCTGCCGGGATCTGCACACCCGCGCAACAGCTCTGGCCAAGGCGATGCTGACGCGGATGCCGACGGGCAGCGTGGTGTCGTTCATGCTGCCCAACTGGCACGAGGCCGCCGTCGTCTATCTGGCCGCGACGCTGTCCGGGATGGTGGTCAACCCGATCCTGCCGTCACTGCGGGATGCTGAGCTGGAGTTCATCCTCGCCGACTCCGGCTCCCGAATGCTGTTCGCACCGCGTGAGTTCCGCGGCCACGATTATGCGGCGATGCTGGCCCGGGTGAGCGCCGCCCTGGCCGACCCGCCCGAGGTGGTGCTGGTGCGCGGCGATTCGGACCTGCTCGCAGGCGACGGCGGTGACGCGGTGCTGCCACCCCTGGACCCGGCTGCGGTTCGGCTGTTGCTGTACACCTCGGGTACCACCGGTCATGCGAAAGGCGTGCTGCACAGCCACGACTCCATTCACGCGTTACTTACCCAACTGGGTGAGCACTGGCTGATCGCCCCGGGCGACCGCTTTCTGGTGCCCTCCCCCATCGCGCACATCGGCGGATCGATCTACGCGTTCGAGGCGCCGCTGCTGCTCGGCACCACCGCGATACTGATGGACACGTGGGACGCCGATAAGGCGGTGCGGCTGATGCTCACCGAGAAGTGCACGCACATCGCCGGGGCGACACCGTTTCTGGCGCAACTGCTGGCCGCGGCCCGCCGCGCCGGAACCCGGCTGCCGGACCTGAAGGTGTTCGTCTGCGGCGGCGCATCGGTTCCGGAGTCACTGATCCGCGAGGCCGCCGACTACTTCTCCAGCGCCGCCGTCACCCGGGTGTACGGGTCCAGCGAGGTTCCGGTCACCACCGTCGGCGCTCTGCGCCCCGATGAGCGCAGCTATGCCGCGCAGACCGACGGCCGGGCCGGGTTCGCCGACATCAAGCTGGTCGCCCACCCCGGTGCTCCCCCCGGCGAGGGCGAGGTCTGGGTGCGGGGGCCGCAGATGCTGGTGGGCTACCTGCACTCCGAGGGCCCGTGCTTCGACGGCGACGGCTATTTCGCCACCGGTGACCTGGGCCGCTGGGTGGACGGCGACTATCTGCTGATCACCGGCCGGCTCAAGGACGTGATCATCCGCAACGGGGAGAACATCTCCGCGCGCGAGGTCGAAGACATCCTGGCCGGCCATCCGGGCATCGCCGAGATCGCCGTCGTCGGGCTGCCCGATCCGCGCACCGGGGAGCGGGCCTGCGCGGTGATCGTCGCTTCCGGTGATGCGGCCCCGGACGTTGCCGAGCTGCGGGACCTGCTGGCCGAGCGCGGGGTGGCCCGGTTCAAAGCCCCCGAGCAGGTGCTGGTCTGGGACGCCCTGCCCCGCAACGACGCCGGCAAAGTCGTCAAGCAACAGATCCGGGTGATGCTGACCCGGGAAGGTGGGTAGATCATGCAGGTGGCGATTGTGACGGGCGCCAGCAGCGGCATCGGATTCGGCTGTGCCGCAAAGCTCGCCGAGGCCGGCATGGCGGTGTTGGGCACCGGCCGCGACGAACAGCGCCTCGCCGAGCTGGCGGCGGCATTGCGGGCCGGCGGCGCCGACCCCGACAACATCGGCACCGTCGCGGTCGACCTCACCGCCGACGACGCCCCGCAGCGGATCGTCGACGCCGCGCTGTCCCGATGGGGCCGAGTGGACTACCTGATCAACAACGCCGGCGTCGGCAGTCCCAAGCCGCTGCACGAAACCGACGACGAATCCCTGGACCAGTTCCTGAACCTGATGCTGCGGGCGCCCTTTCGGCTGAGCCGGGAGGTGCTGGGCCACCTGGCGCCGGGATCGGCGATCATCAACATCACCTCCACCTTCGCGGTCGTCGGCGGCCTGCGCGGCGGGGCGTACTCGGCGGCCAAGGGCGGACTGACCGCGCTGACCACCCACATCGCCTGCCAGTACGGCGCCCAGGGCATCCGGTGCAACGCGGTGGCACCGGGGGTCACGGTCACCCCGATGGTCGAGCAGCGCCTCACCGACCCCCGGTTCCGCAAACTCAACGCCGAGATGACGCCGGCCCCGCGGCTGGGCCGGGTGGACGACATCGCCGGCACCGTCGCCTTCCTGTGTTCGGAGGCAGGCTCTTTCATCAACGGGCAGACCATCGTCGTCGACGGCGGCTGGAGCTCCACGAAATACCTGTCGGACTTCGGGCTGGACTCCGACTGGGTTCAGCGGTGAACATCTTCACGTTGCTGGATCAGGCCGCGGCCCGATTCGGCGAACAGGGCGCGGTCTATTGCGGCGAGCGCCGCCTGCACACCTGGCGCGAACTGGCTGATCGCGCACGGCGATTGGCCGGTTCACTGCGCGGGCAGCTGCCCCGTGGCGCGCGGATCGCGATCGCCAGCGAGAACCGGCCCGAGATCATCGAGCTGATGTTCGCCATCTGGGCCGCGGAGTGCGTGGTGGTGCCGCTCAACTACAAGCTGCACCCGCGCGAGATGGCCCAGATCCTCGACGACGCCGGCGCGAGTATGGTGTTCGCCTCGCCGAATCTGGCACCGGGCCTGAGCTCTGCGATAGTCGAAACCATCGGCAGTGCAACCTATCTGGAACGACTGGGCGCCCCACCCGCTGAACCGCGGGAGTCGGACCCGTCGCAGCCGGCCTGGCTCTTCTACACCAGCGGCACCACCGGACGCTCCAAGGGCGCCATGCTGACCCACCGCAACCTGATGGCGATGACGCACGCGCACCTGGCCGACCTGGATGACCCCGACGAGCACTGCTCGCTGATCCACGGCGCTCCGATGTCGCACGGATCCGGGCTCTACATCGCACCGTATGTGTTGCGGGGCGCCCGCCAGGTGGTGCCAGCGTCGGGGGCGTTCGACGCGGACGAATTCCTCGACCTGTGCGATCACCATCCGGGCGCCACCGCGTTTCTGGCGCCGACCATGGTGGCCCGCCTGGTGGACACCGGCCGGGCGCGCCCGGCGAACCTGCGCACGATCATCTACGGCGGCGGGCCGATGTACCTGGGCAACCTGAAGAAGGCGATGGCCGCGTTCGGGCCGGTGTTCGCCCAGCTCTACGGCCAGGGCGAGGCGCCCATGACCATCACCGGCCTGACCCGCGCCGACCACGGCGGCGACGACGCCGTCCTGGGTTCGGTCGGCCGGGCGCGCACCGGTGTTGAAGTAGCAGTGCTGCGCGACGACGGCAGTGTTGCGGCGGCCGGCGAAGTGGGCGAGATCGTCTGTCGCGGTGAGGTGGTGATGGCCGGCTATTGGAACAATCCCACCGCCACCGCCGAGGCGATCCGCGACGGCTGGCTGTTCACCGGTGACAAGGGCTCGTTCGACGACCACGGCTACCTCACCCTGCGTGACCGGTCCAAGGACGTCGTCATCAGTGGCGGCAGCAACATCTACCCGCGCGAGGTCGAGGAGGCGCTGCTGCGCCACCCCGGCGTCGCGGAGGCGGCCGTGGTGGGCACCCCCGATCCGGAGTGGGGCGAGATCGTGGTCGCGTTCGTCGTCGGGGCAGCGTCCGCGGCCGAGCTGGACACCCATCTGCTGGAGCGCATCGCCCGCTTCAAGCGCCCCAAGCGGTACGAGTTCGTCGACGCGCTGCCGAAGAACTCCTACGGCAAGGTGCTCAAGCGGGAGTTGCGCGAGCGGTTGGCCTGAGGGGCCTACTGCACCTTGGTCTTCATGTCGTCGAGGTTGACCAGCACCGGCCACCCGCACACCGAGAGCGCATTGCCGTGCCCGGTCTCGTGGATGTCGAAGGCGGACTGGATCGCCGAGTGGAAGCCCTGCACATCCAGGGTCTGGTTGACCGCCCGCTTGGCCTGCCGCAACGCGAACGACGGCATGGTGGCGATGTGCTCGGCCAGCCGGCGGGTCTCCCCGTCGAGCTCATCGCGCGGCACCACCTTGTTGACCATCCCGGTCTGCTCGGCTTCCTGCGCGGTGAGCGCCCGACCGGTGAACAGGATCTCCTTGGCCTTGCGCGGCCCCAATTCCCAGGTGTGGCCGTGGTATTCGACGCCGCCGATCCCCATCAGCACCACCGGGTCGGAGAACTGGGCGTCGTCGGCGGCGATGATCAGATCGCACGGCCAGCACAGCATCAGCCCGCCGGAGATGCACCGGCCCTGTACCGCGGCAATGGAGGGCTTGGGCACGTTGCGCCACCGCAGGGTGTACTCCAGGTAGCGCTTGCATTCGTGTTTGTAGATGAACTCCAGGGTGATCTTGTCCGGCACCGGGCCGCCGCCCTTGAGATCGTGGCCGGCCGAGAAGTGTTTGCCGTTGGCGCGCAGCACGATCACCGCGACGTCGTCGTCATCGGCGGCGCGGGTCCAGGCCGCGTCGAGTTCGTCGAGCAGCTCGGGGTTCTGGGCGTTCGCCGCCTCGGGGCGGTTGAGGGTGATGGTCGCGATCTTGTCGGCGACCTCATAGTCGATGTACATGGGCTTCCTTACCTCTTGCGGGTCACCAGGAGAAGGCCATTCTCATTGTTGGGAAGTTACCATCTTCCCTCGCGGGATGGCAGCGGGCCGATAGCGGGCCCCGAAATGAGGTAATTCTCCGGTAAGGTGCAGTGGTGTTCTCCCAAAAAGGCAACCGCCGGAGCCGCTGGTGAGCAACCCCGAAGAGGAACCGGTCTGGAAACAGCGGGCGGTTGAGCGGTCGATCAAGACCGCGCGGCTGCGCGCCGCTCAGCGCGTGCAGCGGTTCCTGGATGCCGCCCAGTCCATCATCATCGAAAAGGGCAGCACCGACTTCACCGTCCAAGAGGTCGTCGAGCGCTCCCGGCAGTCGTTGCGCAGCTTCTACCTGCAGTTCAACGGCAAGCACGAGCTGTTGCTGGCGCTCTTCGAAGATGCACTCACCCGCACCGCCGACCAGATCCGCGCCGCCACCGAGAACAAGAAGAGTCCGCTGGAACAGCTGAAGGTGGCCGTCGAGCTGCTCTTCGACCTGTCCCGGCCGGACCCGATCGCCAAGCGGCCACTGTTCACCGACTTCGCGCCCCGGCTACTGGTCACCCACCCCACCGAGGTCCGGGTGGCGTTCACGCCGTTGCTCGGAATGCTCACCGAGTTGATGGAGGCCGCCGCCGATGCCGGCGAACTGCGCCCGGAGGTCAACGCCCGGCGGATGGCAGCGATGACCATGCAGACCGTGATGTTCGTCGCGCAGTCCAGCGCCGAGTCCGACGACCCGACCGCGAACCCCATCACCGCCGACGAGGTCTGGGACTTCTGCGCCCACGGCCTGGCCAAGTAACCCCCCTGCGTCCTCCCCCCCTGCGCGAGCCCCCTTCCTGCGCGAGCCCCCTTCCTGCGCGAGCGTGCGCATTTGTCCGCGACACGCCGGGTGAACGCGTACATCTGTGCACGCTCGCGCCGGTGGGCCCGGGCTGCCCTGTTCACAACCGGCGCCGTCCCGCGCTACCCAACACGCAGCGTCGTATGCTCTAATTGAGAACGTGATTTCCACCAAGCGCAGGGCACTGGCTCCCGACGTCACCAACTTCCCCGACGAGAACCCGGCTCTGATCGGCAGTCACTGCGCCGACTGCGAGGCGACGGTCTGGCCCCGCCAGGACCACTGCCCGCGCTGCAGCGGCCCGCAGATGAGCGACCTGCTGCTGCCCCGCCAGGGCACCCTGGAGGCCTGGACCACCCAGGGCTTCGTCCCGAAGCTGCCCTACGCCGGCGGCGAGACCGCCGAGGGATTCACCCCGTTCGGAGTCGGCCTGATCCGGCTCGGCGATGTGGTCCAGGTGGAGGCCCGCCTGACCGAATCCGACCCCGCCAAGCTGAAATTCGGCATGCCCGTCGAGCTGACCATGGTGCCGTTCTATGTCGAGGACGACGGCACCGAAGTTGTCACCTGGGCATTCCAGCCCGTCTGAAGGAGAACTGCGACATGACCGCAACCACCAACGATGTGGCGATCATCGGCGTCGGCCTGCACCCGTTCGGCCGATTCGACAAGTCCGCCATGCAGATGGGCGCCGAGGCGATCCACACCGCCCTTGCTGATGCCGGAATACAGTGGAGCGACATCCAATTCGGTGTCGGCGGCAGCTACGAGATCTCCAACCCGGACGCGGTGACGCGCCTGGTCGGGCTCACCGGCATCCCGTTCACCAACGTGTTCAACGCGTGCGCGACGGCCGCCACCGCCACCCAGGTCTGCGCCGACAACATCCGGTCCGGCAAGTACGACATCGGGATCGCGATCGGCATGGACAAGCACCCCCGCGGGGCGTTCACCGACGATCCGGCCAAGCTGGCCCTGCCCGCCTGGTACGCCGAGAACGGCCAGTTCGTCACCACCAAGTTCTTCGGCATGAAGGCCAACCGCTACCTGCACGACCACGGGATCTCCCAGCAGACCCTGGCCAAGGTTGCTGCCAAGAACTTCCGCAACGGCGCGCTGAACCCGAATGCGTTCCGGCGCAAGCCGATGTCCGAAGACGCCATCATCAACTCGACGGTGCTGAACTACCCGCTGACTCAGTACATGTTCTGCGCCCCCGACGAGGGTGCCGCCGCGGTCATCATGTGCCGCGCGGACATCGCGCACCGCTACACCGACAAGCCGGTGTACCTCAAGGCCACCGAGATCCGCACTCGCACCTTCGGCGCGTATGAGGTGCACGGCACCTCGGCCCCGATCGAGGAGGACGTCGCGCCGACGGTCTACGCCGCCAAGGCCGCGTTCGAAATCGCCGGTGTGGCACCCGAAGACGTCGACGTGGTGCAGCTGCAGGACACCGACGCCGGCGCCGAGGTCATCCACATGGCCGAGTGCGGCTTCTGCGCCCACGGCGATCAGGAGAAGCTGCTCGCCGACGGCGCCACCGAGATCTCCGGTTCACTGCCGGTCAACACCGACGGCGGGCTGATCGCCAACGGCGAGCCGATCGGGGCTTCCGGGCTACGCCAGCTGCACGAGCTGGTGCTGCAGCTGCGCGGCCAGGCCGGCGAGCGCCAGGTTCCGGGTAACCCCAAGGTGGGCTTCGCGCAGGTCTACGGGGCACCGGGCACGGCGTCGGCGACGATCGTCACGGTCTGAGCCGGCGCGCTCAGTCCTCCAGCGCCGGCGCAGGCCGGTAGGACGGCTCGTACCCGGCGATCCGGATCGGGCTGCCCACCAGCCGGAAATCGCCTGCCTGAACAACCATTTCGGGGTGCTCGGCCAGGGCTTCGGGCAGGGTTCGCACCGCGGCCGTGGGCACCCCGAGCGGGCGCAGCCGGCGCTCCCAGCCGGCGGCGGTGTCGGCGGCCAGCGCCTCGGTCACCACCTTGAGCACCTCGTCGCGGCGGGCGACCCGCTCCTCCATGGTGGCGAAGCCTTCCAGGCCGGCCTCGTCCGCGAAGGATTTCCAGAACCCGTCGTGGGTGACGAACAGCGCCAGATAGCCGTCGGCGGTGGGAAAGAGCTGCGCCGGAACGTAGTACGAGTGCGCGCCGTGGGCGTAGCGTTGCGGCTCGGCACCGTCGTTGAGGTAGGCCGACGCCCGGTAGTTCAGCTGCGACAGCATCACGTCCAGCAGCGAGACCTCCACCTGGCCGCCGCGGCCGCTGACGATCTGGGCCAAAAGGCCCAGTGCCGCGGTCAGTCCGGTGGAGTTATCGGCCGAGGAGTAGCCCGGCAGGGTGGGCGGCGCAGAAGGATCGCCGGTCATGGCCGCAACCCCGGTAGCCGCCTGGATCACGTAGTCGAAGGCCGGCTCGTCGCCGCCGTCCAGGCCGAAGCCGGTCAGCGCCACACACACGATCCGCTCATTGAACCGAGACAGTGCCTCATAAGTCAGCCCCAGCCGACGGATCACCGATGGTTTCATATTCACCAGCAGCGCATGGGATTCGGCGACCAACTCCCCCAACCGGGCTTGACCGGCCTCGGACCGCAAGTCCAGTTGGATGCTGGTCTTGTTGCGGTTGAGGCTGGCGAAGTAGCTCGGGCCGACCTGCCGGGAGATCTCCCCGCCCGGCGGCTCGATCTTGATGACCTCGGCACCGAGGTCGGCCAGCAGCATGGTGGCGTACGGGCCGGCCAACATCACCCCCACTTCGAGGATGCGTATCCCCGACAGTGGTCCGCTCACCGAAACTCCTTGCCCAGCTCCGCGATCACCTCACGGGTCCGGTATTTCGACGCCACCAGCTCGTCACGGGTGTCGCCGATCGGCAGCAGCCGCACCGACAGGTCGGTCACCCCGGCGTCGGCGAACTGCTTGAACCGCTTGCAGATCGACTCCTCGTCACCGGCCGCGCACAGGTCGCCGACATCGCGGGCCGAACCGCGGTCGAGCAGCCGCTGATAGTTGGGCGACGTCTCGGCCTCGGCCAGGATCCGGTTGGCGCGGTCCTTGGCGGCCTCGATCTCGGAGTTGGCGCAGAGCGTGACCGGGATGCCGGCCACGATGCGCGGCGCGGGTTTGCCCGCCCCGGCGGCGGCCTTGTTGATCTTCGGCGCGATGTGTTCGGCGATGGCCTTCTCGTCGGCCATCCACAGCGAGGTGCCGTCGGCGTGCTCACCGGCGATCTGCAGCATCACCGGCCCCAGGGCGGCCACCAGCACCGGCATCTTGGTCTCGGCGCCCAGCGCGGTCGGGTTGTGCACGGTGAAGTGCTCGTTTTCCACGTCAACCGGGCCGGGCCCCGACAGTGCGGCGTTAAGTACCTGCAGGTAGTCGCGGGTGTAGGCGGCCGGCTTGTCATAGGGCAGGCCGAGCATGTCGCGGATGATCCAGTGGTGCGAGGGCCCCACCCCCAGCGCCAGTCGGCCACCGGAGATGGCGTTGACTGAAAGGGCTTGGCGGGCAAGGGCGATCGGATGCTGGGCCTGCAGCGGCACCACGGCGGTACCCAGTTCGATGCGGGTGCTGTGGGTGGCCATCAACGCGACCATGGTGAGCAGGTCGAAGTCGTCGGGCACCTGCGGCATCCACGCCGTCGACAGCCCCGCCGTATCGGCCCATTCGATGTCGGAGATCAACTTGGTGACCTTGCGGGCCATGTCGCCGCGCTCGGCCCCGATCATCACCCCCAACCGCATACCGCTACACCTCCGCTTTCGCGACGACCTGACGGACGCCGGTCACCAGTTCCTCCAGCGAGGTTCCGGTGGGAAACACCGCCGCCGCTCCCAGCGCGGTCAGCTTGGGCACATCGGCCTGCGGGATGGTGCCGCCGACCACCACCGCGATGTCGGCCGCGTCGACGGCGTGCAGCCCCTCGATGACGCGGGCGGTCAGTGCGACGTGCGCGCCGGAGAGGATGCTCAGCCCGATCACCGCCACGTCCTCCTGCAGTGCGGTGGACACGATGTCCTCCACCTTCTGCCGGATGCCGGTGTAGATGACCTCGAAGCCGGCGTCGCGCAAGGTGCGCGCGACGATCTTGGCGCCCCGATCATGGCCGTCCAGACCGGGTTTGGCGACCAGCACCCGAGTCGGGCCGGAACTTGCAGACGTCATCAGAACACCACCGGTTGTTGGAATTCGCCCCAGACCGCCTTGAGCGCCGAGACCATCTCACCCACCGTGCAGTAGGCGTTGGCGCAGTCGATCAGGGAATGCATCAGGTTGTCGTCGCCCTCGGCGGCCCGCGACAGCGCGGCCAGCTTGGCGGCGACGTCGTCGTTGTCGCGTTCGGCCTTGACCCGGGCCAGCCGCTTGAGCTGCACGTCGCGGCCCTGCGCGTCCAGCTCGTAGGTGGCGATCTCCGGGGCGGGCTCGTCGCTGGTGAACTTGTTGACGCCCACGACGGGCCGCTCACCGCCTTCGATCTCGTGGTGGATCTTGAACGCCTCGTCGGCGATCAGCCCCTGCAGGTAGCCGTCTTCGATGGCGCGCACCATGCCGCCGTGGGCCTCCAGGTCGGCCATGATCTCGATGATGCGTTCCTCGGTGGCGTCGGTCAGCGCCTCGACGAAGTAGGAGCCGCCGAGCGGGTCGGCCACCCGGGTCACCCCGGTCTCGTACGCCAGGATCTGCTGGGTGCGCAGCGCCAGCGTCGCGGACTCCTCGCTGGGCAGGGCGAACGGCTCGTCCCAGGCGGCGGTGAACATCGACTGCACCCCGCCCAGCACCGCGGCCATCGATTCGTAGGCCACCCGCACCAGGTTGTTCTGGGCCTGCGGCGCGAACAGCGACGCCCCACCGGCCACGCAGCCGAACCGGAACATCGACGCCTTGTCGGCCTGGGCGCCGTAGCGTTCCCGCACGATGGTGGCCCAACGGCGCCGTCCCGCACGGTATTTGGCGACCTCTTCGAAGAAGTCGCCGTGGGTGTAGAAGAAGAACGACACCTGCGGGGCGAACTGCTCGATGCTCATCCGGCCGCGCTCGACCACGGTGTCGCAGTAGGTGACGCCGTCGGCGAGGGTGAACGCCATCTCCTGCACAGCGTTGGCGCCGGCGTCGCGGAAGTGCGCGCCGGCCACCGAGATCGCGTTGAACCGGGGTACCTCGGCGGCGCAGAACTCGATGGTGTCGGCGATCAGCCGCAGCGACGGCTCCGGCGGCCAGATCCAGGTGCCGCGGGAGGCGTACTCCTTGAGGATGTCGTTCTGGATGGTGCCGGTGAGCTTGGCGCGCGGTACGCCGGAACGCTCGGCGGCGGCCACGTAGAACGCCAGCAGGATGGCGGCGGTGCCGTTGATGGTGAAGCTGGTGCTGATCTTGTCCAGCGGGATGGTGTCGAACAGGATCTCGGCGTCGGCGAGGGTGTCGACGGCCACCCCGACCCGGCCGACCTCTTCACCGACCTCCGGGTCGTCGGAGTCGTAGCCGCACTGGGTGGGCAGGTCCAGGGCGACCGACAGTCCGGTGCCGCCCTGGTCGAGCAGGTAGCGGTAACGACGGTTGGATTCCTCGGCGGTGCCGAAGCCGGAGTACTGCCGAAACGTCCACAGCCGGCCGCGGTAGCCGGACTCGAAGTTGCCCCGGGTGAACGGGTAGGTGCCCGGTGGCGGCGGCTCACCGCGCCGGTCGTCCGGTCCGTAGACCGATTTGAGGGGTATCCCCGAGGAGGTCTGCACTGAGTCACTCATCAGTGGATACGATAGTTCCAAAAAAAGAGAATGCCAATACCACCATGGTGACGTGCGAAAACGTTCGCAGCTAGCCCGCCAGGTTGAAGTTTCCGCTGGCCCCGTAGACCGACAGCGACACCAACAGCGTCACCGAGACGACCACGATCAGCGACGTGCGCACCGCGTTGCCCACCGCCACCCCGACGCCCGCGGGGCCGCCGGCGGCGAAGTAGCCGAAATAGGTGTGGATCAACAGGATCGTGATCGCCATCAGGAACGCCTGCAGGAACGACCACAGCAGGTCGATCGGGTTCAAAAACGTCCGGAAGTAGTGGTCGTACAGGCCGGCCGACTGCCCGAACAGGAAAACGGTGGTGAACCGGCTGGCGATGAACGACAGGATCACCGCGATGGCGTACAGCGGGGTGATCGCGAACAGGCCCGCCACGATCCGGGTGCTGACCAGGTAGGCGATCGGGCGGATCGCCATGGACTCCAGTGCGTCGATCTCCTCGTTGATGCGCATCGCCCCGAGCTGCGCAGTCACCCCGGCGCCGAAGGTGGCGGCCAGCCCGATGCCGGCGACCACCGGCGCCGAGATCCGGACGTTGATGAACGCCGCCAGGAACCCGGTGAGCGCCTCGATGCCGATGTTGCCCAGCGAGCTGTAGCCCTGCACGGCCAGCGTGCCGCCGGCGGCCAGCGTCAGGAATCCGACGATCACCACGGTGCCGCCGATCATCGCCAGCGTTCCGGTGCCCATGCTGATCTCGGCGATCAGCCGGACCACCTCCCGGCGATACCGGGTCAGCGCAAACGGGGTGGTGCCGATCGCGCGGCCGTAGAACAGGGTGTGGTCGCCGATGCTCCCGAGCGCGGCTATCGGTCGCCGCAGCTGCCGGGTGACTCCCGGGTAGACGGCCGACAGGGCACGTAGCGCCACGGCTCAGCGCGCCGTCATCTTGATGCCGATCGCGGTGACGACCACGTTCACCACGAACAGCGACATGAAGGCGTAGACCACGGTCTCGTTCACCGCGTTGCCGACGGCCTTGGCGCCGCCGCCGGAGATGGTCAGGCCGCGGTAGCAGGCGACCATCCCGGCGATCAGGCCGAACAGGGCCGCCTTGATGCAGGAGATGATCAGCTCGGGCACGCCGGTGAGCAGGGTCAGCCCGGCCGCGAACGCGCCCGGGTTGACGTCTTGGACGAAGACGGAGAAGGCGTAGCCGCCGAGGATGCCGATGATCACCACCAGGCTGTTGAGCAGCAGCGCGACCAGCCCGGCGGCCAGCATCCGCGGCGTCACCAACCGCTGCACCGGGTTGATGCCGAGGACCTCCATGGCGTCGATCTCTTCGCGGATGGTGCGCGAGCCCAGGTCGGCGCACATCGCGGTGGCCCCGGCCCCGGCGACGATCAGCACCGTCACCATCGGCCCGACCTGGGTGACCGCACCGAACGCCGCCCCGGCGCCGGACAGGTCGGCCGCGCCGAGTTCGCGCAGCAGGATGTTCAGGATGAAGCTGACCAGCACCGTGAACGGGATCGCCACCAGCAGGGTGGGCGCCAGCGACACCCGGGCCACGAACCAGGACTGGTCCAGGAACTCGCGGAACTGAAACGGGCGCTGGAACAGGAACTTCACCGCGTCGACCGACATCGAGAACAGTCCGCCGACGGCTTCCATCGGCCCGGCGAGACGGCCCATCACCTCATTCGGGGACCACCGGGCAACCAGGTCCCTCATCGCCATGGGCGGGCTCCTCCGACCGATCCGTACTGATGCCAGAGGATACTAACCGATTCGTCGATTCTGCGATACGTGCTTCTAGTTTTTGTGCACACGCATTCTCATTTGGAGCAAAGGATTCATCTATAGACGGCCGTCGAGCCGCAACTCCGGGTGCACCCACTCCGGTGACCGACGCTGCTTGAACGCCCGGAAGCCCTCCACCGCCTCCGGCGCACCCAGGCTGGTACTCATCCCGATCCGGTCATAGAGGCCCAGGTAGGAATCCAGCGTCGCCTTGACCACCGCACGTGCGGCGGGCGCGGTCCGGCAGCACTGCGCCAGCACCTCGTGGGCCTCACCGAGCAGCTCGTCGTGCGGGACCACCCGCGCCACCATCCCCCACTCGAGCGCTTCCTGCGCCCCGAACGTCCGCCCGGTGAACATCAGGTCGCGGGTGCGCACCGGGCCGACGACCCGCGTCAGCATCTGGCTGTAGTAGGTGTCGGCGATGCCGCGGTAAAGCTCGGGCACCCGGAACGTGGCCCGGTCGCTGACGACGGCGATGTCGCTGCACAGCGCGATCTGCAGCCCGCCGCCCTGACACAGTCCGTTGACCGCCGACACCACCGGCTTGACCGATGTGCGCAGCGTGTCGAACGGGGTGGCGTCCATGCCCAGGGCGGCCCCGAAGGTGATCCAGTTGTCCGCCCCGCCGCCGCCCATGTCGCCGCCGGGGGCGAAGACGTCACCGGTGCCGGTGATCAGCAGCCCGGCCAGGTCGGGGTCCTCGTTGACCCGGCCGACGGCGTAGCGCAGCCCGAAGTACATCGCGGGCGTCATCGCATTGCGCGCCTCGGGGCGGTCCAGCGTGCAGACCGCGATCGGGCCCTCCCGCCGAAACGTCAGGTACGGCGTGCCCAGCCAGTCCCCCTCGGGTGGTCGCGGCGTCTCAGCACTCATCTTCGGCAGACCTCTTCCACCAGCTCCAGCGTTTCCAGTTCGCGCACGGCCCGGCAGGCGCGGCGCAGCATGGCCACGAACATATCGTCGCCGCGGTCGGTTCCGCTGGCGAACACCAGCCCGAGCGCACAGATCAGCGGCGCCTGCAGGACGCCGAATCGATAGTCGCGCCAACAGGTTTCCCGGTCGTAGCCGGTCACACCGTAGCCCACGAGCGCGGAGTGATAGGCGGTCACCAGATCGGCCTCGATCGCGGAACGCAGCTCGGGTTCCAGGCTGGTGGCGGTGAAGAAGGCCAGGTCCCGGGCCGGCAGGCCGACGCCCAGCGTCTGCCAGTCGACGATCCAGATCCGATCCCCGCCGGGGCTGAACAACATGTTGTCCAGCCGGTAGTCGCCGTGGATCAGCGCGAACCGGCCCAGGGGCGCCGACACCCAGGGGGTGATCACGTCCAGCGCGGCGGTCAGCGTCGCGCAGTCGGCGTCGCCGAGTTTGTCCCCGAGCCGCTCCACGGTGGTCGCCGCGCACATCCGGGCGATGTCGCCCATGCCCTTGGCGCCGGCCTCGTCGAGCTGGGTCATCGCCAGACCGGGGAAGGTCAGCCAGCGTTCGTCGCACCAGGTCGGTGCGTGCAGCCCGGCCAGCGCGGTCACCGCCAGGTGCGCCTGGACGTCCCCGCATCCGGTGATCTGATCACCCTGAACCGCGGGGGCACAATCACCCAGCAGTAACGCGTATTCGGTTGCTTCATCGTTGATTTCGCAGTGGTAGACCTGCGGGATCGGTATCGCGACCAGCTCGGCGACCGACGAGTAGAACGCGCATTCGCTGCGGTAGCCCAGCACCACCCGATCGCGTACGGCGTCGTCGCCGGCGGGCAGTTTGATCACGAAGGTACCCGGCAGCCCGGCCGGATAGCCGGCATAGCTCGCCGACACCCGGTAGGTGGCCCCGGTCTGCCCGGTGCCCACCGGCGACACCTCGACCGACGTCACCTCGACCCCCAGGGCGCCCGAAAGCCACTGGCTGGTCACGTCCTGCGGGTGCCGGGGGATCATCGGTAGCACTCCGGCGCAACGGAACTCATCGACCAATACCCGTCCGGGCAGCCACTTCCACCCACGCCCGGAGACGCTACAGTAAGAATTTCAGTATGGTCAACGAAAGGGCGTCGCAGATGACGAACAGCTGGCAGGAGACGCTGGAAGACCTGGACCGGCGGCGCCAGCACACCCGCAGCATGGGCGGGCCCGAGCGGTTGGCCAAACACCGCGGGAAGGGCAAGCTCGACGCGCGCGCCCGGATCGCGCACCTGCTGGACCCGGGCACCTTCCGGGAGCTGGGGTCGATGGTCGGCGGCGAGATCCCCGCCGACGGGATCGTGGTGGGCTCAGGTCTGATCAACGGCGCCCCGGTGATGGTCGGCGCCGAGGACTTCACCACGCTGGCGGGCAGCATCGGCCCCGGCGGCAACGCCAAGCGGTACCGCATCGCCGAACTGGCGCTGCGCGACAAGATCCCGCTGGTGATGCTGCTCGAAGGCGCCGGATTCCGGCCCACCGGTGAGCATTACGGGCGCACCCCCACCGACCTGATCGCCCAGGCGCAGTGTTCGGGCCGGGTGCCTACGGTCGCCGCGGTGCTGGGCCCGTCGGCCGGGCACGGTGCCCTGGTTGCCCCGGTCTGCGACTTCCGGATCATGAGCCCGCACGGCGCGATCTTCACGGCCGGACCGCCGGTGGTCAAGGAGTCGACCGGCGAGGACATCACCAAGGAGGACCTGGGCGGGCCCGAGGTGGCCCTGCCCAGCGGCGTCATCCACAACCTCGCCGACGACGACGCGGCCGTGCTCGACGACATCCGCCGGTACCTGTCCTACTTCCCGTCCAGTGCGTGGTCCTACCCCGCGGCACTGCCACACGACCCGGCCGCACAGGCGCGGCCCACTCCCGAGCTGCTCGACATCGTCTCGCGGGACAACCGCCGGGTCTATGACATGCGTTCGGTGCTCGACGTCGTCTTCGACCGGCCGGACTGGTTCGAGGTGCAGCCGCGCTTCGGCCGGGCGATCATCTGCGCGCTGGCCCACCTGGGCGGCAACCCGGTGGCGGTGGTGGCCAACCAGCCGCAGGTGCTGGCCGGTTCGATCGACGCCGACGCCGCCGACAAGGCCGCCCACTTCATCCAGGTGGCCGACTCGTTCCACCTTCCGATCGTGTTCCTGACCGACAACCCCGGCATGCTGCCGGGCGGCCGCTCGGAGCGCACCGGGGTGCTGCGGGCCGGTGCCCGGATGTTCGCCGCCCAGACCGCGGCCAGCACCGTGAAGCTGCATCTGACGCTGCGCAAGGCCTACGGTTTCGGGTCGATGGTGATGTCGCTGCTCGGGTTCGACAACCAGGTGGCCACGTTCGCCTATCCCGGCGCGACGATGGGCGCGATGAGCGCGGCCGCGCTCAGCGCCGCCTCGCACGCCGGTGAGGATCTGGCCGCCAAGCTGGCCGCCACCGAGTTGCAGGCTTCCTATCACTCCGCCGCGCAGATGGGCTTCGACGAGCTGATCGACCCCCGCGAGACCCGCGACGTGCTGCTGTACGCGCTGCGGCGTGGCCTGAGCAGCCGGCAGGCCGCTGCCGAGCCGGTCAGTCGAACCGTCATCATGGCCTGATGAGTTCGCTGCGCGAGGCACTGCTGGGCGGCTGGGAGTTGTCGTCCTTCGAATCCCGTGACTGTGGGACCGGTGCGGTGTCGTATCCGCTGGGCACCGCACCGCGCGGCCTGATCCTCTACACCGCCGACGGGTACATGTCCGCGCAACTGACCGGCGGCGACGACGCTGAGCTGGACGGCTACATCGCCTACGGCGGCCGGTTCGACGTCGATGAGGACACCGCGACCGTGCATCACCGGGTGAGTGTGTCGATACTGCCGGAACTGCTGGCGGCGCCGCAGCTGCGGGCGGCCCGCGTCGACGGCGACCGGCTCACCCTGTCGGCGACCACCACGAACGACGGTGTGACGAGCGATAATTCGCTGGTGTGGGTCAGATGTCGATGATCACTTTGCCGACGGCCTTGCGGTCGGCCACATAGCGCAGCGCCTGGGCGGTCTCGGCGAGCGGGAAGCGCGCACCGATGTAGGGGCGCACGGTGCCCTCGGCGTAAAGCCGGTGCAGCTCGGCGAGGTCACGCTCGTTCTCCGACGGGAAGTCGGTGGCGAAGGTGCGGATCTCCATGCCCTGCACCGTGATTCCCTTGAGCATCACCAGGTTCAGCGGGATCGACGGGATCGATCCGGCGGCGTAGCCGAGCGTGACGAACCGCCCGCCGCGGGCCAGGCTGCGCAGCGCCGGCTCTGCGTAGGGCCCACCCACCGGGTCGAGCACCGCCTGCGCGCCGTCCCCGGTGATCTCGCGGATCCTGGTCTTGAGGTCTTCGCGGTCGTAGTCGACCGTCGCGGCCGCACCACGCCGCCGGCACACCTCGAGCTTCTCCGGGCTGGACGCCGCGGCAAGCACTTTCGCGCCCAGCGCAACACCCAGATCGACCGCGGCCAAGCCCACGCCACCGGCGGCACCGAGCACCACCACCCAGTCGCCCGCCGCCACCCGGGCCACCGAGCGCAACGCGTGGTAGGCGGTGCGGTAGGTGACCCCGAAGCCGGCGGCGGCCGCGTAGTCGATGCCGTCGGGGATGGCCGTCACCGCCGCGGCGGGTACCAGCGCCTGCTCGGCGAACCCGCCCACGAATGATGCTCCCGCCACCCGGTCACCGGGGGCGAACTCGACACCGTCGCCGACCGCGATCACGTCACCGGCCAGCTCGCTACCCGGGGTGAACGGCGGCGGGATCTTCAGCTGGTATTTGCCGTCGATCAGCAGCACGTCGGGGAAGTTCACCGCCGCTGCGCGCACCCGCACCACCAGGGTGCCCGGTGCGGGCGTCGGGTCGGGAAGCTCTTTGAGCACGAGGCCTTCCGGCGGTCCGTACTGTTCGCAGACGATCGCGTGCATCAGGCTCCCAGTCCTCGTAGGCAGAATTTCACCAGGTGGTCGACGTCGGCACGCTTGGGCCCGGCGGCGCCGCCCAGGTAGCGGCGCATGGCCGCCAGCGTGACGGTGAACACCACATCGGCGTCCCGGCGTGGGTCGGAACTCCCTAGCGCCGCAACCGGTTCGGTGAGCAGATCGCGAAGCGGTGCCAGGATCTGGTCATCGGAGACCCCGGCCGTGCTCAGTTGGGTGCTGGCCGCGCGGCTCAGGCTCAACAGGTGCGGGTCGGACACCTGCGCCACCGTACCGCGTATCCATCGGGCGATCTGAGCCGCGGGCGTGGATTCCTTGGCCAACTGGTGCGCCAGATAGGAGACGACGATTCCGACCCCGCGTTCCATCACCGCCTGGAACAGTTCGTCCTTGCCGGCGAAGTAGCGGTAGAACGCCTTGTTCGACGAGCCGGCTTCGGCGACGATGTCGCTGACCCGGGGCTCCTCGGGCGCGACCCGCGCCAGCACCGTCACCGCGGCCGACAGGATGCGCTCCACCTCGGCGGTGGCCAGTTGCTGGCGATCGTCGAGAGCCCGGTGGACGGCGGCGTCGACCCTGTTCATGGCGAGCTCATGGCAGCGCGGGGATCCGGTCCACCAGTGCGCCGTACTTGGCCCGGGCGGCCTCGATCCGGTTGTCCAGGAACTCGCTGGGCCACTCCGGGTCCTCGGCGTCGTAGCCCTTGAGCAGCAGCCGGGCCAGGTTGACCTTGTGCGCCTCGGTGGGGCCGTCGGCCAACCCGAGCGCCACCCCGCCCAGCAGCACGTTCACCAGCGGGAGCTGCTCGGTCAGGCCCATCGCGCCGTGTACCTGGATGGCGCGCAGGCCGATCGACTTGAGCACTTGGGAGGCCAGGATCTTGCAGACCCCGATCTCGGCGCGGGCGGCCTCCTCGCCGGCGGTGTCGATCAGCCAGGCGGCGTGCAGCACCGTCAGCCGGAACGGGATCAGCTCGGCGTAGGAGTCGGCGATGAACTCCTGCACCAGTTGCTTGTCGGCCAGCGAACTGCCCTGGGTGAAACGGCTTTTGGCGCGGCGGGCCATCATGTCAACGGCCCGCTGGGCCACCCCGATGGAGCGCATCGCGTGGTGCAGCCGCCCACCGGCGAGCCGGTTCTGCAGGATCAGGAAGCCCTGTCCGGGCTCACCGAGGATGGCCTCGGCGGGCACCCGCACGTCGTCGTAGCGCACCAGCGAATGCCCGGCCTCGTGGTGCTGCGAGCCGACAAGGTGATGGGTGGCCTCGATGTTCAGCCCCGGTGTGCCGGCCGGGATCAGGAACGTCGACGCTCCGCGATGCACCGGCACGTCCGGGTCGGTGATTGCCACCACGATGAAGAACGACGCCACCGAGGCGTTGGAGGAGAAGTACTTTCGACCGCTGATCACCCAGTGGTCGCCGTCGCGCACGGCTTTGGTGGTGAACACCCGAGGGTCTGCTCCGCCCTGCGGCTCGGTCATCGAGAAGCAGGAGAAGATCTCCCCCGACAGCAGGCCGGCCAGGTAGCTGTCCTTCTGGTCCTGGGTGCCGAAGCGGGCCAGGATCTCGGCGTTTCCGGTGTCGGGAGCCTGGGTGCCGAACACGATCGGCGCCCAGCTGGACCGGCCCAGGATCTCGTTGATCAGCGTCAGCTTGGCCGCGCCGAAGCCCTGGCCGCCCAGGTCGGGCCCCAGGTGTGGTGCCCACAGGCCCTGTTCGCGCACCCGTTGTTTGAGCGGGTCGACGATCTTGCGGCGTTGGTCATCCAACGGCAGGTATTCGCAGCCCGGGAAGAGCACTTCGAGGGGTTCGACCTCCTCGCGCACGAACGCAGCGATCCAGTCCAGTTTCTCCTGGAACTCCGGTTCGGTGGAGAAATCCCATGCCATGACGAAATCCTCTCTTACGGAATGCCGCCGTCGGCCCGCACGATCGAGCCGGTGGTGAAGCTGGACGCATCCGACATCAAAAACAGTGCGGCGCCGACGATCTCGGCCGGTTGTCCGGCGCGCTGCAATGCGTGGCCCCGGAACGGGTTCACACCTTCGCCGAAATCCCATGCCTGGGAGATGTCGGTCAGAAACGGTCCGGGCATCAGCGTGTTCACCCGTACCGTCGGGCCGTAGGCCTGGGCCAGCGCCTCGGTCATCGCGTTGAGCCCGGCCTTGGATGCGGCATAGGGGATGAACGACGGGTGCGGGCGCAGCGAGCCGTGTGTGCTGACGTTGATGATCGAGCCCCGCCCGGCGGCCACCATGCGCTCACCGACCAACGCCGACAACCGGAACGGGCCCTTGAGGTTGAGGTTGACCACCGCGTCGAACATCTTCTCGGTGACGTCGGTCTGCTTGTCGTACACCGGCGACATGCCCGCGTTGTTGACCAGTACATCGACGTGCCCGAAACGGGCGTAGGCCGCCTCGACCAGTCCGTCGAGCTGGTCCCAGCGGCCCACATGCACCGCATAGGGCAGGGCGGAGCGTCCGGTTTGCGCCTCGATCTCGGTGGCGGTGGCCTGGCACGCCTCGAATTTGCGACTGGCTATCACCACGTCGGCGCCGCAGTGCGCTGCCGCGAACGCCATCTCCCGGCCCAGGCCGCGGCTGCCGCCGGTGATCAGCACCACCCGGTCGGTCAGGTCGAAAAGCGTGTCGGCGTAACCCATGTCAGGCTCGCGTCGCAGGCAGGGAGCGGGCCAGATCGGCTGCGGCGGCGATCAGCTGCGGGATCATCGGGCCCATCGCCGCGGCGATCCCGGGGTCGACCTTGTCGCCGGTCACCGAGGCGGCGTAGGTCTTCTCCAACACGATCCCGAGTTTCCAGTTCGCTAGCACCAGGTAGTAGTCGATGTTCTCGGTGGACAGTCCGCTGACCCGCTCGTAGTGCTCCAGCAGCTCGGAGCGGGTCGGCATGCCGGCCAGGTCGGCGTAATAGCCTTGGGTGCGCGGGTTTTCGCCGTCGTAGCCGAGCAGCGCCCAGGCCAGATCCAGCAGCGGATCACCGATGGTCGTCATCTCCCAGTCGATGATCGCGACCAGCTTCGCAGGCGCGCCGTGG
This sequence comes from [Mycobacterium] vasticus, assembly GCF_020181595.1. GTDB lineage: Bacteria > Actinomycetota > Actinomycetes > Mycobacteriales > Mycobacteriaceae > Mycobacterium > Mycobacterium vasticus. Next base: position 652,942 of record NZ_CP084028.1, on the reverse strand, counting down.
CCGTACATCACGTTGGCGAACTGGTAGTCGCCGTGCATGATTCCCGGGGTGTAGCGCTGCGGACGGTTGGCGCGCAGCCAGTCGGCGGCCTCGTCCAGGCCGGGCAGCTCACGCACCCGGTAGTTGTTCAGGAAGGCCAGCCAGCGGTCGACCTGGCGCTCGTGGAATCCGTCCGGGCGGCCGAACCCGTCGAGGCCCTGCGCGCGCCAGTCCACCCGGCCCAGCCGTGCCGCTCCGTCCACCAGTTCGAAGGCCAGACCGCGGCGGGCATCCAGGTCTTTGTCGAACGGTGCCGGCCAGGCGTTGCCGGTGGAGTTCCAGCCGTCCACCTCGGCCATCACGTAGCAGGGCTGGCCCAGCACATCGCCGGCGTCGTCGGCGGCGATCAGCGCGGCATGCGGCACGTCGGTGCCGGCCAGCGCGCGCACCAGCCGGATCTCGCGGCGCAGGCCGTCGAGGCGGGCGGCGTCGGCGCGCGCGCCGGGCATCCGCAACACCATCGGCGCCCCGCGGCCGGCCACCCGGTAGAGCGCGTTCTGCGAGCCGCCGGACAGCGGTTCCAGCTGCGGCATCTCGCCGTTGCCGGGGGCGCCGGCGGAGTCGAGCCAACGGCCCAACACGGCTTCATCGAGTCGTGGTCCCTGCACATCCGCCATCGCCCGCACCTCTCAATCTCTGGATAGAGAATAACGTTCTCCGTAGAGATGGCAAGGGTTATCTCTTGCGCGAGGGTGCACAGTTGCACATCACAGCTCGGCGTGTCATGCACAAACGCGCACGCTGGCGCCAGAGGGGTGCGCGTCGGCGCCAGAATGCTACGTGCCCAGCACGTCGGCGATCGGGGCCCGCGCGGCGATCTTGGCGCGCATCGCCATCACCTTGCCGGGCCGTCCGCCGCCGACCACACCGGCCAGCACGCCGTCGCGCTCGTAGTAGGCCAGGAATTTGTGTCCGTCGTCCTCGACCACGTGCACGGTGTCGGTGGCCGACGGCTCACCCAGGCACTGGATCTTGACGTCGTACTGGTCACTCCAGAAGTACCCGGGCACCGCCACGTCGTGCAGGGACTCGCGGCCCAGCATGTTGGGCACCATCACCCGCACCTGGGTGACCACGTTGCTCCAATGCTCCACGCGCGACTGGTGCCCGTCATGACCGCGCCAGTACGCGACGTCGCCGACGGCCCACACATCGGGCGCGCTGGTGCGCCCGATGGCGTCGCACAACACGCCGTTGCCGACCTCGATACCGCTGCCCTCCAGCCACCCGGTCGCCGGTGTCGAACCCACACCGAGCACCACCAGATCGGCGGACAGCTCCGAGCCGTCGTCGAGCACCACCGTCTCCACGCGCCCGTCGCCGCGGACCTCGGCGACCCCGACCCCGCAGCGCACGTCGACGCCGTTGGCCCGGTGCAGCCGCGCCACCATCTCACCGATCTGGGTGCCCAGCACCGCGGCCAGCGGAGCCGGCTGGGGCTCGACGATCACCACGTCCACGCCGAGCTTGCGCAAGCTGGCAGCCGCCTCAGACCCGATAAAACCGGCGCCGACCACCACGGCACGACGCGCGGCGGCCGCGTCACCGCGCAGTAGCAGGCTGTCCTCGAAGGAGCGGACCACCCGGATACCGTCCAGGTCGCCGAGGCTCGGGATGCGCCGCGGCACCAGCCCGGTGGCGATGACGAGCTGGTCGTAGCCCAGGGCGCTGCCGTCGGCCAGCGTCACCGTGCGGGCCCCGGTGTCCACACCGCGGGCGCCGCAGCCCAGCCGCAGGTCGATGTCGTGGGTGGCGTAGAACTCCGGCGGTTCCAGGGTGGTGTCGTCGCGCTCGCCGCGCAGCACCTCTTTGGTCAGCGGCGGCCGGTCATAGGGCGCGCGGGTCTCCTCCGAGACGATCGTGATGCGCCCCGCGTACTCCTCGCGCCGCAGCTCTTCGGCGGTGCGCACCGCCGCCAGACCGCCTCCGACGATGACCACTCCGTGCACGCCGCTCCCCCTTGTTGTGATCGGAGCGTTCAGTATTTCAAAGCGCCCTTGTCGACCGGGATCTGCACACCCGACAGCACGCCCGAACCGTCACCGGCCAGCCAGACGACCACATCGGCCACCTGCTCCGGCGTCATGAAGTTGCTGGGGTGCAACGGCATCGGGGGGAAGGCGTGCAGATAGTCGGGGTGCTCCTTGAAGATCTCGGCCATCACCTTCGGTTCGATCATCGGGGTGTCCACCGAGTACGGGTGAATCGAGTTGACCCGGATGCCGTGCTTGCCGGCCTCCAGCGCCAGGGTGTTCGTCAAAGCCACCAGGCCGTACTTGGACGCCGCGTAGTGGCCGTTGCCGGGGGTGGCCTTCAAGCCGGCCGACGAGCTGACGATCACGATCGAGCCGCCGTTGCCGGCCTCGATCATCGCCGGCACTGTCGCCCGGATGGTGCGCCAGGTGCCGGTCAGGTTAACGTCGATCACGGTGTCCCACTGCTCGTCGGTGAGCTCCCAGAGCCGGCCCCAGCCCAGCACGCCGGCGTTGGCCACCACCACGTCGAGGCGTCCGAACTGCTCCACCCCGTCGGCGACCAGCGCGCGCAGCCCGGCGTCGTCGCGGACGTCGACCTCGCGTGCCAGCACCTTGCGGCCGTGGGCCTCGACGCCGCGCACCGTCTCGGCGAGCTCGTCGGGCGTGGCCGCCGGATAGGTGATGCTGTCCGAGGCGGGTGCGCAGATGTCGGAGGCGATGATGTCGGCGCCCGCGGCCGCCAGCGCGATCGCATGCGCGCGGCCCTGACCGCGTGCCGCGCCGGTCACCAACGCCACCTTGCCCTGCAGGCCGTGCTTCTGATTGTCACTCACGCGACGAGGCTAGCAGCCCGGAACTGGAACGTGTTCTAGATACCGGTGAACCTTCACAGATCGGCGCCCGCCGACTGTGCGATCTGGTCGGAATTCCGGCGTTCCCGCCGACCGAACCGCACACTCGCCATAACAAAAACCCCCGGCCGATCGGCCGGGGGCTCTTGCTTGCAGAACAGGTACTACTTGACGACCTTGGTCACCTGGCCGGCGCCGACGGTACGGCCACCCTCACGGATGGCGAACCGCAGACCCTCGTCCATGGCGACGGGCTGGATCAGCTTGACGGAGATGTCGGTGTTGTCACCGGGCATAACCATCTCGGTGCCCTCCGGCAGCGTCACCACACCGGTCACGTCGGTGGTGCGGAAGTAGAACTGCGGACGGTAGTTGTTGAAGAACGGCGTGTGGCGGCCACCCTCGTCCTTGGACAGGATGTAGACCCGGCCCTCGAACTCGGTGTGCGGGGTGGTGGTGCCGGGCTTGACCACAACCTGGCCACGCTCGACGTCCTCACGCTTGATGCCACGCACCAGCAGACCGACGTTGTCGCCCGCCATACCCTGGTCCAGCAGCTTGCGGAACATTTCCACACCGGTGACGGTGGTCTTGGTGGAAGTCGGCTTGATGCCGACGATCTCGACCTCTTCGTTGACGTTGATCACGCCACGCTCGACACGACCGGTCACCACGGTGCCACGACCGGTGATGGTGAACACGTCCTCCACCGGCATCAGGAACGGCTTGTCGGTGTCGCGGACCGGGTCCGGGATGGACTCGTCGACGGCCGACATCAGGTCCTCGATGGACTTGACCCACTTCTCGTCGCCCTCGAGCGCCTTGAGCGCCGAGATGCGGATGACCGGGGCGTCCTCGTCGAACTCCTGGCTACCCAGCAGCTCACGGACCTCCATCTCGACGAGCTCGAGGAGCTCCTCGTCGTCGACCATGTCGGACTTGTTCAGCGCGACCAGGATGTAGGGCACACCCACCTGGCGGGCCAGCAGCACGTGCTCGCGGGTCTGCGGCATCGGGCCGTCGGTCGCGGCGACCACCAGGATCGCGCCGTCCATCTGGGCGGCACCGGTGATCATGTTCTTGATGTAGTCGGCGTGACCCGGGGCGTCCACGTGGGCGTAGTGACGCTTCTCGGTCTGGTACTCCACGTGGGAGATGTTGATCGTGATACCGCGCTGACGCTCTTCGGGAGCGTTGTCGATCTGGTCGAACGCCCGCGACTCGTTCAGGTCCGGGTACTTGTCGTGCAGAACCTTGGTGATCGCTGCCGTCGTGGTCGTCTTGCCGTGGTCAACGTGACCGATGGTCCCGATGTTGACGTGCGGCTTCGTCCGCTCGAACTTCGCCTTCGCCACTTCTTGTCCTCCTGGACTTGTTGGTGCTGAGTTACAGCAGGTTTGATGTTTTTTCGTTTGTGCCACCGTAGCGGCACGGACGGATGGTGCCTATTCGCCCGTCGCCTTGGCGATGATCTCCTTCGCCACCTGCGCCGGCACTTCGGCGTAGGAGTCGAACACCATGGAGTAGTTCGCCCGGCCCTGGGTCTTCGACCGGAGGTCGCCGACGTAGCCGAACATCTCCGACAACGGCACCTGCGCCTTGACGACGCGCGCACCGCTGCGCTCCTCCATGGCCTGGATCTGACCACGGCGGGAGTTCAGGTCGCCGATCACGTCGCCCATGTAGTCCTCGGGCGTGGTGACCTCGACGGCCATGATCGGTTCCAGGATCACCGGCTGCGCGGCGGCGGCAGCCTTCTTCAGCGCCTGCGAACCGGCCACCTTGAACGCCATCTCCGAGGAGTCGACGTCGTGGTAGGCGCCATCGGTCAGCGTGACCTTGATGTTGACCAGCGGGTAGCCGGCCAGGATGCCGTACTGCATGGCGTCCTGGGCGCCGGCGTCGACCGCCGGGATGTACTCGCGGGGCACGCGGCCACCGGTGACCTTGTTCTCGAACTCGTAGGTCGCGCCGTCCTCGCCGGTGAACGGCTCGATGTCGATGAGAACCTTCGCGAACTGGCCCGACCCACCGGTCTGCTTCTTGTGGGTGTACTCGACCTTCTCCACCTTGCGGCGGATGGTCTCCTTGTACGCCACCTGAGGCTTACCGACGTTGGCCTCGACCTTGAACTCGCGGCGCATCCGGTCCACCAGGATGTCCAGGTGCAGCTCGCCCATGCCGCCGATCACGGTCTGGCCGGTCTCCTGGTCCAGGTGCACCTTGAAGGTCGGGTCCTCTTCGGCCAGCTTCTGAATGGCCAGACCCAGCTTCTCCTGGTCGCTCTTGGTCTTGGGCTCGATGGCGACCTCGATGACCGGGGCCGGGAACGTCATCGACTCCAGCACGATCTGGTTGGCCGGGTCGCACAGGGTGTCGCCGGTGGTGGTGTCCTTCAGGCCGATCATCGCGTAGATGTGGCCGGCCGACGCCGAATCGACCGGGTTCTCCTTGTTGGAGTGCATCTGGAACAGCTTGCCCAGCCGTTCCTTCTTGCCCTTGGTCGAGTTGATCACCTGGGTGCCGGATTCCACCTTGCCGGAGTACACCCGCACGTAGGTGAGCTTGCCGAAGAACGGGTGCACCGCGATCTTGAACGCCAGCGCCGAAAACGGCTCGTCGATGCTGGGCTTGCGGCTGATGACCTCGTCCTCTTTGCCGGGCACGTGGCCCTGCACCGACTCGACGTCCAGCGGCGAGGGCAGGTAGTCGATCACCGCGTCCAGCATCGGCTGAACACCCTTGTTCTTGAAGGCGCTGCCACACAGCACCGGGTACAGCTCGGAGGTGACCGTCAGCTTGCGGATGCCGGTCTTGATCTCGGCGACCGAGAGCTCCTCACCGCCGAGGTACTTCTCCAGCAGGGCCTCGTCGGTCTCGGCGACGGCCTCCAGCAGCGCGGTCCGGTACTCGGAGGCCTTGTCGGCCAGGTCGGCCGGGATCTCGATGGTCTCGTAGGTCTCACCGAGCTTGGTCTCGCCGCGCCACACCTTGGCGTTCATCTCGACCAGGTCGACGATGCCCTCGAAGTCGTTCTCGGAGCCGATCGGCAGCTGGATCACCAGCGGACGGGCACCCAGGCGCTCCTCGATGGTGCGCACGGTGAAGTAGAAGTCCGCACCGAGCTTGTCCATCTTGTTGACGAAGCAGATACGCGGGACGTCGTACTTGTCGGCTTGGCGCCACACCTGCTCGGACTGCGGCTCGACGCCCTCCTTGCCGTCGAACACGGCGACGGCGCCGTCGAGCACACGCAGGGACCGCTCCACCTCGACGGTGAAGTCGACGTGTCCCGGGGTGTCGATGATGTTGATCTGGTTCTGGTTCCAGAAGCAGGTCACCGCGGCGGAGGTGATGGTGATGCCGCGCTCCTGCTCCTGCTCCATCCAGTCGGTGGTGGAGGCGCCGTCGTGCGTCTCACCGATCTTGTAGTTGACCCCGGTGTAGTACAGGATCCGCTCGGTCGTCGTCGTCTTACCGGCATCGATGTGCGCCATGATGCCGATGTTGCGGACCTTGTTCAGGTCGGTGAGCACGTCCTGTGCCACAGCAGTCTTCCCACTCTTTGTCGTTACGTCAGTTGCTTTTGTAGCTGGGGTCGGCGGGTCACGCCGACTCCGATCACCAGCGGTAGTGCGCGAAGGCCCGGTTCGCCTCGGCCATCTTGTGGGTGTCCTCGCGTCGCTTGACGGCGGCACCCAGACCGTTGCTGGCGTCGAGGATCTCGTTGGCCAGGCGCTCGATCATGGTCTTCTCACGGCGGGCCTTGGAGAAGCTCACCAGCCAGCGCAGCGCCAGCGTGGTGGAGCGGTCCGGCCGCACCTCGACGGGCACCTGGTAGGTGGCGCCACCGACACGGCGGCTGCGGACCTCAAGGGCCGGCTTGACGTTGTCCAGCGCGCGCTTGAGCGTCACGACCGGGTCGGTGCCGGTCTTGTCGCGCGCCTGCTCCAGCGCACCGTAGACGATGCGCTCGGCCAGGGACTTCTTGCCGTCCATCAGGATCTTGTTGACCAGCTGGGTGACCAGCTGCGACCCGTAAACCGGGTCGGAAACCAGCGGACGCTTGGGAGCGGGACCCTTGCGCGGCATCAGCTCTTCTCCTTCTTCGCGCCGTAGCGGCTGCGGGCCTGCTTGCGGTTCTTGACTCCCTGGGTGTCCAGCGAGCCGCGGATGATCTTGTAGCGCACACCGGGGAGGTCCTTCACCCGGCCGCCACGCACCAGCACCATCGAGTGCTCCTGCAGGTTGTGACCCTCGCCCGGGATGTAGGCGGTGACCTCGACCTGGCTGGTCAGCTTCACGCGGGCGACCTTACGAAGCGCCGAGTTCGGCTTCTTCGGGGTGGTGGTGTACACGCGGGTGCACACGCCTCGACGCTGCGGGCTGCCCTTGAGGGCCGCGGTCTTGACCTTGGCGACCTTGTCGCGGCGACCCTTGCGGACCAGCTGCTGAATGGTTGGCATCTACCGACTTCCTGTATCGCTGTTCAAACTCTGTAAAACGTGCAGTCCTGTGCCCCACCGCTTATCCCGCGGTCGGGCGTGTCGCATGGGCCGCTGCGGATTTCTCCGCTGCATAATGGACACGCGAATTGGGCCGGGCCGGGCGTTATGTCTCCAAACGCGCCGATGTGGCCAGGCACGAGCTACCACGATACCCGTCAGCACTCCGGCAGGTCAAAGCGCGTCCCCCGCATCCCCTGTGGCCCCTTGCGCCCCATTGGACATCAGGCGGTACGGCCGTCCATGGCCGAGGCCAGCCGGCGCACCATGTCGGCGAATACCGCCTCGGTGTCGACGTCGTCCATCACCCCGGTCATCTCCAGCAGCACGAAGCCGTGCATGGCCGCCCAGAACTCCAGGGCGGCGTGAAACGCCCGGTCACCGTCGAGTCCGTAGGACGCCAGCACCTCGATCACCGGGGCGGCCGCGCGGGTGGCCGCAGCGGTGTACTCCGGGTCGTCGCCGCCCAACGGCATCCGGGTGAACGCCGAATAGCGACCGGGGTGGTGGTGGGCGTAGCTGCGGTAGGCACCGGCCATCACCAACACCGCGTCGTCGCCGCTGCGGCCCTTACCGACCTGGGTGAGCATCCCCAGCAGGTCGTCGATGACCCGCATCCGCATCGCCCTGCGCAGGTCGTTGAGACTGTGCACGTGGTTGTACAGCGACGGGCCCTTGGTGCCCAGCTGGGTGGCCAGCGCGTTGATCGTCAGTGCGTCCCAGCCCTCGCGGTCCAGGAAGTTCAGCGCGGCGTTGACGATGATCTCGCGACTCAGCTTGACCGGTCGCGCCCCGGATTTCCCGTTGGCACGCGGCCGCCCGCCCGCCGACGGCGGGTCTGATCGAGCTGGCATGGCGCACGCCCTTCGGATCGTGTGGGCCGGCTGGGGAACCGACGGGAGATCAGCACAGAACTCTAATCCACGGATAACCGGGGGAACCGGAGTACGGCCGCGCCGCCGCGACGTAAGCTTTGGCACCAGTTGGAACCGGCGAGAGGGACCGCAGATGAAATCGACCGCACTGTGTGCAGCAGTGTTGTGCCTCGGGGCCGGCTTGGTCGGTGCTGGCGGGGCGCAAGCCGTGCCCGGCGACACCCACATCTATGGCGTACACGAAACACGGACGCTGGACTGCGACGGCGGCACGCTGTTCGTCAACGGCGTCAACCTCGTGGTGCATGCGATGGGAACCTGCTATGCGGTCACCATGCAGGGTTCGCAGAACACCGTCATCGCCGAGACGATCCTCAACGACGTCACGGTGTACGGCAACGACCAGACCGTCTACTTCCACAACGGCGACCCGTTCCTGTACGACCGCGGACGCGAACTGGGGATGACCAACCGGCTCGCGCGCGTACCGGCGTGAGCCGCGGCCACACCCGAAACCCCTGCACGGTCCTGCTCACCGGTGTCTCGCTGCTGGCCCTGATCGCTGGCACGGCCGGCTGCGAATCCGAACCACCACACCGGTCGGCCCGGATCTCGAAGAACTATGACGGGCGATTCATCAACACGATCACCTACGACTCGTTCGGCACGACCTCGGAACTGAACTGCGCCGACGGCAAGTCACTGAACGTGACCGGGTCCAACAATCGGCTGACGGTTCGTGGCCGCTGCGCGACGGTGACGGTCGCCGGTGCCGACAACCGGATCACCGTCGAGCAGGTGGACTCCGAGCTGACGATCAGCGGGATCAACAACGCGGTGACCTACCGCGGCGGCGGCCCGAAGCTGGACGATCAGGGTTCGGGCAACACCATCACCAACCGCCGCTAGGCCTTGCCTCCGTGCCGGCCGGCGCCCTTGGCGAACCGGTCGGCCCCGTGCAGGGCCTCGGCGGCCACGCGTTCGATGCTCGTGAATTCCTCATCCATCGCGTCGGTTTCGCTCATCCCCCACTGCCTCAGCGCCGAGAGCCGATCCGAGCGCAGGCAGCCCTGCGGCAGCTCGGCGAGCTCAGCTGCCAGCGCCTCGGCGGCCCGGCGCGCGTCACCGGTGGGCACCACCCGGTTGGCCAGTCCGATCGCCTGGGCCTCTGTGGCGTCCACGGCCCGACCGGTGAGGATCATGTCCATGGCGCGGCTGTGGCCGATCAACCGGGGCAGTCGCACCGTGCCGCCGTCGATCAGCGGCACCCCCCAACGCCGGCAGAACACCCCGAACACGGCGTCGGCCTCGACGACGCGCAGGTCGCACCAGAGCGCGAGTTCCAGTCCGCCGGCCACCGCGTAGCCGCTGACCGCGGCGATCACCGGCTTGGACAACATCATCCTGGTAGGGCCCATCGGACCGGGTCCGCTGCGGCGGGTCTGGTTGGCGTCGGCGGTCCCGAGCGCCTTGAGATCGGCTCCCGCGCAAAAGGTTCCGTTGTCGCCCCAGAGCACGGCCACCGACGCGGTGTCATCGCGGTCGAATTCGTCGAACGCCTGATACAGCTTGGCCGCGGTCGGCCCGTCTACGGCGTTGCGCGCCTGCGGCCGGTTGAGGATCACGGTGGTGGTCGCACCGCTGCGCTCCACCCGCACCGCATCGGTCACGGCTCCACCCCCATGTCGCGCCGCGACGTCAGCTCGCCGACAAATTCCGCGTACCGGTCGCGCAGTCGCTGCCCGGGCCAATCCGCGGGGAGCAGCTCGGGCGGCAGCACCGGGTCGCGGCGCAGGTGCCGAACCATGGCGGCGGCGACCGCGAAGCGGCCGGGGATGCCGTCGGCATCGGCCATCGCCTTGAGCAACCCGTGGCCGGTGTCTGACCACTCAGTCAGATCCCACAGTGTGGCGGCGAGCTCGGCGGGGCGTTCATCGCGCGCGGTGAGCGATCGGGTGTGCACACCGAGCTCCGGGCCGAGCTCGACCGCGATGTTGTCCGGACGCATCCAAATCCCTTCGCGCAGTTCGCCGAACCGCCGAGACGTCAGTCCGGAGCGCAGCGCCGCACGGGTTCTGGCATCACTGCCGATGCTGGTGACCACCACGGCGATCCAGTCGCCGTGCCAAGGCTGCGTCGCCGGATTCAGCGCGTCGTCCTGCCGGCGCTGGCGATCCAGCAGGCGCTCGGAGAGGCCGTAGCCTTCAGCTGAGCGGACCAGGTCACCCGCGGCGACCATCCGGGTCAGTGCCACCCGCATGGCGGTCTCCTTGACCAGACCCGCCGTCAGCCTGAGCAATTCAGCCGGGGTCGCCGAAGCCGGGTGTGCTCCCAGCAACAGCGAGAGCACCACTGAGCGGGCCGTCATCCGGTCCTGGATACCTTGCATGCCTAGACCCCGGAAGTGGTTCGGCCATAGTCGCCGAACGGCTCGTCACGGTGACGGACCGCGTCGCGGAAGCCGTGCTGCACCGCGTCGGCGACGAAGGCGTGCCCCTCCGGGGTGTGGCGCGCCACCCCGTCGAACACGGTGCTGACCATCCGGCTGGTGGCCACACCTTGCTGCAGCAGCGCGGTATTGAGCGCCAGCTTGGCCATGATGAGCTGGTTGACCGGCATCGCGGCGATGCGGGCCACGAGTCGCTCGGTGCGCTCGTCGAGGTCCGCCGGATCTGGGGCCTCGATGGCCAGGCCCCATTCGGCGGCCTGGGCACCGGTGATGCAATCTCCGGTCAGCAGAAGGCGTTTGGCGCGCTGGTCGCCGAGCCGGTGCGCCCACAGCCCGGCGGCCGGCACTCCCCAGACCCGGGTCGGGGGGTAGCCGATCTTGGCGTCGGAGGCCGCGATCACCTGGTCGGCGTGCAGCGCGATGTCGGTGCCGCCGGCCACGCAGTAGCCGTGAATCTTGACCACCGACGGTTTGTCGGCGTGCATCAGCGAGGCGAACCCGCGGACGAACCGGCTCATCATCTGGTAGTCGATCATCGGATCCCACGGCTGATCCGCGCGATGGTTGGCGGCCTGGACCTTGCCGTCGAGCACGCTGTTCCGATAATTCTCGCCGCCCGGCGACGACGAGCCTTCGGCGTAGGCACCCAGATCGAAACCGGCGCAGAACCCTTCGCCGCGGCCCGACACCAGGATGACGTGCACGTTCGGGTCCAGGTCGGCGCGCTCGACCAGCGCCGACAGTTCCAGCGGGGTGTCGGCGGTGATCGCGTTGCCGTGCTCTGGGCGGTTGAAGGTGATTCGGGCTATCCGGTCGGTGACCTCGTATGTCATCGTGCGCAGGTTGTCGAACTCGACCGGTGCAATGTGGTGCCGCATACAGTTTCAGCCTTTGGCTCAGCCCTTTACCAAGGCACGCTCCAGGATCGGCCCGACATCCAGGCCTGTCGGGAGCGTACCGAACGCCCCACCCCACTGTCCGCCCAAACGGGTTGCCAGGAATGTTTCGGCGACGGCCGGGTGGCCGTGGCGCACCAGCAGCGCACCTTGCAGGGCCAGGCAGATGTCCTCGGCGATCTTGCGGGCCCGGTACTGCGCGGCGTCGAGGTCACCGAGATCGCCCAGCGCCGTCTTGAGGTTCGCGACGTGCGCGCCCAGCCGGCGGTCATCGGCCGCCGGGCCGGCAAGTTCGTCGAAGAGCACCGCCACCGAGTCGGGCTGAGTTGCCAACGCGCGCAACGTGTCCAGGGCGCTGACGTTGCCCGACCCCTCCCAGATACCCATCAGCGGCGCCTCCCGATACAGCCGCGGCATCAGCGAGTCCTCGATGTAACCGTTGCCGCCCAGGCATTCCATCGCCTCGGCGGCGTGCGGCGCGGCGCGTTTGCACACCCAGTACTTGGTGGCCGCCAAGCCGATCCGGCGCAGCAGAGCCTCCCGTTCATCGCCCTGGACCGCCCGGTCGGTGGCGCCGGCCATCCGCATCGTCACGATGGTGGCCGCTTCGGCCTCCACCGCGAGGTCGGCCAGCACGTTGCGCATCGCGGGCTGGTCGATCAGGTAGGCGCCGAACGCCTTTCGGTGCTGGGCGTGGTAGGTGGCGCGGGCCAGGCCCATCCGCATGCTGGTGGCGCTGCCCAGCGCGCAGTCCAGCCGGGTGAGGTTGACCATCTCGATGATGACCGAGACGCCGCGGCCCTCCTCGCCCACCAGCCAGGCGGTGGCGCCGTCGTACTCGACCTCACTGGAGGCGTTGGCGTGGTTGCCGAGCTTGTCCTTGAGCCGCTGCAGCAGCATCCGGTTACGCGTGCCGTCGGGGAGAATCCTGGGCAGGAAGAAGCAGCTCAGCCCACCGGGCGCCTGTGCGAGCACCAGGAAGATGTCACCCATGGGTGCCGAGGTGAACCATTTGTGCCCGGTCAGGGTGTAGCTGCCGTCACCGTTGGCCACCGCCTGGGTGGTGCCGGCCCGCACGTCGGAACCGCCCTGCTTCTCGGTCATCGACATGCCGGCGGTGAGGCCGGCCTTGTCCGCCGGGATCGTCAGGTCGGGGTCGTAGACGCGGCTGGTCAGCAGCGGTTCGTAGGTCTTGGACAGTTCCTGGTTGTAGCGCAGCGCGGGGACGACGGCGTAGGTCATCGAGATCGGGCACATGTGACCGGGCTCGACGGTCCAGACGCCGGTCTGCGCGGCGCGCACCACGTGTGCACCCGGGCGCGGGTCCGCCCACGGCGCGGCGTGCAGGCCGTGCTCGATCGCAGTGCGCATCAGCTCGTGATAACCCGGGTCGTACTCCACTTCGTCGATGCGGTTTCCGACGACGTCGTGGGTGTGCAGGATCGGCCGGTTGCGGTCGGCGAGCTCCGCCCAGCGCTGGGCCTGCTTGGACCCGGAGATGGCGCCGAGGTCGGTGACCTGGTCGACGCCCCACTGCCCGCCCTCGCGGGTCAGCGCCTCGATGAGCACCGGCGAGGACGCCGGGTTGTAGCCCTGCAGCGGTGGGACCTGGTTGGTGACGATGTGCGTGTCGGCCATGCCCGAGTATTACAGGGTTTCAACATTCGCACAAGAGTTGTAACTAACGCACGTTATCAGAATTAAAACGGCGGTCACGGCCCGAGGTCGGGAGGTTCCAGGTCGTGACCGCCGTAGCTTGTTGGGCCCTTCGACGGGCTCAAGTAATTTTTAACACATCACCAACTAATTGTCATTCATTGTTGAGAAAATCAGTCGTTTTGGATGATTGACAGGCCATAACGAGGCGAACGGTCTCTACTCGTCCGGCTGGGGAAGACGGCTCGATCAGCCGACGCGCTCCTTGAGGAATGCGATGTCGGCCGCGCGTCCCTCCTCGGAGGTCTCGCAGATCACCGGGGCACCGGCGGCTTTGACGACGGCCAGCAGCAGGTCCGGGTCGATCTGGCCGGTGCCGAAGTTGGCGTGCCGGTCGCGACCCGAACCGGCCGCATCCTTGGAGTCGTTGCAGTGCACCAGGTCGATGCGCCCGGTGATGGCCTTGATGCGCGTCACCGCATCGGGCAGAGACTCCCCGGCCGCCCAGGTGTGGCAGGTGTCCAGGCAGAACCCGACACCGGTGTCGCCGATGTGGTCCCACAGCTTGGCGATGGTGTCGAAGCGCCGGGCCATCGCGTGGTCACCGCCGGCGGTGTTCTCCACGTACACCGGAACCGTCGTCTCCAACTGGTCCAGCGCCTTGCGCCAGCGGACGAACCCGGCCTGCGGGTCGGAGTCGTCGGCGGTGACGTGCCCGCCGTGCACGATCACCGCTGCCGCGCCGATGTCGGCGGCGGCATCGCAGGTCTGCTGCAGCACGTTCCGCGACGGGATGCGCACCTTGTTGTTCGGCGAGGCCACGTTGATCAGGTAGGGCGCGTGCACGTAGATCGGCAGCGCCGCGCGACGCAGTAGCTCGGCGTCCTCGCGGGGTTTGGGCGGCTTCCAGCTCTGCGGGTTGCCGAGGAAGATCTGCACCACGTCGGCGCCCTCGGCCTGCGCGGCGGCCAGCGGATCGGCCGGGCGCACATGAGATCCGATCAACACGGCCGTCAGCTTAGTTCCCAGGTGTGCACCGGGGAGTTGGTGTGCATGTGCGTGCAGTATCGCCGCAGCATCTCGGCCAGCGCGTCCCGCCGGCCCAGCCCCCGCTCTTGCAGCGCCGCCACCGTCAGCACCTGCCAGGTCGCGCCATTGCGCTGCGCGGCGACCCGGCCCTCGATGATGCCCAGGTAGCGTTCGGCCACCTCCGCTGCGACGCCCCAATCCGCCAGGCCCTGGCGGGCCAGCGGCAGCAGCGCACGCCGAGTCAGCTCCGGCACGCTCACCTCCCCCAGGCCCGGCCAGTGCAACCGTGCACCCATCCCGTGCCGGGCCGCGCGGCGAAAGTTCTCGTGAGCGGCCGCAAAGCTCATCCGGGTCCACAGCGGTAGTTGCTCACCCGTGAGCCGGCGCACCAGCCCGTAGTAGAACAGCGCGTTGGCCACCATGTCGGCGACGGTCGGCCCGGACGGGAGCACCCGGTTCTCCACCCGCAGGTGCGGCCTGCCGTCGACGACGTCGTAGACCGGCCGGTTCCAGCGATACACCGTGCCGTTGTGCAGGCGCAGTTCCGGGAGCTGCGGGGTGCGTCCCCGCGCCAGCTCGGTCGCGGGGTCCTCGTCGGAGACCTCCGGAAGCAGCGGCGGGAAGTACCGCACGTTCTCCTCGAACAGATCGAAGATCGAGTCGATCCACCGCTCCCCGAACCACACCCTGGGGCGCACCCCTTGCTTCTTGAGCTCCTCGGGGCGGGTGTCGGTGGATTGGGAGAACAGCTCGACGCGGGTCTCCGCCCACAGCCGATGGCCGAAGAAGAACGGGGAGTTGGCGCCCAGCGCCAGCTGCGGGCCGGCCAGCACCTGGGCGGCGTTCCAGTGGCCGGCGAACTCTTCCGGCGACACCTGAAGGTGCAGCTGCATGCTGGTGCACGCCGATTCCGGCGCGATCGATGCGGCCTGCAGCCTCAGCGGTTCCGGGCCGTCGATGTCGATGGCGATGTCCCCACCGCGCGCGGCGACCACCGAATCGTTGAGCGCGGCATAGCGCGCCGCGTCGCTCATCCAGGCCCCGGCGAGGTGGTCGGGCATCAGGGTCGGCAGGATGCCGATCATCACGATGCGCGCACCGTTGCCGCGAGCCTTGGCGTCGGCGACGTTGAGGCTGGCGCGCAGGTCGGCCTCCAACTGCAGGCCCTGGCGCCCGGGCAGCGGCCGCGGCGGCAGGTTCAGTTCGATGTTGTAGGCCCCCAGCTCACGCTGGTACGCCGGATCGTCGATGGCGGCGAGCACCGCGGAATTCGCCATCACCGGCTGGTAGTCGCCGTCGACCAGGTTGCCCTCGATCTCCATACCGGTCAGCGGCGCTTCGCAGTCGAAGCCGTAGCGGGCCAGCATCGTCTCGAAGGCATCGAGGCACTGCTGAATCTTGCGCCGGTAGGCCCGGTGCTGGTTGCGACCGTAGGTGATGCGAGTGACCTCGTCCCCCATACCCACGATGCAACCTGGCGTTCGCGCGGCACGCAACCTGAGCCGGGTGCCCCAGTGTGCGTTTTAAGAGGTCGTTGCACCGAAATCCCACCCAAAACGCACACTCGACGCACCCTGGAAGTGGACGTCAGCCGGCACGAAAAAGGCCCCCGAGCATTCTCGGGGGCCTTCCTCGTCGAAAACTACCGGTAGTCGCTGTAGCCGTAGTCGTCCAGCGGAACGGCGGCACCGGTGGCGGCACCGAAGTCCGGGCTGTAGTACTGATCCTCGTAGGACGGGATCGTGTACGCAGCGGCCCGGGCCTCCTCGGTCGGCTGCACCGCGATGTTGCGGTAGCGGTTGATCCCGGTACCGGCCGGGATCAGCTTTCCGATGATCACGTTCTCCTTCAGACCCTGCAGCTTGTCGCTGCGGCAGTTGATCGCCGCATCGGTCAGCACACGGGTGGTCTCCTGGAACGACGCCGCACTCAGCCACGAGTCGGTGGCCAGCGACGCCTTGGTGATACCCATCAGCACCGGACGTCCGGCCGCCGGCTCGAGGCCCTCGGCCACCACGCGACGGTTCTCGGTCTCGAACTCGGCCCGCTCGGTCAGCGAACCGGGCAGGAATTCGGTGGCACCGGAGTCGATGATCGTGACGCGGCGCAGCATCTGCCGGACGATGACCTCGATGTGCTTGTCGTGGATCGACACACCCTGGGCCCGATAGACCTGCTGAACCTCCTTGACGAGGTGGATCTGCACCTCGCGGGGGCCCTGAACCCGCAGCACCTCGTGCGGGTCGGCCGAGCCCTCCATGAGCTGTTGGCCGACCTCGACATGGTCGCCATCGCCAAGCAGTCGCTCGGAGCCGTCCTCGTGCTTGAACACGCGCAGGCGCTGACGCTTGGGCAACTTGTCGTAGACCACTTCCTCGCCGCCGTCGTCCGGCACGATGGTGATCTTGTAGAACTTGTCGCCCTCTTCGAGACGGACCCGTCCGGCGACGTCGGCGATCGGCGCCTTGCCACGCGGGATCCGGGCCTCGAACAGCTCCTGCACACGCGGCAGACCACCGGTGATGTCATCACCGACGCCACCCTGGTGGAAAGTACGCATGGTCAGCTGGGTACCGGGTTCACCGATGGACTGGGCGGCGACGATGCCGACGGCCTCGCCGATGTCGACCAGCTTGCCGGTGGCCATCGACCGGCCGTAGCAGGTGGCGCAGACGCCGGTGCCGGTGGCGCAGGTCAGCACCGAGCGCACCTTCACCTGCGAGATGCCCGCACCCAGCAGGGCGTCGATCGACGGGTCGCCCAGGTCGTGGCCGCGCTCGACGACCACATTGCCCTTGGCGTCGACCGCGTCGACCGCCAAAGTGCGGGCGTACGCGGAGGTTTCGATGAACGGGTCGCGGATCAGCGAACCGTCGGCCTGGGTCTCGGCCAACTCCACCATGATGCCGCGCTCGGTGCCGCAGTCGTGCTCACGCACGATCACGTCCTGCGAGACGTCCACCAGACGACGGGTCAGGTACCCCGAGTCGGCGGTACGCAACGCGGTGTCCGCCAAGCCCTTTCGAGCACCGTGGGTGTTGATGAAGTACTCCAGCACGGTCAGGCCCTCACGGAAGGAGGACTTGATCGGGCGCGGGATGAACTCACCCTTGGGGTTGGTCACCAGGCCCTTCATGCCGGCCAGGGTGCGGGTCTGGGTGAAGTTACCGGTGGCACCCGACTTCACAATCGTGATGATCGGGTTGTCATCGGGGTAGTGCTCCTCCAGCGCCTTACCCACCTCTTCGGTGGCTTCCTTCCAGATCTCCACCAGTGCCTCGTTGCGCTCGTCATGGTTGAGAGCACCACGCTGGAACTGCTTTTCGACCTTGTCGGCGCGGTCCTCGTAGGAGTCCAGGATCTCCTTCTTGCGCGGCGGCACCAGCACGTCGGCCATCGAGACCGTGACACCCGAACGGGTGGCCCAGTGGAAACCGGCGTCCTTGAGCTTGTCCACGGTCTGGGCGACCACGATCATCGGGTAGCGCTCGGCCAGGTCGTTGATGATGACGGCCTGAACCTTCTTGTGCATCTGCTTGTTGACGAACGGATACCCGGTCGGCAGCAGCTCGTTGAACAGCACCCGGCCCAGCGTGGTCTCGGCCATCCAGGCATCACCCGGACGCCAGCCGTTGCGGCCGAACAGCTCGGTCTCGATCTCGGCCGGCGGCCGCAGCTGGTCCAGACGCACCTTGATCTTGGCCCGCACGCTCAGCGCACCGCGGTCCACGGCCATGATCGCCTCGGCCGGCGAGGCGTACACGCCGTGCTCCGGGCGGTCCTTGGCGGCAGGCACATATTCGCCTGTGTCACCGTCGATCTCGGTGGTCAGGTAGTACAAGCCGGTCACCATGTCCAGCCGCGGCATGGCCAGCGGTCGACCCGAGGCCGGCGACAGGATGTTGTTGCTCGACAGCATCAGGATGCGAGCCTCGGCCTGCGCCTCCGCGGACAGCGGAAGGTGCACGGCCATCTGGTCACCGTCGAAGTCGGCGTTGAAGGCCTCACACACCAGCGGGTGCAGCTGAATGGCCTTGCCCTCCACCAGCTGCGGCTCGAAGGCCTGGATACCCAGGCGGTGCAGGGTGGGTGCACGGTTGAGCAGCACCGGGTGCTCGGCGATGACCTCTTCGAGGACGTCCCACACCTGGGGCCGCTGCCGCTCCACCATTCGCTTGGCACTCTTGATGTTCTGCGCGTGGTTGAGGTCCACCAGACGCTTCATCACGAACGGCTTGAACAACTCCAGTGCCATCAGCTTGGGCAGACCGCACTGGTGCAGCTTGAGCTGCGGGCCGACCACGATGACCGAACGGCCCGAGTAGTCGACGCGCTTGCCGAGCAGGTTCTGCCGGAACCGGCCCTGCTTGCCCTTGAGCAGGTCGCTCAGCGACTTCAGCGGACGGTTGCCCGGGCCGGTCACCGGCCGGCCGCGACGGCCGTTGTCGAACAGCGCGTCGACGGATTCCTGCAGCATCCGCTTCTCGTTGTTGACGATGATCTCAGGCGCACCCAGATCGATCAGTCGCTTGAGCCGGTTGTTGCGGTTGATCACCCGGCGGTACAGGTCGTTGAGGTCGGAGGTGGCGAAGCGGCCACCGTCGAGCTGCACCATCGGGCGCAGCTCCGGCGGGATCACCGGAACCGCGTTGAGCACCATGCCCATCGGGGAGTTACCCGACATCTGGAACGCCGCGACCACCTTGAGGCGCTTGAGGGCACGGAGCTTCTTCTGCCCCTTGCCGTTCTTGATGGTGTCGCGCAGCGACTCGGCCTCGGCGTCGATGTCGAAGGTCTCGATCAGCTTCTGGATCGACTCGGCACCCATGGCACCGGTGAAGTACTCGCCGTAGCGGTCCACCAGCTCGCGGTACACGGTCTCGTCGATGATCAGCTGCTTGGGAGCCAGCTTGACGAAGGTGTCCCAGATGTTGTCCAGGCGGTCCAGCTCACGGCCGGCCCGGTCGCGCAGCTGGCGCATCTCACGCTCGCCGCCGTCGCGGACCTTGCGCTTCACGTCGGCCTTGGCACCCTCGGCCTCCAGCTCGGCCATGTCGGCCTCGAGCTTCTGGGCGCGAGCCTCCAGGTCGGCGTCGCGCTGGTCCTCGACGGCCTTCTTCTCGACGACCATCTCGGCTTCGAGCGTGGACAGCTCGTTGTGCCGCATCTCGGTGTCGACGGCGGTGATGACGTAGGCGGCGAAGTAGATGATCTTCTCGAGATCCTTCGGCGCCAGGTCGAGCAGGTAGCCCAACCGCGACGGTACGCCCTTGAAGTACCAGATGTGGGTGACCGGTGCGGCCAACTCGATGTGGCCCATCCGCTCACGACGCACCTTGGCGCGGGTCACCTCGACGCCACAGCGCTCACAGATGATGCCCTTGAAGCGCACGCGCTTGTACTTGCCGCAGTAGCACTCCCAGTCGCGAGTCGGTCCGAAGATCTTCTCGCAGAACAGGCCGTCCTTCTCGGGCTTGAGCGTGCGGTAGTTGATCGTTTCCGGCTTCTTGACCTCACCGTAGGACCATTGCCGGATGTCCTCCGCGGTGGCCAGGCCGATGCGGAGCTCATCGAAGAAGTTGACGTCGAGCACGTAACTCCCTTTCCCCTTGCGGGTTTAGTAGCTAGAAATTAAGCGAGGTCTTCCACCGAAGCGGATTCGTTGCGGGACAAGTTGATTCCCAGGTTGGCTGCAGCCCGCTCCAGGTCCTCGTCCTCACCTTCGCGCAGCTCGATCGCCGCACCGTCCTTCGCCAGCACCTCGACGTTGAGGCACAGCGACTGCAGCTCTTTGAGCAGCACCTTGAAGGACTCCGGAATGCCCGGCTCGGGGATGTTCTCGCCCTTGACGATCGCCTCGTAGACCTTGACGCGGCCCACGGTGTCGTCGGACTTGATGGTGAGCAGCTCCTGCAGCGTGTACGCCGCACCGTAGGCCTGCATCGCCCAGCACTCCATCTCACCGAACCGCTGGCCACCGAACTGCGCCTTACCGCCCAGCGGCTGCTGGGTGATCATCGAGTACGGGCCGGTGGAACGGGCGTGGATCTTGTCGTCCACCAGGTGGTGCAGCTTCATGATGTACATGTAGCCGACGGTCACCGGGTACGGGAACGGCTCACCGGAGCGCCCGTCGAACAGCATGGCCTTGCCGTCGGCGTTGACCATGACCTCGCCGTCGCGGTTGGCCAGCGTCGAGGCCAGCAGGCCCTGCAGCTCGGCCTCCTGGGCACCGTCGAACACCGGGGTGGCGGTGCGGGTGTCGGGCCCTGCGGCGTACAGCTCCTCGGGCAGCTTGTCGGCCCAATCCGGTACTCCGCCTGCGACATTGATGTCCCAGCCGGTCTTGGCGATCCAGCCCAGGTGGGTCTCCAGAATCTGACCGATGTTCATACGACGGGGCACACCGTGGGTGTTCAGGATGATGTCGACCGGGGTGCCGTCCGGCAGGAACGGCATGTCCTCGGCCGGCAGGATCTTGCCGATGACGCCCTTGTTGCCGTGACGACCGGCCAGCTTGTCACCGTCGGAGATCTTGCGCTTCTGCGCGACGTAGACGCGCACCAGCTCGTTGACCCCGGCGGGCAGCTCGTCGTCGTCCTCGCGGGAGAACACCCGGATGCCGATGACCTTGCCGGACTCGCCGTGCGGCACCTTCAGCGAGGTGTCGCGGACTTCGCGGGCCTTCTCGCCGAAGATCGCGCGCAGCAGCCGCTCCTCGGGAGTCAGCTCGGTCTCGCCCTTCGGCGTGACCTTGCCAACCAGGATGTCGCCGTCGCGGACCTCGGCGCCGATGCGGACGATGCCGCGCTCGTCGAGGTCTGCCAGCACCTCATCGGAGACGTTCGGGATGTCCCGGGTGATCTCCTCGGCGCCCAGCTTGGTGTCGCGGGCGTCGATCTCGTGCTCCTCGATGTGGATCGAGGTCAGCGTGTCCTCCTCGACCAGCCTGTTGGACAGGATGATCGCGTCCTCGTAGTTGTGCCCCTCCCACGGCATGATCGCCACGAGCAGGTTCTTGCCCAGGGCCATCTCGCCGTTGTCGGTGCACGGACCGTCCGCGATCACCTGGCCGACCTCGACCCGCTGGCCGGCGTCGACGATCGGACGCTGGTTGGCGCAGGTGCCGTGGTTGGACCGGTTGAACTTGCGCATCCGGTAGGTCTGCCGCGTCCCGTCGTCGGCCATCACGGTGGCGTAGTCGGCGGACACCTCCTCGATGACACCGGCCTTGTCGGCGACGATCACGTCGCCGGCGTCGATCGCGGCCCGCAGCTCCATGCCGGTACCCACCAGCGGCGCCTCGCTGCGCACCAGCGGAACCGCCTGACGCTGCATGTTGGCACCCATCAGGGCACGGTTGGCGTCGTCGTGCTCCAGGAACGGGATCATGGCCGTAGCCACCGACACCATCTGGCGCGGTGAGACGTCCATGTAGTCGACCTCGGCCGACGGCACGTAGTCGACCTCGCCGCCCTTGCGGCGGACCAGGACGCGGTCCTCAAGGAAACGACCCTGGTCATCGGTCGGCGAGTTGGCCTGCGCCACGACGTGACGGTCCTCCTCGTCGGCGGTCAGGTACTCGATGTCGTCGGTGACGACGCCGTCGACGACGTTGCGGTACGGCGTCTCGATGAAGCCGAACGGGTTGACCCGGGCGTACACCGACAACGAACCGATCAGCCCGATGTTCGGGCCTTCCGGGGTCTCGATCGGACACATCCGGCCGTAGTGCGACGGGTGCACGTCGCGGACCTCCAGGCCGGCCCGCTCACGGGACAGACCACCCGGGCCCAGCGCCGACAGGCGACGCTTGTGGGTCAGGCCCGACAGCGGGTTGTTCTGGTCCATGAACTGGGAGAGCTGGCTGGTGCCGAAGAACTCCTTGATGGCGGCGACCACCGGGCGGATGTTGATCAGGGTCTGCGGCGTGATGGCCTCGACGTCCTGGGTGGTCATCCGCTCGCGGACCACACGCTCCATCCGGGACAGTCCGACCCGGATCTGGTTCTGGATCAGCTCGCCCACGGTGCGCAGCCGGCGGTTGCCGAAGTGGTCGATGTCGTCGACCTCGACGGGAACCTCGACCCCGCCCGGCACCGTCATGGTGGTGGTGACGCCGTCCTGAGCGGCCTGGTGCAGCCGCACCAGGTACTCGATGGTGGCCACGATGTCCTCTTCGGTCAACGTGGTCGGCGCGGTGCCGGCGGTGACAGGCGCCGTCGGCAGGCCCAGCTTCTTGTTGATCTTGTAGCGACCCACCCGGGCCAGGTCGTAGCGCTTCTCCTTGAAGAACAGGTTCTCCAGCAGGGTCTGCGCGGACTCCTTGGTGGGGGGCTCGCCCGGCCGCAGCTTGCGGTAGATGTCCAGCAGCGCCTCGTCGGGGCTGGCGGCGGTGTCCTTCTCCAGCGTCGACATCATGATCTCGGAGAAGCCGAAGCGCTCGCGGATCTGCTCGGAGGTCCAGCCCAGCGCCTTGAGCAAGATGGTGACCGGCTGGCGACGCTTGCGGTCGATGCGGACACCGACCAGGTCGCGCTTGTCGACGTCGAACTCCAGCCAGGCGCCACGGCCCGGGATCACCTTGACCGAGTGCAGCGTCTTCTCGGTGGACTTGTCGATGCTGGCGTCGAAGTACACGCCCGGCGAACGCACCAGCTGGGAGACCACGACACGCTCGGTGCCGTTGATGATGAAGGTGCCCTTCTCGGTCATCATCGGGAAGTCACCCATGAACACCGTCTGGCTCTTGATCTCACCGGTGTTGTTGTTGATGAACTCCGCGGTGACGAACAGCGGGGCCGCATAGGTCATGTCCTTGTCGCGGCATTCCTCGACCGGCGCCTTGACCTCGTCGAACCGCGGGTCGGAGAACGACAGCGACATCGAGCCGGAGAAGTCCTCGATCGGCGACAGCTCCTCGAGCACCTCTTCGAGGCCACCCTTGGGTGCGTTGCCGGTCAGCGCGGTGACCTTCTCGCGCCATTCCGGCGCACCGATCAGGTACTGGAACGAATCGGTCTGCACATCCAGCAGACCCGGGACCTCCAGCGGTTCGCGCAGCTTGGCGAAGGAGACCCGCTCGGGGGCTCCCGGCACGGAACTGTTCGGGGAATTTTCGGAGGTAGTACCTGAAGCGTTCTTCTTGCTCTGGCGGGAGACTGCCAAGATGCGTCCTTCCAGCACCTAATGCGGCCAGCGGGTCCCGGCTCTCACCAGACCCCGTTCGCTGCGAAATATCGACCGTTGGTTCGGCTGGCGAACGCTCTAGTCCGGTCTCACGCACAGCCAAACCACGAGGTCACAACCTTGAACGAGACTCAAGGCTGGTACTGCAGTGTCGGGTGCAGGTAAGGGTGGGCAGGAGGAAGCCAGCGCAACGTCCAACAATAGCGCAGGCTCACGCATTCCTCAACACCGGCGTCCCGGGCCCCTCTAGGTGCTGGCTGGCTTCCGCCGGAGCCCCGTGGGAACGTTGTTGACCAGATTGGACCGTTTAGGTCCGTCCGTCAAGAGCCGACACGGGACAGTCGGGCAAACAATCAGCTCTGCGCCGGGATAGACGCGGTGGGCGCGTCGTCGGTGGGGAAGTCGTGCACCGCGAACTTGTGGGTGCCCTCCAGTTCGTCGCGGATGACGGCTTGGGCGTTGGCCGGCAGGGTGTGCAGGATCTCGCGCACCCGGGCCTGGCGACGCCCGACCGCCTTGCGCTCCGGCATCCCGGGGCTGGCGACGATCTGCGGCGGCACGCCCTCCACCTCGTCGACGCCGCCGTCGGCGTGGCCGGCGTCGATGGCCGCCTGCTCGGCGGCCGCGGTCGCCTGGTCCTTCTCCTCGGACATGCCGATGGGACCGATACGACGGCCGTTGAGGAACTGCTTGACGGCCGGCTCCTCGCTGGTCAGCAACACCTCACGCGGGCCGAACATGACCAGCTTCTTGCGGTAGAGCATGCCGATGTTGTCCGGCACGGTACGCACGACGTTGATGTTGTGCGTAACGATCAAGATGGTGGCGTCGATCTGGGCGTTGATGTCGATCAGCAGCTGGCTGAGGTAGGCGGTGCGGACCGGGTCCAGACCGGAGTCCGGCTCGTCGACCAGGATGATCTTCGGGTCCAGCACCAGGGCGCGGGCCAGGCCGGCGCGCTTGCGCATACCACCGGAGATCTCGCCGGGGAACTTGTAGCCGTCGTTGGGCATACCGACCAGGTCGAGCTTCTCCATGACGATGTCACGGATTTCCTTCTCGGACTTCTTGGTGTGCTCGCGCAGCGGGAAGGCGGTGTTGTCGTAGATGTTCATCGAGCCGAACAGCGCGCCGTCCTGGAACAGCACACCGAACAGCGTGCGGATCTCGTAGAGCTCCTTGGCCGAACACTGCAGGATGTCGGTCCCGTCGATCACGATCGAACCGCGCTCCGGGCGCAGCAGGCCGATCAGCGACTTCAGAAACACCGACTTGCCGGTACCCGACGGGCCCAGCATGACGCTGACCTCGCCCTCGGGGATCGTCAACGTGACGTCTTCCCAGATCCGGGCGGATCCGAAGGACTTGGTCAGCCCGTTTACCTCGATGGCGACACCCATTGGTGGAGGTCCTTCCGCAATGTCTCGTAATGCCACCTACCTGCGTGTGGCTTGGGCCACTGTAGCGCACCGATGCGACCCGTATCGGCGGTCTGCCTCAGTGCGCCGGTGTCCAATTGCCGTGGAAACCCATCGGCACCCGCTGCGGTAGGTGCACGGTCGCAACGGACTCGCAGGTCGCCGCGTCGAGGATGATCAGTTGACCCTCGTCGTCGCCGCGGTGGTGGCCCGTTCCGATCAAGATTCCGTCGTCCTCGCCCACACCACCGGGGCGCGGCACGAAGGACATCTCACCGAGCACCAGCTGCGGGTCCAGTCCTGCCGTGGTCGCCGACCCGGTCGCGTAGTCGTGCTTGTAGAGCACGGTCGACATCTCGTCCTGGGTGTCACCGATGAAGCCGCCGGTGATCCCGACGGTGTAGGCGTAGCGGTGCTCGGCGCCCAGCAGCTCCTCGTTGATCCGGGGGAACTCCTGCGGGCGGTCGTCGCGGGCCTCGGTGCCGACCGCGCCGGTGTCGAGGTTGATGGTCCAGCGGTCCAGGGTGGGTGGGGCGTCACCGGGGCCGCGGCGGTCCACGTCGAACACCTTCGCGTAGCGCACCACGTCGAGCACCAGCAGTTCCTGCCCGGCCGGCGAGACCTCGGAGTAGGCGTTGAGCGGGTGGAAGACGTAGCAGGGCTCGACGTCGTACCAGCGCACCTGCGCTTCACCCTCGCGGGGCATCACCCCGATGCGCGCCGGGTAGCCGGGGTTCCACGAGTACGGCAACCCACCCGGCGGCCTGGTGTCGCGGTTGACCATCGCGGTGACCGGGCTGGGCATCCGGACCCGCCCGACCAGGCTGCTGAGCACCATCCGGGCCGGCGCCTTGAGCCAGCGCGGCATGCTCACCGGCAGCACCTGCGCGGAGTCGAAGGTGACCGGCAGGTCGTAGACCACCACGTACTTATCGGTGAGTGAGAAGTCGTGCATCATCGGCGACCCGGTGACCTTGATGTCGACGGTGCGCCGGGCCCGCCCGGCGGTGTCGATCACCGAGTACTGCACGGTGTTGCCGCGCGCGAACGAGTACGACACCGCGTGCAGTTCGCCGGTGATGCGGTCGCGGTGCGGGTGCGCGGTGTAGCCGCCCGACAGGGTGCCGTCGAAGTCGCAGGTGCCCACCGTGTCGAGTTCCTCGGTGAGCTCGTAGTTGGCGACGCCGCCCTCCACCAGCGCGAGCGTCTTGCCGGCGTGACCGAGCACATTGGTGTTGGGGCCGACGGACTGCATGCCGGCCCGCACGTCGATCCGGGCAGGGCGCGGTTCGCCGAGTGCGGCGCAGACCGCCGGGGTGCGTATCCAGCGGTTGCGATACCAGTGCGCCTGTCCGTCGCCGAGGGCCACGCCGTGCACCATCGGATCGCCGGTGAACCAGTGGTAGGTGGCCGGATCGACCTCGGCCACCGGGTTGGGTCCGTTGCGCAGGTAGCGGCCGTCGAGGTAGTCCGGGATCCGCCCGGTGACCTTCAGTTCGGTGGCGGTGAGCTCGGCGGGCACCGGACCCATCACGCCTTCCAGATACGGGTTCGCTTCGCGCACCGCTGGCATCGCCGGCTCCTCATGACACTGTTGCTTCGGGCGTCGTGGGGACGGTACAGCGAAAACCCCCGGAACCACGCGGGTTCCGGGGGTTTTGGCTGTAGTCGAAAACTACTTGACGGTGACGGTGGCGCCGGCGGCCTCGAGCTTGGCCTTGGCCTCCTCGGCCGCCTCCTTGGCGACCTTCTCCAGCAGCGGCTTGGGAGCGCTGTCGACCAGGTCCTTGGCCTCCTTGAGGCCCAGGCCGGAGACGACCTCGCGGACCACCTTGATGACGCCGATCTTCTTCTCGCCGGCCGACTCCAGGATGACGTCGAACTCGGACTGCTCCTCGCCCGCCTCGGCAGCGGCCGGAGCGGCGCCGGCAGCGGCGACGGCGACCGGAGCCGCAGCGGTGACCTCGAAGGTCTCTTCGAACTTCTTGACGAAGTCCGACAGCTCCAGCAGGGTCATTTCCTTGAAGACGTCGAGCAGTTCGTCGGTAGAGATTTTGGCCATGATTTCGGTCCTTTCTGAGTTCCGGTAAGGAAGTTGGGGTTATTCGGTCTCGGCCGCAGCCTCGGCGGACTCCGCCGGTGCCTCGGTCTCGGTCGTTGCTTCGGCCTCGGGGGCCTCGGGGGCCTCGTCGGCGGGAGCCTCGGCAGGTGCTTCGGCCGGGGCCGCAGCCACCGCCGATGCTTCTTCCGAGGCGGGCTTCTTCTCCTGCAGTGCCGCGGCAAGGCGCGCCATCTGCGAAGCCGGGGCGGCGAACAGGCCGGCGGCCTTGGCCATGTTGCCCTTCATCGCGCCGGCCAGCTTGGCCAGCAGCACCTCGCGCGACTCCAGGTCGGCGATGCGCTCCACCTCGGCGACGGTCAGCGCGTGACCGTCCATGTAGCCGCCCTTGATGACCAGCGCCTTGTGGTCCTTGGCGAACTTCTTGATGGCCTTGGCGGCGTCGACGGGCTCGCCCCGGACGAACGCGATCGCCGTCGGGCCGGCGAACAGCTCGTCGAGACCCTCCACGCCGGCCTCGGCCGCAGCGCGCTTGACCAGCGTGTTCTTCGCGACCGCGTAGGTGGCCGAGCCGGCGAGGGAGCGTCGCAACTCCGCCAGGTTGGCAACGGTCAGGCCGCGGTACTCGGTGATCACGGTGGCGGTCGAGTCCTTGAACTGCTCGACGATCTCCGCGACGGCGCCGGCCTTGTCAGCCTTCGCCATGCATACCTCCTGGTGTCGATGTATCTGGTGCCCACCGGAGAACGAAAGACGCCCCGACGCAGGATGCGGTCGGGGCGTCACAATGAGTGCGGTGCCTCGTCCTCCTGCGTGGGCCGCCGGGATGTTCCCGGACCTTCAACCGATTGCTCGGTGACCGACGGTCTTCGGTGGATCGGGAGACACCATAGCGTGCCAATCGTGCTCCGGGCAAAACCGCGCTTCATCCTCCTGGTTGGAGGACACCGACCAACAGCAGCACGAAGGCCGCGGCCAACAGCGCGACCCGCACCCAGTGCAGCCGGTCCCACCGGGCCGCCAGCTCACGCGACACGTCGTCGACGCTGTGCCACGCGGCAATCTTGTTGTTGATCGGCACCAGTACCACCACCGACAGCAGCACGACGGCCACCATCAGGGCTGCGGCCACACCGACAAGCCAACGCTGCGAGTCGGTGACGACGCCGACCGCCGCCAGCAGCGCGAACGAGGCCAGGTACCAGAACGGCATCACCTTCCCCAGCCGCCCGGCGCCGTCACCGCGGGCGGCCCAGAAGGCGTCGTCGGGCAGCCGCTCCAGGATTGGGCGAACGAACGCCGCCACCGCGAACTCCGAACCCACCAGGGTCCCGACCAGCACTATCGCGAGAATTTCCAGAACTTCCGTCATAGCGGCCGACTATGAGCGTTATGCTGACAAAAAACAAGGTACTGACAAATAAGTCAGCATAAGGAGCGCTGGTGGCGGCATCGAAAACATTCGTCAGTGACTGTCCGATCGATGCCGCACTCTCGGTCATCAACGGCCGCTGGAAGGGCACCATTCTGTGGCGGCTGACGGACGGGCCGATGCGCACCGCCGAGCTGCGGCGCAGCATCGGCGGCATCACCGAACGCATGCTCATCCGGCACCTGCACGAACTGGTCGCCGACGGGATCATCGAGCGCCACGACGCCGGCACAGTGCCGCCGTGCGTGCACTACTCGATCTCCGAGTACGGACGGACGCTGGCTCCGGTGCTGGCCGGCCTGTGCGACTGGGGGCGCATCCACCTCGCCCGCTGACCAACCAATCGCTTGCTAGCCTCCTGTGATGACCGACACGATTTCGACCGTCGTCTGGGGCACCGGGAACGTCGGACGGCTGGCCATCCGCGCCGTCGACGCCCACCCGGCACTCGAACTCGCGCACGTCATCGTGCATGATCCGGCCAAGGTCGGCCGCGACGCGGGAGACCTCGGCGGACTCGGCCGCACGGTCGGCGTCGCCGCCACCGACGACGTCGAAGCCGTCCTCGCCGCCGGCCCCCGCGCCGTCGTCTACGCCGCCTCCGGCGACATCCGCCCCGACGACGCCCTCGCCGACATCTGCCGCGCGATCCGCGCCGGCGCCGTCGTCGTGACGCCGTCCCTCTACGCCCTCTACGACCACCGCAGCGCCCCGCCCGAAGTACGCACCCCCGTCGAGCAGGCCATCGCCGACGGTGGCGGATCGCTGTTCGTGTCCGGCATCGACCCCGGCTGGGGCAACGACGTCCTGCCGCTGCTCATCAGCGGGCTCACCGCCCGCGTCGACGGGATCCGCTGCCAGGAGATCTTCGACTACACGACCTATGACCAGCCGGACTCCGTCCGCCACCTGGTCGGCATGGGCCACCCGCTCGACTACGAGCCGCCGATGCTGATGGCGACCGTCCCGGCGATGGTGTGGGGCGGGCAGATCCGGCTGATCGCCCGCGCGCTGGGCATCGAACTGGACGACGTACGCGAGCACGTCGAACGCCGCGCCCTCGACACCACCGTCACCACCGCCGCGATGGGCGACTTCGAGGCGGGCACCCAGGGCGCCGTCCGGTTCGAGGTCCAGGGCATCGTCGACGGCGAGGCCCGCATCGTCATCGAACACGTGACCCGCATTCACCCGTCGTGTGCGCCCGACTGGCCGCAGCCGCCGGCCGGCGAAGACGGTGCCCACCGCGTCATCATCGAAGGCAGCCCCCGCCTGGAGGTGACCGTCGAGGCCACCGAGAACGGCAACCGCTCCGAGGGCGGCAATGCCACCGCGGTGGGCCGCCTCGTCGGTGCTCTCGACTGGCTCGTCGCCGCCGAACCCGGCCTCTACGACGCCCTCGACGTCCCGCTCCGATGGATCCCCGGCCGAGGCTTCGGAGGCACGAAGTGAGCATCGTGTAAGTCCGCGGCGCGCCTCACGCCAAGTTGGCCAACGCCCCCGCCCCCACCAGGCCCGCCTGCCCGCCGAGTTCGGCGGGCACCACCTGAAGCCCGGCCAGAAAGTCCAGGCGCGCGTACTCGCGCAGCGCGGCCCGCAGCGGGCCGAACAGCAGCGCGCCGGAGTTGGCGACGCCACCGCCGATCACCACCAGATCCAGGTCGCACACCGCCGCCACCGAGGCGATCATGGCCGCGAGTGCGCTGGTGCCACGCGCAAAAGCCCTCAGCGCCACCGGGTCTCCGGCCTCGGCGGCCTCGCCCAGCGCCCGGGCGTCAGCGTCCGGGCCTTCCGGTGTCCACCCGTCGGACAGCGCCCAGCGGGCCATCGCCGGACCCGAGGCGATGGTCTCCACGCAGCCCCGGCCGCCGCAGCGGCACTGCTGCCCGTCCGGGTCGACGACGACGTGCCCGACGTGCCCGGCATTGCCGGTGCGGCCCGCAAACGGGGCGCCGTCGAGTACCAGGCCGCCGCCCACCCCGGTGGAGACCACCATGCCCAGCATCGAGGCGGTGCCGCGGCCGGCGCCGAACCGATGCTCGGCCAGGGCCATGCACAGGCCGTCGCCGCCGAGGCGCACCGGCACCCCGGGCACCGCGGCGGCCACCCTGTCGCGCAGGTCGAACTCGCGCCAGCCGCCGATGTTGACCGGGCTGACCGTCCCGGCGTTCACGTCGATCGGTCCCGCCGAGCCGATTCCGACCGCGCGTACCGGGGACGCGGCGTGGGCCAGCACGTCGTCGATCAGCTCGGCGACCACCGACCAGACCACCTCGGCGCTCTGATCGCCGCGGGTGGGCCGGGTGGTGGCATAGGACAGGGTCCCGTCGTCGGCGACCAGGCCGGCGGCGATCTTGGTGCCGCCGACGTCCAGAGCCAGCGTCTCGGCCATCAGTCGACTCCCACCGTCTCGGATGCCCGCACCGCCAGTTGCACCGCCGGCGAGTAGACCAGGGCGCCCGCTCCGCCGACCCGGACCAGGGCCCACCAGGTGCCCGGGGTCGCCCACGCCGGCGGGTTCAGCGTGAACTCCAGTTCGACGCTGCCCCGGGCCGGGACCACCGCACCCACTGCGGCCGGCCCGGCCCACTCCCAGGTACCCCACGGGCTGACCAGGTGTGCCTCCACGGCCAGGTCGGCGTAGGCGTCGGTGCCGACGGTGACGCGCAGCCGGCCGGACTGCCCGGCGGCCACCGCGACCTCGGACAGGCCGTCGACGTAGAGCAGCCGGTCGGTGCCGGGATCGCCGACGCGCACCACCGCCACGTCTTCGACCGGTTGCCGCCACGACGCCGGAACGTCCCCGGTGATGTCGCAGCGCGCCCGGATCGGATACAGCCCCGGCGGGGCGTCGGCGGGGACCGTGACGGTTGCGGCGGTGTGCGCGTACTCCCCCGGGCCCAGTCGCACCGGGTCCGACGTCGGGCTGTCCCAGCCCGGCGGGCACTGCCAGGTCAGCACCCCCGACAGCGGCGCGTCGATGCAGTCGCTGGCCACGCTCAATTCCAGGTTCAGCTGCTCGCCGGGCTGTGCGTCGAGCCGATGCGGATGCAGTGCCGGGGTCACCGGGAGGCCGCCCAGCGGCGCCGGGCCGCGGTTGTGCAACCAGTATCGGGCGTAAAGCGGTTGGGCTGCTTCGGTTTCCGGCGCCAACGGACCCGCGACGCCGGCATGTTCGACGTCGAGGCGGGCGGTGACGGTGGCGATCTCGTAGCCGTGCAACCACTCGGGGTCGGGGTGTTCGCGGGGCTGCTCCAGCAGATCCGCGCGGCCCAGCACCTGAATCGGGCCCAGGTCGCTGCTCAGCGTGACCGCGGCGTCGGCTCCGTGGGTCTCCACCAGCCGCAGCGTCCACGTCTTCGGGTCGACGGGTTGGGCGCTGCCGCGCGGCGTCGGGTTGCCCGCAGCTTTGAGCGCCCCCAGGCCCACCGCGCCGGACGGGTCCAGGCGCAGCAGTGAACCCGTTGCCGGCAGCGGGCCGTCACCGCCGCCGGTCACCACGGCCTGCAGCGGGTCGGCGAATTCGGCGCTGCGCGAAGGGATCTGCGCCTGGCGCCAGTCGCCGTCGGCGGCCACCAGGGCGTAGTCGAAGGTGTGGGTCCAGTGCTGCAGCGCAAATGCGCTGCCGTCGGGGGCGGTTCGGCGCGGGTCGTCTTCCCACGCGGCCGAGGGCCAGCCGGTGCAGGACCGCATCAGCGCGGTGTGCAGGGTGCCGGCGGTGTCGACGGCGAAGCTGGGCACGCCGCGGTTGATCAGCGCGACGGTGCGCGCCTCGAACGGCGGCATGTCCACCGGCGTCTGCTGGTCCACGGTGATCTCGGCGTCCGACAGATCTTCGGCCAGCCGGGCGATCTCGCGCTCGAGGTCGTCGCCGGCGACCACCAGCACCGCCAGGTCGCGTTCGCCGCTCAGATCGGCCCCGGGAACCCAGATCTGCGTCAGCGGTTTCTCCGCGGGCACCCACACCCGGGCCCGGCCATCCGAGTCGAGTTGGCGTTGCAGCTCAGCGGTGTAGGCCGGATCGGCGGCGGCCAGCACCGTGCGGGTGAAGGCGTTGCGTTCCGGGCCGCCGAGGGCGATCCGGACATCGGGCAGGTTGGAGTCGACGGCGAGGTTGCCGTAGCGCGGCCCGTCGGCGTCCGAACAGGTGGCGGTGACGCCGGCGCGCACCAACGCGACCATCAGCTCCCGCGCCGGGGTGCCATCGGTGATCACCTCCGCGACCGAGATCGCCTGCCCGGCTTCACCGACGCTGATCCGGGCGGTGGCCGACAGCCCGAACCAACGGTTGGCCGACGTGTCCAGCGTCCACTCGTAGCGCGCGGTGTCCACCGAGCGGCCGCTGGGCTCATGCAGCAGGCCGAAGCCGCGGCCGATCACCGCGTCGGCCACCTCGGCCACCGGCATGGCGCCGGGTATCGGACACGGCCAGCGCAGCCGCAGTAGGTGGTCGACGCCGGTGAACTCGTCGATCGTGGTGGAACAGTCCACCCGGTCCACCCCGTGCCACAGCGTGAGGGTCTGGGTGTAGGACAACACATTTCGGATCCGCCCGGATACCACCAGCCGCTCCCCCAGCGGTCCGCGGTAGGCCTGCACGCTCACGTCGCGGGCCACCGCGGAGGTGAACAGGTTGCCGCTGGGCACCAGATGCCATGGACCCTCACCGGATTGCGGGTGCTTGGGGTATTCGTCGTAGACGGCCAGCTGGTTGCCCAGCCCGCCCTCGACGATCATCTCCCGGCCGTCACACGACCACGACGTGATGCCGCCGCCGCGATCCGGATCTGCCGTCAACCGATGATGTTCGTTGCTGATCACGTTGCCCGGCACCGGTTCCCATCCCGAAGGATCTGAGCCGGGAAGCAGCCGGTAGGACTGCCACCCCAGCGACGGCACGTCACGGGCCAGCCAGCTGACCGACCGTCCGTCGTGTTCGACGTGGGCGGGCAGCTCGGTCCCGTCGGCATCGAGGACCCGGACCCCGGCCGAGGGCGGCGTCTCCAGTCGTGCCGTGACCACGTCGGTACGCGAGGCAGCCACCGGATTCCACACCACCACACCGGAATCGCCGCCCACCAACCCCGACAGCACCGCCAGCGCGTTGTCGCGCGCCTGGGTGCCCAGCTGCCAGGCGTCGCGCCAGCCGGTCAGCAGATCCAGATACACCTGGTCGGCCTCCGAGCCGGTGATGGCGTCGTGGTGGGCGCCGTAACACAGCTGCGCCCACGCCTTGGCCAGCGCCGCCTCCGGGTAGCCGGCCCCGGTCAGCGCCGCGGCGAACACTGCGAAGCGTTCGGCGGCCAGGGTGGCCTGCTCGCCGGCCCGGTTGGCCTGCTTGGTGTCGATGTAGGAGACGTGGCAGCCGGTGTAGATCGGGTTCATGTCGCGGGTCTGCGGGGACGCTTCGCGCCCGTCCAGTTCGGCGCGCACCGCGGCGAAGAACTCACTGGGCAGGCCGCAGACGAACCTCGGCCAGGTGTAGCGGGCGTTCCAATCGCGGTGGATCGCCACCACCCAGCGGTTGGGCGGGGTGAAGTCGGTGCCCACCGGCAGCAGCACGTTGCGGGTGGCGGCGATCTTCTTCATGTCGACGAACAACCGGTAGACGTCGTCTTCGGCGCCGGCCAACGATTCTTGGGCGTCCATCCACCAGCCGGCCGCGTAATGCGCGGGCATGTAGTGGGTCAGCAGGCCACGGCCCGAGGGCGAGATCCACTCGAACTCGGAGGCGAACTGCATCCGCAGCGGATCGCCGCCGCCGGCCATCGGCCCCCACTGGTGAAACGGCCCCCGGGCCCACGCGCTGGAGGTGAGCCCGGCGTCGGCGACCATCCCGGGGAACTGCGGATCGTGGCCGAACACGTCGAGCTGCCATGCCGTCGCCGGCGAAGCCCCCATGATGTCGCGTTGAAACCCCAAGCCGTGCACCAGGTTCCGGATCGTCGTCTCGGCGTCGGTGAGGTTGGTCGAGGGCTCGTTGTAGGTGCCGCCCATCACCTCGACGCGGCCGTCGGCCATCAGAGCGCGCAACTCGGCGCGGTCGCTCGGGTGGGTGTCCCAGTACGGCTTGAGGTAGTCGACCTCGGCCATCACGAACTTGTACTCGGGGTTCTCCCGCGCCCAGTCCAGGTGACCGCGCACCAGATTGATGCCGTTGGTCTGCCGGCAGGCCCCGAGCGGGTTCTCGGTCCACACGCTGGTGTAGTTGGACTGGGTGTTCCACCACACCGGGTCGTAATGGAAGTGCCCGACCATGAACATCGTCCAGCCGGGCTCGGCCACGGTGAACTCGAATGCGGTGCCACCGGCCCGGGCGGCCCGCGTCTGGCCCGGCACCGGGTTCTCGACGGTCACCGGCACCTCGACCACACCGCTCCCGGCCTGCACAACCACTTCCCCTGCCAGGCCGTCACCGTCCACCCGCACCGGCGTGCCTTCGGCGGCGTCGCGGTATTCGACCCGGACCAGTTGCACGGGTGCGTCGGTGGGCCCGACGAATTTCTCGGTCGATTCGGCGGAGATCACCTGCATCCGTTCAACCTACGGAAGCCGACCGCACTGCGCGGAGCGTTTCGGGCTGGCAGGCTCGTAGGCATGCCTGTCTGCAGTGACGTTCTGGCCGACCAGCTCGACTGGCACTGGCAGCACCTGCTGCGCCCGCGGCTGGACGGCCTCACCGACGATGAATACCTGTGGGAGCCGGTGCCGGGCTGCTGGACCGTGCACCGCAACAAGGTCGACTTCACGTTCCCGGCGCCCGACCCGCCGCCGTTCACCACGATCGCCTGGCGACTGGCCCATATGACCGTCGGGGTGTTCGCGATGCGCAACCATCACCACTTCGGGGGACCGCGGGCCGACTACAGCAGCTGGCCATACGCCGTGGATGCCGCCACCGCACTGCAACAGCTTGATGACGCCTACCAACGGTGGACCGCTGGCGTGCGCGGCCTGGACGAGGCGGCGTTGGCGCGGCCGATCGGCCGGGCGGAGGGACCGTGGGCCGACCACACCATGGCGCAACTGATCCTGCACATCAACCGTGAGGCCATCCATCACGGGGCCGAAATCGCCTGCATCCGTGACCTCTACCGCGGGTGGTCAGGCGGCCATACCTAGTGGGGTACGCCGACGCCGGCGGCGTGCAGATCTTCTACGAAGACCTGGGCAGCCCCGACGACCCGGCCGTCGTGCTGCTCGCCGGGCTGGCGGCGCAGCTGCCGACGTGGCCGGACGGATTCTGCGCGCTGCTGGTCGACGCCGGCTACCGCGTGATCCGGTTCGACCATCGCGACACCGGGCGCTCGACCAAGCTGGACGGCGCGCAGGCCCGCGGTTCACCGGCACGGCGCGCCTGGCGTTATCTCCTGGGCCGCACCAGCGCGGTCCCCTACACCCTGGTCGACATGGCTGGCGACGTGCTGGCGCTGCTCGATCAGCTCGGGATCGCACGGGCGCATCTGGTCGGCGTGTCGATGGGCGGCATGATCGCCCAGATCCTGGCGGCGACCGAGCCGGACCGGGTGGCCTCGCTGGGCGTGCTGATGTCGACCACCGGCAAGCGGATCTTCACCACCCCACCGGCCTGGCGGCTGATCAGGCTGGCGCTCCAGAGACCAAGGGACAGCCTCGCGTTCGAGGTGCGCCACCTGGCCGTCCTCAACGGGCCGGTGTTCGCACCGCCGGACACCGAACTGATCGCCCGGATAACAGCACTCCAACAACGCTGCGACTACCCCGAAGGCCGCCGTCGCCACGTCGACGCCATCCTGGGCACCGGCAGCCTGCTCAAGTACTCCCGCGCGATCAGCGCACCGACCGTCGTCATACACGGCTCGGCCGACCCGATGCTGCGTCCATCCCACGGCCGCGCGGTGGCCGCCGCCATCGACGGCGCGCGGTTCGTGCTGATCGAGGACATGGGACACGATCTGCCGGCCCCGGTGTGGCAGCCGGTCGCCGAGGCGCTGATCGAGAACTTCCGCCGCCGGTTTGGCAGACTGCAGCAATGAGTTCGACCCCACCCCGCCAGGTGGCCCGGCTGGACCGGGTGCCGCTGCCGGTCGAAGCGGCTCGTATCGGTGCCACCGGCTGGCAGATCACCCGCGCGGTCACCCGGGTCTTCACCCGCCTGCTCGGGCCGGGCCCGATCCAGCAGAAGGT
The DNA here is from genome assembly GCF_020181595.1 of [Mycobacterium] vasticus. Lineage (GTDB taxonomy): Bacteria > Actinomycetota > Actinomycetes > Mycobacteriales > Mycobacteriaceae > Mycobacterium > Mycobacterium vasticus. The sequence goes on along the minus strand of NZ_CP084028.1, from coordinate 616,402 downwards.
GATCCGCGAGCTGCCGCAGACGTTCGCCGACCTGGGTCCCACCTACGTCAAGTTCGGACAGATCATCGCCTCGAGCCCCGGCGCGTTCGGCGAAGAGCTGTCCCGGGAGTTCCGCGGCCTGCTCGACGCGGTGCCGCCGGCCGACTCCGACGAAGTGCACAAGCTGTTCATCGAGGAGCTCGGCTCCGAGCCGCAGCAGTTGTTCGCGTCGTTCGACGAGACCCCGATCGCCTCAGCGTCCATCGCCCAGGTGCACTTCGCCACCCTGCACAGCGGCGAAGAGGTCGTCGTCAAGATCCAGCGGCCGGGAATCCGCCGCCGGGTCGCCGCCGACCTGCAGATTCTCAAACGGTTCGCGCAGATCGTGGAGCTGGCCAAGCTGGGCCGCCGGCTGTCTGCCGGTGATGTGGTGGCCGACTTCGCCGACAACCTCGCCGAGGAACTCGACTTCCGCATCGAGGCCCAGTCCATGCAGACCTGGGTGTCGCACCTGCACGCCTCCCCGCTCGGCAAGAACATCAAGGTGCCCGACGTGCACTGGGACTTCACCAGCGAGCGGGTGCTCACCATGGAGCGGGTGTCGGGCGTCCGCATCGACGACGTCAAGGCCGTCCGCAAGGCCGGCTTCGACGGAGTCGAGCTGGTCAAGGCGTTGCTGTTCTCCACCTTCGAGGGCGGGCTGCGGCACGGGTTGTTCCACGGCGACCTGCACGCCGGCAACCTGTTGGTCGACGCCGAAGGCCGTGTCGTTTTTCTTGACTTCGGGATCATGGGCCGCATCGACCCGCGCACCCGCTGGCTGCTGCGTGAGTTGGTCTACGCACTGCTGGTCAAAAAGGACCATGCCGCCGCCGGCAAGATCGTGGTGCTGATGGGCGCGGTCGGCACCATGAAGCCCGAGGCGCAGGCCGCCAAGGACCTGGAGAAGTTCGCCACCCCGCTGACCATGACGTCGCTGGGTGACATGTCCTACGCCGAGATCGGCAAGCAGCTCGGCACACTGGCCGACGCCTACGACGTGAAGCTGCCCCGTGAGCTGGTGCTGATCGGCAAGCAGTTCCTCTATGTGGAGCGCTACATGAAGCTGCTGGCGCCGCGCTGGCAGATGATGTCGGACCCCCAGCTGACCGGCTACTTCGCCAACTTCATGGTCGACGTCAGCCGCGAACACAAGGACAACAGCGACGAGTCGGGAGCCTAGAGGCGATGGACGTGCGCAGCGGTACCGCCCGCTCCGGGGACCTGGAGATCTATTACGAGGACATGGGCAGCCCCGACGATCCGGCTGTCCTGCTGGTGATGGGCCTGGGCGCGCAGCTGCTGCTGTGGCGTACCGGGTTCTGCGAGAAGCTGGTGGCCCACGGCCTGCGGGTGATCCGCTACGACAATCGTGATGTCGGGTTGTCCACGAAGCTGGGCCGCAAGCACGCCACCGGCGCGCTGGTCCCGCGGATGGCCCGGTTCTGGCTGGGCAAGCCCAGCTCGGCGGTGTACACCCTGGAGGACATGGCCGACGACGCTGCTGCGCTGCTGGATCACCTGGGCATCGCCAAGGCGCACGTGGTGGGTGCCTCGATGGGCGGGATGATCGCGCAGGTCTTCGCCGCACGGTTCGCCGAGCGCACGAAGACACTGGCGGTGATCTTCTCCAGCAACAACCGCCGGTTCCTGCCGCCGCCGGCGCCGCGGGCGTTGCTGGCGTTGCTCACCGGGCCGTCGCCGGACTCGCCTCGCGAGGTGATCATCGACAATGCGGTGCGGGCCAGCCGGATCATCGGCAGCCCGGCCTACCCCATCCCGGAGGCGCGGCTGCGGGCCAACATCGCCGAGGCCTACGAGCGCAGTTACTACCCGTGGGGCATCGCCCGGCAGTTCGGCGCGATCCTGGCGAGCGGCAGCCTGGCCGCCTATGACGCCCTGATCACCGCACCGACGGTGGTCATCCACGGGCTGGCCGACAAGTTGATGCGGCCGTCGGGTGGGCGTGCCGTCGCCGACGCCATCGACCGCGCCCGATTGGTGCTGTTCGAGGGCATGGGTCATGACCTGCCCGAGGAATTGTGGGACCCGGTGATCGGCGAACTGACCACGACATTTGCTGTGAGCGGCTAGCAGGTAGTCTGTGTGGGCCTTGCCTACCCCCACACCAAAGATCGCGAGTAGAACCCCGATGACCAAACTGGAACCGAAGTACGAGGAACTGCAGTCGATCTACGACATCTCCAACGAGTTCTACGAGCTGTTCCTCGGCCCCACCATGGGCTACACCTGCGGGTTCTACCCGAACAAGGACACCACCTGCGACGAAGCGCAGATCGCCAAGTTCGACCTGGCGCTGGGCAAACTGGGCCTGGAGCCCGGCATGACGCTGCTCGACATCGGCTGCGGGTGGGGGGCCTGCATGAAGCACGCGGTCGAGAACTACGACGTCAACGTCATCGGGCTGACGCTCAGCGGCGAGCAGCGCCAGTACGCCATCGACAAGCTGTCCAAGATCGACACCAACCGCAGCATCGAGGTGCGGCTGCAGGGCTGGGAGGAGTTCACCGACAAGGTGGACCGGATCGTGTCGATCGGTGCCTTCGAGCACTTCGGCCGCGACCGCTGGACCGACTTCTTCCGCACCACCTACAACGCGCTGCCCGCTGACGGCCGGATGCTGCTGCACACCATCACCGCGATCGCCGGCTCGGAAGACGCGCAGGCCAAGGGCTTGCCGCTGACGATGGACCTGGCCAAGTTCACCCTGTTCATCATGAAGGAGATCTTCCCCGGCGGGCAGCTGCCCTCGGCGTGGCTGCCTCGCAAGTACGCGGCCGAGGCCGGTTTCCGGTGCACCCGGGACGACGAGATCGGGCCGCACTACGCGCGCACCCTCGAGGACTGGGCGGCGATGCTGCTGGCCAACAAGGACAAGGCCCTCGAGGTGCAGGGCCAGGTCGCCTACGACCGGTTCGACAAGTACCTCAACGGCTGCGTGAAGCTGTTCCGCGACGGCTACAACAGCGTTCACCAGTACACCCTTCAGAAGTAGCACGGGTAGGTCTCGCCGGACGTTCATGCGCCTGGCGTGGCGGTCTCATACAAGTCAACCTATTCGCCCCCCACCCGGTAAGCTGCCAACAGTCAACCGGCACGGGGGCCCAGACACGTCCGGTCAAGACGGGTTTCATCAGGAAGGGCAACCAGGCACAGATGGTGGAGAAAGCGACACGCGCCGCGGGAATGCTGCCGAAATTCGCGAACATCCAGGCTCACTACGACCTGTCCGATGAGTTCTTCGCGCTTTTCCAGGACCCGACCCGCATCTACAGCTGCGCGTACTTCGAGCCCGAGGACCTCACGCTGGAGCAGGCTCAGATCGCCAAGGTCGACCTGAACCTCGACAAGCTGGACCTGCGCCCGGGCATGACCCTGCTCGACATCGGCTGCGGCTGGGGCGCGACGATGAAGCGCGCCGTGGAGAAGTACGACGTCAACGTCATCGGCCTGACCCTGTCGAACAACCAGCACGCCTACTCCCAGGGCCTGCTGGACCAGATCGACACCACCCGTTCGCGCCGGGTGCTGCTGAAGGGCTGGGAGGAGTTCCACGAGCCGGTGGACCGGATCGTCTCGATCGAGGCGTTCGAGCACTTCGGCTTCGAGAACTACGACGACTTCTTCAAGAACTGCTTCGAGATCATGCCGGCCGACGGCCGGATGGCCATTCAGAGCAGCGTCAGCTTCCACCCGTACGATCTGAACGCGCGGGGCAAGAAGCTGACGTTCGAGACGGCCCGGTTCATCAAGTTCATGCTCACCGAGATCTTCCCGGGCGGGCGGCTGCCCACCACCGACATGATGGTGGAGCACGGCGAGAAGGCCGGTTTCATTGTGCCCGAGGCACTTTCGCTGCGGTCGCACTACATCCGGACCCTGCGGATCTGGGGCGACACGCTGGAGGCCCACCACGAGGAGGCCGTCGCGATCCAGTCCGAAGAGGTCTACGAGCGCTACATGAAGTACCTGCGCGGCTGTGAGTACTACTTCGCCGACGAGGCGCTGGACGTCAGCCTGGTCAGCTACGCCAAGCCGGCGGCGTAGCAAACCCGACAACAACGAAAAAGCCCCCGCCGAGGCGGGGGCTTTTTCGTCTCAGTCCTATTCGGCCGCGAAGTTGCGGGTGACGGCCGGGTCCACCGGGATGCCGGGGCCGGTCGTGGTCGAGATGGTGACCTTCTTCAGGTAGCGGCCCTTGGACGACGACGGCTTGAGCCGCAGCACCTCGTCGAGGGCGGCACCGTAGTTCTCCGCCAGCTTGGTCTCGTCGAACGACGCCTTGCCGATGACGAAGTGCAGGTTGGCCTGCTTGTCCACCCGGAAGTTGATCTTGCCGCCCTTGATGTCGGAGACGGCCTTGGCGACGTCGGGGGTGACGGTGCCGGTCTTGGGGTTGGGCATCAGACCACGCGGGCCCAGCACACGGGCGATCCGGCCGACCTTGGCCATCTGGTCCGGGGTGGCGATCGCCGCGTCGAAGTCCAGGAAACCACCCTGGATCTTCTCGATCAGGTCGTCGCTGCCGACCACGTCGGCGCCGGCGGCAATAGCGGCGTCGGCCTTCTCGCCGACCGCGAAGACGGCCACCCGGGCGGTCTTACCGGTGCCGTGGGGCAGGTTGACGGTGCCGCGGACCATCTGGTCGGCCTTGCGGGGGTCGACGCCGAGCCGAATCGCCACCTCGACGGTGGAGTCCTGCTTGGTCGACGACGTCTCCTTGGCCAGCTTGGCGGCGGCCAGCGGGGTGTAGAGGTTGTCGCGGTCCACCTTCTCGGCGGCGGCGCGGTATGCCTTGCTGTTCTTGCTCATTCGTGCATCCAATCCACTTGTTGGGTTGTGGTCAGCGGGCCGAAGCTGGCCCTCCCACGGATCTGTTTCTCTCCGAATACTCCTTCGCACTCCTGCGCTGGGCCTCGTTCCTCGGCCCGCTTCGTCGTGCTCAGCAGATTCGTCGAGTGGGGAACTACTCTACGGTGATGCCCATCGACCGGGCGGTGCCGGCGATGATCTTGGCCCCGGCCTCGATGTCGTTGGCGTTGAGGTCGGCCTTCTTGGTCTCGGCGATCTCGCGGACCTGGTCCCAGCTCACCTTGGCGACCTTGGTCTTGTGCGGCTCGGCCGAGCCCTTGGCGATACCGGCGGCCTTGAGCAGCAGCCGCGCCGCGGGCGGGGTCTTCAGCGCGAAGGTGAAGCTGCGGTCCTCGTAGACGGTGATCTCAACGGGGATGACGTTGCCGCGCTGGCTTTCCGTCGCGGCGTTGTACGCCTTGCAGAACTCCATGATGTTGACGCCGTGCTGACCGAGCGCGGGGCCGACGGGCGGCGCGGGGTTGGCCTGGCCGGCTTCGATCTGAAGCTTGATCAGACCGGCGACCTTCTTCTTGGGGGCCATGACTGGGGTGTTCCTTTCCTACGTACTAAATCTTCGAGACCTGGGTGAAGGTCAGTTCGACGGGTGTCTCGCGTCCGAAGATGGACACCAGCACCTTGAGCTTCTGCTGCTCGGCGTTGACCTCGCTGATCGAGGCCGGCAACGTGGCGAACGGGCCGTCCATGACGGTGACCGACTCGCCGACCTCGTAGTCGACCTCGATGATCGGCCGCTCCAGGCCACCGACCTCGGAGGCGGCCGCCGACGTGCTGGCGGCACCACTGGCCTTCTTCTTGGCCGCGCCCTGCGGCAGCAGGAACTTGACCACGTCGTCCAGCGGCAGCGATGTCGGCCGCGAGGTGGCGCCGACGAATCCGGTGACGCCCGGGGTGTTGCGCACCGCCGACCAGGAGTCGTCGGTCAGGTCCATGCGCACCAGGATGTAGCCCGGCAGCACCTTGCGGTTGACCTGCTTGCGCTGGCCGTTCTTGATCTCGGTGACCTCTTCGGTGGGAACTTCCACCTGGAAGATGTAGTCGCCGACGTCGAGGTTCTGCACGCGGGTCTCGAGGTTGGTCTTCACCTTGTTCTCGTAACCGGCGTAGGAGTGGATGACGTACCAGTCGCCCGGCTTGGTGCGCAGCTCGGCCTTGAGCGCCACCGCGGGGTCGAGTTCCTCCTCGGCGGGCGCAGACTCCGCCGCGGCGGGCTCGGCCGGTGCCGTCTCCTCCACCGCCGGGGCCTCGGATGATGACTCAGCGGCAGACGACTCAGCTTCGTCTGCCACGTCGACCGGCTCGCCCGCAGGCGTATCGCCGTCGAAGGTAGTCACGGTAGTCAGTCCTTCCTATAACTTCACTCGCCGAACACCAGCAGCACCAGCCGGGCGAATCCGTAGTCCGCCCCGGCGACCAAAGCCACCATGAAGACCAGGAACGCCAGCACCACCGCGGTGTAGTTGATCATCTGCTTGCGGTTCGGCCAGATCACCTTGCGAAGTTCGCCGACGACCTGCTTGAGGTAGTTCAGGACGAACACGAACGGGTTGCGCGACGGGCCGTCCGACTTCTTCTTGGCCTTCTTGGCCTTCTTGACGGCGCCGGTTTCGTCGGCGCCGAGCTCCTCGGCGGTGGACTCCAGATCGCCGCTCTCGGCGGCACGGTGCCGGGCGCGCTTACCGGACGGACGCAACGGGTCGCCGGCATCCCGGTTCGCCACGGCCGTACGACTGTGACTGCCGGTGGGTTCGGCCTCGCTGTCGCCGTCGGCTGCGGCGTCGGGACGGTCGAACTCGTCGGTCACCGCATGCTCCTTCGTTCTTCTCGCTACGTTCCACCATGACACGTCTGCAGGGGCGACAGGACTTGAACCTGCAACCTGCGGTTTTGGAGACCGCTGCTCTGCCAGTTGAGCTACGCCCCTTCGCGGGCGCCCACACAATTCGCGCGCTCCCCGTTCGCTCACGGAAAGCGCGCTAGTGCTGGGAGAACCCCGAGTTTCGAGTGTACCTCGCCGCCCGGGCCAGTTACTAATCAGGCTGTCCGGCGAGGCTCACCGGAGTCGGCCCGGAGGGACGGCGCAGGCGAGCCGAAGCCGGGACAGCCTCACAGATCAGGCTGTCCGGCGAGGCTCACCGGAGTCGGCCCGGAGGGACGGCGCAGGCGCGCGGAAGCCGGGACAGCCTCAAGAGATCAGGCTGTTCGGACGACCTGACCGGATTCGGCGTCCCATTTGAGGCTCACCGAATCGTCGCCTTCGTGGCCCATCATCGTGGTGAACGCCTCCAGCACGACCTCGCCGTCCTGGTTGGTCAAGATGTTGCGGGTGGTGACGATGTCGGCGCCGAACCGCTCGTTGACCGAGGAGATCTCCATCCGGGCGTACAGGGTGTCGCCGGCCTTGATCGGCTTGCGGTAGGTGAAGCCCTGGTCCACCTGGACCATCTGCATGCTGGTGTAGCCGGTGTCGACGTTGCGGAAGAAGTCGGACTGCACCAGCTTGGCCAGGATCGCCACGAAGGTCAGCGGCGCCAGCAGCGAGTCGTAGCCCAGTTCGGCGGCAGCTGCCTCGTCGTAGCAGGCGGGATCCTCGGCCTTGACGGCCCGAGCGTATTCCCGGATCTTCTCCCGGCCCACCACGAACGGCTCAGGGTAGCGCCAGATCAGGCCGCGGATATCAGTTTTGATCGCCATCGCTGTGCTTCCCTCAGGCCAGCTTCGCCGAGGCGACCGCCCGTCCGAAGATCTTCTTGCCACCGGTGGTGGCGGTGAGCGCGATCGTCACCGTCTTCGTCTCGGGTTCGACGGACTTCACCCGGCCGGTGAAGGTGATCTCGGCGCCCTTGCCGTCGTTGGGCACCGGCACGATCGAGGTGAAGCGGACGTTGTACTCGGTCACCGCACCCGGGTCGCCCACCCACGCCGTCACATAGCCGCCGCCCAGGCCCATGGTCAGCATGCCGTGGGCGATCGCGGTGTCCAGACCGACCTGCTGGGCGATCTCGTCGTCCCAGTGGATCGGGTTGAGGTCGCCGGATACGCCGGCGTAGTTGACCAGGTCCTGGCGGGTCAGGGGGATGACTCGCTCCGGCAGCTGATCGCCGACCTTGACCGAATTGAACTCACGAAGCGCCATCGGTGAAACCCTTATCTCCTTCGCCGGCGCGGCCCGCCAGCGTCGTGTACGTCTCCTGCACGATGTCACCGGCGTCGTTGGTGACAATCTGCCTGGTCATGATGATGTCGGTGCCGTGCGCACGGCGAACCGATTCGACCTCGATGTCGCAGTAGAGCCGATCGCCCTCTTTGATCGGCTGGTGAAACGCCAGCTTCTGGTCGACCTGGACGATCTGGGCGTCGGAGACCGCGATGCCGAGGTGTTCGAAGAACGCCGAGATCGCCTTGTGCCCGAACACCGAGATGTAGGTCAGCGGGGCCACCAGGCCGCCGTAGCCCAGTTTTGCGGCCGCGCGCACGTCCAGGCTGGCCCCGTCGTGAACCTTGACCGCGTGTGCGTATTCACGGATCTTCTCCCGCTCCACCTCGTAGTGGTCGGGATAACGGAAGCGCGCCCCGGCGAGGCGTTCAGCCAACGACACGGATGCGCTTCCTAGCGAGATTCGCGGTGCGACTCGTGCTTGCCGCAGTTGGGGCAGAATTTCTTCAGCTCCAACCGGTCAGGGTCGTTACGGCGGTTCTTCTTGGTGATGTAGTTGCGGTGCTTGCACACCTCACAGGCCAAGGTGATCTTCGGCCGCACGTCGGTACTGGAGGCCACGTCTGTCGTCCTTCTTCACGTCTTGAATTACTTGGGAGTAGCGGTGGGGAGGCTCGATCTCCCGACCTCACGATTATGAGTCGTGCGCTCTAACCAGCTGAGCTACACCGCCCCGATCGGCGCTAGTCGGCACACCGACCGGCGTCCACCGAGCCCCCTAACGGAATCGAACCGTTGACCTTTTCCTTACCATGGAAACGCTCTACCGACTGAGCTAAGGGGGCCTGCTTGCTTGCACCCGCGGCGTCCTGGTCCGGCGCCGCAAGCCTGTAGAAGGTTACAACCTCGCCCGCGAGGTCACCAAACCGCAATGACAGATACCTGCCCACGCCTGCTTTAGTCTGAAGGGCGTGCCAGATTCCGACCGGCTCTATTTCCGCCAGCTGCTGTCCGGACGCGATTTCGCGATCGGAGACCCGATGGCCACCCAGATGCGCAATTTCGCGTACCTGATCGGCGATCGGCAGACCGGCGACGCCGTGGTGGTCGATCCTGCCTATGCGGCCGGCGATCTGCTCGACGCGCTCGAGGCTGACGGCATGCACCTGTCGGGAGTGCTGGTCACCCATCACCACCCCGACCACGTCGGCGGCAAGATGATGGGGTTCGAACTCAAGGGCCTGGCCGAGCTGATGGAACGGGCCAGCGTGCCGATCCACGTGAACAGCCATGAGGCACAGTGGGTTTCGCGAGTAACCGAGATCCCCATGTCGGACCTGACCTCGCACGAGCACGGCGACCGGGTGAGCATCGGCGACATCGAGATCGAGTTGCTGCACACCCCCGGGCACACGCCGGGCAGCCAGTGCTTCCTGCTCGACGGGCGGCTGGTGGCCGGCGACACGCTGTTCCTGGAAGGCTGCGGCCGGACCGATTTCCCGGGTGGCGACTCCGATGAGATGTATCGCAGCCTGCAGCAACTGGCCGCGCTGCCGGGTGACCCGACGGTGTTTCCGGGCCACTGGTATTCGGCCGATCCGAGTGCTGCACTCTCGGAGGTCAAGCGATCCAACTACGTATTCAGCGCCGGCAGCCTGGACCGGTGGCGCATGCTGATGGGCGGATGAGGGGATTGAGGGGATAGTCGATGGGATCAGTCGAGGACCGCTGGTACGACGTCGTTCACGCAGGGCCGGATGCCTGGCTCGCGTGGGCTGCGTGGCTGGCGATCGCGATCACTGTGCTGGCGCTGATCTACCTGAATCGGCAATGGCAGCGCAATCGGCGGGCGGCGGCCGAACAGACCCGCCCGCATGTGGCGGTGTTCATGGAGCCGCACGCCGCCGACTGGCACGTCATCGAGCTGGTGGCCCGCAACTTCGGCAAGACCGCGGCCTATGACATCCGGTTCTCGTTCGCGCAGCCGCCGACGGTGGCCCGCTATGAGACGGCGTCCGACGGCTACGCCGACGTGGTCGCGCTGCAGCTGCCCGAAGAGCTGACGGTGCTGGCACCCAACCAGGAGTGGCGCACGGTGTGGGACTCGGCGATCGACCGGGCCGAGCTCGGCGAGGGCATCGAGTCGCGGTTCACCGGGACGGTGAGCTACTCGGACACTCCCGAGGACCCGAAGAGTTGGTTCGGGCGGCGCAGCAAGCGGAACCGGTTCGAGAACAAGGTGACGCTGGACTGGGGTGATCTGCCCCCGGTGCGCCGCGTGGAGTTGATGACGACGCACGATCTGGCCAAGCGGGAGAAGCAGAAGCTGGAGCTGCTGCGCAGCCTGCTGAGCTACTTCCACTACGCCAGCAAGGAGACTCGCCCGGATGTGTTCCGGGGCGAGATCGAGCGGATCAACGGTGCGGCCCGCGAGATTCAGGACCGGCTGCGCGGCCGCGAGCAGCTGGAGGCCTCGGGCAACACCGACATCACGGTGCGGCTCGGTGACGCCAGCGCCGAGCTGGGCAAGCACCGGCACTGACCGGTCAGTCCTCTGCGTCGTCGGGCTCTGCGTCGTCTGGATAGTGCGACGCCCGGTACCTGGCCAGGTAGGACCACCAGTCCCAGGTCGACAGGAACTTCTCCGTCGCGGCGTAGCCGTTGTCGTAGAGCTCTTGCAGGCGTTCACGGGAGATGCCGAAGTCCAGCACGCCGACGTCGGTCGGGCAGACCTTGATGGCCCGCGCGCTGACCCACGGCTGATTCAGGTAGGTCAGGTCGTGGCCGGCCAGCATGGTGCCGACCAGATCCTCCAGCAGCCGTGACTGCCCGAACAGCCGCAGCGGCCACCGCCCGCCGAACGCCGCGTCGACGCCGCCGCCGGACAGCTCCGGCACCACGGTGACCCCGAACGTGGGCCACTTCGGCATCCGGCCGTCGGGCCGGTCGAAGGTGTAGATCGGGAAGTTCGACAGCACCCCGCCGTCGACGAGCGTGGAGCACCGCCCGGTGGCGCTGGTCAGGGTCACCGGGCGGTAGAAGAACGGCACCGACATCGAGGCCCGCACCGCGTCGGCGACGGACTGCTCGTCGGGATCCAGGCCGTAGACCCGCTGGTAGTCCCACGGCAGCTGGACCAGCTGGCCGGTGGTCACGTCGGTCGCACTGACCACCGCCCGGTAGCGGCGCTCGGGCAGCAGGTCGTCGGCGTCGTAGGCCAGGTCACCCCAGGTGCGCACGCCGAGGTTGGCCAGCTCGGAGCGGATCCAGGCGTGGGCGACGTCGCCGCGGTACAGGCCGCTGTCGCGCAGGAACCCCAACGCCGGGCCCAGCACCGGGATGGGTGCCGCGGCGTCGCGCCAGGTGCGCAGCGGCACCGACAGCGCCAGTTCCTTGGCCTGCGCGGGGCTCAGCTGGTCGCCCTGGGTGCCGGCCGCCAAGATGGTGCCGACCACCGACCCGCCGGACACCCCGGAGATGCGTTGCAGCGAATAGCCGGCGTCCATCAGTGCGACGGCCGCCCCGACCAGCCCGACGAACCGGACTCCCCCGCCGGACAGCACTAGGTCGGCGGTCAGCGGTGGGGTCTTCTTTAAGCGCGCAGCTGCCATGGTCTTGCCGCTCAGTCCGCTGAATTCCACTCGTAGGCAAGGAATTTGCCGTCCAACGTGATCACCACCCGATCACCGCCAGGGCCGGGCTTGCGGGCGAGGTCGACGCTGAAATTGATCGCGCTCATGATGCCGTCGCCGAACTGTTCGTGGATCAGTTCCTTGAGCGCGGGACCGTAGACACTCACCGCCTCGTAGAGCCGGTAGATGGTGGGGTCGGTGGGCACCGCGGTGGGAAGCCCACCGCGCATCGGCACCGAGGCCAGCACCGGGATCACCGACCGGTCCAGCCCGAGCAACTCGGCCACGATCTCCCCCGACTCGGCGGGGACGGGCTGCTGACCCAGCAGTGCCGAGGTGGTCCAGACCACCGGTTTGCCGATCGCGTCGGCCAACTGCTGCCAGGTCAGCCCCTTCGCGAGGCGAGCCAGCACGATCTGTTCGGTGATCTCATCGCGGTTCATAGGCTCCAGCATGCCCGTGTTCGTCAGGCTTCGAAATGGTTGCGCAGGTTCTTCCACATCGCGGCGTGCGAATTGCCGCCGTCGCGCAGCACGGTGGCCATCAGCAGCCGGGGTGCGGTGATGTCGACCTGCTCATGCAGCCGGCTGCCGCCGTCGTGCGGGCGCACCGTGACGGTGGACCACATTTCGATGCCGGGCCGCTGCAGGGTGTGGCTGCGGATCTCGCCGGGGGTGTCGGTGCGCAGGTCTACTCGGCAGGTGAACCGGATCGGGATCCCGCATTGGCGCATGCGATGCGGGGCCAGGTATCGGGTGGCGCCGTCGGTGCCGCCGGGAATCGCCCGGACGTTGACCAGCATCGGGTGCAGGGCTTCGTAATTGACCAGGTCGGCCAGAAACGCGGTGACGCGCTCGGGCGGCGCTGCGATGTCGGCGGTGTGCTCCAGGCGTCCACGGGCCATGGTCATCGACCCTAACAAACTGTTTCGATTGTTTCAATCGTGATAGCCTGGGCGTCATGTCCCCCACCGTCGCCCCGATCGCCCGTCAGGTCGCCGAACGTGCCCGTGCCGACGCCGGTTTCGCCCAGGTGCTCGACGCGCTGCTGGACGCGCCGACGGCGCCGCAGGGCACCTTGGAGCGGATCGCCGCCCACGCGCTCAACGACCAGCGCCGCGCCGCGCTCACCGACGACTTCGTGGCCGGCGCACTGCCCACCCCGCAGGTCCAGGCACTGCTGCGGCTGGGCACTCCGCAGGCCGTGCACCGGTTGCGCAGCCGCGGCAAACTCCTCGGCGCGGCGGTGGGCAACCAGACCTGGTTTCCCGCTTGGCAGTTCGACGCCGACCGGATCCGCCCCGATCTTCCCGAGATCCTGGAGCTGCTGGGCCGGTTCAGCACCGACCCGCTTGCCGGTGACCGGATCATGCGGCTCACCCATGACGAGCTGGGCGGTGTCTCGATCGCCGAGGCGCTGAGGGCTCCCAGCACCGTCGCGGCCGCCCGGCGCCTGCTGACCTCGCTCGGTGCCTGAGCTTCCCGCCGGGTACCGGGCGCCGCTGCCCGATGCCCGCCCGGCCGGCCTGCGCCGCCGGCGCGTCATCGCCGGCACGCAGCTGTGGCGCCTTGATGCGCAGCATCCCGACGACTGGGGTTGGGACGGGTTCTCCGGGCCGCGTTACCGCTTCGACCCCACCTCTGGCGGATTCCGGACCCGTTATGCCGCAACCGATCTGGTCGGTGCGTTCCGGGAACGCTATCGGCTGAGCGGGCTGCTGATCCCGTCCGATCACGGCGAGCATCACCTGGTGCGACTGACCGCCGTCCGGCATCTGCGGGTGCTCGATCTGCGCACCGAACGCAACCTGGACGCCCTGGGGGTCGACGACCAGATCAGCACCGGCCAGCACGACGCGGTGTGGGACACCTGCCAGCAGCTGGCCGACGCGGCGCGGCGCTGGTGGCCCGAACCCACCGAGTGCCCGGACGCGATCGTCTACCGGTCGCGCACCACACCGGAGACGTCGGTGAACTATGCGTTCTTCGCCGCCGAGGCATTCGAGGTGCAGGCGTGGCCGCTCACCCGGCGCCCGGAGGTGACCGCGGATCTGGTGCTGCGGCACGGGTTCACGGTGCTGTTTTGAGGGCTCAGCCGCCGGACACCGCCTCGTCGCCGAAGCGGATCCCGACGTCGCGCGCGGTCTGAATCGAATCACAGTCCGGCGGAACGGTTTTCTGCCGGCGGGTGGCCTCGGCCAGCGGCACATAGTCCACCGTCGGCGGGTTCAGCCCCACCATCACCCCGCTGTACCCCTCGTCGAGGGCGCGCACCGCCGCGGCCCCGAAACGCAGCCCCAGCAGCCGGTCCTGCGAGGTCGGCGATCCGCCGCGCAGCAGGTGGCCGAGCACCACCGCACGCGATTCCCGCCCGGTCAGCGCCTCCAGTTCGGCGGCCACCTTGGCGCCCACCCCGCCGAGGCGTTCGGCCTGCCCCACCGACTTGGCCGCCACGGTGCGCTCGCCACCGACCGGCGCGGCCCCCTCGGCCACGCACACGATCGAGTACGTCGAACCTCGTTGTGCGCGTTCGGCGATCAGCTCGGCGATGGGTTCCAGGCGGTAGGGGATCTCCGGGATCAGGATTGCGTGCACACCCGAGGCCATGCCGGCGTGCAGGGCGATCCAGCCGGCGTAGCGCCCCATCACCTCGACCACGATGATCCGGCTGTGCGAGGTTGCGGTGGAGAACAGCCGGTCGATGCACTCCGAGGCGAACTCGACCGCGCTGGCGAATCCGAACGTCGCCGCGGTGCGATCCAGGTCGTTGTCGATGGTCTTGGGCACCCCGACCAGCCGCAACCCGGCCTCGTGCAAGTGGTTTCCGATCGTGAGCGATCCGTCACCGCCGACGGTCACCAGCGCGTCGATGCCGCGTTCGGCGAAGCGCCCGAGCAGCTCTTCGGTGCGGTCCACCTCGATCCAGCTGCCGTCGGCCTGCTGCATCGGGTACGACGTCGGGTTGCCCCGGTTGGTGCTGCCCAGGATGGTGCCGCCCTGGTGAATGATGCCGCGGACCCGGTTGCGGGTCAGCTCGATCAGCCCACCGTCGGCGTAGTCGTCGGACAGCAGGACCCCGTTGAAGCCGTCCCGGATACCGACCACGTCCCAGCCGCGGTTGCGGGCGGCCATCGTCACGGCGTAGATGACGGCGTTGAGGCCGGGCGCGTCACCACCGCCGGTGCTGATCGCGATGCGCTTGATGGCAGACGTCACGCGCCCCACACTACGAGCCCGGCCCGTCGGTGGTGCGGTTTATGGTGGCCGCGATGGGATTGCATCTGCACCGCGCCGAACGTACCGACGCCCTGGCCGACGGCCTGGGCGTCCTGTTGGCGTCCCCGCCGCCCGACCCGTTCGCCCAGGAGCTGGTGCTGGTGCCGGCCCGCGGGGTGGAGCGCTGGCTGTCCCAGCGCCTGTCGCACGTACTGGGCGCCGGCCCCGGGGGCGACGGGGTGTGCGCGGGGGTGGCGTTCCGCAGCCCGGTCTCGCTGATCGCCGAGGTCACCGGTACCGGCGATGAGGACCCGTGGTCGCCGGATGCGCTGGCCTGGCCGCTGCTGGCGGTCATCGACGCGAATCTGGATCAGCCCTGGTGTGCCACGCTGGCAAGGCATTTGGGCCACGGCGACGCCTCCCCCGAGGGTGAGCTGCGCCGCGGCCGGCGCTACGCGGTGGCCCGGCGGCTGGCCGGGTTGTTCGCCTCCTACTCCCGACAACGGCCGCAGCTGCTGGTGGACTGGAGTGCCGGTGATCCCGGTGACCTGCATGAGGATCTGGCTTGGCAGCCGCCGCTGTGGCGGGCGCTGGTGGCGGCCGTCGACATGGATCCCCCGCAGATACGCCACCGTGACACCGTCGCCCGGCTACGTGGCGCGGCATGCGAGACGCTGCCGGCGCGGCTGAGCCTGTTCGGGCACACTCGGCTGGCCGGCACCGACATCGAGCTGCTGGACGCCCTGGCCACCCACCACGACCTGCACCTGTGGCTGCCGCACCCCTCCGACGCGCTGTGGCAGGAGTTGAGCGGTGTGCACGGCACCATTCCGCGGGCCGAGGACCAGTCCCGGCACAGCGCACACCATCCGCTGTTGGAGACCTTGGGTCGTGATCTGCGTGAGCTGCAACGCGGACTTCCTGCGTCACCCGACACCGATGAATACCTGCGTACCGCAACATATCCCGAGACCATTCTGGGCTGGCTGCAGTCTGATCTGAGCGCCAACAGTGTGCGCCCCGATGGCCGCACCGCGGCTGCCGCCGACCGCTCGGTGCAGGTGCACAGCTGCCACAGCCCGGCCCGTCAGGTCGACGTGTTGCGGGAAGTGCTGCTCGGGCTGCTGCATGACGACCCGACGCTGGAGCCGCGCGACATCGTGGTGATGTGCCCCGACATCGAGACCTATGCGCCGCTGATCGTCGCCGACTTCGGGCTGGGTGAGCTGGCCGGTAACACCCATCCCGCGCACCGGCTGCGGGTCCAGCTCGCCGACCGAGCCCTGACCCAGACCAATCCGCTGCTGGCGGTGGCCGCCGAACTGCTGGAGATCGCCGGCAGCCGGGCCACCGCCACCGCCGTGCTCAACCTCGCCCACACCGAGCCTGTGCGCGCGCGGTTCGGTTTCACCGAGGACGACCTGACCCAGATCACCACCTGGGTGCGCACCGCCAACATCCGGTGGGGCTTCGATCCGCACACCCGCGAGCGCTACGGTCTGGGCAAGATCGTGCACAACACCTGGCGGTTCGGGCTGGACCGCATCCTGACCGGTGTTGCGATGTCCGATGATTCGCATGCCTGGCTGGACACCGCGCTGCCGCTGGACGACGTCGGCAGCAGCCAGGTGGAGCTGGCCGGGAAACTGGCCGAGTTCGTCACCCGGTTGCAGTCGGCGGTCGAGCAGCTCGACGGCACCCGCGGCCTGAGCGAGTGGATCACCACGCTGCGCGACGGGGTCGCCGCCCTGGCCGACAGCGGCGGCGAAGCCTGGCAGAGCGCGCATCTGCAGCGCGAGCTGACCCAGGTGCTCGACGGGGCGGCAGCCCGCGGCGACACAGAGTTGCGTCTCCCCGATGTCCGGGTGCTGCTGTCCGGGCACCTGGCCGGCCGGCCCACCCGAGCCAACTTCCGCACCGGAACGCTGACGGTGTGCACCATGGTGCCGATGCGGTCGGTGCCGCACCGGGTGGTGTGCCTGCTCGGCGTCGACGACGGGGTGTTCCCCCGCCTGGACCTGCCCGACGGCGACGATGTGCTGGCACGCCACCCGATGACCGGGGAACGCGACATCCGTTCCGAGGACCGGCAATTGCTGCTCGACGCCATCACCGCGGCCACCGAGCAGCTGGTGATCACCTACACCGGCGCCGACGAGCACTCCGGGCACCCCCGTCCGCCCGCGGTCCCGCTTGCCGAACTGCTCGACGCACTGGATGCGACCACCGATGCGCCGCTGCGCGAGCGGATCGTCGTCGAACACCCGCTGCAGCCGTTCGACATCAATAACGTCGAACCGGGCAAGCTGATCCCCGGGCAGCCCTTCACCTTCGACCCGACCGTGCCGATGGCCGCCCGGACCGCCGCCGGACACCGCTGCGCGGCACGGGAATTCATCGATGCGCCCCTGCTTGCACCGCCGGCCGGGGATGTCACCCTCACCGACCTGCTGAAGTTCTTCAAGGACCCGGTCAAAGGGTTCTTCACCGCCCTGAACTTCACGCTGCCGTGGGAAGTCGACGAGGTCGAAGAAGCCATGCCCATCGACATCGGCGGGCTCACCGAATGGGCGATCGGCGAACGCATGTTGAACGACGTCCTGCTCGGCGCCGACCCTGCCGACGCCATCGGCGCCGAGTGGCGGCGCGGCAGCCTGCCTCCGGGCCAGCTGGGTTGGCGTGCGGCCAAACAGATTCGGGACCGGGTGGCGCTGCTGGCCGCGGCCACCGGTGAGCATCGGGCCGGTGATCCGAAGGCTTACGACATCGACCTCGATATCGGCGGTGGCCGCCGGCTGACCGGCACCGTCACCGGAGTGTTTGGCACGTCCACGGTGTCGGTGAACTATTCCAAGCTGCGGGACAAACACCTACTCGAGTCCTGGATTCCCCTGTTGGCGCTGGCCACCCAGCATCCGGGCGTCGAGTGGACCGCTCGCTGCATCGGCCGCGACCCGGGCGGCGAGCGCGTTCTGCAACGGCTGTTCGCAGCACCGCAGCAGCCGGCTGAGGCACTTCGAAGGCTGGTGTGGCTCTACGACATCGGGCGCCTCGAGCCGCTGCCGCTGCCGATCAGGACATCGTTTGCGTGGGCCGAGGCCCGGCAACGTGGCCGGGACCCGGTTTTCAGCGCCTCCAAGAAATGGACCTCGAAGTTCTACGATGCCGAGGTCACCGACAAAGCCAACGTCCGGGTCTGGGGCCCGCACGCACCGTTGCAGGTTCTGCTGGGTCCGCCGCGTCCCGGCGAGGAGATCGACGGCGAGGACACCCGACTAGGCGCGCTGGCGGCCCGGCTGTGGCTGCCGCTGCTGCGCGCGGAACGGTCGGCACGCTGATGGAACCCTTCGACCTGCTGGGTCCGCTGCCCGAACGCGGCACCACCACGGTGCTGGAGGCCAGTGCCGGCACCGGCAAGACGTTCACGCTGGCCGGGCTGGTGACCCGCTATCTGGCCGAGGGGCACGCCACCCTCGACGAGATGCTGCTGATCACCTTCAGCCGCGCGGCCACCCGAGAGCTGCGCGACCGGGTCCGGCGCCAGATCGTGGAGACCGTGGCCGCCCTCGACGACACCGCCACCACCGAGCCCAATGAGCTTGTCGCACACCTGCTGCGCGGAAGCGCCGAGGAACGGGAGCTGCGTCGTCGCCGGTTGCGTGACGCGCTGGCCGGGTTCGACGCCGCGACCATCGCCACCACCCACCAGTTCTGCAATCTGGTGCTGAAATCACTGGGCATCGCCGGTGACACCAGCGCCGGCGTCGAGCTGGTGGAAAGCCTCGATGATCTGCTGGTGCGCGTCGTCGACGACCTGTACCTCGCGCAGTTCGGCTCGCAGCGCGACGAGGTGGCACTGAGCTACCCCGACGCGCTGAAACTGGCTCGGGTGGTGATCTCCGACCCGTATGCCCAGCTGCGCCCGCAGGACGCCGAGCCCGGTTCGGTGACCGAGGTGCGGCTGCGGTTCGTCAAGGCGGTGTCGGCGGAGCTGGAACTGCGCAAGCTCCGGCTGGGGGTGTTGGGCTACGACGACCTGTTGCGCCGCTTGGCTGATGCCCTCGAACCGGAGGACTCCCCGGCCCGCGCCCGGATGCGCCATCGCTGGCCGATCGTGATGGTCGACGAGTTCCAGGACACCGACCCGATCCAGTGGCAGGTGATCGAACGCGGCTTCGTCGGGCATTCGGCGGTCGTGCTGATCGGCGACCCCAAGCAGGCGATCTACGGGTTCCGCGGCGGGGACATCCACACTTACCTGAAGGCTGCGGGCACCGCCGGGCAGCAGCGCACGCTGGCGATGAACTGGCGCAGCGACCCCGCGCTGGTCACCGCGCTGCAGACGTTGATGGGCGGTGCGGCACTGGGTGATCCGCAGATCGTTGTCCACGACGTCGCGGCCGCGGTCGGCGCGGACCGGCTCACCGACGCACCCAGCACCGCCCCGTTCCGGCTGCGGGTGGCCCGCCGCGCCGCGTTCGGCGTCGGCCCCGACCGCGTCATAGGCATCGACACGCTCCGCGAGCACATCCCCGCCGACATGGCCGCCGACATCGCCGCCCTGTTCGACGCCGAGGCCAAGTTCGACGGGGAGCTGATCACCCCCGGCAACGTGGCGGTGATCGTCGAGAACGGCAGGGACGCCGGCCTCTGCCAGAATGCCTTGCAGCGGGCCGGGATTCCCGCGGTGTTCACCGGCGATGCCGATGTGTTCGCCTCAGCCGCGGCGGCCGACTGGCTGTGTCTGCTGGAGGCGTTCGACGCGACTCATCGAGCCGGGTTGGTGCGGGCGGCGGCGGCCACGGCTTTCTTCGGCAACACCGCCGCGCAGCTGGCCGACGGCGGTGACGCACTGACCGACACCGTCGCCTCGACGTTGCGGGACTGGGCTGATGAGCTGCGGCTGCACGGACCGGCGGCGGTGTTCGAGGCGGCGCAGCTGGCCGGCCTGAAGCGCCGGCTACTCGGCGAGCACGGCGGCGAACGCACCATCACCGATCTGGCGCACGTGGCGCAGCTACTGCACGAGGCCGCACACCGTGACCGGCTGGGTCTTCCCGCGCTGCGGGATTGGCTGCGCGGGCAGTGCGCCGACAAGAGCGGGCAGCACAATCGGCGCCTGGACTCCGATTCCGCGGCCGTGCAGATCCTGACGGTGTGGGGCGCCAAGGGCCTTCAGTTCCCGATCGTCTATCTGCCGTTCGCGTTCAACCGCTACATCTTCGAGGAGGAGATACCGCTCTATCAGGAGGGCGGCGTGCGCTGCCGGAATGTCGGCGACCGGACAAGCCCGGATCACCCTGCGGCGAAACGGCTCAGCGCGGCCGAATCCGCCCGAAACGACACGCGGCTCGCCTATGTCGCGCTCACCCGGGCGCAGTCCCAGGTGGTGGCGTGGTGGGCGCCGGCCCACAACGAGCCCACCGGAGTGCTGTCCCGGCTGCTGCGGGGCCGCTCGCGTGGTCAGGCCGCGGTGCCGGACGTCTGCGAACCCAGGCCGGCCGATGACGAAGCCCTGTCCCATTTCCGGGCATGGGAGGACGCCGGCGGTCTGGTCATCGAGGAGTCAGTGATCGCCCCGCTGGCCCCGGTCACGCCGACGGCGCCGCCGGATGATCTGCACGCGAGACACTTCCACCGTCGCATCGACACCGGGTGGCGGCGCACCTCCTATTCCGGGCTGATCCGGCACGCCGCAGAAAGCCAGGCAGGCGGAGCGTCCGGGGTGCACAGCGAACCGGAGCTGGCCGCCCGCGATGACGAGGCCGACGATGTGCCGGTAGCGGTGGAGTCACCGCCGGAGGGGACCGGCCTGATCTCGTCGATGGCCGCGCTGCCGGCGGGTGCGGCGTTCGGCTCGCTGGTGCACGCCGTGCTGGAGACCGCCGATCCGCTGGCCGTCGACCTGCCCGCCGAATTGGAGGCCCAGGTGCGTCGGCATGCCGCCTGGTGGGCGGTCGACGCGCCGCCCGACGAGCTGGCCGCCGCCCTGGTGCCCATGCACGACACCCCGCTTGGGCCGCTGGCCGGTGAGCTGACGTTGCGCGACATCGGCATCCGGGACCGGTTGCGGGAGCTGGATTTCGAGATTCCCCTCGCCGGTGGCGATGTTCGCGGTGTGACACCGGAGGTGCGGCTGGCCGAGGTCGGGACGCTGCTGCGCGAGCACCTGCCCGCCGGTGACCCGTTCGCACCGTATGCCGATCGGCTGGCCGGCGAGGCGCTGGGCGATCAGCCGTTGCGCGGCTACCTGTCCGGGTCTATCGACGTGGTGTTGCGGCTGCCCGAGCAGCGTTTCCTGGTGGTGGACTACAAGACCAACCGGCTCGGTGACACCGCCGCCGACTACGGCTTCGACCGGCTCACCGCCGCGATGCTGCATTCGGACTACCCGCTGCAGGCGCTGCTGTATACAGCTGTGCTGCATCGGTTTCTGCGGTGGCGGCTACCCGGCTACGATCCCGACACGCATCTGGGCGGGGTGTTGTATCTGTTCGTGCGCGGCATGTGCGGGCCGGACACCCCGGTGCTCGACGGGCATCGGGCCGGGGTGTTCGACTGGCGGCCGCCGACGTCGCTGGTGGTGGCGTTGTCGGATCTGTTGCACGCGAGGCGGGCCGCATGAGCGAGATGCTGGAGTGGCGGGTGGCGGCTCGTGCCACCGGACTGTTGCGGGACTTCAACCAGGCCGGCGTGCTCGATGCCGCCGACGTGCATGCCGCCCAACGGATCAGCGAGTTAGCCGGCGAACCGGACGAGACCGTCGTTTTGGCGTTGGCGCTGACGGTGCGTGCGCTGCGGCACGGGTCGGTGTGTCTGGATCTGTCGTCGGTGACCGAGATTGACGCCGACACCGTCCTGTCCTGGCCGGAGCCGCAGGCCTGGCTGGCCGCGGTGCGGGACAGCCGGCTGGTGGCCGAGCAGGTGCTGCGGCTCTACGAAACCCCGGCCGGTCGACTGCTCTACCTCGACCGGTATTGGCGTGAGGAGGAGCAGGTCTGCGCCGACCTGCTGGCGCTCTCGGCGCCCGCGACGGCACCGACGCAGTTGCCCGCCTTCGAGCGACTCTTCCCGCCGGGCGAGTTCGATGAGCAGCGGGCGGCAGCGGAAATCGCTCTGTCGCAGCCGGTTACGGTGCTCACCGGCGGGCCGGGCACCGGCAAGACCACCACGATCGCGCGACTGCTGGCGCTGCTGGCCGAGCACGCCGAACTGTCGGGGGCATCGCGGTTGCGGATAGCGCTGGCCGCCCCGACCGGCAAGGCAGCGGCCCGGTTGACCGAAGCGGTCGCCGCGGAGGTCGCCGCGCTGGAGCCGGTGGATCAGACTCGGCTCGCCGGGTTGGGCGCCACCACGTTGCATTCGCTGCTGGGTTCGCGCCCGGACAGTTCGGTGCGGTTCCGTCACGGCCGGGCCGACCGGCTGCCGCATGACGTGATCGTCGTCGATGAGACGTCCATGGTGTCGCTGACGCTGATGGCCCGGCTGCTGGAGTCGATGCGCCCGGATGCCCGGCTGATCCTGGTGGGTGACGCCGACCAGTTGGCGTCGGTGGAGGCCGGTGCGGTGCTGGCCGATCTGGTGGAGGGACTCGCGGCCCGCCCGGACACCCGGGTGGCGACGCTGCGGACGTCGCACCGGTTCGGTGAGTCGATCGGCGCGCTGGCCGTGGCGATCCGCGACGGTGACGCCGACGCCGCGATCGCACTGCTGGCCGCCGGCGGCGAGCATGTGGAGTGGATCGACTCCGAGCATCCGGCCGAGGTGGCGCAGCAGTTGTGCGCCCTGGTGGTGCCGCACGCGTTGGCGGTGCGTCAGGCCGCGCTGCTGGGCAATGCCGAGGTGGCGTTGGCATCCCTCGATGAGCACCGGCTGCTGTGCGCGCACCGCGAGGGCCTGCACGGGGTGCGGCACTGGAATCAGCAGATCCGCCGGTGGGTGACCGAGCAGACCGGCGACTCGCAGTGGTCGGAGTGGTATGCCGGGCGGCCGCTGCTGGTGACCGCCAACGACTACGGGCTCGGGGTGCGCAACGGCGACACCGGGGCGGTGGTGGTCGGCGAGCAGGGTCTGCGGGCGGTGATCGCGGCGGCGTCGGGGCCGCTGGAGTTCTCCACCAGCCGGCTCGGAGAGGTCGAGACCATGTATGCGATGACGATCCACAAAAGCCAGGGCAGCCAGGCCGATGAGGTGACGGTGCTGATGCCGCCGGTCGAGTCGCGGCTGCTGACCCGGGAGCTGTTCTACACCGCGGTGACCCGGGCCAAGACGAAGGTGCGGGTGGTGGGGTCGGAGGCCTCGGTGCGCGCGGCGCTGGATCGGCGGGTGGTGCGGGCGTCCGGGCTGGCGTTGCGGCTGCGGGAGGCGTGACGCGCCTGCTTGTCACACCCCCGGTTTAGCGTGACGAGCATGAGCAATCGCAAGAAGCCGGACAACGACCTCGCAGGCTTCGCCCTGCTGGTGTTCGTCGCGGTGTTGTGGTGGCTGCGGTGGGTCATCCTGGCCTGCCTGGTGATCTTCGGTGTCGGCTGGCTCATCGGGTGGGTCATTCAGCGGTGGCTGCAGGCGCGGGACGCGGAGCACGCCCGGCTCGACGCGCTGCGGCAGCGCGCCGATTTGGAGAACGCCATGGTGCTGCGCGGCGATCCGCGCGGGTTCTTCGGGCACTACGAGCTGCCGGACCCGGAACTGATCCCGCGGTGGTACCGGCACTGACCCCTCCGGTGCGCCACACTGGGTCCATGACGGATTCCGGCAACACCCGGGTCGCGGTCTACCTCGACTTCGACAACATCGTGATCTCCCGCTACGACCAGGTCAACGGCCGCAACTCCTTTCAGAAGGACAAGGCCAAGGGCCTCGATCAGCAGCCGGAGAAACTGGCCAAAGCCACCGTCGACGTCGGCGCGATCATCGACTTCGCGTCGTCGTTCGGCACGCTGGTGCTCACCCGCGCCTACGCGGACTGGTCGGCCGAGGTCAACACCGGCTACCGCCAGCAACTGGTGGCGCGCGCGGTCGACCTGGTGCAGTTGTTCCCGGCGGCGGCCTACGGCAAGAACGGCGCGGACATCCGGTTGGCGGTCGACGCGGTCGAGGACATGTTCCGGCTGCCGGATCTGACCCATGTGGTGATCGCCGCCGGCGACTCCGACTACATTCCGTTGGCGCAGCGCTGTAAACGCTTGGGCCGCTATGTCGTCGGGATCGGGGTGGCCGGCTCCACCAGCCGCGCACTGGCCGCGGCCTGCGACGACTTCGTCAGCTACGACGCACTGCCCGGCGTCCCGACCGTCGCCCCGGCGAAACACAACGCCAAGGCCGAACCCGAAGAGCAGGACTCCCCTGACCCGCAGGCCGCCACCCGGCTGCTGACCCGGGCCCTGCAGATCGGCCTGGAGAAGGACGACGTCGAGTGGCTGCACAACTCGCAGGTCAAGGCGCAGATGAAGCGGATGGACCCGTCGTTCAGCGAAAAAGCGTTGGGCTTCAAGTCGTTCAGCGATTTCCTGCGGTCGCACACCGATCTGGTGGAGCTCGATGAGAGTTCGACGACCCGCCTGGTGCGGTTGCGGACCTGAGCTATCCCTCCGCGGCGACCAGGGACCGCAGCTTGACGTCGGGGTTGTCGCGCTGGAAACCCTGCAACCGCCAGCTGTTGGCGAACAGCACCAGGTGCACCCCGTCGGTGCGGGTCATGACTTCGGCCAGCGACTGCCTGCTGACGAAGTCGACGTCGTCGTCTTCGACGATCCGGGCGACCTGATACGGCAACGGTTCCAGGGTGATCGCGGCGCCGATCTCGGTGGCCATCCGGTGGGCGGCGACCTCGAACTGCATCGGGCCGACGGCGGCCAGCACCGGCGCCTGATCACCCCGGCGGTCCGAGCGCAGCACCTGGACCACACCCTCCTGGTCCAATTGCTCTATGCCACGGCGGAATTGCTTGTGCTTGCTCGGGTCGACGTTGCGGGCCACCGAGAAGTGCTCAGGCGAAAAGCTGGGGATCGGTGGGAACTGCACGGGCACATCGCAATACAGCGTGTCGCCGGGACGCAGGCTGGCGGCGTTGGCCAAACCGATCACATCGCCGGGCCAGGCGGTGTCCAGGGTGGAGCGCTGCTGACCGAACACCGACTGCGCGTATTTGGTGACGAACGGCTTGCCGGTGGCGGCGTGGGTGAGCACGTCGCCGCGCTCGAAGCTCCCCGAGTACACCCGGGCGAAGGCGATCCGGTCGCGGTGGGCCGAGTCCATGCCGGCCTGCACCTTGAACACGAACGCGCTGAACGGTGCGTCGGTGTCGCGGTGGACACCGTCGACGTCGAGGGCGCCGCTGGGCGCCGGCGCCAGTTCGGTGAGCACGTCGAGCAGCTGGTTCACCCCGAAGTTCAGCGCTGCGGAGGTGAACAGCACCGGGGAGGCGGTGCAGTCCAGGAACGCCTCACGGTCGTAGTCGGAGCCGTCGGCGCTCAGCAGCTCGCATTCTTCGACCGCGGTGTCCCAGTCGTCACCGGCGGCGTCGTGCGCGTCAGCGGCACTGATGTGTTCCTCGGGTGCCGCGGTGGCGCCGCCGGCGGTGCGGGTGAAGCGGATGTAGTTGCCCGACCGGCGGTCCAGTACGCCCTTGAAGTCGCCGGCGATACCCACCGGCCAGGTCAGCGGGGTGGGGCGCAGGCCGATCCGGGTGTGGATCTCGTCCATCAATTCCAGCGCGTGCCGGCCGGGCCGGTCCCACTTGTTGATCACCGTGATGATCGGGATGCGGCGGTGGCGGCACACCTGGAACAGTTTGAGGGTCTGCGGCTCAAGGCCTTTGGCGGCGTCGATCAGCATGATCGCGGAGTCGACGGCCGTCAGCACCCGGTAGGTGTCTTCGGAGAAGTCCGCGTGGCCGGGGGTGTCGAGCAGGTTGATGACGCAGTCCTGCCCCTTGGGGGTCCGATACGGGAACTGCAACGCCGTCGACGTGATGGAGATGCCGCGGGCCTTCTCCATCTCCATCCAGTCCGACACGGTGGCCCGGCGGCCGGATTTGCCGTGCACGGCGCCGGCTTCGGTGATGGCCTTGGCGTGCAGCACCAGCGCCTCGGTCAAGGTGGACTTGCCGGCGTCGGGGTGGCTGATCACCGCGAAGGTTCTGCGGCGGCCTGCTTCGGTGGAGATCTCGGTCATGGCGCCAGCGAGTGTATTGGCGAATTGCAGCAAATCGATAATCGGCGCAGGTGCCCGTACCCTTACCAGGCGTGACCGCCATCGACCCGCAGAAACTCGCCACCTGCCTGCAGGTGCTCGCCGAGGTCAATGCGCTGCCACCCGAGCACCCCGACGCCGTCGCCGTCCGCCGCGCCACCGCACACATCTTCAAGGCCGTGAAGAAGGCCCGCCGGGATGCCAAACGCGACGCGGTGGCCGCCGCCGACAAGGCCGTCGTCGCCGCCACCGCCACAGGGGCTCCGGGCCGCATCGACGACGAGACGCAGGGCATTCCGCTGGTGTCCAGCACCGAAGGCGCCTCGGCGGGCACCCTCATCCGCTCGCGGGCCTGCTACATCTGCAAGCAGCACTACACGCAGGTGGACGCCTTCTATCACCAGCTCTGCCCGGACTGCGCGGCGATGAGCCACGCCAAACGCGACGCGCGCACCGACCTGACCGGCAGGCGTGCCCTGCTCACCGGCGGGCGCGCCAAGATCGGCATGTACATCGCGTTGCGGCTGCTGCGCGACGGCGCGCACACCACCATCACCACCCGATTCCCCAACGACGCGGTGCGCCGCTTCGCCGCGATGCCCGATCACGCCGACTGGCTGCACCGGCTGCAGGTGGTGGGCATCGACCTGCGCGACCCGGCCCAGGTCGTCGCGCTGGCGGACACGGTGGCCGGCCAGGGCCCGCTGGACATCCTGATCAACAACGCCGCGCAGACGGTGCGGCGCGCCCCCGGCTCGTATTCCGCGCTGGTCGAGGCCGAGCGCACGCCGGCAAACGAGCTGGTCGACGTGATCACCTTCGACCATGTCAGCGACGCGCACCCGGCCGCACTGGCCGGCAGCCTCGCCGAGCACCAGGAGCCGCACGCACTGACGGAGTTGGCCCTGACCGCCCGCAGCGCATCCCCGGAGCGCATCGCCGCCGGGCTGGCGATCGACGCGGGCGGGCTGCTGCCCGACACCGCCGCGATCAACAGCTGGACGCAGCGGGTGCATGAGGTCGACGCCCTGGAGCTGCTCGAGGTGCAACTGTGCAATCAGACCGCGCCGTTCATCCTGGTCAGCCGGCTGCGTCCGGCGATGGCGGCCTCCCCCGCGCGGCGTAAGTACGTGGTGAACGTGTCGGCGATGGAGGGCCAGTTCAGCCGTCGCTACAAGGGCCCGGGGCATCCGCACACCAACATGGCCAAGGCCGCATTGAACATGCTGACCCGCACCAGTGCGGAGGAGATGCTTGAGAACGACGGCATCCTGATGACCGCGGTGGACACCGGCTGGATCACCGATGAGCGCCCGCATCCGACCAAGCTGCGGCTGGCCGAGGAGGGTTTCCACGCCCCGCTGGATCTGGTCGACGGCGCGGCCCGGGTCTATGACCCGATCGTGCGCGGGGAGGCCGGCGAGGATCTGTACGGGTGTTTCC
The DNA here is from genome assembly GCF_020181595.1 of [Mycobacterium] vasticus. GTDB lineage: Bacteria > Actinomycetota > Actinomycetes > Mycobacteriales > Mycobacteriaceae > Mycobacterium > Mycobacterium vasticus. The sequence continues at coordinate 588,851 of NZ_CP084028.1, read as the reverse complement.
TCAAGGATTACGCGCCGAGCAACTGGTAGCGGTCAGTACAGCGGACCACCGCCGAACAGTTCGCGGTGCGAGTCCGGCTGGTTGCCTTCGATGTCGGTGACGGAGTAGTCCAGCGCGGTCTCGGCGGTGATCAGGGTGTGTCCGCTGCGGGCTGCCACGTCCGGGTCATTCGCCAGTGCGGCGATGACGCGCCCGATGAACTCCGGGGTTTCGGCGTTGGTCAGCGGAAAACCCTGGAAGTTGTCCAGCCCGCGGTCGATGAAGCCCTGCATGACCTCGTTCTTGACCAACCCCGGCCACAGTGAGACCGCGCTGACGCCGGTGCCGGCCAGTTCGACGGCCATGTCGGCGGCCATCTTGTCCAGGCCGGCCTTGGACATGCCGTAGAGCACCGAGTGCAGGTGCCCGCGGGTGCCGAACGAGGAGATGTTGGCGATCAGGCCCGACCCGCGCGGAACCATCAGCTGCGCGGCGTGCACCGAGGCGACGTAGTGGGCGCGCAGCCCCACCCCGATCAGGGTGTCCCAGTCGGTCACCGGGCGCTGCCAGAACTTCTCGGTGAACCCGCCGAATCCCTTGGGCGCGGCCCAGACGTTGTTGACCAGCAGGTCCAGCCGGCCGTTCTGTTCGTCGGCGATGCGGGTGAACAGCGCGGCGATCTGGGCGTCGTCGCGGTGGTCGCACGCCACGGCGATGCCGCGCCCGCCGCGTTCTGTGACTTCCCGCGCGGTCTCATCCAGGGGGCCGGCGCCGCGGGCGGTGCCGTAGACGGTCCAGCCGGCCGACCCCAGCGCCAGGGCGATGCCCTTGCCGACGCTGCGGCTGGCGCCGGTGACCAGGGCGATGCGGGCGTCACTCATTGCCGGCCTCCACTACGGCGTCGCCGAGCGGTCGGACCATGCACCAGAGCTGGCGGAAGCGGGAGCGCGACATCTTCCACTGCCCGTCCTCGATCACGTAGTCGTCGTCGTATTCGCCGGTGAGCAGTCGTTCGGTGCGGTCAGTCATGTTGAGCTGGCGAAACTTCAGCGTCCAGCGTCCGCTGGCGCGGCCGGGCCCGGTGACGGTGATGTCCGGGTGCATGCCGTGGTGCATGTCGAGGACGACGTGTTTGCCGTCGACGGTGTGCAGTGCGATGCGGCGGAACATCTCGGCCATCTGATCGGCGTCGGAGGCGCCGCCGAGCGGGCCGTAGTCGACGTCGGCTCCGTCGGCGATGAAGCAGGACCGGAAGGTGTCGGGGTCCTTGGCGTCGCAGGCGCGAAAGTAACGGTGCTTGAGGGCCTTGATCGCCTCGATCTGTTCGAGGGCGGCCAGCCGTTCTTCGATGCTCACCCGGTTGACCTTACGGTTGTGGTCGCAGCGATGCGTCGCTACGCTCGTAGCATGACTGCTACAGTCCCCGCCCGCGACCTCCGCAACCACACCGCGGAGATTCTGCGCCGGGTAGCGGCCGGCGAAGTGATCGAGGTGCTCAAGGACAACCGCCCGGTGGCGCGGATCAGCCCGGTGTCTCGGCGCAACCAGTGGCGGCCCGCCGCAGAAGTGCTCGGCGAACTGTTGCGACTGGGTCCTGATACCACCGGATTGCGGGAAGAACTGCGTGAGGCCCTGACGCAGACCACCGACGACCTGCCGTACTGATCGGCCATGGGCCTTCAGCGGGCGCTGGCGGACACGTCAGTCTTCATCGGGCTTGAAACTCAACGCATCGACGCCGGCCGGTTCACGCAGTTCGAGTGGGGCGTTTCGGCCATCACGCTCGGCGAACTTCGGCTCGGGGTATTGCACGCCTCGAGCCCCGAAGCCCTGGCCCGCCGACTCTCCACCTACCAGATCGCGCAGAGGTTCGAACCGCTGAGTGTCGACGAGCGGGTCTCCGACGCCTGGGCCTTGCTGGTGTCCCAGCTCCGCGCAGCCGGCCGGAAGGTACCGATCAACGACAGTTGGATTGCGGCAACGGCTCTGGCGCATGACATTCCGGTGGTCACTCAGGACACGGACTACTCGGGGATGCCTGGAGTCAGCGTCATCCAGATCTGACCATCCGGCTCAGACCAACACGAAGCCCATGTCCTCGGCGACCCGCCGTTGTGCGGCGTCGCGTGAGGCGAACCCCATTCGGTTTCCCGGGCGCCAACAGCGGCGGCACGACCAGAGCGGCCACCGCCAGATGCGAGGCGTCCATCGCGCGCAATGCGCATTTGCGAACCAGTTTGAGGGCGTCTTGTTCCACCTGGTCCTGCTGCGCAACCAGGACCTGATAGACGTGGCGTTCAGAGGCGCTGGCGAATCGCGGATGGCGGGCAGGGAGACGGGCACGCCGACGAGCGTGCCACGTCCGGTGATTCAGAGGGCTGCGGTTCGGGCCAATCAGCACATCTGGCCGGCGAAGAACGCCGCCGAGACCAGACCGACGCACAGCGCCACGGTCGCGTGGCCCATCATCCCGGCTCCGACCGTCGCGGTGGCAGCGGTGACGGCGAGCCCGCTCAAGAAGGTCGTCATGGCCATCATCTCCTGTGGTGTGCGTCACATCTTTTTTTTAACGTGGCCTACACCACATCATATCTCTAAGGGAAATGCCAGCCCAACCTCACGCGCCACAAAATTGTCACGTTTCGGCGACGCGCTCCACCCGCACGACCAGACCGTTCCGCGGCTGCAGCGCCGCGTATCCCCCGGCACGTATGCGCTGGTCAAGAAGGTTCAGCTGGGTTCTGGCCAGCAGCCGGGCCAGCATGACCGTCAGCTCTGCGGTCGCGAACGCCGACCCGATGCAGCGATGCGTCCCGCCGCCGAACGGCAGGAACTCGTACGGGGCGGGCCGGCGATACCCCGGGGAGGCGGGGTCCCAGCGGCGCGGCTCGAATCGCAGCGGGTCGGCCCACAGCTGCGGCAGCCGGTGGGTGACATAGGGGCTGAACACCAGGGTGCGCCCGGCGCGGATGCGACGGCCCGCGAACGACAGCTCGCGGGTGACCTTGCGCGCCGAGATCACCGCCGGCGGGTAGAGCCGCAGCGTTTCGTGCACGACGCCGTTGAGGTAGGTCAGGTTTTTCAGGTCGGCGGCGTCGGGTGGCCGGCCTTCGAGGACGTCACCGACCTCCGCGGCGGCGGCCTCCCACACCCCGGGGGCGCTCAGCAGGGCATACACCGCCCATCCCATTGCCGCGCTGGTTGTTTCGTAGCCGGCGGCGATCAGCGAGACGACCTGGTCGCGGATCTCGTTGTCGCGCAGCGCCTCGCCGTCCTCGGTGCGCCCGGCGATCAGGGTGGCCAGCACGTTGTCGTCGGCGCTGGGGTGGTTTCGGGCGCGGGCTATCTCGGTGTAGATCAGCTCGTCGACGCGGGCTTTGGCGGCCATCGCGCGTCGCCACGCCGGGGTGCGCAGCAGCTGAACGGCCCGCAGTGTTTGGGGCAGCAGGTGGGTCAGGTCCATCAGCGGCTGCAGTTGTTCGCCCAGGTAGTCGGCGTACCCGGCCATGGCCTGGCCGAACAGTGACTCGATGGCACTGCGCCGGATCGCGGCGCGGAGGTGGGCGAAGATGTCGACGGTGTGGTCGGGCTGCCAGGTTTCGATGACGGCGTCGGCGTTGGCCGCCATGATCTGCAGGTAGTTGGCGAGGTGGCGGTGGTGGAATGCCGGTTGGACCAGGCTGCGGCGACGACGGTGGTCGGCACCGTCGCTGACGATCAGTGCGGTGGGTCCGTCGACGGGCACCAGCACCTGGAATGCCTCCCACCAGTTGAAGGCGTCGGAGTTGGCGAAGACGAACTTGTTGGCCTCGGCACCGAAGAGATAGACGTAGCCGTGGCGGCCCAGCCCGGCGTCGACCATGGGGCCGCGGCGGCGATGCAGCGCCAGCAGCGCTTCGCCGGGCGGGTAACGCACCGGGTGGGTCATGTGTTTGGAGGCTAGCGGTCTGGTCGTCGAATTCCGGTGCCATGCGGCAGATCTACTTGGGCCAACGCACCACCGCCGCGCCGGAAGGACCTAGATAGTTACGAAATGGATAGCGCGGGTGCTAGCACCGGGAGTTGCAGCAGCGCGTAGTGCTCGCCGGAGGTCAAGAGCTGTGGATTGCCGGGCTTCCCGGAGCGTCGTCCCGGCGTACGCTGCCACCATGCAACCGGAGAACCTTGAGCCGCGCGTGACCGCGTTGGAACGCCAGGTGCGCAACCTGCGTAACGAGGTCCGGTCCAACAAGGTCGATGTGACTGCTACTCAGGAGCTCGTACTCGCCGTTGACCGAGATCTCGGTGCGATGGAGGACTTCCGCCGGGCGACGAACGCGAGCATGAACGCGTTGCGCGCGGACATGGTCGACATGCGCGCCGACATCACCGACGTGCGCGCCGGCATCACCGCACTGCACCAAGACACCACGGACATGCGCGCCGACATCACCGCACTGCACCAAGACACCACGGACATGCGCGCCGACATCACCACATTGCGCCAGGACATGACCGACCTCCACGCCGACATCACCACACTGCACCAAGACACCACCGACCTCCACGCCGACATCACCGACGTACGCCAAGACATCACCGACATGCGCGCCGGCATCACCGACGTACGCCAGGACGTCACCACACTGCGCCAGGACATGACCGCCGGTTTCGCGCGGGTTGACGAGCAGTTCATCGAGGTCGGCAACGGCTTCGCCGAGATGCGATCCAAGTTCGACGTCACCGCGGCCGGACAGCGCCAGATCGTCGAGATGATCCAGCAGGTGATCGACGCGCGAGGCGGCGCCACCCCGGCCTGAGCCGCGGCGGCCGGCAAACGTCAGTAGCCGTAGAACTCCGCGGACTTGATGTCGGCGTCGTCGACGCCCAGATCCTCCAGCAGGTCCAGCATGGCCAGCGCCATCGGCGGCGGCCCCGCGACGTAGTACACCGGACTGGTGAGGTCCGGCAGATGCCGCCGCAACAGTTCGGCGTCGATGACACCGATCTGGCCGGACCAGGATTGCCGATCCGGTTCGGTCATCGTCGTGATCAACCGGAAGTGCGGGTTGGCCTGCTGCAGCGCTTCGAGTTCCGGGAGGAACGCCGCCAGCTCGGGCCGCCAGTTGGAGTAGAAGAGATACAGCGGATGCGCCAACGCATGGCGTTCGGCATGGCGAACGATCGACAGGAACGGTGTGACACCGATGCCGCCGGCGATCAACACCGCCGGCCGACCGACGTCGCGGTGCAGGATCAGGTCGCCGTCGGCTTCGCTGATCGACACCGTCGTTCCGGGCGGGGCGTCCTTGAGCAAGTCCTTGAATGCGCTGTCCCGCAGGCGCATCGCGATCATCAGTTCAGCTTCATGCGGTGCACTGGCGATGGTGAACTCGCGGGTCGCTCCCTTGGAGTCATCCTTGGGCGGCGGGTCGATCAGCGTCAGCTGGCAGGACTGTCCCGGCAGGTATTCATAGCCGTCCGGCTTGGCGAAGTAGAACGCCATGGTGCCCTCGGCGATCAGTTCGCGCCGCAGCAACTGCGACTTGTAGACGTCCACGGTGGGCTCTCCGATCAGGACGCGAAGCTGAATTCGGTCTGGGTCGACTGCCGGCCCCGGAACTGCAGGCCGTGTTCGGTCTCGGTGACTCGATGCCGAATCACCTTGCCGGGGTAGGTCAAAGCGCCGTAGACGTGGCCGAGCGCGGTGTTGTTCAAGGTGGTGTGGGAGCCGTCCTTGGCCCGAAAGCCCTCGACTTGGGCTTCGAAGATCCCGTCGACCTTGAAATGGCCACTGCCTTTGTCGACGTCGAATTCGATCGCTGCCCGGGTCACGCCCACGATCTCTTTGACCAGGCCGGCCAGATCGGCCAGCGGCCCGCCGGCTTGGCCGGTGAACGCCGTCACGAGCGCGTCCTGTTGGGTGTCGTCGGCGCGGTCGTCGACGATGACGAACACTCGGGTGTTGACGTCGAAGATGTTGTCGGCGTGATGCCCCAGCAGGCCCAGGTTGAGACCGGCCACGTCGACGCCGTTGATCTGCCCGCGGTCGATGTGGAACACCCAGTTGAACCCGCAGTTGTTGCCGTCGGCGTTCTCGCCGATGGTGCAGGGACACAGTGACCGACAACTGCACACCTCGGCCATCCGTCCGTTCAACTCATATCCCACGACGATCTCCTTTTCACGGGTGGCTCAAGTGGTGATGTGTACCGGTCGACGACTGCAACGGCTGATACAGGCCCCAGCCGGGCAGGCGGTCTCCGAACAGGCCCACCAACGCCGCGGCAATCAGCAAGGCGACGCCGAGGGGCGCCACGATCCGCCGGCCCCAGGGGGCGGTCTTCTCGATCAGCATCACCGTGGTCAGCACCAGCATGGCCAGCACATTGCCCAGTCCGGTGCCGAACATGATCAGCATCAGCGCCCAGCAGCACCCCAGACACGACCAGCCGTGGCGCAGACCCAGGTTCCAGGCGCCCGCGACACCACGCCGGTAGTGGGCGAACAGGAAGGCCCGGGGGTCGCGGCACTGGGTCAGGCAGCGGTCCTTGAGCGGGGTGAGTTGGAAGATCCCGGCGATCGCCAGCACGGCGGCGAGGATCAGGTGCGGTCGAGCTGCGATCCAACCGAGTTGTGCCGGTGCCGCCCAGGCGCGGACAGCGGCGGCGACCGCGACTGCGACGAGCGCGAACGTCAACCACAGCGCCAGGTAGCCGGCGAGGAAGGCGGTACGCACCCAGGCCGTTCGCGGGGCGCGGGCGCTGACGACGGTGAACATTCGCACCATCGGAATGGTCGTCGGCAGCATCATCGCGGCGGTCATCTCCAGCCAGGCGCCGGCCAGCAGCGCAACGGAGATCGCCACGGCGGCAACCGATCGCGGTGTCGCTCCGCCGGTGATGAGAACGTCATGGTGATGCCCGGCTGCCAGCAGTGCCACCCAGCACGCCGCGGCGATGACCCACAGCCACCGGCCCGGATCGTTCCACCCCTCCCGGAGCGCAGCCGTAGTCCGGCCGCTTACCTGGTCGGATGCCACCATCGCGGGGCGCCCCTTCGCCGATGGACCATTTGCTGAACATTACCCGGAGACCACTCGTCGAAATAGGGGCGGGTTTCGTCCGAGAGTTGATGCGCTGCTTAGGGACTTCCGGCCCTGCCGACGGCGTCGCCGATAGTCGATACTGATACTACGCGTAACAGATAACTCGGAGGACGTCATGTCACAGCGACTGAGCACCCTTGACACCGCCTTCCTGCACGCCGAGCACACCGACCCGCACACCCGGCTGGGCATCGGCGGACTGGCGATCCTGGAGGGCCCGATGCCCGACCACGACGCGCTCATGGCGACCCTGTCCGAGCGGATCGCGGCCTGCCCCCGGTTCTCGCAGCGGTTGCGCCGCCAGATCTTCGACCTCGACGCACCGCAGTGGGTCGACGACGACAAGTTCGACCTGGCCTATCACGTGCGGCGCGTCGCTCTCCCGGGCTCCGGCAGCGACGAGGACCTCTACAGCGTGGTGGCCGACGTGATGTCGTGGCAGCTGGACCACGACCGCCCGCTGTGGGAGATCTGGTTGATCAGCGAGCTGGCCGACAACCGGTGGGCGATCCTGATGAAGGTGCACCCGTGCCTGGCCGATGCCGTTGCGACCGTGCACATCCTGACCGGATTGTCCGATGAGCCCATGGCCGGCGCTGACGCTGTCGAGCACTGCATGCACAAACACCCCGCGGGTAGCGCCCGGAACGGTGCGGAACGCCCGGCCCCGCGCCCAAGCCCGTGGCTGGCGGCGCTGCGGGCTCCCGCACAGATCGCCGGCGACGCGTTGGCCGCGGCCCGCGAGATCGTTCGCAGCGCAAACGAATTCGCGGCCGGACTGCAGCGTCCGTCGTCCGCACTTAACGGGCCGGTGACCTCTCGGCGGCGCTACACCGCGGCGCAGGTCGCCCTCGACGACATCCACCAGATCTGCCGGACCTTCAACGTCACCGTCGACGACGTGGCGCTGGCCGCGCTCACCGAGGTCTACCGCGACATGTTGTTGCGCCGCGGTGAGAAGCCCAACGCCGAGTCGCTGCGCACCCTGGTGCCCAGCCGCGACGCGATGCGTCTGCCGTATCTGCCTGTGCACGAGGCCAATCCGGTACTACGGTTGCGGCTCATTCACGCCCGGATGGAGCAGATGGCCGACACCGGCAGCGGAGCGGAAGGATTGGTGGCCGCGGCGGCCCGGATGCTGCCGTTCCCGGTGACCTCGTGGGCCCTGGATCTGCTGGCCCGGCTGCCGCAGCGCAACGTGGCCACCATGGCGGTGAATGTGGCCGGGCCCCGCCGGCCGCTGCAGGTGATGGGCTGCAACGTGATCGGGGTCTTGCCGATTCCGCCAATCGCGGTCCAGCTGCGCAGCGCGGCGGCGGTGTTGAACTACGCCGATCAGTTGTTCTTCGGGATCCTCGCCGACTTCGATGCTGTCCCCGACGCCGCGGAGCTGGCCCGCGGGGTGGAGGCCGCGGTGGCCCGGCTGCTGGAGCGCAGCCGGCGGCGCCGGGGACGGGATCGTCACGGAATGTCGTTGGTGGTCACCGCCTAAGGGGATGGACGGCAGCCGCAGACCGAACGCACGCGATCGGGATCACGGCAACTCGGCCGCACGCGGCATCTCGGATCGCTGAGGAATGACCGGATCGACGCCAGGCGTCTTCTCCACACCGCCCGATCTGGTGAAGTGCGGCCCCATTCCCCGCCGCCATAGCCTGACCGACATGCCTGATCCGTTCGATCCGAACGTGCCGCTGTCGACGATTCTCACCGCGCACGATCCGCTGTGTGAATGCGACATCTCCGAGCAGCTTCGGAATCGGCTCGACGCCTATCCCGGCACGGCAGGTACCTCGTGATCCGCTGGAACGAAGCCCACGTCGGTGAGCGCAAGATCATCGAGTACCTGCTGGCACCGGCTCATCCTGTCGGAGGCGCGAAGGCCGCATATTTCATGGGGCTGGGATATCGCATCGACGAATGGACCCGCCTTCGTGACGATCTGACATACATAGCCGAGAATGGCGAGGTCATCGACGTTGACGCCACAACCTATGGCCTCAAGATGATCGTCGACGGTAGTGTGGAAGCACCGTGCGGCCGAATGATGACGTTGCGTACCGTATGGATCAGCGATGGCCCTGACGCCGCCCCTCGACTGGTAACTGCATACCCAAGCTGAAGGGTGGACCGAATGTATACAGAACACGAAGTTGTCGTGCTGACTCGCGACCTGCCCGACGCAGGCCTTCTAGCCGGGGATGTCGGCGCTGTCGTCGGCCGCTATGCAGCAGACGGCTACGAAGTGGAGTTCACCGCCGCCGACGGCGGCACGATAGCCGTAGTCACGGTAGGAGACGACGCGATACGGCCACGACGGCGCCGCGAGATCCTGCACGTCCGCGAAGTCGCCTGACCGAGCCGACGCAACTTCTTGGTTCCGTGGGCGTCGAGCAGCTCCACCAGTGGGCCGCCGTCACCGGCCCTGGAGCTCGCCGTCGTCGGCCAGCTCACGGTTGATCGCCTCGATGTCGAACGGGGTCGGCGCCCAGCCGCGCGGATCGACGTCGTCGCCGAACATGTCGGCATACTCGGCGCGCGCGGCAGCATGCTCGGGGTGGGCCGGATCGGTGGCCGCGACCAGTAGTTCGTAGCCGCCGACACCGCCGCAGTCCTCGGCCGGTCCGGGTTGCCGCCCGCCGGTGCAGACGGCCCGGGGTGCGGCCGTATCGCGGTCCAGCACGGCCTCCAGCTGGATCACGTGGCGCCAGTTGTCGCCGAAATCGTAGACGTAGAACAGCTTGTCGCCGACGTCGACGAGCAGTTCGTCCAGGCGCACCTCATCCTCGGGCACCCCGTCCTCGCCGTCCTCGACCATGAACGGGCACAGGTAGTACTCGGTGTCGGGGCCGTGATACGACGGGCCGCTGCCGAATTGGTGCAGATGCGAGTCGGTCCAGCCGAACGCGGTCTGCAGGATCTGGTGCACCTCGTCGAGCATCAGATCCGATGGCAGTTCCAGCCGCCGCCACAGCGCCGGTTTCGTATTGGACAGCTCGACGCGGACCCGCAGCGTCACCGGCTTCTTACGGCGGGGCCGGCGGCGTGACGGTGGCTTGGGCGCGGTGAGATGCACGTCAAGCGCCTGTGGACGTTGCGCCAGCAGTTGTTGGGTCAGCGTCCGCAACTCGTCCGGGGACAGGCTAGCCAGCACCTCGTTGGCAAGTCTCCGGATTTCGTCGTTGTCGCCGGCCACGCCGACGACGGTAGTGCACCGGGGGTCGTGACCGGGCGGATGCCGAGCCCCACCACGCGGTTCAGTCAGCTTGCGCTGTCGCGTACTGCAAGTATGCCTTGATGTCTGGGTAGCTGTGGGCGCCCCGACGGTAGCCGTTGATCCAGCGTCGCGCCATCCCATATGGCGCATCTTTACCGCGCTGGGCGGACACATTTCTACGAGTGGCGGGCATCGGCCGAGTTATCCACACCACCCGCTCTGGTGAAGTGCGGGCCGACGGCCTCATCCCTAACCTGACCGCCATGACCGAGCACTCCGATCTCATCGAGCTGCTGTCGGCGATCCTGGCCGGGCACGGCCCGCTTGCTGAAGACGACATCGACGAGTTCCTGCGGGAAGCCGGCGTAGCCGATCCGGCCCGCGCCCTGCGACGCCTGCGCCTCCGGATCGACCTCCCCGCAGGGCAATTGGTTGATGGGCGCTGGGCGTGGCTGCCTTCGTTGCTTGCCGGCCGGGTGTTCACCCACCGCGTCACCGAGCCCGAGGTGGGCTTCGACGTGCTCACCGTCAGCCCGGACCTTGCTCCGATCGCCGCGCTGTGCGCCAGCGCGACCTATCAACGACTCGCCGACGGGTCGGCCGTGCACCTCGTGACACCCGGCGACGAGCAACTGTTGTCCCAGCTGGATATTCCAGAATGGTTGTTCAACCACGGAGATGTTCTCGCGTTTGCCGTAGGTACATTCGAGAGACTCGGAGTCGATAACGGAAATCTGGTCGGTCTCCGCTTGGGTGATGCGGGCCTGGTCGTCGAACGGGTCACCACCACGGCCCAGACCACGGTGGGCGCAGAACTTGCTGTCCTACTCGACGCGCAGCCGGAACGCGTCGAGGCCCTGGTGTGGACGGCGTGCCTGGCGTCGCCGACACTATGCACCGAGCCGGCCGCACCCTTGTCAGAGCTGGTCGCGGAGCAGGGCCTTGCGCGACACGGCAATTGGCTGGCACCAACGGATTTCAACTTCCGCGTGTGGGCTTTCGGCCGAGAATGCGACCGGCTCGCTCGGCACCACCGCCTCACCGATGACGCAGCGGTCGCACTGAACACGCTGCTGCGGCTCTACGGGCTGCTGATGCTGCACGACCTGCGTCAGTCACTCCCATCCGCCGACGGCGTCGAACCCGCGGTGGTCGACATCGGCGACACCATGGATGACGTCGGCAACGCGCTGGCCGACCCGGCGATCGCCGAGGCGCTGGCGTCAGAAACCATCCCCGACGGTCGACTCAGCGCGGGTGGCTTGCGAGCATTGGCCAACGCATTGGAACCACGTGTGGCGTCATCGGCGCGGGTAGCGTGCCAATGGCTTCGCGCGGTGGCGTGCGAACGCGATGGCGATATGGCTGGCTTCGAACGGGCCCTGCTGGAGGCGCAGGCGATGGACGGTGACTGGCCGCTACCACTGTTCGACTTGGCCGAAATCGCCTCCTACCGCGGCGACGCCGAGGCAGGTCTGGCACTGCTGCGCCGCGCCCGCGCGAAAGCGGATCATCCGCTGGTGTACCTGTTGCGGCTACATCACTGCCCGCCGCCAGCCGACCTGGGCCGCAATGCCCCGTGCTGGTGTGGATCCGGCCGCAAATACAAGAAGTGCCATCTGGGTGGGCTGCCGTTGCGCGACCGGGTGGGCTGGCTCTACCACAAGGCCCTTGCGCATGTCCTGCTCGGCAACTGGACCGACCTGCGGTACGCGGTCGCCTTGAAACGGTGCGGCTCGGTCATCGACGATGGGGTAGCCGAGTTCAACGCGGCACTGGCCGATCCGGTGGTGATCGACACGGTGCTGTTCGAGGGGGGCGGCTTCGACGAGTTCCTGACGGTACGCGGCACTTTGCTGCCCGACGACGAGCTGCAGCTGGCCGAGCAGTGGCTGCGGACGCCACGCTCGGTGTTCGAGGTCGAGCAGGTGCAGCACGGCGGGAGCACCGTCGTGCGGGATGCGGGTACCGGCGAACGACACGAGGTCGACGGGTCCGACTACCCGCTGCAAGCCGGGCAGTTGGTCTGCGCCCGACTGGCATCCGACGGCGTCGGCCTGCGGTTCTTTGCACTCGAACCCGTTTCGGCGCAGCAACGCGACCCGCTGATCAAGCTCCTCGCACGCTATCCCGACCCGCTGGAATTTGTCGCGCTGCTCAGCGACGGTGCGGACACGAGCAGTCCCGTGCGGGCAGTAGCTCACCACTCGTTGTAAAGGCATCCTTTACAGAGTGGAGATTTGGCCCAGTGCCCGCAAGCACGGCGTCGACGATACCGACATTCTCCATGCCAGGGGCAATCAGCTCCGCTAGCCACGAATAATCCACGCCGCCAAGTTTCACAAGTATCTGCACTGAGGAGGTGGTCACCATGGCGAAAGTGAAAAGCACGCAGACCGTTGATGACTGGCTGGATTCCGTTGAAGCGAACGCGTCCGATGCCCGCGATGCCCGGCTATCCGACGGATCATCGCAGCAGTCGAAGAAGTGAGCGCAGCCGAGTCCGACCTGCGCGCTGCCGTCGCGGCCGCCCGGGCAGCGGGCGACACCTGGGATGCGATCGGTGCCTACCAACGATTCGGAAGCGCTGCCTCTCCACTGCGCTACCGCCGAAGTGCCCAACGTAAGTGGCATCTGTTCGGAAGGGAACGGATTTCGATGTCCGCGGTGCGCGAACCGTTCAAGGATGCCTTCGGCTCCCGGCGTTTCTACTGCGACAACGCGTTACTGTCCGACAATCCGATGGACCACGTGCTGCCGTGGTCACTGGTCGGTATCGATGGCCTGGCCAATCTGGTGCTGGCCTGCCCACGCTGCAACGGCGACAAGCGGCATGCGTTGCCGTCGCTGCAGATCACCCGGCGCCGGGCGTGCCGACGTGGGCGGGCTACCAGCAGAGCATCCGGTTAGATATCAGCCACCCACAGTGGTGGATTCGGGTGGGTGTCGGCGATGGTGCGGACGTGCGGCACGGCGCAGTCATTCCGTAATGAAGCCTTGGCCCCCTAGCCGCATGCGAGACTTCAGGCATGGACAGCGCAGTCGAGCTGGAACTCCGCCAACTCATCTTCCAGCGCTTGACTGAGCTGACGACGGAGCACGGCATTGTCACCCGCGCCCAACTGGAATCGCTGAAAGTAGGTGATGGCACCTACCGCCTCATCGACCGTAGCCGAGGTATTCGAAATCCCCGAGACATGGCAGCAACGCTGTCGATCATTTCCAACCCCAGCGGCCCATATGCAGACGAGCAGATCAGCGATTCCCTGTTCTCCTATGACTACCGCAGTGCACGTACCGACAGTGACAATCGCAAGTTGCGGCGAGCCTACGAACTAAGACTGCCGATCATCCTTCTTCGAACGATCAAACCAGGGTTCTTTGTCCCTATCTTTCCAACGTATGTCGTTGCGGACGATATCGCTAGCCGCCGTTTCATGATTGCATTGGATGAGAGCTTGTTATCTGTTGCGGATCCGCTCCACGGTCATGCCCAGTGGCGTGGTGTAAGGAGTCGCGTGATCGCGTGATCCTTCGGGTGGCAGTTTAGGCGGTTAGGGCCGGTGTGGTCGGCGTTTGCTGGTGGCCGGACTGTTCAGTGC
>NZ_CP084028.1:426918-574866 GCF_020181595.1 [Mycobacterium] vasticus | reverse complement strand
CGGCCCGCCCTTCTCGGCGGAGCCACACGGGTGGGGATTTTCGATGAGCGTCAGTGGGGAATTTCAGTGAGCGCGGTCAGTGGCATTGATCAGGTCGTACGTTGCCGACGCACCTCACCGAGCCATGTTCTTGCGGTTGTTGCGGATCCGTCGCGTGCCATGTCGGCGGCGGCCAAACAAGCGCGGTTGGCCGCGGAGCAGGCCGCCGGCGCTGCCCCGCGCCGGTAGCATTTCGCTTGTGGCCCAGACTATCCAGCCCGGCATGTCCGGCTACGAACGCAGGGCCTGGGATGCCCTGGTGGACGCGGCCACCACGACGCAGCCTCCGGGGCCGTTCGAGAGTCTGAGTCAGGGCCTCCTGGGCCGCGCCCAGCAGGTGGTCACCCAACTCCGCTCTGGCATCGAGCAGGTCCCGGGTGCCACCGCCGCCATCGGCAAGCTGGATCAGCTCACCACCAAGGCGCTGGAAACCCTGCACACGGTGCTGGTCGAACGGGGACTCAATTCGGTCAAGCCGGCCAACGTGTTTGCGATGTTCGCCGACGAGGGCATCACCGTGGGGTCCTACGACGATGTCCGTCGGCTCGACCTGAGGCACTGCGACGGTTCGGTACCTCGCCGCAAGGAGCGCTACATCGCGCTGGCGGTGGCCGAGGGCGCGGCGTCATCGCTGGCGGTCACGAGTGCGGCGGTGTCGAGCACGGTCAGCGGCGGCACCACCCTGACGGTAGCGGCTTCGGCGGTGGTCGCCGACGTCACCGCGGTCATGGTCGGGATGGGCCGCATCGTGGCTTTGGTTGCGGCGCACTACGGTTACGACGTCCGCGAGCCGGACGAGCAGGCGTTCGCCACCGGGGTGATCGCCTATTCCGTCGCAGGGAACTCCGCAGAGAAGGCCGCCGCGCTGGCGTCGCTGTCGCGGCTGACCCAGCAGATGATGCGCCGGGAAAGCTGGCAGCACCTCGAACAGCGCCAGGCGGCTAACGTGATTCAGCAGGTATCCACCGCGCTGGGCTTTCGCCTCGCGAAACGCAAACTGGCGCAGGCTGTTCCGGTGCTCGGTGCGGTGGTCAACGGCGGCCTCAATGCCCGCATCGCGCACCGGACGTTCGAGCGGGCTCAGCACGCCTACCGGCTGCGGTTCCTCACCGAGAAGCACGACCTGGACGCCGCGCAGTGGGCGCCGGTCGTGGCTTCCGACGACGTCATCGACATCCCGCTGATCGACGAGGTGCTCGACGCGGAACTGGCGGAGTCTGACGGCTGGTCAGCCGGTGGCGTGCAGCCCGGAGATGAAGATCTGCAGCAACCGTAGGACCGTCGTCTCGAAGTCGGTCACCATCGGCTGCGCCGCATCCGGATTCGTCCACGCCCAGGTGGTGCCGACAAACGCGTGCACCGCCGCCGTCAGCGCGGGCAGCTGATCCCCGATTAGCGGCATCCCCGGCCGCAGCGCCGCCCCTAGTCGCCGCTGCGCGTCGTTCGCCTGAGCCGCCAGAACCCGCATCTCGTCGGGGCCGAGCCGGCCGATGAGCACGGGCGAGGCCGCGATCAGGTCGCACAGCACCGGCCGCGCCGCCAGGGTGCGGGCCAGAGCAGCCGCGGGTGCACTGCGGGCAAGCTCGCCGGCGAGCGCGTCGATCCAATCCAGGTGCTCCTCATGCATCGCCCGCAGCAGCAGCGCCTCGCGTGAGCCGCAGTAGCGCAGGATCCCTGACTTGGCCATTCCGGCGGCCGCCGCCACGTCGCCCAACGTCAGCGTTGCCGCTCGGATGTCGCTCAGCAGCTCACGCGTCACGGCGGTCAATTGAGACAGCCGGTCCTGGCGCTGCGCCGCGCTACGGGCGCGGGCGAACGGAAGTGGGGCAGCAGAATTCGCCATCCGTCGATAATAGAACGCCGTTCTGTTATTGTTTCGGCGATGACCCGCCGATACGAGTACGTCATCCATCGCCGCACTGTGGCGTCACCGCGGACCCTGTTCGCGCTTGTCGCCGACGGCGCTCACTGGTCGCAGTGGGCCGCACCGTTGATCCCGTACTCGGCATGGGAGTGTCTGGACCCGGACGGTGGCGTCGGGGTGGGCGCGATCCGGGCGGTAGGAACGCGCAGATGGCCGTACCGGGAAATGATCACCATTTACGAACCCGGCCGCAGGCACGGCTACACCATGCTCACCGACGGGCCGTTGCAGGATTATCAGGCCGAGGTTGTGTTCGATGAGGACGCCGGCGGCACCCTGGTCACCTGGCGCGGCCGGTACGAGACCCGTTGGCGCGCAGTGGGCGTGGGCTACTGGCTGATGCTGCGAGTGGTACTCGGGACGCTGGCACGCAAGCTGGTGGTCGCAGCCGAACGCGCAGCCGGATAGATTCCGGCATTCGGATGTCAGCCGGTCAGCTCGATGCGCTCAGACCCGAAAGACACCGTTATCGACAATTCGCCGCCCAAGGCGGCCACGTAGGACTGGAGTGTTCCGAGCTCAGTGTGTGACAGGTCGCCGCGTTCGAGCTTGGATACTCGCGCCTGCGACACCCCCATCAGGCTGGCGATATCGCTCTGACGCACCATGCCGCGCCTGCGGCGTACTTCGGCAAGGCGGTGAGCTTGCACCGCCTCCTCGGCTTCCTTATGCGCAGCGGCGGCGCGCTGGGGGTCGATACGTCCCGCAGCGACAGCCTCCGCGCGCACTTCACGCCAGTTCCGGGCCATCGTCATTCACCGCCTGATTCCCTCACCCACCGCTGGTATCGCACCTCGGCGACTGGGATGTTGTCGTCGTACCACTTCTTCCATCGGCCGGCCTTGTCGCCGGCGAGCAGCAACACGGCACGACGCGCCGGATCGAAGATGAACAAGATTCGGATGCTGGTACCCGAGGGCCGCAGCTCCTTCAGGTGATGGAGCTTGGACCCCTTGACCGTGTCCACCATCGGTCTCCCGGTCGCCGGTCCGTTCGCCTCCAGGTAGTCGATGGCACCAGCGACCGTTGAACCAGTATCCGAGTCGAGCGTGCAAAACCACTCGTCCACTTCCTCTAGGAGGATCACATCCCAAGCCATGAGCGTATATAACTTCTACGTTATATACAAGGGTTGTTGCGCGTGCTCGCGGGCCATTCGAGTGTTCATGTTTGGGACAGTATTTGGCCCGTCCGACAGATCAGCCCAACGTGTCAGGGCACAGCTCGTGCTGGGCGATGTTGATCACCGGGCGCAGATTGACCGTCAGGTCGTCGACCATCGAGGGCCCGCCGAACGACGGCCGGCGCACGAAACTGTCGGCGACCTCATCGGGGCTCTGGCCGCTGCGCAACTGGCTGCAGAACCGGTGCCCGGCAGACAGTCGCGCGTTGGGCGGGCCGGAGCGGAACACGCCCTGGGAGTCCAGGGCGGCGATGTAGCTGGCGTCGTCGGCGTGGGCGGTTGCGCTGCCGAGGAGTGTCAGGGCGGCGACGCCGAGGGAGGCGCCGGTGCGCAGAATCCAACTCATACCGGCGATGGTACGTCGAAACGACGTTGACTCTGCGGCTACCCGGCAAAAGTGCGAGAGCACTCCCCTGGTAGCCGCAGAGTCAACGAGGGTGAAGCGTCAGATCAGGCCGAGTGCGTTCATCGCGTCGGCGACCTGGATGAAGCCGGCGACGTTCGCGCCGACCACGTAGTTGCCCGGAGCGCCGTACTCGTCGGCGGTGGTCAGGCAGCGGTGGTGAATGTTCTGCATGATCGCCGCCAGCCGCTGCTCGGTGTACTCGAAGCTCCACGAGTCACGCGAGGCGTTCTGCTGCATCTCCAGGGCGCTGGTGGCCACACCGCCGGCGTTGGCCGCCTTGCCCGGCGCCACGGTCACGCCGGCCTCGGTGAACAGCTTGACCGCGTCCGGGGTGCACGGCATGTTGGCGCCCTCGGCGACGATCTTGCAGCCGTTCTTGGCCAGCACGGCTGCGTGGTTGCCGTCCAGCTCGTTCTGGGTGGCCGAGGGAACCGCGATCTGGCAGGGCACGTCCCAGATGGAGCCGCCGCTGACGAACTGCGTGGCGCCGCCCCGGGCGGTGGCGTAGGCCTCGATGCGCTCCCGCTTGACCTCCTTGATGTCCTTGAGCAGCTCCAGGTCGATGCCCTTCTCGTCGACGATGTAGCCCGACGAGTCGGAGCAGGCCACCACGGTGCCGCCCAGCTGGTGGATCTTCTCCACCGCGTAGATCGCGACGTTGCCCGAACCGGAGACCACGGCCCGCTTGCCCTCGAAGGAGTCCTTGGCGGTCTTGAGGATCTCGTCGGCGAAGAACACCGCGCCGTAACCGGTGGCCTCGGTGCGGACCTGCGACCCGCCCCAGGTCAGGCCCTTGCCGGTCAGCACGCCGGACTCGTAGCGGTTGGTGATGCGCTTGTACTGGCCGAACAGGTAGCCGATCTCGCGCCCGCCGACGCCGATGTCACCGGCCGGGACGTCGGTGTACTCGCCCAGGTGGCGGTAGAGCTCGGTCATGAACGACTGGCAGAACCGCATGATCTCGTTGTCCGAGCGGCCCTTGGGGTCGAAGTCCGACCCGCCCTTGCCGCCGCCGATCGGCAGACCGGTCAGGGAGTTCTTGAAGATCTGCTCGAAGCCCAGGAACTTGATGATGCCCAGGTACACCGACGGGTGGAACCGCAGCCCGCCCTTGTACGGTCCCAGGGCCGAGTTGAACTCCACCCGGAAGCCACGGTTGACCTGCACGTTGCCGGCGTCGTCGAGCCAGGGCACCCGGAAGATGATCTGACGCTCGGGCTCGCACATCCGGCGGATGACGGCACTGTCGACGTACTGCGGGTGTTTGGCCACCACTGGGCCGAGGCTGCTGAGAACTTCGAAAACGGCCTGGTGAAACTCTGCCTCACCGGGGTTGCGGCGCAGTACTTCGTCGTAGATGTCATGCAGCTTCGGGTTCAGTTCGCTCATGTGTTGTGATCTCTTCCTCGCGTGTCGCTGTCAGCGGCCACAGGGTAGCTGTCCTAATCGGTAACGCCGAATCGGTGTGGTTACAACGCTGTTAAATCATTACCGGCTTGAGCGCACCGGTTAGCCTTGATTGGCGAACAAAGGCGAAACGGTCCATGGGTGATGTCGCGGCGGGTTCGGGGGTGCCACAGTGACTGACGTGGAGTTATCCACCGCCGACCTGGCAGCCATGGACGTCTTCGCCGGCTGCACCACCAGCGATCTGGTGCCGCTGGCCGCCGTTCTGACGCCTTTGCAGGCCCCCGCCGGCATCGAACTGATGCGCCAGGGCGAGCAGGCGGTGTCTTTCCTGCTCATCTCCTCGGGATCGGCCCAGGTCACCCACGTCGGCGACGACGACGCCGTGGTCATCAGCGAGGTCGCCGACGGCATGGTCGTCGGTGAGATCGCCCTGCTGCGCAACGGCCGACGCACCGCCACCGTCACCACGTCCTCGCCGCTGTCCGGCTGGGTCGGTGACCATCACGCCTTCGACCAGATGGTCCAGATCCCCGAGGTGATGGATCGGCTGGTGCGCATCGCGCGCCAGCGCCTGGCCGCCTACATCACCGCCGTGCCGATCAAGGCCCGCGACGGCACCGAGCTGCTGCTGCGCCCGGTGTTGCCCGGCGACAGCGCGCGCACCGTGCAGGGCCACGTCGAGTTCTCCGGCGAGACGCTCTACCGGCGCTTCATGACCGCCCGCATGCCCAGTCCAGCCCTGATGCATTACCTGTTCGAGGTCGACTACGTCGACCACTTCGTCTGGGTGGTCACCGAACCGGACGGATCGTTGGTCGCCGACGCACGATTCGTCCGTGACACCGAGAACCCGACCGTCGCCGAGATCGCGTTCATCGTCGGCGACAGCTACCAGGGCAAGGGCATCGGAACCTTCCTGCTCGGGGCGGTGGCGGTGATCGCGCGACTGGAGGGTATCGAGAAGTTCACCGCGCGGGTGTTGGGCGACAACCTTCCGATGCGCGCCATCCTCGATCACCTGGGCGCGTATTGGGAGCGCGACGACCCGGGCATCGTCACCACGGTGATCGACGTGCCCGGCGACGAGCAGCTGCCGTTCGGTCGCGACGTCGCCGATCAGATCAAAAACGTTGGCCGCCAAGCAATCCAAGCGGTGGGATGACCGCTGGCCGGCCATCGGGCCGCATTGGGTAAATTGTCTGCGATGTTGAACTTGCGTGCGGTGCTGGTGATCGGCTGTGTCGGGATGCTCGCCGCCTGCGGTTCCGGGCACGACGCGACCGCCGACATCGCCAAGGTGTCCGACGTCAAGTCCTCCTTCGGCGACGACTTCAAGGTCAAGGACATCGCGCCCACCGGGATCGACCCCAAGCTGCTGGCGGGCACCGCGCTGCCGGCCGGGCTGACCTTCGACCCGCCGGACTGCTCGAAGTTCGCGATCAGCCAGCAGTTGCCGCCGGGCATGCAGGGCAACATGGCGGCCGTGGCCGCCGAGGGCGCCGGCAACCGCTTCATCACCATCGCGCTGGAGACCTCCGAGCCGGTGCCGGTCAGCGAGCCGGGACGCACCTGTCGCCGGATCGGATTCGCCGGGGGCCAGATGCGCGGCCTGATCGAATCGGTGGAGGTGCCGCGCATCAACGGGGTGCAGACCATGGGGGTGCACCGCGTCGTTCAGACCACGAACGGCGGCAAGACCCAGTTCGGCGAGATCTACAACTACTCGGCCTATTTCGGTTCGTACCAGGTGCTGGTCACCGCCAACCCGCTGGTGGTGCCGAACAAGCCCGTCGTGCCGGTGGACACTCAGCGGGCCCGGGACCTGCTGGTGGCCGCGGTCAACGCCGTACGGGGCTAACGCCGTACGGGGGTTACCGCACACCGCGGGGCCGGAACTGGATACTGATCCGCGGCCCGGTGGGGGTGGCCGTCTTCGGAATCGCGTGCTCCCAGGTCCGTTGGCAGGAGCCGCCCATCACCACCAGGTCGCCGTGCCGCTGGGGCAGTCGCAGTGCCGGACCGCCCCCGCGTGGCCGCAGCGCGAAGGTGCGGGTGGCGCCGACGCTGACGATCGCGATGATGGTGTCCTGTCTGGCACCCCGGCCCAGGGTGTCGCCGTGCCAGGCCACACTGTCGGCGCCGTCGCGGTACAGACACAGCCCGACCGTGGTGAACGGCTCGCCGAGTTCCCCGGCGTAGATGTCGTTGAGCCGGCGGCGCAGTCTGGCGACCGCCGGGTGCGGCGCCGCATCCACGGCCAGGTCGTGGAAGCTCACCAACCGGGGCACATCGAGCACCCGGTCATACATCCGGCGGCGCTCCGCGCGCCACGGGACGGCGGTTTGGAGTTCGTTGACCAGTTCGGTGCCGTCAGCCAGCCAGCCCGGCCGGACGTCGAGCCAGGCGCCCTCGCTGAGCTGTCGCCGGTCGCTCAATGCGAACAGTGACTCCTGCACCGGTATCGCCACAGCAGCCAGCGTATCGCACACCAGTTCGATTCACGGTGATCTAGGACCAGCTGGGCAACCAGATCTCCATGTTCCAGGTCGCCGGCGAGATGGACAGCCCGGTCAGCACCGGGTACAGCCAGGCGAAGTTGGTCAGCACCGCCGCCACGTAGCAGCTCACCGCGATCAGCCCGAGTGTCCAGCGCTCCTCGGTGCGGGCGCGCCCCTGCTCAACGATGTCGCTGCAGATCAACGCGAGCAGCATCGCCAGGAACGGCGCCATGGGCACCGCATAGAAGAAGTACATCTGCCGGCCGATGTCGGCGAACCACGGCAGCCACCCGGCGCAGTAGCCGACCAGTGCCGCGGCGTACCGCCAGTCGTGGCGCACCAGACTGCGCCACAGCGCGTAGCCCAGCACCGGCACCGCCAGCCACCACATCGCCGGCGTCCCCACCAGCATCACCGCCTTGATGCAGGACTGCGGGCCGCAGCCGGGGACGTCGTGCTGGTCGATCGCGTACAGGACCGGGCGCAGTGACATCGGCCAGGCCCACGGCTTGGATTCCCACGGGTGGTGGTTGCCCGCGGCATTGGTCAGCCCGGAATGGAAGTGATACGCCTGGTAGGTGTAGTGCCACAGCGAGCGCAGCGCGTCGGGCACCGGGAAGCGGCTCGTCATCCCGATCGACTGGCCCTCCTCGTGGCGGTCCACGCCGGTCTCGGAGGCGAACCACATCGCATACGACGCCAGATACACCCCGAACGGAATGAGCGCGAAGACGTAGGCGCCTGCGCCGACGTCGCGGCGCAGCGTTCCCAGCCACGGCCGCCGCACCCGGTACTGCCGACGCGCGGCCACGTCGAACGCCAACGACATCGCGCCGAAGAACACCACGAAGTACAGCCCCGACCACTTGGTGGCGCAGGCCAGTCCGAGCAGCACCCCGGCGCCGAAGCGCCACCAGCGCACCCCCAGCCGCGGGCCCCATGGCGTTGCGCCGCTGCGGCCGTCGATCAGCACGGTGTGCATCCGCATCCGTACCTGATCGCGGTCGACGATCAGCGCCCCGAACGCCGCGACCACGAAGAACGTCAGGAACCCGTCCAGCAGCGCGGTGCGCGCCGCCACGAAGCTGACCCCGTCGCCCACCAGCAGCAGCCCGGCTATGCCGCCGGCCAGCGTCGAGCGGGTCATCCGCCGCACGATGCGCACCAACAGGGCTATCGCGAGCACCCCGAGCAGCGCGCTGGTGAACCGCCAGCCCAGCCCGTTGTAGCCGAACAGCGCTTCACCGATGGCGATCAGCTGCTTGCCCACCGGCGGGTGCACCACCAGGCCGTAGCCGGGGTTGTCCTCGACGCCGTGGTTGTGCAGCATCTGCCAGGCCTGCGGCGCGTAGTGCTTCTCGTCGAAGATCGGGGTGCCGGCGTCGGTCGGGGCGTAGAGGTTGGTGAATCGGGTGACGGCGGCCAGCAGGGTGACCGATGCCGTTACTCCCCAGCCGCGGGCGCGGTCGGTGGGCCCGAAGTCGGCCACCGGCACCAGCAGTCCCGGGCTGATCATCGGCGAGGTGCGCTCCGGGACGGCCGCGGGTGCGGCTGCAGTCGGGGCGCTCACGCAGACGATCGTAGGCTGTGCGCCATGTCCGATGGCCGATTGCTGCTGGGTGCGACCCCGTTGGGTCGGCCCGACGACGCCTCGCCGCGGCTGGTCGCCGCGCTGGGCACCGCCGACGTGGTGGCCGCCGAGGACACCCGGCGGGTACGCACCCTGGCCAAAGCGCTCGGGGTGCAGATCGGCGGGCGGGTGGTCAGCCTGTTCGACGCCAACGAGGCGGCGCGGGTGCCGGCGCTGGTTGCCGAGATCGGGGCCGGGGCCACCGTACTGGTCGTCAGCGACGCGGGGATGCCGCTGATCAGCGATCCGGGATACCGCCTGGTGGTCGCCTGCGCCGAGGCCGGGCTGCCGGTCAGCTGTCTGCCCGGCCCCTCGGCGGTGACGACGGCGCTGGCGGTGTCCGGGCTGGCCTCGGAGCGGTTCTGCTTCGAGGGGTTCGCGCCGCGCAAGTCCGCGGCGCGGCGGGCCTGGCTGGCATCGCTGGCCGATGAACGGCGCACGTGTGTGTTCTTCGAGTCGCCGCGGCGGCTGGCCGACTGCCTGCGCGACGCGGTCGACGAACTCGGCGGCGACCGGCGGGCGGTGGTCTGCCGGGAGCTGACCAAGACCCACGAGGAGGTGCTGCGCGGCACGCTGGCCGAACTGGCCGACTGGGCGGTCGACGGGGTGCTGGGGGAGATCACCGTGGTGTTGGCCGGGGCGACGCCGCGCGCTGACCTGGCGACGCTGGTCTCGGCGGTGAACCGGCTGGCCGGTGAGGGGATGCGGGTCAAGGACGCCTGCGCGCAGGTGATCGCCGAGACGCCGGGTGCGGTGTCGCGCCGCGAGCTCTACGACGCGGTGCTGCGCTCCCGCGGGTGATTCACCCGAAGGGGCAGCCCCGACTCGCAGGCACCGCGAACGAGTCCAGGCCGTAGCTGTCGTAGAAGTCGGCCAGCCAGGCGTTCTGACGCTGCAGACGCTTCGCCGCCCGCTCGTAGCGGGCCAGGGAGCGAGCCGAGCCGTCGAGTTGTTCACGCAGGGTGTCCAGACGCACCCGGTTGTAGTGGATCGGTTCGAGCAGCAGCCGGTCCGGCAACAGCAGCCAGGCCAACTGGAGCAGGCGCGAGTAGACCGCGAACTCCCAGTCGTGTTGGCGTTTGAGGTCGAATCCGATCATCGCCAGCACATCGGGGTGCATGGTCTTGGCCGAGCAGACCTGAATGACGCGCCCGATCAGCGGCCGAACCAGCAGCCACGGCGGGGTGAGTGCGGGGCGAAGCCACGCCGGCAGCAGTAGGGTGGGCAGCGGTAACCGGGTCAGCGTGGCGAACTGGCCGCGCAGAAAACCGTTGGCGGCCAACCCGGTTGCCACCGTCTGGTCGTAGTAGGCGTTGAACTCGTCGTAGGTCTCCGGCAGCCTGCCCCGCTTGCTGGGCAGCTCCAGGTCGCTGACCAGATGGCGCAGGTATTGATATCCCGCCTCGATTTCCTTGGGGCGCAAGGTGGTTCCGCTGCACACCGGATACGACACGATCATCGCGTGCACCGCGCTGGCGATGATCCACAGCCACAGGTCGGGGTCCAGGGCGCTGTAGCGGACCCCGTCGTACTCGCCGACTCCGGTGCCGCGCACGCTGCGGTGCTGGCTGATCAGCCATTGGGCGTGCTTCTTGCGCTGCTCGGCGCCGGCCAGGATCGCCTGCCCGCTGAACCCGCTGCGCAGCGCTCGGTCGGTGAAGTTGTCGCGGAATCGGCCGGTGTGATCCACCGACGCCGCGATCGGCAGCATGGCCACCTCGTCGAACAGCACCCCGCCGAACACCCCGTTGAGCACGCTGCCCAGATGCCTGCGGAAATCCGCCATCACCCGGGGCCGTAGGCCGTCGCCGCGGAGCAGGGAGAGACCGTCATCGTGTGCCGGGCCGGTCGGGGGATCGTCATGGGACAACAGTTCCGTCACCGCAACCTCCAGGGTGTTAGTAAGTTATAAAAACGCTAACATCATCACGTCGGGTTGGGAAGCATCGCTGTGGAAGGATCACGTCATGCCAGTCGATGAGACCGGCGAGCGCATATTGGACGCCGCCTTGGCGGCGATCCTCGATTTCGGTGTGCGGCGCGCCTCCATGGAGGAGATAGCCCGACGGGCCGGGGTGTCGCACATGACCGTCTACCGGCGTTGGCCGACCAAGAAGGAGCTGCTGGCGGCCGTGCTGGGCCAGATCGCCGACGGGATCTTCGCCGCCGTCGACGACGAGGTGGCCGCACTGGACAGCTACGAAGACCGATTCGTGGCCGGGTTCACCGGCATCTACTGGCGGGTCCGCACCCATCCGATGCTGAGCCGCACGCTGGACACCGACCCCGAAGCCGTCCTTCCGGCTCTGACCACCGGCGCAGGCCCGGCGCTGGAACTCGCGACAAGCTATCTCGCCGAACACATCGCCAACACCGCCCGACACGGCGGTGTCGCTGTCGACGACCCGCGCTGGCTGGCCGAGATCTTCGTTCGCCTGACCCACTCACTGGTGCTCACCCAGCGGATACATGAACCCCTGCAAAGCCGCGACGACGCAGAACACTATGCGCGCCAACACCTTCTGCCGCTGGCGCTGGCGGCGCTTCGCCCGGCGCGCGCCGACGCCCGGTAGCTCCCTACGACGCGGTGCTGCGCTCCCGCGACTGATCCGTGGCGACGATGGGCGCGGCCTTGTGCAGGCACTCCTGCCATTCGGCGTCGACGTCGGAGTCCGCGGTGATCCCGCCGCCCACCCCGAGTACCGCGCCGCCGTCGGCGTCGAACTCCACGGTGCGGATCGCCACGTTGAGTTCGCAGCCGGCCACCGGAGACGCCAATCCGATGGTGCCGCAGTAGATTCCGCGCCGGTGCGGCTCCCACTGCGAAAGCAGCTGGCGGGCGCGGTGTTTGGGAGTTCCGGTCACCGATGCGGGCGGGAAGGCGGCGTCGACCAGGGCGGGGATGCTCAACTGGGCGGGCACCCGGGCCGACACCGTCGACACCAGATGCCACACGCCGGGTGCCGGGCGCACCGCCAGCAGTTCGGGGACCGTGACGGTGCCGGTGATGGCCACGCGGCCCAGATCATTGCGCACCAGGTCGACGATCATGATGTTCTCCGCGACGTCCTTGGCCGACGCGCGCAGCGCCGACGGGCGGGCATCGGACGGCAGGGTGCCCTTGATCGGGCTGGACGTCACCACGCCGGCGCGGCGGCGCAGGAACAGCTCCGGGGACAGCGACGCCACCGCGCCCCAGTCGCCGGCGAGGTAGGCCGCCCGGGCCGGGCCGGTGCGGGCCACCGCGTCGGCGAAGAAGTCCAGCGGGGCGCCGACGACGGTGCCGGTGAACCGGGTGCACACGCAAGCCTGATACACCTCACCGGCCCGGATCGCCTCCAGGCAGGCCAGCACCCCGGCGCGGTGCGCCTGCCGATCCGGGGTCTCCCAGTAGACGCGGCAGCCGCGCACCGGCCCCGGCGTCGCCAGCGCCTCGGACAGCCAGCCCGGCATGGGCGCGCCGGACAGGCTCTCGAACCACCACTGACCTCCGTCGTCCTGGCGCAGCACGCAGTCGGTCCAGCCGCCGGCGGCCACGGGAACCGGAGCGTCGCGGCCGTCGGCGCCGGCGTCGGGGTAGGACAGGTAGCCGATCCAGCCGCCGCCCACCGCGTCCGACGGTGTCTCAGCGGGAGCCTCGGGGACGTCGAACACCGCGGCCGCCTCGACCGGTTCGACGGCCACGCTCGGGGCGATCACCGCCCGGGCGCGGAACCAGTCGCCGGTCAGCGCGGCCGGCGGCGGCAACCCGCGCCGGGCGGTGGCGTCGCCGACCGCGCGCAGCACGCCCGGGGCCGCCCCCAGGTCGCCGAGCCGCTCGATCCGCATCGCACTAGCTTGTCAGACATCTCAGTTGCGGGTGATCTCCCGGGCGGCCGTCAGCGCCGCCAGCTTGTCCGGGTTGCGCATCGCGTAGAAGTTGGTGATCAGCCCGTCGATGATCTCGACGGTGAACACGCCTTCGAGCCGGTCGGCGGTGTAGAGCAGTAGCGCCGGGGCGGAGTTGCACGTCGCCATCTCCACCCGGACGTCGGGTTGCCCGGCCCCGATGCGCAGCAGCCCGATGATCGACCGGCCGACCTTGTCGGCGCCGACGATCGGACGGCGCGCCGCGGTGGCCTTGCCGTTGCTGTCAGCGGTCCAGACCACATCCGGCGACAGCATCGAGAGCACCTTGGTGATGTCGCCGCCGGCCGCCGCGATCATGAACTCGGCGGTGATCCGCTCATTCTCGGCCCGGTCCACCGCGGTGAAGCGCGGCCGCCGGGCCTGGACGTGCCCGCGGGCCCGGTGCGCCACCTGGCGCGCGGCCGGGGTCGACTTACCCACCGCGGCGCCGATCTCGTCGTAGTCGAACCCGAACACCTCGCGCAGTACGAACACCGCGCGCTCGTCGGGGCTCAGCGTCTCCAGCACCACCAGCATCGCCATCGACACCGATTCGGCCAGCACGACGTCATCGGACGGGTCCTGCTCGGTGAGCAGCAGCGGCTCGGGCAGCCACGGACCGACGTACTCCTCGCGCCGCCGGGCACCCGCCCGCAGCGCGTTGAGCGCCTGGCGGGTGACCAGCTGAGCCAGATAGGACTTGGCGTCTCGAACCGTGCACGGGTCTACTTCCGCCCACCGCAGATAGCTGTCCTGCAGCACGTCGTCGGATTCGGTTGCCGAGCCCAGGATCTCGTAGGCGATGGTGAACAGCAGTGGCCGCAGTTCGGTGAACCGTTGGGCCGATGCAGCGGTTCCAGCGTCGCTCACACCGCCGCCTCCTGTTCGGTCGCCTCCACCCGAATGCCGCCCTTGAGCCAACGGTACGAGCCGGGCTTGGTGCCCTCACGGCGAATGCCCCAGACGGTGGCCCTGCAGATCGCCTCCTTGACCTTCGCGGCCAGCCGCCCGCCGATGAACGCGCGGACCGGGGTGTCGTCGCGGCGGGCCAGCTGGACGGTGCCGAAGCCGCGGCCCAGGCTGATGCACTGCCCGGTGAACGCCTGATCCAGCGCGGCCGGCGCGGTGCCCGCGAGGCGGGCCAGCACGGTGTCGGCGGCCTGGGCGCCCAGCGGGATCGCCGCCTGGCAGCTCATCCGCAGCGGCCGGCCCGACGGCGCCACCGAGTCACCGGCCGCCACGATCCACGGATTGTCGACGCTGGTCAGGGTGTCGTCGGTGACCAGCCGGCCCAGCGGGTCGGTGGCCAGCCCACTGGCCGCGGCCAGGTCGGGGACGCCGAAGCCCGCCGTCCACACGGTCAGCGCACTGGGCAGCACCCGGGCATCCCAGAGCACCACCTCGTCGGCGCGCACCGCGGCGACCGCGGCCTGCTCGAGCACCTGCACGCCCAGCTTGCCCAGTGCCTTGGCCACCGAGCGGCGCCCGCCGTCGTTCAGCGAGGGGCCCAGGGTGCCGCCGCAGACCAGGGTGACGGTGCGGCCGTGTGCTGCCAGTTCGGAGGCGGCCTCGATACCGGTCAGCCCGCCGCCGACCACGGTCACCGGTGCCTGCTCCGGCAGTTCGTCGAGCCGCGCCACCAAGCGCTGCGCGGCCTCGAATTCACTGATGGAGTAGGCGAATTCAGCGGCGCCGGGAACTTCGCTGCTGATCGCGCCGGTGCTGCCGACGGCGTAGATGAGGTAGTCGTAGCGCAGCGTGGTGCCTGAGGCCAGCTGGACGCGGCGGTCGGCGGCGTCGATCGCCTCGGCGGTGTCGACGATCAGCCGGATGCCGTCGCCGAGCACGTCGCTGAAGCTGCGGTCGGCCCGATAGCTGCCGGCCACGTGCTGGTGCAACCGGATCCGTTCGACGAACGCCGGACGCGGGTTGACCACGGTGACGTCGATGTCGGGGCCGGCCAGCAGGCGGTTGGCGGCCATGGTTCCGGCGTAGCCGCCGCCGAGGACGACGACGCGAGTGCGGTTCATGAGGGGCTCCTGTCTGTGGACGGTTATGCCCTCAAGACACCGCGGCCCCCCGAAACGTGACAGTTTGTGACCCGCATCACGGGCCCGGATCTCATTACGCCTGGTAGCGCGGGAACACCCCGGACGGCGCCGGCAGCGTCAACCCCGGCGTCAGGCGCTGCGACACCGCGGTGAACATCCGCTGCTCGCTGGTCTGGCCCAGCAGGTCCAGCAGCTTGCCCGCCGATTCGGGCATCACCGGCTGCACCAGCAGCGCCGCGATCCGCACCACCTCGCAGGTGGTGTAGAGAACCGTGCCGAAGCGGGCCTGATCGGCCGCCGACTCGCTCTTGGCCAGCTTCCACGGCTCGTTGGCGGAGAAGTACCGGTTGGCCGCGCCCAGCATCGCCCAGATCGCCTCCAGGCCCTGGTGCATGGCCTGGTTGCCGAACGCCTCGCGCATCTTGTCCATGAGTCCGTCGGCCAGCGCCAACAGCTCGTCGCCGTCGGGAGTCGCCGAGACGGGCTCGGGCACCACCCCGTCGAGGTTCTTGGCCACCATCGACAGGGACCGCTGCGCCAGGTTGCCCAGCTCGTTGGCCAGGTCGGCGTTGACGCGGCCGATCATCGCCTCGTCGGAGATGCTGCCGTCCTGGCCGAACGGGATCTCGCGCAGCAGGAAATAACGCACCTGGTCCACGCCGTACTTGTCGACGAACTCCACCGGGTCGATGACGTTGCCCACCGACTTGCTCATCTTCTCGCCACTGTTGAGCAGAAAGCCGTGCGCAAAAACCTTGCGCGGCAAATCGATTCCCGCCGACATCAGAAACGCCGGCCAGTACACGGTGTGGAATCGGATGATGTCCTTGCCGATCATGTGCAGATCGGCGGGCCAGTAGCGGCGGAACTGCTCGGAGTCGGTGTCGGGATAGCCGACCCCGGTCAGGTAGTTCGTCAGCGCGTCCACCCAGACGTACATGACGTGGTCGGGGTTGCCCGGCACCGGCACCCCCCAGTCGAACGAGGTCCGCGAGATCGACAGGTCCCGCAGCCCGCCGGAGACGAAGCTGACCACCTCGTTGCGGCGCACATCGGGGGCGATGAAGTCCGGGTTCGCCGCGTAGTGCGCCAGCAGCCGCTCAGCGTAGGCCGACAACCGGAAGAAGAAGGTCTGCTCCTCGGTCCAGGTGACCGGCGCCCCGGTCTCGGCGGCCACCCGCGTCCCGTCGTCGATCAGCCGGGTCTCGCCCTCGGTGAAGAACCGCTCGTCGCGCACCGAGTACCAGCCGGAGTAGGCATCCAGGTAGATATCACCGGCGTCGACCATGCGCTGCCAGATCGCCTTGGACGCCTCCAGGTGATCGGCGTCGGTGGTCCGGATGAACCGGTCGAAAGAGATGTTGAGCTTGCGCTGCAGCGCCTCGAACACGTCGGAGTTGCGCCGCGCCAGCTCCGCGGTCGCCATACCCTGGGCGGCCGCGGTTTCGGCCATCTTCAGCCCGTGCTCGTCGGTGCCGGTCAGGTACCGCACGTCGAATCCGTCGAGCCGGTGGAACCGGGCGATCGCGTCGGTGGCGATGTACTCGTAGGCATGCCCGATGTGCGGGTCACCGTTGGGGTAGGTGATCGCGGTGGTGACATAGAAAGGCTGCGTTTTTCTCATCACTCGCCACCTTATTGTGTGCGGGTGAGCTCGAAACGATCAGCCAAAACTCCGCCGCCCGCCCCGGAGCCGCTGACGCCGCTGGTCGACGCCCACACCCACCTCGACGCCTGCGGTGCCACCGACGCCGCATCGGTGCGCGCGATCATGGACCGGGCGGCCGCCGTCGGCGTCCAGGCGGCGGTGACCATCGCCGACGATCTGGAGTCGGCGCGCTGGGTGACCCGGGCCGCCGACGCCGACGACCGGGTGTATGCCGCCGTGGCGCTGCACCCCACTCGCGCCGGCACCCTGACCGAGGCCGCGCGCATCGAGATCGAAGCACTGGCCACCCATCCCCGGGTGGTGGCGATCGGGGAGACCGGGCTGGATCTGTACTGGCCGGGCCGGCTGGAGGGCTGCGCCGACCCGGAGATCCAGCGCGAGGCCTTCGCCTGGCACATCGACCTGGCCAAGCGCACCGGCAAGCCGTTGATGATCCACAACCGCGACGCCGACGCCGCCGTCCTGGACGTACTGCGTGCCGAAGGCGCCCCCGAGACGGTGATCTTCCACTGCTTCTCCTCCGGCCCCGAGATGGCTCACACCTGCACCGACGCCGGCTGGATCCTGAGCCTGTCCGGCACGGTCAGCTTCAAAAACGCGCGTGACCTGCGCGAAGCGGCGCCCACGATCCCACGTGAGCAGCTGCTGGTGGAGACCGACGCGCCGTTTCTGACCCCGCACCCCTACCGCGGCGCACCCAACGAGCCGTACTGCCTGCCATACACTGTCAGGGCACTGGCCGAGCTGCTGGGGGAGTCGGCAGCCGAGCTGGCGCAGGTCACGAGCCGCAACGCCCGGCGGGTGTACGGATTGTCCTGAGTGTCGAGCAGGTCACATCCGGTTGCCCCACCGCGGGCGGGTCGTTACCGTCTTGTTATCCAACTCGGGGCATCGCCCCTTTGTCGTGTCGTGAGGTTTTCTGCCTTGAACACTTTGGCCAGGCTGCATCAGGCCCCGTCGCCGATGCTGCGGATGCTGGTCGGCGCCCTGCTGCTCGTGTTGACCTTCGCCGGCGGCTTCGCGGTCACCAGCGCCAAGACCGTCACCCTCGACGTCGACGGGACCCCGATCACCGTCACCACCATGCGCTCGACGGTGGGCGACGTTGTCGCCGAGAACGGGTTCGGTGTCGGTGAGCGCGACGACGTGACCCCCGCCCGCAACGCCCCGGTGCGCGACTCCGACACGATCGTGGTGCGCCGCAGCCGGCCGCTGCAGCTGTCCCTGGACGGCCGCGAGCCCAAGCAGGTCTGGACCACGGCCCTGTCCGTCGACGAGGCGCTGGCCCAGCTGTCGATGACCGACACCGCCCCGGCGGCGGCATCGCGCGGCAGCCGCGTTCCGCTGGCCGGCATGGCACTGCCGGTGGTCAGCGCCAAGAACGTCCGGATCGACGACGGTGGGGTGATGCGCACGGTGCGACTGGCTGCGCCGAACGTCGGAGAGCTGCTGGCCGCCGACGGCACCCCGCTGGAGCAGGCCGACAAGGTCAGTCCGCCGGCGTCGGCCCCGGTCACCGAGGGCATGCAGATCCAGGTCACCCGGATCCGGGCCACCCACGTCACCGAGCGGGTGCCGCTGGCACCGAACGCGCGACGTGTCGAGGACCCGTCGATGAACATCAGCCGGCAGGTCGTTGACGACCCCGGCACCCCGGGCACCCAGGACGTGACCTACTCGGTGGCCACCGTCAACGGCGCCGAGACCGGTCGGCTGCCGGTGTCCAACGACGTGGTGACCCCGGCCCGCGACTCGGTGCTGCGGGTCGGTACCAAGCCGGGTACCGAGGTGCCGCCGTCGGTGTACGGCGCCGCCTGGGACCGCATCGCCGCCTGCGAGTCGCACAACAACTGGGCGATCAACACCGGCAACGGCTTCTACGGCGGCGTGCAGTTCGACTACGGCACCTGGGTCGCCAACGGCGGGTTGAAGTACGCGCCGCGCGCCGACATGGCCACCCGCGAGGAGCAGATCGCCATCGCCGAGGTCACCCAGGCGCGGCAGGGCTGGGGCGCCTGGCCGGTGTGCAGCGGGAGACGCTGACCATCGGGCTACTCGGGGCCGGTGACATCAGAACGCTGGCCGCAGAGCTCGACCTTCGTCCCCGGAAATCACTGGGACAGAACTTCGTTCACGACGCGAACACGGTGCGCCGGATCGTGGCCGGAGCCGGCATCAGCGCCGGCGACCACGTCCTGGAAGTCGGGCCCGGCCTGGGTTCGCTGACCCTGGCACTTCTGGAAGCGGGGCCCACGGTCATCGCGGTCGAGAAGGATTCGGTGCTGGCTGCTCGGCTTCCGGCGACCGTCGCCGAACACGCCCCGGGTGATGCCGGCCGACTGACGGTGCTCGACCGCGACGTACTGACCCTGCAGCGCGGCGAGCTGGACATCGAGCCGACGGCGGTGGTCGCGAACCTGCCCTACAACGTCGCGGTCCCGGCGCTGCTGCACCTGCTGTGCGAATTCGACTCCATCCGCACCGTGATGGTGATGGTGCAGCTGGAGGTGGCCGAGCGGCTTGCCGCCGAGCCCGGTGGCAAGGACTACGGGGTGCCCAGCGTGAAGGCCAGGTTCTTCGGCTCGGTGCGCCGCTGTGGCACGGTGCCGCCGAGTGTGTTCTGGCCGGTGCCGCGGGTGAACTCCGGGCTGGTGCGCATCGACCGCTACGACGAGTCGCCGTGGCCTACCGACGCTGATTTTCGGCGGCGGTTGTTCTCGTTGATCGATATCGCGTTCGCGCAGCGCCGCAAGACCATTCGCAACGCGTTCGCCGATTGGGCGGGATCGGGCGCCCGGTCCGCTGAGCTGCTCACCGCGGCCGGTATCGATCCGTCCTGTCGGGGTGAGACCTTGTCGATCGCGGATTTCGTCCGGCTGCTTCAGGCCTCGGGACCGGTTTAGCCGTATCAACCAGACGCGATCGCCCGGGACAGCTCCGTGACGAACTCGGTGCAGGAGTCGTAGCGCCTGGCCGGGTACTTGGCCATGGCTCGTTCCACCACCAGGTCGACGGTGCGCGTCGCCGCGCCGAATGTGTTCGGCAGCGGCGGCGGTAGGTGCCGCAGGTGGGCATCCACCAGTTCGGCCGCGTCATCGGCCACGAACGGTGGTGCCCCGGTGAACAATTCCACTGCGGTGCAGGCCAGCGCGTACTCGTCGGTGGCCGCCGACGGGGCCTTGCCGAGCAGGATCTCCGGCGCCGTGTAGGGCAGGGACACCTCGGGGTCGGGCTGGCGCCTGTGCACGTCGTCGACGACGGCGTGGGCACTGCCGAAGTCGGTCAGCACCGCTCCGGAGTGCGGGAAGTCCTGCGGCAGCAGGATGTTGGTGGGTTTGACGTCGCAGTGCACGATTCCGCGGTGGTGCGCGTAGTCCAGAGCGGTGGCGATCTGGGCCAGGGCGGCAAGCCGGTCCCCGGTGGCCTGCAGCCGAGTCAGCGGGCCACCGCCGAGGAACTGCATGGCCAGCCAGAACGGTCCATGCCGGTACATGCCGACGATGCCCGGGTGGTCGAGCGTGGCTGCGATCTCGAACTCACGGCCCAGCCGGGTCTGCCAGGCCGCGGTGCGGTGCTGCTCGTCGAGGACTTTCAGCGCCACCGGTGGGCACTGGCCGCCCTCGGGGGACTGGGCCTGGTAGACGACGGCCGACCCGCCGCGCCCGACTTCGCGCGTTATCAGGTAGCCGCCGAAGCTCGCGCCCATATCCGCCAGGTTATTGCTTGCATCGACACCATGGCCGAATACTGAGAGAAACATGATTGAATGGTCAAAAATCGATGACATTTCGCTGGCGCGGAGTGATAATCAACCGATACGTCAAATTTCGGGAGGTCGCTGTGACCACTCTGTCCACTCGCAAGTCGCTGGGCTCGGTGCCTTTGGTAATGGCCGGGATCGTCGCGCTGGGCGTCGTGCCCGCGGTGACGCCGAGCCTGGCCGCCACCGCGAAGTCCGTCGTCGCGCAGGCCACGCTGCTCGACACCGAGTCGTGGATCATGGGCGGCAGTGGCCTGCCCATCCCGCCACCGAGCTACCTGGCCGCCCTCACCGACCGGTTCCTCGACCCCGCGACACCCAAATTCGCGGGCCAGCCCACCTTCCCGGTGGACGTCACCAACGGACTGTTCACCCCGGAGGGCCTCTATCCGCTGACCGGTGTGAAGTCCTTGCCGCTGGACACCTCGCTGGACCAGGGTGTGTCGATCCTGCACCAGAAGATCATGGAAGAGACCGCTGCCGGCAATAACCTTGTGGTACTGGGCTATTCGCAGAGCGGCATCATCAATGGCCTGGAGATCGAGCAGCTGCTGAGCCTGCCCGAGGCCGAGCGGCCCACCGCCGACCAGCTGTCCTTCGTGATGCTGGGCAGCCCCAGCAACCCCAACGGCGGCCTGCTGTCCCGTTTCGACCTGCCGAGCATCAACCCGAACCTGCCGGAGCTGACCCTGCCCAGTCTCGGGGTCACGTTCAGCGGCGCCACCCCGGCCGACACACCGTGGGACACCGCGATCTACACCCGGGAGTACGACGGCTTCGCCGACTTCCCGAAGTACTCGCTGAATCTGTTGTCGGACATCAACGCCTTCATGGGCATCATGTACATCCACGGCAAGTACCCGACGCTGACCGACGAGCAGCTGGCGACGGCCATCACGCTGCCGGTCAGCGACGACTACACCGGCAACACCCAGTACTTCATGATCCCCACCGAGGACCTGCCGCTGCTGATGCCGCTGCGCGGCAACGGATTCGGCAATGCGATCGCCGACCTGCTGCAGCCGGCCCTGAAGGTGATCGTGAACCTCGGCTACGGCGACATCGAGCACGGCTGGGACCAGGGGCCGGCGAACCTGGCCACACCGATCGGGTTGTTCCCGGACGTCAACCCGCAGGATGTGTTCACCGCCCTGGTTAACGGCGCTCAGCAGGGCTGGACCGACTTCGTCGCGGACCTGCAGAACCTGTCGTCCGGCAGCGCGGCGGACCTGTTCGGTATCGGCCTGGGTGACGGCGCGGCTTTCGTCATGCCGAGCCTGACCGACATCATCAACACGCTGACAAGCGCGTCGGCGACCTTGTACAGCACGCTGCTGCCGACCGCCGACCTCCTCAACGCGGTGTTCACCACGCTGCCGTCCTATGCCGCGACGATATTCGCCCAGGAACTCGCCTCCGGTGACCTGATCAACGCGTTCGGCCTGCCGCTGGCGGCCGGCACGGGGCTGGTCACCATGGCGGCCGGCTTCGAGCTCGAGGTCATGATGAACGCGTTCAGCTCGATCCAGGCGGACTTCTCGGACCTGTTCAGCTAAGCCGTTCACCGGACGGAGCCGTTAGTCTCATCGGCGTGACCGCATCCGATGGAAGTGCCGCCACCGAGTGGTCCCCGACCGGGACGGTCACCGTGCGGGCGCCGGGCAAGCTGAACCTGTACCTGGCCGTTGGTGACCGCCGAGACGACGGGTACCACGAACTGACGACCGTCTTTCACGCGGTGTCGCTGGTCGACGAGGTGACCGTGCGCGACGCCGACGTGCTGTCGCTGCAGATCACCGGTGAGGGCGCCGACGTGCTGCCCACCGATGAGCGCAACCTGGCCTGGCAGGCCGCCGAGCTGTTGGCCGAGCACGTCGGGCGGGCCCCGGACGTGGCCATCACCATCGACAAGTCCATTCCGGTGGCCGGCGGCATGGCCGGTGGCAGTGCCGACGCCGCGGCGGTGCTGGTCGGCATGAACGTGCTCTGGGAACTCGGTGTGCCGCGGCGTGATCTGCACACGTTGGCCGCCCGGCTGGGCAGTGACGTGCCGTTCAGCCTGCACGGCGGAACCGCGTTGGGCACCGGCCGCGGTGAGGAACTGGCGACGGTGCTGACCCGCGAGACGTTCCACTGGGTGTTGGCGTTCGCCGACGCCGGCCTGGCCACCCCGGCGGTCTTCGCCGAACTGGACCGGCTGCGCGAGACCGGCCGCACCATGCCCGAGTTGGGTGACCCCGAGCCGGTGCTGGCGGCGCTGGCCGCCGGCGATCCGCAACGCCTGGCCGGACTGCTCGGCAATGACCTGCAGGCGGCGGCCGTCAGCTTGAATCCGGCGCTGCGGCGCACGCTGCGGGCCGGGGTGGAGGCGGGTGCGCTGGCCGGGGTGGTGTCCGGGTCGGGGCCGACGTGCGCGTTCCTGTGCGGGTCGGCGGCCTCGGCTGCCGACGTGGCCGTCGAGCTGGCCGCGGCCGGTGCCGGACGGGCGGTGCGGGTGGCCAGTGGCCCGGTCTACGGCGCCCGGGTGGCGCCGCCGTCGGCAACCGGGGTGTGACCGCGACCCCAATCCGGCCGGAAGATTTGCTCGCCGATTAAGAGGAGTTTAAGATACTCCGCGGTGACTAATTGTGGTCAGGACTTTCACGTCAACCAGACGCTCGCCGGTCTCGGTGGGCGCACATTGCCGTATCGAGATGCAACCGCCGCCGTATTGTGCGCGCGCGCCTCTCGCGAAGTGGTCCACAGCAGGTGGAACATGAAAACTCAGCCCGTATGGACAGTACCGGTGCCGGCTAGGAGGCCGTCGTGAGCAGGTTTACCGACAAGATGTTCCGCAGTGCCCGCGAGTCCTCCAAGGGCATGGTCACAGGTGAGCCGCACGAGCCTGTCCGGCACACCTGGGGCGAGGTGCACGAGCGCGCCCGCCGCATCGCAGGCGGGCTGGCCGCCGCAGGAATCGGCCACGGCGACGCGGTGGGCGTGTTGGCCGGCGCCCCGGTGGAGATCGCACCGTCCGCCCAAGCCCTGTGGATGCGCGCCGCCAGCCTGACCATGCTGCACCAGCCCACTCCGCGCACCGACCTGGTTGCCTGGGCAAAAGACACCATGACCGTCGTCGACATGATCGACGCCAAGGCCGTCATCATCTCGGAGCCGTTCATGGCTGCGATGCCGGTGCTGCAGGAAAAGGGCCTGAAGGTCCTGACCGTCGCCGACCTGCTGGCTCATGAGCCGATCGACCCGGTGGAGGCCGGCGAGGACGATCTGGCGCTGATGCAGCTGACGTCGGGATCGACCGGCTCGCCCAAGGCGGTGCTGATCACCCACGGCAACATCTACGCGAACCTCGAAGCAATGTTCGTCGGGGCGAAGTACGACATCGAAAAAGACGTCATGATCAGTTGGCTGCCGTGCTTCCACGACATGGGCATGGTCGGCTTCCTCACCACGCCGATGTATTTCGGCGCCGAGCTGGTCAAGATCACCCCGATGGACTTCCTACGCGACACGCTGCTGTGGGCGAAGCTGGTCGACAAATACAAGGGCACCTTCATCTGCGGCCCGAACTTCGCCTACGCGCTGTTCGCCAAGCGGCTGCGCAGGCAGGCCCAGCCCGGACAGTTCGACCTGTCCACGCTGCGGATCACCATGTCGGGCGCCGAGCCGGTCGAGCCCAACGACGTCGAGGATCTGATCGATGCGGGCCGGCCGTTCGGCCTCAAGCCCGAATCAATCATGCCGGTCTACGGGATGGCCGAGACGGTGCTGGCGACGGCCTTCACCCCGGTGGAGACCGGCCTGTCCGTCGACGAGGTGGACGCCGACCTGCTGGCCGCGCTGCGGCAGGCCGTCCCCGCCACCCGCGGCAACACCCGCCGGCTGGCCTCGCTGGGGCCGCTGCTGGAGGGCATCGAGGGCCGGATCGTCGACGACGACGGCAACGTGCTGCCGCCGCGCGGGGTCGGCGTCATCCAGCTGCGCGGCGAGTCGGTGACGTCGGGCTATCTCACGGTGGCGGGTTTCTTGCCTGCCCAGGACGAGCACGGCTGGTACGACACCGGTGACCTGGGCTACCAGATGGAGAACGGTCACATCGTGGTGTGCGGCCGGGTCAAGGACGTCATCATCATGGGTGGCCGCAACATCTACCCCACCGACATCGAACGTGCGGCGGGCCGCGTGGAAGGGGTGCGGCCGGGTTGTGCGGTGGCGGTGCGCCTGGACGCCGGGCACTCCCGCGAGACGTTCGCCGTCGCGGTGGAGTCCAACGACTGGAAAGACCCCGCCGAGGTGCGCCGGATCGAGCACCAGGTGGCGCACGAGGTCGTCACCGAGGTCGACATGCGGCCCCGCAACGTGGTGGTGCTCGGGCCGGGAACCATCCCCAAGACGCCGTCGGGCAAGCTGCGCCGGGCCAACTCCGTCGCCCTGGTCACGTAGCTCTTTCCCGGCCCTCTCCCGCGAGCGTTCGTGTTTGCACGCGAAACGCCGTGCGGGACTGTACAAACGCGCACGCCAACCGGAGACAGTCGGATCAATCCCAGGTGTGCACGACGTTCTGCGCGGGCTCCAGCCCCAACTCGATCAGCAACTCGGTGGCGTCGGCGGCCTGCTCGCAGATGGTCGGCAACTCGTCACGCTCGCGTGATCCGAACGCCTGCAGCACGAACGCCGCCGGGTCCTGACGCCCGGGCGGTCGGCCGATCCCAAACCGAACGCGCTGAAAGTCCTTGCTGCCCAACACTGTTGCGATTGACCGCAGGCCGTTGTGACCGCCTTCGCCACCGCCCTGTTTGAGCCGGATTCGGCCGAAGTCCAGGTCCAGGTCGTCGTGGATCACCACCACACCGGCCGTCGGCACCGAGTAGAACTTGGCCAGCGGCCCGACCTGGCGGCCGGACTCGTTCATGTAGCAGCGCGGACGCGCCAGCACCACCGAGCGCCCGCTCAGGCGCCCGGTGGCCACGTCGGCGCCGGACTTCTTGTGCAGCTTGAACGCCGACCCGATCCGCTGCGCGAGCAGGTCGGCGACCATGAAGCCCACGTTGTGCCGGGTGCGGGCGTATGTCGGGCCCGGGTTGCCCAGGCCGACCACCAGTATCGGCGGTGACTCGGCCACGCGGTGCTCGGCCTACTCGGCCTCGGCGGGTGCGGCCTCGGCGGCCTCGCCGCCGGCCTCCGCAGCGGCCTCTTCGGCCTCCTCCGACTCCTCTTCGGCCCGGGGCTCCACCACGTTGACCAGCAGCATCTCCGGGTCCGAGATCAGCGTGACGCCCTTGGGCAGCTCGAGGCTGCCGGCGGTGAACTGGGTGCCGGCCTCGGCGCCCTCGATCGAGATGGTCAGCTGCTCGGGAATCGACAGCGCCTCGGCCTCGATCTCCACCGCGGTGGCGTCCTGGGTGACCAGCGTGCCGGAGAAGGCCTCACCCTCGAGGACGACGTTGACCTCGACGATGACCTTCTCGCCGCGCTTGACCACGAGCAGGTCGGCGTGCTGGATGGTGCGACGGATCGGGTGGATGTCGAGCGCCTTGGTCAGCGCCAGCTGCTCCTTGCCCTCGATGTCGAGGACCAGCACCGCGTTGGTGCCGGAGTTACGCAGCACGGCCGCGAAGTCGTGGGCCGGCAGCGCCAGGTGCTGCGGGTCGGTGCCGTGGCCGTAGAGAACCGCGGGGACCTTGCCGTCACGGCGGGCCCGGCGCGACGCGCCCTTGCCGGTCTCGGAACGCACCGAAACGGTCAGCTGGTTGGTGGTCGGGGCCTTGGCCATCGTTACTCCTACGGTTGCTACGGCGTGCATGAGGCACGGCCAGATCGCGACAACCATCTAGGAAGGTCCTCGCCGATAACGGCGGCCGTATCGGGTGGCCGCCCTCGCCGTGACGCCTGGTCAGGCTAGCGCATCGGCACCTCAGAGCGGAAATTGCACCCCGGTGAGCTGGGCGGACAGTTCCCAGCGGCGGCCCGGTGTCGGGCGGTGCCCCGGTGACCTCACGTGTTGCCTACCGGAATCCTTGACCCGAAAAATGCACCTCATTAGGCTCACCTGGAACACAGCGGCGCTCAGGAGCTGTGATACCGAACTGGAGGAGCCGTCAGGTGAATGGCCATGGTCGCGGCGGAGTGACCCAAGACGGCGATGTTGTCGGATTTCGCTGGTAGCCGCCAACGCCTCGAAGCCCCGGTGCCGAACGTGCAGAGTACACAGCCGACGATCTGTCTGAGCATGATCGTGCGCAATGAGGCGCACGTCGTTCGTGAAGTGTTGGATTCCGTTGCCCCGTATATCAGTACCTGGGTGATCGTCGACACCGGCTCCGACGACGGGACGCAGGAACTCATCACCAGCCACATGGCTGAACTCGGCATTCCCGGGGTGCTGCATGAGCGACCGTGGGTGAATTTCGGCCACAACCGAACCGAAGCGGTGGCACTCGCCCAGGGGTACGCGGACTACATCTGGGTGAACGATGCCGATGACGTGCTGTCCGGGACGCCGGCTTTCAGCCATCTCACCGACGAGATCTACCGGATGAGGCATGGGCGCCGTGGCGGCCACATCTACTGGTATCCGGTGTTATTTCGCGATGGCCTGCAGATCCGTTATGAGGGCGTCACGCATGAATATGTTGATGCCCCGTCCAGTTGGGTGACCGGCAATCTAGGCGGAGACCACCTGATTGAAGATCGTCATACGAGTTTCCGCAACATCTCCGGTGAGAAATTTACGCAAGACCGAGACCTGCTGCTCAACGAAGTCGAGCGTAACCCTGAAAATGTCCGGGCAACATTCTATCTTGCGCGGAGTTACTTTGATCTGGGGGATTACGACAACGCGCGCAAGTGGTTCGCGCGGCGAGTCGAATTGGGCGGCTGGGTTGAGGAGATCTATTACTCAATGCTTCAGATCGCCCAGGCGATGGCACGGTCCGATATGCCCTGGCCCGACGTGCAGGATGCCTATCTGCGCGCATGGGCGTTCCGACCGAACCGCGGCGAGGCACTGGTCGAGATCGCACGCAAATACCGTCTCGAGGAGCAATACCGGCTTGGCCATCTGTTCGCAGAATGCGCAGCTCAGATTCCACTGCCGGAAGACGACATACTTTTCGTCGACGCAAGCCTCCACCTATGGCGGGCCCGTGACGAACAGGCGATCTGCGCATCCCAGCTGGGTGATCATTCCGAGGCCATGACGCTGTGTCGCGAACTGATCGCGGTGCCGGATGTCCCCGACGAACAGCGTCAGCGGATCGCAAAGAATCGTGACTTCTCGGTTCCTGCACTGCTTGAGACAGCGTCGGCGTATTCCGGTGAGCGGGTACGACAACTGGCAACCCGTGCAGGTGATGTCACCGTGAGCCTGATCGCGGGGCCGGATCGTTTAGCGACCGAGCAGAGCCTCAATTCGTTCCTGAGCTGCTGCCTTGATCTGAACCGGATCCGGCAGTTCCTGGTTCTGCCCGCCGGAATATCGGCAGCGGACCGTGCCGTTCTTGCCGGTCGCTACCCCTTCATCGAGTTCATCGAGCCGGCCGCGGGTGAGGGGATAACCGAACGTGGCCGGCTCAGCGGCCAGATCCACGGCCGGCTCTGGCTGCACCTCGGAGCGGGTTGGCGATTCTTCGCACCGGAGCGGTACCTGAGTCGGCTCGCCGCTGTGCTCGATGCCGAGCCGGGCGTGATGCAGGTCGGGATCAATCTCGCCGACGCCACGGACCGCCTTTGGAAGTGCGCTCCCGAGGACGCCGTGCGGCGAACACCCGACGGGGGACGTTACGCGCTGGGCGATGCGATCACCGCCGGTCCGGCGATGTTCGATATGGATCGGCTGAACGGCATTGACGTCGATGACCCGGATCCGATCGCTCGGCTACGACATCAGGTCGGACGCGGTGGCCTGCAGACAGCGACGCTGGACGAGGTGCTGTGCATCGCCAGACCGTGAACGCCGAAACCGCCTTCGGCTGGGCGCAGAGCTACTTTGAGTTCGGCGACTTCGCCAACGCGCGAAAGTGGTACGCACGACGGGTTGAGATGGGCGGTAGCGGCGAGGAGCTCTTCCTTGCGAAGTACCGGCTGGCCGCCTCCATGCACAAGCTCGCTGAGCCCTGGCCCCAGGTTCAAGACGCCTACCTTCGGGCCTGGACGGAGCTACCGAGCCGGGCCGAGCCGCTACATGCGATTGCACGCCGCTACCGCAGCGCCGGCAGCTACCACCTCGGCTACCTTTTCGCACGTCGAGCGGCCATGATCTCGCGTCCTGAGCACGACCATCTGGCCGTCGATGATGCGCTGGACCACTGGCGTGCGATGGATGAACTCGCCGTGTGCGCGGCGTGGATCGGCAAGAAGGCAGAGGCTTTTGACCTGTGCAGAAAGCTCATAGCGTTACCGGATCTCCCCGAGCCGGATCGACAGCGAATCGCAAAGAACCGCGACCTCGAGGTTCCGGTCATGCTGGAGGCCGCGTCGGCCTACCCGCAGGGGCTGCTCGCTGACCTCACCATCGGTGGATTCGGGGCCGATGTGACGGTCACCGTCATCGCCGACGCGGATCGTGCCGCGCTGGAGCGCACCTTGAACTCGTTCCTGAACTGCTGCCAGGACCTCGCGCTCGTCGAGCGGTTCCTTGTTCTCGATACCGGTCTGTCGGGCGCTGATCGTCGGATGCTGCGCGACCGATACCGATTCGTCGATGTCATTGATGCCGACCCGTACAGTGCGCCGGGCGACCAACTTCGGGAGCTTCGTGGACGGGTCCCGGGCAGGTTCTGGTTGCACCTGGGCCGTGGGTGGCAATTCTTTGCACCGGATCATCTGATGGGCCGGCTGAGGTCGGTTCTGCAGGCCGAACCGCAGGTTTTTCAGGTCGGTGTCAATGTCGGCGACGCGACTGAGTTGATCGGCGAGTGCGCGCCCGAGCCCATGGTGCGCCGGAGTGCCGGCACGGGGCGTTATCTGCGCTCCGGCGCAATCTCGATGGGGCCGGCGATGTTCGACACGACCCGTCTGGATCAGGCCACCGCCGCGACCGTCGCGCATGCTGATGTCGTGGGGGAGCTGGGCCGAGTGGGCTGGTGTACCGCCACTCTCGATGAGGTGCTGTGCAGTGTTCAAATTTCTGCACCGCCCGCGTAGTTATTGCGACCGGGGTACCCGACCCTGCTGCGCGTCCGAAGTGTGCGGCGTATGCGTCATCCCTGACTCCCGCAACTGTGTACTCTGCTGTCATGGGATTTCCAGCCGGCGGTGCGCAGCAGACAATACCCTTGCTGCTGCCTGGAGCCGAAGTTTTCACGCAGGCGCTGGACACGATTCCGGGATGGTTCTATCCGCAGGACGTTCGACTCTTTGATTTTGTACTGAACTGCCAGTTGGAGAACGATATCAGGGGAGACGTCCTCGAAGTCGGCGCATATCAGGGAAAGAGCGCGATACTGCTGGCGTACGGCTTACGGGGTGACGAAAATTTAGTGGTCTGCGATCTGTTCGGCCTGAGTCCCGATAATTTTGACCTGCCTGCAGAGGGAATGAACGCCTATTCGGGCTTGACCATCGATTCCTTTTACAATAATTACGATAGGTTCCACGCCCGTCGGCCGGTCGTTGAAGTCTGCCCTTCTGC
The DNA here is from genome assembly GCF_020181595.1 of [Mycobacterium] vasticus. GTDB lineage: Bacteria > Actinomycetota > Actinomycetes > Mycobacteriales > Mycobacteriaceae > Mycobacterium > Mycobacterium vasticus. The sequence continues at coordinate 544,780 of NZ_CP084028.1, read as the reverse complement.
GCAACTCGAAGATCGCGTTGGCCGTCAGAGCTGCCGCTTCATTCATATTGACGGATCCCACGCGTATAAGTGCGTTCGCGACGATATCCGTACGGCGGTTAATTGCAGTGTCAAAAATGCGGTAATAGCTTTGGACGACTATCGTTCACCGCATACGCCGGGCGTTTCTGCAGCCATTTGGGAGGCTGCGGCATCAGGCATTATATTCCCATTTTGCATCACCCCCTCGAAATTGTATGCGGCCGTGTCGCGTACTGCTCAGAAGGAGTGGTTCGACGAAGTTCTGCGGCTCACGGGAGTTGACAGTCCGTGGGGGTACGAAGTTCATCAAGTGTTAGGTGTTGATCTTTTACGCGTGGGTTGAACACGGAATGCAGAAGTACCGCCCACCCCACCTCGTCTTCGCAGCTATGGCCGTTCGCCACCACATCGAGACCCACATAGATCAATGCCGGCCGCCGTATCCAGGCCAAGTACCCGGAAACTGACGCTGAGTTGCCCGATCGGTGGGGTGGCTCCCGAATTTGCGGAAGCTGTGTGGCGGTGCCGCAAACCTTGCCGGACCCTGTGACAATCTCAGCTCGATGAGCTACGCCACGGGTGGTGACCGGTACGTGATCGCGGATACAGACCTGTCTCGGTTGAGGTCCCGCGCCCCGGACCGACGGGTGCGACGCGCCGTTCCGACGGGCTGAGTACCCCGCGCCCCTCGATGAGATTGTTCTGCAGCTAAAAGGCACTTGACCAGTGATGACAGGCTTTAAACGGGCTGTCAGGAACGGGTCATGCCCAGTGGCGTGGTGTAAGGAGTCGCGTGATCGCGTGATCCTTCGGGTGGCAGTTTAGGCGGTTAGGGCCGGTGTGGTCGGCGTTTGCTGGTGGCCGGACTGTTCGGTGCTGGCGAGGCCCGCTCGGGCGCGGGTGAGGACGTCGAGACCGAGGTAGCGTCGACCTTCGATCCATTCGTCGTGTTGTTCGGCCAGGACTGCCCCGACGAGACGGATGACGCTTCCGCGGTCGGGGAAGATGCCCACGACGTCGGTGCGGCGCCGGATCTCTTTGTTGAGGCGTTCTTGGGGATTGTTGGACCAGATCTGGCGCCAGATCTGCTTGGGGAATGCGGTGAACGCCAGCAGGTCCGCGCGGGCTGCATCGAGATGCTCAGCGACGTGAGGGAGCTTTTCGGTCAGTGCATCGAGCACGCGATCACATTGGGCAACAACTGATTCCGCATCAGGTTGGTCGTAGATGGAGTGCAACAGAGTGCGTACCCATGGCCAGGATGGCTTCGGAGTTGTCGCCATCAGGTTGACCGCGTAGTGGGTTCTGCAGCGCTGCCAGGCCGCTCCGGGCAGCGTGGCGCCGATCGCGGCAACTAGACCGGCGTGGGCATCGCTGGTCACCAAAGCCACCCCGGACAGGCCGCGGGCCACGAGATCGCGGAAGAACGCCAGCCAGCCCGCGCCGTCTTCGGCGGTGCTGACCTGAACACCGAGGATCTCGCGGTAGCCCTCGGCGTTGATCCCGGTGGCGATCAGGGTGTGCACGCCGACCACGCGGCCGGCTTCGCGGACCTTGAGCACCAGCGCATCGGCAGCGACGAACGTGTACGGGCCGGCGTCTAGCGGTCGGGTGCGGAATGCCTCCACCTGCTCGTCGAGTTCTTGGGCCATGATCGACACCTGCGACTTGGAAAGCCGTGTTACGCCAAGGGATTCGACCAATCGTTCCATTCTTCGGGTGGATACTCCGAGCAAGTAGCAGGTCGCGACCACCGAGGTGAGCGCACGTTCGGCACGTTTGCGGCGCTCCAGCAGCCAGTCCGGGAAATAGCTGCCCTGGCGCAACTTGGGGATGCCCACGTCGATGGTGCCGACCCGGGTGTCGAAGTCCCGGTGCCGGTGCCCGTTGCGGCTGTTGGACCGTTCGTCGCTGCGCTGGCGGTAGCCCGCCCCGCAGATGGCGTCGGCCTCGGCGGCCATCAGAGCGTGAACGAACGTCGACAGCAGCCCGCGCAGCAGATCGGGACTGGCAGCCGCGAGTTGATCAGCCAACAGCTGCTCGGCGTCGATAAGGTGGTCGTTGGTCATCGCGTTGTTCTCCTTCGAGTGACTTTGCCGGTCGTTTCGAAGAATCACGCGATGACCGCCCCCTATCGGGCTATGACACGCCCACCAGGCCTACCAGCCCGTACACCACGCCCTTGGACGCAACTCCGCTCCACCTCAAGCCAATTGAGCGAGTTTATGCCGAACGAGCCGTGAGGCAAAGATTGCATCAACCTGAATTTCGCGGGCGGATCATGCTCGCCTACCAGCAACAATGCACTGTCTGCGCTCTCAAACACGGCAAGCTTCTCGACGCCGCCCACATTATCGGCGACGACAAGCCTCACGGTGTCCCGTCAGTCGTAAACGGACTCAGCCTCTGCAAAATCCACCACGCCGCCTACGATACGAACTTGCTAGGTATCTCCCCGGACTATGTGGTTCGAATCAACCGCGAGCTGATGGATGAAATCGATGGGCCGATGCTCCGTCACGGTCTCCAAGAGATGGACGGCAGGGGATTGACCCTTCCGAAACGACGAGTGGACAGACCCGCCAAGGAACGACTCGCAGAACGCTTCGATGAGTTCAAAGCCACTGGCTAATCATCCTGCCGCGCAATTCAGCACGGTTGGCGTCACCCGGTTGGGCCTCGACAGCGAGGCCACCGAGCGGCGTCCGACACAGCTATCCGACGGCTACAGCCCCCTCACGCCGCCCGGCGCAAAACCCCCTCCGCTTTCCCCTCCGGCGCCGCATGCCCATGATCCCCGGGCGCCCACCCGATGTACGTCAGGTACAGCCCCAGCAGCGCAAGCGCGACGTAGACAATCCGGAACACCCAGATGGACCCCATGGTGTCGGCGGGCGCGGATAACAACACCGTCGGGAACGCCACCAGCATCGCCCCCTTCACAGCGGTCAGCCAGCCGAGCCCGGAGATGCTGAACGCGGCGACACCACGCCAGTACGGGTGCAGCGCGATCACCACCAGGCCGGCGATCAGCGTGAACGCCCCCACAGACCAGGTCCACAGCGTGTCGCCGGACCAACTCGCGACCTGCGGCCACAGCTCCGGGGCACGCGCGGCAGCGGTCGCCATCATGATGGCCAGAAACGGCCCGATCACCCGAGCGAACGTCCGGGTGGTGGTTTGGGATCGATTCGCGGTACTCATCGTTCACACCTCCGTAGAGATTTCCCCTGCATCCATTGTGCGCCGAAAACCCCCGGTAGGCCCGGCAACAAGACCCGCACCCCACGGTAAAGTCGGGATATTGCCCTGCGAAGAGTCTTCAAAGCCCTGACCGGCAAGGTCGCCGGCGGCGCCGTCATCGTTGCGATCGTCACCGCCGCGCTCTGGGTGGACCACACCCACCCGGGACGCCAGAACATCCCGATGCCAGCAGCGCACGCGATCGGCCCGGGTATCGGCATCGACATCACCCGACCGAACGGCACCAACGGGATCAGTTGCACGGCGGGCTTCCTGGTGCACACCGCCGACGGCCAGCCCGGGCTGCTCTCGGCCGGACATTGCAATGAGCCGGGTACCGACGGGACCGTCACCATCCACCACGGCGGGCTGTACGTGTATCCGGAGGTCGGCCGGTTCGTCGAGAGCGTGCATGGCGGCAACCAGTGGACCGACTTCGACATCGGGCTGATCACCCTGGAGCACAAGGGCATCGACGGTATCGAGCTGACTCCGGACGTGGACGGCCACCCGCTGGTCGGCCTCGCCGAGCAAGTCGAACAGGGGGATATTCTCTGCCACTTCGGCATTCGCAGCGATACGACGGTGTGCGGGCCGGTGGCTTATGCCGACCAGAACAAAGTGCGGTTCGCGGCGACCGGGCAGTGCGGAGACTCCGGCGGGCCGGTCTACCGACTCCGTCCCGACGGGGCCGCCGAAGCCGTCGGCATCTACATCGAGGTATCCAACGGCGACCATTCCGAGCCGACATGCGATGAGGTCCACGAGTATTCGATCGCCCAGATGATCAAGCCATGGCTGCGCGCCTGGGACCTGACACTGGTGACGACGGACCGCCCGGGTCAGGAACAGTAGAGTCAGCTCCGTGCCGCCGAAGCGCTCGCTCAAGACCCTGGCGGGCCGCATCATCACCGTCGTCGTCTTCATCGCGATCCTCGGCAGCGCGATCTGGGTCAACCACACCCACCCGCTGCGCCATCCCATCCCCACCCCGACCGCCCACGCCCTGGGCCCCGGGATCGGCATCAACGTCAGCCCCGCGGACGGCTCGGACAACGTCGCCTGCACCGCGGGTTTTCTGGTGCGCACCAAGGACGGCCGGCCCGGGCTTCTCACCGCCGGGCACTGCAACACCGGCGGCGGGCCGGGCCAGGTGGCGGTGCACCACGGCGGGCTCTACAAGTACCCGGTGGTGGGCACCTTCACCGAAAGCGTCAACGACGGCTCGGACTGGAACGACTTCGACATCGGGCTGATCACCCTCGATCACCCCGGCAGGATCGCGCTGACCTCCGAGGTCGACGGACACCCGCTGACGGGACTGGCCGAGCACGTCGAGGTCGGAGAGACCCTGTGCCATCTCGGGATTCGCAGCGGCGGGGCGCTGTGCGGGCCGGTGGTCGCCGCCGAGGCGAACAAGGTCCGCTTCGCCACCACCGGCATCTGCGGGGACTCCGGCGGCCCCACCTACCGGGTTCTGCCCGACGGCACCGCCGAAGCCGTCGGGATTTTCATCGCGGTGTCCAACGGCGACTACTCCGAACCGAAATGCGATGGCCCCCACAAGTACTCCGTCGCACAGTTGATCAAGCCGTGGCTGGCCGCCTGGGAGCTGACGCTGGTCACCACCGGGCCGGACGCTGCGAATTAGCGGAACCGTCAAACCTTTCGTCAAACCCTGGCATCGCCGGCCCACCCGCGACACACTGGAATCACCTTCGACCTGACGTGAACCGAACGCCCCGCCGTGTCGTGTCACTTCCGGGAGGCTGGTCTATGGGTTTCGACGAAACCAGCAACAGGTGGATATTCGACCGCGGTCAGACCGCGGCCGCGATGGGTCACGATTCCGCCCGCATCCTGGTCAACGACGCCTTGGCGCAACTGTCCCCCGACAACCAGGGGCTACTGCGCCGCGCCTACCACCACGGCTGGACCACCGGGCAGATCGCCGCCGACCTGGGCATCGCCGAAGCCAGCGTGAAGGCCCAGCTGCACTACGCGTTGCACGCCCTCCAGCAGACCCTGCGAGACATGGGACTGGCGCCATGACCACCTCCCGCCACGAGTACGCCCTGTGGGATGCCGCCTACGTCCTGGGGTCGCTGTCGGAGTCCGACCATCGCGAGTTCGAGGCGCACCTCACCGGGTGCCTGTCCTGCCGGGACGCGGTCAACGAACTGTCGGGGCTGCCGGCACTGCTGTCGCTGGTGGATCACGACGACGCCGCCGCCACCGCTCACCCGCGATCCGCTGCCCCGGTGATCCAGCCCCCGGAGACGGTCTTTCCGATCTTCCGCACCGGCAACTATGCCCCGGTACCCGACGAACTCACCGCATTCGATCTGCCCGTCGAGGGACACATCCCAGCCGAACTGAACGGCTGGTATCTGCGCAACGGGCCCAATCCCCGTGCCGCGGGCGGACACTGGTGCACCGGCGACGGAATGGTCCACGGGGTGCGGCTGGAGAACGGGCGGGCGGCCTGGTACCGCAACCGCTGGGTGCGCACCGAGAGCTTCGGGCGCCCACCGGAGCTGTTCAACGACGACGGCAGCCGCAACCTGCATGCCAGCGTCGCCAACACCCACGTGATCCGCCACGCCGGCAAGACCTTGGCGTTGATGGAATCCTCACTGCCGTACGAGATCACCACCGACCTCAAGACGTTGGGCGTCTACGACTTCGCCGGGAAACTATCCGATTCCATGTCCGCGCACCCCAAGATCTGCCCCACCACCGGCGAGCTGCACTTCTTCGGCCTCGGCGACATCCTCGATCCGCACGTCAACTACTACCGGGCGACCGCCGACGGCGAGCTGACCATCCGGAGGCCCATCGACGTGCCCGGCATGACGCTGATGCACGACTTCGCGTTGACCACCGAGCATGTCGTATTCCTGGATCTGCCACTGGTGTTCAACCTGGAGGTCGCGCTCACCGGACGCTACGACCGTGACCTGCCGTTCCGCTGGGACGACGACTACGGCGCCCGACTGGGGGTGCTGCGCCGCGACGACCCGTACGGCCCGGTGCACTGGTTCGACGTCGACCCCTGCTACGTCTTCCACATCGCCAACGCCTTCGACGCACCATCTCAACACGGCGACGCGATAGTGCTGCAGGTGGTCCGCTACCCGGAGATGTGGCGCCACAACAGTGATTTCGAGACCGATGCCGCCTTGTGGCGCTGGACGATCAACCTCGCGACCGGCACCGTCGAACAGGTCCAGCTCGACGACCGGCACGTCGAGTTCCCCCGCGTCGACGACCGGCTGATCGGCGCCGACGCCCGCTATGCCGTCACCGTCACCAACAACAGCCTGCTGCGCTACGACCTGGCGCGGGGTAGCGCCGAGGTGCACCGGTTCGGCCTCAACGGCCTGTCCGGCACCCCCGGTGAGGCGGTGTTCGCGCCGGCCCGGGGGCAGGCCGACGAATCGGCCGGCTGGTATCTGACCTACGTCTACGACCCGGTGCGCGATGGCAGCGACCTGGTGATCATCGACGCCGCCCACTTCGACGCGAAACCGGTCGCCCGGGTGCGGCTGCCGCAGCGCGTGCCGCACGGATTCCACGGGAACTGGATCGCCGACTGATCGTCACGAACACGCGGCTGCGCGCATGAACCCGACGGGTGCGCACCCCGTGTCACTAGGAAGGAGGTGATCTGCGTGCCTCGATTCGGTGTCCCGCCGGACCAGGAAGCCGCGTTGATGCGGACGCTCTACGACGAGCATGCCGCCATGCTGTGGCGCTACGCGATGCGTCTGACCGGCGACCGGGCCCGCGCCGAAGACGTCGTCCAGGAGACGCTGCTGCGGGCCTGGCAGCACCCGGAGGTCACCAGCGACACCGAGCGCTCACCGCGGGCCTGGCTGTGCACCGTCGCGCGCAACATGATCATCGACGAGCGGCGCAGCGCCCGCTTCCGCAACGTCGTCAGCTCATTCGACGAGACCACCGCACCAGAGCAGCCCACCCGCGACGAGGTGGACGGCGCACTGGATCGGATGCTGATCGCCGAGGCGATGACCCAACTGTCGACCGAACACCGGGCCGTGATCGAACGGGCCTACTACCGTGGCTGGACCACCGGCCAGATCGCCGACGACCTCGACATCGCCGAGGGAACGGTGAAATCTCGCCTGCACTACGCGGTGCGGGCGCTGCGCCTGGCTTTGCAGGAGATGGGAGTGACGCGATGAGCACGCCGATCGACGACGGCCACCGCTACGCGATGTGGGACGCCGCCTACGTCCTGGGTTCACTGTCGGCGGCCGACCGCCGCGAGTTCGAGGACCACCTGACCGGCTGCCCGGCGTGCCGGGCCGCGGTCAGCGAGATCAGCGGCGTCCCGGCGCTGCTGTCCCAACTCGAACCCGCCACGGTGGCCGCCATCGGCGACGCCGAACCCGCGGCGCTATCCGACGAACTGTTGCCGACACTGCTGGACACCGTGCGGCGACGACGACGCCGCACCCGGCTGCTGACGTGGACCGCATCCGCTGCCGCTGCCGCCGTGTTGGGCATCGGAGTACTGGTCGGTGTCGGCGGTTCCCCATCGAGCCCGCCGGCGCCCACTGGGTTGCCGATGGCGCAGGTGGGCACCACCGCACTGGCCTCGACCGTCGCGGTCAGCAGCATGCCCTGGGGCAGCGTCATCGACTTGAGCTGTGTCTGCCTGGCGCCGGTCACCGCCCACCACGACACCCTGGCACTAGTGGTCGTCGGCCGTGACGGCAGCCAGACCCGGCTGGCGACCTGGGTGGCACAGCCCGGCCACACCGCGACGCCGGCGGGCAGCATCTCGACGCCCACCGATCAAATCGCTGCGGTGCAAGTTGTTTCGGCTGACAACGGCAATGTGCTGTTGGAGCGCACGATGTGAACCAATGGGAGTTTCGTGCCGTGTCACTGGCATGTCCAGGAAACATTCCGCGGTCGATCACCTTGTCACTCGACTGACGACCGCCGGAGTCCGCCACATATTCGGTGTGGACGGCGCGAACATCGAAGACCTCTTCGACGCCGCCTACTTCCAGCCCGACATCACCATGGTGCTGGCCAAGCACGAGTTCGGGGCCGCCACCATGGCCGACGGATACAGCCGCAGCGGCGCCGGCCTGGGGGTGGTGGCCGCGACCTCGGGCGGCGGCGCGTTGAATCTGGTGGCGGCACTGGGTGAATCGTTCACCAGCCGCGTCCCGGTGCTGGCCCTGGTCGGCCAGGCCCCGCATGCCATGGACGGCCGCGGCAGTTTCCAGGACACCAGTGGCCGCAACGGCACACTGAACGCCGAAGCACTGTTCTCGACCGTGTCGGTGTTCTGCGAACGGGTGCTCAACCCCGACGACATCGTCTCGGCATTGCCACGCGCCCTCGCCGCAGCCCGCCGCGGCGGTCCGGCGGTGCTGTTGTTGCCCAAAGACGTTCAGCAGGGCACCGTCACGACCGGCGGCTGTCCGCGCAACGGTCACCGGGCCGCCGAGCCGCAGGTCATCAGCAGCCCGCAACCCATTCTGTGTGCGCTGCACATTGCGCACGGCCCGGTCACCATCATCGCCGGAGAACAGGTGGCCCGCGACGACGCCCGGGAAGAACTCGAACAACTGCGCACCCTGCTGCGAGCCAGGGTGGTGTGCGTACCCGACGCCAAAGACGTCTCCGGCACACCGGGTTTCGGCTCGTCGTCGGCGCTGGGCGTGTCCGGCGTGATGGGCCACCCCACGGTCGCCGACGCCATCGCCAGCAGTGCACTGTGCCTGGTGGTGGGTACCCGGCTATCGCAGACCGCACGCGGTGGGCTCGATGAGGCGCTGGGGGCGACCCGCACCCTGTCGATCGGCTCGGCGCCACCGTATCTGCCGTGCACACACGTGCAGACCGTCGACCTGCGGGCATCGCTGCGGATCCTGTGCGACGCGCTGTCCGGGCCCGGACGGCCCCGGTGGCTGAGGGTGCCCGACACCCTGGGGCGCACGGAGCTGCGCCCCCCACCCTGCACCGGGCCGGGAGTGCGTTACCGGGACGCGATGGCCGTCCTCGACCGCGAACTGCCCGACGGGACCGACATCGTCGTCGACGCCGGCAACACCGGCGCCGCGGCCATCCACTACCTGCCGCCGCGACGCGACGGCCGGTTCCTGGTCGCCCTGGGTATGGGCGGGATGGGCTACAGCTTCGGCGCCGGCATCGGGATGGCGGCCGGCCGGGGCCGGCGCACCGTGGTGGTCGCCGGCGACGGGGCATTCTTCATGCACGGCATGGAGATCCACACCGCGGTGCAGTACCGGCTCCCGATCATGTTCGTGTTGCTGAACAACAATGCTCACGCCATGTGCGTGGCCCGCGAACAGCTGTTCTTCGAGGGCCTGCACAGCTACAACGGGTTCACACCCAGTCACCTCGGCGCCGGTGTGGCGTCGATGTTCCCGGGGCTGCACGCCATCGACACCACCGACGCCGGCGGATTCGTCGCCGCGGTGCGCACCGCTCTGGCCCACGACGGCCCGTCGGTGATCGGCGTGCAGTGCGCCGCCGATGAACTCCCGCCGTTCGCACCGTTTCTCAGCGCCGCGCCACCTATCCCTGAGGAGGATCACGTCCATGTCACTGCCAGCACTCGCTGATATCGCCGCCCACACCGGTTCGGCCGACGCCATCGACGGTCTGGTCCGCATCGAGACCAGTCCCCGGCAGGTGGCCACCCCGATCATCATGGAGATGATGCGGTCGGTGTACCCGCACGACATGGTCTTCGGGGACTACTGCACCGTCAACGGCTACATCGACTGCCCGCCCGACGAGCTGTTCGACTACCTGGCCGACACCCGGTGCCTCGAAGAGTGGACCTACAGTCTGCGCGGCTTCACCCCCACCAAGGAGCTCGGACTGTGGCTCGCCTACGACCGGCTCGGATCGCAGACCGAGATCTACACCCGCACCGTCGCCGATAGCCGTTCTCGGACAGTCGATTACCACTGCGCCTGGGATCAGGGCCACCATCTGTGGATGATCTACCTGCTGCGGGTCGTCGACGCCCAGGTGGTGCTGAACAAGCCCGGATCGGTGGTGCTGTGGACCAACTGCCACCACCCGTTCTACGACCACAACCCCTATCCGGAGGCCGCGCCGGCCGAGCGCCCGGTGTGGGTGGGTGATTTCTGGGACATGTTCAGCGCCGGTCACCTGCTGGAGCTGAAGAACCTCACCGCGATCGCGGAGTACCGCCACCAACATGGTCTCCCGATCACGCCGGCCTGGATGCGGTGAGCCGATCATGGGTCAACCCACCATCAGCCTGACCGACGTCTCCAGTTACCTTCCCGGCGAACCGATTCCCGCGCAGTACTACGCGCAGTTCGCCGAATCCGATGAGCTGCGGGACAACCTGATGTTCCGGGCGCCCAGGTTCCGTCACCACGTCGGCGCCGACGAGTCTGCGGCCGACATGATCGAACGGGCGGCGCAGGGACTGATCGAACGGCACGGCCGCGACGTCATCGAAGGCGTCGACGTTCTGATCACCCACACCCAGTTGCCGGACATTCCGTTCAACGGCTCCGGCGGCGGCATCGCCCACCGGTTGGGCATGCGCCCATCCACGGTGCTCGACCTACACAACGGCGGATGCGCGGCATTCCTGTTGGGCCTCAACGTAGCCCGCCAACTGTTGACAGCCGGCGCGGGGCGCACCGCGCTGATCGCGATCGCCCAGAACGCGGCCGGTCAGATCTTCGACCAACCGGCCGTGCGGGGCAAGTCGCAGGCATCGGTTCCCGGCGACGGTGCCGCGGTGGGTCTGGTGACGTGCTCGGATCGATCGCCGATCCTCGACGTCGTGTGCCGCACCTACGGCCAGTACGCCGGGGACATGACCTACACCATCGACCCGCCGCGAAAGTGGTGGCAGCCCGGGCTCGGTTCCGCCTACATCGGCTTCACCGAGGACAAGATCACCAAGGTGCTGGCTCGCGGCAACCGGCAGGTCCCCGAGGTCGCGCTGGCCCTGTGCCATCGGCTCGGCCTATCTCCCGCCGATATCGGCCTGCTGGTCACCAATCAGCCCAACCGGGTCTTCCTGCGCAACTGGCGCGAAGCACTCGAACTGCCCGAAGCACGCCACGTCGATACCTTCGATGAGTGCGGAAACCTGTTCGGCGCGGCGATCCCGATCAACCTGGATCGGGCGGCCACCGAGCAGCGGATCGACCGCGGCGACGTGGTCGTGATGGCCGCGTTCGCCCACGCCGGTGACTTCGCGGGCGCGGCGGCCATCCGGTGGGGCGGACGAGAGCGATGATCTCGGCGCTGGACCCATCGGCGTTGTCCCTCAACGAGAATCCCTTTGCTCCGCTGCCGGCGGTGCGGGCGGCGCTGATCAGGTCCGCCGGTGCTGCCAACCGATACCCGGACTTCCTGCCCACCCGGCTGCGGCGGTTGGTGGCCCAGCACGCCGGCGTGCCCGAGGACAGTGTGGTGCTGGGTTCCGGCGCGTCCGGGGTGGCCATGCAGGTGCTGTCCGCGTTGACTTCTCCGGGCGATCGGATCGTGCTGAGCCGTCCCACGTTCGACGGCTATCCGATCTTCGCCCGGATCGCCCGGCTGAGCACGGTCGATGTCCCGCTCGACCACTACGGCCGCCATGATCTGGCCGCGATGATCCGTGCCGCCGCAGACGCCCGGGTGGTGGTGCTGTGCCGCCCGCACAATCCGACCGGCACGCTGGAGCCCCTCGCCGACGTCGACGCATTCCTGCAGCGGATACCGGCCGATACCGTCGTGCTGCTCGATGAGGCCTACATCGAGTTCGTGGCGCCGAACCAGCGCATCGACCCTGCGGCGGTGCTGCGGCGGTTCCCGAATGTGGTTGTGCTGCGCACCTTCTCCAAGGCCTACGGACTGGCCGGGCTAAGGATCGGATACGGCCTGGCCGCACCGGACCTGGCGGCGACGCTGTGGGACATGCAGGTGCCGTTCGGCATCCCGGCCGACTGCCTGGTGGCGGTGGCGGCATCCTATGGCGCCGAAGCCCAGCTGCGGCAACGCATCGGGGCCATCACCGCCGAACGTCGCTGCCTGCGGTCCCGGTTGTGGGAGGCGGGCGTGGCCACCACCGACTCGCAGGCGAACTTCGTGTACCTGCCGGCTGGTGTCCGGCCGTGGCGCGACGTGTTCGCCGGCCTGCAGGTGCGGCACTATCCCGATGGCGCGGTGCGCATCACGATCGGATCCCGGGAGTCCACCCGGATGGTGCTGTCCGCCCTCGGGCGGGCACTCAATGCGCCAGCAGATGCACGGCACTCTCGAACACGCCTGGCAGCAGCGCGCAGGCCGGCACCACGGCCCGCCGGGTCAGCTGCGGTCCGCCTGCCAGCACGAGCGCTCGGGTGAGCAGCCGATAGCGGCGGGTGATCTGCGGCCAGGCTCGCTCGTAGGCGGCCGGGTTCCCGGCGGTGATCGCGGCGACGGCGGCGGACGCCTGCCGGACGGCCAGGCTGATGCCCTCGCCGGTCAGGGCGTCCTCATAGCCCGCGGCGTCTCCGACCAGCAGCACCCGGCCGTCGACCCGGCGCGAAACCACCTGGCGCATCGGGCCGCAGCCGCGGGCCGGCCCGCGTCGCGCACCGGCGACGCGGGCCGACAACTCGGGAAACCAGTCGAGGTCGGGGCGATGCTGCGACAGGATCGCCACGCCCACCAGCTCCGGTTCGACCGGCGTCACATAGGCCTCACCCCACCGCGACCAGTACACCTCGACGAACTCCGACCAAGCCGGAATGCGGTAGTGCCATCGCACCCCGTAGCGCCGGGGAGTGCCGGCGACGCAGGGGATTCCGAGGCTGCGGCGCACCGTGGAGTGCAGTCCGTCGGCGGCGATCAACCACGTCGCCCGGATCCCGGCCGCGCTCACCCCTGCGGCGTCCTGCTCAACGGTGCTGACCCGCTCGGCGATCCATCGCACGTCGTGCCGCTTGGCCTGATCCGCCAGTGCCGCGTGAAGGGTGGTGCGGCGCACCCCGCGCCCCGGCCCGTCGCGAAACGGTGCTTCCACCCGGCGATGCTCGTCGAGGTAGGCGATGCCGCGCAACGGCGCACCGGCCGGGTCCACGCCCAGCGATGTCAACGCGGCCAGCCCGCCCGGCATCAGGCCCTCACCGCAGGCCTTGTCGATCGGGGTGTCACGTGGTTCGGCGACGATCACCGAAAGCCCGTTTTGGCGTGCGTACAACGCGGCAGCCAAGCCGGCCGGCCCGCCGCCCACGACGAGCAGGTCGGCGTCGACGACACTCACCGGTACCCCAACGCGGCGTTCTCCACCCGGATCCGCACCCGCAGCACAGCGGCGTTGGCCAGGGTGAAGCCGATCGCGGTCAGCCATGCGGTGTGCACCAGGGGCAGCGCGAAGCCCTCGACCACCACGGCCACATAGTTGGGATGGTGCAGCCACCGATACGGCCCGCGGCGCACCAGTGGCGCCTGCGGCAACACGATCACCAGGGTGTTCCACCGCCTGCCCAATGTTGCGATGCACCACCACCGAAGGCCCTGGCTTGCCAGCGCCAAGGCGAGCATCGGCCAGCCCAGCAGCGGAAGGAAGGGCCGACCCAGCAGTGCCACCTCGAGAACACAGTTGAGCAGCAGTGCGGCGTGGATGCTGACCATCACCGGATAGTGCCGGTGCCCGAACTCGGTTCCCCCATGAGCGAATGCCCACTGCGCGTTGCGGTGCGCCACCGCCAGCTCGGCCAGGCGTTCGAGGCCGACGGCCAGAATCAGCAGGTAGTACACCGCTACCAACTCAACAACACGAGTTCGGCGGAGAACCCGGGCCCCATCGCGATCATCAGGCCGAGCGATCCGGGCTTCGGCGGGTGTGTCTCGGTGTCGTGCAGGATGTCCAGAACCGATACCGAGGACAGATTGCCGTGGTCGCGCAACGAGTTTCGGGTTCGCTCGAGTGCGTCCGGCGGCAGGTCGAGGACGCCTTCGACCGCGTCGATAACCTTCGGCCCGGCGGCATGCACGATCCAGGTGGCGATGTCGTCGGTCACCAGTGCGTGATCGGCCAGGAAATCGCGGACGTCGTCGCCGAGATACTTCTCGACGACGGTGGCGATCTCGACGGACAACACGATGCTGAAGCCCTGACTGCCGATGTCCCAGCCGAGTATCTCCTCGGTGTCGGGATAGGTTCGGCTTCGGGTCGCCAGCACCTTTGGACCCGACCCCACCCGGCCCGCCCCGGTCGCGACAACGGCGGCGGCGCCGTCACCGAACAGGCTGGAGGCCACCAGGTTTCCGATTGAGAGGTCTTGGCGCTGGATCGTCAGCGAACACAGTTCAACGGCGATCAGAGCCGCCACCTGATCCGGGAAGGCCCGCAGATAGTCATGGACCCGGGCCAGACCCGCGGCGCCGGCGACGCAGCCCAGGCCGAACATCGGGATCCGTTTGACGTCGGCGCGAAGCCCCATCCGGCTGACCAGGCGGCCCTCCAGGGACGGAACGGCCAGGCCGGTGACCGTCGTCGAGAACACCACGTCGACATCGGCCGGAGCCAAGCCGGCTCGATCCAGCGCGGACTGCAGTGCGCGTTCACTCAGGTCCAGGGCGACCTCGAGGTAGGCGTCGTTGGCTTCGGTGAAGCCACTGAGCTTGGGGTAACGCGAAAGCGGCAGTGCCAGTTGGCGGGTGGCGACGCCGCTGTTGGCGGCGAAGCGCGCGAACTCCGGTCCGGCGAAGTCGGACAGCGCTGCCATGACCTCGCCTTGACTGTGGCGGTGCGGCGGGAATTCCACGGCCACGGCGGCCACGGTGGGGATGTTCGTCGTGATGGTGTCCATGTCGAGGTCACGCAGTCACCGGTGCCGAGGTTCAAGACTTCGGGTATTGATCGCAAGATTGAACCCCGTGACCCGATGATTCGTACCATGATCATCTGGGGTGCCGGGGGCACCTCTCGTCGACCATTGCGGCGGAAGGCGGCTGGCGTGCTGCACCGGATCGCTCTGCTGGCCCTCGGCGCGCCGCAACGCATCCTCGCATCGGCTGCCCTGTTGATGGTGGCGGCCGCCGTCTTCGGCATCCCGGTGGCCGAAAAACTGTCTGCCGGCGGTTTCCAGGACCCCGCCTCGGAGTCCGCCCAAGCCACCTGGCTGTTGACCAATGAATACGGTCAGAGCGACCAGCAACTGCTGATCATGGTGAGCTCCCCCGGTGGCGTCACAGCAGAACCGGCCCGGTCGGTCGGCAAGTCGATCGCCGCGCAGCTGCAGCGCTCGCCGCTGGTCTTCAACGTCACCTCGCCCTGGATGGGGCCGCCGGAGGCGGGCGCCGGGCTGATCAGCACCGACGGGACCTCCGGTGTGATCGTCGCCAACCTCACCGGCGGCGAGAACGACGCCCAGAAGCACGCCCGCACCCTGGCTGAC
The DNA here is from genome assembly GCF_020181595.1 of [Mycobacterium] vasticus. GTDB lineage: Bacteria > Actinomycetota > Actinomycetes > Mycobacteriales > Mycobacteriaceae > Mycobacterium > Mycobacterium vasticus. The sequence continues at coordinate 529,079 of NZ_CP084028.1, read as the reverse complement.
GCGTTGGCCCACGACCGGGACGGGGTCAGTGTCCGGGCCGGCGGCGGCGCGATGGTCTACGCCCAGATCAATCGCCAGAACCAGCACGACCTGCTGCTGATGGAGTCGATCGCGATCCCGCTGAGTTTTGTGGTGCTGGTGTGGGTGTTCGGCGGTCTGCTGGCGGCTGCGCTGCCGGTCGCCCTCGGTGGACTCGCGATCGTGGGGTCGATGGCGGTGTTGCGGTTGCTCACGCTGTTCACCGATGTCTCCATCTTCGCGCTCAACCTCAGCACCGCGATGGGCCTGGCCCTGGCCATCGACTACACGCTGCTGATCATCAACCGCTACCGCGACGAGCTGGCCGAAGGCACCGCCCCCGACCGGGCGCTGATCACGACCATGACCACCGCCGGACGCACCGTGCTGTTCTCGGCGTGCACGGTCGCGCTGTCGATGGCGGCCATGGCGCTGTTCCCGATGTACTTCCTGAAGTCGTTCGCCTACGCGGGGGTGGCGACGGTGACGTTCGTCGCGATCGCGGCGATCGTGGTGACACCGGCGGCGATCGCGCTGCTCGGGCCCCGACTCGATGCGTTGGACGTGCGCGGTCCGGCCCGTCGGCTACTCGGCCTGCCTGCGCCGGTACGGCGGCCTATCCAGCTTGGATTCTGGTACCGGTCAACGCAATTCGTGATACGTCACGCGGTGCCGATCGGATTGGCGGTGGTCGCCGTAATGGTGTTGGTCGGGCTGCCGTTCTTCGGCGTGAAATGGGGCTTCCCCGACGACCGGGTGCTGCCGAAATCGGCGTCGGCGCACCAGGTCGGCGACGCGCTGCGCTACGACTTCGCCGCCGACTTCGCCCAGGCGGTACCGATCGTCCTGCCCGACATCCGCGGCGTACACGTCGACGAGCTGAACCGCTACGCCGCCGAGTTGTCCCAGGTCGCTGATGTGGCATCGGTGTCCTCGCCGATGGGTACCTTCGTTGCCGGCGCCCGGGTCGGCCCGCCCTCGGCGGCCACCGGGGTCAACGAAGACAGTGCGTTCATGACGGTCTCCAGCACCGCACCGCTGTTCTCGCAGCGCTCCCAAACCCAGCTCGACAGCCTGCACCGGGTGCCGGGCCCGGGCGGCGGTCCGGTTCAGCTGGCGGGTTTGGCGCAGATCAACCGGGACAGTGTGCAGGCCATCACCGACCGGCTGCCGATGGTGCTGGGACTGATCGCCGCCATCACCTTCGGGTTGCTGTTCCTGCTCACCGGCAGCGTGGTGATGCCGGCCAAGGCCCTGATCCTCAATGTGTTGTCGCTGTCAGCGGCATTCGGCGCGCTGGTCTGGATATTTCAGGACGGCCACCTCGGCGGGCTCGGGACGACACACACCGGGACGCTGGTCGCCAACATGCCGGTGTTGTTGTTCTGTCTGTCCTTCGGGCTTTCGATGGACTACGAGGTGTTCCTGGTGTCCCGGATCCGGGAGTACTGGCTCGCGTCGGCGGGCACCCGCGCCGCCAACGATCAGAGCGTCTCGTTGGGCGTGGCCCGCACCGCCCGGGTGATCACCGCTGCGGCACTGGTGATGTCGATCTCGTTCGCGGCGCTGATCGCCGCGCAGGTGTCGTTCATGCGGATGCTCGGACTCGGCCTGACGCTGGCGGTGCTGGCCGACGCCACACTGGTCCGGATGGTGCTGGTGCCGGCGTTCATGCACCTCATGGGCCACTGGAACTGGTGGGCGCCGGCGCCGCTGGCGCGGGTGGCCAAGCGATTCGCGATCAGCGAAAACGGTTCCTCCAGCCGGCACCGCAACCCGTACGCTGGCGGTCATGGCGAACGAGGAACAGCAGCAGTCCTGGGCGGCTCAGGGCATCGACTGGGTGGACAACGCGGCGATCTTCGAGGCGGTACTGGCACCGTTCGCCGAAGCGGTGCTGGGGGCGGCCGACATGAGGGCCGGGGATCAAGTACTCGACATCGGGTGCGGCTCAGGGACTCTGCTGCAACGGGCGGCAGCACTGGGGGCGATCCCGTTCGGAGTCGACATCTCCGAGCCGATGGTGCAGGAGGCACGCCGCCGGGTGCCGACGGCCACGGTGTCGCTCGGTGACGCCCAGACCATCGCCCTGCGGCCCGCGACCGGGCAGCCCTTTGACCGGATCATCTCGCGATTCGGGGTGATGTTCTTCGACGACCCGGTTGCCGCGTTCACCAACATCCGCGACGCGGCTGCACCCGGAGCCCCGTTGGCGTTCGTGTGCTGGCGCGAAGGCGACAACCCGATGTTCACCGCCGGCGTCGATATCCTGGCCGCTCGGCTCGAAACACCACCCGCCACACCAGATCCCGACGCGCCAGGGCCGCTGGCCTTCGGCAATGCCGACCGCGTGCGGGCCATCCTGGACGACGCCGGCTGGAGCAACGTCGACGTGGCGGCCTTCGACGGGATCTGCGACTTCGGCGTCGACGGCAGCGACGGCGTCGAGGAGCGCTTGGGCCTGATCCTGTCCAACTCGACCGGACGTCAGGCCCGCGCCGAGCTGGACGACGACGGTTGGGCCGCCGTCGTCGGGGAGCTGCGCGACGAGCTGCGGCGGAACCGGGTCGACGGTGTGGTGAAGTTCACGGGCCGCACCTGGGTGGTGACCGCGGTCAATCCCGGCTGAGCCGCGTCACGTCCCGCAGAAGGTGCGGTACCCCCCGAACTCCGGGGGTGCCGGCGCCGCATAGTCCTCCAGGCCGTCGCGCTCTCGATACGGTTCGGCGAGCACGCCCAGCAGCTTCTGCACCGGTGCGAGATCGTCGCGCATCGCCGCGGTCAGCGCCTGCTCCACCAGGTGATTGCGCGGAATGTAGACCGGGTTGACCCGCTGCATCGTCTCGGCGTCGGGCGTCTGGGCACGCCAGCGCTGCAGCCACTCTTCAAAGGCGTTGTCCGCCAAGGGCCCTTCGGCGCCACCCTGGGCGGCCTTGGTCAATGACCGGAAGAACGAGGTGTAGTCGACGGCGTTGTTTTTGAGCAGCATCAGCGCCTGATCGATCAACGCGGCGGCCTCCATGCTGCGGGCCAGCCCGAACTTGGCCAGCATGCCGTCGGACCAGAAGCCGTGGTAGCGCGGCATGAAGCCTTCCAGGATCTCCATCGCCACCGTCAGGGCCTTGTCCTCGTCGTCGGAGAACAGCGGCAGCAACGTCTCGGCAAACCGGGCCAGGTTCCACTGCATGACCAGCGGCTGATTGCCGAAGGCGTAGCGGCCGGCGTGGTCGATGGAGCTGAACACCGTCGCCGGGTCGTAGGCCTCCATGAACGCGCACGGCCCGTAGTCGATGGTCTCACCGGAGATCGTGGTGTTGTCGGTGTTCATCACCCCATGGATGAACCCGACCAACATCCAGCGCGCCACCAGCGACGCCTGAGCCTCGACCACCGCGGCAAACAGTGCGATGTAACGGTTTTCGGCCTCGGCGGCCTGCGGGTGGTGGCGGTCGATGGCGTGATCGGCCAGCCGGCGCAGCAGCGTGAGGTCGCCGGTGGCGCGAGCCTGCTGGGCGACCAACTGGAAGCTGCCCACCCGCAGGTGGCTGGCGGCCACCCGGGCCAGAACCGCCCCGGGCAGCACCGTCTCCCGCTGCACGTCGCGCCCGGTGGCGGTGACCGCCAGGGCGCGGGTGGTGGGGATGCCCAGGGCGTACATGGCCTCGCTGATCACGTACTCGCGCAGCATCGGGCCGACCACGGCCAGGCCGTCGCCGCCGCGGGCGAACGAAGTGCGCCCCGAACCCTTCAGGCTCAGGTCGAATTGGCTTTGGCCGTCGGTGAGCTCGCCGAGCAGCAAGGCCCGGCCATCACCGAGCACGGGAACGTAGTTGCCGAACTGGTGTCCGGCGTAGGCCTGCGCGACCGGGGTCGCACCGTCGGGCACCGCCGTTCCGGTCAGTAGTCCGATGCCCTCGGGGCTTTTCAGCCACTGCGGGTCTAGGCCCAGCTGGGTGGCGAGCGGCTCGTTGAGTATCAGCAGCCGCGGGTTCGGGGGGGCTTCGGCCTGCGCGCGCACCGCCAACTCGGGGAACTCACGGGCGAAGTCGGCGGTCAGGACCAGAGGTGGCACTCGCTCAGCCTACGGGTGCGGTCGAATCAAGGCTCGCCGAGCAAGCCGGCTATTCCCTCGGCATCAGGCACGACATGGTTGATGTCCCGAACATCGCTGAACGCACCGTCAGCCGAGACCAGGGTTGCCCCGGTGGATTTGGCAACGGCAGCCAGCACCGAGTCGAACGTTCCAACACTCGGTGTCGTCTCGAATATGGTCAGCCCTCGCTCCAGGTCGTCGGCGCTGACGGTCACCAGCGGGGCGAGCAGTTCGGCATAGCTTCGTCCCAGTGCGGCGGCATCATTGCGGCCGCGTCGGCGCGCCCGAACGTGAACGAACTCCTGGATCGCTTCGGGGGTAGTAGTCGCGTCTATACGTCCGGAAGCGACTGCTGCGATCAGGTCGCGACACGGGTCCCGGAACGGATGATCAGCTCCCTTGGCGTAGACCAGCACCGTCGTATCCAGCACGATCATCCGCGGCGGCCTCGCAGCGCGTCCAACTCCTGCTTGAGCGCCGTCAACTCGGGAACGTCCATGTCAGGCGCATCGAGAAGACGTTGACCAGCGGATTCGCGACGGTCGATGGGACCGGCCAGACCGCGGTCGATGGCTTCGCGGACCACTGTGGCCACTGAGACACCACGCTCGCGTGCCGCCGCGGTGATGCGGCGGTGGCGTTCATCGTCGATCAGGATCTGCAGCCGATGCCCTAACAGAGACATGCTCATACATTAGCATGCATATATTGTTGTATCTTCCCCACCGGCTCCGTCCGTGGGCGACGGCCCGATCCGAAGCCCGCGATAGCGTGACCTGAATATCGCCGCGCTGATCCGAAGGACGCCCATGACTGACACCATGCACCCGTTCGACCGCGCCATGCGCCTGGATCACCTCGACGCCGGCCTGGTCCGCGGCGCCACCGAACCGGCGTGGGCCAACATGGTGGGCCCGTTCGGCGGGATCACCGCGGCGGCGCTGCTGCGCGCCGTTGAATCCCACCCGGACCGGATCGGCGACCCGTTGGCGTTGACGGTCAACTACGCCGCACCGATCGCCGACGGCGAGTTCGACATCGCGCTGGGGGCCGCGCGCACCAACCGCAGCAACCAGCACTGGATTCTGGAGCTGCGCCAGGGCGACGACGTCAAGACCACCGCCACCGCGGTGTTCGGCCGGCACCGCGACACCTGGGCCGACACCGAAGCAATGCTGCCGGAAGTTATTGCGCCCGAAGATATCCCGAGAAGCTCCTTCTTCGAAGGCGTCGTCTGGGCCAACCGCTACGACATGCGTTTCACCGAGGGCGCCATTCCCGAGGACGGTGTGCTCAGCGAATCGTCGACCACCACACTATGGGTGCGCGACGAGTTGGAACGGCCGTTGGACTTCGCCGCGCTGGCCGCGGTCTCCGACATCTTCTATCCGCGAGTGTTCCTTCGCCGCGGCGGCTACATCCCGGCCGGCACCATCTCGCTGACCACCTACTTCCACGCCGGCCAGGAGCAGATCGACGCCGTGGGAAGCGATTTCGTACTGGCCAGCGCGCACGCCAACGGGTTTGCCCGCGGCTACTTCGACCAGAGCGCACACCTGTGGTCGCGCGATGGCGTACTGCTGACCAGCACGCATCAGCTGGTCTACTTCAAGGACTGATCACCCGCGGGCGACGTCGAAATTGCCGGCGGTGAGCAACTTCGCCACCGAGGCCGACTTCCACTGCGCGCCGGTCGCGGTGCGCTGGCCCGCCGAGTTCAGCACCCGCGCGGTGGCGGCCTGGGTGACCCCGCAGCCGTACACCAGCCAGCCGGCGTAGTGCTTGACCAGTCGCTTGCGCTGGGTCCACGGCACCGACGGCGGGGGAAGCATCGGCGGCATCGAGGGCTCTGGCGCCGCCCCGTGATCCGTGGGCGGCTGAACCGTTTCCACGTCAGCGGCTTTGGCCAGCGACGCCTCGATCTCCCGACTCAGGCTCACGACACCGGCCGCGGCCAGCGCCACCCGGTCCAGCTTGTCCACCGATTTGACCTCGGCTCGCAGCGCCTGGTCGATCTCACTGGTCCCGCCGCGGGTGGGCACCCGCCACATCTCCCGGTAGAGCAGCAGGGTCACGCCGTGACGCTGCAGCACCAGGGAGAGCCGTCGCAGGTGCTGCTCCCGGATGAAGTCCGGGCAGGGCAGCGGCACCCAGATGTCGGCGCGGCGGGTGATGGCGCGGGCCAGTGCGGCCACCACGGCGTCGACCTTGGTCAGGTCGCTTTGGTCGGCGGCCTCACCGACCTCGAAGCCGAATGCGTCGACGATTGTGCAGCCTCGCTCGGCGGCCTCGTCGGCCAGGTGGGCGCGGTGGTCGACCGTGTCCTGGTCCCCGAGCAGGATGAGCGGGCCGGGATAAGAGTCCGACATCCCTACCTCCCCGGTGCGCCGTGGTCGATGATGTTGTCGGCCAACTCGATCAGGTCAGCGGCGGCCAATCCCGGCCAGCCGCTCAGCAGCGTCCGCCACTGCGCCGGCACCGCCGATGCCCCATACACCGCGCCCAGCAGGCCGCCGGCGATCGCCGCGACGGTATCGGTGTCACCACCACCGCGCACCCCGGCCTCCAGCGCCAACCGCAGATGATCGGGACCGGCCGTCGTGGTGATCGCCGACCAGGCGCCCTGCAAAGCGGCGACCACCCAACCGTTGTTGTGCGTAAAGTCGCGTGGCTCAGATTGCTCCGCCTCATCGAGACGCTGCTCCCACACCTGTCGGCGCTCGGCATCCAAGTGGCCCAGCCCGACTCGCGCATCGAGTTCACCGGTCAGCACGGCGTGACGGATCGCGGCGCACCACAACACGCACGCATCCCCGGCGTCCGGGTCGAAGTGGGTGAGCTCACTGATCACCCGCGCGGTGGCCACCAGCCCGGTCTCATCATCGAGATAGGCCAACGCCACCGGCGCCGTGCGCATCAACGACCCGTTGCCCGCGGTGCGCCCGGAGCTGCGATGCAGCGCCTCGGACTCCGCCCGCGCGCTGCGCGCACCGATCCCGCGCCGGGCGGCCGCCGACAGCACCGCGCGGGTCTGCACGCCGATGTCCTTGGCGTCCTTCGACCACTGGAACCAGCGGGCAACGACGACGTCTTGTGCCGCCTCGGAAGCCAGATCAGCACCGGTGGCGGCGACCTCGGCGATCGCGATCGCCATCGACGTGTCATCGGTCCACTCCCCGGGCGTGAACGCCCCCAGCCCGCCGCCGATCATGTCGACCGGCTCACCCGGCCCACGGGGCCCGTCGAATTCGTAGCCGGCACCCAAAGCGTCACCGGCGGCCGTGGCCAGCAGTGCACCGCGAGCCCGGTCACGTTGTGCAGCAGAAAGTTCCACAGCACCCCCTTTCGTTGACGCCAGGCTATCGGGGGGTACCGACAAGTCCCGGGGCTCAGGGTTGGCCGAATCACCGACCGCGGTGCGGTGCTGGTCTGACAGGGCGCGTCGCAGCCGTCGCGGTAGCGTTTGGCACATGGCATTCACAATCGGCGACACCCCCGATCAGCATGGCCGCACCTTCGTGGTCACCGGCGCCAACGGCGGCCTCGGTGAGATCGTCACCCGAACGCTGGCCGCCAAGGGCGCCACCGTGGTGATGGCCTGCCGCAACACCGGCAAGGCCCAGCAGATCGCCGACGGCATCGGCGGCGACGTCACGGTGGCCGCGCTGGATCTGGGCAGCCTGGCCTCGGTGCGCGACTTCGCCGCGCAGCAGAGCGGGTTCGACGTGCTGATCAACAACGCCGGGATCATGAACATCCCGATGCGACGCACGGTCGACGGGTTCGAGACCCAGTTCGGCGTCAACCACCTGGGCCACTTCGCGCTGACCGGGCTGCTGCTGGACCGCATCGGAGACCGGGTGGTGACGGTGTCGAGCATCGCCCACAAGCAGACCCCGAAGTTCTGGATCGACGACCTCAACTATTCCAACCGGTTCTACCAGCGCAATCTGGCCTACGCCCAGTCCAAGCTGGCCAACCTGATGTTCGCCCGCGACCTGCAGCAACGGCTGGTCGCGGCCGGCTCGCCGCTGCGCTCCTACTGCGTGCATCCCGGGGTGTCCGGCACCGAGCTGTTCGACAACGATAAGTCGCTGCCCGGCCTGGTCACCAAGTTCGGTATGCAGCTGATCGGCCAGGCCCCCGAGCAGGCCGCCGAGTCGATCCTGCTGGCCGCGACCACCGACGCCGACGTCAACAAGTACTGGGGTCCGACGAAGCTGAACCAGGCCCGCGGCCCGGTGGGCCCGTGCCCGTCGAGCTCGTTGTCGAAGGATCAGCGGCTGTGGCGCCGGCTGTGGGAGGAGTCGGAGAAGATGACCGGGGTGCACTACCCGCTCTGATCGCCGACAAAATAGCGTGACACGCCCGCTCACCGGTTAAGTTGTGGCGAGCCGCGTCGGGAAGCGGCACCAGTCGGACCGAAAGTGATCATGCGAGTTGAGGGGCGCGACGTCGCCGTCACCGGCAACCTGTTGCAGCCGCTGACTCGACGCACCAACGACATCCTGCGCCTGTTGCTGGCCGCCCTGTTCCTCGCCGCCGTCATCACCAGTTCCCTGGTCACCCGCTACGAATGGGTGGCTCTGGAGCGGTCGATCTCCCAGATCATCGGGGTGCTCTCCCCCGCCCACGCCAACCTGGTCTATCTGGCCTACGGCATCGCGATCCTGGTGTTGCCGTTCGCGATCCTGATCGGCCTGGTGGCCTCGCGGCAGTGGAAGCTGCTGGGTGCCTACGCCGTCTCCGGGTTGCTGGCGGTGGTGTCGCTGTCGATTCGCAGCAACGGGCTGGCCGCCCCCGCCTGGCATTTCGACCTGTCCGAACGCCTGGCCACCACGCTGGCACAGTTCCTCGACGACCCGCGCTGGATCGCGATGCTCGCCGCGATGCTGACGGTGTCGGGTCCATGGCTGCCGGCCCGCTGGCGACGCTGGTGGTGGGTGCTGCTGCTGGCCTTCGTGCCGATTCACCTCGTGGTCAGCGCGATCGTGCCGGCCCGCTCGCTGCTCGGCCTGGCCGTCGGATGGTTCGTCGGGGCCCTGGTGGTCCTGATCGTCGGCACCCCCGCGCTGGAGGTGCCCCTGGACGGCGCCGTACGCGCGCTGGCCAGGCGCGGCCGCACCGTCACCGAACTGACCGTCGTCCGGCCGGCCGGGCCCGGCCCGCTGGTGCTGTCCAACGCCGGCGAGCACCCGGGCATCATCGAGCTGTACGGGCCCAACCAGCGCAGCGGGGGCGCGCTGCGTCAGCTCTGGCGCAAGCTGCGGTTGCGCACCACCGAGACCGCGCCGCTGCACGCCTCCCTGCACCGCGCCGTGGAGCACCGCGCGCTGATGGCGATCGCGATCGGCGATGCGCACCTGGCCAACTCCGACACCGTGGCCGTCGCCTCCCTGGATCGCGGCTGGACGCTGTACGCCCACACCCCGCACCGCGGCGTCCCGATCGCCGACTGTGTGGCCGATACCCCGGTGAACAAGTCCTGGGAGTCGTTGGCCCGCCTGCACGATCAGCAGATCTCGCACGGCGATCTGCGCAGCAAGGAGATGACCGTCGACGACGGCACGGTGCTGTTCGGCGGGTTCGGCAACGCCGAGTACGGCGCCACCGTCACCCAGCTGCAGTCCGACATCGCCCAATTGTTGGTGACGACGTCGTCGCTGTACGACGCGGCCAGCGCGGTGCGTGCGGCGATCGGAAGCTTCGGCCGCACAGCGGTATTGGCGGCATCGCGACGACTCACCAAATCGGCGATGCCGGCCCGGCTGCGCAGGGCGGTGCCCGACGTCGGTACGGTGATCTCCGCCGCGCGCGACGAGGTCAAGCGCCAGACCAACACCGATGAGATCCAGACCAAGACCATCACCCGGTTCACCCGCAGCCAGATGATCCAGTTGGCGCTGCTGGGCGGTCTGGTCTACGTCGCCTATCCGTTCATCAGTCAGGTGCCGACGTTCTTTTCCCAACTGCGGCACGCCAACTGGTCCTGGGCGCTGCTGGGGCTGATCGTCTCGTCGCTGACCTATGTGGGCGCCGCCGGTGCGCTGTGGGCCTGCGCCAACGGCCTGGTCAGCTTCCGCAACCTGGCGATCATGCAGGTGGCCAACACCTTTGCGGCCACCACCACCCCGGCCGGCGTCGGCGGCCTGGCGTTGAGCACCCGGTTTCTGGTCAAGGGCGGCCTGAGCACCCTGCGGGCCACCGCGGCGGTGGCACTGCAACAGTCGGTGCAGGTGATCGTGCACGTGATCCTGCTGGTCGTCTTCACCACCGCCGCCGGGGCCTCGGCGAATCTGTCGCACTTCGTACCCAGCCCCAACCTGTTGTATCTGATCGCCGGTGTGGCGCTGGGCCTGGCCGGCATCGTGCTTCTGGTGCCCAACCTGCGCCGGTGGTTGACCACCGCGTTGCGCCCCCGCCTGGCCGAAGTCACCTCCGACCTGATCGAGTTGGCCCGCGAACCCAAGCGGCTGGCATTGATCGTGCTGGGTGCGGCCGGCACCACTTTGGGTGCGGCACTGGCGTTGTGGGCCAGTGTGGAGGCCTTCGGCGGCAACACGTCGTTTGTGACCGTCACCGTGGTGACCATGGTCGGCGGCACGCTGGCCTCGGCCGCGCCGACACCCGGCGGGGTCGGCGCCGTGGAGGCCGCCCTGATCGGTGGCCTGGCCGCGTTCGGGGTCCCCGCCGCGCTGGCGGTGCCCTCGGTACTGCTCTACCGGGTGCTGACCTGCTGGCTGCCGGTGTTCATCGGCTGGCCGGTGATGCGATGGCTGACCGATAACGAGATGATCTGAGCCGATGCGGATCGCGATCAGCGGTGCAGGAGTGGCCGGGACGGCACTCGCACACTGGTTGCACCGCACCGGTCACACCCCGACCGTGATCGAGCAGGCCCCGGCCTTCCGGTCCGGCGGCTACATGATCGACTTCTGGGGCGTCGGATACACCGTGGCCCGCCGCATGGGCATCGAGGCAGCGCTCCTAGAAGCGGGCTATGAGATCGAGTCCGTGCGGACCGTCGGCGCTGACGGCAGCACCGTTGCAGCGTTGGACACCAACGTCTTTCGGCACCTGCTCGGACAGGATTTCACCAGCCTGCCCCGCGGGGACCTGGCCGCCACCATCCACGCCACCATCGCCGATGACGTCGAGATGATCTACGGCGACACCATCACCGCCGTCGACGAGCACGACGACGGCGTCGCGCTGACGTTCGCACACGCCGGACCGCGCGACTTCGACCTGCTGATCGGTGCCGACGGCCTGCACTCGAACGTGCGCCGGCTGGTGTTCGGCCCGCACCGCGACTTCGAGCACTACCTGGGCTGCAAGGTCGCCGCCTGCGTCGTCGACGGCTACCGGCCCCGCGACGAGCTGACCTACGTCACCTACGCCGTGCCCGGCCGACAGGTCGCACGGGTCGCACTGCGCGACGACCGCACCATGTTCCTGTTCGTCTACCGCGACCCCTCCGCCGAAGTCGACGCCGACCCGAAAGCCGCGTTGCGCAACCAGTTCGGGGATGCCGGTTGGGAATGCCGGCAGATGTTGGACGCGCTCGACGACGGCCTTCACGACTCGGGAGACCTCTACTTCGACGTGGTCAGCCAGGTCCGCATGGAGCGCTGGTCGCGAGGGCGGGTACTGCTGATCGGCGACGCCGCTGGGTGCATCTCACTGCTGGGCGGCGAGGGCACCGGCCTGGCGATCACCGAGGCCTACGTGCTGGCCGGCGAGCTGCGCGACGACGACCACCGGCGGGCCTTCGAACGCTACGAAACCCGGTTGCGGCCGTTCATCGAGAGCAAACAGGCCGGGGCCCGCCAATTCCTCGGGTTCTTCGCCACCCGAACACGATTCGGGCTGTGGTTTCGCGGCGTGGCGATCCGGGCGATGAACCTTCGGCCGCTGGCCAACCTGCTCGCCGGCGGGGTGCGCGACGACTTCGACCTGCCCGACTACCGGATCTCCTGATCTCGTCTCAGCGCAGCGAGATGGCCGTCAGGCCGGTGATCTCACTGATGACGTCGAAGTCGGCGTCTCGGTGCGCGACCGGGACGCGGCGGCGCAGCGCAATGGCGGCGATCAGGCAGTCGTTGATGCTGCCGATGGTCCGGCCCGAGCGTCGCGCCGCACGGTAGATGTCGGCGGCCGAACGAAAGTCGCGTGCCGGCTCCACTTCTAGCGACTCCAAACCGTTGACCAGGCGCTCGAGTCTGCCGTACCTGGTGTCCGTGGTCGCCCCGGCCAAGATCTCCATCGCCACCGGCTCGCAGGTCAGCACCTGATCCGGCTCATCGGAGAGCAGACGCCGCACTTCCAGCGCTGCAATCGATCCGGTGGCCCGGAAGTACTCGATCCACGCGGAAGTGTCGACCAGGATCATCGGATGTCGCCGGGCGATTCACTCCGTAGTTCATCGAGGTCACCGTCCCAGCCGATGCCCTCAAGGCCGAGCAGGAATTCACGGCTCAGGGGGGTGCCGACCAGCCGCCGCAAGGCGAGATCCACGGCCGCCTTCTTCGTCGTCACACCGAAGCGACGCATCACCTCAGCGGTGAGTTCATCATCGAGATCGATGTTGGTGCGTGCCATACACCAAGAATACACCTACGCTATCCGGCCCCGGCGGCCGCGAACACCCGGCTGAAGTCCGGCTCGTCGTAACCCGCCTGCATGACCGCGCTACGCACCGCATCGCCGACCTTGAGCGTCAGCTCGGCCGGCACCAAGGCGATCACACAGCCGCCGAATCCGCCGCCGGTCATCCGGGCACCCAACGCCCCGGCGGCCACCGCGGCGTCGGCGATCAGATCGATGTGCTCGGTGGTGATCTCGAAGTCGTCGCGCATCGAGGCGTGCGACGCGGTGAACAGCTTCCCCGCCGCGGCGAAGTCCAATTCCGCGCACGCGGCGACGAAATCCAGCACCCGCTCGTTCTCGGTCAGCACGTGGCGGGCGCGGCGCGCATCGACCGGATCGGTGATAGCCGCCAGCACGTCGACGCCGCGGTGCTGCACCTCGCGCAGTGATGTCACACCCAGCGCGGCGGCGGCCCGCTCACAGGAGGCCCTCCGAGCCGCGTACTCGCCGTCGACGTGGCCGTGCCGCTGCCCAGAGTCGAACAGCAGCAGCGCCACCCCGGAGGCATCCGGGTCGAACGGCACCGGGTGCACTGCGAGGTCGCGGAAGTCGATCAGCATCGCGCCGGCCACCTCCCCGAACAGTGACGACAGCTGATCCAGCAAACCCGTTGGGGCGCCGACATAGTCGTTCTCGGCGCGCTGTCCGATCCGGGCCAGCTCGATCCGGTCGATCGGCACGCCCGACGTCAGCGCCCCGAGTACCGCGCACTCCAGCGCCGCCGAGGACGATAGCCCCGACCCGATCGGCACGTCACTGCTGATCGACATGGTTCCGCCGGACACCGCGAAACCGCTGTCGCGCAACGCCCACACCACCCCGGCGACATAGGCCCCCCAGCCCGTCACCCCGCCCGGTGTGGTGTCCAGCGGGATGCGCACCGGCCCGTCGGCGTGGTCGGAGACGACGGTGAGGTTGTCGGAGTCGTCGGGGTCGAAGGTGACACTGGTGCGCTGCGGCAACGCGATCGGCAACGCGAAACCGCCGTTGTAGTCGGTGTGTTCGCCGATCAGGTTGACCCGGCCCGGCGCGGAGTAGGCGATCACAGCGCACGCAGCCTGGCGGCGACGGACTCCGGGGTGACGTCGGCGATGAAGGCGTCCATCGCCGACTCCGAGGCCGCCAGATACTTCAGTTTGGTGGCGCTGCGCCGAATCGACATCAACTCCACGTGGAAATACCCGTCGGCCTGTTCACCGTCGTCACGGTACTGGTGCAGTGCGGCCATGTAGGGCAGCGGGGCGTCGTAGAGCCGGTCGAAGCGGCCCAACAGATTTCGGTAGACCTCCGCGAAGTCGTCCAGCTCGTCCTCGGTCAGCTCGGTCAGGTTGTGCACCCGCCGATTCGGGTACAGGTGCACCTCCACCGGCCAGCGCGCCGCGTAAGGAACGAACGCGGTGAACAGTTGGGTGCGCGCTACGATCCGGGCGCCGTCGGCCACCTCGGCGGCCAGCAGATCGGCGAACAGGTTGGTGCCGTGGGCGATCCGGTTCTCGCGGGCTTGGGCCAGCATGGCGGCAGTGCGCGGCGTCAGGAACGGATATCCGTAGATCTGGCCGTGCGGATGGGCCAGCGTCACCCCGATCTCCTCACCGCGGTTCTCGAAGCAGAACACCTGCTCGATCTCCTTGCGCGCCAACAGCTCAGCGGTGCGATGCCACCACGCCTGCACCACCAGCCGGGCGTGCTCCGCCGGCAGTTCGGCGAACGAGCCGGTGTGATCCGGCGAGAAACAGATCACCTCGCAGCGGCCGTTGTCCCCCGCCAGGCTGGGGAACCGGTTCTCGAAGACCACCACGTCGTAGTCGGCCGCGGGCACCTCACTGCTGCGACCCGTCGGACCCGGGCACAGCGGACACGCCTCGGCGGGCGGCTTATAGGTGCGGTCCTGGCGCTGCGCGGCGATGATCACCCACTGGCCGGTGGCGCGGTCGAAACGCAGCTCCGACGGCTCGGGATCACGTGGCGGCAGCGGGCGGAGGTCGGCCACCGGCGCCGGAATGTGGCCGGGCAGGCTGAAGAACAACAGCTCACGTCCGTCGGCCAGCGTCCAGCGACTCGGGCCGCTCACACGACCAACCGGGGGCACAGGCGCTGCGGGTCGATCGTCACGCCCGCGGCCAGGTCGTCGGCCAGAGCGGCGGCGAAACGCAGCAGGCCGGCCAGGTCGATCCCGAACGGGGCGGGAGCACGCAGCCCGGCCAGATGGTCGGCGCCGCGGCGCAGCAGGCTCACCGCGCCGGTGACGTTGCCGCGCTGGACGTGGGTGACCCCGACGGCCAACTGCGCCAGGCCCTGCCACAGGTCGCGCTCGTTGTCGGGCCGGTGTTTCCAGGCGGCCTCCAGCACCTCGTGGGCGTTGAACGCCAACCCGTCGTCGAGCAGCAGCTGCGCGTAGGCCAGCGTCTGCGACGGCGGCAGGTCCAGGTCGTCGGGCACGCCCTGCACGCCACCCTGGGCGCCGCGCGGCAGCGGTCGTCCCAGCCGATCACGCGGGCGGGCATTGCGGGGGCGGCCCGCGTCGTCGCGGTCGCGAGTGCTCACCCGTCCATCATCGCAAGTGCGTCACGCCGCCGGCTTGGTGGCGATGACCTCGATGGCGGCCATGTTGTCGCTGTGGCGGCGGAACGTGGCGCGCATGTTGAGCACGCGGGCCCGCGCGTCGGAGTCACGCAGCACGTTGAAGACGAACCGCAGTGCACCCAGCAGGCCCTCGTCGGCGATCAGCCGGTGCGGCTCCAGCAGCGCCATCGGCGCGAACGACGTCTTCTCCACGGTGAAGCCGGCCTGGGTGAGCAGCTCGGTCCATTCCGCGGCGGTCAGCGGGCGGGCGTTGACCTTGATGGAGCGGGCCAGCGCGGTGCGGACCTCGTCCTTGATCACCTCGCCGACGTCGTCGGGCTGCAGCGCGAGCTCGTGAATGGCGTAGCGGCCGCCGGGGCGCAGCACCCGGAACGCCTCGCGGGCGATCTCGGCCTTGTGCGCATTGGTCTGCATGGTCAGCATCGCCTCACCGACCACCACGTCGGCGCTGTCGGCGGCCAGGCCGGTCTCCGATGCCTCGCCGGTGACCACCTTGCCGCGCTCGCCCACCACCGTGCGGACCACGCCGGCGGCGTTCTCGTCGGCCTCGACGCCGGTGTAGGTGCCGGGGGCGTGCGCCAGGATCTCTTTGGCGGTGCGGCCCATGCCGGGGGCGAGTTCGACGACGTCGGCGTCGGACAGCTGCGCGTCGGCCAGCATGCGGTGGGTCAGGCCGAGCCCGCCGGGCCGCAGGACACGTTTGCCGAGCCGGGCGAACAGCCAGTGGCCGGGGAGATCAGCGGTCTTGCGGTCGGGCAGGGGAAGTGTCATGCGGCGAAGGTTAGCCTAACCAGCCTTGTGTTCGCTAGAGGACTTTAGACCTTAGACGTCCGTTAAATGGGCGTTGTCGGTGGTCGGCGATAGCTTCACGACATGCTCACCGCGGGTTCCACCTTCGCCGGCTATCGCATCGTGCGTTTGCTGGGGTCCGGTGGCATGGGCGAGGTCTACCTGGCCGAACACCCCCGCCTGCCCCGCCGAGACGCGCTGAAGGTGTTGCCTGCCGCGGTCTCGGCCGACCCGGCATTTCGGGAGCGGTTCAACCGCGAGGCCGACCTGGCGGCCACGCTGTGGCACCCGCACATCGTCGGCGTCCACGACCGCGGCGAGTACCAGGGCCAGCTCTGGATCGCCATGGACCACGTCGACGGTTCCGACGCGTCTCGCCGGCTGCGCCGAACGCGGGGCGGGCTGCCGCGTGGACTGGTGGTCGAGATCGTCGCCGCCGTCGGCGAGGCTTTGGACTACGCCCACCAGCGCGGCCTGCTGCACCGCGACGTCAAGCCGGCGAACATCCTGCTGACCGATCCGGACGAGGATGAGGCCCGAATCATCTTGGCGGACTTCGGGATCGGCTTACGGGTGGCGGAGGTCAGCGGCCTGACGTCGACGAACATGGTGGTCGGCACACTGCTCTATGCCGCGCCCGAGCAGCTGCGCGGCGGGCCGCTGGACGGCCGGGCCGACCAGTACGCACTGGCCGCCACCGCCTATCACCTGCTCACCGGCAAGCCGCCGGTGCGCCTCAATCCGGCCGGTCTCGAGCCAGCCCTGGCCCGGGCCCTGGCCGAGGATCCAGCCGGGCGGTACGACAGCTGCACCGAGTTCGCCACCGCGTTGCGGGCGGGGTCGCTGGCGATGCTTCCGATCGCCGCGCTGGCCCCGCGGAAGTCCCGGCGCCGGCTCCGCAAAGGCGTCGGCCTGTCGGCGGCGGCGTTCCTGGCGCTGTACCTGATCGGCAGCACCGACTCGAACCCGTCGCCGTCGCCGGTCGCCGCACCGATGACCTCCACGACCACCGTCACCACCGCGATCACTACGGCGATCACCACGGTGGCACCGCCGGAGACGACGACCGTGACCGCCATGGCGCCGACCACCGTGCCGCCCACCACCACCGCTCCACCCAGCGGGTCGCCCATGCTCGGGCTGGCGGCCACCGACATCGGGCCGACCATCCCCGCCGGCGCCTACGCCGTCCCCCAAGCGATGCCTTACGGCACCTACGTGGCCGACGTCGGCCCCAGCGGTTTGTGCACCTACTCCGTCCTGGACTCACGCGACCGCGTCGTCGAGTCGGGTTCGCGGGTGATCGCACTCGGTGCGCCGACGGTCGAGATCGACCCGCGGGCCGCCTACGGCACGTTCGTCAGCTTCGGCTGCACGCCGTGGACCCGGATCAAGCCACTGTCGCCGGACTGGTAGCCCGGTGGAATACCTCGCCGGCCGCACTCGTTCGACCCCACATGCCCACACCCTTCACCGAAGCCGAACGTCAGCAGTTCCTGGCCGACAAGCACGTCGCCGTCCTGTCCGTCGCCGCCACCGGCGGGCGTCCCCCGGCCAGCGTCCCGATCTGGTACGACTACACCCCCGGCGGGGTCATCCTGGTCAACACCGGCGCCGGCACCCGCAAGGCGAAGCTCATCGAGCAGGCCGGCGCGGTGACCCTGGTGGTGCAGCGCGAGGAGCTGCCGTATCAATACGTGGTAGTCGAGGGCAGCGTCGTCGACGTGGCCAGTCCCGCCCCTCTCGATCAGCGCGAGGCCATCGCGATCCGCTACCTGGGTGAGGAAGGCGGCCGCGCCTTCGCTGCGGGAATCGACGGCGACTCCTCGGTGATCTATTCGATCCGGCCCGACCGGTGGATCACCGCGGACTTCTCCGACGAGCTGTAGAAACCACTCAGGCCCCCTTTAAAAGGGGGCCTGATCTGGGTGGCAGGTACAGGATTCGAACCTGTGTAGGCTTTCGCCGACGGATTTACAGTCCGCTTCCATTGGCCGCTCGGACAACCTGCCGTATCGCGCCTAGCAGACTACAACGAGGATGTACCCCGAGTACAAACCGGCCAGCCATCAACGAGAAGGGACGGATCCATGGCGGATTCATCGTTCGACATCGTCAGCAAGGTGGATCGCCAGGAGGCCGACAACGCCTTGAACCAGGCCGCCAAGGAGCTGGCCACCAGGTTCGACTTCCGCGGCACCGACACCACGATCGCCTGGAAGGGCGAGGAGGGCATCGAGCTGGTCAGCTCGACCGAGGAGCGCGTCAAGGCCGCCATCGACGTGTTCAAGGAGAAGCTGATCCGCCGCGACATCTCGATGAAGGCGTTCGACGCCGGCGAGCCGCAGGCCTCCGGCAAGACCTACAAGGTCAGCGGAACCCTCAAGCAGGGCATCGACAGCGAGAACGCCAAGAAGATCACCAAGCTGATCCGCGACGAGGGCCCCAAGGGCGTCAAGGCGCAGATCCAGGGCGATGAGATCCGGGTGTCGTCGAAGAAGCGCGACGACCTGCAGGCCGTCCAGGCACTGCTGAAGGGCGCCGACCTCGAGGTGGCGTTGCAGTTCGTCAACTACCGCTGATAGTTCGATTCGTGCGTCATCGTCTAACGCACGAATCGCATGTAAAATGGAGATCGTGACCACAGTCGAGGATCTGACCGTCGCGACGCAGCGCGTCCGGGAGAGCGCGCACGCCGTGGGCGTCGCGCTGTCGTCGGTCAGCGTGTACGCCGAGCCGGCTATCACTCGGGCCGTACAGGCCGAGCAGAACCTCTACAACGGCATCGAAGCCGAATTCGGCATGTTGACCAGCAGCGAAGCCGGAAGGCTGATGGGGTCACGCTCCAGCGCGCCGCGTAACCACGCCGCTGTTGCGCACCGCAACAAGGCGCTGGTCGCAATCCGCCGCGGCAGCCACCTGGTCTACCCCGGATTTCAGTTCGGGCCGGACGGCCAGCCGTTGGCCGTCATCGGCCGGCTGCGGGAGGTCGCCGCAGCCAGCGACTGGTCGGAGGCGGGCTTGGTGCAGTGGCTGTGCGCACCGACGACGTACTTCGACGGAGACCGGCCCGTCGACCACCTCATCGCCGACCCAGAGCGCGTTGCGGCAGTGGCCGCCGAAGGCTTCGCCATCTCATGGTGACCGGGCCGCCCAGCCCGTTCGACCCGGACATCGCCATCCTGCCCGCCGCTGAGCTGCTGTATCGCGTGATGACGGCTACCCGCACCGCGACCGAGTTCAACCCTGGGGTGGGCGGTGCAACGCGATTCGCGTTCTTCGGCAAGCCGGTGGTGCCGGTCATGTACGCCGCCGACAGCGAGATGGCGGCCATCGCCGAGACGTTGCTGCACGACATCCCGGTCGACGGGGGCATCCTTCCCTACGACAAGTACTCCAACAAGGCACTGGTGCGCGTCGAGACGACCCGGGACCTGCGGGTCGCGGTGCTGCACGGCTTGGGCCTGCGGCGGCTGAAGGCCACCGCCACGGAGCTGACCGCCGGCCCGGCGTCCAGCTACCCCGACACCGTGAAATGGGCACAGGCCGCACACGCGATCGGCCTCGACGGCATGGTGTGGATGTCGCGAATGTGTAATGACGCGAAGGCCTACGTGTTCTTCGGCGACCGGTGCGGAGCTTCGGCGCCGGCCTTCGTCCAGGATCCTTCGCACGCACGTATTTTCGCCAGCCCCGCTGATCAGATCTGGCTGATCGATCGCTGCGCTCCCCTGCACGTCGACGTACTGCTTGAGCCCCGCTGACCCATTCCCTGACCGGGCCGCTGGGCCCATGCCTACGCTGGGTGCCATGACAATCGAAGATGCCGTCGACGTCGTCATCATCGGTGCGGGTATCTCCGGTATCGGGGCCGCCTACCGCATCGCCGAACGCAACCCCGGCGCCAGCATGGTGATCCTGGAGCGCCGGGAGCGTATCGGTGGCACGTGGGACCTATTCCGCTATCCCGGTGTGCGCTCGGACAGCAGCATCTTCACGCTCTGCCTGCCCTATGAGCCGTGGACCGGCCGCGAACGGGTGGCCGACGGCACCGAGATCCGCGAGTACCTGACCGACGCCGCCCGCAAGCACGGCATCGACAAGCACATCCGGTTCAACAGTCACGTCCAGGCGGCCGACTGGGATTCCTCGACGGACACCTGGGTGGTGACGGTGGCGGACGGGGCCACTGGGGCTTCGAAGACCTACCGCGCCCGGTTCGTGTTCTTCGGGTCCGGTTATTACAACTACGACGACGGCTACACCCCGGACTTCCCAGGTGTCGAGACGTATCAGGGCACGGTGGTGCACCCGCAGCACTGGCCCGAGGATCTGGACTACTCCGGCAAGAAGGTGGTGGTGATCGGCAGCGGCGCCACCGCGATGTCGCTGGTGCCGGCGCTGGCTCAGCAGGCGAGTCACGTCACCATGCTGCAGCGCACGCCGACGTATCTGATCTCGGCCTCGAAATACAGCACGTTCGTCGACGTTCTGGTAAAACTGTTGCCGCGCAAGGTGGCTCACCCGATCATCCGGTTCATCATGGCGCTGTTCGAGGGCGTGATCTGGTTCCTGGCCCGCAAGACGCCTCCGGTGCTGAAGTGGATACTGCGCCAGACGGCCGTGCGGAACCTGCCGGCGGGATACGACGTCGACAAGCACTTCAAGCCGCCGTATGAGCCGTGGGACCAGCGGCTGTGCCTGATTCCCGACGCCGACCTCTACGCCGAGATCAGCGCCGGGCGGGTGGACGTGGTCACCGACCGGATCGATCACTTCGACGCCACCGGCATCGCGTTGCAGGGCGGCGGACACCTGGACGCCGACGTGATCGTGACCGCCACCGGGCTGCAGCTGCAGGCTCTCGGCGGCGTGCGGATCAGCTTGGACGGCACCGAGATCAAGCCCACCGACCGATTCGTCTACAAGGCGCACATGCTCCAGGGCGTGCCGAACCTGTTCTGGTGCGTGGGCTACACCAACGCCTCCTGGACGCTGCGCGCCGACATGACCGCACGTGCTACCGCAAAGCTGCTGGAGCACATGGCTTCCCGCGGGTATACCCACGCCTACCCGCATGTCGGCGACGAGCCGATGGCCGAGAAGTCGGCGTGGGACATCCAGGCCGGATATGTGCTGCGGGCACCGCACGCGTTGCCGCGCTCGGGCACCAAGCGGCCCTGGAACGTGCGGCAGAACTACTTCGCCGACGCCCTGGACTACCGCTTCGACCGGATCGAGGAGTCGATGGTGTTCGGGCGGGCCGGCGAAAGCGTGCCACTGGCCGGCTAGCCCGAGGTAACTTCGCTGCATGGCAGCTGCTACCCGCACCCCCAAGGTCGTCGTCCTCGGCGGCGGATCGTTCGGTACCACGGTGGCGTCCATCTGCTCACGACGCGCGCCGACGCTGCAGTGGGTGCGATCGGATTCGACCGCCGCCGACATCAACGACAACCGCCGCAACAGCCGCTACCTGGGCGACGAGGTGGAACTCAGCGAGACCCTGCGCGCCACCACTGATTTCGCCGAAGCCGCGAACAGCGCCGACGTGGTGGTGATGGCGGTGCCGTCGCACGGGTTCCGCGGCGTGCTCGAAGTGTTGGCCGCCGAGCTGCGGCCGTGGGTGCCGGTGGTCTCACTGGTCAAGGGCCTGGAACAGGGCACCAACATGCGGATGTCGCAGATCGTCGACGAGGTTCTGCCCGGGCATCCCGCTGGGATTCTCGCCGGCCCGAACATCGCCCGGGAGGTGGCCGAAGGTTATGCCGCGGCGGCCGTGCTGGCCATGCCCGACCCGGGCCTAGCGTGCGAGCTGGCGTCGCTGTTTCGCACCAAGCGGTTCCGGGTCTACACCACCGACGACGTGGTCGGGGTCGAGATGGCCGGCGCGTTGAAGAACGTCTATGCGATCGCGGTGGGCATGGGCTATTCGCTGGGGATCGGCGAGAACACCCGGGCGATGGTGATGTCGCGGTCGGTGCGCGAGATGTCCAAGCTCGGCGAGGCGATGGGCGGGGCGCGCGACACCTTCTCCGGGCTGGCGGGCATGGGCGATCTGATCGTCACCTGCACCAGCCAGCGCAGCCGCAACCGCTACGTCGGCGAGCAGTTGGGCTCCGGCAAGTCGGTCGACGAGATCATCGCGTCGATGAACCAGGTCGCCGAGGGCGTGCGGGCTGCCAGCGTGGTCATGAAGTTCGCCGCGCAATACGGACTGAGCATGCCGATCGCCCGGGAGGTCGACGGCGTGATCAACCACGGCTCGACCGTCGAGCAGGCCTACCGCGGGCTGATCGCCGAGACGCCCGGGCATGAGGTGGAGGGCACCGGGTTCTGAGGGCTGCGCCCCACAGCTCCGTTACCCCCGCCTGCCCCAACCGTCACTTGCGCACCTCGGCGGAAGTGGTGAGGTGAGTTGAAATCGGATAGCGCCGGCGATATCACCAGTCCAGCAGGCTGCTCGGCGGACGGTCGGCCAACTTCTGCACCATCGGAGTGGTTCATCGACACGTTCTGGTCGGCGGCCTCGACGGCCAGGCGGGCGTGCAGCGACGGTGACGTCCGGACCAGGATGTTGCCGCTGAACTTCTTGTCGGTGATGGGCGGCGGTACGGACTCGCCGTCGTCCTCGGCCAGGCGTTCGTCGACGGCCTGCTCGACGCCGGCGATGGCGTCACACAGGGTCGGGGCCCAATACGTCAGCCAGGGCATCTCGATGCAGCGGGCGACGATCCATCCACAGATCCGGGGGCGGAAGTGGCGGGAGGGGCACCCGGGGCGCGCGAGGGTGACGGGGCGAATCGCCCGGGACGCGCGAGGCGCGCTACCCCCGGGCCATGTCCTCAAGCCGCCGGATCCGGTCGGCCATAGGCGGGTGAGTCGCGAACAGCTGGCCCACCTTCTCCCCCGCCCGGAACGGGTTGGCGATCATCAGGTGCGACTGGCTGGCCAGCTGCGGCTCGGGAGGCAACGGCGCCGCCTCCACCCCGTCGGAGATCTTGCGCAGCGCCGAGGCCAGCGCCAGCGGGTCACCGGAGAGCACCGCGCCGGACTCATCGGCCTGGTACTCCCGCGACCGCGACACCGCCATGCGCACCACCGACGCCGCCAGCGGCCCCACCAGCATGACCAGCATCATCGCCAGCGGGTTGCCGTCGCGGCGGTTGCCCATGAACATCGCCATGTTGGCCAAGCCGGTGATCACCGACGCCAGCGCCCCGGCCACACACGAGATCAGGATGTCGCGGTTGTAGACGTGCGACAGCTCGTGGCCCAGCACCGCCCGCAGCTCACGCTCGTTGAGCAGCCGCAGGATCCCGCTGGTGCAGCACACCGCGGCGTGACGGGGGTTGCGTCCGGTGGCGAACGCGTTGGGCGCATTGGTGTCGCTGATGTAGAGCCGCGGCATCGGCTGATGCGCCAAGGTGGCCAGCTCCCGCACAATCCGGTACATCTCCGGCGCCTGAACCTCGGTGACCGGCTGGGCCTGCATGGCCCGCAACGCCAGCTTGTCGCTGTTGAAGTAGGTGTAGGCGTTCATCGCCACGGCGAACAGCACCGCCATCCACATGGCGTTGCGGCCGAACAGACTGCCGACGGCGACGATCAATCCCGACATGACAAGCAGCAGAAAGAACGTCTTCGCCGTGTTGTGATGCGGATGCCAGGTCATCGACTTCCTCCTTGAAGAACGACCATCGTGCCCATTAAACGCCGCCGCGGTCGCACGAGTTCCGCAATCGTGGTCAGCCGTCTCGATTGACGGTGTAGTCGACCAGGCTGGCCAGCGCCGCGCGCCCCACACAGTCGGGCAGCGCCGCGAGCTCGGTGCGGGCCTGCTCGGCGTAGTCGGCCACCGTCTGCTTGGCCTTGGCCATCCCCGACGAGCGGCGCAGCAGCTCCAACGCCTCGGCCACCAACGCGTCGTCCTCCAGCGGCCCGACCAGCAACTCACGCAACCGATCGCCGTCCGGCCCGGCGTCCTGCAGCGCATAGAGCACCGGCAGGGTGTGCACACCCTCGCGCAGGTCGGTGCCGGGCAGCTTGCCGGACTCGTCGGGCTCACTGTCGATGTCGATGATGTCGTCGGCGATCTGGAATGCGGTACCCACGATCCCGCCGAGGCGGGCCAGCCGCTCGATCTGATCGTCGTCGGCGCCGGAGAACGTCGCCCCGAACCGGCCGGACGCCGAGATCAGGCATGCCGTCTTCTCGTAGACCACCTTGAGGTAGTGCTGGACGTCGTCCACACCGTCGACAGCACCGCGGGTCTCGCGCATCTGCCCGGTCACCAGCTGGGCGAAGGTCTCGGCGATGATCCGGACCGCCTCGGGCCCCAGCCGCGACACCAACCGTGAGGCCGTGGCGAACAGATAGTCACCCGCCAGGATGGCGATGTTGTTTCCCCAGCGTGCATTCGCACTCGGTGTCCCGCGGCGGATCTGCGCCTCGTCCATCACGTCGTCGTGGTAGAGCGTCGC
This sequence comes from [Mycobacterium] vasticus, assembly GCF_020181595.1. Lineage (GTDB taxonomy): Bacteria > Actinomycetota > Actinomycetes > Mycobacteriales > Mycobacteriaceae > Mycobacterium > Mycobacterium vasticus. The sequence goes on along the minus strand of NZ_CP084028.1, from coordinate 504,467 downwards.
CAGGTGCACCAGCTCGATCACCGCGCCGGCGACCGTCACCTGCCAGGCGTCCGGCTGCGGGCCCAACTGGGCGGACAACACCGTGAACAACGGGCGGAAGCGTTTACCGCCGGCGTCGAACAGGTGAGTGACCGCCTCGGTCATCAGCTCGTCGCCGCCGCGCAGCTCGGTGTCCATCAGTTCTTCGATGCGCGCCACGCCGTCGCGGACACTGCCCGCGAACGACGGGTCGCCCAAGCCCCCGAAGTCCAGTCCCGCCACCACATTCGCCGGTGTCCTCACGGGTCCAACATACTGGTGAGTGTGAATTCCAGCGCTGACACGGTGGCCGATGTCGTGATAGTCGGCGCCGGACCAGCGGGGTCGGCAGCGGCGGCATGGGCTGCGCGTGACGGCCGGGACGTCCTGGTGATCGACACCGCGGCCTTCCCGCGGGACAAACCCTGCGGCGACGGGCTGACGCCGCGTGCCGTCGAGCAGCTCGAATTGCTGGGGCTGGGCGAGTGGCTGGACAGCCACATCCGTCATCGCGGTCTGCGGATGGCCGGCTTCGGCGGCGAGGTCGAAGTGGACTGGCCCGGCCCGTCATTCCCGTCGACCGGAAGCGCCGCGCCGCGCACCGAACTCGACGACCGGATCCGCAAGGTCGCCGAGGAGTCCGGGGCCCGAATGCTGTTGGGTGTCAAGGCCGTCGACGTCCAACGGGGCGCCGACGGGCGGGTGCGTTCGGTGGTGTTGGCCGATGGCACCGAGGTCGGCTGCCGGCACCTGATCGTGGCCGACGGCGCCCGCTCCACACTGGGCCGGGTGCTGGGCCGCCAGTGGCATCAGGAGACGGCGTACGGGGTGGCCGCCCGCGGATATCTGGCCTCGCCGCGCTCAGACGAGCCGTGGCTGACCTCGCACCTTGAGCTGCGTTCACCCGAGGGTGCGGTGCTGCCGGGGTACGGCTGGATCTTCCCGTTGGGCAATGGCGAGGTGAACATCGGCGTCGGCGCGCTGGCCACCGTCAAACGGCCGGCCGACGTGGCACTGCGGCCGCTGATGTCCTACTACGCCGACCTGCGCCGCGAGGAGTGGGGCTTCGAGGGCCCGGTGCGTGCCCCGGCCAGCGCACTGCTGCCGATGGGCGGCGCGGTCTCGGGGGTGGCCGGGCCGAACTGGATGCTGATCGGCGACGCCGCGGCCTGCGTCAACCCGCTCAACGGCGAGGGTATCGACTACGGCCTGGAGACCGGGCGACTGGCAGCCGACATGCTGGACTGCCCGGACCTGACCCGAGCGTGGCCGGAGTTGCTGGCCGCGCGCTATGCCCGCGGGTTTTCAGTGGCCCGGCGACTGGCGCTGCTGCTGACGTTCCCGCGGTTCCTGCCCGCGACCGGCCCGGTGGCGATGCGCTCGACGACGCTGATGCGGGTGGCGGTGCGGGTGATGGCCAACCTGGTCACCGATGACGACGCCGACCTGGTGGCGCGGGCCTGGCGGGGTGGCGGCCGATTGTCGCGGCTGATAGACCGCCGCAAGCCGTTCAGCTGACCCGGTTTATCAGCACCGTTGACATATATCAGTCTGATTGATATACCGGACTGATGAGTGAATCATTGGATCTCCAGTTCGACGCCGCCTACCGTGGCGAATCCGAGCAGATGGGCTTGGGCGCCAAACCACCGTGGAGCATCGGGGAACCCCAGCCCGAGCTGGCCGCGTTGATCGCTGACGGCAAGTTCCACGGCGACGTCCTCGACGTCGGCTGCGGCGAGGCCGCCATCTCCCTATACCTGGCCGCCCACGGCCACACCACCGTCGGCCTGGACAGCTCACCCACCGCCATCGAGCTGGCCCGCGCCGAAGCGGCCAAGCGGGGCCTGACCAACGCCTCCTTCGAGGTCGCCGACATCAGCGCATTCACCGGTTATGACGGCCGGTTCGGCACCATCGTCGACAGCACACTGTTCCACTCCATCCCGGTGCAGGCCCGCGAGGGCTACCAGCAGTCGATCGTGCGGGCCGCCGCGCCCGGGGCGTCGTACTTCGTGCTGGTCTTCGACAAGGCCGCCATCCCCGACGGCCCGCCGTTCGCGGTGACCGACGACGAACTGCGCGACGTGGTGTCGAAGTACTGGGTGGTCGACGAGATCAAGCCGGCCCGGCTGCACGCCGTGTTCCCCGACGACTTCCCCGGGTTCGGCGGCGTCCCGCTGCGCGCCGAAGCAGGTGGCCGGAAGTCGGCCGCCGGCTGGCTGCTCTCGGCACACCTGGGCTGAGACCGTGAGCAGCCCCAAACCCCCGCGCTGGCTCAAGCCGGTCAACAAGCTGATGATCGGCCTGCAGAAGCTGGGCGTGCCGACCGGCCCGCCGATGGTGCTGACCGTGCCGGGCCGCAAGTCCGGTCAGCCGCGCAGCACCCCGATGACACCGTTCACCCTCGACGGCCAGCTCTACACCGTGGCGGGCTTCCCGAACGCCGACTGGGCGCTCAATGCCCGCGCCGCCGGATCGGGCACGCTGCGCCACGGACGCAAGAAACGGCAGGTCCGCATCGTGGAGCTGTCGGCGGAGGCGGCCCGACCGGTGCTGCGGGCGTTCCCGGTGCAGGTGCCCGTCGGCGCCGGCTTCCTCAAACGCGCCGGGCTGGTCCGCGAGGGCACGCCCGACGAGGTCGAGGCCCTGGCCGGACAGATCGCGGTGTTCCGGTTCGACGCGGTCGACTAAGCCGGCTTGACGCCGGTGTGCAGCGCGACGATGCCGCCGGTGAGGTTGCGCCAACTGACCTGCGACCAGCCCGCCTGGCCGATCCGGTCGGCCAGCTCCGCCTGATCCGGCCAGGCGCGGATGGACTCGGCGAGGTAGACGTAGGCCTCCGGGTTGGACGACACCGCGCGGGCCACCGCGGGCAGCGCCCGCATCAGGTACTCCTTGTAGGCGGTGGCGAACACCGGCACCGTCGGCGTGGAGAACTCGCACACCACCAGACGCCCGCCGGGCCGGGTCACCCGGGCCATCTCCCGCAGGCCGGCCGCGTGGTCGACGACGTTGCGCAGCCCGAAGCTGATGGTGACGGCGTCGAACACCTCGTCGTCGAACGGCAGCTTGGTGGCGTCGCCGGCGACCTTGGGCACGTCGCGTTCGCGTCCGGCGGCCAGCATGCCCACCGAGAAGTCCCCCGCCACGCACCACGCACCGGATTTGGCCAGCTCCACGGTCGACACCGCGGTTCCGGCGGCCAGGTCTAGCACCTTCTCCCCCGGCTGCAGCCCGAGCGCCTTGCGGGTGGCGCGCCGCCAGGACCGGTCGCGGCCCAGCGACAGCACCGTGTTGGTGATGTCGTAGCGGCGGGCGACTCCGTCGAACATCGATGCCACCGCACGGGGGTCTTTGTCCAGGTTGGCGCGGCTCACGGCGTCGACGCTACCCGGTGCGGCTAGGGTTGGCGGAATGCGGTCGTGGCTGGGCACATTGGCGGTACTGGCGGTTTTCGGGGGGGCTATGGCGGGCCCGGCAGCGGCGGAACCCGGTGCGCCGGGGACCGCGCTGAGCCCCGATCACTTCGGGGTGCTGGCCGGCTCGACGTCCGCCCCGGTGCAGCTGGAGATCTTCTGCGACCCGCAGTGCCCCGAATGCGCGAAGTTCGAAGCGGCCTCCGACAGTTCGCTGGGCCGGCACCTGGCCGCCGGTGACGTCGCGGTGACCTACCGGTGGATGACGTTTCTGGACGCCCGCCGCGGCAACGATGTCTCCGCCCGGGTCGGCAACGCACTGATGGCGGCGGCTGATCCGGCCACCTCGGCCGCGAGCTATCAGGGGTTCGTCGGCGAGCTGTACCGCAGGGGCGGCACACCGAGCTTGCAGGACATCGCTGACACCGCACGCGACGCGGGCCTACCCGCGCCGGTGGTGGAGCGGATCGGCGCCGGGCAGCCGGCCGTCGATCCCGGGTCGATGAACGCCTACAACCGCGTCCAGCTGTTGGCGGCGAACCCGGAGAAGCCGGGCACCCCAACGGTTTACGACATCAACACCAAGACCGTGGTGGACACCGGCGACGCCGGCTGGCTGGATCGGCTGGTTCAGGGCAGCTGATCAGGTGACGCGGTCGCCCCACCGTCGCTCGGCGAACGCCAATCCGACCAGCGCCGCGATACCGACCAGCCAGGCGATCACCGCGACCGATCCGGCCGGAATCACCGCCAGCACCGCGGTGCGATGCTGCACCCGCACCAGGTCGGGATCGGACTTGTCGTATTCGACGTAAATACGCATCCCCGTTGCCAATTCGGACGGGTACAGCACGCCGAGCTCGGGGCGGTAGGTGATCCGCTCGGGCGTCACGAACTCGATGGTGGAGCGCCGGAAACCCGCGTTGAGGACCTCGGCGGCGGCCACCCCCATGTTGCGTTCGATGGCGATGTCGTTGCGCCAGGCCCCGGCCACCAGCAGCGCCGACTGCAGCGTCACCAGCGCCACCAGGATCAGCACACCCATCCGCGCCCCGCGCAGTACCCGTCCGGCAATCGAATCCGGAGCCACCACGCCCTCACCGTGAACCGCCCTGTCCAGCAAGGGTTTCAACGCCCGATAGTCCGGCATCCTCACAACGCGGCCCGGATCGCCGCGTGCAGCGCCCGCAGCGAGGATCGGTCGGCCTTGACCTCGAGCACCCGCATACCGGTGGAGGGCTCGGCCAGCGCGGCGGGCAGTGCGTCGACGCTGTCGATCTGCGCGAAGTCCACGTGATAGGCCCGGCACAACGCGCCGACGTCGACGTCGTGCGGGGTGCCGAAGATCCGCGACGAGACATCGGCGAAGCGCGGGTCGCCCTGCTCCAGCAGTTCGAAGATGCCACCGCCGTTGTCGTTGGACACCACGATGGTCAGCGCGCGCGGCGTCGGCTCGGTGGGCCCGATCAGCAGCCCCGAACTGTCGTGAACGAACGTCAGGTCGCCGATCAGCGCGATGGTGCGGGCGCCCGCGTGGGTCCGCTCATGCGCCAGCGCCGCCCCGATCGCCGTCGACACCGTGCCGTCGATACCGGCCACCCCGCGGTTGGAGCGCACCGTGATGTCGCGAGCCGCCACGAAGTTGCCCAGCCCCACCAGGGCGGCGTCACGCACCGGGTTGGAGGCGCCCAGCACCAGCTGATCACCGGGACGCAGCGCTGCGGCGACGGCGGCAGCCACGTGCAGGCCGGTGGTGAGCGGATGCGCCGCCAGCTGGCCTGCCACCGCAGCGGCGGCCGCCCGGTTCAGCGCCTCGCAGCGGCCCAGCCAGGCCTTATTCGGTGTCCCGGTGGTGACCGCCCGGGTTCCGGTGGCCTGCGAGTTGCCCGATACGTCCGGCCAGCGCGGTCCGGTGGTGAGTGCGAACACCGGCACGCTCGGGTCGGCCAGCAGGTTCGATACCGGACGGTGCAGGGTGGGCCGGCCGACCATGATGACCTGCTGCGGCCGCAGCATGGGCAGCGCAAGCGGGTGTAACGCATTCGCCGGGGCGGGGGCGGTGGGTTCGGCGACCGTGGGCAGCGCCGCCAAGTTCGGGTGCGCACCGGCACCGTGCCCGGCGATCACGACGGTGTCCGGGGTCAGGTCGATCTCCAGCGGTTGATCGAAGCTGACCGGCGGGGTGTAGGTCCAGGCGCGACCGTCCGGGCGGCCGAGCGGCAGGGCTCCGTCGTCGTCAGGCTCGGGGACCAACGGCTCGCGCAAGGGGATGTCGAACTGCACCGGTCCGGCGTTGGCGGTGCGAGATCCGGTGGCGGCCACCAAAACTCGACACGTCGCCGAACGCCAGGTGGCGTTGAGAGCGTCCATGCGCTCCGGGGCCTCCTCGGCCAGGCCCAGGCTGATCGTGGCGCGCACCTGGGTGCCGAAGTAGCCCAGCTGCTCCATGGTCTGATTGGCTCCGGTGCCCAGCATCTCGTATGGCCGGTTGGCGCTGAGCACGATCAGCGGCACCCGCGCGTAGTTGGCTTCCACCACTGCGGGCCCCAGGTTGGCCACCGCCGTGCCGGAGGTCATCGCCACACAGACCGGCGCGCCGGCGCTGACCGCCAGGCCGATCGCCAGGTAGCCGGCGGTGCGCTCGTCGATACGGACGTGCAGGCGCAGCCGGCCGGCCCGGTCGGCGTCGTGCAGGGCGAACGCCAGCGGGGCGTTGCGCGATCCCGGGCACAGCACCACGTCGCGGACGCCGCCGCGGATCAGTTCGTCGACGACGATGCGGGCCTGTGCCGTCGAGGGGTTGGTCATCCGTACCAGGTTAGTCGTGCGTCGGAGGTGGAGGCGTCCACCGATACGGCTTGCCGTCGATCTCGGCGAGGAACTCCAGCGCAGCCTTGTTGACGGCGTCGGGCTTCTCGATGAAACCGAGGTGGCCGGCGTCGGGGATCTCCAGATAGCGCGCACCCGGAATGGCGTCGGCGACTTCCCGGCTCAGGTGCGCCGGGGTGACGACGTCGTCGCCGAATCCGATGACCAGCACCGGCTGGGTGATGTTGGCGTAGGCGGGAAGCCGGTTGGTCAGCGGCGCCACATCGAGCTGGCAGCGCAGGCCCGGGGTGTTCTTGACCGGCCACATGGTGAACATGGCGATCCAGTCTTTGATGGTGGCGTCGTCGCTGAGCGTTTTCGGCGAAAAGCTTTCCAGCATGCGGATTTTCGCCTCGTATTCGGCGGGCAGCGTCACACCGGCCTCGGCGAGCTTCACTTCGGCCTGGTAGAAGAAGTCCCGGCTGCGGTCGTGGCGGCCGCGGGTAGCCATCAGCACCGCCGACTTCACCAGTTCGGGGCGGGCCAGCATCAGCTCCTGGGCGATGAACGAGCCCATCGACACCGAGACGATGCGCACCGGGCCGATGTCCAGCGACTCGATGAGCTGCGCGGTGTCGGCCACCATGGTCTCGGTGCCGAAGCCCGAGGCGTTCTCGGTGGCGCCGATGCCGCGGTTGTCGAAGGTGATCGGGCGGTAGCGGGCGAGCTGGAAGTCGCGGACCTGGTGCAGATGCCATCCGCGTCCGGCGCCGCCGCGCCCGGCGATGAACAGAACCGGCTCGCCATCCTGATTACGGTCGTCGTAAGCGAGGTTGGTCACGGGTGTGAAGGTACGCGACCCGCCGACGCCTTATCGTGTCAGGATCGCAACGGCGCGATTGGGGACGGGCATGCGGAAACGAACCGCGGGATTGGCCTGCACACTGGTGCTGGCCTGCGTCGTGGTGGCCGGGTGCACGCGGGTTACCGGCGGCCGGGCGGTGCCGGCCGACCACGACGGGCCGCGTCCGGTGGCTGCCTCGGCGCTGCCGGAGTTGCTGCTGGACGCCGCGACCGTCAGCGACATCATGGGCGCACCCGGCATGCGGGTCAAAGACGCCCGAACCAAGATGTTCGACGAGGGCAAGAAGTTTGCCGACCCGGCATGCCTGGTCGCCTGGATGCCAGCCGAGCGGTCGGTGTACGCCGACACCGACTGGACGTCGACCATCGTTCAGAGCCTGTCGGAGGGCACCTCGGACCACTACGTGATCCAGGCCGCGACGTTGTTCCGCGACCGCGACCAAGCGCGGCGGTTCTTCGACGACACTGCCCGGCGCTGGATGCCCTGCGGCGAACGGACATTCACCACGAGTAAGGACGGCTACGACGACACGCCGTGGACCTTCGACGTTGTCACCGACGTCGACTCCACCGTATGGATGACCCAGCATCAGGACGACAGCGCGGGCTGGTCGTGTCAGCGGGCGCTGCGGGTCGCCAACAACGTGGCGATCGACGTGCTGGCGTGCAAGCTGTATGTCAGCGACGAGGGCGTGACGATCGTGAACGGGATCGACGCGCGGCTGCCCAGCGTGTGAGGGTTCAGCGCGGCAGCAAGGGATGGCAGGTCTTGATCCGGTCGATCCACCACTGTTTCCGGTCGGGCGGGGCGGCCAGGGCATGCAGCCGGGCCGGATCGGGGGTTATCGGCCGCACTGGCAGGTAGCCGTCTTGTTGTGGCGGGGTGTCCGCGACGTCTTCGGCCAGCAGCGATCCGGTGCCCAGCCCGCAGGCATGCCGCAGGCTCGGCAGTGCGGCCGCGGCGCGCAGGCCGGTGGCGATGCCGACCGCCGAGTCGATCGCGCTGGAGACCACCACCGGGATGCCGATCTGGTTCGCGATGGCCAGCAGCTTCGAAATGCCGCCCAACGGAGCCACTTTGAGCACGGCGATGTCGGCGGCTTCGGCTTTGGTGACGGCCAGCGGGTCGTCGGCCTTGCGGATGCTCTCGTCGGCCGCGATCGGGGTGCCGATGCGGCGGCGCAGCTCGGCGAGCTCGGCGACGGTGGCGCAGGGCTGCTCCAGGTATTCCAATGGGCCCAGCGCATACGCAGCCCGCACTGCTTCGTCCACCGTCCAGCCGCCGTTGGCGTCGACCCGAACGGTGGGGATCAGGGCGCGGACGGCCTCGACACGGGCGACGTCGTCGGTCAGGCTCTGGCCGGGTTCGGCGACCTTGACCTTGGCGGTTTTGGCGCCGGGGAAGCGCGCCAGCACGTCGGGGACCTGCTCGGCGCCGACGGCGGGGACGGTCGCGTTGATCGGGATGCGGTCCCGGATCGGTTGCGGCAGTTCGTGGTAAGCACTCTCCAGCGCCGACTCGAGCCAGTGCGCGGCCTCCGGCGGCTCGTATTCGCCGAATGCCCCGAACTCCCCCCAACCGGCCGGGCCGTCGATCAGCGCAAGCTCGCGAACGGTGATGCCGCGGAAGCGGACCCGCATCGGCAGGGCCACCACGTGCAGGCGGTCGAGGATGTCATCGAGTTGCGGCGGCATCGGTCTATGGTGCCGGTTCGGTGGTGAGCTGCGCCAGGTTGGGGTGGATAAGGCGGTGATTGTCACGGCGCTTGATCGGGCGCCGGCGCTGTCGGCCGGCCACCGATCCGGCCGTCATTGTCGAAGTCGATCCCGAGCGTCTGTTCCACGAAGGTGATCGCGTCCTGCAGCGGCGATGGCGCCGGTTCCTCAACGGGCGCCGGCGGCGCAACACCGACCGGCGGTGCAGCCGGGCCGGGGACCGTCTCGGCCAGCGGCTCAGTCATCTTCCGCAGCTGCGCCTCGTCGGGCGCGGCGTTTTGAGTTGCAACCGGAGCCGGCGCCCAAACCGGCGGCGCCGCAACGGCGGCCGTTGCCGGCTCTGGTGCCGAAACCGGCTCCACAACCGACGGCGGCGTCGCCACATCGTGGCTTGGCTGGGCCTCGTTTCGAACCTCCGCGACACTGACGCTCGACGGTTCCTGCGGTTCGTTGCCGGACAGAACCCCGCGCGCCAATCCGACCGTGACCGCCACCACCAGCAGCGTCACCGCAACGGCGGTCACCAGCATCACCTCGGAGCGGCGGAATCGTTGTCGCGCAGGCAAACTCACACCTTCGGCGACCACGTCGGCGCCGAACGCCGAGTTTCCGGCCGCTAGCGCTACCCCGCGGGCCAGCCCCAGTTCGGCATCGATCAGCGAAATCGCGCGTGGCGCAATGGCGCGCTCCAGCCGATCCGGGAAGCCCTGGGCCGCAAGGTCATGCGGGATCATCACGAACACCGGCCCGGAAAGCCAGTCGGCGACGAGTTTGTCCAGCGAGCCCAACGCCGCGTCGTCGTCGTGGTGCATGCAGGCCACGGTGCGATGCGTCCCGTGGTCGCCGTCGGCCAGCACCGCCAGGGTCTGGTCCCCGGTAATCAGGCTGACCGTCGCATTCTGAGCTCGGGTGCTCGCGGCAACCACGTCGGCCAGCGCCGCCGTGGCATCGGTGGGCTCGAACATCTCGATCTCTGCGATACCCGCTTCGACCAACAGCGCTTCCAGATCCCACCCGAACGAATCGGCGTCGGTCGTGCTGGTCAGGCCTATGGCCTGCACCGGACAACCCTGTTCCGTGGCCGTGCGGGCAGCCCGCGCCACCGCCGCCGCGACAGCGTCCAGTTCCGATGCGGACACCGCAACCGCGTCACGGATCACCGTGCACGCATCAGCTCCGACACCGTCGAGAACGACCACGCCCGCGCGCGTCGATGACAGCGATACCCCCAGTACAGCCCCCACGAACGTCCCCCCAGGCACTACCGCCCAAATCCCCCCGGATTAGGCGAACCTTGCCTGATGGTAGCTGGGGTTAGCCGGTCGTGCAGGGTCACGGCTGTCCGCGGCCCCCGGGCGGGGGTCGGCGGGCGATCGACCCTACAGCGGCTCGCCGATATCGGGCAGTAGGGCAATATCCTGTGGCTTTCCGTACTTGCGAAACATGGCAGCGGTCTCGCGGACATTTCTCTTCGCCCACTCAAGACCGAAGTCGCTTAATACCTCGTACTCAAGTGTGAAGCGCCCCGCGCGATCGCCTACCTGTCCAACCACTTGATCTGTCATAACTCCTTTGCAATACCAATAGAGAACATCGTCTAGGCTACCCACATCGTCAAATCCAAGTTTTCCACGCTCGTAATGTGCGAAGTGATAGGAGCCGTCGTCATCCACAAAGATATTGAGCCCAGCGTTGGTCCGCATCCCGACCGGTATCGAGGGGACCCCCAGTTCGTCTGATACCAAGTCAATTTCTCGTTGGAGCACCTGCGACCGATCGTCCACACCAGTCACAGCGGTTCGCCAATGTCGGGAAGCAGGGCGATGTCCTCTGGTTGCCCGTTACGAAACATCGCAGCAAGCTCACGGACTCGTCTTTTGGCCCAAGCGACATCGAAATCGCTCAGCACCTCATACTCGCACCTGAAGCGCTCGGCGCGGTCGCCCACCGCTCTGGCGGCCTGCCTTCTGACAATTCCTTTGACATACCAATAGAGAACATCGTCCAGGCTACCGACATTGTCAAAGCCGAGTTTGCCACGCTCGTAAAATGTAAAGTGGTACGCACCATCTGCGTCGACGAAAATGTTGAGCCCATCATTGGTCCGCATACCGACCTGCATGGTGTGGACCTCTAATTCGTCAGATAGCCGATCAATTTCGATCTGCAGTTCCCTGGATTTAGCGTCCGAGGGGCGGTCCATCTTCACGAAGTACACCCCTATCTACTAGATCTTCTACAGAAGGATGAACACCGTCAGAGCCCACGATCATGTACTGCGTTGCACCAGGCGCAGGTGTTTGTCCGTAGAAGGGCTCCACTGGACCTTCCAAAATTCGCCAACCGGGAGGTGGTGGTTTCCCGGTTACTATATATCGAGTGTAGTCCCCACCAACCAATTCAGGGGCTAATGACCGATCGGCGAATGGCGTGCCATCTGGGGCAAGATAACGACCAGTTTCTGCCCCAAACCTGTCAATGATCGTACCTGCAGGCAACTGAGCCGGTTGCGGTACATACCCCGGCGGAAAGCCGTCATGTTCAGGCCAGAGCCGAGCTCCAGGAGTCCCGAACTGAGACTCAAACTCTGCTGCGGAAAGTCCCCCCGTGGGGTGCCAACCTCGCAGAACTGCGACAGGCGCACCGCCCGCGGTGGCAAGTTCCGCGGGTAGCCCAGCCCGCACCATCGAACCTTCCCCGCCGAACGGCGCGGTGACTGCGGCGGCACCGACATCGAAGGTCTTCTCGCCCAAGTAATAGGACAGGCTGGGCGCGTCCATCGCCTTCTCGACTTCCGAGGCGGCAAGGCCGACAGGGTTCAGGAAGGCGTTACCCACCCCCTTGGCCAGGCCGCCCCAGGATTCCAGGACACCGGGGGCACCCGGACCACCCTGCCCCAGCAGGTTCTTCACCCCTTGTTCGGCGGCCCTCCAGCTGTCCCCGAATCCCTCGCCGAACCCCGGTGCCGGCTGCCGCGCCGGCTCCCGTGGAACATCGCGGGGAACGTATCGCGGCAAAGGCTGCTGAGCCTGGATCAAAGCCGCATTGACCTGTGCCTCGATCTGATTCGGCGGAACTCCGTAGTTGGCGAACATCTTCCGGGCCTGGACTTTGAATTCCTCCACGTCCTTGGCACTGACCGGCACCGGAGGGACGGGGCCACCGCCCTGCCGCGCCTGGTTCAGCAGCCACGGCAGGCTTCCGGCGGCCGGATCCCCGGACAGGTCGGCAGGTGCCTTCGGGGCGTCGGCCGGCATCGGCGGGCCGAAAACGGCGCGTCCACGCGCGTCGACCTTGGTGTCACCGACCACAGCCCGGATGGCAGTGGCCAGATCGCCATCGGTCCTGGACGCCTCGGCCATCAGCGCGGTCAGCCGCTGTTGCAGGGCGTCAAAGTCGTTGCGCTTGTCGGCGCTGACCTGTCCACTCAGCCTGCCGTCCGGGCTGATCGCCCAATCATTGCTAACCGCAATCGATTTGATCGACGACCATTCTTTCTTGCAGGCCGCGACCTCGGCCCGCGCGGTGTAGAAGGCGGTGGCTATCGCCGACGCTTCAGCCTGATGGTCGTTGATGTCAGCGCGATGTTTCCCCAACTCCAGGCGAAAGGCATCGCCGCCGCGTCCCTCCCAGCCCTTGAGCCCGTTGCCGGCATCACCCAGCGCGCCGCCGAAGTCGGCCTTGCGCGCGGCGCGTTCGGTGGCGACCTCGAACACCGTGTCCAGGGTTTCGAGATTCCACTTGTCGATGCCGTCGGTGGTGATCGTCATCCGCTAGGAAATGCCAGATCTCTTCCGCAGCGCGGTGAACTTGAACGCGTTCGCATCTTCCGTCGCGGTGTAGCGGTGGCCACCCTCGCGAATCGCCGTCGAGAACGCCCCCACTCGCCCGTGTAGCTGCGCGTCGCTCGTCTCCCAGTGGGCGCTGAGCTCGGCCAGGGCTTCCGCGGAGGCGCCGGCCCACGCGGTGGCGCATTCGCTGATGTAGCCGGCGTGACGACCCCCGAACGTGCGAGCCACATCTGTCGCATCGGCCACCCGCGAGGCATGGGTGTGCAACAGCTCGGGATGAACCGAAAGCTTCGCCGGATCAATCGGATTCGCAGCCATGCTCCTACCTCCCGTCCGAGCCTGGCCAGCACGCTAACAAGTTGACGTCGATTGCCGCCAGTCACCTGTCGTACGGTTGACGCTGCAGAGCCGACGAAAGGCAGGCACCGTTGAACCCGTTCGACGAAACCATCTGGCGGCCGGTAGACGGCTTCGCCGACCTGACCGACATCACCTACCACCGCCATGTCACCGACGCCACGGTCCGGGTGGCGTTCAACCGCCCCGAGGTGCGCAACGCATTTCGCCCGCACACCGTCGACGAGCTGTACCAGGCGCTCGACCACGCCCGGATGTCACCGGACGTCGGCGTGGTGCTGCTGACCGGCAACGGGCCCTCGCCCAAGGACGGCGGCTGGGCGTTCTGCTCCGGCGGTGATCAGCGCATCCGCGGCCGCAGCGGCTATCAGTACGCCGCCGGGGAGACCGCGGACACCGTGGACGTCGCCCGCGCCGGGCGGCTGCACATCCTGGAGGTGCAGCGGCTGATCCGGTTCATGCCCAAACCCGTGATCGCCCTGGTCAACGGGTGGGCGGCCGGCGGCGGGCACAGCCTGCACGTGGTGTGCGATCTGACCCTGGCCAGCCGCGAGCACGCCAAGTTCAAGCAGACCGACGCCGACGTCGGCAGCTTCGACGGCGGCTACGGCAGCGCGTATCTGGCGCGTCAGGTCGGCCAGAAATTCGCCCGCGAGGTCTTCTTCCTGGGCCGGCCCTACACCGCCGAGCAGATGCATCACATGGGTGCGGTCAACGAGGTTGTCGACCACGCCGAGCTGGAGGCCACCGGCGTGCAGTGGGCCAAGGAGATCAACGGCAAATCGCCTCAGGCGCAACGCATGTTGAAGTTCGCGTTCAACCTGCTCGACGACGGCCTGGTGGGCCAGCAGCTGTTCGCCGGCGAGGCCACCCGGCTGGCCTACATGACCGACGAGGCCGTCGAGGGCCGCGATGCGTTCCTGCAGAAGCGCGACCCCGACTGGAGCCCCTTCCCGCGCTACTTCTGAGACCCAAGCCAGCGCATAGACTGGCTAACCATGAGCCGAAGCCCGCTACGCCGACTGTCCGACCAGATCACGATCGCGACCATGCGCCCCCCGGTCGCCGCGCAGCTGATGCACCGGCCCGGCACCAAGCCTGTCGAACTGACCGGCAAGCGGGTGCTGGTGACCGGCGCGTCGTCGGGCATCGGGGAAGCCGGCGCCGAACAGTTCGGCCGCGAGGGTGCCACCGTGATCGCGGTCGCCCGCCGCCAGGAAAACCTCGACGCACTGGTCAAGCGGATCACCGACGCCGGCGGCACCGCCCACGCCATCGCGTGCGATCTCTCGGACCTGGATGCGATCGACGCCCTGGTCAAGGACGTCGACGAACGGTTCGGCGGGGTGGACATCCTGGTCAACAATGCCGGGCGCTCCATCCGCCGACCGCTGGCCGAGTCGCTGGAACGCTGGCATGACGTCGAGCGGACCATGCAGCTCAACTACTACTCGCCGCTGCGGCTGATCCGCGGGTTCGCTCCCGCGATGCGCGAACGCGGCGACGGGCACATCATCAACGTCGCCACCTGGGGCGTGTTCACCGACTCCTCGCCGCTGTTCGGGGTCTACAACGGCTCCAAGTCCGCACTGAGCGCCGTCAGCCGGGTCATCGACAGCGAGTGGGCCCGCTACGGCGTGCAGTCCACCACGCTGTACTACCCGCTGGTGAAGACCCCGATGATCGCCCCCACCGCGGCGTTCCAGGGCAAGCCGGGGCTCACCGCGCAGGAGGCCGGCGCGTGGATGATCGACGCGGCCCGCTACCGCCCGATCCGCATCGCACCGCGGCTGGCGCTGGCGTTCCGCGCCCTGGACAACCTCAACGCGGGCTGGGCCACCGCCCTGGTCAAGCGGAACCGGATCGAGCCTGTCGAGGACTGATGGAGATTCTGGCCAGCCGGATCCTGTTCCGGCCCAACGATTATCAGCGGTCGCTGCGCTTCTACCGCGACGAGATCGGCCTGGCGATCGCCCGCGACTACGGCGCCGGGACGGTGTTCTACGCCGGGCAGTCATTGATCGAACTGGCCGGGCACGGCACCCCCGAGAATGCCACCGCGCCCTTCCCCGGGGCGCTGTGGCTGCAAGTCCGTGACGTCGCCGCCACCCAGGCCGAACTCGAGGGCCGCGGGGTGCCGATCGCTCGGGAGGCACGCCAGGAACCGTGGGGTCTGCATGAGATGCACGTCACCGACCCCGACGGCGTCACACTGATTTTCGTGCAGATTCCCCCCGACCATCCGCTGCGCCGCGACACCCGCCGGGCGCCCGCAGGTTAACGCAGGGAGAACAGTTCTTAACGTCTCGGAGTACACCAGCGTTTCGACTGCCTGTTCGTTAGACAACCACCCGATCGAGACCGCAGAATTGTTGCCGTGATGTCCTCGTGAGCCTAGACCTGCTCCTTCTGATCATCGTGGTGATCACGGCCCTGGGCTTCGACTTCACCAACGGCTTTCACGACACCGGCAACGCGATGGCGACGTCGATCGCCAGCGGGGCCCTGCAGCCCAAGCAGGCGGTCGGTCTGTCCGCCGTCCTGAACCTGCTCGGCGCCTTCCTGTCCACCGCGGTCGCCGCGACGATCGCCAAGGGTCTGGTGGACGCCCACCTGGTGACCCTGGACCTGGTTTTCGCCGGCCTGGTCGGCGGCATCGTGTGGAATCTGCTGACCTGGCTGCTGGGCATCCCGTCCAGCTCCTCGCACGCCCTGATCGGCGGCATCGTCGGCGCGATGATCGCCGCGGTAGGCGGCCACGGGGTGATCTGGAACGGCGTCGTCTCCAAGGTGCTGGTCCCGGCGGTGGTGGCCACCGTGATCGCAACCGTCATCGCCTCGGTGGGTACCTGGCTGGTCTACCGCATCTCCCGCGGCGTCGACGAACAGCACGCCGAGAAGGTCTACCGCCGCGGCCAGATCGGTTCGGCCGCACTGGTATCGCTGGCCCACGGCACCAACGACGCGCAGAAGACGATGGGCGTGATCTTCCTGGCGCTGATGTCCTACGGCTCGGTGAGCACGTCGGAGACGCTGCCCCCGCTGTGGGTGATCGTCAGCTGTGCCGTGGCCATGGCGGCCGGCACCTACACCGGCGGCTGGCGCATCATCCGGACCCTGGGCAAGGGCCTGGTCGAGATCAAGCCGCCGCAGGGCATGGCCGCCGAGTCGGCCGCCGCCGCGGTGATCCTGCTGTCCAGCCACTTCGGCTATTCGCTGTCCACCACCCAGGTCGCCACCGGGTCGGTACTGGGCAGCGGCGTCGGCAAGCCGGGCGCCCAGGTGCGCTGGGGTGTGGCCGGGCGCATGGCGGCAGCCTGGCTGGTGACGCTGCCGATGGCCGGCGCCGTCGGCTCGGGCGCCTACGGCCTGGTGCACGGCATCGGCGGCTACCCCGGGATCCTCGTGGGCGTGGGCCTGCTGATCTCGGCGGTCGTGTCGATCTGGCTGCGGTCGCGCCGGTCGCGCATCGACCACAACAACGTCAACGACGAATGGGACGGCCACCTCACCGGCGGGCTGTCCGGTGCGGACGACGCGCCGACCACGAACCCGCGTCCGCAACCCGCATACGCGCTGCGGACGGCATTCGACATCAGCGGCCAGCCGACCAAGCTGAACCCCGTCACCGCCGGCGACGCCGAGCGGCAGGTGGTGCAGTCATGAGTCAGTGGTTCAACTACGCCGCGACCTTGAAGATCCTGGTGTTCGGCCTGCTGGTCGGTGCGGCCATGCCCGCCCTGTTCGCGGTGGCGATGCGGATCAACGCGGTCGGCAACGGCCTGGCGGTGGCCACCGCGGGCCGCCGGACCGTGGCAGGCGGCGAGCGGCGGCCAGCGCTGATTGCTCTGAGCTGGGCCATCTTCGCACTGGTGCTGGCCGTGGTGCTCGTCGGAGTGCTGTTCGTCGCCCGTGACTTCCTGGGGCACCACTTCGGCTGGTACCTGCTCGGCGCCAAGGTCAAGTAACCCAGTTCGACAAGGCGGGTGTGCGGCTGCAAAAATCCGCACGGTGACCTTGGAGCTCTTCCTTCTTATAACCGTCGTTATCACCGCACTTGCGTTCGACTTCACCAACGGCTTTCACGACACCGGCAATGCCGTCGCCACCGGGATCGCCAGCGGCGCGCTCAAGCCGAAAACGGCAGTCACCCTGTGCGCGGTGCTGAACCTCGTCGGAGCATTCCTGTCGACCCAGGTCGCGGCGACGATCGCCAAGGACCTGGTGGTCACCCACCTGGTCACGCTGGAGGTCATGTTCGGCGGCCTCGTCGGCGGCATCGTCTGGAACCTGCTCACCTGGCTGCTGGGCATCCCGTCCAGCTCCTCGCACGCCCTGATCGGCGGCGTGGTCGGGGCGATGCTCGCCGCGGCCGGCGGGGGCGGGGTGCGTTGGGCCGGGGTGGTCTCGAAGGTGCTGGTGCCCACCGTGGTGGCGGTGCTGGCGGCCATCCTGATCTCCACCATCGGAACCTGGCTGGTCTACCGGCTGACCCGCGGCCTGTCCCCCGAACGCACCCGACGGGAATTCCGTCGCGGGCAAGTCTTTTCGGCCGCGCTGATGTCACTTGCGCACGGCACCAACGACGCCCAGAAGACGATGGGTGTCATCTTCCTGGCCCTGATCTCCTACGGGGCAGCGCAGAACACCGACGTGATGCCACCGCTGTGGGTGATCGTGTGCTGCGCGATGGCGATGGCCGCGGGCACCTACTTCGGCGGATGGCGGGTGATTCGCACCCTGGGCAAAGGGCTCGTGGAGGTCGAGGCCCCGCAGGGAATGGCCGCCGAATCCTCTTCTGCGTCCATCATTTTGCTGTCCAGTCACTTCGGCTACTCGCTGTCCACCACTCAGGTGGTGACCGGTTCGGTGCTGGGCTCCGGCCTGGGCAAGCCCGGCGCCACCGTGCGCTGGCAGGTGGCCCGCCAGATGGCGGTGGCCTGGCTGATCACCCTGCCACTGGCCGGCGCCATCGGGGCGTTCACCTACCGGGTGATCCACACCCTGGGCGGTTACGCCGGGACGCTCGCCGGCCTCGCGCTGCTGCTGACGGTCTCCGGCCTGATCTGGCGCCAATCCCGAAAGGCCCCGGTCGACCACACCAACGTCACCGCCGACTGGGGTGATCACATGACCGATGGGCTGGATGAGATTGCGCCGCAACCGGTTCAGTCGGCCGTGCCAGCCGATTCCGGCGCCGAGGAGGTCGGTGCGTGAACACGCTGAGCGCCTGGTTCAACTATGTGGCCACGGCCAAGATCCTGATCTTCGGCCTGTTGATCGGAACCGCACTGCCCGCACTGTTCGCGATCGGGGTGCGCCTCGGTGCGGCCGCCGACGGGCCCGGCGCCAATCGCCGCGGATTGACCGTAATGCGTTGGGCGGTTTTCGCGTTGCTGCTGGCGATGATGCTTGTCGGCGTGCTGTTCATTTCGCGCGACTTCATCGAACACCGGATCGGCTGGCAGTGGGATGATTGGAATGGTTGGGACGACGTCTTCGGCCGCGATGTGACGTAATATCAATGGCGACAAACTCGTTGCCGACGCGGGGAAGTTAACTCAGGATGAACAGATTTCTCACCTCCATCGTTGCGTGGCTACGCGACGGTTACCCCGATGGCGTCCCCCAGACCGACTACATCCCCCTGCTGGCATTGCTGTCGCGACGGCTGACCAACGATGAGGTCAAGGCCGTCGCCCGAGAACTGATCGGCCGCGGCGAGTTCGACCACATCGACATCGGCGTGCTGATCGCCCGCCTCACCAACGAACTGCCAGCCCCAGAAGACGTCGAACGGGTGCGGCTGCGGCTGGCCGCCAAGGGCTGGCTGCTCGACGACGCCCCCTCCAGCGGAGGGACACAATAGCCGGCCTTCGTGCGCTGATCGTCGAGCCCGGCGCAGCCGTCTCGACACTGCTGCCCGCCCTGCGCGACGTCCTGGACGGTCACGCTCCCGCGGTGACACCGGTGGCCCCCGACACCGATCCGTCGGTGCTGTCGGCACTGCGGGTCGGCGAACCGATCGGCGACGACGTCGCGCTGGTGGTGACGACGTCGGGAACCACCGGAACCCCCAAGGGCGCCCTGTTGACCGGTGCGGCCCTGCTGGCCAGCGCTGCGGCCACCTACGAGCGCCTGGGCGGGCCGGGCCGGTGGCTGCTGGCCCTGCCGGCGCATCACATCGCCGGAATACAGGTGGCGGTACGCAGTCTCGCGGCCGGCACCACCCCGGTGCAACTCGACGTCACGACGGGCTTCGACATCGACCTATTGCCCGCTGCGGTCTCTGAGATGGGCTCCGGGCGCCGCTATACCTCGCTGGTGGCAACACAATTGGCCAAGGCACTGACCTCGCCCGAGGCGACGGCCGCGCTGGCCGAGTTGGATGCGGTGCTGCTGGGCGGTGGACCGGCTCCGCAACCGATTCTGGACGCGGCGTCGGCCGCGGGTGTGCGGGTGGTGCGGACCTACGGCATGAGCGAGACCGCCGGCGGCTGCGTGTATGACGGCGTGCCGCTGCCCGGGGTACGGGTACGTATCGACGACGGGCGGGTGGTGATCGGGGGCCCGACGCTGGCCGTCGGATACCGCAATCCCGTTTCGCCGAACCCGTTCGAACAGCCGGGCTGGTTTGTCACCGATGACGTTGGTGCTCTGGATGTTTCGGGGGTCTTGACAGTGCTCGGCCGCGCCGACGACGCGATCAGCACCGGTGGCCTGACGGTGATGCCCGGACCGGTGGAGGCCGTGTTGTCGACCCACCCCGCGGTGGCCGAGTGCGCGGTGTTCGCCGTCCCCGACGACCGGCTGGGCCAGCGGGTGGCCGCCGCGGTGGTGGTGGCCGGGACGACGCCGCCGACGCTGGAGGAGCTGCGCGCTTTTGTGGGGTGCTCCCTCGATGTCACGGCGGCACCGCGCGAGTTGCACATTGTCACCACGCTGCCCCGGCGGGGGATCGGAAAATTGGACCGAAAGGCGTTGGCACGCCGATTTATTCGCTGAGGGATTCCGGCTTAGTCGCCGCCCCCGCCAGAACCACCGCCACCGGAACCGCCGGAGCCACCGCCGCCACCGCCGGATCCGCCACCGGAGCCACCTCCACCGCCACCGCCGGAACCGCCGGAACCACCGGAACCACCGCCACCACCGGAGCTTCCCCCGGAGCCACCGCCATCCGAACCACCGCCGGAGCTCCCGCCACTCGATCCCCCACTGGAACTCCCGCCGCTCGAGCCGCCGCCGTCGGAACCCGAAGCGCTGCCGCTCGATCCGCCCGATCCGGCGCTCCCGGAATCGCTGGAGCCACCGGCCGAACCGCTGCCGGCAGACCCGCTGCCATCGGTGCCCCCCGTCGAACTTCCCGAACTTCCGGAGCCGCTCCCGGAACCGCCCGAACTGCCCTCACCACTGCCCGAACCGGTAGAGCCCGAACTCGTACCGCCCGACCCGCTCCCACTCGAATCTGTTCCACCCGAGCTCGTTCCACCCGAGCCGGCTCCACCCGAACTCGTTCCACCCGAGCTCGTTCCACCCGAGCTCGTTCCACCCGAGCCGGTTCCACCCGAGCCGGTTCCACCCGAGCCGGTTCCACCCGAGCCGGTTCCACCCGAGCCGGTTCCACCCGAGCCGGTTCCACCCGAGCCTGTAGAGCCTGCGTCGGAATCCCCGCCGGAGCTCGTACCACCGCTCGAAGGCGAGCCGCCGGTGTCACTGCCGCCGCTGTGCCCACCACTACCGTGGCCGTTGCCACCCTGTCCCTCACCGCTCTGGCCCTCACCGCTCTGGCCCTCACCGCTGTGCCCACCACCGGAACTGCTGCCACCCGAGCTACTGCTCCCGCCGGAACTGCTGCCCCCGCCCGACCCATTGCTGCCCCCGGAACCACTGCCGCCGCCCCAGCCGCCCCAGCCATCCCAGCCACCCGAACCGCCCGAACCGCCAACACCGCCAGTAGGCGCGGGAATGATCGGGATCGGAATCGGAAAGGGAATCACCGCGGGCGGCGGTGGCACGGCCGGCGCGACAACCGGCGGAGCCACGACCGGCGGCGCCACCGCGGCGGGCACCGGATTCACGGGGGCCACAACAGGATTGGATACCGGAACCTGCGGCATCGGGATCGGCTTCGGCGCGGGCAACGCCGGCATGAAGTTGCCCGGCACCGGCTGAGGCGCCACCGGCGGCGCCACCACCGCGGGCTCGGACGGGCTCACCGCGGCCGTCGGTCGAATGCCGATCGTCACGGCCACCGCCAGCGCGGCACATCCGGCGACCAGAATGCCGCCGACCGAACTCCCCACCAGCAAGGCACGACCCACCGGCGGCGGCAGCACCTCGGGCTCGGCGGCCACCTCGGTTTCGTCGTAGTCGTCGTACTCGTAGTCCTCGTCGGCGTACTCCACCGGCAGCGGCTCCGAGTCGTCGTCGGTCAAGGAGTAGGCCAGTTGCTGATCGGGTTCCACACTCTCGGCGGTGGGCGCCGCCGCGGTGGCCGTCGCGTCCGCCGGCTCCACTCCGATGGCCACTGGCGCCGCCATGGTCGCATCGGCAGTCGGCAGAAACGCCGTCTCACCGTCCTCGCCAGAGACATTGCGCGCCAGCGCCACTGCCGAGCGCGCCTGATCCGACTCGGACACGTTCTCCACACCGGCTTCGTCGAGCGCCTGCCGAAGCCGGCTCAACAGGTCCGCATCCGACCAGCACAGCCGGGTAGCCGCAAGCCGGTGCCCCTCGTCGGCCAGCATCCGGTCGGTGCCGGTGATGGTCTCGATGAGAGTTGCGACCGGATCCTGGGTCAGGTCGAGCATCGACTCGTCGAGCACGGCATCGCCGTAGGCATCGGATTCGACCAGGGCCAGACGGGCGAGCGCGCCGGTCACCGACACACCGAGCGCAACGTCCATGCGAAAACTCCTCCTTACGCCCACTGATTTGCCAGTCTAACCGCGCACACCGACAGCCGACCGGCACGATCTTCGCTGTTCAGCGGCATAGCCACGCCACGAGGTTATGGTGAGCAAATGACCGGCGAGTCGACCAGAAGCTGGAATATCGGCCGCGATGTGACCGCAGCGGTACTGCTGTGCGCCGCGTCGGTGTTGCCGTGGAATCTGTTTTTCGGTGTCGGGATTCCCACCGCCGACCCCCGACTGCAGGCGGCCGGCACGGCGGCCACCGTCCTGGCACTCGGTTCGCTGGCCGCCACCTATGTCGGGCCCTGGCGGATCACCGGCGCGCACCCCAATCCGCGCCTGCTCGGGCTGCTCCGGTTGACGCTCGCCGCCCCGTATCTGGCGCTGGTTCTCGGCGTGGTCGCCTTCGACGCGGTACAGACCATCCGCTACGGCGGCAGCGCACAGCCGCCCGGCGGGGTGGGCCCGGGAGCCTGGCTGGGGGCCGCTGGGGCCCTGCTGGCCGCGCAGCCGGTACTGGCCGGGCCGGCCCGATTCTGGAAGCGCGCGGTGCGCGCCGTGGGCTACGCCTCGATCATCGGCGCCGCAGTCAGTGTGGCGTTCAACCTGTACTGGCGGGTGCACTACGCACTACCCGACGGAGCCGCTGAGTACCGTAGCCAGCAGGTCGCGATCATCGTCACCGCAGTCGTCTACGGGGCGGTGGCATGGATCACCGTCGCCACGGCGTCGCGCTGGATTCTGCGGCACGACAAGGCATCCCAACTCGCGATCGTCATACTCGGTGGCGCGACGCTGGTGTCGGGGGCATTGGTCTGGGTGATGCCGGCGGGCCGGTTCGTCGACGGGTTTCACGGCATCGCCCAGAACACCTCCACCATGGGCGTGGGATTCGAGGGCTTTTTGGCGTGGGTTGCCGCCGCGGCGATCTTCGCCGTGGTCGCACTGCGTGACGCCCCGGGCGCCACCTGGCTGCTCGCCACGCGAAACATCTTGCTGCTCATCATCGTCTGGTGTGTGGGTTCGGCCATCATGCGTCTCGACGACATCGTGGTGGCCGCGACACTGGGCCTGCCCTATTCGCCGTACGACAGCGCGGCGATGGCGGCCTTCGACGTGGTGACCGCGGTGGTCGCGATCTGGCTGCGGATCAACCTGGGCAATCGGTCGCTACCGGTGGCCGCCGTCTGGTCGGTGGCCGCGGTGCTGTTCGGGTTCACCATCGCGCGCCTGGTGGTCGGTGTCGGCCTGGCGCCACGGCTGGCGCAGGCCCAGCAGGAGGCAGCGCTGGCCAACCCGGTCTACGGCAATGGCTTGGCGCAGCAGATCACCAGCACCTTCGATCTGGTGCTGTGCGGATTGGCTTGGTGCGCAATGGTGGTCGCGATAATCTCCGCCCGATTCGCCCGCGCGGAGCGTCCCCGCCCCGGTGACCGCGGTTCACCGAGCATCTTCCGGACGCAGAACGCCACCGCGAAGACGCTCGGAGACGGGCCGAAGATCTATCGGGGAACCGACGAGCCTCAGGGCAGCTCGAACGGCAACTGAACGCCCTCGTGCGGCAGGCAGTGCGTACAGCTGCGGCGCTCGTCGATCTGCTCGATACCCTGCAACACCAGCTTCTTGAACGGCTCGATGTTCCTCTTGAACTCCGCGAACACATCGACTGTCCGCACGCCGCTGCCGACGTCGATGCCGGCATCGAGGTCGGTGACCAACGCCACTGCGGCGTAACAGATCTCAAGCTCGCGCGCCAGCACCGCCTCGGGGTAACCGGTCATGTTGATCAGCCGGAAGCCTGCTGAGGCGAACCATTGGCTCTCGGCACGGGTGGAGAACCGCGGGCCCTGGATCACCACCATGGTGCTGCCGTCGACGACGTCGGGCAGACCGGTCATCACCGCCCGCAGCGTCGGGCAGTACGGGTCGGCGAACTCGACGTGCACACCGCCGTCGTCGAAGTAGGTGTCGGCGCGGGCCCGGGTGCGGTCCACCAGCTGGTCGGGCACCACGACCGTTCCCGGCGGCAGCTCCGGAGTCAGGCTGCCCACCGCACACGGCGCCAGGATGCGCCGCACCCCCAGCGCCCGCAGCGCCCACATATTGGCCCGGTAGGGCACGGTGTGCGCGGAGAACTCGTGCTGCTCGCCGTGCCGCGGCAGGAACGCGACCTCGCGGCCGCCGACGGTGCCCACGGTGATCTCCGCGCTGGGCCGGCCATAGGGGGTGTCGCATTCCAGCCGGCGCGCGTTGTCGCCGAACAACGAGTAGAACCCGCTGCCACCGATCACTCCGAGCAAAGTGAGCTCCTCTGGCGTGTAAGGATCGTGCCCATGTCTGAGAAGGCCAGCTTTGCACAATGGATCGAGGGGGCCCGGCCCCGTACCCTGCCGAATGCGATCGCCCCGGTGATCGCCGGGACGGGCGCGGCGGCCTGGCTCGGCGCGGCCGTGTGGTGGAAGGCGCTGCTGGCACTGACGGTCGCGGTGGCGCTGATCATCGGGGTGAACTTCGCCAACGACTACTCCGACGGCATCCGCGGCACCGACGACGTTCGGACCGGGCCGCTGCGGCTGGTGGGCTCACGGCTGGCCTCCCCGCGGGCGGTGCTGAGCGCGGCGGTGGTGGCGCTGTCGATCGGTGCGCTGGCCGGACTGGCGCTGGCCCTGGTCAGCGCCCCGTGGCTGGTGGCCGTCGGGGCGGCCTGCATCGCCGGGGCGTGGCTCTACACCGGCGGGGCCAAGCCGTACGGCTACTCCGGGTTCGGTGAGGTCGCGGTGTTCGTGTTCTTCGGGCTGGTGGCCGTCCTGGGCACCCAGTACACCCAGGCACTGCGGGTGGACTGGGTCGGCGCGGCGTTGGCCGTCGGTGTCGGGGCACTGTCGTCGGCGGTGCTGGTGGCCAACAATCTGCGCGATATCGACACCGACGAGCCGGCGGGCAAGATCACCCTGGCGGTGCGACTCGGCGACGCCCGCACCCGGGTGCTGTTTCAGCTGCTGGTGCTGTTGACCGGGGCGATGACGCTGGCGCTGATGCGGGCCACCCCGTGGGCCGCGCTCGGGCTGATCGCCACCCCGCTGGCGGTGCGGGCGATAGCCCCGGTGGGGTCGCGGCGAGGCGGGACGCAGTTGATTCCGGTGCTGCGCGACACCGGGCTGACCATGCTGGTGTGGGCCGTGGCCGAGGCGGTGGCGCTGGCCTACCTGCGCTGACGCAGAGAAGTCACTCCCCGCGCAGCTTCGCCTGCAACTCCGCGCGTTCGCGCCGACGCCGCTCACCGGCCACCGACAGGCTTTCGTTGGCGCGCTTGCGCAGCGGCGTGAAGACCCACATGCCCAGCGGCAGCGCCACGATCAGGGCCAGCAGCATCGCCATGATGGGCGGGAAGTCATTGAGCCCGAGCAGCCGCGCCACCCCGTAGACCACCGCACTGAGCACGACCACCAGCCCCAGCCGGGCGAGCGTGTACACCACAACATCCAAAACCGCACGCCCCAACGGGGCTCGACCTGCCATCACGGTCGCCCAGCCTACTGCCGGGCCTGACCTGCCCAGACGGCGCTAGCGGTATATTCGGCCCCAGGAGGTGTCCGCCGTGCCGCTCTACGTGCTCCTCGCAGTGACCTTGGGGGCCTTGATCTACATCGCGCTGCGAACCGCGCGCAGCCGGCCGAGGACCCGCGTCATCGGCCCGGACGACGACCCGGATTTCCTGCGTCGGATCGGCCAGGGCGACAACAAGCCTTAGGGCCCGCTAGACGAAGTGCTGATTTGAGCGGTCGTCGCCCGGGAACGCTTCGGCGACGACGGCCGCCAGCTCGACCAGCGCCTCCTTGGTCTCGCGCTTCAGCCGCATCAGGTCGATCTCGGCGCCCTCTTCCAGATGCGGGTCGAACGGCACCAGACGCACCGCACGGCAGCGCCGGGAGAAGTGGTCGACCACCTTCTGCATGTCGACCTTGCCCGAGCGGGGACGCACCGCGTTGATCACCGCGATGGAGTTGCGCACCAACTCCTCGTGACCGTGCGCGTCCAGCCAGTCCAGCGTCGCCGAGGCACTGCGCGCGCCGTCGACCGAGCCGGAGCTCACCACGATCATGGTGTCGGCCTTGGACAGCACCGCCGACATCGCCGAGTGCATCAGGCCGGTGCCGCAGTCGGTGAGCACCAGGCTGTAGAACCGCTCCAGCACCTGCAGGGTGCGGGCGTAGTCCTCGGCGCTGAACGCCTCCGACACCGCCGGGTCGCTCTCCGAGGCCAGCACCTCCAGCCGGCTGGGGCCCTGGTTGGTGTAGCTGCGCACGTCGCTGTAGCGCTGGATGCCGTCGGCGTCGCGCAGCAGGTGGCGCACCGTCGCCGGTGTCTCCATCGGCACCTTCTGGCTCAACGTGCCCCGGTCCGGGTTCGCGTCGACGGCCACCACCCGGTCGCCGCGGATCGAGGCGAACGTGGCACCCAGGGTCGCGGTGATGGTGGTCTTGCCGACACCGCCCTTGAGCGAGAGCACCGCGATCCGGTGACAGCCCTGCAGCGGGCGGTTGACCTGCACCACCAGGTCGTTGTAGCGGGTCGTGCGGGGGCTCTCGCCGACGTTGATCAGCTGGCCGGACACCACATACAGCAGGCGGCGCCAACCGGAGGTGGGCGGCGGCTTGACCTGTCGCAGCAGTGACGTGGTGGACAGGTCCGAGAACGGCGCGATGGTGCCGGCCGGCCGGTACGGGGCGTTGGCGCCCTGGGGGAAGCCATTGGGGGCACCACCGTGGTAGACCGGCGGCGGGCTGTCCATCGGCTGCGGAACCCAGGTCGCCTGACCGGGATTCCAGCTCTGCTGGGCCGCGACGTCCACGGGTGGCGACGGCCACGGGTCCAGCGGCTCGGAGAACCGGCGCTCGGTGCGGAATCCGCCGAACGACCTCGTCTCGCTGTCCTCGGACGGCTCCTCGAAGCCTCCGGTGGCCGGGTCGGATTCGACGTCGACCGGCTGATACGGCGGAAATTGAGTGGTGGGGTGATCCGTCACCTCATTGCGCTGAGTCGAATCACCCGGTGCATGGTCGGACACTGGAATCTCTCCCGTCACAGTGGTTGCTTCAGCCGATTGGCCTGTGTCCGCAGGGTAGCGCAGCAGCCCTAAGGCCAGCTGACAACGGCATCAGCCGACCCCGGCATAGGAGTGCAGACCCACGGTCACCAGGTTGACGAAGAACAGGTTGAAGATCATCGCCACGAATCCTGCGACGTTGATCCACGCGGCCTTGTAGTCGCGCCATCCGGCCGTCGACCTGGCGTGCAGATAAGCGGCGTAGATGATCCAGGCGACGAAGGAGACCGTCTCCTTGGGGTCCCAGCCCCAATAGCGTCCCCACGCCCCTTCCGCCCAGATCGCGCCGAAGATCACACCGAATCCGAAGATCGGGAACGCGAAGATCGTCGTCCGGTAGGCGATCCGGTCCAGGGTCTGCGCGTCGGGCAACCGACGGACCATGCGCGCCAGTGCGCCCGGGGCGTCGGCGTCGCTCAACGGCGAGGACCGCAGCAGAAACAGGATGCTGGCCACCCCGGCCACCAGGAACACCCCGGAGCCGATGCTGACCACCGAGACGTGAATCGGCAGCCAGTAGGACTGCAGCGCGGGCATCACCGGGGCCGCGGTGGCATACAGCCAGCGCTGGGAGATCGTCAGCAGGATCAGCAGCGGCAGCAGCACGAACACCCACAGGCTGCGGTGTTGCGGGCGGCGCAGTGCGAGCGCGGCCGCCACCATCCCGGAGAAGCAGGTCAGGTTGATGAACTCATACATGTTGCCCCACGGCGGGCGCAGGGTGGCGGCGCCGCGGAACACGATGCAGGCCAGCAGCAGCGCGATGCCCAGATAGACCAGGGCCAGACCGGCGCGACCGGCCCGCTCGCCCAGGGACCGTGGCTGCGCGGAGTGCACCACCCCCGGCGTCGCACTGTCGGCGCGCACCCCCCCGGCCGGCACCAGCTCGGCCGCGGCGGGAGTGCGGCCAGACGCCAGTTCGACGGCCAGCAGCAGCAGGGCGATCACCAACACGATCAGCGCCGAAGTGAACGCCCAGTCGGAGTAGCGGGCCAAGCCGATGTCGATGTGGGTGCGATTCACGGTCGTTGCTCCTCCTTGCCGAGCAGGCGCTTGATCAACCGCTCGAACTCGTCACCCCAGCCGGAGTTGTCGGTGCGGGCCAGCCCGCCCAGCTCGACGTTCACCGTACCGCTGGACTGGCCGGGCTCCACAGGAGTGATCCGGATCCAGACCCGACGACGACGCACCGCCAGCGACACGACCAGGCCCGCCATCATCGTCATCGCAAACACCAGCACCCACAGGGCGGCCGGATCATGCGAGACCTGGACGTTGATGAACGGCACCGCCCCGTCGAATCGCACCCGGGTTCCGTCGTCGAGGCGGATCTGTTCACCGGGCTTGAGGTTGGACCGGGCCACCTTGGCCAGCCGGCCCTGGTGGATCAGCCGGGAATCCAGGGTGAACAGGCCCTGCGGCCGGCCGGTGTCCAGGCCGGTGTCGCCGCGGTAGACGTCGATGGCCACGGCCGGGTCGTTGAGCGCCGGGAACGACGAGGACAGCAGCTGGTCGTCGAGCTGCTCGGTCGGGGCGAACAGGCCCTGGATACCGATCTGGTGTTTGCGACGCTCGTCGGCGTCGGGATAGACCCCGGCCGGCGGGTCGATGCGCACCGCACCCGAGGACAACAGGGTCAGCGGGTTGTCCGGGCGGAACTGCACCGTCTGACTGCGGGTCTGGCCGTCCGGGAAGATCACCGTGAACGTGGGCGCGTAACCGTGGCCCTGCAGGTAGGCGCGCACGCCCTCGATCCGCAGCGGGTGGTTGACCTCCAGCAGATAGGGGCGCCAGTGGTCGGCGGCCAGATCCTCGCCGCTCTGGTAGTCGATGTGCGCGGTGAAGGAGGTGGCCAGCCCGGAGTCCAGGTAGTTCGCGGTGAAGTCGTTGACCCGGATACACATCGGGTGCAGCCGGGTGCCGTCCACGGTGGCTCCGGCGCGAAACGAGTCGAATGCGGCCGGCGAGGCGGAGCAGAATCCGGGCCCGCCGTCGGCGATCACCATCACGTTGCCCTCGTAGCCGAACAGGCGACCGATCGCGACCGACGCCAGCAGCCCCAACAGCGCGAAATGGAAGACCAGGTTGCCGAATTCGCGCAGGTACCCCTTTTCCGCCGACACCTCGACGACGCCGCCCTGCGCGCGGACGGTCCGCCGCCAGCCGCGCAGCCGGTCGCTGAGTTCGTTTCCGAGTTGCGTTGCGTCACCAGTCAACTCGCCCTCGGCGTGCTTGGGCAGCCGGCTCAGGTTGCGGGGAGCGGCGACCGGGACGGCCCGCAGGTTGCGCAGGTGCTCGACGGTCCGCGGAGTCAGGCAGCCGATCAGCGACACGCACAGCAGCACGTAGATGGCGGTGAACCAGAAGCTGGAGAAGACATCAAAGGCCTGCGCCCGGTTCAGCCACGGGCCGAGCACCGGGTGCAGTGCCTGGTACTCCTCGACCTTGGCGGCGTTGAGATTTCGTTGCGGCAGCAGGGCACCGGGGATGGCGGCCAGTGCGAGCAGCACCAGCAGCACCAATGCGGTGCCCATCGACGTCAGCGCCCGCCAGGTGTTACGGATCTTCGCGATCAGCATCAGATCGGCAGCCTGACATCGGAGACCAGGGTGTCGCGCACGGCGGCCACGAAGTGGCCCCACACGCCGGTCACCAGCGCAAGACCGACGGCGATCAGCAGCACCCCGCCCAGGATCTGAATGGTCCGGGTGTGGCGGCGCAGCCAGCCCAGCCCGGCCACCGCACTGGCCGACCCGAAGGCCAGCGCCACGAACGGGATACCCAGACCCAGGCAGTAGGCGATCACCAGCAGCACGCCGCGGGCCACGCTGGAGCCGTCGGTGGCCGAGGCGACGGCGATCACCCCGGTCAGGGTGGGCCCCAGGCACGGCGTCCAGCCCAGCGCGAACACCGCGCCCAGCAACGGGGCGCCCAGCACGCTCGACAGCTGCTGCGGGGTGAACCGCAGTGAACGTTGCATCACCGGAACGAATCCCACGAAAACCAGTCCCATCACGATGGTGATCGCACCGCCGACCCGTTGCAGCAGAACCTGATTGGTGATCAAGGTGGTGGTCATGCCGAGCACCGCTATCGAGCCGAGCAGGAACACCGCGGTGAACCCGGCCACGAACAGCAGCGCCGAGAACGCCACCCGCCACCGGGCACCGGAGGCGCGTCGCTCGGCACGCTCCTCGACACCCACCACGGCCGCCAGATACGACAGGTAGCCGGGCACCAGGGGGACCACGCACGGCGAGGCGAACGACACCAGCCCGGCCAGCGCCGAGACCGCAACGGCCAGCAGCAGTGGGCCGCCGGTGGCGGTGGCGGTCAGTCCGCTCATGGCTGTCCCTCGGCGCTTTCGGTGCCTTCCCGGGCCAGTCGCTGCACGACGGGCTGCAGGTCTTGGGCGATCACCTCACGCAGGAACACCGCGGCCACCCGGTGCTGCCGGTCGAGCACCATGGTCGCCGGGATCACCGACGACGGGTAGCGGCCGCCGAACGCGATCATGGTGCGCATCGCCGGGTCGTAGATCGACGGGTAGCTGATGCGCCGGTCTTTGACGAAGTCCCGGGACGCCTGCGGTTCGGGGTCGCGCACGTCGATGCCCAGAAAAGCCACACCGTCAGCCTTGGTGGCGTCGTAAACCTTTTGCAGTTCCGTGATTTCGCTGCGGCACGGCCCGCACCACTGCCCCCACACGTTGAGTACGACGACCTTGCCGGCGAAGTCATCGACGCCGATGGTGCGCGACGGGTCCATCAGGTCGGGCCCGGAGATCGGACCGGGCCGGCCACGCTCGGCCGGCGGGTCATAGGTGATGTCGGTCTTGCCACCGGGCGAGACGAACTCGAAGGTGCCGCCCTGGGTTACCGCGTCGTCGCCAACCGAGCAGCCGCCGATCAGGGCGGCCGCCAGGACGATCAGCACCGCCCGCATCGTCAGCCGCCGGCCGGGACGCGGTATTCGACGTCGGCCAGCTGGTCACCGTCGTAGACCAGGGTGGTGACCGAGCCGACGTCGCACTGGCGGCGACGCGGGTCGTGCCAGAGCTTCTGGCCGCTGAGGTACTGCCGCACCGTCCACACCGGCAACTGGTGACTGACGCACACCACCTCGTGGCCGGCGGCGCGGGCGCGGGCCTTGTCGACCGCGGTGGCCATCCGGGCAGCGATCTGGTCGTAGGGCTCACCCCAGGACGGGCGAATCGGGTTACGCAGGTGCCACCAGAACCGCGGACTGCGCCAGACGCCGTCACCGGGCGAAACCCGTTTGCCCTCAAAAATATTGGTCGATTCGATCAGATTGTCATCGACGTCGACCGGCAGGTCGTGGCGCGCGGCGATGGGCGCCGCGGTCTCCTGCGCGCGCTGCAGCGGCGAGGCGATCACCGCGACGATGTCACGGTCGGCCAGCATCTCCGCGGCGGCGATGGCCTGCCCGCGACCGGTCTCGGAGAGCCGGAAGCCCGGGATGCGGCCGTAGAGGATGCCGTCGGGGTTGTAGACCTCACCGTGGCGGATCAGGTGCACGCGGGTGGTTTCGGCCATCAGGGTTTCGACTCCTCGGTTGCGTCTCGAGCCGCTCGAGCCGCCCTGGGCAGGGCATCGGCAATACGCTCGAAGGCTTCGTCGGTCAGTGCCGCCGAGACGAACCAGGCTTCGAACGGGCTGCACGGCAGGTAGACGCCGGCGTCGAGCAGCGCGTGGAAGAACGGCGGGAAACGCCAGGTGTCACTGGCGCGAGCGGCGGCGAAGTCGGTGACGGGCTGGTCGGTGAAGAAGACGCTGAACATGCTGCCTGCTCGCGGAATCTGGTGGGCCACACCAGCTTCGGTCAGCGCCTCGGACAGCAGCGCGGTCAGCCGGTCCGCGCCTGCATCCAGGGCCGCGTAGACCCCGGCGTCGGCGGCACGCAGGGTGGCCAGCCCGGCGGCGGTGGCCACCGGATTGCCCGACAGTGTGCCGGCCTGATACACCGGCCCCAGCGGCGCGAGCCGGTCCATCACTTCGGCGCGGCCGCCGAACGCCGCGGCCGGCAGGCCACCGCTCATCACCTTGCCGAAGGTGAACAGGTCGGCGGCGACGGGATCGATGCCGTACCAACCGCTTCGGCTGACCCGGAAGCCGGTCATCACCTCATCGACGATCAACAGCGCCCCGTGCTGCGCGGTGATCGCTCGCAGTTCGGCGTTGAAGCCCGCCGCCGGCGGAACCACACCCATGTTGCCGGGGCTGGCCTCGGTGATGACGGCGGCTATCTGGTCCCCGGATTCGGCGAAGGCCGCGCGTACCGCGGCGATGTCGTTGTAGGGCAACACGATCGTGTCCGCGGCAGTGGCGCCGGTGACCCCCGGCGAGGACGGCAGCGCCAGGGTGGCCACCCCGGAGCCGGCGTCGGCGAGCAGCGCGTCGACGTGACCGTGGTAGCAGCCGGAGAACTTGACCACCTTGGCCCGGCCGGTGAAGCCGCGGGCCAGCCGCAGCGCGCTCATGGTGGCCTCGGTGCCGGAGTTGACCAGCCGAACCTTGTCCACGGCGGGCACCCGGTCGATGATCTCGACCGCCAGGTCGGTCTCGGTGCTCGTCGGCGCCCCGAACGACAACCCGTCGAGCACCGCCTCGCGGACCGCCTCGACCACCGCGGGGTGGGCGTGGCCGAGGATCATCGGGCCCCACGAGCAGACCAGGTCCACGTACCTGTGGCCGTCGGCGTCGGTGAGCCAGCAGCCCTGGGCGCTGGTGATGAAGCGGGGCGTGCCGCCCACCGAGGCGAACGCGCGGGCCGGCGAGTTGACCCCGCCGGGGATCACCGCACAGGCGTCGTCGAAGAGCTTCGCCGAGGCGGGCACGGAGCTGGGCATAGCCCTCAGTGTCCCAGCTCGCGCGACCAAGCCGACTACAGGGTGTAGTTGTTTCGGGGGTTGAGCGGAGCAGGCACCCGGAGTTTGATGGCAGGCATGCAACTACCGCAACGGCTGGCCCGCTTCAACCGGCACGTCACCAACCCGATCCAGCGGATGTGGGCGGGCTGGGCACCGTCCTTCGGCATCCTCGAACACGTCGGCCGGCGCTCCGGGAAGCCGTACCGCACCCCGCTGAGCGTGTTCAACACCGACGACGGAGTAGCCATCCTGCTCACCTACGGCCCGGACCGGGACTGGCTGAAGAACATCACCGCCACCGGCCGCGCCACCATGCGCCGGCACGGCAAGACCTTCACCGTCACCGACCCGCGGGTGGTCAGCAGAGACGAGGCCGCGGCGCACGTGACCGGTGCGGCCCGCCGCGCGTTCGGGCGGCTGCCGTTCGAGCAGGCGGTGCTGCTGCATCGGGCGAGCTGAGCGATGCAGTTCTCCGACCGCCGCGCTCGGTTCAACCGGGTGGTGACCAATCCGCTGTTTCGGCCGGTCTCCGGGTGGGTGCCGCTGTGGTCGATCGTCGAGCACACCGGCCGGCGCTCCGGGAAGCGCTACCGCACCCCGGTCTCGGTGTTCCACACCGCCGACGGCGTGGCCGTGCTACTGCCCTACGGCACCGATCGGGACTGGGTGCGCAACGTAGTGGCGGCCGGTGGGGGGCGGATCAAGGTGGGCGGCAAGACATTCGACGTCACTCGTCCTCGGGTGGTGCCGACCGGCGAGGCCGTCGGGCTAATGCGGGCGCCCTGGGATCGACTGCTCGGGCACGCCGGGGTGGCGCACACGATGCTGCTCGACCGCGCCGGCTGAGCTACCCCGTTTCGGTGCCGGCCGTGCCTGCCTTGCCCGAGGTTCCGGTCGGCTCGCCCGCGCCACCGGCTCCGGCGGCACCGGCCTTTCCGGCCTCGGCACCGTCGCCGCCGTCACCACCATTGCCGCCCGCGCCGCCGGGTCCGACCGATCCACCTGCAGCCGCCGCACCACCGGCACCACCCGTACCGCCGGCACCACCGGCCGATGCCGCCGCGCCGTCCCCGGCGTCACCGCCGTTGCCCCCCATGCCGCCGACGCCGCCGTCGGGATGGGCCGCCGTACCGGCACCACCGGCACCACCGGTGCCACCCTTGCCGCCGCCGCCGCTCTCGCCACTGTCCGGGTGCCCGACCATGCCGTCCTTGCCAGTCCCGCCATCGCCACCGTTGCCGGCGGTGCCGGCCCACGATCCCGCGGCCCCGCCGTTGCCACCGGCACCGGCGGCCCGGCCGTGGCTGGGAACGCCGCCGTAGCCGCCCGAACCGCCGTCACCACCGCGGCCGCCGTTGCCGCCGTTGCCGTCCGAGCCGGCAAATGCGTTGCCGCCGTTACCGCCGGGGCCGCTGAAGCCGCCCGGCCCGGCGTTGCCCATGAACATCAGGTCACCGGCATTGCCGGCCGCCCCGGCGTCCCCACCGTTGCCGCCGTCCGGGTGCTCGGCGGTGCCGTCGCCGCCGTTGCCGCCGTAGCCCGCGGAACCGCCGGGACCACCGAAGCCGGCCACCGCGCGGCCACCGTCACCGGCATTGCCGCCGTTGCCGCCGTCACCGCCGGCGTTGCCCCAGCCGCCGTCACCGCCGTCACCGCCGCGACCGCCCGCGCCGAACAGCGAGATGGCGTCGCCGCCGAGCCCACCGTTGCCGCCATTGCCCGCGGTGCCGGAGATGCTGTCCAGCCCGTCGCCGCCCCAACCGCCTTCGCCGCCGTTGCCCAGCAGCCAGCCGCCGGTTCCGCCGTCACCGCCGTCGGCACTGGAACCACCGTCGCCGCCCCAGCCGCCGTTGCCGATCATCTTGGCGTCGCCGCCGTGGCCGCCGACCACTCCGGCGGCGATGTTCTGGTCGCTGCCGGCGCCGTAGCCGTTGCCGCCGTCACCGAACAACCAGCCGCCGTCGCCGCCGTCGGGGTGATCCACGGTGCCGTCGACGCCGTCGCAGATCAGCCCACAAGCACCGTCAAAGGCGAAGAGCGGGTTGATGATCGGGTCGATCAACGCCCCCGGCCCCATGGTCCACAGGGTGCCCAGATCGTGAATAGTGGCGTAGAGCTGGTTCTGGACCAGCCCGGCGAAGACGACCTCGCCCACCGACAGCCAGGTGTAGATGTCGGTACCCGCGAGGGGCAGGTCCGAGGTGTCGCCGGCGGCCGAGCCCGGGTCGGGCAGCGCTGCGGGGTCGAATAACTGGTCCAGTGAGAACAGGTCATCGAAGTCGGCCTGCGCCGGCGCGGCGGACAGCGGGCTCAACCCGAGCGCCAGAAACGCCCCGACGGAGGTGAGTTGGACCGGTTTCACAGCGCGGCGAGCAGACATTCACCGAACCTAACCAGTTGAATGCCGATCCACAACTACGGGCGTATAAGCATCGTTGCTCATCATTTGCGGGTGCACATACCGATAACACCCGCACATGGCGACAATGCCAGAGACCAGGGCAGGTGTATTTTGTGCCGATGCCGGCCAGCGCAGACACACCAGCGTCCCCGCTCGCCTGGCTGCTGGCGCCGGTGACGGTGCCGGCCTTCCTCGGGGAACTGTGGGGCAGCGCTCCGCACCACATCGCGCGGGGCCGCAGCGACTATTTCGACCGGCTGGCCGGACCGGACGCGGGCGAGCAGATCCTGGCGGCGCTGCGCGTCGACCCGGCGGCGGTGAAGCTGGTCCGCGGGCCCGACCACCTGCCACCCGAGCAGTACACCCTGGCCGACGGGACGGTGGACCTGGCCCGGGTACGCGCCGAGCTGTACAACGGCTACACGATCATCTGCAACAACATCGAGAAGTACCTGCGCTCCTACTCGACGCTGACGCACGGCGTCGAGGTCGAGCTGAACTTTCCGACCCACGTCAACGCCTACATCACCCCGCCGGCATCGACCGGATTCCTGCCGCACTACGACCACCACGACGTGCTGGTGCTGCAGGTCCACGGCGACAAGACCTGGTACTTCTACGGCGACGAAGTGCCGGCGCACCTGATGCAGCAGATGCACGAGGTGGACCCGGCAGGTCTGCCGGAACCGACCAGCCTGCACCTGGCCGCCGGCGACACCCTCTATCTGCCCCGGGGCCGGGTGCATTCGGCCGAGACCACCGGGCAGGCGTCGATGCACCTGACCGTCGGGATTCACGTGCCGACGGTGCTGACCCTGCTGACCCACACGCTGCACATGCTGAGCCTGCGCGACGACGTCGTGCATACCCGGCTTCCCGCAAGACATCTCGACGACCCGGCGGTGCGGGAGAATCTGGGCGCGCTGATCCACGACGGGCTCGCCGCCATCGCCGATCGCGATTCGCTGGCCGAGGGCCTCGGGGCCATGCAGGACTTCCTGGTTCGACGGGGCCGCGGCCCGCTCGTCGGGCAGGTCTCCGATACCGTCGGGATCGACGCCGACACGGTGGTGCGCAAGCAGCAGCCGCTGTACTCGCGGGTGGTCGCGACGGCCGACGGCGTCGGTTTGCAGTTCGCTCAATTGGTGGTCAGCGCACGCCCGGATCACGACGCCGCGATGCGTTTCCTGTCAGGCAGCACCGAGTCGTTCCGGGTCGGCGATCTACCCGGCCTGACCGCCCCGCAGCAGATCGAGCTGACCCGGAGTCTGATCATGAGCGGCTTCCTGATCCGTCATGACACGGAAATACGGACGAATTCACGCTAGAATTCCGTATTCCCAGGCGACTTCCAGATATTCCCCTGATTTTGAGGATATGATCCGTCCGTTCATCGTGGATCATGCGGGAAGGCGGCAATGACGGAGCCGATCTGGATGGCCTCACCTCCGGAGGTGCACTCGACATTACTGAGCGCAGGGCCGGGAGTTGGGCCGCTGTTGGCGGCCGCGGGCATGTGGGCCGCACTGAGCACCGAATACGCCACGATCGCCCAAGAACTGTCCAGCCTGCTGTCCACCGTGCAGGCCGGCGCATGGCAGGGTCCGAGCGCGGAATCCTATGTGGCAGCCAATGTTCCGTACCTGACGTGGCTGTCGCAGGCCAGCGCCGACAGCACCACACTGGCCACTCAGCACCAGACCGCGGCGGCCGCCTACACCGCCGCGCTCGCGGCGATGCCCACCCTGGGCGAGTTGGCCGCCAACCACACCATTCACGGGATTCTGGAGGCGACGAACTTCTTCGGAGTCAACGCCATTCCGATCGCCGTCAACGAGGCCGACTACACCCGGATGTGGGTACAGGCGGCGACGACGATGTCGACCTACCAGGCGGTGGCCGGCGCCGCGGTGGCCTCCTCCCCGGCCGCGTCGACGGCACCCACGGTGCTCAACCCCGACAGCCCGACGCACCGCGATCACCAGCACCGGACCGGTCAGGCCCCTACTCAGGACTTCGGCAACATCTACCAGGAGAGTTGGTGGACCACCCGGCTGGCCGAGATCAACGACGCCATCCAGGCCGATCTGTCCGGCAACAATCCGATCGCCAGCATCATCAGCGACCCGGTCCTGATGACGATCGCCCCGCACTACGCCGGTGAAATCGTGCTCGGCATCGCCCCGGCCGTGACGTCGCTGACCGAGTCGATGCTCGGCCTGATCGCACCCGTCACGCCGCTGGCGGGGTTCGCCGGGGCCGCCGGCCTGGCCGGACTGGCAGCCATCGATGTTCCGGCCGCTCCGGTGCTGCCCGCCCCCGCGGCTCCCGCGCCGGCCGCAGCTGCCGCCTCGGTTCCCGCCGCGGCCCCGCCTGCTCCTGCCGCGGCGGCGCCCCCGGCGATGGCCCCGCCCGCTCTGGCACCGACCGCGACGGTGGCCGGTGTCTCGGTGATGCCGCCGCCGATCACCGGCATGGAAGCTGCGGCGGCCTTCCCCTACCTGATCGGCGGCGGTCCAACCGCGGGCATGCGGACCAAGGTGAGCGCGTCGGCACCGTCCGAAGCCCGGCGCGCTTCGGCGCCCGCCGCGGCGGCAGCCGTGGGCACGGCTACCAAACAGGCCCGCCGCCGGCGGCACCACGACCGCCTGGTCGACCCCGGCTACCGCTACGAGTACCTCGACTCCCCGACCAAGGCGTCTGCCAGCGGCGCGGGCCCGGTGGGCTTCCCCGGCACGGGAACAAATGAAACACGTTCTGCAGTAACGGGATTGACAAATCTTTCCGACGATACGGCCGTCCCGATGCTGCCGCACACCTGGGAGAGCCCGGAGGGCTCGGGCTAGCGCCCCAGCAGGCGTATCTTCTGCTCGTTGTACTCGTCGTTGGTGATCAGCCCACGGTCGCGCAGGTCGGCGAACTCGCGGATCTCCGCGGCGATCCCCATGGCCGTCGGACCGGGCGCACCGTCATCGGCGTCGCCGCCATCACCCGCGGCGGCCGGGCGTTGCGGCTGCTGAACCTTCGGAGCGTCGGCGTCACCGCGCCCGCGGTTGACCGACCCGGCCAACGCGCTGCCGCCCATCCCGGCCAGGGCCATCTGGCTGAAGGCGGTCCCGGCCCCGCTGAGCGAGCCGGCCGGCGCCGCGCCGACGGCCGGCCCGGCCAGCGGCGTGGTGTAGGAAAGCGTCCGGATCTCCGGGGCGTTGGCCGCCCAGCTGATCGGCACCGACAGCCGCCCGGCGGTGACCGCGTCTCCGATCGCCGCCGTCGGAAACGCCGCCGAGGTCAGCGGTACCGCGCCAGCCGGCCGCGACGGGGTCAACGGGGAGAACAGGTCGATGTTGTGCAGGATCTGGTACTCCACCTCCCGCAACTGATCCTGTTCATAGAGAATCTCCCGTGTGCTGGCATCGGCCGCCATCCAAGCGCCCCCGGACATGATCAGCGAGGTCACCTGTGCCGCGCTCAGCCCCGCGATGTCGCTCAGGCTCGGCAGCGTGATCAGATCCGCCAGGCTCGCCGCCGGCCCCGCCGCGGCCGCCACCCCCGGCTGCAGTGCGGCAGTGTTCGACGTTCCGAAGATCCCCGACGCCAACTGCCCCAACAACGACTGGACGTTCGACGACGACGAGGTGGCCTCGGCGGCCCCTGTCGCCGCGGCCTGACTTACCGGTCCGGTCGGATTGCTGGTCTGCGGAGGCGCCTGGAACGGGGTCAGCCCGGTCGCTGCCGCCGAGGCCCCGGCATAGGTGTACATCGCGACGGCGTCCTGCGCCCACATCTCGGCGTAGACGGCTTCGTTGGCGGCGATCGCAGCGGTGTTCTGCCCCAGCACATTTGTGGCGACCAGCAACTGCAACTGGGCCCGGTTGGCGGCCACCACCGACGGCGGGACCGTCGCGGCGAACGCCGCCTCATAGGCCGCAGCAGCGGCGTTGGCCTGCGCGGTGGTCTGATCCACCATCCCCGCGGTGGCCGCCATCCAGGACGCGTAAAGGCTCGCCGCCCGGGTCAGCGCCACCGACGCCGGCCCACGAAACGCCTGAGCGGTCAGCTCACTGATCACCGATTCGTACGACGCGACCGCCGAGTGCAGTTCCGCCGACAGCGCGCCCCAGGCCGCCGCGGCCGCCCGCATGGGCGCCGAACCCGGGCCGGTGTAGATGCGCACCGAATTGACCTCCGGAGGCAGCGCAGCGTAGTTCATCCGCTGACCCCCTCCCCGGGTGTGACGACCGCCCGCAGCAAACGGGTACCCGTGTATTTGTAGCCGAAAAGAGCTCCACCGGCCGTGTATTCCGTATTTGCGGAGTCGCGTCCGCCCCCGCCACTGAGAGCGCCGCCACATCGGCACGCTGCGATAACATGCGGCCGTGCGGATGCTCATCACTGCTTTTCGTGATCTGCAGTGGCGGTTGCGCCGATTCATCGTTGCCGCGGTCGGCACCGGCCTGGTCTTTGCGCTCACGCTGGTCCTGGCCGGCCTGACCCACGGCTTCCGGGTCGAGGCCGAGCACGTGGTCGACTCACTCGACATCGACGGCTACGTGATCCAGACCGCCGCCGTCGGCCCGTTCATGGGCTCGTCACGCTTCCCGCAGAAGGAAGCCGGCGATGTCGGCAAGATCGCCGGCGTCGACGCGGCACTGCCGGTGGTGTACGGCAATACGATCCTGCAGGACGGCGAATCCCCGCTGAACGTCAACGTCTACGGCATACCCAAAGAGGCGATGCCGCCGATCGCCTCGGGACGTGCACCCACCGAGCCGAACGAGATGTTGGCGTCGACCACCCTGAAGCGCGCCATCGGCGACGACGTCGAGCTGGGCGCCGACAAGCTGCGGGTGGTGGGGTTGGTGGCGAAGTCGACGACGCTGGCCGGCCAGCCGAATGCCTTCCTGACGGTGTCCGGAGCGCAACGGCTGATGTATTCCGGGCAGCCGGTGGTCTCGGCCATCGGCGTGCGCGGCACCCCGGCAAAGGCGCCGGAGGGATTTCGGGTGGTGGACCGGGCCGCCGCGGTGGACGACATGGTGCGGCCGCTGGCCGGAGCGCAGCTGGCACTGTCGTACATGTCTGTGCTGCTGTGGGGCGTCGCGGGGCTGATCGTCGGGTCGCTGATCTATCTGTCGGCACTCGAGCGCACCCGTGACTTCGCGGTGTTCAAGGCGCTGGGGGTCACCACCGCGATGGTGTTGACCGGGCTGGCGCTGCAGTCGGTGATCGTCGCGGTGGCCGCGGCGGTGCTCGGCGGGGTGCTGGCGGTGGCGATCGGTCCGGCCTTCCCGATGCTGGTGGCGGTGACCGGCTCATCCTTCGCGCTGCTGGGGCTGACCGCGGTGGTGATCGGCCTGCTGGCCAGCCTGGCCGGGGTGCGGCACGCGGTGGCCGTTGACCCGGTGATGGCGTTCGGGGGGCCATAAGACATGGGCGACCTGCGGATCAGCGACCTGGTCATCGAATACGCCACCGGCGGCGGGGAGCCGGTGCGTCCCATCCATGGCCTGAGCCTGGAGATCCCGGCCGGCTCGCTGGTGGTGGTCCTGGGCCCCAGCGGGTGCGGCAAGACCACGTTGTTGTCGTGTCTGGGCGGCATCCTTAGCCCCACCAGCGGCCAGATCATGTTCGGGGCCACCGATGTCACCGCGCTGAACCGCCGCGACATCACCTCGTATCGGCGGCGCACCGTCGGCATCGTGTTCCAGGCGTTCAACCTGGTGCCGAGCCTGACCGCGCTGGAGAACGTGATGGTGCCGCTGTGGGCGGCCGACTGGACGCAGTGGCAGGCGCAAGAGCGCGCCCGGGATCTGCTGACCCGCGTCGGCCTGGCCGACCGCACCCACCATCGGCCGGGACAGCTGTCCGGTGGTCAGCAGCAACGGGTGGCCGTGGCACGCGCGCTGGCCCTGGACCCGCCGCTGATCCTGGCCGACGAGCCCACCGCACAGCTGGACTTCGTCCGCGCCGACGAGGTGGTGCAACTGCTGCGGGGCCTGGCCGCCGGTGACCGCGTGGTGGTGGTGGCCACCCACGACACCCGGATCGTGCCGCTGGCCGACATCGTCATCCAGCTGACGCCGACCGCCGCGCCCACACCGGCCCGCCCGGAGCAGACGCCGATGCGGCTGGGGCCCGGTGCGGTGCTGCTGGAACAGGGCACCGTCGAGGACCTGATGTATGTGGTCACCGACGGCGAGGTGGAGATCGCCCCGCACTCGGCCGGCGCCGGCGAAGGGCTGCTCAAGATCGGTAAACCCGACAACTACGCGGGTCAGCTGGGCCCGATGGTCCGCATTCCACGCAACGCGACGGTCCGGGCGCCCCGCGAGGCGACCGTCGTGAGCTACACCGTTGAGGCGTTCCGGGAGCAGTTCGGCCGGCCGCCCGGGACCGACGACGCAGACGCAACCTGACCGTTGCCGCAGCGTGACCCTTGCCGCGGCGTGCCTGCCCGAACCGCGCCGGCCGGCGCGAGAAGATGGCCGTCATGGCTGAGCTGACCCGCCGGGCTGCACTGCGCCTCGGGGTCGGTGCAGCAGGCCTGCTGGGGTCGGGTGTCCTGCTGAACCCGCCGTCGTCGTACGCCACCGGAAACGCCTTTCCGACGCGGGAGTCCGGATCGTTCGTGTCCGCGGCGCGCGGTGGGCTGGAGACCAACTGGATCATCGCCCGGCCGCCGGGCCAGACCGCCCCGCTGCGGCCGGTGATCGCCCTGCACTGCAAGGACGGCGACGCGGCCTGGGTGATGGACCTGGGCGTCGAGGAGGAACTGGCGAAGCTGACCGCCGCCGGGCATCCGCCGTTCGCGGTGGTGGCCGTCGACGGCGGCAACACCTACTGGCGACCGCACGCCTCCGGTGGGGATTCCGGGGCCATGGTGCTGGGTGAGCTGATCCCGATGCTGGCCGACAAGGGCATCGACACCTCACGGGTGGGGTTCATGGGCTGGTCGATGGGCGGCTACGGCGCGATGCTGCTGGGCACCCGACTGGGCGCGGCGCGCACCGCGGGGATCTGCGCGATCAGCCCGGCGATCTACATGACCTACTTCGGCGCTCCCGCAGGCGCTTTCGACAGCGTCGACGACTGGCGGACGAACTCGGTGTTCAACCTGGCGCCGAAGCTGGCGCCGATCCCGCTGCGGGTCGACTGCGGCACCTCGGACAGTTTCTTCTATGCGACCAAGAGTTTCGTCGGCCAGCTGAATCCCCGGCCGGCGGGCGAGTTCACCCCCGGGGGCCACGACGTGTCGTACTGGCGCGCGCAGCTGCCGGCCGAGCTGGCCTGGATGGACTCCTGACTTCGGGCGGCCTGTCGCCCCTAGTAGGGCATGTTCATCGGGTTCATCGGGCTGGCCGGATTCATCGGATTCATCGGGCTGTTGATGTTCGCCGGGTTCATCGGGTCCATCGGGCTGGCGGGATTGGCCGGGTTGTCCAGGTTAATCGGGCTGTTGATGTTCGCCGGGTTCGTCAGGCTGTCGGGCCCGTACGGCCCGGCATTGCAGACCGCATTCGCGTTCGCCATACAGTCGGCCGGGTTGAACGGATCCGGGTTGGCCGGGTCGGCGCCTGCAGCGCCGGCAGAGGCCAGGGCCGCCAAGGCGAGACCGGCGGCAGCAGAAAACTTCACTGATTTCATGTGCACTTTCCCCTTCGCTCGAACGATTTCCGGACCCTACCCCGCGAACCGGCGAAGCCGCAGGCTATTCGTCACCACCAGCACCGAGGACGCTGCCATCGCCGCGCCAGCAATCATCGGGTTGAGCATTCCGGCCGCCGCCAGCGGGATCGCCGCGACGTTGTAGCCGAACGCCCACACCAGGTTCTGCCGGATGATGCTCAGCGTGCGCGCCGACAGGCGCAGCGCGGCCGGGACCACCCCCAGGTCAGCGCGCACCAGCGTCAGGTCACCGGCCTCGATGGCGGCGTCACTGCCGCTGCCCATCGCCATCCCGATGTCGGCGGTGGCCAGCGCCGCCGAGTCGTTGACGCCGTCACCGACCATCGCCACCCGGGCGCCTCGGGCCTGCAGCTTCGTGATGGCCTCAGCCTTGTCGGCCGGCAGCACGTCGGCGATGACGTCGGCCGGGTCGATCCCGACCTCGGCGGCCACCTTGCGCGCCACGGCGGCGCCGTCGCCGGTGAGCAACACCGGGGTGATGCCCATGGACTTGAGTTCGGCCACCGCCGCTGCACTGGTGGGCCGGACGGTGTCAGTCAGCGTGATCGTCCCGCGCGCCCGACCGTCCCAGGAGACCTCGACGGCCGTCCCGGTCTGGTGCGCGGCGGCCGATCGGGTGACCTCGACCCGCACGCCGTCGACCATGCCGCTCACGCCGTGGCCGGGGGTACTGGCGAACTCGCTCACCGGGCCGATCGTCAGGCCGGCGGCCCCGGCGACGATGGCCGCCGCGATCGGGTGCTGCGAGCCGGATTCGACGGCGGCGGCCCGGGCCAGCACGGTATTCGGGTCCTCCCCGTGGGCGGCGGCCAGGCCGCCGAGGGTCATGACGCCGGTGGTGACCGTTCCGGTCTTGTCGAGTACGACGGTGTCGATGTCCTTGACGGCCTCGAGGACCTGCGGGTTCTTGATGACGATGCCGAGCTGGGCGCCCCGGCCGGTGCCGACCAGGATGGCCGTCGGGGTGGCCAGCCCCAGCGCGCAGGGGCAGGCGATGATCAGCACGGCGACGGCCGCGGTGAACGCCGCCGCAGCGGAATGCCCGGTCGCCAACCAGCCGGCCAGGGTGACCGCGGCGATCACCAGCACCGCGGGCACGAACACCGCCGACACCCGGTCGGCCAGCCGTTGGATGGACGCCTTGCCGGCCTGGGCGTCGGTGACCAGCTTGGCGATCCGGGCGAGTTGGGTGTCGGCGCCGACCTTGGTGGCACGCACCAGCACCAGACCGGTGGTGTTGAGGACGCCGCCCAGCACCGCGTCCCCCTCACCTACGTCGACGGGAACGGACTCACCCGTCATCGCCGCGGTGTCCAGTGCGGTGCTGCCGTCGATGACCACGCCGTCGGTGGCGATCCGCTCACCGGGCCGGACCACCAGGACGTCGCCCACCCGCAGGTCGGCGATCGGCACCCGGATCTCTTTGAGCCCGTCGTCGCCGCGTCGCATCACCGCGGCGTCCTTGGCGCCCAGTTCCAGCAGTTCGCGCAGCGCGGCACCGGCCGATCGTTTGGCGTGCGCCTCGGCGAAGCGGCCGGCCAGCAGGA
The DNA here is from genome assembly GCF_020181595.1 of [Mycobacterium] vasticus. GTDB lineage: Bacteria > Actinomycetota > Actinomycetes > Mycobacteriales > Mycobacteriaceae > Mycobacterium > Mycobacterium vasticus. The sequence continues at coordinate 459,948 of NZ_CP084028.1, read as the reverse complement.
ACACCGTGACCACGGCCGCCACTTCGAAGTAGAGGTGGCCCGATCCGGCGATGACCGCGACCGTCGACCACAGGTAGGCCGCCAACGTCCCAAGCGACACCAGGGTGTCCATGGTGGCGGCGCCGTGCGCGGCGGTGCGCAGGGCAGCACTGTGGAACGGGTAGCCGCCCCACACCACGATCGGGGTCGTCAGGGCGAGCGCCAACTGATGCCAGCCGTCGAACTGCCAGGCCGGCACCATCGACAGCGCCACCACCGGGACGGCCAGCAGCGCCGAGCCGATCAGCCGGGCGCGCAGTTGACCGGCCGGCACATCGGAGTGTTCGGCGGGATGCTCGTGGCCGGCGCCGATCACCGCGGCCTGATAGCCGGCCGACTCCACCGCCCGCACCAGATCCTCGCCGGAGACGCTCGGCGGGTGCTCGACGCGGGCGCGTTCGACGGCGAGGTTGACCGTGGCGTGCACTCCGTCGAGCGCGTTGAGGCCGCGCTCCACCCGGGCCGCGCAGGACGCACAGGTCATGCCGCGCAGTTCCAGGTCGGTGGTGATCACCCCGCCGCCTTCCGCAGCCTGCGCAGCCTCTTCAGCCGGGCGGCGCCGACCACCGCCAGCACTCCCGCTGCGGTTGCCAACGCCCACGCCAACAGCAGCATCGGCGGGTGGTAGGCCATTGAGGTGGTGGCCGGCTCGCCGTCGAGCACCGGGGCCACCAGCACCGGATGACGAACGTGGCCCCAGCTCACCGCGCATCCGACCGCCGCGGCACCGGCCAGAGTCAACTCGACGATCGCCCGGACCAACGCTGCCCGCGCCGATCTCATTCCTGCGGCCCGTCCAGGTCCGGGACGACGAGCCCGACGGGTGGAACCGCATCCGGAACCAGTTCGGCCAGTGCTGCGCGGAGCCTGCGGTGATCGCGCGCCCAGGCCTGAACGGTGCGGCGGCCGGTCACCCGCAGCCCAATGCCCACCCGACGGCGCGGTACCCCGCTGAGCTCGCCGAGCGCCCGGGCTTCCTGCCACTTCTCCGGCTGCGGCTTGCGCCAGCCGGTGGGCCGCCCGGGCTCGGGAAAGATCATCACGATCTCGGACAGCCGCAGGGTTTCGGTGCCCTGCCGAAGAGCATCCGCGGTGAGTTCGACCGAGGTGTGGATGCGGGCCGCCTTCACCTGAACGGCCAGCATGGCCGAGACCAGCAGCGCCAGCAGCACGGGAAACAGTGGCTGCACGCCGTAGCCGCCGGAGTTCTGGATCGCCACCAACAGTGCGGCGGCGACCGGGCCGAACAGCACCCAGTACCAGCTGGCGCCATGTTCGAAGAACAACGGTGCCGGGTGCGCGGTGGGTTCGGGTTCAGACATGTCGAGTCAGCCTAACGCGAGGCCGCGAGCGCGACCCTGGGCCGCAACCTGATAACCAAATTACGTCATTTTATTTACACGTAAGCAAATACTCAGCTAGATTTCCATCTGGGTAGACGCGCATCGCGATTTCCCCAGCCAATAGGGATGGACGGTCCACCATGGCCAGTCGCCGAGTTCTCGGATCTGTCGCTGCCGCCGGTGCGTTCCTGATGTTCGGGATGGCACCGGCCGCCGAGGCGGATTTCGACGCCGACGACTTCCTGGCGCCGTTCCTGGACGTCACCACCGGTGGTCTCGACTGGGAGGCGGTGGCCTCGCCCGCGGCCTGGGACACCTTCCTGTCCCCCGGTCACTGGGAGGCCGTCCTGGCCGGACTCGCTCCGGCCGGACCGGCGCTTGCCGACCCGGCCGTGCTCGCGCAGCAGTACATCTACACCCCGATCCACACCGGCATCGAAGACTGGATCAAGAGCGATCTCGGCCAACAGGTCGACAACCTCATCAACCAGCCCTTCCTCGCGCTGACCGGACGCGCCCTGATCGGCGACGGCGTCGACGGTACGGCTGAACATGTCAACGGCGGCGACGGCGGCTGGCTGTTCGGCGACGGCGGAAAGGGTTGGACCAACACCGCCGCAGGCGGCATGGGCGGGGCCGGCGGCGATGCCGGAATGTTCGGCAACGGCGGCAGTGGCGGCCACGGCGGTTACGGCGGAGTCGGCGGCAACGGCGGGGACGGCGGAGACGGCGGCTGGCTGATGGGGATCGGCGGTACCGGCGGCGACGCCGGCAACGGCGTGTACAGCAGCCCGGGCGACCTACCCGCCCTCGGCGGCGCCGGCGGCAACAGCAGTATGCTGGGCATCCACGGCGACCACGGCCACCACGGCACCCTGGACGGTGCACCGTCTGGCGGCGCCTCGGACATCACCACCGCCGGCAGCTGGCTGGTCGACGACGACGGGCGGGTCGTGATCCTGCACGGTTTCGGCGAGGTGATGAAGAACCCGCCGTTCTATCCCGCCGCAGAGGGCTTCAGCGATGCCGACGCGGCACTGCTGGCCGCCAACGGATTCAACGTCGTGCGGCTCGGAATCCTTTGGGCCGGTGTCGAACCGGAGCCCGGGGTGATCGACTACGACTACCTCAACGAGATCTCCCAGACCGTGCAGACCCTGTCCAACCACGGCATCCGCACCGTCCTCGACATGCATCAGGACCTCTACAGCGCCTCACTGGGTGCCGACGGCGCACCCGAATGGGCGGTGCAGATCGGCGACACACCCAACAACTACGCCGGCTGGCCGTGGACCTACGCGCTCAACCCCGCGGAGTATGCCGCCTGGGATGCGTTCTGGTCCAACGCCAAAGCACCGGACGGCATCGGCCTGCAGAACCACTACGCGCAGATGTGGGAACACGTCGCGAACTATTTCAAAGACGACTCCTCCGTCGTCGGCTACGAGCTCATGAACGAGCCCTGGGCGGGATCGCAGTGGCTCAACACCGTCTTCGGCAACCCGTTCTTCGAAGGCCAGCAGCTGACCCCGTTCTACAACCTGGTCGACTCCGCCATCAGAGCCGTCGACTCGGCCACACCGGTGTACTTCGAACCGAACACCCTGTCGGGCAACCTCCCGATCCCGACCCACCTCGGCACCGTGGACGACCCGAACTCGGTCTTCGCCTTCCATGACTACTGCACCGTGACGGCCCTGTTCGGCGGCAACACCGGCTGCTCGCTGTGGGAGACGATCGTCCAGGGCAACGCCGAGGCATACGCATCGGCACACGGCCTGCCGGTGGCGATCACCGAGTTCGGCGCCACCACCGACCCCGGTGCGATCACCGACACGATGACCGAGGCCAACCACTACAGCTACAACTGGATGTTCTGGGACTACACCATGATGCGGTACTGGGACCTGAACACGCCGGTGAATGACAGCACCGTCGACTACACCACTCTGACCACGCTCGCCCAGCCGTATCCGCTTGCGGTGGCGGGTATCCCGGATTCCTGGTCATTTGATGCCGGCACCTACCACCTCAGCTACTCCACCGCGATGGCCGACGGAACAGGCAGCTTCGCAGCGGGCACCCAGACCGAGATCTCCGTTCCGGCACTGCAATACCCCGACGGTTACCAGGTCACCGTCACCGGCGGGCACGTGATCTCCGCAGCCAACGCTCCGGTTCTCGTCATCGCATCGGACAGCGGCGCGACCACCGTCGACGTCGTCGTCACCCGGACCGGTTAGGGAGAAACCAGATGAGCAGTCGGGCTGTCGGATTCACCGTCTCCGCCGGTGCGTTACTGACCTTCGGGACGGCGCCGCTGGTCAGCGCCCCGCAGGCACAGGCGGATGCCTTCGACGTGGTGATCGACGACTTCCTGGCGCCGTTTCTGGACCCCACCGGCAACCTGGACTGGGATGCGGTGGTCTCGCCCGCGGCCTGGGACACCTTCCTGGCCCCGGGTCACTGGGATGCCGCCCTGGCCGGACTCGCTCTGGCCGGACCGGCGCTTGCCGACCCGAATACCCTGCTGCTGCAGTACTTCTACACCCCGCTCCACACCGGTATCGAGGGCTGGATCAACAGCGACCTCGGTGCGCAGGTCAACAACCTGATCAACCAGCCGTTCCTCGCCCTGACCGGACGCGCCCTGATCGGCGACGGCGCCGACGGTACGGCTGAACATGCCGATGGCGGCGACGGCGGCTGGCTGTTCGGCGACGGCGGAAACGGCTGGGCCAACACCGCCGCCGACGGCATGGGCGGGGCCGGGGGCAACGCCGGCATGTTCGGCAACGGCGGCAGTGGCGGTGGCGGCGCAGACGGCAGCCTCGGTGGCAACGGCGGGGACGGCGGCAACGGCGGCTGGCTGATGGGCATCGGCGGGACCGGCGGCAACGCCGGCGACGGGACCTACAGCGGCGCTGGCGATCTGCCCGCCCTCGGCGGCGCGGGCGGGAACGCCGGCATGCTGCTCGGCACCCACGGCGACCACGGCCAAGCCGGCACCCTCGATGGCGCGCCGGCCGCCGTCGCCGGCATCACCACCGCCGGCAGCTGGATCACCGACGCCGACGGCCGCGCCCTGGTGCTGCATGGATTCAACGAGGTGTACAAGATCCCGCCGTACGAGCCGTCGGCCGGCGGGTTCAGCGACGACGACGCGGCGTTCCTGGCCGCCAACGGCTTCAACTCGGTTCGCTTGGGCGTCATCTGGGCCGGCGTAGAGCCCGAGCCTGGAGTTATCGACTATAACTACCTGGCCTCGATCAACCAGACCGTACAGACCCTGGCCAACCACGGCATCGTCAGCGTCATCGACTTCCACCAGGACGACTTCAGCCCCACGTTCGGCGGCGAGGGTGCACCGGAGTGGGCCACCCAGACCGGCGGACTGCCCAACATCGACTTCGGTTTCGGCCTGAACTACCCGCTCAACCCCGCGGAGAACCACGCCTGGGATGCGTTCTGGGGCAACGCCAAAGGGCCTGACGGGGTGGGGCTGCTGAACCACTACGCCCGGATGACCCAAGCCGTTGCGGACTACTTCAAGGACGACCCGAACGTCGCCGGCTACGAGATAATCAACGAACCGTGGGCCGGCTCCAGTTGGCTGTCAACGATATTCGGCAACTCCTACTACGAAGCCCAGCAACTGACCCCGTTCTACAACCAAGTGAGCGCGGCGATCCGCTCCGTCGACCCGACCACCCCGCTGATCTACGAGCCGAACACCCTGTTCAACGAGGCGGTGCCGACCCAGCTGGGTCCGGTCGACGACCCGCACGGCGTCTTCGCCTTCCACAACTACTGCATGCTGACCAGCCTCAGCATGGCTCTCTCTCCGCTGTGCCCGGGATACATCGAGATGGAGGCGAACAACGGCGAGGCGTACACGAGCAGGTACGGCGTGCCGGGATTCATCTCGGAGTTCGGATCCGGGAACGGCGCCGAGGAAGCCACGATGGTGATGAACGCCGCCGACCAACGGATGTGGGGCTGGTCGCAGTGGGCCTACAACGGGGTACCGGAGATCACCGGCACGGCGCCGGGAAATGCGCTGGTCATCGACCCGAGCAAGCCGCTGGTCGGCGACAACGTCGATTGGGTCCGGCTGGAAGCGACTTCGGCACCGTACGCGCAGGCGATCGCGGGCACCCCAAACTCCTGGTCGTTCACCGACGGCACCTTCCACCTCGCCTACAACACTGCGATGCCGGGCAGCACAGCCAATTTCGCCGCCGGCTCGCAGACCGAGATCTCGGTGCCGGCGTCGCACTACCCCAACGGCTACCAGGTCGCCGTCACCGGCGGCCACGTCGTCTCGGTGGCCGGCGCCCCCGTGCTGATCATCGCCTCGGACGGCGGTGCGAGCACCGTCACCGTCTCGGTCACCCCCGCCGACTAGGAAACGGAAGTCAAGATGAAAGACCGTATGACGAGCCGGACGGTCGGATTTGCCGCTACCACCGCCGCTTTCCTGACATACGGGATCGCTCCACTCGCCGCGGCCCCTGCCGCTCAGGCTGACTTCGACGACGCGATCGAGGCGGCCATGGCGCCGTTCGTCGATGCCGGCACCGGCAACCTCGTCTGGGACGCGGTCTTGTCCCCCACCTCCTGGGACACCTTCCTGGCGCCCACCCACTGGGACACTGTGCTCGCCGAACTCGGTGGGCTGGCTACACCCGGTGCGGCAGCAGCCATTCCGGTCGATCCGGCCGTCTGGCTACAGCAGTACTTCTACACCCCGATCCACACCGGTATCGAAGACTGGATCAACGGCGACCTCGGCGCGCAGGTCAACAACCTGATCAACCAACCGTTCCTCGCCCTGACCGGCCGCGCCCTGATCGGCGACGGCGCCGACGGCACCGCAGAGCACGCCAATGGCGGCGACGGCGGCTGGCTGTTCGGCGACGGCGGAAAGGGTTGGGACAATACCGAATCCGGCGGAATGGGCGGGGCCGGCGGCGCAGCCGGCATGTTCGGCAACGGCGGCAGTGGCGGCCACGGCGGTTCCGGAGGCAACGGCGGGGACGGCGGCGACGCCGGCTGGTTGATGGGCGTCGGCGGCAACGGCGGCGACGCCGGCAACGGGACCTACACCGGCCCGGGTGACCTCCCCGCCCTCGGCGGCGCCGGCGGCAACAGCAGCATGCTCGGTATCCACGGTGCCGTCGGCCACTACGGAACCCTCGACGGCGCGCCCGCCGTGGCCGCCGCAGGCCTGGGCACCACCGGTACCTGGATCACCGACGAAGACGGACGCGTCGTCATCCTGCACGGATTCAGCGAGGTGAACAAGGGCGCTCCGTTCTACCCGGCCGCCCAGGGGTTCAACGACGACGATGCGGCGTTCCTGGCCGCCAACGGCTTCAACTCGGTCCGGGTGGGCATCATCTGGGAAGCCGTCGAACCGACGCCTGGAGTTATCGACTACGACTACCTGGCCGAAATCAACCAGACCGTGCAGACGCTGGCCAACCACGGCATCTACTCGGTACTCGACATGCACCAGGACCTCTACAGCGCCTCGCTCGGCGCAGACGGTGCGCCGGACTGGGCGGTCCAGACCGGCGGATTGCCCGACATCAATGCCGGGTTCCCGTGGACCTACGCGATCAGTCCCGCGCAGAACCACGCCTGGGATGCGTTCTGGTCCAACTCCGACGCACCCGACGGCGTCGGGCTGCAGAATCACTACGCGCAGATGTGGCAGGCCGTCGCCGGCTACTTCGCCGGTGACCCGAACGTGGCCGGCTACGAGATCATGAACGAACCGTGGCCTGGATCAACCTGGCTGTCAACGATATTCGGCAATTCCTATTTCGGGGCTCAACAACTGACCCCGTTCTACGACCAGGTGGCCTCGGCGATCCGGTCCGTCGACCCGCACACCTCGGTCTATATCGAACCGAGCACGCTGTCCGGCAACCTTCCGATACCCACTCACCTGGGCACGGTGAACGACGAGAACACCGTCTTCTCGTTCCACGACTACTGCACGACGACGGCGCTGCTCGGCGACAGCACCTTCGGCTGCGCGGCGTGGGAGACCATCGTCCAGGACAACGCTGCGGCCTATGCCTATCCCAACAACATGCCGGCGGTGATCACCGAGTTCGGCAACACCAGGTACACCCCCAGCATCGATGACACCCTCACGGAGGCCAACAGTCAGGGCTTCGGCTGGATGTACTGGAACTACGGCCTCGCGATGGGCCCGAACCTCAACGGTGGAGTGGTCGACGATCAGGCCGACAACCCCGTTCTGACCACGCTGGCCGAGCCGTACCCGCAGGCCATCGCCGGCACGCCGGAGTCCTGGTCCTTTGCCGACGGCACGTTCCACTTCAGCTACTCCACCGAGATGGCAGGCGGTGCAGGCCACTTCGGCGCCGGGACCCAGACCGAGATCTCGGTGCCCAAGATCATCTACCCGGACGGCTACCAGGTCAGCGTCACCGGCGGACACGTCGTCTCGGCTTCGGGTGCCCCCGTGCTGATCATCGCCTCGGACGGCACCGGCACCGTCGACGTCACCGTGAGGCCGGCCGGCTGAGCCGACTACCGGACGAAGTACTCCTGGGACTGTGTGCGGTGCAACAGGAATGTCCCTGCCGCGATCAACACCGACCCGATGATGCCGGTGACGGCCAGCGGCACCGCTACCGACGGCCGGGCGTCGGCGTGGGCCAATCCACTGACCGAATACACCACCGAGGCGATCCCGCCGCCGGTCAACAGGGTTCGGGCCCAACGGTATCCGGAGCGCATCAACACCAGGAAGGTGGTCACCACCACCAGCAACACCACCGTCGTCAGCCCGACGATCGTGTAGGTGACCACCGATGCGGTGACCTCGGGGGCGGTCAGCAGGCTGATCGCGTATCCGGTCGTCATCAACGGCAGTGCGGCCAGCCACAGCCAGAACCCGGTGTCGACGTCAGCCGGTCGGACCGTCACGTCCGGTTGCCCGGTCATGTCAGCCAGCCGGAGACTTCGGCAGCCCAATACGTCAGCACGATGTCGGCACCCGCTCGCCGGATGCCGATCAGCGATTCGCACACGGCCGAACGCAGGTCGATCCAGCCGTTGGCGGCCGCCGCGGCGATCATCGAGTACTCGCCCGAAACCTGGTAGGCGGCAACCGGAACGCTGGACACCTCGGCCGCGGCCGCGATCACGTCCAGGTATCCCATCGCCGGTTTGACCATCACCAAGTCCGCGCCCTCGGCGAGGTCGAGGGTGATCTCCCGCAGCGCCTCGCGGGCGTTGCCGGGCTCCTGCTGGTAAGTACGGCGGTCTCCGGACAGGGTGGAGGCCACCGCGTCACGGAACGGGCCGTAGAACGCCGAGGCGAACTTCGCCGCGTAGGCCAGGATCACCGTGTCGTGGAATCCGGCGGAGTCCAGACCGTCGCGGATGGCGGCGACCTGGCCGTCCATCATTCCGCTGGGGCTCACCACGTGGGCGCCCGATTCCGCTTGTGCGACAGCAAGTTCGACATAGCCGGCCACCGTCGCGTCGTTGTCGACCCGGCCGCGCTCATCGAGCACACCACAATGGCCGTGATCGGTGAACTCATCCAGGCAGGTGTCGGCCATCAGCACGGTGGCATCGCCCAGATCGGCGGCCAGGTCGCGCAGCGCGACGTTGAGCACCCCGTCGACAGCGGCCCCGACCGAGCCGGTGGCGTCTTTGTCGGCCTGCTGGGGCACCCCGAACAGCATCAGCCCGCCCACCCCGGCGGCCACCGCGTCGGCGGCGGCGGCGCGCAGCGAGTCGCGGGTGTGCTGGTAGACACCGGGCATTGAAGGTATGAGCCGCGGTTCCGCTATACCGTCGGCGACGAACAGCGGCAGCACCAGATGCCTGGGCTCCAACGACGTCTGAGCCACCAGTCGGCGTAACGCCGGCGTGGATCGCAGCCGGCGCGGACGCTGCCGCGGGAAGCCGGTCATCGGGTGGTTAACGCCTGCGGCTCTTCTTACGCGGTGGCGGCAGTGCGCCTTCGGCGCGCAACCGGGCGGCGTGCTCGGCCAGCGCGTCCACCAGCGGTCCTACCGCGGCGGTCTCCGGCTGCACGTCGACCCGCAGCCCGAATTCGGCTGCCGTTTCAGCGGTTTTCGGTCCGATGCACGCCACGATGGTCCGGGCGTGCGGCTTGCCGGCGATGCCGACCAGGTTGCGCACCGTGGAACTCGAGGTGAAGCACACCGCGTCGAACCCACCGGTCTTGATCATCTCCCGGATGTGGGCGGGCGGCGGTGCGGCACGCACCGTGCGGTAGGCGGTGACGTCCTCGATCTCCCAGCCCCGATCCCGCAGGCCCTCGGCCAGCGTCTCGGTGGCGATGTCGGCACGCGGCAGCAGCACCCGGTTGACCGGGTCGAAAATGTCGTCGTAGGGCGGGAATTCGTCGAGCAGGCCCAGCGAGGACTGCTCGCCGGACGGCACCAGCTCCGGACTGATCCCGAACGCCCGGACCCGCTCCGCGGTGGCCTCGCCGACGCAGGCGATCTTGACCCCGGAGAACGCGCGGGCGTCCAGACCGAACTCGCCGAACTTCTCCCACACCGCACGCACCGCATTGGTGGAGGTGAACACCACCCACTGGTAGCGACCGTCCACCAATCCCTTGACGGCCCTTTCCATCTGGGCGGGGCTGCGCGGCGGCTCGACGGCGATGGTGGGCACCTCGACCGGCAGTGCGCCGTGGCTGACCAGCCGGTCGCTCATCTCGCCGGCCTGGTCCTTGGTGCGCGGCACCAGCACGGTCCAGCTGTACAGTGCGCGACTCTCCCACCAGTTCAGCTTCGCCCGGTTGTTCACCGTCTTGCCGATGGTCACCACCAGCGGCCCCGCTGAGGTCTCCTGACCGTTGGGCAGGACGACCGGGTCGATGCTGGCGAGCGCGGCGGGGTCGGTCAGCCCGATGAGGTTGGCCTCGACCGAGCGCTGCGCACAGGTGGTGCCCGAACTGGTGACCACGCACGGCGTGGACTCCGACAGGCCGTACTCGATGAGGGTGCGGGCCGCGTCGGGCAGATGCGAGGTGGTGGCCTGCAGGATCAGCGGACCCGGCGCGGCGGCCAACGCCGCCCAGTCCACGTCACCGCGAACGTCGGCCACGGTGTGCGACGAGCCGAGCGGCAGGCCGGCGTAGGTGGGCACCGCGCTGGTGGCGGGCAGGCCCGGAACGATCTCGAACTGCACAGTGGTGCGGGCCACCGCGTTCACCTCGGTGATCACGGAGTCGATCGACAGCGGGTCTCCGGCGACCAGGCGCACCACATCGGCGCCGGCTCGGGCCTCGGCGACCAGGATCTTGGCCACGTCGGCCGGCTCGCCCAGCGCGGGGCGCACGTCGGCTCCACCGGCAACCGTGGCGGCGGCGGTGTCCGCAGAGTTCTCGGCGCTGTCGGCACCGTCGGCGTCGGCCGGGCCGTCTGCGCCATCTGCGGTCTTCTCCGACTTGGCCTCCGGCGGCACCGGGCCGACGATCGGAGGCAGGTCGATGCCGACCAGCGCCAGCACCGCCTCGGGAACGTCGGGATCGATGAACACCAGAGCGGCGTTCGTCAGCGCCGTTCGCGCTCGCGCCGTCAGCAGGCCCGGGTCACCAGGACCCGAGCCGACGAAGACGATGCGGCCCGGCTTGGGCTTCTGCCCACGCACGCTCACTTGGCGAGCCATTTCCCACTCCCAGTCACTTCTTCAGTACTTCCCGTCCGCCATCAGCTCGCGCGCACCCAACTCGAACAGCTCCGTGGCCACCGAGACCCCCAGTTCCCGGGCCCGATCGGGGCTGCCGATGCCGGATGCGCGGATCACGTCGGACCCATCCAGCGCCGCCACGCAACCGCGCAGCGACAGCTCGTCGAAGACACGGCCGTCCTCATCGATCGACTCGACCACCTCAGCGATCGCGCCGACCGGTGCGGAACAACCCGCCTCCAGCTCGGCGAGCAGGGTCCGCTCCGCGGTGACCGCGACGCGGGTGTCGGTGTCGTCCAACTGCGCCAGCAACGCCGCCAGTGCGGTGTCGTCGGCCCGACACTCGATCGCGAGCGCACCTTGAGCCGGCGCCGGCAACATCTGTACCGGCTCCAGCGTCTCGGTGATGACCTCGAGGCGTCCCACTCGGGCCAGACCCGCCCGGGCTACCACGATTGCATCGAGTTCGCCGCTGCTTACCCTGTTCAACCTGGTGTCTAGGTTGCCTCGTAGGGGGCGGATTTCCAAACCGAGACCCAGTGCTCTAAGCTGTGCGGCCCGTCGCGGCGAGGACGTGCCGATCACGGAGCCCGCCGGCAACTCCCCGAGCACCAGGCCGTCGCGGGCCACCAGCGCGTCCCGAGGGTCTTCGCGGCGCGGAATCGCGGCCAGCACGAATCGGGGATCTTGCGCGGTCGGCAGGTCTTTGTGCGAGTGCACCGCTGCGTCCACCCGGTCATCGGCGATGGCCTCGCGCAGCTCGGCGGTGAACACCCCCACGCCGAGGTCGGCGACCGGCCCCGAGGCACGATCGCCGACGGTGCTGATCACCACCAGTTCCGCGGGATGACCGGCGGCCACCAGCGCGTCGCGCACGGTTCCGGCCTGGGTGGTGGCCAACAGGCTGCCCCGCGTGCCGATCCGGATCACTTCACCCAAGAGGCGCTACCCCGCCGAGCCTGGTTCGGCGCCGACGCCCATGCCGTCGGCAACCACGGGCAGTTCGCCGGCGGTCGCGACCGCGTCCACGGCGGTCGGGTCGAGTTCGAACAACTCTCGCAGCGCCTCGGCGTAGCTGTCGCCACCGGGTGAGCTGGCCAGCTGTTTGACCCGCACGGTGGGGGCGTGCAGCAGCTTGTCGACCACCCGGCGCACGGTGCGCGCCACTTCCTCGCGGTGCGCGGTGTCCAGATCCGGCAGCCGGTGGTCGAGCCGCAGCAATTCGGCGGTGACGACGTCGGCGGCCCGCTGCCGCAGGGCGGTGACGGTGGGGGTGACCTCGGCCATCCGCTGGCCGGCCAGGTAGGTGGCGACCTCACGCGCGACGATGCCGTGCGCGGCGTCGGTGTCGGAGGCGGCCACCCGCGCCGAGGGTTCGCGCTGGATCCGGTCCATGTCGATCACCCGGATCCCGGGCAGCCCGGCGACCGCGGCGTCGACGTCGCGCGGCATGCCCAGGTCGCAGATCACCAGGGGCTGGGTGGCCTCGTCGCGGTTTCCGGCGGCCAGCGCGTGGTGCACGTCGGCCAGCGACACCACCGGGCTGACCGCGCCGGTGCAGCACACGGCGATGTCCACGCCGGTCAGCGCGGCCGGCACCCGATCCAGGGTGAGCGCGTCGGCGCCGACGCCGCTCTCGCGGATCTTGCGGGCCAGGCGCTTGGCGCGCGGCAGCGACCGGTTGACGACGTGAATGTGCTCGACTCCGGCACGCACCAGGTGCGCCGCGGACAGTGCGCCCATCGAGCCGGCGCCGATCACCGCCGCGGTGCGGCCGCGTAATTCGTTGTCACCCAACTGGGTTCCGGCGATGTCCAGCGCAACCGAGACCACCGACGCGCCGGCGGCGTCGATCCCGGTTTCGGCGTGCACCCGCTTGCCCACCGACAGGGCCCGCTGCGCCAGCTCATGCAGCACCCGGCCGACGCTGCTGTTGGCCTCAGCGGAGGCGTAGGAGCGGCGCACCTGCCCGAGCACCTGCTGCTCGCCCACGACCGCCGAATCCAGACCGCTGGCCACCGAGAACAGGTGCTCGACGGCGGCCTCGCTGTAGCGGACGTAGGCGTACTTGGTCAGGTCGGTCATCGACATACCGGAATGCTCGGAGAGCACCTGACCGATCGCGGACAGCCCGGCGTGGAAAGCCTCGACGACGGCGTAGATCTCGACCCGGTTGCAGGTCGACAGAATCATCGCCTCGGTGACGAGCGGCGACTGCAACACCTGCTCGACGATCTTGATCTGATCGGATTCGGCGGTGCTGAGCTGCTCGAGTACCGAGACCGGGGCACTGCGATGGGAGACCCCAAAGAGCAGGACGCTCACGGCGGATTCACCTGGCCCGCTCCTTGCTGTCACCAGTGAACAAACTTCACTCCACGGTAGAGGCTAAGACGCTGGCCCACCAAATTAAGCTGGAACCACCTCATGAACCCGCCAGATCAGCACGTAACCGGGGCTCGTCGACCTCCCAGTAGCTGTGCTCGGCGCCGTCGAGCAGCACCACCGGCAGCCGGTCGCCGAATTCGGCCCGCAGCGCGCTGTCCCCGGCCGCCGCGGCGGCGTCGACGTCGGTGGTCAGCAGGTCGAAGTCCAGCTCGTCGGCCAGGCGAGTGAGCTGGGCATGCACCTTTTCGCAGACCTGGCAGCCGTCGCGGGTCAGCAGCTGCACCTGGTGACGAGTCATGGGATCAGTGTGGCGCATGGATCGGAGTGACTACCGGGCACCGCGCGCGGTCGCTACGTTGTCGCTATGCCCGACGAGCTTGGCGCTTTCGCCGATGCGGCGCGGGCGCGCGAGGCGGTGCTGGTGCAGCGGCTGACGGAGTCCGTGACCGCCGACCGAGAGTTCGAGGGCGTGCTGCGCGGCGCCCACCGATACAACCTGTTCGCCCGCCGGCGCCTTGATGCGATCGAAGCTGACATCAGACAGGCCGCTGCCCGCTGGCCGGCCCTGGAGACCCCAGCCGGATCCCGCCAGTTCCAGCAGTTCCTGGCCGTCAAGACCCGCGAGGTTCATCAGGTGGTCGCCGATGCGGCCGCCGACAGCCGGGCGCGGGCCGCGACCGTGCAGGCACTGACCGGCCGCTATTCGTCTTCCCCGGCCGACCGGCCCGCCCCCTGGCCCTGGGACAACACCGTGTCGGGCGACCCGAAACCCGGCGATCTGCCCATCGACGACGAAGCGTGGAAGATCGCGTCGAAGTCGCCGACCCTGCTCGCCGAGTGGGAAAAGCTCAAGGCGGAGAGATGGAAATTCACCTTCAAGCCAAATGAGGGGACCTACACTCAATATGGCGATTCTGGACGCAAGGAAAACATTATAAATATCGACCCGAGCCTGAAAAATGATCCAGCACAGTTGGTCAACGCAATTTCCCATGAGATGGGACACGCACTCTACGGACCTCCGCAAATCGACCGAAGCGCACGCGAATCATGCATTAAGTCGCAGCTCGACAATGAGGGCGCGGCGACCATGAACATGATCAAGGTGGAGCGCGAGATACTGGCGAACGGCGGCCCGGACATCGTTCGCCCGGGCGGCTCGGACGACAAGTTCGAACGGATTTACGACACCTATCTCCAGGCAGGCAGCACTCAGGCCGCCTACCAGACCGCGATCACCGCGATCGGCCAGGAGTTCGGCTCACTGCATCCGTCGACCGAGCCGGCCAGCACCTATCACGACTACTACGGCCAGGGTTGTCCCGCCAAATGAGATGGCTCGCAGCTGTCCTCACCATCGCCTGCCTCACCGCCGGATGCACAAAGCTGGAGAAAGGGACTGCCGTGACCGGTTCGGAACCACCCCATGATGTGTGGCAGTTGGCGGAGCGCGCGGTAAACCTGGTCCCGTTGACCGTGGCGAAGATGGAAGAACTGCTCGCCACCCCGTTGGTCGAGGACCCAGAAACACCGGGGCGCTGGGACAGCGAGACGGTGCGTCTCAGCCCAGACGTCACAGTTGCCGGCGCTTCGCTTGGAATCGATTCAAACGGATGGGATTTCGCAGGATTTGATATCGAATCCACCTCCTGCATCACGATCGACATGGTCAAGGAGCACTACCCCTCAGTTGAATTGACTTACGGAGTGACGGGCCACTCCGCCTACGAGACATTCGGTTGGGTGGTGCCCTACGAATGGGGAGAGCTGACCTTCGGAATTCGCGTCAAAGACGACTGTCTGATTGGTATCAGCCTGACATCGACGAAGGAACTGAAGCACCGCGAAGATCTGCGAAAGGAGTTCCGGCCATGAATCCCAGCTCGGTGTCGATCACCAACCTGCTGTACCGCTACGCCGAACTGATGGACGCCGGCGACCTGGACGGCGCCGCCGCGCTCTTCACCCACGCCCGGATCAAGGCCGACCCCGACGGGGCCGTCATCCTCGATCACGCCGGAATCCTGGATCTGTGGCGCGGAATGGTGAAGATCCACGCCGACGGCACCCCGCGCACCAAGCACGTCGTCACCAATCCGATCCTCGACATCGACGAGGCGGCCGGGACCGCTACCTGCCGGTCCTACTACACGGTCCTGCAGCAGACCGAACAGATTGCGCTGCAGGTGATCGCGGCCGGTCGCTACCACGACGAATTCGAGCGGGTCGACGGCGTCTGGCGGTTCACCTTCCGGGATTATTCGATGTTCGACCTCAAAGGTGATCTGCACGATCACCTGGGGGTCATCGGCGGTGCAGCCGGTTAGGGTTGATGGCGGCCGGACGACCGGTCGCCGGCAATCACGCGGAAGGAGTCGGGGATGGCTCTACCGGGCCCGGCCGACGGGGACTTCGCCGCCACCGACGACATCGCCGACACAGCCGACGTCAAAGTCGATGTCGATGTCGATGTCGATGTCGCCGCCCCGGTGGATCTGACCGCCGCCGCGTTCTTCGACGTCGACAACACCCTGGTCCAGGGCTCGTCGATGGTGCATTTCGGCCGCGGACTGGCGTCCCGCAACTACTTCACCTACCGCGACGTCGTCGGATTCGTCTACGCCCAGGCCAAGTTCCAGTTCACCGGCCGCGAGAACAGCGAAGACGTCGCCGCCGGGAGGCGCAAGGCGCTGGCGTTCATCGAGGGCCGCCCGGTCTCGGAGCTGGTCGAGCTCGGCGAGGAGATCTACGACGAGATCATCGCCGACAAGATCTGGCCCGGCACCCGGGATCTGGCGCAGATGCATCTCGACGCCGGCCAACAGGTGTGGCTGGTCACCGCCACCCCCCATGAGCTGGCCGACACCATCGCCCGCCGGTTGGGCCTGACCGGCGCGCTGGGCACCGTC
The DNA here is from genome assembly GCF_020181595.1 of [Mycobacterium] vasticus. Classification (GTDB taxonomy): domain Bacteria; phylum Actinomycetota; class Actinomycetes; order Mycobacteriales; family Mycobacteriaceae; genus Mycobacterium; species Mycobacterium vasticus. Next base: position 443,546 of record NZ_CP084028.1, on the reverse strand, counting down.
GCCGAGTCAGTCGACGGGGTGTTCACCGGCCGGCTGGTCGGCGAGATCCTGCACGGGCCCGGCAAGGCGCATGCGGTGCGGGCGCTGGCGATCCGCGAAGGCCTGAACCTGCGGCGCTGCACGGCCTACTCGGACAGCTTCAACGACGTCCCGATGCTGTCGCTGGTGGGCACGGCCGTGGCGATCAACCCGGACGCGGCGCTGCGTGCGACGGCCCGCGCGCGGGGCTGGGAGATCCGTGACTTCCGCACCGCGCGGCGGGCGGCGCGCATCGGGGTGCCGTCGGCGCTGGCGCTGGGGGCCGTCGGCGGGGCCCTGGCGGCGGCCGTGGCGCACCGGAACGAGCGCCCGTAGCCTGCGGAGGGCGCGAGGCCGGGGCGACCGAATCGGGCACCGTGGCGCACCGGAACGAGCGCGGCTGACCTGCCCGCTGATAAACTTCCGCCGCCGAACACCACGGCGGGCAGAGGGGTAAACGGGCATGTCAGTACACGTCGAGTCGCAGGGGATCATCGGAACGCACTACCGGTTCCCGGACTACTTCGAGGTCGGCCGGGAGAAGATTCGCGAGTTCGCCCGCTCGGTCAAAGACGACCACCCCTCCCATTTCGAGGAATCCGCCGCCACCGAGGACGGCTACCCCGGACTGGTGGCGTCGCTGACGTTCCTGGCCGTTGCCGGCCGGCAGGTGCAGCTGGAGATCTTCGACAAGTTCGACCTCCCGATCAACATCGCGCGGGTGCTGCACCGCGATCAGAAGTTCACCTTCCACCGGCCGATCGTGGCCGGCGACAAACTGTTCTTCGACACCTACCTCGACTCGGTGATCGAGTCGCACGGCACAGTAGTCAGCGAAGTCCGCAGCGAGGTCACCGACGCCGAAGGCAAGCCGGTGGTGACCAGCGTGGTCACCATGCTCGGCGAGTCGACCAACCAGGACGCCGACACGCAGGCCAGGACGATCGCCAACATCGAGGCGATGCGCGACCGGGCGCTGGGCAAGAAGTAGCTTCCAACCCCCGCCGAGCGTGCACAGTTGTACGCCGAATCGCGGCGTGTTGCGGACAAACCCGCACGTTCGCGGTCGAGGGGAAAGTCAGCCCAGGAACACGTTGCGGCGGGCGGCCAGCAGCCGATACAGCGTGTGCTGGATGGTCTCGCGCACCTGGTCGGTCAGCTCGAAGGTGACCATCGGGTCCTCGGCGGCTCCGGGCTCGTAGTCGGCCGTCTCGATCGGCTCGCCGAACGCGATGTGCCACTTGGACGGCAGCGGCACCAGCCCGGCCGGGCCGGCCAGCGGGAACAGCGGGGTGATCGGGAAGTACGGCACCCCGAGCAGCCGGGCCAGCAGCTTGACATCGGTGAGCATCGGGTAGATCTCCTCGGACCCGACGATCGAGCACGGCACGATCGGCGCCTTGGTGCGCAGCGCCGCCGCAACGAAACCTCCGCGACCGAACCGCTGCAGCTTGTAGCGGTCCTTGAAGCGCTTGCCCAGGCCCTTGTAGCCCTCGGGGAACACCGCGGTGAGCTCGCCGGCGGCCAGCAGCCGGTTGGCGTCGGCGTTGCAGGCCACGGTGTGACCGGCCTTGCGTGCGGCCGGTCCGATCACCGGCAGGTCGAACACCAGGTCGGCGGCCAGCATCCGCAGGTTGCGCTGCGCGGGGTGGTGATCACGCACCGCCACCGAGAGCATCAGGGCGTCCATCGGCAGTACCCCCGCGTGGTTGGCCACCAGCAGCGCGGGCCCGTCAACGGGCAGGTTCTCGATTCCACTCACCTCGACGCGAAACCAGTCGTTGAAGAAGAACCGCAGCAGCGGAAGCGCGATGGCCTCGTTGAAGTGCGGGTCGAATCCGAACTCATCGACCTGGTAGTCGCCGGTGATCCGCTCACGCAGGAACGCGGCGGCCGCGGCCACCGCCCGGGCGAACTCGCCCGGCGTCGCGTCCCCGGCGGGCGAGCCGTCCGCGTCGCCACGATGCTCATCGATGTCACGAACGGCGGCCGAGTGCTCAGTCGATACCCGACCCGTCCGACGGGACACCGTCGACGGGTGCCGACGAGCGGATCCCGAATTCTTGTGCAGCGGAATTACTTTGGCCCCTGATTCATTGGCCATTGGGTTGACCTCCCAGTCCCCTGTTGCCATTGATGCGACCCAGGCGTTGCGCCACGCTGACTGTTCGTCGCTCCACCGAACGGACCCATTCGGGATCGATGATCGGGTTGAGATCCCGCCCCCGGATGTAATCGTCGAATGCCTCAGCGGTCGTCCACTTGGCGCTGTACCCGAGATCACTACGCATCCTAGTCGTATCCATCACCCGGCCAAAGCTGAGATAGTCCAGCTGCCCGCGGTTGATCTCGGTGGCGTTTCCGACCCGCCGCAGCGAGTCCATGGCCCACAATCCGAACCCGGGCAGCGGCAGCGTGACGCGGCCCGCCCGGCGGATCGCCTGCGACATCATGATGATGCCGTCGGCGCCGACGTTGAAGGTCCCGGCCCGGCCCGCCATGGTCGCCCGCTCCAGCGCGCCCAGCGCGTCCTGCTCGTGCAGCAGCTGTAGCCGCGCGTCGCGGCCCAGCACCATCGGCACCAGCGGCCCGCTCAGGTAGCGCGAGAGGGCCGTGTCCATGGCCGGGCCGATCATGTTGGCCATCCGCAGGATGGTCACCGCGATGTCGGGCCGGCGCCGGCCCAGCCCGCGCACGTAGCCCTCGATGTCCACGCTGTCCCGGGCGAAGCCGCCACTGGGCGGCCGGTGCCCCGTGCTGTCCTCGGTGAACAGCACCGGATCACGCGAGCCGGAACCGTAGACCTCCGACGTCGACTTGAGCACCACGCGGTGCACCGAGGGCGCCTTCTGACAGGCGGCGAACAGCTGCATGGCGCCCATCACGTTGAGTTCCTTGAGCGCCGCGCCGCCGCCGGACCGCGGCACATAGGAGGCCGCCGCCGCGTGCACCACGGTGTCCACTTCGCTGTTGCGAATCACCTTGGCGATGAACGGATTACGGATGTCGGCGCGAACGAATTCGGCGCGCCCCATCCGGCGCAGCATGTCCTTGCTGGGCATGACCGCGTCGACTGCGATCACCCGGTTGATCAACGGATTCTGGGTGAGTCTGGCGGTCAGGTAGCCGCCCAGGAACCGGCACGCGCCGGTGACCAACACAACCTTGGGGTAGTGCCGGACGTCGCTTCGCGTGCTGCCGCCAGCCGGCCCGACCTCATCCACCCCGCCAGCCTAACGGCCTTGCCGTCAAAGCTGTACCGGCGATCAAGACGCCAAGCGGGCTTACTTACCGAGTTTTCTGCGCTGGACCCGGGTACGGCGAAGCAGCTTGCGGTGCTTCTTCTTCGACATGCGCTTGCGCCGCTTCTTGATGACTGAACCCATGAACTCCGCTATCTGCTTCTGCTCGCACCGCTGTCGCAGCGGCGCCGCTGAACGTGATCGACCCGGTCACCTTACCCGTAGACAGGCGCGCAGCAGAAAACCGGCACCTGACCCGGACCGACGACAAGGCCGACCCCGGGCGTCGCCGTGCGGCGACGCCCGGGGGGCGCTTACCTGTCGACGGACATTCAGCCCGCGTCGAAGAAGGAGGTCTCCAGCAGGTCGTGCACAGCCTTGGCGTGCACCCGGAAGGACCGTCCAACCCGTACCGCGGGCAACTCGCCGTTGTGCACCAGGCGGTACACCGTCATCTTGCTGACCCGCATCAGCGCGGCCACCTCGGCCACCGTGAGAAATTGTGCCGTGTCCCGCGCCGAAGGCCCGTTCGCAGACGTCATCGCTACCCATTTCAATCAGGCACGTGCAGTCTCAGCGGCTTCCCCTCCGCTGCACCCCACACGCACAGACATAGAGGAGGATAGCGGGACGAATGGGGTTTCTGCGACTGGTGAGGGCCAAAATGTGAAAAATAAGTGAACTACTCCGATGTAATTCTTAGCTGCTCAGAGCGGTTTTTCGCAGCTTGTACCGCCCTGTCCACCGCCGTCCGGAACCCGCCGGCCTCCAGCTCCCGAACTCCGGCCGCGGTGGTGCCACCGGGCGAGGTCACCATGGCCCTGAGCCCCGTCGCCGCGGTGTCGATGGCCACACCGGCCTCGCCCGACGCCGCACTGCGCTCCTCGGCCAGCATCTGTGCCGCTCCAGCCATGGTCTGCACCGCCAGATCGGTCGCCGTACGCCGGCTCAGGCCGACCGCGACCCCGGCGTCCACCAGGGCCTCCACCATCAAGAAGAAGTAGGCCGGCCCGGAACCCGACACCGCGGTCAGCGCATCGAGCTGTTCCTCCGGCACGATCGCCACGGTGCCGACGGCCTCGAACAGCGCGGCCACCTCGTCGACCTGTTCGTCGCCGGCGAACCGGCCCCTGGCCAGCCCGCTGGCCCCGGCACGGACCTTGACCGGGGTGTTGGGCATCACCCGGATCACCGCGGCACCGGCGGGCAGTTTGGACTCGACGTACCCGGTGGTGACGCCGGCGACGATGGTCACCAGCACCTGGTCGGCACTGTCGCCGGAGGACGCGGTGACATTCTTGGCGAATTCCGCGACGACGCTGTCCACGTCCTGCGGCTTCACCGCGACGATCACGATCGGGGCGTTCTCCATCGCGTCGGCGACCGAGGTCACCAGCACCGAGTACTTCTCGGAGAGCTGCCGAGCCCGATCCGCGAAGCGTTCGGCCACCACCAGGTCCTTGACCGGGTGCCCCGCCGCCAGCAAACCTCCCAGCAGGGCCTCGCCCATGTTGCCGCCGCCGATGATCGCGATTCTGGACATTGCGACAGGCTACTGGACCGGGACCATCGCCAACTGGCGCGACTGCACCACGATCCGCCCCGCTGAGTCGACGACGGTGTGGTCCTCGTCGAACCAGTCCTGGCCGATCTCCACACAACTGCAGATCACCCGCAGCCAGCCGTCGGCCGGGACGGCCCGCAGGTAGGCGGTGAGCTGCACGGTGGGCGCCCAACCGGCGCGCTCGACGGCGAACGTCACCGGCGCGGACACGTCGCCGCACAGCAGCGCGAACAGCACATCGGGTGGGTCGTCCTTGGGCCGCACCCACATCTCGATCACCGGCGGGCCGCCATCGGTGCGCGGGCCTAGCGTGGTCAACGCCGGCCGGATGTCGCAGCCATGCGCCAGGTGCACGATGTGCTCCATCGGATGCCCCGGACCGATCGGCTCCAGGCCGGGCGGCGGCTCCGGCGTCATCAACGGCACCACCGGGTTGAACGACAGCAGGGGCGGTGCCTGGTGTTCAGGCTCACCCAGGGTGATGACGGCGCGCACCGCGGTGCGCTCGCCCTGGTTGAGTTCGACGTCGACGAGGCTGACCCGGCGACCGCGCTTGCGAACCGTGGTCACCAGCCGCATCGGGCCGGGGTCGGGCGCCCACAAGTAGCTGGCGGACACCGCGACCGGCTGCAGCCCGCCGCCAACGGTGGTGCGGGCGGCATTGGCGCACAACGCCAGCATGGCGCCGCCGTGCACCTTCGGACCGATGGTCCAGTGTTCGTTGAGCGCGCCGTCGAAGCTCATACCGTCGGCTTCTTCGGCGATCGGGGTGAGCCGCATGGCGTCGGCGAACAGGCCCATTCGATGTCCCTTCGGTCAGCGCAGCAGGTGCGTCCGGGCGAATTGCAGCGACTCGGTCAGCAGCGCCTCACGCTCATGGGGCGAGCGGGCCTGCGAGGTGGTCACCTCCAGCACCACGTGGCCGACGAAGTCACCCGCGGCCAGCAGCTGGCACACCTCGGCGGCGGGCTGGTCGCCGCGGCCCGGCACCAGATGCTCGTCGGCCGGCAACCCGGTGCCGTCGCACAGGTGCAGGTGGGTCAGGCCCGAGCCCATCCGCCGCGCCATCTCCAGCGCGTCGGTGCCGGCGGTGGAGGTGTGCGAGAGGTCCAGGGTGTAGTGGGTGTGGTTGCCGTCCAGCGGGTCGTGGGACGGCGCGAACGCAGAAACGCCCACGCCCGGTCCGCCGCCCCGGCGGCGCATCCGCTCGCGGGACTGCTCGCTGCCGAAGAACCGGTCGGCCCGGAACGGGAACATGTTCTCCACCGCCACGGCCACATCGCCGGCGGCCTCCAGCTCGGCGACCTGGTCGCTGAAGCCGTCGGCGTAGCGCCGCTGCCAGCGAAACGGCGGATGCACCACGACGGTTTGGGCACCGAGCTGCTCGGCTGCCCGAACGCTGCGCGCCAGCTTGGGAATCGGGTTCGCGCCCCACACCCGCTGCGAGATCAGCAGGCACGGCGCGTGCACCGAGAGCACCGGCATCCGGTACTTGCGCGACAGCCGCCGCACGGCGCCGACGTCCTGGCTGACCGACTCCCCCCACACCATCAGCTCGACGCCGTCGTAGCCCAAGCGCGCCGCATACTCGAAGGCGGCCTCGGTCTTCAGGGGGTAGACCGATGCCGTCGAAAGTCCGACCTTGATGGCGGGGCGCACGAACTAATAGTGAACGGCTAACCGGCGTGCAGCGCCAGCGGCCCCAAAGTCACCAGCAGGCCGACCGCGACCGCGATCAGGGTGCTGACGACGTCGGGGGTCTTGCGGACGACCTGCACCGCTGTCACCAGCCCGAGCGTGACCAAGACGGTGAGCACCAGCGCGACGATGCTGTTCCACCGCCACAACTGGTCGAATGCGATGAACAGCCCACCGCCGAATGCGACCGCCAGGATCGACTGGAACACCACCAGGGCTCCGCCGACCACTCCCGTCGGCCCGACGGGGGCGTCGTCGTAATCGTCGTCGCGGTCGAAATCCTCGCGGTCGTCGCGGTCGTCGCCGGCTTCCGCCCGGACGGAATCGTCCAGATCAACCGCGATTTCATCGTCGAGGTCATCGCCGCGGCCCGCTCTGCGCAACGGCCGGATCGACCGGTCCAGGCTGACGCCGGACGGGTTCAGGTAGGAGCGGATGAACGCCGAGTCCTCAACGGGCAGATCGGCGTCGCGGGCACCGGCGTCAATAGCCTTGATGGCCTCGACGTCTAGGGCGACGCCCAGGTCATAGCTGTCGACCGGATCCGGCCGCATCTGCTCGGCTCCCGAACCCGGTAGTTCAGCGAGGCTCGACGAAGGAGAGGCGGAGCTGGGATCCGGCACCTTCGCCGCCGCCGCGGCTCGGGTGTCCTCTTGCACCGGACGCGCCTGCTCGGCGATCGGCTGCTCGGAACGACGCAACGGCCGCGGGTACGCGCTCTGCTGCGGCCCGGAGCCGCGCGCGGGCTGCATCGGCGACTTGGGCCAGCGCGGCTCGACCGGTCTTTCAACTGGCCGGGGCCCGGTCGGCGGCCGATCGTCGTCGACGAACCCGGGTGCGGCAACGACCGGCAGCGCCCCGCTGGCGGGAGCATCGGGTTCGGGAGGTGCATCGTCGTCGCGGATGATCGGGATCTCGCCGGTCAGCTCGGCGACGGTGACCGCGTCGGCGTTGCCGCGCCTGCGCCGACGGCGTCCGGCGGGCGGCGGGGCACCGATGTTGCCGTTCTTGGCCAGCAGTTCGGCGACCGAGATCGGCCGCGTCTCGATGTCGCGGGGGTCGGGTTTGGGTCCGGTCATCGCCGGTGTCCCTCCGTCCCGCGGGCCGCCATCTCCATCGACGACGACTCCAGCAGGGTGGCGTCGTCTTCGCTGTCGAGCCAGCGCATGATCAAGCCCTCCCGCAGTGCCCACGGGCAAATCTCAACCGCTTCGATCGACAGCGCTCGCATACTCGCCTCCGCCACCAGGGCGCCCGCCACGATCTGCGGTGCCCGGTCGGCACTGACCCCTTCCAATTCGGCACGATCTGCCGTGGTCATCCTAGAGATGAATGATATGAGCTGCCTAAGGCCTGTGGCGGTCAAAGTGCGCCGTACCCGCGGCCCGGCAGCCGACGGCGCCGCTCCGGTGAGCCGGGCCAGCGAACGAAATGTCTTGGAGCTGGCCACCGCCAGATCCGGGACGCCGGCGTCGAGGACGACCGCGGCAGCGCCCGCCAGCTCGGTGTCCAGCCAGTCCCGCAGCATGCCCACTCGGCGCCGGCCGGGCGGGTCCTCGCCCAGCCACTCCCGGGTGAGCCGGCCGGCCCCCAGCGGCAGCGACAGCGCCACATCCGGCTCCTCGTCGACACCGTTGGTCATCTCCAGCGAACCGCCGCCGATATCGAGGTTGATGATCCGCCCGGCGCTCCAACCGAACCAGCGCCGCACCGCCAGGAAGGTGAGTCGGGATTCGTCCTCCCCCGCCAACACCTGCAGGCCGACCCCGGTCTCCGAGCGCACCCGGGTCAGCACCTCCTCGGAGTTGGACGCATCACGCACCGCCGAGGTGGCGAACGCCATCAGTTCGGCGCAGCCCGAGCTGGCGGCGATCTTGGCGAATTCGCCGACCGTGGACACCAGCTTGTCGGCACCGCGCCGGGTGATCTTGCCTGAGCTGTCGGTTGCCTCCGCCAGCCGCAAGGTGGCCTTGGTCGAACTCATCGGGGTCGGGTGACCGCCCCGGTGGGCATCGACCACCAACAGGTGGACGGTATTGCTGCCGACGTCGAGCACGCCTAATCGCACGCACCCAACTTAGTGGGGCGACGCGCCGTCGTCGCGAATTTCTGGTCTAGCGTGGAGTTCTGTGACCCCAGCGCAACCCAGCCCCCGCCCCGGTGAGGTCGGCCTGGACTTCGCCCGCGAATGGGTGGAGTTCTACGACCCGGACAACCCCGAACACCTGATCGCGGCCGATCTGACCTGGCTGCTTTCGCGCTGGACGTGCGTCTTCGGCACCGCGGCCTGCAAGGGCATCGTGTCCGGACGCCCCGACGACGGATGCTGTTCGCACGGTGCGTTCCTGTGCGACGACGACGATCGCGCCAACCTCGACGACGCGGTGTCGAAACTCACTGACGCCGACTGGCAGCTGCGCGACAAGGGCCTGGGCCGCAAGGGCTACCTGGAACTCGACGAGAACGACGGCGAGCAGCAGCTGCGCACCCGAACCGTCAAGGGCGCCTGCATCTTCTTGAACCGGCCCGGATTCGCCGGCGGCGCCGGCTGCGCCCTGCACATCAAGGCGGTGCGGCTGGGGGTGGAGCCGCTGACCATGAAGCCGGAGGTGTGCTGGCAGCTGCCGATCCGGCGCAGCCAGGAGTGGGTGACCCGCCCCGACGACACCGAGATCCTCAAGACCACGATCACCGAGTTCGACCGGCGCGGCTGGGGCCCCGGCGGCGCAGACCTGCACTGGTACTGCTCGGGCGACCCGGCTGCGCACGTCGGCAGCAGGCAGGTCTGGCAGAGCCTGGCACCGGAGCTCACCGAACTGTTGGGCGAGAAGGCCTACGGCGAGCTGGCCGCGATCTGTGCGCGCCGAAACGAGCTGGGGCTGGTGGCCGAGCATCCTGCAACCCGGGCCGCACGAGACCTACCGGGCTGATCGACGCCGGAGGTGTCCGCTTCTGTGGCTATCGGTTCGTCACCAGCAGGAAAGCGGGCTGAACGGCCGGTTTTCCCACCCGAGCGTGTGCGGAGTCACGCAGAAATGATTTTTGGCCGAGCGCCCAGATCGGTATGATCGGGTTTGACCATCGCGTAGCGCAGGACCGTCGGGGTCGGGCTATGGATATTGAGGAACTCGCCCTACGCAGGCATGATCCTGTCCTACACACGCCCGATGGAGATTCATGATCAGGACCGAGATGCACACCATCGATATAGATCTGGACCATAACGGACACGCCGCGCCGGTTCTTCTTCGGCCCCCGGTGGTTCTGGAGGCGCGCGGCCTGAACAAGCAGTTCGGTGAAGGCGATTCGGCGACGCCGGTATTGCGCAACATCGATCTTCAGATCACCCGCGGCGAATTCGTCGCGCTGGTCGGTCCGTCGGGGTCGGGCAAGTCGACGCTGCTGAGCATCCTCGGCCTGCTGGACCTTCCGACCTCCGGCGACGTCATGATCAACGGTCAGAGCGTCTCGCAGCTGTCCCGCAAGCAGCTGGCCACCGTGCGATGCCAGACCCTCGGCTACGTCTTCCAGGCCTTCAACCTGCTGGCCGGCCTGACGGTCGCGGAGAACGTCATGCTGCCGGGCCTGCTGGCCGGCCGATCCGGCCGCGAACAGCACGCCCATGCCATGAGCCTGCTCGACCAGGTCGGCCTGGCCGCGAAGTCCAAGCGCACCCCGTCGGAGCTGTCCGGCGGCGAGCAGCAGCGCGTGGCCGTGGCCCGGGCATTGTTCATGAAGCCCGATGTCATTCTCGCCGACGAGCCGACCGGTAATCTCGACACCAATAACGGACAGCGCGTCATGGACGCGCTGTATAACCTCAATGCAGCCGGCCAGACAATTGTTCTGGTAACCCACGACCGGAAAATCGCCGACGACGCCCCGCGTTTGGTTTCGCTACTCGACGGCGAAATTGAAACCGACAGCGGAATGGCACACACGCCCAACAATGTGTCATGGCTCGCGGAACATTAGCCGCGACTTTCGGCCTGCTCCGGATTATCAATTTTCGGGCCGTTCGTAAACACGCATTCCGGGCCGCACTGGCGGCATTCTCACTCGGCGGCGGCGTCGCCGTGGTGGTGGCCGTCATGATCGAGGTCACCAGCGTCTCCAAGGCCGTCGACGACGTCGGCTACCAGATCGCCGGGCCCGCACCGGTGCGCGTGGTGGGCGCCGCGACACGTGGCGGCATCAGCCCGTCCGTCATCGAGAACGCCCGTACGGTTCCCGGCGTCGCCGCCGTGGTGCCCGTCATCCGCGGTGTGACGATGATCCGCAACGACGGCAAGGAGACCTTCGGGCTCGCCCTGGGCGCCGACTGCTCGGCGCAGTGGATCGTCGACCCGAAGGTCTGCCAGTCCGGCCAGCACGAGCCGCCTCCGGCGATCTCGCAGGTGCTCGGCGACAAGCTGGACTCCTCGGCAAGCCTGGTCACCGACGTCGGGCAGCTCTCGCTGGAGAAGTTCCAGCGGGTATCCGACCTCGACAACGTCAACAACGGCCTGGTCGCAGTGCTGCCGCTGAGCATGGCCAAGACCCAGTTCGCCCGCGGCGACCGGGTCGACATGATCTACGTGACGCTGACCAAGGATGCCGACGCCGACGCGGTCCAGCGGAACCTGAAGACCACCCTGGGGCCCACCTACAGCGTGCAGCCCCGCAGCGAGCCGGCCCGCGGTTACAACGTCAACGACGTCCTGCTGCCGCTGCTGGGCATCTTCGCCCTGATCTCGGTGGGCGTCGGCGTCATCCTGATCACGCAGATCACCCGGCTGTCGGTAGAGGAACGCCGCCGCGAGATCGCCATCGCCTCCGCGCTGGGCGCGTCACCGGCGTCGATCATGACCGGATTCCTCAGCGAGGCGGGCCTGTTGGGCGCGGTCGGCTCGGCGATGGGCGTGGCGACCGGCGTCGTGATCTCCGAACCCATCGTGGCCAGTGCCAGCGAACTCACCGAGCGTTTCGTCGGCGTCACCGTCCCGGTCGTCCTCAAACCGGCGATCCTGGTGGCCGGCATCATCGCCGGCATCGTGCTGGCGATCGGGGCCGCACTGGGCCCGGCGCTGTCGGCGTCGAACACCCCGATCGCGGCCGAACTGTCCGGGCGGGCGGCTCAGGAGCAGACCAGCCAGCGCAAGATCTGGTTCAAAGCACTGCTGCTGCTGGCCATCGGGCTCGGCGGAGTGATCGCCGCCCGGCTGGCCACGCTGTCCGGGGCTCTGGCGGCCTGGCAGGCCATCATCGCCGACCTCGGCGCCGTCGTCGCCCTGATCGGCCTGCTGCTGGCCACCGCCTATCTGAGTGCGCAGGCTATCACCAGCCTGCGGCCCAAGTCGGACAAGTCGCACGGGGCCTCGGTCACGATTGCGCTCAACGCGCTGCGCTCCGACCGGTCGCGCACCGCGGCCATCTCCGGCGCGATCGCGGTACCCGTGGTGGTGGCCATCCTGCTGTCCGGGTTCCTGGTCGCGATCCACATGGGTGCCACCAAGGTCGCCGAGTCGCAGGCCGACGGCCGTATCGCCATCACCACCACGCAGTTCGCCGACTACGGGCCCATTGACGCCCGATTCGCCCCGCAGACGGTCAACAAACTCAACGCGCTGGCCGGGGTGGCGAAAACCGAGCGGATGGCCGAAATCGAGATCAGTCTCAAGGACGGGTCGCTGGCGCATATTCAGGCTCAGGACCGGCCGACATTTCCATTCGGATTACTCGCCGGTCAATCCCCCGAGGCGAGTCAGAAAGCCAATGAAGTCGTCATCGGCAGCGTGCTTGCGCGCGAGAAGGGTCTCCACATCGGTGACACACTCGTATTCGGAAGTGGACTCGACGCCCAGGCGATGGGTATCGGCACCATTGTTGCCACCCCCGAATACGGCGGCCGGCGCATCTATATGCCGTACTCGATCGCCGAGCAGATCTACGGCCCGCAGCCCGCCGGGCTGATCTTCGCGACCCCGGCGGACGGATTCAGCTCCGACGAGGTCATCGACAGCATCAGCGGGGCGCAGTTCGACCAACCCGTGAAAGCGGTCGACACCGCCGGCTACGCCTCGGACATCGCCACCTCGATCGGCCGGTACCTGACCCCGCTGAACACCCTGAAGTTCGGTCTGCTGGCCATCGCCTTCGTCTCGGTGCTCTCGACGCTGCTGCTGGTCGGCATGAGACGCAAGCGCGAGGTCGCGCTGATCCAGGCGCTGGGCGCCACCCGGTTGCGGGTGTTCAGCATCACCACCATCGAGGCCGTCATCGCCGGCGCCGCCGGCGGGCTGTTCGGCGGGGTGCTCTCGATCGCGATCTCCGAAGCGGTGCGCCGCGCGGCCGTCGTCAACGTCGGACTGGTCACACCGCTGGTGTTCCCCTGGACCGACGCACTGATGTACGCGGCGCTGGCCACCGTCGCCGCGGTCTTCGCGGCCATCATCCCGGCCTGGAAGAGCACCCGGTCCACCCCGGCCACCGAGCTTCGCGACGAGTGAGCAACGCCGTCCCCACGGCCGACACGAAGGATGCAATGACAGCGAACGCCCCCACCGTGCCCGGCTTCACCGGCGATGCCATCTACCCGGGTGATCGCCTGTACGACAAAGTGCGTCAGGTCTTCAACGGCATGATCGACAAGCGGCCACAGGTGGTGCTGCAGTGCCGCTCCGCCGACGACATCGTCGCCGCCGTGCGCTACGCGGTGGACTCCGGCGCCGAGATCGCGGTGCGCAGCGGCGGTCACAGCGTCGCCGGCCACTCGACCACGGATGGCGGGATCGTGATCGACCTGTCGCTGATGCGCGAGGTGCGGGTCGACACCGAGGCGCGGGTAGCCTACGTCGACGCCGGTGCCAACTGGGGTGACGTGGACAGGGTCACCAGCGTCCACGGTCTGGCCACCCCCGGCGGGGTGGTCTCGACGACCGGTGTCGGCGGGTTCGGCCTCGGTGGCGGCATCGGATGGCTGTCCCGCGCCCACGGCATGACCTGCGACAACCTGATCGGCGCCACGCTGGTGACGGCTTCCGGCGAGGTCATGACGGTCAGCGAGACCGAGAACGCCGACGTACTGTGGGGCCTGCGCGGTGGTGGCGGCAACTTCGGTGTCGTGGCGCAGTTCACGTTGCGACTGCATCCGATCGACGGTGTGGTGGCCGGGGTGCAGTCCTACCCCGACACCGACGCCGAGGCGGCGCTGAAGCACTTCCGGGCCCAGATGGACAACGCGCCCGATCACCTGGCGTCCATCCTCGACTTCTCCTCCGACTTCACCACGGGACAGTCGCTGGTCAACGTGCTGGCCTGTTCGACGCGGACCGACCAGGTCGGCAGCGACGAGGTCAGCGCCCTTTTGAATGTGCGCGGTGTGGCGGACAAGCCGGTGGTGGCGGTGCAGCACAAGCTGGACTATTCGACGTGGCAGCAGGCCCTGGACTACACGGCGCCGTACGGCTGGCTGAACTACTGGAAGTCGCTGTTCGTCACCGAGCTCACCGATGAGGCGATCCGTCGTATCGCGCTGCTGGGCCGGTCGCGGCCCTCGGCACAGACCCGGCTGCACCTGATCCGGCTGGGTGGTTACGCCAGCCGGGTGCCGCCCGAGTCGACGGCCGTCGTCACCCGGCAGCACCCGTACATCATCCATCTGATGACGACCTGGACCGATCCCGCCGAGACCGCCCGCTGTACCGCGTGGGCTGGTCAGGCGTTCGAGATCCTGCGGCCGCTCGGACCCGCCGGTGCCTACCTGAACTTCGTCGGCGACGAAGGCCAGGACCGCATCCGGGCCACCTTCGGCGAGGACGGCTACCGCCGCCTGGCCGAACTCAAAGCTCGTCTGGACCCGACCAACCGCTTCACCCGCAACCACAACATCGAGCCCGCGACCAGCTGACGAATCTGGGTGTGTCGCCACCGCGCACACATCTTGGCGCAGCGCAGGATAGGTATTGTGGCCCAAGGGGGAAAGGACGCAAGGATGCCTGCCGCGCACGATGACGATTTGGCGTTCGCCGGTGTGGCGCGCCTTGCGCAATTGGTGCAGCAGAAGGACGTCACACCGCAGGAGCTGGTGACGCTGTATCTGGACCGGATCGCCCGACTTGACCCGATTCTGAACGTGTTTCGCACGGTGTTGGGCGACCGGGCGATGGCCGACGCCGCGCAGGTCGAGCAGCGACTGGCCGCCGGAGAGCACCTTCCGCTGGCCGGTGTACCGATCGCGGTCAAGGACGACACCGACGTCGCGGGCGTTTCGTCGATGTGCGGCACCGGGATTGACGTGGGCCCGGCCAGTGCCGACAGTGCCGCGGTGCGCCGACTGCGCGCCGCCGGTGCGGTGATCATCGGCAAGACCCACCTCTCGGAGTTCGGCGCCTACCCGGTCTGCGAATCGGCGACCTGGGGCGTGACGCGCAACCCGTGGGACCTGTACCGCACACCCGGCGGCTCCAGCGGCGGTTCGGCAGCGGCGGTCGCGGCCGGGATGGTGCCCGGCGCGACGGGCAGCGACAGCGGCGGCTCGATCCGGATCCCGGCAGCCTGCTGCGGGATCGTCGGACTCAAGGGGCAGCGCGGACGGATCAGCACCAAGGAGTCACCCGAGCGGGCCTACCGCTTCCACGGCCTCAACCACATCGGTCCGCTGGCCCGCAGCGTCTACGACGCCGCACTGCTGCACGACGTGATGACCGGGCCCGAGCCCGACGACGAGATCCCTTCTCCCCCACCGGCACCGCCGTTGATGGATGCGCTGTTGGCGCCGACGCGGCCGCTGCGAATCGCGATGTCGTTCAAGCCGGTGGTCCCGGTGCACGTGAGCGACGAGGTGCGCCGGCCGGTGTTGGAGACCGCCGAATTGCTGCGTTCGCTGGGCCACGAGGTGGTCGAACGCGACCCGGTCTACCCGGTGCTGGGTATCGCCGCGGTGCTGTCGCTGTTCATGAACGGCTTCGCCCACGAGATCGAACGGCTGCCTCGGACCGAACTGCTGGAACGCCGCATGCAGGCCGAGGCCCGCACCAGTCGGCTGGTCCCGGATTGGGTAGCCCGTCGCGCCGTCGCCGCACAGCCCCGGATCAGCGCGCGCATGCAACGTCCGATCGCCGACTTCGACATTCTGATGACCCCGGTGATGGCGATGCCGCCGGTGCAGCTGGGCTATTTCGAGGGGTACGGACCGACCCGCGCCATGCTCCGGATGCTGAAGTTCATCCCGTTCACGTTCTCGCAGTGCTACAGCGGCCAGCCCGCCATGTCGGTCCCGACCGGGATCAGTGCCGACGGTGTGCCCGAGGCGGTGCATCTGGTGTCGCGCGCCAATGACGAGGCCACCCTGATCTCGCTGGCCGCCCAGATCGAGTCGGTGCAGCCGTGGATTGCGCGCCAGCCGCCGACGGAGCTGTTGCTGTCGCAGGTGGGCTAGACGTAGCGCCGGGACAGCTGCGTCAGCGACGCCTCGATGCCGGCGGCATTGGTCTTGACGGACCGGGACAATTCGTAGAACTTCAACTTGAGCGCGCCGCCGTTGCGGTAGTCGAACGTCTCGGTGACCCTGGTCAGGTTCGGGGAGATCTCCTCGAATTCCCAGCGCCACCGATGGCCCTCCGGGTGACGCCACTCGACCAGCTCGTTCGGCTGGAACGCGGTCACGGTGCTGGTGATGCGGTAGGGCAACCCGAACATCTTCATGTTCGTCGAAAACTTCGACCCGACAGCGATTTCGGCCGGCGCCTTCACGTTGTCACGGACGGTTCCCGACCCGTCCAGTTCCTGATGACGCCGGGGGTCGGCCGCCATCGCGAACAGCTCGGCCGCGGGCGCCGCAACCTCTACCGACCGGCTGACCTGCCGGGGTCCTGCGTCGACGACGGTGACCGCCATGATGTCTCCTTTCGGTGGCGTGCCTGTGGATCGACACTATCGGAGGCACTGCGCAGATCCAGCGTCTGGGACAGACCCGATTTTCTCATTCTTTCCTTAATTCCGGCGCCTCGAATCCGGGGATTACTTGTCGGATATTCGCACTAGTGTTCGATTTATGGGTAGGGATGCGCTGGCGGATCGGGACACCATTTGGGAGTGTCTGGCTGCGCAGGAGGCGATCAATACCC
>NZ_CP084028.1:315748-426908 GCF_020181595.1 [Mycobacterium] vasticus | reverse complement strand
GTTGCGGATCAGCGCCAAAGAGGCCCGCCGGCGGGTCGATGATGCCGCGGTGTTGGGTCCGCGCACCGCGATGTCGGGTGAGCCTTTGGACCCGGTCCTGCCGAACCTGGCCGCCGCGCAGGCCGCCGGGCAGGTCGGGCCTGAGCATGTGGCGATCGCCCGCAAGGCGATGGACAAGATCCCGGCCCGGGTGGCTGCTGCGGATCGGGAGCGCGCCGAGGGTGATCTGGCCGAATTGGCGACGCTGTTCGCCCCGGAAACCTTCGGCCGCCTGGCGGCGCACCTGATCGCCGTGCTCGATCAAGACGGCGAGGAGCCCGACGAGCGCCAGCGTCGCGCCCAGCGCGGGCTGCGACTGGGCCCGCAACGCGCCGATGGATTGAGCACCCTGTCCGGCACGATCAGCCCGGAACTACGAGCGACCCTGGAGCCGGTGCTAGCCAAACTGGGCGCCCCGGGAATGTGCAACGCCGCCGACGAGCAACCCTGTGTGTCGGGTACCCCGAGTCAGGAGCAGATCGACCACGATCACCGCACCCGCGATCAACGCCACCACGACGCGGTGTTGGCCGCGCTACGGGCCACCCTGGCCTGCGGGGACCTCGGGCAGCTCAACGGCCTGCCGGTCACCGTGATCGTCACTGCCACCCTGGCCGAGCTGCAGGCCGCCGCCGGCACCGCCCACACCGCCGGTGGTTCCCTGCTGCCGATGAGTGATCTGCTGCGCATGGCTTCCCACGCGCACCATTACCTGAGCATCTTCGACGGGCAAGGCCGAGCCCTGTGGCTGGGCCGCACCAAACGCCTCGCCTCAGCCGATCAACGCATCGTCCTGCACGCCCGCGACCGCGGCTGCACCCGACCCGGATGCACCGTGCCGGGATACCTGTGCCAGGCCCATCACCTCGACAACGACTGGGCCAACAACGGCCAGACCGACGTCGACAAGCTCGCACTCGCCTGCGCCCCGGATAACCGGATGGCCACCGAACAGGGCTGGACCACCCAACTCGGACAGTCCGGCCGGGTCGAATGGATCCCCCCACCCACACTCGACCACGGCCAACCCCGCATCAACCCCTTCCACCTCATCGAAGCCACCCTCGAGTATCACCGCGCCCCACTCGACGCCGACGAGCCCGACCCCCAACCACCACCACCGGGCTGGCCGGATCTCGACGAACCCCAACCCGGCGAGCCCGGCTACGACGAAGCCTTCGAGGGACTACTCCGCAGCTACCAGGCCATGGACTACGACGACATCGCCAGGCACTTCACCGACGACTGGGAACAAACCGGCTGAAAGCCGCTATTGCCGGAACTCGGGCGGCTCAGCTAATCCAGATACCCGTTGTCGCGGTACCAGCGGTAGCCGCTGTCCAGCGCGGTGCGGAACGGGGTGAACGGCACGCCCAGCTCGGTGTGGGACTTGCCGGGGTCGGCGTAGATGTCAGCGGTCGACAGGCGCATCTGACGGGCGTCGATCGGCAGCCTGGGCCCGACAACGGTGCGGGCGGCACTGACGCCGGCCGCGGCCACCGGAATCACCCAGCGCGGCAACACGATCGAGGGGGCGCCCCGGCCGAACAGCTCGTTGGCGGCGGTGAACACCTCACGGAACGGCAGGTTCTCGCCGCCCAGGATGTAGCGCTCCCCGACCCGGCCGCGTTCGGCGGCAGCGATATGACCCGCCACCACGTCGTCGACCGACACGAAGTTCGTGCCGCCCAGAGCGGCAAACCACAGCCGGCCGCGCTGCGCCTCGACCAGCATCGCGCTGGCGATGCGGTTGACGTCGCGGGGCCCGATCACCACCGACGGGTTGACGATCACCACCGGCAGACCGGCCGCAACCGCCTTCTGCAGCTCCGCCTCGGCGAGGTGCTTGCTATGCCCGTAGGGGAACCTCCGCGGCCGGATGTTGAACTCATCGGTCTCCACCAGCACATGCCCCCGCTTCGGAACACCCAGGGCAGCAAGCGAACTCGTGTAGACAAAGCGCTTCACCCCGGCGCGCAGAGCGGCCGCAGCCATGTCACGGGTGCCGTCGACGTTGGTGCGGTACAGCCGGGTCTGGGTGCGGTAACGCCAGTAGTCCGAGATCGCCGCGGTGTGAAAGACCCAGTCGCAGTCGGCCATCGCCTCGGCCAGCGCGTCCACACCGTCGTTCACGTCGCCGATCCGGGTCTCGCAGTCCAGGCCTTCCAGTGCGGCCATCGGCGAGGTGGCCCGCCGCAGCACCCGGACCTCCATACCGCGATCCAGCAGTGCGGCCACCAGATTTGAGCCGACGAAACCGGTTCCGCCGGTGACGAATGCGCGCATACCGATCAGAACCGGTAGGTGGTGCAGCCGACCTCGACGCCCGAGCCCACCGCCATGACCAGCGCGACGTCGCCGGGCTTGACCAGGCCACGCTTGCGGGCGTCAGCGATCTGGTAGGGCAGCGTCGAGGTGAACGGGTCGGTGGTGAAGCCCTGCCCCTCAAGGTCGACGAACCGCGCGCGGTCCACCCCGATGCCGGCGGCCAGGTCGCCGAGGGCCGCACCGGGCAGATACGGCGGGAACACCAGCGCGATGTCCTCGGGCTCCAGGCTCTCCAGGGTCAGCAGCTCCTTGACCGCGGCCGGCAGGCAGCTCACGTAGATCGAGGCCAGGTTCGGATCACGATCCACCCGCAGCCACATCCGGCCGTCGCGCTCCTGGGTGTAGGTGCGCAACGCTCCCTGATGCTCGGGGTGGTGGCTGAACACGAAGCGGCCGAAGCCTTCCGGGCCAGTGCTCGGGCTGAGCATGATCGCCGATCCGGTCTCGGTGAGCCCGGTCCGCGGGTAGCCGCTCTGCGGGGTGTTGTTCTCCACCTCGGAGGCCAGCACCATGGCGTGGCCGGTGCGCCCGGCGCCGATCATGCCGGCCGCGACATGGCAGGCGTTGAGGAAACCCACCGCGCCGTTGAGGATGTCGAACGCGAACGTCTTGGGGGCATCGGCGGATTCGGGCTCGGAGTTGATCCCGACCTCACCGGCGACCAGGGTGGCCACCGCTGGCTCGGACAGGAAGTCGTCGCGATAGATACCGGCGTGGATCACCAGGCCGACCTCGGTCGGGTCGACACCGCTGTCGGTCAGACAGGCCGCTGCGGCGTCGGTGGCGAACTGGATGGAGCTGGGCTGGCCGCCCGGTTCCGCCATGCCGATGCCCTCGATGCGCACCCGCGGCGTGGCCGGCATCTCCCGGCGAGTGGCGGGCCTACCGCGCCCGGCGTGGCCGGCCTGGCCGCCCGCGGCACGGCGCATCCGGTCGGGCAGGTCGTCGAACGTGTACAGCCCGGTCCCGATGGTCTGACCCGAGCCGGTGATCGACAGCACCACGTTGTCGCCGGAGTTGATCCGGCCCGCGTTGATGTAGTCATACAACGCTACGAAATGCGTGGTGGTAGCGGTGTTTCCACGCTCAGCCAGGTTGCAGATGGTGTTGGCGCGGCTGGCCGCACCGGCACCGAACACCCGGTTAATGGTCAGGATCGCGTCGTTGATGGACGCCTCGGAGGTCTGGTGCATCAACAGCTGATCGGCCGTCTCGGGCCGCCAGCCGTGGCGCTGCATGACCGCCGCCACGTAGGGCACCGAGTGCTTCACCGCGATCGCGGTCTGGGTGACCGAGTCGGTGTGCATGATGGCGCCGCCGTGCGGACCCTCGGTCGCCTTGGCGATGCACAGCTTGGCGAATTCGCTGTAGGTGGCCAGGTCCAAGTCGTGGAAGCCGACCCGGTCGTTGGGCCCCAGTTCCAGCACCACCGCCGCACCGGCGTCGCCGACGGTCAGGCAGGCCAGCCGCGGGTCCATCGCGCTCTCGATCTCCTGCTGCGCGGTCTCGGTGATGTGGCTGATGTACTCGCCGCTGACCACCAGGGCGTTGCGCACCAGTCCGGTCTGCAGGAAGTCCTGCGCCACACTGACTCCGGTGAACATGCCCGCGCAGGCGTTGTTGATGTCGAAGCACACCGCGTTGGTCAACCCCAACTGGTCGCGCAGCTGCGAGGCCGTGCTGGGTTCGAAGGTGAACATGTGCTCCGGGCCGTCGCAGCGCGAGATGTTGCACGCGATGACCAGGTCGATCTCTTCGGGGGCGTAGCTGGATCGGGACAGGCAGTCACCGATCGCCTTGCGGCCCAGGTCGATCGAGAACTCGTCGACGCCGGCCATCCGCCGGTTCTTGATGCCGGTGAGCCGCTCCAGCGGGATCTTCACCTCGTTGACGCAGTCGGCCAGCACCTGGTCGGTGGAGACCGCCCGCGGCGGCAGGTACACCCCCAAGCTCTCGATCACGATGTTGCGTGCCGGACCGGTCTTGGCCGGCTTGATCACCGGCGCGGCAACAGGTCTGGGTGCTTGCGCCACCGGCTGAGCCGGTGCAGCAGGCTTCTCGGCAGCCGGCACGGTCTTGGGCTCGCCACCGATCGGGCCGAACTCGGCGGCCAGCTCGGCGATGGTGCCGTAGACGAACATCGACTCCGGCCGCAGCTCCAAGCCGAGCTCACCGACCCGCACCGCCACTTCCAGGGCCTGGGTGGAGGCCCCGCCCAGCGCGAAGAAGTCATCGGTGACGCCGACCCGATCGACGTCGAGCACCTCACGCCAGATCTCGGCCAGCGCCTCTTCGGTGGCGTCGCGCGGTGCTACGAATTCCGTTGGCGCGGTGTCGAGATCCTTGTCCAGAGCCAGCAGTGCGCGCCGGTCCACCTTGCCGCTGGCCGACAGCGGCAGCAGGTCGGTGGCACGAAATACCGCGGGCACCATGGCCGCCGGCACCAGGTCGAGCAGGAAGCGGCGCAGCTCGGCGGTGCCGGGTGCGGCCGCCACCGGCACGATGTGCGCGATCAGCTGGGTGTTGCCGGACGCGTCCTTGCGGGCCACGACCGCACCTTCGACGATGTCGGGGTGCTTGACCAGCGCGGCCTCGACCTCACCGAGTTCGATGCGGAAGCCGTTGATCTTCACCTGGTCGTCACGACGGCCCAGGTAGTCGATGTTGCCGTCCGGCAGGTACCGGGCCAGGTCGCCGGTGCGGTACAGCAGCGCCCCGGGTTCTGAGCTGAACGGGTCGGGCAGGAATGCCTCGGCGGTGGCATCGGGCCGGTTCAGGTAGCCGCGGGCAACGCCGACGCCACCGATGTGCAGCTCGCCGGGCACCCCCACCGGAACCGGGTTGCCCGCCGAGTCCAGCAGGTGGATCGCGATGTTGGCGATCGGCCGGCCGATCGGAACACCTCCGGAAACGCCACGCTCACAGTGGAAGTGCGTGACGTCGATGGCGGCCTCGGTCGGCCCGTAGAGGTTGTACAGCTCGGCGGGAAGCAGCTCGAAGAACATGTCGCGCAGGTCGGCGGTGAGCGCCTCGCCGCTGCAGAACACCTGCCGCAAGCCGGTGCAGGACGCGGCCTGCGGGTCACCGAGGAACCGGCGCAGCATCGACGGCACGAAATGCATTGTGGTGACGCACTGTTCGACGATGGTACGGGCCAGGTAGCCGGAGTCCTTGTGGCCCTCGGGCTTGGCGATCACCACCCGGGCGCCAACGGTCAACGGCCAGAAGATCTCCCAGACGAACGGGTCGAAGTTGATCGGCGTCTTGTGCAGCACCCGGTCGTCGGCGGTCAGTTGGTAGGCGTCCTGCATCCACAGCAGCCGGTTGCGGATGCCCGCGTGGCTGTTCAGCGCGCCCTTGGGTGCGCCGGTGGAACCAGAGGTGTACATCAGGTAGGCCAGTTCACCCGCCGAGCCGGCCTCGGGAGCCGACTCCTGCTCGACCGGTGCGGTGGACGGCTGGTCCAGGCACAGCCGGGCGCCGGTGAAATCGCTTGGCACGTGCGACAGATGCTCACGCTGGGTGACACACACCGGGGCGTCCGGCACGTCGGCGAGCATCGCCTCCAGGCGGCCGGTGGGCTGGGCGGGGTCCAGCGGCAGGAAGACACCGCCGGCCTTGAGCACACCCAGCAGGGCGATCACCAGGTCTTCGGAGCGTTCCAAAAGCACCGGCACGACATCAGTTCCGGCACCTACGCCAACGCCGAACCCGCGCAGCCGGTGCGCGAGCCCGTTGGCCCGGCGGTCCAGTTCGGCATAGCTCAGCTCTCGGCCCTCGTAGCTCACCGCGACGGCGTCGGGAGTGCGCGCGGCGGCGGCCTCGACCATCTCGTGCAGGCGGGCCGGGGCGTCCGAGTAGTCGACCGCGGTCTGGTTCCAGGCTTGCAGCGCAGCGCGTTCGGTGTCGCTGAGCATGCTCAACTGCGACAGCGGGGTGGCCTCGGCGGCGCCGGGCACCACCAGCCCGGCCAGCAGCAGCCGGAAGTGCTCGGCCATGGCCGCCATGGTGGCGGGGGTGAACAGATCGGTGTTGTACTGCAGTGCGGCCTGCAGCTCGTCCTCGTGTTCGCCGACCTGCATGGTGATGTCGAACGGCGAGCCGCCCTGGCCGATGTGCAGCGTCTCCAGGTGCAGAACACCGGGGGTGTCACCGGCGCCGTCTTCAAACAGCCGGACCTGCTGCCAGGCGAACGACACCTGGAACAGCGGGGTGCGGGCCGCGTCGCGGACCGGGCGCAGCTTCTCGACGAGCAGCGGCAGCGGATAGTTCTGGTGGGCGAGCGCGCCCAGCACGGTGTCCTTGACCTGACCGAGCACCGTGGCGAAGGTCGGGTCGTTACTCAGGTCCACCCGCAGTGGCAGCGGGTTGGTTACGTAGCCGACCATCCCCATCAGCCCGGCCCGGTCGCGGCAGGCGAACGGCGAGCCGATGATCAGGTCGTCCTGGCCGCTGTAGCGCTGCAACAGCACCGCGAAGGCGGCCAGCATGGTCATGTACGGCGTCGCACCGACGGCACGGGCCACCTGCTTGAGTCCGGCCGTCACCTCGGCGTCGACGCTGAACCGGTGCAGCGCACCGTTATAGGTCTGAATTGCCGGGCGCGGCGAGTCGGTGGGCAGCGCCAGCGTGGGCAGCTCGCCGCTGAACTTCTCTCGCCAGTACTCCCAGAGCTGCTCGCCCTCGGGCCCGGCCAGCGCCTGGTTCTGCTGCTCGGCATAGTCGACGTAACGGTCCGCGGTCATTTCCGGCACCGGGCCGCCGTGCTCCGCCGCGTACAGCGCGCGCAGTTCGTCGAGGATCACGTCGATGGACCAGAAGTCGACGGCGATGTGGTGCACGGTCAGCAGCAGGACGTGATCCCCGGGCCGCTCCAGCAGCGTCAGCCGCAGCACCGGTCCGGTGCGCAGGTCGAACGGCCGGTCGGTCTCGGTCTGAACCCATTCGGCGAGTTCGGCTTCGCCGTCGCCGATCTGGTGCCGGGCGATGCGCACCGGCGCGTGTGCGTGCACGAGTTCGACGGGCTGGCCGTCACGTTCGGCGAAGGTGGTGCGCAGCATCGGGTGCCGGTCCACCAGCGCCTGGGCGGCCCGCTCCAGCGCGGCGACATCAAGGGTTCCGGCGATCCGGCCCGCGTAGGCGACGGTGTAGGCAGCGCTGTCGGGGGCCAACCGGTGCACGAACCACATCGAGCGCTGCCCGTAGGACATCTGGTGCTCCGAGGCCGCGTCCGCAGCCTTGGCCATCAGCAACTGCGCCAGCAGTTCTCGCTTCTTCTCCGGCGACAGATTCGAGATATCGACGGGCTGGTCGGTCATGGGTTATCCCCCATCCTTCACCTCGTCGGCGAGCATCTTCTGCAGCAGCGCGTCGACGTCGTCGTCGGACAGGTCCGACACCTGGGACAGCATCTCCATCTCCTGCGCCGCCTGCGGCTGGCTCGCCGGAACATCCTGCGCGACAGTGGCATCGGCGGGCGCTGTCTGTGCGCCGTCTGCCAGTTGCTCACCGAGCCAGCCGGACAGGCTGGTGACGCTCGGCCCGTCGAGCAACCGGGCGACCGGCACCACGATGCCCAGTTCACGCTCCACCTGAATACGCAGTTCCAGGGTGATCAGCGAGTCCACCCCGAGGCTGTTCAGCGGCGCCACCAGATCCAGGCTCCCCGGCGCCAGGCCGAGCTTGCCGGCGACCAGGTCACGCAGGTAGGCCGACAGCAGCTGCTGGCGTTCCTGCGGATCCGCTGCCAGCACAGCGGCATACAGCCCGCCGGCAGGCGTTCCGCCCTCTTCGGCGGCCACGGGTTGCACGTCGGCCAGCAGCGACGGGTGGACGTTCGGGCGCCACTTCGGCCAGTCGATGTCAATCACCAGGGCCTGCGTTGCAGACCCGTCGAGCAGGATCCCCAGCGCCGCGAAGTAGTCGTCCGCCGACATCCCCTCCACGCCGTAGTGCGAGAAGTGCCGGTGCAGTTCGGAATTGGTGAACATGCCCAACCCCGCCCACGGGCCGAAGTTGACGCTCAACGCCGGCTGCCCAGCAGCCCGGCGATGCCAGGCCAGCGCATCCAGGAAGGCGTTCGCGGCACCGTAGTTCGCCGCACCCGGCGAACCCAGAACCGATGCGGCCGAAGAGAACAGCACGAAGAAGTCCAGTTCGGCGTCCGCGGTCAGGGTGTGCAGGTTCCAGGTGCCCGCAACCTTCGGCGCCATCACCTCCCGCAACTTCGTCGCGTCCAGGCGGGCCAGGATCGCGTCGTCGACGGTGCCGGCGGCGTGCACCACGCCGCGCAACGCCGGCATGGTCGAACCGATCGTGGCGAGCACGGCCGAGACATCCTCGGCCTTGGTCACGTCACCGCGGGCGACGGTCACCTCGGCACCGGCGGCGCGCAACGCTTCCAGCGTCGCCTCCGCCGCCGCCGACGGCGCACCGCGGCCCATCAGGACCAGGTGGCGGGCGTCGCGGGAGACCAGCCATTCGGCGATCTTGCCGCCGACCGCGCCCAGGCCACCGGTGACCAGGTAGGTGCCATCGACACGCACCGCGAGCTCGCCGGCCTCCGCGGGTGCGGTGTAGGCCTCCAGGCGGGCCACATAGCGGCGGGGGCCCCGCAGCGCAACATCGGAATCCGCGCTGTCCGACCAGATCTCGCTGAACAACCCGCGCAGCTCCTCGGGGCCGCCGGAGACCGACAGGTCGACGCCGGTGGCACGCAGCTCCGGGTACTCGTGGTCGATGCTGCGGCCGAGACCCCAGACCGGGGCCTGCGCGACCGACAGCGGACCGGACTGATCCCCGGCCGGCTGCGCGCCGCGGGTCACCAGCCACAGCCGCGGCGACTCCGGCCAACCGGCCAGGGTGAGCGCCTGGATCAGGTGCACCACGCTCAGCGACCCGAGGTCGGTCGCCGTCTCAAGAGACGCAAGAGATTCCGGGTCGGCCAACAGGTTCCACAGGTGCACCACGCCGCGGCACGGCGGGCGGTCGCCGCCGAACGCCGCGCGCAGCAGCTCGGCGAAGTGCTCGGGCCGGGCCGGGTCCACCCGGTAGCTGTCGGCGCTGACCCGTTCCATCGCGGCGAGCCCGACGACGGGCTCCACCAGCACGCAGGACTGCGCCTGGGCTTCGAGGTGGTCGCGCAGGGTGTCGGCCACCGGGCCGTCGGACAGGATCAGCCAGCTGCCCGGCTCGGCGGGACAACCCTCCCCGTCGCCCGCCAGCGACGCGGGCTGCCAGTCCATCTGGTAGATGCGGTCGGTGGGATCCACCACGACGGTGGCCACACCGGATGCACCGGCGGCCAGGGTGCCGGTGGCCAGCAGCGACCAGCCCTCGCCGTTACCGCCGAAGCACTCGAACTCATCCCCGGTCAGCGCGAACTGCACGGTACGCACCTGCGCGGTGCTGCCGCGCAGCGTCAGCTCACCGACCGAACGGCTGCCCGGCCCGAAGGCGACCTCGGCCGCGGCCAGGGCCAGCTCGTCGAGCTGCTCGGCGGTCAGCGCCGTGGTGATGTCGAGCTCGGCCAGCACGGTGTCCGGCTGGGCGGCGGCGCGGATCGGGCCGCGCCAGCCACCGGGCGTGCCGCCGCCGTGCCGAGGCGCGGAGATGGAGCCGGCGTTGAGCCAGGAGTGCACTCGCTGCCACGGGTAGGTGGGGGCCGCCACCAGCCGGCTGCCCTCGGGGTAGATCTGCTCCCAGGCCACCGGGTGTCCCAGGGTGTAGAGCGCGCCCAACGAACCCAGCATGGTGGCGCGGCCGTCGTCGTCGCGGCGCATGGACGGCAGGAGAACGGCACTGCGGTGCAGGTGCTCGGCGTCCTCGCGGGCCCCGGTCAGCAGGATGGGGTGCGGGCTCAGCTCGACGAACGTGTCGTGTCCGGCCTCCAGCAGGCGGCGCAGCGCCGGCGAGAAGCGGACCGGCGAGCACAGGTTGGCCACCCAGTAGTCGGCGTCGAGCGGCCGGTCGCCCACCGGCTCCCCGGTGACCGTCGAGTACATCGGCACCGTCGGCGTGGTCGGCTTCAGCTTCACCAGGCTGCCGCGCAGACCGGAGGCCAGGGCCTCCATCTGCGGGCTGTGCGAGGCGACGTCGACGTCGATCCACCGGCAGAACCGATCGCGCTGGTTCAGCTTGGCCATCAGCTCTTCGAGCACCTTGCGCTCACCGGCGAGCACGGTGGAGCGGTAGCTGTTGCTGGCGGCCACGGCCACCTGACGCTCGTGGCCGGCGATCAGCTCCTGCGCCTCGGCCATGGTGGTCTCGGTGACCATCATCGCGCCGCGACCGCGTACGCCCCGCAGCATCCGGGCCCGAGCGCAGATCACCCGTGCGCCGTCCTCCAGGCTCAATGCGCCCGCAACGTGGGCGGCCGCCACCTCGCCGAGGCTGTGTCCCACGACCGCGACGGGCTCGACGCCCCAGGACCGCCACAGCGCCGCCAGTGCCACCTGGATCGCGAAGATGGTGGGTTGCAGGATGCCGATGTCGTTGAGCTTCGATTTGTCCTCGGGCTTGGCCAGCTCTTTGAGAATCGAGTGCCCCAGGTGCGGGAAGATCGCGCTGTCGCAGGCGGCCAGGGCCTCGGCGAACACCGGCTCGTCGGCCTGCAGCTTCTGGGCCATGCCGTGCCACTGCGAGCCCTGGCCGGAGAAGACGAACGTGACGCTGCGGCCGCGCTCGGAATGCCCGACCGCCAGGCCCGGCCGTGACTCGCCCTGCCGGTAGGCCGACAGCGACTCGAACAGTGCCGCCGGGGAATCCCCGACCACCGACAGGCGGTAGTCGTGGTGGCCGCGGCGGGCGCCGGCGGTGTAACACAGATCGGCCAGGAACGTCCCGCCCTCGAGACCGCCTGAGAATAAAGCCATCTCGTACTCGCCGACCAGCGCGGTCAGCGCCTCCGGGGAGCGCGCGGACAGCGCCAAGAGCTCGGCGCGCGGCGGAGCCGACTCGTCGGCGTAGCGGGCGCGGACCTGCGGGGCCTCGGTGAGCACGACGTGGGCATTGGTTCCGCCGAATCCGAACGAGCTGACCCCGGCGATCGCGCGGCTGCCCGCCGGCCACGGCGTCTGCTTGGTCACCACTTCCAGCGGCAGGCTGTCGAACAGGATGTGCGGGTTGGGCTCGGTGAAGTTCAGGCTGGCCGGGATGGTGCGGTGCTGCAACGACAGCGCCACCTTGATCAGTCCGGCGACCCCGGCCGCGGCCTCCAGGTGGCCGATGTTGGTCTTGACCGATCCGACCAGACAACGGCTGCCCTGCGGCCGGCCCTCGGCCAGCACGGTACCCAGGGCGTTGGCCTCGATGGCGTCGCCGATGGAGGTTCCGGTGCCGTGCGCCTCGACGTACTGGACCGAGCCGGCCGGCAGGCCCGCGCGACGGAACGCCTCGGCGACAACCCGCTCCTGCGCCCGCCCGCTGGGGGCGATCAAACCGTTGGTGCGGCCGTCGGAGTTGGTGGCGCTGCCGCGGATCACCGCGTAGATGGGGTCGTTGTCCTCCAGCGCCCGGCTCAGCGGCTTGAGCACGACCACCCCGGCGCCCTCGCCGCGGACGTAGCCGTCGGCGTCGGCGTCGAAGGTCTTGCACCGGCCGTCGGGGGCCATCACGCGGGCCTTGGTGAAGTTGATCGCCAGCGCCGGCGACAGGATCACGTTCACTCCGGCGGCCAGCGCCATCGAGCACTCGCCGTCGCGCAGGCTGCGGCACGCCAGGTCCACCGCAACCAGCGACGACGAGCAGGCCGTGTCGACCGACATGCTCGGCCCGTGGAAGTCGAAGGTGTACGACAGCCGGTTGGCGGCGATGCTCAGCGCGTTGCCGGTGCCGGTGTAGGCGTCGACGAGCTGGGGCTGGCCCAGCCGCAGGGAGCCGTAGTCGTTGGTGGAGATGCCGACGAACACCCCGGTGCGGGTGCCGGCCAGCGCGTCGGGCGCCTGCCCGGCGTCTTCGAGGGCCTCCCAGGCCACCTCCAGCAGCAGCCGCTGCTGCGGGTCCATCTGCGCCGATTCACGCGGGGAGATCCCGAAGAACTGGAAGTCGAACTGGTCGACCTGGTCGAGGAACCCGCCCCGGCGGGTGACCGCGGTGCCCGGCACCGTCGGGTCCGGGTTGTAGAAGGCGTCGACGTCCCAGCGGTCGCCCGGCACCTCGCTGGTGGCGTCCACCCCGCCGGACAGCAGCCGCCAGAACTCCTCGGGGCCGTCGGCGCCCGGGAAGCGGCAGCCGATGCCGACGATCGCGATCGGCTCGTCGGCGGCGGGGCGTTCGATCCGCTCGGCTTCTTGCGCGGCGGCGGGAGCATCTTTGGTGACCCGGGCCAGGTGTGCCGACAGGATGTCGATCGACGGGTACTCGTAGGCGATGGTCGGGACCAGCTCGCAGCCCAGCCACTTCTCCAGGGCGCTCGACAGGCGCACCGCGTGGATGGAGTCCAGCCCGTAGAACGCGAACGGCTTGGCCGGGTCGATCTCGGCGACCGGCAGCTCCAGATCCTGGGCCAGCTGGTTGACCAGCCAGGCGCTGATCTCGGCGGCGCTGCGAGTACCGGAGTCGGGCCCCACTCCAGCCGGGACGGGAGCCGCCGAGGCGGCCGGCGCGACGGGCGCGGCAGACGGCCACTGAGCCACCACCGGCAGCTCGCCGTTCAGGTACTGCTTCTTACAGGCGCTGCGCTGGATCTTGCCGCTGGAAGTGGTCGGCAGCTGCAGCGGCTGGACCAGTACGACCGAGTGGGTACGCACCGAGTGGTTCTCGGTGACCGCGGTGCGGATCACCTGCATGGCCTCGTCGGCCTGCTCGCCGGACAGGCGGCTCGGGTCCACCTCCTGGACGACCACCAGTTGCTCGGCGCCACCGGACTCCGGTGCGATCGAGAACACCGCGCCGCGGCCGCGCAGCAACGCCGGGTTGGTGTTCTGGACGGTCAGCTCGATGTCGTTGGGGTAGTGGTTGGTGCCGCGGATGATGATCAGGTCTTTGCGGCGGCCGGTGACGAACAGCTCCCCGGCGTGCAGGAAGCCCAGGTCGCCGGTGCGCAGGAACGGGCCCTCTCCGGTGTCGGCCAACGTCGCGGCGAACGTCTCCGCGGACAGCTCAGGCGCACCCCAGTAGCCGTGCGCGACGCTGCCCCCGGACACCCAGATCTCGCCGACCCGGTCCGCGGCGCACTCCAGCCGGGTGTCGGGGTCGACGATGACCACCCGCTGGCCGCCGCGCGGCTTGCCGCAGCCGACCATGGTCGCCACGTTGGGATCGTCGGCGGGGACGTCGATCACCCGGTTGTCGCCCAGGGCGACCCGGTCCAGGTGCTGCACCATCGGCGTCGGCAGGTCCGACCCACCGGACACCAGCAGGGTGCCCTCCGCCAGCCCGTACACCGGGTAGAGCGACTCGGGCCGGAAGCCTGACGGTCCGAACAGTTCGACGAAACCGTCCAGGGTGGCGGTGCGCACCGGTTCGGCGCCGCACAGCGCCACCGACCAGTTGGACAGGTCCAGCGCGGCGCGCTCCTGCGGGGTGCTCAGCTCGACGCACAGGTCGAAGGCGAAGTTCGGCGCGGCGGTGATCATCGCGCGATGCCGGGAGATCGCCTCCAACCACCGCATCGGCCGCTTGATGAACGCCGTCGGCGGCATCAGGATCGAATGGCCACCGACGTACATCGTTCCCAACACGCCGCCGATCAGACCCATGTCGTGGTACGGCGGCAGCCAGAACACGCCGACCACATGCGGCATGTCGGGGTTGGCGCCCCAGGCCTCGGCGATGGTGATCAGGTTGTGCACCAGGTTGCCGTGGGTCAGCACGACGCCCTTGGGTGCGCTGGTGGACCCGGAGGTGTACTGCAGCATGGCGACACTCTCGCCGTCGATCTGCGGCGGTACCCAGGCCACCTCAACGCCGTCGGCGATGTCGACGTCCATGATCGTCCAGCGCAGCGCCTGCCCACCGGGCAGCGCGTCGATGGCGGGCCTGATCTTGGGTTCGATCTCGGAGTTGGTGAGCGCATATCCGGGCTTGACGTCGGCGATGATCGACTCGACGCGCGGAACCAGGTGCTCGCGCATCGGCGGGTGGACCGGAATCGCGATGGCGCCGGCGTAGAGACAGCCGAAGAAGCTGGCCACGAAGTCCAGGCCGGGCGGGCACAGCACCAGCACCCGCTGACCGGCGGCGCCGTTGGCCTGCAGGTCCGCGGCGATCCGGCGGGCGCGCAGGTCGAGCTCGCGGTAGCTGATCTGGCTGGTCTCGTTCTCGTCGCCGTCCCGGGAGAAGGTGAACACCGGCATGTCAACGCGCTGCTCGGCCCGCTGCGTCAGCAGATCCACCAGTGTGCGCAGGGGGTTTCCCGTGTCGTCCGGCCGGCTCATCGCGCTCGCGTCTCCCGTATTACTAACGAAGATTGGTTTTATCAGATTTCAAGCCCGGGCCTTCTCGCAGGCAACCTTGATTAAGGCTACATTAAGAAGCCGGACACCCAATCTCGCAATTTTCGCCGGAGTACGCCCAAACGGGCAAGTTAGGTGACCACATCACGGCGAAGCGCCTGATGAGGCGTGCGTCATCCCTCCAGCTTGTACCCGAGTCCACGCACCGTGACCAGGTGCACCGGGTTGGCAGGATCGGCCTCGATCTTGGACCGAAGTCGTTTGACGTGGACATCGAGGGTCTTGGTGTCACCGACGTAGTCCGCGCCCCACACCCGGTCGATCAACTGACCGCGGGTGAGCACCCGGCCGGTGTTGCGCATCAGGTATTCGAGCAGGTCGAACTCCTTGAGCGGCAAGGTGATCTGCTCACCGTTGACCATGACCACGTGCCGTTCGACGTCCATGCGCACCGAACCCGACTCCAGCACGCCCTCGCCGACGCCGCCCTCGTCGTCGCCGC
Source organism: [Mycobacterium] vasticus (assembly GCF_020181595.1). Lineage (GTDB taxonomy): Bacteria > Actinomycetota > Actinomycetes > Mycobacteriales > Mycobacteriaceae > Mycobacterium > Mycobacterium vasticus. The sequence goes on along the minus strand of NZ_CP084028.1, from coordinate 411,644 downwards.
CGCGGCGCAGCACCGCGCGGATCCGGGCGATCAGCTCGCGGGCCGAGTACGGCTTGGTCACATAGTCGTCGGCGCCCAACTCCAGGCCGACGACCTTGTCGATCTCGCTGTCGCGGGCAGTGACCATAATCACCGGCACGCTGGAGCGGGCACGCAGCTGTTTGCAGACGTCGGTGCCCGACATGCCCGGGAGCATCAGGTCCAGCAGCACGATGTCGGCGCCGGCGCGGTCGAACTCCGCCAGCGCCGCCGACCCGTCGGTGACGACGGTGGTCTCGAACCCCTCCTTGCGCAGCAGGAACGCCAGCGGGTCCGCGAGCGACTCCTCGTCCTCTACGATCAGTACGTGCGTCATCGGCGCTGCTCCTCATGGTCACTGTTGCTCATCTTTTCCCGACTCGGCCGGTTGATATGCCGGAATGGCCAGAGTGAACGTCGAGCCGGTGCCCGGCTGACTCCACAGCGTGATGGTGCCGTTGTGGTTGGCGGCCACGTGCTTGACGATCGCCAGGCCCAGACCGCTGCCGCCGGTGGCCCGCGACCGGGCCTTGTCGCTGCGGAAGAAGCGTTCGAACACCCGCTGCTGGTCCTTGGGCGCGATCCCGATGCCCCGGTCGGTGACGGCGATCTCCACGAAGCCGCCATGGCGGCGGCGGCTGATCGACACCGGCGATCCGTGCGGGGAGTAGGCGATGGCGTTGGACACCAGGTTGGCCAGGGCGGTGACCAGCAGCGTCTCTTCTCCGAGCACCCGGAAGCCGCTGGGGGCGTCGGTGGTGATGGTGATCTCGGCGTTGTCGGCGGCCACCTTGTGCCGGGAGATGGCCTCGTTCACCACGCTGTCGACGTCGACGACGCCCAGGTCCGGCAGCGGGTCCGCGCCCTGTAGCCGGGAAAGCTCGATCAGCTCACCGATCATGCTGGCCAGCCGGTTGGCCTCGACCAGCACCTTCTCCGCGAACGGGCGCACCGCCTCGGGGTCGTCCGCCGAGGCCAGCAGTGCCTCGGCCAGCAGCCCCATGGCACCGACCGGGGTCTTGAGCTCGTGGCTGACGTTGGCCACGAAGTCACGCCTGCTGGCCTCCATGCGGGCCTGCTCGGACTGGTCGTCGACGATCACCACCGCGAACCGGACGTCCTGCTCGGAGAGCAGCCGGGCGTACCCGCGCACCGCGGACAGCTCCGAGCGGGTGGCTCCGGACGCGCGATTGGCCGCGGTGAGGTCGAAGACCACCTCGTCCTCGCCGTCGAGTGCGCGCCGGGCGGCCTCCCAGGCACCGTCGTCGAGCAGCCGTCCGCGGACCAGGCCCAGGGCCGTCGCCCGGTCGTTGAGGTAGACGACATCGCGGTGGTTGTCGACGACGACGATGCCCAGCGAAGCGTGCGCGACGATCTGCTGCAGCATCTGCGAGACGGTGATCCCGGATCGTTCGGTGGCCACCCGGCGGCGCCGCTCGGCCAGCCTGGGCGCAAGCCAGATTCCGGCGCCCGTGCCGACCGCGAGCGCCAGCAGTACCGACACCGCATCGAGCGTCAGCGCGGTTGTCGCAGCCACGGCAAAATCGTACGCAGTCCGGCCCCGTCATTTGACCAGCACTCGGCCCCGACGTGCGCCGAACGTGAATCCGCGACGAAGAGTTCACCGGGGCTCCACCCGGAATTCACCCTGAGTGGGCCGATCGGCTACTTGGCACCCTGGTTGGCCACCGCCGCGGCACCGGCGGCCGCGGCCTCCGGGTCCAGGTAGACGCCGCCGGGGACGGTCGGGCGCAGGTTGCGCAGGTCGTAGCGCAGCGGGATGCCGGTCGGGATGTTCAGGCCGACGACGTCGTCGTCGGACATGCCGTCGAGGTACTTCACCAGGGCCCGCAGCGAGTTGCCGTGTGCGGCGATCAGCACGGTCTTGCCGCAGCGCAGGTCCGGGACGACGACGTCGGTGAAGTACGGCAGGAAGCGGTCCACCACGTCGGCCAGGCACTCGGTCAGCGGGCCGCCGCCGATGTCGGCGTAGCGGGGGTCGGTGTCCTGGCTGTAGCGGCTGCCGGCCTCGATCGGCGGCGGCGGGGTGTCGTAGCTGCGCCGCCACGTCATGAACTGGTCGTCGCCGTAGCGCGCTTTGGTCGCGGCCTTGTCCAGGCCCTGCAGCGCGCCGTAGTGGCGTTCGTTGAGCCGCCAGGTGCGGTGCACCGGGATCCAATGCCGGTCGGCGGCGTCCAGGGCCAGGTTCGCGGTGGTGATCGCCCGGCGCAGCAGCGAGGTGTAGAGCACGTCCGGCAGCAGATCGTGCTCGGTCAGCAGCTGCCCGGCACGCACAGCCTCAGCACGGCCCTTGTCGGTCAGGTTGACGTCCATCCAGCCGGTGAACTGGTTGCTGGCGTTCCATTCGCTTTCGCCGTGGCGCAGCAGCACCAGAGTGGCAGTCTCAGACATGCGGGTCAGTGTCTCATGGGCGCCAAGGCGGTTACCGTCGAAGGAAGGCCCAACGGCCGGGATCGGGGATGTGCCGATGTACGTAGCTGGCTTGCAGCTTGTTCCTCGCCTCCTCGCCGCCGCGCTGCTGGCGATTTCGACGGTGCCGCTGACCGTGGCGTCACCGACCGCAACCGCCACGCCGTGCGCCGACGTCGAGGTGGTCTTCGCCCGCGGCAGCGACGAGCCGCCCGGTGTCGGCAAGGTCGGTCAGGCGTTCGTCGATGCGTTGCGTTCCGCCACCGACCGGACGATCGCGGTCTACCCGGTCAACTACGCCGCCGCCAGTGGTTTCTCCAGCGGAATCGACTTCGACCGAAGTGTCATCGCCGGGATCCGCGACGAGGTCAGCCACATCGAGTGGACGGCGCTGGACTGTCCGGATACCCAGATCGTGCTGGGCGGTTACTCCCAGGGCGCGGCCGTCACCGGTTATGCGACAGCGCAGTCCGTGCCCACCGGACTGCCGGACGAACTGGTACCGGAACTACCGCGGCCGATGCCCGACGTGGTGGCCGATCACGTCGCGGCGGTGATCCTGTTCGGGAAGCCGTCGGCCTCGTTCATCCGCCGCTACTCCGCGCCGCCGGTCGTGGTCGGTCCGTTGTATGCGCCCAAGACCCGCGAGTACTGCGCTCGCAATGACTCCGTCTGCGACGGCACGGACGGCCTCCCGCTCGGGCACATGGACTACCCGACGAACAACATGCCCGCCAGCGCCGCGACGTTCGCCGCTCACCGTGTCGAAACCAACGCGAGTCGAGACGTCAGCCTTCACTGACCGTCGTCGTCATCCTTGTCGATGAGATGCTCGAATGCCCGCAGGTTCTTCAGCGACTGGCCGGTGGACACCCGCCACTCCCATTCCTTCTGGATCGAGGTGGCAAACCCCAACTCCAGCAACGTGTTGAAGTCGAAGTCGACGGCTTCGAGCACTTGTCCGAGCACCCGGTCGAGCTCGTCGGCGGTCACCGAGGCCAGCGCCATCCGGCCCACCAGATAGATGTCGCCGACGTTGTCCAGGGTGTAGGCCACCCCGTAGAGCCGGCGGTTGCGCCGCAACAGGTACCGGTAGACCCCGGCGTCGTTCTCGTCGGGCTTGCGACAGACGAACGCCTCGACTCGCACCGAGTGCTCCCCCACGCTGAGGATGGTGTTGGTCTTGAGCTTGCGTTCGCCGGGCAGCTCCACCACCAGTCCCGGCAAGCCGCCGTGGGCGCCCGGGAACGGCGAATAGGTCAGCTCGGCCGCATCCAGGGTGTCCTCGATGAGCTTCCGGACCTGACCGGGATTCAAGCTGCGGTTCACGCCCGGACCCCGCGACGCGACGGCCACCGCCTGGGCCGGCGCGCCGACCCGAGCACCCGCATCCGCTCCCCGCGCGCTGCGGCGAAGTCCTCGATGGCGCTGGTGTAGCTGGCCAGCTGGGCGTCCACGGTGCGCTCCCAGGAGAAGCTCGCGGCGTGGCTGACCGCGGCCCGGCGCATCGCCCAACCGCGCGGTCCGGAACCCAGGCGCAGCAGCTCGCCGATGGCGGCGGCCCACGCGTCGATGTCATGCCCGTCGACCAGGCCCCCGGTGACGCCGTCGCGCACCGCCACCGGCAGCCCGCCGACGGCCGCGGCGACCACCGGCGTCCCGCAGGCCTGCGCCTCCAGGGCGACCAGACCGAACGATTCGGAGTAGCTGGGCACCGCCACCAGGTCGGCGGCCCGGAACAGGGTGGCCAGATGCTCGCGGGACTGCGGGGGCAGGAACGTCACCCGGTCACTGATACCCAGTTCGCCGGCCAGCCGAACCAGGCCGCCCGGCGCCGCCAGCCCACTGCTGCCCGACGGCCCGCCGGCAACCACCACCCGCACCCCCGGGAGCTTCGCGGCGGCGCGCAGCAGGACGTCGGGGGCCTTCAGCGGCTGGATGCGGCCCACGAACGCCACAATCGGCTCGTCGGGCGCCAGCCCCAGCACAGCGCGGGCCTGCTGCCGGTCGCCGGGGCGAAAGACCTCCAGGTCCACCCCGGGATGCGCGACGTCGATGCGCCGCGGGTCCGCGTCGTGCAGGGCGACCAGCTGGCGCGCCTCGTCGTCGGTGTTGACCACCAGCCGGTTCGCCGCGTCCACCACCTGCTGCTCACCGACGGCGCGCAACGGCGGTTCGGGGGTGTCTCCGGCTGCCAGCGCGGCGTTCTTCACCCCGGCCAGCGTGTGCGCGGTGTGTACCAGCGGCACCGCCCACCGGTCGGCGGCCAGCCAGCCGACCTGACCGGACAGCCAGTAATGCGAGTGCACGACGTCGTAGTAGCCCGGCTCGTGAGCGGCTTCGGCGCGCAGCACCCCGGCCGCGAACGCGCAGAGCTGGGTGGGCAGGTCGTTCTTGTCCAGGCCCTCGAACGGGCCGGCCACCACATTGCGCACCAGCACCCCGGGCGCCACGTGCTGCACCGGCGGATCGGCCGACGACGTGGCCCGGGTGAAGATCTCCACCGCCACCCCGCGGCGGGCCAGGTGCAACGCGCTCTGCAGCACGTAGACGTTCATTCCGCCGGCGTCGCCGGTGCCCGGCTGGGCCAGCGGCGAGGTGTGCACCGACAGCACCGCCACCCGGCGCACGTCGGATCCCAAGCCCTGGCTCACCCCGCCATCTTTACAGCCCGGTCAGGCCAAGGCTTCCGGGACCGCTCGGGCGAGCGACCCGCGGGAGCGGCGCATGGCACCGACCGGGTCGGCGTACAGCCCGCCCAGCGACACCGTTCCGGCGCCGGCCTCCTGCACCCGGTTGCCGAAGGCGCTGACCCGGATGCTGCGCCCGGCCAGCACCGATCGCTGCGTGAACGCGCGCTCAACCTCGGCCATGCCCTCCGGGTAATCGGTGAATCCCTGGCCGCCGACCACCAGGTCATCGGGGTTGAGGACGTCACGCAGCAGGGCCACGGCCTCACCGAGAACCCGGGCGCGTTCGGTGAGCAACGACGTCGCCCGCTCGTCGCCACCGCGGGCCGCCCGCACCAGGCCCGTGACTGCAGCCGAAGGCGCTCCGCCGCTCCCCGGCAGGATGCGCATCCGACGGGCGGCCGCCAGCACCGCCTCGTCACTGACGGTGGATTCCAGCTGTCCGGTCCCGCCGAGCAGCTCCGAGGCGGCCGGCAGCCCGGCGATGGTGCCCGGACCGCTGGCGGGGCTGTGCACCCGGCCGCCGATCACCAGGGCATAGCCGACGGTCTCGCGCGCGTAGACGTAGAGGCTGGTGGCGTCGTTGACCGACGACCGGCGTCCCCCGAGCAGCAGTTCGGCGCCGGCCATCGCGTCCACGTGGGAGGCCACCGACACCGGCAGTCCGAGTTCCTCGGCCAGCACCGGGCCCACCGGTGCCGACGTCCAGCCCAGCCGCGGGTGGTCGACCATGCCGGTACCGCCGTCGACGGCCCCACCGATGGCGACCCCGACCCACAGCGGCCGGCGCTTCTGCCAGCGGGTCAGGTACCGGCGGGCGCTACCGGCCAGCGCGGCCAGCGCCGGCGCGGCCCCGTTGGCCGGGGTCGGGGTCTCGACGACGTCCAGGGTGCGGCCGAGCACGTCGGTGGCCACGATGCTGGTGGTCTTGGCGCCGATGTGCAGACCCAGTGCCAGGAACGGCTCGTGGTTGACCACCACCGGACGGCGAGGGCGCCCGATCGCGCCTGAGGTGGCCAGATCGGCCCGCTCCAGCAGCAGTCCCGCCTCCAGTAGGGCGCTGACCTGACGGTTGACGGTGGCCACGCTCAGTGAGGTGGCGCCGGCGATGGCCTCGCGGGCGATGGGGCCGTGTTGGCGCACCGCGGCGAACACCGCGGCACCGGCGGTGTCGGGCAGGTGCAGCGACGGCGGCAGGACCCGGGGATGCGAGCGCAGCGCGCCGTTGCGGTGAGGGGTGGAGTGGCCGCTGAGAGAAGTGGTACGCACGCTGTGTCGTCCTAGTCTGCAGAATCCGGATGGGGGCTGGGCTCCACCTGCGACCCGCGGACACTCGAAGGAGTTATTCGCAGCGGGTCAGGCGCAGCAACATGCGTGGCGACAACACGCGCCGTCGGCGGCCAGACGGACCGCCATCAGATTGCGGGCACTGCGGTACATAACCCAGCAATGTAGCACAGTCACTAATGTTGGGTCGATGACCACAACTGCGCCAGAACAGCGCACCGCAGTCGTCACCGGCGCCAGCTCAGGTATCGGCGAGGCGACCGCCAGAACCCTTGCCGCACAAGGCTTTCACGTCGTCGTTGCGGCCCGTCGCGCGGACCGGATCGCGGCACTGGCAACGGACATCGGCGGCACCCCGGTGGTAGCCGACGTAACCGACCCGGCCGCCGTCGACGCGCTGGCACAGGCCTGCCCCGGTCCGGTGCATGTTCTGGTCAACAACGCCGGTGGGGCCAAGGGCCTGGCGAACGTCGATGCCGCGGACCTCGAGCACTGGCGGTGGATGTGGGAGACCAATGTGCTTGGCACGCTGCAGGTGACCCGGGCCCTGCTGCCCAAGCTGGTGGCCTCCGGCGACGGCCTGGTGGTCACCGTGACCTCGATCGCGGCCTTCGAGATCTACGACGGCGGCGCCGGCTATACCTCGGCCAAGCACGCCCAGAGCGCCCTGCACCGCACACTGCGCGGCGAGCTGCTGGGAAAACCGGTGCGGCTCACCGAGATTGCGCCGGGCATGGTGGACACCGAATTCTCCCTGGTGCGTTTCGGCGGTGACCGGGAGCGCGCCGACGCGGTGTACGACGGACTGACCCCGCTGACCGCGGTCGACATCGCCGAGGTGATCGGTTTCGTTGCGTCGCGGCCCCCGCACGTCGACCTGGACCAGATTGTGATCCGCCCGCGGGATCAGGCGAGTGCGACCCGTGCCCACCGACAGTCCACCTGACCCCCTTGCGCCGAGCGTGCAGAGATATCCACCCTCACCTGGGAAAACACCGGACAGTTCTGCACGCTCGGCGCAAAGAAAGGCGCTAGCCGCCGTGTGCAGGACTAGGCGCCGGGGTCGTCGTCGTGGGCGTCCCGGACAGCGTCGGCGCATCGGTCGGAGTGGCCGGCGCCGCGCTGGGCAGCGAGGCCCGCCCCGGAGCCGACGAATCCTCCTTCAACGCCGACATGGACACCCAGGTGTCCCAGTCCACCGCCCAGTCCCAGATGTCGCCGTCGGAGTAGGACAGCTGGATGGAGCTGCCGGTCACCTCGACCGGGTCGCCGTAGATCGCGCTGTAGAAGTACTGCTCGGCGTCACCGGTGGACAGGTTGATGCAGCCGTTGGTGACGTTGGTGTTGCCCTGCGCGCTGGCACTGTTCGGGTTGGCGTGAATGAACTCGCCGTTGTTGGAGATCCGCACCGCCCAGCGCTCGTGGATGTTGCTGTAGCCGGCGGCCGGGTTGGACATGTAGAAGTCGGCGTACTTCTCGGTGACCACGTGCACGCCGTTGCGGGTGATGTTGCGGGCCTTGTCGGCCTGGCCGTAGCTGCACGGGAAGTCCATGATCACCCCCTCGTCGCGGATCACCTGGATGCGGTGCGAGGTCACTTCGGCCTTGACCACCTGGCGGCGCCCGATCGCGAAGTCCAGGGACATGTCCTGGGCGCCGTAGGCCCCGTCGCCGACCGCCAGTCCGTACAGCTTGGCGGCGACGCTGACGGTGGTGCCGGCCGGGAAGTAGTCGCGGCTGCGCCAGTGCACCCGGGCGCCCTGCACCTCGTCGGGCAGCCAGGCCCAGCTGCCCTCGACCGCCGGCTCGGTGGTGATGGTCAAGGCCCGCTCCACGGCGGCCTTGTCGCTGATCGGACCGTTGAACTGCAGGATCACCGGGGCGGCGACGCCGACGGTCTGCCCGTCGGCCAGCTGGAAGCCCCCATCAATGACGGCCGTCGGGGTGACGGTGGTGACCTTGCCCTCCACCGGCACCGCCTTGCCGTCGTGGCCCACCACCGACCCGCTCCAGGTGTAGACGGCGCCGTAACCCAACGGCTCGGTGATGGTGTAGCGGGTGCGTTCCCGGTTAAAAGTTCCGCTGAGTACCTTGCCCGACGGGCTGGTCAGGGCCGCCCGCTGGAACCAGCCGTCGGCGACCGCGACGCCGACCACGACGGTGGGCAGCACGTCGTTCGCGTCAGCCGAAGCCGGCTGAAAGGTCAGAGTGGGCGAGGGCTGCGGCGCGGCGGCCCCATGGCCGGCCCGGCCACCCCTGCCGAAACAGGCCGCCAGCGCACCGGGCGCCAACACCCCGGCAGCCAACGCCGCCAGGGCCCGCCGCCGATTGAGGTTCACGGCATCCCAAGATACCGGCCAAGCCGCCTGACCACCTGCGATGCCGGTTACCGGGGTGCGGTCAGATGGCGCAGCCCACCAACACCGGCTCGGGGTGCAGCATGATTCCGAACGCGGCCTGCACGCCGTCGCGCACGGTGCGTGCCAGCCCCAGCACGTCGGCACTGGTGGCCGTGCCCCGGTTGGTCAGTGCCAGCGCGTGCTTGGTGGACAGGCTCGCCGGCGCGCCCCGACCCGGATAGCCCTTGCCGAAACCGGCCCGCTCCACCAGCCAGCCGGCAGCCAGCTTCACTCCGTCGTCGGCGTCCCAGTGCGGCACGGATCCGGGTGTCCGATCCGCTATGTCGGAATAGACATCTTGTGGCACAACCGGATTGGTGAAGAACGAGCCGACACTCCAGGTGTCGTGGTCGGCTTCGTCGAGCACCATGCCCTTGCCCGCACGCAGCCGCAGCACCTCGGTGCGCACCGTCGCCGGGTCGGCGCGCTGCCCGTCGGCGGCGTTCAGCGCGGTGGCCAGCTCGCCGTAACGCAGCGGCGCGCTGCGCCCCGCGGCATCCAGCGCGAACTCCACCTCCAGCACCACCGCGGCATCGGAGTGCTTCAGCACGCTGGTGCGGTAGCCGAAGTTCAACTCCGCGGCCGGCGTCCAGCGCACGTCACCGGTGCGCCGGTCCCACAGCAGCACCCTGGTCACGGTGTCGGCGATCTCCGCGCCGTAGGCCCCGACGTTCTGCACCGGGGTGGCGCCGACCGAGCCGGGGATGCCGGACAGGCATTCCAGGCCGCCCAGACCGGAGGCCACCGCCTGAGCCACCACGTCATCCCAGACGGCACCGGCCTCGGCACGCAGCAGGTTGCCGTCGATCTCGACGCCATTGCTGGCCAGGCGGACCACGGTCAGGTCGGTCAGGTCGTCGGCGATCACGACGTTGGAGCCACCGGCGAGCACCAGCGTCGGATCGGTGCCGTCGAGTTCGCCCAGCGCCGCCACGATCTGCTCGGTGTTGACGCAGGTGATGACCCGCCGGGCGACCGGCCCGACCCGCAGCGTGGTCAGCGGCGCCAGCGGTACGGCCTCGGCGACACGCGCGCCCGCGAACTCGGAACTGGCCACGGCCGGTAACGGTAGCCTGACCAGCTATGCCGCGTACATTCACGCTGTCCGAGCGCTACCAGGCCAGCGTCGAGCAGGTGTATGCCGCATTCGCCGACGAGCGGTACTGGCTGGCCCGGCTGGCGGATTCGGGAGCCGACACCGTCGCGCTGGATGCGCTGACCGTCAACGCCGACGGCAGCATCGACGTCAGCACCACGCAGGGCATTCATCGCGACAAGCTGCCGGCGCTGGCTGCGCAGTTCCACCCCGGCGACCTGGATGTGGCCCGTCACGAGGTCTGGCATCAGATCCGGGACGGGAAGGCCCGCGCCGAGGTCACCGGCAAGATCGTCGGCGCCCCGGCGAAGCTGTCCGGCGACGCGGTGCTGGAGCCGGCCGGCTCCGGCTGCGAGCTCCGGCTGACCGCGACGGTGAAGGTCGACATCCCGCTGGTGGGCGGCAAGATCGAGAACTTCATCGGCACGCAGGTAGCCGAGTTGATGACGACCGAGCAGCGGTTCACCTCGACGTGGTTGGAGCGGGCCGGACCGGCACCAACGGCATAGGCTGGCTGCATGCGGATTGCGTGTGCGCAGATGCTCAGCGGCACCGACCCGGTCGCGAACCTGAAACTGGTGGCCGAATACACCGAGCGTGCCGCGGACCAGGGCGCGACGTTGGTGCTGTTCCCCGAGGCGACGATGTGCCGGTTCGGGGTAGCGCTGGGCCCGGTTGCCGAACCACTCGACGGCCGGTGGGCCACCGGCGTGCGGGAGATCGCCGCCCGCGCCGGGATCACCGTCGTCGCCGGGATGTTCACCCCGGCCGACGACGGACGGGTCACTAACACCCTGTTGGCGAGCGGTCCCGGCACCGACACGCACTACCACAAGGTCCACCTCTACGACGCCTTCGGATTCACCGAATCACGCACGGTCGCACCGGGATCGGAGCCCGTGGTGATCGACATCGACGGAGTCGGCGTCGGGTTGTCCACCTGCTACGACATCCGGTTCCCGGCGCTGTACACCGAGCTGGCCGACCGCGGTGCAGCACTGATCGCGGTCTGCGCCTCGTGGGGTGCCGGGCCCGGCAAGCTGGCCCAGTGGGAACTGCTGGCCCGGGCGCGGGCCCTGGACTCGACCAGTTATGTCGCCGCAGTCGGACAGGCCGATCCCGGTGCCGCCGATTCCTCCGGCGCACCGACCGGTATCGGCCACAGCGTGGTCGCCTCGCCGTGGGGTGAGGTGGTTGCCTCGGCCGGTGCCGCACCCGAGCTGTTGGTTTGCGATCTTGACCTGGATGCGGTCGCGGCCGCCCGCAGGACGCTGGCGGTGTTGAGCAATCGCGCGGACTTCGTTCAGGTCGGTAAGGCAGAATCGCGCGGATGAGCAATCCGCCCGGACCTCCCCACGGCGAGTCGCCCTGGGCCCGCCCCGGAGGCCAGCCCGAACCCCCCACCGAGCACGCACCGCCGAATCCCCCGGAACCGTCCGCGTCGGCGACCCGGCAGATGCCGGTCAGCAGTCGCGACGAGGCCACCACCCGGATGCCCAGCGCGCCCAGCGCCCCGACCGGCCCGCTGCCCGTACCACCGACCAGTCCGCCCTACGCACCCCCGCCCGGCGAGCCGCCCACCACGGTGATCCGGACCCCCGCACCCCGCCGCCGGCCGACCGCCATGTTGCGCGACCCGTTGGCCCTGACGCTGGTCTTCATCACCGTGATTGCGCTGGCGCTGGCCGGTCTGATCGGGGCCGAGTTGATCGCGCGACGGATCGCCGACAACAAGGTCGCCAAGGCGACCGAGTGCGTGGTGCACGACAAGGCCAGCGTGTCCTTCGGGGTGGCCCCGCCGTTCCTGTGGCAGCACTTCCGCGGTAACTACACCAACATCTCGATCAGCACCGCGGGACACCAGGTCAAAGACGCCAAGCAGATGAAGGCCGACCTGAGCATCAGCGACGTCGACCTGCACGGCAGCGGTGACAGCAAGGGCACCATCGGCACCCTGAACGCCACCCTGACCTGGCCGGCGGCCGGCATCAAGGAGACGGTGCAGTCCATGGTGCCGATCCTGGGCAACCTGGTCTCGGACCTGAGGACCAATGCCCACGACGGCACCGTCGAGCTGGGCGGCGCGTTCGGCCTGGCGTCCGTGGTGGTCAAGCCGGAGGTGGTCAACGGCGCCCTGTCACTGCAGGTGCAGAAGCTCACCGGCCTGGGCGCCCTGACGCTGCCGCGGGAGACCCTGCAACCCGAGCTGGACCGCTTCGCCCAAGCGTTGACCAAGAAATATCCGCTCGGTCTGCGCGCCGACAGCATCGAGGTCACCGACACCGGTGTGGTGGCCCGGTTCTCCACGCACAACGCCTCCATCCCGCGCTCGGACGACCCCTGCTTCGCCAACCTGTAGCCTGAAAGCGATGAGCACTCCCGGATCTCCCGCACATCGGTTCTCCGGCGTTCCGGCAATCCTGTTGGGGCTGACCGTGTTACTGGTGCTGACGCTGGTCGGCATGTTCGGCGGCGAAATGTACGCGCGGCACCGGGCGGAAAGCCTGGTCGCCGACGCGGTCAAGTGCGAGGCCGAGGACAGCGCGACGGTGTCGTTCGACACCAGTCCGCCGGTGCTGGCGCAGTACTTCCAGGGTGACTACTCGCACATCTCGGTGCAGACCGCGGGCAACCAGATCCGGCAGGCCAAGGGCATGCAGCTGGACCTGGACATCCGCGACGTCCACGTGGAGAAGACCGCTGACTCCAAGGGCACCATCGGGTCGCTCGACGGCACCATCACCTGGCCGGCCGACGGCATCAAGGCGTCCATTCAGGATGTGGTCCCGGTGATCGGCAGCATCGTCACCGGCAAGGTCACCACCGACCCGGGCGCGGGCACCGTGGAGCTCAAGGGCCTGCTCAACAAGGCGGTCGTCAAACCGCAGATCGTGAACAACGGGCTTCATCTGCAGGTCGTCGACCTGGAGGCGCTGGGCCAGGACCTGGACACCGACACCGTGCAGAGCAACCTGGACAGCCTCACCGGCAAGGTGACCAACGATCTGCCGCTGGGCATCCACATCGACAGCACGGAAGTCACCGATTCGGCTGTGGTGGTGAAGTTTTCGACGAAGAACGCGACCATCCCGGCATCGTCGTCGAGCCAGTGCTTCAGCTCACTGTGACGCGCGTCGGTTAACTCAGGCCGTCGAGTACCGCCCGGGTTCCGGACAATCCCAGTCGGGTCGCGCCGGCATCGAGCATCGCCAACGCGTCTGCGGCACTGCGGATCCCGCCGCTGGCCTTGACCCCCAGCCGCCCGTCGACGGTGTCTGCCATCAGCGTCACCGCGTGCACGCTCGCCCCGCCGCTGGGGTGAAATCCGGTGGAGGTCTTGACGAAATCAGCGCCGGCATCCTCGGCGGCCCGACAGGCTGCGACCAGGGTTGCCTCCCCGCCCAGGTCCAGCAGCGCGGCGGACTCCAGGATCACCTTGAGCACGGCATCGGGCGCGGCGGCACGTACGGTGCCGATGTCGGCGCCCACTGCGGCGAAATCGCCTGCCAGGGCTGCGCCGACGTCGATCACCATGTCGATTTCGGCGGCCCCGGCCGCCACGGCCAGCGCAGCCTCCTGCGCTTTGACCGCCGGCAGGTGCTTGCCGGAGGGAAAGCCCGCCACCGCGGCGATCCGGACACCAGCGGGATTGGCGGCCGCAGCGACAGCCACCACCGACGGTGACACGCACACCGCGGCGACACCGAGTTCGGCGCCTTCGGCGACGACGGCGATGACCTGCTCGGTCGTCGCTTCGGGCTTGAGCAGGGTGTGGTCGACCAGTCTGGCCACCTGGTCGCGGTCCCATCCGGGCATCAGAAGGCCTCCTCTGCGGCGCCGGGATTGCACCCGGATTCGAGCATGATCGTGCCGTCGACGACCGGTCGCCACGGCTCCAGATTCCAGCTGGTCTTTCCGGGCCGGGCGAACTCGGCGTAGTTCCAATGGCACAGGAATTGGTCGCGCATTCCGGCGGTGTCTGCTTCGGGAGCACCGGCGAGCACTTCGCGCCAGGCCTGCTCGCCTCCTGGACCGTCGAGGCGCAGGGCCGCGTCCCGGGCAGCCGGGGTCGGGTACACCCGCAGGCTGGACCGGCCGCTGTAGCTCACCCATTCGGTGTGGTCGACCAAGTCGCCGGCGGCGGTGGCCGGCGCCGCGAACACCAGGCCACCTGCCAGCGCCGCGGCGAGAAACAGCGTGCGCACTAGTGGGATTTGCCCTGGACCTCGAGCAGTCTGGGCCGGACGTCGACCAGGTAGACGCCTGCGGCGCAGGCCGCGATGGCCATACCCATCACATCAAAGATCAGCGCGAGCAACCCGCACACACCCAGGATCACCAGCCATACCGGCTTGGTCAGCTTGTCGGCGGCGGTGTAGGCGTCGGCACGTTGCATGGCCGCATGGACGAATGCATAGACCGCCGTGGCGAACACGGCAATCTTTAAAACGCCAAGGACGATAACCACCAGGCTCGCAGCGATCACGTTGCAAGCCTAGGCGGCTACCGTCCCTGGCGTCGAACTGCGTTACTTCTGGGTGACCTTCTTGGCCGGAGCCTTCTTGGCCGGGGCCTTCTTGGCAGCGGCCTTGGCCGGGGCGGCCTTCTTGGCCGGAGCCTTCTTGGCCGGAGCCTTGGCGACGGTTTCCTTCTTGGGCAGCTCGATGCCGACCAGCTTGGCGGCGCGCTCGCCGACCTCGCGGGTCTGCGAAGCCACGTTGCCCAACACTTCCTGGGTCAGCTCCACGGCCTGGTCGACGTAACCCTCAACCTGCTCGTCCAGGGTGGTCTGGCTGCGCAGCCGCTCCAGGGCGGCCTCGCCACGGGCGACCAGGTCGTTGTAGCGACCGCTGGCGGCCTCCACGTAGCCCTCGGCGGCCTTGCGCAGCTCGTCGGCGGTGAAGCGCTCACGCAGCTCGGCGAACTGCTCGGGCAGCTCCTCCTGCAGCTTGGTCAGGCGAGCGCGGCTCTCCTCGACCCGGCTGGTGCCGGCCTCACGGGCGTCCTCGGCACGGTCGCGCAGGTTGGCGACGAGGTCGTTCACGGTGGCCAGAGCCAGGTCGGCGGCGCCGAGCGCGGCCAACAGCGGTGCCTTCAGTTCTTCGATGGTCGGGTTCTCAGCCATGGTGGCTTCCTTTCGGGTTGGGTTCTCTCGTGGTTGGTTCGGTCAAGAGGACGAATGAGGATCAGTCAGTTGTCGTCTCCTCATCGTTGGCTTCGTTCTGCTGGATGAAGGAGTTGTAGATGTCGAGCAGAACTTGCTTTTGCCGTTCTGTGATCGCCATGTCTGCGATGACGGCGTCACGGACCTCGCTCTTCTCGCTGGGCTCCAGGATTCCCGCCCGGATGTAGAGCACCTCGGCGGAGACCCGCAGGGCCTTGGCGATCTGGTTGAGGACGTCAGCGGAAGGTTTGCGCAGTCCACGCTCGATCTGGCTGAGATAGGGATTGCTCACACCAGCCTTGTCGGCCAGCTGCCGCATGGACACCTGCGCGGCCTCACGCTGGGCGCGAATGAAGCTGCCGATGTCGGCCGCGGCAGTGGACACCACTGCGGCGAGATTGTCATCCTGAGACACCGGTGACCCCTTCCGTGGACTGTTGCTTGCTGACAGCAACCACGATAAGGGCAGGTGCTAACTTTTGCAAGCACTCTGCTAGCGCAGGTCAGAACATAAGTTGAGCTATGGCGTCGATGACCAGACCAGCCAAGCGCCTTCTCGGCCACAGCGCCACACACCCCGGGACCGCGTGCCCTTCGTGGGGCTGAAGCATCCATGGGGAGTGGCGGTAGATGCTCGCGGTCATCTGATCAGAACATGAGTTGAGCCACTGTGTAGATCACCAGGCCGGCCAGCGACCCCACCACGGTGCCGTTGATCCGAATGAACTGCAGGTCGCGCCCGACGTGCAATTCGATTCGCCGGCTGGCCTCGTCGGCGTCCCAGCGCTCTATGGTCTCGGTGATGATCGCGGTGATCTCCACCCCGTAATGACCCACCAGATGCTGGGCGGCCCGCACGATCCAGTTGTCCACCTTGTCGCGCAGTTCGACGTCGTCGCGCAGCGACTCACCGATCTGCACCACCGCGGCGGCGATGCGGGTCCGCAGGGCCCCCGACGGATCGTCGACCCCTTCGAGCACGTATCGCTTCAGCGTCGCCCACGCCGTCGCCGCCGCTTTGGCGACCTCTTCGCGCGCCATCACCTGGTCCTTGACCGAGTCCGCTTTCGCAATGGTCGCCGGGTCGTGCTGCAGGTCGTTGGCGAACTCGAACAAGAAGCGAGTCGCATTGCGGCGCAGTTCATGGTCGGGATTGCGGCGCACCTTGTCGGTGAAATCCATGAGCTCACGGTGGATTCGATCGCCCACCAGATGGTCGACGAACCTCGGCGACCACGTCGGTGAATCGCGCTCCACCACCCGCTGGATGACTTCGCCGGCGTTGAGCGACCACTGGAACGCCCGGTCGGCCAGCAGCTGGATCAATGCCTCCTGGCGATGCTCGGCGAGCAGGGTGCCCAGCATCCGACCGACCGGCGGTCCCCAGTGCGGTTCAGCGATGCGCCGCACGATCATTCGGTCGATGACATAGGCGACCTCGTCGTCACGCAACAGTTCGACGAGCACCCGCAGCACGGTCGCGGTCTCGGCGGCCACCCGCTCGGCGTGCTCCTGCTCCGAGAGCCACTTGCCCAACCGGCTGGCGAGCTGGGCGTCGCGCAGCTTGGTCTCGATCACCGGCGGCGACAGGAAGTTCTCCCGCACGAAGGTGCCCAGGCCCTCGCCGAGCTGATCCTTCTTGCGTTTGATGATCGCGGTGTGCGGGATCGGGATACCCAGCGGGTGCTTGAACAGCGCGGTGACCGCGAACCAGTCCGCCAACGCACCGACCATGCCGGCCTCGGCGGCCGCACCGACATATCCCACCCACGTCGCGGCGCCACCGCCGGACTGCGCCCAGCGGCAGACCAGGAAGACGACGGTGGCCCCGAGCAGGAAGCTCAGTGCCACCACTTTCATCCTGCGCAGGTCGCGCAATCGCGCGGCGTCGGCCACCGGATCGGCGTCGGCAAAGGACTCCGCCAGCGACTGCACGGTGTCCGCCGCCCGCGCCCACTTCGAGTTGTTCTCTCGATGAACCACCACACCATCATCCGCTATCTCAGCCGCTCGGTATATGCGTCGGTTCCAGCTTCGCCTCTCCTGCGTCGAGGCTCGCTAAACCACCGGTAACTGTTACCAGCTCATAAAGTTTGCTGTACGGGGCCGTATTATCTATAGCGTCTAGCGAATGGGAATCCCTAACAGTGGCAGATCAGCTCAGGACCGGTGGCGCCAAAACCGACGGTAGGAAGCGGCGCTGGCACCAGCACAAGGTCGAGCGCCGCAATGATCTGATCGACGGCACCATCGAGGCGATCCGGCGTCGCGGCCAGTATGTGAGCATGGATGAGATCGCCGGTGAAATCGGCGTGTCCAAGACCGTGCTGTACCGCTACTTCGTCGACAAGAACGATCTGACGACCGCGGTGATGATGCGTTTCACGCAGGCCACGCTGATCCCGAACATGGCCAAGGCGTTGTCGTCGAACCTGGACGGTTTCGACCTGACCCGCGAGATCATCCGGGTCTATGTCGACACGGTCGCGTCCGAACCCGAGCCGTATCGCTTCGTGATGGCCAACAGCTCCGCGGCCAAGAGCAAGGTGATCGCCGACTCCGAGCGGATCATCGCCCGCATGCTCGCCGTCATGCTGCGGATCAGGATGAACCAGGTCGGGATGGATACCAGCGGCGCCGAGCCATGGTCCTACATGATCGTCGGCGCAGTGCAGCTGGCCACCCACTCCTGGCTGCTGAACCCGCGGATGACCGCCGACGAGCTGATCGACTACCTGACCATGTTCGCCTGGAGCGCGTTGTACGGCATCGTCGAGGTGGGCGGTTCGCGCGAGCAGTTCAACGGCGCGTCGCACCCGTCGCCGATATTGCCGTGGCGACGGGAGCGCGACGCCCAGTAGCGGTCAGTAGGTGTAGAAGCCCCGGCCGGACTTCTTGCCGAGCTGACCGGCCTCGACCATGCGCAGCAACAGCGGCGGCGCGGCGTAGAGCGGCTCCTTGAACTCTTCGTACATCTTGTCCGCGATCAGCTTGAGGGTGTCCAGGCCGACCAGGTCGGACAGCCGCAGCGGTCCCATCGGGTGCGACAGACCGGCGACGATCGCCTTGTCGATGTCGGCGACGGTGGCGAATCCGGACTCGAGCATGCGAACCGCGGCCAGCAGGTAGGGCACCAGCAGCGCGTTCACCACGAAGCCGGACCGGTCGCTACAGCGCACCACCTGCTTGCCCAGCACCGCGCTGGCGAACTCCTCGGTGCGCGCGGCAGCGGCGTCGTCGGTGACCAGCGTGCTGACCAGCTCGACCAGCGGCAGCACCGGGACGGGGTTGAAGAAGTGCAGGCCCAGCACCCGCTGCGGGTTCTTGGTGGCGGCGGCGATCTTCATGATCGGGATGGACGACGTGTTCGACGCCAGCACCGCGTCCGGGTCGGTGATCACCCGGTCCAGCTCGGCGAAGATCTTGGACTTGACCGTGTCGTCTTCGATGACGGCCTCGATCACCAGCTGCCGGTCGGCCAGGTCGGCCAGATCGGTGGTGAAGGTCAGGTTGCCGACGGCGTCGTCGCGCTCGCGCTCGGTGATCTTGCCGGCACTCACGCCACGGTCGAGCGACTTGACGATGCGGTTGCGGCCGGCGGTGACCAGGGCGTCGGTGGTCTCGAACACCTTGACGTCGACACCTGCCCGGGCGGACACCTCGGCGATGCCCGCGCCCATCTGGCCGGCTCCGATCACACCTACTCGTTGGATGCTCACAACACTCCTTACCCAAGGCCGCGAGCGTGCGCGTTTGTACGGCGACACTCGGGAAACACCGTACAACTGCGCACGCTCGCGGCGGGAGACAGCTCAGATCAGTGGAACTGGCCCTCTTCGGTGGAACCGGCCAGCGCGGTGGTCGACGAGGTCGGGTCCACGGTGGTGGCGATCCGGTCGAAGTAGCCGGCACCGACCTCGCGCTGGTGCTTGGTGGCGGTGTAGCCGCGCTCCTCGGCCGCGAACTCGCGCTCCTGCAGCTCGACGTAGGCGCTCATCTGCTTGCGGGCGTAGCCGTGGGCCAGATCGAACATCGAGTAGTTCAGGGCGTGGAAGCCGGCCAGCGTGATGAACTGGAACTTGAAGCCCATGGCACCCAGCTCGTTCTGGAACTTGGCGATGGTCGCGTCGTCCAGGTGCTGGCGCCAGTTGAACGACGGCGAGCAGTTGTAGGCCAGCATCTGGTCGGGGAACTCGCTCTTGACGCCCTCGGCGAACTTGCGCGCCAGCTCCAGGTCCGGGGTGCCGGTCTCCATCCAGATCAGGTCGGCGTAAGGGGCGTAGGCCTTGGCGCGGGCGATGCACGGCTCCAGGCCGTTCTTCACCCGGTAGAAGCCCTCAGCGGTCCGGTCACCGGTGATGAACGGCTGGTCGCGCTCGTCGACGTCGGAGGTGATCAGGGTGGCGGCCTCGGCATCGGTGCGCGCGATCACCACGGTCGGGACGTCAGCGACGTCAGCGGCCAGACGGGCCGAGGTCAGGGTGCGGATGTGCTGCTGGGTGGGGATCAGCACCTTGCCGCCCAGGTGTCCACACTTCTTCTCCGAGGCCAGCTGGTCCTCCCAGTGGCTGCCGGCGACGCCCGCGGCGATCATCGCCTTCTGCAGCTCGTAGACGTTGAGCGCGCCACCGAAGCCGGCCTCACCGTCGGCGATGATCGGTGCCAGCCAGTTGTCGACCGAGGTGTCGCCCTCGACCTTGGCGATCTCGTCGGCGCGCAGCAGCGCGTTGTTGATCCGGCGCACCACCTGCGGCACCGAGTTGGCCGGGTAGAGGCTCTGGTCGGGGTAGGTGTGGCCGGACAGGTTGGCGTCACCGGCGACCTGCCACCCGGACAGGTAGATGGCCTTGAGGCCGGCCCGGACCTGCTGGACGGCCATGTTGCCGGTCAGCGCGCCCAGGGCGTTGATGTAGTCCATGCTGTGGAGCTGCTCCCAGAGCACCTCGGCGCCGCGGCGAGCCAGCGTGCTCTCCTCGACGACGTGGCCCTGCAGCGCGACGACGTCGGCCGGGGTGTAGGTGCGGGTGACGCCCTTCCACCGGGGGTTGTGGTCCCAGTCGTGCTGGATCTGCTCTGCGCTCTTCGGCGTGCCAACGGTCGACATGGATGCGCTCCTTCTGCGTTGTCGATCGGCCGGGGACCACCGGAGCTTGCCGGACTTGTTAACACCCCGATCGATTCACTGGTGTGTTAAGCCGACCTTGGCACAGCACATCTGCCCAGGTCCAGCCGTTTCCGTTGCCAAGTTCCGCTAGTCGCCGCGACGGGGATTGCAAAGATTGCGAAGAATCGCGGGATCGACCGTCGTTGAAAGCGGCGGCTAAGCTACCGGTCGGTAACAAATCGACACAGCTCAGCACCGTTTTTAGCAGTACGCCCGTACTGACTAGAACGTGTTACAGCGGGAAGATCGCGGCCAGCGCCTTGACCTCGTCGCCGACCAGGTATGTGAGCGTTCTAACAGTGCGATCGGCCAGTTCGGGGCCGAACTTATCGGTCGATCCGGCCGGGTGGACGTGCGAGACGATCTCGAGTTTGTCCGCCAGCGCCACCGGGGCCTCGTGCTCCAAGGTGACCCGCAGCGGAGCCTTGAGCAGTTCCGGGTAACTCGACAAGTAGTCCTCGACCACGGTCCAGTACACCGAGTTGTTCATGTGGTCGAACAGGTCGATGTCGGTGAACCGGATCGGGTAGTGGTGGATCTCCGCCGCGTCAGCGCGGCTGCCGGCCTTCAGGTACGCCTTCCAGCGCAGCCGGTCCAGTGACGTGGTGCGCTTGAGCGCGGCCTGGAAGTCATCGGACATCCGCGCCGGCCCCTGCGTCTCACGGTTGATGTTGATCCAGAACGACTCGGCCTCCACCAGACCGCCCCGGCGTTTCCCGTCGATGCGTACCCGCATCTCACACCAGCGGTTGGAGGTTCCCGAGCACCAACGCCGCACCCGCAGCATGTCCTGGAACTCGATGGGTGCGACCAGATCCATCATGGTGCGCCGCACGATCCACAGCGGGTGGGTCGTCTCGTAACCCATCTCGCGCAACTGATCCTGGCCGATGTCCTGCGAGTGCCGGGCAGCGGCGTCCATGCGCAGCCGGCCATGCCGGTCGATGTCGGCCACCCGCAGCGGCCACTGCCGGTCGAAAACGTCGGGGTGCGGGTCGGGAACCGGCATCAAAACCTTGGCCAGGCCGGTCGGTTCATCTGTCTGTCGCATCGACGCTCCCCGTTTTCTGATCGGGAGTGATCATGCCATGCCAAGAATGCGAATGTCGCCTTCGCAGCAGGTAAAGTCGGCTCGGTGGCCAAGACCTACGTCGGCTCCCGAGTGCGCCAATTGCGCAGCGAGCGCGGGTTCAGCCAGGCCGCCCTGGCGCAGATGCTGGACATCTCGCCGAGCTACCTCAACCAGATCGAGCACGACGTCCGGCCGTTGACGGTGGCGGTGCTACTGCGCATCACCGAGGTGTTCGGGGTGGACGCCACCTTCTTCGCCTCCCACGACGACACCCGGCTGGTCGCCGAACTGCGCGAGGTCGCCATGGATCGCGATCTGGACCTCAACGTGGAATTGGCCGAGGTGGCCGAACTGGTCAGCGCACACCCGAAATTGGCGCGGGCCATGGTGAACCTGCACCGGCGCTACCGGATCACCACCGCGCAGCTGGCCGCGGCGACCGAGGAACGCTACTCCGACGGCAGCGGCACCGGCGCCATCACCATGCCGCACGAGGAGGTTCGGGACTACTTCTATCAGCGGCAGAACTACCTGCACGAATTGGACACCGCCGCAGAGGAACTCGCCACCCGGATGCGCCGGCATCAGGGCGAGCTGGCCGTCGAGTTGGCCAATCGGCTCACCGAGAAGCACGGTGTTCGCATCAACCGCCGGATCGACCTGGGCGAGACGGTGCTCCACCGCTATGACGCGGCCACCCGCACCCTGGACATGGGCCACCACCTGACCTGGGGACAGCGGGTGTTCAAGATGGCCGCCGAGCTGGCCTACCTGGAGTTCGACGACCAGATCTCCGCCCTGGTCGAAGAGGGCAAGTTCACCTCGAAAGACTCCCGCACACTGGCCAGGCTGGGGCTGGCGAACTACTTCGCGTCGGCGATCGTGTTGCCCTACGGGCAGTTCCACGACAGCGCCGAGACGTTCCACTACGACATCGAACGACTCTCGGCGTTCTACCGGGTCAGCTACGAGACCATCGCGCATCGCCTGTCCACCATGCAGCGGCCGGCGATGCGCGGCGTACCGTTCTCCTTCGTCCGGGTAGACCGGGCCGGAAATATGTCAAAACGCCAGTCGGCCACCGGTTTTCACTTCTCGTCCAGCGGAGGAACCTGCCCGTTCTGGAACGTCTACGAGACGTTCGGCAACCCGGGAAAGATCGGCGTGCAGATCGCCGAGATGCCCGACGGCCGCAAATACCTGTGGGTGGCGCGCACCGTGGAGCGCCGCGCGTCACGCTGGGGCCAGCCGGACAAGACGTTCGCGATCGGGTTGGGTTGCGAACTGCGGCACGCCCACCGGCTGGTCTACTCCGAGGGGCTCGACCTGCACGCCGGCCACGACGTCCCGGCCACCCCGATCGGGGCGGGCTGCCGGGTCTGCGAACGCGACAACTGTC
Source organism: [Mycobacterium] vasticus (assembly GCF_020181595.1). Classification (GTDB taxonomy): domain Bacteria; phylum Actinomycetota; class Actinomycetes; order Mycobacteriales; family Mycobacteriaceae; genus Mycobacterium; species Mycobacterium vasticus. Next base: position 388,925 of record NZ_CP084028.1, on the reverse strand, counting down.
CGCAGCGGGCGTTCCCGGCGCTGGGCCGCGACCTGGATCTCAACGAACATCGCAGCACGGTGTCGCCGTATCTGGTAAAGCAACAGCAGTGACAGCACGCATCCCCGAATCCCCCGGCCTACGCGACCTCGGCATCGCCAACTGGGTGGTCTGCAAAGTCGTCGCCGCCCGCCAGCGTGTGCCGCGCGCGCACCTGTTCACCACACTGGGTCAGCACAAACGGCTGATGTGGTCCTGGCTGCCGTTCGGTGGTGTCCTGATGCGCGGCGGCAAGCTCTCCACCAAAGACACCGAACTGGTGATCCTGCGGGTGGGCCACCTGCGCGACAGCCGGTACGAACTGCAGCACCATCGCCGGATGGCCCGCGCCGCCGGCATCGACGACGCCACCCAGGAACTCATCTTCGAAGGCCCCGGCGCGGCCGGGCTCACCGACCGCCAGCGCGTCATGCTGACCGGCATCGACGAACTCGTGCAGACCCGCACCCTCTCGGATGCCACCTGGGCGCAGCTGGCCGAGCACCTGGACCGACCCCGGCTGATCGAATTCGTCATGCTGACATCCCAATACGACGCGCTGGCCGCCACCTTGAGCGCGCTGCGGGTCCCACTGGACTTCGACGAGTAGCGCTGCGTGACCAAATCCGTTCTTCACGACCTCGCCATTGCCGGCGGCGGAACGCTGCTGATCGCGCTGGTGCTGATCGTGGTCGGTCGCATGCTGGCGCGCCGCGGCGCCGGGCCGTTGGTGACCCGCAAGATTCCGCACGCGCTGTGCGGGCTGTTCGCGGCGGTGGCCGCCTTCCAGCTGACCAACGGCACGGTGGTGGCCGGCGTGCTCGCCGCGGCGACACTGGCGCTGGCGTTCATCGTGGAACGCGGCCTGGTTCCGGTGCCGGGAGTGTTCGACGGAACCCGTTCGCGGGACTACGGATTGGTGGCGTTCGCCGGTGGGGCGCTGCTCGCGACGCTGGCGTTCTGGCCGGACCGGGTCGCCATCGCCGGCGGGGTGGTGGTGTTGGGCCTGGCCGACGCCGGTGCGGCGCTGATCGGTCAGCGCTTCGGGCGGCACCAGGTCACCGCGGGCGGCGGGGTGCGCACACTTGAGGGTTCGGTGGCGTTCGTGGCGATCGCGTTCGCGGTGTCCTGGACGTTCTGCACCGTGTGGCTGGAACTGAATTCGTTCATGGCGGTGACGGTGTCGATCTTCGTGGCGCTGACCACCGCGGCCGTCGAACTGCTGGTGCTGCCGGCGGCGGACAACCTGCTGATCACGCCGTGGGTCGCGCTGCTGCTGCACGTCGCCCAGGAACTGTCCACCGACGACGCACTGCGCTGGCTGGCCGCGGCCGTATTCGGCTGCGCCATAGTGCCGTTCATGCTCCGGATGCGCTGGCTCGATCTGCCGGGTGCGCTGTGCGGCGGCCTGATCGCCGGTGTCGCCGTCGGCCTCGGCGGATGGGGGTGGATCATCCCGGCCGCGTTGTTCTTCTCGCTGACCAGTGTGCTCACCGGGTATCAGCGGCCGGTTCGGTCCGGGGGCATGCGCAGCATGAGTCAGGTCGCGGTGAACGCGGGACTTCCGGTGCTGGTGCCGGTGATCGGCTATGCGTTCACCGGTGACCCGCTCTGGTACGCGGTGTCCATCGGCGGGATCGCGGCCGGTATCGCCGACTCGTGGGCCTCGGAGATCGGCCGGTTCTCCAAGCAGGATCCGGTGTCGGTCCGGACCCGCGGCCGCGTCGCCAAGGGCACCTCGGGGGCCATCTCGCCGTTGGGCTCGGCGGCGACGGTGGGTGGCGCGCTGGCGGTGGGATGCTTCGGCGCCGTGTTCGGCGGGCTGGCGATGATTCCCGTCGGCCTGCTGGCCGGGATCGCCGGTTCGGCGGTGGACACCCTGATCGGTGCCAGTGTGCAGGCCCGGTTCGTCTGCGGGTCCTGCGGAGCAGACGTGGAGGATCCCCTGCACTGCGGCGCACCCACACAGCCGTCGTCGGGGTGGCGGTGGGTGGACAACGACGTCGTCAACGCGTGCGCCAATGCGACCGGGATGGTGGTGGGGTTTGCCGTCTTCGTCCTGATCGGGGGTTGACCCATGCCGGCAACCGGCGGCTAACCTTCGCGAGTCCGGTCGATGACCGCGAAGGAGCCACTGGCCAACGCAATGAGACTTCCGCCCGAGTCGCGAATATCTCCCTGAAGTTGTATGACCCGCTTGCCCTGTTGAACGACCGTCGTCGTCGCCACCAGTTCGCCACCGAACGCAGGCTTACAGAATCGCAACTGCACGTCGATGGAGGCACACAGCTGTTTCGATTCGAGCACGTTCATCGTTGCGGCGCCCATCGCGGTGTCCGCCATCGCAAAGAGAACGGCGCCGTGCACCGTACCGTGCGGGTTGAGGTGCTTGGGCCCGGCGTTGAGACGAGCCATGGCCACTCCTGGCCCTGTCACACCCGTCACCATCTCGAGGAAATCCGCCAGCGGGAACGCGTGTGCCGGTTCGTTGGTCACTTCGCCCCTCGTCGTCCGCCAGAGCAGCTGGGCCGCCGAGCGGCAACCGGTCAGCTGCTCAGAAGTTGATCATGTGGCCGGCCAGGCCGTGGAAGCACTCCTGCAGCGCCTCGGACATGGTCGGGTGGGTGTGCACGTTGCGGGCCAGCTCGCCCGCGGTCAGGTCCCACTTCTGCGCCAGGGTGAGCTCCGGCAGCAGCTCGGAGACATCGTGGCCGACCAGGTGCCCGCCGATCAGCTCGCCGTAGCGCGCATCGGCGATCAGCTTGACGAACCCGCTCGGGTCACCCACCCCGTGCGCCTTGCCGTTGGCGGTGAACGGGAACTTGACCACCTTCACGTCGTAACCCTCGGCGCGGGCCTGCTCCTCGGTGAGGCCGAAGCTGGCCACCTGCGGCTGGCAGAACGTGGCGCGCGGCATCATCCGGTAGTCGCCCAGCGACATGGTCTCGGCGCCGGCGATGGTCTCGGCAGCCACCACGGCCTGTGCCTCGGCGACGTGGGCGAGCTGCAGCAGGCCGGTGACATCACCGATGGCGTAGATGTGCGGAATCGAGGTCTGCAGGTACTCGCCGACGCCGATGGCGCGCCGCTCGGTCAGCGCGACGCCGGCCGCCTCCAGGCCGTAGCCGTCGACGTTGGGCGCAAAGCCGATGGCCTGCAACACCTTTTCGGCCTGCAGGGTTTCGGTGGCACCGTCCTTGCTGACCACGACGGAGACGGACCCGTCGGCCCCGCTGTCCACGATGGACTCCACCTTGGTGCCGGTACGGATCTTGACGCCCAACTTCTTGAACTGCTTCTCGATCTCCTTGGACACCTCGGCGTCCTCGTTGGGCAGTGCCCGGGGCAGGAACTCGACCACGGTGACGTCGACGCCGTAGTTGGCCAGCACGTAGGAGAACTCCATGCCGATGGCGCCGGCGCCGGCGATGATGATCGATTTCGGCAGCTCGCGGGTGAGGATCAGCTGTTCGTAGGTGACGACGTTGTCCGACAACGACGTTCCCGGCACCAGTCGGGTGCTGGATCCGGTGGCGATGATCGCGTTGGAGAAGGTGACGGTCTCGGTCCCGCCGTCGTTGAGAGCGACCGAGAGCGTGTTGGCATCGGTGAAGGTGCCGTAGCCGTTGATCTCGGTGATCTTGTTCTTCTTCATCAGGAAGTGCACGCCGGCCACTCGGCCCTCGGCGACCTTGCGGCTGCGGTCGAACGCGGCGCCGAAGTCGAAGCTGGCGGTGCCGCTGATCCCGAACACGTCGGCCTCGCGGTTGAAGATGTGCGCCAGTTCGGCGTTGCGCAGCAACGCTTTCGACGGGATACAGCCGACGTTGAGGCAGACCCCGCCCCAGTACTTCGGTTCGATGATGGCGGTGTTCAAGCCCAGTTGGGCGGCACGAATGGCCGCGACATAACCACCGGGGCCGGCTCCGAGGACTACGACGTCATAGTGGGTCACCCGACCACCCTATCGGGCCGCGCCCAGCTGCGGACAGTGGCGGTGGGCACGCAAGATGCCACCCACCCGCGATAGGTGTTTCAGCGCTACACTGAAACACATGGCGTCGAAGAACATCACGCTGACCATGCCGGCGGAACTGGTTCGTCGTGCGAAGGTGTTAGCCGCCCAGCGCGACACGTCGGTGTCAGGCCTGGTCGCGCGACTGCTTGAACAATTGGTCGGCGAGGTCGACGACTACGACGAGGTGGCCGAACGCGAACACCGGATGATGAGCGGCGAGGCTGGCCTTCAGATCGGGCCGATCACCTGGTCTCGTAACGACCTGCACCAACGCTGACATGGAGTTCGTCGACACCAACGTTCTGCTCTACGCCTACGACTCGACAGCCGGTGATCGGCATGAGGTCGCGCGGGCATTGGTCGAGCGGCTGTGGCGTGAGCGCCGTGGTGCCCTCAGCATCCAGGTTCTGCAGGAGTTCTACGTCAACGTGACCCGCAGGGCCGCCAGACCCCTCGAACCCGCGTCCGCAGCCGAGCGGTTGCGGAGCCTGGCACGGTGGCGGGTGCACTCCCCGTTGGCGGACGACGTCGTCGCTGCCGCCCTATGGTCGACTCGGTACCAACTGTCGTTCTGGGACGCGATGATTGTCCGCAGTGCAGCCGAACTTCGTTGCGAGACTTTGTGGACCGAGGACCTCAGCGACGGCCAGGTCATCGAGGGCGTTCGGCTGGCGAATCCGTTCAGTACGGGATGACTCCGCCGACGCAACGGCTGGCGTGCTCGCAGAAGTAGTGGCCGTAGAGCGGGGCCGCGGCGGCCGCCGAGGCGAACACCGCCGACATCAACGCGATCGCCACCGCCGACGTCAACGGCCGCTCCCCCGCCATCGCCACGATCAGCCCACCCACCATGCACACCACCGCGTAGACCACCACGACGAACACCGCCGGGGTCTTGTCGGCCAGCGAATACCACCAGGAGAACAGGCCCAGCCCGATCCCGGCCGCCGGTATCCAGACCGCCAGCAGCACCAGGACCAGGTGCCACCACTTGAGGAACCGGAGCTGACCGGCGACCACCATCGACTTCGACGGCGAAGCAGGCTTGGAAGGCTCCTCCGGTTCTTGTGCCGCGAGTACCGGCTCGGGTTCCGGAGCGGGCTCGGGGGTCGGTTCGCTGAGATCGGAGGGCAGCGGCGTCGGATGCGGCCCGGTGTCCAGGCTCGGCGGCCAGTGCGGCTCGGTCAGGGGCATGGCCCCGGTGTCTGCCCCGGTGTCGGCGGAGTCAGGCACCGGAGACCACCTGGATCGCCGCCAGCGTCCCGAACCAGCCGACGGCCATCGCCAGCAGCGCCGCGCCCAACGCGGTCACCCACCGTCGCGACGACACGAACACCAGGACCAGGCCGGTGATGCTGGGCCCGCCGAGCACCAGGGCTATCGCGGCGTCGGGGCGCAGCGGTGCCCGCACCAACAGCGTCAACCCGATTCCGGTCAGAATGCCGACCGCCGCACCGACGAGCATCACGCTGCTCAACAACCACGGGCGCGGCAGGGGTATCACACCAGCAGATTTTACGGCGGCGACGCCGGTCAGCGGGGTAACGACCCGGTCATCGGCGGCACTTCCTGCAACGCGGCGTTCTCGGCGTCGGTGAACGCCCGACCGCGGGACAGAAACCGCATGCCCTCGGGCGCTTCCAGGCTGAACCCGCTGCCCCGACCCGGCACCACGTCGATGATCAGCTGGGTGTGCTTCCAGGCCTCGAACTGCGGCCCGGAGATCCACACCCCCACCCCGGCCGCGTCCCCGTCGAGCACCCCGAGCAGCACGTCGTAGTCACCGATGATGAAGTCCCCGTCGGGATAACACATCGGTGCCGAGCCGTCGCAGCAACCCCCGGACTGGTGAAACATCACCGGACCGTGACGCGCCACCAGCCGGGCCACCAGTTCGGCGGCCGGGGCGGTGATCGTCACCCGGTCCGGTGCGTCCATCAGAACCAGCCCATCAAAAAAGACCCTGTGCCGCCTGCGAATAAGACACCAGCAGGTTCTTGGTCTGCTGGTAGTGGTCGAGCACCATCTTGTGGTTCTCCCGGCCGATACCGGACTGCTTGTAGCCGCCGAACGCGGCGTGTGCGGGATAGGCGTGATAGCAGTTCACCCACACCCGGCCGGCCTGGATGTCACGACCGGCCCGGTAGGCGGTGTTACCGTCGCGGCTCCACACGCCGGCGGCCAGACCGTAGAGGGTGTCGTTGGCGATCGAGATCGCGTCGTCGTAGTCGGAGAACGATGTCACCGACACCACCGGGCCGAAGATCTCCTCCTGGAAGATCCGCATCTTGTTGTGCCCGGCGAAGATCGTCGGCTGCACGTAGAAACCACCCGACAGCTCGCCGCCGAGTTCGGCGCGCTCGCCACCGGTGACCACCCGGGCACCCTCGTCTTTGCCGATCTCGATGTAGGACAAGATCTTTTCCAACTGGTCGTTGGAGGCCTGCGCGCCGATCATCGTGGTGGCATCCAGCGGGTCGCCCTGGCGGATCGCCTTGGTGCGGATCGCCGCCAGCTCAAGGAACTCGTCGTGGATGTCGGACTGGATCAGCGAGCGCGACGGGCAGGTGCACACCTCACCCTGGTTGAGCGCAAACCCTGCGAACCCCTCCAGGGCCTTGTCCTGGAAGCCGTCATTGGCCGCCAGCACATCGGAGAAGAAGATATTGGGGCTCTTGCCGCCCAACTCCAGCGTCACCGGGATCAGGTTCTGGCTGGCGTACTGCATGATCAGCCGACCGGTGGTGGTCTCGCCAGTGAAGCCGATCTTGGCGATCCGGTTGCTCGACGCCAGCGGCTTGCCGGCTTCGACACCGAATCCGTTGACCACGTTGAGGACTCCGGCCGGCAACAGGTCACCGATCAGGCTCATCAGGAACAGGATGGACGCCGGGGTCTGCTCGGCGGGTTTGAGCACGACGGCGTTGCCGGCCGCCAGCGCGGGCGCCAGCTTCCACGCCGCCATCAACAGCGGGAAGTTCCACGGGATGATCTGGCCCACCACACCCAGCGGCTCGTGGAAGTGGTAGGCCACGGTGTCGTCGTCGAGCTGGCTCAGCGCACCCTCCTGGGTGCGGATCGCCGAGGCGAAATACCGGAAATGGTCCGCCGCCAGCGGGATATCAGCGGCCAGACACTCCCGGATCGGCTTGCCGTTGTCCCATACCTCGGCCACCGCGAGCGCCTCGCGGTTCGCGTCGATGCGGTCGGCGATCTTGTTCAGGACCTCCGCCCGCTGGGCCGGCGCGGTCTTTCCCCACGCCGGGGCGGCGGCATGCGCGGCGTCGAGGGCCTTGTCGATGTCGGCCGCCGTCGAGCGCGGGATCTCGCAGAACGGCTGACCGGTCACCGGCGTGGTGTTCTCGAAGTACTCACCGCCGGTCGGTGCCACCCACTGGCCGCCGATGAAGTTCCCGTAGCGGGACTCGTAGCTCATCAGTGCGCCGGCAGAACCCGGGCGCGCGAAAACGGTCATCGGCCTAACCCCTAGTTTCGATGGTGTTGTACACATCACACTACCGCCGTTGCCACAATGTCCTCCATGGCTGGTGACCCGCTGGACGACAAGTACCTCTGGCTCGAAGACGTCACCGGAGACGACGCGCTGGACTGGGTGCGGGCGCAGAACACACCGACCGTCGACGAGTTCGCCGGCGAAGACTTCGAGGCGATGCGCACCGCCGCCCTAGAAGTCCTCGACACCGACGCCCGGATCCCCTACGTGCGCCGCCGCGGCGACTACCTGTACAACTTCTGGCGCGACGGCGCCAACCCGCGCGGCCTGTGGCGGCGCACGTCCCTGGACAGCTACCGCTCGGACGCACCCGAGTGGGACGTGGTGATCGACCTCGATGAGCTGGCCCGGGTTGACGACGAGAACTGGGTGTGGGGCGGGGCGAACGTGATCGAACCCGACCACACCCGCGCCCTGATTTCGTTGTCCCGCGGTGGCTCGGACGCCGTCGTGGTTCGCGAATTCGATATGACAGCAAGAGAATTCGTTCCGGACGGGTTCACGCTTCCCGAGGCCAAGACCCGGATCGGCTGGGAGGACGACGACACCGTGCTGGTGGGCACCGACTTCGGCGCCGATTCGTTGACCGAGTCCGGTTACCCGCGGATGGTCAAGCGGTGGCGCCGTGGGCAGGACCTGTCGCAGGCGGAGCTGGTGTTCGCCGGGTCGGTGACCGACGTCGTGGTGGCGGCCGGCCGGGACCGCACACCCGGGTTCGAGCGAACGCTCGTGTCGCGGGCCATCGATTTCTTCAACGACGAGGTCTATGAGCTGCGGAACAGCGAGCTGGTCCGGATCGACGCACCCACCGATGCGACGGTGTCCGCCCACCGGCAGTGGCTCCTGATCGATCTGCGCACCGACTGGGTCACCGCCACAGACACCTACCGCGCCGGTTCACTGCTGGCCGCGAACTACGACGAATTCCTCTCCGGCACAGCCGTGTTGAGCGTGGTCTTCGAACCCGATGAGCACACCGCGCTGCACCACTACGCGTGGACCCGCGACCGGCTGGTGCTGGTCACCCTGCATGACGTGGCGAGCCGGGTAGAGGTCATCACGCCGGGCGATTGGGAGCGGCGTCCGGTCGCCGAGGTGCCAGCGAACACCAACACCGTGATCGCCACCGCCGACCACACCGGTGATGAGATCTTCCTGGACTCCAGCGGATTCGACCGTCCGTCGCGGCTGCTGCACGGTCCGGTGGACGGTCCATTGACCGAGATCAAGGCCGCCCCGGCCTTTTTCGATGCCCATGGCCTGGACGTCAGCCAGCACTTCGCGACGTCGAAGGACGGCACCGCGATCCCGTATTTCGTGGTGCGTCCGGCCGGCGCCACCGGGCCGACCCTGCTGGGCGGCTACGGCGGGTTCGAGGTGGCCCGCACCCCCGGCTATGACGGCGTGCTGGGCCGGCTGTGGCTGTCCCGCGGTGGCACCTACGTGCTGGCCAACATCCGCGGCGGCGGCGAGTACGGTCCCGGCTGGCATACCCAGGCGATGCGGTCCGGTCGGCATCTGGTGGCTGAGGACTTCGCAGCGGTGGCAACCGATCTGGTGGACCGCGGCATCACCACGGTGGACCGGCTGGGCGCGGTGGGCGGCAGCAATGGTGGGCTGTTGATGGGCATCATGCTCACCGCCTATCCCGAGCTGTTCGGCGCACTGGTCTGCCAGGTACCGCTGTTGGACATGCGCCGCTACCACCTGTTGCTCGCCGGTGCGTCCTGGGTCGCCGAGTACGGCGACCCGGACAACCCCCAGGACTGGGAGTTCATCTCCAAATACTCTCCGTACCAGAATATTTCGGATTCACGTGACTACCCGCCGGTGCTGCTCACCACCTCCACCCGCGACGACCGCGTTCACCCGGGGCATGCCCGCAAGATGGCCGCCGCATTGCATGACGCCGGTCACCGAGTCGCCTACTACGAGAACATCGAGGGTGGCCACGGCGGTGCCGCCGACAACGCCCAAGCGGCGTTCAAGTCCGCGCTGAGTTTCTCGTTCCTGTGGCGGATGCTGGGCGGCAAGGGCTGAGCGTTACCCGGCCCCGGTGTTGCGGGCCCACGCGGTACGTAGTTCCTGCCCGTAGTTGTCCTGGCGCATACGCAGGTCGGCGTAGACCAGCATCTGCAGGCAGCGGACCACGCCGAACACCACCGGCACGACGACGAGGACCACCGCCGGGGTGACCGTGGGGAACAGCACCGACAACACCACCACCGGCGTCACGGCGACGATCCACACCAGGTTGATCGCGATGACTCGTCCCACAGCCGGCCGGCAGATCTCGATCGAACGCCGGAATGAGTCTGCGACTCCACGCTTTTCGAGAACCAGCACCACCGGCGACAGGCACAGCAGAATGGAGACGAACACCGACACCAGGCCACCGATCACCAGCGTGGGCACCAGGGCGGTGTAGAACACGCTGGAAGCCGCGACGACCTGAACCACCAGCATGGCCGTCAAGATCAGGTAGTAGGTGCCGGTCAACCGGCCGACCGCATACTTGCGTCGCTTGGCACGGTGAAACATCTCGTCGAATCGGATCGGCTCGCCACGCACCGCACAGTCGGCTCCCTTGGTGGCGATGCTGATCATCAGCCCGTCACCGGGCAGCATGGCTGCGAGGAACGCCAAGGCCACCACCACGATCAGTGCGACCGCACCGGGGCGCAGATCCCCGCCGCCGCCGACGACCATGCCGGCCAGCTGCGGTGAACCCATGACCTTCTCGACAGTCTGGGTGGCTGCGACCAGTGCCACCACCAGGCCGGTGAGAATGACTGCGGGTACTCCGATCAGCGTCGGCCAGTTCCGCCACACGATCTTGACGACGCCGGCGTACAGTTCGGCAATCGTCATGGGGCGAAACGGGATCGGGGGATTGCGGTCGTCCGGGGCCGGCTCGTCACGCGGTAGCGCCCAGCCGCGGTTCGCGCACGCCGCCTGGACGTCGGCCGGCCAGACGGTCTGGTGGTGGCGGGTGTATGCCCAAGCGCAGAGGTAGGCCGCGGCGGCGAACCAGCAGCCGATACCCGGCCAGGTGAGCAGCGCCAGCACCACCCACAACACGGCCAGGGCACACATCGCATGGTGCGGCCGGAAGTCGAATCGTGCCGTGTCGGGCTTGCTCATGGACGTGTCAACCTCCCGTGGTTGATCGTCAATTATGGCAATCAGCGCGGCCCACGGGTGTCGATCGTTCAGTCGACATGTCTTTGGGTGGCTATTTGGACTTGCGCAGCCCACCCATGAGCGCGACACCCACGCCCACCAGCACCAGCGCCCCGCCGGTCGCCAGCGTGAGGCTCAGCCACAGATGCAGGCTGCCCTCGGCGGCGTCCACCATGGCGTCGGCGATCCGGCGAATGTCGCCGGTGGCCTGGTTGAGCAGCTGGTCGAGGTAGCGCCGCCCCACTTCTATCACCGACCAGGCGCCGGCCCCCACCAGCAGTGCCGAGACACCCAGACCGGCCAAGGCCCGCCCGCGATGACGCGCGCCGACCAGGGTGCATACGGCGCACAACCCGGTCATTGCGGCCAGCACCACGCTGAGCATCGGTCCCCACACCGGAAGCCGGTGCAGTCCGGCGGGGCGTATCACCTCCGTCGAGGTCGATGTCAACGGCACCGTCATCGAGGCGGGCACCGTGACCGGGTAGTCCGACAGCAGTTGGGCGAACGCGTCGTCGCGCAGCATCGGCGCCACGTCGATCTCCCAGGGCCCGGGGTCGCCGACGTTGAGCAGCCACGCGTGCCCGTCCCGGTTGACGCGGACGAACTGCGTCGGAAACGACGGCCCGGCGGTGTATTCGCGAGCCGCCCGCCGCACCGATGACGGGTCGACGGAGAAACCCGCGCCGCGGATCAACTGCACGGCCTGGGCGCTGAGTTCGGCCGCGACCGCGTCCTGCAGACCCGGCTGGCCGGCGGCCCGTTCGGCAAGGCGCGCATAGCCGTCACCGTCGATCAGGTTGTACTGCGCCCACGCGGTCGGCACCGCGGCCGCCAGACTCACGGTGGCCAGCAACCAGAACAGCGCCGCCGTCAGCGCACGCACTATTTGGCGGTGCGGCGCGGACGCGCCAGCGCCATCCGGGTCATCAGCCCGTTCATCCGCGCCAGTGCCTTGAGAGAATTGTGGTAGTAGTTGCCGCCGGCCCCCACGTTGGTACGCGGCGCGACGACGGTCTCCTGCCGGCAGAACTTGCGGATTCCGTCGACGCCGCCGAACCGCGCGCCGATACCCGAGGTCTTCCAGCCGCCCATCGGCGCCGTGGTGCACATCAGGTTGGAGATCACGTCGTTGACGTTCACCGCTCCACAATCCAGTTGCAGGGCAATGTCTTTGGCCCGAGCGACATCGCGGGAGAACACCGAGGCGCTCAGCCCGTAGACGCTGTCGTTGGCGAGCCGGATCGCCTCGTCGACGCTGCTGACCTTCATGATCGGCAGCGTCGGGCCGAAGGTCTCCTCGGTCATGCAGGCCATCGAGTGATCGACGTCGACAAGCACGGTGGGCTCGAAGAAGGCACCCGGACCCGCCGCACGCTTACCGCCGGTCAGCGCACGCGCCCCGGCGGCGACCGCCTCGTTGACGTGGCGCTCGGCGATGGCCAGCTGCGCATCGCTGATCAGCGACCCGAAGTGCTTCCCCTCACCGGAGCCCATCTCCAGCGCCTCCACGTCGCGGACCACCGCGGCGACGAACTTGTCGTAGACGGCGTCGAGCACATACACCCGCTCGACGGACACGCAGGTCTGACCGGCGTTGAACATCGCGCCCCAGACCGCGGCGTGCGCGGCCAGGTCGATGTCAGCGTCCTCGCAGACGATCATCGGGTCTTTGCCGCCCAGTTCCAGGCTGTAGGGCACCAGCCGGCTCGCGGCCCGCTCGGCGACCTTGCGGCCGGTGGCGGTGGAGCCGGTGAACTGCACGTAGTCGGAGTTGTCGATCACCGCTTCAGCGACCTCGCGGGCGCCCTGAACCACCGCGAACACGTCCGGGCCGCCGGCGGCCTGCCAGCCCTGGACCAGCAGCTCGGCGGTGAGCGGGGTCTGCTCGGACGGCTTGAGCAGCACCGCGCAGCCGGCCGCCAGCGCGCCGATGGCATCCATGAGTGCGTTGGCCACCGGGTAGTTCCACGGCGCGATCACGCCGACCACCGGGCGCGGCCGGAAGTGGATGGCGATCTTCTTGATCGCCATCACCGGCAGCGAAGCCGGGCGGACCTCGGGCGCCACCGCGTCGCCCATCACCTTGATCACGTACGACAGGATCATGATCAGCAGCGGCACCTCCTGGGCGGCGTCGGTGCTGGACTTGCCGGTCTCGGCGATCAGCAGCTTCTCGATCTCGTCGCGGTTGTCGCCCAGCCAGATCGCGAAACGGGACAGCACCTTGGCCCGGCTCTTGGCGCCGCGGCGCTCCCATTCGCGCTGGGCGGCGCGCAGGCCGGTGGCAATGCCTTCGACGTCTGACGCATCGGTCCAACGCACCTCGCCGGCGACCTCACCGCTGGCGGGGTTGAGCACGGTGTCGGTGCCCGAGAAGGTGGGGGCTGGATTCGTGGTGGTCATGGGCGCAATGCTAGTCCGGTTTGTGATCCGGATCGCACCGGGTCTCGACAGGTGTCAAGTCAGTCCTGCAGGCCCCGTAGATACGCGGCCTGACCCAGGTGCTGGGCGCAGTCGTCGATGACGCTGACCAGCCGCACACCGGCGGTGACGGGCGGGTCCCAGTGGGTGTCGACGACCCGGGCCAGCTCGTCGGCGGTGACACCGTCGAGGTAGTCCAGCGTCAGCTGGTGCACGCCGCGGTAATAGCCGGCCAGCAGTTCCGCGGGTGCTTCGACCTTGGCGACTTCGGCCGGGCCGTGGCCGTACCCGCTGTCATCGGGCGGCAGGTCAAGGGCGAACCGGCCCACCCAGCCGTCGCGGGTCCAGGCCTGCTCGACGCCTGCGACCTGGGCCACCTGGATGTCCTGCACCCGGGCGCTGTGCCACACCAGCCACGCGATGCTGTTGGCCTTCGGCGTCGGCCGGTACCGGGCCACCTCCTCGGTGAGTCCGTCGGTGACTGCGTCGCTGTGCTCGATCAGCCGGGTGAACGCGTCACGGAGAAGATCCCGCAGGGCCACCGTCGGGTCGGTACCGGTCATACCGGCTGACGCTACGCCTGGTGGCAGACGGCCTCGACGTTGTTGCCGTCGGGATCGCGGACGAAGGCCCCGTAGTAGGCGGGGTGGTACTCGGGCCACAGTCGCGGGGCGTGCAGCGATTCGGCGCCGAGCGCCAGTGCGGTGTCGTAGAACGCCTGCACCTGGGCGTGGTCGGCGGCGGCGAACGCGACGTGAATCTCCCGGTTGGGACCCGAGGCGTCACCCGCGGCGGCGTCGGCGATCCAGAATGCCGGGTGACCGTCGCGGCCGTACCCGATGGCCGGCCCGAAATCGAGCTGCCGGGTGTAGCCGAGTACGGCCAGCACCGTGTCGTAGAACTGCTGCGATGCGGCGTAGTCGGTGCAGTTGATGCCGAAGTGGTCGATCATTTCAGCCATCCTGGCACGAGATGCCGACACGGTCGTAGATTGGTTGGGTGAGTTTCGACCTCATCGTCCGAAACGGGACGATCGTCGACGGGCTGGGCGGCAGCCCGTTCGTCGGTGACGTCGCGGTGCGCGACGGGGTGATCGTCGAGATCGGTTCGGCGGTCGGTAGGGCCGGCGGGGCCCAGCACGTGATCGATGCGACCGGGCTTCTGGTGACACCGGGTTTCATCGATCTGCACACCCACTACGACGGGCAGTCGATCTGGTCGGATCGCCTCAATCCCTCGTCGGCCCATGGCGTGACGACCGCGTTGATGGGCAACTGCGGGGTGGGTTTCGCGCCGTGCCGGTTGGCCGACCACGACGTGCTGGTGGACCTGATGTCCGGCGTCGAAGACATTCCCGGTGTGGTGATGACCGACGGCCTGCCGTGGACCTGGGAGACGTTCCCGCAGTTCATGGATGCCGTCGACCAACGTCACCGGGACATCGACGTTGCGGCGTTCCTGCCGCATTCACCGCTGCGGGTCTACGTGATGGGCCAGCGCGGTGCCGACCGCGAGCCCGCAACTCCAGAGGATCTTGAGCACATGCGCCGGCTGGCCCGCGAAGCGGCCGAGGCTGGGGCGCTTGGGTTCTCGTCGTCGCGACTGATGACCCACCGTACAAAAGCCGGTTCACAGATCCCCAGCTACGACGCCTCATTCGCCGAGATCCAGGCGATCAGCCGCGGCCTGGCCGACGGCGGGGGCGGCCTGATCCAGTTCGTCCCCGATCTGCCCGCCGGTGCATATCAGCCTGTGCTGCAACAGGTTTTCGACGCGGCAATCGAATCAAGTCTGTCGGTGACCTTCAGCCTGCTGATCGGCAACACCGGCCCGCCGCTCTGGCAAGACGCCATGGCCATGGTGGAGGCGGCCAACGGGTCCGGCGCCGCGATCACCGCGCAGGTCTTCCCCCGCCCGATCGGCCTCATGGTCGGCCTGGACTTGAGCATCCACCCGTTCGTGCTGTACCCCAGCTACCGCAGAATCGCGGGCCTGCCACTGGCCGAGCGCGTCGCCGAAATGCGCAAACCCGAGGTCCGCCAGCAGATTCTGGCCGACTCGCCCAGTATCGTCCCGACCAATCCGCTCGCCTACATGGCCCAGTCCTGGGACTGGACCTTCCCGCTGGACGACGACGCCGACTACGAGCCCGAGGAAGCGAAAAGCATTGCGGCACGGGCCAAAGCCCGCGGCGTCTCCCCCGTCGAGGAAGCCTATGATCGGCTGCTCGACGACGACGGCCGCGCGATCCTGCTCGACGCACTGGCCAACTTCGAGAACAACTCCCTGGACACCGTCGGCACCCTGATGCGCCGCGATGACGTGGTGCTGGGCCTCGGTGACGGTGGCGCGCACTACGGGATGATCTGCGACTCCAGCTTTCCCACCTACGTTCTGACGCACTGGGCACGCGACCGCGCTTCCGGGCGCCTCAGCGTCGAGGTGGCGGTCCGCGAATTGACGTCCGTACCCGCCCAGGTCGCGGGCCTTGCGGACCGGGGCCGGATCGCGGTGGGCTACAAGGCCGACCTCAACGTGATCGATCACCAGAACCTGCGTCTGCACAGGCCGGTGGTCACCTACGACCTGCCCGCCGGCGGGCGTCGGCTCGATCAGACCGCAGATGGCTACGTCGCGACGGTGGTTGCCGGCGAGATCATCGCCGAGAACGGCAAACCCACCGCCGCGCGGCCCGGCAGGCTGGTGCGGGGCCGGCAACCAGCGCCGGCCTGACCCGGATCAGAGCATCCGTTGCGGTGGAGTGGATTTCGCCACTAATTCGCCGTCAGCGGTCACCGCGTCACCCAGCACCACGTCGATGCGGGCCAGGATTTCGTCCGGGATCCGCACCCCGGATGCCTTGACGTTCTCGGTGACCTGCTCCGGGCGCGACGCCCCGACCAGCGCGGCGGCGACATTGTCGTTCTGCAGCACCCAGGCGATCGCCAACTGTGCGGTGGTGAGCTCCAGCTCTGCGGCGATCGGCGCCAGCTGCTGCACCCTGCTCAGCACGTCGTCGGTCATGAACCGTTTGATGAAGTTCGCACCGCCCTTCTCGTCGGTGGCCCGCGACCCGGCCGGCGGCGGCCGGCCCGGCAGGTACTTGCCCGACAGCACGCCCTGGGCCATCGGCGACCAGACGATCTGACTCAGGCCCAGTTCCCGACAGGTCGGGACCACCTCGGGTTCGATGATCCGCCACAGCATCGAGTACTGCGGCTGGCTGGAGATCAGCGAGACGCCGAGCTGGCGGGCCAGCCCGTGCGCGTTGCGGATCTGCTCGGGCGTCCACTCGCTGACCCCGATGTAGCGCGCCTTACCGGCCCGGACGATGTCGGCGAAGGCCTGCATGGTCTCCTCCAGCGGGGTGAAGGAGTCGTAGCGGTGTGCCTGGTAGAGGTCGACGTAGTCGGTGCCCAGCCGGCGCAGCGACCCGTCGATGGCGTCCATCATGTGCTTGCGGGACAGGCCGGTGTCGTTCTTGCCGAGCGGGGCCGGGCCGATCGGCCAGTACACCTTGGTGAAGATCTCCAGCGACTCGCGTCGTTGACCATTCAACGCAGCGCCGAGCACCTCCTCGGCACGCCCGTTGGCGTAGACGTCGGCGGTGTCGAAGGTGGTGATACCGGCGTCCAGCGCGGCATGCACGCACTCGGTGGCGACGTCGTTCTCGACCTGCGAGCCGTGGGTGAGCCAGTTGCCGTAGGTGATCTCGGAGATCTGCAGGCCGGAGTTGCCCAGGTAGCGGAATTCCATAGGTTCATCTTGCCCAACTCAGCCGGGCGGCACCGGCGTCTGGTCGAATTGCTGGACCATTGTGGATAATTCGGCTCGGGTGGCGACACCGGCTTTGACCGTCGCCCGGTAGACGTGGCCCTCCACCGTGCGCACCGACAACGACATCGCCTCGGCGATGTCGCGGTTGGACAGGCCCTGGGCCACCAGCAGCGCTATCTCGCGCTCGCGCCCGGTCAGCGGAAGCGTCATCCTGGCCGCGGCCAGCGCCGGACTGGTGGCCCCGCCGCAGCGCTCGGCGAGTTGGCGGGCGCGGGCACTGGCCGACAGCGCGCTGCCACGAAGGCCGGCCTGGCGGTAACCCGCGGAGGCCTGCGCCACGGCGTCGGCAGCGGCCAGCACGTCACCGATGGCTTCGAACTCCTGGGACACCGCCTCCAGGGCGTCGTTGTCGCCGTCGGCCAATGCGTGCGCATAGCGGGCCGCGAGCGGCGCCCGAGGACCCTCGACCGTGCCCGCCAGTTCGTCCAAGCGGTCGGCGACCGAGGGGTCGCCGAACTGCACCGCGGTCTGCAAAGCGATCACCTCGCGGGTGAGCTGTCCGTGGTCACGGGCGAATTTCGCTGCGCCTGAAGCGATTCGGCGTGCCTCACCGGCCCGGCCGCGAGCCGCCGCCACCCACGCACCGGCCAGCAGGTAGCCCGTCTCGACATAGGCGTAGGCGGGATGATGGTTGTCCCGGACGGCTGCCAGCTGGGTGTCGGCGGCATCGACCTGCCCACTGCGGGCCAGCGCCTCGGTGTTCAGGATCTTGAACCGATAGAACAGGCCGCTGATCTCGCCGTAGCTGCCGATTCCGGCGGCGGCCCCACCGAGCCGGCGCAGAGCGGTCGGCAGATCCCCCTGGCCGAGGGCGGTCATGCCGACAGTTGCGGCGGCCATGGCGCTCACCATCCCGGGCAGGTCGGCGCAGAGCCGGTAGCGGGCTTCGGCAACGGCGGCGGCGTCCTGGATGTAGCCGGCAGCCAGCAGCGCGTAGGCGTGGAACTCGGCAAGCCCGCTGCCCTGGAAACTGTCCTGGGGCGATTGGGTGATCACCGCGTACCCGGCCTCGGCCTGCTCCACGGCCCGGCTGGTCCGGCCCAGATCACCGAGTGCGATGACGTCGGCGCAGCGGCCGAGGGTCTGACCGAATGCGTCGAGCCGATCGAGGTCCACCCTGGCCAGCGTGTCGACGGTTTCGGCCGGCTTTCCGCCCAACACCTGCTGGACCGCCTGGAAGGTGCGCAACCCGGCGTCGTCGCCATCGTGCAGCGCCTGTTCGGTCACCTCTCGAGCCTGCTCGGGTTGTCGTAGCACCCACAGCAGGTTCGCCGAGCGCAGGATCACCGGGGTGACGAAACCCGCTGCGGGAAGCCTTGATACGTCTACGGCGCTGAGGATCTTCTCGGTTTCCGGGCCCTGCTCGAGCATGAACAGCACGTAGGCGAGGAGCAGTTCGGCCATCGGCCCACCCCCAGCCTCGACGGCCGCGCGCGCAAACCGCTCGGCCAGCGCGAGATCGAGCCGCGAGCGGGCGATGTTGGCGGCCCGCGACAGCACCATCGCGTCGGGCAGCAGATCCGATTCCATCCACATCAGGCCGAGTCGAAGCGGGTCCACCCGCGCGGGCTCGCGTGCCATCGCGGTCGCCACCTCGCCGCGTAGGCGCCGCAGTCGCAGCGGGCCGCACTGCTGCAGCCGGATCTCCCCGTACAGCGGGTGGCCCACATAGACCGCGTCGGCGCTCGGCGCCACCCGGATCAGTCCGCGCTCCTCAGCCATCTCGACGGCGTGCGGGCTGGCCAGTGTCATCAGGCAGGACCGATCGATGGGTTCGGCGACCGCCACCAGGTCGACGACCTCGCTCACATCTTCGGGCACGGTGCCGATCTGGGATTCGACCAACTCGACCAAGGTCGGTGACACCGACAATCCAGCCGTCCAGTGCCACTGCCCGGACTCGCACACCAGTCGGCCCGCCGCGCGTTCCTGGTCGACGAGATGGCGCAGGTACAGCACGTTTCCGCGAGTCAGTTTCCACATCCGGGTCAGGCAGTCCGGGCTGACGGCGCCCAGGGCCGCGGCCATCAGCTCGTCGGATTCCGGGCGCGACAGCGGTTGCAGTTCGAGTCGTCGCAGCACACCGTCCTTCCACAGCGTCGTCACCGCATCGGGTGGGCGTTCGCCGTTACGGACGGTGGCGATGACGCCCACCGCCGAAGCGGCACCATGCCCCACGAGTTGATGCAGGGCCAGCGCCGACAGATCGTCGAGCAGGTGCGCGTCGTCGACCACCAGCAGCAGCGGTGCGTCCCCGGCGCGCGCCCGAAGCTCGGTGATGACCTGGCGTGCCATGGCCATCGGGTTGGCGTCGAAGTCGTCGACCCAGGGCGCGAACGCACCCAGCGGAACCGAGCGTCCGGTCGCCGTCCCGGAAAGCCGGCTGACCGCCCAGCCCGCAGCGGCCATGGCGTCTGCGGCTTCGCGGGCCAGCCGGGATTTGCCCACACCGGCTCGGCCGGCGATCAAAACACCCCGCCACTCATGGTCGGCGAGTGCCTCGGTGACCAGCTGAAGCTCTTCTCCGCGACCCGTCAACGGCCAGCGGTCGCTCATTGGTCGATAGTAAGCAGACCCGAGACTCCGACGGTCAATACTCAGGAATCCTGGTCAACTCGGCGTCCAGCTTCTGTTGTGCCAGCTCGATGACGCTGTCCAGTCCTTCGGGTTCGATCTGCAGGTACCCGCAGATCACCTCGTCGGCGACACCGGCATCACGCAGCCGCAGGGCCAGCGAATGCGCATCCGGTAGCCGCCGCAGCGCCGCCTCGTACCGGCGCCCGGTCTCGTGAAAAGCGGTCACATCTGCCCTCGATTCGGTCGACACCCACTGTGACCGGTCCGGCGGCCCGCGGCGTCCGTGGACGACTACCCGATTCCGGACCGCGCGACGGCCCCGACTACTCGACTGCCCGGCGGCGGTGGACTGAGTAGTCGGCGCTGCGGCGGGCGCGAGAACAGGTAGTGCGCTACGGGGCTGGTCGGGTCGTGCTGAGCGCAAGCTGAGTGAACTTGGGGTTTGGTTGGGTTCACCGGGGAGGTCGACATGTCTGGTCATCGTCGCGTTCGGGTGGTGGGTGCTTGTAGCGCGGTGAGCGCGTTCTTGGCATTCGGGATGGCTCCCGCCGCCCATGCCGATGACTTCGCCTGGATCGAAGACCTTTTCGATCCCTCGGCGTGGCAGGCCCTGACGGTGGGTGCCGCACCGGCCTCCGGCGATCTCACCGACTGGGCAGCACTGTTCGACCAGTGGATCTACGACCCGATCCACGACGCCGGGCAGGACTGGATCGCCAGCGCCTTCGGTTCCCAGGTCGATGCCGCCATCAACCAATACCTGGCACCGCTGTTGGGCACCGATCTGTTGATCGGCAACGGTGACGCCGGCACCGCCGCCGATCCCAACGGCGGTGCGGGCGGGCTGTGGTTCGGTGACGGCGGCGCCGGCTGGGACAGCACCGTCGTCGGGGAGGCCGGGGGCAACGGCGGCGCAGCCTACTTCGGTGACGGCGGCGACGGCGGCAGCGGCGGTGCCGGCGCCGACGGCGGGGCCGGCGGCGACACCGCCTTCGGCATCGCCGGCAACGGTGGGGCCGCCGGAACGGGCGCCAACGGTGGAGCCGGCGGCGACGCCACCGGCTGGCTGTTCGGCAACGGCGGTGCCGGTGGCGCCGGCGGCACAGGTGCCGACGGCGGCAACGGTGCCGACGGCGCCACCGGGGCCACCGGCGGGACCGGCGGCAGCGGCGGCCTCGGGGGCGCCGCCGGCTGGCTGATCGGCTCCGGCGGCACCGGAGGAACCGGCGGGACCGGAGGCACGGGCGGCAACGGCGGAAACGGCAGCGGCGGCCTCAACGCCACCATCGCCGGAACCGCCGGCGGCAACGGCGGCAACGGCGGAAACGGAGGCAACGGCGGAAACGGCGGCAATGCCGGCAACGGCGGCCGCGGCGGCCTGTTCGGCGCCACCGGAGCCACCGGCACCGGCGGTGATGCCGGTGATGGCGGAGCCGGCGGCACACCCGGAAACGGCGGCAACGGCGCAGGCGGTGACGCCACCACCCTCGACGGCGGCGCCGGCGGCAAGGGCGGCAACCCCGGCACCGGCGGCGCAGCCGGCACACCCGGACACGGCGCCACCACCGGGGCCACCGGCACAGCCGGCGCCACCCCCATCAGCGGCGGAAACGGCGGAAACGGCGGGGCCGGCTACACCCCCACCACCGCCGGAGCCTCCGGCGGCAAGGGCGGCAACGGCGGAAACGCCGGACTGGTCGGCAACGGCGGAACAGGCGGCAACGGCGGCAACGGCATCACAGGCGCCAACGCCGTCAACCCCGTCCCGGTAACCCCCGTCGCGCCGGCGGCCAACGGCAGCGACGGGCACCAAAACACCCACGGCATCGGCACCCCCGGCGGCAACGGCGACCCCGGCACCACAGCCGGCCAGGCCGGCGGCACCGGAGGCAACGCGGGCCGCAGTTTCCCCGACGCGCCGCCCACCGTCGGTGCGAGCGGTGGCGATGGCGGCAACGGCGGTCCCGGGGCGCCCGGCGGCAACGGCGGCTACGGCGGGGTGACCCTCGGCATCAACATCGCCGGCACCGGAGGCGCCGGTGGCAACGGCGGCGACGGCGGCGCGGGCGCTCCCGGCGGCGACGGCGGCCACGGCGGTACCGGGGCCGGGGCCCCCGGCAGCGTCGGCGGCAACGGCGGCAACGGTGGAACCGGCGGCACCGGCGCGAACGGCGGCAACGGCGGTGAAGGCGGCGACAACGTCCCGCCCGGTTTCAGCGGCGACGGCGGCAATGGCGGGAACGGCGGCACCGGCGGAGTCGGCGCGGCCGGACAGGCCGGCGGCAACGGCGGCGCAGGCGGGGCCGGCGGGGCCGGTGGCGCTCTGGCGGGCAACGGCGGCGCCGGCGGGCACGGCGGCCTGGGGGCAGCCGGTGGCAGTGGCGCCAACGGTGGCGACGGCGGCAACGGTGGCCTCGGCGGTTTCGGCACCCAGGATGACCCCAGCGGCACCGGCGGCAACGGCGGCACAGGCGGCAATGGCGGCGGTGGCGGAGCCGGGGGCCTCGGCGGTGACGGCGGCGCCGGGGGTCAGGCATCGGCCGCCGGCTTCCACGACGGCGCGCACGGCGGCGGCGGTTCAGGTGGGGACGGTGCACTGGGCGGCGCGGCCGGTGACGGCGGCCGCGGCGGCGACGGCGGGCCCGGTTACCTGTCGGGCAACGGCGGCAAGGGTGGCGACGGCGGTGACCCCGGCGCCGGCGGGACCGGCGGTCTGGGCGGCGACAGCGGTGGCGGCACCCGGGCGGCCTCCGGCCTGACCGCGGCCGATACCGGACCCGGCGGCGGCGGTGACGGCGGTGACGGCGGCAACGGCTCCGACTCCGCCACGTCGGGCGTCAACGGCGGCAGCGGGGGCGCCGGCGGTGACGCCGGGCGGGTCGGCGACGGCGGCAACGGGGGCAACGGGGGCGGTGGCTTCGATGCCACCCAAGCCCCGGTCGGCTATGTCGACATGAATGTCGACGGCAGCGATGGCGGCTCCGGCGGCGCCGGCGGCGCCGGGGGTTCGATCTCCGGCAACGGCGGTGACGGCGGTACCGGCGGGCAGGGCGGTGACGGCGGCGCCGGTGCGACCGGAAACGACGGCTTCGACGCCGCCACCGCCACCACCTACGTCGCAGGCGCCAACGGTGGCGACGGCGAAGACGGCGGCAATGGCGGAACGGGCGGCGCGGGAGGCCACGGAGGCAACGGCGGCAGTGCGGTTGCAGGCGACGTCGGCACCAACGGCAACGGCGGTGACGGCGGTGACGGCGGCGCGGCAGGCACACCCGGCAACGGCGGCAACGGCGCAAACGGAGACGCGACCCACATCAACGGCGGCAACGGCGGCAAGGGCGGCAACCCGGGCAGTGTCGGTCACGGCGGCAACGCAGGCACGGCCGGCACGTCGGGCACCGGTGGTAACGCCGGCACACAAGGAGGCCCCGGCAGCAGCAGCTTCACCGGCCCGGTCGGCAATGGCGGGGACGGCGGCAACGGTTTCGACGCCACCAGTCAGGGCGCAGCCGGCGGAGCAGGGGGATCGGGCGGCAATGGCGGGACCTCAGGCAGCGGCGGCGACGGAGGTGACGGCGGCGACGGCGGCTCATGCGGCATGGCAGCCGCATGCGGTGGTGGTGGCGGAGGTGGTGGCGGCGGCTTGGGTCACGGCAGCGGGCACGACGGCCTCGGCGGTGATGGCGGCGACGGCGGCGGCGGCTTTGCCGCTGGCGGTTCTGGTGGCCAGGGCAACGGCGTCAACGGCGGCGGTGGTGGCGGCGGGAGCGGCAGCGGTATCGCCGGCGTCGGCGGCACCGGTGGCGGTGGCGCCGCCACCGGTAGCAGCGGCGGTCCCGGGGAATCCGAAGGCGGCGATAACCCCGGCGGCGGTGGTGGTGGCGGCGGCGCCGGCGGTGGCGGCACCACTGGTGGCGCCGGCGGATCCGGCTACCAAGGCGGCGGAGGTGGCTCCGGCGGACCCGTCTCCGGTGGTGGCGGTGGCGGCGGCAGCCCTTCCGGCGGCACCGGCAGCGACGGCGGCAGCGGCTCCGATGGCGGTGGTACCGGCGGCGCGGGCGCCATCCTCGGTGGTGGCGGCGGCGGTGGCGGCGGCGCTGCTGGCCTGCCCGGCGGGGCCGGCGGCACCGGCGGCTGACGACGACCCATATTGCGGAAGCCTGATATTCTAAATATCATCAATCTGCAATATCGGAGGATCTCATGGCAACGACGGTCGACATCCCGGAGGACGTGCTTGCCGAAGCCCAGCGCCTGACCGGCCTGCCGACCAAGAAGGCCGTCGTCAATCTGGCGATGTCTGAATTGCTGCAGAGTTATCGCCAACGCGACGCACTGTCCCGGCTCACCCAGATGGACCACAACCCCTTCTTGACCGAGGAGGAACTCGCCACCGAGACGCCGCAGCGGTGACGTCACCAACAGCGCGGCCCCACTACTTGGTCGACCATTCGGCCATGTCGCACTATTGGTCGTCTCCGGTGATGAAGGCGGAGATCGACCGGCTCGCCGGTACCGGCATCCTGTGTTCCTCCATGGTCACCATGGACGAGGCCCGATTCAGCGCGCGCAGCAAGAAGGACCTCGGGTTCCTCACCGATGTGTACCGAAAGCAGTTCTTCTGGCTCGCTTTTGACGAAGCGGCCGAGCAGATCGTCGCCGACGTCCGCACCGCCCTGTGGCAACTCGGCGCCGGGCGTGGCGCTCAGACAACCGGCGTGCTGATCGCCGCAACAGCCCTCCGACACAATGCGGTGGTGGTGCACAACGACACCGACTTCCTCACTCTGCAGCGCGCCGTTCCCGAACTCCGCCAGCTCCGCATCGTTGCCGCATAAGCACTTTCCCGCGGCGGCACCTATCCTGGACTCCATGGCCAAGCCTGTCGACCTCGCCCGCCTCGGGGATCTGTTGTCCGGCTACAGCTTCGCCTTCCTGGTGACCGTCGGCGACGACTACCGGGTGCGCACCACCGCGATCACCCCGACCTTCGACGGCGCCCGAGTGGACGTCGGCCCGGTCGGCGCGCACGGCCGGGAGAACATGTCGGCGCGCGCCGACGTCACGCTGGTCTGGCCGGCACCCGACGTCAGCGAGTACTCGCTGATGGTCGACGGTCTCGCCGAACTTCCCGACGACCCGGCCGCCCCGGTGCTGGTGACGCCCACCAAGGCCCTGCTGCATCGGCCGGTGTTCACCGACGGTCGGGCCGTCGGCACCGTGCACGACTGCGTACAGCTCAAGGCCGACTAATCTCGCCGGTATGACCTCGAACGTGGATTTCACCAGGCTCGCCGAGAAATTGGTGGGCTACGACTACGCCTACCTGATCACCGTCGACGCCGAGAACCGGCCGCATCCGGTGCCGGTGATGCCGACCCTGCAGGGCGACACCGTGCACATCGGTGCACTGGGCGGGCGGCGCAGCCGAAACAACCTCGCCCGCAGCGCCGATGTCACGGTGATGTGGCCGCCGCCGGCGCCGGGCGGCTACACCGTGATCGTCGACGGCACCGCCGAAGTGTCCGACGGCGGCGAGTTGGCCAGCCTGAAGATCGCCGCCAGCCGCGCGGTGCTGATCCGGGTCGCCACACCATCGTCGCCGGGCGAAACCCCTTGCTACAGCGACTGTGTGGACTTGAAGCTCACGTAGCACTCCCGGCCCGGTCAGCCGATGCGAAACCCATCACGAAGTGGTGCTACTTCGTAGCACGTGGTAGCACAATCGGCGTATTATCGAGCCCATGCCGGCACAGTCTGAGATCACCCAGCGCGACCTACGGAACCGGTCGAAGGAGATCATGGACGCCGTCCAGCACGGGCAGGCGTTCACCGTCACCCGCGACGGCCATCCGATCGGTGAACTGATTCCGCTGCGCCAGCGCAGGCGGTTCGTGTCCCGCGCCGAGTTCGCGGCGATGTCGCGTGGTGCACCGGACATTTCGATTGATGCCTTCCGCGCCGACCAGCGCGCCACTGCCGATCAGGAGACGAGCGACCCGTATGCCCGCTGATCATCAGTACGGCCTCCTCGACACCAACATCATGATTCTGCGCCGGTGGATCGATCCGCAGCAGTTGCCGGAGACGATGGCGATCAGCGCAATAACTCTCGCCGAACTGTCGGTCGGACCGCACGAGGTGCGCCGAAACAGTGAACAAGGCCAATACGACGAATATGCCGAGCGCGCTCGCCGCCTCGACGTGCTCCAGCGTGCCGAAAACGAGTTCGACCCAATCCCTTTCGCCACCGAAGCCGCGCGGTCCTACGGCCGGGTGTGCGCCGCGGTCATCGGCACCGGACGCAAACCACGTCGGCGCGTCGCCGATCTGATGATCGCCGCCGTGGCGATCGCCGAAGAGCTGCCGCTGTTCACCACCAACCCGCAGGACTTCCACGGGCTGGACGGACTGCTGACCGTTGTTCCGGTGGCGCGACCCGACCAACATTCCTGACGGGAGGCGCTCCGGCGCTTACTGCGCGGGGAGTCGTAGCGGCCGACCGGCCACCATCAGCACCACGTCGTCCGACTCTGCGGCGATCCGCGCGTTGAGGACGCCCAGCAGATCACGGAACAGCCGTCCGGATGCGGCCGGTGGCACCACCCCGCTGCCGACTTCGTTGCTGACCGCGACCGCGACCGTCGGGCAGGCCCGCCAGGCGTCGACGAATTCGTCGATGTCGCGATTCACGCCGTCCAGCGCGCCGTCGTCCCACACCCGGTGCAGATCCATCCGTGCGGTCAGCCAGGTACCCAAACAGTCCAGCAGCACAGGGCTTTCCGCGGCTCGCAGCGCTTCGGCAACCTCGATGGTTTCGACGGTCTGCCAGGAGGCCGGGCGCCGCGCCCGGTGTAGCCGTACCCGCTCGGCCCACTCCGTATCCCCTTCGCGGACCCCGCCGGTGGCCAGGTAGGTCACCTTCGCCTCCCCGGCCAACAGCCCCTCGGCGTGCGCGGATTTGCCTGAACGCACCCCGCCCAGCACCAGGGTGCGGGTCGCCCGTCGCTGCCCGGGCGTCACCACTTCGCCGTCACGTCCCGGTCGCGCGCCCGAATCAGCCAGTACCGCAGTCAATTCCACCTCATTCGGGTTGTGATGACTCAGGTGTACCGCGACGACGTCGGTGCCCTCGACGACAGCTCCCGAAGCACGCAGCTGCGCCACCGTCGCCGCGAAAGACGGCAGATCGTGATGTTCGGTGCCGTGCCCGGTGTGGTTGCCGAAGGTCTCCTCCAGGAACACCGCGTCGTAGCCGGCCCCGGCGACCGCAGCAAGCGTGGCGTCCGGTAACGGTCCGGTGTCGGTGGCCCAGAAGATCCGGTCGGCACCGCGGCTCACGTCGTACAGCACCGCGTCGGCGCCGAGGTCGGAACCGTGGGCGGCCGCCAGAACCCGCACCCGGTAGTCGCCCAGCCGCACGTCGTCGCCGGGGGCCACCTCGACGAAGCGGACCGGGTCGTCCGGACCCACCCAGTCCCGGCATAGCACGAGTGCACTGGCCGGCCCGACCACATCCAGGGGCGCGCCGGCCCCGGTCCAGTGCCGCATCAACAGCGCCATCGGCCCGACGTGGTCCCAGTGGCCATGGGTGAACAGGATGTGGCGCACCGTATCCAGCGAGCGCCCATACCGCACCGCCGCCCGCGGCGCCTCCGGACCGCAATCCAGCAACAGGACGTCGTCGACCAGCGCGGCGGTCTGGCCGCGAACTACCTCCGCGGACCGACAGGAGTCGCACCGGCAGAACGGATTCGGCCAGCCGTCCGCGCTGCCGGTGCCCAGCAGCAGAATCTCCATGCACCCACCCTCATCGACTCTGCGTCCACCAGACACACCACTCGAACTTTCACCTGGTGTACGCAGAGTCAACCTATACGACAATCGAAAAAGCCCGGCCCCTAAAGGAGGCCGGGCTCTTTCGTGCAACCAGACTTAGAAGTCCATGCCGCCCATGCCACCGGTCGGGTCGCCCGCCGGAGCGGCCGCCTTCTCCGGCTTGTCGGCGACAACGGCCTCGGTGGTCAGGAACAGTGCCGCGATGGACGCCGCGTTCTGCAGCGCCGAGCGGGTCACCTTCACCGGGTCCGCAACGCCGGCCTTGAGCAGGTCCTCGTACACACCGGTGGCGGCGTTCAAGCCGGTGCCGGCGGGCGAGTTGCTGACCTTCTCGGCCACAACGCCGGGCTCCAGGCCCGCGTTGAAGGCGATCTGCTTCAGCGGAGCCGACAGCGCCACCTTGACGATGTTGGCACCGGTGGCTTCGTCACCGTCGAGCTTCAGCTTGTCCAGCGACGGAGCAACCTGCAGCAGGGCCACGCCACCACCGGCGACGATGCCCTCCTCCACGGCGGCCTTGGCGTTGCGCACCGCGTCCTCGATGCGGTGCTTGCGCTCCTTGAGCTCCACCTCGGTGGCAGCCCCGGCCTTGATCACCGCAACGCCGCCGGCCAGCTTGGCCAGCCGCTCCTGCAGCTTCTCCCGGTCGTAGTCGGAGTCGCTGTTCTCGATCTCGGCACGGATCTGCGACACGCGGCCGGCGATGGCGTCGGAGTCACCGGCGCCCTCGACGATCGTGGTCTCGTCCTTGGTGACGACGATCTTGCGAGCCTTACCCAGCAGCGCGATGTCGGCGCTCTCCAGCGACAGACCGACCTCTTCGCTGATGACCTGGCCACCGGTGAGGATCGCCATGTCCTGCAGCATCGCCTTGCGACGGTCACCGAAGCCCGGGGCCTTGACTGCCACAGACTTGAAGGTGCCGCGGATCTTGTTGACGACCAGGGTGCTCAAAGCCTCGCCCTCGACGTCCTCGGCGATGATCAGCAGCGGCTTGCCGCCCTGAATGACCTTCTCCAGCAGCGGCAGCAGGTCCTTGACCGTCGACACCTTGGAGCTGACCAGCAGGATGTAGGGGTCCTCCAGGACCGCTTCCTGACGGTCGGCGTCGGTGACGAAGTAGCCCGAGATGTAGCCCTTGTCGAAGCGCATACCCTCGGTGAGCTCCAGCTGCAGGCCGAAGGTGTTGGACTCCTCGACGGTGATGACACCCTCGTTGCCCACCTTGTCCATGGCCTCGGCGATCAGGTCACCGATGGACTGGTCGCCCGCGGAGATCCCGGCGGTGGCCGCGATCTGCTCCTTGGTCTCGACGTCCTTGGCTTCCTTGAGCAGGGTCTCGGTGACCTTCTCGACGGCCTTCTCGATGCCGCGCTTCAGACCCAGCGGGTTGGCGCCGGCGGCCACGTTGCGCAGGCCTTCCTTGACCAGGGCCTGGGCCAGCACGGTGGCGGTGGTGGTGCCGTCGCCGGCGACGTCGTCAGTCTTCTTGGCGACCTCTTTGACCAGCTCGGCGCCGATCTTCTCGTAGGGGTCGTCCAGTTCGATCTCCTTGGCGATGGACACACCATCGTTGGTGATCGTGGGGGCGCCCCACTTCTTCTCTAGGACGACGTTGCGGCCCTTGGGGCCCAGCGTCACCTTGACCGCGTCAGCGAGGGCGTTCAGGCCCCGCTCGAGCCCGCGACGGGCCTCTTCGTCATACGCAATTTGCTTAGCCATTGCGAAGTGATTCCTCCGGTTAGGGGGTGCACGTCTTATTGGTCGGGTGCAGTGCCCGCGACGGACGGCTGTGGGTGTGCTCCGCAGGTGCGGCCCCGTACCTCACTGTCCCGACCTAGCACTCACCGGTCGCGAGTGCCAACGTCATTTTTAGCACTCGGCCCTGGAGAGTGCAAGGAACCTGGCCTGCGCTACCAACGTCTAACTAACATGTTCAACATGAGTACACACAGCCTGCGGGAACTGCGGTCCCGGCTCGGCCTCGTCGTCCGCGGCGTTGCGGCAACCGGCGAAGAGGCCATCATCACCGACAGCGGCACCGAGATCGCGGTAATCATCTCGATAGCCGACTACGAACGACTGCATGAGCACGCCGACGTGGCCGACGCGCTGCGGTTGCGGGCCCTTCGGGCCGGTGAGTTCGCCACCATGTCGATGTCGGAGATGCTCGACGCCCTGGGCATCGACGCCGCAGCACTCGCCGCACCGTGAAGATCGTCTTCCACCCGGACGTTCTGAAACAGCTGCAACGCCTACCTCGCGACGCTTTCGAGACGGCACTCCTGGCGATCATCAGCCTGGCCGAGAACCCGCGTCCGGCCGGTGCGAAAAAACTCCTCGGCGCCCGCGACGACTGGCGGATCAGATTCGGCCAGTACCGCATCGTCTACCAGGTCGACGACTCGGCGGACACCATCACGATCTTCACCGTTGCCAAACGCAGCGATGCGTACCGCTGATCCAAATCAGCCCAAGTCCAGCAGCTGCTCGTAGAAGCCGCCGAACCCCCGGGCCCGGTTCACCAGGTGAACCTCCAGGATCCAGTGGCAGATCCGGCCGGTCGGGTCGGTGCGGCGCATCGGCTCGTCCGATCCGGGTGCGACGTAGAACCGGGCGTCGTCGCCGGAGATCTTCTTGTGCGGGAACTCCCCGAGCAGGTGCCCGGCGATCGGGGCGCCGAACTCGAACCCCTCGGTGCGCGCCAGTAGCCCGACGTGGGCGTAGAGCTGGGCGCCGGTCACGTCGGGGTGGGCGTCGAAGAACGCCCGCCCGGCCTGCCAGACCCGCGGCAGCGCGTCACGCAGCGCGAGCTTGTCCGGGTCATCCCCGAGCACGAAGGTGCGGCCGAAGTCGGCCTCCCACTCTTCGAAGATCGGCCCCAGATCGAGGTAGGCGATGTCGTCGTCTGCCATCACGCGGTCCGGCGGGTCGGCGTGAAACGGCAGCAGGGTGTTCTCCCCGGCGCGGATCACCCGCTTGTGCCAGTGCCGCGTCACGCCGAACATGTCGGCGGCCAGGTCCCGGATCTCGTCGGAGAGCTGCCGCTCGCCGACACCGGGGCGGACCAGGCCGCGCCGCTCGATCTCGTCGAACAGTGCGATGGCTCTGGCCTGAGCGTCGAGGAGACGCTCGACGCGAATCGATTCCGGCTCGCCCGGGGTGGACACGCCAGCGATGCTATCCGCTTGCCCTAGACTCCATCTCGACAGAAGAGGAGACCGGGTGCGGGCTGACGCAGCGCCCAGCACCCGGGCTTTGCGGGGCTGGCAACGCCGAGCTTTGGTGCGCTATCTGACGGCCAAGCCACGCGATTTTTTGATGGTCGCCACCCCCGGTGCCGGCAAGACGACGTTCGCGCTACGCATCGTCGCCGAGCTGCTGGCCGACCGTTCCGTCGAGCGCATCACGATCGTGGTGCCCACCGAACACCTGAAAGTGCAGTGGGCGTCGGCCGCCGCCGAGCACGGCATCGCGCTGGACCCGCGCTTTTCCAACTCCGACTCCCAGACCAGTTCGGAGTACCACGGCGTCGTCGTCACCTACGCCCAGGTGGCCAGTCACCCGGCCCGGCACCGGGTGCGTACTGAGGCCGCCAAGACATTGGTGATCTTCGACGAGATCCACCACGGCGGTGACGCGAAGAGTTGGGGCGACGGGATCCGGGAGGCGTTCTCCGATGCCACCCGCCGGCTGGCGCTGACCGGTACCCCGTTCCGCAGCGACGACAGCCCCATCCCGTTCGTCACCTACGAACCCGACGGCGCCGGCCACCTGCGCTCGGTGGCCGACGACAGCTACGGCTACACCGACGCGCTCGCCGACGGCGTGGTGCGCCCGGTGGTGTTCATGGCTTATTCCGGCGAGGCCCGCTGGCGTGACAGTGCCGGCGAGGAGCACTCGGCCCGGCTCGGTGAGCCGCTGACCGCCGAGCACACCGCCCGGGCCTGGCGCACCGCACTGGATCCGGCCGGGCAGTGGATGCCGGCGGTGATCACCGCCGCGGACACCCGGCTGCGCCAGCTGCGTGACGGCGGCATGGCTGATGCCGGCGGCATGATCATCGCCTCGGATCAGAAGAACGCCCGGGCCTACGCCAAGCTGCTGACCACGCTCACCGGCGAGACGCCCACCGTGGTGCTCTCCGACGACGCGGGCGCCTCGGACAAGATCGCGCAGTTCTCCGCGGCCACCAGCCGCTGGCTGGTGGCGGTACGCATGGTCTCCGAAGGCGTCGACGTGCCGCGGCTGGCCGTCGGGGTGTACGCCACCAGCGCGTCGACCCCGTTGTTCTTCGCCCAGGCCATCGGCCGTTTCGTACGGTCGCGCCGGCCGGGTGAGACCGCCAGCATCTTCCTGCCGTCGGTGTTGACGCTGCTGCAGCTGGCCAGTGAGCTGGAGGCACAGCGCAACCATGTGCTGGGCAAGCCGCACCGGGAGTCCGAACGCGACGAGTTCGACGAGGCCCAGCGCCGACGTGATGAGCCCTCCGAGCTGGAGAACGGCTTCGAGTCGCTGGGCGCGGACGCCGAGCTGGACCAGGTGATCTTCGACGGTGCCTCGTTCGGCACGGCCACCCCGGCCGGCAGCGACGAAGAGGCCGACTATCTGGGCATCCCCGGTCTGCTCGACGCCGACCAGATGCGGGATCTGCTGCGTCAGCGCCAGGAGGAGCAGCTGGACCGACGTTCCAAGGTGGCCGGCGGGGCTCCGGTACCGGTGACCACCCACGGTCAGCTGCGCGCGCTGCGCCACGAACTCAACGCGTTGGTGTCGGCGACCCATCACCGCCTCGGCAAGCCGCACGGCTGGATCCACAACGAGCTGCGCCGGATCTGCGGCGGCCCGCCGGTGGCGGCGGCGACGTCGGATCAGCTGCGGGCGCGCATCGTGGCGATCCGGGAGTTGTAGGGCTCAGCGGGTCCAGCGGCTGCCCGCCACCCACGGCGAGGCCTGCCCGGCCACCGACCACGCCCAGGCCTCCGGCACGTCGATCACCCGGTACGCCTTGACCCCGGCGGCGGTGGCCGCGATCAGGGTCGCCACGCCGGCGCGACGCTGAAACCAGCTCTGGCGCACCGTCCATCCGATGATGCCGTCGGTGGAGATGGCATAGCGGCGCTGCTCCCAACTGCCGGTGCGGGCGGTGAGCCACCGGGCGTCGACGCGGTGCCCCAGGGCGCGCACACGATCGGCGGCCAACAGTGCGGCACCCAGCGTCATCACCACCCAGGCCGGCCAGCTCCACTGCGGCAAGTCGATGAATGCCGTCGCGACCGCCAGCCCGGCCCCGGCGGCCAGCGGCAGCAGCATCGCCCGGGTCCAGCGTCGCCGCGTGGCGGCCGGCCCGTGCCGGCGCAGCGGGCCGGTGACCACCACCGGGTCGGCCACCAGCCCGGTCAGCACCTGCTCGGCGGTGGCTTTGGGGCACGGCGGCAACAGGATCGAGGATTCGCCTTCTCCGTTGACCCCGGTCATCGCCGCGTCCAGCCGCGCCCCGCCGAACATCCGCACCAGCAACGGACGCCGCAGTGTGCCACCGCGCAGCCGGCGCATGTCGTAGGTGTGCTCACGCACCCGCAGCAGCCCGTAGCTCAACCCCAGCACGTCACCGCCCTTCCCGGAACTGCGTGACAGCACCAGGTTTCCGTAGGTCAGCAGGGATCTCAGCACCGCCAGCAGCACCGCGGCCACCAGCACCGCGACCGTCACCGTCACGCTCTGCTGCCTGCCGAACCGCTCCGCGGCATCCACCCACGCCCGGCTCATCGGCGAATCCTGCAGCGCCGCCCAGGCTCCGCTCTGCAGCAGCGCTCCGGTGGCCGCTCCGATGGTCAGCAGCCCGGACAGGCTCAGCGGGCTGTAGCGCAACCAGGACGGCTGCCACCGCGCCAGCACCGTCGGCTTGGCGGATTGCGCCGCCGCGCGGTCAGGCTGACCGGTGTGCGCCAGCAGGATCGCGCGCAGCTGTGGAACCTGGCTGCTCTCAACGGCATTGAGTTCGAATGCCCCGTCACCCTGCGCGTGCTGGCCGGTGCTGACCCGCAGCACTGTCAGGCCCAACAGCCGGTGCAACAGCCGGGCATCGGTCTCTACCGAACGAATCCTGTTGCGCGGCACCGAAAGCAGGTTCCGGCGCAACAGTCCCGAGCGCAGCTGCACCCGGCCGTTCTCCGGATCCGGTTCGATGCGGTAGGTGGTGGTGAACCATCGCGTCACACCGACGACGGCGATCACCCACACCATCGCCACCACCCAGACCCGGTTGTCGGTCGCCGAACCGAACACCACCACGGCGATCAGCAACGGCAGCTCCCGCAGTGCCTCGTGCAGCGGATGCACCAGCAGCATCCGCGGGCTCAGCCGCTGCCAGGACGGCTCGGCGGTGCTCACGTGGCGTCCTCGCTGCCCAGCGCGGCGATGTCGGTCAGATGCGCCACCACCCGGTCGGCCACCGGGGCGTCCAGCGCCACGATGTGCACCGCCCCGGCCGACGACGCGGTGGTCACCCGCACGTTGGCCAGCCCCAGCAGCCGGTCCAGCGGGCCTCGGTAGGTGTCGACGGTCTGCACCCGCGAGATCGGCGCGATCCGGCGCTCCTGCACCAGCCAGCCGGTTCGGGTGTAGACCGCCTGGTCGCTGACGTCCCAGCGATGCACCCGGTAACGCCACAGCGGGGCCACCACCGTCGAGACCAGCAGACCCGCCCCGGTGAAGGCCAGGGCCGCCACATGCAGCCACGCGAGCCGCTGATCGGTCATCGCCCATCCCAGCTGCACCACGGCCAGCACCAGCCAGGGCACCGCACCGACCAGCGCCCACACCAGCGGAGCGCGGGAGCTCGGCGGGTTGGTGGGGTCGACCAGGGTGATCGCCGGGGAGCGGTCTGCATGCGGAGCCATGCAGGACAGGATGTCAGGGCCCGGCCGTCTGCGTATCGTCATCCTCATGAGCAGCCGGGACAGGTGGACTGCCGAGCAGATACCGGATCAGGCCGGGCGCGTCGCGGTGATCACCGGCGCCAACACCGGAATCGGCTATCACACCGCCAAGGCGCTGGCGCAGCGCGGCGCACGGGTGGTGCTGGCGGTTCGCGACCTCGAGAAGGGCAACGCGGCCGCGGAACGGATCACCAAGGCCCACCCGGAGGCCGACGTCGAGCTGCGTGAGCTCGATCTGAGTTCGCTGGCGTCGGTCCGCGAAGCCGCCGCGGCGTTGACCACGGCCCACTCGCGCATCCATCTGCTGATCAACAACGCCGGGGTGATGTACACCCCCAAGCAGACCACCGTCGACGGTTTCGAGCTGCAGTTCGGCACCAATCACCTCGGTCATTTCGCCCTGACCGGACTGCTGCTGCCCAAGATGATGCGGGTCAAGGGTTCCCGGGTGGTGACCGTGAGCAGCACGGCGCACCGGATCATGGCGGCCATCCACTTCGACGACCCGCAGTGGGAGCACGGCTACAACCGGATCGCCGCCTACGGCCAGTCCAAGTTGGCCAATCTGATGTTCACCTTCGAGTTGCAGCGCCGGCTGGCCGCCAAACGCCGCTCGACCATCGCCGTCGCCGCACATCCCGGCACCGCCAATACCGAGCTGACCCGCTACCTGCCGCCGCTGCTGCGTCCAGCTGACCGGCTGCTGACGCCCCTTGTCGTTCAGAGCGCTGCCATGGGCGCGCTGCCGACGTTGCGCGCCGCGACCGACGCCGGCGTGCGGGGCGGGCAGTACTACGGCCCCAGCGGTCTCGGCGAGCAGCGCGGCCACCCGAAGTTGGTCGAGGCCAGCAAGCAGGCTCACGAGGTCGAGCTCCAGCAACGGTTGTGGGCGCTGTCGGAGGAGCTGACAGGAATCAGCTACCCCGTCTAGGCCAAACTGTGGGGATGCGATCTGTCGAAGAACACCAGCGCGCTGTCGCCGACCTGATCCATCCCCGCCCGCCTGTCGCGGTTTCGCTCCACGAGGCCGAGGGTCTGGTGCTGGCCGCCGACGTCACCGCACCGATCTGTCTTCCCGTCTTCGACAACTCTGGAATGGACGGCTACGCCGTGCTGGCCGCCGACGTGGCCGGCGCGACGCCCGAGAGCCCGGTGAGATTGCCGGTGGCCGAGGACATTCCGGCCGGCCGCACCGACATTCCGACGCTGGTGGCCGGAACCGCGCACCGCATCATGACCGGTGCGCCGATGCCCTTCGGCGCCGACGGGGTGGTGCCGGTCGAGGCCACCGACGGCGGGATCGACGTGGTGACGATCAACGCCGCAACCGCCCAGGGCCGCCACATCCGCCGGGCTGGCGGCGACGTCGCCGAGGGTGCCACCGTGCTGTGGGCCGGCCAACGCGTCAACCCGCCGGCGGTGGGCCTGGCCTCGGCACTCGGCCTGGCCCAACTGACCGTGCGGCCCCGGCAGCGGGTGCTGGTGATCTCCACCGGCTCCGAGCTGATCCACCCCGGCACGCCATTGGCACCCGGCCAGATCTACGAGTCCAACGGGGTGATGCTGGCCGCCGCGGTGCGCGACGCCGGAGCCGAGGTGGTGGCCGCACCCACCGTCTCCGACGACACCGCCGAGTTCAGCGCGGTGCTCGACCGCTACGGCGTGCGCGACGGCGCGGTGGACCTGATCATCACCAGCGGCGGCGTAAGCGCGGGTGCCTACGAGGTGGTCAAGGACGTCTTCGGCCGCGAAGGCGATCAGGGCGTGGACTTCGTCAAGGTCGCGATGCAGCCCGGTATGCCGCAGGGCATCGGTCGGGTGGGTGCGGCGGCCATCATCACCCTGCCCGGCAACCCGGTCAGCGCCCAGGTGTCCTTCGAGGTGTTCGTGCGTCCCGCCCTGCGCCGCGCGATGGATCTGCCGGCGCCGGACCGCCCGCGCCGCACCGCCATCCTCAGCGAGACCCTGACCTCCCCGCCCGGCAAGCGGCAGTTCCGGCGCGGTCTGTTCGACCACGAGACCGGAACCGTCACCAATTACGGCCCCCCGGCGTCGCACCATCTGCGCTTCCTGGCCTCGGCGAACTGCCTGCTCGACATCGCCGACGACGTGACCGAGCTGCCGCAGGGCACCGAGGTGGAGGTCTGGGACCTCACCGGGTGTACCGGCTAGCTTCTAAGATGGCCGGATGGCCAGAAGACCCCGCGCCGCCGACGACCCCGGCGGTCTGAGACACCTCCTTGAGTTGGTGCGTTCGACGGTGCCGCCGATGCACCAGGCCGGGTTGCCGTTCGTCGCGGGAGGGCTCAGCATTGCGGCGCTGGGCCGCAACCGCGGCTGGCTGCGTAGCGCGGGACTGCTGGCCGCCGGAGCCAGTGCCGGCTTCTTCCGGCATCCCCACCGGGTGCCGCCCACGCGTCCCGGTGTGGTGGTGGCCCCCGCCGACGGCGCGGTCTGCCTGGTGGACACCGCCAGCCCCCCGCCGGAGCTGGATCTGCCCGACACCCCGCTGCCGCGGGTCAGCATCTTCATGTCGGTGTTCGACGCCCATGTGCAGCGCGCCCCGATCGGCGGCGAGGTGATCGAGGTGCTGCATCGCGCCGGCCGGTTCGGGTCGGCCGATCGCGCCGAGGCCAGCGAGGACAACGAGCGCAACAGTGTGCGGTTCCGCACCGCCGAGGGTGCCGAGGTGATCGCGGTTCAGATCGCCGGCCTGGTGGCCCGGCGGATCATCTGCGACGCCCGGCCCGGTGACCATCTGGCGATCGGCGACACCTACGGGTTGATCCGGTTCGGTTCGCGGCTGGACACCTATTTTCCGCCTGGGACGCAACCGCTGGTCGGCATCGGCCAGCGAATGGTCGCCGGCGAGACCGTGCTGGCCGTGCTGCCGTGACAGGTTCCGCGCAGCAGGCCCCCAACCGTCGCCCGGTGGGCCTGCACATCCTGCCCAGTTCCATGACGGTGCTGGCGATCTGCGCCGGGCTGACCTCGATCAAGTACGCCCTGGACGGGGAGCCGCAACTGGCGATGGCGCTGATCGCCGCGGCCGCCATCCTCGACGGCCTCGACGGCCGGGTGGCACGCATCCTCAACGCCGAGTCGCGAATGGGCGCCGAGATCGACTCCCTGGCTGACGCCGTCGACTTCGGCGTGGCCCCGGCGGTGGTCATCTATGTGACGCTGCTGTCGACGCAGCCGGCGGGCTGGATCGTGGTGCTGGTCTACGCGGTGTGCGTGGTGCTGCGGCTGGCCCGGTTCAACACCCTGCTCGACGACGCCACCCTGCCGGCCTACACCCGGGAGTTCTTCGTCGGGATGCCCGCCCCGGCCGGCGCGATCACGCTGATGGGCCTGCTGGCCGCCAAACTGCAGTTCGGCGACGGTTGGTGGACCTCGCCGTGGTTCACCTGCGCCTGGGTGGTGGCTACCTCGATGCTGCTGGTCAGCCGGATCCCGATGCGCAAGATGCACGCGGTGTCGGTGCCGCCGCATCTGGCCGCGGTGCTGCTGGCGGTGCTGGCGCTGGTGGCCGCGGCGGCCTTCCAGTTCCCCTACGTGCTGGTGCTGGTGCTCATCGGGGCCTACCTGTGCACCATTCCGTTCTCGGTCCGCAGCCAGCGCTGGGTGGCCGCGCATCCGGAGGCCTGGGAGGACGCCCCCAAGGAGCGCCGGGCCGCGCGGCGGGCGATCCGCCGGGCGCAGCCGGGTCGGCTGCCCGGAGTGCGGCGCGGTATCCGGCGTCCCAGTGGGCAGTCGATGGCCCGGCTGCGGCTGCGCAAACCCGGCCGCTGAGCTACCCGGCGCAGTAGTCCCGCGTGGCCGCGGTCAGTGCCTGCCGGTAGAACTCGTCGAGTTGCCTTGCGGCGCCGACGTCTCGGACCGCCTCGTCTCGCCGCGCCGCGCAGTCCGGTGCGTGCAGCTGCTGCCACTGCAGGCCGATCTGGGTGAGCATGACGCGGTTGAAGCCGTCGATCTTCGCTCGTGGGGCCGCCAGGTCGGGGCCTGCAGCCGGCGCAGCGGCCGGGTCGAGCTTCCACTGCGCGAACCGGTAATGCTCGGCCGCCTCGGTGGCGTCGATCTGATCGGTGAAAACCCGTGTCACGTAGTCGGGGTCGAGGTGCTCGACCTGCGCGGCCGACGCCAGTGCCACCAGTTGTTGGTGTACCCGGGCCGGATCTTCGATGGCGGCACCGGAGTGCCACTTGGCTGCCGCGACGTCGTCGGCGACCTGCAGGCGTCCGGCGGCCGCGTCGACCAGGTCGGTAAGGGTGGTGTCGGCGTGGGCGACCGGGGGCGCCAGGAGGGCAACCGACCCGATCACCGGCATCAGCACACGGGTGTATGTCGATAATGACCGCATGGGTTCTATTGAAGAGCACCGGAACGGCGATGCTTCCCTGGCCTCGTCACGACACCTGACCCTGATCGCCCGGCTCAACACCGCGGCCGTCGACGCCCGCCGTGGCGTGATCCGGCTGCATCCTGAAGCGGTTGCTGCCCTTGGCATTCGGGAGTGGGATGCGGTGTCGCTGACCGGTTCGCGAACAACGTCGGCGGTGGCCGCGCTGAGCAGGGCGGACACGCCCGCCGGGGTGGTACTGCTCGACGACGTGACGCTGTCCAACGCCGGCCTGCGCGACGGCACCGAGGTGGTGGTGGCTGCGGTCACCGTCTACGGCGCACGCTCGGTGACGTTGAGCGGGTCGAAGCTGGCGTCCGAATCGGTGTCGGCGGCC
The DNA here is from genome assembly GCF_020181595.1 of [Mycobacterium] vasticus. GTDB lineage: Bacteria > Actinomycetota > Actinomycetes > Mycobacteriales > Mycobacteriaceae > Mycobacterium > Mycobacterium vasticus. Next base: position 349,835 of record NZ_CP084028.1, on the reverse strand, counting down.
ACGCTGCGCCAGGCATTGTTGGGCAAGGTGCTGACCGTCGGCGACGCGGTGTCGCTGCTGCCCCGCGACCTGGGCCCGGGCACGTCCACCTCGGCGGCGACCACCGCGCTGGCCTCTGCGGTCGGGATCAGCTGGACCTCGGAGCTACTGACGGTCACCGGTGTGGATCCGGCCGGGCCGGTCAGCGTGCAACCCAACTCGCTGGTCACCTTCGCCGATGCCACCACCGCCCCTGTGTCGACCGTCGCCAAGCCGGCTGCTCCGGTCCGGATCGCCATCGACGAACTCAAGGGCTGCGAGGCCCAAGCAGCCAAGCTCGCCGAATGGCTCAAGCTCGCCCTCGACGAACCCGCGCTGTTGAAAACCCTGCGCGCCGGAACGAATCTCGGTGTGTTGGTGTCCGGTCCGGCCGGTGTCGGCAAGACAACCCTGGTCCGGGCTGTGTGTGAGGGCCGGCGACTGATCGAGGTGGACAGCCCGGAGATCGGGGCGCTGGCTGCCGATGAGCGACTGACCGCGGTGCGTTCCGCGGCGGCGCGGGCGTGCGACGGCGGCGGGGTGTTGCTGATCGCCGACATCGACGCCCTGTTGCCCGAACCGGCCGAGCCGGTGGCGTCGCTGATACTTGCCGAACTGCGCAACGTCGTGGCCACCGAAGGCGTGGCGTTCATCGCGACGTCGGCGCTTCCCGATCGCGTCGACCCCCGATTGCGGGCACCTGAACTGTGCGACCGGGAGATCCGGCTGAGCCTGCCCGACAGCGCGACTCGGGCGGCACTGCTGGCCACCCTGCTCATCTCGGTCCCCAGCACCGACCTCGATCTCAAGGAGGTCGCCGAGCGCACACCGGGTTTCGTGGCCGCCGACCTTGCCGCGCTGGTGCGCGAGGCGGCGCTGCGGGCGGCCTCGCGCGCCAGCGACAACGACGAGACACCCACCCTCACCCAGGAAGATCTGGTCGGGGCGCTCAGCGTGATCCGTCCGCTGTCGCGCTCAGCGGCCGCGGAGGTGTCCGTCGGATCGGTCACCCTCGATGACGTCGGCGACATGGTGGCCACCAAACAGGCACTGACCGAAGCGATCCTGTGGCCGCTGCAACATCCCGACACCTTCACCCGGCTCGGTGTCGACCCACCGCACGGGGTGCTGCTCTACGGCCCGCCGGGCTGCGGCAAGACCTTCGTGGTGCGCGCCCTGGCCGGTTCCGGTCGGGTCAGCGTGCATTCGGTCAAGGGCGCCGAGCTGATGGACAAGTGGGTGGGCAGCAGTGAGCGTGCGGTGCGGGACCTGTTCCAGCGGGCCCGCGACTCGGCTCCCTCGCTGGTGTTCCTCGACGAGATCGACGCGCTGGCACCGCGCCGCGGCCAGAGCTTCGATTCCGGCGTCACCGACCGGGTGGTGGCCGCGCTGCTCACCGAACTCGACGGCGCCAACCCGCTGCGCGACGTGGTGGTCGTCGGCGCCACCAACCGTCCCGATCTGATCGACCCGGCGCTGACCCGGCCGGGGCGGCTGGAGAAGCTGGTGTTCGTCGAGCCGCCGGACGCCGACGCCCGTCGGCAGATCCTGAAGGTGGCCGGAAAATCGGTGCCGCTGCATGACGATGTCGACCTCGATGCGCTGGCCGCCGACTTGGACGGCTACAGCGCCGCGGACTGCGTGGCCCTGTTGCGCGAGGCGGCCCTGACCGCGATGCGCCGCTCGATCGACGCCGCCGACGTCACGGTGGCCGACGTGGCCGCGGCCCGCGAAAACGTCCGTCCTTCACTGGATCCGGCTCAGGTCGACGCGCTGCGCGCCTTCGCCGACAATCGGTGAGCCGTCAGGAACCCTCGGCCAGCGCGGCGAGCCTGGCCAGCGACTCCGCGAGCCGGTCAGCGGTGGTCCAGCGTGCCCGCTCAAGACGTTTGGGGTCGCTCAGCTGCGTCCAGTCGTAGGTGTGGGTGACCCGGGTGTGGGTCGCGTCCAACGCCTCCAGCTCCCAGCGCCACAGATGCCCCGGTGGTTGTTTGCCGGGCTCGGCGGGGAACCAGGCGATACGGCGGCCCTCCTCGAACTCCACCACGTGGTTCTCCCGGACTACACCCATGGTCAGTGCCATGGTGAACATCGCGCCGACCTCGGTAACCCGTTGCCCGGCAGCCGCTTCGGACAGGTTGTCGTTGCCGTCCCAGCGGGGCTGTTGCGCCGGGTCGGCGATCAACTCGAAGATCCGCGCCGCCGGTGCGGCGATGTCGCGGCTGGCATGGGCGACCTTGGCCGGCGAGCCGACCCGGTGCAGGGTGCCTTCGGGGTCGACGTAGGCGAATTCCCGCAGCTGATACTCGGTGTCCCTCGGTTCCGCGAACTTGCCCGGCACGCCCGCGGCGGTCCACTGCGCGTAGAGGGCGTCGGCGTCGTCGACGTAGAAGTACACGCTGGAGGCGGTCCGCAGCGGATCGTGCTCGGCCCACTCGGACAGGTGCAGCGAGACCGGCCCACGTTCGACGAACCCGTACCGGGCCGGCCCGTCGTAGGGCTGGGCGGTGAACCCGAGTCGGCGGTAGCGGTCCAGCGCGGCGTCGAGGTCCCGCACCGGGATGACGGGTGCGACGGCGGTGAAGGCGATTTCCGGCATTGCGTCAGTCTCACACGGCCCCAGCCCGCGAAATGGCAGGATCTGGACATGGCCGAAGACACCTTCCCGGATGTGCGGTGGGGACGTGACCCGGGATCACGCGCACGACGGGTGGTGGGGGCAGTCGTCGGGACGAAGCCTGTCGCGTGGCTCATCCGCCAGGGCACTCCGCTGGATCGCTGGCTGCTCGCCAAAAGCGGCGGGCGGCTGACCATTCTGGGCCCGATGGCGGTCCCGCTGCTGCTGCTGAGCACCACGGGGCGAAAGTCCGGGCAGCGCCGGCAGATCCCGCTGGCCTATATGCGCGAGGACAACCGACTGTTCCTGGTGGGCAGCAACTTCGGGCAGGCCCACCATCCGGCGTGGGTGTTGAACCTGCTGGCCGACCCGAATGCCTGGGTCACGATGGGCGGCACCGAGATTCCGGTTCTGGCCACCGAGCTCACCGGTGCCGAGCACGACCGCGTCTACCAGATGTTCGTCGACTACGTCAGCAACTACGCCACCTACCAGCACCGGACCGACCGCGACATCCATGTGTTCGCGTTGATCAGACGCTAAGCACCGTCGCCCCTCTCGTATCCGCTGGTCATCCAGTACACCGCGCGGTCGAGTCCGGACAGGATCTCGGTGATGGCGATCTCGCCGGCCGCATAGCGCCCCCATGATCCGTACACCAGGTTGGAGATGACGAGGTCCAGGTCGGCGACGAATCCTTCGTCGACGTCGGCGAGCACCGCCATCGCCGCGGGGACCACGACGTCGAATCCCCGGCGTGCCAGCTTGTCTCCGCCCGGCGCGGAGCGGGCCCGCACGTAGGCGGTGAGCATCGCCGGATGCCGCTCCCACGGCTCGAAGATGCTCCGGTAGATCCGCATCAGCGCCGGATAGATCGGCTCCCCGGGTTCGCGGCCCTGCGGAGTGATACCCGCGTAGCGGTTCGCCAGCATCCAGGCGTCCAGCGCGGCCAAGATCAGCTCGTCGCGGGTGGCGTAGTGCTTGTAGATGGTCGTCAGCGACATCCGGGCGCGGCGCGCGACCTCGCGCAACTGCACCGCGTCGTAGCCGTCTGTTTCGAGGATCTCGACGACGATCGCCAGGATCCGCTCCTGCGAACTGAGCACTGATCAACCCCTTGCCGCCGATGAGTAACACAGTTACTGTAACGCCCATGGGTTCATTGGACGGACAAGTCGCATTCATCACCGGCGCGGCACGGGGGCAGGGGCGAAGTCACGCCGTGCGGCTCGCGCGGGAGGGCGCCGACATCATCGGAGTGGACATCTGCGCCGACATCGCATCCAGCGGTTACCCGATGGGATCGCGCGCCGAACTCGACGAGACCGTCGAACTGGTGGAAGCCCAGGGCGGCAAGATGATCGCCTCGGTGGCCGATGTCCGCGACTACGCCGCACTCAAGGCCGCCGTGGACGCCGGGGTGGAGCACTTCGGCCGCCTCGACATCGTCTGTGTCAACGCGGGCATCGCCACCATGGCGTTCCGGGAGCTCACCGACGCCGAAGACCTCGAACAGTGGACCGACGTACTCGACGTCAACCTGGTCGGCGCGTTCCACACCGCCAAAGCCGTGATACCGCACCTGATCGCCGGCGAACGCGGTGGCGCGATCGTGTTCACCAGCTCGACGGCGGGCCTCAAGGGTTTCGGCGGGCTGCAGGGCGGCGGCCTGGGCTACGCGGCATCCAAACACGGCATCGTCGGTCTGATGCGAACCCTGGCCAATGCACTGGCGCCGCACAGCATTCGGGTCAACACCGTGCACCCGACCGGGGTCAACACCATGATGGCGGTGAATCCGGCCATCACCGAGTTCCTGGCGAACTACCCCGGCGGCGGTCCGCACCTGCAGAACCCGATGCCGGTACAGATGCTCGAGCCCGAGGACATCAGCGAAGCCGTCGCCTATCTGGTCTCCGACGGCGCCCGCTACGTCACCGGGGTGACCTTCCCCGTCGACGCCGGCTTCAACAACAAGCTATGAGCGGCCGCGTTGCCGGCAAGCGCGTCCTGTTGACCGGGGCCGCTCGCGGCATGGGGCGCAGTCACGCGGTCCGGTTGGCCGAGGAGGGCGCCGACCTGATCCTGGTCGACATCTGCGCATCGCTGCCCGACATCGAATATCGGTTGTCCACCCCCGAAGAACTCGAGGAGACCGCTCGCCTGGTCGCCGAACACGGCCGCCGCGCGGTCACCCACGTGGTCGACGTGCGCGACGCCGCCGCGCTGGCTGCCGCGGTCGACGACGGGGTCGCCCAGCTCGGCGGCCTGGACGCCTCGGTGGCCAACGCCGGGGTGCTGACCGCCGGAACCTGGGACACCACCACCTCCGAGCAGTGGCGCACCGTCATCGACGTGAACCTGATCGGGACCTGGAACACCTGCTCGGCGGCGCTGCCGCATCTGGTGGAGCGCGGCGGCAGCCTGATCAACATCAGCTCGGTTGCGGGCCTCAAGGGCATCCCGCTGCACACCCCATACACCGCATCCAAGCACGGTGTGGTCGGCATGAGCCGCGCACTGGCCAATGAGCTTGCCTCAGTGAATGTTCGGGTCAACACCGTGCACCCCACCGGGGTGGAGACCGGGATGCGCCCGGACAAGCTGATGAACCTGCTGCAGCGCAGCGAGCACATGGGTCTGGGCCCGATCTTCATGAACGCGCTGCCGATCGTGATGACCGAGGCCCGCGATGTCAGCAACGCGGTGCTGTTCCTGGTCTCCGACGAGTCCCGGCACGTGACCGGACTGGAGTTCAAGGTCGATGCCGGTGCAACCCTCCGCTGAGCCGGGGCCCGGCGGGCGCGCGTTCGCCGCGCTGATGGCCGTGCCTGCTCCACCTGCACCCGACCCGCTCCTCGATTTTGTCTTCGCGCAGGTATGGCAGCGGCCGGGACTCAGCCGGCGCGACCGGTGGTTCGTCGCCCTGCCCTGCGTGGCGGCGGCCGACGCGGAAGGGCCACTGCGCGAGCATGTCTACGCTGCGCTCGTCAGCGGAGATCTGACCATCGATGAAATGCGGGAGGCTGTACTGCATTTCGCAGTCTACTCCGGCTGGCCGAAGGCCTCGCTGTTCAACATGACCGTGGATGAGCAGTGGGAACGCATCCACCGCGACCGCGGCGAACCGGTACCGGAACCGACACCGCTGCTGCCGCTGACCACGCCCAGTGACCCCGAAGCCCGTCTACTCGTGGGGGAACAGGCCTTCCGCGACATCAACTGTGTTCCGTATGAACCGATTCGCGACAACCCTTATTCGGGTGCGGGCATCTTGAACTTCGTCTTCGGTGAGATGTGGCTGCGGCCCGGACTCGGCATGAAGGAACGCCGGCTGATCACGTTGGCGTGCGTCGCCTTTCAGGACGCGCCGCTCCCGATCATGAGCCATGTCTACGCCGCGTTGAAGAGCCGCGAGATTTCGTTCAGCGAAATCGACGAGGCGGCATTGCAGTTCGGCGCGTACTACGGGTGGCCCAAGGCCTCCCGCCTGATGCAGGTGATCGAGGAGCAGAAACAGCGGGTCACCGATGAGTGGGCGACCGAAGGGGTTGCTTGACAGTGCCCGCCACGCACGCGCATATCCATCCGGCCACCGGCCAACCGAACGCCACCGCCGCACTGGCCGGCGCAGCAGAGATCGGCCAGGCGGTGACCGCAGCGCGCGAAGCACAACGGTAATGGATCGGGCGCACCGGCGGCCTAGGCAGGTTCAGAGCTGCGTGTACACCGACTTGGTCTGCAGGAAGGACTCGACACCCTCGCGGCCCCACTCGTGACCCCAGCCGGACTGCTTGTACCCGCCGAACGGCACCGAGTGGTCGAACACCAATTGGCAGTTCAGCGAGACGGTTCCGGCCTGCAGGCGCCGGGCCAGACGATGCGCGCGGCCCAGATCCCGGGTCCAGGCGGTGGCGGCCAGACCGTACTCGGAGTTGTTGGCCAGCGCCACCGCTTCGTCGTCGTCGTCGAACGGCAGCACCGTGACCACCGGACCGAAGATCTCCTGCTGGGACAGCCGCATGCCCTGGTCGACGTTGGCCAGCACGGTCGGGTGCACGAAGTACCCGCTGCGATCCAGCCGGTGCCCGCCGGTGATGACGTCGACACTGTCGCGCCTGCCCTCGTCGATGAACCCCATCACCCGGTTAAGCTGCTTCTCGCTGATCAGCGGACCGATCACGGCACCGTCGTCCTTGGGGCCGCCCAGTTGAAGGTTGTTGGCCACCATGGCGATACCGTCGACCACCTGGTCGTAGACGCCGCGCTGCACGAAGATCCGCGATCCGCAGATACACCCCTGCCCGGAGTGGATGAAAATGCCCATCGCCGCCATCGTGATGGCGGAGTTCAGGTCGGCGTCGTCATAGATCAGCACCGGTGACTTGCCGCCGAGTTCGAGGCTGACCCGCTTGAGGTTGCCGGCCGACGCCGCCACGATCCGACGGCCGACCTCGGTGGACCCGGTGAACGCGATCTTCTCCACATCGGGGTGCTCGACCAGCGCTGCGCCCGCGGTATGCCCGTAACCAGTCACCAGGTTGACGACGCCGTCGGGCACGCCCGCCTGGGTGAGCAGCCGTTCCAGCACCAGCACCGAAAGGGGCGTCTCCTCAGCGGGTTTGGCCACGCTGCTGCAACCCGCCGCCAGCGCCGGGGCCAGCTTGGTGCAGGCGTTGAAGATCGGACCGTTCCACGGGAAGATCAGCCCGACCACCCCATAGGGTTCCTTGAGGGTGTAGGCGTGCAGATCGGCGTGGGCGCCGGTGATGCCACCGGTCATCTGCACCTGGTAGGCATCCCCGTTGAGCTTGGTGCACCACCCGGCGTAGTAGCGGAAGATCTCGGCGCACGTCGGCACGATCATCTGCGCCTGCAGCAGGGGCATACCGGTGTTGGCCGAGTCGATCAGGGCCAGTTCCTCGGCGTGCTCGTCGATCAGATCGGCCACGCGCCACAGCACTTTGGCGCGCTCGCGGGCCGGGATCTGGCTCCAGACACCGGATTCGAAGGTCGCCCGGGCATTGGCGACCGCGTTGTCGACGGCTTCGGCGCCGCCGTCGTTGAATTCGCCGATCTGCTCCTCGGTCGCCGGGTCGATGATCGGGATCACCTCACCGGAACCGGGACGCAGGCGCACTTCATCCAATACGGAATTGAGAGACATTGTCAGCCTTTCGGATTGCTCGACCCTGTTACGCAACCGGTTCGAACTCGATGTGCAGCTTGCTCAGACCGCGCAGCAGGAACGTGGGCTCGTAGGAGTAGTGCCGCGCGCCCGCCGGACCGTGGCGCTCCTCACTGATCCTGATGTCGCGCATCCGGTCCAGCATGCGGTTGGCGGTGATCCGGCCCTCGACACGCACCAGCGGCGCCCCGGGGCACGTGTGGATTCCGCGGCCGAAGGCGATATGTTCGCGAACGTTCTTGCGGTCCATGTCGAATTCGTCGGGATTGGAGAACTTGCGTGGGTCACGGTTGGCCGCACCCAGACACAGCATCAGCACCGTGCCGGCTTTGATCGGCACCCCTGCCAAGGTGGTGGTCTTGCGCGCCAGCCGGAAGTCGATCTTCGTCGGGCTCTGGATGCGCAGCGCCTCCTCGATGAAGCGCGGAATCAGATCGCGGTTCTCCCGCAGCCGCTGCTGCAGTTCGGGCTGCTCGCCGAGAATCTGCACCATGGTCCCGAGCAACTTGGTGACGGTCTCCTGGCCGGCGCCGAACAGGAAGGTCGCCGGGCGCACCACCTCCATGACCTCCGGGATCGACCCGTCGGGGTAGGTGGCCTCGGCCAGCATCGTCAGCACGTCGGCACGGGGGTTGCTGCGCCGATCGGTGAGGTAGCCGTTGAACTTCTCGTCGAGATACTCCAGCGGGTTGAGCCCCACCGGTTCTCCGTCGAGCGCACCGACGCGCGTCCCCGGCCGCTCACCGGCACCCAACGCCCGGCGGAACTCGGCACGGTCATCGTCGGGGACCCCGAGCAGGTCAGCAATCGCCAGCGTCGCAAAGGGTTTGGCGTAGTCCATTAGGAATTCGCACTCGCCGTTGGCAATGAATTCGTCGAGCTGCAGATCAGCGAGTCGCCAGATGAAGTCCTCGTTCTCCTTCAGGCGGACCGGGGTGAGAATGCGGCCCAGCAGCGCCCGGGTCCGCTCGTGGTTCGGCGGATCCTGAACGACGACGTGCTCGAAGATCGGGAACAGATGCCGGTGCGCCTCGATCTGCTCGGTGATGTCGTCACCTTCGGGTTCGAACGGCAGCGGCGGGAACGGGCCGCCGATGGCGTTGACCGCCGAGAACGAGTCATGGTCTTTGAACGCGGCGTGCACCTCCTCGTAGCCGGTGACGGCGACGACGCCGTGGTGCGGTTCGGTGAAGACCGGCCCGTTCGACCGCAGGTATTCGTAATAGGGGTAGGGATCCTGGGTTACGGCTTCGTCGGAGAAGTAGTCCACCGCCGCGAGATCCGTCATCGCCCGATGCGCCCTTTCGTTCGTGTCACGACCTCGTCGTGCTGATCGGTCGATCAAATTGCTAGAATGCGTCATGCCTACCACGCGCGGCGACGGACGGTCAAGCATTCACAGCGCGGGGACGTCCTGAATGGCAGCGCCACGCAAGGCCAAATCCACCGACAACGCCACCCGGCGCCGGCTGATCGAGGCGACGGCGCGGGTGATGCGCGACGAGGGCTACGCCGCGGCGACATCGCGGCGGGTGGCCGCCGAGGCCGGGGTGAAGCAGGCCCTGGTCTACTACTACTTCCCCACCATGGACGACCTGTTCGTGGAGGTGCTGCGGGCTGGCGCGGATGTCGCACTGCACCGGATGCGCGCCGCGCTGACCGACGACGATCCGCTTCAGGTGTTGTGGGCGATCAACAGCGACGCCCGAGTGACCAGCCTGAACACTGAATTCATGGCGCTGGCCAACCATCGCAAGGCGATCCGCACCGAACTCAAGACCTACGCCGAACGGGTCCGCGACATCGAGACCGCAGCCGTCACGGTGGCATTGCGCGCCCGCGGCGTCGACCTCGAGGAATATCCGCCCGTCGCGATCTCGATGCTGATCGCGCAGACCGCACGCAGCCTGTGCAACGAAGACACCGTCGGCGTCACCCACGGCCATGCCGAACTGCGGGCGCTGATCGAGCGTCAGCTGCATCGGCTGGCGGATCCCACCCCTCGCTCCTGACTCCCGCGTAGTTGACAACGCCGCCCTTCGATGCCAGCCTTGCTGATCGATCGACCAACACAATCGGAGACGAGGTGCAGACATGGGTGGACGGGTAGCAGGAAAGGTCGCGCTGATCACCGGCGCGGCGCGCGGGCAGGGCCGCAGCCACGCGGTGCGACTCGCGCAGGAGGGTGCGGACATCATCGCCGTCGATGTCTGCGCCCGGATCAGCAGCAGCGCGGAGATTCCGGCGGCGACCCCAGACGATCTGGCGGAGACCGCCGACCTGGTCAAGGGCTGCAACCGGCGCATCGTCACCGCGCAGGTCGACGTCCGCGACTTCGACGCCCTCAAGGCGGCGGTGGACAGCGGGGTTGAACAGCTCGGCCGGCTCGACATCATCGTCGCCAACGCCGGTATCGGCAACGGCGGGCAGACCCTGGACAAGACCTCCGAGGCCGACTGGCAGGACATGATCGACGTCAACCTTTCGGGCGTCTGGAAGACCGTCAAAGCCGGTGTGCCGCACCTGATTGCCGGTGGCAACGGTGGGTCGATCATCCTGACCAGCTCGGTGGGCGGTTTGAAGGCTTACCCGCACACTGGTCACTACATCGCGGCCAAGCACGGCGTCGTCGGGCTGATGCGGACCTTCGCCGTCGAGCTCGGTCAGCACTTCATCCGGGTCAACTCGGTGCACCCCACCAACGTGAACACCCCGTTGTTCATGAATGAGGGCACGATGAAGCTGTTCCGCCCGGACCTGGAGAACCCCGGTCCCGACGACATGGCCGTCGCCGCGCAGTTCATGCACGTGCTGCCCATCGGGTGGGTGGAGCCGGTGGACATCAGCAACGCGGTGCTGTTCCTGGCCTCAGACGAATCCCGTTATGTCACCGGGCTTCCACTCACCGTCGACGCGGGAAGCTGCCTGAAGTAGCCCCGGCCCCGGCCTCGGTCCCTGCCGCGAGCGTGCGCAGTTGCACGTCAGAAAGCGGCGTGTCGTGTGCAAACACGCACGCTCGCGCCGGGGGGGGAGGGGGGGAAGATCAGCGAGGTGATTCGAATTCGACTCGGGCCGAGACGGTCTCGATCGCCTCGTGCAGCGCCGTGAGCCGCTCGTGCAGCGACGGCGCCGCCAGCACCGCGTACCGATCGGCCTCGCCCATCGGAACCCGGCAGGCCAGCGAGTACAACCGCTGCGTCGGCTCCAGCGACCGCATCCTGCGACCACCCAGCATGGCGTTGCGTCCCGGCGCCAGCCAGCGCCGCTGGGCCACCGCCATCTGCTTGTGCAGCGCGACGATCCGATCTTCCAGCTCACGAAACCTGCTGTCACTCACCGGTTCTCCGGGCTCATCCGGCCACAGCTCGACATCGGCGCGCGGGTAGGGATCGTCGACAAGCCACCCGGCGACCCGGATCCGCTCCCCGGTCAGACAGCGCAACGCGTAACGGCCGGCACCCAGTTCGGCGCAGTTGGTGATGCTGGTCATGGTGCCCACGACGTTGCGCTGCTCACCACCGCCCACCTCACGGCCGCGGGCGATCAGCACCACCCCGAAACGTGGGTCGCCACTGCGCATCAGGTCGCCGACCAGCACCGTGTAGCGCCTCTCGAAGATCCGCAACGCCAGTTCCTCGCCGGGCAGCAGCACCCATTCCAGCGGGAACATCGGCAGTTCCATCAGGCCGGTTCCATCAGTGGACGTCCAGTTCGGCGACCAGCGCATCGACCACCGCCCGCAGGTCGCCGTCGTGCTCCTCGGCGACCCTGCGCTGCCGCTGATATGACGCACCTGTCCGATAGATGTCAGCCACGCCCGCCAACTCGTCGGAGCAGTTCAGACGTGCCGCTGTCGGCTCCAAACGGTTGAGCAGCTCGTCGAGATCCTCGGTGACCAGCCGCTGCCGGCTGTCGGCGTCGAGGATGATCTCGGCGTCCAGCCCGTATCGGGCCGCGCGCCACTTGTTCTCCTGCACATGCCAGGGCGGCATGGTCGGCAGGTTCTGGTCGGCGTCCAGCCGGCGGTCCAGATCGACGATCAGGCAATGGGTCAGCGCCACCAGCGCGCCGAGCTCCCGCAGATTGGACACCCCGTCGCAGACCCGGACCTCGATGGTCCCCAGGTGCGGTGACGGCCTGATGTCCCAACGGATCTCGTTGGTGTGATCGATGATCCCGGTCTTCTTCTGGTCGTCTACGAAGCCCTCGAACTCCGACCAGGTCTGGAATTGGAATGGCAGCCCGGCGGTCGGCAGCTGCTGAAACATCATCGCCCGATTGCTGGCGTAGCCGGTGTCCTCGCCGGCCCACCACGGTGACGACGCGGACAGCGCCAGCAGGTGCGGGTAGTAGTTGAGCAGCGACGAGATGATCGGCATCACCTTGCGCGCCGAGGAGATGCCGACGTGGACGTGCACTCCCCAGATCATCATCTGCCGGCCCCACCACTGGGTGCGTTTGATCAGTTCCGCGTAGCGCGGCCCGGTGGTGAGCTTCTGCGCCGACCACTGGGCGAACGGGTGGGTGCCTGCGCCGAACAGTTCCATGCCCCGGCTGTGCACGATGGGCTGGGTGGCCGCCAAGGTCTGCCGCAGGTCGTCCATGGCCTCGCCGGTGTCGGCGCAGATGCCCGTGACCAGTTCGACGGTGTTGCGCAGCAATTCCTTGTGCACGCGCGGGTTTTCGCCGAGCTCGGCCAACACTGCGCTGGCCTCGTTGCTCAGGTCGCGGGTCTGCGCGTCGACGAGGGCGAGCTCCCACTCCACCCCGATGGTGGGCCGAGCACTGTGGGCGAACTCGATCCGGGCTGGACGGTTATCCGGCGCCGATGACACCACAGGCAACCCGTTTGCCGGCATCTCCGGTGGTCAGCGTGGTCTGGTCCGGGCCGGGAGTGCCGTTGACCTGGGTGTAGCGCTCCGCCGGGATGTTCGCGAAGTTGTCGTCGTCGGCGTGGATGATCAGCGACGTCCCGTCGCCGTCCAGCAGTTCGGCCTTGGTGAACGCGTCCGTGGTGGTCACCAGCACCGCGCTGCCGTCGGAGCGCACCTGCAACGAGGTCAGGTCACCGCTCTGCGGGTGCTCGTTGTGACCCGGAGCCTGGAAGTGCCCACCGGCCGACAGGAAGTTGCCGGACGCCCCGCCGCTGGGTGCGACCGAGTCGGCCTCGCACTTGCCGACGCCGTGGATGTGCAGCCCGTGGAAACCGGGCTTGAGGATGCCGGTGCTGGTGGTCTGCACGGTGATGGTGACGAACTCCTTGCCACCGGCCTTGCTGAACTCAAACGTCGCCGTGGCGGCCTGGCCGCCTTCGGGGGTGGCCAGCCGTGCGACGAGGTTGTCCGAGCCGCCGGAGCCGCCCGGCTCGTGCGCCGCACCCGACGGAGCCGGCGAGGCGGTCCAGACCGACGGCGTGGTGCCCGGAACATCCGACGCCTGCTCGTTGGGGGGACTGCACGCCGCCAGCAGCACGACCGGGGTGGCGAAGACGACGGAGGCAAAGGCTCTGCGGTGAGCTGACACGACCATGCGAGGAGCTTAACCCGCGACCACCACGATGATGCCCGGTGGTTGCTCCGCCACATCCGGGATGCGCGGTTCGACGACGGCGTGCAGCAATTCGCCCACCGAATTGGCCGCCTCGTGCTCGCCCTCGGCGTCGCTGAAGTACACGGTGTTCTCGGTGACCTGGGGCAGCTCGAGATTGCTGACGTCGGTCACGTTCCAACCCGCCTCGCGCAGTTGGTCGGCGGTGCGGCCCGCCAGTCCGGCCTGCTCGGAGATGTTGTAGACCCGCACCTCCGGCTTGTGGACGACGCGTTCGGGCTTGGCCTCCGCCGAGCTGGTGGCCACCGCCTTCGACGTCGCGGTGTGCGCGCTGTCCTCGTCGCTGTTCGACGAGCCGAGCGCCTGCAACCCGACCAGCAAGAAGATCGTGCCCAGGAACAGCAGCACCATCACCATGGCGCGCAGTGGGAGTCGGGAGGAGTCGGGAACGTGGTCGTTCATCGCGACAACTGTATCGAGAAGTGGGCCGTCACCGATAAACGCCCAGCAATCATCGGTCCAGGCGATTCACGGGGCTCAGGTGATGTCGAATCCGAGCCGCCGCGCGGCACGCGCCTTCTGGCGGCTGGACCGCAGTCGACGCAGTCGCTTGACCAGCATCGGGTCGGCGGCCAGGGCCTCGGGCCGGTCCACGAGCGCATTGAGCACCTGGTAGTAGCGGGTCGCCGACAGCGCGAACCGCTCCCTGATGGCCTCTTCCTTGGCACCGGCGTACTTCCACCAGTCCCGTTCGAAGGACAGGATGTCGTGTTCGCGACGGCTCAGTCCGTCGGTGGGCTCCGAATCGTCCCCTGAGCGATTCGCCTGCGCCATAGCGCCGTCCATAATCGTTTCCTGGACCCTTCCGGAAAGTTCTCTGGCTGAAACGTCCGTGCTACTCGGCGGCGTGTTCCGGCGACAATTCAATCACGCCCGTCCCCGCTGAACCGGGAGCCCGCCCCGCGCGTCGCGGTAGCCACCACCGCCCGCCTAAGATTTTCGGTCATGGCCGTCGTACCGATCCGCATTGTGGGCGATCCCGTCCTGCACAACCGGACCAGCCCGGTTCCCGTCGGCGACGACGGGTCGCTGCCGGCCGACCTGGGCGAGTTGATCAGGTCGATGTACGAGACCATGGACGCCGCCAACGGGGTGGGCTTGGCCGCCAACCAGATCGGCGTGGGGTTGCGGCTGTTCGTCTACGACTGTGCCGACGACCGGCGCTCGACGACGCGCCGCCGCGGTGTGGTGATCAATCCGGTCCTGGAGACCTCGGATCGGCCCGAGACCATGCCCGACCCCGACGAAGACGACGAGGGCTGCCTGTCGGTGCCCGGCGAGGCGTTTCCGACCGGACGGGCGGACTGGGCTCGGGTCACCGGCCTGGACGGCGACGGCAACCCGGTCACCTTGGAGGGCACGGGGCTGTTCGCCCGGATGCTGCAGCACGAGACCGGCCACCTGGACGGCCTGCTGTACCTGGACATGCTGGTCGGCCGGCATGCCCGCGCGGCGAAGCGCACGGTGAAGTCCAACGGCTGGGGAGTGCCCGGCCTGTCCTGGATGCCCGGCGAAGTGCCGGATCCGTTCGGCCACTGAGCTATCCGGTACTGAATCTCCTGTGATGGCCCAGCCCCCCGAACTCCCCGAGATCGGCGTCCGGGTGAGTCTGCGGTATCTGCGTCCCCCGGGTTCCGAGCCGCCGATGGGCGATGTGATCGGCCGTCTCATGGAGGCCGGGCCGAGGGTGCGGGTCCGCTCGGCGGACGGCACGGTGCATGAGTTCCGGCACACCGACGTGCTCTACGTACGCCGGCTTACCGATCGGCCGGTGAAGAACTCCGCGATCCGGTCGGTGGAACACGCCGCCGCACTGGCCTGGCCGGGCAGCGAACACCAGTGGCTGGACGGCTGGTTTCTGCGTGCCGCGCCCGGTGCCGATTTGGCCGCCAATTCCGCTGTACCCCTTGATATGTTCGCCCACACCAACACCATCCCGGCGATCATCGACTGGTATGCGCAGCGGGGCCTTCCGCCGATACTGGCGGTCCCGGAGCGGTTGCTGCGACTGCCCGAGGACCTGCCCGCGGTACATCAGACCCGCACCCTGGTGCGCGACTTGGCCGTCGAGACGATGCCCCCCACGGTGGCACTGACCGTTCTGGCCGACAGCGAGGTGGCGTTCGCCTGGATACCCGGGGTGGCGTTCGGCCGGGGTGCGGTCACCGAAGGCCCGGACAGCACCCGGTGGCTGGGGGTGAGGAGTCTTCGGGTGGCCGAAGGCAGCCGCGGACAGGGCCACGGGCGGGCGATCTGCGCGGCGTTGCAGTCCTGGGGAGCCGATCGCGGCGCCACCCGCGGCTACGCCCAGGCCGGCACCGAGGCGTTCGGCTTCTTCGAGGCGATCGGTTTCGCCGGCCAGCATCGCACCCGCTACCTCGATGCCCGCACGATCTAGGGTGGCTGCGTGACTGCACTGCGACTGGCCACCTGGAACGTCAACTCCATCCGAACCCGGGTGGACCGGGTGACGGACTGGCTGGCCCGCGCCGACGTCGACGTACTGGCCATGCAGGAGACCAAGTGCACCGACGCGCAGTTCCCCGCGCTGCCGTTTCACGAGTTGGGCTACGAAGTCGCTCACGTGGGCCTCAACCAGTGGAACGGGGTGGCGATCGCCTCCCGGGTGGGCCTCGACGACGTCGAGATCGGCTTTCCCGGGCAGCCGTCCTGGGCCAAGGGCGACGCCGATCCCCTCGTGGAGGCGCGGGCGCTGGGCGCTACCTGCGGCGGGGTTCGGGTGTGGAGCCTGTATGTCCCCAACGGCCGCGCGCTGCATGATCCGCACTACACCTACAAGCTGGAATGGCTTGCCGCGCTGCACAATACCTCGCAGGACTGGCTGCGCGACGACCCGTCGGCGCCGATCGCACTGGTCGGTGACTGGAACATCGCCCCGCGCGACGACGACGTGTGGAGCATGGAGTACTTCGCCGGCGCCACGCACGTCTCCGAACCCGAACGTGCGGCGTTCAACGCGATGATCGATGCCCAGTACCTCGACGTGGTGCGTCCGTTCACCCCTGGGCCCGGCGTCTACACCTACTGGGACTACACGCAGTTGCGGTTCCCCAAGAAGCAGGGCATGCGCATCGATTTCATCCTGGGGTCGCCCGCGCTGGCGTCCCGAGTGGCCCACGCCGAGATCGTGCGCGACGAGCGCAAGGGCAAACAGCCCAGTGATCACGCCCCGGTGATGGTGGAGATCAATCCGGCTTGACCGCCGCATCAATTTGCGGAAGTTATGAATTCAGTGTGGATTCCGCGGCGTCCGCCGAACTGCGCCTAGGATGGTCTGATTACGCATTTTGCCTCACATTGAAGGGCAGGGAATCACCATGAACGCCGTCGCAGGGACGGTACGACAGTTGACCCGGGCGGCGAACCGCGCGGTGACCATGACCACCGAAGCGGCCGGCGCAGTCGGCGGTGCGGCGGTCGGCGGGGTGATCGGCGGTGTGAAGGGAGTGGCCGGCGGCGTACAGCGCGGCCTGAGCGATGGCAGCCACTCCACCCCCGCAGCCGCACTCACGCTGGGTGCGCTCGGCGCCGCCGGGTTGGTCGAGTGGCCGGTGCTGGTAGCCGTCGGCGGCACCGCACTGGTGATCAAGCAGTTGAACAACCGGTCCAAGGAATCGAAGGCGTCCACCGCTTCGGTGGCGGCGGAGCCGGGCACCAAGTCCGACAAGAAGACCACTACCCCGGCGCGTCCGCTCAAGGCCGTGAAGTCGACGGCATCAGCGACGTCAGGGTCCGGGAGCTCTGGTTCGCGGCGCAGCCCGCAGGCCAAGAAGAGCACCGCACGTCAGCCGCGCGGCAGCGCCGGCGGCAACGCTCGCGCACGCAGCTGATCGGGCAGGCGTGGATTTAGGCCGTGCCATACGGCACTCACTTCCTTTGCGAGCAGCGAACTTCGGCGTCCAGGCCACCTCTGCAGTGCTGACCGCATCTGTCCAGACCGTAACCGGCGTGGCCGGCGCCTTCCGACCGGCTTATGACACCGGCCCGGCACTGAACCGGCGGTGTTTCCGCAGCCCGGAGCGGGCCTGGGTCGAGGTTCGCGGGCTTGACGGGGCCAACGGAGACGAGGTGGCGACCACCGTGCTGGCCGCAGCCCGCGGCCTGCCCGGGGTCACCTCGGTCCGGTTGAACCATCCGCTGTCACGCCTGGTGGTCGGGCTCGACCCAGCCGACCCCGACGTCGTGTCAATGCGTGAGCTGTTGCGGGTGGTCACCGACATCGAGCACCAGTACCGCCGGGTGTCCCCCTTCCCGCGCAACAGCACACCCACCAGCCTTCCCGGCGACGGCATGACGCAGATGCTGCGGGCGTTCACAGTCGGCGCCAACGTCGCCGGTCTGGGCCTGGCGACCGCGGGCCGGCTGCTGCGGCTGCCGGCCCTGCCGCTCGGCCTGGAGGCCGGCGTCACCGTGGTCAACTACCAGCCACGGCTCCGCGCGCTGTTGGAAGACAACATCGGCAAACAGGCGACCGACGCGGTGTTGGCGCTGGCCAGTGCCACTGTGCACACCCTCAACACCGCACCCACCTCGCTGGCGGTGGACTTGTCGGTCGAGGCGATGCGCGCGGGGGAGGAGCGTGCCGCCGAGCGCGCCTGGCGTCGCCGCGAACCGGAGCTCGCCGAGTACGCCGAACACCCGCCGGTGACCGTCCCGCGCCGGCCGGTCCCCCGGCCCCCGGGCCCGATCGAACGGCACCTGGACCGCGCTTCGGTGGTCCAGGCCGTCGGCGCCGGGGTGATCGCCGCGGCGACCCGCAACCCGGACCTGGCCGGCACCGCCGCGGCGGTGATGGCGCCGAAGGCCACCCGCACCACGCGTGAGTCATTCGCCTCGACACTGGGCCGCGGCCTGGCCGACCAGCACGGCGCGGTGGTGCTGCGGCCGGGCAGTCTGCGTGAGCTGGATCGAGTCGACACCGTGGTCATCGACCCGCGGGTGCTGTGCGGCGAGACCCTGCGGGTGGCGCAGGTCCGCGGCGCCGACGACGACGAACTGCGAGCGGCATGGGCGCAGGCCCAGTCCCGGCTCGGCGATGCCGGGCTGGAGGCGGGCTGGCACCGGATCGGCCCGCGACCCGGCGTTGAGGCGTCTTTCCAGCCGGCGCTGTTGCCGCTGGCCGCCGCGGTGGTCACCGAGGCCCGGCACGCCGACGTCGAGGTGGTCTCGGTCGAGTCCGACACGCTCGGGGAGCTGCGTCCGATCTTCGACGACATTCGCCCGCTGGACGGGGCAACGGTGGACGAGGCGCTGGCCGCAACGGTCGCCGCCTACCAAGCCGACGGCCACGACGTCGCGGTGCTCTCCACTACCGCCGTGCGGGCCCTGGCGGCGGCAGACGTGGCGTTGGGAATGCTGCCGCAGCAGGGCTGCCCGCCGTGGTGCGCGGATGTCCTGCTGACCGACCTGGCCGCGGTGTGGCGGGTGCTGCACGCGCTGCCGGCGGCTCGGTCAGCCAGCCGTCGTGGCGTCGAGATCGCCACCGGGGCATCGACATTGGGTGCATTGCTGTTGCTTCCCGGGGTTCGCGGACGTGGACCGGGACCGGTGACCACCGGCGCGGCGGCCGGCGCACTGTCCGGCTACTGGCTGGCTCGCCGGGCGGTGGACGCCACCGTGCCCAGGCCGGTGGCGACCCACGAATGGCATGCCATGTCGGTCGACCAGGTGCGCACGATACTGCCGCCGCCGGAACTGGTGGTGCCGAGTGAGCATCCGCACGGACCCGCTGCGTCCGCCGCTCTGGCGGCGGTCGACCTGGCCCGCCGCGGCGCGCAGACCGCACCGCCACGTCTGTTCTGGCAGTTCGCCCACGCGGTGCGCGGGGAGCTGGCGGACCCGATCACGCCGGTGCTGGCGTTGGGGGCCGCGGCCAGCGCGGTGCTGGGTTCACCCGTGGACGCCATGCTGGTCGGTTCGGTGCTGGGCGGCAACGCGATGCTCGCCGCCGCGCAGCGTCTGGTCGCCGAGCGCCGGCTCAGTGTCCTGTTGAACGAGCAGATTCCCGCCGCGCGCAAGGTCCTCGCCGACGGCGACTACTGCGACGTCGACGCCGAGCAACTGCGCCCCGGCGAGGTGATCGAGGTGCGGGCCCACGAGGTGATCCCCGCCGACGGCCGGCTGATCGAGGCCGTCGACCTCGAGGTCGACGAGTCATCGCTGACCGGTGAGTCGCTGACGGTGGTCAAGCAGGTCGAGGCCACTCCTGGCGCGGATCTGGCGGAGCGCGAATGCATGGTCTACGCGGGCACCACCGTGGTGACCGGGACCGCGGTGGCGTTGGTGACCGCGACCGGCGGCGACACCTACGGTCGCCGGGCCGCAGATCTGGTGGCCGGCGATCAGTCCGCGATCGGGTTGCAGCACCAGCTGAGCCTGCTCACCCGTAAGGCGTGGCGGATCAGCCTGGCCGGTGGCGCACTGGTGACCGGTCTGGGTATGGCGCGCCGGATCGGGCTGCGCCAGGCCGTGGCCAGCGGCATCGCGGTCAGCGTCGCCGCCATTCCCGAAGGGCTGCCGCTGGTGGCCACCCTGGCGCAACAGTCGTCGGCCCGCAGGTTGACCAAAGCCGGCGTGCTGGTGCGTGTTCCACGTTCCGTGGAGGCGCTGGGCCGGGTCGACGTGGTGTGTTTCGACAAGACCGGGACCCTGAGCAAGAACCGACTGCGGGTCGCGCAGGTGCACCCGGCGCCGGGGTTCACCGACGAAGATGTTTTTCGTTATGCCGCCGGCGCCGCGCCGGCGTCCAACGGCGCCCCTCGGGTGCACGCCACCGACAACGCCATCGTGGAGGGCGCGCTCGCCGCCGGCGTACCGGAACCCAATGGCCCCGCCGCGCACCTGCCGTTCCGCTCGGGGCGTCCGTATTCGGCGTCGGTCCGCGGATCCGAGTTGGCACTCAAGGGCGCCCCGGAAGTGGTGTTGGCGTGCACCGGCGCGAGCCCGGCCGTCAGGAAGTCGGTGGCCGAGCTGGCCGCCAACGGCCTGCGGGTGATCGCGGTGGCCCGCCGGGACCTGACACCGGTACAGCTGGAATCCCTGGGTGATGACCCCGAACCCGACGAGATCGCCCAATACTGCGGCGACCAGATGACATTCGTCGGTCTGCTGGGGTTGTCCGACACTCCGCGCGACGAGGCCACCGAACTGCTCGCCGATCTGGATCGCCGCCGCATCCCGGTGCGGCTCATCACCGGCGACCACCCGCTGACCGCCACCGCCATCGCACGGGAGATGGGCCTGGCGGTCGAGGCCGACCAGGTGATCAGCGGGACGCAGTGGGATGCGTTGTCCCGCAAGGGTCAGGAACGTGCGGTGGCCGACCGGGTGTTGTTCGCCCGGATGTCACCGGAGAACAAGGTGCAGATCGTGCAGACCCTGGAACGCACCGGCAAGGTCACAGCGATGGTCGGTGACGGCGCCAACGACGCCGCGGCGATCCGCGCCGCAACGGTGGGTATCGCCGTGGTGGCCCACGGCAGCGAAGCGGCCAGCAGCGCCGCCGACGTGGTGCTGCTCGACGGGCGGATCGACACTCTGCTCGACGCCTTGGACGAGGGCCGCGAGCTGTGGCAGCGGGTCCAGGCGGCGGTGGCAGTCCTGTTGGGCGGCAACGCCGGTGAGGTGGCGTTCGCGATCATCGGCAGCGCGCTGACCGGAAGCTCGCCGCTCAACGCCCGCCAGCTGGTGCTGGTGAACATGCTCACCGATGCGCTGCCGGCCACAGCCTTGGCGGTCAGTTCGCTCAGCGAGGAGGCCGCCGCCGATGCGCGCGGCCCGGACGAGCGCACGCTGTGGCGCACGGTGGCGGTGCGCGGGGTGACGACCGCGTCGGCCGCGGTGGGCGCATGGGCGCTGGCCTCGGTCACCGGTCGCCAACAGCGGGCGTCGACGGTCGCGCTGGTGTCGTTGGTCGCCACTCAACTGGGCCAGACACTGCTGGATTCCCGCGACCCGCTGGTGGTGGCAACCGCCGTGGGCTCACTCGGTGTGATGGGGACCTTGATCACCATCCCGGGGATCAGTCAGCTGCTGGGCTGCACTCCGCTGGGCCCGCTGGGCTGGGCTCAGGCGCTGGGCACCGCGACGGTGGCCACCGTCGGCGCGGCGGTGGTACCCCGGTTGCTGTCCGCGCCGGACGACGACGATGCGCCGCCCGTCGAGTTCATCGTGCCGGGGCCGCGACGGCCGGACGGCACTCCGGCGCCCGATGGCCAGTCCGCACCGGTGCTGCGGCTTGTGCACAATGGGGACACTGGCTCGCGCCGCGGAAAGGCCGCGGCCCACCCATCCGGCGACCCGTCGCCAGCAGGAGGTTCATGATGGCGGACAAGCCGCGGCGTTCGTCGTCGCAGCGCGAGGCGGTGGCCCATATCCGGGAGGCGGAGGGCTTCGCGGTGGAGTTGCCGCTGTTCGGCAAGGTCACGGTTCCGCGGCCCGAGCAGCTGGCCTATTACGGCGGATTGGCGCTGCTGGCCGCGTTCGAGATCATCGATTGGCCGGTAGCAGTGGCGGTGGCTGCCGGCCACATTCTGGCCAGCAACCACCGCAACGAAGTGCTCGAGCAACTCGGTGAGGCGCTCGAAGAGGTTTGACCTCAGTTGCTTACGGTCAGCACCCCGACGCGCCACAGGAGTGCGTACATCTGGTGCAGCGGACCGCTGAGCAGCCGAGAGGTCATGTCGACCAACGGGTCTGAGGCGGGGGCAGCCGGGCGGCTGTCCACCTTCTTCGGCGTGCTGATGGCACGAGGTGCCGGCGCCTGAATGTCGGTGTATGCGATCGCAACCATGATGGCCTCCTAGTCGCGTAACGGCGCTGCGCGACGAGCCAGAGGCCAGATCGTGGCTTAGCTGGAGGCGGTATGCGACCGTGCGGATGGGGACGGAACAGAAGTCGGAATTCGGCTTGAATATCGACTCGGACTATCACCGGAACTCATTCGTCCCTCACCTCCTCTCGGTCGCGGGCGCGTTGACGCGCCGGTTTCACCGCATGCTTTGGGAGGCAGTTCCGACGACTGTCGGAAGACCGCACCCCTCTCGTCAGAGCTTCGGCACTGCACGGCGTGTCCTGCCCCCAGGGGGCCGGAAGCCACTTGGGCTCAACCCTTAAGCCGGGAGGAGCTGTCCTGACCCGGGGCGTCTTTCGACGTTCGGGGTCAGTGGCCTGTGTCCGTGCAGACGCCTCACCTAACGAGGTGCTTGCGTGGTCCATAGTGCACCACGGACGAGGCCCGGTCAACTCCACAGCTCATGGGCGTGTCCAGTGCCCCTGACGTGCACTGATCGTCCCCGGAAGGGGGCGTCAGCGTAGTCACGCCAGTCACTTTGGTACCAGATCGAGACCGCACCGGCGGCCGTGCCGACTTAGCCGGCCAGCGATGCGAACAGCGGGCCGGTCAGCTGCAATCCCGTGCCGGCGCCGGCGGTGACGAAGAACCCGAACAATGCCAGGGCTGCGCCCGCCAGCGAGACGTCCTTCATGAAGTGGTTCTGCTCATTGACCTTGGCCTGCGGGTCCCGCTCAGCCCAGTAAGGATGCATGATGAACGCCGTCGGCAGCAGGAAGGCCGCCAGCATCAGCGCGCCCAGGTCGGCCCAGGCGCCCAGGATCACCAGGGTCGCACCGGCGAGCATCCACGCACCGGATGCCACCACGGCCAGCTTGCCGGGCCTGATCCCCTTGCTTTCGGTGTAGGCGGCCATCGGCTCGATCTGGGTGAGGTGCCCCAGCGCACCGCCGATGAACACGGCGCCGAACAGGATGCGGCCGATCAGAATCACGCTGTCCACGAGTTGATACCTCCAGTTAATGTAGTTTCGTTGTCAACTAACTAACCAGACCCTAGAGGCTAGATAGTTGTCTTGTCAACTACCTTGTGTGCCGACGGTCCCGCCGTACCCGAGAATCGGTGGATCAGTCCCGCAGGTTCAGCGGCTCAGCGGCATACCGCCCCGGCGTCGCCCATGACGTCAGCGCGCCGAGGACCATCATTACCGCGGCGGCGGCGAACACCACGGCCAATCCGGTGTGGAACGGGCCGGAGATCAGCTGCGGAAAGAAGGCGTGCCCGGTCAGTGCCTGCGCATCGACGCCGGGCTGATCCAGCGCCCCGGAGGGCCCCAGCAGCTCGGCGATCGGGTTGTAGCCCAGGAAGGCGGCGAACAGGCTGCCCACCGGCGGAGTGTTGGCCACCTGATCGGCGACCCCGGCGGACACGCCCTGCTGCTGCAGGCCGGCAGCCAGCGCGCCCGGCAGTGTGTTGGCCAACCCGATCACCATCAGCGAGAAGAAGATGCCGATCGACAGCGACGTGCCGGCGTTGAAGAACGTGGCCCGCACGCCCGACGCCGCGCCGCGGTGCTCGGCCGGCACGCTCGACATCACCACGGCGCTGTTGGGCGCGGTGAATATGCCGCCGCCCAGGCCGTTGAGGAACACCAGCGCCGCGAACGCCCAGTAGTCGAAGTCCACCGGGAGTGCGACCAGCGCCACGAACGTCACCGCCATCAACACCATGCCGCCGACCGTGAACGGCCGGGCACCGTGCCGATCGGACAGCACACCGGCCAGCGGTCCGGCCACCAGGAAACCCACCGTCATAGGCAGCAGGTAGATGCCCGACCACAACGGCGTGGATTCAAAGCTGAAGCCGTGCAACGGCAGCCAGATGCCCTGCAACCAGATGATCAGCATGAACTGCAGACCACCTCGCCCGATCGCTGCCAACAGCCCCGCCCCGTTGGCCAGGCCGAACGCCGGAATCTTGAACAGCCGCACATCGAGCAGGGGGGCACTCACCCGCAATTCGATATAGCAGAACAACACCAGCAGGGCGACCCCGAGCGCCAACGAACCCAGCACCGCCGGGCTGCCCCAACCGGTCGGCGAGGTCCCGTGCGGCTGAATGCTGTAGGTGATCGCGGTCAGCACTACCGTCAGGCCCAGGCCCAGCGTCACGGTGCCCGCCCAGTCCAGCTTCGCCGGTGTTCGCTCGCCGAGTTCGTGCAGTGATCGCACCGACCAGATGGTGCCGAGCACCCCGATCGGTACGCCGACCCAGAACACCGCCCGCCAGTCCCATTCCGACAACAGCCCGCCGATCAGCAGACCGAGGAATGACCCCGCGACGGCGGCCACCTGGTTGACGCCCAGTGCCATGCCGCGCTGATTGGCCGGGAAGGCATCGGTGAGGATCGCCGCCGACGACGCCATCAGCATCGCGCCGCCGACACCCTGGACCACCCGCCATCCGATCAGCCACATGGCGCCGGGCTCGAGGTGGAAGGGGTCGATCGACAGCGCGATCGCCGCGACCGTGAACACCACGAAGCCCCAGTTGTAGATGCGCACTCGGCCGAACATGTCGCCGAGGCGGCCGAAGAACACCACCAGCACCGCCGACACCAGCAGGTACCCCATCAGCATCCACAGCAGGTAGCTGACGTTCGACGGGTCCAGCGGGTTCAGGCCGATGCCGCGGAAGATCGCGGGCAGCGAGATCAGCACGATCGAGCCGTTGATGGTGGCCAGCAGAATGCCCAGTGTGGTGTTGGACAGCGCGATCCACTTGTAGTGCGGGTGACTGCGGTCGTAGCGCCGCCGGCGACGGGCGGTGGCGACCGCACCCAGGTCGGCCCCGACCCTCTCAGCCTGCGCAGTCATCAATCACCCCGCGTCCTCAGTCTCGCCAAAGCACATATATTAGCTAATCAAAACATCGGATGCCTAATTCGTGATGCCGTGGGCCCATCGGCGGCTTACGCCGCAAGCCTTGCTGCGATAGCGTGGCCATGCAGCAATTGCAGTGCAGAAATCGAACCGCGGGAGCGCAGCCTGTGCGCTGAGAGGACGGCCGGTGCCGTCGACCGTACGAACCTGACCGGGTCATGCCGGCAAGGGAGAGGAAGCAATATGACCGACGTCTTGAACACGAAACTGGAGCCCCAGGTCACCACCGGGCCGATCCCCTACAGCGAGAAGACCTATCGCGAGATCGAGGGACCCGGCGGCATCACCATGAAGGTGCCGTTCCGGCGCATCAACCTGACCACGGGTGAGCACTTCGATGTCTACGACACCTCCGGTCCCTACACCGACACCAATGCCGAAATCGACCTGCACCGCGGCTTGGCGCCGCGGGCGGGCGTGGTGACCGATCGCGGTACCCAGCTGCAGCGCGCCCGGGCGGGCGAGATCACCGCGGAGATGGCGTTCATCGCCGCCCGCGAGGGAGTTTCCGCAGAACTGGTCCGCGACGAGGTGGCCCGCGGGCGCGCGGTGATCCCGGCCAACCACAAGCACCCCGAGCTCGAGCCGATGATCATCGGCAAGGCGTTCAAGGTGAAGATCAACGCCAACATCGGCAACTCGGCGGTCACCAGCTCGATCGCCGAAGAGGTGGACAAGCTGGTGTGGGCCACCCGCTGGGGCGCCGACAACGTCATGGACCTGTCCACCGGCAAGGACATCCACGAGACCCGCGAGTGGATTCTGCGCAATTCACCGGTGCCGATCGGGACCGTGCCCATCTATCAGGCACTGGAGAAGGTCAACGGCGACCCGGCCAAGCTGACCTGGGAGATCTACCGCGACACCGTGATCGAGCAGTGCGAGCAGGGCGTGGATTACATGACCGTGCACGCCGGTGTGCTGCTGCGCTACGTTCCGCTGACCGCCAAACGGGTCACCGGGATCGTGTCGCGCGGCGGCGCGATCATGGCCGCGTGGTGCCTGGCCTATCACCGGGAATCGTTCCTCTACACCAACTTCGAAGAGCTCTGCGAGATCCTGGCTCGCTACGACGTCACGTTCTCCCTCGGCGACGGGCTGCGGCCGGGATCGATCGCCGACGCCAACGACGAGGCTCAGTTCGCCGAACTGCGCACCCTGGGCGAGCTCACCAAGATCGCGAAATCCCATGGCGTGCAGGTGATGATCGAGGGCCCAGGCCACGTCCCGATGCACAAGATCGTCGAGAACGTGCGCCTGGAGGAGGAACTGTGCGAAGAGGCGCCGTTCTACACGCTCGGGCCGCTGGCCACCGACATCGCCCCGGCCTATGACCACATCACCTCCGCGATCGGCGCGGCGATCATCGCCCAGGCCGGCACGGCGATGCTCTGCTATGTCACCCCCAAGGAGCACCTGGGACTGCCGGACCGCAAGGACGTCAAGGACGGCGTGATCGCCTACAAGATCGCCGCCCACGCCGCCGACCTGGCCAAGGGGCACCCGCACGCCCAGGACCGCGACAACGCATTGTCCAAGGCCCGCTTCGAATTCCGTTGGTACGACCAGTTCGCGCTGTCGCTGGACCCGGACACCGCGCGGGAGTACCACGACGAGACGCTGCCCGCCGAGCCGGCCAAGTCCGCACACTTCTGCTCGATGTGCGGGCCGAAGTTCTGCTCGATGCGTATCACCCAGGATGTGCGCGACTTCGCCGACGAGCACGGCCTGCACACCCAGGAAGACATCGACGCGGCCATTCAGAAGGGCATGGACGAGAAGTCCGCCGAGTTCGCCGAGCACGGCAACCGGGTGTATCTACCGATCACGTCCTAGTGGAGTTCCTGCCGCTGTCAGCACCCGCGACCACACCGGCGCGGGTGCTGACCATTGCCGGATCCGATTCCGGCGGCGGCGCGGGCATCCAGGCGGACATGCGCACCTTCGCGCTGCTCGGCGTACACGCCTGCGTGGCGGTCACCGCCGTCACGGTGCAGAACACCCTCGGCGTCAGCGGTTTTCACGAGATCCCCGCCGAGACGGTCGCGGGACAGATCACGGCGGTGGTCGGCGACATCGGGATCACCGCGGCCAAGACCGGGATGCTCGCCTCGGCGCAGATCATCACGCAGGTGGCCGCAACGTGGCGAGACCTCGACCTTGCGATCCCACTGGTGGTCGATCCGGTCTCGGCATCCATGCACGGCGATGCGCTGCTGGCCCCCTCGGCGCTGGACGCCCTGCGCGACAGCCTGTTTCCACTGGCAACGCTGGTCACGCCGAACCTGCACGAGGTACGCCTGCTGGTGGACATCGATGTCGTCGATGCCGAATCCCAACGGGCGGCGGCCCGCGCGCTGCATGCCCTCGGCCCACGTTGGGTGCTTGTCAAGGGCGGCCATCTTCCCTCGGCGCAGTTCAGTCCCGATCTGCTCTACGACGGCAACGACTTCCGTGAGTTCCCCGGGCCGCGGGTGGCCACCGCCGATGACCACGGCGCCGGCGACACCCTGGCTGCGGCGACGACGGCGGCACTGGCACACGGTTTGCCACTGCCCGAGGCGGTGGCGTTCGGCAAGCGCTGGGTGACCGAGTGTCTGCGGGCCGCCTATCCGCTGGGACACGGGCACGGCCCGGTCTCGCCGCTGTTCCGACTGTGGGCATGACCCGCGACGAGCCGGCGGAGATCGCCGGGATCGTCCACGCCCCGGCAGGCAGTCCCGCCGGCGTGGTGGTGCTGACGCACGGCGCTGGGGGAAACCGTGACTCGCCTATGCTGCAACGGCTTTGCGACGAGTGGGCGCGGCGCGGATTTCTCGCGATCCGCTACGACCTGCCGTTCCGGCGGCGCAGACCCAAGGGCCCGCCGTCAGGATCCGGCGCCGGCGACCGCGACGGCATCACAGCGGCGATCGGCTACGCACGCGGGCTCTCGGACGGTCCGTTGATCGCCGGAGGGCATTCCTACGGTGGCCGGCAGACATCGATGGTGGTGGCCGCCGGGGACACCCCGGTGGACCTGCTGGCGCTGTTCTCCTATCCGCTGCATCCGCCCGGCAAGCCGGAGCGACTGCGCACCGAGCATCTGCCCGCGATCGGCGTGCCGACCGTGTTCACCCACGGCAGCTCGGATCCGTTCGGCGCGCCGACGCAGATCCGCGCTGCGGCCGATCTGATCCCGGCGCCGCACGACGTCGTCGAAATCACCGGTGCCCGACACGATCTGGCGTCGAAGACACTCGACGTCCCGGCCCTGGCGGTCGACGCCGCGCTGCGACTGCTGGGTTGATTCAGGGCAGCAGAACAACGCTGGCGGCGTAGCTCAGGCCCGAGCCGTATCCGATCAGCAGCGCCAGATCGCCGGATTTCGCGGCGCCGGAGCTGAGCAGCTGCTCCATGGCCAGCGGTATGGACGCCGCCGAGGTGTTGCCGGTGGTCTCGATGTCATTGGCGATCACCACGTCGGGACGCAGTTCCAGACTCTTGGCGATCAGGGCGTTGATCCTGCTGTTGGCCTGGTGCGGAATGAAGACGTCGATGTCGAGCGGTCCGACTCCGGCGGCCTCCAGGGCGCGCTTGCCCACACCGCTCATCTCGAATGCGGCCCAACGGAATACCGCGCCGCCGTCCATCCGCAGATACGGCCGGGGACCGTCGGGCGCCTCGGTGTAGCTGATCCAGTCGATGTCCTGACGGATCGCATCACAGTTCTCACCGTCGCTGCCCCACACCGTCGTCCCGATCCCGTGGGCGGGGGTCTCGCCGAGAACCACCGCACCGGCACCGTCGCCGAAGATGAAGCAGTTCGACCGGTCCGCCATGTCGATGGTCGTCGAGAGCACCTCCGAGCCGATCACCAGCGCGGTGTTCATGGTCCGTCCGCGCAGCAGCTCGGCGGCGATCCCCAGCGCGTAGCCGAATCCGGCGCACCCGGTGGCCACGTCGAACGCCGGGACGCCGGCCGCCCCCAGGGCCACGGCCACCGCGGGCGCGCTCGATGGAGTCTGACGGAAGTTGGTGCTGGTCGCGACGATCACCGCGTCGACGCCGGAGCCGTCGAGCCCCGCGTTGGCCAACGCCTGCCGGCCGGCCTCGATGGCCAGACTGGCCGCGGTCTCCCCCTGCGCGGCAAAGCGCCGGGACTTGATGCCGGTGCGGGAGAAGATCCACTCATCGGAGGAGTCGATGCCCCGGCAGATCTCGTCATTGGTGACCACCCGCGACGGCCGGCACACGCCGACACTGAGCAGGCCTACCGGCCGGGTGGCCGCGGGATGGCGAATCTCACTCACGGCGTCTAACGATAGCGTTGACGAGCTTCGTTGGTTACCCGCCGGTCAGGTACCGTGATTTTCATGAGTACGGAGCAGTTCGAGGTCGTCATCGTGGGTGCGGGCTTCGGTGGGATGGGTGCGGCGATCGAGCTGAAGAAGCTCGGCTACGACGACATCGTGGTGCTCGACCGCGAGGACGACCTCGGCGGGACCTGGCACGTCAACCGCTACCCCGGCCTGGCCGTCGACATCCCCTCGACCACCTACTCCTACTGGTTCGAGCCCAACCCGAACTGGTCGCGGCTGTTCGCCACGGGTTCGGAACTCAAGGGCTACGCCGAGCACGTCGCCGACAAGTACGACGTGCGGCGCCACATGCGGTTCAACACCACCGTGCAGAGCGCCCGCTGGGATGAGGAGGCGCAGCGCTGGCAGGTGAGCCTGTCCGACGGCACGACGTTGAGCGCCCGCTACCTGATCACTGCGACCGGATTCCTGTCCCAGCCGCACACCCCGGACATCCCCGGGATCGCCGGTTTCGACGGCAAGGTGGTGCACACCACCGCCTGGGACGACTCCCACGACTTCCACGGTCGCCGGGTCGGCATGATCGGAACGGGCGCCACCGCCGTGCAGCTCATACCGGAGCTGGCCAAGACCGTCGGCGCCCTGACCGTCTACCAGCGCACCCCGATCTGGGTGGCACCCAAGCTGGACTTCGGGATCTCGCCGGCGGTACAGCGCCTGTTCGCCCGGATGCCGCTGGCCCAGCGGGGGCTGCGGTACGTGACCGACGGTCTGCTGGGGTTCATGACGTTCGTCGGGATCCTCAACTTCCCCTACTTCCGCCGGCTGTCCATCGGCGCGATGGACCTGTGCAAGATCCACCGATTCATCTCGATCCGGGACAAGGAACTGCGGGCCAAACTGACCCCGAGCTACGACATCGGCTGCAAGCGCCCCAGCTGGTCCAACGACTACTACCGCAGCTTCACCAAGCCGAACGTGCACCTGGAGACGGTCGGAATCGAGCGAGTCGACCCGGACGGGATCGTCACCACCGACGGGCGCAAGACCGAAATCGACACGCTGGTGCTGGCCACCGGCTTCGACATGTGGGAGGCGAACTTCCCGGCCATCGAGATCGTCGGGCGCAATGGGCGGAATCTGGGAAAGTGGTGGCGGGAGAACAGGTTCCAGGCATACCAGGGCGTGTCGGTGCCGGCCTTCCCGAATTTCCTGAGCCTGGCCAGCCCGTATGCGTTCTGCGGTCTGTCGTTCTTCAACACGATGGAATACCAGATGCGGCACATGGGCCGGCTCTTCGGTGAGGTGCAGCGTCGAAATGCGACCACCTTCGAGGTGACCGAAGCCGCCAACACCCGATTCCTCGACGACATGACCAAGCGACTGGACCGCACGGTGTTCTACGCCGGCCAGTGCGCCGGCTCGCGCTCGTACTACTTCAACCCGAGCGGTGAGGCAACGCTGCTGCGGCCCACCACGGTGCGCAACGCCGTTCGCGAGGGCGCCCGGTTCCCACTGGACGACTACGAGATCGCCTGAGCCGTAGCCAGTCCAGCGTCAGCTGCTACCCAGCACGATCGACTCCATGAGCGCACGCAGGCACGCCTGGGCATAGTCACTGTCGACGGACTGGTCCGCCTTGCCCGCCAGATTCGTCTCGCGGACCACCCGACCGATGTCGGCCACCACCTCGGTCAGGGCATGCACCAGAAACTGGGCTTCCAGCGAACTCAGCTCCGGCCTGATCTGC
Organism: [Mycobacterium] vasticus; assembly: GCF_020181595.1. Lineage (GTDB taxonomy): Bacteria > Actinomycetota > Actinomycetes > Mycobacteriales > Mycobacteriaceae > Mycobacterium > Mycobacterium vasticus. The sequence goes on along the minus strand of NZ_CP084028.1, from coordinate 318,600 downwards.
ATCAGCGGTTTCGCCCAGGTGTCGATGAACACGCGCTCGGAGTCCCGCAGCAGTTCCCGCTCGGCGGGCCCGAGGTTCACCCGCTCGGTGTCGTGAACCGCGGTCAGCTCGGGATTGGCGAACACCGTGGCCACGTATGCCTGGGTCAACCGGGACAGCGTCTCCTTCGGTTCGACGAAGACGCCGGCGATAGCCGACATCTCCCCGGCGAACCGATCCATGGCACGTTGCAGGCCGGTGGTCAGGATGTCGCTCTTGCTGGAGAAGTACCGATATACGCCGGAAGCCGGAACTCCGACCGCTTCCGCGATCTCGGTGACACTGGTCTCGGTGTAGCCCTTCCGGCCGAACAACATGATCGCCGAGTGCAACAGCGCCTCGTACGGCCCGGCGGACGGCGTGAAGATGCGCCACACCGCGGGTCGCGGGACCTCGACGGCGCCTTGCTTGGGCAGTTCGGTGGCTGCTATATCGCGCGCCGCCTTGATCAACAGCGGCCTGATCTCGGTGTCGTGAAGGCCGAGCCGGTGCCCGATGACGCTGCCGGTCACACTGAGCAGACCCGCGGACAGTGTCCAGCGCTCCGATACGTTCAGCCCCGGGCGCAGCACCAGAAGGGGACGCTGCAGCCGTCGGTTCACCTTGTGAACCTGCGCCATCAACGCAGCCTCGTCATCGGGTTGCAGGTAGCGCTGATGCCAGCGGTACAGGCCACTGGCGTCCTGGTCGCGGATCGCCGACGAGATGAGCGCGTCGACCACTCGATCCAGCACCGCGTCCGCGTCGTTCTGCATTTCGGCGTCCGAGATGTCGTCGACGAACGCGGTGCATTCGACCAGATGCTCACCGAGCATGCGGACTACAACGGAGAACATCTCATATTTATTGGGGTAATGGCGATAAAGCGCTGGCGCGGAGATCCCCACCTTGGCGGCGATCGATTCCATACTGGCCGCGACGTAGCCCTGCGAGCTGAAAGTCTCAGCGGCCGCCCTGGTGATCTGCGCTTTGCGATCCTTGGGACGTCGCTTGATCCGGGCGCTCGCCGGCCCGGTTGGATCGTTCGTAGCACCAAGCGTGATAACCACCTCGAATCGACTCTGAAAACGCACCAGCTGGTGTCACTCTTAGCACAGCATTATTAACACAGGCCTTCGGAGATCACAGCGAACGGGCCCACCCACGGCCTTTGGGCGACTACGGCGTGGTGATGACGTGGCGGGTGCGGTCCTCCCGAATCGGCACACCGTTGCGTCCGCTGAGATCCTGGGAATACAGTCCCGCGGCGTACGGCACGCCCCGGCCGTTGATCGCCAGCTCGTCACGGTCGATGTTGTCGACGGTGTCGCCGGCCTGGTGATAGTTCGGGTCGAACGGCTCGTCTACGGCGCCGCCCCAGATCTTGGCCTCTTCGGGCGACTTCTTCACCTCGGCGCCGGAGAACAACCCACCGGCCGGGATACCGGCCTGGGTGAAGGCGTCGTAGTCGGAGCGTCCGTCGAATGAGGTGTCCTGCGGCTCTTTGCCCGCGGCCTTGAGATAGGCGACCATCGTCCGCTCGATGCCGGCCGAGCCTTCGGGCACCACCGGCTGGCCGCGCTTGTCGGCGTCCAGCGACTGGTCGCCGTCGTAGGTGAAGTAGCCCGGGTTCGGCGAGCCGAGCATGTCGAAGTTCAGATACAGCGCGATGTTCTTGAGCTGATCGGCGTCGAGCGACTCGACATAGTTGCGCGATCCGATCAGGCCGATCTCCTCGGCACCCCAGAATCCGAACCGCACCGCATTGCGCACCTTTGGTGAATCGCCAAGCTGCAGAGCCGTTTCCAGCGCTGCCGCAACCCCGGATCCGTTGTCGTTGATACCCGGGCCCTCCGGGACGCTGTCCAGGTGTGCACCGAGCATGACCACGTTCTCGGTCGAGCCGGTCTTGGTCTGGGCGATCACGTTGCGTGCCGAGATGTCGTCGGTGTGGGCGTCGAGCTTGAGGGTCAGCTCGCCGTGCCCGTCGCGCAACGCCGCACCGTCGGCTTTGGTGACGCTCACCACCGGGATCTTGACCTCGGTCTTCTCCCCCAGCGTGCCGCCCATCTTCTCCTCGTCGACGCTGTCGGCGACGATCAGCGCCACCGCGCCCTTCTCGACGGCGACGGCCATCTTGTCCTTGAACGGACAACTGCCGCGGTTCACCAGCACAATGGCGTCCTTGACCGTCAGCCCGTCGTAGTCCTCCGGGCCGCAGCCCGGGGTGTCATCGGTCGGTGCGGCGACGATCGGACCGGTGATGCCCTCGGGCGGGGCGCCGAGGCTGTACTGCAGTGCTCGCGCCTCGAAGGTCTTGTCGCCGAGTTGCACCGAGCCCTTCTCGGATTTGAACACTCGGGCCACGAACTCCGGGGTCTGTACGTCGAACCCGTGGTCACGCAGGGTAGTGGCCACGTAGTCGACGCTCGCGTCGAATCCGGGGGTGCCGATTGCGCGGGTGTTGTCGTGGGCGTTGGCGATGTCCTGCAACTTCTGCAGGTGCGCCATCATCGCGTCGATGCCGACCTTGTCGCGCAGGTCGTTGGCGAAATCGACGGCCGCCGCCGGGTCCGGCGCCCCGTCGGAGTTCTCCGGGGTTCGGGCGCAACCACCGCTGAACAGTGTGGCGAGTAGCACGGCGCCGAGGACTGGCATCAATTTCGACTTGTAATCCACCGCGTCCACGTTAGTGGGTGTGCGTGTCGGTGGCCGTTGGGGTCGGTCCCGCCGCAGCCACCTAGCCCCAATACCGTTCAGTTAAGACTACTTGGGTGTAGTTTGTAGGTTATGCCTCGTGCGGGTTGGCGTAAGCCGGAGTCGGATCGTCGGTT
>NZ_CP084028.1:223020-315648 GCF_020181595.1 [Mycobacterium] vasticus | reverse complement strand
CGCTTCACCACCAACCAACACCGCAGGTCACAGCTCTACAGAGCCGCGAATCTCCGGTTGGTGATAAAAGTCAGGGCGCCGCCCAGTCCGCGGGGCTGAACAGGTCGAGGATCCAATCCAGCTCATCGGCGTGGGCCCGCGGCGCCGAACTGAGCGGGATGACAGTGAAGGCCAAGAACGCCGCCGCGGCGGCTCCGGCACCGACTGAACGTTGACTGGTCATTCTCGCCACTTCCTCTGATCGAGAAATTGCCGAACGTGCGGAGGCGACCTGCGCCGATGCAGGATTTTTGGCGGCTCACAGCGCGGTGACACCGCGCGCCCGGAATTCTGCAAGCGTATACCCGACCCGACGCAAAGAAAACCTGATACTTAAGGGCTGCAACGGGATTCGTCTCTACAGGAGGAATTCGGTCAATGTTCGACGGCACTGTTCCCCGGCCGTGTCGACTGCTCTACACCGAGGGACCATTGGGACGTTTCTGTCGAAGATCGCCCGCCAACCCGCCCCGATGATTGCGCGGATATTTACCACATGGAAGAGTTGGATAAATGACGACTCATGAGGCACTCGGGCAGCGGGCAACGGCGTTCCTGGCAATGCATCAACCGGGCACACCGGTCATCTTGCCCACCGTGTGGGACGCGTGGTCGGCGAAGCTGGCCGTAGGCGCCGGATTCAGCGCGCTGACCGTGGGAAGCAATCCGGTCGCCCAGTCGATCGGCAGCACCGACGGTGAGGGAATGACGTTCGCCGAGGTGCTGGGCCGGGTGCGTCAGATCACCGACGCCGTCGACGTCCCGGTGTCGGTCGACATCGAGTCCGGCTACGGCGAGTCGGCCTCCCGGCTGATCGAGGGCCTGCTGGACGCCGGCGCGGTGGGCTGCAACATCGAGGACTCGGTGCACAGCCAGGACAAGCGCCTGCGGTCCTCCACCGAGCACGCCGAATACGTCGCCGCGCTGCGCGACGCTGCCGACGCCGCCGGAACCCACGTCGTGATCAACGCCCGCACCGACCTGTTCGTCCGCAAGGACGGCGACGACGCCGACCGCGTCGAGCGCGCCATCGCCCGGCTGACCGAGTGCGCGCAGGCCGGCGCGGACGTGCTCTACCCGGTAGGTCGCCACGATGCCGAGACGCTGCGTCGGCTGGCAGCCGGGCTGCCCAAGCCGGTCAACGCCCTGGCCGCCCCCGACTCCGACGACCCGGCCTCGTTCGGACAACTGGGCATCGCACGCGTCAGCTTCGGTCCGTTGTTGCAAGCCGCGCTGAGCAAGTACGCCGGCGAGACGCTGGCTCGCTGGGCCTGACCGGACAACCCTCGACTAAGCAACTTGACACCTGTTAAGTTCGTCGGCGTGGACAACATCCGCAGTAAGACCATCGCCATCACCGGAGCCGCCCGCGGCATCGGATTCGCCACCGCCACCGCACTGCTCAAGCGCGGCGCCCGGGTCGTGATCGGCGATCGGGACGTCGGCATCCTCGACAAGGCCGTAACCCAACTCGCACAACATGGTTCGGTCACCGGACATCCGCTCGACGTCACCGACCGGGAGTCGTTCGCGACGTTCTTGGACAAGGCCCGCGCCGACGGTGACGGCCGGATCGATGTGCTGATCAACAACGCCGGGGTGATGCCGGTCGGGCCGTTCCTGGAACAGACTCAGCAGACCATCCGCTCGGCGACCGAGGTCAATTTCTACGGCGTGATCAACGGCTGCCAGCTGGTGCTCGACGAGATGGTCAAGCGGCGCAGCGGGCACATCATCAACATCGCCTCGATGGCCGGGATCGTGGCGGTGCCCGGCCAGGCGCTCTACGCCGGCACCAAGTTCGCGGTGGTGGGCTTGAGCACCGCGCTGTCCGACGAGTTCATGCCTCAGGGTGTCAACGTCAGCGCGGTGTTGCCGACGTTCACCAACACCGAGCTGATCGCGGGCACCTCCCCGTCGGCGGCGCAGAAACCGGTGCAGCCCGAGGACGTCGGCGCCGCCGTGGTCCGGGTGCTCGACAAGCCGAAGACCCTGACCTCGGTGCCCGGGTTCGGACGTCGCAGCGCGATCTTGGCGAGCCTGCTGTCCGACCGCGGCCGGCGCTGGCTCAACAAGAAAGCCGGCAACGACACCGTCTTCCTCACCTTCGACACCGCGGCCCGGCAGGCATACGAGGACAGGGCCCGCAACGCCACCGGAGTCATCGAGAACGACTGAGCGGCACCGGATCACTTAACAGATAACTCCCAGCGGGTCAGCAGCGCCGTTCGTTAATATCGTGTCACGATATAAATTGACACGAAGGAGCGGCGCCACAGTGAAGGTGAGATTCGCCCGAGTGGGCGCTGCAGTCGGCTGTATCGCCGCGATCGTGTCGTTCGCACCCGTGGCGCATGCCGGCCGGTCGGACCCACATGATCCGGACTTGACCCAGAACTGGTGTCCCGGTGGGCAATGGGGATTCGGACGCCTGCGCGTCTGCGACGGTGAGAAGTACCCCGACGGGTCCTACTGGCATCAGTGGATGGGCGGCAACCGCTGGGTCGGGCCGACCTGGAACTACGACTGCGTCGGCGACAGTGGCAACAACGTCTTTCCCGCACCGCCGCCACCGGGCGGCTGTGCGGGGGCCATCCCGACCGAGGCGCCGCCACCACCCGACGCACCGTCACCACCTGACCAACCACCGCCGGCGCAGCCCTAGGCCGAGTGCCACCGCGGGTCCCGGCCCAGGTGGGCCAGGATGCGTTCGAAGTCGCCGGCTTGGCCGGGAACAGGCAGCGCCGGGCCGAACGGCGACGTTGCCGCCGCGCGGTAGTCGCCGTCGGGCACTTCGAAAGCCAGCGGCACGGTGGCGGCCACCACCTCGGCCGACGGTTCGTAGCGCCGGCCCAGCGCCGCCGCCACGTCCCACCCGTGCACGACGTAGTCCACCAGGTGAAAGCCGATCGCCAACGACGCCGGGGCCGCCCCGCCCAGTTCGGGCAGTACGACGGAGCGTTCCAGCGAGTCGAGGCCGGCGAACGCGTCCAGCACGTCGGCGACGGCGGCCCGGTAGGCACCCGCCGGGTCGGCGACCACGGCGTCGGTGACCGTTTCGGGCTGCCAGATCGCCAGGTCGTCACCGGCGCCGCGGGCGGCGGCCGCGAACCCGCGGTGCTGGACGGTCATGTGGGCGAGCAGGGCGGCGAGATCCCAACCGGCGCACGGAGTCGGCAGCGATAGATCCTCGCCGGCGACGGCGGCGACGACATCCACCGTGGCGGCCAGGACGATGCGGTGGATCGGACGGAGATCATTTTCGATAGACATACGTTTATCGTGTGCGTATGCTTATCATCTGTCAACCACTATTATCTGCCGCATGCCGCGCAACAGTCCTCGCCCCGACCTGGCGGCCATGCTCACCCGGCTGGCCCGCCAGACCGTGGCCGCCGAGCAGCCGGTGCTCGACACCCACGACCTGTCGATGTGGGGCTACATCGTGCTGTGCGCGCTCGACGGGTCCGCGGTCCGCAGCCAAGCCGCCCTGGCCGAGTCGATCAACGCCGACAAGACCCGCATCATCAGCACCCTCGACGAGCTGCAGGGCCGCGGGCACATCGAGCGGGTCGCCGACCCGGACGACCGCCGGGTTCGGCTCCTGGAGATCACCCAAACCGGAAGAGCACTGAAAACCACCGTGCAGCAAGCCATTCAGCGTGGCGAAGAACGCTGGCTCGGGCAGCTGTCGGCCACCGACCGGGCGGTGTTCCTGCGGGTGCTCGAACAGCTCACCGACTAACCCAGGGCCTGCTCCAGATCGGTGATCAGGTCCTCGGTGCCCTCCAGGCCGACCGAGATGCGCACCACCGCGTCACCCAGGCCGATCGCGGCCCGACCCTCGGGCCCCATCGCCCGGTGCGTGGTGGTCGCCGGGTGGGTGATCAGAGATTTCGTATCGCCCAGGTTGTTGGAGATGTCGATCAGCTTCAGTCGGTCCAGCACCTCGAACGCACGCTGCTTGGCCACACTGTCGGGGGCGTCAAGTTCGAAGGTGATCACGGTGCCGCCGCCGGACATCTGCCGGCGCGCCAGGTCGTACTGCGGATGCGACGCCAGGAACGGATAACGCACCCAGCGCACCGCCGCATGCTGCTCGAGGAACTCCGCGATCCGGGCCGCGGAGCGATTGGCATAGTCAACCCGAACAGACAGGGTCTCAAGACCTTTGAGCAGCAGCCAGGCGTTGAACGCGCTGAGCGCCGGGCCGGTGTGGCGCATCAGGGTCTGCACCGGGCCGTCGATGTAGTCCTGACTGCCCAGGATCGCTCCGCCCAGCACCCGGCCCTGCCCGTCGAGGTGTTTGGTGGCGGAGTACACCACCACGTCCACCCCGAGCGGAAAACCCTGCTGCAGCAATGGTGTTGCGAACACGTTGTCCAGCACCACCTTTGCGCCGGCGGCATGCGCCAGCTCGGTGACCGCGGCGATGTCCACCAGTGACTGCATCGGGTTGGACGGGGTCTCGAAGAACACCGCTTGGGTCGGGACCGACAGCGCCTGCTCCCACTGCGCCAGGTCTTCGCCGTCGACGAAGACGGTCTGGACTCCCCAGCGGGGCAGGATCTCGTTGCAGACCACGAAACACGAGCCGAACAGGCTGCGCGCGGCCACCAACCGGTCGCCGGCCCGCAGCAGTGCACCGAGTGCGACGAACACCGCCGCCATGCCGCTGGCGGTGGCGAAGCACGCCGGGGCGCCCTCGATCAGCCGCAGCCGCTCCTCGAACATCGACACCGTCGGGTTGCCGTAGCGCGAATAGACGTACCGGTCGATCTCACCGGTGAACGCCTGCTCGGCGGCCGCCGCGGAGTCGTAGACGTAACCGGAGTTGAGGAACAGCGCCTCAGCGGTCTCGTCGAACTGCGAGCGAAGCAATCCGCCGCGCACTCCGATGGTGGCTTGGTCGACTCCGTCGGGCAGGGGTTTGGGGATGCGGACCGATTCGCTCACGACTGCGTCCAGGGCAGGCCGACGGCCTTCCATCCGGTGCCGCCGCGGTGGCCGTGCTCGTCCAGGTTGCCCTCGAAACCGTCCAGCACGTTGTAGGACGGGTTCAGGCCCGCCGCGGTTCCGGTTGCAGCCGCAGGGATGGAGCGGTTCCCGGAACGGCACAGGAAGACCGCCGGCCCGGCCGACACCCGGGCGGCCAGCTCGCGCGCGAAGTTCAGGTTGGGACTGCCGTCGGAGTGCACCCACTCGATGCAGATCACCTCGCGGCCCAACTCGGTCAGGTCGGGCAGGCCGACGAACCGCCATTCGGCGTCGGTGCGCACGTCGATCAGCGTCGCGTTCGGGTCGTCGCGCAGAATCGCCCAGGCCTGCTCAGGTGTGATATCTCCGGCATAGCTCACCTGCGGAAGTCTTGCATCCGTAGCGGCCCGCCGCCAGGCCGGGTGTCACGGCCACAGCCTGCCCAGCGCCGCCGCGGCCTGCCCGGCCCGCTCCCGTGCGACCGTCACGTCGGGCCCGGTGGCCAGCGCCAACCCCAGCCGCCTGCGCGGGTGGCCCTCGTGATGTCCGAACACCATCACGTCACTTTCGGTCACGTTGAGCGCGTCGGCCAGCGCCGACCGCTCAACGGGTGTGGACTCGCCCGTCTCGGCACCGTCCGGCCGCCGCCCGTAGATCAGCCGGGCGGCGCCGGGCGAGACCAGGATCGCGTCGGTCCGCAGGCCCAGAATCGCGCGGGCCTGAAGTTCGAACCCGGACAATCGCTGGGTGCGCAACGTCAACAGCGCGGCATCGTAGGGGCGCACATTGACCCCGGCGAAGTACACCTCGTCGCCGTGCACCAGCAGGTCGACACCGAACAGCCCGCGCCCGCCGAGCGCCCGCGCCACCCGGGCAGCAATCGACGTGGCAGCGTCCAGGGCCACCGGGCTCATCGGGTGCGGCTGCCAATACTCCACCGTCAGTTGACCATTGGGCTCCTCGACACTGCGGTGTCCGATCGGGGCGCAGAAGTCCAGCGACGGCCCTCCTGCCCCGTCGCGGTGCACCGCCAGCAGCGTGACCTCGCTGTCGAACTCCACCACCGTCTCGGCCAGCACCCGCGCCGGCGCCCCACGACCGGCCGCCGCCACCGCTCGCTGCCACGCCGGTTCGATGTCGCTGTCGCGCACCATCACCGAATGACCCCCGCCGAGCGAGCCCACCGCCGGCCGGACCGCCATCGGGAATCCGCCGTGCTGGGCCACCGACCGCAGCTCCTCCACCGATTCGGCGAACCAGAACGGCGCGGTGGGCAACCCGAGCTCGTCGGCGGCCAATCGCCGCATGCCCTGGTAGTCGGCCGCCAGCTGAGCACCCCGTAGCGCGGGCACCAATTCGGTGAACCCGGTGTCGACCACGGCGCTCAGAGCGTCGGTGGCCACCATGTCGGAGGCGACCACCACGAACTTCGGCTGCAGCCACCGGATGGCCGCGGCCAGCTCGTCGTTGTCGCTCAGGTCGACCACCAGCGCGCGGTCGGCTATCGCGTGCAAAGGGGCGTCGGAGTAGCGGTCGACGGCGACCACCTCAGCACCCAGGCGCTGCAGCGCGATCACCAGTTCGCGGCTGATGTCCCCGGAACCCAGCAGCGCCACCCGAGTCCGGCTGGGACCGTCGACAACGAGCCGCTCGGTCTCCGAGCTGTCGCCCTCACTCGTCATCGCCGGACCCTCCCGCGCCAAGGCAATGCTGCATGCTGCTCAAGAATAGGTGCGAAAACGGATGGAGGCTCGGCGATGGTGAACGTCACCCTGCTGGGCGCCCTGGTGGCCGCGGTGCTGATCGCGGCCATCGCACGCGACCGCAGACTGTCCGCGCCGCTGGTGCTGGTGATCGCCGGCCTGGTGGTGGGGCTGATTCCGGCGATGCCCGAGATCACCCTGCGCCCCGATCTGGTGCTGTTCGTGATCCTGCCGCCGCTGCTGTGGTCGGCCGGCCTGGAGAGCTCCTTCATCAGCATGCGCAACAACAAGCGCCCGATCGTGCTGCTGGCGGTCCTGCTGCCGCTGGTCACCACCGTCGCCGTCGGGGTGGTCGCCTACTACACCGTTGCGGACCTGAGTCTGGCCGCCGCGCTGACCCTGGGCGCGATCGTGGCGCCGCCGGATGCGGTGTCGGCCACCGCGATCGGTCGACGGCTCGGTCTGCCCCGCCGGATCATGACGCTGCTCGGCGGCGAGAGCCTGCTCAACGACGCGACCGCCCTGACCCTCTACAAGGTGGCGCTGGCCGCCGCGATCGGTGCGGCGACGGGCTGGGGCAAGGGGTTGTTGATGTTCGCGCTGGCGGCGGTGGGCGGCACCGTGGTGGGGGTGGTGTTCGGGTCGATCATCGTCGTGATCCGCGCCCGCCTGACCGATCCGGTGGTGGAGAGCGCCGTCGGGCTGCTGGCCCCGTTCGTCATCTACCTGGCGGCCGAGGAGATCCACGGCTCCGGGGTGCTCGCGGTGGTGGTCGCCGCGCTGATCCTCGGCCAGCGTTTCACCCGCGCGCACTACGCCACCCGGTTGCAGGACCAGGCCGTCTGGCGCGCGGTGCAGTTGATGCTGGAGTCGTTCGCGTTCCTGCTGATCGGGCTGCAACTGCCGACGGTGGTGCAGAACATGCACGGCGTGCGTTTCGCGAGCCTGACCGTAGCGGCAGTGGCGGTGTTCGCGACGGTGCTGGCGGTACGGGCGGTGGGGGTGGTCTTCTTCGCCTACCTGCCCCGGGTGTTGTCGCCGAAGATCCGTCAACGCGAGCAACCCCCTCCTCCCGGACAGGTTCTTGTGCTGGCCTGGGCTGGGATGCGCGGTGTGGTGTCGCTGGCCGCCGCGTTCGGTGTGCCGTTGACAACCCTGGCGGGCGAGCGGTTCCCGGGCCGCCCGCAGCTGGTGTTCCTGACGTTCGTGGTGGTGATCGGCACCCTGCTGCTACACGGGCTTACGCTGCCGTGGCTGATCCGGCGATTGGGCGTGAGCACCGACCAGGACCGCGCGGACTCGATCGCCGCGACCGGCGCCCAGGACAAGGCGGCCAAGGCCGCCGTCGACCGGCTCGACGAGGTGCTGGCCACGACCGAGCCGTCACCGGCCAGCGAGCGGGCCGCCGACGCGTTGCGCGCCCTGAACGCACGGCGACGTAACGCCGCCCGCGAGCGACTGCGGCGTCTGAGTCCCGATCACGATGACAGCGACGAGACCGCCGACGCGGCGTTCCGCCGGCTCCGACTGGAGATGCTGGCCGCCGAACGGGCCGCGCTGATCGCCGAACGTGACCGCGGCCACATCGACGATTCTGTGCTGCGGGCCGTGCTGCACCGGTTGGACCTGGAAGAGGCGACGCTCAACCTGGATTAGCCTGCGGCGCCTACAGTCGGGGATATGACTGTGCTGACATCGCCGAAAACCTATGCCGGGCTGGCCGCCTTCCAGGCCGCTGACGCGGTGGCCTGCGCCATCCCGGCGCCGTTCATCGCCAAAGCCCTTGACCAGGTGGAGTGTCCGGCACAGGTCCGCAAGGTCTTGCCGTTCGTCAAGGCCGCCTCGGCGATCGGCCTGCTGTCGGCGAGCCGGTTCCCGTTGCTGGCCCGGGTCACCACCGCCGCGTTGACCCTGTACTTCGCGCTCGCGGTGGGCTCGCACATCCGGGTCCGCGACAGTATCGCCAACACCGTGCCGGCGGCGATGTTCCTGACCTTGTTCGCGACGATGACGGTTGCCGGGCCGTCGGCAGCCGACTGACCCGCCGGTTCAGAACGCCGTACTGCCGGAGGGCTGCAGCACGAATCCGTGGTCACCGCTGGTGCTGTCCGAACAGGCGACCAGCTGGTCGGCGCCCACCGCGCACGTCACGTTCAGGTACGTGAGTTTCTGACCGACACCCAGCAGCTTGCCGCCGAACGGCAGGGTGGGCGGGTTGCCGTCGCAGCCCCCGTAGAACATCCGGGTCAGCTGATAGCCCGAACCCGCCGCGTTGACGGCGCCGACGACGCAGTCACCCGATCCCGGCCGCTCCGCACCCAGGAATGGGACCTGTTGCATGCCAGGCATTTCCCCCTGGCAGTGCAGCCCCTGGGTGGGTCCGGTCGGCGCCGACTCGCCGCCGTAGAAATTGCAGACGGTGTTGTACGGGGTGGAGAAGTTGACCATCCGGGCGGTGCCCGGCCGAAGACTCACGAAGTAGTCGTCGACCGCGACGGGATCAAAGCCGCTCAGGTCGGGAAACCCCGGATGCGCACCGGCGCTCGCCGGCAGACCGCCGGCCATCAGCGCCGCGGCTGCCACAGGTACGGCGAAAACTCTTGCTACCGAACGAATTCTCATCGAAGCCTCCTGAGTCAATTGGTGCCGCCGACCGTCACGCCATAGGTTTTGGGGTTGTAGTTCTCCAGGCCACCGGTCCAGGTGCTCACCCGCAGGTGCGCATCCCATCGTCCGGTATCCGGGTTGTAGTTGAAGTCGGTGACGGTGGGCCCGTAGGTCCAGCCCGGACCGATCTCGTCGGGGATCAGACCGGACACGACATGAGGCTGCGCGCCCAACAGACCGTCCGGCGTGGCGGCGACGACGGCCTGCACCGGCCCGCCGCCGGTGGCGCCGACCACCATCATGCCGCCCTGCGGCATCGCCACGATCTGGCTCTCGCGGTTTCCGTCCATGGCCCCGGTGAACACCCTGGGCTGAGCGGCGTTCGCACTGGATATCCAATTCGGGTTCTGCGCAACGGGTTCCGACGTCCACATCGCCCGCTGACCGGTGGGCGTGTTGCCGACGACGACCATCTGCCCGGTCGCCTTGTCGAAGGCACCGCTGGCCTGGGAGATACCGCTGAGCGTTCCCACGACCTTGCTCGGATTCGCCAGATCCACGATGACGGTGTCCGGTGCCGTGTAGCCCTTGGAGTCGTAGGGAACCATGGCATACAGCCCGTAGTGCTCGCCGTTGGGCCCCAGCGCGGTACCGGTCGGCAGCGGCCGCTCCAGGGGCGCCCCGTTGGCGTCACGGCGAACCGGCAGCGGATTGTCGCCGTCATACACCCCGGGAATGTGTATCTGCGGGTAGCCGGTGCGCCCGTCCCTGTTGTCACCGTCACCGCCGAGCCGGATTCCGGTGCCCGGGATGGTGGCGCCGAGGTCGTCGTGCTTCTGTTCGGGGGTGCCGTCGACTTTGCCGGCCGCGTCGTCGATCTGCGGATCGGGCTTGTCGCCGTCGATGTTCAGCGGTGCCTGCGGCATCTCACCACCGAGGGTGTAGCGCGAGGTCAGTGCGTTCACCTTCGCCGTGCGTTGCCTGCTGTCGGCGGCGGCATCGGAGACCACCTGGTGGATCTCGCGGGTCTTGCCGGCCAGATAGGTCTGGAACTGGCGGGCACCGCTGGGGGTGTCCAGGCCCGGCCAGGTGGCGGCGCGCTGGCGGATCTCGGCCTCGATGACGTCCAGACGGTTCCTGGCCGCCAGGTTGTGCTGGTGGGCGCCGCGCACGAGCGCTTCGAAGGACTGATCCAGCTTGATCGAGGACGCCAGCCGCGCCGCCAACTGCTGTTCGCGTGCCCGCGCGGCGTCGGCGAAGGCACCTCGCTCGTCGGCCATGTCAAAAAGGGTACCGAGGTCGACGTCGTCGGGCAGGCCGAAGCGACGCGGCTACGGCTGCCCCGGCAGCAGCTTCACCATCAGCCCCTGCGCCTCGGCCAGCACCGTGCCGTCGGTGTCGGTGAGCTCGGCGCCGATGAACGCCTTGCGGCCCTCGGCACGATCCACCCGGCCGTGCACCAACAGCGGGGTGTCGATCGGGGTGACCTTGCGGTAGTCGACGTGCAGGAACGCCGTCCGGCTGATCGGCCGGTTCGCGGCGTGCACCACCATTCCGAACATCCAGTCGAACAGCAGCGGCAGCACTCCACCGTGTACCGCGTTGTTGCCGCCGACGTGGAATCGGCTGAAATGCCCGGTCATCGAGACCCCGTCGGCCTCGAAGCGGCTGATCCGCCACGGCGGCAGCAGCAGGCTGCCCATGCCCGGCAGCGACGGCGCCCGCCCGGCTGGGGCGACGGCCTGGGACGCCGGATACTTCTCCAGCAACGTCACCAGCGCCTCGGCACGGTCGGCGGCGTCGTCCCAGACGGCGTCGTCAGGTGCGGTGGACACCGCCAGATCCTGCAGGCGGCGCATGGTGGCGACGAACCGGCCGAAGCCCGCACTCGGGTCGACGACGGCGAAATCCGGGAACCCACCCTGGCTGGCGTAATCCTGGTCGGATTCGGCGCTCTCGCTCACGCGCGGTCTCGAACGACATCACGGCGCACGATGGTCTGCTCCCGGCCGGGGCCTACCCCGATGCACGAAACCTGCGCTCCGGCAATCTCTTCCACCCGTGACACGTAGTCGCGCGCGTTGGCCGGCAGATCTTCGAAGGTGCGCGCGCCTGAGATGTCCTCCCACCAGCCGGGCAGCTCTTCGTAGACCGGTTCGGCGCGGGCGAATTCTTCCTGGGTCATCGGCAGCTCGTCGGTGCGCTTGCCGTCGATGGTGTAGCCGACGCAGACCGGCACGGTCTCCAGGGAGGACAACACATCCAGCTTGGTCAGGAAGTAGTCGGTGATGCCGTTGACCCGGGTGGCGTAGCGGGCGATCACCGCGTCGAACCAGCCGCAGCGCCGCTGACGCCCGGTGGTCACGCCCACCTCGCCGCCGGTCTTGGACAGGTACTCGCCGGAGGCGTCGAACAGCTCGGTGGGGAACGGCCCCGAACCCACCCGGGTGGTGTAGGCCTTCAGGATGCCCAGCACCGTGGTGATGCGAGTGGGTCCGACCCCGGAGCCCACGGCGGCACCGCCCGCGGTCGGGTTGCTCGAGGTGACGTAGGGGTAGGTGCCGTGGTCGACATCGAGCAGAGTGCCCTGCGAGCCTTCCAGCAGCACGTTCTCGCCGCGGTCCAGAGCGGCGCCCAACACCAGCGCGGTGTCGGCGATGCGGTGCTTGAAGCCCTCGGCCTGCGCCAGCAGATCCTCCAGCACCTGTTCGGGTTCGAGCGCCTTGCGGTTGTAGATCTTGACCAGCACCTGGTTCTTGAACTCCAGGGCGGCCTCGATCTTCTGCGCCAGTGACTCCTGGTCGAGCACGTCGGCCACCCGGATCCCGATGCGGGCGATCTTGTCCTGGTAGCAGGGCCCGATGCCACGGCCGGTGGTGCCGATCTTCTTGCTGCCCATGTAGCGCTCGGTCACCTTGTCGATGGCCACGTGGTAGGGCATCAGCAGGTGCGCGTCGGCGGAGATCAGCAGCCTCGAGGTGTCCACGCCGCGGTTCTCCAAGCCGGCGAGCTCGTCGAGGAGCACGCCGGGGTCCACCACCACACCGTTGCCGATGATGTTGGTGACGTGCGGCGACAGCACCCCGGACGGGATGAGGTGCAGCGCGAAGTTCTCCCCGGTGGGCAGTACGACGGTGTGGCCGGCGTTGTTGCCGCCCTGATAGCGCACCACCCACTGAACTCGTTCGCCGAGTAGGTCGGTGGCTTTTCCTTTGCCCTCGTCGCCCCACTGGGCGCCGATGACGACGATTGCCGGCATGGAATTCTCGCTAACTGTCTTGGCTTACTGTGGTCCAGCCGGTGACTGAGCCTATCCCAAGTGATTCACAAGGAGCGTGTTGAACGCCGCGAACGCCCCCGAAACCGCCGTACTGGTATTTGCCGGGCGGCCCGTGCCGCGCCCGCTGCGGGGGCTGACGACGGTGTCCGCCGACGACGAGACCGTCACCGCGACCATCGATGCGGCGATCGGCCGGTACCGCCGCCTGGTGATCGTGGGCGGTGACCCGGACCTGGCCCGGGTGCTGACCCGGCTGCTGCGCGCCGACCGTCTCGACGTCGAAGTGGGTTACGTGCCGCCGCGCCGCACGCCCGCCACCGGGGTTTATCGGCTGCCGGCTGGGCGGCGGGCGGCGCGGCGGGCCCAGCGGGGGGTGGCCGGGCAGGTGCCGCTGATCCGGGACGACGCCGGCACCGCCCTGGTGGGCGTCGGCCGCTGGCTTCCGGTGGACGGCACCGAGCTGCTGCGCGGGGAGGGCATCGTCGATGACACCGCGCTGTTCGACGGCGAGGTGGCCGAGGTCCGGATCGAGCCGATCGCGCACGCCCCGGGGCTGCGGGCGGGGGTGCCCGGCCGGCGGGGACGGGTGCGCCGCTGGGCGAGCGGCCGGGCGGCGCAGTTGGGCACCACCGGCGCTCTGGTGGTGCGCGACGGGATCTACAGCACCCGCACGGTGAAGCGCTCGACGTTCTATCGGCATATCGAGGACTGGCTGCTGGTCCGATAGGTTCACGTGCGTGAACGTGCATCCACTGCGCGGCCAGGCCGTGCGGCCCAGCCCCATCTTTGTGGCCCTGGTGGCGCTCACGGGCCTGGGTGGGGTGCTGGCCTGGCGGGCGGCCGAGGACATCAGCCCGCTGGCCTACGCCGGGGTGTTCGTGTTCGTGATCGCCGGCTGGCTGGTGTCGCTGTGCCTGCACGAATTCGGCCACGCCTACACGGCCTTTCGGTTCGGCGACCACGGCGCGGCGATGCGCGGCTACCTGACCCTCAACCCGCTGCGCTACACCCATCCGGGGCTGTCACTGGTGTTGCCGCTGCTGTTCATCGCGTTGGGCGGCATCGGGCTTCCGGGCGGGGCGGTGTACGTCCAGACGTCGTTCATGACGCCGCGGCAACGCACCCTGGTCAGCCTGGCCGGCCCGGCCGCCAACCTGATTCTGGCCGTGGGGCTGCTGGGCGCCGCCCGGCTTTTCTACGATCCGGCACATCCGGTGTTCTTCTCGGGCGTGGCGTTCCTGGGTTTCCTGCAGGTCACCGCGGTGGTGCTGAATCTGCTGCCGGTGCCCGGGCTGGACGGCTACGGCGCGCTGGAGCCGCATCTGAGCCCGGCGACCCGGCGCGCGGTGGCGCCGTTCCAGCAGTGGGGCATGTTGGTGTTGCTGATGCTGCTGGTCTTATCGCCGGTGCTGAACCAGAAGTTCTTCGGACTGGTGTTGTGGTTCTTCGACCTGTTCGGTGTGCCCCGGCTGCTGGTGTCGTGGGGGATGTCGCTGACGCAGTTCTGGAACGCCTGGTTCTGAGCCCAGAGCCGCCCCACCCCGCCGAGCGTGAACCCAATTTCACGCTCGGCGTTCGAGCGTGAACCTGGCTTCACGCTCGGCATGGGGCGACGACATATATTTGCTAGCCATGAGCGCCGGCCACGACCACAGCCACCGCGACTCGCGGCTGTCCCGGATGGTCGTCGCAGCGGTGATCCTGACCGCGTTCTTCGCCATCGAGCTGGCCGCCGCGATCGCGATCAACTCGATCGCGCTGCTGGCGGACGCCGGGCATCTGCTTACCGACCTGGCCGCCCTGTTCATGGGGGTGGTGGCGGTGATGCTGGCCCGGCGCGGCAGCACGTCGCCGTCGCGCACCTACGGCTGGCAGCGCGCCGAGGTGTTCACCGCCGTGGCCAACGCGGTGCTGCTGATCGGGGTGGCGACGTTCATCCTCACCGAGGCGATCCGCCGGATCGGCACGGCGCCGGACGTGCCCGGTGTGCCGATGATCGTCGTCGCGGTCGCCGGGCTGATCGTCAACATCGGTGTCGCGCTGCTGCTTCGGTCGCACTCGGAGCGCAGTCTGGCGGTGCGCGGCGCCTACATGGAGGTGGTCGCCGACACCGTCGGCAGCGTCGGCGTGCTGATCGCCGGCGTCGTCACGGTGACCACCGACTGGCCCTATGCCGACGTGGTGGTCGCGGTGTTCGTCGCGGTGTGGGTGCTGCCGCGGGCATTCGCGTTGGCACGGGCGGCGCTGCGGATCCTGTCGGAGGCATCGCCGAGCCACATCGACGTCGACGAACTGCGGGCGGCCCTGGCCGCCGTCGACGGCGTCACCGATGTGCACGACCTGCACGTCTGGACGCTGGTTCCGGGCCAGGACATGGCCACCGCGCACCTGCGCACCACCGCCGACGCCGGCCAGGTGCTCGACGACGCGCGAGCGGTGCTGGCCGCCCGCGGGCTGACCCACGCGACCGTGCAGGTGGAACCCGACGGGCACGGCGGCGACTGCCCCATCAACTGCTGACTACGGTCAGCTCAGCCCCAGCGCCGAGCGGGCACCGGGGTCGCAATCGTCGAGCAGATCCAGACAGCGTGCCAGCTCGTCGGTCTCCCCGATGGCCTCGGCGGCACGCGCCAGCGCGGCCACACACCGCAGAAAGCCCCGGTTGGGTTCATGCGCGTACGGCACCGGGCCGTGGCCCTTCCACCCGTTGCGACGCAGCTGGTCCAGGCCCCGGTGGTAGCCGGTGCGCGCGTACGCGTAGGCGGTGACCGCTTTACCCTCGGCCAACGCCGCTTCGGCCAGCGCCGCCCACGCCACCGAGGCCGCCGGATACGCTGCCGCCACAATCGCGGGGTCCTGGTTGGCGCGCAGGCCGGCCTCGGCGTCGGGGTCGCCGGGCAGCAAGATCGGATCGGGCCTCAGGAGATCACCGGTGAGAGTCACATCGTCCATTGTGCCGTGTCGTCGATGGCCAGCCACTCCAGCAAGCCGCCGCCTCGCTCAGTAAGCTGGCGCCCAGCAAATTCGCTAGCGGGAGGACAGCAGTAACCCATGCCGAACCCATCCGGTCCCGACCGCGACGACGTCCCCACCCCGACCGAGCCGACCGAGGACAGCACCACCGCGACTTCGGCCGAGCAGCCCGACGGTGACGAGGCCGCCACGGCCGTCCTCCCCGAGGCAGCCGCGCAGGCCCCGGCGGACGAGGCCGTCACCGAGGTGATCGCCACCGAACCCAAAAAGCCCGCCGCCGACGGCACTCCGGAGCGCCGGTTCACCGCGCCCGGGTTCGACGCCGGGCAGACCGAGGTCATCCCATCGGTGGGTGACGCGGAGACCGAATTGATCGCCCAACGGGGGGTCGAGCCGGGAAAGGCGATACCGCAACAGATTCCGGGCCGTTTCAGCGGCCGGCTGCCCGCCACGGTCTCCCGCAGCTGGGGCTGGGTGATCGCGCTGCTCCTGATCATCCTGGCGCTGGCGGTGATCGCCGTGATGGCCACGTTGTTCCTGACCCGCGACTCCCGCGAGGCCGCCTCACAGGAGGAGAAGGTCCGCGGGACCATCCAGAACTTCGACCTGGCCATGCAGAACGGCGACCTGGCCTCGCTGCGCAGCCTGACCTGCGGGGACATCCGCGACCGCTACGTCAACTATGACCAGAAGGCGTGGGACGACACCTACCAGCGGATCGCGGCGGCCAAGCAGTATCCGGTGGTGGCCAGCATCGACGAGGTGGTGGTCAACGACGGCCACGCCGAGGCCAACGTCACCGCGTTCATGGCCTATGAACCGCGGGTGCGTTCAACCCGCAGCTTCGACCTGCAGTTCCGCGACGACCAGTGGAAGATCTGCCAGTCCCACGGCGGTTAGTGAGCCTCGACGAAGGAGAGTCGAAGCTGGACCGCCGAATCAGGCACGGCGGCTAGTTTTCTTCGCCCGTGGCTCAGCCCAGGGCTTTGCCGGCGCTGTGCAGGTCGTTGCACGCCTCGATGACACGCTCGGTCATGGCGGCCTCGGCCTTCTTGAGGTAGCTGCGCGGGTCGTAGACCTTCTTGTTGCCCACCTCGCCGTCGACCTTGAGCACCCCGTCGTAGTTGGTGAACATGTGTGCGGCCAGCGGGCGGGTGAACGCGTACTGGGTATCGGTGTCGACGTTCATCTTCACCACCCCGTAGCGCAGCGCCTCCTCGATCTCGGACTTCAGCGAGCCCGAGCCGCCGTGGAAGACGAAGTCGAAGGGCTTGGAGCCGTCGGCCAGGCCGAGCTTGGCCGAGGCCACCTTCTGGCCCTCGGCCAGGATGTCGGGACGCAGCTTGACGTTGCCCGGCTTGTAGACACCGTGCACGTTGCCGAAGGTGGCGGCCAGCAGGTACTGGCCCTTTTCGCCGGCGCCCAGGGCGGCGACGGTCTTCTCGAAGTCCTCCGGGGTGGTGTAGAGCTTCTCGTTGATCTCGGCTTCCACGCCGTCCTCTTCACCGCCGACGACGCCGATCTCCACCTCGAGGATGATCTTGGCGGCCACCGCCGCGGCGAGCAGCTCCTGGGCGATCTCCAGGTTCTCCTTGATCGGCACGGCCGAGCCGTCCCACATGTGCGACTGGAACAGCGGGTTGCGGCCGGCCTTGACGCGCTCAGTCGAGATCGCCAGCAGGGGGCGCACGAATCCGTCCAGCTTGTCCTTGGGGCAGTGGTCGGTGTGCAGGGCCACGTTGATCGGGTACTTGTCGGCGATCACGTGGGTGAACTCGGCCAGCGCCACCGCCCCGGTCACCATGTCCTTGACGCCCAGACCGGAGCCGAACTCGGCACCACCGGTGGAGAACTGGATGATGCCGTCACTGCCGGCGTCGGCGAAACCCTTGATCGCGGCGTTGATGGTCTCCGACGACGTGCAGTTGATCGCCGGGAACGCATACGAGTTCTCCTTGGCGCGCCGCAGCATCTCGGCGTATACCTCGGGGGTGGCGATAGGCATGGAACTGTCTCCTCTGGGCTGACCGCAACTGGCATCGAGTATCGCAGGACCGGTTTCGCCCGGGCGCCCCGGTATGTTGGTGCGTCATGAACACCACCGTGGTCGCGATGCCGGGCCTGCTGGACCCGATGTATTGGCTGGGCGCCGGCGGCATCTTCCACGGTGCGGTGCTGCCGGCCATCCTGGTGGTGGTCTTCATCGAGACCGGCCTGCTGTTCCCGCTGCTGCCGGGTGAGTCGCTGCTGTTCACCGGTGGTCTGCTGTCCGCCCACGGACTGGCACCGGACATCTGGATACTGGCGCCGGCGGTGGCGGTGGTGGCGGTGCTGGGCGATCAGTGCGGCTACTTCATCGGCCGACGGCTGGGGCCGGCGCTGTTCAAGAAGGAAGACTCCCGGTTCTTCAAGAAGCACTATGTGACCGAGTCGCACGCGTTCTTCGAGAAGTACGGTCCGTGGGCGATCATCCTGGCCCGGTTCGCCCCGTTCGTCCGGACGTTCGTGCCGGTGATCGCGGGGGTGTCCTACATGCGCTACCCGGTTTACCTGGGGTTCGACATCGTCGGCGGCATCCTGTGGGGCGGCGGTGTGACCACGTTGGGCTACTTCCTGGGCAACATCCCGTTCGTGCACGAGAACCTGGAAAAGATCATCCTGGCGATCCTGTTCATCTCGATGATCCCGGCGTTCATCGGCGCGTGGAAGGCCTACCGCAGCCGTGGCACTTCCCCCGTTGACGCCGACTCTGCGCTGACGGCGGAAAAGGCCGAGTAACCCCCGCCCTGCGCACAGGGTCAACGCAGGGTGGCGGCGGCCTCCATCAGCATCCAGCCGCTCAACTGCACCGACAGGTCACGCTCGGGCACCTCGGATTCGCGCACCGCACCGGCTATCGACGTGGCCACCTCGCCGTCGGCGTGCGGCACCACGGCGGTCTGGTCCCAGAACGCGCCGAACAGCGGCAGCCCGTTGACCGACTGCCGGTAGTCCCACGCCGACTTCGCCGACGAACGCACCAGCCCCGCGGCGGTGTCGCGGGCCGCGATGTCGGCGGCGGAGTCCCCCGGCAGGTCGGTGGCGACCAGCGCCAGGTAGCGGGCGGTGATCCCGGCGAACAGCCCGCCGTCGCCGCCGCCGGCTCCCTTGAGCACTCCGCCGGGGGCCATCTGCTCGGCCACCGCGGCGACCAGCCGGTGCACCCGCGCCGCGTGCCGGGGGTCGCCGGTGCGCGCCGCCAGCTCGGTCTCCAGCCCCAGCACCACGCCCTGGCAGTAGGTGTACTCCGCGCGCACCAGTGAGCCCGCCCGGATGCCGTCGAACACCAGATGCGTGTCCGGGTCGATCAGGGTGGCGTCGATCCAGTCGCCCATCGCCTGGGCGCGCTGCAGCCAGTCGGGTTCACGGGCCAAAAAGATACCGGCCGGCCCATTGGCGGGGGCGTTGAAGAACGGGTTGGTGAACTGTTCGTCCTTGCGCCAGGGGATGCCGCCACCGGATTCGGGCATCCAGGAGTCGGTCAGCTGGCGGGTCAGGGTGCCCAGCGCGCGATGCCGGTCGATGCCGGTGACCAGGCAGGCCCGTTGGATCGCCAGCGCCAGCCAGGCCATGTCGTCGTAGTAGGCGTTGGTCCACCGGCACACGTTGCGCAGCCGGTGGGTGCGGATCTGTCGCTTGATCCGTATCACCCGCTGCGGCTGCGGGTCACGCAGTTGCGCGTCGACCAGGCAGTCCAGCAGGTGCGCCTGCCACCAGTAGTGCCAGTGCGGTGCGCGCCGGATCGGCGGCCAGGCCACCACACCCAGTTGCGTCCCCGGGATGTGCCACAGCGACTTGAGGTGTCGCTCGGTGACGGCGGCTTCAGCACTTTCGGCGCGATTCGCCCACAGCTGGTCCATAGCGCTTGATCCTGCCGTATCGGGCACCGCCGTCCCAGGACTACCGCGCACCCGGTCGACGCATCTCTCTCACATCACACGGCACCGTCACAGCCACCCGGCGGAGCGGGCGGCGGCAACGGGTTGCCCTTGTCGATGACGCAATACCCGTGCCAGGTGTGCGCCTGCTTGAACATGTGCCAGAACGATCCGTCCGGGTAGGGCTCACCATCGCACCAGTAGGACCCCGGGTTTCCAGAACCGCCTCCGGGGCAGTAGTTGAACTCCGGGTTCGGCGTGTGCGGATCGTCTGTCCCCGGCGGCCCGGCATGAGCCGGAACGCAAACACCCATAACCGGGACCGCGACGAGCACCGCCACCACGGCAAGGGTTCTCGCGCTGCTGTCGATGACCTTCCGCATTGCTGGTCTCATTGCTTCATCCTGCCAGCCGCGCGTCAACGCAGATGGTCGACCAATGTGCCGCCGTCGCCGAATAGCTTGCGCTGCCAAAGTTCCAGCAGTGCCGTGGTGTCGACGTCGTCGGGGTGGAAGCCGGGTCGCAGGTAGCGCAGCAGATCACGCAACAGTCCTTTGAAGAACGGCCCGCGCAGCAGTCCGCGCGTCTCACGGAGCAGTCGCACCGGATGCCGGCGGGCCACCGGGTCGCGGGCCAGCGAGATGGCCAGCGCCAGCAGGGTGGCCGGCACGGTGGTGGCGATCAGGAACGCCATCACCGCGATCCGGGTGGGTTCGGTGCCGCCGACGAAGCGGTAGACGTCGAACGCCACCGATTTGTGTTCCAGCTCTTCGAGGGCATGCCAGTTCAGCAGGTGCCACACCTCCGGGGTACCCGGAATCCCCTGCAGTTCCGCGCTGGACAGGATGCGTTCGGCGAGCACCGCGGTGTAGTGCTCAGCGCCGGCGGTCATGGCCAGATGCAACCGCGGCGTCATCTTGTTCTCACGTGCAATGAGCTTGTCCCGCGCCGACTTCGAGTCACGCCAGCCGATCCGGTAGCCGCGGTCCATGAGCTGGGCGTTGAGCCGGCGATGCTCCTGGCCGTGGGTGGACTCCTGACCGATGAACCCCGCGGCCCGCCGGGACAGGGTCGGGTCGGTGATCTGATCGGTGACCCGGCGTACCGAGCGGATGAACGATTCCTCGCCGGCGGGGAAGCTGGCCGACAGTTCGGCGACGAAGTGGCTCAGCACCATGTTGTCGTCGGCGAAGTAGTGGCCGCTGGGCGGTTCCTCGAAGCGGAACCGCATGCGCCGGGTGGTCAGGTGCTCGTCGTGGGCCACGTCCCGCCTTTCTAGGTAAGGACACCCTAACTCTTACCAGGAACGGCCGACGTCCGCATGTTGGGTGATCCAGGCGTGCATCACGATCCCGGCGGCCACCCCGACGTTGATGCTGCGCGTCGAGCCGAACGCGGCGATGGACACCAGCAGGTCAGCCCCGGCGCGCATCTGTTCGCTGATGCCGGGCCCCTCGGCACCGAACACCAGCATGCTGTCGGCCGGCAGAGTGGTCTGCTCCAGCCGCACCGCCCCTGCCACGTTGTCGGCGGCCACGACCGTCAGGCCGTGGCGCGCAGCGTAATCCAGCAGCCCGGCCGCATCGTCGTGGTGCATCAGCCGCTGGTAGCGGTCGGTGACCATGGCGCCGCGGCGGTTCCAGCGCCGCCGCCCCACGATGTGCACGGTGTCGACGGCGAACGCGTTGGCGGTGCGTACCACCGAACCGATGTTGGCGTCGTGCCCGAAGTTCTCGATCGCCACGTGCAGCGGGTGCCGGCGCGAATCGATGTCGGCGATGATCGCCTCTCGGGTCCAATATCGGTATGCGTCAACGACATTGCGGCTGTCGCCGTCACGCAGCAGGGCCGGGTCGTACCGCGGGTCGTTCGGCGGCTCCCCCTGCCACGGCCCGACCCCGTTAGCCGGCACCGACCACTCGGTGGGGCCGGCCTCGCCGGGCGGTTCCGTCACGAGCTGGTGGTCCACACCGCGGCGTGGGTGCCCACCACCGACACCGAGGCGTAGAGCAGTGCGGCATTGATCTCGCCGTGGGTGCACAGCGACGTCGGCACATGCACCGAGTTCAGTGAGGCCTCCGGCAGGATCAGCACCGAGGACCCGGCGGCCAGGCAGTCCGGCCCCAGCCCGCGCATCGGCGCAGTCGGTCCGGCGACCAGCATCAGCGGCCCGCCGCGCGCCACCGCGTCGTCGCGGTACTGCGCCGCGATCGCGTCGGCGGACAGGTTCAGCACCATGTATCCGTTGCCGGAGAACGCTTTCGGATCGCCCAGTGCGCTCGGAACCAGCGGAATACCGTCGGCCCGGAACGCCGCAACTCCCTGGGTGGTGAGCATCAGGCCGGTGTCGTAGGGATTGATCGGCGCCAGCCCGACCGGGAACGCCGCGCCGTAGGCCACCGTGGTGTCCTTGATCCGGTCGGCCGGTGAGTAGGCGTAGATGCCGCGCACCGCGCTGCGTTCCTTGAGCGGGCCCAGGCACACGGTTCCGTTGAGCTGATCGGGTTCGGCGCCGGCCAGCGGCGTCGGGGTCAGCTCCCCCAGCGCGTCACAGCTGCCCAGGCCGGTGGCCTCGATGGGGTGCGCCGGGGTGCCGTAGATCCCGAACCGAAGATCTGACGGGGCGGCATGCGGGGCATCGGCGTTGCTGAGCTTGGCGGTGACGTCGATCAGGACGTGATCGACCTCCCAGCGCAGGTTCTTCAGTGTCATGTCCCAGCCCAGCAGGGTCTGCACCTGGCTCATCGGGGCGCTCGTAGCGCCGTAGGGGCCGCTGGCGGCAGGACTCGAGCAGGCCCCCAGCAACAGTGCGGCCAGAACTGCGATCAGCGCGCGCACAACCGATCAGCCCAGGCCCAGCTCGGCCAGACCAAGCACGCTGCGGTACGGGACGCCCTCGGCTTCGATGGCCTCCGCGGCGCCGGTGGCCCGGTCCACCACGGTGACCACACCGACGACCTGTCCCCCGGCGTCACGGACGGCGCGTACCGCCGTCAGCGCGGACCCGCCGGTGGTGCTGGTGTCCTCGACCACCAGAACCGGGCGTCCGGCGACATCGGCGCCCTCGATAAGCCGTTGCATGCCATGGGCTTTGATCGATTTGCGCACCACGAAGGCGTCGATGGGCCGGCCGGGGGCGTGCATCACGGCGGTGGCCACCGGGTCCGCGCCCAGCGTCAGGCCACCCACGGCGACGTAGTCCCAGTCGGCGGTGAGTTCGCGCACCAGCCGGCCGATCAGCGCGCCGGCCCGGTGATGCAGGGTGGACCGGCGCAGGTCGACGTAGTAGTCGGCTTCGGCGCCCGAGGACAGCGTCACCCGGCCGTGCACCACCGACAGCTCACGCACCAGCGCCGCCAGTTCGTCGCGCTCGGCGGCGTCAAGTGCGCCCACGGCCCCTCCCAAAGGTGTTGGTCAGCGTGCGGGACAACCCGCGCGGAATCAGCCGGCTGACGGTGGTCAATGTCTTGTACTGCAGGCCCGGCACGCTGATCACGTCGCCGCGGGCGATGTCGGCCAGGCTGGCCGCGACGACGTCGTCGACCTCCATCCACATGAACGACGGCAGGGTGGCCATGTCGATGCCGGCCCGCTCGTGGAACTCGGTGTGTACGTAGCCGGGGCAGACCACGTGGATGCCGACGCCGGTGCCGGCCAGCCCGCCGGCCAGCCCTTCGGTGAACGACACCACCCAGGCCTTGGACGCCGAATACGTCGAGCCCCGCCCGGACAGCAGGCCGGCGACGCTGGCCACGTTGATCACGGTGCCCGCGCCGGCGTCGACCATGGCGGGCAACGCGGCCCGGGTCAGCTGCATCACCGCGGTGACGTTGACGTCCAGCTGGGACTGCAGCAGGGCGGGGTCGGCGGTCCAGAACTCACCGGAGGTGCCGAAGCCGGCGTTGTTGACCAGTACCCGCACCCCGGCGCTCAGCCGCTCGGCGACGCGCGCCCGGCCGTCGGCGTCGGCCAGGTCGGCGGGCAGCACCTCGACGTCGCAGCCGTGGCTGCCGCGCAGCTCAGCTGCCAAGTCTTCGAGGCGCTGGGCGTCGCGGGCCACCAGGACCAGGTCATAGCCTTCGGCGGCGTAGCGGCGTGCGTAGCCGGCGCCCAGCCCGGAGGTGGGTCCGGTGACCACAGCGACGGGTCGGGAAGACATGAAGGAGAGACTAGCGAAGGTGTCAGCGCTGGTAGTGCGCGGTCTGCTGGCCGTTGCGGCCGGCCGACGATGGCGACACGCCCGGCTCGTCCTCGGGTGAGTCCCCCGCCGGTGACGAGCCCAGCGGACGGCTGGGCTGCCCGTTGCGCCGGGCACCGGCGGCCGCGGCTTCGGCAGGCTGGCGCTTCGGGACCGGCGGCAGCACCCGCAGCAGGTCGTTGAACTGGCGGACGCTGCGCAGGCCCTCGTCCCACTGGGCGCGGGTGCTGGTGACCGGCATGCTCACCAGGGTCCAGTTCGCCTCGTTCCACATGATCTCGGCGCAGTCCGGGGCGGTGTGGGCGAAGGTGACCATCCGCCGGTCGCAGGCCCGCCGCGCCGCGTCGAGGTTGGTGGAGTAGACCATCCGTGGGCCGATCGCCCCGAGCAGCCAGATGTCGTTCTCCCGCGGTTCCTTGAGGCCCTTGAGCCGCACGTCGACGACGACGTTGGTGGGAACCTTGCGGTGCAGTGCGATCACCGTGGCCACTTCGTCCAGATCGAAGATGTAGACCGCTTCGCCGCGGATCTGGCCCAGCACCACGTTGCGGACCGGCGCGTCACCACCCACGGTGGACATCACGCCGCGCTTCCAGCGCTGCAGGATGTCGGTGGATTCGGTCTCGAAGTCGAAGCCGTGCGAACGCGCCCAGGATTTACGACGACGGCTGCGGCCGCGTCGCTGGTCGATGTCGACGTACAGCAACACACCCGCGCCGACAAAGCACAGCGCGGAGAGAGTGAACCAGAGCGGGACCATCCGGCCTAGCGTATCTGTTGGGGGGCGTGATAGACGAATGTCCTCAGGTCACAACCCCGCATCAGCCGCTACTAGCCGGCCTGAACGATGGGGGTGCCACCGATGATGGTCTGCCCAGCGGGCACGCCGTAGTTGATGTAGACCGGCTCCTGGCTGAACAGCCAGTTGCCGGTGTTCATGCTGGTTCCGCTGGTCACGCTCGGGCTGCGCACTTCGCCGGAGGCGGAGCCCACGGTGTAGGAGTAGAGCTCCGTCACTCCGTCCTTGGCGTAGACGGTGATGGTCGTCCCGTCAGGCAGGGTTCCGTTGGCGGTCGGCGTGACGTTGCCCAGCACCGAGGACGGCATGGTGCCGTACACCCCGCCGGAGTCAATCACCCCACGCACCGCGGTCGGGTCCTGGCCGTTGATGCTGACCATCAGGTCGGCCCAGGGCGCCCCGGGTATCACGGTCCCGCCCTGCAACGGATTGTCCCCGAATACCAGCTGCTTGTTGGCCTGGTCGATCAGCACCCCGTTACCGAGATCGCCCGGCAGATCACGGGTGGGGATCTGGTCGGGAGTGGGTCCGAGCGCGTTGGGGCCGATCCCGAGAACGCCGACGGCGTTGGTCGGGCCGAGATAGCTCTCGATGGACCACGGGCCGAAGAGGCTGAAGTTCGCCGGGAACGCGAACAGCACCGCGTCGACGGTGGTGTCGGCGGTAACGGTGTCGCCGTCCGCCCCGGTGAAGGTCACCGTGGTGGGCAACTCCATGTAGAAGTAGTCCAGGTTGCCACCGAACTGACCGATGTTGAAGCCGGTGGGCAGGCCGGTGATGCCGAATGGGTTGATGTTCCAGATCGGCATGACGAGGCCGGCCGCGCCGGTGTCGACCAGGACGTTTGCCGCCGCGCCGCCACCCACAGAGACGCTGACCACCGGTTGGGTCATGGCGTTGACCACCATCGGAACGGCGAAGCTGTCGGGCAGGTTGGTGCTGCTGGCGGTGTAGTCGGCGGCACTGCCGGCCAGCGAGTCACCGAAAAGCCAGGGCGCGATGTCGTGGATCGGCGTGTAGATGAGGTCCTGGTACCAGCCGTCGATCAGGGTGTCCAAGGACGCCAGCGACGAACCCGGGTCGGTGTCGGCCGCGATGCCGGGGTCGGCGAAGCTGAACACGTCGATGAGAGGCTGGAACAGGTCGTCCCAGTCAGCGTTCGCTGCGGGTGCGGTTGCCAGCGGGGCCGCCCCGATCATCAAAAATGCGCTTACCGCGCCGAGTCCACCGACCAGACGATTGCTCCGCCGAGACATACCGAGCCCTCCAAGTTAACGCCGATATTTCCCAATATCGAACTCTCTCAGTAACTCGTAGGCTATCGGATCAGGTTCGGTATCGCACCCTGAGCGGCAACTCAGCAACAAGCAAGGGTCCCCCGAATCTTCGGGGGACCCTCACTTATGTCACTGCCGTCAGCCCAGCACCAGGGACTCCCCGTCCGCGCTGACATTCACCGGCACCACGTCTCCGTCGTGCACCTCACCGGCCAGCAACAACTTGGCCAGCTGGTCGCCGATGGCCTGCTGGATCAGCCGGCGCAGCGGCCGCGCCCCGTACACGGGGTCGAAGCCACGGTCGGCCAGCCACTTCTTGGCGTCCAGCGAGACCTCCAGTGTCAGCCGGCGCTGCGCCAGTCGCTTGTCCAGCTGAGCCAGCTGAATGTCGACGATGTGCACCAGCTCGTCGGCCTCCAGACCGGAGAAGATCAGCACGTCGTCGAGCCGGTTGATGAACTCGGGCTTGAACGCCGCCCGAACCGCCGCCATCACCTGCTCCTCGCTGCCACCGTGACCCAGGTTGGACGTCAGGATCAGGATGGTGTTGCGGAAGTCGACCGTGCGGCCCTGCCCGTCGGTGAGCCGGCCCTCGTCGAGGACCTGCAGCAGCACGTCGAACACGTCCGGGTGGGCCTTCTCCACCTCGTCGAAGAGCACCACCGTGTAGGGCCGGCGACGCACCGCTTCGGTGAGCTGACCGCCCTGGTCGTAGCCGACGTAGCCGGGGGGCGCACCGACCAGGCGGGCCACCGAGTGCTTCTCGCCGTATTCGCTCATGTCGATACGCACCATGGCCCGCTCGTCGTCGAACAGGAAGTCGGCCAGTGCCTTGGCCAGCTCGGTCTTGCCGACCCCGGTGGGGCCGAGGAACAGGAACGAGCCGGTGGGCCGGTTGGGGTCGGCGACCCCGGCCCGCGCACGCCTTACCGCATCGGAGACGGCCGCGACCGCATTGCGTTGTCCGACAACCCGTTTGCCGAGTTCGTCTTCCATCCGCAGCAGCTTGGCGGTCTCGCCCTCCATCATCCGGCCGGCCGGGATACCGGTCCAGGCACTGACCACGTCGGCGATGTCGTCGGGTCCGACCTCTTCCTTGAGCATGAGATCTTCCTGCGCCCGAGCGGCCGGAATGGCGGCCTCGAGCTTCTTCTCGATCTCCGGGATCCGCCCGTAGCGCAGCTCGGCGGCCTTGGCCAGATCACCGTCGCGCTCGGCGCGGTCGGATTCACCGCGCAACGTCTCCAACTGCTCCTTGAGTTCGCGGACGACGTCGATGGCGTTCTTCTCGTTGTGCCACCGGGTGGTCAACTCCGCCAGCTTCTCCTTGTGATCGGCCAGCTCGGCGCGCAGCTTCTCCAGCCGGTCCTTGGAGGCGTCGTCCTCCTCCTTGGCCAGCGCCATCTCCTCGATCTCGAGGCGGCGCACCAGCCGTTCGACCTCGTCGATCTCGACGGGACGGGAGTCGATCTCCATCCGCAGCCGCGACGCGGACTCGTCGACCAGGTCGATCGCCTTGTCCGGCAGGAACCGGGCGGTGATGTAGCGATCGCTGAGGGTGGCCGCGGCGACCAGCGCCGAGTCGGTGATCCGCACCCCGTGGTGCACCTCGTAGCGGTCCTTGAGGCCACGCAGGATGCCGATGGTGTCCTCCACCGACGGCTCCCCCACGTAGACCTGCTGGAAGCGGCGCTCCAGGGCGGCGTCCTTCTCGATGTACTTGCGGTACTCCTCGAGTGTGGTGGCGCCTACCAGTCGCAGCTCACCGCGGGCCAGCATCGGCTTGATCATGTTGCCGGCGTCCATCGCGCCCTCGCCGGTGCCGCCGGCGCCGACGATGGTGTGCAGCTCGTCGATGAACGTGATGATCTGCCCGGCGGAGTCCTTGATCTCGTCCAGGACCGCCTTGAGGCGTTCCTCGAATTCGCCGCGGTACTTGGCGCCGGCCACCATCGAGCCCAGGTCGAGGCTGACGACGGTCTTGTCGCGCAGGCTGTCGGGTACGTCGCCGGCGATGATGCGCTGCGCCAGGCCTTCGACGATCGCGGTCTTGCCGACGCCGGGCTCACCGATGAGCACCGGGTTGTTCTTGGTGCGGCGGCTCAAAACCTGTACCACGCGGCGGATTTCGGTGTCCCGACCGATCACCGGGTCCAGCTTGCCTTCGCGGGCGCGGGCGGTCAGGTCGGTGGAGTACTTCTCCAGCGCCTGGTAGCTGGCCTCGGGGTCGGGGCTGGTGACCCGGGCGGACCCGCGGACTTTGGTGAACGCCTCCCGCATGGCCTGCGGCGAGGCGCCGTGGCCGCTGAGCAGCTTGGCGACGTCGGAGTCCCCGCTGGCCAGGCCGACCATCAGGTGTTCGGTCGAGACGTATTCGTCGTCGAGTTCGGTGGCCAGTTGCTGGGCGACGGTGATCGCGGCCAGGGACTCGCGGGACAACTGCGGCTGCGCGTTGGAGCTGGTCACCTGCGGCGCCACGTCGATGAGGCGCTGGGCCTCGGTGCGGATCGTCGCCGGGTTCACCCCGACCGCCTCCAGCAGCGGCGCGGCGATCCCGTCGTTCTGGGTCAGCAGGGCCTGCAACAGGTGAGCCGGCCGGATTTCGGGATTGCCGGCGGCGGTGGCCGTCTGCAAAGCCGCGGTCAGGGCCGCCTGCGTCTTGGTGGTCGGATTGAACGAGTCCACGACACCTCCATATCGGGGTCAGGGGGCCTCGACGGCCCGCCAAAAATGCTTGTCGTGTTCTACAACGCAGTCAAGGTTGAGTCTGTTCCGCTCAAGTTTATTTTTTCCGCGCCGATTGTGCGGTTTCATCCGCGACGCGCCGCTCGGGGCGTATCAAACGGCACAATCAGCGGGCGGTTCAGCCCAGCCGCAATGTCCGACGCGCGTCCTGGAGGACCCGGGGCAGCCGCGAGGCGCCCATCAGTGCCCGGAACAGCCAGCTGTCGTCGGACGGCAGCACACCGGCCGACTGGGTGGCGTCGAGCAGGTCGAACAGCGTCTCCCCCTCGTACATCAGACCGTCGGCGTTGAAGTGATACCGGTCCACCGCGGTGCACTGCACGAAGGTGCCGACGCCATGGATCGCCGGGGCGGACTCGTCGTAGGGGTAGAAGCGCAGGGTGCCGCTGAAGTGGCCGCTGCCGAGATAGCGGACGATGACCCGGGTTTCGCCCTCGGGGGTGACGTCGAGGTAGACCTGGCCGGGCAGCGGGTCGTAGCGCCAGTCCGGGATGGCGTCGAGGAACGCGAAGTTGTAGCGCACGAACTCCTCGAGGCCGACGATGGTCCGGCCGAAGGTGGTCGGATCCTTGTACCGCAGATCCGGCGTGTAGAGCTCACCGTTGAGTGACATTTCCCGCATCAGCCAACTCCACCAGTACTTTTTGGCCCAGTCGGCGGCGAACGCCACGTCGATCCCGTGGTCGGCGTAGTGGGCGATCTTGCGGTCCAGGTCGACGAACCACTGCTGCGTCATGGCGTTGAGCTCGGGCTCGGTGAGTACTTTGACTCGCCCACCCGCCCGGTTGCCGGAGAGATATTCGGGCACCGGCTGGCGCAGCCGCGGTTTGGCGATGGCCTCCCGGAACAGCGCTTCGTCGAACATGCCGCCCACCTTCCAACCCCATTGGAATCAGCTGATTCCTTTCATGAAAGCAGGCACTGGAAGTAGAATCAAGCGATTCCTATGATTGGCGAGGTGGCCGATGGACGCAGCGGCGCCGCGGGTGTGGCGCGGCCAGACCCATGACGGCCGGAGCCAGGTCCGCCGCACCCAGCTGTTGCGGGCCGGGTTCGAACTGCTGGGCACCGAAGGCACTCCTGGTGTCACCATGCGTGCGGTGTGCCGCCTCGCCGGGCTGAGCCCCCGCTATTTCTACGAAAGCTTCAGCCACACAGACGAATTGACCCTCGAGGTCTACGACCGGTGCAACGCTGAACTGGTGGCCGCCATCGCCGATGCCGCAGACACGACGTCCCCCATTGCCGCGGCGATCGATGCCGCCGCCGGCTATTTCGAGGCGGACCCGCGCCGGCTGCGAATCCTGCTGCGCGAGCCACAGTCCAGCGACCTGCTCGCCGGCCGCCGCGCCGACGTGCTGCCCGAGCTGCTGACCGAGTTGGCCGGCTCAGCCGGTGTCACCGATCCGCCCATCTCCTCCACCGTGCGCGCCATGCACGCCAGCGCGCTCTCGGGCGCACTCACCGCACTGGTTCTCGACTGGGCCGACGGCCGGCTGGACGTCAGTCGCACCGACCTGGTGAAGTTCGCCACCGGCCTGGTGCTCGCCGGACTGGGCGAGGACGCGTCCACAGGTAGAGCGCGATCCAGACGGCGTAGCCCAACGCCATCCCCGCATACATGACGACCGGATCGGTCTGGCCGTGCACGCTGAGGTAGAGCACGACGCCGGCCAACAGCGCCGGCAGCACTGCCGCACGGCGCCGCACGGCGAACGCGGCCGCAACCAGCACGATCGAAGCGATCAGCAGTACGGGGCTGATCTGATGCACCACGCCAAGCACCTTGGCGAACCAGCCCTGCGCTTCGTGGCCGCCGTGTGCGGCATGCCCCACGCCGGCCACGGCCGACGCTCCGGCGCCCAATGCCACCAGGATCGCCGGCAGGCAACACCCCAGCGTGCAGACCACCGCTGCGATCACCCCCGCGACGCCGAGCCGATGACCCGACACATCCGCCTTTCGCCCCACCCCGAGAACCTATACCCCGTATGGGTACCAAGCAAGTTGTGGACCTTCACGCGCGGTCCATCGGATACGGTTCTGCCATGACGCCCGACCTGGCTGCGGTGTGGACCGACTTGATACCGCTTGCGCTGGTGGTGGCGCTCTCCCCGCTCACCGTGATTCCGGCAGTGCTTGTGCTGCGGACGGCGAGCCCGCGCAGTACCGGCCTGGCGTTTCTCATCGGCTGGCTGACGATCCTGGCGGCGTTGACCGCAGCATTCGTCGCGGCCTCGGGCCTGCTGGGTGGACTGCAGGAGACGCCGCCGACCTGGGCGTCGTGGCTGCGGATCGCCGTCGGCGCGGTCCTGATCGCGTTCGGCTGCTATCGCTGGTCGACCCGGCGCAGGCACACCGAGATGCCCAGCTGGATGCGAGCCTTCACCGGTTTCACCCCGCTGCGCGCCGGCCTGGCCGGCGCTGCGATGGGCGTGGTGCGGCTGGAGGTGTTGTTCATGTGCGCGGCGGCCGGCCTGGCCATCGGAAGCGCCGGCCTGCGCCCAGCCGACAGTGCGACGGCGACGGGGTTCTTCGTCGCCGTGGCCGCATCCACGGTGTTGATCCCGATCCTCGGTTACCTAGCCGCCAGCCGGCGGCTCACACCGACGCTGAACCGGGTGGAGGACTGGATGGAACAGCAGCATGGCGCGTTGGTCGCCGGGGTGCTGATCCTCATCGGTGCGATGGTGGCCTACAACGGCATTCACGCGCTGTAGCCGCTGCCGGCACCCCCGGGCATAGGATCACGCCCGTGGGCCTTGACGACTGCGACGCACTGCAGGTGCTGCGCGACGCGTTCACGGCTCCCGGCAAAGCCGACGACTTCGTCGGCCGGCTGTTCACCCGCTGGTTCGGTGCCAGCCCGGCAACCCGCGACCTGTTCCCCGCAGACCTGGCGGACACCCGGGCCGCGTTCACCCAGGCCATGGCCTGGTTCTACGGCGAACTGGTCGCCCAGCGCGCCCAAGAGCCCGTCTCGTTCCTGGCGCAACTCGGCCGCGATCACCGCAAACATGGTGTGACGCACCAGCATTACCAGACCATCGGGAAGGTGCTGTATGCCGCCCTTCAAGATGAGTTGGCGGAGAGCTGGACCCCAGCGGTCGACGACGCCGCACGCGAATCGATCAACCTCATCCTCGGGGTGATGGCGGGCGCCGCCGACGCCGAGGCAGGCCCGGCCTGGTGGGACGGCACCATCGTGGAGCACCTGCGGGTCTCGCGCGACCTGGCGGTGGTCCGGATGCAGTTGGACCGGCCGATGCCCTACTACCCGGGCCAGTACGTCAAGGTCGAGGTGCCGCAGTGCCCGCGGTCCTGGCGCTACCTGTCACCGTCGATGCCCGCCGACGAGTCCGGCGCGATCGAGTTCCACGTGCGCACGGTCTCCGGCGGACTGGTCAGCACCGCGATCGTCAACGAGGCCCAGCCCGGCGACAGCTGGCGACTGTCCAGCCCGCACGGCGGCCTGCAGGTGGACCGGAACGCGGGTGACGTTCTGATGGTCGCCGGCAGCACCGGCCTGGCACCGCTGCGGGCCATCATCATGGACCTGACGCGGTGGGCGGAGAACCCGCGAGTGCACCTGTTCTTCGGCGGCCGGTACCCGTGCGAGCTCTACGACCTGCCCACGCTGTGGCAGATCGCCGCGCACAACCCGTGGCTGTCGGTCACCCCGGTGTCGGAGTACGCCCGCGACCCGGACTGGGCCTGCGACTATCCGGACGTGACGCCGCCACGCGGCCTACACGTACGCCAGGCGGGTCGGCTGGCCGAGGCCGTCACGCGCTACGGCGGCTGGGGCGACCGGCAGATCCTGATCTGCGGCGGGCCGGAGATGACCCGCGCCACCAAGGACGCTCTGATCGCCAAAGGAGCTCCACCGCAACGTATTCAACACGATCCACTGGTGGAGTGACGGTGCAGGAGTTCGTCACACTGGATGATCCGTCGTCGGGACTGTCGGCGACGTTCGTGCCGGCCGCGGGCATGATCGGCACCTCCCTGAGCGACGACGGGGTCGAGTTGCTGGGCCAGCGCAAGGGCTTGCCGGCCTACCTGGCCGACCACAAGACCATGGGTGTACCGCTGCTGTATCCGTGGGCGAACCGGTTGAGCGGCAACCGATATCGGGTGGGTGACACCGAGGTCGCCCTGGTGCCCGGGCAGGGCGGGGTACACACCGACGAGCACGGCTCCCCGATCCACGGCACGTTGGCCGCAGACCCGGGCTGGCGGGTGGCGGAACAGTCGGCCTCGGAGCTGGTCGCCGAGTTGGACTTCGGCTCACGGCCTGACCTGCTGGCCGGCTTTCCGTTCCCACACCTGCTCAGGCTGGCGATCCGGCTGGCCGACCGCACGCTGACGGTGCGCACCACGGTGACCGCCACCGGCGCCCAGCCGGTGCCACTGTGCTTCGGATTTCATCCCTACCTACAGCTTCCCGGGGTGCCGCGCGAGGAGTGGTTGGTGGAGACGCCGACGATGCGGGCCCGGCTGGTCGACGCGCGCGGCCTGCCCACCGGGGTACTCATGCCGCACCCGGCCGCCGTTGAACTGTTGGACGACACCGTGTTCGACGACGGATTCGACGAGGTGGCGGCCGGGGCGGTGTTCGCGGTCTCCGGCGGAGGGCGGCGCATCGAGGTGCGTTTCGATCAGGGATTTCCGGCCGCGCAGATCTACGCGCCGGCCACCGAGGACGTGATCTGTTTCGAACCGATGGCCGCACCCACCGACGCTCTGCGTCGCGGCGGTTACGCGGTGGCGCCGCCGGGCGAGCCCGCGGCGGCCCAGTTCAGCATTCGCGTCAGCTGACCACCTCAACGAGATGTGGGCCGGGGCTTCCAGACCACCACGGCGGTGCTCTTGGGCACCACCGCGATCTCACGGCGCTGGTTGGTGCGCAACATCTCCAGCTCGGCCGACATCTCCTTGACCCGCGCCTGCAGCGCCTCGACCTGATTGGTCAGCTCGATGATCCGCTTGATGCCGGCCAAGTTGACACCCTCGTCGTGGGAGAGCCGCTGCACCTCGCGCAACAGATCGACGTCGCGCTCGGAATAGCGGCGCCCGCCACCGGAACTGCGCCGCGGGCTGACCAGACCGATCCGGTCATAGGTCCGCAACGTCTGCGCGTGCATTCCGGCCAGCTCGGCGGCCACCGAGATCAGGAAGGTGCGGGCATTGTCAGATTTACTCATGACCGGTTACCCGCCCATCCCGCTCTCGGATCGAACCCGCTGGCCTGTTCGGCGGCGGCGTACGCCGCCAGCGCCTCCTGCGCGGGACCTTCGAGATTCGGCGGCACAGCGACCTTCACGGTGACCAGCAGGTCGCCGCTGCCGCCGCCACGCTTGGGCACTCCGCGCCCGCGAACCCGCAGAATCCGGCCGTCGGCGGTGCCCTTGGGCACTCGCACACCGACCTTTCCGTCCAGCGTCGGCACCGAAAGCGTGGTGCCCAAAGCGAGTTCGGAGAAGCTCACCGGAATCGTGACGGTCAGGTCGTCACCGTCGCGGCCGAAGACCTTGTCGGCGCGCACCCGCACCGTCACGTACAGGTCACCCGACGGCGCGCCCCGCAGCCCGGCCTCACCCTGGCCGGCCAGCCGAATCCGTTGACCGTCTTCGACTCCCGGCGGGATCCGCACATTGATGGTGCGGGTGCGGGCGGCTCGCCCGGTGCCCTTGCAGTCGGTACACGGCTGCTCGATGATCGACCCGGTGCCGCGGCAGTCGGTGCACGGCTCGGAGAACCCGAACGCGCCCTGATTGCTGTTGACCACCCCGGAACCGTTGCAGGAAGCGCACACTCGCGGGCTGGTTCCCGGACGGGCGCCGCTGCCATGACAGTTCGTGCACGGCGCGGCGCTGGTGAGCCGCAGCGGCATCTCGACGCCCTTGGTGGCCTCCAAGAAACTCAGCTCGGAGTCGGTCTCCAGGTCGTTTCCGCGCCGTGGCCGGCTCGGCCGTTGCCCCGCACCGCGTCCGAACAGCCCGCCGAACAGGTCGCCGATGTTGGCGCCACCGGCCTGGCCGGCCTGCCCGAACAGGTCGTTGAGGTTGAACTCGTTGCCGTCGCCGCCGGTGGAAAACCGATCGAAGTTGCCGCTGCCGTTGAAGCGCCGGCCGAACCCGCCGCCGGCGAACAGGCGACGGGTCTCGTCGTATTCCTTGCGTTTCGCCGAGTCCGACAGCACGCTGTGCGCCTCGGACACCGCCTTGAAACGTTCGGCGGCAGCAGGGTTGTTCGGGTTCTTGTCCGGGTGCAGTTCGGACGCCAGCTTGCGGTAGGCGCTCTTGATCTCTTTGTCGGTTGCCTCGGAGGAGACGCCCAACTCCTTGTAGAAGTCCTTTTCGACCCATTCACGCTGAGCCATGCCGCGTCACCTCCTCACCTGTCAGTTCTGCTCGCCGGCTTCTGCGTCTGCTGATTCATCGCTGACCTCGCCGGCCTCCGGGACGGTGTCGACCACCCCGACCATCGCATGCCGCAACACCTGCTCGCCGAGTTTGTAGCCCTGCCGCAGGACAGCTCCGATGATCGAATGGCTGCCGTCACCGTCATGCTGCACGGCCTCGTGCAGCGAGGGGTCGAACTCGTCGCCCTCGGAGCCGAACGCCGCCAGACCCAACCCGTTCAGGACTCCGGACAGCTTGTCCGCCAACGCCTTCAGCGGACCGGACTCCAGGTCACCGTGACTGCGGGCGCGGTCCAGGTCATCGAGGATGCCCAGCAGCTCGGTCACCACCGCGGCCTTGCCGCGCTCGGTGGCCAGCTGAGCGTCGCGCAGTGTTCGCTTGCGGTAGTTGGCGAAGTCCGCCTGTACCCGTTGCAGGTCTGCGGTCAGCTCGGCGACCGGGTCGACCTCGGGGGTCTGCACCTCGGCGACGGGCTCCTCCGGCGCCGGCCCACTGGGGGCCGGGCCGGAGGACGCCGCGCGCACCTCACCCGTCTCGGGATCGATTCGCCGCTTGTCGGTTACCGTGATGGTCTCTGGAGTCGACTCGCCTGAATCGTCTTCACTCACTTGACGTCTCCGTCTTCGACCACCTCGGCATCCACGACGTCGTCGTCGCCCGCTGCCGAGGCACCCGCCGAGGCTTCCTGCTCGGCCTGAGTGGCCTCGTAGATCGCCTGGCCCAGAGCCTGCGACTCCTCGCCGAGCTTCTCCATCGCGGCCTTGATGGCGGCGATGTCGGTGCCCTCCA
The DNA here is from genome assembly GCF_020181595.1 of [Mycobacterium] vasticus. GTDB lineage: Bacteria > Actinomycetota > Actinomycetes > Mycobacteriales > Mycobacteriaceae > Mycobacterium > Mycobacterium vasticus. Next base: position 279,916 of record NZ_CP084028.1, on the reverse strand, counting down.
GCGCCTTCTTGGCGTCGGTGACGGACGCATCGACCTTGGCCAACACATCCTCGGGCACCTTGGAGCCGCCCTCGGCTTCGCGCTGCTCCTTGACGAACTTCTCCGTCTGGTAGACCAGCGATTCAGCCTGGTTGCGAACGTCGGCCTCTTCGCGGCGCTTGCGGTCCTCGTCGGCGTGCGCCTCGGCGTCCTTGATCATCCGGTCGATCTCCTCCTGGGAAAGGCCGGAGCCCTCCTGGATCTTGATCGTGTTCTCCTTGCCGGTGCCCTTGTCCTTGGCGGTGACGTGCACGATGCCGTTGGCGTCGATGTCGAAGGTGACCTCGATCTGCGGGACACCGCGCGGGGCCGGCGGGATACCGGTCAGCTCGAAGGAGCCGAGCAGCTTGTTGTGCGAAGCGATTTCACGCTCACCCTGGAAGACCTGGATCTGCACCGACGGCTGGTTGTCGTCGGCGGTGGTGAAGGTCTCGCTGCGCTTGGTCGGGATGGTGGTGTTGCGCTCGATCAGCTTGGTCATCACGCCGCCCTTGGTCTCGATACCAAGCGACAGCGGGGTGACGTCAAGCAGCAGAACGTCTTTCACCTCACCCTTGAGGACACCGGCCTGCAACGCGGCACCCACGGCGACAACCTCATCGGGGTTGACGCCCTTGTTGGGCTCCTGGCCGCCGGTCAGCTCCTTGACCAACTCGGTCACCGCGGGCATACGGGTGGAACCACCCACCAGCACCACGTGGTCGATGTCGCCGACCGGGATGCCGGCGTCCTTGATGACCGACTGGAACGGCTTGCGGGTGCGGTCCAGCAGATCCTGGGTGATCTTCTGGAACTCCGAGCGGGTCAGCTGCTCGTCGAGGAACAGCGGGTTCTTGTCGGCGTCGACGGTGATGTAGGGCAGGTTGATCGAGGTGGATTGACTCGAGCTGAGTTCAATTTTTGCCTTCTCGGCCGCCTCACGCAGCCGCTGCATCGCCATCTTGTCCTTGGTCAGGTCGATACCCGAGGTGCCCTTGAACTTGTCGACCAGCCACTCGACGACCCGGTCGTCCCAGTCGTCGCCACCGAGGTGGTTGTCACCGGAGGTGGCCCGCACCTCGACGACACCCTCACCGATCTCCAGCAGCGAGACGTCGAAGGTACCGCCACCGAGGTCGAACACCAGGATGGTCTGTTCCTTCTGCCCCTTGTCCAGGCCGTAGGCCAGCGCGGCCGCGGTCGGCTCGTTGACGATCCGCAGCACGTTCATACCGGCGATCTGGCCGGCTTCCTTGGTGGCCTGACGCTGGGCGTCGTTGAAGTAGGCGGGCACGGTGATGACGGCGTCGGTGATGTCCTCACCGAGGTAGGCCTCCGCGTCGCGCTTGAGCTTCATCAGCACGCGGGCGCTGATCTCCTGCGCGGTGTAGTCCTTGCCGTCGATCTCGACCTTCCAGTCGCTGCCCATGTGGCGCTTGACCGAGCGGATGGTGCGGTCGACGTTGGTGACCGCCTGGTTCTTGGCGGGCTGGCCTACCAGCACCTCGCCGTTGCGCGCGAATGCGACGACCGACGGGGTGGTGCGCGAGCCCTCTGAGTTGGCTACGACGACGGGGTCGCCGCCCTCCAGCACCGAGACGCAAGAGTTGGTAGTCCCGAGGTCGATTCCGACCGCACGAGCCATGGTTGTTTCCTCCCTGGTTAGAGATTGTGGAGTCTGAGCGGACTGCGCTCAAGAATGCTCTTGTAGGCGCCTTGCTGTCAACTCAGACTTGAGTGCTTGTGACTCAACTTGTCGAAGGGGTCAACGAGCGGGGTCCGGAGTTTGTTCCCGGGAGCCGATACCGGCGCCGCTAACCGTTGGCGCCGTCCGCTCCGGCCGTACCGGTCTGGCCGGCGGTCGCGTCGCCGCCTTGGGTGCCGTTCTGGCCTCCCGAGTTCTGAGCTGCACCGGCACCACCGCTGCCGCCTGCACCGCCGGAGCTGTCGGGGCCGTTGCCGTCACCACCGTCGCCGCCATCGCCACCGAGGGAGTTCTGTCCGCCGCCCGCACCACCGTCGCCGCCATCGCCACCGCGGGCATCGGCGCCGGTGCCGTTGCCGCCGTCGCCACCGTCTCCGCCGGCGGAGAAGTTGCCGCCACCCTTGCCGCCGACGCCGCCGTCACCCCCGGTACCGCCGGCGTTGCCGGCGCCGCCGGTACCGCCGGCGCCGCCACTTGCCGGTCCGGCGTTACCGAGAATCTGGCTGCTGCCGCCACCGACGCCGCCGTTGCCACCACTGCCGCCAACACTGCCTGCACCGTTGCCGGCACCGCCGCCACCACCACCGCCACCGCCGGCTCCGAACCCGCCGGCAGCACCGATGCCGCCGGCCCCGCCGGTACCGCCGTCGCTGGACCCGCCCGCACCGCCGTCACCACCGGTGCCGGCGTGCTTGAAGAAGCCGGTCGAGACGCCGCCGGTGCCACCGGCCCCACCGTGACCGGCGTCGCCACTGGCGCCGCCGGCACCGCGGGCGCCGGCGGTGCCAGCTGTGGCCGCACCCCCGTTGCCTCCTGCACCGCCCTTGCCGCCGTCGCCGCCATTGCCACCGTCGCCGCCGTTGCCACCCTCGTTGTGATCGGCCGTGCCACCTGCGCCATGACCACCGGTACCGCCATCGCCGGCAGCCCCTCCGGCGCCGCCGGCACCGCCGCTGCCGCCGTTGCCTCCGAAGCGCCCGGCCTCGCCGCCGTTGCCGCCGCTGCCACCGACCAGCCCGTCACCGCCGACACCGCCATGGCCGCCGTCGCCGGTACCGGCGGCGTCGAAGCTGCCCAAGCCCCCGGCGGTGCCGTTGGCGCCATGTGCCCCGGTACCACCCACTCCGCCGTCGCCGCCGTCGCCGTACAGGGCGCCCCCGGCGCCACCATTGCCGCCGGCACCGGGGCCCACTGTGCCGGTACCCACCCCGCCCAGACCGCCGTCACCGCCGTTGCCGTACAGCCACCCGCCGGTTCCGCCGTCACCCCCGGCGCCGCCATCGGCGCCGGCACCGCCCGTGCCGCCGAACCCGAACAGGCCGGCGTTGCCGCCGCTGAGGCCGGCGTCGCCCACCGATTCACCGTCGATGTTGGTCCCGCCGTCGAGGCCGGCGGCCCCGTCGCCGAAGAGCAGGCCGCCGTCGTGCAGGTCGCCGAGTCCCAGCGAGCCGAAGACTGCCTCGTTGCCGCCGTCCCAGGTGCCGTCACCGAGCGGGTCGCCGATCTGAATGCCGTTGCCGATCAGGCCGCGCCCGAACAAGTCGATCCACGGCTGGTTGATCTGGTTGATGAGGTCGGCGTTATCGGCTTCGCCGAGCCAGCCCTGCAGGTCGGTGTGCAGGTTCGCGAACACGACCATCGCATCCGCACCGTTGAGGAAGCTGACGTCACCGTCAGCGGTGCCGAAGAGGTCGGCGGAGACGATCTCGAACAGATCGTCCAAGTCGGCGTGGGCACTCGGCAGGCCGGTCGGGGCCATGCCGAAAGCCAGGAAAGCGGCTACCGACGCACCGGCGCCGGTCGCCCGGTTGCGACGACGTGCCCTGGCGAAAGCGCCGATGTTGCTGAAGCGGTGTGGGTGATTCATGCGATCCCTCGTTACTGAGTTAGAAGCCAGAAATACCTGAACTTCTAAAACTTAACGCTTTTAGTGATAGAAAAGTCAAGGGTCCGAGCCGGTGAATCTCATCGGCAACGGGCTGGAGCCACTGGTTGACCAGGGGCGGTAAGTGCCTGCTCAGCGGGCGCGGCCGACGGCGGGCAGAAAACGACCAGTTGCGCGGCAGTAGTCCCGGTAGGCATCGCCGTGGACACGGGCCAGGTAAGGCTCTTCGACCACGCGGACCTGTAGTTCGATCGTGGCCAGCAGCACAGCGAATGCGACCAGGGCAAGGGGGTTCGGTGCCATGAGGGTGATGCCGGCGGCGAAGGCCAGCATGGCGGTGTAGATCGGGTTGCGCACCAGCGCGAACACGCCGTGACGGACCAGGGTGGTGGTCTCGCCGACGTCGACGCCGATGCGCCAGGACTCGCCCATGTCGCGCTGGCTGTACAGGGTTGCCGCGATGCCGGCGACGGCCACGACCGTGCCGATCGCCTGCAACCACGGCATGTTCAGCACCGGGATCGGCGAGACCGCACCGACCAGCTGCAACACCGGGGCCGCGAAGCCGGCGATGATCGAGACCACGAATCCGACACCCGCCAGCCATTCCACTGACCCGAGCTCGCCGCTGACGCCGCGGAATCCGGAGCTTCCGGTGCGGCGGTACTGCAGCCAGCTGCGCCAGCCGAAGCCGAGAGCGGCGAAGCTTACATAGAGCGCGATTGCGGTGGCGGCCATGGTCGCGACGCCCTTCCGTCGGGGGTAGCGCGGCGACCGTCGGCCGGATGCCGGTGCGGCCACCCCGATATACGATAAAATATGCGGCTATTGCAATAAATGCAATTGAATGACCGAGCGACCCCGCCGCGCGCAGGTCAAGTGTCAATGACCGTCACGATGCCCGGGTGCGCGTCGAGGGCTTCCACGGTGCGTGCCGCGGCAGTGTTGATATGCACGCGTGGCGCCGACGGAAGTTCCCGCTGGTAGTAGGTACCGGGCCCGTAGAACAGCCCGTAACGCAGAACCACACCTCCCACCGCGAGCACGGCGTCCTCGAGAGCGGCCACCGCGTCGGCCTCCGGACCAGGGCGCATCGTCCACGCGACGCTTTGGGCAATGACCCTCGCCGGTTTCGACGGGTCCACCGCGTCGAGGAGATTGCGGGTGCCCTCCGCCCGTATTCGGGCATTGAGTAACGACTCCTCGGGCAGGTCCACCAGATCGTCGGGTAGATCTGTCAGCTCGTGCAACAGCACGCCAGGTGCAAACGAACGAACGGCCCGGGTCAGCGCAGGACGATCGAAGACGTCGCAGACGATCGGTTGCGCCCCCAGTTGAGCGAGCCGATCGGCCTTCTCGGCCGATCTCGTCATGGCGCCGACGGTGTGGCCGGCAGCGACGAGCATGGGCACCAGACGAACGCCGATGACACCCGAAGCGCCTGCGACGAATATGCGCACCGTCATGCCGTGACCTTCGCAGCCAGCGCGGCCAGTTTGACGTCGAGTTGTTCGGCGGCCACCGACAGCGCCGGGTTGTCGTCCACCACCATCAGCGACGACGGCTTGACGTAGGTCAGACTGCTGCCACCGTGGTGCTCACCGACCAGCAGCAACTCCACCGGCGCGAACAGGCCCGCGGTCACGTCGTGGCGCAACATCGTGATCGCGATCAGCGGGTTGCCGATGATGACCCGCAACACCTTCCGATCGATGCCGGCTTTCGCGATCCACCCGCCATGGTCGAACGTCGTGAACAACATGAATCCGCTTGCACCGACGTGGGTTTCGACCTGGGAACGATAGGACTCCCAGGTATCGAAATCCTTCGGGAAATCATCGACCGGAACCGGCTGCTCGCCGACGTCGGCGAGCAGCGCGGCAACCAGCTCGTCGTAGCTCTTGGCACTCTCGTATCGCACCCGGACTCCGCCGAAGGGGATCTCGAGCGGATCAGACTGCGACATAGTCCGGCTCCTCGACATCGATGGCCGTCGGCCCTTCGGAACGGTCACGGACATGTGCCCGCGGGGTGCGGTCCACCAGCAGGCTCAGCAGGTCCGGGCGGCTGTAGTGGCCAGCGGCGTCCATCTGAGACTTGCGGGCATCGATCAACGAGAAGTCAAGGTCCGCGATCACCTCACCCTCGCCGAAACGCAATGGGTCGCCGAGCAGTTCGCCGTGCGGGGAGACGATCGCGGTGAAGCACCCGCCCGAGATGGGGCCGATCGCGCACCCGGTGTCGGCCATGATCTGCGCCTGCTGGTCGGCGTTCAACCAGGCGGTGGCATTCACCACGAAGGTGGCCGACTCCAGTGCGTGGTTGCGCACGCTTATCTCGGTCTGCTGCGCGAACAGGTCGCCGGCGAACGACCCGGGCCACATGCCCGCGTGGATCTGCTCGCCATCGGCGATCAGGGCGTAGCGCGCCAATGGGATGTAATGCTCCCAGCAGGCCAGTTGCCCGATCCGCCCGACCGTGCTGTCGACGACACGCAGCCCACTGCCGTCGCCCTGCCCCCAGATCATCCGTTCGTGGTAGGTCGGCATCACCTTGCGCCGGCGTTGCAGCAGGCTGCCGTCGGCGTCGAAGAGCAGCTGGGTGTTGTACAGCGACCCGCCGTCGCGTTCGGTGACACCGATGGAAACCACCATCTGGGCCTGCCGGGCCGCAGCACCTATCGCGTCGACTTCTGGCGACGGGATGGTCACGGCCTGTTCCATCAGCTTGAGGTGCTGCGCCCGCATCTCGTACGGACGCTGCACGAACGAGAAGTAGGGGTAGTAGGGGATGACGGTCTCCGGAAAGGTCGCGAACTGCACGCCCTCGCGCGACAGCTGCTCGATCTTGGCGACGACCCGCTCGACGGTTCCTTCCCGGCTGTACAGCACCGGGCTGATCTGCACGGCGGCAGCTCGAACTGCATTCATTGTCGGCTTCCTTCTCTAGTCGAGACGTTCGATGATGGTGGCGTTGGCCATTCCGCCGCCCTCGCACATGGTCTGCAGTCCGAACCGTTTTCCGTTGTGCCGCAACGCGTTGACCAGGGTTGTCGTGAGGCGTGCGCCGCTGGCACCCAACGGATGACCGATCGCGATGGCACCGCCGTTGACGTTCGTCTTGGCCAGGTCTGCGCCGGTCTCCTTCGCCCAGGCCAGCACCACCGGGGCAAACGCCTCATTGACCTCGAACAGGTCGATGTCGGCCAACGCCAGCCCGGCACGCCGTAGCACCTTTTCGGTGGCCGGAATGACTCCTGTGAGCATGTACAGCGGATCTGATCCGACGACCGTGCTGGTGTGGATCCGCGCGAGCGGTCGCAGACCCATTTTTCTCGCGGCCCTGCCACTGGTGATCAGTACGGCCGCACTGCCATCGGACAGCGGCGACGAGTTTCCAGCGGTGATCTCCCACTTGATCTGCGGGAAACGCGCTTGCATCGCCTCGTCGTAGAACGCCGGCCGCAGCACCGCCAGGGTCTCGACGGTGGTTCCGGGTCGGATGATCTCGTCGCTCGCGAGCCCGGCGAGCGGAGCGAGTTCATCGTCGAAGAGCCCGTCCTTGGTGGCTGCCGCCGCCTTCTCGTGACTGCTGGCTGAGAACTCGTCGAGTTCGGCCCGGGAAAACCCCCACCGAGCGGCGATCAGCTCGGCACTGATGCCCTGCGGCACCAGACCTTCCGGATAACGTCGAGCCATCGCGTCGCCGAATGGGTTGCTGCCGGGCAGGATCGACGCGCCCATCGGGACACGGCTCATCGACTCGACCCCGGCCGCGATGACAACGTCGTAGGCGCCGGCCACGACGCCCTGGGCCGCGAAACTGATCGCCTGCTGGCTACTGCCACACTGCCGATCAATCGTGGTGCCGGGGACCGAATCCGGGAACCCGGCTCCCAGCAGCGCATTACGCCCGATATTGGCGGCTTGATCGCCCACCTGGGTGACGGCACCGGCGATGACGTCGTCGATGTGGACCGGGTCGATCCCGGCGCGCCGGACCAGCTCGCCCAGGCTGTGTGCGAGCAGGTCTGCGGGCAGAACGTCGTGCAGCGCACCACCGGGCTTGCCCTTGCCGACCGGGGAGCGCACGGCGCCGACGATGACGGCGTCGCGATCGTGATATCCGCTCATCTCAATTTCCTCACCACGTACTGAGTATTGTTTTCTATACCCAGCTATACACTCTGAGTATAGTAGAGTCAACCCAGAGACGAGGAGGCTGGAATGGCATTTCTGCAGGGCCCACTTGTCGACCGCGACGCCTGGTCGGCAATCGGTGAGTGTCCGGTCGAAAAAACCATGGCCGTCGTGGGCACCAAGTCCGCGATGCTGGTCATGCGCGAGGCCTACTACGGCACCACCAGGTTCGACGACTTCGTGCACCGCGTTGGCATCACCAAGGCCGCCACCGCGACACGGCTCACCGAACTCGTCGACCTGGGCCTACTGGCCCGCCGGCCCTACCGTGAGCCCGGCAAGCGCAGCCGCGACGAATACGTCCTGACGGAGGCCGGTATCGATTTCATGCCGGTGGTGTGGGCGATGTTTCAGTGGGGGAAACGCCACCTGCCCAACCGCGGGCGCCTTCGCCTGACACATCTGGGGTGCGGGGCCGACGCAGCGGTCGAGATCCGTTGCACCGATGGCCACCGGGTCCCGCCCGACGAACTCGGCGCAGAAGCGGTCGGGCCGGGCACCACCTGAGCCGTCCGCCGTTTCCGCCCCGGCAGCCATACCGCTCAAACCCGCCGTCGTTCTCCCGGTGCGTTACCCTGCACCGATGTCCCAAGCCCCCGACCGTCACCTGACCTCCCCGGCCGCACTGGCCCGCGAAGACGAGGGCTACCACAAGGGGCTGTCCCCCCGACAGGTGCAGATGATCGCGATCGGCGGGGCGATCGGAACCGGGCTGTTCCTGGGAGCCGGACGGCGACTCCATGAGGCCGGACCCGCCCTGTTTCTGGTCTACGGGATCTGCGGCGTCTTCGTGTTCTTCATCCTGCGGGCACTGGGCGAACTGGTGCTGCACCGTCCGGCGTCGGGGTCGTTCGTGTCGTACGCGCGGGAATTCTTCGGAGAGAAAACAGCTTTCGTCGCGGGCTGGCTGTACTTCCTGAACTGGTCGATGACCGGCATCGTGGACACCACCGCGATCGCGACCTACTTCCACTATTGGGGCGCGTTCCGCATGTTTCCACAGTGGACATTGGCGCTGACCGCTCTGGTGGCGGTGGTGGCGATGAACCTGATCTCGGTGAAGCTCTTCGGCGAGTTGGAGTTCTGGGCGGCACTGATCAAAGTGGTTGCGCTGATGACGTTCCTGGTCATCGGGACGATCTTTCTCGGTGGGCGCTTCCAGGTCGACGGCCAGGACACCGGCCTGCACCTGTGGGGTGAGAACGGCGGTTTCCTGCCGACCGGGATTCTGCCGCTGGTGCTGGTCACCTCGGGCGTGGTGTTCTCCTACGCCGCAGTCGAACTGGTCGGCACCGCGGCGGGGGAGACCGCCGAGCCGGAGAAGATCATGCCGCGCGCGATCAACTCCGTGGTGGCCCGCATCGCCGTCTTCTACATCGGGTCGGTAGTACTGCTGGCGCTGCTGCTGCCCTACACCGCCTACCGGCACGGCGAGAGCCCGTTCGTGACGTTCTTCTCCAAGATCGGTTTCACCGGGGCCGGCGGCCTGATGAACCTGGTGGTGCTGACCGCGGCGTTCTCCAGCCTCAACGCCGGGCTGTACTCCACTGGCCGGATTCTGCGGTCGATGGCGGTCAACGGCAGCGGGCCGAAATTCACCGCACCGTTGTCGCGAAACGGTGTGCCCTACGGCGGGATTCTGCTGACCGGAGGGATCGGCCTGTTCGGGGTGGCGCTCAATGCGGTGATACCGGAGCACGCCTTCGAAATCGTGCTCAACATCGCCGCCCTGGGAGTGGTGGCCGCGTGGTCCACGATCGTGGCCTGCCAACTGCGGTTCTTCCACCTGACCAAGACCGGGCAACTGCGCCGGCCCGGGTTCCAGATGCCGCTGGCCCCCTACAGCGGATACGCCACTTTGACGTTCCTGGCCGCCGTGGTGGTCCTGATGCTGTTCGACCCCGAGTACGGCACCTGGATCCGGGCCGCGGTGCTTATCGGCGCGCCGGCACTGATCATCGGCTGGTTCCTGGCACGCGGGCGGGTCGCCGCCGCGGCCGCGCCGCCCATTCTGGCTGATCCCGAGCAATCAACCGCTGTGTCAGCACAGGCGGAACCCGACGAGTAGAAGGCCGAAAAGACATGGCCCGCAACAGATATGCCGCCAAGCCGCCGCTGTACGGAATGGCGTTGATCTTCTGCGCTATCGCGGTAGTGGCGATCACCGCCTACCTGCACGCCGGATGGTGGTCGGCGCTCGGCTACGGACTTGCCGCCATCATGGCCGGCGCAGGCTTCGCCTTGGTGTTCCGGGACCTTTCCTGACCGTCTCCTGACCGACGCCTGCCTATTGGCGCCGACGCGCGCGTCACCGCAGCCACTCGCGTCACAACGTGCGTACCCTTGGCGTCAACCAATATCGGCGGGGGATCAGGTGGGGTTGTCGGATCAGATAACACCGAGGAGGCTCGGCGCGCAGCTGACGCTGGCTGCGGTGCTGCTGCTGGCCGGCTGCAGTTCGACCGTCGACGGCCACCCGACCGCCGTTCCGGGCGGCGGCCCGGCGGAGCCGTCGTTTCGGCCACCCCGATCCAGCACGCCACCGCCGCCGTCGAGCACTTCCCCGACCAAGCCCCCCACTCCCCGCAAGCCGTCCGACGCCGAGCAGCTGCCCCCCACCGAGAGCGGCTATGTGTTCATCGAGACGAAATCCGGCCGAACCCGCTGCCAGATCTCGGCGCGGCTGGTCGAGTGCGAGGCCGAGTTCACCAACAGCCCACTCAAGAACGGCATGCACGCCAACGGCGTCAGCGTCAGCTCCGACGGCACCGTGCAGTGGGTGCTCGGCAACCTCGGCGATATCCCGGTCGTCACCATCGACTACCAGGCCTATCAGGCGCTGGACTGGCGAATCACCGCTGACACCAACGGCACCCGCTTCACCAACGACCGCACCGGCCACGGCATGTTCGTCAGCATCGACAACGTCGAGACGTTCTGACATCTGGGTTCATTCATCGTTGGGCGGTTTCCGTTACTCTCGGTGGAATGGCGCGATTCGGATCTTCAGAGGGTCCCGGCAGCGGTCCCGGCGGCCCCAGCAGCGACCCCACCCAGTCCATTCGGCACCGCCAGAGCGGTCCACAGCAGCCCGGCCCCTCGCCGGCCCCGTTCGGCCCCGCCGGCCCAGGCCGGCCGGGCAATCCCGGCTACCGACCCGCCGACATGCCGACCCAATACGCCGCCTACAACCAGCAGTTCGAACAGCCGCCCACGGACACCCCGACCGATCCGGTCGGGCAACTGCCGCTGCCCTGGTTCCGCCGCAAGCCGGTGCTGATCGCCTGGGTCGGGCTGATCGCGGTGATGCTCGCCCTGGTGATCTGGGGCATCATCCAGCTGACCAGTCACGGCCCCGGTGGCGGCAGCACCAGTCCGGCCAGCAGCTCGTCGAGCACGTCGAGCACCACCAGCTCGTCGTCGAGCACATCCAGCACCACCAGCAGCTCCAGCGCGACCAGCAGCACCACCGCCGCGCCGCCCAACCAGACCGGGCAGGCACCGGCGCCGAAACCGCCCGCCGGCCCGGCAACACCGGCGCCCAGCGCGCCGCCGGAACACCACCACCGTCTGCCGTCGCTGCCCTCGGTGATCACCATTCCGCCGATCCCGAAGGTCCCCGAGATTCCGACCGTGATCACCCTGCCGCCGCACCGGTAGGTCGGGCCGCATGCAACCCCAGCACCGACCTGCCTGGCTCGGCATCGACGTGGTGGCCGTATTGGTCTTCTGCGCCCTCGGCCGGCGCAGCCACGACGAAGGCATCAACCTGGCCGGTTTGGCGACCACCGCCTGGCCGTTTCTGAGCGGGACCGTGCTGGGTTGGCTGGTCGCGCAAGGCTGGCGGCGGCCCACCGCGGTGATGCCGACCGGCGTCATCGTGTGGGTGTCGACCGTGGCGGTCGGAATGCTGCTGCGCGCACTGACATCGGCGGGCGTGGCGGGCAGTTTCATCGTGGTGGCGTCGACGGTGACCGCAGTGTTGCTGCTCGGCTGGCGCGCGGCGTTCGGACTTGTTGCGCGGCGCGCGGAGGCGCGGCACAGTTAGCCGTCAGGTGTCGTCGTGGGGTTTCGTCAGCCGCGGCACCTACCATCGGTACGCGTGGAGCGAACGCCGGACGACCCCAACAACGAACCGACCCAGATGGCCGATTTCGACTACCGCGGGGGCAGCGAACACAAGGAGCCGGTCGGCTACAGCGAGTACCGCGAGCCCACCGGACAGCAGCCGGACTGGTCACAGCCCCCGTCACCCGAACCGCCGCCGCCTACCCCGTGGTATCTGCGTCCATTGTCGCTGGTCGGCCTGGGTGTGCTGACGGCGCTGCTCATCGCAGCGCTGGTGTGGAGCATGGTTCGGCTGGCCAACAAGAGCGACGAGCACGGTACGACAACAACGACGACGTCGGTCTCCGCCACCACGGCCGCCCCCTCCGAAGAGCCCACCGGCGAACCCGCCGCGCCGGCCCCGGAGCCCGCCGCCCCTGCCACCACCGACGAGAACGCCCCGCCTGCCACCACGGCCGAGACGACGACCGAGCCGACGACCCAGGCCCCCACCAGTTCGGAGACCACCACGCAGTCGCCGACCTCCACCACCCCGGCGACCACAACGGCCCCGTCGACCACAGCGACCCCGACCACCACAGCGACCCCGACCCCCAGCACCACGAACCCTGCGCCAACGCGACCGTCGGAGATCGTGATTCCGCTGCCGCCGGGACTGTGAATCGCCCCTAGCGCCGCCAGCGCGAAAGCCCAACCAAATGGTCGCCGGCCGATACAGTTAGGCCAGCCTGCGTCACGCTGGGCGGGACCGGGATGGCACTATGGGCGACCGAGTAGGGCTTGAGCAGCTATTGCGCAAGATTGGCGATAAGTTACCCGTCAGTAACCATAGCTAAGTTACTGATTGGTAACTTGTGGATGGGAGGGACGCTCCGTGACCGAAAATGTCCAGATGCTGATCAGGCTGGTGGTCGGCCTGTCCATGACGGCGTTCGTCGGCCTGCTGGCCGCACGCCGGGTGTTCTGGCTCTACCGCCTGGTGATGTCGGGCGTGAAGGTCGGCGCCGAGCGGACCACCGACGTCAAGACCCGGGTGTGGACCCAGATCCGTGAGGTCGCCGGTCAGGCCAAGCTGCTGAAGTGGTCGATCCCCGGTATCGCCCACTTCTTCACCATGTGGGCGTTCTTCGTCCTGATCACCGTGTACATCGAGGCCTACGGCCAGATGTTCGACGCGCACTTCGCGATCCCGATCATCGGCCACTGGGACTTCCTGGGCTTCATGCAGGACTTCTTCATCACCGCGGTCACGCTGTCGATCGTTGTGTTCATGATCATCCGGGTCCTGCGCAACCCGACCGAGCACGGCCGGTCATCGCGGTTCTACGGCTCGCACAACGGCGGCGCCTGGCTGATCCTGGTGATGATCCTCAACGTCGTGTGGACCTTCCTGTTGCTGCGCGGCGCCGCGGCCAACACCGGCAGCCTGCCCTACGGCAAGGGTGCCTACCTGTCGCACCTGATGGGCAAGGTCATGGAGCCGCTGGGGCTCGCCACCAACGAGACCATCGAGACCGTCGCGCTGCTGCTGCACGTCGCGGTGGCACTGGGCTTCCTGCTGATCGTGCTGCACTCCAAGCACCTGCACATCTTCCTGGCGCCGGTCAATGTCACCTTCAAGCGGCTGCCCAACGGCCTGGGCCCGCTGCTGCCGATCGAGTACGAGGGCGAGGCGCTGGACTTCGACAACCCGCCCGAGGAGGCGGTGTTCGGCCGCGGCAAGATCGAAGACTTCTCCTGGAAGGGCATGCTCGACTTCGCCACCTGCACCGAGTGCGGGCGATGCCAGTCGCAGTGCCCGGCCTGGAACACCGGCAAGCCGCTCAGCCCGAAGCTGCTCATCATGGATCTGCGCGACCACTGGATGGCCAAGGCCCCCTACCTGCTCGGTGACAAGCCGATGCCCGAGGGTGACGTCGACCTGGCCGGCGCCGAGCCGCTGGCCGGACATCACGTGCCGGAAAAGGGCTTTGAGCGTATCGGCGGCTCCGGCCCCGAGCAGGCCGCGCGCCCGCTGGTGGGCACCGCCGAGCAGGGCGGCGTGATCGACCCCGACGTGCTGTGGTCCTGCACCAACTGCGGCGCCTGCGTCGAGCAGTGCCCGGTCGACATCGAGCACATCGACCACATCGTCGACATGCGCCGCTATCAGGTGCTGGTCGAATCGGAGTTCCCGTCCGAGCTGGCCGTGCTGTTCAAGAACCTGGAGAACAAGGGCAACCCGTGGGGGCAGAACAACAGCGAGCGCACCAGCTGGATCGATGAGCTCAGCTTCGACATTCCGGTCTACGGCCAGGACGTCGACAGCTTCGACGGGTTCGAGTACCTGTTCTGGGTGGGCTGCGCGGGTGCCTATGAGGACCGCGCCAAGAAGACCACCAAGGCGACCGCGGAGCTGCTGGCCGCCGCCGGCGTGAAGTTCCTGGTGCTGGGCACCGGCGAGACCTGCACCGGTGACCCGGCCCGTCGTTCCGGCAACGAGTTCCTGTTCCAGCAGCTGGCCAGCCAGAACGTCGAGATGCTCAACGAGGTGTTCGAGGGCCTCGACAAGCCGGACCGCAAGATCATCGCCAGCTGTCCGCACTGCTTCAACACCATCTCGCGGGAATACCCGCAGCTGGGCAGTGAGTACACCGTGCTGCACCACAGCCAGGTCCTCAACCGGCTGATCCGGGACAAGCGGCTCGTGCCGGTGACCCCGATGTCGCGGGACGTCACCTACCACGACCCGTGCTTCCTGGGCCGGCACAACAAGGTCTACGAGCCGCCGCGTGAGCTCGTGACGGCCGCGGGCGCCAACCTGATCGAGATGCCGCGTAACCGCGACCGCTCGTTCTGCTGCGGCGCAGGCGGGGCACGGATGTGGATGGAAGAACACATCGGCAAGCGGGTGAACCACGACCGCGTCGACGAGGCGCTGGCCACCGGTGCCACCACCATCGCCACCGCGTGCCCGTTCTGCCGGGTGATGATCAGCGACGGCCTCGACGACCGCATCGAGGCCTCTGGCCGTACCGGTGTGGACGTCCGCGACATCGCCCAGATCCTGCTGGACTCGCTGGACCTGACCGGAGTGACGTTGCCCGCCAAGGGAACCGCCGCCGCCAGGGCCGCCGAGGCAGGGCCGAAGAAGGTCGAGCAGGCCGCACCCGCGGCTGCGGCCGTCCAGACGCTGGAGAAGCCCGCCGCCGCAGCGGCCCCGGCCGCCACCAAGCCCGTCACCGGGTTGGGGATGGCCGGCGGCGCCAAGCGTCCCGGCGCCAAGAAGGCGGCCCCGGCCGCCGAGGCACCGGCGGCAGCTCCGGCAGCGGAGGCGAGTGCGAGTGCGGCCCCCGCAGCGCCGGTCAAGGGGCTGGGGATGGCCGGCGGCGCCAAGCGTCCCGGCGCCAAGAAGGCGGCCCCGGCCGCCGAGGCACCGGCCGCTGCCCCGGCAGCGGAGGCAAGCGCGGCTCCGGCGGCTCCGGCCGAGGCGGCACCCGCCGCACCGGCAGCACCCGCGGCCCCGGTCGTGGGACTCGGGATGGCGGCAGGTGCCCGCAAGCCCGGCGCCAAGAAGGCCGCTCCCGCGGCACCGGCCGCTGAGCCCGCCCCTGCCGCCGAGGCAGCACCGGCAGAACCGGCGGCGCCGGCTGAACCGGCGGCCCCCGCCGAGCCGGCAGCTCCGGCCGCCGAGCAGGCTCCGGTCAAGGGGCTCGGGATCGCCCGCGGCGCACGCCCACCGGGCAAACACTGAGATAACGGGTTGGGGCCGTGTGCGTGCACATACGGCCCCAACTTGTTTCTCAGGCAAATTTTCATTGGACAGTTGTGGGAGCATTGACAGCGTGACCACTCATCAGGTGCCTCAGATGCCGTGGCCCGCCACCGGCGGTCCGCACCGCCAGCGGACGTTCGCGCAGTCGACCAAACTGCAGGACGTCCTCTACGAGATCCGCGGTCCGATCCACGACCAAGCCGCCCGGATGGAGGCCGAAGGCCACCGCATCCTCAAGCTCAACATCGGCAACCCGGCGCCGTTCGGCTTCGACGCACCCGACGTGATCATGCGGGACATGATCCAGGCGCTGCCCTACGCGCAGGGCTACTCGGACTCCCAGGGCATCCTTCCGGCACGTCGCGCCGTGGTCACCCGCTACGAACTCATCGAGGATTTCCCCCGCTTCGACGTCGACGACGTCTACCTGGGCAATGGGGTGTCCGAGCTGATCTCCATGGTGCTGCAGGCGCTGCTGGACAACGGCGACGAGGTGCTGATCCCGGCGCCGGACTATCCGTTGTGGACGGCGACGACGTCACTGGCCGGGGGCACGCCGGTGCACTACCTGTGCGACGAGACCCAGGGCTGGCAACCCGACATCGCCCACATGGAATCCAAGATCACCGAGCGCACCAAGGCGCTGGTGGTGATCAACCCGAACAATCCGACCGGCGCGGTCTACAGCCGGGAAGTGCTCAGCCAGATCGTCGAGTTGGCCCGCAAGCATCAACTGCTGCTGCTGGCCGACGAGATCTACGACAAGATCCTCTACGACGACGCCGAGCACATCAATCTGGCTGCCCTGGCGCCGGACCTGCTGTGCCTGACCTTCAACGGCCTGTCGAAGGCCTACCGGGTGGCCGGCTACCGCTCCGGCTGGGTGGTGATCACCGGACCCAAGGAGCACGCGACCAGTTTCCTGGAGGGCATCAACCTGCTGGCAAGCATGCGGCTGTGCCCGAATGTTCCTGCCCAGCATGCCATTCAGGTGGCGTTGGGCGGCCACCAGAGCATCGACGAACTGGTACTGCCGGGTGGTCGCCTGCTGGAGCAGCGTGACGTCGCCTGGAAGAAGCTCAACGAGATTCCGGGCGTCAGCTGCACCAAGCCGCGCGGGGCGCTGTACGCGTTCCCCCGTCTGGACCCCGAGGTCTATCCGATCGAGAGCGACGAGCACCTGGTCCTCGACCTGCTGCTGCAGGAGAAGATCCTGGTCACCCAGGGCACCGGATTCAACTGGCCTGCACCGGATCACCTGCGCATCGTCACGCTGCCGTGGGCACGTGATCTGGCCAACGCCATCGAACGGCTGGGCAACTTCCTGGTCGGCTACCGCAAGTAGTTCTTCGACGCGAGCACGTGGGACACCACCCCGATCCCCCAGCCGAAGATCGGCCACACCGGCCAGAAGTACCACTGGCCCACTGACATCGCGGTCACCAGCCAGATGGCGATCATCAGCACGGACACCGCCAGGTAGACGCCCAGGTGAATCCGGGCGCCGCGGCGGGCCGCGGCGTGCCGTTGGGCGCGACGCTGCGGGTCTTGGCGTCTGATCCGTTCGACGGGAAGATCGGCCACCAGATCACCCAGCGCCGTGGCGGTCTGGGCCTCGAACGCTGAGCCCAATCGCGTCTCGTACTCCGGCATCGAGAGGTAGCCCTGAGTGAATGCCTGCCCGAGCCGGGCGGCGGTGCGTTCCCGCTCCGGGTCGCCGACGCGTACAACTGTCGTGGTCATGATCGAACTCCTCACTGCCCGGCCGGTACCCAGTTGCCGTGGAATCCGGCGGGAACCCGGTGCGGCAGAGCGATACTGGCGACGTTCTCCATGGTCGATGCGTCCAGGATCGCCAGCGCGCTGCGATCTGCCGCGGTGTCGTAGACAAAGCCCATCAGCACCCCGTCATCTTCGGCGGCATCGGTGGCGGCCGGATGGAAGACGAACTCGCCCAACTGTTTTCCATCGCCGAATGATCGGGTCGCTGTCGTCCCGCCGACCAGGTCGTGCTTGAGCAACGTCCCTTCCGGCACCACGCCATTGCCGATGCCCACCGCATACCCGAATCGGTGCCGTTTACCGACCCGGCGTTCGTCCACCCGCGGGAACTCCTGGCCGCGATCGTCGAACCGGGACTCGCGAACCTTGCCGTCGGCCAGGTCGACCGTCCAGCGTTCCATGGTGGGCAGACCTTCGGCGGGGCCGCGCATCTCCGTGTCGAACATCTTCGGGTGCCGCACCACGTCTAGTACCACGGTGTCGCCCTCGTCGTAGGCGTTCATCGGGTGAAACACATAGCAGGGCTCCACCTCGAACCAGCGAACGTCCGCATTGCCACCTTCTCTGGGCATGACGCCAACCCGCGCAGGGTATTTCGGGTTCCACCGGTAAGGCATCGTCCGGGGGTCGCGGTCGCGGCGCGGCAGTCGGGCCGTGAGCGGGTCGGGGATACGCACCCTGCCGATCAGCGCGTTCAAAATCAGCCGGACCGGCAGTCGCAGCCCGGGTGGTGCGATGCCTTGGGCTACCTGCCCGGCATCGAACGTCACCGGCAGGTCGTAGAAGACCACATGCTTCTCGGTCAGCGAGAAGTCGTGCATCATCGGCGACCCGGTCACCTCGATGTCCACCGTTCGCCGGGCCCGGCCGTCGGTGCCGATCACCGAATACTGCACGGTGTTGCCGCGGGCGAACGAGTAGGACACCGCATGCAGCTCACCGGTGTCCGGGTCACGCTTGGGGTGCGCGGTGTAGCCGCCCGGCAGCGTGGCGTCGAAGTCGCAAACCCCGACGGTGTCGAGTTCGTCGGTCAGCTCGTAGCAGGAGATGCCGCCCTCGATCAGCGCGAACGTGCGCCCGGCGTGACCGATCACGTTGGTATTGGCGCCGATCCCCGACGCCCCGGCGTGCCGGCCCGCGCGTGGCTGCTCACCCAGCGCCCTGGCCGTCTGAGGTCCACGCACGTAGCGGTTGCGGTACCACTCGGCCTTGCCGTCACGAATCCGGACGCCGTGGACCATGCCGTCGCCGATGAACCAGTGGTACGTCGCGGGATCGAGCTCCCCGACGGGGTTGGGACCGTTGCGCAGGTAACGCCCGTCCAGGTAGTCCGGGATGGTCCCGGCCACCGCGAGGTCGGTGAGGGTGTATTCCTGCGCGATCGGGGCGAAACCGCCCTGAAGGTAGGGGTTGGTCATCGGGCACCTCCTGGCCATAACGATGTTATGTCGACATGTATAACACTGTTATGGCAGCATGGCAAGGGTGAGTTCGAGTCCGCGTGAGCGCCTGATCGAGGCCGGTACCCGCCTGCTGGACAGCGTCGGCCCCGAGGCGTTGCAGGCCCGCAAGGTGGCGGCCGAGATCGGGGCCTCGACCATGGCCGTCTACACCCACTTCGGCGGGATGAACGGCCTGCTGGACGCTATCGTCGCGGCGTCCTTCGAACGGTTCGGCCAAGCACTGGCCGCAGCGCCCACGACCGACGACCCGATGGCCGACTTCTTCGTCATGGGTTACCACTACCGGAAGTTCGCGCTGGCGAGTCCGCAGCGCTACCGACTGATGTTCGGCCTGACGTCACAGCAGTTGTTCCGGATGCCGGACGCCGAGATGCCGGTGGCGGCAACGTCGTTCGGCCAACTGGTCAACGCCCTACAGCGGATCGTCGACACCGGAAGGGTCCGCCGAGACGACGTGTTCGACTTTGCCCTGCGCATCTGGAGCGCGATCCATGGCATGGTGCTGCTGGAGATCGTCGGGGCCCTCAGCCACGGTGACCGGCCACCCGACCACCTGCTCAGCCCGATGATGGTCGACATGTTCGTCGGCATGGGCGACAGCCGGGAGAACGCCGAAGCGTCCCTGCAGCGCGCCGCGGTCAGCGTCAGTCGACCCGATCGGCCTCGGTGACGTCGGTGGCGGACAGCGCTTCAGCGAGATTCTCGTGGCGGAACACCGCGGTGACGTGGTCGTGCACCACCCGGAACGCAACCCCCTCCGCCGAGCTGGCTCCGGCCGGTGTCAGCTCGGCGACCACCACACCGTGGTGGACGTACATCTGTCCGAGCGCACTGTTCGGCCTCACCGAAGCGGCCCACCGCCGCAATGCCTGACGGCCCTGCTCGGCACCGCCGGCGTCAGCCACCTCGATGTCCTCGCTGGACAGCTTCTCCAAAGTGTCCAGGTCGCCGGCGGCCAGAGCGTCATGCCAGGCCAGGACGGTCGCGATCTCCGATGTGCTCATGGGATGCAAACTACCGTGTGCCGCGGCGTCAGAACGCGGTGTGGTCGAGCCAGTTCTGCCACACCGCGGTGTCGCCGAACATCGCGATGCCGGTGTCGGCCACCGGAACCCGGCGCATCACCGCCACGAACAGGTCGCGCACCGGGCCGCGCAGCGCCACCGATGACTTGCCGTGCTCATGCGCCCAGGTCACCGCACCGCCGGACCGGCTGATCGTCCACTCCCCGACCGGGCCCACGCTGTCGTCGGTGGCGTGCAGGTGCACGCTGACGCCGTCGGCCAGCGGCTGCTCATTCTGACTGAGCCGCACGGTGATCAGGTCGAGCCACTCGTCTATCCCGTCAGCGGCCAGCGCCGGTGCGATCGTGAACTCGGAGCCGCGAGCCAGCTCGACGTCGGCGCGGTGCACGGTCGCCTCGTGCAGGCGGCGGCGCACCCACCACACCGACGGGCGGGGCCCCAGAAACGTCCATGCGGGGTTGTCGGGTCCGACCTGCGCAACGGCGTCGAGCAGCAGCAGCGCGCCGTCGTTCAGCCAGGCGATCGCCCCGTCGGTGTCGGCGGGCGGTTTGCCGCCGACGACGTCGCGGGGGTCCAGGGGACGGTCCATCCGGTCGCCGACGATCTGTGCGGCCCAACGATGTCCGCGGCCCACGTGCCGGAACAGTTGGGTGAGGTTCCACTCGGGGCAGGTCGGGATCGGCAGCGCGGGATCACCGGCGCGGACCAGTTCACCGAGGGCACGGGTCTCATCGAGTAACGCTGAGGCGTAGTCCACGCCGTCAGGCTAGTGGATTCGGACCCGGCTCAGAAGGGCCAACCGCCGTGCCCGCCACCACCGCGGCCGCCGCCACCACCGCCGCCGCCGCCGAAGCCGGGGAACCACGAACCGCCGCCGTTGCCGCCACCGAGCCCGGGCAGCCACGGGTTGTTGTTGCCCCCGCCGCTGTTACCGGGCAGCCACGGGTTCGGGTTGCCGCCCTTTTTGCCACCGTCGCCACCACCGTTGTTACCGGGCAGCCACGACGGCTTGTCGTCCTTGTTGCCGCCGCCGTTGTTACCGGGCAGCCACGACGGCTTGTCGTCCTTGTTGCCGCCGTTGTTACCGGGCAGCCACGACGGGTTGCTGTCCTTGTTGCCGCCGCCGTTGTTACCGGGCAGCCACGACGGGTTGTCGTTCTTGGGCGGACTCTGCTTGGGCGGGTTGAAGATCGACGGCAGGTCGGGTTGCTTCACCGGGGCGGGTGCCTGCGGTACGACGGGTGCGGGCGCAGGGATCTGGACCGGCACCGGGATCGGTATCGGTACGGGAGCCGCCGGGGCCGGCGCAGCCGGAACGGGAACCACCGGGGCGGGGGCCGCGGGCGGATTTGCCGCGGGCGCCCGAACCACCGGCGCGGGGGCCGCCGGAGCCGGAGCGGGTGCCTGCGGGGCCGGCGCCGCCGGGGCCGGCGGCACGATGGGCGCCATCACCGGCGCCTCCTGAGTCGGTACGACGATGTTCTTGCCCGGGACCGGATGATCCGCCGCGGTCGGCCGGATGGTGACAGCCAGCGCAACGGCCAGACTGGCCACCCCGACGACGAAGAACGCCGCCAGCCCGCTGCCGGCCAGCAGGAAAGGCCGACGCTGCCGGGGCGCCTCGATGTCGTCGAACAGCCGCATGCCGGTGCTCGGCGGGTAGTTCTCGTCGAT
Organism: [Mycobacterium] vasticus; assembly: GCF_020181595.1. GTDB lineage: Bacteria > Actinomycetota > Actinomycetes > Mycobacteriales > Mycobacteriaceae > Mycobacterium > Mycobacterium vasticus. Next base: position 258,343 of record NZ_CP084028.1, on the reverse strand, counting down.
GCTGCCGGTGGTGTCGTCGACGGTGAAGTCCAGATAGCCACTGTCGTCGGCGACCTGGCTGTAGGCCAGTGCCTGCTCCCCGTTGGTGGCGTCGTAATCCGTGGCACCACCGCCGGCCAGGTAGGCGTAGCCCAGTGCGACCAGCTCCGGATCGAGCATGCCGGTGCCCGGATCGCGTGCCCACGCCAGTGCTGACGTCGACGAATCGAACAGCGGCGCATGGGCACTGGCCAACGCCGCGCCTCGCGCCAGCGCCGTCTCCGGTTCCTCGGGCACGCTGACCGGCAGCGGGCTGGCCGCGTCCAACTCGGGCTTGACCACCTCGACGTTGACCCCGGATCCGACCACGAACAGACCCTCGGGCCGCGATGCTAGCCGGCCGGCCTGGGCGGCCAGCGCGGTCAACTCACCGACGGCGGCGACGTCATCGGCGGGCAACGACACCCGGTGCAGCTCGGTGACCGAGCCGTCGGAGGAGTCTACGACGGCCAGGGTCGCCTTGTCGGGCTCGATGAACATCAACGCGGTCCGCTCGTAGCCGATGGCCCCGCCGACCGTCTGCGCCAGCGCCGCGGCTGCCAGGAAGGCCGACACCAGCATCACGTTCTCGACCCGCCGGTCGGCCAGCGCGTCACGCAGCTGGCCCGCCTGCACCTGGTCGGCCACGGTCACGCCGGTGGACGCCAGGCGGTAACCGCCCTGCTGCGCACTCTCCTGGGTGCCCAGGATCGCCGACACCACCCGCTCGGGGAACGTCACGATGCCGCCGTCGACCTCGAAGCCGTCTTCGTCGACCGTGACGCCGCCGGCGTTCTCCCCTTCGACCAGCACCATGCGAACGGACGGTGGTGCCGTCGACACGCCTAGGACGATGTCCACCGCACCTCCTCCGTCACGGTCGGCAATTATTTAGCCCATCTTAGGTCCGGCCGGGATAAATCCCCACTCAGAAGTGCAGGCCCGGGATCGGCAGGAACGGCACCCCGCCGCCGCGGCCATGACCACCACCGCCACCACGTCCATGGCCACCACCCCAACCGCCGTGGCCCCAGTCACCCCAGCCGTCGTCGTCGCCGCCGCGGCCGCCACCGTGCCCCCCGCCGCGCGGCGGTGCGGGGAACAGCGGCGGGCCGCCGGGCAGCCCCGGGATCTGCAGGTTCGGGATCACCGGGGGCGGAAGGGCTGGCGGGGGCGGGGCCGGCGCCGGGGCGATCGGGGCCGGCGCCGGGACGGCGGCTCGCGGAGCCGGCACCTCGACCGGCACCGGCGGGGCCTCTGGAGCGGGTGGCGCCTCCGGGACCGGTGGCGGAACCACGGCCTTCGGCGGAGGCGGCGCCTGGTGGGTGACGACGTTGGCGCGCACGTCGGGCTTGTGGTCATCAGCCGATCGCATGCCCATCGCCAGCGCTATCGCCAACCCGACCACCCCGACCACGAACAGTGCAGCGACCGCGCCGGTGACCAGCATCGGCTTGCGTTCGCGGCGGGGCAGCGCCGCGGTGCTGAAGTCCAGCAGCCGGGAATCGACCAGCTCGGGGTTGTCGACTTCGGGGGCCAACACCGGCATGAATCCGCTGTCGCCGAAATCCGGAACCGCACTGTAGGCCAGCGGCTCGTTGTCGGACGTGGCGTTGTAGTCCACCTCGCCGCCCGCGACGTAGGCGTACCCCGCACTGACCAGCCCCGCACCCATCGCGCCGGTGCCCGGGTCCTGCGCCCAGGCCAGCGCCCGGGTCGACGAGGAGAACAGCGGCGCGTGCGCACTGGCCAGCGCCGCTCCCCGGGCCAGCGCCATGTCCGGTTCCTCGGGGGCGATCACCGGCAGGTCGCTGACCTTCTCCAATTCCGGCTTGATCATCGCCACGTTGACGCCGGAGCCCACCACAAACAACCCGTCCGGGTGCGACTGCAGCGCCTTGGCGCCGGCGGCGAGCTCGGCCACCTCGCCGACCGCGCGATCGTCGTCGCGCGACAGCGGCTGACGACGGATCTCGGCGATCGAGCCGTCGTCGGAGCTGACCACCGCCAGCGTCGCCGCCTCGGGTTCAACGAACAGCAGGGCCGTGCGGGCGTAACGGGTCGCGCTGCCCACCGCCTGGGCCAGTGCGGCGGCGGCCAGAAACGCCGACACCAACATCACGTTCTCGACCTTGTGGCCGGCCAAAGCCTCACGCAGCTCGGCCGCCTCAGCGGGATCGGTGCAGGTCACGCCCGTCGAACTGAGCTGGTAGCCGCCCTCGCGAGCTCCCTCGCGGGTGCCCAGGATGGCGGAGACCACCCGCTGCGGGCCGGTGTGCGTGCCGGCGGCGAAGGCGATGTCGTCGTGATCCACGGTGACGCCGTCGGCGTTCTCGCCTTCCAGTAACACCATGCGGACCGTCGAGGGCGCCATCGACACCCCGAGAACAATGTCCACAAAACCTCCACCTGCTGCTGATCGGCCAGGATGCGGGCGCGAACCCTGCCAGGGCTGGCCGATACCTGCTTCATCGCAGCCGCGCGGCGACCGTCACATCCGAGGGCTAACCGGACTTGATGAAGTTCTGGTAGGAGCGGGACGGCGTCGGCCCGCGCTGGCCCTGATATTTCGACCCTACCCGCGTGCTGCCGTAGGGGTGCTCCGCCGGACTCGTCAGCCGCAGCAGACACAACTGGCCGATCTTCATTCCCGGCCACAATGTGATGGGCAGATTCGCCACGTTGGACAGCTCCAACGTGATGTGCCCGGAGAAGCCCGGGTCGATGAAACCCGCGGTGGAGTGGGTGAGCAGGCCCAGGCGCCCCAGGCTCGACTTGCCCTCGAGCCGGCCGGCCAGATCCTCCGGCAGCGTGCAGCACTCCAGGGTGGAGCCCAGCACGAACTCGCCGGGATGCAGCACGAACGGCTCGCCGGCCTTCGGCTCGACCAGCGTGGTCAGCTCGTCCTGCTGCTTCGCGGGGTCGATGTGGGTGTAGCGGGTGTTGTTGAACACCCGGAACAGGCTGTCGAGGCGGACGTCCACGCTGGAGGGCTGGACCAGGGCGTCATCGAAGGGGTCGATGCCCAGTCGGCCGGAAGCGATTTCGGCCCGCAGATCGCGATCGGAGAGCAGCACCGCACGAGCGTATCCGCTCAGACGGTCACGGTGGCCCCGACGTAGGACAGCACCACGTCGGATTCGTCGGTCACGCGGGTCAGCACCGCATAGGAGCGAATGAACGACTGACCGACACAGCCGTCGATCTTGACGTGAAACTCACTGATCATGACCCAGGGATGGGCTCCCCTGAACTCCTTCTGATGCACCGGCACGATGAACACCAGACCGGGCTTGAGTCCGACGGTGACCACACCGGTGATCGGGGTCGCCATGGCCGGCAGCAACTGGAGCGGAGCACCCGGCCCGGGCGGGACCGGCAATTGCGCACCCAATCCCGGAACCATGCCGGCGGAACCGGACATCGTGACGCCGTTGGCGGTACTCATGTCGATTCCGCAGCCGATCTGGAACCCGGCCTCCAGGACTCCCTCTGGCGTCGCCCCCTCCGGTCCGATCAGCTCCGCGAAATACGTTCCGCTGGACACGTACTCGCGAGAGGAGATCGCGGTGGTCAACGGCGGCACCGGAACCTGCGACTCGTCCTTGGTGCCGACGGTCAGCGTCCACCCGTCCGGGGTGCGCACGGTGGCGGCTTCTTTCGGGGGCACCTGCGCGGCTACCGGGGCGGCGTCGGGGGCCGGCTCGGCACCGGTCGACGGCGCCACCAGACATCCCACGCATGCGAGAACGACCACCCGGCGCAGAACTGACGTAGCCGACAGCATGGTCGCTACGCTAGGGCGGTCCGGAGCGGATTCCGGTTTCGCCTGTCACCACGACAAATACCGTTTTGCGTTCGTAACCGCACCGCGATATTGCGCCGCATTTCCGGCGGTGATCGAGAGTAACCTGGGACTTCAGCCGGTGGTTTGCCGGCGATGACTCCGGGGAGACGAAGATGCGGCAACGCTTCGCTCGCGCTCTGGCGGCCGGCGCGCTCTGCGCCTGCGCGGTGTTGGTCGGAGCGCCGGCCGTAGGCGCGGATCCGTCCGATCCACTTCCGAGCGTGCCCTCGCCGGTCATCGATGACTTCATCTCGGCGCAGATTCCGGCGCTGCATTCTCCCGGTAACCAGTTGTCGCAGTCGAACGTTCAGGGCGGGAGTGTCATCCGGGGCGGCATCGGGATGTACTGCCAGAACCCCGGCGTCGAATGCCGGCCGCCCGGTCGGTGATGACGTGAGGCCGGGGGTGCTCACCCCCGGGCCGTTCCCCGCAGCCGGGTGTTAGCCTTCGTAAGTCCCTTTGGGGCACCGACGCCGATGTAGTTCAATGGCAGAACATCAGCTTCCCAAGCTGAATACGCGGGTTCGATTCCCGTCATCGGCTCCATGGCGAGCGGTCACGGATACGTCGTCACCTGGCGGCACTCCCGGGTGACCACATCGCACTGAACCGGATTCGTCGTCCAGCCCCCGTAGGTGCCGGGCGTGTCCCAGGTCGGCATGAGCGGACCCTGGTACGGCGGGGAGCCCTCGCAGTTCCAATCGCCTTGGAAGAGACAGCGCGGAGCGGCGTCGGCGGGCGCCGCCGGATCCAACACACCGAGCGCCCCGGCGGCCAACACCACCACAATCACCCTGATCATGGCCGTCAAGCTACTCGGGGCCTCCGACACATTTCCCGCCGTCGGCACCACGCCAAGCCGCCTGGCACAGCACAATCACCGGTATGGGTCTGTTCCCGAAGCCGCACGCCACCCTGACCGACGCCGACGTCGCCGACGCGCTGACGCGCGCGGTCGCCGTCATCAACCCACTGCTGGACCTGCTCTCGGAGGCCGACCCGATCGGACTGCGCAAGCGCACCCGCCGGCTGCTCAAACCACCGCGCGGCCTGACGCATCGGGTCCGCCGGTGGCGGTTGCGGCGCCGGCGCAGCGAGGCCGGGCGCGGACCCAGTGCCGGCGACCGGGCGCTGAACGCCGGGGCGCAGCTGATCAACGCCGCCGACCTGCCCGGCACCGCCGCCTGGGACCGGATGAGCCGCGAGCAGCGTGTGCACTGGTGGGTGCACCGGGTCGGCGCGCTGAACACCCTGGTGGTGGCCTCACCGGGGGCCTTCGGCCTGCTGGCCCGCTTCCTGCCGGTGGGCGAGCTGGCCGGGTTCGTCAGTCACGCCATCGTGCTGTGCGCCCTGGCGCGCGAGTACGGCGTCACCGATCGGCACGGTCAGGTGCGGCTGCTCTCGGAGGTGTTGTGCCGACGACCGCTGGCCGAGGATTTCGACGTGCCGGCGCCGCCCGATCCCGAGCCGCTGCCCGAGACGCCGCCACCGGGGTGGAAACCGCTGCAGTCGATCACGTCGTCGACCCCGGTGGTGATCACCCGGACGGTCTGGCAGCTGGCCGGCATCCTGCGCGCGACGTTCGACGAGGTGGCCAAGCGGCCGCACCCGAACAAGTGGTACCAGCGGCTGGGGGCACTGCCCGGCCTGGGCGCGATCGCGGCCTACGCCGGTGAACGCGGCGCGCTGACCAAGGCGGCCCGGGACGGAGTGACCTGGCTGGAGGAACGTACCGCCAGCTAGCTTGCCCCGTGCGCGAGCGTGCAGACTTGGCCGCCAAAAGACCAGGTGGGGCTGGACAACTCTGCACGGTGGGCCATGGGGCGGCCTACCGAGCAGGCTTAGAAGACGCGCACCCAGTCGATCAGCATGTCGGCCGGGAAGCTGCCCCGACGGGCGTCGCCGGCGCCGGCGCCGCCGATCGCCAGGTTCAGGATCGGGAACACGGTGTAGCCGGGGTCGTTGAACGGCCATTCGCGGCCGGGCTCGTCGATGTTCTCGATGCCCACGGCCGGGACGGAGAAGTAAGGCTCCATGCCCTCGACGTAGTCCTGCCAGAAGTACATGCCGCTGGCGTTCCAGGTGACCCGCCAGTTGTGCCAGTTGCCGTCGACGGGAATCGGGTGGGTCTCGAACGCGGTGCCGTACGGGTTGGCGTGCACGGTGGTGCCCGACGGCCATTCGCCGTTGCCGTACCACTCCATGAGGTCGATTTCGCCCTCGCGACCGGGGTCGTCGTTGGACAGCCACCACCCGGGCCAGCAGCCCTCGGTCTGGCAGTTCAGCTTGATCCGGGCTTCCCAGGTGGTGCCGATGCCGCCGCGCCAGTTGCCGTGCACCAGGCCACCGAAGTAGGTGTTGCCCTCCCGGGTGCCGCGGATGACCAGGTTGGACTTGCCGTCGAGGAAGACGTTCTGGCGGCTGTCGCGGTACTGGTAGAAGAACTCGGGCCGGTCCCAGCCGACCGGGCGCCGGATCGGCGTGCGGTGGTTGGAGACGGTCCACCTCGACCGGTCCGGGGAGGAGCCGGCCGGGCCGTCGAACTCGTCGTGCCAGATGTAGCTGCCGGTCTTGGCGCCGGTCGCAGGGGGTGTCGCAGGGCTCGCGGAGGTCGTCGGAGCGGCCGGGTCGCCCGCCGCAGCCGGTGGCTGCCCCGGTTCTCCAGGCGTTCCAGGAGGCGCCGGAACAGCTCTGGCCTGCGGGTTCGGGGCAGCAGCAGCCAAGGCCCCGACGCCCATCATGAGCATGGCTTTGCGACGGTTCATCTCGGACACGCTGGCAATGTAACCCACCTGGGACCCCAGTCAAACCACACCAGCCCCGGACACCAGTGGGCTATGTCACCTTGTCTCATCGAGGTCGTCGTCGAGCACACCGACAGTAATTCCGTATGGCAAAAACCGTACTTTTCGCATGGGATCGGGGTTGCGCTGGCTGGCCCGCAGCGCGTCGATCTCAGCGGCGAAGACCTGCTCGACGCGCGCCGCGCCATCTTCGCCGACGGTGTAGATGGCCCACACACCGTCGCCGTTCTCGCCGGCCGTGGACGGTTCGGCACGCGCCGCCCGCGCCAGGTCGGCGAAGACCCCGCCCCAGCCGGCCCCTCCCCGGGAGGCGCCGGTACTGCCGGCGAAGCGCTCGAACGCCGCGCGCAGCCCCTCACCCGCCTCGCGCATCATCCGATCCAGATCCTCGGAATCGAAGCCGAACGCTCCGTCCTCGCCCATGGCCCACTCCTTCTGGCACCCGCAGGCTTCTGCGGTCACACCCCAGTGTGCCTGCGACGGGCGCCGGCCGGCCAGTATCAGGCGGCGCCGACCCGGTCGCGCTCGTCGATCAGCCGGCGCCCGCTGCTCAGGCGGCGGCGCATCGCCCACAGGTAGTAGCGCGACGGCAACCAGCGGACGGTCCTCGGCAGCAGGCGGTACACCGGGGGCAGCGCCGTCATCAGCGCGTCGAACAGTCGCTGGTCAAGGGCACTCCAGCTCCAGTGCAGCTCCTCGCGCAGTCGCGGCGGCAGCAGCCCCCGGGTGATCCAGCGGTTCAGCGGCATGCCGATCCGGATGAACCACGGCGAGTCACCCCCGCGGACCAGCTTGTCGCAGAACGCCCGCACGTGGTCGTCGATGGACAGCTCATCGAGCTTGCGCTCCCAGTACACATCGAAGTCGGCGCGAGTCGCCGGCCACATCTCCGGCTTGACCTGCAGCGTGGTGCCGTAGACCGAGGACTGCTCATAGAGCCGGTCGGCGGTGGCGTCGTCCATCGGACCCAGGAAGCGCTCATAGAGGTCCTGGCCGTTCTTGTAGAGCGTGGCCGCCACCCACAGCTGCAGGTCGGGGTCGAAGCCGTTGTAGACCACCGGGCCGTCCGGTGTCGACTTCACCGGAATGTGCGCCTGGTTGACCATCTTGGCCACGGCACGACGCTCGTCATCGGTGCCGAGCGTGGTGACGTAGATGTAAGTCATGGTGGTGCGCAGTCGGTCCAGCGGCCGCGACAGCACCGTGCTGTGGTCGGCCACGCCGTGCCCGACGCCCGGCTCGGCCAGTTGCAGCAGCACCGTCACACCGGCGCCGAGGAACAAGAAGCCCTCGCCGACGTAGTCGGCCAGGTTCAGACCGCGGTCCACCGGTGGCTTGGGTTGCCCGATCGGCACGATGACACCCCTTCAAAAGAATGCAACAATACGACGATGATTGTTGCATCGTTCACACATGTTGGCAACGTCGCGCGGCGGTAGATTCAACCCCGATGGCCGCCAATCCACTGTTCGCGCTGCTCGGCATGGCACCGCAGGCCGGCTCTGACGCCGACGCCGCCATCCTTCAGGCCGCGCTGGAACAGTTCGCGCTGACCGGGGTGCGCCGGACCAGCACCGACGACATCGCCCGCCGCGCCGGGGTCAACCGCGCCACGCTGTATCGCCGGCTGGGCGCCAAGAACGAGGTCGTCGCGGCGGCCTTCCTGTATGAGGCCGCCCGGGTGCTGACGCAGATCGACGCCGGGGCCGGCGAGCTGACCGCAACACCCACCGACGCCGAGATCGACGACTACATCGTCCGGTTCTGCACGACCACCCTGACCGAAGTGCGGGAGAACCGGCTGCTGCACCAGCTCCTGGAAGTGGACCGCGACGAGACGCTGCGGGCACTGACGGTCGGGGCCGGGCGCGTGGTGGAATTGGCGTCGGCCTTCCTCGCCGAACGCATCCGGCTGGTGCGAGAACGCTCCGGCGGCTCGACCGATGCGGCCGAGATCGGTTCCCTGTCAGCGGTTCTGGCCCGAATGACCCAGTCTCTGCTGCTCACCCCCGACGGGCCGCCGGAGATCCGGACCCGCGCGGAGATCGAAGCGTTCGCCGCCGCCGTGCTGGTGCCCCTGTTCCGGGGTTAGCACCGCCGGCTAATTCTCCGGGACCGTGATCGGAATCGGTATCGGCACCAACGGAATTCGCAAGTACTCGGTGGTCATCTGCACGGTGCTGGTCGGCGGCACCGTCGTACTCGGCGGCGGTTGCGTGGTGGTCGGCGGAACCGTCGTGGTCGGGGGCACGGTAGTGGTCGTCGTCGGAGGCGGGGTCGTCGTGGTGGTGCTCGGCGGAACCGTCGTGGTCGTCGTCGGCGGCACCGTCGTGGTGGTCGCCGGCGGCGGTTGCGTGGTGGTTACCGGCGGCGGCGGCGCGGTGGTGGTGGCCACCGGCGGCGGAGCCGGTTTGCTGGTCGGCGGCGGCGGAGGCGGGATGGGCGACGTCGGCAGCGGCACCACGACCGCACTGGTCTCCGGCTCCACCGGGGTGTCTTCCTCGGTGATGCGGGTCAGGCTGTAGAGCGCGCCGGCGACGGCGATCAGCGCGACCAGCAGGCCGATCCAGAGCGCGATCTTCGGCAGATGCGACGGGTGCCTTCGGCCGGGCACCGGCGGCGCCACGGCTGTCGGACGCCGCCCGGTGCCGGGATCCTGGTCGTAGAACTCTTCAACGTAGGGCACCGGTTCAGGAGCGCCCGCGCTGCCGTCTTCCTGCGACCAGGCGTAGGCGTCCACGACACCGGAGCCGGGCCCCGACGAAACCGTCGGCGCCAACGCGGTCGCTCCGATTGCGTCCGCTTCTTGGGTGACGTCATCACCCTGCGGGTCGTACATATGCTGCTTACCTTGGATCGACAACGGAGGGTCGTGACCACGATAGGGGCACGGCGCGATGTGCCGCCACCGCCGAGACCATAGGGTTATACAACCGTTAGCGGCAACGACTTTCGGGTGCGGAACACGAATTTCGCGCCACCGCTGACCTTTGTCACCATCACCTCGGGCAGTTCGGTTGCGGCGGTGTCGGTTTCGCTCAGCTCAAGATTCCAGTCGGTGCCGTCACCCTCAACCGCCACCCGCAGGTACGGGTTCACTGCTGTCGCGATCGCCTGCAGCGGATTGATCGACTCCGGTGAGCACAGCGCGATCCAGGCACCGTCGTCGTGCGCGGGCGAGCGGCGCACCGACAACACGCCACCGGTGATGTCGGCCTGCACGTAACCGGCGGGATTGAGCAGCGGGTGCAGCTCGAAGGTGCGCAGTGCCCCGTCGATGTCGTCGGACAGTCGCATGGCGTTCTTGATGCGCATCGCGGCCAGCCCGGCCAGCCCGGTGAGCTGACGGCGGCCCACCGACGTCGCCAACTCGGCCGCTTCGCCGGAGTCCCCGCAACGGGCGCGCACCGCCAGCGCGAACGACAGGTACAGCAGGTGCATCTGAAGGCACACCTCGTCGGCCAGCCGGACCAGTGCCGAATGGGAGAACGCGGTGAAGTCGACGTCGGCCAGCAGCGGACCGGCGTAGTCCGCCAAGCCCTCATCGGACGGATCGATGTCATCGAGTTCCCATGCGGCGGCGCGGGTTTGGCTGATCATCGCAAGCGCAGGTATCGGCTGGGCCGGCGGGTAGGACTCATCGATGATGACAGTCCAGCAGCAGTGCGGCTCCCGATCCGACGGGGCGCGGGGCGGACGGTGCACCGGGCGGCACTGCGCCTTGACATTGGTGGCGACGGCAGTGGCGTCGAACGTCGGGTCCTCGATGGTGTGGCACATACCGAAGACGTAGTCCTCGCCCATCGGTTCCACATCGAGCAACGCGCCGCAGCTGGCCAACTCGAACTCGCCGTTCCAGCGGTCGTGGACGGTGAAGCGGAAGTCCATGAATTGCGGCGGTGAGCCGATGTCGAACTGAATGCCCTTGAAGATGGTCGGTACGTCGTCGCCGACGAAGTTCAGCGCCCGCTGCATGCGCTGGGTGTAGATCGGGCTGGCTCCGGCCCATTCCTCGATGGCGATCTGCAGCATCTCCTCGCGGCCGAACTCACTGATGCACCAGGCCATTCCGGAGCGGTCGATCATGTGCCCGATCAGCAGCAGCTCGGGTACCAACACGGCCAACTCGTCGCGCGAGAGCGACGCATACCTGGATTCGGTCACAGCAGAAAAATAGTGGGGACTATGTTATAAAGTCAACAATGTCTGTTTCCACTGGTCCTGCAGCCCCCGCCGGTCCCACCCGGCGAACCAGCGCGCCGCGCAAACGCGGCGACGACACCCGGGCCAAGATCATCGACGAGACGGTGCGCTGCATCAACGAGGAGGGCTTCGCCGCCGCCACCGCCAAGCACGTCGCCGAGCGGGCCGGGGTGACCTGGGGGGTGATCCAGTACCACTTCGGCGACCGCAACGGCCTGCTGATGGCCGTGGTCGACGACGGGGTGGCGCGGCTGCTGACCAGCCTGTCGGCCGTCGACGTCGGCGGATTGGAGCTGGCCCAGCGCATCGAGACCGTGGTCGACACCGCGTGGAACTGCTACGCCAGCCCGACGTCGTTGGCCGCCTTCGAGATCCTGCGGGCCACCCGCGGCAGCCTGGGCGAGCAGTCCCTCGGGCACCTGTTGCAGATGAACTCCGCGATCAACCGGCTGGGCCGGCTGATCTCCGAAGACCCGGCGGATTCCGGTGTGGCCGAAGTTATCTGGGCAGCGCTACGGGGAATCGTGTTGGCGCAGATGATCGTCGGCGGGGCCTTCGACTGGCAGTCCGAGCGGCGCGCGCTGATCGATATGGTCTGCCACTACCTGCAGCGCGGCTAGCCGGTCCGCCAGTGCGCCGGAAGCGGCGCGGCATCGCGCCGCCGGTTGTGATACGCCATGGACGCCCCCAGCCAGCCGTTGCCGTTGGTCATCGTGATCATCGGCGTGCCGTCCTGATCGTCGTCCTTGCCGCCCTGCTTGCGACCGCGACGAGCGTCGCCCGCTTCGGCCGGCACCGAACCCTGGCCCACGGTGGTGCCCATCATCGACTCCTGGAACACCGTTCCCGGCGGCATAACGGCGGCGGGAACGGGCAATCTGGTCTCCGCGGCAGCCAGCGTGAACGCCCTCGACTGCATCTCCGGGGCCGCACTGGCCCAGCTCGGCGGCACCGAAAGTCCACCGACCGGAGTGGCCCGGCCCATCCCCAAACTCATCCCGGATCCCGGCACCGGGGTGGTGGACGCCGACAGCACGCCGCGCGGACCCAGCCCCAAGAACGTCAACGCACCCTCGGGCCCGCCGCGGACGAACACCAGCCGTCCCCAGCCGGCACCGTTGCTCACCACGGTGTACATGCTGGAGTCGAAACTGATCTCGCTGGCGGCGAGGCTGGTGTAGGGCGACAACTGACCGAGCGCGTCGGTGAATGCCTGGAGCCCGCCCGCGGGAGCCGGGGAGTCCTGGGCCAGCTGAGTCGCGACCGCTTGGCCGGCGGCCTGCGACACCGCGGCGGACTGATCGCTCAGCGCGGCCGGCCGAGTGGTCTGCGGCGGCTGATCGTGGTGCGGCAGGACGCTGGCGGACAACGCTGTGGCGGCGTAGCCGTACATCGCGACGGCGTCCTGCGCCCACATCTCGGCGTAGTGCGCTTCGGTGACGGCGATCGCCGGGGTGTTCTGGCCGAAGAAGTTGGTGGCCACGAGCGTGGCCAGCAGCGTCCGGTTGGCGGCGACCTCGGCGGGCGGCACCGTAGCGGCGAACGCCGACTCAAACGCCGCGGCGACCGCCTTCGCCTGTGCCGCAGTCTGTTCGGCCTTGGCCGCTCCGGCCTGCAACCACGCCACATACGGGGTTGCGGCGGTCATCATCGCCACCGCGGACGAACCCGACCAGGCGTGGCCGGTCAGGCTGGTGATCACGTCGGCACAGCCGGCCGCGGCCGACTCCAGCTCTGCGGCCAGCACGTCCCAGGCAGCGGCCGCCGCGAGCATCGGCGCCGCTCCCGGACCGGTGTACATCCGCCCGGAGTTCACCTCCGGAGGGAGTAGCGCAAAATCCATGAGCTCGGCTCAGCCCGCCGCCGGTGGCCGCGGCACCACGGTTCGGCGATGCGACGCAGCGCGCGCCGTCGCGGCGCCCAGGCCGCGGCCGGCCAGGGTGCCCAGCATGGTCTCGCCGAACGCGGTCCCCGGCACGCCTCCGACGGCCGCGGGTATCGCGGCGGCGGGAAGGGGGGCCGACGCCGAGGCGAGAGTGGTCGGCATGGCCCAGCCGTGCGGCACCGTCAGCGCTCCGATCTTGAGCGCATTGCCGGCACTGGCCGACAGGCCGGCTCCGCCCAGGCCCACACCGCCCAGACCGCCCAGACCGGCGCCGCCCAGCGCCCGGCCACCCAGGCCCAGACCGCCCAAGCCCAGGCCGGCCGGTCCGAGGAACGGCGGGTGCAGAATCTCGTCCAGGCCGCTGGGGTTCTCGGCGTTGAACGCCGTCAGGCCGATCCCGTTGTTGATGTTGCTGAGCATGTTCGCCGTGCCCGACCAGCTGGTCATGGTGGCACTGGCCGCCTGGGTGGCCACCCCGGTATATGGCGAGATGGAACCGATGATCGACGCGATCGAGGTGGCGTCGTTGGTGGCCGCTGCGGATCCGGCCTGCGCGACCGCGGTGGACTGGGCGAGTTGGCCGGCGGTGTTGGTGGTCTGCGGCGGCCGGCTGAATTCGCTCAACGTCGACGCCGCCGCCGATGAGCTGGCGTAGCGGTACATCGCGGCGGCATCCTGGGCCCACATCTCGGCGTACTGACGCTCAGCTTCGGCGATCGCCGGAGAGTTCTGCCCGAAGAAGTTGCTGGCAACCAACTGGTGCAGCAGGGCGCGGTTGGCGGCGATCAACGGCGGGGGGACCACCGCGGCCAACGCTGTCGCATAAGCCTGCGCGGCGACCCCGGCCTGGCGAGCCGTCTGTTCGGCCTGGGCGCCGGTGCCACGCAGCCAGGTCACATACGGCGCCGCGGCGGCGACCATGGCCGTGGCGGTCGGGCCCGTCCACGGCCCGGCGACCAATCCCGACGTCACCGAATCGAACATCGCGGCGGTCGAGTTCAGCTCGGCGGACAGTTCCTGCCACGCGGCGGCGGCGGTCAGCATGGAGCCCGATCCGGGCCCGGTGTACATCCGGCCGGAATTGATCTCCGGCGGCAAAACGCCGTAGTCCATCACTTCTCCTCGATCAGCGCCGACAGTCGGCGGCAATCTCACCAAACGGGGCGATGGTGAACTGAAGGTTACGAGCGCGTGGTCAATTGGATGGCTAGTTAATGAACTGTTGAGTGGCTGGTAAGGAGTTGTACGTTTCCGCAGGGAGGTTGACAGGCTGTGTTCATCGGCCATTCACCTTGACGGTGCTGGCGGTTAATTCAGACGCGCGATGCTGTTTTCACTGTGAAACGCATACTTGTGACCACTCTGGGCGCCGGCTGCCTGTTGGCTTTCGCTGCGCCGGCACACGCCGACACCGACGTGGACGCCTACTTCATCGGCGCCGTCGACCAGGCCGGCATCGAATACACCAGTCCCCAGGAAGCGATCGGCGTCGCGCACGAGGTCTGCGACTACCTGGCGGGAGGGCACCGCGTCGAGGGCGCCGCACGTGCGCTGCAGATCTCCAATCGGGCCCTGTCACCGAAGAAGACCGCCAAGTTCGTGACGTATGCCGCGGCCGCCTACTGCCCCGAACTGGCAACGGGATAACGGAGAACACGATGAAACTTCGCGCACTCGCCTACACCGCCGTCGCGGCAACCGCCGCGCTGGGCCTGGCCGCACCGGCATCCGCGGACACCGTGGACGGCAACTTCCTCGGCGCACTCGACCGCGCCGGGATCTCCTACCCGGACGCGGCCGATGCCGTGGCCGGCGCACACAGCGTCTGCGACTATCTCGTCGCGGGACACAACCCCAAGCAGGCGGCCAAGGGCGTCAAGAACGCCAACCCCAGCCTGACACTGGCCACGGCCAATCAATTCGTCAGCATCGCCAGAGCGGTCTACTGCGCCGAGCAGGACTGACCCGCCGCGGTCACTGGGCGATCGCCATCACCGCGCCGGGGCGCAACCACTGGATGACCTGCACCAGCTTGGCGTCGTCGATGGCCACGCATCCCGCGGTCGGACCGCCGTCGGTGGTGTGAAAGAAAAACGCCCCGCCGTCGCCGGGGTTGCGAGCGGTGTTGACGCCCATCACCACCGCGTGCTTGTACTGCGGGATCTCGAGGTTCTCACTCTCGCTGGTGTCGAACTTGCACTGCGCGCGTTTGCAGACCTGCATGGTGTTGAAGGTCGGGCTGTTGCCGTCGCCGTCCC
Organism: [Mycobacterium] vasticus; assembly: GCF_020181595.1. Lineage (GTDB taxonomy): Bacteria > Actinomycetota > Actinomycetes > Mycobacteriales > Mycobacteriaceae > Mycobacterium > Mycobacterium vasticus. Next base: position 243,328 of record NZ_CP084028.1, on the reverse strand, counting down.
ACCAGTGATCCGGACCGACCTGCACATACTGCAGTCCCCCACCGGGATTCGGGGCCGTGCCGAACGCATACGGCAGGGTGAAGACACCCATCGGAGTGGCGGGGTAGCCGCTCTTGGCCTTCGGGGCCATCCCGGCCGAGCCCACATGGGTGGGGATTCCGGCGGCCACCGGCTGCCACCCCGAGGCGCTGCGCTGATAGACATCCATCTTGGCGTCCGAACCACCGACGCCGACTACGGAAATCACCTGGCTGGCGTTGCCCACGTTGGGGGCGAACCACGGGTTGGTGTCGGCTTGTGCGCCCGGGGCCGCGGTCAAGGTGGTTCCGACGGCACACACCGCGACGCAGAACAGGCTCAGGACTCGACGCATCCCCTCATCATCGGCGCATCCCGAAGCCGATTCAAACACCGCGGGGTCACGGCGTGCCGGGGTTTCACGGCTCCGCGCGGCGCTCCAACGCCTCGACCGGCTCCTCACTCCTGAGCAGCCCCCGCGTCGACAGGTATTCGCGGAAGTACTCCCGGTGCTCGGGGCAGGTCAGCCAGACCTTGCGGCGCTGCGGGGTGTGCAGTTTGGGGTTGTTCCACAGCATGCCGAAGGTCGCGTCGGCGCTGCAGCCCTTGCGGGAGCAGACGAGGGCCCCCACCGGGTCGGCATTGCTACTGGTCATCAAGATCATCCTGCGGTGTGGGCCCCACCGGGTCAACCCGGTCGGCCCACGGCTGCAGCAGCACCGCCCACCCGCACACATACGCCCAACCCAGTGCCCAACCCGCCAGCACGTCCGAGGGGTAGTGCACGCTGAGCGACACCCGCGAGGCACCCACACCGGCCACCACCAGCACGCCGGCGCACACCGCGGCCAGCCGGGCGCGACGGCGCAGCAACGGCAACGCCACCACCAGCAGCGCGCCGACCCCTACCATCGCCCCGAGCGCGTGGCCGGACGGAAACGACGACGACGTCGCCTCCACCAGCGCGGTCGTTGGGCGCCGCCGGTCCACGGCGTCCTTGGCCACCTGGGTGAGCAGGCCGGTCGCCTCGACCGTCACCAGTAGGAACAGCGCCGTCCGCAACCGGCGCCGGATCACCGCGACAATGGCCGCCACCATGGCCAGCACCCGGAACACCGGCGGTGCGAAGACCGTGGACACCCCGTCCCAGAACCACACCCAGGCCGGGTATTCGATGCCGAGGTCGTGGCTGACGTCCGACGCGAAGGCGTCGACGGTGTATGGCACGATCCAGTGCTGCCGGTAGCCCAGCAGCGCCAGGACAAAGACCGCCACGGCGGCCGCACCAGAGATCAGCGCCCACCGCCGCACCCGCGAGGACGTCATCGCCTCACTCGCCACGGTGTGAGTCAACGGTGACCCGCAGGTCCGGCCACGGCGGGCGCCGCAGCACCGCCAGGCAGACGATCACCGCGGACAACAGCCCGGTGAGCACGCCCATCAACCCGATCCGGTCGACCTTGACCGCAGGCACCCATTCGGTCCGGTCACCACGGATCACCAGCGCACCGGCCGGCGAGGCGCTCACCCCGGAGCCGTCGCGGCCGGTGGCGCGCACCCGGGTGGCGGTGATCACCGTGGCGCCGTCGGGGGTCTGCAGCGGTTCCCCATAGACGACGCTCCCGGACGAATCGGTAGGCAGATAGTCGAGTAGTTCGGACCGTTTCATCGCCGGTGTCCCTTCGTGAGGCTCCTACCATGATCCCGTGCCTGATCTATCGTTCACCACCGAGGAGCGCCAAGCCGTGTACCGGGTCATCGCCGAGCGGCGCGACATGCGCCGGTTCGTTGCGGGCAGCACCGTCGACCCGGATGTGCTGGCCCGGCTGTTGGCGGCCGCACACGCGGCGCCGAGCGTGGGCCTGATGCAGCCGTGGCGCTTCGTGCGTATCACCGATGACGTTCTGCGGCAACGTATTCACACCCTGGTCGATGAGGAGCGTCTGCGTACCGCACACGCGCTCGGTGAACGCGAGCAGGAGTTCCTGGCGCTGAAGGTGGAGGGCATCCGGGACTGCGCCGAACTTTTCGTGGTGGCGCTGGCCGAGGGCCGGCAGGCCCACATCTTCGGCCGGCGCACGCTGCCGCAGATGGATCTGGCGTCGGTGTCGTGCGCCATTCAGAACCTGTGGCTGGCCGCGCGCGCAGAAGGTTTGGGCATGGGGTGGGTGTCGCTGTTCGAGCCGCAGCCACTGGCACAGCTGTTGGCGATGCCCGCCGACGCCGAGCCGGTGGCGATCCTGTGCCTGGGCCCGGTTCCGGAGTTTCCTGATCGCCCGGCTTTGGAGCTCGATGACTGGGCCTATCGTCGGCCGTTGAGTGAATTCGTCTCCGAGAACAGCTGGGATCTGCGGTGACCGACACCGACGAAGCCGACGCCGTCCGCCGGATCTGGTCGGAGCTGGGGCTGCCGGGAATCATCGACGTCCACACCCATTTCATGCCGAAGTCGGTGATGGACAAGGTGTGGAACTACTTCGACTCGGCGGGGCCTCTGGTGGGGCGCCCCTGGCCGATCACCTACCGCACCGATGAGGCCCACCGGGTCGAGACGCTCCGGGCCTTCGGCGTGCGCCGATTCACCTCGCTGGTGTATCCGCACAAGCCGGACATGGCGGCATGGCTCAACCAGTGGGCTGCTCAATTCGCTTCGGAGACACCGGATTGCCTGGCCACCGCGACGTTCTATCCCGAACCCGGTGCACCGGACTACGTGGCCGCGGCCATCGATGCCGGAACGCGGGTCTTCAAGTCGCACATTCAGGTCGGCGACTACGACCCGAACAATCCACTGCTCGAAGCAGTCTGGGGAGCGATCGCCGATTCCGGTACCCCGGTGGTCATCCACTGCGGCTCCGGGCCGCAGCCCGGACGGTTCACCGGCCCCGAGCCCATCCGGCGACTGCTGCGCCGCCATCCGCGGCTGAGGCTGATCATCGCCCACATGGGCATGCCGGAGTACGGCGAATTCCTCGATATCTGCCTGGATTCGCAGGCGGTGCACCTGGACACCACCATGGCGTTCACGTCGTTCATCGACGAGAGTATGCCGTTTCCGGCCGAACACGAGCCGCGGCTGCGGGCGGCCGGTGAGCGGATCGTGTTCGGCAGCGACTTCCCGAACATCCCGTACGGCTACCTCGACGCGCTGCGGGCGGTCACCGGACTTCCGGGTGTCGACGAGAAATGGCTGCGCGGCGCACTGCACGACAACGCCGCTCGGCTGTTCACTCTCGCGCTACCATCCGATTGACGCGCATCCGAGAAAGGCCGGAGAACGTGACCTCTGACGCCAACCCGATCAATCCGCCCCTCCCGGTCCCCGATGTCCCCAGTGCCGATGCCGATGAGCGCGGCCTGCCGGACCGCAGCGAGTTGTCGTTGCGGGAGAAGATGATCGTCGACACCTCGGCGTTCGCCGATCTGGGCCTGCGCACCATGGTCGCATCATTGGTGGCGGCGGCCATGATGCCCGCGGTGGTGACCACCGTGGCCGGCCGCGGCCAGTCCTACCTGGAGCGCGAGCAGTTGCAGTTCTACGCCGAGTTGGCCGCCCACCGCGACCCGGTCCGCTCCTTTCCCGCACCGGCGGCGCTGCCGCGGATCTACTCGCGGCGGGCCAATCCGCTGGCGGAACGGATCGCCCGCGGGACCGTCGAGAACGTCTCTTTCACCAGTGGTTTCGAGGCGGTCAACCCGGCCATGCGCGACACCTGGCGGGCCCTGGGCCGCAACAACACCGCCCGGTTCCAGCATTGGCGCCACGACGACGGCCCACGGCCCACCCTGTGCGTCATCCACGGGTTCATGGGATCGCCGTACCTGTTCAACGGGCTGTTCTTCTCGCTGCCGTGGTTCTTCCGGTCAGGCTACGACGTGGTGTTGTTCACCCTGCCGTTCCACGGCCGCCGCGCCGAGAAGCACTCTCCGTTCAGCGGATTCGGCTACTTCTCGCACGGCATGTCGGGATTCGCCGAGGCGATGGCCCAGGCCGTGCACGACTTCCGTTCGGTGGTCGACTATCTGGAGTTCACCGGAGTGGACCGCGTGGCGTTGACCGGGCTGTCACTCGGCGGCTACACCAGCGCTCTGCTGGCCGCCGTCGAACCCCGCCTGCAGGCGGTGATCCCCAATGTTCCGGTGGTCTCGGTCGAGTCGGAGATCCGGGACTGGTTTCCGGCCAATCTGCTGCTGCACGCCGGCCAGCGGATGGGACGGATTCCGCACGACGAGTTCGCCACGTCGACGGCCTTCCACTCTCCGCTGAACTACCCACCGCTGGTGGCCAAGGACCGACGGCTGATCATCACCGGTCTGGGTGACCGGCTGGCCCCGCCGGAGCAGGCCGAGATGCTGTGGGAGCACTGGGATCACTGTGCGCTGCACTGGTTTCCGGGAAACCATGTGCTCCACGTCAGCCAGCCGGCTTACCTGCGCCGCATGACAGCGTTCCTGCGGGAGTACATGTTCTAACCGGTGGATGCGCCGCCCGCTGCCACGGGCCAACGCAACCCGGCGAGTGCATCGGCGGACAGCACGGTGTGGCCTTCGAGCAGGCTGCCCGACAGTGGGTGCAGGCTCAGCAGCGCGGTTCGGTGCTCGCCCTGCTGCGGCACCAGCCCGGCCAGCGGCGCGCCGCCGTCGGGGGCTGAGCCGGTACGCAGGGCGCACGCCGCAGCGATGGTCCGCTGATCACCGGTTCCGGCGATCTCCAGTGCCGTCCAGTTCTCCTCGACCGCCGACGCCCGAACCCGGTCCAGGGTGTCCGCCAGCGCCGCATCGACATTGACCTGGTAGGCGGCGACATGGTCACCGGTGCCGTCGACCACCGAGCGCCAGGTCTGCGTCGCCGCTTCGTCGATCAGTGAGGGAACGTCCTCGGCGGCGACAAGTGCGGCGTCCCAGCCGATCTCGCGAAGGTGATCGGCCAGGCGGCGTACCGCGACGTCTGCGGTCTGCTGCAGCGGGATGCTCGATGACCGGGCCTGCAGGGCGGCAAGATTCGGTGCGGCCGAATACATCAACCCGATCCAGGTGTCGGCGGTGCCGCGGCTGGTGACCCGCACCGAGTCGGCCTGCAACCCGTAGCGGTTCAGGTAGCCGGAGATCAGCGACAGCGGCACCGTGTCGCCACCTGCTGAGGACTTGATCCGAAGCACCGCAGTGGCTTTCGCCCCCGATCCCGGCCGACGGTCGGTGTGCACGCCACTGCGTGCGCGCGACATGGCCAACCGGCGCCGGATGATCGTGGTCAGATGCAGACCCCGCCACCAACTCAGCAGGGCGATCGCGACTACCACCGCCACTGCGAGCACCCACTGATCCCGGGGCGTCGGCCACGGGTAGGCCAGCACCGCGGGCACGACGGCCAGCAGCACCAGGGTGATCCGGGCCGGGCCGGGCAGCGGAATCGTGGATCGGTTCGGGCTCACAGCTGGTCTTCCTTTCGTCGGCGGGCGGCCGCGGCGGCGCCGGTGGCGACGGCAGCGACCAGCCCGGCCAGCAGCGCGGTTCCCGCCAGCGCGACGATCCGCGGTGCGGGGTCCTCGGGCTGCGGAGCCGGTGGCGGGCTGAGTACCTTGACCGGCGGGTGGGCCGGGTCCTGCGGGGGCGCCAGTTCCCAGGTCAGTGCGGCGACCGGATCGATCGTCCCGGCACCGACCAGGCCCGACGGTGCGCGCGCGGAGTTGTGTGCGGTGGCGACGATCCGGTGCGCCACCTGCATGGCGTTCATCTCGGGGAAGCGGCTGCGCACCAGCGCGGCCACCCCCGCCACATAGCCCGCGGCGTAGCCGGTTCCGGTGAGCGGCACCAGCTTTCCCTGATTTGTCGGAAGCGCATTGGCCAGGCCGCCGTCCTCGCGGTTGCTGATCGACAGCACGCCCTCACCGGGCGCGGCGACGCCGACCCACGGCCCGGCCATGGTGAACGCCGACGGCTGCCCCGACGGCGCCAACGACCCCACCGACAGCACGTAGGGATGCCACCAGGACGGCACCGACAGCGACGTGACGGCGCCCCAGTTGCGCGGGTCCTGCGGTCGGCTCAGATCCGTGAGCGGATTGGACTCGCAGGCCTCCGAGCCGCCGCCGACCGATCCGGTCTGCCCGCTGTCGCCGGCTGCGGCCACGATGAGTGCGTCCTTCTCCACCGCCGCATAGCGCAGCGCCGCGCCCAGGGCGCTCTGGTCGACGTTGTGGTCGGCCTGCACGCAGGTGGTGACGGAGATGGTGATGACGCGGGCACCGAGGTCGGCGGCGTGCACGATCGCCCGCGACAACGCGGTGACGTCGGTGATCACCCGGGTGGCCCGGGGGTCGTCGCCGCCCAGCCTCGGGGCGACCGTCGCCGATGCGGTGCGCAGCGACAACAGCCGTGCACCCGGGGCAACCCCGGTGAAACCGTCCTGGCCCTCCGGCGCGGGCTGGCCGGCCACCACACCGGCGACCAGGGTTCCGTGTCCGTCGCAGTCGGTCAGTCCGTCGGTCGACCCGACGTAGTCGCCGCCGGCGTCCACCGCGGGCAGTCGCGGGCCCGGCCGTACGCCGGTGTCGATGACGGCGACGGTCTGGCCGTCACCGCGGGAGAACTGCCATGCCGTGGGCAGGTCGAGTTGTCTTTGGCCGGCGGTGACAGCGGTGGTGTCGGTGCCCGGCAACAGCGCCGAGCTCACGCAGTCAGCGCGCTGTTCGAACGCCGCCACCGGACCGGGCGCCCCGCTGGGCGGCGGCGCTGTCGGGTCGACGCTCGGCGGGGTGATCGCCGATGCCGGCGGGCCGGCCAGCAGCAGGGTCAATCCTGCTGCCGCGCCGGCGATCCCGACCTTCTTGATCAACGTCATCGAGACAGGACCCAGTCGAAGATACCGACCAGGTACGCCATCACCGGGATCAGCGTGGCGTCGACACCGGACGCAAGGAAGCCCACCAGGCGCCGCACCGGCAGCGAGTAGCTGTCGGGCGATCCGACCGACGGGTTCAGCGCGACCACGGCCCAGACCGCCACCAGCGCGGCCAGCACCAGCACCGCGCCGAAGGCTGCGGTGTAGCGACCGGTCGCGGCGTAGCAGACCAGCAGCACCAGCGCGGTCAGATGCGGCTGAGCCAGCAGCCAGGCCTTGCACCACGCCGAGTCCCAGACGCGAGCCCGCAGCACCGAGGCCACCCCGATACCGGCGACCGCGTACCACGCCCAGCCCGGAAGCCCCTCGGGCGCAGCGGCGATCGCCACCGAACCCAGCACGGCCAGCAGCACGGCGCCGGCGATGAAGCCGGTCTGGTGGGCGTCGGTCACCCGAACCCGGCGGGGCAGGTCTTCGAGCACACCCTGCGGCAGCGCCGATGGGGTCGGGTCACCCGGAGCGGGAATCACCGGCAACGGCAACCGCGCCCACAGCGCCGAAACCTGCGGGGCGGCAACGGTAAGCAGCAGCGAGGCGGTGATCAGCCCGCAGCCCAGACTGACGAACGGCACCGCCCAGAACGTCTTGACGGCGGCGGCCACCAGCACCCCGGCACCGACAACGACCGCGGCGGTGAAGAAGGCGATGCCGCGCTCGCCGCGGCCGGCGGACGGCAGGAGAAGGCAGATCAACGCCCACGCGCTCACCGCGGCCGCGCCCAGCAGCACGTGCGCCGCACCGAACGAGCCGGGCACCGCCAGCGTGCCCGCCGCGGCGACCGGCACCAGCGCCGCGATCGAGAGGGTCAGTCCGGCGTCGGTCGAACGGCTGCGGGAGATCAATGCCGCCAGCACGGCCAGCAGTGCGATGGCGCCGAGCGCGAGCAGGCCGGCGGGCTGGCCGGTCAGGACGCGGTGTGCGGCGGCAAGGCCGGTGGCCGCAACGCTCAGGGCCACCCCGGCGGCCAGTGCGGCACGCTGAATATGCCCCGGCCCCCAAGGCTTACGTCGCGACGCCGAGAAGATGACGGCGGCATCCGCGATGTCTTCGACAATGCCGGGGGCGGCCGGACCGACCGGCACCGGCCGAAGCGCCAACAGGTCACCGTCGACCACGCCGACGGTGTCCAGGCTGGCGTCCAGGCTGAACGGCGCGCCGCCGACCGGCGCCAGACTCAGCCGGGGCGTGGCACCGGGCTCGGTGTCGTCGCCGCTGTCCGGGGCGACCAGACGTTGCACCGCGGGCAGGATTTCGCGCAGCGGCAACTCGGCGGGCAGCGCGATCTCGGTCAGTCGGCTGTCGGACAGCACCGCGATGCGGACAATCGGCATGGCGGCGCTGGTCAGCACCGGAGCTTCGGTCATTGGTGTTCTCTATTCTTGTTTCTCTGTTAGGACAGCTGGGTGGTGAAATCTCGGGACAGGCGCTGACCGGGGAACCACTGGCCCTCGGGCAGGGTGGCGGTCAGCTCGTCGATCGCCACGGCGATCGCAAATTCGGTTCCGGGCCGGAAGGTCGAGACCCATTCGCCGTCGAAGGCCCGCGACGGACTGACCAGGATGCGGCCCTCGTCGGTGTCTACCAGGCTCAACCCGACCTCGGTGGTGGAGTGCCGGCCGTCTTGGGCGCAACCCGCAACCACCTCGACGTAGCTGCGCGGTCCGGCGAAAACCGACTCGACGATCGGTCGCGCCGACGTCGGAATACCCAGGTAATCAAGAACTTCCGACAACGGTGCGCCGGCCCGCAACCGTTCGTCGGCGCGCACCCCGACCCGGGCGGGCAGGGTGAATTCGTCGAATCGGGCCGGCGGGCGCGCCCGCAGTCCGGCCCCCAGCACCGGGACCAGCAGCCGGGGGTCGTCGATCTCCATCGCGGTGAAGGTGACCAGCTGCGCGTTGCGCAACGCGACGACGGTCCGGGCGGGCCGGCCCGAGCTGTCGCCACGTCGCGCCACGATCCCGCGCAGCATCTCGGGGTCTCCGTTGGCCGGCGACCCCACATAGCGCAGGTCCAGCCAACGATCCGGGAAGCACACCACCCGAATCCATTCGGCCACAGACCGATTCACCGTGCCGTCCGGGGTGACGATTCCCATCCGGGTCAGCTCGTCGCGCTGCCGGGCCATGAACGCACCGCGTTCCCCGGCGTCGGTGTAGGGCATGGTGATCGCCAGAACCCACGGAAAAGACCCCGCGCCTATGGTCTCCGCGATGTACCAGGCCTGCTCGACGGTCAGTTCGGCCGCGTTGGGTTCAGTACCCATCACGACCTTCCGACGCCGAGCTGCAGCACTGGACTAGCCCCACCTGGCGGCTTCGGCGGTGTCGCGAGCATTCATCATCATGGTGTTGGACTCATGCGTGGCAGCCATCGAGTGATACACCCGAACCAACTCCTCCATCGCCTGATTCCACTGCACCTGCCACGCCTGATACGTCATCCCCGTATCGCCCTGCCACGCCGCCGACAACGCCGCCTGCTCACTGGCAATATCAGCACCCACCGCCTGCAACGTGCCCGCATACCCATTCATCTCAGCCGCATGGGCCAACATCGCCGGGTAGTTGTACATAATCTGCGACATCAGACAAACCCTCCCTAAACCCCGGTGTACCCAGAAGCAGCAGCAGCATCGGCCGCCACATACGTCGAACCCGCATCCGCCAGATTCACCTGCGCCATATCCAGCAACGCATTCACCCGCGCCGTCAACGCAGCCTTAGCCCCAAACGCCGACTCAGAGGCCACCAACTGCGGAATATGCGCATCCAACAAACTCATCCCCGCACTCCTTTCTCTTGTACTACTTCGGTTCCGATTCCGGCTCCACCGCGGAGTCGGCAAGATCGTTGTCGTTCCAGCTGTCGGGCAGCATCGGCAGGCTGGGCCCACCGCCGAACCCGTCGCCGGTCAGCGTCGCCAGCCCGGACGCAGTGCTGCGCCTGCCGACGGTCCCGGTGAACCCGAGCGGTCCGGCGCCACGACCCGAGCCCGCCATCGCGGGCACGGCGTCGGGACCCGGACCCATGTCCATGTCCATGAATTCGTCTGCGTGGTCGTGCAATACGGCACGACGGCGGCGGCGTGCCCGGGCCTTGTCGCGAACCGACGCTGTCACGCCCGCCGCGGCCGCAGGTACCCGCGCGGCCGGCGCATACGCCTTGTCGCCCTCGGTGAGAGTGGGCCCCAGTCCGGTTCCCGGGTCGGTGCCGCCCACCAGGTATCCGAAGCCCATCACTCCGGGAGCCGGAGCCGGCGGCGCCGCCGCCGTGGTGGCCGGCGCCGCAGGCACACCCGGCGCACCCGGCGTGGAGATCCCGGGCCCGAATCCCGCCACGGCCGCGATCGGCCGATCGGCCGACGGGCCGGCCACCGGAAGCATCGGCTCCTCGGCAGGCGCCTCGGCACCGAGCTCCTCGGGGACGGTCAGCTGGCTCAGCGCCAGACCGAGAATGAGCGGCAAAAAGGCTGGGGCCGCCAGCATCACACTCCAGAACGTGGTGCCGAACGGAATGAAGAACGCCTCGTAGGCGACGAAGAACAGCAGCGGGAACCAGGTGACCAGCGCAGCAGGGCCGCCGCTCATAATCTCCCGGATCACCCCGGCCGGGTCGGCGAGCAGCCGTCCGATCTGGTCGAACAGCTGGGTGAAGAAGTCGCCGCCGCCCGAGCTGGCATCCGCCGACATCGCGGAATCGGACTTGACCACCGGCGGTGCTGCCACCGTGCGGGGCGCCGACGCCAGCGCCGCACCGGAGACCGCGTGGTAAGTGCCCATGGTGGTGGCCGCCTGAATCCACATCCGGACATAGTCGGCTTCGTTGAGCGCGATCGGAATCATGTTGATGCCAAAGAAATTGGTGGCGACCAACACCCCGTGCGTCATGTGATTGGCCGCCAACTCGGCCATCGTCGGCATGGTCGCCAATGCGCTGGCGTAGGCCGACGCTGCTACTTCATGCTGCGCCGCCACTCCGGCGCTGTCCGCGCTGGCCTTACCCAGCCAGGTCAGGTAGGGCACGTGCGCGGCCAGGTACTGCTCGGCACTGGGGCCCTGCCACGCGCCGGCCTGCACCGCACCGAGCAGAGCGGTGAGTTCGTCTGCCACCGAGGCGTATTCGACGCTCAGTGCATTCCACATCCCGGCAGCCGACAACAGCGGACCCGGTCCCGGGCCGCTGCTCAGCAATGCTGAATGCACCTCCGGAGGGGAGGCGATCCAGACCGGGGACGCAATCATCAGGCGCGTCCGCCACCCAGGTATGTCGTTGCGGCCGCGGCGTCGCCCGCGGCATAACTCACACCGGACTCACCGACACCGACACCGGCGCGGCCGAGTTCGGTGGCTCCCTGGGCGGCCACCGCCGCGTGCTCGCTGCCCTGCGCGCTGAAACCAGCGGCGGTCTGCAGCGACACCGGGTCGGCCGCCGGCGGAACCACCGCGGTGATCAGCGGGGCAGCGCTGGCCTGGGCGGCCGCCAGCCGAGCGGTCAATGCCTCGACCGCTGCACTGGCCGCAGCCAGACCTTCCGGAACCACTTGAAGCGTCATGACAGTTTCTCCTCTCGCACTTCGATTTCCATCAGCGCGTCAGACTCTCGCTGAACAACGGGTTGACCAGCTGGAGATAGGTGGGTTCGTCGCTGTCGGCGAGCAGCATCGCCCGGCCCGCGGGCAGCCGGCCGAACCGCTGGCCGCGGATCTTGCCGCTGTCCGCCGGGTTGCCCGACAGCATCAGGGTGGTGGCCTGCAGGTCGTTGAGACGGCGCAGCAACGGGTTGGTCATCAACGCGTGTGCCGAGCCGGTGGCCCGTCCGGTGACGATCACCCGCAGTCCGAGGTCACCGGCTTGGGACAGCAGCCCGATCAGATTGGTCCACGGCCGCTGCCCCGCATACGGGCCGCTCAATGCCGGGGAGTCCGGGATGGCGTCGACGTCATCGATGATCAGGTAGTGGGTGTGACCCTCGTAGGTCCACCCGGCCAGATCCGCGGCCGAGAGCCCGGCCGGCGGCCGGCGGGAGCCGATCAGCGCGGACAGCCCCTGCATCGCCGGGATGACCCGATCGACGTTGGCGGTGTACTCGTTGTCGGCGAACAGGGGTTCGTCGACCAGATGCAGCCGGCGATCCAGCACGGTGAACGCCACCTGTTCGGCGGTGCTGTTCTCCCGCACCGTACGGATCAGATGCCGCAGCAGGGTCGTCTTGCCGGACTTGCTGTCGCCCAACACCATCAGCAGCGGGTTGGCGGTGAAGTCGACCTCGACCGGTGCCAGGTCCTCTTCGCGTACCCCGATGACCACGTGCTCGGGTGCCGGGTACAGGACGCCGGCCTCTTCGGGTGCGAGGTTGGTCGGCAGCAGTCGCACCGGCGGTGCGGCCAGGCCGGGGTGGCGGGCGTTGATCTCGGCGATCTGTTCCAGATCGGGCTGGGCGATCAGGAAGTGCTCGGCGGCCATCGTCAGGCCCCGGCCCGGTTGGTTGGCCGGTACCGCCTCGGCCGGCCGGGTCAACGCCCCGGCCACCCGGACATTGCTGTCCCGGGCGTCGTGCAGCTTGAGCTCCAGACGCAGGCCGAGGCCGTCGCGCATCGCCAGCGGCACCTCCAGCCAGCTCGGGGTGGTGACGATCACGTGGATGCCATAGGCCAGGCCCACGTTGACAAGCTCGGTCACCTTGGCCAGCAACGGGTTTCGGGTGTTGAACTGGTCGGTGTTGTCCCGGCTGAACGCATACAGGTTATCGATGACCAGGAATACCTCGCCGTAGCCGTCGTTGAGCGAGCCGATGCTGCCGTCGCGGAACGCCTCCCGCTGCTGACGTGCGGTGAGCAACTGCTCGAGTTCACCGAACGTGCGGCGGATCCGCTCCGGTTCCAGACCGGAGGCAACGCTGCCCACATGCGCCAGGTCTTCCAGGGCCCGCAGCTGTCCGCCGCCGTAGTCCAGGCAGTAGAAGGACACCTCGCGCGGCGAGTGCAGGTTGGCCGCCGACATGATGAATGTCTGCAGCGCAGTGGTTTTCCCGGACTTCGGCCCACCATGAATCAGCATGTTGCCGCTGGCCGAACGCGCGTCGAACACCAGCGGGTCGCGGCGCATGTCGAACGGCTTGTCGATCTCACCCATCGGCCACCGCAGCTGCCGCTCCCCGATCCCGGCACCGGCCAAGGTGACGGCCAGCGGAATCGCGTCGTCGAGCGGGGGCAGCCACAGCTCGGGCGCCTGCGGGCCGTAATTGGCCAACTGATCTCCGATGGTGGCGATCAGCTTGCGCGGCGGACCCAGCACCTCATCGTCAGGCTCGACGACGATCGTGGTGGTGTCGCCACCGGAGTCGACCAGACCCGCGGTGAACAATCGGGGTTCTGGAATCGCGTGCATCACCACCGCTTTGGCTGCCCGCGGCGGGTCATAGATGCCGTCGACGTAGGTGCTGCGGAACTTGATGGGCGCCGCACCCGGGGCGGGAACCAGGAAGCCCTCGCCCTTGTGCTCCTTGCCGGATTCAATGTGATAGGCGTCCTCGACTCCGATGATCTGCCGAGAAACGCTGGGGGAGGCCACCTTCAGACCGATCCGGTAGGAGGTGTTCTTGTCGATGTCCTTGATCTTGCCGACGTCGAGGGTCTGCGACGCGAACAGGATGTGGATACGGAACGAACGTCCCTTGCGGGCGACGTAGTCGAACAGCTCCGCGTACTCCGGGTGGTCGGCGAGCATCAAGGTGAACTCGTCGGCGACAATGAACAGCGTCGGGATCGGCGCCAGGTCATGTCCGGCGGCGATCGCGGCCTCGTATTCGGTCACCGAGTTGAAGGCACTGCCCTGCACTCGTCGGCCGGCCTCGCGCAGCAGCAGCTCACGGCGGGCCACCTCACCGCGCAGGGTGTCGGCGAACCGGTCGGCCAGCGACTTCTTCTCGGCCATGTTCGAGATCACCGCGACCACCTGCGGGAAGTGCCGGAAGATGTCGGCGCCGGCCTCACCCTTGAAGTCGGCGTAGATCACGATCAGCCGGTCCGCCGAGTGGGTGGTCAGCAGCGACAGCAGGATCGACATCAGGGTCTGCGACTTACCCGAGCCGGTCATGCCGATCATCAACCCGTGCGGGCCCATCCCGCCCTCGGCCTCGTCCTTGAGGTCGAAGATCAGTGGCTCGCCGGTGGCGGTCACACCGATCGGAACCCGCAGCTCCTCATCGCGGTTGCGCGGCGCCCACAGTGCGGGCACGTCGAGGCGGGAGGCGTCGGGGATGCCCAGCATGGTGGTGAAGGTGGCGCCGCGCGTGCCGGCCGAGCGCAGTCCGGCGTGCGTGGGGTTGGAGTCCCAGCGCGACAGCCGCCGGCCCAGGTGGGCGGCTTCGTCGGTGCCGAAGCGGTCGGCGTCGTCGACCCAGCGTTGCCAACCACCGGTCTGCCAGCGGTCGATCGAGCGACCGCCCGGAGTCAGCCGCAGAGTCGGCCGCTCGGGGTCGGAGTACTGCTCACGGTTGGGTGCCACCGCGCCGCGCTGCACGACGGTCACCCCGGCTCGCGGTACACCCAGCGATGACGCGGCCAGGTCGAAGTCGGGGTCGTCGATGATCACCAGCAGATGGCGGGCGACCTCGCCCGCCTCGCCGGTGAACGCCGGGCGCTCCGCCAACACCGGAGCCAACAGCAGGGCGAGTTCTTCAGCGCTGGATGCCAGGTAGCGGGCGGGGCCCACACCGTCGACGGCACCGGCGATGTCGACGTGCGGCAACCACTTCAGCCACGACCAGGACGGCGACTCGAGATCGGTCGAAGCCACCGCCACCCCGAGCATGGTCGGGTCATGCCAGGTCACGGCCTGAGCGATCCATGCCCGCACGGCGGTGCGCACATCGTCGATGCCGCCGGCTTCCCCATCCGAGAGCACGGTGACTCGCGACATCTTCGTCAGATCCAGGCCCACCGGCACGTCGCGCACGGTGCGCTGGGTGTCGAGCAGGCCGCGTAAGGCACTGTGCGACACCGGCTCCAGATCGATCTCGTCAGCGGTGTCGGTCACCCGCACCGCGCTGGCCAGCGGCACCGCGTGCCGACCGGTGCGCACCACCAGGAAGTCGTCGTCGTGCGGGTCGCGCTCCCACTGCCGACGCGATCCCGGAACCGCCACCAGATCAACGGGATCCGGATGCGACCACTCCGCCGCCGCACGCTGCTTGGCCGCCGAACCCCGGATGTTGTCCCGAACCACCGACAGGTACCGCAGGTAATCCGCACGCTCGGCATCGACCTCCACGGTGCGGGCCTTCTTGTCCCCACCGCGATAGATGCCCGCCGCCGCCACCAGCAACGCGAACGGGAAGAACAGCATCACCGGGGAGATCAACCGCATCCCGGTGGCCACCATCGCGATCACCATGCCCACGATCAGGATGACGATCACCACCGGCAACGCGCGCTGCAGGAACGACGCCGGGACCACCCGCGGCAATTCCGGCGGCGGCTCAATGGTGATGGCGCCCTTGTCAACCGGCGGAACCGGAACCCGACGCCGGGCCTCGAAAATCAAACGGCTCATCGAGCCCCTCCCCCGCTCACAGCACCCAACTCGGCGGACGCGCGGCGGCCCGGCCGTGGATCCGGCGCCAACCCGTCATGTGCCAACAACGCATCGGATCGCGACAGTGTCGGCCCCAAGGCGAACTGCGACAACACCGACCACGGAATCGTCAAAGCCGGCTCGCTCAGACCCAGCGCCGCCACCGCGTCACCGTCTTCGGTGTTCACGCCGTAGCGCACACCGGTGTCGGAGATCCAGAACATCGGTCCCGCAGCCGGAGTGGCCGCCGGATCGGAGCTGACGCTCTGGACGAAATACCCCGTGCCCGGGTTCAGGGCGACCCGAGCGGCCGTCCCGCCCACCCCGGCACCGACCAGATCGAGGGTGCGAACACCGTCACGCGTCGGAAGCGAGGAACCCGACATCAGGGTCAGCGAACCCGTGCTGGCCCCGGCGTCTTTGTTCCAGTGCGCGCAGGTGAGCGGGTTGGACAGCGAGTCGACGACGCTGACCGGCTTCTCCGGGAAGCGCGAGGTGTCCAGTGCCCGCGAAACCGGCAGGCGCGCAATGTCATCGGCGCCCAGCACCGGCGGGCGCCCCAGCCCATAGGAGTCGGTGTTGCGCAGCACCGCCGCCAGCACACCGGAGATGGGCTGCAGGCCGTCCGGCAGGACCGCGTAGTAGCGCAGTCCCGTGTCACCGTCGAGGGTGTGCGCGGCCACCACCGCACCCACCGGCGCGGCGGACGGCAGCTCGAACGACGGCTGGCTGCCAGCGTCCTGGATCACCGGCGCGGTCAGCGCGGGAGCCTCCGGGATCATGTTGAACAGACCGATCGAGATCGAACGTGGTTTGGGCACAGCCGAACCCCGCTCACCGAGCCCGAGCGCTCCGGTGATCGCGTGGTCGGCCAGATCGATGCGGCTGCGCTTGCCCTCCCACAGCAGCCAGGCACCGGAACCGTTGTCGGCCAGCACGACCTGCTCGGCGCCCAGCGCCGCGGCCTTGGATCCGCCGGCGGCCAGCGGTCCGGCGATCACCGTCACCCCGGCGTCCGAACCGGCCACCGAATCGCACGCCGTCCAGTCCGCGTCGCGGGCATCGGACTGCACCATGCGTTCCGGGGCACCGGGAATGCCGATCAGGTTGCCGCGCGCAAACTTGTCCAGCGCAGTGCTGCGCACCGCGGTCGGGTTGACCGGCCGGCCGACGATCAGTCGGGCGGAAGTCAGGTTCAACACCGGGTGCAGCTGTTCGCCGACCCGGACATACAGCGCCGAGGTGGACCGGTCGGAGAGCACCGGGTCATTGCCCGCGGCACTGTTGGGCCAGATCAGGGTGAACACGAAGCAGCCGCCGGCCACGGTGGCCAGCACCAGCAGGCCCATCAGCACGGCCCGCGTCTGGGCGCGCAGCGGCTCCACCAGCATCCGGGTGTCGTGCAGTGCCACACCGGATGCGATGCGCCGCATCACGAATCGCCAACCACTGACCTGGTGCTTGGTGACGAACCCGCGGCGGTATTCGACCCGGTCGGGGTTCTCGTTGACCGGGGTGCGCGAGGTGAACGACCGGCGGTCGTCATCACCGCGATCTTGCTGGGCGGCGCTCACGCCTTCTCCTCCAGGCCAAGGCCGCGAAGCAGCGGCGTCACCGAGTTGCGTACGTCGTCGGTGGTGATGGTCATGAGTTCGTCATCGGTGAACACCCCGGTGCCGGACTGTTCGGAATGGTCGAGCCGGAATTCGCGCTCCTCCTCGGAGCGTTCGACCAGGTTTCGCACGAAACGGCCGTTGCCGGCGATGTCGAGGCTGCGCCGGTCCACGCCGTTGGCGTCCGGGCTCGATGCCGCGGCCAGGGTGCCGAACAGCGTCTCCATCTCGTTGAGCGCCGCCTGCTCGAAACGGCTGTCGCGCTGCTCGGCCATCTTGTGGGCGATCTCGACCAGCTCCGGCGGCTGGTACGACGGGAAGTCGATGTTGCGGGTGAAGCGCGACCGCAGACCTTCGTTGGTGTCCAGCAACCGGTCCAGGTCGGCGCGGTAACCGGCGACGATCACCACCAGCCGGTCACGGTCGTTCTCCATGCGCGCCAGCAGGGTGTCGATGGCGACCAGACCGAAGTCGTTCTTGGCTCCGGTGGCCACCAGGGCGTAGGCCTCGTCGAGGAACAGCACGCCGTCCAGCGCGCTGTCGATGATCGCGTTGGTCTTGGCCTCTGTCTCGCCGATGTGCTGACCGATCAGGTCGGCACGGTGCACCTCTTTGATGTTCTCTTTCTTCAAAAGCCCCAGGCCGCAATAGATCTTGGCGACCACGCGGGCGATGGTGGTCTTACCGGTTCCGGGCGGCCCGGCGAAGACGAGGTGGTGGGTACGCTGTCCGACGGCCAGGCCGTGCTGCTTACGCACCACCTCCATGGCGACCGAGCTCTTGAGGCGCTGCACCTGGTTCTTGACCTCGGACAGGCCGATGAACTCGCCAAGTTCGCGTTCGGCCTCGGCCAGCAGCTCGGCTTTGCGCTCGTGGGCCGACGGGTCGACGAAGTCCTCGGCACTGGGCTCGGTTTCGGGGTCCCACGGGTCGGTCCGCGCCTCGATGCGGGCCGCGGTGGTGGTGACGATACCGAAACTGTGGTCCAGCAGGGCGTGCTCGACCTGCGCGTTCTCCGGGTTGGCGGCATAGAGGTCCTGCAGCACCTCCTCGGCCGTCTCGTCGTCGCCCTGCGCCCGCAGGATCAGTCCCTTGACCAGGGCCCCGTCGGTGGCGGCGACGGCGACGGGGCCGTCGGGCTCCTCCAGATAGGACAGTGCCGGCGCGTACATGCCCAGCCGGGCCAGGGCGATGCCCAGCGCGATCTTGGCGGCGTGGGTGAACAGCTCATCGCGGTCGGGGTCGTTGACGATCGGTGTCAGCAGCTTGACCATGTCCGACCAGCGTCCGGCGTGGTGGTTCACCACGATCGCCAGCCAGAGGGCGTCGTTGAAGCCCGGACGCCGCTCGGTGATGGCGGCCACCAGCTCGTTGGCCTCGGCGCAGCGGCCGGCCATCGCCAGCTGGGCGGCGTGGGCCAGGTGGAAGTCGTCGGCCTCGGTGGCCCGCAGCTTCAGGTACAGCCCGGTGTCGTAGTGGAAGCCGAGTGCGCCGGCCGGCAGGTCCAGGCGCCGCTGCAGCGCACCGGCTCCGGCGGCGGTCTGCGATACCGCAGCCAGCACCCGCGGCGACTGGTCGCCCGCGGCGGCCAGGCCGGTCCAGACGTCGCACTGCTCGTGCGCGACGCGGGTCAGTGCGGCGAACCCGGCGCGCGCGGCGACCAGGTCAGCGGGACGTTGCCGCTGGTAGACCGGGATGCCCAGGGCACGGCAGCAGGTCGCGAACCGGCTGAGGGTCTCCTCGTCCACCCGGAGGTCCACCTTGGGCTGCTGGGTGAGCAGAGCCGCATCTCCGTTCTTCATGCGTGGCTCGCCCCTTCATGGCTAGTGTTGCCTAAGCTAACTCGGCTGAAGTTAGCATTGCATAAGCTAACTGTCGAGATCGAGGGGGATGTCCGGGAAGTGGGCTGCCCCACCCCGATCCGCGGCACATAAGGTCTCCGCCCCGCCGCATATGCGTCGGCGCCGTTCCAGCCCATCCCGAACTCCTTATTGAAAATCATTTTCGGTTATCCCGCACGTTACCGCACGGGGGGCGGCCGACGTCAACCGCCCGCGGCTACTTCTTCACCGCCCTGACCAGCGTGTTCCGCGCGATCATCGGTCCAGCCTCGGTGTCCGGACCAGGAACGGGACGGCCCAGTTCCCGCAGGTAGTCGGCCAGCGGTGTCGAAACCGCGGTCCAGCCCCGTTCGCCGAACCACTCGTCGGCGGGAGCGCAGCGCTCGTTGTAGATCAGCCGGTGGAAGGTGCGGCTGTCGTCGTCGGCTTCGACTTCGGCCTTCACCGCCGCCGCGAAGTCCTCGTCGGACAACGGGGCGCCGTCCTCGACCGCGACGTGACTACCGGGCGCAGCCAGGCTGTCGATGCCGGCGAACAGCTGCTCCTGCGCATCGGCCGGCAGATAGAGCAGCAGACCCTCGACGATCCACGCCGAGGGCTGCGCCGGGTCGAAGCCACTTTCCACAAGCGCCTGCGGCCAGTCCTCGCGCAGGTCCACGGCAACATCCCGGCGCTCCGCGCCGGCCCGGATGCCGCGCTGCGAGAGCACGTAACTCTTGTAAGCCAGCACCTGAGGCTGGTCCAACTCGAAGATCGTCGTCCCGTCCGGCCAATCCAGCCGGTAGGCGCGCGAGTCCAGCCCGGCCGCCAGGATCACCACCTGACGAACCCCGGCAGCAGCGGCGCGGCGGAAATAGTCGTCGAAGTAGCGGGTGCGCGCACCCTGGAAATTGACGAAGTGCTCCCCGAAATCACTGGTCAACAACTGATGTTCAGGCAGGTTGCCCTCGACCACCGCTGCCCAGTCCCCACCGGCCGCCCGGCAGAACACCTCGGCATAGGGATCGACCACCAGCGGATCGGGCTTGCGGGCCTCCAGGGCCCGGGCGGTGGCCACGAACAATGCGGTCGAACCGACGCTCGTGGTGATGTCCCAACTGTCACCTTCACTACGCAATTCAGGCATTCCAGTGACCCTACGCCGCAGCAGACGCGGCGGATCCGCCGAAGGCTTCTAGCCCCACTTGGCGGCTTCGGCGGTGTCGCGAGCATTCATCATCATGGTGTTGGACTCATGCGTGGCAGCCATCGAGTGATACACCCGAACCAACTCCTCCATCGCCTGATTCCACTGCACCTGCCACCCCTGATACGTCATCCCCGTATCGCCCTGCCACGCCGCCGACAACGCCGCCTGCTC
>NZ_CP084028.1:217860-222920 GCF_020181595.1 [Mycobacterium] vasticus | reverse complement strand
GCACCCACCGCCTGCAACGTGCCCGCATACCCATTCATCTCAGCCGCATGGGCCAACATCGCCGGGTAGTTGTACATAATCTGCGACATCAGACTGTGCTCCTTTCTCTGGCCCCGATATCCCTAGACCCCGGTGTACCCGGAAGCAGCAGCAGCATCTGCGGCCACATACGTCGAACCCGCATCCGCCAGATTCACCTGCGCCATATCCAGCAACGCATTCACCCGCGCCGCCAACGCCACAAACCGCGCATGCGACCCCTGAAACGCCGCCGCAGCCTCACCCACATGAAACGCCTGCGCCGACAACGCCGCCTGCTCCGCCTGCGCCATCGTCGACCGCATCAACGCAGCCTTAGCCCCAAACGCCGACTCAGAGGCCACCAACTGCGGAATATGCGCATCCAACAAACTCATCCCCGCACTCCTTTCTCCGACTACCCAATAGTCGCGGGCCACGCCCGTCGGGTTCCCCGGGGCGCGCAGACCCTCCAGACCGTACGCCCGCGGTAGCCGGTCAGGTCAATATCTGCGGCTAGATCGTACGGGTTTTGACAGGATTTGCGAATTATTCCCAAGTGCTGAATCCGCGCCTGCGGACACTAGTCCGGATCGACCGCAGGCATCGTGCCCCACGAGTCCGGCAGCATCGGCTCCGTCGGGCCGCCACCGAATTCGTCGCCGGCCAGCGCGGCCATCCCGGCGGCACGCGCAACCCCGGTCTTACCGAAGGTCCCCGCGAAACCGGCAGCGCCGGGCCGGGCGCCCGGATCGTGTCCGTCGAGATACTCGTAGCGGTAGCCGGGGTCGATCAACGTCCCGCGGCGGCGTCCGCGGTGCCGGACCGTCGTCGACGTCGACTCGGCCGGGGCGGCGGCCGCGACGGTTCCTGCAGCAGGCCGGGCCGTCTTGCTCAGCGACGTGGCACCGCTGCGCTGCGACGACGCCAGCGAGCCCACCAGATAGCTGTGGAAGGTGCCTTCGGTACCGATCAGGGGTGGCGGCGCCGTCGGCGGTGGCGTCCCCGCGGCAGGAGCCGGCAACGCTGCCGCCGGGGCCGGTGGCGCAGCCGACCCGGGCACCGCGGCCGGAGCCGGCGCCGGCGGTGTCATGCCGCCGGGGATCACCGGCGTCACCGCGGGCCCCGGCATCACCGGCGGCGGCATCATGCCCGTCGGTGCGGGAATGCCGGCCAACCCCGCCAGTCCGGACAGACCCGCGGCCAGCGGCGCCACCGCCCCGAGGTTGACGATCGACAGGTTCAGCCCGACCCCCGCCAACAGCGGGGACAGCTGCGCCAGGAACCGCAGACTGCGCAACGTCCAGTTGACGGCTCGATAGGTCTGCCAGGCGATGAAGTACTCCACCAGCTGCCACCACTGGGCAGGAGTCAACGACCCGGAGAAGTTCTGCTGCAACCAGGCCAGGGCCTTCTCGTTGCCGTTGAAGAAGTTCGAGAGATTCTGCAGGAACTGCGCGGGCGTCCAGTTGGGCTGCCCCTGGCCGGGCACCTGTTCGCCGTCCGCCCCGAACAGCATCTGCCAGATCTCCGCCGGAGTCGGCAGGTCGAAGGAACCATTACCGCCGGCACCGCCGGCGCCACTGCCGGCCTGGGCGCTGCCGCTGGTGTGCCCCAGGCTGTGGGCGGATTCGGTGGTGGCCTGGTAGGCGCCCATGACGGTGGCGGCCTGCATCCACATCCGGGCGTAGTCGGCCTCGTTGACCGCGATCGGCACGGTGTTGACCCCGAAGAAGTTGGTGGCCACCAGCACCGTATGGGTGGCATGGTTGGCGGCCAGCTCCGCGAGCGTGGGCATCGCCGCCAGTGCGCTGGTGTAGGCCGCGGCGATCACCTCGTGTTGGGCGGCGGTGCGGGCACTGAGCGTGCCGGCCAGCTGCAGCCAGACCAGATAGGGCTGATGCGCCGCAGCGTAGGCCTCGGCCGTCGGGCCGGCCCATACACCGTGGACGTCCGCCAGCACCGCTCCGAGTTCTGTTGCCGCACTGAGATAGGTGCCGCTCAGCGACGCCCATGCCGCCGATGCGGCAAGCAGTGGCCCGGGCCCAGGCCCGGTGCTCAGCATGGCCGAATACAACTCCGGCGGGGCCGCCATCCAGGTGGCAGAGGCCGACATCAGTGCACCGCTACCCCGAGAAGGCCGACGCGGCCGATGCGTCCGCGCCCTGGTAGTTCACCCCGGCCTGGGCGACCCCGGCCCCGGCCCGACCCAGCACCCCGGTGCCGTGGGCGGCGACGGCGGTGTGCTGGCTGCCCTGGATGCCCAGTTCCGCCGCGGCCTGCACCGACACCGGGTCAACCGCGGGCGGTACCACTGCGCTGATCACCGGTGCCGCCGTCGCGTGCGCCGCCGCCAGTGCGGCGGTGACCGCCTCCACCGCGGCGCTGGCGGCGGCCAGCCCCTCGGGAACGACCTGCAGCGCCATGACGCAAAACCCCTTTCGGTCGCCTTACCTGCGGAGTGATCCCGGTTACGAAGTCACGATCTGCACATCATAGGGGCTGTTATCGCACGTAGCTGCGGATACGGCTCAATGCTTCTTGACGACGGACCGCGGTGCCGTTCGCCAGCGACGCCGGCCATCGCTGATTTCGGGAGGATCGAGCAGCAGAACCGAACACCCCTCGAGCAGCACCGGACGGACCCAGTCGCCCAGCTCAATGAGCTCGTCCGGATCGGGCCGATTGCCCGCGCCGTCGCGAACGTCGTCGATCGGCACGTCGGCCAGCAGTTCGTCGAGGGTGGCCTGATACGGCAGGGAGCCCAGACCGGGCAGGGTGATGAACAGCCCGTCGTCGCCGGAGAGTTGCAGGCCGATCGCCGCCAGCGCGCCGAGTATGCCGTCGTGGGTACCGCCGTGTCCGGACAGGTGCACGCCAAGATCGTCGGCCAGCCGACGGGCCTGGGACCGCTGCAGCACTTCCTTCTTGGCCCGCCGGCCGAACTCGACCAGGGCCCCGACATCGCCCACGTCCGCCGGAATCGCCACCGCCAGTCCGGGATCGGCGGCCGGCGGACAGACCCGTTCCAGAAACCGGGCGACGAAATCGATGATGGCACCGCGTACCGCGTGCGGGTCGCCGGCGGGACTGCGCCAGGCCAGGCAGGCGCTGGAATTGTGCGAGGTATAGGGCACGCGGTCGTCGACCAGCAGCTGATGACGGGTGGCCCCCGCTTCGCTGCCCAGCCCCGCCTCGGCCAACTCGTGCAGCAGCGCCCGGGCGCGTCGGCCGGTTCCGGGACTGAACTGATCGTCGGTGTCGTCGATGCCGATCAACAGGTCGACACCGGCAAAAACCGTCACGGGTTGACGACCACCGCGGTGACGTCACGCACCCACCGATCACGATCCAGGTTCGCGCCGGCCAACTTCACGGTGTCGCGTTTGGTGTAGCTCAACACCACCTGGTCGGCGAGTTCGGCTGCCGTCAGGGTCTGCGCCGGGTCGCTTCCCGCGACGCGAACGGTGGCGGCCGCCGATGCACCGGCGGCGGTGAGCACCGCGCGCAGTTCCGGGCCCCGCTGCACCTGACTGCCCCGCGACTGCGGCGTGGCGATCTCGGACTGCGGCAGCTCGCGCAACCGCGCCAGATCGAATTCGCCCAGGACGCGACCCTCCTGTCGGACAACTACGTGATAGTGCGCCTCGGAGTCTGAGTCGGTGGCGCAGGCGCCGACACCGGGGGCGACGAGCATCGCCAGCAAGCCGATTCGGAGCAGAGCCCATGACCGCATGTGCAAGACCGTATTCAGCCTCGGTTGGGTATTCAAGCTCTCTGGACCGCGATCCGTGCCGCAACTGAGGTTGTATTGCGGGATCGGCGCGCCTACCTTGAGGCGATGACCGCATTGCCCGTGACAGCCCGCAGCGCAACCGGCTTGGCGTGGGCCCGGGAAGTCGTCTTCCCGGTCGCCGCAGCGGCCGTCATCGTCCTGGCCGCCGATGTCCGGATGCCGTTGGGGCTGCCCGGGCACCGCGGTCTGGTGTGGCTCACGATGCTGGTGGCGGTGGCGCTGACCGCGCGCCGACCGCAGACCGTGCTCGCGGTGGGGGCCGCCTCCACCGCCGCCACCCTGCTGCTGCAGTCCGGCCCCGGGCCCTGGGCCAGCACCCGCTATCTGGGCGCCGCGGCGTTGCTGTGCCTGCTGACCAGCAGGGCGTGGGTGCGCCGCTGGCTGGTCGCTGTGGCGGCAGCACCGATTCACCTTGTGGCGCTTGTTATTCCGATCGCGACGACGCTCATCGGTGGCCACCAGCTGGCAATGGTGGGCATGAGCGAGAAGGTGGTGTTCCATCTGGGCTTCGGCCTGATCGCCGGCCTGCTGGGCTGGGCGATGGCCGCGGTCATCGACCGGGCCGGACCGGAGGATTCCCGACCAGTTTCCTTACTGACTTATTAAGATTCAGGCCCGAATCCAGCCCTGTTTTTGTCGGACATTCGCACTAGTGTTCGATTTATGGGTAGGGATGCGCTGGCGGATCGGGACACCATTTGGGAGTGTCTGGCTGCGCAGGAGGCGATCAATACCCGGTTGGCGCAGTGCTCGTTTGATGGCTTGAGCCCCGAGGAACTCGTGGAGGTGCTGGCCCGCCGGGAGGTGTTGGCGTGGCAGGCCCCGGCAATCGATCACCAGATCATGGCCCGTTTCGTGGCCGAGGGCCATTCCGAGGCGTTGGCGGGATGCTCGCTGGCCAAGGCTTTGGGTGAGCGGTTGCGGATCAGCGCCAAAGAGGCCCGCCGGCGGGTCGATGATGCCGCGGTGTTGGGTCCGCGCACCGCGATGTCGGGTGAGCCTTTGGGCCCGGTGCTGCCGAACCTGGCCGCCGCGCAGGCCGCCGGGCAGGTCGGGCCTGAGCATGTGGCGATCGCCCGCAAGGCGATGGACAAGATCCCGGCCCGGGTGGCTGCTGCGGATCGGGAGCGCGCCGAGGGTGATCTGGCCGAGTTGGCGACGCTGTTCGCCCCGGAAACCTTCGGCCGCCTGGCGGCGCACCTGATCGCCGTGCTCGATCAAGACGGCGAGGAGCCCGACGAGCGCC
>NZ_CP084028.1:160928-217850 GCF_020181595.1 [Mycobacterium] vasticus | reverse complement strand
GAGTCAGGAGCAGATCGACCACGATCACCGCACCCGCGATCAACGCCACCACGACGCGGTGTTGGCCGCGCTACGGGCCACCCTGGCTTGCGGGGACCTCGGGCAGCTCAACGGCCTGCCGGTCACCGTGATCGTCACTGCCACCCTGGCCGAGCTGCAGGCCGCCGCCGGCACCGCCCACACCGCCGGTGGTTCCCTGCTGCCGATGAGTGATCTGCTGCGCATGGCTTCCCACGCCTGGCATTACCTGAGCATCTTCGACGGGCAAGGCCGGGCCCTGTGGCTGGGCCGCACCAAACGCCTCGCCTCCGCCGATCAACGCATCGTCCTGCACGCCCGCGACCGCGGCTGCACCCGACCCGGATGCACCGTGCCGGGGTACCTGTGCCAGGCCCATCACCTCGACAACGACTGGGCCAACAACGGCCAGACCGACGTCGACAAGCTCGCACTCGCCTGCGCCCCGGATAACCGGATGGCCACCGAACAGGGTTGGACCACCCAACTCGGACAGTCCGGCCGGGTCGAATGGATCCCCCCACCCACACTCGACCACGGCCAACCCCGCATCAACCCCTTCCACCTCATCGAAGCCACCCTCGACCACCACCGCAGCCCACCCGAAGACGACCCACCCGACCCCCAACCACCACCACCGGGCTGGCCCGACCTCGACGAACCCCAACCCGGCGAACCCGGCTACGACGAAGCCTTCGAGGGACTACTCCGCAGCTACGAAGAAATGGACTACGACGACCGTGTTGGCCGGTGGGACCTCACCGACGACGACTGGAAACAGACGGGCTGACGAACCGGCGCTCAGCCGCCGTTGCAGCCGGTGCCGCTGCCGGGTCCGCCCGGGCCACCGCCGCCGGGGTTGGGAACGCAACCGCCACCACCGCCGGAGTGACTACCGGGAGTGGTGCCGGTGGTGCCCGCCGTTCCGTTGGAGCCGGTCATACTGCCCGCGCCGCCCGCACCGCCGGTTCCACCCGCACCGCCGGGGGTGTCGGGGCCCTTGATCCCGGCGAAGCCACCGTTGCCGCCGTTGCCGCCGTCGCCGCCGTTGCCGGACATCAGTGCCGCACTGCCGCCCGCACCGCCCTTACCGCCGGCGCCGCCCGCGGTGTTGGCACCACCGGCACCCGTTCCACCGCCGGTGCCTCCGCCACCGCCGCCCCCGGTTCCACCACCGGAGCCGCTGCCGGCGACCGGTGCACCGTCGCCGCCCTTGCCACCGGCGCCACCGTTACCGCCGTTGCCGGTCCCCAGCGAAGCCCCGTTGCCGCCGGCCCCGCCGTTGCCCGCGGCACCGCCGGCACCTGCGGCCACGCCCTGGACGCCGGCCGCTCCCGCGCCGCCGATTCCGCCGTCGCCACCGTTGCCGTACCACGATCCGGCGTTGCCGCCGGCACCGCCGTCACCACCGGCGACCCCGGAGGAGGTGCTGGCGCCACCTGCGCCGCCATTGCCACCGTTGCCGAACATGCTGCCGCCGTCACCACCGGCCCCGCCCGCCGCGCCGGCCGCGCCGGCACCGCCGTCACCACCGTTGCCGATCGCGCCCGCCGAGCCGCCGGCCCAGCCGGCGCCGTCGTTCACGCCGGCCACACCGTCGGCCCCGGCCCCGCCGTTGCCGAACAGGAAGCCTCCGTCGCCGAGGTCGCCGTACAGGCCGGTGCTGCCCAGCAGCGAGGTGTTCGCGTCGGTGAAGTCGTCGAGGCCGTTGCCGATCAGGTCGCGGCCGAACAGGGAGACGAACGGCGCGTTGAGCATCTCGGCCATCTGCGCGCCGGAATCGGTGAGCAGCCACGCCTGCAGCGCGTCGTTGATCGACTGCCCGAAGTCGGACGGGTCCAGCGCCACGGCACTGCCTTGCAAGTCGGCGAACGGGTCGGCGCCCGTGCCGCCGTCGAAAAAATTGACCACCGGGTCGACGAACAGGTCCCACAGGTCGGCGTGCGCGGCGGGGGCGGCGACCGACGTCATTCCCCCAGCCAGGAAGGCCGCCGCCGTGGCGCCTACGCCGATCATGCGCTTGCTGTGACTAGCCATCGTGCACCTCGTTCTACGGAATCCGGCCAGGTATTACTCAGATTGGTCACACTAATGCCTGAACCCGAAGATGCAAGTTGATCGAGCCGTGATCTCCCGCTCTTGCGGACAATATCCCGATTCTTACCCGATGACGCGGTCTGGCCTGGTGTAGACGTTCATCGCGTCGCCACGCAGAAACGCCACCAGCGTCAACCCGGCTTCGGCAGCCAGATCGACGGCCAGCGACGACGGGGCGGACACCGCGGCCAGCAGCGGCACCCCGGCCATCACCGCCTTCTGGGTCAGCTCGAACGACGCCCGCCCGCTGACCAGCAGCACCGTCCCGGTCAGCGGTACCCGACCGTGTTCGAGCGCCCAGCCGATCACCTTGTCGACCGCATTGTGCCGTCCGACATCTTCGCGAACCACCAGCAGCGACCCACCTGCGTCGAACAACGCGGCGCCATGCAGTCCGCCGGTACGGGCGAACATGTCCTGGGCGGCCCGCAGTTGGTCGGGCATCGCCGTCAGGGCCGCCGCGCTGACCCGCACCGGATCGTCGCCGGGGCCGTAGCGGCTGGCCAGCCGCACCGCTTCCAGAGATGCCTTGCCGCACACCCCGCACGACGAGCTGGTGTAGAAGTTGCGGGTCAGATCCACGTCCGGTCGGGGTACGTGCTCGGCCAGCGTCACCTCGAGCACGTTGTAGTCCTGCGGTGGGTTCTGCCCGGTGCCGCAGCAGTAGCGTGCCGTCACCACGTCGTCGCGGCCGGCGATGATCCCCTCGGTGAGCAGAAACCCCTGGACCAGTTCGACATCGGCTCCGGGGGTACGCATCGTGACGCTGAGCGGAGCGCCATTCACTCGGATTTCCAGCGGCTCCTCGACAGCCAGAGTCTCCTCACGTTGCGTCGTCGTGCCGGCGCGAAGGTGCCGGGCATTGCGGCGTATGACCCGACCCATGTTCCCCATCATGCTCGCCGGGGTGGTGCGCCGCGGTTAGGCTCGGACAATGAGTGAGCGAAAGTTCCTTGGCTGGCCGGTGATCCGGCAACTGCGCACCGGTGACTTGCTGGGCCGCGGCCCCGCGGTGACGTCCGAACACACCCGCGAGACCACCCCACGAACCGCGACCGCTGACCGAGTGGTGGCCAGCGTCTGCCCGTACTGTGCGGTGGGCTGCGGCCAACGCGTCTACGTCAAAGACGAGAAGGTCGTCGGCATCGAGGGCGATCCGGACTCGCCGATCTCCCGGGGCCGGTTGTGCCCCAAGGGCGCAGCCAGCGAGCAACTGGTGAACTCCCCCGGCCGGCAGATCACCGTGCTCTACCGCGCGCCGCGGGCCACCGACTGGCAGCCGCTGGATCTCGACGCCGCGATCGACATGGTGGCCGACCGATTCATCGCCTCGCGGCGTGAAGGCTGGCAGGACGCCGACGAAAATGGGCGCGCACTGCGCCGAACCATGGGCATCGCCTCGCTGGGTGGCGCCACGCTGGACAACGAAGAGAACTACGTCATCAAGAAGCTCTTCACCGCCGCCGGTGTCATACAGATAGACAACCAAGCTCGTATTTGACACTCCGCCACGGTTCCCGGTCTGGGAGCCTCCTTCGGTCGCGGTGGGGCGACGCAATTCCTGCAAGACATGGCCAATGCCGACTGCATTGTCATCCAGGGCTCGAACATGGCCGAATGCCATCCGGTGGGATTCCAGTGGGTGGCCGAGGCCAAAGCCCGCGGCGCCGTGGTGATCCACGTCGACCCGCGCTTCACCCGGACATCGGCGGTGTGCGACAAGCACATTCCGATCCGGGCTGGATCCGACGTGGTGCTGCTGGGTGCGCTGATCAACCACATCCTCACCGAGGACCTGTGGTTCGGTGACTACGTGCTGGCCTATACCAACGCCGCGACGCTGGTCGGTGAGGACTTCCGCGACACCGAGGATCTGGGTGGGCTGTTCTCGGGGTTCGACCCGACCACCGGCAGCTACGACAACGCGACATGGGCCTATCAACGAGACGAGGCCGGCTCGCCGGTGACCGACGTGACGCTGCAGCACCCGCGCACGGTGTTCCAGATCCTCAAGCGGCACTATGCCCGCTACACCCGCGACATGGTCCGCGAGGTCTGCGGCATCGACGGGGCCGCATTCGACTACCTGGCCGCCGCGGTGACGGCCAATTCGGGGCGGGAGCGCACCACCTGCTTCGCCTACGCCGTCGGATGGACCCAGCACACCTTGGGCGCCCAGTACATCCGCACCGCCGCGATCCTGCAGTTGCTGCTGGGCAATGTGGGCCGCCCGGGCGGCGGGATCATGGCGCTGCGTGGGCACGCCAGCATCCAGGGCTCCACCGACATCCCGACGCTGTTCGACATGCTGCCCGGCTATCTGCCGATGCCGCAGGCCGGCAAGCACGACACCCTGGCGGATTACCTGGCCGCGGTCGCCTCCAAGCAGCAGAAGGGATTCTGGGCCAACGCCGACGCCTACACCGTGAGCCTGCTCAAGGCGTGGTGGGGCGAGGCCGCGCATGCCGAAAACCACTGGGGCTTCGACTATCTGCCGCGGCTGACCGGCGCGCACGGCACCTATCAGACCGTCACCGGGATGCTCGACGACGAGGTGCAGGGCTACTTCCTGCTCGGCCAGAACCCGGCCGTCGGTTCGGCCAACGGCCGCCAGCAGCGCCTGGGCATGTCGCACCTGAAGTGGCTGGTGGTCCGTGACCTGAACCTGATCGAGTCGGCCACCTGGTGGAAGGACGGACCGGAGATCGCCTCCGGCGAGCTGCGCACGGAAGACATCGACACCGAGGTGTTCTTCCTGCCGGCTGCCAGTCACGTGGAGAAGGCCGGGACGTTCACCCAGACCCAGCGACTGCTGCAGTGGCGGCACAAGGCCGTCGAACCGCCGGGGGATGCCATCAGCGAGCTGGCGTTCTTCGTCGAGCTGGGTAACCGGATTCGCGCCAAGCTGGCCGGCTCCACCGATCCGGCCGACCGGCCGCTGCTGGATCTGGTCTGGGACTACCCCGTTGACGAACACGGCGATCCCGATCCGCAGTTCGTGCTCGCCGAGATCAACGGCCACCAACTGACCGGCGACGAGGCCGGCCGGTGCCTGTCGGGTTTCACCGAGCTGCGCGCCGACGGATCGACGGCCGCCGGCTGCTGGATCTATTCCGGCGTGTACGCCGAGGGGGTCAATCAGGCCGCCCGTCGGGTGCACCGTGGTGGGCCGGGCCGCACCCAGTCGCAGTGGGGTTGGGCCTGGCCGGCCGATCGCCGGATCCTGTACAACCGGGCCTCGGCCGACCCGGCCGGCGTGCCGTGGAGCGACCGTAAGAAATACATCTGGTGGGACGCCGATCAGGGCCGCTGGGTGGGCGATGACGTGCCTGACTTCGTGATCGACCGCGCCCCGGGATCGTCGGGTGATCCGGCGACCGGTGGCCCGGCTGCGTTGGCCGGCGACGACCCGTTCGTGATGCAGCCCGACGGCAAGGGCTGGCTGTTCGCGCCCAAGGGCGTCGTCGACGGCCCACTGCCCACGCACTACGAACCGCAGGAATCCCCGGTGGTCAACGCGCTGCACGCTCAACAGCGCAACCCTGCCCGAATCACCTTCCCCCGCAAGGACAATCTGTCCGCCCCCAGCGCCGGCGAGCCGGGCGCCGACGTCTACCCCTACGTGTTCACCACCTATCGGCTGACCGAGCACCACACCGCCGGCGGGATGAGCCGCTGGCTGCCGTACCTGGCCGAGCTGCAGCCGGAGATGTTCTGCGAAGTGTCGCCGGCGCTGGCCGCCGAACGAGGCCTGGAGAACTACGGCTGGGCCACCATCATCTCGCCGCGGGCGGCAATCGAGGCCCGCGTGCTGGTGACCGATCGGATGACGCCATTGGTGGTGGGCGGGCACACGGTGCACCAGATCGGGCTGCCGTATCACTGGGGAGTCGGCGGCGACGCGGTGGTCAGCGGAGACGCCGCCAACGACCTGCTCGGGGTGACGCTGGATCCCAACGTGCAGATCCAGGAGTCCAAGGCCGGTTCGTGCGACATCCGCCCGGGCCGCCGGCCGCACGGCGAGGCACTGCTGCGTCTGGTCGCCGAGTACCAAAGTCGTTCCGGCGCAACACCGGAGACCGGCAACACCGATCCGGAGAGGCAGGACTGATGGGCCAACTGTCCGGACCGACCGACCCCGCCGCCGACGCCGGGTGGTCCGAGATACCCGGAAAGCGGCACCCGCGCAAGGGGTTCCTCACCGACACCTCGATCTGTATCGGCTGCAAAGCCTGCGAGGTGGCCTGCAAGGAGTGGAACCACAATCCGGCCGACGGTGACCTGGAGCTGCTCGGATCGTCCTACGACAACACCGGCGCACTGGGCGCCAACACCTGGCGGCACGTGGCGTTCATCGAGCAGGGCCGCGACGCCATCGCCGAGGCGCGGGAGAGCGGACGGCAGCTGATCGACCTGGGAATGCCGAAGATGCCCGGTGCGGCACCGGATCTCACTCCGCCCGACACCGATCAGTTCCGCTGGCTGATGTCCTCGGACGTCTGCAAGCACTGCACGCATGCCGGGTGCCTCGACGTCTGCCCGACAGGATCGTTGTTCCGCACCGAGTTCGGCACCGTGGTGGTGCAGGACGACATCTGTAACGGCTGCGGCAACTGTGTGCCGGCGTGTCCGTTCGGCGTGATCGAGCGCCGACCCGACGGCACGGCTGGCGTGTCGGCCGAACGCGCTGGTATCGCCCAGAAGTGCACTATGTGCTACGACCGTCTGGTCGACGACGAGATTCCGGCCTGCGCGAAAACCTGTCCGACCGAGTCGATCAAGTTCGGCGACCACGACGATCTCGTCGCCGAGGGCCGGGAGCGCGTTGCCCGGCTGCACGCGCAGGGCCGCACCGAGGCCCGGCTCTACGGCGCCAATGCCAATGACGGCGTCGGCGGCACCGGGTCGGTCTTTTTGCTGCTCGACGAGCCGGAAGTGTACGGCCTGCCGCCCGACCCACGGGTGGGCACCGCGGACCTGCCGGAGATGTTCCGGCGGGCCGGACTGGCCGCCGCCGGGATGATCGGCGCGGTGGCGGTGGCGTTTCTGGGGAGGCGACGATGAGTACCCAGCAGCAGCCCAGGCGGCGTCGGCGTCGCGGCGGGGGTGACGGCGGCCGCGAGATGCCGATGGTGCCCGACGTGGCGTTCAGCTCCTACTACGGCCGGCCGGTGGTCAAACCCGCGCCGTGGTCGCACGAGATCGCCGCATATCTGTTCCTCGGCGGGGTTGCGGGCGGCTCCGGACTGCTGGCCGCCGGCGCCCAGTTGACCGGGCGAAAGGTGTTGCGGCGCAACTCCCGGCTGGCAGCGCTGGCGGCGGTGGTGCTGAGTGCGGCTGCGCTGATCAGCGACCTCGGCCGCCCGGAGCGGTTCGTCAACATGCTGCGCACCATCAAGCTCACCTCACCGATGAGCGTGGGGTCGTGGATCCTGTCGGCGTTCAGCACCGGTGCCGGGGTGGCCGCGGCCGCGGAGGTCGACCGGCTGACCGGCGAGCGGCTGCCGCTGGGTCCGCTGCGCGGTGTGCTGCGCGCGGTGGAGGGCCCGGCCGGATTGGAGGCGGCGGTGTTAGCGGCACCGCTGGCCGTATATACCGCAGTGCTGTTGGGCGACACCGCAACCCCGACCTGGCACGGCGCCCATCGCGACCTGCCATTCGTGTTCGTCAGCTCAGCCGGCCTGGCCTCCGGCGGCCTGGCGATGCTGACCACGCCGGTGGCCGAGGCCGGGCCAGCACGACGCCTGGCGATGCTCGGCGTCCTCGGCGACGTGATCGCCACCCGGGTCATGGAGCAGCGGATGGACCCGGTGGCCGCCGAACCGCTGCATGAGGGCCGGGCCGGGGCGATGCTGCGGGCCAGCGAACGCCTGGCGGTGGCCGGTGGCATCGGCACGCTGGTGGGCGGGCGGCACCGCGTGGTGGCGGCGCTGTCGGGGGCGGCGCTGCTGGCGGCGTCGGCACTCACCCGGTTCGGGGTGTTCGAGGCCGGGATCGCCTCGGCGAAGGATCCGCGCTACACCATCGAGCCGCAGAAGCGCCGGCTGGCGGCGCGCCGTGCCGCGGGGATCACCGACGATTCGATCACCACGGCCGGGTAGCCACCCCGACTCACCCTGAATCCCTTCGGGATGTGTCGTCGGAGGGCCCTGACATCCTCAGACCCATGACGGAGATCGATTCAGCATTCAAGTTGATATTGGCCATGCTCGGCTGGCTACGTCGGCGCGTGCATCCGGATACGTCGCCGCCCGCCTTGAACCGGATCGCCGATGACCTTTCTGACGCGGTCCGGCGCCGCGAGGAAAACTTGCGAGATCAGCTGCTGAGTGGGCCCGGATCAGCGATGGATTTGAGGTTCCGCACCGGATCGGGGGCCATGGTCACTGCGCCCGCGGCCGATTGCGGCCCACGGTATCGAGGCCTGGCACGGACGCGGCGGTTGGTGGTGCTCGGTGATGCAGGATCCGGTAAGACCCTGCTGGTCAGCAACTTGATTCTCGGCCTCGTGGCGGATCTTGGCGGTAAGGCAGGAGAGCAAAGCAGCAACACACGCGTACCAGTTCGCGCGAGTCTTGCCAGTTGGAATGGCAACGACACCTTCAGCGACTGGGTGTGCCAACGACTTTCCATCGATTACGGGCTCCGCAAGAACGTGGCCAGGGCGCTGCTGGATGCCCGGCGAATCCTCCCGGTACTCGACGGTGGTCTCGATGAGATGGACCCATCAGACGGTGAACCGGTTCGCGCCGATCGGGCGCTCCATTGCCTCAACAAATCAGGTTGGGTGAATCAACCGGTCATCGTGACCTGCCGGACCGACGTTTTCCACCGTCTTCAGGAGCTGCGCGGGGACGGGGGTCTGCACGCAGCAAACGTCATCACCTTGCAACCCCTGACCCCGGTCGAGGTCAACGAGCGTCTCCTCGGCTACCGGGTCGACCAGTTCGGGATTACCGACTCAGAAGCATGGGCGCCGGTCACCGACCAGATCCGCAATCACCCGCGTAGTCCGCTCGCCATGGCGCTGCGATCGCCGTGGCTGCTGTCGCTGACCGCAAGCGCCCTGCGCCGCGGTACACCCAACGCCGTTCAGCTATCCCAGTGCAGCAGTCCCGCTGAGGTCCGGGATGCACTGTTCTCGGCACTCATACCAGCCGCAACATCCGGCGAACGGACCAGATCGACCCGGGCCTACACCAAACACAATGTTGAAATCTGGCTACATGCGCTTGCCACCCACCTTGAGTGCCAGCGCCGCGCCGGTCTCGGCGGCGACCAGATCCGGCTGGACCAGGCCTGGCAGCTGACCGCCTGGCCATCTCGGATCCTGCACGGCAGCGTCGTCGGACTCGTGGTTGCGGCCACGGTCTGGTTCGTCGTGGGACCCGATGTCGGTGCAGTACCGAGGATCGCCGAGGCAGTCCTCGCCTGGATTGTTTGGGGACTGCTGGGAACCATGTTCATGTCCGAGATCCGAGGCACAATCCACGCACGTCGTCTCGCGTGGCGGGTGCCTGACCGGACGAGGTGGCCACACGCCGTGGCGACCGGCGCGCTAGCAGGGCTCGCAGTCGGGATGATGACCGGGTTGATGAGCACAGCCTGGTCTGGGCACGCGGTTGGGATCAAGGCGGGTCTCGCCTTCGGACTGGCAGGCGGTCTCGTAGCTGGATTCTGGGACGGACTCTCCACCACCTCTGATGATCGACTTGCCCTTGGACAAGATGCTCACCGGATCATCCGCGACGACGCAGCGTTCGCTGTGGGAGTTGGAATCGTGCTTTGGATCAGTTTCACAATCGCGCTTGGAGCCGTGCTCGGCGTCGTTGACGCCTTGAAGACGGCGCTTCCACTCGGCATTCCGAGTGTCCTGATGATCATGGCGTCATTCGGAATAGCCTCCGGGCGTTACGCCTCCGCCACAACGATATTCGCGTTCACC
The DNA here is from genome assembly GCF_020181595.1 of [Mycobacterium] vasticus. Taxonomy (GTDB): domain Bacteria; phylum Actinomycetota; class Actinomycetes; order Mycobacteriales; family Mycobacteriaceae; genus Mycobacterium; species Mycobacterium vasticus. Next base: position 207,790 of record NZ_CP084028.1, on the reverse strand, counting down.
AGACAATTCCCATCACGACCTGCCGACTTCTTCGAGTGGGCACGCAGCGCCGGCCTTCTGCGCGTCAACGGGCCGGCATATCAGTTCCGCCACGGCACCTATCAACACTGGCTAGCCACCAGCGGTGTCGACAACGGGCTACCAGCAGCGCAGAGATCAGGGGCTTCTACGGCTGAAATCAGTTGATTCTGCGCAGCGCCGATCCTTTGTGCATGGCGATGTGATCGGTCTTGTCGCTTTTGATTTCGTACTGCGGGTCATCCGGGCTGCAGCGCCGGCGATGACCCTTGTAATCGGTGTCCGCGGTGTGGACCTTGGTGATCCGGCCGGTCACGTATCCGGCCTCGGAGTTCCACCGCACGTGATCGCCGACTTCGAAGGTGCTCATCGCACCTCGATGCCGCTACCCACCACGGTATGCCCGTCGATGACACGCCGCGCCGCAACATCGGGGAGCTGACGCGCTGCGACGTCGTAGTCGCCGTCGTCGTGAAGAACTGTCAGGCCGCTCGCCGCCGCGGTGCCACAGATCAGCAGATCGACAACTGACAGTGCCCGGACCGCACCGGAATCCGCCAGCCGGTACTGGGCGGCGTCGACCCATCGCCAGATCGACTTCGGCACTGGGACGTCGGGGTAGATGTCGCGGAACATCTCGTTCATCTGATCGACCTCATCGGCATTGCGTGCCGATCGACGAAACTCCACGCGTTGCGGCGCGCATGAACCGATGCCACCGCTGAGCAGGACCGGATCCCATGCCTCGGTGAGTTCCGGCTGTCGCTGCAGCCGCCAGACCGCGGACGAGTCAACCAGGAAGGAAATCAACCGATGACCTTGTCGTCGGCGCGAGCCACAAGCCACCCGTCGTAGTCCCAATCCCTGGCGTGCCCACGGGAGCGAGCCAGAGCTTCGATCCTTTTGAACCTGTCGACGTAGTCGCGCATCGCGAGGTTCACGGCCTCCTTCTTGGTGTGTACTCCGGCGATCCGCATGACTTCGCGCAGGGCTTCGTCGTCCAGGTCGATCTGGGTTACCGCCATCCCCGCTCCTACTGTCAGCTATGTACATAACCAACATACGCGACCAACATGTCATGGACCGGCGGTTCAGCGCGGGACCCGCGCTATCGCACCTCGATTCCGCCGCCCGCCACGGTATGCCCGATCACCGGATATCCGGGAAGTTCGCCGACCACCAGCAGGCCTCCCGAGGTCTGCGCGTCGGCCAGCAGCACCAGGTCGTCCTCGGTCACGCCGGGTCCGGGGCGCAGGTGCGGGCGCACCCAGTCGAGGTTGCGTCGGGTGCCGCCGGAGACGAATCCGTCGCGCAGGGCGTCGCGAGCGCCCTCGATCACCGGCACCGCCGCGCGGTCGATCACCGCGCCGATACGAGAGGCCCGGCACAGCTTGTAGAGGTGGCCGAGCAGCCCGAACCCGGTGACGTCGGTGGCGGCGCGCAACCCGGCCGACACCGCGGCCACCGCCGCGTCGCGGTTCAGCGCGATCATGGTGGCGATCGCCTCGCCGAACACCTCGCCGGTCGCCTTGTGCCGGTTGTTGAGCAGCCCCACCCCGATCGGTTTGGTCAACGTCAGCGGCAGGTCCGCTCGTGCGGCGTCGTTGCGCAGCAACCGATTCGGGTCCGCCACTCCGGTGACCGCCATGCCGTACTTCGGCTCCGGATCGTCAATGGAGTGTCCCCCGATCACCGGGCACCCCGCCTGCGCCGCCACCGCCAGCCCACCGCGCAGTACCTCGGTCATCAGTTCCATCGGCAACGTCTCCCGCGGCCAACCGACCAGATTGATCGCGACCACCGGCTCTGCGCCCATCGCGTAGATATCCGACAGCGCGTTGGCGGCGGCGATTCGGCCCCAGTCGTAGGCGTCATCCACCACCGGGGTGAAGAAGTCCGCGGTGGACAGCACGGCCAGGTCGTCGCGCACCAATACCGCCGCGGCGTCGTCGCCGTCGTCCAGGCCGACCAGCACCCGGCCGCCGGATTGGCCGGTCAGACCGCGCACCGCGTCTTCCAGCTCACCGGGCGGGATTTTGCACGCACAGCCGCCGCCATGTGCGTAGCCGGTCAATCGGATGCGCTGCGCCGAGCCCATCGGCTTAGGCTAGTCACCGCGTCGTCATCGACGCAGGGAGGCGTCTGGGTCCTGGTGGGCTCCCCGGTCTTCAAAACCGGTGAGGCCGAGCAACTCGGTCTGGCGGGTTCGATTCCCGTCCGCCTCCGCTCGTGTCGAGGAGGTGGGAGTGAACGAGGTGGACCCGCGGCGCGCGATTCCGCGCACCGACGCGCTGCTGATGCTGCCCAGCGTGGCCGCCGCCCGCACCCGACTCGGCGAACATGTGGTGCGCGGACTGGTGCGCGACACCCAGGACCGGGCACGACGCGGTGAACTCGCACCGGATCAGGTGGAAGATACTGTGCTGAAGCAGCTTTCGCACCACACCGGGACCACTCTGCGTCCCGTGCTCAACGCGACCGGGGTGGTGGTGCACACCAACCTGGGCCGGGCGCCGTTGTCGGCCGCCGCGGTCGATGCCCTGGTGGCGGCCAGCGGCTACGTCGACGTCGAGTTGGACCTGGCCACCGGGGCCCGGTCGGCGCGCGGTGTCGCCGCGCGGGCGGCACTGCTGGCGGCGTGCCCGCCCGCCGAAGACGCCCTGGTGGTCAACAACGGCGCCGCCGCACTGGTTTTGGCGACCACCGCACTGGCCGCCGGCAGGGAGGTGGTGGTCAGCCGCGGTGAGTTGATCGAGATCGGGGCCGGGTTCCGGTTGCCCGACCTGATCGCCTCCACGGGCGCCAGGTTGCGGGAGGTGGGCACCACCAATCGCACCCACCTGCGTGACTACGCCGAAGCCCTCGGGCCGCAGACCGGCTGCATCCTGAAGGTTCATCCCAGCAACTTCGCCGTCCACGGGTTCACCGCAGCGGTCGAACTACGCGAATTACGACCGCTGGCAGCAGAATACGATGTTCCACTGGTAGCCGACCTGGGCAGCGGGCTCCTCGCGCCCGACGCCCTGCTGCCCGGCGAGCCGGATGCGACCACCGCCCTGACCGACGGCGCCGACGTGATCACCGCCAGCGGGGACAAGCTGCTCGGCGGCCCACAGGCCGGAGTGGTGTTGGGCCGCGGCGAGATCGTGGCCCGGCTGGCCCGGCATCCGTTGGCCCGCGCGGTACGCGCCGACAAGCTCACGCTCGCGGCACTGGAGGCGACGGTCTCCGGCACCGCACCCCCGGCCACCCGGGCCCTGCACGCCGAACCCGGCCGATTGCAGGCCCGCGCGCAACGGCTGGCCGATGCGGTCGGGGCCACCGTCGTCGCGCACGACGGCCGGGTCGGCGGCGGTGGCGCGCCGGGAGTCCCGCTGCCGGGCTGGGCGGTGCGATTGCCGGAGGCGGTGGCCGCGCCACTGCGCCTCGGTGATCCCGCGGTGCTGCCCAGGGTGCACGACGGGGCCTGCCTGCTCGATCTGCGCTGTGTGCCCGAATCCGACGACGAGCGGTTGCTGGCCGCGGTGCGGGCCGCACTCGACCGGATCGGTTGAGCGTGTTTGTCGTCGCCACCGCCGGCCACGTCGATCACGGCAAATCCACCCTGGTGCGCGCATTGACCGGAATGGAACCCGACCGGTGGGCCGAGGAGCGCCGCCGCGGGCTCACCATCGACCTCGGATTCGCCTGGACCACACTGCCATCAGGTCAGCAGATGGCCTTCGTCGATGTCCCGGGCCACGAACGCTTCCTGCCCAACACCCTGGCCGGGCTGGGGCCCGCCTCGATCGTCTGCTTCGTGGTCGCCGCCGACGAAGGCTGGCAGGAGCAATCGGGCGACCATCGTGATGCCCTTGCGGCCCTGGGTATTTCACAGGGGCTGGTGGTACTCACCCGAGCCGATCGGGCCGGCGCCGCACGCATCGACGAGGTGTCACAGCAGGCCCGAAGTGAACTCGCCCAGACCGGCCTGCATGATGCCCCACTGGTCGTCGTGTCGGCAGCCGACGGCACCGGCCTGGACACGCTGCGGGCGGTCCTCGACGACATGCTGGCCCGGTCGCCGGCACCCCAAGCGGACGGACGGGTCCGGCTGTGGGTCGATCGATCATTCAGCATCACCGGCGCCGGGACGGTGCTGACCGGCACCCTGACCGCCGGAACCCTGACCGTCGGCGATCACCTGCAGTTGGTGCATCGTGGACAGCCGCGCGACGTGGTGGTCCGCGGGCTGCAGAGCTGCGGCGAGCCGCACGCAGCGCTCGGCCCCACCGCCCGGGTGGCGGTCAACCTGCGGGGTGTGGCTGCCGGTGACGCCGGACGCGGCGACGTCCTGGTGGCCCCCGACGCGTGGTTCACCACCGCTGTCGTCGACGTACGGCGTGAAACCGGCGCATCGCTGAATGACGCACCCGAGCGTCTCGCCGTCCACGCCGGCACCGCCGCCGTGCCGGCCCGGCTGCGGTGTTTCGACCACGATCACGCGCGCCTGATGCTGGAATACCCTGTGCCGCTGTCCCTCTCGGACCGCCTGCTGCTGCGTGATCCCGGAGCCCGCAGCATCCTGGGCGGAGTGACGGTGCTCGATGCCGACCCGCCCGTACTGCGGCGCCGGGGCGATGCGGTCCGCCGGGTCGCTGCGCTGGCCGGTCTCGATCCGAACGGGGATCCGGCCGCGGAAGTGAGCCGGCGGGGAGCCGTCCGTGAACGACGGCTGCGGACGCTGGGTTTCAACTGCTCGCCGGCACCCGCCGGGGTCCGGGTTCTCGGCGACTGGTGGGTCGATGAGTCCCGCTATGCCGGATGGCGACAACGCCTGATCGACGCGGTGCAGCAGCAACAGCGCCAGGATCCGTTGGCGGGCGGGCTTTCTCGCGGGGCAGCGGCGGGGCTGCTCACCCTGCCGGATCGGGGGCTGCTGGAGGCGCTCATCACCGATGCCGGGCTGGAGGAGCATGCCGGGCAGATCCGGCTGCCGAACACCGCAGGTGACCTCGGGCCGGCCGAAGCCGCGATAGCCGAACTGGAAACCCGCCTTGCGGCAACCCCTTTCCATGCTCCGGAATCCGATGACCTGACCGAACTGCGACTGGGGATACGCGAGCTGGCCGCTGCTGAGCGCGCCGGACGGCTGCTACGACTGCGCGAGGAACTGGTGCTGCTGCCGAGCGCACCGGCCCTGGCGATGCGCGAGCTGGCCCGGTTGGATCAGCCGTTCACCGCCAGCGCAGCCCGCCAGGCACTGGGCACCACCCGGCGGGTGATGATCCCACTGCTGGAGTACCTCGATGCCCGCGGCTGGACGCGCCGGATCGACGCGGTGCAACGGGAAGTCGTGCACTGAATGGTGCCGGGAAACACGAAATGCCCCGGCGAACCGGGGCATTCCGTGCTTACGGCTGGTTGACTACGGAGCTTCCGGGGTCAGCCCTAGGTCCAGCGCGCTGTACAGCCCGGCGTCGGTCAGATCAGCCAGGGGCGTAGCCGCGACGGCGTCCGAGTAGTCGGTCGGCGCGAACCACGACGCGAGCGACGAGATGTCGAAGTTGCCGAACGGGGTCTTCATGATGTCGATGACGTCCTTGCCGTCGCCGTCCGCGTCGTAGTAGAGGTTGGTGAAGCCCATACCCAGCTGGTTCTGGTTGTAGACGTCGCCGGCCTCGGTCACGAACAGGTTGTTGATGCCGCCACCGAACAGCGACTGCGTGAGGTAGTTCGTACCGGTGAGCTCCACGCCACCCCGGGTGAAGGTGGTGTCTTCCACCCGCCAGGTCTGCGAGAACGGGTCCTTGTCGGCCAGCAGCTGGGCAGCGCCATACGTCGGCGACCAATTCACGTCGGCCGGAGCATTCTTGTCCAGCCCGAGGTTCAGCGCGCTGTACAGACCGGCGTCCTTCAGCAACTCCGCCGGCGAGGCCTCGGTCAGCTTCGACATGTCGGCCGGAGCGAACGTCGACGCCATCGACGAGATGTCGAAGTTTCCGAACGGGGTCTTGATGATGTCGATGACGTCCTTGCCGTCGCCACCCTTGTCGTAGTAGAGGTTGGTGAAACCCATACCCAGTTGGTTCTGGTTGTAGACGTCCTTGTTCTCATCGATGAACACGGTGTTGAACCCGCCGGCCGACGAAGTGACGTAAGTGGTGCCTTCGAGGACGGTGGAGCCCTTGGTGAAGGTGGAGTCGACGGCCCAGGTGGTCGGCGAGTTGGCGCCCTGCAGGAGCTCCGCAGTGTCGATCGAGTAGTTCGGAGCCCACGTCGGCGCCGGCGTCGGCGTCACTTCAGCGTTGGCCGCCGCGGCCGTGAAGAACGCGGCCGCAACTGCCCCACCTGCCACAACACCTAGTGCAACAGATTTCATAATTCCCCCCTTGTGGAGTTGTTGAGTGGACGTTTGTCCCGACTGTGAAGTCATCGTTAACTTAGAGACCGGGGCATGGCCTGTCAAACGCAAATCACAGGATCAGCGTGAATTCGCCTTGGCTCGCCGTATCCGCCCGGGGCCGGTTTCGCCTGACCGCGCGACTAAAACCGCAGCTCGGACGATGAATCGGGGAGAGATTCGGGGCCCGATCACATCCGAACGCGCCCGACACACCTTGGGATACGGCAGTGGCGACTCTCAGCTACCGCGGCTCCCGGGCGTCACACCAAAGGGCGCCCTGTCCGCATCCGCCACCGCATGTCGGCCATCAGCGCGTTGAACGGGAACCGCCGCAGCGGCCCGGGAGTCAGTTTGTTGACCACCCGCAACGCAGCGATCAGGGCATCGAACTGTCGCTGCTTGGCCGAGTCCCAGGGCAGCCCCATCTCGTCGCGAAACCGCTGCGGAAGGAATCCGGTGGTGATGAACAACGACGGCGCCTCCACCAGCTTGTGCAGTGGGCCCGGAAGCGTCACCCCGCGCGCCCGGACCGTCGCTATCCGGTAGAGGTACTTGCGCACCGGGGCGTCGATGGAGATGTTGGTGTCGAGCTGCTGCTGCCAGTACCGGTCGAACGCCTCCCGGTTCGGCGGCCACATCTCGGGGCGCATCTGCAGCGCGGTGCCGAAGATCTTGGCCTCCTGGTATTGCCGCTCGGCCTCGTCGTCATCCATATCGCCGTAGAACATTCGATACAGGTCCACCGAGCCCTTGTAGAGGCAGGCCGCCACCCACAGCTGCAGCTCCGGGTCGAACGCGCTGTATTTCACCGGGCTGTCCTCGGTGGAGCGGACCTGACGGTGCGCCCCGTCGATCGCCTTCTTGAAGGCGAGCTGTTCGGTCTCGCTGCCCAGCGCGACCACCGCCAGGTAGCCGATCGTGGTGCGGGCCCGCTTGAACGGGTGCAGATCCGCGCGCCCGCTGTCGACGACGCTTTCCAGCACGCCGTAGCCCACCCCCGGGCGCGCCAGCTGCATGATCACGTTCGCCGTGCCGGCCATCAGCGAGAGTCCGAACAGCCCGTCGGAGAGCTCGCCGGCGTGGCTCGGCGGGGCGGCGCGACGACGCTTCGGGTCGACTGCCGCACTGACTGGCCGCTCTACCTGGTGCATCGCCGTGTTTGCCACTGTCTACCCGCCAATTCTGAAAACGTGCGTTTCCTGATATTTCTCCGCGTTCCAGCGCGATGTCAAGATGGTGAGTATGGTCACCGCCAACACGTCGGGCCCCCGCCCCTACGGCGGGGTGGATGCCGCAGATCGGCAGGCCTCACGCCGGGCACGGCTGTTGGCGGCCGGCCTCGACATGCTCGGCGCCGAGCCCGCCGAGATCGCCGAGGTGACGGTTCGTGGGATCTGCCGCGAGGCCGGCCTGACCGCCCGCTACTTCTATGAGAGCTTCGCCGACAAGGACGAGCTCGTCAGCGCGGTGTTCGACGCCGTCATCGCCGACCTGGCCGCCAAGACCCGGTCGGTGGTGAATTCCGCGCCGGCGGATCAACAGACCCACGCCGGCATCTCCAACATCGTGCGGACCATCGCCGGCGACACCCGGATCGGGCGGTTGCTGTTCGGCGCGCATCTGAGCAACGCGGTGGTGGTGCGCAAACGCGCGGAATCCAGTGCTCTGCTGGCGATGCTGTCCGGGCAACACGCCGGTGCGGTGCTGCGCCTGCCGGCCAACGACCGGATCAAGGCGGCCGGACACTTCGTGGTCGGCGGGGTCGCGCAGACCATCAGCGCATGGCTGACCGGGGAGGTGCAGTTCACCCCGGAACGCCTGATCGAGCATCTGACGGCTCTGCTGGACAGGCTCGGCAACCCGAACCTGTACCGCGATTAGGTGGCTGCGCGCACTCGCCTGTCGGCCGCGGTCTTGGGCCTGACGTGTTCGACGTCGGCGGCGAAATCCTTTGTCCAGCAGGCGAATTCCAGTGTAATCCCGTCGGGATCCTGGAAGTAGAACGACCGGACGTATACCCCGGGGTGCAGCGTCATGCTGGCCTGCCACTCGGACTCGTCGTGGTTGAGGATCGGGCCCACCCGCACGCCCTTGTCCTTCAGCCGCTGCCGGTAGGCGTCGAACTTCTCAGCCGGCACATGGAAGGCCAGGTGGTTGAGTGTGCTCACCGCACTGGTGATCTCGCCGATACCGGGGATGGCGGCCGGCGACGAGATGCCGGGTACCCGATCGGGAGCGTCGGGGAACCAGAAGAACGCGACGCAGGCCCCGTTGCCGGCGTCGAAGAAGAAGTGCTGCCCGCCGTCGGCCGGCAGGTCCAGCGATTTGATCAGCGGCATCCCGAGGATGTTGCTGTAGAAGTCGACGGTGCGTTCCATGTCCGAGCACACCATCGCCACGTGGTTGATCCCGCTGATCTCGAACTCGGTGTTGACCCCGTGGGGTTTGATCATGGCGACTCCTCTGGTCAAGACCGCAATCTGAATCTAACATCAGATTCAGGTTCGATCCAGACTCCCAGCGACAGGAATCCGGTTCCGTTGTCGATACCCTCCGAACAACCCGTGCGGCGCGCCCCGTTGCCCACCCACCGGGGCCGGCGCACCCAGGCCGCGATCGACGCGGCCGCGCGCACCGTGATCGCCCGAAAAGGCGTGCTGGCCACCACCATTGCCGATATCGCAGCCGAGGCGGGCCGGTCGGCGGCATCGTTCTACAACTACTACGACTCCAAAGAGGCCATGGTCCGCCAGTGGGCCCTGCGGTTCCGCGACGAGGCCGGCGAGCGGGCGGCCGGCGTGGTCCGCCACGGCCTGTCCAACCGAGAGCGGATCGAGCAGGCCACCGCAGCGCATTGGCACACCTACCGCAACCGCCTCGCGGAGATGGTCGGCGTCTCGCAACTGGCGACCGTCAACGACGACTTCGCCCGCTACTGGGCGGAGATCTGCGCGGTACCGGTCGGTCTCATCACCGACATGATCAGGCGCGCGCAGGCGGACGGGCACTGCCCCGGCGATGATCCGGAACTGCTGGCCGTGGCAATCGTGTCGATGCTCAACCAGTTCTGCTACGCCCAGCTCGCCGGCGGCGCCGACCCCGACGACGAGGCCTGCATCCGCACCCTGTCCAATGTGTTCTACCGGGCGATCTACGCCGGCAAGGACTGCTGACCGTGCGGGTTCTGGCGCACTTCATTCCCGGGCGTAAGGTCAGTGAATTCGTTGCACCCGAATCGGATTGGCTGGACATCCGCTGGTGCGCCGCCGATGACGACGTCACCTTCGCTGCTGAGATCGCCGACGCCGAGGTGCTCTGGCACGTGCTGCGACCGTTGCCCGGCTCCGACCTGCGCAGTGGGCCGCGGCTGCGCCTGGTGCAGAAGTTCGGTGTCGGGATCAACACCGTCGACGTCGGCACCGCGACCGAACTCGGCATCGCGGTGGCGAACATGCCGGGTGCCAACGCGGCGTCGGTGGCCGAGGGCGCGGTCCTGCTGATGCTCGCGGTGCTGCGCAGGCTGCTGCCACTGGATCACGCCACCCGGGCGGCCCGCGGATGGCCCACCGATCCCGAACTGGGCGAGCACTGCCGAGACATCGGCGGCTGCACCGTCGGGCTGGTCGGCAACGGCAGCATCGCGCAGCGGGTGGCCGGGATCGTCACCGCGATGGGCGCCGAGGTGCTTCACACCAGCACCGGTGACGACGGGCGGCCCGGCTGGCGCCCGCTGCCGCAGCTGCTGGCCGAATCCGACGTCGTCTCCGTGCATGTGCCGCTGACCAGCAGCACCCATCACCTGCTGGACCGGGCCGCGCTGGGACGCATGAAGCCGGGCGCAGTGCTGATCAACACCGCGCGCGGCGAAGTGGTCGACGAGGTTGCGCTGACCGAGGCGCTGGTCACCGGACGGTTGGCCGGCGCCGGCCTGGACGTGTTCGCCGTCGAGCCGGTGTCCGCCGACAACCCCCTGCTGCGGCTGAACAACGTGGTGCTGACCCCGCATGTCAGCTGGTACACCGCCGACACCATGGCGAGGTATCTGACCGTCGCCGTCGAGAACTGCCGGCGGCTGCGGGACGGGCAGCCGCTGACCCACGTAGTCAACCAACCGACTGGTTGTTAGATTCACTGCACGCACCCACTGAAAGGCGCAGCCATGCCCATAGCGATCACCTCTGAACATCAGGACCTGGCCGACTCGGTGCGGTCCCTGCTGGCACGCGCGGTGCCGTCGGAGATGCTGCACGCCGCGATGGACACCCCGATCACGAATCCACCGCCGTACTGGCAGGCCGCCGCCGAGCAGGGCCTGGCCGGAGTGCACCTGCCCGAGGGCGTGGGCGGGCAGGGCTTCGGGATCCTGGAGCTGGCCGTGGTGCTGGCCGAATTCGGTTACGGCGCAGTGCCGGGACCGTTCGTCCCGTCGGCGATAGCCAGCGCCCTGATCGCCGCCAACGATCCGGGCGCCGCCGAACTGAGCGGGCTGGCCGGCGGTGAGGTGATCGCCAGCTACACCCTCAATCCCGGCCTGACCGCCACCGCGGAGGGTTCGGGTCTGGTGATCCGGGGCGAGGCCCGTGCCGTGGCGGCGGCCGGCCAGGCCTCGCTGCTGGTGGTGCCGGTGGCGACCGACACCGACCAGCGCTGGGTGGTGCTGCGCGCCGACCAGCTCGAGATCGTTCCGGTGAAAAGCGTGGACCCGTTGCGCCCGATCGCCCACGTGCGTGCCGACGGGGTCGAGGTCGACGCCACCGCGGTGCTGAGCAACCTCACCGCGGCGCGCGCACAAGCGCTGATCGGGGCGCTGCTGTCCGCCGAGGCGGTCGGGGTAGCTCGCTGGGCCACTGACACCGCCGCGGAGTACGCCAAGATCCGTGAACAGTTCGGCCGGCCCATCGGCCAGTTCCAGGCGATCAAGCACAAGTGCGCGGAGATGATCGCCGACACCGAGCGTGCCACCGCCGCGGTGTGGGATGCCGCCCGCGCGATCGACGAGGCCGACGAGAGTGGTTGGGACGCCGCCGGTTCAACGGTGCAGTTCGCGACCGCCGTGGCGGCCACCCTGGCACCGAGCGCCGCGCAGCGCTGCACCCAGGACTGCATCCAGGTGCACGGTGGGATCGGCTTCACCTGGGAGCACGACGCCGGTGTCTACTACCGCCGGGCGCTGATCCTCGCCGCGTCCTTCGGGGCCCGCGGAAAGTGCCCGCAGAGCGTCGTCGACACCGCCACCGCCGGTGGCATGCGCAAGATCGACATCGATCTGGACCCCGACACCGAGAAACTGCGCGCCGAGATCCGCACCGACGTCGCCGCACTCAAAGCCATGGAGCAGAACGAGCGAACGGTGGCGATCGCCGAGGGCGGCTGGGTGTTGCCGTATCTGCCCAAGCCGTGGGGTCGGGCCGCCGAGCCGATCGAGCAGATCATCATCGAGCAGGAGTTCTCAGCCGGCCGGGTGCGCCGCCAGGCGATGGGTATCGCCGCGTGGCTGATCCCGTCGATCGTGGCATTCGGCACCGATGAGCAGAAGCAGCGATTCCTCCCGCCGACATTCCGCGGTGAAATGATCTGGTGCCAACTGTTTTCCGAGCCCGGCGCCGGTTCGGACCTGGCCAGCCTGACCACCAAGGCCACCAAGGTCGACGGCGGCTGGCGGATCAGCGGCCAGAAGATCTGGACCTCGGCTGCGCAGTTCTCCTCGTGGGGAGCGCTGCTGGCGAGGACGGACTCCAGTGCCCCCAAACACGATGGCATCACCTACTTCCTGTTGGACATGAAGGCCGAGGGTGTGACGGTCAGTCCGTTGCGGGAGCTCACCGGCGGGGCGATGTTCAACACGGTCTACATCGACGACGTATTCGTGCCGGACGAGTTGGTGCTCGGCGAGGTGAACCGGGGCTGGGAGGTCAGCCGCAACACCCTGACCGCCGAGCGGGTGTCGATCGGCGGCTCCGAGATGCCGTTCCTGGCCAGCCTCGACGGCTTCGTGGAGTTCATCGGCGACGGCGACTTCGATAGTGGCGAGCAGCGCCGGGCCGGCCAGTTGATCGCCGAGGGGCACGCGGCCAAGCTGCTCAACCTGCGCTCGACGCTGCTGACATTGGCAGGCAAGGACCCGATGCCGGCGGCGGCGGTGTCCAAGCTGCTGTCGATGCGCACCGGCCAGGGTTACGCCGAGTTCGGGGTGGGCACGTTCGCCGGTGACGCCGCGATCGGCGACCCCGAGCAGTTGCCCGGCAAGTGGGCCGAGTACCTGCTGATGAGCCGTGCCACCACGATTTACGGCGGCACCTCGGAAGTCCAGCTCAACATCATCGCCGAGCGACTGCTGGGCCTCCCCCGCGACCCGTAGGATCGGCTGAAACCGACTGCCTCAGGACGGCCTGCGTGACCACTGACGCCGCTGACGAGAACAAGAGCGCCGAACGAGACTTCACCACCGCCGCACTCTTCGCGCTGCCGGTCCGGCTGGTGATCGGATGGACCTATTTTTCGGCCTTCTGGCGCCGGGTGGGCATCGACGACAAGTTGAATCCGGACCTGCCCGGGTACGTCGGCGAGAAGTTCAATCACTTTCTGCCCAATGCCCTTGGAATCGGCCCGATCATCGAGCATCTGCTGACCCACCCAGGTCTGCTCACTGTGGCGATGACGGTGTTCACCATCGTGGAGGGCATCGTCGGGATCTGCGTGATCATCGGGCTTTTCACCCGGATCATGAGCTTGGCCGTGTTGGCCTTGGCGTTCGGCATCCTGCTCAGCGCCGGCTGGCTGGGCACTACCTGCCTCGACGAGTGGCAGATCGGCATCCTCGGCGTGGCTTGCGGACTCATGCTGTTCTTCAGCGGCGGCGGACGCTATTCGGCGGACGGTGTCCTGTCCGGGCGCTTTCCGCAACTGGCGCAGCAGAGGTGGTTGCACTGGCTGGCCTCCGGTGCCGTCAACGTCAGAACGCCGGTCGTGCTCACCGGATCGATCGCCGCCCTGGCGTTGGCGCTGTTCACCAATCAGCACTTCCACGGAGGTGTGTACGGCCCACTGCACAACAAGTCGGTCGCGCCGACCATTGCGATCAGCGACGCCCGCATCTCCGGCACCGACTTGCAGTTCGAGCTGTTCCGAACCGAAGGAGCGGACGTGTACGGCTCCTTCCTCATCGGTGTCGGCGTCCTCGACGACACCACCGGCGATACCGTCCTACAGCTGGACGGTACGCAGCTCAGCCGGCTTCCGGAGGCGGCAATCGCCAACCGCTATGTGGCCAAGGTCAAACCCGGCGCGCACAGTCTGGTCGTCCCGTTGGGCGCCAAAGCACAGCTGACCATCGACAACGGATCGACACGATGGCGCGCCGCACATTCGTACACGCTGGTGCTCACCGATATCAGCGGCGCCATCTGGAAACGGGCGATCGGAACCGTTTCCTGAGCCTGCGCAGGAAGCGCGTGTCCTACAGGTCGCGAAGCTCGCGCTTGAGGATCTTGCCGGTCGGATTGCGCGGCAGCTCCTCAAGGAACACCACGTCGCGGGGCACCTTGTAGCGGGCCAGATGATCCTTGACGTAGACCTTGATGGCGTCCTCGTCGACGTCGGAGCCCTCTCTGCGCACCACGAAGGCACGCAACCGCGCTCCCCACTCCTTGTCGTCGACGCCCAGCGCGGTCGCCTCGACCACATCCGGGTGCCCGCTGATCAGGTCTTCGACTTCGGCGGGGAACACGTTCTCGCCGCCCGAGACGATCATCTCGTCGTCGCGTCCGGACACGTAGAGCAGGCCGCGCTCGTCGAAGTAGCCGACGTCGCCCGACGACAGCAGCCCGTCGATTATCTGCTTGCCGCCACCGCCGGTGTAGCCCTCGAACGGGAAGAAGTTTCCGACGAAGATCCGCCCCACCTGCCCCTGCGGCAGGTCGTTGCCGTTGTCGTCGAGGATGCGGACCTTCACGCCCTTGACCACCGGTCCCACCGTCGCGGGGTTGAACTGCAGGTCGGCCGGACCGGCGATGGTCGCGAACGCGACCTCGGTGGAGCCGTACATGTTGTAGACGACCGGCCCGAGGTCCTTCATCGCCCGGCCGGCCAGCTCGGCACCGAGCTGCGACCCGGAGACGAAAACAATCCGCAGGTTCGACAGATCCGGCTTGTCGTCGGTCTTCTCCAGCTCGTCGAGGATCCGCGACAGCATGACGGGGACGACGACCATTCCCGTCACCTTGTGCTTCTCCAGGTCCTGCAGCACGGTGGCCGGCTTGAAGCGCCGCCGCAGCACCAGCGTCGAGCCGAAGAACATCGCCAGGGTGCCGTGCAGGTAGCCGAGCGCGTGGAACATCGGCGACGGCAGCGAGGTCACCTCACCGGCGCGGAACGGGACGTGCGACAGGATGCCGCCGATCGGGGCCAGCGTGGGCGGGGTGCTGCGGTTGGCGCCCTTGGGGGTGCCGGTGGTGCCCGACGTCAGGATGATGATCGAGGCGTGCTTGGTGACCTTGGGCGCCGGTGCTTTGCTGCTGCGGGCGATCAGCTGCGCCAGCGTCTCGTCGGTGCTGCCGGACGGTTCGGCAACATCGGGGTTGACCCCCAGCGCCCGCAACTTGCCCAGCGGCGGGTCGGACTGCGCGACGGCTGCGGTGTACTCGTCGTCGTAGATGATCACCTTGGCGCCTTCGCGCTCGGAGACGTCCTTGATCTGCGGGCCGGAGAATTCGCTGTTCAGCATGATCAGCCGGGCGCCGACCCGGGCGGCGCCGTAGTTGGCGATCAGGAACCAGCGGTGGTTGCGGGCCAGGATCGCCACCCCGTCGCCGCCCCGCACACCCATGGCGATCAGGCCGTTGGCCACGGCGTTGGCGGCATCGTCGAGTTCGGCGAACGTGATGCTGCCGTCGTCGTCGATGACGGCGAGCCCGTTCGGATTGCGGCGGGCGTTGAGCGCGGGGATCATCCCCAGCTCGCCCCAGCGCACCCCGTCGGCCAGGGCACTGGCAAGCACCCGCGGCGATTCCAGCTTGATCGCGCCGGACTGCAAGATCTTGCGCAGGTAGTGCAGCTCGGCGTTGCCGCGTTCGAAAAAGCCCCCGAGCCTGGTTACGGCCTGGCTGGGCAGGTCAGTGAGCTTGGCCATGGAGCAACCATATGTGACGCAGGTCGCCGACGGGTGGGGGATAGCCGCTTCAGCCGGGTCAGGTGCGCGCGGCGAGATTCTCGGCGACTTCGGCCTCCCAGTGACCGAACGCATGGGAGGTGTCGACCTCCACCTCGAACCGGTCGGTCATGTCGGGGGTGACGGCCGCGGCGTCGACGTAGAACTGCTCGTACCACCGGCGCAGCTGGTACACCGGACCGTCGTCGTCGGTGAGTAGGGGGTTCTCGACGGGTGCCTTGTGCTTCCAGATCTCGACGTCCTCCAGGAATCCCGCTCCGAACGAGCGGCTCATCCCCGCAGCGAGCTTGGCGGCCTTCTCCGCCGGCAGGTTCGGCATCTGCTGGACGGCCACACCCCACTGCAGCATGAAGGAGTCCTGCGTGACCGGGTAGTGGCAGTTGATCAGCGCGATCTCGGCGGTGAAGTCGGGCGCCAGGTCGTTGTGCAGCCAGTTGATCATGTAGGCCGGCCCGAAGTAGGTCGCCTCGGAGCGCAGGTAGGTGCCCTCCCACCGTTTGTCGGCGCCGGGGGAATCGGGCCGGACCCTGCTCTCCATGTACTGGCTGGCGCAGCTGCCCTCGATGACGTTCTTGAAGTAGGTCGGATAGGAGCGGTGGATGTAGAAGAAGTGCGCCATGTCGACGATGTTGTCGATGATCTCGCGGCAGTTGGCGCCTTCGATCAGGACCGAATCCCACTGCCACGGCGACCAGCGGCCCTCGTCCATCCCCTCGATGGTGGGCGGGGTCAGCTCCGGCGGCGGCGTCGAGCCCTCGGGGTCGTGCCACATCAGCAGCTGACCGTTGACCTCGCAGGTGGGCCAGCGCCGGGTGCGCGCCATCCGCGGTGGCCGCTTGGCGTAGGGCACCTCGACGCACCGGCCGGTCGAGCCCTGCCAGCGCCAGTCGTGGAACGGGCACGCCAGGGTGTCGCCCTTGATGGTGCCGCGCGACAGGTCGGCACCCATGTGCCGGCAATAGGCGTCCAGCACGTGCACGTCCCCGCTGGAGTCGGCGAATACCACCAGGCGAGCGCCAAAGGCGTTGATGCCGTGCGGTCTGCCGTCCCGGAACGTCTCGGCCAGCCCCAGGCAGTGCCAGCCCCGGGCGTACCGGGCCAACGGCTTGCCGTGGTCCAGCTCGCGGATCGCACAGTCGGTCATGGGTTCTGCCCCTCTGCTCGCAGGTGGTTCTGGCGGCCGTACGACGCGAACTCAGCGTCCAGGGACCGTTTGTCGTCGTCGGTCATCCGGGTGTAGACGGGCCTACCCCGTCCGGCCCAGCGGTATACCGGGTCGTCGGTATGCCAGCGCTGGGCTTGCAGTTCGCGTTTGAGCACCTTGTTCGAGCCGGTGACCGGCAGGCTGGCCGAGACGCGCAGGAACCGCGGGGTGCCCTTACTGCCCAGGTCGGGCTGGGCGGCCAGATATCCGGCGAACTCCGCCACGTCGAAGCCGGCGGGGTCGGCGACCTCGACTGCCCCCATCACCTGGTCGCCGGATCGCGGATCGGGCACCGCGTAGACGCCGGCACTGATGATCAGCGGATGCCGGCGCAGCACCTGTTCGATGGTCAGCGCGGAGGTGTTCTCGCCGTCGACCCGGATCCAGTCCCCGCGCCGGCCGGCGAAGTACAGAAAACCGGCCTCATCGAGGTAGCCGAGGTCGCCGGTCCAGTACCAGCCGTCGCGGATCTTCTCGGAGTCGGCGCCGTCGTTCTTGTAGTAGCCCTCGAAGTCGCGGGCCCCGGTCCGGTCGACGATCTCACCGACCGCCTCGTCGGCGTTGGCCACCCGCCCGTGTTCGTCCAGGATCGCCGTGGCGCACTCGATGCGGGTCTGCGAGTCGACGACCGCGATGCCCGGGTGTGCCGGGCGTCCCAACGCACCGGCCGGTGCCGCCGGATCGGGCAGCGCGGCGTTGCCGCCCTCGCTGGAGCCGTACCCCTCATGCAGGACGGCGCCGAACCGGCGCAGGAACACCGCCTGATCCTGCGGTGACGCCTCGGTGCCGAAGCCGCGCACCAGGGTGTTGTCGGCGTCGTCGGGATGTTCCGGGGTGGCCAGCAGGTAGCCCAGCGCCTTACCCACGTAGGTGAAGAACGTCGCGCCGAAATACCGGACGTCGGCCACGAACTGCGACGCCGAGAACTTCGGCGTCAGGCAGACCGTGGCCCCATTGGCCAGGGCGGGCGCCCACAGCGCCATGATCGCGTTGCCGTGGAACAGCGGCATGCAGCAGTAGTCGACGTCTTCGCGCACATGGCCGAACTTGGTGGTGGCCATGTCGGCGATCCGGGCCAGCCGTCCCTGACTGCACTTGACCGCCTTGGAGGCCCCCGTCGTGCCGGAGGTGAACAGCAGCAGCAACAACGACTCCGGGCCGACTCCTGCGGCGGCGGCCGGGTCCACCCGGTGTTGCTCGATCAGGGCGGCGTAGCCGGGGGTGTCGATCACCAGGAAGCGATCGGACTCCAGACCCAGATCCAGGTCGCGCAGCCGGTCTGATCCGGCGGTGTCGGTGACGATCAGCTGACAGTCGGCGTGGCGGACCTCGGCGGCGAGTTCGGCGTCGCCGCGGGTCGGGTTGATCCCGACGACGACCCCGCCCGCCAGCGCGCCGGCCCCGAGCCAGAACACGAAATCCTCGACGTTGTCCAGCAGCACCCCGATGTGAAACGGCCCGTCCCGGCGCATCGCCGACGCCAGCCCGGCTCGCGCGGCCGATTCCCGAACCACCTCGTCCCAGGTCCAGTCCTGTTGTCGGGTACGCAGTCCCGGATGCTGATCGCCGAGTCGGTCGAGCAGCATGCTCGCGATGTCAGTGTGCATTCGCCGCGGGCGCGTGGACGAGATCGATGTACTGCTGGGGAAGGTCCTCGCGGGCTACCGGGGTCACGCTGCGCACACCGCCGAAGTAGGAGTCCTCGCCGGTGATCTTGCCGCTTGCGTCGATCGGCCACACCAGCAGCTGCCGGTACACCACCAGGTAGTCGGCGTCCGGGTCGTCGACTTCCACCCCGAGAACGGCGGTCATCGCACCCGGGTAGAGCTGCTTCATGTCTCCCTCGGTCACCACGCAATCGTCGTCGACGACCAGCCGGTCGATGGCGAACTCCAACACTCCTGTGCGGGTTTCCATGAAATTGGTGTAGTAGGTGCGCACCCCCTCGGTGGTCTTCGGGCCGACGTCCTGGCCGCCCATCCAGAAGTGGTAGTCCGGCTCGGCGCTCAGCGTCCCCATCACCTGCTCCAGGTCCGGCGCCGCCTCGCCCCTCATGTGCTCGATGACGACCTCGAGCGCGGCCCGGTGCCGCTCGTTGGTGGTTGCGGCCAACCGCTGCTCCAGCGGCGCCCAGGTACGGCTGGGATCGATGACGGCCACGCTTGTGAACTCCTCGTATCGGGTTGGACGGGATCAGTGATCATCATCAGCGCACCGGCCTACGCCGGTCATCCGCCACCTGTCTGCTGGATCATCGGATTTGCCCGACACTTGTCGGTTCGCCGCCGGTGAGTTCGACCGACGACAGTGCGATACGCCGCACGAACAGCACCAGGGTGGCGGTGAAGCGATCGATCGGGTCGGCCAGATCCCAGCCCATCGCCGCCTCGACGTGGGCGATACGCGCCGCCACCGTGCTGTGGTGCAGGTGCAGCTGGGTGGCGGTACGGCGCAGCGAGCCGAGCACGCAGAACGCCTCGGTGGTGTCGACCTCGTGCGCGCCGGCCGGTGTCGACGCGAGCTGGTTGATGCGCACCACGTCGCTGTTGTGCAGCACCTGCTCCAGCGGCAGGTCGGCGAGCAACTCCAGCGCGCTGAGGCGTTCATAGGCGACCGCTCGCCGCCCGAAATGGGTGGACGAGGCGAACCGCAGTCCCCGCTGCGCCTGTCGCCAGGACTCCGCGGCCCCGAACACGGTGGTTCTGGCGCCGATGCCCACCCACGGGCCGCGGCCGACCTGTACGGGCAGCGGCGGGGGAAACGCCGCGATGATCGCAGCGTCCAGCCGATCCGACAGGCTCCGGGCGTCTTCGGAGCTGTAACACAGCAGCGCGGTGTCAGCGCCGATCGCGGCCGAGCGGACGGACTGGTCCCCCAGTTCGCGCACGACGACCCGCACCGCGTCCGTAGGAGATTCGGCCGAGACCGCCAGCACCCGGACCTCGCGGGTCTCATCGAGGCCCAGCAACCGGATCGCGCGGGCCCGCTCCGCGGGTAATTCGTTGTCGGACAGCACCAATTCCAACAGCGCCGGATCGCCGAGCTGCACGGTCGATCCGCCCCGGGACACCGCCATGCGCAGCGCGTGGCGCACTCGGTCGAGCAGTGCCTCATCGAGGGGATGCCCTGTGCCACCGGCGCGTTCCAGCCAGACGTCCGGCTGGGTCGTCGACGTCCACCGCACGCCCACCGGACATTCGGCGAGCGCCTCGGCCGAACGGATCACCACCTCGGCGCCGGCGCTCGCCTCGACCAGTGCGTCGAAGTGCGCGACGATCCGCAGCACCGCGTCAGCACCAGAACCCAGCGCAGACAGCCGGATCGGCTCGGGCTCCATCAGCCGAGGCTATCGCGGATCCAACACGCAGTACCCTCGCCACGGTGAGCTTCTACTTGGTTGTCCGGGACTTCAACAACGAGACTCGCCAGGAAGGACCCGAACTCGCCAGGGCCCAACCAGCCGGCGTGAGCGCCGCCCTGCAACCCGCGCGGCCGGGCCAAGAGGCCGTGCTGGCCCGCCTGCAGCGGTCACTCGATGACGCACCGCCCCGAGTCTTCGACATCGACGACCCGCAGATCCTCAAGTCACCACAGCTGTTGCTGTTCGCCGAAGAACTATCGGTGCAGTTCAGCGGATATGACGACGAGACGAAAGAGGAAGCGCGGTACGCGCACTACGGCCGCCCGGAGGACCCCATCCGGTTCTCCGACACGGTCGGCTAATTGATCGTGAAGCCGCCGTCGACCGCGAGGGTCTGCCCGGTGACGTACCCGCCGGCGTCGGAGGCCAGCCACACCGCGGTGGCGGCGAGCTCTTCGGGATCGCCCATCCGGCCCAACACGATCCGGTGCGCGACGCTGTCCAGGTAGCCGGGGCGGTACTGTTCGGTCATCTCTGAGGCGAAGAAACCCGGAGCGATCGCGTTGACCCGGATACCTTTTCGGCCACCCCACTGCTGCGCCAGATCTCGCGTCAGCCCGATCAGCCCGGCCTTGCTGGCGGCGTAGGCCGCCTGCGGCAGCCCCGCGGTGGTCAACCCCAGAACGCTGGAGATGTTGACGATCGACGAGCCCGGTCCCATCACCCGCCCGCAGGCCTGCGCCGCCCAGTACGCGCCGTTGAGGTTGATGTCGATCACCTCACGGAACTGTTCGGGAGTTTCGCGGGTGGCGGGGTGGGCGGTACCGACACCGGCATTGTTGATCAGCACATCGACCCGCCCGAACCGCTCCATGGCGGCCTGGACCATGCCGGTCGCCGCGTCCGGGTCGGCGACATCGGTGGCCACCGGCAGGGCCGCGCGTCCCGTCGCGGCAACGAGTTGGGCTGCCTGCGCGAGCTTGTCCACCCGCCGGGCCGCCAGCACCACGTCGGCGCCGGCCTCGGCGAAGGCCCGGGCGAAGTACACCCCCAGACCCGAGGATGCCCCGGTCACCACAACCACCCTGCCGTCCATCCGGAACTTGTCCAGTACGCCCACCCGACTCACCTTTCTCGAATTCGCACGGTTACGTCAACGCTTTGCGTGCTGCGGCAATGAATTCCGGCGCGGCCTGTGCGGCCTCACCGGCATTGTGCACGTCTTTGGCGCCGTGCTGTGCCCGATGGGTGATCCCTTCGGCGATCACCCCGATCTTGAAGTTGGCCAGCGCCAGATAGAAGTTCCAGTCACCCAGGTCGCGGCCGGAGAGCCGCGCGTACTGCTCGGCGAGCGCGTCGGCGGACGGCAGACGCGGGCTGGTCCAGGCGGCGGGATGGCCGAAGACCAGGTCGAACGCCGGTGACCGGTACACGCACATCAGGGCGATGTCGGTGAGCGGGTCACCGACGGTGGACAGCTCCCAGTCCACCACCGCCCGGATCAGCTCCGCCTGCTCGGCATCGCAGATGGTGTTGTCGATGCGGAAGTCGCCGTGCACCACCGACGGTGGCGACGCCTGCGGTATGGCCTCGGCGAGCGCGGCCGCCAGTCGGCACACGTCGGAGTTCTCGCGGGTCTTGACCAGCTCCCACTGGCGGGCCCACAACCGCACCTGACGCTCCAGGAAACCGTCCGGCCTGCCGAAGGATTCGAGCCCGGCGGCCCGGTAGTCGACCGCGTGCAGGTCCACCAGTGCCCGCACCAGGGCCGAGGCGTTGGCGGCGAGGTCGGCGTCCGAGAGGACGGCGAGGTCATCGGTGTGCCGGAACACCCGGCCGGCCACGAACTCGGTGACCGTCAGCGGCGCACCGCACACCGTGCCGTCGGCGTCGAACGCGATGGGTTGGGCGATCGGCACGCCGGAGCCGTAAAGCCCTCGGGTGACGGCATATTCGCGACCGACATCGTGGGCCGATGGGGTGAGCCCGCCCAGGGGAGGCCTGCGAACTATCCACGCCGATGCGTCGTCGCTGACCCTGAAGGTGAGATTCGACCGGCCACCGGCGATCAGTTCGACGGCGAGTTCACCGCGAACCGGAACGTCGTGAGCGATCAGGAACTGCCGCAGGGCGGCCGGATCCAGGCCGTCGGCCGTCACCGCGAGTTGTCCTTCAACGCTCGCCGGGTCGCGCCGATACGACGTTTGGCGATGGCCCAGCGATGCACCTCCGAAGGGCCGTCATAGATCCGGAACGGACGCACCTCCCGCGACAGCCGCGCCGGCGGCAGATCCTCGGTGACGCCGAGCCCGCCGCACATCTGCACGCTGCGGTCGACGATGCGGAAGATGGCCTCGGCGGCGAAGGTCTTCGCGATCGATGTGGCGTCGCCGGCGTGGTCGCCCTGGTCCAGTTCCCAGCAGGCCCGCACCAACAGCGACCGAGTGGCGGCGATGTCGATCTCGTTGTCGGCCACCATGTTCTGGATCATGCCCAGGTCGCCCAACGACGTCCCGAACGCCTGGCGCTGCACGATGTGGGCCAGTGCGGTGTCGTGGCCGCGGCGCGCCGCGCCGAGCCAACGCATCACGTGCGTCATGCGGGCGGGCCCGAGTCGAACCTGGGCGTACTCGAACCCGCGGTCCACCTCGCCGAGCACCGCGTCGTCGGGAACCCGAACGTCGTCGAAGTGCACCTCGCAGTGGCCACCGACCATGGAGCGGTCCAGGGTCGGGATGTGGCGGCCGACAGTCAGGCCTGCGGTGTCGGCGGGAACCAGGAACATGGTGGCGCCGCCGCGCTGCCCGGCTTCCCCGGATGTCCTGGCCATGACGATGAAGAAGCCGGCGCCGTCGGCACCGGTGATGTACCACTTGTGGCCGGTGATGTACCAGTCGCCGGATCGGCGCTGCGCCGTGGTGCTCAGCGCCGACGGATCCGAACCCGCGCCCGGCGCCGGCTCGGTCATGGCGAAGGCGGACCGGATGTCCCCGGCGGCCAGCGGCGCGAGATAGCGGGCCTTCTGCTCCGGGCTGGCGACCTCGGCCAGCAGATGCACGTTGCCCTCATCGGGGGCGGCGATGTTGACCGCAGCCGGGCCGAACAGTGAGTAGCCGGCAGCTTCGAACACCGGTGCCCGATCGGACATGTTCAAGCCCAGGCCGCCGTATTCGAGCGGCGCGTGCGGAGCGAACACCCCGGCGTCGCGGGCCGCCGCCTGCAGTTCCCGTACCGCGGTGTCGCCGCCCGCGGCGGCGATGTCCCCGCCGTGGCGGTCCTCGACCGGCAGTACCACTTCGTCGATGAACACTCGCGTCTTCTCGACGAGCGCCGACACCTGCGGCGAGTAACCCAATTCGATCGCCATGACACTCCGATCACCACTCAACAGACCGACCGATCACTCGGCTTGAACACTACGGACTGTGGCACAACCAGTCCTGACCCGTCAAAACATCCGTTGATCCCGGCCGCGCCGAACGCTATAGTTCAGCATTACTGAATATTTGGGAGACTGGACCATGACGGGATCACCCGAGTGCGGCCATGCCATCCGGACCGCGCGCCGCGCCCGAGGCATGACGGTCCGCGAGCTGGCGCAGTACCTGCGGGTGAGTGCGGCCACCGTCAGCGCCATCGAGAACGGCAAGACCGGGATCTCGGTTGCGCGCCTGCGTGAGTGCGCCCGAGCCCTGGGCGTGACGCCGGCTCAGATCCTGGCGAGCACCGTCCCGCGATCGACGGCCCTCCCGCGACTCTCCGGCGGCCCGAGTCGGGACTGGCGATCGTTTCCGCCGCTGGCCCTCGACGGGGTGCTGCGTGCGGCGGTCGATGCCTTCGTCGAGACCGGCTACCACGGCAGCACGATGCGTGATCTGGCTGCGCGGGCGAACATGAGCGTCCCCGGCATCTACCACCACTATCCCGACAAGCAGGCACTGCTGGTCGCGATACTGGATCTGACCATGTCCGAGCTGCACTGGCGGGTCGCCGCCGCCCGCGCCGGCGCCGAAACCGGCCTGCAGGAGGTGCGGCTGATCGTCGAAGCCCTGGCGCTGTTCCACACTCACCGCCAGAAGCTGGCCTTCATCGGTGCCAGCGAGATGCGCAGCCTCACCGCGGCGAATCGGCAACGCATCGCCGACTCACGAAACCAACTGCAGCACATACTGGATGCCGCCATCACCCGCGCGTCACATGAGGGGTGCGTGGGTGGTGCCCCCGGCGAGCGCCGGATCGCCGGCCGCGCCATCGCCACCATGTGCACCTCACTGCCGCAGTGGTTCAACGCCGCCGGACCGTCGACACCGGAGGAGACCGCGCACACTTACGCCGACTTCGCCGTCTCGCTGCTGACGAAGCAGAATGGAACCCGTGTCGGCTGACTGGCAGTTCTGGATCGATCGAGGCGGCACGTTCACCGACATCGTGGCCCGTCGGCCCGACGGCCGGCTGCTCACCCACAAGTTGCTCTCGGAGAACCCGGCCCACTACCGCGACGCCGCGGTGGCCGGAATCCGGGATCTGTTGGAGATCTCCAATGGCGAGCCGATTCCGGCCGGCCTGATCGGCGCGGTCCGAATGGGCACGACGGTGGCCACCAACGCCCTGCTGGAGCGCGCCGGGGCACGCACCCTGCTGGTGATCACCCGCGGCTTCGGCGACGCACTGCGCATCGCATACCAGAACCGGCCCCGCATCTTCGACCGCCACATCGTGTTGCCCGAGCAACTCTACGAACGCGTCGTCGAGGTCGACGAGCGGCTGCGCGCCGACGGATCCGTCTCGCGCGCACCGGATCTGGACACGCTCGGCGAAGCGCTGCGCGCCGCCCACGCGGACGGCATTCACGCGGTCGCGGTGGTGTGTGTGCACAGCTACCGCAATCCGGTGCACGAGCGCGCGATCGGCGAGCTGGCAGGGCGCATCGGGTTCACCCAGATCTCGCTGTCGTGCGAGGTCAGCCCGCTGCCGAAGCTGGTGCCGCGCGGTGACACCGCCGTGGTCGACGCCTATCTCTCGCCGGTGCTGCGACGCTATGTCGCGCAGGTGGCCGATCAGCTCGACGGCGTACCGCTGATGTTCATGCAGTCCAACGGCGGGCTAGCCGCGGCCGACCACTTCCGCGGCAAGGACGCGATCCTGTCCGGACCGGCCGGCGGGATCGTCGGCATGGTGCGGATGTCGGCGCTGGCCGGCTTCGACTCGGTGATCGGCTTCGACATGGGCGGAACCTCTACCGACGTCTCGCATTACGACGCCGGCTCTGGCTACGAGCGGGTCTTCACCACCGAGGTCGCCGGGGTGCGGCTGCGATCGCCGATGCTGCACATCCACACCGTGGCGGCCGGCGGCGGATCGATCCTGCACTTCGACGGCGGACGCTACCGGGTGGGCCCGGAGTCTGCGGGCGCCGACCCGGGTCCGGCCTGTTATCGCCGGGGCGGGCCGCTGACCGTCACCGACGCCAACGTGATGCTCGGGCGTATTCAGCCGGCGCACTTTCCGGCGGTGTTCGGCCCGGCCGGCGACCAACCGTTGGACGCGGCGGCGGTGCAGCAGTCCTTCGCTGCGCTGGCCGATGAGATCCGTTCGAGCACAGGTGATCGCCGTACCCCGGAGCAGGTCGCCGAGGGATTCCTGCGTATCGCGGTGGCGAACATGGCCAACGCGGTCAAGAAGATCTCGGTGGCCAAGGGCCACGACATCACTCGCTATGCGCTGACCACCTTCGGCGGCGCCGGTGGCCAGCATGCCTGCGCGGTGGCCGACCAACTCGGTATCCGCACGGTGCTGGTGCCGCCGATGGCCGGCGTGCTCTCCGCCCTGGGTATCGGGCTGGCCGACACCACCGTGATGCGGGAGCAGGCGATCGAGATCGGGCTGGATTCGGCCGCCCTGGCGACGCTGACCGACGCCGCGGATGCCGTGGAGCGGGCGGCGCGCGCCGAGCTTGCCGCCCAGCACATCTCACCGGCGGCGATGCGCGTTCTGCGACGAGTCCACCTGCGTTATGCCGGCACCGACACCTCGATTCCGGTCGGCTTGGGCGATGTCGCGCAGATGACCGCGGAGTTCGAAGAGACCCACCGCAGCATGTACTCGTTCTTGATGGACCGGCCCTTGATCGCCGAAGCGGTGGCCGTGGAGGCGACCGGGTTGACCGAGCAACCCGATCTGACACAGCTCACCGATGCCGAAGCTGGTGTCCCAGCGACCGAATCGGTTCGGTTGTATGCGCGCGGAGCCTGGCGTGACGCGCCGCTGCGGCGACGGGCGTCCATCAGACCCGACGACACCGTGACCGGGCCGGCGATCATCGCCGAGGACAACGCCACCACCGTCGTCGACGACGGCTGGCAGGCCACGGTGACCGCCGACGGACAGCTGGTGTTGCGGCGCACCGCCCCGGCGGCGCCGGCCGATGCCGGGACAGCAGCCGATCCGGTGCTGCTGGAGATCTTCAACAACCTGTTCATGTCGATCGCCGAGCAGATGGGCACCCGGCTGGAGGCGACCGCCCAGTCGGTGAACATCCGTGAACGGCTGGACTTCTCCTGCGCGTTGTTCGACGCCGACGGCAACCTGGTGGCCAACGCACCGCACATCCCGGTGCACCTGGGTTCGATGGGTGCGACGGTCAAGGAGGTGCTGCACCGGCGCGCCGGGCAGATGCGGCCCGGCCAGGTCTACGCGGTCAACGACCCGTACCACGGCGGCACCCACCTGCCGGACATCACCGTGATCACCCCGGTCTTCGACGAGTCCGGAACCGCAGTGCTCTTCTTTGTGGCCTCTCGCGGCCACCACGCCGAAATCGGCGGAACCACACCGGGTTCCATGCCCGCCGACAGCCGAACCGTCGAGGAGGAAGGCGTACTGTTCGACAACTGGCTGCTGGTCGACGACGGGAAGTTCCGCGAGGCGGCGACCCGGGACCTGCTCGCGCGGGCGCGGTTCGCCTCCCGCAGCCCCGACACCAATCTCGCGGACCTGCGCGCGCAGATCGCCGCTAACCGCAAGGGCATAGACGAGATCGGTGCCATGATCGGCCATTTCGGACTCGACGTGGTGCAGGCCTACATGCGCCACGTCCAGGACAACGCCGAAGCAGCGGTGCGCGGCGTGATCGACACCCTGCGCGAGGGCGAGTACCGCTACCGGATGGACTCCGGTGCGACGATCGCGGTGCGGGTGAGCATCGATCGAGCAGCCCGGGCGGCCATTATCGATTTCACCGGAACGTCGGCGCAGCTGGCAACGAACTTCAACGCGCCCTCCTCGGTGGTCACCGCCGCGGTGCTCTACGTGTTCCGCACCCTGGTTCTCGATGACATCCCGATCAACGACGGCTGCCTGCGACCGCTGCGCATCACGATCCCGGACGGATCGATGCTGTCGCCGAACCACCCGGCCGCGGTGGTGGCCGGCAACGTCGAAACCTCCCAGGCGATCACCGGTGCGCTGCTGGCAGCGCTGCGGGTGCAGGCCGAGGGCTCCGGCACGATGAACAACCTCACGTTCGGCAACGCCGACCACCAGTACTACGAGACGCTGGGCTCGGGTTCGGGTGCCGGTGACGGATTCGACGGCGCCGCCGTGGTGCAGACCCACATGACGAATTCGCGCCTTACCGATCCCGAGATCCTGGAGATGCGCTTTCCGGTCCTGTTGCGCGAGTACGCGATCCGGCACGGCAGTGGCGGTACCGGCCGCTGGCGCGGTGGTGACGGCGGCGTGCGCCGGATCGAATTCGGTGAACCCATGACCGTCAGCGTGCTGTCGGGGCACCGGGTGACGGCCCCCTACGGCATGGCCGGCGGATCACCGGGCGCGCTCGGGCGCAACCGGGTGCTGCACGCCGACGGCACCGTGACCGAACTGGGCGGTTGCGCCTCCATCGGGGTCACTGCCGGAGATGTGCTGGAGATCGAGACCCCGGGAGGTGGCGGCTATGGGGTGCCGCGGTAGGTCCACCGCCGGCATATCCGCAGCGTGAACCCGCTGACAACACCGTCGCCGTAGGGCAGAGTTGTCCACCATGGCGAACCCGAAGGTTCCGACTCCGGCAGACATCAAGGCCGCCGCCAAGGCGACGATGGACACCGCCCAGACCGCCCTGGAGACCGCCCAGGCAGCCGCCAACGGCGCGATGCGGGTACCGCCCGCCACGGCGAAGATCGTCGCGGAGCTGCCGAGCCTGGTGGAGAACCTGGCCACCACGATCGAGCGACTCAACACCACGATCGACCGCACCGAGCGTTACCTGGCGCTGGCCGACCCCATGTTCGCCACGCTGGATCGCGTCCTGCCGCAACTGGAGTCGCTGGTGGCAACCGGCAACGACATCTATAACGCGCTGTCCAACCTTCCGGGGATCTCCAAATTGGGACGGCGCGTCACCGGCCGCCCCGCCGAGCGCGGATAGCGCCGGGCAATGCCTCAGCGGTTGAACCGGCGCGGGTTCCTCACTGCCGCCGGAGCCGCCACCCTGCTCGCCGTCGGCATTGCCGAGTCGACCGCGGCCTGCTCTTCGGACAAGTCCGGCGATGACACCCCCGCCGCGGGTCCGGTCACCATTGCGCATCTGTTCGGCGAGACGACGGTGCCCGAACCGCCCAAGCGGGTGGTGTGCGCGGGCTACACCGGCCAGGACGATCTGCTCGCACTCGGCGTGATTCCGGTGGCCGTCACCAATTGGTTCGGCGACCAGCCGTTCGCGGTCTGGCCCTGGGCGCAACAGCGTCTCGGCAGCGCCAAGCCCGCAGTACTGAACCTGGACAACGGAATCGCGGTCCAACAGATCGCCGACCTCAAGCCGGATCTGATCATCGCGACGAACGCCGGGGTGGACGCCGACACCTACGAGAAGCTGTCGGCGATCGCGCCGACGGTGCCGCAGTCCGGCGGGGACGCGTTCTTCGAGCCGTGGAAGGTCCAGGCCGCGGCCATCGGCAAGGCGGTCCACCAGTCCGCCGCGATGCGCACACTCATCGACGGCGTCGACACCACATTCGCCGACACCGCGGCCGCGCACCCCGGCTTCAAGGGCAAAAGGGCCCTGGTGCTGGCGGGCCGCCTCGACGGTGGCCCGGAGAACCGCGCCGTGGCCGCAAGCACCGGCTGGCGCACGGAGTTCCTGACGCAATGGGGCCTCAGCGCCGCCGACGCTCCGGCGGTGATCGAGCACGACCGGATCGGATCGGTTCTCGGTGGCGCCGACGTGCTGATCTGGACCACCGAGAGCGACGACGAACGCCAGGGGTTGCTGGCCGATCCGGCCGTGGCGGCCTACGAGTCCCGTAGCGTCTTCACCAGTAAGGATCTGGCCGGCGCCATCGCGTTCGCCTCCCCGCTGAGTTACCCGGTGGTGGCCGCGCAACTACCGGAACTGATCGCCCGGATCACCGGGTAGGACGCAACTCTGCGCATTCGCTAAGACCGCTCTGGCATAGTCCGCAGAAATGTGGCCTGCGTCACTTTTCCGGACTACGGTCGGGTTCATGAGCGTGACACTGGACCACCCCGACATCACCAAGGCCGATGCGATCCTCGACTACGGCGAGCGCGCGCTGCTACTGCAATGCGATGACACCACCGACGTGCTGGCGTGGGCCGCGGCCCTGGCGGCCGCGGCACTGCCCGGGGTCATCGACATCGTCCCGGCATCGAACACGGTCCTGGTGAAGCTCGCCGCACCCCGATACCAGGCAGCTGTCCGGCACCGGCTGGCGACCTTGGCTGTCGACTCCGACTCGGTGCGAACCAGCGCATCCGCCGGCGCACCGGACGTGGTCATCGACGTCGTCTACGACGGCCCGGATCTCAGCGAGGTCGCCGCACGCACCGGTCTGAGTGCCGCGCAGGTCGTCAGCGCGCACACCGCAAAACCCTGGCAGGTCGGATTCTGCGGCTCCACACCGGGTTTCGCCTATCTGATCGGTGGTGACCCGCGATTGGAGGTGCCGCGGCGCGACGAGTTGCGGGCCGCCGTTCCGGCCGGATCGGTGGCCTTGGCCGGCCGGTTCAGCGGTATCTATCCGCGGCACTGGCCCGGTGGCTGGCAGCTGATCGGCCGTACCGACGCGGTGCTGTGGGACCTCGACCGGCCCGCCCCGGCCCTGCTGACTCCGGGCATGTCCGTGCAATTCCGGGCCGCCTGAGAGCGCCGGGACACCTGATCAGGAGGACGACGATGACCGCCACCTTGGAGATCCTGCGCACCGGCCCGCTGGCATTGGTCGAGGACTTGGGGCGCGCCGGGCTGGGCCATCTCGGTGTCACCCGGTCCGGAGCCGCCGACCGCCGCTCGCACAAACTCGCCAACCGTCTGCTGGCCAATCCCGACGACCGGGCCACCATCGAGGTCGCGTTCGGCGGATTCGCCGCGCGGGTCCGCGGCGGCGACGTCGACATCGCGGTCACCGGAGCCGACACCGATCCGACAGTCGATGGGGTCAGGTTCGGCACCAACAGCATTCAGCACGTCCGCGACGGGCAGCTGATCTCACTGGGCACTCCGCACTCGGGGCTGCGAAGCTACCTGGGCGTACGCGGCGGCATCGAGGTCACACCGGTGCTGGGCTCGCGCAGCTACGACGTGCTGGCCTCGATCGGCCCGGCTCCGTTGCGCGACGGCGATGTGGTGCACATCGGGGAGCGGTCCGGCGACTACCCCGAACTCGACCAGGCGCCGGTGGCGACCATCCCCGACGACGTGGTGGAGCTGCGGGTTACCCCGGGCCCCCGCGACGACTGGTTCGTCGACCCCGACGTCCTGGTACGCACCAACTGGCTGGTGACCAACCACAGCGACCGGGTCGGGATGCGACTGGTAGGCATGCCGCTGGAGTACCGCTGGCCGGATCGTCAACTGCCCGCCGAAGGTGCCGACCGGGGTGCCATCCAGATTCCGCCGAACGGGTTCCCGATCATTCTGGGACCTGACCACCCGGTGACCGGTGCCTATCCGGTGGTCGGCGTGGTCGCCGAGGCCGACATCGACATGCTGGCCCAGGTGCGTCCCGGGCAGACCGTGCGGATGCACTGGTCGCGTCCGCGCCAGCACCCCTCCGGTCGCCCGAGCTGGTAGGCGAGGAAGTCTGACTTCGCGGAGTTTCCTGCGGTCGCGGACCTCGTGCGAAGTGCGTACCCTCCATTCGGACCATCCGCCAGCCCCGCGCCCCACCTGGTGGCGCGGCTGCGGACACCGACACTGGAGATTTCATGCTGTACGAGTTCTGGCACAACTTCACCCATAACCTGTTCAAGCCGCTGCTGCTCTTCTTCTACATGGGCTTTCTCATCCCGGTGCTCAAGATCCCGTTCGAGTTCCCCTACGTGCTGTATCAGGGCCTGACGCTTTACCTACTGCTGGCGATCGGCTGGCGTGGCGGCGAGGAACTCGCCACCATCGACGCGTCCAGCCTCGGCAATGTCCTGGGCTTCATTGCGCTGGGCTTCATCACCAACCTGGTTATCGGATTCCTCGCCTACGGGCTGCTGAGCCGAATGACGAAGATGCGCCGTATCGACCGGTCCACGGTGGCCGGCTACTACGGGTCCGATTCGGCCGGCACCTTCGCGACGTGCCTGGGCGTACTGGCCACGCTGGATATCGCATTCGACGCATTCATGCCGGTGATGCTGGCGGTGATGGAGATCCCGGGCTGCGTCGTGGCCCTGGTCCTGGTGGCACGGCTGCGTGAGCGCGGAATGGACCCGCTGGGCAACATGCCCGGGGAGCCCGGGTACAACCCCGTCGTCGCGGTCAAGGCCGTTCCGGCCACCCTGACCGCAACGGTCCCTCCGACCCACAAGATCGACGCGGGCCCCGCCGTTCGGAAGGAAGTGGTCGGCGAAGCCCCCGCACCCACCGCGCGGGTCAGCGGAGACCTCGTTCGCGAGGTTCTGCTCAACCCGGGGTTGTATCTGTTGTTCGGTGGAATCGTGATCGGTCTGATCAGCCGCCTACAGGGCCCCGATGTCATCGCCGACGGCGACCACGTCTTCGTGACAGCGTTCCAAGGGATGCTGTGTCTGTTCCTGCTCGAAATGGGAATGACGGCGTCCCGCAAGCTCAAGGATCTGCGTGCCGCAGGTCGGGGATTGATCGCATTCGGAATATTGGCGCCAAACTTGTTCGCGGTCATGGGGATCTGCATCATCCATACCTATTCTTTTGTCACCAGAACGCATTTCGATTTGGGTAGCTACGTATTGTTCGCCGTGTTGTGTGGTGCTGCGTCCTACATTGCGGTGCCGGCGGTGCAGCGCATAGCGATTCCCGAAGCCAGCCCGACCGTGCCGCTCGCGGCGTCGCTGGGATTGACCTTCTCCTACAACGTGACCATCGGGATTCCGTTGTACCTGCAGATCGCCAGCGCCGTCACCGGCTGGCTGCCAGTCAACTGACAGGACACTGTTAGGAGTAAGCAACTCCTGAGCAATTCGGCCCTAACACAACCGAAATCAGCTGCGCGTACACCTGTTACGAGAGGTCGGCTCGCACCACGGCCGCTTCTCGGCTGCCGAACCTGGTCAACGACTAAGCAGAGAAATCTCCGTCCCAAGGCATCTACAGCTTCTGCACCGCGATCTGCCAGACCGGGTCGTTAGGTTCGCACGTTGTTCCAACCGGAGTGAGGAGACCTTCGTGACGCACGCTCACATCACCGATTTCGACCCCGAGGACGGTGCAGCCTGGGAGAACGGCAACGGTGCCATCGCTCGCCGCAACCTGTTCTGGTCGACGGCGACCATGCACATCGCCTTCTCCATCTGGTCCCTGTGGTCGGTGGTCGTGTTGTTCATGCCTGAGTCCGTCTACGGCCTCAAGCCGGGCGACAAGCTGCTGCTGGGAGCGGTCGCCACGCTGGTCGGCGCCTGCGTTCGGGTGCCGTATGTGACGGCCACCGCGAAGTTCGGTGGCCGCAACTGGGCGTCGTTCTCCTCGTTGATCCTGTTGATCCCCACCGTCGGCACTCTGCTGCTGCTGGTCAACCCCGGTCAGCCGATGTGGATGTACCTGGTGTGCGCGGCCCTGACCGGCCTTGGCGGCGGCAACTACGCGGCGTCGCTGGCCAACGTGGACGCCTTCTACCCACAGCGCCTCAAGGGCGGTGCGCTGGGACTGTGCGGCGGTATCGGCAACCTCGGGGTGGCAGCCATCCAGCTGGTCGGCCTGCTGGTGCTGGCCACCGTCGGCAACACCAAGCCGTACCTGGTGTGTGCCGTCTACCTGGTCCTGCTGGCGGTTGTCGGGGTCGGTGCCGCCCTGCGGATGGACAACCTCGACCACGGCATGGAAGAGGTGGGCGGTATCCGCTCGATCCTGACGGTGCCGGACAGCTGGGTGATCGCCGCACTGTACTGCGCCGCCTTCGGCTCGTTCATCGGCTTCGCGTTCGCCTTCGCGCAGGTGCTGCACACCACATTCGAGGAGACCGGCTACAGCCCCGCACAGGCGTCGCTGTATGCCGCCCGAATCGCGTTCATCGGGCCGCTGTTGGGTGCCCTGTCGCGGATCTACGGCGGCCGGGTGGCCGACCGCCGCGGCGGCAGCCGGGTCACCTTCTGGGTCTTCATCGGGATGATCGTGGCCGCCGCCGCGCTGACGGTGGCCAGCACGATCGACGATCGACACCCGGGTTCGGTGGCCACGGCCAACATCGTGGTCTACATCGCCGCATTCATCGCGCTGTTCATCCTGGCCGGAATGGGCAACGGATCGGTGCTGAAGATGATCCCGTCGATCTTCGAGGCACGCAGTCGCTCGCTGGACCTCAGCGAGGCCGAGCGCCGGCACTGGGCTCGCTCACATTCCGGCGCGCTGATCGGTTTCGCCACCGCCGTCGGTGCACTCGGTGGCGTGGCCATCAACATGACCCTCCGCCAGGCCTATGCCAGCACCGGAACCGAGACTCCGGCATTCTGGATCTTCCTGGCCGCTTACGGTGCCGTCGCGGTCCTGACCTGGGCCATGTATCTGCGTCGGCCGCTGCGGATGCGGCAACTGACTGGAAATGACCAGGTAACACAGCGGAAACCGGAGACCGTTAAACCTGGTACATGAGCCTAGCCGTGCACGCCGCAGGGCACCTTATCGAGATCGTGGACGGTCAGGTTCTGGTGGACGGGGTAGCCAGACCCGTCTCGCCGGCCGGCCTGGCCACCCTGCGGGTGCTGGCACATCGGCCCGGTTTCGTGGTGGCACGTGACGCACTGCTGCAGGCCCTGCCGGGGCAGGGCAGCACCAAGCATGCGGTGGACAGTGCCGTGCTGCGGCTGCGGATCGCGTTGGGAGACAGGATGATCGTGGCCACCGTGATCAAGCGGGGTTACCGATTGGCGGTCGACGAACCGGACGCGGCATGATTCCAATCCTGGTCGCACACGGCACCCGCCGGCCCGAGGGCGTGGTGATGCTCGGCGAGCTCGCGGAGCGCGTCGGCACCCTGCTGGCACGGCCGGTGCGGGTGGCCTTCGTCGACGTACTGGGCCCCACGCCGATGGAACTTCTTGCTGCCGAGGCCAACAGCGGCCAACCGGCGATCGTCGTCCCGGCGTTTCTGGCCCGCGGATACCACGTGGGCGTCGACCTGCCCACCCACGTCGCGGCCAGCGGGCATCCCGACGTCACCATCACACCCGCGCTGGGGCCCGACCACGGCGTGGCCACGGTAATCGCCGCCCAGTTGCTCGAATCAGGCTGGCGGCCGGGAGACTCGGTGATCCTTGCGGCCGCCGGTTCGTCGGACCCGACTGCACGCGCGGATCTGGAACTGGTCGCGCACATGCTGTCGGAGTTGATCAGCGCATCGGTGGAGTTGGCGTTCGCCGCCATCGGGGGTCCCAGTGTCACCGAAGCGGTCGCGAACGCCCGCGGCCGCGGCGCACGCCGAGTGGTGATCGCCTCTTATCTGCTGGCCGACGGGCTGTTTCAGCGCCGACTGCACGAGGCCGGGGCGGACCTGGTGACCGACCCGCTGAGCTCGCATCCCGGCGTCGCCCGAGTGATCGCCGACCGGTTCATCACCGCTGCGACCCGGGTTCCGTTGCGGTCAGGACTTTTTCGCAACTGACATCGCTGTTGTGATCGTCACACCGGGTGAGCGGATGTTCACCGGAGGATCACCTCTTGAAGTATTGCGGTAACACAGGATTCCTACCGTGACAGCATGACTCGTTCACACGTCATCGCAGACTGGGATCCCGAAGACACCGTGGCCTGGGAGGCCGGCAACAACAAGATCGCCCGGCGCAACCTGTTCTGGTCGACAGTCGCCGAGCACGTGGGCTTCTCGATCTGGGCGATCTGGTCGGTGATGGTGCTGTTCATGCCACAAGAGGTGTACGGCTTCACCTCCGGAGACAAGTTCCTGCTCGCGGCCACCGCCACCCTGGCCGGCGGCTGCCTGCGCATCCCGTACTCGTTGGCCACCGCCGCATTCGGCGGCCGGAACTGGACGATCTTCTCGGCGCTGGTCCTGCTGATCCCGACCGTGGGGATCACGGTCCTGCTCGCCCACCCCGGACTGCCACTGTGGCCGTATCTGGTGTGCGCGGCCCTGACCGGGCTCGGCGGTGGCAACTTCGCGGCGTCGATGACCAACGTCAACGCCTTCTACCCGCACCGGCTCAAGGGCTGGGCGCTGGCAGTCAACGCCGGAGGCGGCAACCTCGGCGTCCCCCTGATCCAGCTGGTCGGCCTGACGGTGCTGGCGACCGCCGGGAATCGACAGCCGCACTGGGTGTGCGCGATCTATCTGGTGTTCCTCGCGGTCACCGCGATCGGCGCCGCACTGTTCATGGACAACCTGGCGATGCAGAAGGCCGACCTGTCCGCCATGCGATCGATCATGTCCGAGCTCGACACCTGGATCATCGCGGCGCTCTACATCGCGACCTTCGGCTCGTTCATCGGGTTCTCGTTCGCCTTCGGCCAGGTCCTGCAGATCAGCTTCGTCGGCAACGGTCAGAGCCCCGCCCAAGCGTCGCTGCACGCCGCCCAAATCGCCTTCCTGGGACCGCTTCTGGGATCCATTGCCCGCATCGTCGGCGGTCGGGTAGCTGACCGGATCGGCGGGGGCCCGGTCACGCTGGCCGCCTTCGGCGGGATGTTCGCGGCGTCGGGTCTGTTGGTCGGTGTCAGCACACTCGACGGCCGGGACGGCGGCCCGTCGGCGGGCGCCACCATGGCGGGCTATGTCATCGGCTTCGTCGCGCTGTTCATCGTGTCCGGGATCGGCAACGGCTCGGTGTACAAGATGATCCCGTCGGTGTTCGAAGCACGCAGTCACACAATGGGTCTGGGCGAGGCCGACCGTCGCAGCTGGTCACGTTCGATGTCCGGGGCGCTGATCGGGTTCGCCGGTGCCATCGGTGCGTGCGGCGGCGTCGGGATCAATCTGGCTCTGCGGCAGTCATACCTGACCAACGGCACGGCCACCGCGGCGTTCTGGGTCTTCCTGATCGGCTATGTCGCAGCCGCGTCACTGACCTGGCTGCGGTACGTGCGCCGGCCGCTGCTCATCCCGCAGCCGGCCGGGCTGGTCTTGGCCTCGGGATAGCGGGTCCACCAGATCCGTAGTATCGAAGTTCGTGAGAGCTCTGCTATTCGACGTGCAAGGGACGGCAACAGACTTCTTCAGCACGGTGCGCACTACCGCGGCTCGGATGCTTGGAACCCGTTACCCGGGGCAGGACTGGTCGAAGTTCGTCAACGACTGGCGCGCCGCGTATTTCACAGACGTGGCAGCTGTGCCACCCGCGGCCGGCACATGGACATCAGTCGATTCGGTATATCGATCTGCGCTCGACGCACTTTTGGTGCAAGCGGGGCTGGATACGGTAACCGAAAGCGAGCGTTCCGAACTCAATCGGGCTTGGCGGCGGCTGCAACCCTGGCCGGACACGGTGCCCGGGCTGCGCCGGCTTCGCACGAAATACATCTTGGCCACTCTGTCCAACGCCGATGTCAGTGCGGTCGTGGAGATCTCCCGCCTCGGGGAGCTGCCATGGCATGCGATCTTCACCGCCGAGATGGCCGCGGCGTTCAAACCCGACCCACGGACCTACCTGATGGCCAGCCGCTATCTCGGACACGACCCCGGCGACATCATGATGGTGGCAAGCCACAAGTACGACTTGCGGGCCGCAGCTCGGTTGGGATTCGCCACGGCATTCGTCGCGCGACCGTTGGAATACGGAGATCCGGTCCTAGCGGACACCGAGTTCAGCGACGAATTCGACTTCAACGTCACCGATTTCGAGGACCTAGCCACCCAACTGGGTGTCTGAGGCAGAAAGCTATGCGGCCCGGCCGACCTGGACGTAACCCTCGGAGGTGATCCGGGTCGGGAACACCTGCACCGAGACACTGGGGTCGTCCACGCAGCAGCCGTCGTCAAGCGCGAAGGCCTGCTTCTTCAGCGGCGAGATGACCGACATCCGGCCACCGCGGTCGCCGACGATTCCGCGCGACAGCACCGCGGCTTGAAAGAACGGGTCGATGTTGCACACCGCGTGCACCGAACCGTCGTCGAGGCGGAACAGCGCGGCCTGAGTGCCGTTGTCGAGCAGCACTCCCACGCCGAGGCCGGGGACCAGCCGGTCATATTCGCACGCGGTGGTCCAGGACTCAATGTTGTTGGTGACGGTCATGATTCCTCCTTGGATGAGTGCAACACCGGGATGGGCAGCGGGATCTTGCGGCCGTCGCGCTCGGTGAACGCGACGGTGGGGTCTTCGGCGTCGGGGGCGTTGACGAACGACACGAAGCGCGACAGCTTCTCCGGGTCGTCAAGCACGCCCTTCCATTCGTCGGTGTAGTTGTCCACGTGGCGGGCCATCTCGGCCTCGAACTCCGCGGCCAGGCCCAGCGAGTCCTCGCAGACCACCTGGCGCACGTGCTCGAGCCCGCCCTCGATCGATTCGAGCCACGGCGCGGTGCGCTGCAGCCGATCGGCGGTGCGGATGTAGAACATCAGGAACCGGTCGATGTAGCGGAACACCGTCTCGGTGTCCAGATCACTGGCCAGCAGCTGGGCATGCTTGGGACTCATACCGCCGTTGCCGCCGACGTAGAGGTTCCAGCCGACCTCGGTGGCGATCACACCGACGTCCTTGCCACGAGCCTCGGCGCACTCCCGGGCACAGCCGGAGACACCCATCTTGATCTTGTGCGGTGCGCGCAGTCCGCGGTAGCGCAGCTCGAGGTCGACGGCCAGCTTGACCGAGTCCTGCTGTCCGTAGCGGCACCAGTCGCTGCCCACGCAGCTCTTGACCGTACGCAGCGACTTGCCGTATGCCTGACCGGATTCCATGCCGGCGTCGACCAGCTTGCGCCAGATCGCGGGCAGCTGATCCACCCGGGCGCCGAACATGTCGATCCGCTGCCCGCCGGTGATCTTGGTGTAAAGGCCGAACTCCTGGGCGATCTGACCGATCAGGATCAGGTGCTCGGGCTTGATTTCGCCGCCGGGCACCCGCGGGACCACCGAGTAGCTGCCATTGCGCTGAATGTTGGCCAGGAAGTGGTCGTTGGAGTCCTGCAGCGCGGCCTGCTCGCCGTCGAGGATGTGCTCGGATCCGGTCGAAGCCAGGATGGAGGCGACGGTCGGCTTGCAGATGTCGCAGCCGTGTCCGTTGCCGAAGCGCTCCAGCAACTCGGAGAAGGTGCGGATTCCGGTGACCTGGATGATCTGGAACAGTTCCGCGCGGGACTGCTCGAAGTGCTCGCACAACGCCTTGGACTGCTCCACACCCTCGGCGATCAGCAGGTCCTTGAGCAGCGGAATGCAAGAGCCGCAGGAGGTTCCGGCCTTGGTGCAGTCCTTGAGTGCCTGCACGTCGTGGCAGCCGCCGGCGATGGCGTCGCACAGCTGCGCCTTGGTGACGTTGTTACAGGAACAGATCTGGGCCGCACCGGGCAGTGCACTGATCCCCAGCGAGGTCTTGCCGCCGTCGCCGGAGCCGGCCGGGGCGATCAGGTCCAGCGGATCACCGGGCAGCTCACTGCCGACCATCGGACGCAGCACCCCGTAGGAAGAGGCGTCGCCCACCAGAATCCCGCCGAGCAGGGTCTTGGCGTCATCGGAGAGCACCAGCTTGGCGTAGGTGCGCTTCACCGGGTCGTTGACCACCACCGACAGCGAGTTCTCGGTCACGCCCATCGCGTCGCCGAAGCTGGCCACATCCACACCGAGCAGCTTGAGCTTAGTGGACATGTCGGCCTCGCCGAACTCCGCGGCACCCTCGAGCAGCCGGTCGGCGACCACCTCGGCGCTGGTGTAGCCCGGCCCGACCAGGCCGTAGCAGACACCCTCGATGGCGGCGACCTCACCGATCGCGTATACGTCGGGATCGCTGGTGACACAGGAGAAGTCGGTGAGGACGCCGCCGCGCTCGGCGATCGTCAGTCCGGCCTCGCGGGCCAGTTCGTCGCGGGGGCGCACTCCGGCGGCGAAGATCACCAGGCCGGCCTCGATCTCGGTGTCGTCGGACAGCCGCACCGCCAGCGTGGGCGAGCCGAATTCGTGGGTGCGCTGTTCGATCGACTGCGTGCCGACGCCCACGTGCAGCGAGATGCCCAGGTCGGCGACGATCCGGCCCAGCAGGAAACCGCCCGCGTCGTCGAGCTGCTGCGGCATCAGCCGGGGCGCCATCTCGACGATGTGCGGCTCGATCCCGGAGTTCCGTAACGCGTTGGCTGCCTCCAGGCCCAACAGGCCGCCGCCGATCACCACTCCGGCCCTGGTGGTTCCGGCTTCGAGCATGCACTGGATGTCGGCCCGGATACCGTCCAGGTCGTCCAGGGTCCGGTACACGTGGCAACCGGGCAGGTCGTGGCCGGGGACCGGCGGCACGAATGCGCGCGACCCCGTGGAGAGCACCAGCTTGTCGTAGCCGTAGCGCTGTCCGTCGGCGGCCACCACTTCCTTGGTCGCCCGGTCGATCTCGGCGACCCGGGTGCTCAGCAGCAGCCGGACCTGGTCGTCCTGCGCGTAGTCGTTGCCGGGCAGCGCCAGCTGGGACCGGTCCCAGCCGTCGGTGTAGGAGGTCAGGCCGACCCGGTCGTAGGCGGGGTCGGATTCCTCGGCGAGCACGGTGACGCGCCATGAACCGCTGTCCATCCGGCTGCGCAGCGCCTCCACGAAGCGGTGGCCCACCATGCCGTGCCCGACTACGACGAGGTCGCGCACAACGCGGGGCGTTTCGATGGAAGCCATGTAGGCGAGATTAGGAACCGGATATTTCCGGAGTATCGCCACACGTTACAAGCATGTGACGGTGTGACTGCTGTGGCGTGAGGCCGCTCACCGCGCCTGACGACTGTGACCCTGTTCACCCAGGTAGGGGCGTTCACTCAGGGCGAACGAGATTTGGAACTTTAGCGTGCCCGACTCAAGTTCTGACCTATGACGGGCCGGCATCCGACCGGCACGCAGCATCGCATCAAGGAGACCCTCATGAGCACCCTGAATCTTCGGACCCGCCCGTTCGACACCGACCGCTGGGTACGCGACTTCTTCAGCCCGGCCACCGCCGGCGACTGGCGGACCCCGGCTCCGCGCGGCGTGCATCCGGCCGCCGAGATCACCAAGGACGGCGACGACGCCGTGGTCCGTCTCGAACTGCCCGGGATCGACGTCGACAAGGACGTGACCGTCGAACTCGACGCCGGACGGCTCGTCATCCGCGGCGAACGCCGCGACGAGCACGCCGAGACCGACCCCACCGGCGCGAACCGCACCCTGCGAGAGGTGCGCTACGGCGCCTTCCGCCGATCCTTCGGGGTGCCGTCGCACGTCACCGGCGACGCCATCTCGGCTTCCTATGACGCCGGCATCCTGACGGTCCGGGTGGCAGGTGTCCACGCCGGCAGCCAGCCGCAGCGCATCACCATCGCCAAGTAGGCCGGCAGCAGCGGAAAACCCCCGCACACAGCGTGTGTGGGGGTTTTTCGTGCGCCCAACACGACGCGGCAACAACGTGATCTGTCTCACGTTCGGTTCGCGGTATGACTAGCATCGGGTGAACGTAATGTGATCCGCAACACCCGAGGAGGTCCGGTGTCGAGCACAACCGAACTCGCAGAACTACACGCCCTGATCGGCGACCTGAGGCGCTGCGTGCTGGGGTTGAAGACCCGCTTCGGCGACATCCCCGGAATGCGCCGCATCGAGATGGACGCCGAGCGCATCCTCACCGACGTCCAACTCCTGGAATCAGACGCCGGCGAACTCGATCTGGAGCGCTGGGCCGCCGAGCGCGCCCACGAGAAGATCGCCATCCCCGACACCGAGTACGACAGCGAGTTCTGGCGCGACGTCGACGACGAGGGCGTCGGCGGCCAAGGCAGGTACTGAACCCATACCGGGTGCTGCTTGCATAGGGGCGCCCTCCGACGAATCCAGCCGAAGGGAACCCCTAGATGAGCGCACCTGCCGTGAACCGACCAGGCACCGGGGTCTTCTCGGCGACTCGGGCGCGGATCGCCAACCGCACTCTGCGCAGCGACCGATGGTGGTTGTCGCCGCTGCGGGTCAACCTCGGCCTGGACGCGTTCATCATCTACGCCACCATCCGGTCGTTCTGGGGTAGCGGCTACTGGGTGGACAAGTACCACTACCTGACGCCGTTCTACTCGCCGTGCATCAGCGCGTCGTGCGTGGAGGGCTCCAGCCACCTCGGCGTCTGGCTGCCGGAGTTCCCTCGGTGGATCCCGTTGGGCGCCTTGGTATTGCCGTTCCTACTCTGCTTCCGGCTCACCTGCTACTACTACCGCAAGGCCTACTACCGGGCGTTCTGGCAGTCGCCGACGGCGTGCGCGGTCCCCGAGCCCCGCGCCCACTACACCGGCGAGACGCGGTTCCCGCTGATCATGCAGAACACCCACCGCTACTTCTTCTACGCCGCCTTCGCGCTGGCCATGCTGAACACCTACGACGCGATCGTCGCGCTGCACTCCGATGACGGCCCCGGCGGATTCGGATTCGGTGTGGGCAACATCGTGCTGTTGGTCAACGTGGCCATGCTGTGGGCCTACACCGGCGGCTGCCACTCCTGCCGGCATGTGTTCGGCGGCCGGTTGAACCACTTCTCCAAGCACCCGATCCGCTACTGGTTCTGGACGAAGATCAGCTGGTTCAACGGCCGGCACCAGCAGTTCGCCTGGATCACGCTGGGCACGCTGGCCTTCACCGACTTCTACATCTGGATGGTCTCCAGCGGCGTCATCACCGATTTCCGATTCATCGGCTGAGCTCGGCAAACACACGAAGGGTAATCGAGAATTCATGGTTGAAGTGCAGCGGCACTCCTACGACGTA
This sequence comes from [Mycobacterium] vasticus, assembly GCF_020181595.1. Classification (GTDB taxonomy): domain Bacteria; phylum Actinomycetota; class Actinomycetes; order Mycobacteriales; family Mycobacteriaceae; genus Mycobacterium; species Mycobacterium vasticus. The sequence continues at coordinate 165,322 of NZ_CP084028.1, read as the reverse complement.
GTCGTGATCGGTGCCGGCGGCGCGGGACTGCGCGCGGTCATCGAAGCCCGCCAGCAGGGCCTGAGCGTGGCGGTGGTGTGCAAGTCGCTGTTCGGCAAGGCGCACACCGTCATGGCCGAAGGCGGCTGCGCGGCGTCGATGGGCAACGTCAACGAAAAAGACAACTGGCAGGTGCACTTTCGCGACACCATGCGCGGCGGCAAGTTCCTCAACAACTGGCGGATGGCCGAGCTGCACGCCCGGGAAGCACCGGAGCGGGTCTGGGAGTTGGAGACCTACGGTGCCCTGTTCGACCGCACCGAAGACGGCAAGATCAACCAGCGCAACTTCGGTGGCCACACCTATCCGCGGCTGGCGCACGTCGGTGACCGCACCGGCCTGGAGCTGATCCGCACCATGCAGCAGAAGGTGGTCTCGCTGCAGCAGGACGATCACGCCGAGTTCGGTGACTACGAGGCCCGGATCAAGATCTTCCACGAGTGCACCATCACCGAACTGCTCAAAGATGAAGCCACCGGCGCTATTTCGGGCGCCTTCGGCTACTGGCGCGAGAGCGGCAAGTTCGTGCTGTTCGAGGCGCCGGCGGTGGTGCTGGCCACCGGGGGCATCGGCAAGTCGTTCAAGGTGACCTCGAACTCCTGGGAGTACACCGGCGACGGACACGCGTTGGCGCTGCGCGCCGGAGCGAGCCTGATCAACATGGAGTTCGTCCAGTTCCACCCGACCGGAATGGTCTGGCCGCCCAGCGTGAAGGGGATTCTGGTCACCGAGGGCGTGCGCGGCGACGGCGGGGTGCTCAAGAACTCCGACGGAACCAGGTTCATGTTCGACTACATCCCGCCGGTGTTCAAAGGCCAGTACGCCGAGACCGAGGCCGAAGCCGACCAGTGGCTCAAGGACAACGACTCGGCTCGGCGCACCCCCGACCTGCTGCCCCGCGACGAGGTGGCCCGGGCGATCAACTCCGAGGTCAAGGCCGGCCGGGGATCGCCGCACGGCGGGGTCTTCCTCGACATCGCCTCCCGGCTCACGCCGGAGGAGATCAAACGCCGACTGCCCTCGATGTACCACCAGTTCATGCAGCTCGCTGAGGTCGACATCACCAAGGGCCCCATGGAAGTGGGTCCCACCTGCCACTACGTCATGGGTGGCATCGAGGTCGACCCGGACAGCGGCGCCGCGGCGGTGCCCGGGTTGTTCGCCGCCGGCGAATGCTCCGGCGGGATGCACGGCTCCAACCGGCTGGGCGGCAACTCGCTCTCGGACCTGTTGGTGTTCGGCCGTCGCGCCGGTCTGGGCGCCGCGGAATACGTTCGGCAGCTGAGCAATCGGCCGTCGGTCACGCCGGCGGCACTGGAGGCCGCAGCCGCACTGGCGCTGGCACCGTTCGACGCTCCGGCCGGTGGCCGCGCGCCGGAGAATCCCTACACGCTGCACTCCGAACTGCAGCAGTCGATGAACGACCTGGTGGGCATCATCCGCAATGCCGACGAGCTGGAGCAGGCGCTGACCCGGCTGGAGGAGTTCAAGGCCCGATTCGCCGCTGTGGCCGTCGAGGGCGGCCGGGAGTACAACCCGGGCTGGAACCTGGCCGTCGACCTGCGCAACATGCTGCTGGTCAGCGAGTGCGTGGCCAAGGCGGCGCTGCTGCGCACCGAGAGCCGCGGCGGCCACACCCGCGACGACCATCCGGGTATGGACTCGGGCTGGCGTCAGACCCTGCTGGTCTGCCGGGTCGCCGACGGAAGCGCCGTCCCCGACATCAACATCACCCGCGAACCGCAGTCGGGGATGCGCGAGGACCTGCTGGAGTTGTTCGAGATCGGCGAGCTCGAAAAGTACTACACCGACGAAGAGTTGGCGCAACACCCGGGACGGAGTGCGAGATGACCAACACCGTGAACATGCGCGTCTGGCGTGGTGACCCCGAAGGCGGCGGTCTGCAGGACTACACCGTCGAGGTCAACGAGGGCGAGGTGGTGCTCGACGTCATCCACCGGCTACAGGCCACCCAGACTCCGGATCTGGCGGTGCGGTGGAACTGCAAGGCCGGCAAGTGCGGGTCGTGTTCGGCCGAGATCAACGGGTTCCCCCGTCTGCTGTGCATGACCCGGATGTCGATGTTCGAACCGGGCCAGACCGTCACGGTCACCCCGGTGCGGACCTTCCCGGTGATTCGGGACCTGGTCACCGACGTGTCCTACAACTACGAGAAGGCCCGCGAAATGCCGGCTTTCAAGCCGCCGGAAGGGCTCAAGCCCGGCGAGTACCGGATGCAGCAGGTGGATGTGGAGCGCTCGCAGGAGTTCCGCAAGTGCATCGAATGCTTCCTGTGCCAGAACGTCTGCCACGTCATCCGGGACCACGAGGAGAACAAGCCCCGGTTCTCCGGCCCGCGGATGTTCATCCGGCTCGCCGAGCTGGAGATGCACCCGCTGGACACCGCCGATCGGCGCGACTTCGCCCAGGAAGACGCCGGGCTCGGGCTGTGCAACATCACGAAGTGCTGCACCGAGGTCTGCCCGGAAGGCATCAAGATCACCGACAACGCCATCATTCCGATGAAGGAACGGGTGGCCGGGAACCGCTACGACCCGGTCGTCTGGCTCGGCCGGAAGATCTTCGGCCGCAAGTCCGACTGACGGCGTTCTCGTCGGGTGCGCATCAGATGCGTCACCAAGTAGCATCAGATGCATGCGGACCACCATTGATTTGGATGACGACGTCCTGCGTGCGTTGAAACGCCGCCAGCAGGCCGAGGGCAAGACGCTGGGCAGATTGGTGTCCGAGCTGCTGGCCCAGGTACTTGACGGTGAGCCCCGCACCCGGGTTGATGTGAGTTGGACGACTTCCGATCTGGGGCCGCGCGTCGATCTGGGCGACAAGGATGCCGTCTGGGCGGTGTTAGACGGGACGACTCCCGGCAGTTCGGCATGAGCCAGACGCTTGACGTCAATGTGCTGGTGTATGCAACAGATCGTGGCAGCCCATTTCATGACAAGGCCAAGGCACTCGTCGAGCAGTTTCTGACCGGACCCGACCTCGTCTACCTGCTGTGGCCAGTGACATTCGGCTACCTGCGCATCGTCACCCACCCGGGGTTGCTCGATGCGCCGCTGTCACCCGATGAGGCCGCCCGCAATATCGACCAATTCGCCGCGCAACCGCACGTACGGTTCGTCGGCGAAGGCGACGGATTCTGGTCGGTATATCGACGAGTGGCGGACCCGGTGCGGCCCAAGGGAAATCTGGTCCCCGACGCCCACCTCGTCGCGTTGATGCGACAGCACGGTATCGCCACCATCTGGACTCGCGACCGCGACTTCCGGAAGTTCGAAGGAATCACCGTCCGGGACCCCTTCGCCTGACACCGGGTCGCCTACTTCGGGATCGGCGCCAACCCGCCCTCGCGCTTCAGCAACGCCAAGAGCTCGTCGGCGATGCCCGGTGCCGCCGCGACGACGACGGCCCCGTCGACCTCCGGGTCGGGCAGCAGCACCCGGGCGCCCGCCTCGGCCGCGATCAGTGATCCCGCGGCGTGGTCCCACCGGTTGGTCCCGTGCTCGTAGTAGGCGTCGAGCCGTCCGGCGGCCACCATGCACAGATCCAGCGCCGCCGAGCCGATCCGTCGCACGTCGCGCACCGCCGGCAACACCCGGGCTATCAGGGCCGCCTGCACCGCCCGGCGGCCGGCCGAGTACCCGAATCCGGTGCCCAGCAAGGCCAACGGCAATTCGGTGACGTCATTGCAACCCAGCCTCGTGGTGCCGTGCCGGTCATGGGCGTGCGCACCCAGCCCGGCGCCGGCGGAGTAGATCCGCTCACCGGCCACATCGGCGACCGCGCCCGCCACCGACACCCCGCCCACCTGCGCCGCCACCGACACCGCATAGGCCGGGACGTCGTACATGAAGTTGACGGTGCCGTCGATCGGGTCGACGACCCAGGTGACGGGTCCCGCGCCGTCGTCGCCGCCGCCCTCCTCGCCGAGCACCGCATCACCGGGCCGCAACCGGGCCAGCCGGTCCCGGATCAGGCGCTCGGTCTCGGTGTCGACCACGGTGACCGGGTCGGTCGGGCTGCTCTTGGTGTGGACCACATCCGGGGCCGAGGGGGCGTCGACGCCGAACACCTGGGCGCGCCGGCGCCGTACGAACTCGGCCGCCTCGGCCACCAGCGCCTCGGCCGTGGCCTGCAACTTCCCGGGGTCACTGTGCAGGGTCGCCATCAGCCCATAGCAACACATCCACGGGGACGACCGCACCTTCGCCCCATGTCACGCCCCATGCGGTGGATTCAGGTACACTCGAACACATGTGGCGCTCCACGGGTTTTCGTGGGCGCTTTTCTGCTGTTCAGGGCGGTTTCCCGTTGCAGGGAGTGGGGTTCGGCGT
>NZ_CP084028.1:127219-160828 GCF_020181595.1 [Mycobacterium] vasticus | reverse complement strand
CTACGGACACCACTCCGCCCAAACATTGGCATCAATGATCTACCTCTGCCTAGGAGGACTGCAGGTCACGCTCCCCACGAGAACCTGAGGAGCCGCACACATGTTCGATTCGATGGCGCCGGCGGCACCTCCCACCGGACCCACCCTGGATTCAGTGGCGCGGTTCAGTGCGTGGTTTTTGCAGCGTCATCCGCGCACGACGCCGGAGTCGGCGGCGTTGGTGGATCGGATCACCGCGTCGGCGCGGGCGGAGAATCGGGCCGCGGCGGCGCACTTGGTGGCGGTCGGGGACCTGTTTGCGCTGCGGTTGAGCCAGTGCGGCGAGACCGAGGATTGGGCGGTCGACACCGCTGCGGCGGTCACCGCTGAGGTGGCGGCGGCTTTGCGGATCAGCCAGGGGCTGGCCGGTAGCCGGTTGCATTACGCGCGGGTCATGCGCGAGGAACTGCCGAAGGTGGCCGAGGTGTTCAAGGCCGGCGATATCGATCTGCGGTTGTTTCAGACGATCGTGTATCGCACCGCGTTGATCACCGATCGTGAGGTGTTGGCCGTTGTTGATGCCGAGTTGGCGCTCGCGGTGCCGCGCTGGCCGTCACTGACCAAAGGTCGCCTGGCGGGCAAGATCGACAAGATTGTGTCCAAGGCCGACGTGGATGCGGTACGTCGGCGCAAAGAGCGCCAGGCACAACGCGAGATCGGGTTCCAGGATCAGAACGGTGGTATGTCCGATATCTACGGCAGCCTGTTCACCGCAGATGCCCGTGCTTTGGCCACGGCGTTGGATGGGTTGGCTGCCACGGTGTGTGAGCATGATCCGCGCAGTCGCGAGGAGCGCCGTGCCGATGCGATTGGGGCGTTGGCGGCGCGAGCGGATCGACTGGGGTGTCGCTGCGGGCGCACCGATTGTGCTGCCGGCCGGCGTCCAGGCGCCTCGCCGGTGGTCATTCACGTGATCGCCGAGCAGGCCACCGTCGACGGGACCGGTGACAAGCCGGGATGGCTGGTGGAGGCCGACGGGCTGGTGCCGCCGGAGCTGATCGCCGAGTTGGCCGCCTCGGCGCGGTTGGTGGCGTTGGTGCATCCCGGCGATGCCCCGCCCGAGGCCCGATATGTGCCCTCGAAGGCGTTGGCGGCGTTTGTGCGGTGCCGGGATCTGACCTGCCGCTGGCCCGGTTGCGATGTGCCGGCAATCAAGTGCGACATCGACCACACGATCCCCTACACCGATGGCGGCCCGACCCATGCGTCGAACCTGAAATGTTATTGCCGCACACACCATTTGGCGAAAACGTTCTGGGGCTGGCAAGAGAAACAGCTTCCGGACGGAACGTTGATCCTGGCCGCACCATCGGGCCAGATCTATGTCACCATGCCGGGCAGCGCGCTACTGTTCCCCAGCCTTTGTGCGCCCACCGGGGACCTCGCCCCACCCGAGCCGCAGCCGGATGATCGGTGCGCGGAACGCTCGGCGATGATGCCCCGGCGCCGGCGCACCCGCGCCCAGAACCGTGCAGCGCGCATCAACACCGAACGCAACCAGAACCGCAGAGCCCGCGAAGCCCGCCTTGCCGCCCGCAGCGCCGCGATGTTCCCCAAGGTCGCGCCCGGCGGCGCCGAGGACGACCCGCCACCCTTCTAGGCGACCACTAGCCCCCGAGTCGGCGAAAACAACTGCGGTGAAACACGATCGGCGCGATCTCCGGATCAACCGTCACATTCGAGACCCGCAGCACCACAATGGTGTGGTCGCCGGCGGGTACCAGCTGTTCGATCGCGCTGTCCAGCCACACCCCGGTGCCCTTGATGAACACCGCACCTTCGCTGGTGACCGTCTCCAGCCCGGCGAACCGGTCGCCAGTCTTGGCGGCCAGTGAGCGCGCCGCGACGTCGTGGGCCTCGCCGAGCACGCTGATCCCCAACCGGGGCGAGTCCTTGAGCTTGGGCCAGGTGGTCGAGGTGTTCTGCACACAGAAGGACACCAGCGGCGGGTCCAGGGATACCGGGACGAACGTGCTGGCGGCCAGGCCGACCCGGACACCGTCGACCTCGGCGGCGATGGCGATCACGCCGGTCGGGAAATGACCGAACGCCTCCCTCAGCGACGACGGATCCAGTTTGTTCGCAGAGGTCACGGTGGGAACCCTACCCGCCGCAGGTCAGCGGCGCCGGACGGCCCGTGATCAGGACCTCTCCGGGAGTGAGACCAACCGGTTGGTTAATTAGCCGATGACAGGTAGCTCACACTGGCTTGCGCTGCCGGTTCCACGGAGTATATTTCAGGGCACGTTACTGGTGGGTAACTTAAGCCTGAGTACCCAACCGCAGGTGGCATTCCATGAGGAGGAAGTAGTGAGCCACTACAAGAGCAATGTCCGTGACCAGGTATTCAACCTGTTCGAGGTGTTCGGCCTGGACAAGGTCTTCGGTCAGGGCGAGTACGCCGACCTCGACGTCGACACCGCCCGCGAGATGCTCGGCGAGATGGTCCGCCTGGCCGAGGGCCCGATTGCTGACTCGTTCGTCGACGGCGACCGCAACCCGCCGGTCTTCGACCCGGCCACCCACTCGGTGACCCTGCCCGAGTCGTTCAAGAAGTCGGTGCGCGCCACCCTCGAAGGCGGCTGGGAGCGGGTCGGCATCGCCGAGGAACTCGGTGGGGTGGCCATGCCCAAGGCGCTGATGTGGGCGCTGCACGAGCACATCCTGGGCGCCAACCCGGCGGTGTGGATGTACGCCGGCGGCGCCGGATTCGCCAACATCTTCTACCACGTCGCCACCGAAGAGCAGAAGAAGTGGGCCATCATCGCCGCCGAGCGCGGCTGGGGCTCGACCATGGTGCTCACCGAGCCGGACGCCGGCTCGGACGTGGGCGCCGGCCGCACCAAGGCAGTCCAGCAGGAGGACGGCTCCTGGCACATCGACGGTGTGAAGCGATTCATCACCTCGGCGGACTCCGACGACCTTTTCGAGAACATCTTCCACCTGGTGCTGGCCCGCCCCGAGGGCGCCAAGCCGGGCACCAAGGGCCTGTCGCTGTTCTTCGTGCCGAAATTCCTGTTCGACTTCGAAACCGGTGAACTCGGTGAGCGCAACGGCGCCTTCGTCACCAACGTCGAGCACAAGATGGGCCTGAAGGTCTCGGCCACCTGTGAGCTCACCTTCGGCCAGCACGGTGTGCCGGCCAAGGGCTGGCTGGTGGGCGAGGTGCACAACGGCATCGCGCAGATGTTCGACGTGATCGAGCAGGCCCGGATGATGGTGGGCACCAAGGCCATCGCCACCCTGTCCACCGGTTACCTCAACGCCCTGGAGTACGCCAAGGAGCGCGTGCAGGGCGCCGACCTGACCCAGATGACCGACAAGGCCGCGCCGCGGGTGACCATCACCCACCACCCGGACGTCCGCCGGTCGCTGATGACTCAGAAGGCCTACGCCGAGGGTCTGCGGGCGCTGTACATCTACACCGCCAGCTACCAGGACGCGGTGGTCGCCGAGGCGCTGCACGGCGTGGACGCCGACCTGGCGGTCCGGATCAACGACCTGATGCTGCCGATCGTCAAGGGTGTCGGCTCCGAGCAGGCCTACGCCAAGCTCACCGAGAGCCTGCAGACCCTGGGCGGTTCGGGCTTCCTGCAGGACTACCCGATCGAGCAGTACATCCGCGACGCCAAGATCGACTCGCTCTACGAGGGCACCACCGCGATTCAGGCGCAGGACTTCTTCTTCCGCAAGATCATCCGGGACAAGGGTCAGGCGCTGGCCCACGTCGCCGGCGAGATCGAGTCCTTCATCTCCAACGAGACCGGTAACGGCCGGCTCAAGGCCGAGCGTGAGCTGCTGGCCACCGCGCTGGCCGACGTGCAGGGCATGGCCGCGACGCTGACCGGCTACCTGATGGCCGCTCAGGAGGACATCTCCAGCATCTACAAGGTGGGCCTGGGTTCGGTGCGCTTCCTGATGAGCGTCGGCGACCTGGTCATCGGCTGGCTGCTGGCCCGCCAGGCGGCCGTCGCCGTGGAGAAGCTCGACGCCGGTGCAGAAGGCGCCGACCGGTCCTTCTACGAGGGCAAGATCGCGGTGGCGTCGTTCTTCACCAAGAACTTCCTGCCGCTGCTGACCAGCACCCGCTCGGTGCTGGAAGGCATCGACAACGAGATCATGGAGCTCGACGAGGCGGCGTTCTAGACCGCCGCACCAAGACCGCGTAGGCCCTCGGGGAGATCCCCCGGGGGCCTGCTGCATTTTCGCACCAGATCCGGCGCTGTCCTGATTTGTGGGATGCGTGGCGTAGACGCCATCGTGCCGCGCAGCAGACACTGATCAGGTGAGACGCAAGATCGTCATCCTGGGCTACCCGGACATCCAGTCGCTGGACGTGTTCGGGCCCTCCGAGGTATTCGCCGGGGCGACGCTGACGCTGCTGGGCGCCGGCCGCGGCGACGACGGCTACGACATCACCTTGGCCAGCACCGACGGCGCGCCCATCACCACCAGCAGCGGTCCTGCCCTGGCGACCACCGCACTGCCCGACCCCACCGATGGCTTCGACGCCGTGCTGCTGCCCGGCGGGACCGGCGTCCACACGGCCCGCTCCGATCCGGAGCTGCTGGCCTGGATCCGGACCGCCGCGGCGCACAGCAGGCGGGTGATCAGCGTGTGCACCGGCGCCTTCCTGGCGGCATCGGCGGGACTGCTCGACGGGTGCCGCGCCACCACCCACTGGGCCTTCGCCGACCAGTTGGCACGCGAATTCCCCTCGATCACAGTCGATCCGGAGCCGATCTTCCTGCGCAGTTCGCAGTCGGTGTGGACCGCGGCGGGCGTCACCTCCGGAATCGACCTGGCGCTGGCCCTGGTCGAGGACGACCACGGCATCGAGGTGGCACAGAACGTGGCCCGCTGGCTGGTGCTCTACCTGCGCCGGCCGGGCGGGCAGAGCCAGTTCGCCGCCCCGGTCTGGCTGCCCCGGGCCCGTCGCCGGCCGATCCGTGCCGTGCAGGAGCTGATCGAGAGCCAACCCGGTGGGGCGCACCGCATTCCCGATCTTGCCGCCCAGGCCGCGATGAGCCCCCGGCACTTCACACGGGTCTTCACCGACGAGGTCGGCCTGGCGCCCGGCGCCTACGTCGAGCGGGTACGCACCGAGGCCGCGCGCCGCCAGCTCGAAGAGACCGACGACACCGTCGTGGCCATCGCCGGCCGCTGCGGCTTCGGTACCGCAGAGACCCTGCGCCGCACCTTCATCCGTCGACTCGGCATTTCACCGGATCACTACCGCAAGACCTTCGCCTGAAAGGACGCATCATGCAGATCGCGATCGTGCTCTACCCCGGCTTCACCGCGCTGGACTTCATCGGCCCGTACGAAACACTGCGCTGGCTGCCCGACACGCAAGTCCGTTTCGTCTGGCACGAGCCGGGTCCGATCACCGCAGACTCCGGTGTGCTGATTGTCGGTGCGACCCATTCCTTCGACGAAACACCTTCCCCCGACGTGATTCTGGTGCCCGGCGGTCCGACGACCGTCGAGCACGCCCGCGACGAGAAGCTGCTGGGCTGGGTCCGGCGGGCGCACGAGACGGCGACCTGGACGACGTCGGTGTGTTCCGGCTCGCTCGTCCTGGCGGCGGCCGGGCTGCTGACCGGCAAGCGGGCCACCGGGCACTGGCTGGCGTTGCCGGCCTTAAAAGCGTTCGGCGCCAAAGCGGTCGGCGACGAACGCATCGTCCACGAGGGTGACGTGGTCACCTGCGCGGGAGTCTCCGCCGGTATCGACCTCGGACTGTGGCTGGCGGGCCGGATCGGCGGCGACGACCGCGCCAAGGCCATCCAGCTGGCCGTGGAATACGACCCGCAGCCGCCATTCGACTCCGGCCACCTGTCCAAGGCGTCGGCGAAGACCAAGGCGTCGGCCACCGCGCTGCTGGCCCGCGACCAGGTCCGACACGCTGCGCTCAAGCCGGCTGCGCTGCTGTTGTGGGACCGGGCCATCGCCGTGGCCCGTACCCGCCGCTGAAACCCCTCGCTCCAGCGGCGGGTCACGGCTACCCCTCCAGGATCGCGGCGACGCCCTGGCCGCCGGCGGCGCAGATCGAGATCAGCGCGCGCACCGGCTTGTTCTTCGCAGCCCCCTTGAGCCCGGCCTTCTTCTCGGCGATCTGCTTGGCGGCCTGCGCCACGATCCGGCCCCCGGTGGCCGCGAACGGGTGCCCCGAGGCCAGCGACGAGCCGTTGACGTTGAGCTTGGACCGGTCGATGGCGCCCAGCGCGGATTCCAGCCCCAGCCGGGACTTGCAGTAGTCCTGCGACTCCCAGGCCGCCAGGTGGCACAGCACCGTGGCCGCGAACGCCTCGTGGATCTCGTAGAAATCGAAGTCCTGCAACGTCAACCCGTTGCGGGCCAGCAGCCGCGGCACCGCGTACGTCGGCGCCATCAGCAGCCCGTCGGGACCGTTGACGTAGTCGACCGCCGAGGTCTCGGAGTCCACGAAGTAAGCCAGCGGGGTCAGCTTGCGCGCGGCCGCCCACTCCTCGCTGGCCAGCAGCGCCACCGACGCGCCGTCGGTGAGCGGGGTCGAGTTGCCCGCGGTCATGGTGGCGTCGCCCGCCTTCGCGCCGAACACCGGCCGCAGGGTGGCCAGCTTCTCCGGGCTGGAACCGGGCCGCAGATTGTCGTCGCGGTAGAGCCCCTGGAACGGAGTGATCAGGTCGTCGAAGAAGCCGCGGTCATAGGCGGCGGCCATCTTCTGGTGGCTGGCCGCGGCCAGCTCGTCCTGGTCGACGCGCTTGATGCCCATCTGCTTGGTGGTGATGGCCTGGTGCTCGCCCATGGACAGCCCGGTCCGCGTCTCTTTGTTGGCCGGGATCTCCACGCCCAGGGCGGCCGGCAGCTTGCCGACCAGCTTCAGGCGCGCCACGTTGGACTTGGCCCGCCGCAGCGCCAGCAGCGTGCGGCGCAGCTCGTTGCCGATCGCCAGGGGCGCGTCGGAGGTGGTGTCCACACCACCGGCGGCGGCCACTTCGTAGCGACCCGCGGCGATACCGTCTGCGGCGCAGATCGCCGCCTGCAGTCCGGTGCCGCAGGCCTGCTGGAGGTCGAAGGCCTGGGTATAGGGCGACAGTGCCGAGCCGAGCACGCACTCGCGGATCAGGTTGAAGTCGCGGCTGTGCTTGAGCACCGCCCCGCCGATCACGGCGTCCAGCTGCTCGCCGGCCAGGCCGAACCGGTCGACCAGACCGCCGAGGGCGGCGGTGAACATGTCCTGGTTCGACGCGCTGGCGTAGGCGCCGTCGGACCGGGCGAACGGAATGCGGTTGCCGCCGAGGACGGCGACGCGGCGGCGCTCGCCGGCGGATGTGGGCTTAGCAGCAGGTCCAGATGCCACGATCTCTCCGTCTGATGATGAGGCGCCCCGCATTGCCGGGGGCGGTCGAGGTGATACTACCCAGTATTCTTACTCTGGAGTAAGTTCGTTGTCGACACCGCGGCCTAGACCAGGCGCGCACCCAGATGGAAGGCAGTTAAGTGGCCCCCAAAGTCCCGTCGGACCTGTTGTCCCAGATCGTCAACTCCGCCCCAGGCTCGTTCCTGGCCAAGCAGCTCGGCGTACCCCAGGCCGAAACGCTGCGCCGCTACCGAGCCGGCGAGCCGGCCCTGGCCGGACCCCTGTTGATCGGCGGCAACGGCCGGGTGGCCGAACCGCTGCGCACCGCCCTGGCCGAGGACTACCAGGTGGTCGGCGACAACCTGGGCGGCCGCTGGGCCGACCGGTTCGGCGGGCTGGTCTTCGACGCCACCGGCATCACCTCGCCGGCCGGCCTGACCGCACTGCATGAGTTCTTCACCCCGCTGCTGCGCAACGTGGCGGCCTGCGGGCGACTGGTGGTCGTCGGCACCACCCCGGATCTGACCGGCAGCGTCGACGAGCGGATCGCCCAGCGCGCGCTGGAGGGCTTCACCCGGTCGCTGGGCAAGGAAGTGCAGCGCGGCGCCACCGTGCAGCTGGTGTACCTGTCGCCGGAGGCCAAGCCCGGCGCCACCGGCCTGGAGTCGACCCTGCGGTTCATCCTGTCGGCCCGTTCGGCCTACGTCGACGGCCAGGTGTTCTACGTCGGCGCTGACGACTCCGACGCCCCCGCCGACTGGGACCGTCCGCTGGATGGCAAGGTCGCGATCATCACCGGTGCCGCGCGCGGGATCGGCGCCACCATCGCCGAGGTGTTCGCCCGTGACGGCGCCAAGGTGGTGGCGATCGACGTGCCGCAGGCCGCCGAAGCCCTGGAGAAGACCGCCGCACGGGTGGGCGGCACCGCGCTGGCCCTCGATGTGACTGCCGACGACGCGGTCGAGGCGATCACCGCCCACCTCAAAGAGCACCATGGCGGCAAGGCTGACGTCCTGGTCAACAATGCCGGCATCACCCGCGACAAGCTGCTGGCCAACATGGATGACGCCCGATGGAACTCGGTCCTGGCGGTGAACCTGCTTGCGCCGCAACGGCTCACCGAGGGCCTGGTGGCCAATGGCAGCATCGGAAAGGGCGGCCGGGTGATCGGCCTGTCGTCGATGGCCGGTATCGCCGGCAACCGCGGCCAGACCAACTACGCCGCCACCAAGGCCGGCATGATCGGACTGACCGACGCCCTGGCTCCGGTGCTGGCGGGCAAGGGCATCACGATCAACGCCGTGGCCCCCGGATTCATCGAGACCGACATGACCGCGGCCATCCCGCTGGCCACCCGCGAGGTCGGCCGCCGGCTCAACTCGCTGTTCCAGGGCGGCCAGCCCGTGGACGTCGCGGAGCTGATCGGCTACTTCGCCAGCCCGGCCTCGAACGCGGTGACCGGCAACACCATTCGGGTCTGCGGCCAAGCCATGTTGGGGGCATGATCATGGCGCAACCCAGTGGACTGCGAAACATGCTGCGAGCGGTCGCCGGGGCGCTGCCCTTCGTGCCGCGCGCCGGAACTCTGCCGAACCGCACGCTGCGGGTCGAGGAGCTGGCGATCGACCCCGGCCACGTCGCCGAGTATGCCGACGTCACCGGGCTGCGGTTCGGCGATCACGTGCCGCTGACCTACCCGTTCGCGCTCACGTTCCCAACGGTGATGTCACTGGTTACCGGGTTCGATTTTCCTTTTGCCGCAATGGGTTCGGTGCACACCGAAAACCGGATCACCCAGTACCGGCCGATCGCGGTCACCGACACCGTCGGCATCGCGACGCACGCGGAGAACCTGCGCGAGCACCGCAAGGGCCTGCTGGTCGACATCGTCACCGACATCAGCGTCGGCAATGACACCGCGTGGCATCAGGTGACGACGTTCCTGCACCAGCAGCGCACCAGCCTGGCCGATGAGCCCAAGCCGCCACCGGCCAAGCAGGCCAGGCTGGGCCCGCCGAATGCGGTACTGCGGGTGACCCCCGGCCAGATCCGGCGCTACGCGTCGGCCGGCGGCGACCACAACCCGATCCACACCAGTTCGATCGGCGCCAAACTGTTCGGCTTCCCGACGGTGATCGCGCACGGGATGTTCTCCGCGGCAGCGGTGCTGGCGAACATCGAGGGGTCGCTGCCGGACGCGGTGGAGTACTCGGTGCGGTTCGGCAAGCCGATGCTGCTGCCGGCCAGCCCGGGGCTCTACGTCGAGGAGGCCGCCGGGGGCTGGGATCTGGCGCTGCGCAACGTCGCCAGGGGCTACCCGTACCTGACCGGGTCGGTGCGGGCACTGTAGCCGACGCCGGCCGGCCCGCGGTCATCCCAGATTAGTTGACAAAGCAACTACCTACGTTATGCTCGATGAGTAGTTGATTCGTCAATTAGTTGGGGAGGGTGGAGATGCCGGACTTCGCGCTGTTGCCGCCGGAGATCAATTCCGCGCGGATGTACGCCGGGCCAGGCGCCGGACCGATGCTGGCGGCCGCGAGCGCCTGGGAGGGCCTGGCCGCCCAACTGGCCGCCACGGCGACGTCGGGCGCGGCGGTGGTCGCGGCATTGGCCGCAGGCTGGACCGGCCCATCGGCGGCGTCCATGACGGCGGCCGCCCAACGAACCATCAGCTGGCTGCACGTCAGCGTCGCCGAAGCCGAACAAACCGCCGCGCAGCAGCGAGCCGCCGCGGCAGCCTACGAGGCGGCGTTCACCGCTACGGTGCCCCCACCGGCGATCGCGGCCAACCGCAGTCTGCAGACATCGCTGATCGCCACCAACTTCCTGGGGCAGAACGCGCCGGCAATCGCCGCCCTGGAAGCCCAGTACATGGAGATGTGGGCGCAGGACGCCGCCGCGATGCTCGGCTACGACGCAGCCGCGACGGCCGCCGCTCAGCTGGTGCCGTTCAGCGACCCACCGCAGGCCACCTCGGCCGCCTCGGCGGCCGCATCCGACCCGGCGCCCGACGCGTCGTCCGGGCTGTCGCTGCTGAGCGGACTGACCGGCCCGTTCTCGCCGCTGTCGTTGCTGAGCCCGGCGCTGGGCGGCTACCTGTTCGGCACCGAGTTCTACGCGCTGCCGTCGGTCTCGGCCAACGTCGCCGATCTGACCGAGAAGGTTGCGGCCCTGCCGCCTGCGACGGCCGGCATCGAGACTCGGCCGGCGGCCCCCACCGCTGCCGGCATCGGCCGCGCAGGCCTGGTTGGACGACTGTCGGTCCCGCCGACCTGGAGCTCCACCGCCCCCGCGATGAAGTTCGCCCCCGCAGCGGCGAGCCCTGCCACCGCTACCCCGACCACCCCGATGGGCTTGACCAGCCCGGTTGTCGGCGGGGGTGGTCTGGCGCGCGATCTGGCCTTCGCCGGTGCGACCGGATCCCGCCGCGGCAAGCAGACCCGCACATCATCCGACGCCACCATCTTCGTCATCCGATCAGCCGACTGGCCCAGCCGGCGAGAAGCCTGAGGAGCGGACATGTCCTTCGTCACCACCCAACCCGACCTACTGACGACGGCCGCCGCGCAATGGGCCGGCCTCGACGCGGCTATGCGCGAGGAGAACTCGGCCGTCGCGGTCTCGACACTCGGGGCACCGCCCCCGGCCGCCGACGAAGTCTCGGTGATGACCGCCGCCAGCTTCGCCGCGCAAGCGCAGCAGTATCAGGCGATCAGCGCCCGCGCCGGCGCCCTGCAACAGCTGTTCATCGACACGCTGCGGGGCAACGCTGACTCCTACGCCTCGGCCGAGGCCACCAACGTCGCTGCGTCCGCAGTCGATCCTTCTGCCGTCACGACGATCATCGGCGCGGCGCAGTCCGTCGGCAGCTTCGCCTTCGGCCCCGGGCAGGCCGCCCCCGTCGTCAGCGTGATCTCCGGCCTGGCCATGCGGGCACAGCAGTTGGACGGCGTACTGAAGTCGGCCGAAGCCGCGGCGGCGCCGAGCCCGGCACCGGCATCGGTTGTCGCCGGTTCGAGTGCGCTCGCCTCCACCTCCGCAGCCGGCACGGGTGCCAGGCCGGCCGGCTTGCGGCCGGCGTCGAACTGGGGCGCCGCCGTCCCGGAGTCCAGGCCTGCCCCTGCTGCGGCTACCAGCGGTGCGGCAGCACCGGCGCAGCCATTGATCGGCCATGCGGCCCTCGCGGGGATGGCCGGCGTCCCCCGGGCCACTCGCAGCTCCAAGGCGCCGGACAGGCTGCAACAGGCGCTGGCCAAGGTCTCCGACGAACCGGAATCGGCGCGCCACTGGCACACCGACAAGGCGAACCTGGAAGACCTTTTGGACCAGCTGGCGACCGAACCGGGCGTCCACGCGGTGCATCTCAACGATGGAGAGGCCTGATCCGGCCGGGCTCTGCCAGCCGAACGGACTATCCCGTAGCGGCGCCCTCCACGCCGTCGCGCCCGCCCGGGGCGCCCTTGAGGCCCCGCCAGAACAGGTCGATCATCAGCTGGCCCGCCTCATTGACGTCGGTGTCACCGGTGCTGACCCGGCTGGCGATCGCCTCGCCGGCGCCCACCAGCGCGACGGCCATCATGTCGAAGTCGACGCCGGGCTCGGGGTTTCGGGTGCCGGCACGCAGCAGCCGGCCGACCAGCTCGATGATGCGCTCGCGGCCCTCGCGCACGGTGTGGGCGAACGCCTGCGAGCTGGTGGCCTGGGTGTACATCACGATCCACGACGCCCGGTTGGCGTCGATGTAGTGCAGGAAGGACCGGATCGTGTTGCGCAGCAGGTCTTTCGGGGACTGCTGGAAGTCGATGTCGGTGCGCACCGCCTCGACGAAGCGGCGCAGCTCCCGGTCCAGGCACGCCCCGAACAGCTCCTCCTTGGAGCCGTAGTAGAGGTACAGCATCGGCTTGGAGATCTGCGCGGCCGCGGCGATCGAGTCCATCGAGGTCTCGTGGTAGCCGTTCATCGAGAACATCTGCACGGCGGCGTCGAGCATCTGCTGTTCGCGCACGGCGCGCGGTAACCGCTTGCTGCCAGCTGCCATGGCCTCGACGTCCTTCCGCGCGCTCCGAAGCAATCTTACCGATGAGTAACGTTGATCGGCGGTCCGGTCAGGCCGGGCAGTGCAAGCCGGGCTTCTTCGCGGCGGCCACCCGCGCCAGCGAAGCCTCGACGGCCTCGGCCTTGAGCTCGCCGTCGGCGACGGCCTTCTCCAGCCGATCCAGCACCTCGGGCACCTCGTCGGTGGTCACCCACAGCGCGATGTCGATACCAGCCGCCAGACTGCGCAGCACGGCCTCGGCCACGCCGTAATGGTCGGCGATCGCGGCCATCGACGACAGGTCGTCGCTGAAGATCACCCCGTCGAACGCCGGCCCGTGATAGCCGGTGCCGGTGCGCAGCAGGTTCACCGCGGCCGGGCTCAAGCTGGCCGGCTCGTCGGTCAGACCGGGTACCTCCAGGTGGCCCAGCATGACCGCCACCGGCGCCTGGGTGACCAGCGTGCGGTAGGGCACCAGGTCGTTGTCCTGCAGCTGTGCCAGCGGCGGAGTGGTCACCGCTCCGGCGGTGTGCGAGTCGCCCGACCCGTGCCCGTGCCCGGGGAAGTGCTTGAGCACCGGAAGCAGCCCGCCGTCACGCAGGCCCTGCGCATACGCCCCGGCGTACTCGGTGACCTTGGCCGGATCGGAGCCGAACGAACGGTCGCCGATCACGCTGTCCTCGTCGGTGTCGGCGTCCACCACGTCGACGACCGGCGCGAAGTCGACGGTGATGCCCAGATCCCGCATCTTGCGGGCGCGCTCGGCCGCCAGCTCGCGGACCTGCTCGACGGTACGGTTGCTGCCCAGTTCCTTGGCCGACGGCGCCTTGCCGATCAGCGACGACAGGCGCGCCACCCGGCCGCCCTCCTCGTCGACACTGACGCCCAACGGCAGCAGATCGCCGGTACCGGCGATCTCCTTGAGCGAGCCGTCGGTCAGGATCGACATATCGGTCCAGCTGCCGATGAAGATGCCGCCGACATGGTGGTCGGTCACCACCGCACGGGCGTCGTCGGCGTCGCGAACGCCGACCATCACCAGCTGCGCCAGCTTGTCGCGCATCGACAGCGCCGCCAGCTTCTCGCAGGCCGGGTCGACCGGCTTGGCGGTCGTGGTGGCCGTTGACGGCGCGGCCTGCGTCGACGGTTCGGATGTCTCGGTGCGAGACGAGCAGGCCGTCATCAAGGCGGGCAGCATCGCGGTGGCAAGCAGCAGACCGGGCAGTTGTCGAGTCAGCGATCGAGGCATCGCACCATGCTGTCACGCCTGCAACAACCGGCCACGCAAGGCCCGCATGCTAGTTTGGCCATCGGGGTCAGTGCGGGCGACAGCGCCGCAAAGCGAAGCTCCCCGAGAACACGTCGCGGTACTGCGGAAGGAGCCAGACCATGCCCCGGTTCGTGGTGCCGGCCGCCATCAGCATCGTCGTCGGGGTTCTACTCGGTGCCGCCGCGGTCTTCGGAGTCACGCTGATGGTGCAGCAGGACACCAAGCCGCAGCTCTCCGGAGGCGACCCGCAGTCCTCGGTGCTGAACCGGGTGGAATACGGCAACCGCGGCTGACGTGCGGACGTCGGCAGGCGCCGGCAACCCGCCGGCGGAGCCGCAGGCCGTGTCGCCGCTCTCGCGGCGCTGGCTGTGGCTGATCGGCACACTGGCCCTGGCATGCAGCTTCGGTCAGGCACCCGGGCGGATCTCCCCGGACACCAAACTCGACCTCACCGCCGATCCGCTGCGATTCCTGGCCCGCGCCGTCAACCTGTGGAGCAGTGAGCTGCCCTTCGGCCAGGTCCAGAACCAGGCCTACGGCTACCTGTTCCCGCACGGCGCCTTCTTCCTGGCCGGCGACCTGGTGGGGCTGCCCGGCTGGATCGTTCAGCGACTGTGGTGGGCGTTGCTGCTCACCGTCGGATTCTGGGGCCTGCTGCGGGTGGCCGAAATCCTGCGGATCGGCACGCCCACGGCACGGCTGATCGGTGCTGCGGCGTTCGCGCTGTCACCGCGGGTGCTGTCCACCATCGGCTCCATCTCCTCGGAGACGCTGCCGATGATGCTGGCCCCGTGGGTGCTGCTGCCGGTCATCCGGGCGCTGGGCGCACCGGGTGACCCGGACCCGGCCACCCAGCAACGACCCGCACGGATGCTGGCCGGCCAGGCCGGGGTCGCGGTGGCACTGATGGGGGCGGTCAACGCCGTCGCGACGCTGGCGGGATGTCTGCCGGCCATGATCTGGTGGTTGTGTCACCGGCCCAACCGGCGCTGGTGGCGCTTCACCGGCTGGTGGCTGCTGTCGCTGACGCTGGCGGTGACCTGGTGGGTGGTGGCACTGCTACTGCTGGGCCGGGTCAGCCCGCCGTTCCTGGACTTCATCGAATCGGCCGGGGTGACCACGCGGTGGACATCGCTGACCGAGATGCTGCGCGGCACCCACAGCTGGACACCGTTCGTCGCGCCCTCCGCCACCGCCGGATCGCCACTGGTCACCCGGCCGGTGATGATCCTGGGCACCTGCCTGGTGGCCGCCGCGGGGCTGGCCGGGCTGACCGGCATGCTGCGCCGCAACCTGCCTGGTGCCGGGCGGCTGGTGACGATGCTGCTGGTCGGGGTGACGCTGCTGGCGCTGGGGTATGCGGGTGGGCTGGGCTCGCCGATCGCGCAGGCCGTACAGACCTTTCTTGACGGCGCCGGCGCGCCGCTGCGCAACGTGCACAAACTCGAATCGGTGCTGCGGATCCCGCTGGTGCTGGGGCTGGCACACCTGCTGGGCCGCATCCCGTTGCCCGGAAGTGTGCCGCGGCCGGTGTGGCGGCGCGCGTTCGCGCACCCCGAGCACCACAAGCTGGCCGCCGTCGGCACGGTGGTGCTGACCGCGCTGCTGGTGAGCACCTCGCTGGCCTGGACCGGCCGGCTCACCCCACCCGGGACTTTCCGCGCACTGCCGCAGTACTGGCAGGACGCCGCCGCCTGGCTGCGCGAGAACAATGCCGGTGGTCCCACACCGGGGCGGGTACTGGTGGCGCCGGGCGCGCCGTTCGCCACCCAGACCTGGGGCACCAGTCATGACGAACCCCTGCAGGTGCTCGACGTCGGCCCGTGGGGAGTGCGCGACTCGATTCCGCTGACCCCACCGCAGACCATCCGGGCGCTGGACTCGGTGCAGCGACTGTTCGCCGCCGGGCGAGCCTCCGCCGGCCTGGCCGACACCCTTGCACGGCAAGGGATCTCGTACCTGGTGGTGCGTAACGACCTGGACCCCGACACCTCACGGTCGGCCCGGCCGCTGCTGGTGCACCGCACCGTCGACGGCTCCCCGGGGTTGCATCGGGTGGCCTGGTTCGGCGAACCGGTCGGGTCGGGAACGGTGCCGGGCTTCGTCTCCGACAGTGGGTTGCGCCCGTCCTACCCGGCGATCGAGATCTACCGCGTCGGCGACCCGGGCGCAGATCCGGGCGCTCCGTATCTGGCCGACCTGGACGCCATGCCGCGAGTCGACGGCGGCCCGGAGGTGCTGCTGCGACTCGATGAGCATCGCCGGCTGCAGGCGCAGCCGCCGCTGGGTCCGGTGCTGATGACCGGCGACGCGCGCCGCGCCGATCTGCGCACGCCGGTGGTCACCGTCACCGACACCCCACTGGCCCGTGAGACCGACTACGGCCGCGTCGACGACCACTCGTCGACGATCCGCGCCGCCGGCGACGCCCGGCACACCCTGAGCCGGGTGCCGGACTATCCGGCGCCCGGTGCCGGCACCGTCTTCGGCGGCTGGATCGGCGGGCGGCTGACCGCGTCAAGTTCTTCCTCGGACGCCACCACGCTGCCCGACGTGGCGCCGTCGACGTCGCCGGCCGCCGCCATCGACGGCGACGCCGGCACCGCCTGGGTGTCCAACGCGCTGCAGTCCGCCGTCGGCCAATGGCTGCAGGTGGACTTCGACCACCCGCTGACCAACGGAACCATCACCGTGACGCCCAGCGCCACGGCCGTCGGCGCGCAGGTGCGGCGGATGCAGGTCTCCACCATCAACGGCACCACCACGCTGCGGTTCGACCACGCCGGCGAACCCCTCACCGCGGCGCTGCCCTACGGCGAGACGCCCTGGGTGCGGATCACCGCGTCGGGCACCGATGACGGCTCGGCCGGTGTGCAGTTCGGCATCACCGACCTGGCGGTCACCCAGTACGACGCCTCCGGCTACGCCCATCCCGTAGACCTGCGTCATACCGCCGTGGTCCCGGCTCCGCCGGCCGGCTCGCAGGTGGCGCAGTGGGACCTCGGTGCCGGCCTGCCGGGCCGCACCGGCTGCGCGCCGGCCGACGACACGGTGCGGTGCGCGGCGTCGATGATGCTGGAGCCCGAGGAGACCGCCACCTTCAGCCGCACTCTCAACGTTCCGCGCCCGATCTCGGTGACCCCGACGGTGTGGGTACGGCCCCGCCAGGGCCCCAATCTGGTGGACCTGATCGCCGAACCGGATGCCGTCCGAGCCCGCGGCGACGCCGACGTGCTCGACGCGCTGGGGTCGGCCTACGCCGCAGCGGACGGCGATCCGGGCACCTCCTGGACGGCGTCGCAGCGGGTGGTGGCCCGGCGCTCCCCGCCGACGTTGACGCTGACGCTGCCGCATCCGGCGAAGGTGGCCGGTCTGCGGTTCACCGCTGCGCGCTCCCCGCTGCCGGCGCGGCCCACCCTGGTGGCCATCGACATCGGGTCCGGCCCGCAGATCCGCGAATTGGCGGTGCCCGAGGACCCCGAGGACACTGACCCGGTCGACCAACGGGTGCGATTGCAGCCCCGGGTCACCGACACAGTCAAGATCAGTGTGCTGGGCTGGGAAGACGTGATCGATCGCACCGCGATCGGCTTCGACCAGCTCAAACCGCCGGGCCTGGCCGAGGTCAGCGTGCTCGACACCGAGGGCCGGCCGCTGGCCGCCGCAGATCCCGCCCGCAACCGGTCACGGCAGGTCACCGTCGACTGCGGCCACGGCCCGATCATCGCGATCGCCGGCCGGTTTGTACACACGTCGGTGTCCACCACCGTCGGGGCGCTGCTCGCCGACGAACCGGTGGCGGCCAAACCCTGCGATCAGGAGCCGATCGCGTTGCCGCCCGGCGAGCAGGAGCTGCTGGTCAGTCCCGGCTCGGCGTTCGTCGTCGACGGCGCGATCCTGTCCGCGCCTGCCGCAGTACCCACAGCCCGGCCCTCGGCGTCACCGGTGACACCGGCGACGCTCGGGACCTGGACGCCGGCCCGGCGTGAGGTGAGCGTGCCGGCGGGCCCAGGCTCGCAGGCCTCGCGGGTGCTGGTCGTTCCGGAGAGCATCAACGGCGGTTGGGCAGCGCGCACCCAGGACGGCCGGCGGCTGGCGCCGGTGACCGTCAACGGCTGGCAACAGGGCTGGGTGCTGCCCGCGGGCACCGAGGGCACCGTCACGTT
The DNA here is from genome assembly GCF_020181595.1 of [Mycobacterium] vasticus. GTDB lineage: Bacteria > Actinomycetota > Actinomycetes > Mycobacteriales > Mycobacteriaceae > Mycobacterium > Mycobacterium vasticus. The sequence continues at coordinate 142,970 of NZ_CP084028.1, read as the reverse complement.
GACGTTCGGGCCGAACCGAACCTATCGGCTGGGGATGGCCGGCGGGTTGGCGCTGCTGCCGCTGCTGGCCCTACTGGCCTGGTGGCCGGCGCGGCGGGCCGGCGGGAACGATCCGGCGCCGTCGCCCTGGCGGCCAAGCCGGCGGCTGAGGGTCGTCGGCCTGTTGACGGTCGGAACCCTGATCGCCGGTGTCGCGGGAACTCTGGTGTTCGCCGCCGCCCTGGGGCTGCTGTGGGCGCTGCGGAATCGACAGCGCGCCTACGACGCGGTGCGGCTGGGCTTGAGCGCCGGTGGCCTGATCCTGGCGGGCACGGTTTTGTGCCGGCATCCGTGGCGGTCGGTGGAGGGCTACGCGGGCCATTCCGCGGGGGTGCAGTTGGCGGCGCTGATCTCCGTCGCCGTGCTGGCGGCGACCACTACTGCGCGGCCTCCAGCTTCTCGATCTGGGTGTTGAACAGCTTCACCAGTTCGTCGGCGTGTGCGGCGTCGTCCCCACCGTCATTGTTCATCCGCAGGCCGATGTCGTTGCTGGTCGCGACCACCAGCACCCCGCGGTAGAAGCCGGAGATGGTGGACGCCGTGATCGAGATCGGCAGCCGGACCGCAGCATTGCTGGCGCTGGTGATCACCGTGGCGACCGCCCACGGCGGCACGTCGGCGGCCTCCAGCGGTGTCAGCGAAATATCGGTGGTGACGCTTCGCCCACCCGCCTCGAACGTCTGCTTGAACGACTGGCAGGTGTCCAGCAGCTTCTTGAGGTTGGGGTGCTCGGAGGTGAGCGCCAACCGCACCCGCATCGAGTGCAGACCACCGGGTTGCAGCTTGGCCAAGGTCGCCGTCGCGGTCTGCCGGGCCGAGGAGGGACTGGAGTACAGGTCGGCGCATTCGGGCGGATCGACGGTCAGGTTCGGCATCTCCGACGGGGTGTCACCAGCACTGTCCACCCCACTGATCCATTTGCCGCCGGACGGGTCGGGGAACGACGCCCGGTCGACCAGCATCTCCGAAGTCAACGCGGTGATGTCGGGTTTGCGGGACGGCTTGTCCTCGCGCGAGAACCGGCCGCTGACACCGAGCACCACACCGGCGATCAGCACGACCGCCGCCGCAGCGGCGCCCAGTGCCAACCACAGCGTCTTGCGGGAACCCGGCTGGGGGCCCGGCATCGGCCAGGGCACGCCGTCGTCCACCCACAGCGGCCAGCCTTCGGGAAGAGGCGGCCAGGAGGGGTCCGGCGCCCAGCCGGCGTCCGGCACCCATCCGGGCGGCGCGGGCGGCCAGTTGGGCGGGGGGTTGAAACGCATCCGGTGACTCCCGTATCGACGTGCTGATGCTCGCTCGTGGCGAGCCTACGCGGTTCGAAAGTGGCAGGGTGGTTACCCACCACCACATCACAGCGCCCCTAGGAGGCCCGCGTGCCCGCCATTGCCACCACCAACCCCGCCACCGGTGAGACGGTGAAGACCTTCACCGCGGACACCGACGCGCAGGTCGATGCGGCGATCACCCTCGCGGCCGCCCGGTTCGCCGACTACCGGCGCACCGAATTCGCGCAGCGGGCCCGGTGGATGCACGCCACCGCCGACCTGCTGGAGGCCGAAGCCGACGCGGTCGCCGCACTGATGACGCTGGAGATGGGCAAGACCCTGGCCTCCGCCAAGGCCGAAGCACTCAAATGCGTCAAGGGCTTTCGGTTCTACGCCGATCACGCCGAAGCACTGCTCGCCGACGAGCCCGCCGACCCCGCGGCGGTCAATGCCTCGAAGGCGTTCGCGCGTTGGCAGCCGATCGGGATCGTGCTGGCGGTGATGCCATGGAACTTCCCGCTGTGGCAGGCGGTGCGTTTCGCCGCCCCGGCGCTGATGGCCGGCAACGTCGGCCTGCTCAAGCACGCCTCCAACGTTCCTCAGACCGCGCTGTATCTCGCGGATGTCTTGTCCCGCGGCGGTTTTCCCGACGGCTGCTTCCAGACGCTGCTGATCGGCTCCGGAGCGGTCGAACGCATACTGCGTGACCCGCGGGTAGCTGCGGCCACATTGACCGGCAGCGAGCCGGCCGGTCGGTCGGTCGCGGCGATCGCCGGCGACGAGGTCAAGCACACCGTTCTGGAATTGGGCGGTAGCGACCCGTTCATCGTGATGCCGTCGGCCGACCTCGCGGGCGCGGTGCGCACCGCGGTCACCGCCCGAGTGCAGAACAACGGTCAATCATGTATCGCAGCAAAGCGATTCATCGTCCACACCGATGTCTACGACCAGTTCGTCAGCGAGTTCACCGCACTGATGTCGGCGCTGCGGGTCGGCGATCCGACCGACCCGAACACCGACGTCGGGCCGTTGGCCACCGAGCAGGGCCGCGACGAGGTGGCCGAACAGGTGGACGTCGCCGTCGCCGCCGGCGCGACGATCCGCTGCGGCGGCAAGCGAATCGAACGCCCGGGCTGGTACTACCCGCCGACGGTGATCACCGACATCACCCGCGACATGGCACTGTTCACCGAGGAGGTGTTCGGCCCGGTCGCCTCGGTGTACCGCGCCGCCGACATCGACGAGGCGATCGAGATCGCCAACGCCAGCCCGTTCGGGTTGGGTTCCAACGCCTGGACCCGCGATGAGGCCGAGATCAGCCGGTTCGCCGATGAGATCGAGGCGGGCCAGGTCTTCATCAACGGGATGACGGTCTCCTACCCGGAGTTGCCGTTCGGTGGGATCAAACGCTCCGGGTACGGCCGGGAGCTGTCCGGCCACGGGATGCGCGAGTTCTGCAACCTCAAGACGGTGTGGGTGGCCTGACCTCAGGCGGACGCGGCGACCAGCAGCTGGCGGTCCTCGTCGGCAAAGGTGTCCTCCAATTGCACTGGGCTGTAGTCCAGGTCGATCTCACCGACCGGCCGGCCGCGGGCGCTGCTGATCGTGCCGAACCGTCGCATCCCCTTGTCCATGCCGTAGTGCAGCAGCTCCTCGGGGCCGATGCCGAACGGGACCTCTTCGTCGCCGTAGATCGCGTTGCCCTCCGCGGTGAAACTGCCCAACAGCGGCATGAGTTCGTTCATCCGGTTCTCGAACACCGTCCAGTTGGCGTCGTCGGCGGCGACGTGGCGCCGGCAGGTGAAGGTGCCCCACGCCATGTGCCGGCGCTCGTCGTCGGCGATCCGGGAGACCAGCGCCTGCATGCCGGGAAGGATGCCGCGCTGCACGCAGATCTTGTGCCAGGCGTAGTAGCCGGTCAGCGCCAGCGTGCCCTCGACGAAGTGGTTGTAGGTGACCGACGCCCGAACCTGTGCCGCCGGTGACGGATCGCTGGCCAGGGTGTGCAGTGACTCCGGCAGCTCCTCGTTGAATATCTGCAGATACGTCGGAAGTACCTCGAGGTAGCCGTCCAACTGCTCGGTCATGCCGACGGCGTCGAGCCACATCCGGAACACCTGGGTGTGTTTGGCCTCTTCGAAGGCGAACTGGGTCAGATACATCTCGTCGCCCAGGCGACCCTCGGCGCGCATTGCCGCCATGAACGGCTGGATGTCCTGGGTCACCGACTCCTCACCGGCGATGAACTGCGCGCACAACCGGGTGGCGTAGTCGCGTTCCCGGTCGGTCAACGCCTCCCAGTCCGCTCGGTCGCGGGAGAAGTCGATGTCGGCGGGATTCCAGAACTTCGCGTTGCCGCCGGCAAACAGCTTGAGCGGCAGGCTGTCCCAGTTCAGGCCGCCCGCGGCCAGCGAGTCGAAGTGCGTGCGCGTCATGTGATTGCCTCCTTCGATGGAAGTCGGAGGCGAGTGACTTCGCCACCGAATGCCGCGGCCAGCACGGCGACCAGTCGGCGTACCGCCAGGACCGGTTGTTCTGGGGTCGGTTCATCGAGACCGAGGATCGGATCGATGCCGCGCAGATACGGCGCGAGCGCCAGGTGCGGGAGGATCAGCAGCAACAGCGACAGCAACGCGCCGGTGTCGGCATCGGCACGCAGGTCACCGCGCGCCACGGCGCCATCCACCAAGGGACGCAGCACTTCCAGGTAGTGCCGGTGCATGACGGTGCGCACACTGATCCGGGCGTCGGTGTCGACTTCCATGCTGGCGGCGGCGTGCAGAGCCCGTTCCCGCGGGTGATCGGCGAAGTAAGCCACCCACACGTCGAGTATGTCGGTGAGGAACTCGAAGAACGGCCTGCCGGAGTCGAGTTCGGCGATCTTGCGCTCCATGTGGGAACGCACCCGCGAAGCCGAGGTGTCGGCGACGAACGCGTACAGGTCGGCCTTGTCGGCGAAGTACTGGAACAGGCTGCCCTTGGCGACCTTGGCGCGGCGGGCGATGGTGTTCAGACTGCCGTGCGAGTAGCCGTGGGCGCTGAACTCCATTTCGGCGGCCTCCAGCACGGCGACCCGGCGCGCCGGGTCGACCCGTCCCCACGTAACCGTCGGCATCGGACCACCTCACTGGAATGACCACTGGTCACCCTAGTGTGAGGTCAGTCACATATCAAGACCTGTCGACGATCAGGAACGGTCCGACCCGGCAGCCGCCGGCCCGCTACCGGGAGAGCTTGGCGGCAACGCCCACCACTCGGGCGGCCAGGTGATCCAGCGCCGCGAGCGTGGCCTCACCGAGCTGGTTCTGGTTGTCCGGACCGGTGATGTGCCCGACACCGTACGGGTTGCCGTCGGCGAACTTGATCGGGTCGGTGTAGCCCGGCGGAACCAGGATGCCGCCGAAGTGCATCAGCGAGACGTAGAGGTTCAGCAGCGTGGCTTCCTGGCCGCCGTGGGCGGTCTGGCTCGAGGTGAAGCCGGCATAGACCTTGTTCGCCAAGGCGCCCTGGGCCCACAGTCCGCCCAGGCCGTCGAGGAAGCTGCGGAATTGGGCTGAGGGGGAACCGAATCGGGTGGGCGAGCCGAATATGACGGCGTCCGCCCAGACGATGTCGTCACCGGTGGCCGCGGGCAGGTCCTTGGTCGCGGAGTGGTTGGCGGTCCACGCCGGATTGTGGGCGAACACCGATGGATCCACCGTTTCCTGGATGTGCCGCACGCGTACCTCGGCGCCCGCAGCCTCGGCCGCGCGAGCCACCCGCTGGGCCATCGCGGTGCCATGCCCGGTCGCCGAGTAGTAGATAACCGCCAACTTCGTCATTGCCATCTCTCCTTTGATTTTTGTCAGACGCCCGCAAGCAGGCGTTGTATCTCATCGATCTCTTTGCCGGCCGCGCCGCTGCGGCTGGGCCCACACCGGCGCAGCAGCGCGGTGAAGTCGTTGGCCGCCCTGGTGATCCGAACGGACAGGCCCTGCGCACCGAAGTCCGAAGTGGCAGCGAACACCCCCGTCGGCGACACCAGCGCGTGCAGATAGCAGAACATCGGGCGCAGGGCGTGATCGAGCACCAGCGAGTGCCGCTCGGTGCCGCCGGTCGCCGCGATCAGCACCGGCGTGCCCTCCAGGGTCTGCTCGGGCAGCACGTCGAAGAACGACTTGAACAGACCGCTGAAGGTCGCGTTGAACGTCGGCGTCACCGCGATCACTCCGTCGCAGCCGGCGATCGCGTCGAACACCTCCTCCAGCTCGGGCGAGGCGAACCCCGCCAGCATGGCGTCGGTGATCGCCCGGGCGAACTGGCGGAGCTCGATCACCTCGATGTCGGCCTCGATGTCACCCGAGGCCAGCTCGGCGCGTACTGCCGCTCCGAGCCGGTCGGCCAGCAGCCGGGTGGACGACGGCTCACGCAGTCCGCCGCTGATCACGATCAATTTCATGACGCCTCCTGGATCTCGGGCTGTTGCGCGGCGTCGACCAGTGCGGCGTGCGTCGGGGCACCCGGCACATGCGCGGGCCGACCGATGGCAAACTCCTTGCGCAGCACCGGAACAACGTGCTCACCCAGCATGTCGAGCTGCTCGAGCACCGTCTTGAGCGGCAGGCCCGCGTGGTCGACGAGGAACAACTGCCGCTGGTAGTCACCGACGTAGTCCCGGAAACCCAGGGTCTTGTCGATCACCTGCTGCGGCGAGCCCACTGTCAGCGGGGTCTGGGTGCTGAACTCCTCCAGGCTCGCACCGTGCCCGTAGACCGGGGCGTTGTCGAAGTACGGCCGGAACTCGTTGACCGCGTCCTGACTGTTGGGCCGCATGAACACCTGACCGCCCAATCCGACGATCGCCTGGTCTGCGCCGCCGTGACCGTAGTGCTCGAAGCGCTGCCGGTAGAGCTGCACCATCCGCTTGGTGTGCGACGGCGGCCAGAAGATGTGATTGGCGAAGAAGCCGTCACCGTAATGCGCCGCCAGTTCGGCGATCTCGGGACTGCGGATCGAACCATGCCAGACGAACGGGGGCACGCCGTCCAGCGGGCGCGGTGCCAGAGTGAATCCCTGCAACGGGGTTCGGTACTGCCCGCTCCAGTCGACGACGTCCTCGCGCCACAGCCGGCGCAACAACTGGTAGTTCTCCACCGTCAACGGCAGCGCCGCCCGGATGTCCTTGCCGAACCAGGGATACACCGGGCCGGTGTTTCCGCGACCCAGCATCAGGTCCACCCGGCCGTCGGCGAGGTGCTGCAGGACACTGAAGTCCTCGGCGATCTTCACCGGGTCGTTGGTGGTGATCAACGTGGTGGAGGTGCTCAGCTGGATCCGCTCGGTCTGCGCAGCGATGTAGCCCAGCAGGGTGGTCGGCGATGACGGGACGAACGGCGGGTTGTGGTGCTCACCGGTGGCGAAGACGTCCAGGCCGACCTCCTCGGCCTTCTTTGCGATGGCCACGGTCTCCTTGATCCGCTCGGCCTCGGTCTGCATCCGGCCCGTGATGGGGTCGACGCTGACGTCTCCGACGGTGAAGATGCCGAACTGCATGCCGGTGTCTGCCACGGTAGCCCTCCTTGCTCGTTGTTCATGACTGTACATGATTGTTGACAACGAAACTACTTCTGCATGCATTCCCTCGCTTCCGAACAGCACAACCTGCGATTCCGGCCTGGACAACTGTCGCATTATCAACTATATTTCGGATATGGAGACACAGTGGCTGAGTGAGGAGGAGCAACAGATGTGGCGTGGTTACCTTGACAGCAACCGACTGCTGATGCGCGCCCTGGAACGGCAGATGTCCACCGAGTCGGGGATCAACTCGGCCGACTACGAGATCCTCGCGCTGCTGTCCGAGGCTCCACAGCAGCGGATGCGGATGAACGAGTTGGCCGATATCACCGTGACGACGCGAAGCGGCGTCACCCGGGCGGTCAAACGCCTGATCGACGCCGGCTGGGTACGTCAGGCCAAGTGCGACGAAGACAAGCGGGGGCTCTTCGCTGAACTCACCGAGACGGGCCTCGAGAAGCTGAGGGCAGCGGCGCCCGGCCACGTGAAAGCGGTACGCACCAACCTCTTCGATCTGCTCAGCCCGCGTGAGGTGGAGATGTTCACCCACTCCTACGCGCAGATCCGCGACAACCTGCTGGCCAACCCGTAGGGATCACCGCGTCGCGGTGTGCCGCAGCACCTCGACAAGCTCTACCGCGTGCCGGTCCAGACGGCGGTCCTCCTCGGTCACCGGACTCCACTGCGGCACAGTCATCGCGCCACCGTCGTCGTCGAGCTCGGCGAACAGCGCCATCGCGTGCGCCGCGACCTCGCCGACGCCGGTTCGCACATCCGACGATTGAACATGGACGCTGATGTACAACCGCCGGGCCGAGGTGTGGATCAGCCGGGCACGAACCTCGATCATGTTGCCGATCACGATCGGGTGATAGAACCGGATCCCGTTGATCCGCGAGGCGACCACATCCCCTCCGGTCCATTGCGCGGCACACAGGAACGCCGCCTCGTCAATCCAGCGCATCACCTTGCCGCCGTGCACTTTCCCGCCCCAGTTGACGTCGGTGGGCGCGGCCAGGAAGCGCAGGACGCCGCACGGCGCCGAACTGTCATCGCTGTACTGCTGCGCGGCCAGGGCGGCGTCGATGTCGGCACGCATGGCCGCGCGGTGCTGGGCGGCCCGTTGTAGCCGCTGATCCGACTCGGTCTGCGGCGTGAACGCCGGAACACCTACCGACTTGCCGGCGTCGTCGACCGCGATGAACACCGCGAGGCACTGCGCCGTCCTGGTCAGCTCCGAGGTCCGCGGATCACCCGAGGACACCGTGACGACGATATGCATGCTGCTCCGGCCGGTGTCGGCGATGCGCGCGCTGACCTCGACCAGTTCACCCACCGCGATCGGCCTGGTGAACCGGATGTCACCGATGAAGGCGGTCACGCAGTAGCGCCCGCTCCACTGTGCGGCGCAGGCATACCCGGCCTTGTCCACCCACTCCAGGACGTGACCGCCGTCGATCCGCTCGCCGTAGCCGACATCGGTGGCCTTGGCCAGGAATCGCAACGTGGTACTCGACTGCGGCTGCATCGCCGTATCAGATGCCATGACACCAATTCTCGGTGAGGATCGCCGGCATCTCCCTAATATCAAGGCATGTCACAGCTAAGCACCGCGCGGGGACCGATCGACACCGCTGACCTGGGCGTCACGCTGATGCACGAGCACGTGTTCATCATGACCACCGAGATCGCCCAGAACTACCCGGAGGCCTGGGGCGACGAGGACGCCCGGGTGGCCGATGCGATCACCCGGCTGAACGCACTCAAGGCCGCCGGGGTGGATTCCATCGTGGATCTGACCGTGATCGGGCTGGGCCGCTACATCCCGCGCATCGCCCGGGTCGCCGCGGGCACCGAACTGAACATCCTGGTGGCCACCGGCGTCTACACCTACAACGACATCCCGTTCTTCTTTCACTATCGCGGTCCAGGAACCATGCTGGACGGCCCGGAGTTCATGGCGGACATGTTCGTGCGCGACATCGAATCGGGCATCGCCGACACCGGGATCAAGGCCGCGATCCTCAAGTGCGCCACCGACGAGCCGGGTGTCACCCCCGGCGTCGAGCGGGTGCTGCGCGCGGTCGCGCAGGCTCACCGGCGCACCGGCGCACCGATCTCCACGCACACCCACGCCGGCCTGCGCCGCGGCCTGGAGCAGCAGCGCATCTTCGAGGAAGAGGGCGTCGACCTGTCCCGGGTGGTGATCGGGCACTCCGGGGACTCCACCGATCTGGGCTACCTGGAGGAGTTGATCGCCGCCGGCTCCTACCTGGGCATGGACCGGTTCGGCATCGACCTGATCCTGCCGTTCGAGGACCGGGTCAACACGGTGGCGGCGATGTGCGAGCGCGGCCACGCCGACAAGATGGTGCTGTCGCATGACGCCAACTGCTATTTCGACGCCCTGCCGAACGAACTGAGTTCGGTGGCCGCCCCGAACTGGCACTACCTGCACATCCACAACGACGTCATCCCGGCGCTGCGCCAACGCGGTGTCACCGACGATCAGCTGCGCACCATGCTGGTGGACAACCCCCGCAAGATCTTCGAGCACCCCGGCGGCTATTGAGCCGACCGGCTCCCCGCGTGGAGCTCCAGTGAGCCGAGGATCGCTCGCAGCCGCTCTGGAGTGGCCTCGTCGGGATTGCTGAGGCGCAACTGCAACAGCTCGCGGCCCACGGCGGCGACGATGCGGGCGGTGTATTCCGGGTCGGCCAGATCCGGAATGCTGCGCATCAGCTCGCGGGTGAGGAATGCCCGCACGGCGGACTCGGCGCGGGCGAGGCGCTCATGCAGCTCCGGGGGCGCCCCCTGTGGCGGAAACAGGAACAACCGCCAGGTCGCCGGGTGGCCGTCGGCGGCGCGCAGCACCCCGTCGAACACCCGCACCAGAAAGTCGCCCGCCTCGGGATTCTCGGTGCCGGTGATCGCGTTGGTGAACTGGGCTGCGGCCCGGGTGGCCTCTCGATCGATGAGTGCGACGAAAAGGCCTGCGGGACTGCCGAATTGCTGGTAGATCAGCGATCGGTTGACACCGGCCTGCTGCGCGACCCGGTTCGGCGTGGCCGCGTGGAAACTCTCGGCATCGACGATCGCGTGCGTGACGTCAAGGATCTGCTCACGACGCGCCTCGCCGGTCATGCGCCGTCGGCTGATCGGGATCACGCTTGACAGCATAACTAACAATCTGTTACTTGTAACTAACGAAACGTTAGTTAGATCGAGAGGCCGCCGGATGCCCACGCACTACCCCGAGCTGCACGAGCGGGTCCGCCGCCAGGCCGAGCTGCTGCCGGTGCTCTACGGCGACCTGGACTTCGACTCCCAGCCGTACCGCACGACAACCGACCCCGACGACGTGTCGTCGTTGCGCGGCAAGCCGTCCACCCGGGCCAAGCTGCTGGCCGACGAGGCCGCCGTCGAACTCATCTCGACCACGACCTGGCTCGGTGACGTGGTGTCGGACTCCTACGCCGCACTGATGGGGCGGTACAGCGTCAGCACCCTGATCGGCATGCTCAAGCAGGCCTGCCGTGAGGGCATCGACGCTGTACCCGACGCACCGCCGGAGCTGGCCGCCTTCATCGCCGACCTGGAGACCACGCCGGACTGGCTGGACATGGAGCTGGTCCGCAAGGGCGCCGAATACTCCCGGCCGTCGATGGCGCTGTTGGCGCCGTTCGCCGTCCGCGGGGCGTTCATCGCGACCTTCCTCAACACCTACGCGGCGTTGCCGATGGCGCTGACCGGCGCCCTGTCGGGCAACCGTGCCGCCCGGCGGGTCAACGAGACCACCAGCTTCTTCGCCGTCACCACCCTGCCCGGCGCGCTGGAGCGGCACGGGCCGGGCTTCGAGGCGGCGGCCATGGTGCGGCTGATGCATTCGATGGTCCGCTTCAACGCGCTCAAGCGATCCCCGAAGTGGGACGTCGCCATCTACGGTCTGCCGATCCCCCAGCTCGACCAGATGCCGGCCGGCATGATCAACCTCTTCGTACTGGCCATGGACGCCCACCGCCAGGGCCGCACCGAGTTCAGCTCCAGCGAGCGCGCCATCGTCGAGTTCACCCGCTATCGCTGCGTGTTGCTCGGGCTGCCCGAAGAACTGCTGCCGACCACACCCGGCGAGATCATCCGAGTGCTCAGCGCCCGTTCGGCACTGCTGCGCGACGACTTCGACGACGAGACCTGCGGGGAGCTGGTCCGTTCGACCATGGCGGCCTATCTGCGCCAAGAGGACACCCTGCGCGAGCGCATCGCCGACTCGGTGGAGAAGAGCTTCTCCAAGTTCTTCTTCGTCCGGATGTTCTGCGGCGGCAAGCTGCCCGTCGCCGCCCGGATGGGTGTCACGCTCGGCGCCGGCGACTACATCCGCCTCGCGCTGGTGGCTCCGTTCGTGCTCGGGCGCAACCTGCTGGTGGAGCGCGCCGTGCGCATCCCCGCCCTGCGCGACGTGACGAACGCCTACGTGCTCCGGCTGCTCAAGCGGCGGCTGGAGACCTACGGCACGGCCGAATACACCAGCGACGTCGCCGACTACACCCCGGCCGGCAGCCCGGCCTGATGAACACCCGGTGACTCGCCGGCCGCCGGGTCCGGCTCGTTGCGCGGGTGCTGGCTCTCCCAGCCGCGCAGCTTCTCCCGGCACGGCTGCTCCACCAGGGCGTAGCTGACGGACGCGATCGCCACGGTGAAGACCATGGTCAGCACCAGCACCACCGCCATGTCACCGGTGAACGCGAAGCGGCCGATCACCGGGAACACCATGTCCAGCGCCGCCAGATGCCAGATGAAGATGCCGTAGGACCACCGGCCCAATGTCACCATCGGCGGACTGGCCAAAAACCGGTGCTCGGTGTCGGGTCGATCCAGCACCAGCGGCGCCAGCAGCGCCCAGGCCAGCAGGCCGCCCATGGCGGTGCGGACCATGAACTGGCCGACGGTGGCCGAGGTCAACCCCTCCGGACCGGCCAGCGGGGAGGCCGCCACCACGAACGCGACCAGGACCATCAACACCATCGGCAGCCGCCGTCGGGCCAGTCGGTGCACCCGCCCGACCGGACTGAACGCCCACTCGGCCAGCAGCATGCCCGCACCGAACCAGCAGCCGTAGGCCGGCGCCCAGTTCAGCGGGTTCACTCCGTCGGGCGTGGGGATGCGCAGGAATCCGAACGTCAGGCTGAGCAGCGACACCGCGGCGATCACCGGCACCCGCGCGCGCACCGGCAGTCGTCGAGCCCCCAGGGCCAGCAGCGGCAGGGCGATATAGAAACTGACCTCGACCGCCAGGCTCCACATCTGGGTGAGTCCCGGCGTGAGCGTCAGCGGCACGTAGATCTGCGTCAGCGTCAGGTTGGCCAGCCACACCGTGAGGCTGGCGCCGCGGGCGTCCGGCAGCAAAGCCAGGATCACCACCACCGTCACCAGGTAGGCCGGCATGATCCGCACCACCCTCGAACGCAGGTAATGCCCCGCGGCCGGTGCCGGTCGCAGGCCACGGGCGGCGGCGGCGTGGCCCCGCCACAGCAGGAACCCGCTCAGGGCGAAGAACACCGCCACGGCCATGTCGAAGCGGCTCCAGAACCGGCCGCTGATTCCCGACGCGTGCCCGGTCTGAAACGCCACATGGGTGATCACCACTCCGATGGCCGCGCAGGCGCGCATGCCCTCGACGGCGGGCAGGAAGCTGCGCACGCCGCCGACCTGCTCGTTCAGTGGTTCATGGTCCAAGGCATCGATGGACACACAGTAGCTGTTTGCACTACTGCTGTTAGGGTCGAACAGGTTTAGGTGGGCTCAACAGACGGAGGAAGCGGCGACGTGAACCGAGCAGTCATGATGCGTATCGCCGCATGCGCAGTCATGGGCCTCGGCGCCGCCCTGTTGATCGCGGCGCTGCTGCTGTCGACCTACACGTCGGGCAAGATCGCCAAGATCCCGCTGGACATCGAGGTCACCCTGATCAGCAACGGCAGCGGCGCCGCGCTGGACCCGGAATCCCTCGGCGGGGAACACGCCGTCGTCGACCAGGATGTCCCGCTGGTGGACCAGCAGCAGATCGGCGTCGAAGCGCCCGCCAACGCCGACGTCGTCACGCTGCAGGCCGGATCATCACTGCGGCGCGCGGACCGGCAGAAGGACAGCGGCCTGCTGCTGGCCATCGTCGACACCGTCACGCTGAATCGCACTACCGCCGAAGCGATTTCAGACGACACCCACCCCGGCGGTTCAGTGCAGCGGCCACGCAACTACGACGACGACACACCGCCCACCAACATCGCGCTGCCGCACGAGGGCCTGTCTTACCGGTTCCCGTTCGACACCCGCAAGCAGTCGTATCAGTTCTTCGACCCGATCGCCCAGAAGGCCTACGAGGCCAACTACGAGGCCCAGGACGACGTCAACGGACTGACCACCTATCGGTTCGTCCAGAACGTCGGCTACGACCCCGACGGCAGTCTCAGTGAACCGGTGCGCTACCCGTCGCTGTACGGCCACGACGAGGACGGCGAGATCAGCGCGCCCGCGCGGATGTGGCACATCGAAGACGCCGATCCCGACGAGGACGTCACCATGGTGCGGTACTACGCCGCACAACGGACCATGTGGGTGGACCCGGTGTCGGGCACCATCGTCAAGACCAAGGTGCACGCCAACCACTACTACGCGCGGGACCCGCTCAAGCCCGAGGTGGCGCTGGCCGACTACACCGTCACCAGCTCCGAGGAGACCGTCGAGGCTCAGGTCAATGCGGCCCGCAACGAGCGGGACCGGGTGGCCCTGTGGTCGCGGGTGCTGCCGATCACCTTCACCGCGGCCGGCCTGATCTGCCTGATCGGCGGCATCCTGGTCGGCTGGTTCAGCCTGCCCGCCGAGACCGCGCTGGGCCGGCGCTGGCGTGACAGCGGCGACGGCGCCGACACCGGCTTCTTCGGCGGCTTCGCACCCAAGGCGCCGCCGCCCGGGCCTGCTCCCGGCGCCGAAGCCGAGACCGAGAAGATGCCCGCTCAGCGGCCACAACTGGATCCCCCGGCCGCCCCCTCCGAGTCCAGACCGGCGGATCGCGGTACCGCGGATCCGGGTTCCGATCCGGCGTAGCCCACGGTGGTGCGGGCCGGGCGCGCGATGGCGCCGTGCTATGCACTGGGCCTCACGCTGCTCATCCTGGCGCCGCTGCTGCGCCCCGGCTACCTGTTGCTGCGCGACGCGGTGTCCACGCCGCGGTCCTATCTGACCGACACCGCCCTCGGTTTGGGGGAGTCGGCGCCGCGGGCGGTGCCGCAGGACTACGCGGTGGCACTGGCCTCGCGGCTGATCGACGGCGGCATCGTGGTCAAACTGCTGCTGTTCGCCGGCGTGTGGCTGGCCGGCTACGGCGCCGCCCGGCTGGCGGCCACCCTGCTGCCGGCGGCCGGGCTGCCCGGGCAGTTGGTGGCGATCACCGTCGCGATCTGGAATCCCTATGTGGCAGAACGGTTGTTGCAGGGGCATTGGAGCCTGCTGGTCGGCTACGGCTGCCTGCCGTGGGTGGCGGTCGCGATGCTTCGGCTGCGTGCCGGAACCGCCGGGCTGTTCGGATTGGTGTTCTTTCTGGCGTTGGCCGGGCTGACCCCTACGGGTCTGCTGCTGGCGCTCATCGTGGCGCTGGTGTGTCTGGCGGTGCCCGGGGACGGGCCGCCGCTGTGGTGGTGCGCGGTCAGTACCGCGGCGATCGCGGCCACCGCCGCACTGCCCTGGCTGATGGCGCTGGTGGTGGGATCGGGGTCTTCTGGGGGCGAGTCTGCCGGGGTGAGCGCGTTTGCGGCCCGCGCCGAGCCGGGCCTGGGCACCCTGGGCAGCCTCGCCGGGCTCGGCGGGATCTGGAACGCCGACGCGGTGCCGGGTTCACGCACCACGCTCTTCGCGCTGGTGGCGACCGTGGTGTTCCTGGCCGTGGTGGGCCTGGGGTGGTCGAGGGTGCGCGACGAGCCGGCTGTGCGGCCGCTGCTCATCCTGGCCGGCGCGACGGTGCTGGTGTTGACGATGCTGTCCCTCGGGCCGGCGCTGGCGGTGCTGAGCTGGGCGGTCGATGCCATACCCGGGCTGGGCGTGCTGCGCGACAGCCAGAAGTGGGTGGCGCTGGCCATGCCCGGCTACGCGCTGGCGGGGGCCGGCGCGGTGGCGGCGTTGCGGGACCGGATGCCGCCGACGCGCGCCGCCCTGGTGTGCTGCGGCGCGCTGATCATCGTGCTGCCCGACCTGATCTGGGGGGTGGGGGGCAAGGTCGAGTCGGTGCGCTACCCGCCCGGCTGGGCCGCGGTGGCGGCGAAGATCAACGCTGACCCCCGTCCGGTCGCGGTGTTGCCGGCCGATGCCATGCGCCGCTTCGGGTGGACCGGCGATCAGCCGGTGCTCGATCCGCTGCCCCGCTGGGTGCGCGCGGAAGTCCTGACCACCGGCGATCTCACCGTCGGCGGGCGGACCGTCCCCGGCGAGGGCAGTCACGCCCGGGCGGTGCAGCAGGCCTTGCTGTCCGCCACCGAACCCGTCACCCTCGGCGTGAACGGGGTCGGCTGGGTGGTCAAGGAGTCCGGCACTGAAGGCGAAATGGGCTCTGCCGAAAAGACTCTGGTCAGGTTGCCGGTTTCCTATCGGGATTCCGACCTGACCCTGTACCGGGTCGGCGGGCGGGCGCCGAAGGCCTCGGCCGGGGCGCGCCGGGCCGCGCTGGCCGCGCATCTGGTGTGGCTGGCGATGCTGGTAGCCGGCGCGGGTGGGTTGGCATCCGGACCGGTTCGGCGGCGGTTGGCCGACTAGCTGTCGTGACCTGAGACGTTGTTGTCAGGCGGCGAGCCGGCTGATGGGTGGTTTTCCGCCGAGGGCGGAGTGGCCTCGTTGAGTGTTGT
>NZ_CP084028.1:102611-127119 GCF_020181595.1 [Mycobacterium] vasticus | reverse complement strand
GGACCTCCTACGGGTGAATGCCAGACACATCCACTCCGTCAGGAGGTCCTCCCCATTTCAAGCAGGCACGCCGTCAACAACCTCCCGGGTCACGACAACTAGCAGCCGAGGTCGCCGCGGCAAGGGTGCAGTGTGCCGACCCGGTCACCGGATCCTCGGCTAGTCCGAAGCGGGGCGCGCACACCCTGCTGACGATGTCGACGGCACCGTCACCAGCCGCCGTGATCACGACGGCGCGGATGCTGATCGCACCATCCGGTCCGGCCGTGCAGCACAGCAGTCGGTCGCCGGCCCGAAAGGTCTGATCGCCGCCGAGGATGTGTGCGCTAGCAAGAGTGAACGTGTCGACCACAAGGGCACGCATGCCGGGCCTGCTAGCTGTCCAGGAAACGGGCGCGCACTTCCGGAGTCGGCACCGGGCAGATGCCGTGCCTGCCGCCGAATCGGTAGCGGACGGCGGCGAAGCGGTCGTAGAGCCGGTCACGCAGGTTCGCGGGAATAACGCTGGCCGCCAGGAGGATTCGGAACGGGCCACCCAGATAACTCACCACTCGCAAGCCCGCCGCCGAGCGGACACTGACCTGCTCATCGGAGCGACCCGGGTTGTCGACGAACACCATCGAGTCGAGGTCCCGCAGGTCCGGATGCCGCTCGATCACCCCGCGTGCGAAATCGCTGTCCAACGCGGCGAAGCGCAGCGTGCCGTGCCGATCGTGCCGAATGATGGTCTGGATCGCCCGATTACAGATTCCGCAGACCCCGTCGTACAGCAGGAGCGGGGCGGTGTCGTCAGTCACCTATCCACCTCCGTATTGTCAGGTCAAGCCTTCAACCAGTATCGAGCGGTTAGGCCGCGGTGTGTCCACCGTTGTCGAGTTTCTCGGCGATCCAGACTTTGATGAGTGATTGTCGGGTGACTCCGAGCCGAGTCGCCTCGCGGTCGAGCTCGGCGATCATCCAGGCCGGGAAGTCGACATTGACCCGTCGATGTTCCTCCCCGGGGCGCCGCGCTCGCGCGGTATCGACGGCAGAGGCCATATCCTGGCCGTCGTCAAACCGTTCATCGAACTCGCTAGCTTTCATAGATCGCTGCCTCTCCTTCCCGTGAGCGGCGCACCGAAATGATTCGAACCCGATCACCTCGGTAGGTCACTACTGCCGACCAGCATCGACCGTCGATCTGACCGATCACAATCCACCTCGATTCGTCCGTCGTGCGCGCCGGCACCTCGATCCGACGCGGATCCGACCAGATGGACTGGGCGGCACCGAAGTCGATGCCATGCTTGGCCAGGTTTGCCACGCTCTTGGCGGGGTCAAACTCGAAGCTGAGCATGTATAGAAATTATACCGTAATTATGACGATCTTCCGTTTGCGTCTAGCCGCCAGACCACATCGCTGACGCAGCGTTCGCAGATCGCCTCCAGCACAGCCGGCGCCCCGCAGGACAGCGATAGAGTCTCGATGTGGAGCAGACGGCGACCGCGATTGCCGCAGCGGTTCACAGCGGAACGCTGACGGCCCGAACCGCCGTCGAGCAGGCGCTGCACCGCATCGAGCAGACCCAACCGGCCTTCAACGCCTGGCAGGTGATCCGCCACGAGGCTGCGTTGGCCGAGGCGGACGCAATCGACGCCCGTGACGATCGGCGTTCGCTCCCCCTGGCGGGCGTCCCGATTGCCATCAAGGACAACATCGCAGTTGCCGGCGAACCGATGCGGGAGGGCTCGCCGGCCTCAAACGCCGCGCCTCAACCAACCGATCATGAGGTCGTTCGTCGGCTCCGCGCCGCAGGCGCCGTGGTCGTCGGGCTGACGCGCGTTCCCGAGCTGTGCATCTGGGGCGCGACCGATTCGGCCTTCGGTGTCACTCGAAATCCGTGGAATCCCCAGCGAACCCCCGGCGGCTCCTCCGGAGGATCCGCGGCGGCGGTCGCGTCGGGAGCGGTACCCGTCGCGCACGGGAACGACGGCATGGGCTCCATCCGGATCCCCGCGGCGTGCTGCGGTTTGGTCGGCCTCAAGCCGGGTCACGGGGTGGTGCCGGTTGGAGCACCGCATTCTGGCTGGGGAGGGATGTCGGAGAACGGCCCGATCGCGACCACGGTCGACGATGCCGCGCTGATGTTCTCGGTGATGGCCGACGATCCCGATGCCGCAACCGTGATCCAACCGACCGCCTTGAGGATCGCCGTTTCGACGTCGGCCCCCAGCCTCGCGACGCCTGTCGCGCGCGCGTGGGCCGAGGCGGTCCACCGGACCGGAGACCTGCTGCGCGGCCGGCACCTCGTTCGGTCGGCGACCCCGCGCTACCCGGCCAACCTGATGACCACGACCGCACTGGCGTTGTGGACGGCGGGGGCAGCAGCCGATGCACACGCGTCGACCGAGGTCACCTTGCTGGAGCGCCGCAACCGTGTCCATGTGCGGATCGGGGATGCTGTCGAAAAGCGCGGTCTTGCGAACCCCACGGGGCGCGAGGTGTGGCGGCGGCGCGCGTTCGACTTCTTCGCCGACACCGACGTCCTGATCACGCCGACGCTGGCTCAACCTCCGATCAAGTCCCGGCGCTGGGGAGAACGGGGTTGGCTCACCTCGCTGATCGCCAACGCTCGCTACGCCCCCTTCGCCGCACCGTGGAACATCATCGGTTGGCCCGCGATGAACGTTCCCGCCGGACTCGACGCCCACGGCCAGCCGGTGTGCGTGCAGTTGGTGGGCAGACCCGGATCGGAACGGACCCTGCTGGGCCTCGCCGCCACGATCGAGCAGGTCCGGCCCTGGCCGCGCACGGCTCCGGCGGACGCGCTCAGACCACTCCGCTGACGTAGCGGCGTTCGCGCACCGCCTCGAGCACCGCACGCACCCCGTCGGCGCTTTGCCGCCAAGAGAATTCGGCGCTGCGGGCCTGTGCCTTGACGCCGAGCTGCTCGCGCAGCACCGCATCGGTCAGCAGCCGGTGCAGCTGTTCGGCCAGCTCGTCGGGGGAATCGACCAGCGTGCCGGTCACCCCGTCGACGATCGAGTCGGACAGCCCACCGGAAGCCCGGTATCCGATGGTGGGCACCCCGTGCTGGCCGGCCTCGATGACCGCAAGCCCCCAGCCCTCCTTGCGCGACGGCAGGACGTGCACCCAAGAACTTTGCAGCAGTTGATGTTTGGTGTCCTCGTCGACGTGCCCGTGGAAGGTGACCGAGTCGGTGATCCCCAGCGCGACGGCGTGCGCAACCAGTCGGTCGCGCCACCATCCACCGCCGACGACGTCCAGATGCAGACCCGGAACCCGGGCCCGCAGTGCCGCAACAGCATCCAGAGCGTCCTCGATCTGCTTGTGCGGCACCAGCCGCGACAGCACCACCACCCGGGGCGTCTCGGCGCGCGGACCGGTCAAGGTGGGCGGCGGCGCCTCGTCGAGGCCGTTGCGCACCACCGCGATCCGCCCGGTGTCCACCCCGAGGTCGGCCAGGTCGCGCACCGAGGGCAGCGACACCGTCAGGTACTGGTTGCGCCGGTTCAGCCACGGCGACAGCCGCGATTCCACCTGCCAGCCGATCCGGCTGAGCACCGGCCCGGCCACCGGCCACTGCTCGCGATGGCAGTGGTGCACCAGCACCGCGACGCGCCGACCATAGGCCAGCCGGGCCAGGAACGGCAGACCGTTCTGGGTGTCGATCACCGCGTCCGGCCGCACCCGGCGCAGCGGGCCCAGCCCGACCCGCGCGGCGACCATGGCCGCACCGGCCCGCAGGTACACCGTGTAGCGGCCTCCGCGCCGGCTGATGCGCACCCCGTCGACGACCTCATCCTTGGGCGCGCCCGGATAGCCGGCGGTACGCAGCGTGACGCTGACCCCGTCGGCGGCCAACTGCGCGCCGATGCGCTGCAGGTAGGTCTCGCTGCCGCCGCCCTGGGGATGCCCGGTGTCACGCCAGCACAGCAGCAGGACGGAGCGCACAGCGGACACAGGACTACAGGGTAGTCCGCTTAGGCTGGGCCGGGTGGCCCCCACCGACCTGCTCGCCAGACGGGCGACGCTGGCACGTTCGGTGCGACTGCTGGCCGGGTTCCGCCACGAACAACGCGATCCGGCCAGGTTCTACGGCGCGCTGGCCGAGGACACCGCGGCCATGGTCACCGACCTGTGGCGGGCGGTGCACGGCGTCGCACCGGCGGGAAAAACCCTGCTCGACGTGGGTGGGGGGCCGGGTTATTTCGCCGATGCGTTCGCAGCCGCGGGCCTGCGCTACGTGGGTGTGGAGCCCGATCCGGCCGAGATGCACGCGGGGCCGGCGGGCGCCGGTGCGGGGTCTGCGAAGGGCAGTTTCGTACGCGCCTCGGGGACGGCGCTGCCGTTCGCGGACGCCAGCGTGGACATCTGCCTGTCGTCCAATGTCGCCGAACATGTGGCGCAGCCCTGGCGGCTGGGCAATGAGATGTTGCGGGTCACCCGGCCGGGCGGACTGGTGGTGCTGTCCTACACGGTGTGGCTGGGCCCGTTCGGCGGCCATGAGATGGGGCTGACCCACTACCTGGGCGGGGCGCGGGCCACCGCGCGCTACACCCGCCGGCACGGCCATCCGCCGAAGAACTACTACGGATCGTCGCTGTTCGCGGTCTCGGCGGCCCAGGGTCTGGACTGGGCCCGCCACACCGGTGGGCTGGTGGCGGCTTTCCCGCGCTATCACCCGCGATGGGCGTGGTGGATGACGTGGCTTCCGGGCATTCGCGAGTTCGGTGTGAGCAACCTGGTGCTGGTTCTGCAGCCGAGCCGACCGATTGACTGCAACGTGTTCTAATTCGCCCGCGCGCTAGGTAGGGTGTGCGCCATGACCGTGAGCACCGCGACCGAATACGACCAGCTTTTCATCGGCGGCAAGTGGACCGCCCCGGCCACCGATCAGGTGATCGAGGTGCACAGCCCGGCCACCGGCGAGTACGTCGGGAAGGTGCCGCTGGCCACCAAGGCCGACGTTGACAACGCAGTCGCCGCCGCCCGGCGCGCCTTCGACTCCGGGCCGTGGCCGTCCACCCCGCCCGCCGAGCGCGCCGCGGTGATCGCCGCGGCGGTGAAGCTGATGGAGGAGCGCAAGGAGCTGTTCACCGCGCTGCTGGCCGCCGAGACCGGCCAGCCGCCGATGGGCGTCGAGACCATGCACTGGATGAGCTCGATCGGGGCACTGAACTTCTTCGCGGGCCCCGCCGTCGAGGAGGTCAGCTGGGAAGAGATCCGCACCGGTGCCTACGGGCAGACCATCGTGCGCCGCGAGCCGCTGGGCGTGGTGGGTGCGATCGTGGCCTGGAACGTGCCGTTGTTCCTGGCGGTCAACAAGCTGGGCCCGGCGCTGCTGGCCGGCTGTTCGGTGGTGCTCAAGCCCGCCGCCGAGACGCCGCTGAGCGCCAACGCGCTGGCCCAGGCGTTCGCCGACGCGGGTCTGCCCGAAGGTGTTTTGTCGGTGGTGCCGGGCGGCGTGGAGACCGGCCAGGCACTGACGTCCAACCCGGACGTGGACATCTTCTCCTTCACCGGCAGCTCGGCCGTCGGCAAGGAGATCGGCAAGCGGGCCGCCGAACTGCTCAAGCCCTGCACGCTGGAGCTCGGCGGCAAGTCGGCGGCCATCCTTCTCGAGGACGTGGACCTGGCCTCGGCCGTCCCGATGCTGGTGTTCTCCGGGATCATGAACACCGGGCAGGCCTGTGTCGCCCAGACCCGCATCCTGGCGCCGCGCTCCCGCTACGAGGAGATCGTCGAGGCGGTCAAGAACTTCGTGCAGGTGCTGCCGGTCGGCCTGCCCGATGACGCGGGCGCCCAGGTGGGTTCGCTGATCAGCGAGAAGCAGCGCGAACGGGTCGAGGGTTACATCGCCAAGGGAATCGCCGAAGGCGCCCGGCTGGTGTGCGGTGGCGGCCGCCCCGAAGGTCTGGACAACGGCTTCTTCGTGCAGCCCACCGTCTTCGCCGACGTCGAGAACTCCATGACCATCGCCCAGGAGGAGATCTTCGGGCCGGTGCTGTCGATCATCGGCTACGACACCGAGGACGACGCGATCGCGATCGCCAACGACTCGGTCTACGGCCTGGCCGGCAGCGTGTGGACTGCCGACGTGCCGCGTGGGATCGAGATCGCGGGCAAGATCCGCACCGGGACCTACGGTATCAACTGGTATGCGTTCGACCCGTGCTGCCCGTTCGGCGGCTACAAGAACTCCGGCATCGGCCGGGAGAACGGCAAAGAGGGCGTCGAGCACTTCACGCAGCAGAAGAGCGTGCTGATGCCGATGGGCTACACGCTGGACGCCTGAGCCGTCTGTGGGGGAGCCGTCAGGCCAGGGCCAGGAACAGCTTCTCCAGTTCCGCCTCGGTCAGCGGTGCCTCGGCGGCGTCGGTGCTGCCGTTGAGGCAGTCCCGGAGGCCGCAGGCAATGATTTTGAAGCCCGCGCGGTCCAGCGCGCGGGACACCGCCGCCAACTGGGTCACCACGTCTTTGCAGTCACGACCCTGCTCGATCATCGAGATCACCCCGGCGAGTTGACCCTGCGCTCGCCGTAGCCGATTCAGCACGGCGGTGACGTTCTCCTCGTCGCCGACCATTGGCGTTCTCCCTTCGTCGTGAGTTCAATCGATGCTACCCCAGGGGGTATCCACACATAGTTTGGCATACCCCCACCCGTATTGGTATATTGACACTCATAGCCACCGACCGCCAGGAGAGAGGGAAGCCATGTCCATCGCCATCAGCACTTCGGTTGACGCCACCAAGAACGACTTCGACAAGATCGTCACGAGAACTCGGGAAGTTCTGAAGGACAACGGGTTCGGGGTGCTGACCGAGATCGACATGCAGGCGACCCTGAAGGAGAAACTCGGCGAGTCGATGGAGCGCTACCTGATCCTGGGCGCCTGCAATCCACCGCTGGCGCACGCCGCGGTGACGGCCCACAAGCAGATCGGACTGCTGTTGCCCTGCAACGTCATCATCCGCGAAGACGCCGAGAACCCCGCGACCATCCACGTCGAGGCGATGGACCCGCAGCTGATGGTGCAGGTCGTCGACGATCCCGCGCTGGCCACGGTCGCCGACCAGGCGGCTGAGAAGCTGCGCAACGCGATCAGCACCTTGGCCGGGGAGCTGCGGTGAGCTCCGTCGAGCTCTACCTGGACCCGATCTGCCCGTTCGCCTGGGTGACGTCCCGGTGGCTGCTGGCCGCGGCCGCCGACACCGGGCGTGAGGTCACCCTGCGGCAGATGAGCCTGGCCGTTCTCAACGAGAACCGCGAGATGGACCCCGCGCAGCAGGCGAAGATGGGGCGCTCCCGCCGGGTCGGTCGGGTGTTCGCCGCCGCTGTCGCCGTCGGCGGCCCCGACGCCTTCACCGGGCTCTACGACGCATTGGGCACCCAGATCCACACCGGCGGGAGGGAATTGACCGACGACGTCGTCAACGAGGCGCTGGCGTCGCGCGGCATGGATCCCGCTCTGGCTGACGCACTTGATGATCCGAGCTGGGACGCCGCGGTGCGCACGTCGCATCAACGCAGCCAGGATCTGCTCGGCGGCGAGGGCGGCAGCCCCATCCTCGCGGTCGGTGACGTCGGATACTTCGGTCCCGTGCTGACCAGCATCCCCGCCCCGGACGCCGGCACCGCGTTGCTGGATGCCGTGGTGACCGCGGCGTCGACGCCGGGATTCGCCGTCCTGCAGCGCCCGTATCAGGGTCCGCCGTCGTTCCAACGGTAAGCCGTTGCCTTTGGTGAGCGAGCGTGACTCCGCGTCTTCATCAGGCAGCCTCGCCTTGCGGTGAGGCGGTCCCCGTCTGATCCACCGGCTGGTGGTGCGGGGTTGACGTTTCATCGCCTGCAGCGTCACCCGCTGGCGCGGGTTCGGTCTCACGCGTGGCTCCACGTCCTGCCACCGGGCCACTCCCGGCGGGACTGTGTTCACCCCAGTGGGGTTCGCCGAGTCGGGCGAGGTTGATCGCGGCATTGAGATCACGATCGATCCGCACACCGCAGTCGCCGCATTCGAAGATTCGATCGGCGAGGGTGAGGTTTGGCTTTCGCCTCCCACACGCCGAGCAGGTTTTCGATGACGGATAAAACCGGTCGGCAGCCTCCAGATGGCTGCCGTACCAAACGGTCTTGTAAGTCAGCATGCGCCGGACCTCAGCCAGGGCGGCATCGGCCAGGGCCCGGTTCAGCCCACGCTTGCGGGCACCACCCTTGGTGCGCATACCGGAGGCATTGAGCGTCTCCACCACGATCACCTGATGCTGCTGAGCCAGGGTGGTGGTGGCCTTGTGCAGGACGTCGCGTCGCACCGCCGCCACGTGGGCGTGGGTCCGGCCGATTCGGGTCTGGGTGGCCCGCCACCGCTGCGACGGCTGCCGGCGGGTCCGGGTCTGACAGTCATACGGGCCGTGCTGGCGGGCAGCCCGACGCTGCAAAGCCCGCAGCCGGAATTGGGCAGCGGTCAACGACTTCGGCGCCGCGATGCGATCGACTTCCCGGCCGTCCGGGGTGGCGACGACCATCAGGCCGTCGGCCTTCACCCCGAAATCGACACCCACCACCGGATACGGCGAATCTGGCACGTGGGCGGGCCGTGTCTTGGCCTCGACGATCACCTGCAGCGCGCAGTACCAGCGCCCACCACTGTCTTGGCGCACGGTGGCCGACAGGACCCGTGCGGTACCGGCCTCGATGCGCCGGGCCAGCTTGCGAGTCGACTCGTGCGTGCGGACCGCACCCAGGCGCGGCAACGTGACATGGCGACGGTCAGCCTCAACCCGGATGACCCCGGTGGTGAACCGCACCGACTTCGGCGCCCGAGCGGCCTTGAACCGGGGAAACCCCACCGCCTGCCCGGCGCGCCGACCGCGGCGGGATTTCGACCAGGCGTCCAGCCCGCGGGCCAATCCGTCCAGACCGGTGTTGTAGGCCTCCTTGGAGTTCTCGCCCCACCACGGCGCACACAACGCCTTGCGCTGATTCCACACCTTGCGCAGCGCCGGCAACGACCACCTCAACGCCGGGGTCAACTCGGCCTCGGTGATCCCGTAGCTGCGTTCGGCGGCCCGCTGATCCATCACCGCCTTCACCAGCGCCAGCATGTGATTGTGCGCGAACCGTGCCGCACCAGCATGAGACGCCAACGCCCGCAACTGTGTTGGCGTGGGGTCGAGGGCGAACCGGTACGCCTGTGCGGTCCACCCCGCCGGAATCTCGAACCCAGCCATCAGCCAACCGCCTGCGCCTGCTTGATTGCCGTCACCGCGCGCATCGCCCGGTTCCGCGCACCGCGGCGGCCGTAGAGCCGGGCACACATCGAGGTGAGCACCTCGATCATGTCGCGCACCAGATCGTCGATGGTCTCACCGGCATCGGCGACGATCACCGTGCGGCCCTGCGCGGACAACGCGGCCTCAAGGTACTCAACCCCGAAACGCGCCAACCGATCACGGTGCTCCACAACCACCACCGAAGCAGACGGGTCCGACAGAATCCTGCGCAACTTCGGCCGTTTCCCATTCAGCCCTGACCCGACCTCGCACACCACCTCGCCGATCACATGCCCGTTCGAGGTCGCCCAGTCCGTCAGTCGTGCGACTTGGCGGTCCAGATCTGGCCGCTGATCATGCGACGACACCCGCGCGTACACGACCGTGCGACCCGCCGGCCCAGGCGCCGTCGCATCGACCCAAATCGTCCCCGACTCCAACCGGCGCGCAGGCACCGGCATCCGGCCCTCACGAAACCAGCGATACGCAGTTTGCGGATGCACACCGCTCGCCCGCGCCCACTCCGCCAGCTTCACGCACCCACTAAAACACACATTCGATCACAAATAATCACACCTCGCCGAGCAGTTCAAGCCCCTATACTCACCACCTGTGGGCGTTCTGCTGGGCTTCGCACCGTGGGCCGTCTATTGGGTGCTGGCGGGCAATGCGCCACTGCTGCTCGCCGCGGCGGTAGCGCTGGCTGTTGCCGTCGCAGTCCTGGTGGTCGGCCGTGAGCCGGCGGCGCGGTTCCTGGCGATCGGAGCGGTCGCGACGTTCGCCGTGCTGGCGCTGGCACAGGCCTGGGCGCCGGACTGGGTGCTGACGTTAAGCTTCGCCGGCCTGCTGGCGACGCTGCCGGCCGGCATGGCGCAGGGCAGATCCGTGGTGCAGGCCTGGGTGACAGCAGAGCTGCCCGAGGCGGTGGTGAAGACCGACCTGTTGGCCCCCATCACGACGCGGGTGACGTGGATCTGGCTGGCCGCGGGTGCGGCGATGACGGTATCGGCCGCGGTTGGGGCGCTCGTGAGCCCCACCAGCGGCTACCTCTGCTCCTGGGTGCTCCCGTTCGCGCTTCTGGCCGCGGCGGCGATCGCCTCGCACACCCTCACCGATCGGATGAGCGCGGGCTTCGGCGACGCGGTGCGCAAGACCAGCTTCGTGGCCTTCGTCGACCTGGAGATCGATCAGCTGTACTACCTGGCCACCGAGCACGCCAACCGTGAGGTGGGCGCCGGCGAGCAGGCCTACAACGTCACCGTCGGCACCAACGCAACGCCGTTGCTGGGCGATGACACCCGGGTGTCGTGGCCGTCGACGTACAAGGTTCGCCGGCTCACCCGTTGAGCCGGCGGCGGTGCTCGATGCAGCGCCCGACCTGCGTCCGGTAATAGTCCTCGTCGAATCCACCGGCGGTGTAGAGCCGCACACCGAGCCGGTCCCGGAGTTCGGCAAGCTCCAGCTCCATATCGGGGCCGTCGGTGGTGGCGTGGGCCAGTACCCAGTCGACGGCGGCGTCGCTGCCCTGAGCTCGGCAGATCCGGTCGACCTGCCGGGCGGCGGCGCGCTTGTGAAAGCGGGCGAATCCGGCCTTGCTCCATGCCCGCATCTCGCGGGCCTCCAGATCGAGCAGCTCACGCAGCACCGACAGCGGGCCGTCGGGCACCGTCTTGAACGGCGCGGCGTCGTCGAAGGCCAGTGCGCCGTCGGGACGACGGATGTTCTCGACGTCGGGTTCCACCACCACCGCACCGCGGCCCTTGGCCAGTTCGTGCGCCCAGCGGACTATGGCGTAGCCGTGGTCGGGCAGACCGTAGCGGCGGGTGTAGAGCTCCACGGCCCCGAGCTTAGAAGGCGTCCTCGGGCAGATCCATCACCGCCAGGTCGACACCCTCGGCGATGACCCGCTGGTCGGCCAGCCGCGGCAGCACATTCTTGGCGAAGAAGGTCGCCGCTGCCACCTTGCCCCGATAGAAGTTGGCGTCGTCATCAGCTCCACCGTCCAACGCCTTGGCGGCCACCTCGGCCTGACGCAGCAGCAGCCAGCCGATCACCAGGTCACCGACGCACAGCAGGAATGGCACCGACTGAAGGCCCACTCGGTAGAGCTCGCGCGGCTCCTGCTGCGACCCGAGCAGGTACCCGGTCAGGGTGGCGGCCATCGCCCGCACGTCATCGAGCGCGGCGGCCAGCAGCTTGCGGGCATCGGCCAGATCCGCGTGACCGTCACTGCTGTCCAGCAGTGCCTCGATCTGGGCGACCAGGTGGCCCAGCGCCACCCCGCGATCACGGGCGATCTTGCGGAAGAAGAAGTCCTGCGCCTGAATGGCGGTGGTGCCCTCATACAGCGAGTCGATCTTGGCGTCGCGGATGTACTGCTCGATCGGATAGTCCTGCAGGAACCCGGAACCGCCGAACGTCTGCAGCGCGTCGGTCAGGTACTGATACGCCCGCTCGGATCCGACGCCCTTGACGATCGGCAGCAGCAGATCGTTGACCCGTTCGGCCATCTCGGCGTCGGCCCCCGAGACGTGCAGTGCGATCTCCGGGTTCTGGTGGGCCGCGGTGTAGAGGTACAACGCCCGCATGCCCTCGGCGTAGACCTTCTGCATCATCAGGGCCCGCCGCACATCCGGGTGGTGGATGATCGTGACCCGCGGCGCGGACTTGTCGGTCATCTGGGTCAGGTCGGCGCCCTGAATGCGGGTCTTGGCGTACTCCAGTGCGTTGAGGTAGCCGGTGGACAGTGTGGCAATCGCCTTGGTGCCCACCAGCATTCGCGCGTACTCGATGACGTGGAACATCTGCGCGATACCGTTGCGGGTGTCACCGACCAGCCAGCCCTTCGCCGGGACCCCGTGCTGGCCGAAGGTCAACTCGCACGTCGTCGAAACCTTCAGCCCCATCTTGTGTTCCAGGCCGGTGACGAACACCCCGTTGCGCTCACCGGGCTCGCCGGTCTTCGGGTCGGGGAGGAATTTGGGCACCATGAACAGGCTGAGCCCCTTGGTTCCCGGCCCGGCGCCCTCGGGGCGGGCCAGCGTCATGTGCATGATGTTCTCGAACAGGTCGTCACTGTCACCGTTGGTGATGAACCGTTTGACGCCGTCGATGTGCCAGCTGCCGTCGGGCTGCTCGACTGCCTTGGTACGACCCGCCCCCACGTCAGAGCCAGCATCCGGCTCCGTTAACACCATGGTGGCACCCCAGTTCCGGTCGATCGCCATGGCCGCCCAGTGCCGCTGCTGCTCATTGCCCAGGTGGTAGAGGATGTTGGCGAAGATCGGGCCGGTCATGAACATGAACACCGCGGGGTTGGCGCCGAGCGCGAATTCGGCGATCGCCCAGGAGACCACCGCCGGCGCCGGCACCCCGCCGACCTCCTCGTCCAGCCCGATCCGGAACCACTCCCCGGCCTGCCAGGCCCGCAACGACTCCTTGAACGGCTCGGGCAGCGTCACGGTGTGGGTGGCCGGGTCGAACACCGGCGGATGACGGTCGCTCTCGGCGAAGGACTCGGCGACCGGCCCCTCGGCGAGTCGGGCGGCTTCGGCCAGCATCTGGCGCACCGTGTCGCCGTCGAGGTCGCCGAACGCACCATCCGCCAGGCACTGCTCCAGCCCCAGCACCTCGAACAGGTTGAACTCCAGGTCGCGGACGTTGCTCTTGTAATGCCCCATCGGCCAAGCATGCTCCGAACCCACCGGCGAATTGCGGAATTTCGGCGAAACTCAAGGACCTCAGCTGTCGAGGACCTGCGCCACCCTGGCCTCCACGTCACCAAGGCCGGTCAGATCGACACCGAATCGATCGGTCAGCGCCGCACACACCTGCGCGGCATCGTCGAAACGCACCCGCTCGGTACCGCCGTCGCGGTGATGCCCAGTCAGGTTGCGCCCGCGCAGGTTCCACCGCGCGTCGTCGGTAACGGTGGCCGCACTGAGCCCGATGATGAACATCGACTCGGGGTGGGTGGACACATACCAACTGCCCACCTGCATGTCGATCATCGGCTTCGGGGTCAGACCGAAGGTGTACAGCGGCCGCCAGGTCTGCCCGATCAGAGATTCCAGCACGTATCCACCACCGTGCTCGCGGATTCGGAACGGCTCGTGCGGGGTCTGCTGGACTTCGTCGGGCACCAGCCGGATCGGCGCGGTCAGGGTCTGGCCGCCGAATCCGACGTCGACGAAGTAGGGCGTCTGGGAACCCGGAATCCGCACCGCCAGAGCCAGGTGCGTCTCGGCGGGCGACGGGGCGGCCAGGCCCTCGGGCTGCTGCCAGACCACCCGGGCGCCCAACGGGTCGACGTCGAAGCCGAGTTCGCTGAGCACGTAACGCATCAGGTTGTTCTGCTCGTAGCAGTACCCGCCGCGCCGGCGCGCCACCAGTTTGGCCGCCAGCGCCGGCGCACTCAGGTCGAACACCGGGACACCGGTGAGCGGGTCGAGGTTCTCGAACGGGATACCGCGGACGTGGGCGGCCACCAGCCCGGCCAACGTCTCGTACGTCGGCTCGGCCTTGCCGCGGTAGCCGATCCGGTCGAAGTAGGCCGCCAGATCGATGCCGGGCGTCCTCAGCTGCCGGTCCACTTCGGTGGACGCTTCTCGGCGAACGCCACAGCACCCTCGCGGGCGTCCTTGGAGCCGAACACCGGCAGCGCGATCTTGAGTTGTTCGGCGAACATCTCATCCGGGCTCCACCCGCGGGACTCGGTGATGATCCGCTTGGTGGCGGCCACCGCCAGCGGCCCGTTGGCGGTGATCTTCTCGGCCAGCATGATCGCGGTGTTGCGCACCGTCTCGTGCTCGGCCAGCACGTTGACCATGCCCAGTTCGTGCGCCCGCACCGCCGACAGGCTCTCGCCGGTCAGCGCCAGTTCCATCGCGAGCGCGTACGGGATGCGCTGCGGCAGCCGCAACAGGCCGCCGCCGGCAGCCACCAGCCCCCGCTTGACCTCCGGGATCCCGAACATGGCGTCACGGGCGGCCACGATCAGGTCAGCGGCCAGGGCCAGCTCGGTGCCGCCGGCCAGGGCGTAACCCTCGACCGCGGCGATCAGCGGCTTGACCGGGGGACGGTCGGTGAAGCCGAGACCGCGGCCGGGCACCACGACGTTCTCCCCGCTGGCGAACGCCTTGAGATCCATGCCCGCGCAGAACGATCCGCCGGCACCGATCAGGATGCCCACCGACAGGCCGGGGTCCTCGTCGAGGCGGTCCACGGCGGCCGCCAGCTGGTGGCTGACCGCGGCGTTGACCGCATTCTTGGCCTCGGGCCGGTTGATGGTGATGATCAGAATCCGGTCGAGCTGTTCGAGCAGGACTTCTGATTTCTCCGGGGACTTGGCGCTGGTTTCATCGCTCACCCCGCCGATGCTATCGGCCACCCCCGCGAGCCGGTAGCATGGGCAAAACTAGAACACGTTTCAATTTAAGGGGACTTCCGTGGTGGACACAACGGACGGCGACTGGTCAGAACACGTGCCGGGGCCCATCACCAAATGGGATCCGGGCCTGACCGAACGGGTGATGGGCATCCTGCGGCCGCTGATCAAGGGCTACCACCGTGCCGAGGTGCGGGGCCTGGAGTCGTTCCCCAACGGCGGCGCCCTGGTGGTCTCCAACCACTCCGGCGGCCTGTTCGCGATGGATGTCCCGGTGTTCGCCACCGGCTTCTACGAGAAGTTCGGCTACGACCGGCCGGTCTACACCCTGAGCCACGACGTGATCTTCACCGGATTCACCGCCGACTTCTTCCGCAAGACCGGGTTCATCCCGGCCAATCACGCCAACGCCGACGAGGCGCTGCGCTCCGGTGGGGTGGTGGTGGTCTTCCCCGGCGGCGACTACGACGTCTACCGGTCCACGCTGGAACAGAACAAGATCGACTTCGACGGCCGCAAGGGCTATATCCGGGCGGCGATCAACGCCGGTGTGCCGCTGGTGCCGACGGTGGGGATCGGCGGCCAGGAAAGCCAGCTCTACCTGTCCCGCGGCACCGGTCTGGCCAAGGCCCTGCGGCTGGACAAGCTGATGCGGGTCAAGATTCTGCCGATCTCGTTCGGCTTCCCGTTCGGACTGTCCGCCGTGCTGCCGGTCAATCTGCCGCTGCCCACCAAGATCGTCATGCAGGTGTGTGAGCCGATCGACATTATCGCCGAGTTCGGCGAGGACCCCGACATCGACGTCGTCGACGCCCACGTGCGCTCGGTGATGCAGGACGCCCTGGACAAGCTCTCGGCCGAGCGCCGCCTCCCGATCCTGGGCTGAGCCGCTGTGACTTCCGGACTGCTCGACTCGCTTGGCCGGGTCGGCTCGATGCTGGCGACGTTCACCCGGGTCGGCCTGCTGGCCCCGCTACGGCCGGACAAATACCTGCGGATCGTCAACGCCGCGGCCGCCGAAGGCAGCAACACCACCGTCGGGATCGCGATGGCCGCCCAGCGCTGCGGCGACCGTCCCGCGATCGTCGACGAGCTCGGCACCCTGACCTACGCCGAGCTGGATCGTCGCTGCAACGCATTGGCGGCCGGGCTGCAGCGGCTGGCCGGCCCGACACCGAAGGCGATCGGGCTGATGTGCCGCAATCACCGCGGTTTCATCGAGGCGCTGGCGGCGGCCAACAAGATCGGCGCGGATGTGCTGCTACTCAACACCAGCTTCGCCGGTCCGGCCCTGGCCGAAGTGATCGAGCGTGAGGGTGTCGACCTGATCGTCTACGACGAGGAGTTCACCGCGGCAGTGGATCTGGCGGTGCCGGAGGACTCCGGATGCATCCGGGTGCTCGGCTGGGTCGACACCGACACCGCCGGCCTGACCATCGATGATCTGGTCGAGGCGAACACCGGCCGGCGCCCCGCCAAGGCCACCCGGCAGGGCAAGCTGGTGATGCTCACCTCGGGTACCACCGGCACCCCGAAGGGCGCCCGGCGATCCGGTAGCGGCGGTGGCGGCCTCGGGGACTTGAAGGCCATGTTCGACCGAATCCCTTGGCACACGGAGGAATCCGTGGTCATCGCGGCCCCGATGTTCCACGCCTGGGGTTTCTCCCAGCTGGCGCTGGCCTTGACGATGGCCTGCACCATCGTGACCCGGCGGAGGTTCGACCCGGAGGCCACCCTGGCGCTCGTCGAGGAGAACGCTGCGGCCGGATTGTGCGTCGTGCCGGTGATGTTCGATCGGATCATGGCGCTGTCCGACGATGTTCGGTCTAAATACCCTTGCAGCGCACTGCGGTTCGCGACCGCCTCGGGATCACGGATGCGGCCCGACGTGGTCACCGCGTTCATGGACGCCTTCGGTGACGTGATCTACAACAACTACAACGCCACCGAGGCCGGCATGATCGCGCTGGCGACACCGGAAGACCTGCGCTACTCCCCCGACACCGCCGGAAAGCCGGCGCCCGGCACCGAGATCCGGATCCTCGACGCCGAGTTGGGCGAGCTGCCCACCGGTGAGACTGGGCAGATCTTCGTTCGCAACTCCTCGCAGTTCGACGGCTACACCGGCGGGGACTCCAAGATGTTCCACGACGGCTTCATGGCATCGGGCGACCTGGGCTACTTCGACGACACTGGAAGGCTTTTCGTGGTCGGCCGCGATGACGAGATGATCGTCTCCGGCGGCGAGAACGTCTACCCGATCGAGACGGAGAAGGCGCTGACCAAGCACGCTGCGGTCGCCGAGGCCGCGGTGATCGGTGTCGACGACGCCGACTACGGGCAGCGCCTGGTGGCCTTCGTGGTGCTGGAGCCGGGCGCCAAGAGCACTGGGGCCACCCCCGACGAACTCAAGCAGCATGTCCGCGACAATCTGGCGAGCTACAAGGTGCCGCGCTCCATCACCATCCTGGAGTCGTTGCCGCGCAACAACACCGGCAAGGTGTTGCGCCGTGAACTGCAGGCGATGACTGACTGAGCCTAGGCGGGCGCCATCGCTGTGGCCACGGGCGTGAGATCCGCGGAAAGCCCGGTGAGACGCCGGATCTCGACGAACTCCTCGACCATCGCCGAAGTCACCTCATGCGGGTCGTCGACCGTGGCGGTGTCGGTGAGCACCGAGATGTTGAGCTGGTCGACGTAGCTCCACACCGTGATGTTGATCCCGCTGCCGGCGGTCAACGGCCCCACCGAGTAGATCTCGGTGACCTGGGCGCCTCCGACACGGCCGCGCTCCCGCGGGCCGGGCACATTGGAGATGTTGAGGTTGAGCACCTTGTTCTGCCCGTCGAGCGCGTCGAGTTTCTCGAACATCGACTCGGCCAGCTTCGGCGGGAGGTACGCCGCCCATTTGCTGACCAGTTCCGGCCCGAGCAACTCGTAGCCCTCTTTGCCGAGGGTGGCCGCCTCGCGGGCCCGCTGGACCCGTTGCAGCGGATCTTCGACGTCGACCGGCAACGCCACCAGCACCCCGGAGAACTTGTTGCCGGAGATGCGATCCGGCGAGAAGTCATAGCTCATCGGCACCGACGCCAGCAGCGGCTGGTCGGCGTGTCCGTCGTAGTGCAGCGACAGCCTGCGCATCGCGCCAGCCGATATGGCCAGGACCAGGTCGTTGATCGTCACGCCGAGCTTCTTGCTGGTCTCCTTCACGTCGGCCAGTGCCAGAGTGGCGGTGGCGAACCGGCGCTCGGCGGTGATCATGTGGTTCATGAAGCTCGGCGGCGGCGTGAACGGACGGGTCAGCTGGGACAGTTTCCGGTTGCTGCGGCGCACCCGCCGCATGCCCTGCGCGGTGTAGCCGATGGTGGCCGGGATACGCCGGAGTTGGCGCAGATGGTCCCGGAACGCCGACCGCACCAACTGGGCACCGCTCGGCGGCGGATCGGTCCGGTAGGAGTCCTGATCTACCTGCGGCCCCGCCGTCAGATCCATGCCTTGAGCCATCAGATTCGCCGAGGCGACGCCGTCGGCGAGCGCATGGTGGATCTTGCCGACCACCGCGATCCGATTGTTTGCCAGACCCTCGATGAAGTACATCTCCCACAGCGGGCGGCTGCGGTCCAGCGGGGTGCTGGCGATCTCCCCGATGGCCTCGTCGAGTTCGCGGCGACCACCCGGGGCGGGCAGCGACCACGGCCGGATGTGATAAGTCAGGTCGACTTCGCAGTGCTCCCGCCACATCGGGTGGTGAAACTTCCCCGGGATGTCCACCAGCTGGTAGCGGAACGGGTCCAGCTTGTAGAGCCGACTGTGGATCACCCGGCGGAAGGCCTCCACGTCGAAGCCCTGCCGGTTCGCGTCGAGCTCGATGACCGCGACCTTGAGGGTGTGCATGTGCACGTTCGGCGTCTCGCTGTACAGCAGGATGGCGTCCCACCCGCTGAGCCGCTTCATGGCCGCATCACTCCCATGCCGCCGACCCTACCGGGCTTCGCGGAACGGCGCGGCTCAGATGACCTGTTTGCTGCCGACCGTGGCGCGGTCGCGGTGAATCTGATTGAGGAACAAGCCGATTGCGGTACTCATCGCACCGGTCCGGGAGCCATCGGTGATGTCGAAACCGTGTCCGGCACCGGGCAGTTCCAGGTATCCGACCTTGGAGTGCGACACCGCGCGCAACCGGTCGGCGAACGAGCGGGCCTGTTCCACCGGGATCACCGTGTCGGCGCTGCCGTGCACCACCAGGAACGGCGGCGCCCCGGCGTGCAGCCGCGCGATCGGCGACGCCTTGCGGTAGAGGTCGCGGTGGCGGCGCAGCGACCGGCCGACCACCACCCGCTCCAGGAAGTCGACGAACGCGGCGCGTTCGGGGGTGGACCGGTCCTGCCAGTCGTAGCGCCCATAGAGCCCCACCACGGCGTCCACCGAGGTGTCGGCGCCGGCCGGCAACTTCTCGGCGTACTCCCGGTCGCCGGAGCTGCTGCCGGTCAGACCGGCCAGCGCTGCCAGATGCCCGCCGGCCGACGCGCCTGCCACGGCGACGAAGTTGCGGTCGCCGCCGAACTTGTCGACGTTGGCGTGCGCCCAGGCGATCGCGGTCTTGACGTCGACGATGTGGCGCGGCCAGCGGTTGTGCGGCGCGACCCGGTAGTCGATCGACAGGCACACCCAGCCCTGCTCCGCCAGGTGGGACAGCATCGCGTAGCCCTGCAACAGCCGGCTGCCGTGCACCCAGGCACCGCCGGGCACATAGATCAGCACCGGCGCCGGGCCGTCGGGAAGTTCCGGGCGCCGCCAGACGTCGAGTACCTGGGCCGGGTCGCTGCCGTACCGCACACCGGATCGGTAGATGTTGCGGCGGTGCTGCAGTGCCTTCCAGATAGGCGGAGCCTGCTCGGGCTCGGGCCAGTCGATGTCGAGATCGCGAGCTGAGACCACGCCGCGCAGCGCGGCGTCGCTCACCTCGCGGGTCTGCTCGCGTTCGCGCCTCCGGACTGCACCGATGCCCGGAGTGAACCAGGCCTTCGCCGTGGACGACACGATCTGCGGCATGTGCCGGGCGCCCCACACGCTCATCGCGGTGACGCCGCCCAGCGGCTCCAGGCTCTTGCCCACCACCGGCAGTGACGCCGAAGCAACACTGAACGCCAGCAGGTAGTCGGCGGGGCGGGCACGCTTGAACCAACGCACGCGAGCAGACATCTTGGACCCGGAAGTACGGGTTCCCGGTGATGCGGCCATTCGGGCACCATACCCCGGCGCCAGGCGAGTTCTAAGGGACTCCTGCGGAAGGGCACGGGGTTCGGTTAATACTTGCTGGATGCCGACATCTGCTTTTCACCCTGACCTGCGCCGAATCGCCCGCTTCACGCCGCGCAGCCTGGTCGGACCCCGTTCACTGCGGGTTCTGCGAATGCTGACCAGGCTGCAGCGCTCCCCGCGCTCGGCAGAGGTCGAGGTGCTGCACCTGGGCCCGGGCGCCAGTGTTCGGGTGCAACGGCCGGGCTCAGCGAGTGGCCCGGGCCCGGCCCTGCTGTGGATCCACGGCGGCGGCTACGTGATCGGCAACGCCGCCCAGGACGACGGCCTGTGCCAACGGTTCAGCAGGGAACTGGGCATCACGGTCGGTTCGGTGGACTACCGGCTCGCGCCCGAGCACCCCTATCCCGCTGCGCTGGAGGACTGCTACGCGGCGCTGCTACGGCTGGCCGAGCTGCCCGAGGTGGATGCGACCCGGATCGCGATCGGTGGGGCCAGCGCCGGAGGCGGGCTGGCCGCGGCACTGGCGCTGTTGGCCCGCGATCGCGGTGAGGTGAGGCCGGTTCTGCAGGTGTTGTCCTATCCGATGCTCGACGACCGCAGCGCAGCGCTGCCCGCCAACCGCGACTACCGATTGTGGTCACCGTCGGCCAACGCCTTCGGTTGGGCGTCCTACCTGGGCGACGCCGACCCGGCGGTGGCCGTCCCGGCTCGCCGCGAAGACCTGGCCGGCCTCGCGCCGGCCTGGCTGGGTGTCGGGAGCCTGGACCTGTTCCACGACGAGGACGTGGCCTACGCCAGGCGCCTGCAGGAGGCAGGTGTGCCATGCGCACTGGAAGTCGTCGACGGGGCATTCCACGGATTCGACCTGTTGACCCCTAAAACCGGTGTGTCGCAAGCGTATTTCGCCAGCCAGTGCGAAAGCCTGCGGGCCGCGCTCAGAACTGCAGCGCCGTAAAACGCCAGTCCAGCACCTGACGATCCGAGTCTTGGCCGACGGCGTACACCAGCGACCGCAGCCCCAGCACGTTGTCGGCGGCCGACTCGATGTGCAGGGCACTGTAGAGGGTGTCGCCTTCGTGGACGGGTCCGATGTGGTCGCAGGACTGCCAGCCCAGCACCGTCGCCAGGTTCGGCAGCGCCCTGCTCGCCTGCGCCAGCGCCAGACCGATGGTGTGCCCACCGTAGACCAGCCGCTGACCGGCTACCCGCGAATCATGATGGGTGGCAGCGATATTCAGCGTGAGTCGGGCCAGCTCCGGGGCGGAGCTGACCACGTCGCCGGTACTGGTCAGCACGGTTCCGTTCACACCCGCATCGAAGTGCGGCCCCGGCACCCGCCGGCGGAACTCCGCGGCGTCCCAGTCGGCGGTGACGCCGTGCGGCGGCACCAGTCCGGCGCCGACCGCGGACAAGTCGTCGTCATGCCCGGTATCGGGCGCATCCGGTGCCAGCGGCAGCATGGCGCAGCGATAGAAGTCGAGCACCAGCCGGTCCGCCTGGTCGACGGTGGTCACCCGAAGCGCCGCCAGCCCCGTACGCTCACGTCCGGGTTTGGGTGAGTTCTGCTTCAGCCCAGCCACCTCGGTGCGGGTGAACAGGGTGTCGCCGATCACCGGGAACCGGCTGAACGCCAGCCCGCGGTAGAACAGGTTGGCCTTGACCCGCCGGGTCGCCAGCGTGGACTGCCCGATGGCGATGTCGCACACCAGACCGGGGTGGGCCAGCGGCGCCTTCGTCCCGGCGACCGCCCGTGACAGCTCGGCGTCCAGCGGCAGCCGCAGCCGATCCCCCAGGATCGCCTGGTGCAGCGCGGCCGCACCGGAGTTCAGCGTCATCGCCGGTGCCGTGTCGAAAACCTGGCCGACTCGCAGTTCGTCGAAGAAGGGGCCACTGGTCATCGGGAAATCCTGACATACGGTGAAGCGATGAGCCCCACGCTGACCGACGAAGAGTCGATCCTGGTCGAGACCGTAAGGCAGTTCATCGACCGGGACGTGAAGCCGGCGGTCCGCGAGGTCGAGCACGGCAACACCTACCCGCAGGCCTGGATCGATCAGATGAAACAGCTCGGGATCTACGGGCTGGCGGTACCCGAGGAGTACGGCGGGACGCCGGTGTCGATGCCCTGCTACGTGGAAGTCACCCAGGAGTTGGCGCGAGGCTGGATGAGTCTGGCCGGAGCGATGGGCGGGCACACCGTCGTCGCCAAGTTGCTGGGGCTGTTCGGGACGCAGGAGCAGAAGCGGCGCTACCTGCCGATGATGGCGACCGGGGAGCTGCGGGCCACCATGGCGCTGACCGAGCCGGGCGGTGGCAGCGACCTGCAGAACATGAGTACCTCTGCGATGCCTTCTGCGGCCGACCCGGATCTGCTGGTGATCAACGGCTCCAAGACCTGGATCTCCAATGCCCGACGTTCGGGGTTGATCGCGCTGCTGGCCAAGACCGATCCGGCGGCGACCCCGAGGCATCAAGGGATTTCCGTTGTGCTGGTGGATAATCCGAGTGCGGGACTGTCGATCTCACGGGATCTGCCCAAGCTGGGCTACAAGGGCGTCGAATCGTGTGAGCTGAGTTTCGCCGACTGCCGGATCCCCGCCGCGGCCGTGCTGGGCGGGGTGCCGGGTCACGGCTTCGCCCAGATGATGAAGGGCCTGGAGACCGGTCGCATTCAGGTGGCCGCTCGGGCCTTGGGGGTGGCCACCGCCGCGCTGGAGGATGCGCTGGCCTACTCCCAACAGCGGGAGAGCTTCGGGCAGGCCATCTGGAGGCATCAGAGCGTCGGCAACTACCTGGCCGACATGGCCACCAAGCTGACCGCCGCCCGCCAGCTCACCCGCTACGCCGCCGAACGCTACGACAGCGGCCAGCGCTGCGACATGGAAGCCGGGATGGCCAAGCTGTTCGCCTCGGAGGCGGCCATGGAGATCGCGCTGAACGCGGTGCGTATCCACGGCGGCTACGGCTACTCCACCGAGTACGACGTCGAACGCTACTTCCGGGACGCCCCGCTGATGATCGTCGGCGAAGGCACCAACGAGATCCAGCGCAATGTGATCGCGGCGCAGTTGGTGGCACGCGGGGGGATCTAGGCTCGCCGGGTCAGACGGAGTACTTCGCCACCAGCTCGTTCTTGTAGAGCTTGCCGGTGTCGGTGCGCGGCAGCTGCGCCTCGAAGGAGATCGACCGCGGGCACTTGAAATGGGCCAGGCGGTCCCGCAGCCAGGCCAGCAGTTCGTCGCCGAACGCGTCGGTGGCGTCGGCCGGGTCGACGGTCTGCACCGCGGCCTTGACGGTCTGGCCCATCTCGTCGTCGGGGATGCCGAACACCGCCGCGTCCATCACCTTCGGATGGGTGATCAGCATGTTCTCGGCTTCCTGGGGGTAGATGTTCACCCCACCGGAGATGATCATGTGGTGCCGACGGTCGGTCAGGTACAGATACCCGTCGTCGTCGAGGTAGCCGACGTCGCCGACCGTGGCCCAGCCCCGACTGTCCCGGGAATTCGCCGTCTTGTCAGGGTCATTGAGGTACTCGAAGGAACTGCCGCCCTCGAAGTAGATCTCACCGGGCTGGCCCGCGGGCAGTTCGTTGCCGTCCTCGTCGAGGATGTGCACCGCACCCATCATCGGCTTGCCCACCGAGCCCGGGTGGGCCAGCCAGTCCTCGGCGCTGATCAGTGTCGAGCCGTGCGCTTCCGAGGAGGCGTAGTACTCGTCGACGATCGGGCCCCACCAGTCGATCATCTGCTTCTTGATCTCTACCGGACACGGCGCGGCGGCATGCATCACCCGCTGCAGGCTGGAGACGTCGTAGGAATTACGCACGGCCACAGGGAGTTTGAGCATCCGGGTGAAGTGCGCGGGCACGAACTGGGCATGGGTGACCCGGTAGCGCTGTATCGCCTCGAGGCAACCCTCGGCGTCGAACTTCTCCAGCACCACCGTGGTGATACCGGCAGCCTGTGCCTGCATGGACCACACCGACGGCGCGGTGTGGTACAGCGGCGCGGGGCTCAGATAGACCGACTCGGGGCTCATCCAGACCGCCACCAGCATCGCCATCAGCCCCGGCGCCTCCGCCGGAGGCACATGCGGCAGTGCGCGTTTGATCCCCTTGGGCCGCCCGGTGGTGCCCGACGAATACTGCAGCAGGTCACCTTCGATCTCGTCGTCGATCGGCGTATCGGGTTGGTCCGCAACACATTCCGGGTAACGCTGCCAGCCGTCCAAGTCGTCATCGGCGATCAGCAGCAGTCCCGGAAGCCCGCCGGGAAGATGCGCGGCCAAACCCTCGCAGGTATGGCGCAGAGCCGCCGAGCCGATAACGCCTTTGGCGTTGCTGTTGTCGATGATGTAGGCGGCCTCGGCCGCGGTCAGGTGGGTGTTGATCGGCACGTAG
This sequence comes from [Mycobacterium] vasticus, assembly GCF_020181595.1. Classification (GTDB taxonomy): domain Bacteria; phylum Actinomycetota; class Actinomycetes; order Mycobacteriales; family Mycobacteriaceae; genus Mycobacterium; species Mycobacterium vasticus. Next base: position 102,795 of record NZ_CP084028.1, on the reverse strand, counting down.
TACAGGCCACTGCGCCGCGCAGCCCACATGACCGCGTGCATGTGCTCGTTGTTCTCCATGAGGATCGCCACCGTGTCGCCCTCGACCAGGCCGGCGCGGCGGAAGAAGTGGGGGGGGGGGGGGGGGGGGGGGGGGGGGGGGGGGGGGGGGGGGGGGGGGGGGGGGGGGGGGGGGGGGGGGGGGG
>NZ_CP084028.1:28775-102601 GCF_020181595.1 [Mycobacterium] vasticus | reverse complement strand
CCCCCCCCCCCCCCCCCCCCCCCCCCCCCCCCCCCCCCCCCCCCCCCCCCCCCGGGCTTCGAGGTCATCGAAGGTGATGGCGGTACCCGACGGGTGCAGGATGATCGCCGGCTTGTCGGCGCCGACATGTTCGCGGATCTGCATGGGCAGACTGTACCGCCGGTCAACTTGACGGGTGTCAAGTGGTCGAGGCACCGGTCGCGGGCGTGCACAACGGTACGGCCAGACGCGGCGTGTCGCGTTCAGACGCGCACGCTCGCGGAATAGGAGCTACCCCAGGCGCTGCTTGAGGGCGTCGAACTCGTCGCGCAGCCCGGTCGGCAGCTTGTCGCCGATGAAGTCGAACCACTCCTCGATCAGCGGCAGCTCGCGGCGCCACTCGTCGGCGTCGACCACCAGGGCCTGCTCCACGTCAGCAGCGGACACGTCCAACCCGGCCAGCTCCAGATCCGAGGCTTGCGGAACGGTGCCGATCGCGGTCTCCTGACCGCCGGCCTTGCCCTCCACGCGCTCGACGATCCACTTGAGTACCCGGCTGTTCTCACCGAAGCCCGGCCACAGGAAGCGACCGTCGTCGCCGCGACGGAACCAGTTGACGAAGAACACCTTCGGCAGCTTGGACTCGTCAGCGCTCTTGCCGGTGTCGATCCAGTGCTGCATGTAGTCGCCGGCGTTGTAGCCGATGAACGGCAGCATCGCCATCGGGTCGCGGCGCACCTTGCCCACGGTGCCCTCGGCGGCCGCAGTCTGCTCGGAACCCATGGTGGCGCCGATGAACACGCCGTGCTGCCAGTCGCGGGCCTGGCTCACCAACGGCACCGTGGTCTTGCGCCGGGCGCCGAACAGGATCGCCGAGATCGGCACGCCCTGCGGGTCATCCCACTCCGGAGCCAGGATCGGGCACTGCGACATCGGGGTGCAGTAACGCGAGTTCGGGTGTGCCGCAGGCGTTCCCGACTCCGGCGCCCAGTCGTTGCCCTTCCAGTCGATCAGGTGCGCCGGGGTGTCGCCGTCGATGCCCTCCCACCACACATCGTTGTCATCGGTGTGAGCGACGTTGGTGTAGATGGTGTTTCCGGCTTCGACGGTGATCATCGCGTTCGGGTTCGAGCTGCGGCTGGTGCCCGGGGCCACCCCGAAGAAACCGGCCTCGGGGTTCACCGCGTAGAGCCGGCCGTCCTTGCCGAACCGCATCCAGGCGATGTCGTCACCGAGGGTCTCGGCCCGCCAGCCCGGGATGGTCGGCTGGATCATCGCCAGGTTGGTCTTGCCGCACGCCGACGGGAATGCCGCGGCCACGTAGTAGGCCTTGTTCTCCGGCGAGATCAGCTTGAGGATCAGCATGTGCTCGGCCAGCCAGCCCTCGTCGTGGGCCATCGCCGAGGCGATCCGCAGCGCGTAGCACTTCTTGCCCAGCAGCGCATTGCCGCCGTAACCTGAACCGTAGCTCCAGATCTCGCGGGTCTCGGGGAAGTGGGTGATGTACTTCTCGGAGTTGCACGGCCACGGCACGTCCTTCTCGCCGGGGGCCAGCGGGGCGCCCACCGAGTGCAGGCCCTTGACGTAGGCGCCGTCGGTGCCGATCTTCTCCAGTGCTGCGGTGCCCATCCGGGTCATCACCTTCATCGACGTCACCACGTAGGGCGAGTCGGTGATCTCAATCCCGAGCTTGGGGTCCTCGGCGCCGAGCGGTCCCATGCAGAACGGAATGACGTACATGGTGCGGCCGCGCATGCAGCCCCGGTAGAGCTCGGTCATGGTGGCCCGCATCTCGTCCGGGTCCATCCAGTTGTTGGTGGGGCCGGCACCTTCGGGGGTGCGGCTACAGATGTAGGTGCGCGATTCGACGCGGGCGACGTCGGCGGGGTCGGAGACGGCCAGGTAGGAGTTGGGCTTCTTCTTGTCGTCCAGCTTGACCGCCGCGCCGGAGTCCACCAGCTGGGCCATCAGCCGGTTCCACTCCTCCTCGGAACCGTCGGACCACTCCACCCGGTCGGGCTGGGTGAGCTCGGCGACCTCATGAACCCAGGCGAGCAACTCGGCGTGCTTCGTCGGGGCGGTGTCCAGACCTGGGATGGTCGCTGAGGTCATTGAGCTCTCCTGTGTAACCTGTGTCACTTGGGGACGTCGCCGCTGCTACCCGCAACGCCTCACCTCTTATACCGCCATTAAATAAGAGATTACCGTCAATAGCTACACGGATCGAAACAATCGAAACTCGAGCTATCGATCACCCGTTGCCGCGACGTTGGCGGAGCCTCATTCACCCAGGTCAGCGCGCACATTCTCCAGCGCCCGACGCAACATCGGCAACTGACGATCCCGCACCGTAGCGGCACGGGCGGTGGCCGCGGCGTGCTCGGCGAGTTCGCGGTCCAGTCCGGCGATCCGGTCTGCGGCCGCAGTGGCCTCGGTCTCGTTGCGCTCCGCCAGTTCGGCGGTCAGCGTCGTCTCGGCCGCCACCACCCGCAGCGCGACCAGTTCGGCCAGGGTCGACCCCAGCGCCCCGGTGGTCTCGCCCACCCAGCGGTCCAGCACCGCCCGGTCGCGCAGCAGCCCGCGGATCCGCACCACCCACACCGTGACCGCCACCCCGATCGCCACACAGGCCACCGCCCCCGCCGCGGCGGGCACCGGGGCCAGGTGCGCGAACAACCGGCTCAGCGTCAGCGCCACACCCCCTCCGAAGCCCATCCCGAACAGGATCGTCAGCTGTGTTTCCAGCCGCCGTGAGCTCAACGGCGGCTCACCGGCCTCGACCTGTGGCAGCGCCGCGTCGGACGCCGGCACGGCGGAGAGGCCGAGCTCGTGGGCGACGTCGGCCAGTTGCTCGGTGACACCCTCGTCGACCTCCACCACGGCCTCCGCCAACCGGTCATCGACATAGTCCGTGAATTCGTCCAGCCGGCTACGCGTCATATTCGCGACGTCTTCGGCGAGCTCGCCGCGCACCGAGGCGCAGCGCTTGCGGGCGAAGTAGCCGAGCTGTACCCGGGCCGTCGCGATGCGGCTGCGCAACGCGATCACCCGCTCCGATTTCGACAACCGCCGCTGCCGCAGCACCTCGTCGCGTTGCTCCTGCAGCAATGCCACCCGGGCCCGCCGCCCGTCCGCACGGGCATTGCGGTCGATTCGGTCGGCGTCGGTGCGCAACTGGAACTCCCAGGACCGCAACCGGTTACGTCGTTGCACATCGCTGTCCCCCAGCTGGTTGATCAGCTCGGCAGCCAGGTCGTCGATGAGCGGTTCGCCTCGCGCGGGCGCCGCCGCCGCACCCACCCAGGCGACGTCGCGGTAACGCGGCGCGTATTCGGGCAGGACCTCGCGGGCCACCTCCTGCATCTCCCGCCACTGGTGGTGGGCGTCAATCTTGGACACCACGCCGATCACCACGTCGGTGTGAGCTGCCGCGGCGTCGAGCAGCGCGCAGTCCGACTGGGCCAGTGCCGCCGCGGCCGACACCACGAACACCACCGCCGTCGCGACCTCGCCCGGCGCCAGGTCGGTGGCCTCGACCACCCGCCACCCCGGCAGCCGGTCGGCCAGCAGGTCGGCCAACGCCACCGCCACCGCACTGACCCCGGCCAGCCACGGCCCGGTCACCAGCACCACCTCGCTGCGCCGCACCGCCGGCGGGCGCACGCCGGGGGCGATCTGGGCCACCAGAGCGTCCACCCGGTCTACGGGATCGTCGGTCATGAGCGGTCCGCCGTTGCCGCCCATAGCCGCAGGGATCCCCGGGCGATATCGCCGGCGCAGGCTCGCCCGGTGGCGTCCAGCGGCATGCTGCGACAGCCGTGCCACCGGCGTGCCCGTCGCAGCGACGGTTCACCCGCCAGGCAGTGCGCTGCCATCACGGCTTCGGCCGCGGCCATCCGGGCCGCCACGGTGGCATCGGCGATCAGAAACTCGTGGATCCGGTCGTCACCGACCGCGCACGCATGCAACCGGGCCACCGCATCGGTCATCCGCCGGTAGTGCACGGCGGCACCGAGCGCCGTCAGGCGCGCGACAACTTCGTCGACGCCACTGAGCGGGCGCAGATCATCGCCGGCCAGTGCGAACAACGCGGACATCGGCACCCACGGCACACCCAGCGCCGCCGTGACGCGCACGTCCACACCGGACACGTCCACCTTGTTCAGCACCGCCAGCAGCGGCCGGCGCGACGTGTCCAGCGCAGTCCGGTCCTCGGGTTTGACCACTTCGGCGACCACATAGACGTCGACGTCGGCGTCCCCGGAGGGCTCAGCAGGCGCGACGACATTGACCCCGGCGCCGGCCAGCGCGGCGGCGACGCTGCGCCGGCCCACCCCGCGCCGGCCGCACACCGCGACCCGCAGCGGCGCGGTGAGGCTCACGGCCATCGCCGACAGCCGCGGATCGCACAGGTCGGCAGCCAGTCCGGTCAGCCCATCGGCGAAGAGCTGGTGCGCCTGTGCCACGACCATGCCTTCCATCGAGGCCATGGTGTCAGCTGCGTCGTCGGCACGCGAGTCACCAGGTGAGTAAGCAACTGTTGGGTATCAATGTGAACCGCGAAGTGGGCCCCGGCGGCTTCATGGGTCACCATGGACGGCATGCATGCGCAGCGCGACGTCGAGCCGGCGGCCGACATCGAGGCCCCGCCGACCCCGCGTCGCGCCCGAAACTTCCATGTCCGCTACCGGCACTCCGCGCTGTCCACCGGCCAGCGCGAGAGGTGGGACCGGCTCTGGCCCGAGATCGGCGGCGACGTGCTGCCCGACCGGCCCGAACCGCTGGATCTGCGCCGCTGGTTCGGCCGCGACGCCCCGGTGGTGCTGGAGATCGGCTGCGGAGCCGGCACCTCGACGGCGGCGATGGCCCAGGCCGAACCCGACCTGGACGTGATCGCCGTCGAGATCTACGAACGTGGGCTGGCGCAGTTGCTGTCCGCGATCGACCGCGACCAGCTGACCAACATCAGGATGCTGCGCGGCGACGGCCTCGACGTGCTCGAACACCTGCTCACGCCGTCGTCGCTGATCGGGGTGCGGGTGTTCTTCCCGGATCCGTGGCCCAAAGCGCGCCACCACAAGCGCCGGTTGCTGCAGCCGGCCACCATGGCGTTGATCGCCGACCGCCTGCAGCCGGGCGGAGTCCTGCACGCGGCGACCGATCACGCGGGCTACGCCGAACAGATCGCCGAGTCCGGTGACGGTGAGCCCGGCCTGCGTCGGGTGGCCGACCCTTCCTACGGCTCTGGCTTACCGATCTCGGTCGAACGCCCCACCACCAAATACGAGGCCAAGGGACGCGACGCCGGCAGCGCGATCAACGAATTCGTCTGGCAGCGGCCCCGATGACCGCGACCGAACTGGACGCCGGAGCGGCTGCCAGGCCGCCCACGGATGCACCGGCACCGCGGCGGGTACTGCTGGTGTGGGACGCCCCGAACCTGGACATGGGACTGGGCGCCATCCTCGGCCGGCGCCCGACCGGGTTGGAGCGGCCTCGCTTCGACGCGCTGGGCCGCTGGCTGCTGAGCCGCACCGCTGAGATCTCGGCGGGTCACCCGCAGACCCCGATCGAGCCCGAGGCGACGGTGTTCACCAACATCGCCCCGGGCAGTGCGGACGTCGTCCGGCCGTGGGTGGAGGCGCTGCGAAACGTGGGTTTCGCCGTCTTCGCCAAACCCAAGGTCGACGAGGACAGTGACGTCGACGCCGACATGCTCGAACACATCGCCCTGCGCAGAGAACAGGGGCTGGCGGGGGTGGTGGTGGCCTCCGCCGACGGCCAGGCGTTCCGGGAACCGCTGGAAGAACTGTGCTCGGCCGGCGTGGCTGTTCAGGTGCTCGGATTTCGCGAACATGCCAGCTGGGCGCTAGCCTCGGATACCTTGGAGTTCGTCGACCTGGAAGACATCCCTGGTGTTTTCCGGGAGCGGCTGCCGCGAATCAGCCTGGATTCGCTGCCGGAGCAGGGGGCGTGGTTGCAGCCGTTCCGCCCATTGAGCTCGCTGCTGAACTCGCGAGAGTGACACACTGGAGAGCCTGAACCACAGACGCAGGTCCAAAGATGTCGCAACAGACTGCAGTGAGGAGCGTATAGGTGTTCGCCTGGTGGGGTCGAACTGTATACCGCTACCGGTTCATCGTAATCGGCGTGATGGTGGCGCTCTGCCTCGGTGGCGGCGTCTACGGCATGAGCCTGGGCGACCATGTCACCCAGAGCGGCTTCTATGACGACGGCAGCCAGTCAGTAAAGGCGTCGGTCCTCGGCGACGAGGCTTACGGCAGGGACCGCACCAGTCATGTGGTGGCGGTCTTCACCGCCCCGAAAGGCGAGACCGTCGATGACAAGGCGTGGTCCGACGGGATCAAGAACGGGCTGAACAAGGTCAAAAACGACCACTCCGACCAGATCATGAGTTGGGTCGGCTACTTCACCAATCCCGAAGCACTGGCCAACATGGCCGACCCGGACAAGAAGCACGCGTTCGCCTCGATCCAGATCAAGGGCGACGATGACGACACCATCCTCAAGAATTTCCAGGAGGCCGAACCGGCTTTGCAGGAGCTCGACGGCGGCAAGGTCGAACTGGGCGGCCTGCAACCGATCGCCAGCGCGCTGACCGGCACCATCGCCAGCGACCAACAGCGCATGGAGGTGCTGGCGCTGCCCTTGGTGGCGGTGGTGCTGTTCTTCGTGTTCGGCGGGGTGATCGCCGCCAGCCTGCCGGTGATCGTCGGTGGGTTGAGCATCGCCGGGGCGACGGGCATCCTGCAGCTCACCACGCACTTCGGGCCGGTGCACTTCTTCGCCCAGCCGGTGGTCTCGCTGATCGGCCTGGGTATCGCGATCGACTACGGCCTGTTCGTGGTGAGCCGGTTCCGTGAGGAAATCGCCGAGGGCTACGACACCGAGGCGGCGGTCCGGCGCTCGGTGATGACGGCCGGGCGCACCGTGGTGTTCTCGGCGGTACTGATCGTCGCCTCGTGCGCCAGCCTGCTGGTGCTGCCGCAGGGCTTCGTGCATTCACTGACCTACGCATTCTTCGCTGCGGTGGGGCTGGCCGCCGTCCTGTCGATCACGCTGCTGCCGGCCATCCTGGGGGTGCTGGGCACCAACGTCGACGCACTCGGGGTACGCACCCTCTACCGGATTCCGTTCCTGCGGGACTGGGAGTTCTCCAACCGCGTCATCGGCTGGTTCGCCGAGAAGACCCAGAAGACCAAGACCCGCGAAGAGGTCGAGGCCGGGTTCTGGGGCAAGTTGGTCAACTTCGTCATGCAGCGACCGCTGGCCTTCGCCATCCCGATCGTGGTCGCGATGATCCTGCTGATCATCCCGCTGGGCAAACTGGAGTTCGGCGGGATGAGCGAGAAGTACCTGCCACCGGACAACACCGCCCGGGTGGCCCAGGAACACTTCGACGACATCTTCCCGGGCTTCCGCACCGAGAAGCTGACGCTGGTGATCAAGAGCGACGCCGATAAGCCGGTCACCGACCAGCAGGTCGCCGATGTCCGCAACCGGGCAATGGCGATCAATGGGTTCGTCGAACCGGACGACAACGCGTCGGAGATGTGGAGGGAACGCCCATACCTGCCCGGAGCGTCCAAGGACGCCTCGGTGCGGGTGATCGAGAACGGCCTGATCAACCGCAACGACGCGGCGCAGAAGATCAAGGCCCTGCGTGCCATGAGCACGCCGAAGGGCCTGGACGTGCTGGTCGGCGGCACCCCGGCGTTGGAGCAGGACAGCATCCACGCCATGGTCGACAAAGGGCCGCTGATGCTGGTGATCCTGCTGACCACCACCACCCTGCTGATGTTCCTGGCCTTCGGGTCCTTGGTGCTGCCGCTGAAGGCGGCGGTGATGAGCGCGCTGACCATCGGAGCCACGATGGGCATCCTCACCTGGATGTTCGTCGACGGCCACGGCGCCGGGCTGCTGAACTTCACTCCGACACCGCTGATGGTGGTGGTGATCGCGCTGGTCGTCGCCGTGGGCTGGGGCCTGGCCACCGACTACGAGGTGTTCCTGGTCTCCCGAATGGTGGAGGCCCGGGAATCCGGGATGTCCACCACCGAGGCGATCCGGATCGGCACCGCCACCACCGGCCGCCTGATCACCGCGGCCGCACTGATCCTCGCGGTGGTGGCCGCGTCCTTCGTGTTCTCCGACCTGGTGATGATGAAGTACCTGGCGTTCGGCCTGATGGCCGCGCTGCTGCTCGACGCCACTGTCATCCGGATGTTCCTGGTCCCGGCGGTGATGAAGCTGCTCGGCGACGACTGCTGGTGGGCCCCGCGCTGGATGAAGCGCCTGCAGAACCGGATCGGGCTCGGCGAGATCCGGCTGCCTGACGAGCGGCGGAAACTGACCCGCCGCACCGCGCCCGCCATGGTGGCGGCTGCCCCGGCGGGTGCCGGCGCGGCGCGGCCCACGCACGACCCCACCCACCCCGCCCCGGGCCAGCCCCGGCCGCGGGCAACCGAGCAGTTGCCCACCCGGCCGGTCACCGGCAACCCGTCGAACGCCCGGACCAGCCGGATCAATGCCGGACCGGCCGAGCCCACCACCCGCTTGCGCGCCGCCGAGGCGGTCACCGAAAAGGTCGAGGCACCCACGACAGAACCCGAGGGTTCCGAGCGCGAGATCGAGTCCTGGCTCGGTGAGCTGCGCGGCGGCCGGGACGCGGCGACGACACGGCTGCGCAGCGCGGATGCGCCGCCGGCCGACGACGCGACCCGGGCGCTGTCGGTACCGACGGAGAGTGACGCCACCACCGCCATCCCGGTGCAGAGCGCATCGGAGGGCCCGGCCACCGAAAAGCTCACCGCCGCAAGCGATCAGGCCGGCGAGGCGACGCCGGAGGACCCGAAGCGACGCGGCACCGCCGGCGGCCTCAGTGCGGCGGAGCTGCTGCGCCGGGAGGGTCGGTACTGACCCCTTCGGCCGCCGGTTCGACGCCCGAGGACAGCAGCGCCCGCACCGCTCGATCGATGAACGCGATCGTCGGGACGGCGAGCAGCGCGCCGACGATCCCGGCCAGGATGCCCCCGGTCGAGATGCCCAGCACCACCGCCAGCGGATGTATCGACACCGCGCGCCCCATCACCAGCGGCTGTAGCACGTGGGCCTCCAACTGGTTGACCGCGATGATCAGCCCCAGGGTGATCAGCCCGTAGATCCAGCCCTTGGCGATCAGCGCGACCAGCACCGCCAGCAGTCCGGTGAGCACCGCACCGACCAGCGGGATGAAGGCCCCCAGGAACACCAGCGACGCCAGCGGCAGCGCCAGCGGTACCGCCATGATCGCCAGCCCGATACCGATGCCGACGGCGTCGACCAGTGCCACCAGGAACGTGGCGCGAATGTAGCCGATCAGCGACTCGAAGCCGGCGATGCCGGCGGCGTGCACCCGCTCGCGCACGTCGCCGGGGAAGAACCGCACCGTGAACCGCCAGATGTCCCGGCCGCCGTAGAGGAAGAAGATCAGCGTGAACAGCACGACGAAGGCGCCGGTGACGATCTTGGTGAGGGTCTCGGCCGTCGACAGCGCGCCACTGGTCAGCTTGGCCTGATTGCTGCGCAGCCCGTTGACCACGGTGTCGCCGACGTTGGCGATCTGCTCGCTGCTCAGGTGCAGCGGCCCCTCGACCAGCCAGTGCTGAGTGGAGTTGACCACCGCGGTGACCTGTTCGACCAGACCAGGCACGCCGTCGATGAACTGGTCGACCACGAAACTCAGCAGCCCGGCCAGCACCGCCAGACCACCGAGCAGCAGCAGGAACACCGCCAGGCCCCGGGGTGTCCCACGCCGGTCCAGCCAGTCCACGCCGGGCAGCAGCAACGCCGACATCATCAAGGCCAGCGCCACCGGAACGACGATCACCTCCAGGCGCCGCACCACCAGCAGCACCGCCAGGACTGCGGCGAACAGCACCAGCAGCCGCCAGGCCCACGCGGCGGCCTTGACTACCGTCGGATGTACGGATTCGTCTGCGCTGGCTGACATTCCGGTAGCGTAACGATGCAGCCGCAGTGCCACATCGGGTAACTCCATATCAATCGGGCGCGGCTAACGTCTAATTCCGTGTCCGCCGACGTGATCCGCCGCTGGGTACGCCCCGCGGCCCTCGGTCTGCTGGCGGTGGTGCTCACCGTTGAGCTGGCCCTGGTGTGGGATCAGCTGGCAGGCGCGTGGCGCAGCGTCCTGCGCGCCGACAACCGCTGGCTGTTCGGCGCGGTGCTGGCGGCGGCGGCGTCCATGCACAGCTTCGCGCAGATTCAGCGGACCCTGCTGCGCTCGGTGGGGGTGCGGGTCTCGCAGTGGCGGTCCGAGGCCGCGTTCTACGCCGCCAACGCGTTGAGCACCACGGTGCCAGGCGGCCCGGTGCTCTCGGCGACCTTCCTGTATCGCGAGCAGCGCCGGTGGGGCGCCTCACCGGTGGTGGCGTCCTGGCAGTTGGTGATGTCGGGGGTGCTCCAGGCGGTCGGGCTCGCACTGCTGGGACTGGGCGGCGCGGTGGCGCTGGGCGCGAAGGACAATCCGTTCTCGTTGTTGTTCACCGTCGGCGGCTTCATCGCGTTGTTACTGCTGGCGCAGACCGTGGCGGCCCGGCCGGAGCTGATCGACGGCATCGGCGTGCGGTTGCTGCGCTGGGTGAATTCATTGCGGGACAAGCCCGTTGACACCGGACTGGGAACCTGGCGGCGGATGCTCGCCCAGCTGGAGTCGGTCAGCCTGGGCCGCCGCGCGGCGTCGGTGGCGTTCGGCTGGTCGCTGTTCAACTGGGTCGCCGACGTCGCCTGCCTGGCCTGCGCGGCCTATGCCACCGGCGGGCGGGCATCGGTGGCGGGCTTGGCGGTCGCCTACGCCGCCGCCCGCACGGCCGGAGCGATTCCGCTGATTCCGGGCGGGCTGCTGGTCGTGGAGGCAGTGCTGGTGCCGGGCCTGGTCTCCAGCGGGCTGAGTCTGCCTGACGCGATCTCGGCCGTCCTGATCTACCGGCTGATCAGCTGGCTGCTGGTCGCCGTCGTGGGCTGGGTGGCGTTCCTCGCCGTGTTTCGAACCGGCACCGACGCCGACGGCTGGGATGCCGCCGCTAGCGAACCGCGACCGGTTGGGCAGCACCGGGCAGCGCGCCCTGGGCCTGCGCGGCCTGCAGCAGCCCGAGCACCTGCGGCAGGTTGACCGCCAACTTGCACTGGTCGCTGACCTCGGTCACCGGAGCGGTGATCTTGGCCAGGTCGTCACCGACCTTCGGGTTGGCGTCGAAGTAGCCCTTGAGGTTGGCCAGGGTCTGCGGTCCGGGCGGCTGCTGCAGCGCACCGGTGACCACCTGATTGGCGTCCGGGTGCGAGTCCAGGTAGTCACCGGTGGACGTGATGGCCTTGCCGACCGTGCGGGCGACCTCGCTGGCCACGCAGGGGTCCTTGGCTGCGGTCGCCGACGGCGCCGACGGGGTGGTCAGCGCGAAGACCGTGGCGGCACCGCCCATGACAACGGAGGCTGCGGCAAAAATACGGGTGGGGTTCAAGACTTCTCCTGGGACATGTCCAGATGGCATCGGCAGGATCGACCATGATCGCCGGGGGTCCTCCGCCATACTGTCAGCAACCCCCGGCCGTCGCCACCGCAATGCACGTCGGCCTGATCACAGTGCGGGGTAGGCTGCCAGCACGCGACGCGGCGGCCTGGCCAGAGCGGGGAGAACCGAGATCCAGCAGTTCATGATGCGCTTCAGCAGCAACCTGCGCAGATACCGCTGGGTGGTCTTCACAGGGTGGCTGCTGGCTGTGATCCCCTCGTTGTATCTGGCCTCCACCGCGTCCGGCCATCTCACCGGCGGGGGCTTCGAGGTGCAGGGATCGCAATCGCTGCACGTGCAGTACGAACTCCAAGACCACTTCCCCGAGCAGGGCGCATCGCCACTGGCCCTGGTGGCTGCACCGCGCGCCGACGCCACCTATCAGGACATGCAGAACGCCGTCGCACTGCTACGCAATGTCGCCGGGTCGACTTCCAGCGTGACGGTGCTGCCCGACCACGGCCAACCTCCGCCACGGCCGGACCGGCCCTACGTGGTGTCGCTGCGGCTGGACTTCGACAACACCGGAGCCGTCGACGTCGCCAAGAAGCTGCGGTCCCGGCTCGGTGTGGCCGGCGAGCATCCCGGCCGGATCGAGAACGGCTCGGTGAACCTGTACGTGATCGGCCAGGGCGCGCTGGGAGCGGCGGCGTCGGCCAAGACCAAACAGGACATCGCCGCCGCCGAGCAGTGGAACCTGCCGATCGTGCTGGTCGTGCTGCTGGCGGTGTTCGGCTCACTGGCGGCCGCCGCGATCCCGCTGGCGCTGGGGATCGCGACGGTGATCGTCACCATGGGGCTGGTCTACCTGCTGTCGATGTTCACCCAGATGTCGGTGTTCGTCACATCCACGGTATCGATGTTCGGGATCGCGCTGGCGATCGACTACTCGCTGTTCATCCTCATGCGCTACCGCGAGGAACTGCGGGCCGGACGCCAGCCCGACGACGCCGCCGACGCCGCGATGGCGACGTCCGGGTTGGCCGTGGTGCTCTCCGGACTGACCGTGGTGGCGTCCCTGACCGGGATCTATCTGATCAACACGCCGGTGCTGGTGTCGATGGCCACCGGCGCCATCCTGGCGGTCTCGGTGGCGGTGCTGGCCTCGGTGAGCCTCACGCCGGTGGTGTTGGCACTGTTCGGCCGGGCGGTGGCCAAACGCTCGGCACTGCTGCACTGGTCGCGCGGCCCGCAGCTTGCGCAGTCGCGCTTCTGGACCCGCTGGACGGCGGCGGTGATGCGCCGGCCGTGGGCGTCGGCGCTGGTGACCGCCGGCTTCCTGCTGACCTTGGCGGCGCCGGCACTGTCGCTGTCGCTGGGCAACAGCATGCTGCACCAGTTCGACTCCTCCCACGAGATCCGCGGCGGTGTGTCCGCGGCGGCCCAGGCGCTGGGACCGGGTGCGCTGGGGCCAGTCCGGGTGCTGGTCACCATCCCGGGCGCGAATGCGTCGGCGCCCGCGCACGCCGCGACGTTCGACGCGATCCGCGAACAGATGGCCCACGCCCCCAACGTCGCCTCGGTGTCCCCACCGGTATTCGGCAGCGACAACAGCAGCGGCCTGCTCTCGGCGGTGCTGTCGGTCGATCCCGAGGACATGACCGCGCGGGCGACCATCGACTGGATGCGCGAGCACCTGCCCGAGGCCGCCGGTTCGCCGGCGGTGCAGGTGGACGTCGGCGGGCCGACCGCGCTGATCAAGGACTTCGACGACCGGGTGGCCGCGTCCGAACCGCTGGTGCTGGTGTTCGTGGCGCTGATCGCGTTCGTGATGCTGCTGATCTCCATCCAGTCGGTGTTCCTGGCCTTCAAGGGCGTCGTGATGACGGTGCTGTCGGTGGCCGCCGCCTACGGCAGCCTGGTGGCGGTGTTCCAGTGGGGCTGGCTGGAGCGGTTCGGGCTCGCGCCCACCGGTTCGATCGACAGCTTCATCCCGCCGCTGGTACTGGCCATGACGTTCGGGTTGTCGATGGACTACGAGATCTTCCTGCTGACCCGGATCCGCGAGCGGTTCCTGCAGTCCGGCAACACCCACGACGCGGTCGCCTACGGCGTGAGCACCAGCGCGCGCACCATCACCAGCGCCGCCCTGATCATGATCGCGGTGTTCATCGGTTTCGCGTTCGCCGGGATGCCGCTGGTCGCCGAACTGGGTGTGGCATGCGCGGTGGCGATCGCGGTGGACGCCACGGTGGTGCGCCTGGTGCTGGTTCCGGCCCTGATGGCGATGTTCGACCAGTGGAACTGGTGGCTGCCGCGCTGGCTCAAGTGGATTCTGCCGTCGGTGGACTTCGAGAAGCCGCTGCCCAAGGTGGAACTGGGCGACGTCGTGGTGATCCCCGATGACATCTCCGCCCTGATCACCCCCAGCGCCGACCTGCGGGTGGTGGTGAAGTCCGCGGCCAAGCTCAAAGAGTTGGCCCCCGACGCGGTCTATGTCAGCGACCCGCTGGCGCTGCGCGGCTGCGGCCACTCCGAGGTCGCCACCGTCAAGCTGCGGGCGCTGCCGGTGGCAGCCGGATCGGCAGCGTCGGGCGGCACCGTGGTGAGCCAGGCGCTGGCCCGGCTGACCGGCGGCTGGCAGGCCCGAACCGGCACCGGCCGGGCACAGCCCCGAGCCGTGCGGCCGGTGCATCCGGTCACCGTGTGGCGAAAGCGGCTCGCGATCGCGCTCGACGCGCTGGAAACCGAGTCCTGGGCGGCCAACGAGATCGGACTGGAGGGCCCGGTGCTGGCCCGGCGGCGCCCGATGGAGATCGCCGCGGTCCAACTTCCCACCGGCGACCGGCTGCAGATCCCCACCGGAGCCGAGACGCTGCGCCTGATCGGCTATCTGCTGATGGCGCGCAACCGCCGCAGCGAATACGTCGGACTGGCCGAGCTCGTCGGTGTGCTGGACGCCGATACCGTTGCGGAGGCGCTCACCGGAATCGACACGTACTACTCTGGTCAACCGACCGAACGACAATGGATGGCCACGCAGCTGGTCTGTCGGCTCGCCGAGCCCGAACCCGACGAACCCGACGATGAGTTCCCCGGTGAAGGTGAGCGGCCGGACTGGGACCAGGTCCGGGAGCGCTGCATGGCCGTCGCGGTGGCGATGCTGGAGGAGACGAGGTGACGTTGGCCGCCGACCGACGCAGCCGTGGATCCCGATCCGGCGAGACCGACCGGCCGGTGGAGTTCTGGCCGACGACGGCCATCCGCTCTGCCCTGCAGAGCGGTGACATCGCCACCTGGCAGCTGATCGTGGTGGCCCTCAAACGCGACCCCTACGGGCGCACCGCCCGCCAGGTCGAAGAGGTGCTGGAAGGCACCGAGTCCTACGGCATCGCCAAAGCACTGGCGGAGGTGCTGGCCCGCACCCGCAACCACATGGAGGCCAACGAGCGCGCCGAGGTGGGTCGCCACATGCGGTTGCTGATCGAGCGGTCCGGACTGGGCCGCCGGGAGTTCGCGTCGAGGATCGGGGTTCCCACCGACGATCTGGACGACTACCTCGACGGCTCGGTGGACCCGCCGGCATCGCTGATGATCCGGATGCGCCGGCTGTCCGACCGATTCGTCAAACTGCACAATCGGGACGCGCCCGACATCGACTGACCGGCGTCAGCGGGCGTGGATCGGCGACATCTCCACGACCATCCACTGGCCGTCACGCTTGGTCAGCATCACCCGAACCGGCACCACGGACTGCTTGACCTGCTGGTTGGCCACGCTCTGAACGCTGCGCAGCACCACCGCGACCCGGGCGGCCGACGGCCCGAGCGCCTCGACACCCGCGCTGAGCGCCTCCGCGTCGACAGCGATGTTGCGGTTGGCCATTTCGGTGGCGGTCCGGCCGATGCTCTCCCGGAACGAGTTGACGCGGTCGGGGACCATGAAGGCGGCCGCCTTCTCGATGGAGGTGTTCGGATCGGCCGGCGAGACCGTCGCGGCGGCCTCGGCCATGGCGGCGGCGGTCTTGACCACCTCGGTGGAGTCCGCCTCCAGGGCGCGGTCGGGTTCCGTCCAGCGCAGGTAGCCCAGTACGGCCGAGGCGACCAGGGCGGCGGCGGCCAGCGCGACCACCCCGAGGCGCAGGCCGGGCCGCTCGTCGTCGGTGCCGACCGTGACACCGTCGCGGCGCAGCAGCAGGAAGTTCACCACCATGCCCTCGACGATCAGCAGCACCAGCACCGAGCAGGCCGACACCCACCACAGCGGCCAGTCGAGCATCAACCCGAGCAGCAGCACGCCGCCGATCGCGGCCAGCGGCGCGGCGATGTCAACGCCCAGTACCCGCCACGTCGTCCGAGACTTCAGCGCCTGCAGGTTAAGCAACTTGTTCATCGGATCGCCCTCAATCGCGAGATCAGCAGGTTGCCGTCGATATCGCTGACGTCGAGGCGCAGCGCCCAGTGCACAGTCTGCGGCCGGCCGCCGACGTTCTCGGCGATCGACGTGGCGATCACCATCACCGGGTCGGTGCGGCCGGGGCCGGGCGCCGGCTCGGCGCCGGCCTCCGGGTCCTCGATGTGCTGCAACTCGATGGCGACCGCTTCGATCCGGCCGCTGCTGCGCGACTCGATGCGCTGCACCACGTCCCGGTAAGGGGCCAGAGCGGCGTCGAACTCGGCCTTGAGTTCGCCGACGGTCTTGTCACGCAGCCGCGACATGCCCTTCTCGACGTTCTCGGCGTTCAGGTTGATCAGCACGCTGGTCCAGCTGGCCGCGGTCTGCAGGACCCGACTGCGGTAGGCCCGCTCGTTGACGTCGTCGCGGTGCGCCGACCAGGTGATCAGGGAGAAGACCAGCCCGGCCACCGCGACCAACCCGAGCAACGCCGACACCAGCCCGAGCCGGGAGAAGACCCCGCCCCGGGAAGCGCCGGCCGCAGAGGACCCAGCCGCCGCCTTGGCGTGGCCGGCCTTCTTGGCGGGCTTGTCCGAGGCCGTCTCGTCGGCGTAGACCTCTTCGGTGGCGGGCTCGTCGGCGTCGATGAGCTCGTCGTCCACATACGTGGTTTCGTCGGGCTGCTCCTCGTCAGGCATGGCGGTGACGCTACAGGACGCACACACCGTTCGGCGTGGAAGGATGGGCGCGATGACCCCTGCAGTTGCCCGCTCCGGCCTCGACCTCAGCTACCTCGACAGCGGCGTCCGGCCCCAGGACGATCTGTTCGGCCATGTGAACGGACGCTGGCTCGACGACTACGAGATGCCGCCGGATCGCGCCACCGACGGCGCCTTCCGCACCCTGTTCGACCGGGCCGAGGTCCAGGTCCGCGAGCTGCTCACCGAAGCCGTCTCATCAGCCGCGCCGGCCGGGACCGACGAGCGCCGGATCGGCGACCTGTACGCCAGCTTCCTCGACGAGCAGGCGGTGCAGGCGGCTGGGTTGGAGCCGCTGCGCCGGGAGCTGGCGACCATCGATGACGCCGCCGACCTCGGCGCGCTGGCGCGGGTGCTGGGCGGGTACCAGCGCCGCGGAACCGGCGGGGGCGTCGGACTGTATGTGGACACCGACTCCAAGGACTCCAGCCGCTACCTGCTGCATCTGAACCAGTCCGGCATCGGCCTGCCCGACGAGTCCTACTACCGCGAGGAGCAGCACGCCGAGATCCTGGCCGCCTACCCCGGTCACATCGCGGCGATGTTCGCGCTGGTCTACGGCGGAGATCCCAGCGAGCATGCCGCAACCGCCGGCCGCATCGTCGCCCTGGAGACCCGGCTGGCCGGCGCCCACTGGGACGTGGTGAAGCGCCGCGACGCGGACCTGACCTATAACCTGCGCGCGTTCGCCGAACTGCCCGCCGAGGCGCCCGGCTTCGACTGGGCGGGCTGGGCCGACGGGCTCGGGGTGCCCGCCGGAGCCGCCGCCGAACTCGTGGTGCGCCAGCCGGACTATCTGACGGCGTTCGCGAACCTGTGGTCCAGCGCGGAGTTCGCCGACTGGCAGGACTGGGCACGCTGGCGGCTCATCCACGCCCGGGCCGGACTGTTGACCGACGAGTTGGTCGCCGAGGATTTCGCGTTCTACGGGCGCCGTCTGTCGGGTACCGAGCAGATCCGCGACCGGTGGAAGCGCGCCGTGTCGGTGGTCGAGTCGTTGATGGGCGACACCGTCGGAAAACTCTATGTGGCAAAGCATTTCCCGCCGGACGCCAAGGCGCGCATCGATGAGCTGGTGGCGAACCTGCGCCAGGCGTATCGGGTCAGCATCACCAATCTGGACTGGATGACCCCGGCGACGCGGGAACGGGCGCTGGCCAAGCTGGACAAATTCACCGCCAAGGTCGGCTACCCGGCCACCTGGCGCGACTACTCGGCGCTGGTCACCGATCCGGCCGACCTGTACGGCAACTACCTGCGCGGCTACGCGGTGAACTACGACCGCGAACTGGCCAAACTGGGTGCCGAGGTGGATCGCGACGAGTGGTTCATGACGCCGCAGACCGTGAACGCCTATTACAACCCGGGAATGAACGAGATCGTCTTCCCGGCCGCGATCCTGCAGCCGCCGTTCTTCGACGCCGACGCCGACGATGCGGCCAACTACGGCGGCATCGGCGCGGTGATCGGCCACGAGATCGGCCACGGCTTCGACGACCAGGGCGCCAAGTACGACGGCGACGGCAACCTGGTGGACTGGTGGACCGACGACGACCGCGCCGAGTTCGGGCTGCGCACAACGGCTTTGATCGAGCAGTACGAGACGTATGTGCCGCGGGCGCTGGGCGACGGGCAGCACGTGAACGGCGCGTTCACCGTCGGGGAGAACATCGGCGACCTGGGCGGGCTGTCCATCGCGCTGCTGGCGTATGAGTTGTCACTGGACGGCGCCGAAGCCCCGGTGATCGACGGTCTGACCGGTGTTCAGCGGGTGTTCTACGGCTGGGCCCAGGTGTGGCGCACCAAATCCCGTGACGCCGAAGCGATCCGGCGCCTGGCGACCGACCCGCACTCACCGCCGGAGTTCCGCTGCAACGGGGTGATCCGCAACATCGACGCCTTCTATGAGGCCTTCGACGTCGCTCACGACGACACGCTGTTCCTGGAACCCGCACAGCGGGTGCGCATCTGGAACTGAGCGGCGCTACATCTGCCAGTCTTGGGAGCCGTCGTTCTTGTTGTGGGTGCCGACGGAGTTCTTCACCACGACCGGGTCGCCGCTGCCGAAGTTGTCGAAGAACCACTTGGCGTTGGCCGGACTCAGGTTGATGCAGCCGTGGCTGACGTTGCGCTTGCCCTGATCGTTCACCGACCACGGGGCGCTGTGCACGAAGCCGCCGCTGTTGTCGATACGGACCGCGTCCTGCACGGTGAGCTTGTAGCCCCAGCTGGAGTTCACCGGAACCCCGTAGGTGGAGGAGTCCATCACCACGGTGGGCATCTTCTCCAGCACGTAGTAGGTGCCGTTGGGGGTCTCGTGCCCGCCGGCGGTCATCCCCATCGACATCGGGAAGGTCTTCTCGACCTTGCCGTCGCGGGTGATCGTCATCTGGTGGGTCTTGTCGTCGGCGGTGGCCACCAGCGCGTCACCGGTGCGGAAGCTCGACTTGGTGCCGGCCGCGTCGATGTTGACGGTGGTGTTGGCCGGCCAGAAGTTGAACGGACGCCAGCGCACCTGGCTGGGGGTCATCCAGTAGAACTTGCCTGAAACCGGCGGGTTCGACGAGATGTGGATGGCCTGCTCAGCCATGGCCTTGTCGGCGATCGGCCGCTGGAAGTTGATGATGATCGGCTTGGCGACGCCCACCATCGACCCGTTGAGCGGGTTGAAGCTCGGCGGCAGGAACGGTGCGGTGCCGGTGAACGGCTCCGGGTTCTGCCCGACGACCGGACCGGACGCCGCTGCGGGAACGGTTGCCGGCTGGCCCGGAACTGCCGTCGCGGCGTCGACCACTCCCGTCGCGGGGTCGACCACTCCCGGCGCGGGGACGGGCATTCCCGGCGCGGGGTCGGCCACCGCCGGTTGCGCCGGCGGTGCCAGGTCAACCGGCGGCGCGGGCTCGGGTCCCGGGGGCACCACAGCGGGGTCGGCAGGTGCCGCGACCGGGTCTGCCGGAGGCGGCGGCACGTCCAGTTGGGCCGGCGATGCGGGCGGGGCGGCATCCACCGCCGTCGGGTCGCCGGGCTGCTGCGGCGGGTCGGCCAGCGCGGTTCCGCAGCCGAACGTGAACCCCGCGATCAGTCCAGCGGCACCGAGCCAGGCCCCGACGCCCGCGAACTTCCATCCCGACATTGACATACCTCCGGTCACAAGCTTCATCCAAGTGTGGCACAAGACGACGGTCAGCTAACTCTTCAAGCAGCTGCCCGACACCACGAAATTGGACGTCACATGCTGTTGAGCAGCGGTTTCAGCCGCGAGCGAAGTGGCGAAGGCCACTGCGCCAGGCGTCTCAGGGAACGACGAACAGCCGTTTGCTGGCCGCGATCCCGGCCGCCGCGAGACCGACCAGCACCGCCGACGCGGTCAGCATCGCCGAGGTTCCCGCCACTTCGAACAGCAACCCACCCGCCAGTGATCCCCCGGTGATTCCGACCTGGAAAGCCGTCACATACAGCCCCGACGCGCCGTCAGGGTCATCCGGCGCGGTACGCATGGCCGCCGACTGCAGCATCGGCGAGACCGCCATCGCCATCGCCCCCCACAGCACGATCGCCGCCGCCCCCGCCAGCGTCGTCGCGGTCGAGTGGTGCCCGCCGATGGCCAGCGCCGCCAGCACCACGAAAGCCGTCGACAATGCGGCCATGCAGCTGCCGGTGACGGCCTTGGGCCGGTGGTCCAGCGGCCCGGCCAGCATCGGCATCGCAATCAGCCCGGCTGCCCCGAACGCGGCCAGCAACCAGGCCAGCCGCGCCCCCGGGACCCCGACCACGTCTTCGATGATCACCGCGATGAACGTGTAAGAGATGAAGTGGCCCGTGACGGCGATCAGCATGACCGCGCTCACGCCCAGCAGTCGCACGTTGCGATAGTGATGGCGCCCGACCAGGGTCAGTTGGTGGTCTGTGAGTACCAGCGCGGGCAGCGCGAAACGTGCCGCGACGGTGACGACCGCCGCCGCCACGGTGATCACCACGACCGCCAGCCGCCAGCCCCACAGCAGGCTCATCGCCGAGGTCAGCGGGATGCCGACCACCAAGGCCAGGCTGGTGCCCACGTAGATCGCGGTGGTGGCCCGCCCGGAATGACTGGGTGGCACCAGGCGGGTGGCGATCGGGGCCAGCACCGACCACATCAGGCCGTGGGTGACCGCGCACAGCGCCCGGCCGGCGGCCAGCACGGGGAACGTCGGCGCCAACGCCGAGATCACCTGTGACACGGTCAGACAGACCAGGGTGAGCAACAGGACCCGGCGGCGCGGCCACTGCGCGGTCCAGCGCACCAGCGGAATGGTCGTCACCGCCGCGACCACCGCATACCAGGCCAGCAGGGTTCCGACCAGCGCCTCGCTGACATCCAGGCCCTGCGAGATCGCGGGCAGCGCGCCGACCGGCAGGATTTCGGCGGTGGCGTAGATGAAGGCGGCCGCGGCCAGGATCGCCAGCTGGGCCGTGGTCCGCGGCGTCCAAGGCCCGGTGCGGGTTTTTCCGGTTTCGACAGTCATCGTGTGGGAGCAGCGTCGAGTGGTGTGTGGCGCGTTGCGCTCCCGGTAACTGCTGGATCACATGGTAACGGCGACCGGGTCAGGAACGAACCAGCCGCGCGATAGCGGCGGAGGCTTCGGCGAGTTTCGCGTCGGCCTCGTCGCCGCCGGAGGCCACCGCCCCGGTGACGCAGTGCCCCAGATGCTCGTCGAGCAGGTTCAGCGCCACCGACCGCAGCGCACTGTTGGCCGCGCTGATCTGGGTGAGGACGTCGATGCAGTATTTGTCATCCTCGATCATCTTGGCGATTCCGCGCACCTGGCCCTCGATGCGGCGCAGCCGCTTGGCGTAGTTGTCCTTGCGCGGGGAGTACCCCGGAGCCTCGGTGGTCATGACGCCCCCAACAGTTGGTTCATCTGGGTGATCTGGGATTGCTGAAACGGCACCAGCGACTGCGCGATGCTGATCGCCTCGGCGCTCTCGCCGTTTTGGATCTCGTTCTGCGCCATGGTGATCGCGCCACGGTGGTGAGCGATCATCGACTGCAGCCACAGCGTGTCGAACGCCGGCCCGTGCAGGCCGCGCAGCTTGTCCACGGTGGCCTTGTCCACCATGCCGGGAATGTCGGCGGCGGGGTCGCGTTCGGAAGGGCCGCCGGGGACCTCCCACTGCAACAGTTGCGCCTGGCAGCCCTGCAGTTCGGTCTGCTGTTGCGCGGCGTTCTGCGCGGCGAACGACACCAGCGCCTGGTTGGTGCTGCCGGCGGGCACCAACGCCAACAGGTCCAGGGCCTGCTGGTGGTGGACCACCATGTTCTCCAGAAAGGCCACGTCGGCGGGGCTGCCGGTGGTGATTCCCACCGCGCTCGTCGACGCCTCGGGCGCCGGGGTGCCCGCGTGGTGGCACCCGCCGGCGGCGACGCTGATGGCGGCCGCGGCGACGACCGTGAGGGCTGATCTCATTCACCCAGCTTAACCCATACCCCCTCGGGGTATTTAATTCGTTTTGCCCGGTACGGGCCGACCGGCATACTTAGCGGGTGAATCGCGAGCCCTCAGCCTCCGTCGACATCAAACCGCGCAGTCGTGACGTCACCGACGGCCTCGAGAAGACCGCCGCGCGCGGGATGCTGCGGGCCGTAGGCATGGGCGACGACGACTTCGCCAAGCCGCAGATCGGAGTGGCTTCGTCGTGGAACGAGATCACCCCGTGCAACCTGTCGCTGGACCGGTTGGCCAAAGCCGCCAAGGAAGGTGTCCTGGCGGCCGGTGGCTACCCGCTGGAGTTCGGCACCATCTCGGTCTCCGACGGCATCTCGATGGGCCACGAGGGCATGCACTTCTCGCTGGTCTCCCGCGAGGTGATCGCCGACAGCGTCGAGACGGTTATGTGCGCCGAGCGCCTCGACGGCTCGGTCCTGCTGGCCGGATGCGACAAGTCGCTGCCCGGGATGCTGATGGCCGCGGCCCGGCTGAACCTGGCCTCGGTCTTCCTCTACGCGGGCTCCACCATGCCGGGCTACGCGCAGCTGTCCGACGGCACCGAGCGCGAAGTGACGATCATCGATGCCTTCGAGGCGGTCGGCGCGTGTTCGCGCGGCCTGATGTCACGCGAGGACGTCGACATCATCGAGCGGTCGATCTGCCCCGGCGAGGGCGCCTGCGGCGGCATGTACACCGCCAACACCATGGCCAGTGCCGCTGAGGCACTGGGTATGTCGCTGCCGGGCAGTGCCTCCCCGCCAGCGATCGACCGGCGCCGCGACGGGTACGCCAAGGCCAGCGGCGCCGCCGTGGTGGAGCTGTTGCGCCGCGGGATCACCGCCCGCGACATCTTGACCAAAGAGGCGTTCGAGAACGCGATCGCGGTGGTGATGGCGTTCGGCGGGTCCACCAACGCGGTGCTGCACCTCTTGGCGATCGCCCGTGAGGCCGAGGTTGACCTGACCCTGGCCGACTTCTCCCGGGTCGGGGCGAAGGTGCCGCACCTGGCGGACGTCAAGCCGTTCGGTGCGCACGTGATGTACGACATCGACAAGATCGGCGGGGTGCCGGTCATGCTCAAGACCCTGCTCGAAGCGGGTCTGCTGCACGGCGACTGCCTGACCGTCACCGGAAAGACCATGGCGGAGAACATCGCCGAGCTCAACCCCCCGGTGGTGGACGGCAAGGTGCTGCACGCGCTGACCAACCCGATCCACCCGACCGGTGGCATCACGATCCTGCACGGATCGCTGGCCCCGGAGGGCGCGGTGGTCAAATCAGCCGGCTTCGACAGCGACGTGTTCGAGGGAACCGCAAGGGTTTTCGACGGCGAGCGGGCGGCGCTGGATGCACTCGAAGACGGCACGATCACCGCGGGCGACGCCGTGGTGATCCGCTACGAGGGCCCCAAGGGCGGGCCGGGGATGCGCGAGATGCTGGCCATCACCGGCGCGATCAAGGGTGCCGGGTTGGGCAAGGACGTGCTGCTGCTGACCGATGGCCGCTTCTCCGGCGGCACCACCGGGCTGTGCGTCGGCCACATCGCCCCCGAGGCGGTGGACGGCGGACCGGTCGCGTTCCTGCGCGACGGGGACAAGATCCGGCTCGACGTCGCCAACGCCACGCTGGATGTGGTGGTCGACGATCTGGCTGAGTTCGCCGCCCGCGCAAAGGGTTTCACCCCCCCTGCGCCGCGCTACACCACCGGCGTGCTGGCCAAGTACCGCAAGCTGGTGGGCTCGGCGGCCACCGGCGCCGTCTGCGGGTAGCTGCCACCCCACCCCACCCCACCACCTCGCGAGCGTGCAGAGCTGTCCACCCCCACCTGGGGAAACAGCGGACAACTCTGCACGTTCGCGCCGAAGTGGGGGCGCTACGTCACGACAGCCATGGCGAATCCGTCCCAGCCCTTGACGCCGACGGTCTGGATCGCGGCGGCCTTAAGGCGCGGGTGCTCGGCCATCAACTCCAGCACGTCCCGGCTGCCGCGGGCGGTCGGGTCCGAATCCGGTTCCAGGATCGCTCCGTCGCGAATCACGTTGTCCACCACGATGACGGTGCCCGTCCGGCCCAACCGCAGCGCCCACTCGACGTAGGCCGCGTTGTTCTGCTTGTCGGCGTCGATGAACACCAGGTCGAACGGCTCGCCGTTCAGGGTGGGCAGGGTGTCCAGCGCCGGGCCGACCAGCACCTGCACCCGGTCACCGACGCCGGCCCCTTCCAGGTTGGCCCGCGCCACCTCGGCGTGCTTGGGCTCGTACTCGCACGTCACCACCGCGCCGTCGGATCCGACCGCCCGGGCCAGCCAGATCGTGCTGTAGCCGCCCAGGGTCCCGACCTCGAGAATGCGGCGGGCCCCTATTGCGGTGGCCAGCAGGTTCAGGAACTTGCCCTGCTGCGCCGATACCGCGATGGCGGGCAGGCCGGCGGCGTCGCTGGCGTCCAGCGCCGCTGACAGCCCCGGATCGTCACCGACGAAGAGGTGATCCAGCAGAGCGTCGACGGCGCGGGGAGTCGGTTTCTCATTCACGCCACCGAGACTAGCCCCGCTGCAGCAGATCCGGGTCTTTACCCCATACCCGTAGGGGGTATATAGTCGGGCTCACCCGGACCTCCCGGGATCAGATGAAGAAAGGTGCGAAACATGGCGAACTACGAAGCGGGAACCGTACTGACCTGCGGCCACAGCGGTTGTGGATGCCGGGTCCGCATCGAGGCCCCGTGCCACTGCGACGGCGCCGGTGCGGCCTACCGCTGCACCTGCGGCGACGAACTGGTAGCCGTCAGCAGTTGACGGATGACGCCGGTGGCGCACAATCTCGACCGCTGTGCGTCACCGGGGGCCGTCCAGGCCCGTCGGCAGGCCACCGTCGCAGAGCTCCAGGACATCGGTCGCGGCGCGCAGCGCATCGACGACAGACCGAACCGGGGACGCAAAGAGCTGCGGATAGTCGACCTCGCCCACGGAATCATCGACGGGCCACGCGAGTTTCTCCGCGCCGATGCAGAACTGTGCGTCAACGCCGTCCTTGTTGCCGCGTGCGTCCTGGCGATGCCAAGCTCCCCGGAGGTGAACCGCGACGAGTCCGTGGAGGACATGTCCCTCGCCGTCCACAAGGCGCTGGTAGCACAGCCCGGTTGGGATGCCTTCTCCTCGAAGCAGCGCCGCGAGCAGGTGGGACTTGGCGTAGCAGAGTCCCACTCGATGTTCGAGGACCTCACTCGCGGTCAACGTCACCCGGGGATCGGCGACGTCCCAGGAATGCCTGACCTGGTCCCGCACCCATTCGAACGCAGCCTTGGCATAAGACACGTCGTCGGTGGCGGATTGTCGCAATTCGCGGGCAAGCGAACGGATGGCCGGCTCCGAACACTGGATGAACTCGTCTTCTCCCAGAAACGCTGCGGGAACAGCTGTTTCGAACGATGCACTCATACTTTCCATCGCTACCTCACCCCTTCGCTCGCGAACACCACCCGCAGCACATAGCCCAACTCCGGGCCCATCACGATCTCGGCCAACGCACACAACGTCGCAGTGAACTCCGGCCCGTGCGCAGGCCGGACGTCACACAGATGGTGCGCCATCTCGTGCAGCACCACCAGTTCCCGCAGCGCCCAACTCCCGTGACCCTGCTCGGGAACCGCGATAACGCCTGTCTCGCCGACCTTTTCGTAATGCGCGGCCGTCACGCCACGCCGCACACGGACAGTCGGCGCCGTCGCTTCGGGCCACCGCCGGCGTACCGGCTCCAGCGCCAGCACGTCGTCGACGTAGCGTCCCACTGCGGCCACCGAACCGAATCGGGCCTCCGGCGGCAGCGTCAACCGCGTGCCGAAGAAGTCGATGTCAGCCGACCCCCGTTCGGCGGCACGGTCGAACAGGGTCCGCACGAATCTCTCTGCGGCATAGACCTTCGCGCGCTGGACGTCGCGGCCGACCTCACCTTCACTCAACGTTCCAGCGCGGACCGCGCCCCCGACAGCTCGGTGGCGTCACCGAGGCGGGCCCGCCGCCCGGCCCGGTCCCCGGCCTGCCGCGCCGCCGACGAATACCCCGCCGAGGCCCGGCTGGCCCGCCAGGTGCCGCGCGCCTTCGACGCGCCGCGGTAGTAGTCGCGCAGTTCGATCTCCTTGTTGCGCAACGCAATGGCAGTCCCAGCCGGCCGGCTGCGGTCCTGTTCGGCGCTCTTGCGGGTCTCATCGCGCGCCTCGGCCAGCCGGTGGCCGACCCGGGCGCCGAACGCCAAGTGGAAGTTCAGCCGGGCGGTGATGGTCGGGGTGGGCCGGTGCGCTCCGCTGGCGATGTAGACGTCGGAGGCCCGCACCATCTGGACCACCAGGCCGGCGTAGAGGGCGTGGGTGGCGTCGATGTCCTCGGCGAATCCGTAGGCGTAGACGAACGTCGAGTTCGACGCCACGTCGCAGCGCACGTCATTGGCGGCGGCGATCCCCACGAACAGCTGCACGTAGGTGCGCAGTCCCCGGGTCCCGGGTGAGCCGATGGTGACGGTGCGCTGCACCGGGGCGGTCGCGGCCGTCCGGGTCGCGGAGTGCGCCCGGGCCACCGCCAGGTCGATGGAGGTCGCGGTGGCCAGCCGCTGCGCCGCCGCCATGAACGCGTCGGCCTCGTGCGCGTTGTCGGTGCCCTCGGCCTGGCGCAACAGCGCGGCGATACGGGCCAGCATCTTGTCGTCGGTGCTCATGACGGCAACGCTAACCACACCGACAGACAGCGCGCCGACACCGATTCACAGGCGCGCGTCGATCCAGCCCACCACGTCGTCGAGCACCTGCGCACGCTCGGGCTCGTTGAACACCTCGTGGAATAGCCCCGGGTACACAGTCAGCCGCACATCATCGGAGCCGACGCAGCCCACCAGGTGTTGGCTGCCCGAGGCGGGTACCAGCCCGTCGTCGGCGCCGTGTACCACCAGCAGCGGCGCGGTCAGCGCCGCCGCCCGGGCCGGCATGGTCTCGGCGACCTTGATCAGCGCCCGGCCCACACCGGCCGGCACCATCCCGTGGTGCACCAGCGGATCGGCGTTGTAGGCGGCCACCACCGCCGGATCCCGCGAGACCAAGGCGCTGTCGAGCTTCTGCGCCGGCAGGCCCGGAAAGACGACGCCGAGCGCTTTGGCCACGAACGCCAGCAACGGCGACACCGTGTCGGTCATGTCCACCGCCGGTCCCGACAGCACCATCAACTGGTAGTCGTCGGGGCGGTCGACGCCGTAGCTGAACACGATCGCTCCGCCCATGCTGTGCCCGAGCACCACCCGCGGCAGTCCCGGATGCTCCCGGGCGGCGATGCCCGCCAAGGTGTGGAAGTCGCCGGTGTAGTCCGCCATGTCCCTGCACAGCACCCGCTTGCCGCCCGAGCGTCCGTGCCCGCGATGGTCCAGCGCGTAGGTCACCAGGCCGGCCTCACCGAAACGCGCCGCGACGTGGTCGTAGCGGCGGGCGTGCTCACCGAAACCGTGCGAGAGCACCACCACCGCGCGTGCCGGCGCCGCAGGCGTCCAGGTGTCGTAGACGATGCGTACCCCGCGCTCACCGTCGAAGGTTCGCTCGGTGCGGGTGGCGGCCATCAGGGCAGCGTAACGGGCGGTGACGCCACCCAGGTAGCGTCGCCAGCCATGGGACGAGTCGAGGGCAAGGTTGCGCTGATCAGCGGCGGTTCGCGGGGTATGGGAGCCGCCCACGTGCGGGCGCTGGCCGCCGAGGGCGCCAAGGTGGTGATCGGCGATGTCCTCGACGAGGAGGGCACCAAACTGGCCGACGAGCTGGGCCCCGACACCGCACGGTTCGTCCGGCTCGACGTGACCCGGCCCGAGCAGTGGCAGGACGCGGTCACCGCCGCCACCGAGGCTTTCGGCGCGCTCAACGTGCTGGTGAACAACGCCGGGATCGCCAAGTACAACGCCCTGGAGAACTTCGACCTCGCGGGCTGGCAACAGGTCCTCGACGTCAACCTGACCGGCACCATGCTGGGCATGCACGCCGTCGTGGCACCGATGAAGGCCGCCGGCGGGGGCTCCATCATCAACATCTCGTCGGTGGAGGGCATGCGCGGAACCGCGGGCCTGTACGCCTACGTCGCGTCGAAGTGGGGAGTGCGCGGGCTGGCCAAGGCCGCTGCCGTGGAGCTGGCGCCGCACAACATCCGGATCAACAGTGTGTTGCCCGGGCTGATCCGCACCCGGATGACGATCGCGATCCCCGATGACTCCCTGCAGATCCCGTTGGGCCGCGGCGCCAAGTCCGCCGAGGTCTCCACCGCGGTGGTCTTCCTGGCCTCCGACGAGTCCTCGTATATGACCGGGTCCGATCTGGTCATCGACGGGGGCCTGTCGGTGGGCATTCCACACAAGACCAGCTAGGGCCTTATTTTCGCTGTTCAACGTACCGATCGGGACGCTTTCTGGAACGTGTTCTATGATGGCCGGTCATGAAGACCAAGGGCGCATTGTTGTGGGAGCTGAACCAGCCGTGGCGGGTCGACGAGATCGAGTTGGGCGACCCGGTTGAAGGCGAAGTCCAGGTCCGGATGCATGCCGCGGGCATGTGCCACTCGGACTACCACCTGACCACCGGCGCCACCCCGATGAATCTGCCGGCACTCGGCGGCCACGAGGGCGCCGGCGTCATCACCAAGGTCGGCAAGAATGTGACCGGCCTGGAAGAGGGCGACCACGTCGTCATGGCCTTCATCCCGGCGTGTGGCAACTGCCCGCCGTGTATGAAGGGCTTCCGCTCGCTGTGTGACCGCGGCGCGGTGCTGCTGGGCGGCAAGGCCATCGCCGACGGCACCAACCGGATCCACGCCGGATCCCACGAGGTCTCCGCGATGAACC
Organism: [Mycobacterium] vasticus; assembly: GCF_020181595.1. Lineage (GTDB taxonomy): Bacteria > Actinomycetota > Actinomycetes > Mycobacteriales > Mycobacteriaceae > Mycobacterium > Mycobacterium vasticus. The sequence goes on along the minus strand of NZ_CP084028.1, from coordinate 73,616 downwards.
TGCTCGGCACGTTCTCGCCGTACACGACCGTGCACCAGGACTCCGTGGTCAAGATCGACAAGGACGTGCCGTTGCAGACCGCGGCGATCATGGGCTGCGCGGTGCCGACCGGCTTCGGTTCGGCCACCAATGTCGCCGAGGTCAAGCCCGGCGAGACAGTGATCATCATCGGCGTCGGCGGCATCGGCATGAGCGCCCTGCAGGGCGCGGTGCTCTCCGGCGCGCGCCGCGTCATCGCGATCGACCCGGTGGCCTTCAAGCGTGATCAGGCCGTGAAGTTCGGTGCCACGCACGTCTACCCGTCCATGGCCGAAGCGCTCATGCCGGTGATGGAGGAGACCTGGGGCCTGATGGCCGACAAGGTGATCATCGCCGTCGGCGATATGAAGGGCGAGTACATCGAAGAGGCGCTGCTGCTGACCGCCAAGACCGGCACCTGCGTGGTCACCGGTATGGGCTCGATGGTCGACGCCGACGTCAAGCTGAACCTGTTCCTGTTCACCATGTTGCAGAAGACGTTGAAGGGCAACATCTTCGGCGGAGGCAGCTCGCACATCGAGACGCCCAAGCTGGTGGGCCTGTACAAGTCCGGGCTGCTCAAGGTCGACGAGATGATCACCACCACCTACAAGCTGGAGGACATCAACACCGGCTACGCCGACATGGTCGACGGCAAGAACATCCGCGGCGTCATCACCTTCGACGAATCGGACTGGTAGGCAGCTAGCCTGGGGCTTGTGCCTCCTGTTCCCGTTGCGGCAGACGTCCGTCGGGCTGCTGACCGGGCGATCACCCGGGCGCCCTGGCTCGAGTCACGACATTCGTTCTCGTTCAACGACTACTACGACCCGGACAACACCCACCACGGGCTGCTGCTGGTCAACAACGACGACATCGTGGCGCCGGCTGCCGGCTTTGACACTCACCCGCACCGGGACGCCGAGATCGTCACCTGGGTGCTCTCGGGCGCGCTGAGCCATGCCGATTCGATCGGCAACACCGGGGTGATTCATCCCGGCCTGGCGCAGCGGATGTCGGCCGGCACCGGCATCCTGCATTCCGAGCGCAACGAATCCCTCAGCGAGCCGGTGCATTTCATCCAGATGTGGATCATGCCGGACGAGCCGGGGCGCACCCCGGGTTATCAGCAGCACGATATCGGCGACGCCCTGACCGCCGGCGGGCTGATCCCCGTCGCGTCGGGCCGTGATCCCGGCGCCGCGATCAGCATCGGCAACGCCGGCGCCTCCCTCTATGTCGCCAGGCTGGCGCCCGGCGGCAGCGTCGAGTTGCCCGACGCACCGTTTGCGCACCTGTTCGTCGCTGCCGGTCACGTCGAGTTGGAGGGCTCCGGCGGGTTGAACACCGGCGACGCGGTGCGCTTCACCGGCGGCTGCGGCCGGCGGCTCACCGCATCGCAGCCGGCTGAGGTGCTGATCTGGGCGATGGACACCGGCCTGCGCGGCTGATCACCGATCCGCCACCGATCCGGCACAGTCCGATCACGCCCGTTGCCTCTGGGGTTTCTGTGATTAACGTTGGAGGTTGCTGTCTCCTAGTCCGGGGCCCGAAGGGACGATCAATGTGGACTCCAGTGGCTTTCGCGCGCCGCACGGCGGCGGGCTGCAGCGCTGTGCTGCTCTGCGCAACCCTGGCGTTCGGCCCCGGCCAACCGATCGCGCGGGGCGCCGCCCAAGACCAGTTGGCCGCCGCTATCGCCCGCACCCCGGGCTCCTACCTGGTGTACAACTTCGGCGGCGGGCATCCGACACCGATGCTCAACGCCGCCGGCGACTGGTATGAGATGTCCAGCGGCGGGCACCTGGTGGTCCTCAAGGCGGCCTCGCAGCGCATCGAGCCGCACCTGCTGGTCGACAGCCACAGCGGTTCTCAGAGCCGCTGCGAACGCGACCCGCGAGCCCGCACCGGCGACGGGCTGATTCAGGCGTCCGAGGTGTACGCGCCGCTGCAGGCCTGGCAGATACTGGGCCGGCCGACGGTGGCGATCAACGCCAACTTCTTCGACATCCGCGGCCAGCGGGGCGGATCCTGGCGGACCACCAATTGCAGTTCCCCGCTGGGCACCTACGTCGACAACACCCGTGGCAACGGCCGGGCCAACGTCGCGGTCACCGGCACCATCCCCTACGCCGGTAAGCAGGGACTGTCCGGCGGCAACGAGCACTGGTCGACCCTGACCACGATGATCCTGCCGACGCGAGGTGCACCGTATGTGTTGTGGCCGCGCGGCGGCCGCGACGGCGGAGACTACGACGCGGCCGGACCGACGATCACCGGACTGGTGGAACGCGGGGAGCGGTTCGTCGCCGTGAGCGGGCTGGGCTTGCTGGCCCCCGGGGTCACCGGGCAGCTCAACGACGGCGGGCCGAGCGCGGCACGCACGGCGTTGGGCTATTCGCGGGCCAAAGACGAGATGTACATCTTTCAGGGCGGCAGCTACACACCCGACAATATGCAGGACTTGTTCCGAGGTCTGGGCAGCGACCACGCCGTCCTGCTCGACGGCGGCACGTCGTCAGCGGTCGTGCTGCGCCGCGACGCCGGCGGCATGTGGACCGGTGCCGGTACGCCGCGCGGATCCTGCGACCACGCCCAGGTGCTGTGCGACGCCCACGAGCGCGCACTGCCCAGCTGGTTGGCGTTCAACTAGACAGCCCTCGCTCAGGGCATGTCGACCTTGGCGGCCAGCCAGCGGCCGTTCACCCTCTCCATGGTCATGACGATGCGGCTGCGGTCGATCTTGGCCTCCGGCGACGCCTTGTTGCTCACCGACTGGTCGACGAACAGCAGCACCTCGACCTTGTTCTTGGTCGCGGACTTCACCGCCGAGTCGATGACGGTGCCGTGCGCGGTCGCCTTGTTCTCGATCAGCAGTTGGCGCAGTTGCTCGGCCGACGCGGCGTACATGTCCTTGAATTCGCCGGTGGCGCCGTCGATCACCTCGGCGAAGTTCTTGTCGATCGACGCCGGGTCCACCCCGGTCAGCACCAGGGTGTACCGCTCGGCGGCGTCGAGCGCCTGCGCGGCGGCCACCGTCCGCTGATGGTGAGAGTACAGCAGCCAGCCCTCGAAGCCGGCCCCGATCAGTCCCAGTGCCAGCACCGTCGCGGCGATGATCCGCCGGGTCGGGCGGCGCGGGCCGGCAGCGGCGTCGACGGGCTGCGGTTCATCAGCTGCCTCTTCGGCCGTTTCGGCCGCTTCTAGGACGGCCTCGTCCCCGTCCTCAACTTCGACGTCCTCAATTTCGACGCGATCGTCGGCCGACTCCGTCTCCTCCGACACGTGCACGAACCTACCCCACCCTTCCGGCGGGGGCGCTCAGGTGCACGCCCCGGAGTTCCGCAGCGCGCTGCCCCAGCCGGCGGCGGAGTCGATGTGCGGGCGGGCGAACCCGGCGGGCTCCTTGCGTCGGATGCTGTCGGCCGTCTGGGACAGCTGAAACAGCACTCCGGTCAGGTGCTCGCCGCCATAGACCGGCGAATAGGGGCCGTAGTTGTCCGGATTGTTGCGGATGGTCAGCGGTTGCAAGCGCGGCGCCAGGAACCCGGTCGCCCTGTCGATATCGGCGACCACCGCATCCGCCTGCGGCTGCACCTGCGCGTAGACGTCGTGGCGGGCTCCCAGGGTGTGGTTGAAGTCGTTGATCTGACCCATCAGCGGATCGAACCGCGCCGCGAACCACTGGCAGGAGTCCGACATGCCGCTGATCATCTCGGGGGTGACCTGGTAGGTGAAGGTGTTGTACGGCCAGAAATCCATGTGCGGCGACCAGTCGCTGGGTGTCGGGGTGAAACCGGGCTCGGCCGAGGCCGGCAACGACGGCACCAACATGGCGGCGACAGCTATCCCGGCAACCACACCACGGCCTACTGCCCACCCCTGACGCACGGGTCGAGTATCACCATCGGTGCCGATCCGGTCCACCGGAATCCGCGAATTCAGTTCTACTGAACGGTAACCCCGCCATAACACCAGTCATGTTGCCGGAAGCACTGTGGCACGGCATCGTGTCCGACATCATTGGCCGGATGGAGGGGGGCCCGGGAATCGCTGTTTCTTACCCCGCAGTAAGAACGCTGGCTAGCATGTCCGCCATGGATCCTCGGCCCGCGACGCGCTCGGCTACGCCGGCCCTGTTCAGGCCGAGCGCCGGTGACCGATGACCACCCACGATGAGCTGGACTCCCCCGGCCTCGACGGCCTGGCCGCCATCGAGGACTGGACCACCGGCTACGCCAAACGCCACCCACTGGCGTCGCTGACCACCGTCGGCGAGCAATGCGTGCTTGCGGTGCGCACCGTGCAGTACTTCTTCATCGACCTGTTCGGCGGCCGCTTCCAGTGGGGCGAGTTCGTCCGGCAGAGCGCTTTCATGGCCAACACCGCGGTGCTGCCGACCATCCTGGTGGCGCTGCCCATCGGGGTGACGCTGTCCATCCAGTTCGCGCTGCTGGCCAACCAGGTGGGCGCCACCTCGCTGGCCGGTGCGGCGGCCGGCCTGGCCGTCATCCGCCAGGCAGCCTCGCTGGTGGCGGCCATGCTGATGGCCGCCGCGGTCGGTTCGGCGATCACCGCGGACCTGGGCTCGCGCACCATGCGCGAGGAGACCGACGCCATGGAGGTGATGGGCGTTTCGGTGATCCAGCGGCTGGTGGTCCCGCGCTTCGCCGCGGCCATCATGATCGGCGTCGCCCTGACCGGTATCACCTGCTTCGTCGGCTTTTTGGCCAGCTATCTGTTCAACGTCTACTTCCAAAAGGGTGCGCCGGGCAGCTTCGTGGCGACCTTCTCCTCCTTCGCCACCACCGGCGACATGATCGTGGCGCTGATCAAGGCCGTCATCTACGGCGCGATCGTGGCGGTGGTGTCCTGCCAGAAGGGCCTGTCCACCCGCGGTGGGCCGGCCGGGGTGGCCAACTCGGTGAACGCCTCGGTGGTCGAGTCGATCCTGGTGCTGATGATGGTCAACGTCGGCATCAGCGAGCTCTACAACGTGCTGTACCCGCGGACAGGCCTCTAGGGATATGACTGCCTCCCCGTACGTCCCGCTGATCGCGCGTCCCCTGCTGCGCGCCTACCGGCTGATCTCCGAGCCCACCGTCCGGCTCGGGCACATGCTGGTGTTCTTCGGCCGCGCCGCCGCCGGCGTCCCGACCGTGCTGCGCCACTACCGCAAGGAGTTCCTGCGGCTGCTCTCCGACATCGCCTGGGGCAACGGCTCGATCGTGGTCGGCGGCGGCACCGCCGGGGTGGCCGTGGTGCTCGGCTTCACCGCCGGTGCGTTGGTGGCGATCGAGGGCTACAACTTCCTGAACCTGCTTGGGCTGGGCCCGGCGACCGGCATCATCTCCTCACTGGTCAACACCCGCGAGCTGGCGCCAATCATGGCGTCACTGGCGTTCGCCATGCAGGCCGGCTGCCGCTTCACCGCGCAACTGGGCGCCATGCGGATCGCCGAGGAGATCGACGCGCTGGAATCCATTGCGATCAAACCGATCCCCTATCTGGTCACCACCAGACTGCTGGCCGCGACCATCGCGGTGATCCCGCTCTACGTGGCCTGCCTGTCGATCACTTACCTGACCTGCCAGGTGGTCGCCGGAGTGATCAGCGGGGGTTCCATCGGCCCGTACCTGCACTACTTCACGATGATGCTGTCCGGTACCGACATCGTCTACTCGGTGATCAAGTGCGTGGTGTTCGTCTGGCTGGCCTCCACCGTGCAGTGCTATTACGGCTTCTACGCGGCCGGCGGTCCGGAGGGTGTCGGGGTGGCCGCCGGGCGCGCCATGCGGGCCTCCATCACCATCGTGATCATGGTCAACATGCTGCTGACCATGGCGCTGTGGAGCATCGACGCCGGCGCCAGGTTCGGCGGCTGACATGCCCAACTCGCTGGATCTTGACGGCCGTGGCCCCACCGACAGCCAACTGCTCGGTGCGGGTATCGCGGTGCTGGCGGTGATCGCGATCGCCACCGCGGGCCTGCTCGCCAAGTCCACGGGCGCGCTCAACTCCTACGTCCGGGTGGTGGCCGACCTGATGAACGTCGGCGACGGGCTGCCCGCCCAGTCCGACGTCAAGTACCACGGCCTACTGGTCGGCACCGTCACCGACGTGATCCCGGCGGCCTACGGCAAACCCAATTACGTGCACATCAACCTCAAGCCGGAGTACGCCAAGGACATCCCCGGCTCGGTGACCGCCCGGGTGGTGCCGTCGAACGTCTTCGCGGTGTCGTCCATCCAGCTCGTCGACTCACGCGCCGATACCGGCTCCAAGATCCGCACCGGCACCCACATCGCCGAGAACGGTGAGCTGTCCACGGTGATCTTCCAGACCACCGTGTCCAAACTGCGCGACATCCTCGCCGCCACCGGCCGCGGCCGCGAAGACAACAGCCTGGGTTTGCTGGCCGCCGTCGGCGCGGCTACCGACAACCGCCGGGTCAAACTGCTGCAGACCGGCGCGCACATGTCCAAGATCCTCGATCAGCTCAACGGAATCGTGGCCACCGAGCCCGGGCCGTCGACGGTCTCAGCGCTGCTCGACGCCACCGGTGGCCTGCAGGCCACCGCGCCAGACCTGGTCGACGCGCTGCACCAGGCCGTCGAACCGATGCGCGCCTTCGCCCAGAAACGCGCCGAACTGAAGTCTCTGGTCAGCGGCGGGCAGCACACCGTCGGCGTAGCCCGCGAGTCCTTCGACAACCACATCGACCAGCTGATCCAGATCACCCACGACCTCACCCCAGTACTGGGTGTACTCGCCAACAACGCCGACAAGTTCGTGCCGATCTTCACCCGGGTCAATCGGTTGTCGGACAAGTTCTTCGAGCAGCTCTACCACCCCGACCTGATCACCAACAACATGCGGACCAGCGTCTCGTTCACCCCGCAGCACACCTACACCCGGGCGGACTGCCCGCGGTACGGGGAGATGAAGGGGCCGAGCTGCTTCACCGCGCCGATGATCGAGGTGCGCTCCGAGCTGCCCGAGACGATGCTGCCGCAGAACTACAAGTTCCCGGCCGGGCTGGAGCCGCCGGCGGGCACCGAGATCGGGCCCGACGGGAACCTGCGTGCGGTCGGACCGCCGCTGCTGCGACCCAACCCCAGCCTCGAGGACACCAACCCGCCGCTGCCGTGGTGGACCGGCCCCGCCCCGCAGATTCCCAGCACGGCCGACCCGCTGGACCTCGGCCCGCCGCCACCGCCCCAGCCGCCCATTCCGTCGCTGCCGCACGCCCCGGAGTGGCAGCCGGCCGCGCCGGTCGCACCCGCGGGCCCCGTGGCCCCGGCGTCCTACGGCGGGAACGTGGGACCGGTCGGCAGCCAGACCGAACGCAACCAGCTCGGGGTGATCACCGGGCAGCGTGAACCGGCGTCGGTTGCCACCCAGCTGTTGCTGGGCCCGGTGGCGCGTGGCAACGCGGTATCGTTCGCCGCCGCCGGAAAGGGGGGCCAGAAGTGAGATTCCGGGGCCCCCTGATCGGGTTGTCCATCTTCATGGTCGTCTCGACGGTGCTGACCTGGCCGGTCTACGCCACGCTGCGCCGGGATGTGGCCGGTGCGACGACACCGTACGCGGCGGTGTTCACCGACGTGTACGGGCTGCGCGAGGGCGATGACGTGCGGATGGCCGGGGTCCGGGTGGGCCGGGTCGAGAAGGTCGCCCTCGACGGCAACCTCGCCAAGGTCTCGTTCATCGTCCAGAGCGACCAGAAACTGTTCACCAACACCGTCGCCTCGGTGACATATCAGAACATCATCGGGCAGCGTTACCTCGGACTGTCGCTGGGCGCGGACGACGGCGCCCCCGAACAGCAACGACTCCTGCCCAAAGGCAGCGTGCTGAGCGTCGAGCACACCGAGCCATCGTTCGACGTCGGGCTGCTGCTCAACGGCTTCAAACCGCTGATGTCGCTGTTAGACCCGAAACAGGCCGACGACCTGACCCGCGGTGTGCTGCAGTCGCTGCAGGGCGATCGGGCCTCGATCACCGACCTGGTGGCCCAGTCCTCGACACTGACGGCCACCCTGGCCGGACGCGACGAGATGCTGGGTGACCTGATCACCAGCCTCAACCGGCTGACCGGCACCATCGCCGGACAGAACGATCAGCTCGACCACGCCCTGACCCAGGCTCGGCTCGCGGTCGCCGACCTCGACTCGCGGCGCCCCGCACTGCAGTCCTCGGTGGGCTCGCTAGCCCAAGTGACCCGGCGACTGTCGACGATCGCCGATGAGGTCTTCCCCTCACTGGAGGAGATGATCAACCGGGAACCCGGCTTCAGCAAGCACATGTCCGAGATCGAGCCGCAGCTGGCGTTCACCGGCGCGAACCTGCCGCTGCTGCTCAAGGGCCTGGGCCGGGCGTTCGGCGAGGGTGCCTACGGCAACGCCTACGTCTGCGACCTCAACATCATGGGCTTCTGGCCCGGTCTCAACGACATCACCACGATCATCGTCAACGCCGCCACACCCGGGAACGCCCGCCCCATAACCATGCAGAACCAGGCCTGGCACACCCCGAGATGCAGGAACACCCTCAATGGCTAGCGCACCGAAGTTCCTGGACCGTTGGCGCAACCGGCCACTGGAGTCCTACAACACCACTTGGATCGGGTTCGTGGCCTTGGCGGTGGTGGGGGTCGTGGTCGCCGCAGCACTGTTGGTGAAGCTGGCCGGGTTCGGCTACACCCGCTATACCGCCGATTTCGCTCAGGCCGCCGCGCTGGCACCCGGGAATCCGATCGTGATCGCCGGCATCGAGGTGGGCCGGGTGACGAAGATGCGACTGGCCGGCGACCATGTCGAAGCCGGCCTGTCGGTTCGCAGCGACATCCCGATGGGCAAGGACACCCGGGCCACCATCCAGGTGATGACGATCCTGGGCTCGCGCTACCTGAAGCTGGAGCCGGACGGCCCGGGCTCGATCCCCGGGAAGCGAATCACGCTGTCGCACACTCAGGTTCCCTATGACCTGCAGTCGTTGCTGGAGGACGCCACCACCACGTTCGACCACATCGACTCCGACCAGTTCGGGAAGTCCCTCGCCGTGCTCGGCCAGCAACTCCAGGGCCTGCCGCCGATCATCCCGCAGGCCATGACCAACCTGCACACGCTGAGCAAGATCACCGCCGACCGCCGAGACCAGCTCGGCACCCTGCTGGCCAACACCCAACGGGTGGCCACCACCCTGCGCAACCAGCAGACCCACCTGGGCAACCTGGTCGACCAGGGCCAGGACTTCATCGGCGAACTGGTGGCCCGGCAGAACACCTTTCACGCCATGCTGGCGGCGTTGACCAACCTGGTGAGCAACCTCAACAACGTCGTGGTCAAGGATCGCTCGATGCTCGACGACATGCTGACCAACCTGCGGACACTGACCGAGATGGTCGGCCAGCACGACGACATGCTGCGCAGCCTGATCCAAGCCGCACCGCCACCGCTGCGCGGACTGACCAACGCCACCGGGTACGGTCCGGCCGTCGAGTTCTACGTCGGCAACGGGATCGCGGTCGACTCGTGGATGTGCGCAATCAGCGGGCGCGCCAAGCAGTTCAACATGATCGAGTACTTCAAGGACTGCAAGTGAGCGCGCCGGCGGACCCGGGCCGGCGCCGGGTCGCGGCGCTGGTGACCGCGCTGCTCGCCGCGGCGGTGATCGCCGTCGGGGTGGCCGGCTACTACCTGAACCCGTTCGGGCGAGCTATCACGGTCACCGCCCAATTCGACAGTGCTGCAGGTCTTTACGAGGATAATGTGGTGGCGGTGCTCGGCATGCCGGTGGGCAGGATCCGCAAGATCACCCCGAAGGGCGAGTACGTCGAGGCGGAGTTCACCGTCGACCGCGGCGTGAAGGTCCCCGCCGACGTCCACGCGGTCACCATCAACACCTCGATCCTCACCGCTCGCCAGATCGAGCTGACCCCGGCCTACACGGGCGGGCCGGTACTGGCCGACCGCACCACCATCGGACTCAACCGCACCCGCACCCCGGTCGCGTTCGACCGGGTACTGGACATGCTCGACAAGGTGTCGAAGTCCCTCGGCGGTGACGGCAAGGGCAACGGCCCGGTGGCCGACGTGATCAACGCCGGCGCAGGTATCGCCGACGGCAACGGCGAGAAGATCAAGTCCGCGCTCGGCGAGCTGTCCCGGGCGCTGCAGCTCAGCTCCGAACGCGGCGAGACGACCGGCAACCAACTGACCTCGATCATCACCAATCTCAGCTCGTTGATGGACGCGGCAGCCCGCAATGACGCCAAGTTGCGCCAATTCGGTTCCACCACACGCAAACTCAGCCAGATGTTGGCCGACGAGGATCTGGGCACCGGAAGCACCGGGCACAAGTTCAACGAGATCGTCACCCAGGCGACCGCACTGCTGCAGGCCAACCGGGACAACCTCAAGCAGAGCGTGCTGAACGGCGACCGGGCCGCGGCCACCCTGACCGAGAAGCAGCGCGACCTGATCGAGCTGGTCGACGTGCTACCGCTGACCCTGGAGAACCTCTACAACGCGATCGACACCAACAACGGCACGATTCGCATCCACGCCCTGGTCGACAAGATCCTGCTCGACAGCCAGGGCACCAAGGAGCTGTGCAACATGATGCATCTGCGTCAATTGGGTTGCGGCACGGGCACACTGGCGGACTACGGCCCGGACTTCGGTCTGACCTACGTCCTCGACGGTCTTTCGATGATGGGGCAGTGACAATGGCGGGTCACCGAATTCCCCGCCGAGCGCTGGCGACGTTGTCGACCGTGGTGATCGGCTGCTCCGTGGCGGGCTGCGGCAGTGGGCTGGGCAGCCTGCCGCTGCCGGCGCCCGGAATCGGCAGTGGCGGTTATCTGTTGAACGCGGTGTTCGCCAACGCGCTGAACCTGCCCGGACACGCCAAGGTCAAGCTCGCCGGTGCCGATATCGGACAGATGGAATCCATGGTGGCGCGCAACTACACCGCGGTCACCACGCTGCGGATTATGGACGGTGCCCGAATTCCGGTGGGCAGCACCGCAGAACTGCGCTCGGCGACGTGTTCGTCGCGATCAAACCACCGGCAAACGTCGATCCGTCAGCACCGCTGCTGCGCAATGGCGACACCATCGGGTTGGAGTCCACCGCGTCGGCTGCCACCGTGGAGTCGGTGCTGAGCTCGGCAGCCCTGCTGGTCAACGGCGGTGCGGTGCAGAACTTCACCAATTTCGTCAACGGCGCGGGCAAGGCCACCGGCGACCAGGGCCAGGCCTTCGGAAATCTGATCAACCAGTCCACCGAACTGCTGACCAAGCTCAACGCCCGCTCCGGCGAGATCGAGTCGGCACTGCGCCAGACCGCTGATCTGGCGGATCGGCTCGACTCCCGCAGCGCCGCGCTCACCGACGTGCTGACCGCCGCCGGGCCCGCGACCGAGACCCTGGTGGACAACACCACCCAGCTCGCCGACCTTGTCGAGGAGGTCGGTGCGACCAGCCGGCAACTCTCCCGGTTCCCGTCGATCGCCGGAACCGATGACTCCGGGCACAGTTTCATCAAGGACGCCAACACCATCGCCGCCTCCTGGAACGACGTAGCAACCGACCCCGACACCAGCCTGTACGCCCTGAACAAGCTGATGGCACCGCTGATCAAGTCGATGCCCGGCGCCGGGGTCTCGGTGCACGTGAGCCTCGACCGCCTGGTGTGGGGATCGATGCCCGACGCGGGATTCAAGGGCGACCCCACCTTCCACGGCCCGAAACGCTACGACTGGGCGAAGCTGGCGGGCTCGATCAAGTACGCGCTGTGGCGACTGCAGGAGCGTGTGGTGGGCCGCGGCCCGGACTCCGACATGGGCCAGATCCCGTGGACGGCGATCGGGTCACCGATACCGCCGACGCCCGCCGAGGAGGACGCCGCCGAGCAGGCCGCCCAGCACGCTCCGGAAGAGACCGCCCCGCGCGCACCGGGACCGACACCGTGATCGAGGCGATCAGTCGGGGCATCGTCGCGGTGGTGCGGGCCGGCTACCGACGCAAGAACCTGCTGTCGGGGATCGCCCTGGCGCTGACCCTGGTGCTGTCGACGGCATACCTCTTGGTGGGGGCGTTGCGGGTCAACCCGGCGCGGTCCACGTACCAGATCACCGTCTCCCTACCCGATTCCGGTGGCCTGCTGGCCAATCAGGACGTCTCGGTGCGCGGTGTCCCGGTAGGCCGCATCGAATCGCTGCAGATCACCGGCTCCGGGGTCCAGGCCGTCGCCAACATCAACTCGACGGTGCGCATCCCGGCCGCCAGCAAGGTGCGGGTGTCCGGCCTTTCGGCAGCCGGTGAGCAGTACATCGACTTCGAGCCGACGTCCAACAGCGGCCCGTACCTGTCCGGCGGCAGTGTCGTGGGGCAAGGCCAGACGAGCACCCCGATTCCGTTGTCGCAGTTGCTCGCCGACGCCGACGGCATGCTGGCCCAGACCGACCCGCGCAAGCTGGAATTGATCAAGGCCGAACTGAGCCTGTCCGAAGACGGCCCGCGCAAGCTCACCGACATCGTCGATGGCGGCGCGTTCCTGTTGTCCACCTTGGATTCGGTTCTGCCGCAAACGGTTACGCTGCTCAAGTCGAGCCGGGTGGTGCTGACCATGCTCAGCGACGTCAACAACGGTGTGGCCGCCACGTCGGCCAACCTGGACAAGGTGCTGCGCGGCGTCAACCCGATGATCGGCGGCTACCGCCAGCTGGTCGACCGGGCGCCCGGGATGCTGTCAGCGGTCGACGGACTGTTCGACGACAACTCCGACACCATGGTCGGGCTACTGGCCAACCTCGCCACCACCGCCCAGCTGCTCTATGTCCGCACACCCGCACTGGACGCACTGTTCCCCAGCTACCGCGGTTCGACGCTGGAGGCCTTGGGGACGATGATCCGGGAGAACGGGTTGTGGGCGATCGGTGACATCTACCCCCGCTACACCTGCGACTACGGGACGCCGCGGCGTCCGCCGTCGGGGGCGGACTACCCCGAGCCGTTCCTATACGGCTATTGCCGCGACACCGACCAGTCGGTGCTGGTGCGCGGTGCCGCCAACGCACCGCGCCCGCCGGGCGACGACACGGCGGGCCCACCGCCCGGCGCTGACCTGTCAGCGACCACCGACCCGACCCCCAAGGGCCGCTACACGATTCCCACCCCCTACGGCGGGCCGCCACTGTTGATCGACCCGCCGCGCTGATGGAGCAAGGAGACGCCGCGGTGAGCACCGCAGACGAACCGACTACCGAAGACACCGTAGAAGCGACCGAAGAAGCGACCGAGGTGATCGACGAATCCGTCGACGCCACGCCCGAGGCACCGGCAGTACAGCCTGGGCCGCGCCGGATCCCGCGACGGCGGGTCGCCGTGGCCGCCGCCTACCTGGCGGTGTTCGGGTTGGTCGCCGGGCTGGGATGGCCTCTGTGGCAACAACATCGGCTCGCATCGGCTGCCGCTGCGGGCCAGCGTGCCGCCGTCGACTATGCCGAGGCACTGACCAGTATCGACTCCAACCGCGTCGACGACGACTTCGCCACGGTGCTCAACGGCGCGACCGGGAACTTCAAGGAGACCTACACCAAGGCCAGCGTGCAGTTGCGACAACTGTTGATCGACAACAAGGCGTCAGCGCAGGGCAAGGTCGTCCAGTCCGCGGTGCAGTCGGAATCCACCGACACCGTGGTCGTGCTGCTGATGGTGGATCAGACCGTCACCAACACCACCCGCCCCGACCCGCGAGTGGACCGCAGCCGGATGAAGATGACCATGCAGAAGGTCGACGGCCGGTGGCTGGCGAGCAAAGTCGAATTGCCCTAGGAGGGAAGCTATGTGGGCGACCCGGTTGGTAGCGGGCGTACTCGTCGCGACGTGTTCGTTGTCAGCGGCACCGGCGGCCGGCGCTTCGGCGCAGTCCTTCTGCGGTGGGCTGGGCGGCGGCTGGGACGGGCAGTACTGCAGTACCGACGTGCGATCGGAACGCCTTGCCACCCGCTACATCCGGATGGCGGTGCCGGGCGACCTGGTGGATCACCCGGTGGCCGGCCCGCCGATCCGGGACTACCTGTCGAAGCTGTTCACCAACTGGCGCACCAAGGGCGCCTCGATGGTCGCCGACAGCTGGGGCAACGAGAACTTCGAGATCTTCCAGCACGGCAACGCGCTGACCACGGTGTTCCACGAGGACTACCACTCCGACGGCCCGTACATCAACAACGCCTACCGCACCTTCACCTTCGACATGGCCGCCGGGCGACAGTTGCAGCTGACCGACATCACCAAGCCCGGAGCGGACCCGTACGCGATGATCCCGCAGCTCGGTGCGCCCTACATCACCGAGGCCCTCGATCGGGCGTTCTGGGAGCATCGACCAGGCGACTACCCGTTCGTCGCGGACCGGTTCACCCCGGACAAGGTCTACTCCGGCGGCTACCGGTCCTGGGCGCTGACGCCTGATGAGCTGATCCTGTACATGCCCGACTACCCGGTCGGCCACGACAGCCCGATCCAGTACAACCAGATGCAGTGGAACATGGACGGCGGCAACGTGCAGGCGCATATCCCACTGAGCGCGTTGAGTTCCATCCTGCGCCCCGAATACGGCGGGGACTGAACCGGTTCTCCGGCTCAGCCGTGACGGAACAGCAGCAGGCTTGCGGTGACCAGCGCGGCCGCCATGGCGATGATCGGCGCCACGAAGTACCGGGTCAGGGTGGCGCCGACGACGGCGCCGGCGATCATCGTCACGACCACGCCATAACGCAGCTTCGCCCGCTGCCCGGTGCCACCGGCCAGCCGACTGTCCACGCCGATGCCGACGATCGTCGAGGTGAGCACGGTGGTGTAGAGCTCCTGGACGCCGAACTGGCGTGCCGTGGAGTTCTGCAGGCCGAACGCCACCGCCAGCCCCGCGGTCAGAATCCCCCTGGTGGCGTCGGCGTAGCGCAGCACCCCTGCCCCGGCAAGACCCGCCAGCACCAGCAACAGCACCACCTCGACGCCCAATGCCGTGGTGACCCACATCCGGGGCCGGTGCCCGAAGCGTCGCACCAGTCGCCCGCCGAGGATCGTGCCGGCCAGGAACCCGCCCACCGCGACCGCCGCGCCGGCCAGGTCGAATCCGGTACCGGGGACGAAGACGAAGCCCAGGAAGATCGCGTTACCGGTCATGTTCGCCACGAACACCCGGCCGAGCAGCAGGACGCTGATCGCATCCACCAAACCGGTCGCAAAGGTCAACAGCAGCAGTGCCAACACGGTCCGCCGGTGCGAGATCGGCGAGGTAACGACCACGTTGGTCAGCCCGGCAGGCGCGGCGTCAGATCCAGTGAGGTGATGGTGGGCATCCGGGTGACCACCCATCGGTTCTGGTCCCGCTTCATGAACAGCCGATAGGTCAGGTATTTGATCTGCGGGACCGACTTGGTGAGCTCGCTGCGGGCCTCGGTGTTGGTATAGATCAGCACGGTGGCCTCGGGGCCGTTGAGCGTTTCGACCGCGGCGCCGACGATCTCGGTGGTGTCGGTGACCTGGGCCTGTTTGTTGCTGTCGGCGATCGCCTCGATGAACTTGCGGTACTGCGACTCCAGGTCGCCGCTGAGGTAGACCGATGCCCGGTCCGGCAGGGTGTCCATGTTCTCGGGCGTGTAGTTCCACAGCGTGTGGATGGCGCGCGCCGCGGTCCGCGCGATGTCCAGCTTGGTGGCGACCACCGCCCGGTCGATCAGGTAGGGCTTGGCAGCCGCCCCGGCGAACGCCGCGGCCGCGATGAACAGCGCGACGCAGGCTGCGCCCAGAAATCGCAGACTGAGCCTGCGACCGACACGCGGCTTGGCATCGCGCTCGGCGGCCTCATCGGGCTCGGCGGCCTCATCGGGCTCGGCGGCCTCATCGGACTCGGCGGCCGCATCCTCGAGGTCGTCCGTCTGCGGGTCGGTCACAGCACCTGGTTCAGATTGCTGATCTTCCACTGGTCCCCTTCCTTCAACGCCGTTGCGAGCCAGCGAGTCGCAGCCCGGACATCGTGCTTACCGTCCGCCGTCTTGCCGGTGTTCTCCACGGCCACCAGCATGCTGACGCTGTTGTCGTCGTTCCACCGTTCGACCCCGGCGGCGATCACCGTTCCGGTGGTCCGCTCGCTGCGTGCCACCGCGACCAGGATCTGATTGGCCTTCTCCTGGCACTGCTCGGCGAAATCCCCGGTGGCATGGCTGATGACGTTGTCCAGATAGTCGTTGGCGTGGAACGGATCCGGCGAGGAGAACATCGTCATGAACGATTCGACGGCGGCCAGTGCCTCGACATCGGTCAGCGCAGCCCGCCGGTGCTGCACATGGGTCAGCAGCGTCGCGGCACAGACGGCCATCGCGGCGGTGGCGGCCAGCAGTGCGCTGCCCACGATCACCGAGAACCGCCGGCTCGGCGCGGGCTCGGGTGCGGTGAAGAGCGGCTGATCGTCTGCCTGGACGCGGCGGCGCGGACTCATTTGTCCCCCTCGGCTTGATCCTCCGCGGCGGGCAGCGGTTTGCTGACCACGGACAGGTCGTCGACGCGCCAGCTTCCCTTCGCCTCGGTGAACACCACCCGCACAGTGGCGCTGATCATTCGCTCCTTGCCTGCTGTACCGCGCTGGCCCTGCAGGAACATCAGCACGGTGGCGCGGTGCGAGGAGGCGTCCAGCACCGCGGCATCGGTCACCCGGTAGAGGTTCGGTGCCGGCTGGGAGTTGCGGATCGCATCCTGCTGGGGCACCAGCTGTTCGCGGTACTTCTCGGTGGCCAGCGACTGCGCGCGGTCGAAGTCCTCCTGCAGGGTCTGCGGATCGTAGGACAGCATGTCCGCCACGATCTTCGGGCCCTGTCGGGCGATCTGGGTTCGGGCCACATCTGCGGCGTGGTCACGCTGGAATACCACCGCATACGCGATGCCGGCGACGGCCACACTCAGCACGGCCGCGGCGACGAACACAGTCAGCGTCTTCTTCCGGATGTCCTGCGGTGCTTCTCGCGACAGCGCCGGGCGAACCTCGGTGCGCGCCAACCGATCTGCGAAGGTCCGGACACGTCCGTCACGCAGCGCCCAGAACCAGCCGGCGAGAACCGGCAAGGTGTCGAGCAGGTGCGCCAGATCGCGCAGCAACAGCCGCACCGGCCCGACGGCCGCATCCGAGCCGGGCCGCACCACTTCGATTCCGGTGAACGCGCGGCCCAGGCTCCACCCGGTGACCACCGGCAGCAGCACCCGGTTGACCGCGGTCGCCAGGATCACCACGCCGGTCAGCACCGTGGCCAGCCACCACCAGAAGCCACCGGACGGCAGACACATCGCCGCCATCGCCGTCGTCGCCGCCGCAACGGCACCGGGCAGCAGGTCGATGCCCAGGGCGAGGGCACGGGTCCGCCAGGGCGTCACCGGTTCGGCGCCTGCGTCAACGACCGGCTCGGCAACCTCCGGCTCGACCACCGCAGCCTCCGGGTCGGTCTCCGCTGCCTCCGTGGCGGTCTCCTCGGCCTCCGGGTCGGTCACTTGGCCACCTGGTCGAGCTTGGCGATCCGGTACTGACCGTCCTCGCGCATCATCTGGGCGCGCAGCCGGTAGCCGGCCTCGCGGCCCTTGGCCTCGACATTGTCGACCTTGATGCGGAACGCCACCAGGACGTCGATAGTGCCGTCCGGGTTGTTGCGCTCCACCGCGGCGCCCATCTCGGTGAGCTCCACATGCACCTTGGCCGCCTGATAGGCGGGGGGCAGGATCTGGGCGAACAGCGCGGCCTGGGTGCGGAACTCCCCGGCCGCGCAGTTGAGCATCTTCTGCTGGGACAGCGAGACATCACCCGGGTCCGGCGCCTGGGTCGCCAGCACGCAGGTCTTGGCGGCCTCAACGGCCTCGGCATTGTCGCGCGCCATCGCCAGACTCGCCGTGTGGCTGCGCAGACCCGCAACACCGGCGGCCACCAGTCCGCCGGCCACCAGCAACAGCAAGACGCAGATTCCGATCAGCTGACGACGGCCGAGCCGGGTCACGACGGCCCCATCGGCCTCTTCAGCCTGACCCGGCTCATTCGCCGCGAGTTCGGCCGCGTCGTTGTCGTCAGCCGCTGCCGCGACGTCCTCGATCGCGGTATCTGCGGTCTGCTGGTCCTCGTCTCGGTCCGTGCTCACCGGAACGGTGCCAGCATCCCCTTCCATCCGTCGTCTCCTATGTTCATCGAGTTCTCGACGGAGTATGCGACGCCGTCTGGCCCCACCGCCTCGCCACTCTGCGGATTGTAGATCGCGGAGGGTCCACCGCCCGGGGTGTAGATGCAGGGGTTGGGCTGTTGCCCGTTGCACTGCACGCTACCGGTCCCCGGCCGCGAGAGCGGATCGTTGGCCGGCGGCGGCGTGGCCGGCACCATGTCCGCCGGTAGCGGGTTGAGACCGGTGTTGATCGACGGCGCCGGGATCACGTGACCTGGTTCGACCGGCTGATCACAGCGCGCCCCCAGTGCCGGACAGGTGCGGATCTGGTTCGGGTCGCCGTACCAGGGGTTGGTGCCCAGCGGAACATACGGCTCGTCGCTGCGACATTGCTTGGGCGTGGCGGCCCGTTTGCCCGGCACATCCACACACGGGATATTGCGCACCCCGCGAACGCTGTTGGCCGGGGTGTCCTGCGGAATCCGGCAGGACACATCCGGCAGTTCGGCCGGGCTGGTGTCGGCGAACGCCCGCCACTCCGAGGCCGGCAGGTAACCGGTCAGACACGGCGGCGGAAAACCCAGGCTCAGGCCCGGGATCGGCACCGGGAAGATCGGGCCCGGAAAAGCGCCCAGGGCCACATCAAGGTTCAACCGTCCCTCATAGACCGAGCTGACTGTCTGACCGATCGACCCGGCCTGCGGCAAGAACACCAGTACCTGCTCGGTGTTGCGGTTGTAGCGTTTGGCCATCTCGGTCAGGATGGACATGTTCGCCATCATCTGCGGCAGCGAGTCCTTGGTGTCGTTGAACACCGTGTGCACCTGATCGATCAGCGGCGGCAGATCCGAGATGATGTGCTTGACCGTGCCGTCCCGGCTGGCCGCCTGCCCACTGAGCAGATTCAGGTTGCGCGCCCACTGGTGGATGGCATCGCCGGAGTTGACCTGGCTCTCGATGATGGGGGCCGACTTCTCCACGACCTGATCCAGGTCGCCAAGGTTCGTCTTGAAGTCACCGACGATCTGCGTTGTGGAATCGACCAGTCGCTGCAGCGCCGGGCCCAATCCGCCGACCGCCGTCGCCGTCTCGTCGAGCAGGGACGAGATCTTGCCGACCGGCAACGCCGCCAGACCCCGGTTGGCGGTGTCCAGCGCCGGCCCGATCGCCGACGGCACCGTGCTCTTGGTGATGGTCTGGCCCGGTTTCAGGAACTGGCCGGGGTTGTCGCTCGACACCAGGTCCAGGTACTGCTCCCCGATCGCCGACACCGAATGCACATCGGCGCTGGCGTCGACGGGGATCTTGTACTTGCTGGAGATCTGCATGGTCGCCTGCGCGCCGGACTCGGTCGGTTCGACGCCGGTGACCCGGCCGATGATGGTGCCGCGGTAGGTGACGTTGGCGGTCTTGTACAGCCCGCCCGCCTCGGGCAGATCCGCCTTCAGGCTGTACTGGCCCAGGCCCGCCAGGGTCGGCAGCCGCAGGTAGTAGACCCCCAACACCATGAGCGCCGCCGCGGTCAGGGCGGTGAAGATGACCAGTTGACGCTTGACCTGTGGTTTCAGCAATTCCGGTCAGCCCTTTCCACATAAGGACCGCCGGGCGCGGTGGCGGGGTTGGGCGTGTACCGGACGTCCGGCATCATCTTCTTCGGGTCGTGGCCGAAGGACTGCTCCAGCGCCCGCAGCATCCCGGAGAACCCGGTTCCGGTCAGAATCGCGTTGTCGATGGATGCGTAGGTGAGGTCGACCACCAGCGAGGTGTTGATGAAGTCGCCGCGCACCGCTTTGAAGGCGCCGTCGACGTGGTACGGCGCGGTAATGATGAACTTCAGGGAGTCCGGCAGATACGGCGACGCCTTGCGGAGCTCCCGCGCCGGGCACTGGAACGACGTCAGCACCTGGTGCAGATCGGACCGAGCCGGGGCGATCTGTTGGTTGACCGATTCACCCATCTTGCCCAGTGCTTCGACCGCGTTGATGAACACCGCCTGCTGGGTGTTGAAGTACTTGAACAGCGGCGGGAAATCGGTCAGGACCCTTTCGATGGAGTCCTTGTGTGCACCGAAGTAGCTCATCAGCCGGTTGGTGGAGTCGATCGCCCGGGTGATGTCCTCACGCTGGTCATTCAGGTTGCCGACGAAGGTGTCCAGCTTGGTCAGGAAGGCGTGGATCTGGTCCGCCCGGCCATTGGACAGGGCAGCGAACTCGGTGGTGATGGTGTCCAGGTCCGACAGCCCGCCGCGCTGCAGCAGTAGCGCCACGCCGGCCAGCGTCCGCTCGATCGTCGGGTAGGACGACGAGTTGTTCAGCGCGATCGTGTCGCCGTTGCGCAGTTCACCGACCGGGTCCTTCGGCGACGCCAGCTCGATGTGCTGCGATCCCAGCAGGCTGGTCTGGCCGATCTTCGCGGTGGCGTTGCGCGGCAGGTGGACGTCCTTGTTCAGCTTCAGCTTGAGCGTGGCGACCCAGTTCTTCAGCTCGATGCGCTCGACCGCGCCGACGAACACATCCGCCACCAGCACGCGACTGTTGCCGTTGAGCGCCAGCGTGTCGGGCACCTGGACGTAGACGGTGTAGGCGCCGGCGCCGCTGCCGGGCCCGCCCGGGAGCGGCACGTTGGCGATCCCGCGCCAGCCGCCGCACGACGTCAGCGTCAGCATCGCCGCCAGCAGCACCAGGGCCTGCCAGCCGCGCCGGCCGACCGTCTTCATCGCTGTCCTTTGTTTCATCAGCCCTCACCTCGCGGGGGAAGCGGTGCCACCGGTCCGGGGATCACGTTCGGTCCCGGCGGCGGCGGCGCGATGGGCGCCTGCCCGGCCGGCAGACCGACGAACGGCAGCGGGCCGGGGGCCTCGTCGTAGGAGTTCGGCGGACCGGGCGGTGTCTGGTACTGCGAGTCCACTGGAAGCGGGTCTGGGCCGCCCATCAGCTGCGCCAGCGATTCCGGAGTGAGCAGCCGCTCGGTGTCGTGGCCGGGCTGCACGCCCTGCATCCCCGGCGCGGTGATCCAGCCCGGCTGAGAGTTCTTGTGCGACAACGGCGTGTCCGGCACCCAGATGCCCGGGACGGTGGTGTCCTTGTATCCCGGTGGCGGCTGCAGCCGCGGCTCGGAGTAGGCGATCTGCTTCGGCGTGGTGTAGGCGTTGGTCCAGATGTTGATACCGAACGGCAGGTAGTTGAACTTGATCGCGTCGGCCACCGGCGCCAGGTACTCCGCGCACAGCTCCGCGGAGTCCTGATAGCCCAGCCGGCTGCCGGCCTGGATCGCACTGCAGATGAACTGCATCGGGTTGGCGAAGTTCGCCAGCACGGGGAAACCGGTGACCGCGCCCTGCGCCGGGTGGTAGATCTCGCCCAACGCGGCCAGTACGTTCGGCATCACGTGCAGCGCGGTCTCGAAGCCCTCCAGCGCGTCCGGCTGGGTGAGCGCCGTCGTCACCTGGGCCATGTTGTCAATGGTGCTGACCAGCGGTTCGGCGTTCTGGGCAAGGAACGCCTTGACGATCGTCATCGTGGCATAGAACTGGTCGGCGGCCGTGGCCAGCGCCTGGTCGGTGCTGGTCAGGTTGTTGGTGAACGTCGCCAGATCGCGGTTGACCGCCACGAACTGCTGGTCGTTGTGGTCAAGCGCCGTGACGAACAGCTTCAGGCTGCGCACCACCGCGAAGAAGTCGCCGCGGCCCTTGTTCAGCGCGGTCAGCGCGTCGGACAGGTTGTTGAACGCGGTGTTGACCTGCTGGCCCTTGCCGGCGATGCCGTCGGCGAGGGACTCGATCGCCTCGCCGATCGGTCCCTGGGGCTGCGACGGGGTCGGGCCCAGCTTGTTGATGATGTTGGTGACGTCGTTGCGCAGGGTGTCCCACTCGACCGGGACCTCGGTGCGCTCCTCGGGGATGACGGCCTTGTCGGCCAGCGCCGGACCCCCGCGGTACGGCGGCTCCAGCTGAATGGTCCGCGACGCCACCAGGGTCGGGTTCAAGATGATCGCGTGGGCCTCGGCCGGCACTTTGTACTTGTTGTCGTAGTGCAGCGTGACCTTCATCTTGTCGCCGGCCGGCTCGATCTTGTCGATCGCGCCGACCCGCACGCCCATGATCTGCACGGCGTCGCCGGGGTACAGCGCGTCGGTCTGCGGGAAGTAGGCGACAACCGAGTTGCTGTTCAGCTTGCGGTAGAGCTGGACGCCCCCGAACGCCGCTGCCGCCAGCAGCGCCAGCAGCAGTGCACCGGCAATCATCGTCGTCCGCGACCGCTCCGGCAGTCGCAGGTTACGAACATCAAAGACGCTGCTCACGGACGTTCACTTCCTCGTGCACCGCCGCCACCACCGGGCTGGCTGTTTCCGCCCTCACCGGGCGCGATGAACGGTGCGGGTAGCTGGTTGCCGGGTCCGGGCGGAGCCGGCGGGCCGGGTGCCCGCGGCCCCGGCGGCGGTGCCGCACCGGGGTTGGCGGGTGCCGGACCGGCCACCGGGCCGACCGGTTCGGAGCGCGCCCCGGGATTGGCCTCAGGCAACGGAACCGGGTTGCCCGGAAGCGTCGGCGGGGCCTCGCCTGGCCGTCCGGCGATCGGGATGCCCGGTGCAGCCGGCTCGGCGTTGGGGTTCGGCGGCGAGGTCAACACATCCATCGGACCCGGGTAGGGGCCGTTCGGCCCGAACGGACCCGAGTTCGGGTCGAGGTTCGCGCATGGCAGCGGGTTGCCCGGGGTCGGGAACAGCCCGGCCGCCGGTGCGTACGAACACGGCGAACCCGGTGCGACGGCCGGTCCGGGGTGCTCGGGTGTGCCCTCGAGCACCTGCGGGGCAGGCGGCGGAGCACCATTGGCGAACCGGTTGCCGTTCGGGTCGGGGTAGCGGAACTCCGGCAGGCCGGCATTGCGCCAGAACTCCTCCGGGGTGATCCCACGCTTCTTGAACGCGGCGTCCACCCACGGCTGCAGGATCCAGAACGGGATCAGGTTCAGCGTCGAGACCTTGAAGTATGGACCGGACGCGATGGCTTCGTTGACGATGGTCATGTATCTGCCCAGGATGGTGAACATCTCCATCAGGTCTTCTTTGCGCCGCACCAGCATGCTGGTGATGTTGTCGGCCTCTACGAACACATGGCGCAGGTCCAGGCTCGGGTTGTCACGGACCAGGCCCTGTACCTGTTCGCCGAAGTAGGCGATGTTGCCCAACAACGCCGAAATCGCCTGACTGCGCTGGTTGAACGCCGCCAGCAGCGTCTGGGTGTTGCGCAGTACCGCGTCGACCTGACCGCTGCGGCTGCCCAGCACGCTCGCCACCTGATTCGCCTGGGCGAGCAGGTGGGTGATCTCCTCGTCGCGCTTGCCGATGGTGTCGGAGAACTTGGCCACCCCGTCGAGTGCGGCGCTCAGGTCGGGAGCGGTCTGGTCGACGGTCTCCGAGAGCACCTTCAGCGACTTCTTGACCGTGTCGATGTCCCAGCCGGACGCTGCTTTGGTGACGTCGAAGACGGCGTCGTAGAGCTGGTAGGGCGTGGTGCTCTGCCCCAACGGCAGGACGCCGCGCGGCGCGATCCGCTTCTCGCCCTTGGGCTCGATCGCCAGCACCTTGCGGCCCAGGATGGTGTCGGTCTTGACCCCGATCCGGCTGTCGGAACCGATCGGGTTCGCACCGACCGAGAACTTCACCAGCACGTGGTCGCCCTCGATCGACAGGTCTTGGACCTTGCCGACGTCCACGCCCGAGATGCGCACCTTGTCGCCGGCGTTCAGCCCGCCGGTGTCGGCGAGCTGTCCGAAGTAGCTCGGCTCGGCGAACAGCACCGGCACCGTGGTGAAGGCCTGCCCGACCAGCGTCACCAGCAGCACCGAGACCACGCCGATGATGCCGATCCTCGCCCGATTGGGCGGCTCCAGAGTCCTCACTGCGGCGTGCACCTCCCGGTTGGCTGCTGCCACAACCGCACGTTGCGCACCGGTCCGCCCGGCTGCAGGCCGGGAAGCTTGATCGTCGCGTCGCAGATGTAGAAGTTGAAGAAGTCACCGTAGACACCGGTGCGCCCGATCAGCTTGAGCGCCTTGGGGATCTTCTGCAGCAGATCGTCGATGTCGTCGAGCCGGTCCTCCGGCTCCGGTCCGGCCACCGGGAAGAGGCTGTGCAGCTGGGTCCGGTTGTCGGCCAGCAGGTCGGCCAGGTTGCCGGCGGCGTTGCCGAACTCCGCGGTGCCGTTGGCCAGGCCGGTGTTGTGGCTGTTGAGCCCCTTGACCAGCTTGTCGAAGTTGTCAATCGTCTCGTCGAACGTCTGGCGGTGCCTGACCGCGGAGTCCAGGACGACGTTGAGGTTCTTGACCACCTCACCGATCGCCGCGTCTCGCTCGGCGATGTGCGAGGTCAACTGCGCGGTCTGCTCCAGGATGTCGTTGATGGTGCCGCCCTGGCCCTGGAACACCGTGACGATGGTCGACGCGATGGTGTTGATCTTGTCGGGGTCCAGCGATCGGAACACCGGCTTGAAACCGCCGATCAACGCGTCCAGGTCCAGCGCCGGCTCGGTGCGCGACGCGGGGATGAACCCGCCCCCGGGCAGCCGCTGGTCGGCGCCCTCGCCGTCGCCCCGCTTGAGTTCCAGGTAGCGGTTGCCGATGAGGTCGGAGTAGCGGATCTGTGCAGTGGACGACTGAAACAGCGGCAGCGACCGGTCGACGTTGAAATCCACCACCGCTCGACGGCCGCCGTCGACCAGGCGCACCTTCTTGACCTTGCCGATCTCGACGCCGGATGCGCGCACGAACTGTCCCTCGCGCAGGCCGCTGGCGTCGGTGAATTCGGCGGAGTAGCGCGCCGTCCGGTCGAACCGGACCTGGCCGAACACCACGACGAGGCCGACGGTGAATGCCAGCAGCACCGATCCGACGGCGCCGAGTTTGATTGCGGTTCTGGTGATGTTCATGGGTTGATCGTGTAATCCCCGGCTTGGCGACCCCAGACGTAATCAATGGCCCAGGGCGATCCGACTTCAAAGTGGTTGTAGGGCGCTTGGCTGACTCCCGTGTCGGCCACCAGGTAAGGCGCCGGCCAGAAGTCGTGGGTGATCTCCTGCCAGCAGCCCGGCGCACCGCCGGGGCCGCCGCGAGCGTTGTAACGCGGCAGGTTATCGGGGTAGATATACGGGTTCGCCGGGCTGACCAGCTCACTGACGGTGTCGAGCGCGTAACCGTCGCCGCCGCCGAGTCCCTGGTAGACCTTCGGTGCGACGCCGGCGATGTTGCGGATGGCGCAGAACAGCTCCGGGCTGTACTCGTCGAGCAGGGCCGACACCGGGACCAGGTCGGAGAACTGCTGGCGGAAGTACGGCCCGAACCGGTTGGTCACGTCGGCGCCGAGGTTGCCCACCCCGGCCGCACCCAGCAGCGCGGCGTCGAGTTCCTTCTGCTGCGCGGTGATGGTCTTGACGGCGGGGATGGAGTTGTCCATGAAGCCGACCAGGTCCGGTGCCCCGGCGGCGTAGACGTCGCCCAGCGTCGCGAAGCCCTTGATGTCGCGCCGGAGCGACGGCATGTAGGCGTTGGCGTCGTCGAGGATCGCGTTGCCCTTGACCAGCGAGTCGCCGAGCTTGTCACCGAGCCCGGTCAGCGCCTCCGCGGCGGCGTGCATGGTCAGGTTCAGCTTGATCGGGTCGACGTGCTCGGAGAGGTTGTTGACGGTCTCGAACAGCGTGTTGAGTTCGGTGGTCACCGAGGTCGCGATGATCTTGTTCTTGCTGATCCGCTCGCGGGTGGGGTTCGCCGGCGCGGTCAGCGCCACGTACTTGTTACCGAACAGCGTGGTCGCCATGATATCGGCCTGCACGTTCGACGGGATCAGCTTGATGTATTTGGGGTCCACGTCGAGGGTGAACTTGGCGGCCGGCTTGTCGTTGTGCTCGGTCGGCGTGATGTCGGCAACCCGGCCGATCTGCACGCCGTTGTAGGTCACCGGGCCGCCCGGGTCCATCACCAGACCGGCGCGGGGCGCCACCATCGTCAGCGGCGTCGTCTTGGTGAAGGAGCCACGGAACTGGCCGTACACCAGGCCCGCGATCAACAACAGGACGGCGACGGTCACCACGCCCGCCAACTTGTAGGGCGGGGTGTGCGCTGCGTTCTGCCTACCGGTAGCCATGCCCGTCACATCGTCAGGTTGAAGTTGGGGTCGACGCCGTAGAGCGCCAACGCTGCGAGCAGGACCACGGTGGGCACCGTGATCAGCGACAACCGCATGGACTGGCCCACCGCGGCACCCACGCCGACCGGGCCGCCACTGGCGTTGAATCCGTAGTAACAGTGCGTGATCATGACCACGATCGCGATCAGGATGGTCTCCATGAAGGACCAGAACACGTCGTCTGGTCGCAGGAAAGTTCGGAAGTAGTGGTCGTAGGTTCCCGACGACTGGCCGAAGAACAGCGTGGTGACGACCTGCGGCGAGGCGAACGCCATGATCAGCGCGAGTGCGTACAGCGGGATGATCACCGTGAAGCCGGCGACCACCCGGGTGGACACCAGGTAGGAGATCGAGTTGATCCCCATCACCTCCAGGGCGTCGATCTCCTCGCTGATCCGCATCGCGCCGAGCTCGGCGGTGGCACCGGCGCCGACCGTGGCGGCCAAGGCGATTCCGGCGTTGACCGGACCGACGACGCGGACGTTGACCAGGGCCGCGGCGAAACCGGTGTAGGTCTCCACGCCGATGTTGCCCAGTGAGGTGAAGCCCTGGATCGCGATCAGCGAGCCACCGGCCAGCATGACGAATCCCATGATGGCCACCGTGCCGCCGATCACGGCCATGGCGCCGGTGCCCATGCCCAGCTCGGCGATCAGGCGCAGCGTCTCGGTGCGGTACCGGCGCAGTGCCCAGGGGATCTGCCGGAGGGCGGTCAGCGCGAACCAGCCGAGCCGGCCGCTCCTGTCCAGCGAACGGCCGGCCATCCCGACGTAACGCTGATAGTTCGCGACCAGACCGGGAAAGCGGCCCCGCACCACTGTCGATGTCGACATGTCAGGTCCCCGTTCCGAACTTCACGCCGATGGTTGTCAGCACCACGTTCACGGCGAACAACGCGATCACACACAAGACCACGGTCTCGTTGACGGCCGTACCGAGTCCCTTGGACCCGCCGCGAACCGTGAGCCCGCGGTAGCACCCGACCAGGCCTGCGATCAGTCCGAACACCATGGCTTTCACCGTGGAGATGACGACCTCGGGCAACCCGGTCAGCAGGGTCAGGGTGGACAGATAAGCGCCGCCGGACACGTTCTGCAGATAGACACCGAAAAGGAAGCCACCGGCCAGACCGATCACGATCACCAGGGCGTTGAGCAGCAGGGCGACCACGGTCGCGGCGATCACCCGGGGAACCACCAGCCGATGGATCGGGTCGATGCCGAGCACCTCCATCGCGTCGATCTCCTCGCGGATGGTGCGGGCGCCCAGGTCGGCGCAGATCGCGGTCGAGCCTGCGCCGGCCACCACCAGCACGGTGACCAGCGGACCCAGCTGGGTGACGGCCGCGATACCCGCGCCGGCCCCGGAGACGTCGGCGGCGCCGAACTGCGCCAGCAGGATGTTCAAGGTGAAGACCAGCAACACGGTCAGCGGGATGGCGACCGCGATGGTCGGGATGATCGCAACGCTGGTGATGAACCAGCCCTGCTGGAGAGTCTCACGCCACTGGAAGGGCGGCTGGAAGAGCGCACGGGCGGTCAGGGCGCACATCCGGAAGAAACCGCCGACCATGACCAACGGTGGAAGGAGTCGATCGCGGGCGAAGTCAGCCACGCGGGGGCGCGCTGGAGCCGTCACAACACTCCCCTCCTCGAAGGCCACCTAAAACGACGCCCCGGAATATCGCGTCGCACAGCGGCCTCCTCCTGTCCAGTTCAGCGAGACCCGCGTCACCTTAGCGGCTCAACGTGCCGCCGGCGACCATCGGACCATACCTGATGGCTCCGTGAGAGCGGCGCCGAATCGGCCCATCGTGCGGGGTTTCCTACCGGACAGTAACGTGTCGCCATCTCGGCGGACGCCGGGGTTCATCCGCCGCCGTAGCGCACCCTCAGCTCGGTCTTGAGCACCTTGCCCGCCGGATTGCGCGGCAGGGCATCGACGATCTCCAGTGCCTTGGGGTGTTTGTAGCGCGCCAACCGCTCGGTGAGGAAGTCGTTGAGGTCGGCCAGCGCCAGGCCATCTCGGGTGAGCGCGGCCACGGCCACCGGCACTTCGCCCCACTGTTCGTGCGGCCGGCCGATCACCGCGACCTCGGCGATGTCGGGGTGCGCGGCCAGTACGTTCTCCACCTCGGCGCAGTACACGTTCTCGCCGCCGGAGATGATCATGTCCTTCTTGCGGTCGACCACCCACACGTAGCCCTCGGCGTCCATTCGGACCAGGTCGCCGGAGTGGAACCACCCGCCGGCGAAGGCCTCCGCGGTGGCGTCGGGGTTGTTCCAGTAGCCGCTCATCAATGTCGGTGCCCGGTAGACGATCTCGCCGACCTCGCCGATGCCGACGTCGTTCATGTTCTCGTCGACGACCCGGGCGGTGACGGTCGGGATGACGGTGCCCACCGATCCGAGTTTTCTGATCGCATCCTCACCCCGCAATATGCAGGTCACCGGTGACATCTCGGTTTGGCCGAAGGCCGCCAGGATCTGGGTGTTCGGGAAGGTCTGGGCCA
The DNA here is from genome assembly GCF_020181595.1 of [Mycobacterium] vasticus. Classification (GTDB taxonomy): domain Bacteria; phylum Actinomycetota; class Actinomycetes; order Mycobacteriales; family Mycobacteriaceae; genus Mycobacterium; species Mycobacterium vasticus. The sequence continues at coordinate 44,707 of NZ_CP084028.1, read as the reverse complement.
TCTCCCGCAGCAGGGTGTCCGACGCCGGGGCGGCCCCCCAGGACATGGTCCGCAGCACGATGTCGCGCGGGTTGGCCTGCTGCTCGGCGCAGACCGCCTGCCACTGCGCCGGGACCAGGAAGATTCCGGTGACCTTCTCGGCGGCCAGCACGTCGAGCAGTTGCCCGGCGTCGAAGGCGCCCAACGGATTGATCACCGTCGGGATGCCCAGCCACATGCCGGGCAGCAGGTTGCCCACCCCGGCGATGTGGAAGAACGGCACCCCGATGAACGCGACGTCATTGACTCCGGTGCCGGAGGTGTAGAGGCCGGTCATCAGCTGGCCGGTCAGGTTGATGTGGGTCAGCACCGCGCCCTTGGGCCGGCCGGTGGTCCCGGAGGTGTACATGATCAGCGCCGGCGACTCGTTGTCGATGTCCACCGCGGGATACGGTGCGCCGGTCTCGCTGATCAGGGTCTCGTAGGCGATCAACCCCTCGTCGGCCGAATCACCGGCTGATACAACAGTCTTCAGGATCTCCCGAACCTCCGGCAGCCCCCGTACCGCGGTCGCCACCGGCGCCAGCGCCGGCTCGGTGATCAGCACCCGGGCTTGGCAGTCGGTGATCAGGAACGCGATCTCCGGCGGGGTGAGCCGGAAGTTCACCGGCACCGCGATCGCGCCCAGCCGGTTGGCGGCCAGCACCGACTCGACGAACTCGGTGCGGTTGAGCATCAGGATCATCACCCGGTCGCCGCTGACCACCCCGCGTCGGCTCAGGGCGTCGGCCAGCGCGGCGACCCGGGCCTGCAACTGCACCCACGTGGTGGTCTGACCACAGAACCGCAGCGCCGGGGCGTCCGGCTGCATCAGCGCATGCCGGTCGAGCTGGTTGACCCAGTTCTGCCGGCGGGCGCGGTAGGGCTGCTCGGCGGGATCGATTGGTGCGTGGATCAATTCGAGCCTCCGTTGCTGATCAGCTGCCGGCCAGCTCCTCGGCCCGGCGTTTGAGGTTGTCGGCGAGATAGTCCAGGACGTTGTTGAACGCCTTCTTGACCATCGGCTTGGGCATCGCCATCTCGGTCTCGACGTCCATGTCGACGGTCAGCAGGGTGGTGGCGCCGATCTCGACCACCGAGAACATCTGTTCCTGCTTGCTGAACAGGTCGCCCTGCTGCAGCACGGTCTGGATCTGGGTGGCGCTGGGGTAGTACACCGCCTGGATGAAGGTGCCGTCGAAACCGGAGTACGACGCGTCGAGACGCAGCTGACTGGGCCGGCCGTCGTCGTAACGGGCCAGCACCCACAGTCCTTTGACCTCTTCGTTCCACTGCGGGTAGGCCTCGAAGTCGGCGACGATCCCCATGACCGTGGCCGCGTCGGCGGCCACTTCGACGGTCTTGCTCACGAGCGGCATCCGCCGAGCATAACCACCGGGTCGGCGGGCCCGGTCAGACCTCGGCGGTGGCCAGCAGGGCCCGGATGCCGTCGGGGATCGGCACCGGACGCCGGGTGGTGCGGTCGACGTAGACGTGCACCCAGTGCCCGAGCGCGGCCGGTGACGCTTCCGGGGAGTCTCCGCGGAACACCGCCAGCCGGTAGGTGACGCTGCTGCGCCCCAGCCGGGTGACGGCCAGGCCGACCGCGAGCGGGTCGGGGAAGGCCAGCTCGCCCAGGAATCGACAACCGGATTCGGCGACGACGCCCAGCTCGGGCATGGACACCGGGTCGACGTCTCGCGCGTTGGCGGCGATCCAGCCGTTGATCGCGGTGTCGAACAGCTGGTAGTACACCGCGTTGTTGAGGTGGCCGAACATGTCGTTGTCGGCCCAGCGGGTCAGCACCGGCCAGTGCACCGGAAAGTCGCGGCTGGTCAACCCATCCGGTGCGGGCGGGACACTCATGGTTGTATTCCAGCATGATCGCCATCCGCGGGGCTGTACTGGAGCGCATCGGTGCGCCACGGCCGTATTCCGCCTCGCGGCCGCTGACGGTGACCGAGCTCGAGCTGGACCCGCCGGGTGCGGGTGAGCTGCTGGTGCGGGTCGAGGCCGCCGGGGTCTGCCACTCCGATCTGTCGGTGGTCGACGGCAATCGGGTGCGGCCGGTGCCGATGCTGCTCGGCCACGAGGCCGCCGGGATCGTCGAAGCCGTCGGTGCCGGCGTCGATCTGCCGATCGGGCAGCGGGTGGTGCTGACCTTCCTGCCGCGCTGCGGCTCCTGCGCCGCCTGCGGCACCGACGGCGCCGCCCCGTGCGAACCCGGCAGCGCCGCCAACGGTGCGGGAACCCTGCTGGGCGGCGGGATGCGGCTGCGGCGGGCCGGGCAAAGCGTCTACCACCACCTCGGAGTCTCGGGTTTCGCCACCCACGCGGTGGTCAGCGCGGCCAGTGCGGTGCCGGTGCCCGACGACGTTCCTGCGGCGGTGGCCGCCCTGCTGGGCTGCGCGGTGCTGACCGGCGGCGGCGCGGTGCTCAACGTCGGAAAGCCCAGGGCCGGTGAGTCCGTCGCGGTGGTCGGGCTCGGCGGGGTGGGGATGGCCGCGGTGCTGACCGCACTGGCCCACGACGGCGTGCAGGTGATCGCGATCGACCGGCTTCCCGAAAAGCTCGCCGCCGCAACGGCCCTGGGCGCACAGCAGGTGATGACCCCGGCTCAGGCAGGCGAGTCGGGGCTGCGGGCACCGGTGGTGATCGAGGCGGCCGGTCATCCGGCCGCCCTGCAGACCGCGATCGAGTTGACCGCTCCGGGCGGGCGCACCATCACCGTCGGCCTGCCGCCGCCGGACGCCCGGATCAGCCTGTCGCCGCTGGATCTGGTCGCCCACGGCCGTTCGCTGATCGGCAGTTACCTGGGCTCGGCGGTACCGGCCCGCGACATCCCGCGGTTCGTCGAGTTGTGGCGGGCGGGCCGGCTGCCGGTGCAGCAGCTGGTGTCGGCGACCGTGCCGCTGGAGCAGATCAACTCCGCGATGGATCAGCTCGCCGACGGATTGGCGGTTCGCCAGCTCATCACGTTCGACGCGTAGTCACCGGATCTGCAGGCACTGGCCGCCGTCGACGACCAGTTCGGAGCCGGTGATGAACGACGCCGCGTCCGAGACCAGGAAGGCCACCGCGTCGGCGATCTCGCCGGGCCGCCCCAGCCGGCCGGTCATCGCCGTCGCGGCGAGGCGCTCCTGGGTGCGCTCGTCGAGCATCGGGGTGGCGATCGGCCCGGGGAACACAGCGTTGACCCGGATTCCGGCGGGGCCGAGTTCGGCGGCAACGGTCTGCGTCAGGCCGCGCAGCGCCCACTTCGACGAGCCGTAGGCGCTGTGCTGCGGGAAGGGCCGGATCGCGCCGGTGCTGCAGGTGTTGACGATCGCGGCGCCGTCGGCGGCCCGCAGTTGCTCCAGCGTCGCCTGAATCCCCAGGAACGCACCGAAACAGTTGACTCGCCAGGCTTTTTCGAAGCCTTCGACTGTCTCGTCGGCGATCGCGGCCCGGTGCAGGGTGCCCGCATTGTTGACCAGTGCGGTCAGCGACCCGAACCGCTGCACGGTCGCTTCGACCGCGGTGGCCCACCCGCTCGGGGAGGTCACATCGAGCCCGACAGCCAGCACCTCGTCGTCGGCAGGCCCGGCTGCGATCAGCTCGGCGTGGTTGATGTCGCAGGCGGCGACGGCGAATCCGTCGGCCCGCAGCCGTTGCACGATCGCGCGGCCCTGGCCGCCGGCGGCCCCGGTCACCAGCGCCACCCTGGACATCAGGGGGGCCATCAGGGGCCCTTCCCCGACGCCTCGGCCAGATGCTCGGCCGCCCCGCGCCGCAACGCCTGGGATTCGGCGGTCAGCGTGAGCATCTGATAGCCCAGTCCGGCCAGATCGCGTCCCGCCGTGCCGGTTCCGGCATGTATCCCGGCGATCACCCCGGCATCCTTCGCCGCCCGCTCGACGCGTGCGAACGCCGCCCGCGCGTCGGGGTGCGTGGTGGCCGCCGACAGCGGCACGCCCATCGAGATCGCCAGATCGACGGGGCCCACGTACACGCCGGCCAGCCCGGGCACCGCGCAGATCCGCTCCACATCGGCCAGCGCCGAAGGGGTTTCGATCATCGCGAAAACCTCCGCCCGGGACTCCAGGCCGGCCGGGTCGACGCCCAGGCGGGGACGCAGCGGACCGAAGCTGCGAACCCCGGCCGGTGGGTAACGCGCCGCGGACACCGCGGCTGCCGCCTGCTCGGCCGTCTCGATCAGCGCGATGATCACCGCGTCGGCGCCGGCGTCGAGCACTCGGCCGATGGGCGCCGGGTCGGCGTTGGGCAGCCGCACCGCCGTGGCGATCGGCAGCTGTTCGACCGTACGCAGCATGCCGGCGATCGCGGCGTCGTCAAGGTAGCTGTGTTGGGCGTCGAATCCGACGTAGTCGTAGCCGGCGCGCGCGAACTCCTCCGGGCCCAGCACCGTCGGTCCGGTGATCCAGCCGCCCCACAGGGTGGCCCGTTCGGCCAGTGCGGTCCGCAGTGCCGGCGTCATGCGACGATCGCGATCTTGGCCCGCCCGGGGGTGGGGCGCGCGGCCAGTTCGAAGGCGGCCTGCACCCGGTCCGCGCCGAAGGTGTGGGTGACATAGGCGCCCAACAGATCTGGGTGCGCGGCCGCGAAATCACCGGCCCGCTGCAGCATCCGCCGGCGGTCGAGGGTGACACCGGAGATCAGGGTCAGGTTGTTGCGCAGCATGGTGCGCATGCTGATCGGGTAGCTGTCGTCGTCGGTGACCCCGAAGTAGAAGACGGTTCCGCCGGGGGCGACGGCTTCGATGGCGTGGCCCAGGGTGGCGACCTGGTGACCGACCGCCTCGATGACGATCTCCGGTGCGTCACCGGCGTCCAGATGGTGAATCCAGCGATCGCTGGTGGACCGCACCGCGGTGTCGATACCGAAGGCGGCGGCCATGTCCGCGCGGTCCACCGGGTCCACACCGGTGACCCGGCGGGCACCCGCCGCCTTGGCGACCGCGCTGAACAGCAGCCCGATCGAGCCCTGCCCGATCACCGCCACATGTCGGCCGGCCAGATCCGGCAACTGTTCGACCGCGTAGAGCACGCACGCCAGGGGTTGCAGCCCGACCGCCTCGGCGGGCGCGAGCGCCGGGTCGTAGGCGAAGAGCCCGTCCCCGTCGCTGATCACCGTCTGCATCAGGCCGTCGAACTTCGAGGCCCAGCCGACGACCCGGTCGCCGACGCGATGCGCGGTGTGCCTGCTGGCGATGACGTCGCCGACGATCTCATGGACCGGGAAGCCGATCTTCTCGGCGGCACCGGCTCCGCTGTCGCCGGGCAGCCGGCCCTGGGTGCCGCGGAACGCCGGCAGATCCGAGCCGCACACCCCGGCGGCGACGAAGCGCAGCAGCACCTGCCCGTCGTCGAGGTCGCCTTCGGTGAGGTCGTCGACCTCGATGCGTTCGAACTCATACGGCGCGATCAACCGGTAGGCCCACACGGTTCAGACCTGCACCGGAATGTTGTTCCAGCCCCACTGGAAGCTGGACGGCAGCCGGGTCGCGTCGTCGGCGACGATCCGGTACTCCCCCACCCGGCGCAGCCATTCCTGAACCAGCACAGTGACTTCCAGCCGCGCCAGGTGGTAGCCGATGCAGAAGTGCTGGCCGCGCCCGAAGGCCAGTGAGCGTTTGATCGGCCGGTCCCAGAGGAAGGAGTCGGGGTCGGGGTACTGGCGTTCGTCGCGGCTGGCCGAGGCCAGCAGGGTGATGATGCGCTGGCCGGGCTCGATGGTGGTGTCATGCAACGTGTATGGCTTGCGGGCGGTACGCGCGAACCACTGCGCCGGTGCGCAGTAGCGGATCATCTCGTCGCAGGCCTGTGGCACCCGGGCACCGGGGTCGGCCCGTACCGCGGCGAGCTGGTCGGGGCGGTCGGCCAGTTCCCACAGCCCGTGCGCGACGATCTTGGGCACCGTCTCGGTGCCGCCGATGAAGATGCACAGCAACTGGGTGGCCGCCTCGACGTCGTCCAGTGCGCTGCCGTCGGGCAGTCGGTAGCGCAGCATCCCGTCGACGATCGAGAGTTCGCCGCCGTGTTCGGCGCGCCGGCGCGCCACGGCGGGCACCAGGTAGTCCAGGTAGTTGGGCCGCGCCGCCGCGGTGTCCACCCCGACGCCGGCCGCGGCGAGGCTGCCGGCGTTCACCGACGCCAGCACCTCGGAGGCGAATTCGATGGGTATGCCGAGCAGTTCGCACACCACCTGCGCCACCACCACGCCGCCGTAGTCACAGGTCAAATCGAAGCGGCCCTGCGGCAGCAGTTCGTCGAGCCGCCGGTTGGCCAACTCGCGGACCCGTTCGGTCCAGTCGCTGACCGACCGGGGCCGAAACGGCGGGGACTGCAGCCGGCGGATGTCGTCGTAGATCGGCTTGTCGAACACCGCGTGGAACGGCAGCGGGTGCAGCGGAGGGTCTGCCACCGGACCGGTGTTGTGCTGCGCCAGCACATTCGCGGCGGGCAGGGTGCCCTCCGAGGCCACGAAGGTGCCGTCGCTCACGGCCAGCACGTCCCAGATGTCGTCGAATCGCGACAGCGCGTACAGATCCCACTTCGGCACGAAGTACACCGGGTGCTCGTCGCGCAGCACCCGGTAGTACGGCAGCGGGTCGGCCATCACCGCCGGGTCGAAAGGGTCGTATGTGAAAGCTTGCTCCGCAACCGTTTTCACGCGGATCGGCCCCGCAGCGGGGAGGGCGCCAGGGCCTCGAGGATGGAGTCCTCCCAGCCGTCGCGCAGGGCCGGTGCCACGCTCATCCAGGTCACGATCTCGGCCGGCGGCTGGTCCTTCCACGACGGGTAGTGCTGTTCGAAGCAGTCCCAGCCGCCTTCGAGTGCCCAGTAGTGGATCACCTCGTTGAACCGGAACGTGGTGGTGAACGAGCCCAGCCAGCGTTTGCCGGTGCGCTCGGACCACGGCACATACAGCCGCTCCAGCTCCCGGATGTAGTCGTCCTGGCGGCCGGGTTTGGTCTGCATGATCTCCTGGATCACCACGGTGGCGTCGAAGCCGTCGGCGCGCAGCTGGGCCAACGTCTTGTTGTGCGGGCCGGGGTACATGATGCGGCCCTCCCCCGATGCGCCGACGCCGGCGAGGTAGGCCTTCCATTCGGCGGCGGGGGTGGCGTGGCTGCCGCCGCGGCCCTGGGCCCGACCGATCCGGGCGTAGTCGGCGAAGTTGTCGATCTCCCAGATGACGGTGACCTGCGGCCAGTGGCCGTTGTAGGCGGTGCTCTCCCACAGTGCGAACAGCCGGGCGCCCAGTTCGGTCATCATCGGCTGGTAGATCTGCGTGAAGGCGGTGGTGAAGTCGGCGGCCTGCCCGCGGCCCAGGTCGATGGTTTCGTGCAGGTACAGCAGGGTGTGGGCGTGGTATTTGCGCATCAGTCGACCGACACCAGGTCGGAATCGGTTGGCAGGCTGTGCTTTTGGTCGCTGAGGAACAACTCCGGACCGACTACCCCGGCGTCGGTCTTGGCGGCCAGCAGGGCCTGCCGTTTGAAGGCCCGACCCGCCGCGGTGGGCAGATGCCGAACGTGGTTGAGCCGGTGGTCCATCGGCCAGCTGTGGCCCCAGACCACCACCTCGGTCAGGCTGTGCCGCAACGCGGCCTGCACCCGGTGGCTGATCCGGGCGTCGGTCACCACGGCGTCGACGACGACGGCCAGGCACTGTCCCGCAGCGCTTTCCGGCATCGACAGCTCAGCCTCGAGATCTGCCGTGGTGACACCGAGGATCTGCAACGGCCGCAGGTCCACCGACTCCGGCACCGCGACGGTCACGTCCCAACCGGTGGCTACCCGGTTATACAGCCATCCGCCCGCCGCGGCGACCAGTCCGGCGACGTCGAGGGCTATGACGTCCAGGCGATAGCGCAGGTGGGGGTCCGGGAAGAGGTCGGGGACCTCCACGGCCTTGGCGCTGTTCGACATCTGGGAAATATTACATTTATGGGCTAGTTTGTAAAGGTACGTCGGTCGAGGATCGCCCGTGACGCGTGGGAGGTGACGCGAATTGAGTCTGGTCGCAGGTCAGGGCCCGCTGTCGGAACACCGGGCCGGCCGGATCTACCCGGAGATCGCGGGAGACCTGGCCTACATCGAGCCGCATCCCCGCCGCGTGCAGGCGATCCGGGGTGATCGCACGGTGATCGACACCGAACGCGCACTGCTGGTGCATCGTTCACACCACCCGCTGTCCTACGCCTTCCCCGTTGACGCCGTCGGCGACCTGCCGCATCAACCGGTGCCGGAGGCGCCCGGCTACGTCCAGGTGGCCTGGGACGCGGTGGACGGCTGGCTGGAAGAGGGCCGGCGGCTGGTGCACTACCCGCCCAACCCGTATCACCGGGTGGACTGCCGGCCCACCAAGCGCGCGCTGCGCGTGACGGTCGGCGGCGTGGACCTGGTTGACACCGACGACACGGTGATCCTGTTCGAGACCTCGCTGCCGGCGCGGCTCTACGTCGCCCCCGGCCACGTTCGCACCGACGTGTTGACGCCGTCGACGACGTCGACCTACTGCAACTACAAGGGGTACGCCGGCTACTGGTCGGCGGTCGTCGGTGACACGGTGGTCCCCGACGTCGCCTGGAGCTATCCGGAGCCGATGCCCGAGAGTTCGCCCATCGCAGGGTTTTTCAGCTTCGATCTGACCCGCGTCGAGGGATTCGCCGAACTGCCCTAGATCCGGTTCTGCTCGGCGATCTTGTTGTCGGTGGTGCGCAACGGGCGGATCAGCCCGTCCTGGGCGAAGGAGGCGAGCAGCTCGCCCTGCTCGGTGTGCACGGTGCCCCGCACATAGGACATGCCGGCGCCCACCTGGGTGCTCTCGTGGCCGTAGAGGATCCAGCCGTCCCAGCGGACCGGCTCGTGGAAGCTGACCATCACGGTCATCGGGGCGGTCGACACGGTCAGGTGCGATTGGCTGGTGCCGATGCCGGCGTGGGCCCGCATCGTCGTCGAAATGCCCAGGTGTCCGGTGAAATACGCGATCAGGGCCTTGGCCAGGTCGTCGCGGGTGGGGATCGGGTCGTAGCGCAGCCAGGCGTAGAGCTCCGGCGGCCCCACCTCATCGGGGCTGTTGACGTCCACGACGTCGACCAGCCGCACGTCGCGTCCGGTCATCGGCATCTCGCAGTTGTTGGACTGCGCGGGCGACGCGACGTCAGGCCGCGGCAGGTGGTGGGTGATGACGTCGTCCGACGGGACATCGGCGAGCACCGTGATCGTCGCGCAGCGCCGCCCGTTCTGCAGCACCGCGATGACGGCGGTAGCCGTCGAGCGCCCTTCGTTGACCACGTCGACGGTGTATTCGGCGGGCGGGCCCACCATCACCGCGCGGGCGAACACGGCGTGTACCGAGCGGATCGACTTGTCCGCGAAGCGTTTTGCCGCTCCGACGATGGCCTGGGCCAGCAGTTGGGTCCCTTCGACCACCTGGCGTTCGTCGTCGCCGGCCAGGCCGGTCTGCCCGATGAACCGGTCGGGGCCGTCCGCGGTCACCTCGAACAGGTCGAGCAGGCCGCTGACCGACCACGGTGTCGCCGGGGAGATCTCGCTGGGTTGAACCATCCGGCGAGCGTGACATTTCGGACATGTTTTGTAAAGTAAGCCTGGTCGCGCGCGCGACGGTGACAGGAGGGCGACCGTGTTGAGCATCGCCGAGGCAGGTTCGCATCCGACGCCGCTGGCCGGTGGATTCTGCTTCGGGGAGGGCCCGCGCTGGTTCGAGGGCCTGCTGTGGTTCTCCGACATGCTCGGCGAGGCGGTGCACAGTGTCACCCTGAACGGCTCGATGACCACCGTCGCGCTGCCCGGGCACACTCCGAGCGGCCTGGGCTTCGCCGCGGACGGTTCGCTGCTGATCGCCTCCGCCGAAGACCGCCGGCTGCTGCGCTACGACGGCGAGGCGGTGACCACCCTGGCCGATCTGCGCGACCGCGTCCCGGCCGCCCTCGGCGACATGGTCGTCGACGCCGCCGGGCGCTGCTACATCGGCTCGCAGGCCTACTCCGGCGGGGTGATCGTGCGGATCGATCCGGACGGCGGCATCCACACCGTCGCCGCCGATCTCGACTTCCCCAACGGGATGGTGATCACCCCCGACGGCGCCACCCTGATCGTCGCCGAGTCGATCGGCCGGCGCCTGTCCGCGTTCACCGTCGGCGCCGACGGCGCGCTGAGTGATCGCCGGGTCTTCGCCGACGGCCTGGACGGCCCGCCCGACGGCATCACCCTGGATGCGGCGGGCGGGGTCTGGACCTCGATGACGCTGGCCCACCAGTTCGAGCGGATCGCCGAGGGCGGGGTGGTCACCGACCGCATCGACATCGGCGACCGGGCCGCGATCGCCTGCACGCTGGGCGGTCCGGCGCGCCGCACGCTGTTCCTGTTGTCCAGTACCGACGCCTACCCCAAACGGCTGATCGGGACCCGCGACTCCCGGTTGGACACGGTGACCGTGGCGATTCCCGGCGCCGGGCGGCCCTGAAGGGAGCCTTCATGACCGCCGCCTACTACGAGCTGCTGGATGCCGCCGATCCGCTCGGCGAGCGCTTCGCCGCCACCGACCTGACGCGTGGCACCTGGTCGTCGAAGATCCAGCACGGCGCACCGGTTTCGGCGCTGCTGGTGCGCGCGTTGGAACACACAGACGCCCGCCCCGACACCCGCCTGAGCCGCGTCGTGATCGACCTGCTCGGTCCCGTCCCCGTCGAGGGCCCGCTGTGGGTGCGGTCCCGGATCGAGCGCGGCGGCCGGCAGATCGAACTGGTCGGCGCGGAGCTGTTGGCGCCGGGCCCCGACGAGGCCCCCCGCCCGGTCGCCCGCGCCACCGGCTGGCGGCTGCAGACGCAGGACACCCCCGCCGTCGAACACGCCTCGGCACCGCCGTTGCGCCCGGTCGACGAGGCACGAGCCACCGACATGTTCCGCAGCTGGGACCGCAACTACGTGCACAGCGTGGACTGGCGCTGGTTGACCACACCGCTGGCGCCCGGCGACGGCGAATCGTGGATCATGCCGGTGGTGGACCTGGTGACCGGCGAGTCGATGACGCCGCTGCAGCGGCTGTTCGCCGTCGCCGACGACGCCAATGGTGTGGGCACCAAACTCGACACCACGACGTGGACGTTCCTCAACACCGATCTGGTTGTGCATCTGCACCGGATTCCCGAGGGGGACTGGATCGGGATTCGCGCCCAGACCAACTACGGCCCGGACGGCATCGGGACCGCCCTGGGCACGCTGTTCGATCAGCGCGGTGCGGTGGCGGCCATCCAGCAGTCGGTGCTGGTGCGACGGCGGGAGCCGAAGTGACCGATGGCGTGATCGACGACCTCGACAACTCGACCCGGCAGCGGATTCTGGCCGCGACCGCCGAGGTGTTGGGCCGCAACGGCATGACCAAGCTCAGCCTGTCCGAGGTGGCCTCCCAGGCCGGGGTGTCACGGCCGACGCTGTATCGGTGGTTTCCGTCGAAAGAGGAACTCATCACGGCGTTCTCCCGCTACGAGCGGCACACTTTCGACAGTGGCCTGAACCACGCCACCGACGGGCTTAAGGGCGCCGAAAAACTGGATGCCGCACTGCGTTTCATCGTCGACTACCAGCATTCGTCGACCGGTGTGCGGATGATCGACATCGAACCCAAGCACGTGCTGACCGACTTCGCCCGGATCATCGCCCCGATGCGTGAGGGCCTGGAGCGGATGCTGTCCGGGCCGGATGCCGCGGTGAAGGCCGCCGCCGCCATCCGGATCGCCATCTCGCACTACATCATTCGCAGCGACGACTCGGATCAGTTCCTGGCCCAGCTGCGCCAGGCCGTCGGGATCCGCCACCGCGACACCTAGTCGAACAGCACCGCCGCATTGAGATACCCGGTCGGATCGAACGCCGCCTTGACTACCCGCATCGCGGCGATGTCACCCGGCCCGCGCGACATCGACAGGTAGGCCCGCTTGCGGCTGCCCACCCCGTGCTCGGAGCTGACGTTGCCGCCGCAGTCGGCGATCAGCTCCATCATGGCCGCGTACAGCCGCGGTTCGGCGTCGGCGGGGCACCGCAGCACGTTGAGATGCAGGTTGCCCTCGCCGATGTGGCCGAACAGCACCGGCAACGCATCGGGCGCGTGGCGCCCCACCAGCACCGCGGCCTCCGCGGCGAACCGGGCCACCGCGGCCAGCGGCAGCGCCACGTCGAACTTCAGCGGCGGGCCGAACGCCCCGAGTACCTCGGCCACCGCCTCACGCACCCGCCACAGCCGGCCGCTGGTGGCAGCGTCCACCCCGACGGCGGGCTCGGAAAGTCCCGGGACCTGCTCCAGCCGGGCGGCGAGGCGATCGGTCTGGTCGGTGTCGCCGGTCAGCTCGACCAGCAGCAGCCAGTCGCCGGCCACCGGGGCGGGCACCCCGAGCCGCTCGCCGGTCAGCGCCGTCACCCGGGCGTCGATCAGCTCCAGCGCCGCGATGCCGTCCAGGTCGCGGAACCCCCGTGCCACCCCGATCAGCGCGTCGAGGTCGGTGAACCCGCAGACCGCGGTGGCCCGGTACGCCGGGCTGGGGCGCAGCCGCAAGTCCACGCTGGTGATGACCCCCAGGGTGCCCTCGGCGCCGACGAACAGCGCCGGCAGGTCGTAGCCGGTGTTGTCGGCACGCACCGCGGTGTGCCGGTGCAGCAGCGTGCCGTCGGGCAGCGCCACCTCGAGACCGAGGATCTGCTCGCCCATGTTGCCGTAGTGCACGGTGTGCAGGCCGCCGGCGTTCGTCGAGGCCATCCCGCCGACTGTGGCGGTGTCGCGGGCGGTCAGGTCCACCCCGAACAGCAGGCCGGCGGACGCTGCTGCCTGCTGCACCGCCGCCAGGGTGGCGCCGGCCCCGGCGCTCACCCGACGCTCTGTGGCGTCGACGGCGCCGACGTTGTTGAGCCGCTCGGTGGACAACAGCACGTCGTCATGTTCGGGAACGGTGCCGGCCACCAGCGAGGTCCGGCCACCCTGCACGGTGACGTGCGTACCCGATTCCCGGCAGACTCGCAGCACCGCCGCGACCTCGTCGGCCGTCCCGGGCCGCACCAGCGCGGTGGCCCGGCCCGAGTAACGCCCGGTGTGGTCGACACTGCGCCCGGCCAATACGTCGGGGTCGTCGGTGACCTGACCGGCACCGACCACCTGTGCCAGCCGAGCGAGCAGGCTGGCGATCGCGGACCCGGTCACGCAGTCGGTCTATCACATGGCGCGCTACCTTTTGATCATGGCCACCCGCGAAGACGTCACCTTCCGATCCGGCTCTGATCGCATCAGCGCATGGCTGTACCGACCCGACGAGGTGGGCCCGCGCGGCGCGCCGCTGCTGGTGATGGCGCACGGTCTGGGCGCGGTGCGCACCATGCGCCTGGACGCCTATGCCGAGCGGTTCGCCTCCGCCGGCTACGCCTGCCTGGTGTTCGACTATCGCAACTTCGGGGACAGCGGCGGCGCCCCGCGCCAGCTGCTGGATGTGGGTATGCAGCTGGCGGACTGGGCCGCCGCTGTCGATTTCGCGCACACCCTCGCGGGTGTCGACCCGGCCCGAATCGGCCTGTGGGGCACCTCGTTCGGCGGTGGGCACGTGATCGCCACCGCGGCGCGGCTGCCGGTGGCCGCGGTGGTGGCGCAGTGCCCGTTCACCGACGGAATCTCCTCGGCGCGGACCATCCCGCCGCTGACCACCGCGAAGATCACTCTGCTGGCCGCACGCGACCTGCTGGCCGCCCGGCTGGGCAATCCGCCGGTGCTGGTGGCCACCGCCGGACGCCCCGGTGAGGTCGCGTTGATGAGCACGCCGGACTCCTACCCGGGCTACCTGAAACTGGTGCCGCAGGGCGAGACCCTGCGCAACGAGGTCGCCGCCCGGATCGGGATGAAGATCCTCACCTACCGGCCGGGCCGCCAGGCCGCCAAGGTCACCTGCCCGATCCTGTTCTGCGTCTGCGACACCGACTCGGTCGCGCCGCCCGGGCCGACGCTGCGGTACGCCGCGCAGGCGCCGCGCGGCACGGTGAAGCGCTACCCGGAGGGCCACTTCGACATCTACGTCGGCGACGCGTTCGAGCGGGTCATCGCCGATCAGCTGGAGTTCCTGGACGCCAACCTCAAGGCGCCAAGAGCCTGAGCCGCAACCGTTCGGCACCAGCTGTCGACATCGTGTATGATCGAACATATGTGCGGCTCCTCAGGTTCTCGTGGGGAGCGTGACCTGCAGTCCTCCTAGGCAGAGGTAGATCATTGATGCCAATGTTTGGGCGGAGTGGTGTCCGTAGCCGCGGGCGTTGATGAGGCGGATCTTGGCGTTGATGCCTTCGATGAGGGCGTTGGAGATGCCGAGTTCGATGGCGGCCAGGATGGGTTCGAAGTAGACCTCGAAACGTTTGCCCAAGGCGACGAAGGCGGGGATGCGGGAACGCTTGGCTGCGGTGATCCAGGCTTTGAGCAATCTGCGGGCGGTACCGGGTTCATGGTCGTAGCGGTAGAGGTCACGCGCTTGTTCTTTGAGTGTCCAGGCCCGGCCTATGCGACGGTTGGTGCGTGCGATCTGGTTGACCAGGGCGCGTTTGTCGTCGGTGAGTTTGTTCTCGCCGGTGCGCAGCGCCCAGCGGGTGGCTTTCCAGTCGGCTGTGGCGTGCCCGGGTAGACCGATCGATTCGGCGAAGACGCGATCCAGGGCGCGGTTGACCCATTGCATGATGTGGAAGCCGTCGTAGCAGATGACCGCGTGTGGGACTGCGGCGGTGGTGGCACTCGTATAGGCACGTGAGACGTCCATGCTGACCGCTTCGATCTGTGCGAGTGCTGAATCCGTCTGGCAGACATAGAAGTTGGCTAGGGATTGCTCGCTGCGCCCGGGTTGGATATCGACGACGGTTCCGGTGTCGTGGTCGCCGATGATCGTCAGGTATCGGTGGGGGTGGCGGTAGCAGATCTCGTCGACCCCGATGCGGTAGAGCGTCTGTAGGCGGCGTTGGTCAAGCAGCTCGGCTACGCCGCGGTTGATGATCGTGGTGACGGTTTCCCAGGCGCAGCGCATCAAGGTAGCCACCGAGGTGCGGTCGGTGCGTTGGGCCAGCCACAGCACCATGTCTTCGAAGTCGCGGGTATGGCGGGCACCGGGACGGGCCCAGGGCAGTTCCTCGGTAGTCACCCCGCAGTCCGGGCAGTCGATGCGGCGGATGTCGTAGGCCAGCCACAGCCGTGCTCGAGCCAGATCCAGATGGCGCCAGCGCCGGCGACGCCGGTCATAGATCGACCGGAAACGTTTGCCGCACGGGCAACGCAGCAGCCGGGCCTTCGGACGCAGGCTGACCTCGATCTCACCGCCGTCGATGACGACATCGGTGA
This sequence comes from [Mycobacterium] vasticus, assembly GCF_020181595.1. Taxonomy (GTDB): domain Bacteria; phylum Actinomycetota; class Actinomycetes; order Mycobacteriales; family Mycobacteriaceae; genus Mycobacterium; species Mycobacterium vasticus. The sequence goes on along the minus strand of NZ_CP084028.1, from coordinate 29,312 downwards.
CCGAGGCCCCGGGAATCTGCAGAAGACGGTTAAATGCAGTACTGACGCGCACGCGGATCGTTCCTTGCGGTTGAGGTTGGTGTGGTAACCCCGAAACCTAGAGGCACACCGCGTGCGCGTCCCTCATTTCACAGAAGAGACGCCGAACCCCACTCCCTGCAACGGGAAACCGCCCTGAACAGCAGAAAAGCGCCCACGAAAACCCGTGGAGCGCCACATATGTGCGATTCATCGTTGCCCGAGCCGGCTGACCTGGCCGGCATCGACGATGCCGCCCTCATCGAGGCGATCGATGGCTGGGCCCGAATCGAGGCTGCCACAGCAGCCCGCCGACTGGCCGCAATCGGCGAGCTGGTCGCGCGACGCACCCGCGGGGCCGACGCGGTGAACCGATCCCGCTGGACCTGCGACTACTGGGACCTCGCCGCCTCCGAAGTCGCCGCCGCCGAACGCATCAGCCACGGCATGGCCTCCTCCCAGATGTATCTGGCCTCCGCACTGCGTGACCGGCTGCCACGGGTCGCCGCCATGTTCCTC
>NZ_CP084028.1:0-28675 GCF_020181595.1 [Mycobacterium] vasticus | reverse complement strand
GATTCGTGTCCGCCACCGGGCAGTTCTTATTGGCCACCTACGGGCAGTCCTCATGTCCGCCCACGGGCAGTTTCCGATGTCCATTGACAGCAGGTCCCGGGCGGCGGCGAACCGGATTAGCCTGCTCGTACCGAGCGCCGACAGTCGGGCCGGGTCGGTGAACTCAGAGGCGACCAGTCGGCCGATCTTGGTGCCCAGCACATCGGGCAATGCACGCGTCAACCCCGGAAACGCCCGGTCGAGTTGACCCAGCAGCTGATTCTTTGTCGCGGTTCGAGTAGCCACCCGCCGCGATCGGTGCGAGGCCCAGGCCGCCAGCTCGCCGATCAGCACCGCCCGCTCGGCAATCACCTGCCCCCGCCCGGCCAACACCAGTTCAGTGATCGCCTCCAGGTCGATCGCATCGGTCTTGACCCGGCGCCGACCAGCGACGCGGCGTTGCTCGGCAACGTGCCCGGGATTGAGTTCCAGCACCTCCCACCCGATCGGCCACCGATAGTCCAGCACCGGGCGGTGATAGTGGCCAGCCGCTTCGATACCCACCTTGACCTGCGCACACGCCGGAACCAGCGCGCTCACCTGATCGACAACCTTGACCAGGCCCGAACGGTTCATCACGAACTCGACCGGACCCAACACACGCTCACGGCCACTATCGGTCACCGACAGCATCGCCGAAGTCTTGCCCACATCGACGGCAACGACGATCGTGGACGACGTGACTGGGGCACAATGCACAGCCATAACAACACCTCCGGGGCGTGTCAGGAGAACCCGCATGCGCGAACACGCGGACCTCGAAAGGAATCACTTACAGATCCCTTCCTGACACCTCCGGAGGTGTTTGTGAAGGACTACCCCGATCTATATCAACCCAGCGGTGACTCCACCCGGATCTTCTCGTCCCGGATGAGCCCGCGCAGCAGTGCGGTGCTGAACTCCGCGGCGATCTCCTTGGCGCTGCGCCGGCCGCTGGGCCGCAGCCAGCGATAGGCACCCAGCGTCATGTCGATGTATCCGAGCGCCAGCACGTGCGAGTCGCACGGGTAGAACTCCCCGCTGGTGATGCCGCGGTCGATCAGGCCGTGCAGGTGCTCATAGACCTGGGTCTCCTTCTCCCGGACCTCGGCGACCTGTTCGTCGGTGAACCATTCGGTGATGTAGGGCCGTTCCTGGAAGTAAACCGCGGCACCCTCGGGGTTTGCGGCGACCTGATCGAGTGCGCGCACGGTGTACTGATAGACCGCCTCGCGCGCGGACCAGGACGGGTCGTCGTGCACGGCGGCCAGCGTCCGTTCGGCGGCCTGCTGGTAGATGTCGTAGAGAATCAGCGACTTGCTGGCGTAGTAGTGGTAGACAGTCGCCTTGTTCAGCCCGACCACATCGGCGACGTCGTCCATCCGGGTGCCGTGGTAGCCGCGGGCGGCGAACAGCTTGGTGGCGACCGCGAGCAGTTCCTCGCGGCGGGAGGGCCCCTGGGCCGAGCCCTTATCGTTTGCCATGTACAACCGCTCTTCCGCTGGCCGGTCTCACCGGCGAGTCAATCAACTGGTTGGAAGGATTCTAGGCAGTCTCGCATCCCCGGTGTTGACGAGCCGACTAAACTGGCAGCAGCCAAGTTGAGGGGTTGATCGAAATGGGTCCTGGTTACGGTTACGATCCGAATCCGGATTATGAGATGAGCGACGAAGCGGAGTTCTTCTTCAAGTACCTGACGTGGGGTCTGCGCGGCGTCGACGGCGGCGGCGGCTACCCCCCACAGAACTACCCGCCGATCTAGACCCAACCCGCGCCAAGAGCAGCCCCCGGTCCCCTCGGATCGGGGGCTTTTGCTGCTGTGACCTATCGTGGCCAGGTGACCTCCCAGCCGGAACTGTCCCCGGAACTGCCCGGGGCCTGGAACTTTCGTGACGTCTCCGACATCGTCGGCAACCTGCGCCCGGGCCGCCTTTTCCGGTCCAGCGAACTGAGCCGCCTCGACGACGCAGGCCGCGAGCAGCTGCTGCGGATCGGCGTGACCGACATCGCCGACCTGCGCTCACCCCGCGAGGTGACCCGGCGCGGTCCCGGCCAGGTGCCGGCCGGCGTCGACATCCACCTGCTGCCGTTCCCGGACCTGGCCGCCGACCAGGCACCCGGCAGTGACGCCCCACATGAGGACGCCTTCCGCAGGATGATGGAGGAGAAGCCCGACGAGGATTCGGCCGCCGACGTGGCCGCCCGCTACATGCTCGACGAGTACGCTCGATTCCCCACCCTGCCCGGTTCCCGCCGGGCGGTGCACCGGGTGGTCTCGCTGTTGGCAGCGGGGCGGCCGGTGCTGGCGCACTGCTTCGCCGGCAAGGACCGCACCGGGTTCGTCGTCGCGTCGGTGCTGCGGGCCGCCGGAGCGGACCGGGACGCGGTGCTGGCCGACTATCTGCGGTCCAACATCGCGGTCCCGATCCTGCGCGAACACATCCTGGAGATGATCCGCCAGCGCGCCGAGGTCGAGATCACCCCGGAGGTGCTGACCTTCACCGAGGCCCGGCTGTCCGACTCGGTGCTCGGTGTGCGGGCCGAGTATCTCGACGCCGCACACCAAGCGATCGATGAGCACTTCGGCTCGTTCGAGAAGTTCCTGCACGCCTGCGGCGTGACCGACGCCGACCGGGACGGACTGCGCGACGCGCTGCTCAGCTAGACGTCCCCGGCGCGGAGCTCACTGCAGCGAGAAGCTGGCCGACTTGGCCGCCGACAGATCGGCGATCGTTGCCCACTGCGCCGCGACGTCGTCGACCGACGGCGGGTTGTCGAAGGTGGCGCCGGGGTTCTCGAACAGCGCCGCCCGCTGCACCTTGCCGCCGCCGGCGATGAACACCGACCCGGTCTCGGGCACCTCTTCGGTGCACAGGTAGGCCACCACCGGCGCGACGTACTCCGGCTTGAGCTTGGCCAGCACCTCCGGCGGCAGGATGTCCTCGGTCATCCGGGTGGCGGCGATCGGGGCGATCGCGTTGGCCTTGATGTTGTACTTGGCGCCCTCGATGGCCAGCGTGTTGATCATGCCGACCAGGCCCAGCTTGGCGGCCCCGTAGTTGGCCTGCCCGAAGTTGCCGAACAGGCCGCTGGTGGAGGTGGCCACCACGACCCGGCCGTAGCTCTGCTCGCGGAAGTGCGGCCAGGCGGCGCGCACCACGTTGTACCCGCCGTAGAGGTGGACCTGCAGCACGGCGTTCCAGTTCTCGAAGGTCATCTTGTGGAAGGTGCCGTCGCGCAGGATGCCGGCGTTGCTGACCACGCCGTCGACCTTGCCGAACTCGTCGATCGCGGTCTTGATGATGTTGGCGGCACCGTCGGGGTCGGCGACGCTGTCGTAGTTGGCGACGGCCCGGCCGCCGGCCTCCTTGATCTCGGCGACCACGTGGTCGGCCATGTTGTGTCCGGCTCCGGTGCCGTCGCGCGCACCGCCCAGGTCGTTGACCACCACACAGGCGCCCTCGCGGGCCAGGGTCAGGGCGTAATCACGGCCCAATCCCCCACCGGCTCCGGTGACGACGACAACACGATCCTGCACTCCGGGCATGAGGTTCCTTTCGCGGTGGGCTTGCTCTTCGCCAGGCTAGAGCAACCGGCGCGCCAACTTCCACGCCCTATCGGTATAGGGCGGATACAGCATCCCGCTCATGTCTGGGCGGGTCGGTTTGGTCATGACGGTCTTGCGGTGGCTGAACTCCTCGAAACCCCACCGCCCGTGGTAGGCGCCCATTCCCGACGAGCCCACCCCGCCGAACGGGAGCTTGGCCGTGGTGGCGTGAAACGCCGCGTGGTTGACCAGCATTCCGCCCGCCGACACCCGCGAGATCACCTGCTCGCGCACCGCGCGACTCTTGGTGAACAGGTAGGCGGCCAGCGGCTTGGGCCGAGCGTTGACGAATCGGATCGCGTCGTCGAGCGAGCCCACGGTCAGCACCGGCAGGATCGGGCCGAAGATCTCGTTGTCCATCAACGGTTCCGCCGGGTCGGGGTCCACCACCACGGTCGGCTGAATCCGCAGTGCGGCCGGATCGGTTCCGCCGCCCTGGGTAACGGTTCCTTTGGTGGCGGCGAGATAGCTTGCCAGACGGTCGAATTGACGCTGGTTCACGATCCGCATGCCGTCGGGTTCATCGGCACCGAACGCACTCACGGCCGCGCCGATCTTTGCGACCAGTTCCTCGCGGATCGACGCGTCCGCCAGCACGTAGTCGGGCGCCACGCAGGTCTGGCCGGAGTTGATCAGCTTGGTCCAGGCGATCCGCTTGGCCGCCACGTCCAGGTCGGCGTCGGCGGCCACGATGCACGGACTCTTGCCGCCCAGCTCCAAGGTGACCGGGGTCAGGTGCGGCGCGGCGGCCTCGTAGACCTTGCGGCCGATCTCAGTTCCACCGGTGAACATCACCCGGTCGAAGCCCTGGGCGATCAGCTCCTGGCTGACCGCGGCGTCGCCCTCCACCACCGCGATGGCCTCGGGGTCGAGGTAGCGCGGCACGAGTTCGGCCATCAGCGCCGACGACGCGGGCGCCAGCTCGGACGGCTTGAGCACTACGGTGTTGCCCGCCGCGATGGCGCCTACGGCCGGGGCCAGCAGCAGGTAGATCGGGTAGTTCCAGGCGCCGATGATCAGCACGGTGCCATATGGCTCGTACTCCACCCAGCCGCGACCGGGTAGCTGCGCGAGCTCCAGCAGCGGGCGTTTGCGCCGCGTCCACTTCTTGACGTGCTTGGCGGCGTAGCGGGCCTCGCCGGAGGTGCCGGCGATGTCGATCAGCCAGGCCTCGAACGGTTTGCGGCCGATGTCGGCACCGAGCGCCTCGGCGATCCGCTCCTCGTTCTCGGTCATCAGCCGATCCAAGCCGCGCAACTGGGCGCGCCGCCAGTCGATATCGCGGGTGCGACCAGTGGCGAAGGTGGCGCGCAGCGTGGCGACGGTGTCCGCGACGCCGGCGGCAATGGTGGTCATAGTGCCATTCCTACCGCACGCGGACCCCGCCGAATAGGGGTTAGCTGCGCACGGCGGTGACGAACTCCGAGAACGCGTCCTCGTCGTCCGTCATCGAGACATCGACCCAGCGGTTCAGCCGGCGCATCTCGGCGGTGGAGGGCTGCGAGGTGGCCTGCCACCCGTGCTCGTCGAGCCATCCCCGCACCGGCGCGCGGTCGTCGTCTTGGTAGATCAGGTCCTGGATGTCCAGGCTCTGCGTCATGCCGACCATCTCCGTGATCTTCTTGAACCGTTCCGCCATCTGCTGGCGCCGCTCATCGGAGCCGTGCTTGCCCGCGGTCTCCGCCGCGATCCGGCTCCCCGGAGCACTGAGCGCGGTGATCTGGTCGAACAGCCGGTCCTGACCGTCGGCGGGAAGGTACATCAACAGTCCTTCGGCCAACCATGCCGTCGGGACCGCGGGATCGAAGCCGGCGGCGGTCAATGCGGCCGGCCAGTCCTGCCGAAGGTCGATGGCCACCGTACGGCGCTCGGCCACCGGCGTCACGTCATTGGCCGCCAGGGTCTGCTCCTTGTAGGCCAACACCTTCGGCTGGTCGATCTCATAGACGGTGGTGCCGGCCGGCCAGTCCAGCCGGTAGGCGCGGGAGTCCAGGCCAGAGGCCAGGATCACCACCTGCCGAATCCCGGCGGCGGTGGCGTCGGCGAAAAAGGCGTCGAAGAAATGCGTCCGGACCGCCTGATAGTTGCGCATGTGGTGATAGACCCCGGCGATCTCGGCGTCGATGGCGGCCACCTTGTCCACCAGGTTCTCGTCGAGCAGCATCTCCCACACACCGGTTCCGGCCCCGGCGACCAGCATCTGGGCGTAGGGGTCACGGATCAGCGGATCGGCGCTGGTGGTCTCGGACGCGCGGGCAGCGGCCACCATCACCGCCGTCGAGCCGACGCTGGTGGCGATGTCCCAGGTGTCGTCATGGGTGCGCAGAGAGCTCATCGGTTACCTCACTTGGTTGACGCTGATACCGAGCGCCATGCTACCGAAAAAACTTAGCTGCGCTATTCAACGACCAAGGGGGTGGGCTGCCGCAGCGCCCAGAGCTGGTTCGACAACAGCAGATGCACGTGGGCGATCACCGCCGCGGACTCTTGGTGGTCACCGACGAACGCCACGTAGAACCCCACTCCCCACAGCACCGCCAGCAGCAACTCGGATAGCGCGGCGACGTCGACGTGGGTCATCAGCTCGCCGCGCTCGATGGCGGCGTTCAGCACCCCGGACAGGAAGTCGCGGGTGACCACCGAGGTTCCTTCGACGAGGTCCCGCAATTCGGGGTGCCGCTCGGCGTCGAGCACCGCGGTGACGACGAACGCGGCCACGGTGCGGTCGTCCTGTTCAAGTTGGGCCACGGCCAACACGAACGTCGACAGCTGATCGACCAGGTCGGTCCGCGTCAACGCCTCGTTTACGGCCTGCGCGACCAGCGCCTCGGCATCCTCCAGCACCGCCCGGTAGAGCAACTGCTTGCTGGCAAAGTAGTGATTGACCGCCGGCCGGGTCAGAGCTGCCCGGCTGGCGACGGACTGGAACGTGGTGGCTCCGTATCCCAACTCGCTGAAAGCGCTGCGAGCAGCGGCCACAATGCGCCCGCGAGTCACACCCGAGCGCACACCGCGGGGCCGCCCCGGCCCGTGATTGGCCGAAGCCGCTAACGAACGAATCACGCAGCAAATGTTGACAGCCAATCCTGGGCCGATCCTGGGTCGCCGGTTAACTTCGCGTTACGAGAATTAACTTTCGTGTCGCCCCGGTGGCTACGCGACGGGACCCGGCAAACTAAAGTCGACTTATGGGCGCGGTTCTCTCACGGCAAGCGTACTTCGAGACAGGTCTCGAAGTACTGTCTGAGCTGGGCTACGGCGGCCTCAAGTTGGCACAGGTGTGCAACCGGCTGGGTGTGACGACCGGGTCGTTCTACCACTACTTCACCAGCTGGCCGGTCTACACCCGGGAGCTGGTTCAGCACTGGCTGAACGAGCGCACCCTGGTCCACGTGCAGTTCGTGCGGGCCATACCCGACCCCCGGGAACGCCTCGACAGCTTGATCCAGATCGGCCTGGCGCTGCCGCACGGTGCCGAGGCGGCAATCCGGTGCTGGAGTTCAGCAGACCCGGCCGTGCACGCCGTGCAGGCCGAGGTGGACCGGCAGCGCTTCGACATTCTTTACGAGTCGGCGCTGGAGGTGCTGGGTCAGGAGCGCCAGGCGGAGTTGTTCGCCGATTGGGCGATGTATCTGCTGGTCGGCTACGAACAGGTGCTGCTGCCGCCGGACAGCGCCGCGTTCACCTGGATCGCCGGCCAGCTCCTCGACGCGCTGGACTCGGGCCGGTTCGCCGCCGCCCCAGACGATGACGAGACAGCCGCCAGCTCGTCCTTCACAGCACGCTGATCCGCTGTACCGGCAGCCGCGGCCCGCGCCGAGGTAGCACCGCCAACCCGCTCTCGAACAGCAGTCGCACCACCCGGTGCCGGTGCGGTCGCATCGGCTCCAGCAGTTCGACCATGGTGTCGTCGTCGATCGGGTGGCCCAGCAGCGTCCAGCCGATCATCTTCGCCAGGTGGTAGTCGCCGACGGCGAGGGCGTCCGCATCACCGAACGCACGCTGCGCCGTCTCGGCCGCGGTCCACACCCCCACTCCGGGCAGCGCCGTCAGCGCGGCGCGGGCTTCGGCGGCCGGTCGGTCGACCAGACGTTCCAGTGTTGTGGCTCGCTGTGCGCAGCCGATCACGGTGCGGGCGCGCCCGCCGTCGACGTTGGCCCGGTGGAACTTCCACGATGGGACCTTTCGCCACACCTCGGCGGACGGCGGGACCCGCATTCGCGCGGGCGCCGGGCCGGGTGCGGGGGTGCCGAACTCCGTGACCAGCACCCGCCAGGCCCGAAACGCGTCGGCACCGGGCACCCGCTGTTCGAGGATCGCCGGGATCAGTGCTTCGAGCACCCGGTGGGTGCGGCCCAGCCGAAGGTGTGGCAGCCGTCGGTGCGCGGCGACCACCGTCGGCTCACTGGGCGCGAAGTCCGATGCATCGTCGTAGGCGCCGAGCAGCCCCGCAGCGCCGTCGAGGAACTCCTGCGCCCCGGCACCCCAGGCGTCGCAGTTCACCGCGTCGCGCGCCGCCCGGGTGATACGGGCGGTCACCGGCCCGCCGGACATCAGGCTGGTACGCCAGATCGCGCCGTCGTCGGCGACCTGCAGACATGGATCGCCCGGGCCGCGGCGCAGCGGGGCCAGCGTCAGCCCCGGACTGGCCGGACCGTCGAAGGTGATGGTGCGGCGAAGCGAATTGGTGATGCCGGGATCATAGGAGTTCACCGCGTCGGCGTTGACCGGTTCGGCCTCAGCGCGACACCATGTGGAGATGGCCACCCCGTTCGATGATCCACAGGCTGAACTGGCATGGATGTTCCTGCAGGGCATCTGCGGCGATGACGACCTGGACGACATCTTCACGCTGGTAAGCGATGACTTCACCTACTGGAGCATCCTGACCGGCCAGGAGCTCGACGCCGCCGGGCTGCGCCGCCAGACCGAGGATCGCCGGCTTGGCCTGCGAGTCAGCCTGGACCTGCTGCGCTGCATCAACGAGCACGAGACCGTGGTGATCGAGGCGCAGGGCGAGTGCGTGACCAGCGACGGTTCCCGCTACGAAAGCCCGCTGGTGTTCATCGTCGACACCAGCGACGGCCGGATCGTGTCGGTGCGCGAGTACACCGACACCCGCTTCGCCGGCCAGGTGTTCGGGCTTTAGCCGTTCAGGCGTCGACGCTGATGTCGGCCTTGTCCGGGTAGAAGGCGACGTGCCCGGCGATGTCAGCCACCGCGGGGAACGGCTGCTCGTAGGTCCAGATCGCATCGGCGACGGCCTGGCCGGCCGTGGTGGTCACCGTGTAGTAGGCCGCATCGCCCTTGAACGGGCAGTAGCTGGTGGTCGCCGTGCGGGTCAGCAGGTCGACATTGACATCGCTTATCGGAATGTACTGCACTGCAGTGTGATTCGCTTCCTGAAGGGTGAGTGCAGCATCGGTGTCGGCGATGACTTCACCACCGATCCGCACCGTGACGTGTCGCCCGGTCGGGGTCACGGTGATCGGGTACTCAGCGGTCGGGGTCAGGATCGGTCGACTACTCATGATCTCCTACAGCTCCCAAACGTCCCGGGTGGCGTTGTCTCTGCCTTTGGCGTCACGCATCTTCATCCAGAAACGCGCCGCCTCCCGGATCGATTCCTCGACCGGCCGGGGCTGCCAGCCCAGTTCGCGCACCGCCTTGGCGTGGTCGACCGGGGCCTCGGCGCGCATCATCTGCACCGACCTCAGGCACAGCTCGGCGTCTTTGCCGGTGAGCCTGCTCTTGAAGCTGCCCAGTGCGCCCAGTGCGTAGAGCACCGGCACCGAGATCGAGCGGCTCGGCGGCGGCACGTGCGCCTCGTCGGCGGCGATCCGAACCACTTCGTTCAGTGCGATCATCCGTTCCGAGACCAGGTAGCGCTGCCCGTTGCGACCGCGCTCGGCGGCCAGGATCATCGCCCGGGCGGCGTCGTCGACCCCGACCACCTCCAGCTCGATGCCGTTCATTCCGAACGGCAGCTTGCCGAACACCGTGCCGGCGATGAAGGCGCCGTGCGGGGTCCGGCCCCAGTCACCGTCGCCGTAGGTGGTGGACACGCACATCGCGACCGCGGGCAGGCCGGCTTCGGCCGCGTACCGCAGCACCAGGTTCTCGGCCTGCACCCGAGATTGCACGTAGGGGGTGAGGCCTTTCGGGTCGACGATGTCCTCCTCGGTCGCCACATGACCGTGACGCCGGCCGACCGTCGCGTAACTGCTGGTGAACACGAACCGCTTTAGCCCGGCGGCGATCGGTTCCGCGACGGCGACGTCGAGGACGTTGCGCAACCCGTCGACGTTGGTGCGGAACAGCGGCGCCGGGTCGCGCAGCCAGGACCGGGCGTCGACGACGCAGTAGTAGACGTCGTCGCAGCCGGTCATCGCCTCGGCGAGGGTGGCCGAGTCGAACACGTCGCCGTGGAACCGGGTGACGTCCAGGTCGTCGATGCCGACGGTGTTGGCGCTGGGGCGCACCATCACCCGGACGTCATGGCCGGCGTCGACGAGCTGGCGGGTGACGTGCGAACCGAGGAATCCATTGGCGCCGATGACGAGCTTGGGTTTGGCGGTCATGCGGCGCCGCCGATCTCCAGCGCCCAGGCGGCCGCCTCGTCATCGAGGGTGCCGAGTTCCCTGGCCTTCTTGCACCACTTCATGGCCGCGGAGACGAAGCGCATCGGGTTGTAGATGTCCTCCTGACGGGACCACAGGCCGTCGCCGGCGTAGGTGACGATCGAGATGTTGGTGGCGCTGATGATGGTGCCGTCGCCCGGGTCGCGCATCGGGTTGTCGAGTTCGCAGATGATCCGTCCGGTGTCCTCGTCGATGACCGTCCACAGGGCCGGGAACTCGGTCATGTGGCTGCCCGGGAACGTCGACATGGTCTGGCGGATCCAGGGGCGCACCTCGTCACGGCCGTGCATGGTGCCCATGGCGTGCTCGACGTAGGTGACGTCAGGGGTGTAGTGGCCCACCCAGGCATCCCAGTCCTTGCTGGCCGCGGCCTGCGCGACGGTCTGCTCGAAGGTCTCGAAGGCGGCCGCGAGCTCGGCGCGGCTGAACTTGGCGGTCATGCCAAGAACTAGAACACGTTCTACCGGTGTTGTCGAGAGGTTCAGATTCGAATCCGGGTTTATATTCGGATTCGGTGCTACGGTGACGTCCATGACGCCCAGCAAACCGGCCGTCGGCCTGCACCATGCCGCCTACGCCTGCGCCGACCTGGAAGCGACCAATCACTTCTACGAGGATCTGCTGGGGTTCCCACTTGTCCACACCGAGGTCGAGCACCTGCAGGACGGCTACTTCCGGCACGTGTTCTACGACCTGGGCGACGGCTCCTGCATCGCCTTCTTCGACCTGCACGGCGTCGGGGAGAAATCCGACTGGTCCAGCTCGTTGTCCCGGCCGAACGGCCTGCCGGTCTGGGTGAACCACGTGGCGTTCCGGGCCACCCAGGAGAAGCAGAACGAGGTCCGGGCCCGGATGGACGCCGCCGGGGTCAAGGCGTTGATGGACGTCGACCACGGCTGGTGCCACTCGCTGTACTACCTGGACCCCAACGGCATCATGGTCGAGCTGTGCCGGGACACACCTGGTTTCGAGCCCGACCCGCAGCGGGCGCGCGCCTTGCTGACCAGCACCGATCGGGCGGCCGACCCTAAGGTCGTCACGTCCGGCTCAGCCACCACCGAGCTCGGCTGAACCCGTCGCGCATGGGCCTCGATTCACTGACGACGCTGCGCGTCACCCACGACGGACCGGTGGCCCGGGTGCTCATCGACCACGGCGAGATCAATCTGATGGACGCCGCCATGATGGGCGACCTGTGGCGGCTGGTGACGTGGCTGCGCGCCGCCGGTGAGCAGGTACGGGTGGTGGTCTTGGAAAGCGCCAACCCCGACTTCTTCATCGCCCACGTCGACCTGGCATTGCTGACCGCGTCGACGGACGACCCGGAGGCCGCCGTCGGCTCCTTCCAGGACCTGGTCGGCGCATTCCGGGCACTGGATCAGGTCACCATCGGGGTGGTCGCGGGACGGATTGCCGGCGGCGGGATGGAGCTGCTGGTCAACCTGGATCTGCGGTTCGCGGTGACCGACCGGGCGGTGTTCAACCAGATCGAGACCGGGATCGGGGTCATCCCGGCCGGCTCCGGCCCGCAGCACCTGCGCCACCTGCTGGGGCGCGGCCGCGCACTGGAGGTCATCCTCGGTCACGACGATCTGGACGCGCAGCTGGCCGAGCGCTACGGCCTGGTGAATCGGGCGCTGGATGCGGACGCCGTCGTGCCCTTTCTCGATCGGCTGGTGGGGCGCATCGCCTCGGTGCCACCGGCCGACGTCGCCGCCGTCAAGGCCACCCTGGCCGCGCCGGATCTGGCCGCCGGCCTGGCGGTGGAGCGCTCCGCGTTCGCCCAAGTGCTCGACCGCGGTGCGGCGCTACCGGTCATGAAGCGCTTCCTGGCCGCCGGAGGCCAGACGCCGGACGGCGAACGCCGGCTGGCCGGCCTGGTGGGCGAACTGCACCGGACGGCACCGGCGTGACCGCCGCCGGTGAGGCCGCCCGTCCCACCGTCCGCGGCCGCGACACCCAGGCCCGCCTGGAGCAGGCCGCCCGCGAGGTTATCGCGGCCAAGGGTTTCTTCAAGACGACGATCACCGACATCACCTCGGCCGCCAAACGCTCACCGGCGTCGTTCTACCACTACTTCGAGTCCAAGGAAGACCTGCTGGCGGCGCTGGCCGAGGAGTTCCGGATCTCGGCGAAAAGCCGTGCGGTGCAGGCATTGCACCCGGGCCAGGATCTGCGGGAGATCATCGAGGAATCGGTGCGGGCGCACTGGGAGACCTATCGCGAACACCTCGGTGTCATGGTCGGGGTGTTCCAGCTGGCGATGATCAACGACGAGTTCGCCCAGCGCTGGCGCGAGATGTGCGCCGACGCCATCGACTGGGTGGCGCAGACGGTGCGGATGGCGCAGCGCAAAGGCTATGCGCCCGATGCGGATCCGGAACTGGTCGGGTCGGCGATCGTCGCGATGCTCAATCACTTCACCTACGTCTGGCTGGTGGCCGGCGGCGACGTCGCCGGCCGCGAACTCGACGACGAAGCAGCCATCAAGACACTCACCGACACCTGGTACCGCTCGGTGAGCTGGCTCGAGGAAGGTTCTTGACCAAAGGAGTCATGCAGTGGCGGTAACCCGCGAATTCGTTTCGCTCACTTCGGCATCGGCGGATGTGAACCCGGCCGGGTATCACCCCGCGCAGGGGCTGTACTGGACCCCGGCCGGTGTCAGGCCGAAGGTGGCGGTGATCGCCAGCCACTACAACGTGGACTTTGCCGAGCATTATCTGGCGCCGCTGATGGCGCAACGCGGCTACGGGTTTCTGGGCTGGAACACCCGGTATCGCAGCGGTGAGTCGCTGTTCCTGCTCGAACACGCGCTGGCCGACATCGCGGCCGGGGTGGCCTGGCTGCGCGAGCAGGCCGGTGTCGAGGTGGTCGTGCTGCTGGGCAACTCCGGCGGTGGATCGCTGATGGCCGCCTACCAGTCCCAGGCGGTGGACCCGCACATCACCGCCGTCGGGGGCGGCCCGGTGCCCGATGCGGTCAATGCGCTGCCGCCAGGGGACCTGTACGTGTCGACTCAGGCGCACGCCGGGCGCCCGGAGGTGCTGACCGCGTGGATGGACCCGTCGGTGACCGACGAGTTCGATCCGCTCTCTTGTGACTCGGCCCTGGACATGTACGCCGAGCAGAACGCCCCGCCGTACACCCCGGAGTTCATCGCCCGCTACCGAGCGGCCCAGCGCGACCGCAACAACCGGATCACCGCCTGGGCGCAGGCGGAACTGAAGCGGCTGAGGGCCGGCGGCACCTACGACCGGTCCTTCTCGGTGCATCGGGTGTGGGCCGATCCGCGCTACCTGGACGCCTCCTTGGACCCGTCGGACCGCCCGTTGAACCAGTGCTATCTGGGGGACCCGCGCCGCGCCAACCGCGCGCCGTACAACATCGCCGCGCACTGCACGCTGCGTACCTGGCTGTCCATGTGGAGCCTGCAGACGTCGTTCTGCCAGGGCGCCCCGCACCTGGGTCGGATCACGTTGCCGTCGTTGGTGATTCAGGGCACCGCGGACACCGGGGTGTTCCCCAGCGACGCTCACCATATCTACGATTCGCTGGCCGGCACCGACAAGCAGTTGCACTTCATCGCCGGCGACCACTACCTGCAGCACCCGGGCGACAGCCGTACCGTCTGCGCCGACCTGGTGGCGTCCTGGATCGCCGAACGCACCTGATGGCGCTACTCGACTTCGACTTCCGGGATCCGGATCTGCATGCCGATCCGCTGGCGTATCAGCGCCGGTTCGCCGTCGCCGATCCGGTGCACCGCAACAGCCAGGGGCTGTGGGTGCTCACCCGCCACGCCGACGTGCTGGCCCTGCTGCGTGACGAGCGGGCCGGCACCGACCGGCGAAACCTGTACCGCGGCAAGCTCGATCAGGGCCGGCCGTACCTGACCCACGTGGAGCACAACCTGTTCTACCGGTCCGGCGACGACCACCGCCGGCTGCGGGCGCCGCTGTCGCGGGCGTTCACGCCTCGGGCGCTGGCGTCGTTCGAGGCCGAAGTCGCCTCCCGCGCCAGGTCTTTGGCGTCCCGGCTGGACGCGAGTGGCTTCGACCTGGTGGCCGAGTTCGCCAAGCCGCTGCCACTGGGGGTGATCGCCACCCTGCTGGGGGTTCCCGACAGCGAACTGGACAACCTGGCGACCTGGTCGATGGCGCTGATCGCCGCGCTGGAACCCGCGGCGCCCCGGTCGGTGTTCACCGCCGCCGACGACGCCGCGGCCGGGATGAAGGCCCTACTCGCCGACCTGCTGGCGCTGCGCCGCACCGATCCCGGCCACGACCTGCTGTCGGTGGTAGCCACCAGTGGCCTGCCACTGTCCGACGACGAGCTGCTGCACAACGCGATCTTCCTGCTGTCGGCCGGGCATGACACCACCACGGCGGTGCTCACCGGGGCCACCGCGATGCTGATCGACAACCCTGAGCAACGCTGCCGGCTGGCCGCCCCGACCGGCGTGGACGAGCTGGTCCGGCTGGTCAGCCCGGCGCAGATGATCTCCCGGGTGGCCACCGCGCCGATCGAGATCGGCGACCGGGTGATCACGACCGGATCCCCGATCCTGCTCGGGCTGGCTGCGGCCAACCGCGACCCGGCCGTCTTCCCCGACCCGGACCGGCTGGATCTGACCCGGCCGCAGAGCGCCCACCTGGGGTTCGGATTCGGCCCGCACGTCTGCCTGGGTGCGCCACTGGCCCGCATGCAGATCCGGTCGGGCCTGCTGGCGCTGTTCGACCGATTCCCCGAGCTGACCGCGCAGGCGCCGCCGCACCGAGAGCCCAGCGCGGTGCTGACCAGCTATCGGTCCTATCCACTGGCGGCTCACGGATAGCTGCGGATAATCGGGGCATGACCAACCACACCGCGATCCTGGCCGGCGGCTGCTTCTGGGGCATGCAGGATCTGATCCGCAAGCAGCCCGGCGTGCTGAGCACCCGCGTCGGCTACACCGGCGACCCCAATGTCCCCAATGCCACCTACCGCAACCACGGCAGCCATGCCGAGGCCATCGAGATCGCCTACGACCCGGCGGTGACCGACTACCGCAGCCTGCTGGAGTTCTTCTTCGCCATCCACGATCCGACCACGCGTAACCGGCAGGGCAACGACGTCGGGCCCAGCTACCGCTCGGCGATCTTCTACCTCGACGACGAGCAGCGCCGGGTCGCGTGCGAGACCATCGCCGACGTGGAGGCCTCCGGTCGCTGGCCGGGCAAGGTCGTCACCGAGGTGAGCCCGGCCGGTGACTTCTGGGAGGCCGAACCCGAGCACCAGGACTACCTGGAGCGCTTCCCGAACGGCTACACCTGCCACTACATCCGGCCGGACTGGCAGCTGCAGCGCCAGTAGCTATCCCCTCGGGCGCACCGTGATCCGGCCGCCCTGCTTGGGGGTGAAGGCCACCCCGCGGGAGTGGTACTTCTCGCCGGGCGCGGTGGTGGGCTCGATGGTGAACTGCCGCAACACCGTTCGCAGCACCAGGTCCATCTCCAGGTTGGCGAAAGTCGACCCGGGGCAGCGCCGGCTGCCACCGCCGTAGGGCAGCCACTCGAAGGCCGACGGGTTGCCGGACAGGAAGCGCTGCGGGTCGAGCCGGTCGGGGTCGGGGAACACCGCAGGGTTCTGGTGGATCTGATTGATCCCGACGATCACCCCGTGTCCGCGCGGAATCACCCATTCGCCGATTTGCACACTCGGCGCATACACGTGCCGGCCGGCGAAGTCGATCACGGTACGCACCCGTTGCACCTCGCGAATCGTGGCGCGGCGCAACGTGTTCGCGTCGGTGTCGGCCTCGGCGGTCAGTTCGTCGAGCAGTTCCGGGTGGCGGCACAGCCGCTCGAACACCCAGGCCATGGTGGACGCGGTGGTCTCGTGACCGGCGGCCAGCAGGGTTAGCAGCTCGTCGGCGATCTCCCGGCGGGTCATCGCCGTGCCGTCGTCGTAGGTGCTGCTCAGCAGCAGTGTCAGCACGTCGGTGCGCTCGGCGAAGTTCGGGTCGGCCTGCGCGTCATCGATCAGCTTGTCCAGGATGCGCTCGTACTGGTCGCGCCAGGCCGCCAGCTTGCCCCAGGGTGTATAGCGGCCATAGTTGCGGATCGGCATGGGTAGCGTCACCAGCCGCGAGCCCAGCGTGACCCACTTGGGCAGGCTGACGCGAAGCTGGTCGAGTTCGGCGCCTTCGGCCCCGAAGATGGCCCGCAGGATGACGTTGAGGGTGATCCGGTTCATCGGCCCGAGCGTCTCGAACGACGTTCCGGTGGGCCATTGCCTGATCTCGTTGAGGGTCTCCTCGACGATGATCTGCTCGTAGGCCCGCACGCTCTTTCCGTGAAACGGCGGGCTCAGCAGGTTGCGCCGCCGCCGGTGCTCGGCGCCGTCGAGCGCGAACACCGAGCCGGAGCCGAGGATGCGCGACAGGTTCGGCTGGATGTTGCCGAGGTCCTCGGGGTCGGCCAGGAAAACCTGCCGAGCCAGGTCCGGTTCGGTGACGAAGACCGTCGGCCCGAAGATCGGGCTGTCGACGGTGAAGGCCGCGCCGAACCGCTTGGTCAGCCGATTGACCAGCCGGCGCCGGGCCAAGGCGAACAGCACCATCCCGAGCGTCTTGGGGATGCGCGGACCGGGTGGCAGGTTGATCGCGGGAGCGGGGACGTCTGTGCTGGCAGTGCTGTTACCGGGGAGGGTCTGGGTCATGACACGCCTTCCGACGCAGGACGTGGTACCAGTGCGTACCAAATGCTTGTCGGACACGGTACTCTTATGTACCAACGACTGGCAAGGGTTGGGAGGTGCAGCGATGACGGCGGTGGTTGCCGACGAAACAGCGCCCTCAACCGACCCGTTTCGGCTGCGCCTGCTCGAGGGCCTGGCCGACTCGATCACCGAGCGCGGCTACCGGGCCAGCACCGTCGCCGACATCGTGCGCGCCGCCCGCACCTCCAAACGCACCTTCTATGACCGGTTCGCCAGCAAGGAGCAGTGCTTCCTGGAGTTGCTGCGCTCCGACAACGAGGCCCTGGCCGCGCGGATCCGAGCCGCGGTAGATCCGGGGGCCGACTGGCAGGACCAGATCCGTCAGGCCGTCGGCGCCTACGTCGCACAGATCCGGGACCGGCCGGCCATCACCTTGAGCTGGATCCGGGAGCTGCCGTCACTGGGCGAGGTGGCGAGGCCGGCCCAGCGCCGGGGACTGGAGCTGATGTCGAACCTGTTGGTCCGACTCAGCGGCAGCCCCGGTTTCCGCCGGGCCGGCCTGCCCCCCCTCACCCCCGCCTTGGCGGTGATCCTGCTGGGCGGCCTGCGCGAATTGACCGCGCTGGCTGTCGAGGACGGCGACGACGTCGGCGTGATCACCGGCCCGGCGGTCGATGCCTCGATTGCCCTGCTGGGGCCCCGCCGCTGATCTACCGTTGATCCGTCGGGGGCACCGAGAACCGGAGGACCGCCATGCAGCTGTCATCGCGAAACCAACTCACTGGAACCATCTCCGAGGTCGACGTCGGCGCGGTGATGGCCGTGGTCAAGATCCGCCTCGACGGAGGCGAGCAGGTGATCACCTCCTCGGTGACCCGCGACGCCGCCCTGGACCTCGACCTCAAGGTCGGCAAGCCCGCCACGGTGTTCATCAAGTCGACCGAGGTCACCGTCGGGGTCGATTAGTCAGTTCCAAGGCAGAGCGAGCCTGCAGATCTTGCGCACCACGGTGGCGAACTGCTTGAGCAGCGGCCCGCTGTTGTAGGGCACGCCATAGCGCTCGCAGATCGCCCGCACCTCGGGCGCGATCTCGGCGTAGCGGTGCGCCGGCAGGTCGGGGAACAGGTGGTGCTCCACCTGGAACGACAGGTTGCCGCTGAAGATGTGGAACCACTTGCCGCCGGTCAGGTTCGCCGAGCCGAGGATCTGGCGGTAGTACCACATCCCGCGGGTCTCGTTCTCGGTCTCCTCGATGGTGAATTCTCTTGTACCGTCGGGGAAGTGACCGCAGAAGATGATCGTGTAGGACCACACGTTGCGCATCAGGTTGGCGGTCATGTTGCCGGCGAACACCAGCGGCGCGAACGGCCCGGCCAGCAGCGGGAACGCCACGTAGTCCTTGAGGGTCTGGCGGCGAACCTTCTGCCAGGTCTCGAGCAGCATCTCCTTCTTGTCGGCGAAACCGATCTCGCCGGCCCGAATGCGCTCGGTCTCCAACTCGTGCACCGCGACGCCGTACTGGAACAGCACCATCAGCAGGAAGGCATACAGCGGGTTGCCCAGAAAGTAGGGCTCCCAGGGCTGCTTGTCGCTCATCCGCAGGATGCCGTAGCCCACATCGCGGTCCATCCCGACGATGTTGGTGTGGGTGTGGTGCATGTAGTTGTGCGAGTGCCGCCACTGGTCGGCCGGGCAGGCGCTGTCCCACTCGAAATCCCTGCCGTACAACGCCGGCTCGCCCATCCAGTCGTACTGGCCGTGCATGACGTTGTGGCCGATCTCCATGTTGTCGAGGATCTTCGACAGACCCAGCATCACGGTGCCTGCCAGCCAGGCCGGCGGGATGATGCTGAAGAAGAGCAGGGCGCGCCCGCCGACCTCCAGGGAGCGCTGCGCCTTGATCATCTTGTGGATGTAGTCGGCGTCGCGTTCCCCGAGGTCGTCGAGGACGCGCTGGCGGATGGCGTCGAGTTCGGCGCCGAACTCATCGAGCCGTGCAGGCAGATCTGAGCGCGGCGCTTCGAGAACGTCGGTCGGTTCGAGAACGGGTGCGGACATGGTTGGCTCCTTTGGTTTCTACAGGTCGATCTGGACGTCGCCGACGGGCACTGACACGCAGATCTGGATGTCTTCGCTCTCGGCGGTGGAGACGGCGCCGGTGATCAGATTGCGGACGGCGCCAGCGGTTTTGCGGCAGGTGCAGCTGTGGCAGATGCCCATCCGGCAGCCGCTGGCCGGTGCCAGCCCGGCCGCCTCGGCCTGCTCCAGCAGGGTCCGGCCGTCGTCGACGACGGCGATGGTGCTGCCCAGAAAGCTCACCTGGCCCCCGGACGCCTTGGGCGGCGCGGTGAACACCGGCGGCACGAAGCTCTCCGAGATGGCGTCGGGCCGCTGCTCACGCACCGCTGCGATCAGGGCCGGCGGGCCGCACACGAACACCGCCTCGGCGTCGGGCATCGCCGCCTGCAGGTGCTCGGCGTCGAAATAGCCCTGCAGGTCACCGGATTGCGAGGTGCGGGTGTAGCCGTGCAGCACCTTCACCCGCGGCATCGTGGCGAGTTCGTCGCGGTAGCAGGCCTCCTCGGGGTTGCGGGCGTAGTGGACGAACGCCACCCTGCCGGCGTACTGCTCGGCGAGCAGGGTGCGCAGCATCGACATCACCGGGGTGATGCCGCTGCCGCCGGAGATCAGCAGGATGCGCCGGGGCCGCACGGCCGGCAGCACGAAGTCGCCGCCGACCTTGTCCAGGCCGACGATCATTCCAGGCCGGGCGTTGCGGTACAGGTGCTCGGAGACCAGGCCGCCCTCGTGGCGGCCGATGGTCAGTTCGAGCAGCCGCTGGCCCTCGGCGCTGGCCGGCGAGTAGCACCGGGTGCGTTTGCGGCCGTCGATGTCGACGGACAGGTTGATGTGCTGGCCTGCTCTGAAGCCGCCGAACGCGTCGTTGGGCTCCAGCAGCAGGGTCACGCTGCGCGGGGTGGCGCGGCGCACGGCGACCACCCGGGCCCGGGCGTCGCCCTGGGTCCAGGTCGGGTCCACCAGTTCGGTGTACCGGTCGACCCCGTGCGGGCCGGTGAGCAAGCCGATCAGGCTGGAGCTCAGTACCCGGCGCGTCAAAGTTTGAGTGAACATATGTACACAGTGAACACTCGTTCACGAGTCGTCAAGGGTGAATCTCCGGTTGTGTTACGCTTCACAACAGTGAACAGTCGTACGCCGAACTCACGTGCCGGGCGCACGCGGCCACCGCGCCCGCCCCGGCTGGAGCGGCCTCCCCGACCACCACGGACCGAACGCCCCGAGCGGGCGTCGCGCGAGGAACGCAAAGAGGCCACCCGCCGCGCCATCATCGGTGCGGCGTTGACCCTGCTCGACGAACGCAGTTTCAGCGCGCTGAGCCTGCGCGAGGTCACCCGCGCGGCCCAGATCGTCCCGGCCGCCTTCTACCGGCACTTCGAGTCGATGGACGCGTTGGGCCTGGTGCTCATCGACGAATCGTTTCGGGCACTGCGCGAAACGCTGCGCGACGCCCGTAGCGGGGGCGTGGACCCCAGCCGTGTCATCGAGTCGTCGGTGGAGATCCTGATCGACAGCGTGGCGGCGCGCCCCGAATACTGGCGGTTCATCAACCGGGAACGCTCCAGCGGAATGACGGTGTTGCGGTATGCGATTCGCACCGAGATCCGGCTCATCACCTCGGAGCTGGCCACCGACCTGGCGCGCTTCCCGAAGTTGAGCGGCTGGACCACCGAGGACCTGAACATCCTGGCGGGGCTGTTCGTCAACGCCATGATCGTCAGCGCCGAGGCCATCGAGGAGGCCTCGGACGCCGAAGCCGTCGCGGAGATCAAACACGTTGCCGTCAAACAACTCCGGATGATCGCCGTCGGCGCCGTCGGCTGGCGCGGCACGACCTGAAGCGGTGAGCCCCGCCGCCGCGGTGCCCGGCAAACTGGCCGACATCACCGGCCCGGGTGTCACCGACCGGTGGGGCGTGACGTGTGCCGATCTGGGCGCCTCGGTGCTGGCGCCAAACGGCACCCTGGTGTCGGTGTTCGGCGACACCTTCGCCGGTGAGCGCGTGGGCCGAGGCGACTGGCGTTCCCCGGTGATCCTGATCGGCACCGGCGACGCGCGCCACCGGATCCGCTATCAGCGCGCCGGCGGCGCCGACGCCGACTACGCCCGCCAGCTCTGGCACTACCGGCACCGCGAGCCGTCGGGCCGACGCGACCGCAGCTCGATCAGCACGGTGATCCCCTCTGATCTGCTGCGGGTGGATCAGATGCTCTACCTGCACGCGATTGTCAACCGCGGCTTCGGAAACGTGGCCTGGACGGAGATCTGGCGCTCCGCCGACAGCGGCGTCTCCTGGCACAACCTCGGCGCGAAATTCCCGGCCCGGCTGCACCGCGGGCACGCTCAATGCTGGTCCTGGGACTACGACCCCGACGACGGCTGGATCTATGTGGTGTCCACGGGATTTCAGCGCGACAAGGGGGTGATCCTGCGCCGGGTGCGCCCCGCCGACATCGGCGATCCCGCCAAGTACTCCGGCTGGGGCTACCGCGGCGGGCGGCGGGCCTGGGGCCGAACTCCGGTGCCGATCAACCCGGCCGGTGAGCGGTGGGGGGAGCTGTCGCTGCGGCGGCTGGCCCGCGGCTGCTGGGTGCTCGGCGGGTTCGTGGCGTCGCGCTACGCGCTGGGATATCGGGTGCTTGGTTCCCCGTCTGATGAATTGGCCGATGTGCCAATGCAATTGCCGGTGGTAGGCAGCAGCTGGGACGACGAAGACCACCCCGGCGGCCGGGTGGCCCAGCTCTACGGCGGCTACGTGCTGCCCGGTTCGCGGGTGGACCGGCCCGGCGGGGTGGGTTTGCTGGTGTCGCAGTGGAACACCGAGCGCGGCTGGCCGTACCGGGTGATGCAGTTCCGGGCGACGCTGGTCAGCGAGGACACGGTGAATTGACGGACCGGCTGACGCCGACGCACTACTGGGCTGATACTTCTCCGGACGGCCCTGTCCAGCGAAGGAGCGCCTGTGAAGACCTCCCTGTGCGATCAATACGGCATCGACTTTCCACTGTTCGCGTTCAGCCACTGCCGCGACGTCGTGGCCGCGGTGACCAACGCGGGCGGTTTCGGTGTGCTCGGCGGTGCCGCCTACACCCCGGAGCAGTTGGATCAGGAGCTGAGCTGGATCGACGAGCAGGTGAAGGGCAAGCCCTACGGCATCGACATCATCGTGCCGGCCAAGTTCGAGGGCAAGGGTGAGAGCCTGTCCGGGCGCCAGCTGGCCGACCGAATCCCCGACGACTACCGGACTTTCATCGCAGATCTGTTGGCGGCACACGACATTGAGCCCGAGGACACCCCGCGGCTGGGTTCGGCGATGCTGGCGGGCAGCTCCGGTGAGCAACTGCTGGAGGTCGCCGTCACCCATCCCATCCGGCTGATGGCCAACGCGCTCGGGGTACCCCCGGATTACATGATCGCCTCCGGCAAGAACAACGGCATCCCGGTCGCCGCCCTGGTTGGCGCCAAGGAGCACGCGATCAAGCAGGTGGCCGCCGGCGTCGACCTGATCGTCGCCCAGGGCACCGAGGCGGGCGGGCACTGCGGCGAGGTCTCCACCCTGGTGGTGGTGCCCGAAGTGATCGAGGCCATCGACGACGCGGTGCCGGTGCTGGCCGCCGGCGGGATCGTGACGGGCCGGCAGATGGCGGCCTGCGTGGCCCTCGGTGCGGCCGGGGCGTGGACCGGTTCGGTGTGGCTGACCACCGAGGAGGCCGAGACCGCCCCGCACACCGTGCAGAAGATGCTCGCCGCCACCTCCCGCGACACCATCCGCTCCACCGGTCGGACTGGAAAGCCTGCCCGGCAACTGGCTTCGGACTGGACCGACGCCTGGCGGCCCAACGACAGCGGGCACACCACCCTGCCGCTGCCGCTGCAGTCCATGCTGGCCGAACCGGCCCTGCGCCGTGTCGACAAGCTGGCCAACGCCGGACATCCCGGCGCGCAAGCCCTGGCCACCTATTTCGTCGGCCAGGGCGTCGGGCTGATGAACAAGGTCAAGCCCGCGCGCGACGTCGTGTTCGAGTTCGCCCGGGACTATCTCGCCGCCGCCGAACGCCTCAGCGGCACCGTCGACGACTAGTTATTGCGGCTGGCGCCACATCTTCCACAGCGTCGGGCCGTCGGGCAGCGTGATCTCGCCGGTCACCTGAAAACCGAAGCGCTCGTAGTAAGGCACGTTCTCCAGCTTGCTGGACTCCAGGTAGGCGGGCGCGTGCTCGGCATCGCAACGGTCCAAACGGGACCGCATCACGGCCTGTCCGAAACCTTTGCCACGGGCACTGGGATCACTGCCGATCACCGCCAGATACCAGTGCGGCTCTTCGGGGTGGTTATCTTCCAGCAGGTCCGAGATCGTCCGTCCCCGTGAGATTTTCGGGCCGAACGCCCAGATCAACGCCGGCAACATGCGCAGCTGAGAGGCCTTCGACTGCTTCCACCGATTCGGCGGGTCCCACAGCGCCGCCGCACCCACCGTCGTGCCGTCGCAGGCGACCTCCACGCCGCCGCCACCGAGGTGGTGATACCGGGTGGAGGTGGCGAAGTACTTCGACAGCTGCGCGGTGCGTGTGTCGGCGTCGGGCAGCATCCACATCGACACCGGATCGTCGTAGAACGCCCGGCCCAGCGTCGCACCCAGCGCGGTGAGGTCGGATTTCTTCGCGGGCCGCACGTCGATAGCCATGCGGCCACCATAATGCGTCGCGCCCGGGCGCCGCGCGGTGCAAGATCAGCGACTATGAGCACCCTGCTGTGGGATCAGCACACCTGTCTGCCGCTGCGCGACGGCACCGACGTGGCGCCGCTGACCCGCTACCAGCACCCCGGCGGTGCGCTGGTGTCGGTGAACGCGGGCTATTCGCCGCAAAGCTTCGCCGACACCATGGCCCTGCTGCGGCACTTCCGCAGCGCCGTCGACGCCCTGCCCGGCGTGACGTTGGCGACCGGGGTGGACGACGTGGATGTGATCACTGGGGCGGGCGGGATCGCGGTGGTGTTCGATCTGGAGGACTCCAACCCGCTCGACGACGACCTGGACAACCTGGCGGTGCTGGTCTCGCACGGGGTGCGCACCCTGTTGCCCACCTACAACCACGCCAACCGCGCCGGCAGTGGTTGCCTGGACGGCGACGACACCGGGCTGACCGCGTGGGGACGTGCCATTGTGGCGGAGATGAACACCGTCGGCATGGTTCCCGACGGTTCGCACTGCAGCGCCCGCACCGGCCTGGACCTGTGCGAGGTATCTCGTGGCCCCGTGGTCTACAGCCACTCCTGCACGCGGGCGGTCTGGGATCACCCCCGCAACATCACCGACGACCAGGCCAGGGCGTGCGCGGCCACCGGTGGCGTCATTGGCATCACCGGGGTGGGAATCTTCTTGGGGCCCAACACCCCAACACTCGACGCGATGACACGACACCTGGAGTACGCCGTCGATTTGGTGGGCGTCGAGCACGTCGGGGTCAGCACCGACTTCTCCTTCGACCACACCGAACTCACCGACGAGATGGCCGCCAACCCGCAGCTGTTCGACGACAGCTACACCCGCTGGGGACCGATCCAGTGGATGCCGCCGGAGACCTGGATTGGGCTGCGCGAACACCTTTCGGCGCGCGGCTGGGCCGCTGCCGACGTGGCCGCGGTGCTCGGCGGGAACTTCCGGCGGGTGGCGCGGGAGAGCTGGGGTGGTTAATGCGCCTTCGCGGTGGCGAAATCCTTTACCGCGCTGAGGAAGTCAGTCGGCTTCTCCACCATCGGAGTATGTCCTGATCCGGCGATGACGACGGGTTGCCGGCCCGCCTCACCGTAGCGCTCGACATTGGTCTGGGTCGGGGTGAGCACGTCGCGCTCGCCCCACAGCACCAGCACCGGCTTGCCCAGGTCAGCGAGCCGGTCGGCCACCGCGCGCTGCGCGTTGAAGCTGGGGGCCTTGCGGGGACCGCACAATGCGTTGTGCGTCATACCTTTCACCGACCGGTAGGCGAAGTCGGGCACCGGATAGTCGGCGGCGAATCCGGTCTGCAGCGAGGTCTTGTCGACGGCGTCGATACTGCGCAGCCGGTCCAGGGAGGCGCCCAGTACGGGCCAGCAGACCGCGTCACCCAAGGCGGGCATAGCGACCAGACCGTCGGCACCAGGGGTGTCGGACACCACCACGCGGTCAACCACTTCCGGAGTGCTCTCGGCCAGCGCGGTAGCCACCATGCCACCCATCGAATGCCCGATCACTACCGCGTGGCGCACACCGAGGGTGTCCAAGGCCTGGCGCACAGCGGTCGCCTGCGACTCGGCGCTGTAGGCCGCCGCATCGCGAGGGGCTTCGGAACCGCCGTGGCCGATCAGGTCGATCGCGATCACCCGGTTGCCGTTCGCCAACGAGGGCGCCACGGCCTCCCACCACTGAATCGACGCGGTGTAGCCGTGCAGGAGCACCACCGCGTGATCGCCGCCGGAGCCGTACTCGCGGACGTTGAGGTCCGGCCCCGGCAGGTCCAGCACCCGGCCGCCGCCGAACGGCTCGGCGGCCCGTGCGACGCGGCCGGTGACCGCCGCATTGACCAGCAGCCCGACGAGGACAAGTGCGAGCACAAGAGCAGCGAGACGTTTACCCACCCGCTGACCGTATCGCGGGCCTAGCCTGGAGCGAGAGCGAATCCATAGGAGGCCCCCGTGAGCGACCACGACATTCGGATGATCGTCTTGTCCACCGACGACCTGGACGAATCCATCAAGTTCTACAGCGAAACCCTGGGTATGCCGTTGAAGTTTCGCGACGGCGCGCACTTCGCCGCCCTCGACGGCGGCTCGGTGACCCTGGCGTTGGCCACCGCGGTGGATCACCCGATTCACGGGCAGGTGGTGGTCGGCATCAAGACCGACGACGTCGACGGCGCCGCGAAGGCGATCGAGGCCAGTGGCGGCGGAATCGTGAAGGGCCCCTACGACGACGCTCACGAGCGCCGAGCCGTGGTCTATGACAACAAGGGCAACGGGCTGGTTTTCTATAAGCCGTTGGCGAAGTAGGGGTTTGGCGCCGCCTCGGAGATTGGTCCATCGACACTGTCCAGGCGAATGCCCGTGAGGCCGCTATTTCGCGCGCATCGCCGGGTGTGGGCGACGTCGGCCGCCGTGATCGTGGTCGCCGATGACGGCACCGGACCCGGCAGCCTAACGTCCATCGGGCATCTGCACACCGTTTGGTACCGACCTGGCTGTCTGCTGCACCGTCGGCAACGATCTTGGTGTCGGGCTGGGTCGTGTCGGTCAAACTTTCGAACTGACGGGCACGCACCGAAGTACCGCCTCCCCTGCGGGCAGAGGCAACCCTGGTTGGGCCTGTGCCTGACGTGCAATTTGCTACCTCAGGGTTACGATCCACCGGGTGACGATGACACCACCGCCTTGGCCCGTCCCGCCTCCCGCTGGGCCGCCTCGCTGGTTGACGGCCTCTCTGGTTGTCGGGGTGCTACTAAGCACCGCGCTGGCTGCGGGGTCTCTCACCGTGGTACTGACGCGACACGGCAGGGCGTCTGGGCCGAGTTACACTGCCGCGGAGCGCGCCACCGCCCAGTCACAACTGTGCAGCAACTACAAGCTCGCCGCACAAGCCCAACACATAGAGACAAATATTCCCGGCAACACGGCGCTTTCGCGAATCTCATTGACCAACGGCGCCTTGATCCTCCGCGCGGCCGCAGCAGATCCCGCCCTGGATCCCGCGTACCGCGACGCGGCACAGAACCTTGCTGTGACCTACGAAACCCTGGTGGCGGTATCGACGGGAAAGACGGCTGACGATCCGCAGATGCAATCGACCTCCGATGACGTAAACGCCAAAGATTCGGTACTGAAGACCTTGTGTGGTAGCTGACTATGGCTGCGCAATGGCCCGTACCCGTGCCCGTACCGCATCGACCTCGCCGTCGGCTGTACGCCCTGCTAGTGGTCGGCATAATCGCCAACACCGCTCTGTCCACGGTCGCACTGGTCATGGGACTCTCCCAATCCGGCGCCAACCTGGTCCCTACCTACACCGCGGCCCAGAAAGCTACGGCACAAACGCAGTTGTGCTCCAGGTACCGGCTAGCCGCTCAGGCCGCGCGTATCGAGACCAGCAGCGGCGATGTTGCGCTCGCTCGAATCTCCACAACCAACGGCGCTCTTATCTTGGAGACCGCCGCCGCGGATCCGGCGCTGGACAGCGCCTTTCGCGATGCCGCATTGGCCTTGGCGACCGCCTATCGAACTATGACGGTTAAACAGACTGAGGGAATGGCCGACGACACGGAGAACCAAGCGGTGCTTGATGCTGCCCTTGACAAGAACCGGGCGATGAAGGACCTCTGCGACAACTGACCGACTTCTGACTGACACCAACACTAGACACCACAGCGTGCTACCCCTTCGAACAGTCGTGTAAGCGGGAAACCAGCGTTCGGAGTTACCATCCGCACTGTGACTGCGACACCGCCAACCTGGCCTGCACCGCGAGTAGTTCGGGCTCGTAGACGGCCCGCCGCCATGCACAGCCTGACGCTCCTCGCCGCCGTTGTCGCCTTGGTCGTCGGCGTAATAGCACTCACCCGATCAACGGTGCCAACCTATACGGCGAAGGAGAAGGCGGCGGCCAAGGCGCACCTGTGTGATCGCTACGTGCTTGCAGCGCACGGCGAACACATCGAGACGACTACACCCAACAACATCGCCCTCGCACGAATTTCAGCCACAAACGGCGCTCTGATCCTTGAAACGACGGCCGCCGCTCCGGCTCTCGAACCCACCTATCGGGAGGCAGCGCAGGCCCTAGCCGCTTCTTACCAGACCTTTGTGGCGATTGCGACAACCCCAGTCGCAGATGATCCCCGACTGCAGGCAGCCATCGATGACTCGACTGACAAAGACCGCACAATGAAGGGCGTGTGCGGTGAGTGACCTCCCGCCCGGCGAATGGTCGGCCTGGCTAGTCGGAGTCTGGTGGCCCTCCCCGCCGTCCCAACTAGAGGTCGCAGTCACCTTCTGGTCCGACCATGCCGATGTCAAAGACCAAGAGGCCAGCGAGGTCGACAAAGCTCTGACGTTCTTCGGAAAGAACAACAGCGGTCACACCGCCGACGACATGCTCGCCAAGCTGCGGACCGGCATGAAGCGGCTCCTAAAGGTCCGCGACGACTGCCGCGCTAAGAGCACAGCCAACAGCAGGGTCGCTGACGCAGTAAGGCACCTTCGCGACCGTCTGACCGAGATTGCCAATGACGGCAACAAACAGATCAACGACATTCTCCAGAAGCAAGACTCAATAGCATCCAAGCTGCTCCAGATCAATGGGGTCATCGCCCAAGCCAACAGCTCGGCAACGCACGTCGGGATCGACGCGAATGAGGCGATCGTCACTGCGACCACATCGATGTTCAGCGCGATGGATGTCGGCGGTGACGCCCGCGAATGGTTGCGGAACCACGGTGCGAACTTTGACGCTCCGTCAACACCACACATGAATGAGTCCGACCTGGACAAGGCCCTACATCCGACCGTCGGCCCCGCAGGCGCCACACCCGGCACCCCAACCACACCCGGCACCGTCGGCCCCGCAGGCGCCACACCCGGCACCCCAACCACACCCGGCACC